>CBDIRC010000001.1:0-2602500 GCA_965284095.1 Sediminibacterium sp.
TCCCCTTATTTTAGTGCCAGCGGTTGTTAGAGTTTTCTAAGTTATTCATTTTTTTGTTTCCAATGATTTTATCCACTAAACAGCTCTCTTCAATATTTTGATTATTTGCGTTCGCTGTTTGTGGATAAAGCAATAAATCGTTCTTTGAACTTTTGTAATGCTGCTCAGCATAAGATAGTGGCGATAGATATCCAAGTGATTTATGAGGTCGTTCTGTATTGTAATCAATCCTCCATTCCTCACTCAAGCATCTTACTTCTGCCAAGCTATTGAACAAGTAAGCATTTAGGAGTTCTCTTCTGATACTTCCATTTTTCCTTTCGATATATGCGTTCTGTGTTGGTTTACCAGGTTGGATGTATTGCAAAGTAATCTGCTGCTTTTCACACCACTCCTGCAATATATGGCTGATAAATTCTGGACCATTATCAGAACGAAGATTTGCGGGCTTACCTCTTTGCTCAACAATCCTATTAAGCACTCTAGTGACTCTTAATGATGGTAAAGATGTATCTATTTCAATAGCTAATGATTCTCTGTTAAAATCATCCATAACATTGAACAAGCGGAATCTTCTTCCATCAACCAATGTGTCGCTCATAAAATCAATGCTCCATACTTGGTTTGGTGCATTGGGAACCGATAGCGTTTGTTTAGCCCTCTCTGGTAATCGTTTTTTAGCCCTGCGGCGAATATTTAATTTCATGTCGGTATACACCCTGTAAATCTTTTTGTGATTCCACAGATAGCCTTTATTCCAAAGACGATAGCAGCATTGCCAATAGCCAATACTTGCATGTTTGGTTGTAAGCGCCGTTAATGCTTCTTGTACTTCAAGATCATCCTTGGGTTTTGCTTGATACTGACAGGTCGTTCGAGATATTCCCATCAGTTTGCACGCCTTGCGGTTACTTAGCTGTTCTTCTGTTACCAGATATACAACAGCTTCTCGTTTCTCTTCAGGCGTTAAAGCTTTTTTTCAAGCAGGTTTTTGATAGCTCGGTTCTCAATACTTAACTCAGCAAACATTTTCTTGAGTTCGGCATTTTCTTTTTCTAGGTCTTTGAGCTTTGTAACATCGCTGGTTTCCATACCGCCATATTTGGCTTTCCAATTGTAAAACGTTGGTTCGCTAATACCGAGTTCCCTGCTGATGTCTTTGACGGATATACCTGCTTCGTGTTTCTTTAATGCAGATACAATTTGGTGTTCGGTTAATCTTCCTTTTTTCATGACTATTAAAATTTAAAGTTAACAAGCATTTTTTGTTAACCCTAACTTTAACTGGCCGAACTTAGGGGAAGCCTACAATTGGGGTTTAAATATGTAGGATAGCTAAACGAAGTACAACCACAAGTTGATGTAGCTGAAAATATTTTTACTGGTTTTGAAGAAGTGTTTTTAACCTTAAAAACGACTTCTTTTATTTGACCTTCATTAATTTTTCCAATATTTTGAACCTGGTTAATCAATACTATATCATTAGAGCTAAAAAAGAAAAAGAAATACAATAAGAACATATGTTTAAAATTTAATTCCTGGAATAAAGAAGTATGGAGAGTCTTCTACATTGTTTTGTGAAAAAATACGCATTGGGAAAGATCCATTTATTTCACTTAAATTATACTTGACTTTTAGTGAATCATTTGAAAGGTTTTCAAATTTAATTTTTTTAAAAAAGGCATTGTCGGTCCTTGTGATTTTTGTGTTATCACTTAAATAAATCTCTTGTATCTTGTAATATTTTGGGTAAATAATTTTATCTTTTGTAATAAATTCAATAGTTCCATTAATTTTAATTAGTTTCTTTTTATTATAAGTAACACTATATGAAGTATTATCATGATAATCGATTCTTACAATTTCATAAGTTTTTGCCCGAATAAAGAAGGTTTTTTTTGATAATAAAACAGAATAAAAAGGGCCGTTTAATTTTTTATCGATCGTTTTTAATAGATACAAGTACTCGTTTTTTGGTTCGCAATTGATTATATAAACAGTATCGCCACTCTCCATTTTTTGTATTCCATTCAATGAATAATTATAATATTTTATTGCCAAAGGAAGTAGTAACTTAATTCCTCTTCTTTCAAGGTATGTATTTGCATTTATTCGATAAATCTTTTCGAATTTAGAGTACTTATTTAAATAGTTGATTTTACAACTATTATAATTATACCATGAAAATGCATTTCTATTTTGCAAAATGGCAGAATTGTCTAGTCCTTCATCATGAGAAAAACCAGATAAATTTATTGAAGCTTGTAAACTATCGTCAAATAAAACTTCAATTTTTTTCTCAATCTCAGATTCAATTGGATAAAGTGATTGGGGATTTAATCCATTAATTGCTTTATACATTATTTCACCCCAACTTAATTTTGTAGACCAAACTTCAACTTCTTTAATATTATAAATAAATGGCCTTAAGGAAATAATACCATTCGAATTTGATAGGTCTTTTATAGAAATTGTTAATAGCGAATACCCAATATGTTCAAATGATATAGAATCAGTATTTACGGACTTAGTATTATTGCTCAATATTTGAAAAATACCATCTTCATCGGTTATTGTAAATGGTTTTTTGTTCAGGGAAATATTAACTCCAGATAATGGTAGCCCCTCATTTTCTGAAATGATTTTTATGCGTTTTTCATTTGTTTGGCCAAAAGCAAAATTGATAAAAAATGCTAGTATTAATGTACCCGAATAACGCATAAAGTATCTTTTTTTATTCCAAAAATTAAATTTTTGTATGAACTAACGTAATTGAAATCAAAATAAATTTCGCTTTGTGATATTAAATTATAAGACTTATAAACTTGTAAATAGCATTTTGAATTAAAATAATCAGAGAAGATTCTGTATACAAATTCATTTCGTTCATTGTAAAAAACATTAGAAAATAAAGTTAGTTTTTGCTTAGTTTTCTTATATAAAGATTGGTCAAATGCAATATCTAAACTAGTGGTCTTTTGGGTTTTGATATTCAATTTATTTGCCATTCCAAATTTTCCTATATATTTAAAGTTGCTATTCAATATATATATATTTGAATCAGCCTCAAATTGCAAAAGATATTTTTTATTTGAAAATGATGTAATAAATGCACCATCAGATGTTGGCTGGCAACAATCTTTTGTATATACATTACTGAAAGAAATTCCTGATTTATATATTCGATTATCAACAATGGAAAATTTGCCAAAAATTGAACTGTTATTATAATAAAAGATCGAAGAATATGGATTAAAATATGGATGTTCTGATTCTAAACTCAATAAAATAAAATTGCCTGCAACTAATGATGATCTATTTCTTTCATTAATTTCATAAATATCCATTGACAGTGGATTTGGTTTTTCTAAAACTTGATTAAGAACTCCATCTCTTTTAAATTTAATATATATTGTTGTATCATATTCCATTTTATTGTTGAAATACGACACTCTTCTTCCGTTTATTAATATATACTTATTATTCCATTTTTTAAATGCAATTGATTGAGAAAAAAGTTTAGGATCTTTCGATTTGAAAAAATCAAACTGTTTAATTTTATTTCCAATTGTATCAAAAAAATATACTTGTTTATACAGTTCATCAACTAATACTATTGTATCATTTATCGATGTTAAAATACCGATTCCTGAGTAATTTATTTTAAAATTATATTTTGAATTGCTTATTCTTAGTTTTTGAAGTTTTTTTTGAGAAGTATAATTTATAATTTTTATTTCATTCTCTTTTGAATCAGTACAACAGAAAAATATGCTGCCTATTATAAGTAGGCAACATATTTGAATAAAGACTTTTGAATTACTTACAATCATCATTTGTACTACATGCTTTTCTAAATGAGATGCAAGCTCCATCTTTACATTCGCCGTGTTTGCATCTGTTTTGTGGATGTTCAGGGCAGAATAAATCAACAACTGCTTCTAAAATTGTTCCTACACCAGTGATATCATCTGCTTTTGCATTGCTAGTTCCACTAAGTGCAGGGATGATCATCATTAAAATGATTACCGAAAAAATTGCTCCTTTCTTTTTCATGGTTAGTTTTTAAAAATTAATAATATTACAATTCTCCAAAAATATAATCACTAGAAAAAGGGTTATTCACCCCTTTTTTCATTATTTTCGAATTCCCCCACCATTTTAAAATCCAGTAAAACCATTTTATGCAATCCAATTTATTAATTGCATTTGCCGAAGATCATGTTGGGGTAAGAGAAGCTTTTATTGATATGATCAAATCGCAGTCACCCAATTCAACTGTTTTTGCAGTAGGGGCCAATGGCAAAGAATTACTTGAATCCATTAAACATTCCAAACAAATTCCAGATATTGCTATACTTGACCTGAGTATGCCTATAATGGATGGCGCTGCAACAGCCAAAGAAATATTAGCATTGTATCCTACTACAAAAATATTAATGATCTCTTTTGTTAAAGATGATAATACCATCATGAATCTATTCAACTTAGGGGTTCATGGGTATTTAGTAAAAGATGATTCAAAATTTAATTTTGAATCATCTTTTAAGGAATTAATGGAAACAGGCTATTTAAAAAATCAGTATTTCAAAAAACAAAATTCGTCCGATTTAAATTGGGATAAATATGCTTTTATAGGAAACGTTAAGTTTAATCATTCTGAAATGAAATATCTTAAATTAAAACTTACTAATCTTTCATTAAATGAAATTGCAAAAGAAATGTATGTTGCGCCAAAAACTGTAGAAAATTATCGGGATGCGGTGTATGAAAAATTAAATGTGGGTTCAAGACATGAACTGGTTTTAAAATTAAAGGGGATGGGATTTGAAGCTTAATGCGGCTTTATCGCATTGCCATAATTGAGTACACCCCAGGCCAATACTACTCCAAATCCAATTAAAATAATTCCTGAAATAATATTGATGTAATGCAAATTGCGCGGTGTGAGTTTTGAACGGAGCTTTCCTGCAACGGCTACTTTTGCAATATCACTGAGTAATACAAATACCAAGCAAGTAATAAAAACAGTGAACTTATAATTCACTGGATTAGGTGTGCTAGCCGCATCACCTACTATTGCAGCGGTCCAGGCAAACCAAAATATAAAAACACCGGGGTTTAAAATATTCATGAAATAGCCCGATAAAAAAATACCCGCTAAATCTCTTTTTCTAAATTTCTTCTCTACCAAATTATTGTCTTGGTCGGTCACAACTTTTTTAAAGAACAAAGTATAGATACCCACTACTACTAAAAAAATACTTCCTGTAACAGCAATTTCTGTACTATGGTTAATGGCAGAAGTAAATAGGGTAGTGAAAAAATTACAAACCAACACAAGAGTTATATCACTTGCCGAAACTCCAGCAACAAATGTGTAACCCGCTTTATGTCCGTTATTGACGCTTTGTTTGATGATCGCAAATATGATCGGGCCCACAGAAATACTGAGCAGTAATCCTAAAACCAATCCTTTTAATATGGCTGCTGTTATCAATCAAAAAAATTTATGCGCGAGTTCGCTCGGCTTGTTTCTTAACTGGGTTGGCTAAAAAATGTTGCCAGTCGGCCAACATGGTTCCTTTTAATACACGAGGAAATTTATGTTGTCCGCCCACTTTTCCTTTGGAGCGCATAAAATCCATAAAATGTTTTTCACTCAATACTTCTAATCGAACTTCCTTCAACGCACTCTTTCTTTCCACCGCATAATCGTCATTCAATTCGTTCAAACATTCGTCAATGTATTTTCCTAATGCAACCGCATCTACTGCATCATCACATGCCACATACCATTGATGACCAAAAAAGTTGCCTATAGGTATTCCAGCTACTGTAAATTCTGGAATACAAATATTGAAATGAGCTCCTGCCATTTGAATGGCTTTGTTCATATTGTCTACACTCAAATGTTCACCTACTAAACTCAGGAAATGTTTGGTTCTTCCGGTAATGATGATTTCTGAACGCTCTTTATCTACAAATCGAATCGTATCTCCAATTAAATAACGCCATGTTCCTGCAACTGTACTAATCAATAGTGCATAATCCTTTCCTTCCTCTACTTCATGCAACATCAAGGCTTCTGGCTTTTCAATCATATCTCCTTCAGAAGTAAAATTGACATCATCAAAAGGCACAAACTCTAAAAAAATATGTTCATTGGTAACTAATCGCATGCCTTGCGCATACTGACGATCCTGATAAGCTATAAAGCCTTCGCTAGCCAAATAAGTTTCTATATAAGTGATTGGTTTGCCCAATAATTTTTCAAACCCTTTTTTATAAGGCTCAAAACTTACTCCTCCATGCACAAAAAATGCGAGGTTAGGCCATAACTCATGAATATCATTGAGTTTATATTTTTCGATGATTTGCTCCAAACACAACTGTATCCATGCTGGCACACCTACCAAACAACCAATATCCCACTGAGGTGCATTGTCTACAATCTCTTTGATTTTTTTATTCCAGTCTTTTTGTTTGGCTGTTTTTTTACCTGGCTTATAAAATGGTTGAAACCAAAATGGCGCTTTCTTCACCGTAATACCACTTAGGTCTCCCGCATAATAACCTGCTCCTTTTTGTAATTCGGTACTACCGCCAAGTGTTAGCCAACCTCTACTCAATGAGGTGAAGGGAAAGTTTTCATAAGATCGTAAGCTCAGTAGTTGCTTGATCATTACAATCTTATTGCCCTTTAGTAAATCGTTGGTGATAGGAATATACTTACTGGCCGATTCACTGGTGCCGCTACTTAGTGCATAGTACTTGATTTTTCCTGGCCAGCAGATGTCGGATTGTCCTTCGATGGTTTTATGCCACCATTTATCGTAAATAGTATTGTAGTTAAATGTAGGTACCAATTCCTGGAATTTTTTACCAGGGTGTTTGCTCACTAAAATGTCATCGAAACGATATTGTTGTCCGAAAGAAGTAAACCGCGCTTTCTTCAATAATTTCTTCAACACTTTCAACTGGTCTCTTCTCAGGTTGTTCTGAGGCAAGCGCAAAGCTTTAAGAATTGAATTAGGAAGTTTTAAATCAATAATGGACATCGTTATCAGATACAGTTTATCTGCTACGAAACTAAAACAAATGCCCAATATTTAGTGTATCAAATATGCTATTGTTCTGGATGGTATTAAAAGAGCAGGATTTTAACATTCTTTTTTTCTTAATTCAATTGATAAGTGACCCTTATTTGAACAGAATAATAGCTGTCTTTGATCAATGGGTTTCCTCTTGGTTGATAGCCTGGTTGCGCATTTGGATGTATTTCGTCTTCTCTAAAAGTCAATTTGTAAGCGTATGGGTTCATTAAACTCTTATTGGGGTATTGTTTTGCACTTACATCGTCTAACATGTCGGTATTGGTTAAACGGTAAGTGAATTCAGCACCAATAGAAAAGAGTTCTGAAACCTGTACTCTAAATCCGACACCTGATATCAAACAAAGTGCATTGGTTTCATAGGCTTTGGAAGACTTAATGGGCATTTTAGTTCCTTCTGCCATACTTGATCCTTCTCCAGTAAGGGCAATTGTTCCGGGTTGACCTTCAGTTCCTACATATTTTAAATCAACTTTATTACCATACCTGTCGATAGTAGTTGGGTTGAAAAAGAATACACCAGGACCAGCAAACAAATAAGGTGTAACCATCACGTTTTCTGCTTTAAAAATGTCGAACTCGGCTAAAGTGCTTATTTCTAAAATATCACTTTTAAAGTTGAGGTTACGGTTTCTGGTAGGCCAATAAATAGACTTTTTATCGTCTGCTTGTACCGGAGTATAGGCAATATTCAATCTTAGACCAAACCTACTGTTTAAGTCTACGCTTATGTCGGTACTTACTGAAGGAGAAACCTGTTGAAATAGCTGTTTTGTATAGGTTAGGTCGCCAAAATATGAACTTACACCTGAGCCCATTCCAACTTTGATAGATTGTGACATTAATAAAAAACTAATATGTAACCCTATGATTGATGCGATTATGTATTTAAAAATTGAGGTTTTCATGACCGTAAATTTTATAACACAAAGCTCATACTAATAAAACCCAAAGCGTTGTCGACAATCGTCAGAATGTATAAGAATTTAGTCATCGAAAGAAAGGGCAAAAAAAGAAAAGAAGTTTTATCATACTTAATTGAAATGCACTGTTTTCAAGTGTTTCTAATGTCGTATGATTTTTTATTTGTATCTTTAAGGAGTCTGGTACAAGTAGTTAAAAAAAACTATCCCCTCTTTTTTTAACTATTCGTCAGTTTAAATTTAACTGATGAATCATTTATACAAAATGAATTCTTACGATCAAATATTCAATGAACAAAAGGATTATTTTGAAAATCTTTTCTATAATGTTCCTGCTGATATAGCTGTTTTTAACGAAGAACATCGATTTGAATTTGCGAACGCAAACGCTATTCCAGATGAATTAACCAGGGCCTGGGTAATTGGTAAAACCGATGCAGAATATTTGGCTCTCAAGAATTACCCGGCTAAAATTGCGGAAACAAGAAATAAATATTTTGAAAAAGCTTTAAAAGAAAAAATTCCTGTTGAGTTTGAAGAAGCTATATACGAAGGCAATGGTAAAATTACCTATTATTTAAGGCGCTATTTTCCAATTAAAGAAAACGGCCAATTTGCAGAAAAAATAATCAGCTATGGATTTGATATTTCCGATATAAAATCAACACAAATAGAACTACTAGAAAGGTATAGTATGTTTAGCAGGATGATCAATAACCTGAATTTTTGTGTGATCGTGATTGACGATAGCCTTACCATCAAATTTGCCAATAAAAAATGGGGGGAAGTTTTTGGAATAATTTCAAATCAATTGACTGATTATTTTAAGAAAGATAAGACACGAATTAAAAATCTTTTTTCAATAAAGTTAAAACATGAACATGTTTATTCATTAAAACCAATTAATTTATTAATGATTTCCGAAAGAGGCGATCAGCTTAATTTAGAATGCAGTTTTGTACCATTCTATAGCATCAATAATGAACAAAAAAAATGGATGCTTTGTTTTACAGATGTAACAGATCATGTAAATGCAGTAGAGAGTTTGAAAAAAATAATCATTAAAGAAAAAAATCTTACTGATTTAAAAAACAACTTTATAGAAATGGTTTCGCATGAATTAAGAAATCCACTTTCTATTATTTTATCCAATATCGATTTGATCGAACAAAAAATAGATCAAATTGGATGGGAAAAAAACGAACCTTTTAAAAAATACACTCATAGAATCACCAATCAAATTGATATCATAACAAATCTTCTGAATGATGTATTGGTTGTTGAAAAAATTGAGTCTCACAAAATCATTTCTAAGCCTGAGAGAATATTTCCAGAAGAAATTTTTTCTCGACTTATTAAAGAACTTTATTCTCCCTGGAAGGATGGAAGAACTTTAGAATTTAGTTTTAAAGGGGGCAATAAAATGCTCTATTTTGATAAATCTCAATTAAAATATATTGTAACAAATTTAATTGATAATGCATTTAAATATTCAAAAGATAAAGCCGCACCAAAATTGAGGGTAAAAATTGGAAGCAATAGTTGGTCTATAATAATTGCTGATCAAGGAATTGGAATTCCAAAAAATGATATTTCAAAGCTATTCAATGCGTTCGTTCGTGGTTCAAATGTTGGCGATATTGAAGGAACCGGGGTGGGTTTAATGACCGTAAAATATTTTATGGAATTAAATCATGGAAACCTTTTGCTGAGAAGCGTAGTAGGAAAAGGAACTATATTTTATCTGCATTTTAATATTCATCAAGTTGCTTCAAATATATAAATTGATCTTATGAAAGACACTTCTATTTTATTGGTTGAAGACAATAAAGAATTGAGAGAATCATTGGAAGAAAGCTTGTCCTTTACTACCAAAATAACTTCGGTATCCAATGGTATAGATTGTCTAGAAATGTTGAAGAAAGAAATTCCCGACCTTATCTTATTGGATTTAATGTTGCCTTTCCCATTGGATGGTTTTTCTATACTACGGATTTTAAAAAATGATCCTCAACTGGTTGGCATTCCGGTAATCATTATTTCTGCATTAAATAGTGAAGATAAAATTAATCTGGGTTTGGAGTTGGGCGCAAATGACTATTTAGTTAAACCACTTAGAGTTAACGAGCTTTTATTGAAAATAAAAAACTTACTGGATATTCGAAAAGAGATTAAACATCAATTAGAAAAAAACAGTATGCTAAAAGAAGTTGATCAATTACATTCTTCTTTTGAAATGATTTTTAAAAAGAATTTAAGCGAGGCAGTAAACGAATTAATTGATAACAATACGCTTACTGTTCAGCATTTGGCTGAAAAGCTTTCGATGAGCATATCAACTCTGGAACGTTGGGTAATAAAATATTATAACAATACACCTCAGAAATACATTATCCAATCTCGCTTAATAAAAGCTGAAATGATGTTGAGGCAAAACCTAGGATCTGTTAAAGACATTGCCTATACAACAGGATTTAATTCAGAGCCCTATTTCTGCGCTTGCTTTAAAAAAGAATACGGCGTCTCTCCACTAGCATATAAAAAATCTATAGGTGGTGACTAATTCTTTACATCCTTTAAAGAATTTTTGACTTCTTTCGACTTTTATCGGTTTTAGCTTTGACTAAAATTCGATAGAATGCTACACCAGAAATCACGATATTATATTTTACTGTTTTGCTTTACTGTTTTGTACTGTATACAAGGTACAATCAGTGCGCAGAACGCTATTCCCAATTTTCAAGAGTCTGTTCAACAAAAATTCAAAGCTGGCATCAACATCAGCTATTATGAAAATTATTGGAGATCAGAGGAAGAATTGATGAATAATTATCAAAAAGTGCTGGACAAAGTAGCTTTGGCTCATCAGTTAGGATTCACTTCAATTAGACTTCCTGTTGCTTTTGACAATTTTGTAAATAGAGGAACAAAGAAGATTTCTGAAAGATTATTGAATCAACTTAAAGTAATTCATGAATTCACTGCTTCCAAAAACATGAATCTGATTATTTGTGACTTTTATCCGCTTGCCAATAAATACCAAGATGTAGAAATAGAGGAAAATCAACATGCTTATTTATGGAAGCAAGTGCTGGCTGAATTTTATGGAAAAGATTACGATCATTTGTTTTTTGATATGTACAATGATCCAATTATAGATATTGAAAAATGGGATAACGCTAAAAGCAACATAATGAAACTATTGCGTCCACTAGATTTGAATCGATATTGGATAATCAGTTGCACCAATTACTGTGACATTAGTGCTTTTATAAAAATGAAAACAGTGCCCAATGATGATAAAATCATTTATTCATTTCACTTTTTTAGGCCATATGTTTTTACTCACCAGGGTGCCCCTTGGGATAAAGAAAAAACCAGTTTAAAAGGGTTGCCCTATCCATATTCCTTATCAGGAATGCCCCTAAGACCTGAAGGTTCTTTAAATACCGATTTGTTATACAATTATGACCATTATTATGAAAAAGGAAATAAAGCATTTATTAATGAATCGATTAAACTTGCTTATGATTGGATGATAACCAATCAAGTACCGGTTATTTGTACAGAAACCGGAACTATACAAACCGTTCCTTTAAAATATCGCGAAAATTATTTCAATGATGTAATGAGTGTGATGAAAACCTATGCTATACCTACCATGATTTGGGATCTTGATCAGTGTTTTGGCATCATTGATAAACAGAATAAAACCTTTCCAGTTATTTCGAATTGGATAAAAAGTTTTGAATGATAAAACGACAATTTGGTACTTCTAATTTCTTATAATATGATTAATAAAATTTTATATATAACAACAAATTTTCAACTCGTATCGCGGTTGATCAAATTTAAATAAAAACATAATAAAATGAAAACCCTTAATAATAATGAGCGTCAAGGTAAGAGCCCGGAGGGCCTAGAAGACTCTTACAAAATGATGGGCTTATCGCTATTGTTTTTTACCTTAATGATAGCATATGTTTCATTAAATGAAATTGCCAAAGTTGCCAAAACACAACTAGAGGTAAAGGGATCAATTCATTTGTTAAAAAAACAATAGAATTGATTTTTGATTTGAGCTATAGTTTTGGCCAGGTTTATGCCCAAAAGTAACTGCTATTGTTACAACATTTTAGGCAATCTATGTATGTGTTTTATTAGAAGAGCTAGTTTTTAATAATTACCTTACTTAGCCGATTCTTGGTGTTGATTAGAAAAAGAATTGGATGATTTTTCTAATGCGTTTGTACGCGGAACTAACGTATGCGATATTGAAGTAACTGGAGTGGGCTTAATAATCGCAATGATGGTTCAACTAAACAAATTGATATTATGAAAGCGAACAATTTCTTAATGCTAGAAGACAATAAAGAATTGAGGGAGTCATTACAAGAAAGTTTGTCTTTTTCTTACAAAATAATAGCGGTAGCCAATCGTATAGAATGCTTAAAAGTATTAAAGAAAGAGATGCCAGATCTAATTTTATTAGATTTACTGTTATCGTTTCCTTTAGATAAATTTTCTATTCTACGGATTTTAAAGAACGATCCCCAATTAGTTGACATTCCAGTAATCATTATGTCAGCTATAAATAGTGAAGATAAAATTAATCTGAGATTGGAGTTAGGCGAAAACGACTATTTAGTAAAGTCGCTAAAAATTAATCAGCTACTATTGAAATTGAAAAACCTGAAGAACATTCAAAAAGTGATTAAGCTTCATTTCGAAAAAAGTTTGGTTATAGACGATGAGCAAATACATTCTTCTTTTGAAATGATTTTTAAAAAGAATTTAAGTACGGCAATAAATGAATTAATTGATGATAATACCCTTAATGTTCATCAATTAGCCGAAAAACTTTCAATGAGCATTTCAACACTCGAGCGTCGGGTAATAAAATATTACAGCAACACCCCTCAGAAATACATTGTTCAATCTCGATTATTAAAAGCTGAAATGATGCTGAGGCAAGACCTTGGATCAATTAAAGACATAGCCTATACAACTGGATTTAATACATCGCCCTATTTTTGCACATGCTTTAAAAAAGAATATGGCATATCTCCGCTAGTATTTAAAAAATCCATAAGTGACTAATTCTTTACATGTTTTGAAGAATTTTTGACATATTTCGAAGTTTATACGGTTTAGTTTTGATTAAAACCTACTAAAATGGAAATCCTTAATTGTAATGAGCGTCAAGGAAAGAGCGTGGAAGCTATGGAAGGCTCTTATAAAATGATGGGACTTTCGCTGTTATTTTTTGTGGTAATGATAGTATATGTTTCATTAAATGAAATTGCCAAAGTTGCCAAAACACAACTAGAAGTGAAAGGATCAATCCATTTGTTTCAAAACCGATAGAATTGATTTTTGACGAATGCTATAGTTTTGGCCAGGTTTATGCTAAAATGTAAAAAAAGCCTTTTATGCAAGTTGGCATTTCCGGAGTAATATTTATTAACGAATAAATGCATTGAATGGTAAAAATGGTACAGGTAACTGTTATTGTTTTTATTGGTACTGGCTCCCTTAAAGTGTTGAATGATTATATCTCCTAAATAATGGTTTTCAAATCCAGCATCAGTCAGTTTTTTGCTAAGATCTATGTCTTCTCCATACATAAAGAACTGCTCATCAAATGCCCCAACCGATTTTACCAAATAAGTTCTTGTCATTAAATAAGCACCCGCTAGAATAGCAACTTGATGATTCTGATCTTTATTTAAATTTCCCAATGCATATTGATTGAAAAAACCAGATTGTGGTAATAGACCAGCAATTCCACTCAACTTAAAAAAAGCGGCCAATGGAGTGGGAAATGCTCGTTTGCTCTCAGGCAAAAACTGTCCTTTTTTGTTGACCATTTGAACACCCAATGCCCCAACAAAATCATGATTATTCAAATAATCCAAAGAATGCTTCAATGCATGAGCTGGTAATAGCGTATCTGGATTGAGAAACAATACAAGGTCTCCTTTGGCTATGGCGAGACCCTGGTTATTGGCTTTGGAAAAGCCTTTGTTCTCCAAATTTGCTAGAAATTTGATGGCAGGAAACAGTTCCATAATTCGGGTTGCTTCTACCGAATTAGATTCATTGTCTACCACAATGATTTCGCCCTCTATCCCATTCAAAGCCATTTGCACCGATTGAATGCAGGGGATCAAATAATGGTAAACTTTATAATTCACTATAATAACCGACAGTTCCAAATAATCCTAATTTCCTCAAAGATGCGGAAACCTCTTTAAAAATTACTATTTCAAATCAAGTAGGGTTACTTTTGTAGCATGTTAAAAAATACATTATTAAAAGCTACAGAAGCTGGGGCCGCAGAACTGAAACGTTTTTTCAACGGCAGTTTTGTGATCAGCAATAAAGAGGGAATCAATAATTTGGTAACAGAGGCGGATCATGCTGCGGAAAAAGCCATTATGCAGGTTATCCAAACTGATTATCCTGACCATTTTATTTTAAGTGAAGAGAGCGGAGAAATTGTTCAAGATTCAACTTATAAATGGATCATCGACCCGATTGATGGAACAGTAAACTTTGCCAATGGAATACCTATTTGTTGTGTTAGTATCGGATTAGAACAAGATGGCAAGATGATCATGGGTGCAGTGTACAATCCTATTATGAACGAATTTTATTTTGCGCAGAAAGGATTTGGCGCAACACTCAATAACCAAAAAATTGAAGTAAGTAAAAAAAGGGAAGTCATTAAAAGTTGTCTGGTTACCGGATTTCCATACACTTACTTAGACGCTCCCAATGGACCCATTCAGGTTTTTGAAAAATTAATTAGAAGAGGAGTTCCTGTAAGAAGATTAGGAAGTGCTGCGATAGATTTATGTTGGGTGGCTGCCGGAAGATTCGATGGATTTTATGAACACAATTTACAGGCATGGGATAGCGCTGCAGGATTTTTAATGGTAGAAGAAGCGGGAGGAAAAGTAACTGATTTTAATGGCTATGCTTATTCTCCTTATCAACCTCATTTAATAGCTACTAATGGAAAAATTCATGATGAATTATTGGGAATTGTAAATGGAGCAAATTTTTAAACTATGGAAGAAAGAACAGAAATAGCAACATTAGGTGAATTCGGATTGATCGATCATCTAACAAAAAACAATGAAATTCAAAATGCATCATCGGTATTGGGAATAGGAGATGATGGTGCCGTGATTGATCATTTCGGAAAGCAAACAGTGATCAGTACCGACCTCTTAATTGAAGGTGTGCATTTCGATTTAATGTATATGCCATTGAAACATTTGGGGTATAAAGCTGTTGTTGTAAACCTCAGTGATATTTATGCAATGAATGCAATCCCTACTCAGGTTACCATGAGTATTGGTATCAGCAATCGCTTTAGCGTAGAGGCTTTGAGCGAATTGTATGAAGGCATTTATTTTGCATGTGAAAAATATGGAGTGGATTTAATTGGAGGAGATACCACCACTTCTCCCAAAGGATTAATTATTTCTGTTACCGCTATTGGTGAAGTGGCTCCTGATCAATTTGTAAAAAGAAGTACTGCACAAAAAGGAGATTTAATTTGTGTAAGTGGAGATTTGGGTGGTGCTTTTTTAGGGTTGACCTTAATGGAAAGAGAAAAGAAAATTTATTTAGAGAACCCTTCTATTCAACCCGATTTAGAAAATGAAACTTATGTTGTAGGAAGGTTATTAAAACCAGAAGCCAGAAAAGACATCATCGAATTTTTTGCTGCCAATCAAATTACTCCTACCTCTATGATGGATGTAAGCGATGGTATTAGCAGCGAAGTATTGCATTTATGTAAGCAGTCTAATTTGGGTTGTGTGATTTACGAAGAAAAATTACCCATACACGAAGACAGCAGACATGCTGCCTATAAATTCGGACTCGACCCAACTGTATGTGCATTGAATGGTGGTGAAGATTATGAATTGATCTTTACGTTGAAGCAAGAAGATCATGATAAGATCGTTTTGAATGAAGAGATCAGTGTAATCGGCTACACTACCGATATAGAGGCGGGGACCAAATTACATACCAAGGGAGGAAATATATTTAATATAACTGCTCAGGGCTGGAACCCATTTAATCAATAAGATTCAACAATAAGAGGAATGAAAAAAGGGGGCCTGTTTTTTTTATTGTTTTTAGGTATCTCTTTTTTAACACAAGCTCAGCAGAAAGATTTGTTGACCAAAAAAATGGCCCCTCAACAAATGCGAGCTGACATGGATATATTAAAAAAAATCCTGGAAGCCAATCATCCGAGTTTATATTGGTATTCTTCTAAAGACAGTCTGGATCAGTTATTCAATGATGTTTATGGTTCTCTCAATGATTCATTGACCGAACTGCATTTTAGAAATAAATTAAGTTCATGGGTAACCGCTATTAAATGTGGACACACTACTGTTAGAGTATCTAAAAAATTATCCAAGGAATTATCCAAAAACAAACTGCCTCAGTTTCCGCTGCAATTAAAAGTATGGGGAGACACTATGGCTGTATTGGGAAATGCTTTTAGAAAAGACACTGTATTAAAAAGAGGAACCATTGTTACTCAAATAAATGGAATAGGTGTTCAACAAATAAGAGACTCAATTTTTAAAGTCATTTCAACAGATGGCAATTCCATCAACCATAAAAACCAGGTCTTGAGCAATTCTTTTCCATACTGGTTCAATACAGTGATTGGTAGAGATTCTGTTTATTCAATCACTTATCTTGATGGATCAGGATTAATGCAGACAACGCAGGTAAAAAGTTTTGTATCTATTCAAACACCAAAACGGTCAAATACGCAGAATATCAATAGTACCATTAGCCCAAAACCAGATTCTTTAATTGCTAATCAAGTTGTAATGGCGCCGCCCATCAAAATGAGCAAACGTCAATTAGCGCAGTTATCCAGAAGATCCTTATCAATTGATACGGCAAATAGAACTGCAATTATGCGTTTGAATACTTTTAGCAGGGGTTCCTTAAAGCGATTTTTTAGGCAAAGTTTTCGTTCGATGAAAGATTTGGAGATAAAAAATTTGATAATAGATTTAAGGAGTAATGGGGGTGGTAAAGTAGAGAATAGTACTCGTCTAACTCAATACCTAATCAATCGTTCTTTTAAAATAGGAGATTCTGTAGTGGCTAAAAGTAGAAAGTTTGAATATGGCCGCTATATACATCCATCGGCAATTTATTGGCTGGCAATGAATTTTGGGGGAACCAAAATGGAAGATGGGAAAATTCATTATCGCAGATACGAAACTCATTTTTATGACCCAATCGAAAAAAATCATTTTGACGGTAAGGTTTATCTGCTTCAAGGGGGTGCTAGTTTTTCTGCAGCTACCATGTTTATTGCTGCATTAAAAGGGCAAGAAAATGTGAGTGTTGTTGGGGAAGAAACTGGAGGCGGGTATTATGGTAATTCTGCCATGCATATTCCCACTATAGTTTTACCAAATAGCGGTTTAAGGGTTGGTTTACCTATGTATCGGTTGGTGATGGATAAAAATAGGCCAAAGGGGAATGGAATAATACCAGATTGGTTTATTCCACCATCTTCTATAGCCATCAAAGAGGGAATTGACCTTAAAATGAACAGTGTTTATGGGCTTATAAATAAAGCATCTAAGCATTAAAAATTAATGCTTAATGAAAAGAAAGCTACTTTTGCATTTACCAATATGTCCAGAAGAATCATCGTTATATTTTTTTTGATTTTTTGCTTCGTGTATACCTATGCACAAAAACAAAAAAAACCATATGTAACAGGTGTTGCTTATTTTGATTCATTGAAAAATCAAAAACCATCTATTAAACCAACAGGAGATTTTGATCAGCGTTTTTCATTTATTGGTACTACCAATAAAGAAGTAAATATTTGGGGTTATAGAATTGGCTTATTGGTAAACGACCGATTTAAGGTAGGTATTGGTGGTTATACTTTTAAAGCCAATTTCGATGCTAAAAGAGATAGTGTACGATTAAGAACAGGTAATGTAACCAGAACTGTAACCAGTGTTAGTCAGGTAAGTCAAACCATCTATTTTGGTACCATGTATTTTGAGCCCTATCTTATTAGAAGAAGACGCTGGGAAATGAGCTTACTCATGGAATTGGGTTATGGAACTGCCACTATTGATTCTACCAATAGCAATAAAGTATATGTAGGAAGAAATGTAACTACTAATAATGCTACCTCTACCATAAAAGAGCCCTTTGTTCCAATTGGAATGGGCTTATCTTTTAACTTAATTATTCCCGACAAAAAAGGCTGGCATTTCTTAACATATTTTGGTTTGAATGCAGTTGTAGGAATGCGCACTGTTATATTAGACAGTGACTTTAAACAAAATTATGATGGCTTCTTTTATAGCCTTGGGACTGCTATTTATATTGATCGAATTTTTACAGATATTTCTGGGAAAAGGAAAAAGACCATGCAAGCAAACAAAACCATTAATTAATATTTGAAATAAAAAAAACCGAAGTGATTGCTTCGGTTTTTTTGTTGAATTAATTTGTCTTAGTGTTTTTCTCCAACCACACATTTTTCTTTGATCTCATGAAAATCATCATGTGCTTTAGTAATCAATGCGGTTAATTCTTTATCGGATTTTTTGGCTTTAACACCCGCTTCAATAGCTTCGCAACTTGCCACTAATTTTTTCAAAATAGGTTTTGCAATGGCCGCATCATATCCTTTTGGAACAGGAGCAGATTCCCAGGTTTTTGCTTTTGCAGTTAAAGTAGCTGCATTTTCTTTAGTAGGCTTTAAATTGCCCTCTTCAGCTGGGTGAAATGTTTTACTCATTACCGAATGGAATTCTTCCATTTGTTTCCATTCTGCTTGTTGTGCAATACCTGCTACAGATAAAAAAGCAGCAACGGCAAATAAAAATAATTGCTTCATATAGTTTCTTGTTTAATTAACACAAAGCTAAGGTCTAAGCGCTTTCGAATAGTGTAGTTTTTAAAATTATTTTGTTAAAACAAGGTCATTGTTTAAACATATATATTGGGCGGCATTTCCTGGTTCAATGCAAGCTGTAATGGTATGCTTATTCATCACTTGTGCGGGATATACAGAACACATATTAATGGCTTCTCCTAATTCAATGTCTACATGATTGACTAGATTTTTAATTGATTTTAGCATGGTTAATGCAGATCCACTTAAAATTCCGTTGGCTTCATATTTATCTCCATTGAGTTGATGCGGATACGGCCCATCCTCGGTATCAGTAACAGCATCGGTTATTACAAATAATCGATTACCTAATTGTTTTTTAGCAATTTTAATCGCTTCAAAATCTACATGGTATCCATCAGGAACTATGCTACACATTACTTTAGCATGGTTAAATATTGCACCCACCATTCCTGGCGCTCGGTGTTGTAATGGACTCATGGCATTAAATAAATGTGTTGCCGTTCTTATTCCTCCATCAAATGAATTGATTGCTTCTTCATAACTCGCATCGCTATGTCCGGCAGAAACAACTATACCATAAGAATGAATTAAATCAACTATTTCTTTGTTGCATATTTCTGGAGCCAGGGTAATCATGGTAATAATTCCTTTTCCATATTCGAGTAATTCTTTTACTTCATTCACAGAAGGCGCAAAAATAAATTGCGATAAATGTGCCCCTCTTTTTTTATTGTTGATCCAGGGACCTTCAACATGTAATCCTATACAACCCTTTCCACCTGAAGCTTGATAGTCTCTAACCGCATCAACACAATTAAAAATAATTTGATTGCTATTGGTAGCAACGGTTGGCTGAAACCAATGGGCACCGCCATTTGTACAATAATCGTACAATAACTGAATAGCTTCTTTATTCGGATGCATGCTCAATAATTGGCCGCCTGCTCCATAAATTTGTAAATCGATTAATGCTGGAATAATATATGGGTATATAGTTATTGGTTGATTAGTTATTGAGTTATTGGGAACGATAGCAGTTACTATCTCGTTTTTGATCACTAGTGTTGAGTCTTCATACCAGCGTTTCCCGCTATATATTTTATGCGCGGATAAATAAGTTGTATTATTCATTATCGATGATGGAATTGGTAATTGTAAAATGATCGGCATCTTTCCAAAAAGGAAAGCGTGTTCTAATTTCCATTAATTTTTCTTTGCTAAGTTCCTGTGTAAAAATGTTTTCGAGATTTGCTTCGGTGTACAATATTTCACCTAATGGATCAATCAACATACTATCGCCACTGTGTTCTATATTATTGCCATCATTACCTACTCTGTTCACCCCGATAACATAACATTGGTTTTCGATGGCCCTTGCAATCAATAAAGATTTCCATGCATGGCTTCTTCTTGCAGGCCAGTTGGCTACATATAATAATACATCAAATTCTGGCTCTTCTTTAGACGCCTGCCTGGCCCAAACGGGAAAACGCAAATCGTAACAGACCTGTGTATTGATTTTCCATCCATTTACACTAGTGATCAATCGCTTGGTGCCAGCAGTATAAAATTGATCTTCTCCTGCAAATGCAAATCGGTGTCGCTTATCATATATACCTACTACCCCATTGGGTAAAACCCATAATAAACGATTGTAGTAATGGTTCTTTTCTTCTATAATTACGCTTCCTGTTAAGATGATTTTTTTAGTTGCTGCCATTCTTTTCATCCATTCAACTGTTGGCCCATCCATTATTTCGGCCAATTCGGATGGTTTCATACTAAACCCTGTAGAAAACATTTCAGGTAAAACCACCAAATGCGATGGAGTTGAAATAGACATGATTTTTTCCTCAAACATGGCCAAATTAGCCAACTTATCTTCCCAATGTAAATTGGATTGAATCAATGTGATGGTTAAATTACTCATGCATGCAAATTAATGAATTCGGTAAGCAATTTGAAAGGACCCATATCGGTGTGATTTGGTTTGAGAAGCTGTTTCTTTAGATTGATAAATGTATTCTATCCTTCCTGTAAACCTACCAGAAGCATAACAAACACCGATTGTTTGCTGATACATTAATGTTGAAGGACTTTGTGTTACTTCGGTCGTACCGTTTTTAAAAACACCACCTTGTAAAGTAGCATTGTATGCCTGTGCAATTATTTGTGGGTAGAAATATCCAAAGAATTCATATGCTCGCTGGGGCTTTTGTTCCGTGCTGCTTAATCTTGCATTCCATAAAGCGGATTGGTTGCTTTTTTCAAAAGCACCCCAAACCATCATTGCCCCTACTTTAGCATTGGTAAAATTTGTTCCCAGATTCGCTTGCAATACTGGCTGCACTTTAAACCCATTTGTAGCCGCTAATGTAGATGCATAAGTAGCGCCAAAATCTATTCCTATTGCATTTTCAATCTGGTATTTCCATCCAGTAAATTTTGCAAAACCCAACCAACCATGGTAGGTGTTTTGTAAGCCCTCGCCACCTGATGCTGGACCCACCAAACCCAATGTACCATTGAGTTGTAGCACTCCGTCTTTTTTTAAGAATTGTGTTTGTGCATAATTTACATACAAATAACCGCAATAGGCGCGGTCTATATCTGCCGTTGTTTTTGTTTCTCTTTTCAGGGGTGTGAAAATTTTTTGACCCAACTCAAATGAGTGAATTTTTTTATTCCCTTTATGGTCTTTTACAAACGCATAATTCAACATAAAACCGTTGGTATAATATGCATCGTTTAAATTAAACAGATAGGCATCGTTTTCGGTTTTGAATGAAAATTCTTTGGAATAATTGGTTGCTTTTTTTTGAGCAAAACAATTAATGGATAATAAAAAGAATGCAACGGTATATAGATATTTCTTCATTTAGTTTTTGCCGATTCGGCTTTTATATTTTTGATGATCTGTTGAATTAAAGTAGGCTCATATCCTTTTTGCATCATATACGCCATTGTTTTTGATTCGCGATTGAGGTATTGTTCGTTCTTCAATAAAACCCATTTTGCCTTTACCAGTTTTGTAGCCGTTTTTTCGTATTCATCGCAATCAATTTCCTTCAACCCTTTTTTTATCGTGTATTCGCTTAGTTTTTTTTGTTTGAGTGCATAGATGATTTTATTAACCCCCCATTTCTTCTGCCTAAAATATCCTCCTACAAAGAGTTTGGCATATCGCTCTTCGTTGAGGTAGTCTTCTTCAATTAACTGCGAAATCAATTGCTCCACTTGTGCTTTTCTCAATCCCAAGTTATAGGCTTTTTCCTTTACTTCTGCATGGCATCGCTCTTGATAGCCACAGTAATGCTTCAGCTTCATTAATGCCTGTTCGGGCGTAGGAGTAGATTTAGGCTTGAACAAGTGCTTTTTTTAGTTAAAGTAGGTATATTTGTTAGTAGGTCAAAATAACTTCTTTTATCCAGTCGTTTATGACAGACCAATAAGATCGCTATGGCTGCACCAAAACACAATGTTTGTTTAATTGACGACGATAAAATTTATCAATTTACCGCCCGCAAAATATTGGAATCTACCGGATTGGCTAAAAATATTCTTTCATTTTACAATGGCAAAGAAGCCATTGGTTTTTTCCAGGACAAACAAAACAATAGCCAGGAGGAATTGCCAGATGTGATTTTTTTGGATATCAATATGCCTGTAATGAATGGTTGGCAGTTTTTAGATGAATACCAAAAACTAAATAATTCGCTCAAAAGTGCTATTACCATTTATATGGTGAGCTCTTCTGTGGATGATTGTGATATCCAAAAGTCCAAGGAATACAGCTCTGTTGCAGAATACATTGTAAAGCCCATCAACCGAATCAGGTACCAGCAATTGATAGAACAGCTCAATAGGGCTTAATTACCGTCAAATTCACATCTAAACCATAGTTGTATACATTTAAAAAAATGGTACTATTTTGGTAGCAGAATCTTACAATTTTACTGTAGGTTTGTTCAGTATAAAACGCCTTTATGAAATTTATCGTTTCTTCTTCTTCTTTATTAAAACATTTGCAACAGATTAGCGGTGTTATCAATGCCAATACGGTTTTGCCGATTCTCGAAGATTTTTTGTTTGAGATTCAAGATAAAAAGCTCAATGTAGTAGCGACCGACCTCGAAACCGTTATGCGGGTTCAGATGGATGTGGAAAGTAAGGCCAATGGAAAAGTGTGTATTCCTGCAAAAATTTTGTTGGATTCTCTGAAAAACATTGCCGACCAACCGCTTACTTTCACTATCGACAAAAACTTTGCTATAGAAATTACCAGTGATAATGGTAAATACAAAGTGATGGGCGAAAACCCCGACAATTTTCCCAAAGAACCATCATCTGATGATACTACCAGTTTTAAAATGAGTAGTACTGCATTGTTAACCGGTATCAATAAAACTTTGTTTGCGGTTAGTGGCGATGATTTACGTCCTGCAATGACAGGAGTTTTCTTTGAGTTAACCAAAGACAGTGTTCAGCTGGTAGCCACTGATGCACATCGTTTGGTTCGTTATAAGCGCACCGATACTCATGCTACTAAATCAGATTCGTTCATCGTTCCAAAAAAGCCATTGAACTTATTAAAGAATGCTTTGCCAGATAACGAAGATGAATTAAACATCAGTTACAATAGCAATCATTTATTTGTACAACATGGTTCTACTCATATGATCTGTAGATTGATCGATGCGAGATTCCCGGATTATAAAGTGGTAATACCTGCAGACAATCCATATAAACTAGTAGTAAATAAAGCCGATTTTCAAAATGCATTGCGTCGTGTAAATGTATTCTCAAATAAGAGCACCAACCAGGTTGCTTTGAATATTACTGGCAGCGAATTGCAAATGGCAGCTCAAGATGTAGACTTTAGTTTCGAAGGAAACGAGCGCATGAATTGTCAATACGATGGAGAAGATTTACAAATTGCTTTTAATGCACGTTTCTTAATTGAAATGCTTAACGCTGCAGATACCGATGATGTTAAAATGGAATTGTCTACTGCTACAAAAGCTGGTTTAATCAAACCTACCGAACAAGCAGAGGGCGAAGACCTGTTGATGTTGGTGATGCCGTTGATGTTGAATAATTAATCAACTACTTTTATAATACTAGAGCCCTGCAATTTTATTGTGGGGCTTTTTATTGGCCGGTAGTTTTTTATAATTGAATTATTGAATGAGCTTGTATACATTTACTTCAGCATAAAACTACAACATGAAAATCAAGATTATCTTCCTACTGCCATTTGTCTTAGTTCTTTTCTGTACCAACGTTTTTGCAAAACTCAGCAAGCAAATCAAAAAAGATATTTATCAGCTAAAAGTCTATCATCTGAAAACGAATGAACAAGTGGCTGCTTTAGATATATTTCTACAAAACGCATATTTGCCTGCATTACACCGATTGGGAATTAAAAATATTGGAGTTTTTAAAAATCTCGGGGTTGATACTTCTATAGATAAAACAGTTTATGTATGGATGCCTTTGCATTCATTCAATCAGCTTTCACAAATAGAAGATCAACTTAGAAAAGATCTTGTTTATAATAATGATGGCGCTTCGTTTCTCTTAGCGCCTTTTAACACACCAGCCTATACTCGAATTGAATCAATCATACTTCGTGCCTTTTCGCAAATGCCTCATTATAATCAACCAACATTAACTGGTGCGGTTACTGAAAGAATTTATGAATTGCGAAGCTATGAAGCAGCCAGTGAGAAATTGTATCAACAAAAAGTAAAAATGTTTAATGAAGGGGGCGAAATAGCCCTGTTTAATAGACTTGGTTTTAATGCTGCATTTTACGCGGAAGTGTTATCGGGCAGTCATATGCCCAACTTGATGTATATGACCAGTTTCGAAAATATAGAAAGCAGAAATGAACATTGGAAAACATTTGGAGCAGACCCTGAATGGAAAAAATTATCTGCCTTGCCAGAATATAAAAACACTGTTTCTAAAGCCGATATTATTTTACTACATCCTACAGCCTATTCGGAATTATAGTGAGCAATATTTCTAAACTATAATAGAATTGAATGCTAATAAACTTTTATTGAAATAATTTGTACTTTCAATAAATAATTGCCAACCATGATCGATTCGATTGTAGCCTATTTTTCTCATATACCCAGCTTACACCGAGCCCTAATTTTGGCTGGTGGAATCACCTTCTTTTGGATCATTGAAGGCGCAGCTCCTTTGTTTGGTTTTAAATACAATAAATGGAAGCATGCTTCCATCAATATTTTTTTTACCATCACTACTATCGTGATCAATTTTGCTTTTGCATTATTGATGGTAAAAACCAGTGATTGGGCCATTGACAATCATTTCGGCATTTTGCAATTGATTGAGTTACCTACCTGGGTAACATTGATTGGCGGTGTATTATTACTCGATTTAGTGGGGGCTTATTTTATTCATTTTGTTGAGCATAAAGTAAAATGGATGTGGAAATTTCATATGGTACATCATGCCGATACCCATGTAGACACTACCACCGCCAACAGACATCATCCAGGTGAATCTGTTTTTCGTGCAGTGTTTACTATTATTGGTGTAGCGCTATGTGGTGCACCGATGTGGACAGTGATGTTGTATCAAAGCATGAGTGCGGTACTCTCTCAATTCAATCATGCAAATTTACGTTTACCACTTGCCATTGATAATGCATTGAGTTGGATTATTGTATCACCCAATATGCACAAAGTGCATCATCATTACCAACAGCCTCAGACTGATAGTAATTACGGAAATATTTTTTCTATCTGGGACCGATTGTTCGGAACCTTTAATTATACTCCAATAGAAGAAGTTCGTTATGGATTGGATGTGCTGGATGATTCCACAGATGAAAAATTAGCGTATCAATTAAAAATTCCTTTCGACGGATCGATTAAAACAAATTATTAAATTAATTTATGAGCATTTTTGAATGGCTAATGGAAGGAACCAACCCTGCGCCAATTGGTAGTGTTGAAATAGATGAAAAACAAGATCAGTTGAATGGCTATCCTAATTGGATTAAATTATTGGTTGTAATCGCTACTTCTGCTTTTTGGTCAGCACTTTTATACGCGCTTTATATTTACAATGATTTTGATACCCTATTAAATTGCTCTGTTTTTATTGCTATTTATTTGTTCATTGCTTTTTTTATCAAGCCAAAACCCAATAGAGAAAATATTGGTTGGTTTGGAGGTTTAATAGACCATCCATTCCGGTGGAGTGATGATGTCAATAGAATGATATTAATTTTAGAAGTGCTTTTGTTCCCTGGAAAATGTTTGTTGCTTAGCTTTCGAATTGTCTTTTTTTGGCTCAAAAAGAAATAAAACTAGTGCATCTTTGCATAAATCATTATTATGAAAACAGTTGCCATGATACCTGCCCGTTATGCGGCTACTCGTTTTCCTGCTAAGCTCATGCAAATGCTGGGGAGTAAAACGGTGATCAGGCATACTTACGACAATACAATGGCTACAGGTTTATTCGATGAAGTGGTGGTAGTTACTGATAGTGACATTATTTTCAATGAAATCGTTACTCATGGAGGCAAAGCCATCATGAGTAAAAAAAATCATGAAAGCGGGAGCGACCGTATTGCTGAAGCCGCTGCTGATTTAGCGGTTGATATAATTGTAAATGTGCAGGGCGATGAACCCTTTGTTCAAAAAGATCCTTTAGAAAAATTGCTCGCTACATTCAATGACCCAGCTGTTCAAGTTGCTTCTTTAATGCAGGAATTAAAAGACCAAGCCTTGATCAATGATTCCAATTATGTAAAAGTGGCTGTTGACCGCAATATGAATTCCTTGTTTTTCTCACGCAGTGTAATTCCGTATCCGCGCAACAATGAAATCAGCATTCATTATTACGAACATATTGGGGTGTATGCATTCAGAAAAAAAGCACTGCTTGATTTTACTGCCTGGCCAATGACGCCATTAGAAGCTGCTGAAAAAATTGAATGTTTACGTTATCTAGAATATGGCATTCCTTTAAAAATGGTACTCACTCAATATATGGGTGTTGAAATAGATACGCCTGAAGATCTAATCAAAGCCGCAAAATTATTGTAGCGCTTCGCTGTAATAATGTATAATACTTTCCAAGTTTATAGCTTATCGAATAGGGCCCTCAACTTTTCACGCGTCATTATTTTTTCCCAGTCTTTTCCCAAAGCATTCTCCCATAAGGGTTTCATGCCCATCGATACGTTGATCATTTTTTCGAAATCATCTTCACTCAGTCCTTTACAAATGCCTTGAGGAATTTCGATCTTATTTTTCTCTACCATGTATTTAAACTCTTTCACTCCTGCAGGATAATATTCTTCCAGATGATTCATCACAATACAATTGCCCACTCCATGCTTGGTGCCTAATAAATAACTCAAACCATAACTCACTGCATGTGCCACACCTACTTGAGAATAAGCAATACTCATTCCTCCTGCATATGAAGCCATCATCAATTGATCATCGCACTCATCGTCCCAAACATTTTTTTCTACAAAAACTTTTTGACACAATTGCAATGCTTTCTCTCCGTAGCTCTTACTAAACTCATTTAAATAAGTTCCTTCTAAACTTTCTATACAATGAATATAACAATCCATGCCTGTATAGAATCGTTGATTGGCTGGTGCATCTTTGGTTAATTCAGGATCCAGCACAATTTGATCGAAGGGAGTGAAATCTGAATTCATTCCGAGCTTGCGGGTTGGTCCTGTTAGCACAGTTGTTCTGCTCACTTCTGCGCCAGTTCCACTCAATGTAGGAATACCTGCTTTATAAACACCCGGCTCTTGTACCAGATCCCATCCCTGATAATCTGCCGATGATCCTGGATTGGTCATCATCAATGAAACTGCTTTAGCCAGATCCATGGTAGAGCCGCCGCCAATTCCAATGATGCCGCTCACTGTTCCAAATTCTTCTTTCAATGATCTTGCCAATACATCTACCTGTGTGGTTTTTGGCTCATAGGTAACATCGGCCATGATCACTTTATCTTTCCCTCTCAAAGGAATTCTATTCAATAAAGGCTTGCCTTCAAAAAAATGATCTACTAAAAATATCATTGGGGCCTCGCCTTTTCTTTGTGGTGCTAAAATTTCATCTAATTGATTAAAACTTCCGCGGCCATATACCACGTAGCTCACCATTTTAAAATTTCTAAAACTCATGTTGCTGTTTTTACAAATACAAAGATGCTGTTTATTTCCAAATAGATTTCATCGGCCAGAACCAAACGTTTTCAAATACTGTGGCGTTTCCATCACTGAAAAATTCAATACCTGTATCGGATTCTTCAGGAAATACTTGTGCCGTAAAAACCAGTTCGCCATTGTTTGCATATACTTCTACTATACTTTTATCAAAATAAATATGCAAATGCACTACATCGTTCTTGGTTTTTAAATAGGCATTTTTTTGATTGAAGAATGGAAACTGCGTGCTAAAAGGTACTAGCGGGCCTGTTCTTTCAATATACAATTGTTCTACATTGGCTACATACTTAATGGAGAAATAACGATTTCCTCCAACAGCAATTTTTACGCCGCTCACACTGGTTGCCGTGGGTCTGATGTCTAATTCCATTTCGAAACATTGACCTTTAAATGGAGTGGTGAAATTAGTTTTAACCGAAACTGGTTCTTTCAATACTTCTGCTGTAGAACGCAGGCTGTTAATGGCTTTGATGGGTTCTTGAATGAGAATCCACTCATTGCCCATTTTTTTTACTGCTAATTTTCTTGGAAGAGACATCGTTCCTTTCCATGGTTTGGTAGGTATATCTCCGGCATAATTCCAGTTGTTTACCCAGCCAAAAGTAACGGGTATTTTATCGGGTGTTGTTTTGTAAGAAACTGCTGCATAATAATCCATTCCATAGTCGGGTCTAAAAATTTTATTGGAAGGATTTTCATTAAAAAATTTAGCTCCATTAAAATTTCCAACAAAATATTGCATGCTAGAATTTTGTGAAACCAAGAGTACCCATTTCTTTTTTAGTGGTTCTCCAACTATCGGCACCTGAATTAAATCAGGACATTCCCATACTCCAGAAAGATCTCCTACCGGACCAAAATCTCCTTCGTATTTCCATTGCTTCAAACTAAATGAGCTATAGAACGCAATCATTTTTTCGTTGGGCATTGAAACCGACATGATCCATTTTTTTCCTGCCTCATACCAAAATACATTGGGGTCTCTAAAATCTTTCATTTGTAGATCCAATACAGGATTGCCTGTGTAATTACTAAATGATTTTCCGCCGTCGATACTATAAGCCAGGTATTGATTTTGAAGCGCGCTATCGTGTGCTGTATAAATAGCCACCAATGGTACATCTTCTTTGTTTTTCCCTAAACCACTTCTATTTTTTAAGTCTGCTACCATCGACCCAGAAAAGATCATTTTATCATTTGATTCTTTAATGGCAACAGGCAACTCTTTCCATTTTAATAAATCTTTGCTCACTGCATGGCCCCAGCTCATATGGCCCCAGTTATTACCAAATGGGTTATGTTGGTAGAATAGATGATATTCTCCGTTGTGATAAATCAACCCGTTCGGATCATTGATCCAATTCCTTTGAGTAGAGAAATGAAACTGAGGGCGATATCTTTCCTTATAAAAGTTGGGCTGCGAATTCGCTGCAACAGCAATACATATCAGTATCAGTAAAACCAATTTTTTCATGTGGCTAAGGTTAATAGGGATACGTAAATTTAGTGAATATTGTTGCTCTATCGCATCATTTCTAACTCTTTCTGTAAGCGATACATTTCATCTCTTAATCTGGCAGCTTCAATAAAATCTAAATCTCTTGCTGCTTTCTCCATTTCCTTTTTGGTTCGCTTAATGGCTGATTCCACCTGCGGTATAGTGGTATAACTAATTTGTTCTTCTGCTGATTTGGTTTCAACCAAGGATTGGTCTTGTTGCATGGCATAAGGATTCGATGGGTCATATCCCTTTATATCCAACACCGAAGTTTGTGCAAATACCTGTTCTTTACTTTTAATGATGGTTGTTGGTGTAATATTATGCTCAAGATTATATGCAATTTGTTTTTCTCTACGACGAGAGGTTTCGTCAATGGTGCGTTGCATACTCTCCGTCATTTTATCGGCATAAAAAATAACCAATCCGTTTACATTACGTGCTGCCCTTCCTGCTGTTTGAGTTAATGATCTCTCGTTTCTCAAAAATCCTTCTTTATCAGCATCCAAAATAGCCACCAAAGAAACTTCAGGTAAGTCGAGGCCCTCCCTCAATAAATTAACACCAACCAAAACATCGATCACTCCCAATCTTAAGTCGCGCAAGATCTCCACACGCTCTAATGTGTCTACATCACTGTGTATATATTTAGACTTGATATTGATCCTGCCTAAATATTTATCCATCTCTTCTGCCATGCGCTTGGTTAGTGTTGTTACCAAAACACGGTCGCCTTTTTTAACCCGCTCATCAATGGCATCCAGTAAATCATCAATTTGATTTACACTCGGTCTTATTTCTATCGGTGGATCTAATAATCCTGTAGGGCGAACTACTTGCTCTACCACCACTCCTCCTGTTTTTTCTAATTCATATTCTCCGGGTGTGGCGCTTACAAATATGGTCTGACCGGTTAGGCTTTCAAATTCATTAAAGTTGAGCGGACGATTGTCCATGGCACTCGGTAACCTAAACCCATAATCAACCAAAACCAATTTTCTGCTACGATCGCCTCCATACATTCCTGCAACCTGCGGAATGGTCTGATGGCTTTCATCAATCACACATAAAAAATCTTTAGGAAAATAATCGAGTAAACAAAATGGCCTGGTGCCTGGTTTTCTTCTATCAAAAAAGCGAGAATAGTTTTCTATACCATTACAATATCCCAACTCTCTGATCATTTCCAAATCGTATTCTACCCTTTCTTTTAAACGAGATGCTTCTATGAATTTTCCAGATGCTTTGAAGTATTCAACTTGTTGCATCATTTCATCTTGAATTTCATGCATCACTTCTACGATCATGTCTTTGGGTGCTAAGTATAAATTAGCTGGAAAGATGGCGGCTGTTTCCATGAGGCCGATACGCTTACTGGTAGCAGTTTCTATGCTTTCTATCTCTTCGATCTCATCTCCAAAAAAACTGATGCGATAACCAAAATCTACATAGGGTAAATTAATATCCACCGTATCTCCTTTTACCCTAAATGTGCCTCTGTTAAAATCTCCTTGAGAACGATTATATAAAGAGTTGACCAATGCGTGTAAAAAACCTTGTCGAGAAATGGTCTGTCCTTTTTGAATTCGGATAATTCCATTTTCGTATTCTGTTGGATTACCCATACCATAAATACAACTCACACTGGCAACAACAATAATATCTCTTCTTCCACTCAATAATTGCGATGTAGCTTGTAAGCGAAGTTTATCGAGCTCTTCGTTAATGCTTAAATCTTTTTCTATATACACGCCACTTACGGGCATGTAAGCTTCTGGTTGATAATAATCGTAATAACTTACAAAATACCCAACCGCGTTTTCCGGAAAGAATTGTTTGAACTCTCCATACAATTGTGCCACCAATGTTTTGTTATGTGTTAATACGAGCGTGGGGCGTTGTACTTGTTGAATTAAATTGGCAATCGTAAAAGTTTTACCACTTCCGGTTACGCCCAATAAGGTTTGATACTGTTCTCCTTCGTTTACACCATCTACTAGATCTTGAATAGCTTTTGGTTGATCCCCCGCAGGTTGATAAGAAGTAACTAGTTTGAAAGGCATGTAACAAAATTACTTCCTTTTTATAGAGAAGATGGTGATCGGTGGATCGAAATATTGATTTCTTTCTTTCTGCTCATGAATTTTGCGAATGATCTGCATTCCATTGATCACTTTTCCGAATGCAGAATAGCCCTGTCTATCAGGAACATTCTCCCCACCAAAATCTAAACCTGGTTCGTCGTCCATGCAAATAAAAAATTCTGTTCCAGCTGTTCCGGGTTCTCCTCTTGCAATGGAGATAATGCCTGTTTGGTGTTTAATGCCTGTTTGTTTGGTAGACTCGTGGGGGATTCCTTTGATTCGCGAAGCCAGTGCATAATTGGTTTTCCAGATACCCCCTTGTATCAACAAAGACTTGGGTGCATTGGAAGGTTGATTATACATATGTAATACTCTATAAAAATTGGCTTTGGTGTACCATCCCGAATCGATGTATTGTAAAAAAGCTTTTGAAGTAATGGGCGCTTTGTCTTCAAACAGTATAAGCTCTACGTCTCCAAAAGCAGTTTCGATGATAACATGTGGATTACCAGTTGCTTTTTCTTTGCAAGCATTCAAAAAAAACAAACAAGCAATACCAATCAATATAACACGCATGGTCAGGTGAAATTATGGGATAATTTCAAGTAAAAAAATCTGTGTTTTTTCGAAATCACTAAAATTATTGTCAACAATTAAAATAATAGATTGATGCCCGTTAGGTAATATTGGGCCTAATGTAATTCCTTCTACGTTGTCAATAAATTCTGGCATATCGTCGAAATTCAACAATAATTCTTTCCTCATGGGTACAAAAGAATTATCCAATGCCAAAGAGGGTATACCTTTTACATTGGTTGCGCCCCTTGCATCAGCTAAAAATAATTTAATCGTACATTTTTGTCTGCCAGTAGAATAAGCGCGTTCAATTATAATGAACTTGAAATTACCAATGTTTAAAATTTCTGAAATGCCGTTTACTTTAAAGGCATTCAGCGGGTTGGCAGGATAATCAATTACCTCAGGTTTATACGCATACTGCTCTGTATTTTTTTTAGAGTCTACATCAAATCTAAAAAAACGCAACCAGGTATTTTGAGAAAAGGTTTCTACGCGGGGGCCATCTTCTTGCAAAGGTTCTTCCACACTTACAAATAGTTTTTTGTAGAACTCTCCGAAACTCATTCCTTCAATAACTCCGTTGGTTCTTGGACCTCTTGCATTGGCGCTCATCCATAAATTACTTGGTAGAGAAAATGTGTCGATCCATTTTCCGGTTTTATCCATGATATTGATTGCAGGGTTTACCAATACAGTGTCTTTATCAGTTATCCTTCTTTCACCTTCGCTGGTCCAAACAAGGTTTTTTGATAACACATTATAGCGGATTGATTCTGGATCGCATGCGTTTTTAGCATCTTTATAATAATCGGGAAACACAATACCATTGGGTTGTTTGAGGTATTGCATATCTGTCCAAATAACACTATCTATTTTGGTATCCTTTATTTTTATTTTGGCGGTATAAAATCGAGCAGGATTGATATTAGATCGATCATCGGAAATCATATAATACTCATCGGCATCTTTATTATAATCTATCCCCGAGAGTCCGCCAACAGTAGTTTCTTTGTACTGTAAATTATGCGGTACTTCAAAAATATCCAAAACTTTTAAACTACTTATTTTATCGATTATTCTTTCATTGGAAGCGCCTTTTTGTGCAGGCTTACAAGACAATACAAACAATACACCTAATAATAGGTAAACGGATTTTTTCAAAATAATTGGGGGGATTATTGAGACGCAAATATACAAAAATTATTTAAATTTTGGTGGATGCATTTCATCCCAACCAGTTGCTAACTGATATGCTTTTGCTGCAAGTAAAATATTTGCTTCGTCATATAAATTTCCAATAAAACTGATGCTGAATGGAGCGTTTGTTCTTTTATCAAAACCAGTTGGTACACAAACTACAGGTTGCCCTGTTAAATTGGTAATAGCAGATTGATTACCGCTTCCTCTTGTTGGACAAATTAACACATCTACTTTTTGCATTGCTTCGTTCACTTTTTGCATCAGTAAATATCGATGTCTGTTTGCATTCACATATTCTACCGCAGGCATTAAACGAGAAACCCTAAAACTATTCGGCCAATCAAAAATTCCCTGACGAGTCATTTCATCATCTACATTGTTTCTTGTGAATTCATCAAATGCAGCTGCGGACTCAGCACTAATTACTACATCCATTATATTGAATTTATACACCGTATCAGGGAATACAATTGGTATTAATTCAACACCCATTTGCTTAAAGGTTTCCAACACTTTCCATTCCGACCTCGAAGTGTCTCTTATAAAATCAAAATAATTTTTAGCATAACCGATGCGCAATTTTTTTATGTCTGCTCCTGGTTGATAATTAAAAGGCTTGGATACTGCTGAAGCATCTAATCCATCCGTTCCATGTATATAACTAAATACTACAGCAGCGTCTTCTGCTGATCTACAGATTGGTCCTACTTTATCTAAACTCCAACTCAACGCCATTGCTCCTGATCTACTGATCCTACCAAATGTAGGACGCAGGCCGGTTGCGCCACAGGTAGATGCTGGAGAAATGATGGATCCCCATGTTTCTGTACCAATGGCAAATGGAACCAAACCCGCAACAGTAGCTGATGCAGAACCCGCAGATGATCCAGATGAACCGAATTGTGTATTCCATGGATTCTTGGTTCTTCCTCCATACCAATAATCTCCCATTGCCAATGCCCCTAAAGTAAACTTTGCTACCAGTACCGCTCCCGCTTCTCTTAGACGAGTATATACATAGGCGTCTTCTTCTATTACTTGATTTTTATAAGGCGCGGCTCCCCAGGTAGTTTTTGTTCCTTTAACTGAAAACAAATCTTTTAAACCAAAAGGAATACCATGTAGAAGTCCTTTGTATTTTCCGGCTGCAATTTCAACGTCGGCTTCTGCTGCTTGTTGAAGAGCCGTTGCTTCTGTTATGGATATTACACATTGAAGACTGTCACCATATTTTTTTATTCGATCAATAAAAAATTGTGTGAGTGTTACCGAACTAATTTTTTTTGATTGGATCAGTGATGCCAACTCTTCTATAGAATAAAAAGCCAGATCATTTATATCCGATGGCATATTTGCCTTAGGTAATTTCCATTTTATTTTTTCTTGTTTGGCAGGAAAAACCATTCCGGGCAATGCAGGGTTTTGGGCCAAACTCATTTGTACCCCATTGCTTAGTTGTTGTTTGTGCATTGCTTTGAAAAGCAGTAAATTCTCTTTCACACCTTCATACATTGTATCTACTTCCTTTTCGGAATATTGTAGATCCATTAATCTAGCTGCTGCGGGAATGTCTTTTTTGGTAATGGTGTCTTGCGCGTTTACTGAAGAAAAAAGCAATATGCAAATTGCTAAGCCGGATAGTTTCATTCTATTGATTTTATTTATTCGTCGATTCCTTTAAAAGTATTTCCTAATCGAAGGTCTCCTGTTTCGAAACCTTTTTTAAACCAGTACATTCTTTGTTTGGATGTTCCATGTGTGAATGCATCTGGAACTACTCTTCCAGAGCCTTCTTGTTGCAATCGATCGTCTCCAATTGCATTCGCAGCATTTAGAGCAGACTCCAAATCGCCTGGTTCCAATATTTTTTGAAGTTTATTGGCATGATGCGCCCAAACGCCTGCTAAAAAATCGGCTTGTAGTTCTAGTTTAACAGATAGTTTATTGTACTCTACTTCATTGGTCTTTGCCCTCATTTGTTGTACACTCTGAGATGTTCCATTCAGCTCTTGAATATGATGCCCCACTTCATGTGCAATCACATAGGCCATGGCAAATTCTCCTGGAGCATGAAAACGTTCATCTAATTCTCTAAAAAAGGAAAGGTCAATATATACTTTGTGATCGGGCGGACAGTAAAAGGGGCCAGTGGCTGCGCTTGCAAAACCACATCCAGATTGGGTTTGATTACTGAACAATACAAGTTTGGGTTTTTCATACTGCTGGCCATCTGCTCTATAGATAGAATCCCAAACATCTTCGGTATAAGCCAAAACAACTTTGGTAAAAGAGGCTAACTTTTCTTCTTCGGGTGATCTACTGGAACTTGGTTGTGTTTGTTGTGTTGTTACTACTTGATTCACCACATCAGAAGGGTTGCCCCCCAATAACACATAAATGATTGCAATAATAATGGTGCCAATTCCACCCCCAATCGCCAAACCGCCCCCGCCGCCTCTTCTGTCTTCTACATTATTGCTTTCTCTGTTTCCTAACCAACGCATAGTTTACAATTTTCAGCGCCAACAAGTTAGCAAAATAGCTCATTCAATAAAAAGATTATTATTCATCATGCCCATCGAGAAGCACAAATTGCTCCTATAATATGAAACATTGCACTTAATAATAATATCATGAAAGAGCCAGTAAATGCAAACAAAATTGCATGAACAATGAATAAATATATCGGATAAATCAGGAAAAGTGATCCAAAAAGGACAGAATCATAAAAAACCGTTCCTTTGGTTTTTTCTTTAATTGACTTACTCAGCAAAAAATAGAATGGATAGTGTAACCATTTTCCAATAAACGCCAATATGGATTGAATTAAAGAACTTCCGCTTTTATAGCTAGTAGGAACATGAATCATCGACTTTAATATGGGGCGTAACTGCTCATTAAACCAATTCAGATTTTTTGATTCTTCTTCATAAGGAAAAAGGGCCGAGGCCAAAACCGGTTGAGCGGCGTCAACCCGTACATTTTTCCCAAAACGGGTAAACGAATCATAAGCGATGGAAACTGGCAATACCAATAATGGGTTGGGTGTATTAGAATGAAGAGCAATTCTGGCGGCGCCTTTCTTAAATGGTTGCAATTCATGACTGTTCACACAAATGCCTTCTATAAAAATCAAGACTATTCCACTATTGTTCAAAATACGCTTTGACTCCTTAAATGCAAACTCATTTAAATGAAGATTTTCTTTGCCTTCGCTCAATCTGTAGATTGGGATCATTTTGAGCATTTTTAGCAAAAAACGGTGCTTTTTTTGCCGAAAAGCGTCTCCTCGGGCTAAAAAATGGACATTTTCACGAAAAATTGATCCGATGATGATGGCATCTAAAAATGAATTTGGATGATTGGCAACCACCAATAATGGTCCTTTTTGGGAGAATTGGGGTCGATTGATAACCGCTATTTTCTTACAGAAAATAAACAATGCAGCTCGAACCGATAATTTAAATACCTGAAATATCAATAAATAGGTTTTGCAGTAAATTAATTAGAAATCAAGAAAAAAGAAGGATTTTATTGTATTTATTTAGTTATTTTCTATTTATTAGTAAGTAAATAACTAAATAATGCCGTTTTTAAGGAATTCTTACGGTTATAAAGAAACTGGCTCCCATTCCTAATCCCATGTTTTTACCATATAAAGTATAGAAGCCTTGAATGGAAGGGGTAATGGTTCTGGTAATCCTTTGGGTAAGGCTTAGGCTAATTGTTCCCCCTTCAAAATTCTTATTGATAGATACATTCTGGTTGAAGCTGGTGTTGATACTTCTGGATACCTGGTGTGAAAAATTTCCTGTAAGAGTAGTGTAATTGGTGAGCATTTTACTAAGGGTTACTGAGCCCCTGTACTGATCCGGACCTTCGAATGCATCTACAAAGCGAGTATAGGTGAACTCTAAAGTAGCATATGCATCTTTAAAGGGAGAAAAAGCATATGCCGCGCCTAGTTGAATTCCTTTGTTTGCATATCCTAAATAGGGGGTTGCTAAAGTATCGTTTTGGTATAATGGTAAAATTAACCCGGTCTTTAATGTAAAAGATTTGGTCAATGATTCGGATGGGAAATGAAAAGAAAGTCCAACGTTTGCGTCTCCCAATCCACTATTGGTTTGTTTTACTCCACTTGTTGTGATGGATTGTACCACAAAAGGGACGCTTAAATTGAAGTCTACTTTTCTTCCAATACCAGCCATAAAAGTTAAACCATAGGAGGTTGAATTGAAAAAATCTCCTGGTGGATATTTGATCATTTTGGCTTTTTCATCAAAGTATTTATTAGAGTAGAAATAATTATAGGTACCAATTAATGCAATTCTTCCTTTTCCCATGGGGAAATCTGCATAACAATGTAGAACACTAAATAGCATTGTGCCCAAACAAATCATATATAGAAAATACTTACGCATGGGCTATCTTGATTTTTTTCTAAGTGTTTTTTCACTGAACCATGTAGAGATCGCAACATTGTGTGAACTAGGCACTTCGTGTCCGAGATTAGGGAAAACATACAATTCGCTTTTTCCTTTTACTTCAGGGTTTAGTTTGTTGTATGCTGCTATTGCACTTCCTGGAGGAATAAATTCATCCAACAAACCGACAGCATATAATATTGGGCATTGAACCCTGGGCATGAAATTCATTAAGTCGAAATAATTCAAGGTTTCTATTGCTTCTGATTGTGAAAGTGTTTTTTCTTTCTTTATATATTCATCAATTGAATTGATCGGGAATTTTAATTCTCTTTTTGATTGACCGATGGTTAAGCTATTGGTCCAGTCGGCAAAAACCGGATTACTTGCTACTGCCGATCCGATTCTGTCCGGTGTTAACGCTGCTGTTATAATTCCCAATGTTGCGCCCTGGCTTCCTCCAAATGCAACTATTCTTCCCAGGTCCATTCCCATATCTGCATGAGAAAAGATAAAATCTACCGCGCGCACACAATCGGTATATATTCCTCTATATACATATTTGTCTTTGTCTTCGATATTGATTACAATCTGTTCTTTTTTATCAGGGTTTATTAGTTCGATACTGGCTTTTTCTAAGCCCCTAACGTTTACTGCGAATGAAATAAAATCTCCAAATTTCATGGGGAGTACATCTCTTCTATATCCTCCATAACCAATTAAAACAGGATACCTTCCCGGAAGTTTTGGTACCGTGAGGTATCCAAAAAAAGGAACATTCTCAATTCCCATCATGTCTACACGATATACATTGTGGTATCTAGAGCTAAGGCCTTCGTCTTTGGTGATTTTATATTGCGGATCTGTTGCTGCTAATTCTGCCAATGCTCCTTTCCAATAATCATTAAACCCTGGAGGCATGTGAAAAGGCTGATTGATTTTGTTGATATCATACCCGAATGCATAATCACTGGTATCATCGTAAGTAGTAGTGTTTACCGCAACTTTTAAATTATAAATTCCAGGTCCTTTTACTGCTGGTAAAACCATTGTGAGATGTTTTACACCTCGCTTTCCTAGTTTAAGCTTTACTTCTTTATTATTCACCACTTTACCATCCTCGGTCTCAATAATCATATTGAAGGTTCCTTCTTGTTTGGACTTGTATTTATTGGTGATTGTTACGCTGTATTTAATAGGTTCTTTATCAAAAAACAAACCATCGGCATGTGCTGGTTTTATTTTGGTAATAATCTCGCCCTCTTCTTCTGGGGCTTCTTCTTCAACAGGCTCAGGTGCTTCGCTCATTTTTTCCGGAGCTAGTACCGCCGTATTACTGGGGGTACCTTTATTGATATTATCTGCAGCCCATGCTGTATTATATGGGTTGATTTCTCCTCTTCTGTCTTTTTGTTTTCTGGGTGGTCCGCTATATGATAGATCGCCGTCAAAGTTTTCTGTATAATCGGTTAATGCTAATGTCGCATTGATTTTGTAATCACCCTCAATATCCAATGGGATTTCAAAAGAAGAGGATAGTTTTTTTCTTGCATTAACTTTTACATCCATTGAGTTGGTAACTACCTGATCCCCTTTTTCGTTGGTGATGGTATATACCAATGTTCCTTCTTGATCTGCTTTTAAATTATTGGTAAGCGAGATTTTATACTTGATGGGAAATTTAGCGCTAAACCTGGCCCTGGAATTATTGGGCGCAAACTTAACCGCAACATCTGGGGTTTGTTTTTTGCGTTGAAAAGCTTTGCTTTCCGTTGGGCTTAATGCAAAAATCAATATCAGCACCAACAGTGCTTGCGTGATTTTTTTTATTTGAAATTCAATTGCCATTATACTTTTTTCGTTTCCAAAAACCTAGACTTCCTTATATATAAGTTTAACGGCTCTTCAACATACTTGTATAAAATAATCGATACCACCGTTAAAAAACTAAACAATAATGTAAGCAGAATTACCGGATAACTCAGATGATCTGATAACCAATAATACTCCTTAGCATCCAGCCATTCGAAAAACCAGCTGGTAAAATTACTCAAGTGGGTACTTGCAAAATTGGCAATAAAGCCAAGGTGGATTAAATAGAAAATATACGAACTCCTGCCATTCAACTGACCAAATGGGGTTGATAGCAGAAATCTAATTACGGACTTTTCTTTTATTAAACCATAAAAGAAAGCGCCAAATGGCAAATGGTAGAATGATGTTGTTGGTAAAAATACCAACGGGTTGGTAGAGTCCAAATCGCACTTCTTCGGTGAGTGGTTGATTCACCATAATAACGGTTGTACCGGCAATTCCAAGAATTCCTAAATAAGTATAGAAAGGAATTTTGCTGATGGTATCATCGCTTTTTCTGATGATTAATGCTAGCCCCATTCCCACAAAAAATTCCACGCACCTTCCAAAAAAAGTGGAGATGAACATGAATTTAAAATTTCCGAAAAATCCATAAAAATCTACATTCCTAAAAATGAGAACAAGTAACACACCAACTCCCATTATTAATAGTGGTAAATAAATTAACCACTTCTTTGTTCTTTGAATCAACAAGAAAAAAAATGGTGCGGAAAAATAAAAACACTCTTCAACTGTTAAAGACCAGCCTTGTGCTATTCCTGTCATTTTTATATCATCAAAAAATCCTCGAATAAAACTAATATTCAATAAAAAAACGGTGAAGTGAGATGATAGATTATTGTAAATCGAATTGTCATTGATCATCCATGCAACCAAAAAGGTAGCAACCGTCAAAATCAAGTATATCGGGTATACGCGCGCAATTCTATTCTTAATATACTTGCGCATCCAATGCTTGTTAACTTCTACATTATCATAATAACGTAAACAAATTAAAAATCCACTCAACACGAAAAACATGGGAAGCGGAAAATGGAATTCATTGAAAATTCTAAATAATAATGGGGGGAAATCTGTTTGATTATAATGGTCTAAAAATATTAAAAAAGCTGCCAAGCCTCTCACACCGGTTAGTGCGGGTATATATTCTTTTGACTTCATATTGATGCTGTTTGTTCACTTATAGTTTTGCAACCAGTGATATAGAACCGCCTCCTCCTTTACCCGTATTTTTTCCGGTTATATCAGAAAAAATATTAAAAAAGATTTGATAGTTCTGGTTGATCTTTCTACCATATCCAGCCGTTAATCTGAAATAAGAAAATGATCTGTTCAAATTCAAATTATCAGGATTAAATGTTGTTGAAGAACTGGTAGACTTTACTGTGTTGATTGAAAAGGTAAGCTTATTATAATCATCTAATGGAATTCCAAATAAAGCGTCTAAAAAAACCTGCGTTGGTCCTTCGGGGCTAAAATATTGTCTTACCCCTCCAACAACATCGTAATAAGTGTTTTTTAGCCTTTCTCTATTGGTACCAGAAAAAGCCATTTTTACTTCGGCACCCACTTGCTGAAATCCGGTATAAGGAAGTTTTGCGGGATCATTAGAATACAGAGGCAAGATTAAAGACCCTGTAACAGTTAAAAATTTATAATAATCAAAACTATTGAGCAAGTACTGTAAACCAACATAAGCGTCTCCTAAGCTTGCATTGGATTGTAATAAATTGGTTTCTCTTTTTTGTTGAAGTGTATAATTGATGCTTCCTATTAAATCTAGTTTTTCACCAATTCCCATTCCTCCATAAAGTCCAAAATAATGTGAGGCGAATTTTCCGCTATTAGGATAATCAAAATAATTTCCGTCCTTGTCCCAATATCCTTTTGCGGTATAAAGATTATAAGAAGGAACCAATAAATATTTTCCTCTTCCTATAGGAAAACCAGCAAATGCCACACTGGTTATTGAGGCAAAAAGTGCAAGGGCGATTAATTTTTTCATTTGTATGCTTAATTAACTTTATTATAATATTTTTTTGATCCAAAAATTTTCAAAACTATAATACACATAATTCATCCCATCTTCGTCAGGGGCCATGAATAATTCTCTATTATCAATTCGAATTTGATTGTACAACGAAATGGCAGCCTGAGGAGGGCAGATGGTGTTTTTTAAATTATGCCCAAACAATACCTTACACTTTATGTTAGCTGCAAAATTTACTGGGTCATAATAATCCCAGTTTCTAAAAAGCCCTTCTTTATTTAATCGATTTCGTGGGTTAGCAATATATGCTTGGAAATTCTTTACTGGCCAAGGTGTAACTTTTTGAGACTCTGCCAATAAAAACAAAGAACGCATATCTGTATAAACTGGTCTTTCTATTATGCAACCCTGTGGGCGCGGATCCATAGAAGCTACAACAGCAGCAAGGCTCCCGCCTTGCCCGGAACCTTTTACTACAACTTTTTTGATATCTAGTTTTAAATGCTCGTGTCGATAAATAAATTCCAATCCACGAAGTGCATCCATATAAACCCCTCTATAAATATATTTATACTTATCGTTTAGGTTGATGATATTAAATGTGTTGAAATCGGCATTGGTATTGTCTTTGCTGTTGCCGTGTCCTCTAACATTTAAACGAAAAACAGCCATATCCTTTCTTAATGAATCTGGCCTTAGTTCTTCTAAATATCCTGGTAATTGGTACAAGACTTTATATTTTCCTTTGTCTTTCGGAACCGACAACCATCCTCTAATTGTTTGAAAATCGAGTGATTGAAATTCTACTAAAAACACATCAACGTCTCTCGTGCTTTGGTCTCCTCTTCTGGTTACCCTAAATTTAGGATCGATGTTGATAAGGTCTCTTTTAGCATCATCCCAAAACTGGTCGAAGTCTGGTGGTCTGTTTACGTTGGAATAAATTTTTTCTGGATCAACACCATATCCAAAATATAAAGTGTCTATATATCTGTTTGCTGCAACAATTAATCTTAATTCATAAAAACCAGGAACGGTTAGGTTGTTTTCTAATTTAAGGTCTTGTGCATAGCTTCTGTTTGCGTCGATGGTAAATCCAATATCCTGATTAAAGACCTGCTCGCCTTTATAGTTTCGAACTTCTGCTTTTATACTTCCCCTTATTTTTTCTCCAACATTATTTTTTAATCGAAGATCGAAACCCACTTTGTCATCATCCCTGAAAATGCCTTCTTTCTTAAATGGTACGATATTGTAGGATATGCCTTTCTGTGCGGTGCATAGCTTACCCGTACTCAAAAAAAGTAGTATTAAACAACACACTAAAGCGCCGTTCAGTGGAGAATGTTTGGGTACCCAAGAGATCATATGGATGGATAAATTAACCGATATCTCCGATTTTGGCCAGAGATTGTATTTATAAAACGCAATTGGGCGGCTTAATAGTATATGGATAACAATTATTTTATACCTGATTGAGGCTGTTGGGGTAAAAACAAAAACCCCGACAATAATTGCCGGGGTTCATTACTAACCCATCTAAAACCTATTTTAATAAAGTCAATTATTCTGCTTCCACTACAGCTGGGGCTTCAATTACCAGTTTTGCCCTGATTTTTGCCTCTATTTCGTTGGCTAATCCTGGATTGTCGTGTAAAAGGGTTTTAACCGAATCTCTGCCCTGGCCTAATTTATTGGTATCGTAGCTGAACCAGCTTCCGCTTTTTTGTACAATACCCAATTCTACGCCCATATCAATAATTTCGCCCACTTTGCTTATTCCTTCTCCAAAAACCAGGTCAAACTCTGCCGCTCTGAAAGGAGGAGCTACTTTGTTTTTTACCACTTTTACTTTAACCCGGTTTCCTACAGCAGCGTCACCGTCTTTAATTTGTGTCATTCTTCTGATATCCAAACGAACCGATGCATAAAACTTCAATGCGTTACCACCCGTTGTGGTTTCTGGGTTACCAAACATTACGCCTATTTTTTCTCTCAATTGATTGATAAAAATGCAAATAGTGTTGGTTTTATTGATTGTTGCAGTGAGTTTTCTCAAAGCCTGACTCATTAATCTGGCATGTAAGCCCATTTTACTATCTCCCATTTCGCCCTCTAACTCACTTTTTGGAACCAATGCAGCAACGGAATCGATCACCACAACATCAATTGCTCCAGATAAAATCAATCTGTCTGCAATTTCCAAAGCTTGCTCACCATAGTCTGGTTGAGAGATGAGCAAATTATCTACATCTACACCCAATTTTTTAGCATATGCACTATCAAAAGCATGTTCTGCATCTATTATTGCACACATTCCGCCTTTTTTCTGCGCTTCTGCAATTACATGAATAGCAATGGTTGTTTTACCAGAAGATTCTGGTCCGTATATTTCAACAATTCTTCCTTTAGGTAATCCGCCCACACCCAATGCGGTGTCTAAGCCTATTGAACCGGTAGAAATCACCTCCATTGGAGCGGTGCTCTTCTCGTTCATCATCATAACACTTCCTTTTCCGTAGTCTTTATCGATCTTGTCGATGGTCAGCTTTAGCGCTTTTAATTTTTCTGCATTGCTCATGTTGGTCGATTTAATGGTCAAATTTAATGGTGATGTAAAACTAAACGTTTTTTCTTATACACACTAATTTTTTTAGTATTTTTTTACTAACGCCTTTAGTTTTTTATTTATTGTGCTAAAATAATACGCTACCATTTTGGGTGGTAGCGTACTAATACTAGATTATTAAGTTTTTAAACGGAATTTACCAGCCGATGCCGTAATCTTCCCCATTATTGGAGGAGCCGCCCCATAATGATCCGTGTTTTCTGTCTAAGAATATAGCATTAATGGGGCCGCTGGTACGGTCTCCAAAACTCAGTTTATATCCCATTTTTTTAAGTGCTTCTCGGGTGGCTTCCGGAGTTCTATTAGACAATAATAAATCTCCCGGTCTTGGTCTGCGGTCGCTTATTTTAGTGCCACCTAAAGACAACCACAATTGATTGGTATTGATATTAGCCGCTTCTGTTGCTTGTTGTACGGTCATACCAAAATCGTTCATATTTAAAAAGAACTGTAATAAATTTTGGTCCTGTGTATCGCCACCCTGTACCGCAAAAGATAAATAAGGCTTTCCTTCTTTTAATGCCATTGAAGGTGTAAGTGTAACTCTTGGGCGCTTTCCTGGCTCAACCACATTGAATGGATTTAAGCTGGCGTCTAGTACAAAACTTTGCATGCGCTGACTCATACCAACACCGGTGTTTCCGGCAATACATGCGGGCAACCATCCCCCGCTAGGGGTAATAGAAACCACCCAACCATCTTTGTCTGCGGCTTCTACGCTTGTTGTTCCTCTCCATAAACGATCCATATATTGTTCTTTCTCCAACATAGCTGTAGCGGTACTATCATGTGCAGGCACAAAATTTCTTTTGCTTAAACTATCATTGTTTTGATTCCATTTTTTTATTTGCTCCGTGAATGGATTGGTTCCACCTTCAAATGGATAAGGATCGCCAGGACCAAAATCAGGCACGTTTTTTTCTGGGTTGATGAGTAGCGCCCTTTGTTTCGCGTATTCCTTACTCAGCAAGCCTTTCATTGGTTGTTGATTTTTTGCAAATGCAGGATCTCCATAATAAAAATCTCTGTCTGCAAAAGTTAAGCTCATGGTTTGATACACGGTGTTGATGTATTGAGGAGAATTGTAGCCCATCTTTTTTAGGTCGAAATTTTCTAAGATGTTTAAAGACTGCAACAATGTTGGGCCTTGTGTCCATTGAGATAATTTATATACATCAACTCCTTTGTAATTAACCTTCATTGGTTCTTCTTCCTTCACTTTCCAATTGGCTAAATCGGCTTTGGTAATTAATCCGCCTTGTTCCTGGCATCCTCTTACAAATTCTTCTGCAATATCCCCTTTATAAAAACGATCGTATGCTGCTTGAATAGCTTGCTTGCGCGTTTTTTTATTTTTGAGCGCGGCTTGTTCTGCTTCTACTAATTTAGTAAGCGTGTTTAATAGATCTTGTTGCACAAAAATTTCTCCCGCTTCAGGTGCTTCTCTTTTTTCTCCTTGGTGTGTAAGAAAAACTTTTTTGCTGTAAGGCCATTGTTTGATTCTCTCTTTGCCTCTTTCTATACTGTTGGCTGTTTGTGCTTCTATTGGATAGCCTGCGGCCAATTGCATAGCTGGTGCCAATACTTGTTTTAAACTCATGGTACCATACTCCGATAACATATGACAAATACCGCCAACGGTTCCTGGAGTGATGGCCGCCAGTGGACCATATTCTGGAGGAAAATTATATCCCTTGCTTTTAAAAAAATCAGCCGTTGCGCTGGTTGGTGCAACACCCAAGGCGTTAATACCAATTACTTTTCCTGTTTTAGGATTGTATATCAGGGCCTGTGTTTCTCCGCCCCAACTCAATACATCCCACATAGTGCAAGTGGCTGCAAGCATTGCTACTGCTGCATCTACAGCATTACCTCCTTGTTGAAATACCATTGAGCCCGCTGTGGCCGCCAATGGTTTACCGGTAATGGCCATCCAGTTTTTTCCGTGTAGTGGTGGTTTTTGGGTGGGCTGCGCATTTGCGTTAGTGAGGACTAAAATAGTCGTTGCAAATAAAAATAGTTTTCTCATGTGTTTGCTTTGAGCGGTTAAATTACGGCATAAATTTTTCATACAAATATTTGTAGTATGAGTGGGTGGGCGAGTTGTTTTTACTATTTGTTTTCATTGGCCCTCAACACTCGTAAAAAATTACCGCCTAAAATTTTATTGATGTCTTTTTTTGAATAGCCTTTTTCTAAAAGCGCTTTGGTAATTAAAGGATAATCTGTTACGTCTTCTAATTCTCTGGGTGCAGAGGTAATGCCATCAAAATCAGATCCCATACCAACATGGTCAACGCCGATCAATGCTACAATACGATCTAAGTGATCTAATAATGCGCTGAGCGGTGGTCGGTTAGCATTTGCTTCTGCTGCATATTTATCCGTTAATATACTCATCGCATATTCTTGCTGCATGCCTGTTTTCTTTAATGAGTCTAGTTCTTTAAAATGATTTAAAAAAAACTGCGCTTCTTTTTTCTTAAATGTGCTGTCTATAAATCCAGAATAAAAATTCAATTGAATAACGCCGCCATTTTTTCCAACAGCTTTAATTTGATCGTCTTTTAAATTTCTAAAAATGGGACAGATGGAATAACAGTTGCTGTGAGAGACCAATACTGGTTTTGTAGTTGTGTTGATGGCATCCCAAAATGTTTTTTCTCCTACATGAGACAAATCTACCAGCATGCCTAACTGGTTCATGCGTTGCACGATTTGTTTGCCGAATTCACTTAAACCCATTTGTCTTTGGTCTTTTGCAATAAGCGCGGGCGTTGATTCATACATGGCTGATGTGGCCCAGCTGGTAGAGTTGTTCCAGGTAAGCGTCATATACCTTACACCTCTTTCATATAATTTATTGAGGTTGTCTATATTGTCTTCTATCATATGCCCGCCCTCTAATCCAAACATGGCAGCAATCTTTTTCTGTTTTACTATATCCTTGGCTTCCGAAACATTTTTTACAATCGCAATTTTATCAGGGTTTCTTGCTGCAACCGCATATAGGGTATCAATCTCTCTGTTGGCCCATTGATAGGGTGCTTTTTTATCTCCATCAGACCATACTGAAAACAACTGTATATCTACTCCGGCTTCTTTGAATCTTTTTAGATCGGAATGCGTTTTGCCTTTAAGGTCCTGATCCATTTGCACATTCTTTTCTATTGATGCAGTAAGAATATCGTTATGCGAATCAACCATGATGGCTTTTTGATGAACCTTCTTATAGTATTGTGCGTTTACGGTTGAGGTGATTAGCAACAATATTGCGAATAGTTTTTGCATAAATAAGCTTTGTGCTAAAGCTAATTAAATTGTACTTTCGGACTAACACTTATTTTCAAAATAGTCAATATGCCAGTATATAAATTATCCGTAAATAGCAAAGAAGCTTCGGTGGAAGTACCGGCCGACATGCCTTTGCTTTGGGCGCTTCGCGATTCGTTGGATTTAACAGGAACAAAATATGGTTGTGGTGTTGGTTCTTGTGGATCTTGCACGGTGTTGATTGATGGAAGAGCGGTTAAATCTTGTCAATACACCGCTTCTGCTGCGGTAGGGAAAAAAATTACCACTATTGAGGGTTTGAGTGAAGATGCCACACATCCTATTCAACAAGCCTGGATCGAACTCAATGTTCCCCAATGCGGATATTGCCAGGCTGGTCAGATCATGACGACGGCCGCATTATTAAAAACCACACCCAACCCAACCGATGCGCAAATAGACAGCGCTATGGAAGGGGTTGTTTGCCGTTGTGGAACTTATGCAAGAATTAGAAAAGCCATTAATAAAGCTGCTGAACTCAGCAAAAAATAATTTACCATGCGTAGAAGAGATTTTATCAAGCTCAATTCATTTATATCTGGTGGCTGGGTTCTTGCTCAGCTGATTCCCTTAAAGGGATTTTCGGCAGCTGCTGCGGACTGTTTTCAACCTAACCCTTTGATTAAATTATGCTCCGACGGAAAAATTATCGTTTATGTAATCAAACAAGAAATGGGGCAGGGTGTACAAACCTCTTTGCCAATGATTATTGCAGAAGAGCTGGAGGCCGATCTAAAAGATATTATTGTAGAAGCTATGCCTTTTGATGCGGATAAGGGTGGTCAATATCAAACTGGTGGAAGTACCAGTGTGATGCGTCAATGGATGCCGTTGAGAAAAGCGGGCGCTACAGCAAGAGAAATGTTGATTGCCGCGGCTGCGAAAGAATGGAATATTGGTGTAGAGAACTGTGTGGCATCTAAAAGTAAGGTCATCAACACCACTAATAATAGAGAGATCGCTTATAAAGATCTAATTAATAAAGCTGCTGGTTTTCCTATTCCAAAAGAGCCCGAATTAAAAAACTACAAAGACTTTAAAGTAATTGGTAAGCCCGGTCAGAAGAAAACCAATATTAAAGATATTGTTTCGGGTAAAATGAAATACGGTATCGACTTTAAACTACCTGGCATGTTATATGCGGCAGTTGTTCGTTGCCCGGTAATTGGTGGAAAGGTTAAATCGTTTGATGCCGCTAGTGTATCTGCTATAGATGGGATTGTGAAATTAGTTGAGTTGAAAGAAATGGGAGAGGGTGTTCAAAACAGACCCGGAGTTGCAATAGTTGCAACAAATAGATGGAGCGCTTTTAAAGCACAGCAACGTTTAAAAGTTGAATGGACCATTAATGAGGAAGCTGCTAAAGTGAATAGCGCCAACTATGCCACTACACAAAAAGAAAGATTATTAAAAAGCCCAGATATTATTTACAACGAAAAGGGTGATGTTGTAAAAGATCAAAACACCAAAGACGCTTCTTGGATGAGCGCCACCTATCAATTGCCTTTCTATGCGCATGCTACCATGGAGCCAGTGAATTGTATTGCACAATTTAAAGAAGGTAAGTTTGAACTATGGGGCGGTTTTCAAAATCCTGGCAAAGCGGCTTCGGCCGGTTCTGCTTTTTTTGGATTAAAATCCAAAGACGTTTTTATTAATTTAATGCCCATGGGTGGCGGTTTTGGAAGAAGGTTAAGTGTTGATTATTGCTGTGAAGCCATGCAAATTGCTAGGAACGTAGATCAACCTGTTCAATTATTATTTTCAAGAGCCGATGATTTAAAATTTGATGTGTATCGACCAGCATCTACACATCAGCTTGCTGCTAAATTAGATGCCAATAAAATGCCTGTTCAGTGGCAACATGATCATATTACTTCTCCTGTTGGAGATTCTATTTTAGGTAATAAAGGAAATGCGGCCTGGCTTTCTATTGAAGCGGGTGGTGGTGCTTATGGAGATGTATATTATGATATCAAGGGATTTAGAAGTACAGTGAGTAGGGTGGAACCACCTGTTGCTTTGGGTTGGTGGAGAGCCGTGAATTTCACTTACAACAATGTAGTGATTGAATGTTTTATTGATGAGCTGGCTAAAAAAGCAGGCAAGGATGGATTGGCTTATCGGTTGGATTTATTAAAAAACCTACAGCCGGTAAAAATAAAAGATGGGTCTCTATATGATCCAAGAAGAATGGAAGCGGTATTAAAATTGGCTGCTGAAAAAATTGATTGGACAAAAAAACGTGCTGCAGGAAGGGGCCTTGGTATTGCTTGTTGTTTTTACAATCATGCAAAAGCGTATACGGCTCATGCATTTGAAGTAAGTGTAGATAAATCAAAAAAAGTAACCATTCATCGTGCAATTGTTGCAACCGATGTGGGTACCATCATCGATCCGGATGGTTTTGCTAATCAGGTTGAGGGTGGATTTGTATGGGGCTTAAGCGCAGTGATGAAAAGTGAAATAACTATTGATAAGGGCGCCGTTCAACAAAACAGTTTTTTTGATTTTGAAGTGTCTAGAATGCCCGATGTTCCAAAATTGGAAATACATATCATCCAAAACAATGAAGACCCGGGAGGAGCAGGAGAAACAAGTGTGCCGTCGGTAATTCCGGGTATCATGAACGCTATCGCTGCTGCAACTGGGGTTAGGGCAAGGGAATTGCCACTAAAAAAGCTAGGATATACTTTATAGAAAACCAGCAATTACTTTACTGTTGTTTGTGCTCCTTTTCTTGATTGTGCTCCTTTTTATTTAAATGGGTTGCTCCATTTTGTTTGTGTAGCTATACTATTGTCTGTAAGTGTTTTCATAAATGCTACCAGTGCTGCTTTTTGGGCTACCGTTAAATTAAGTCTTTGTGGATTGTTATTATTATCCTTTAACGCATTGGCTAAATTTGGATGGTTTTTGATTCCGCTGTTATAATGCTCAACCACTTGTTCTAATGTTTTAAAGCGCCCATCATGCATATACGGTGCGGTTAATTCTATGTTGCGAAGCGTGTGTGTTTTAAATGCTCCAGTTAAATTTGCATTCTGTGGAAATGTTTCTCTTGCTCCTAAGTCGGTTGTTGAAATAGCATCTAATCCATTATTTTGAGGCCCAGCATTGATGCTTACAAAAGCTTCTGTTGTATGACATCCAAAACAACCAGCACCTCCATTTTGGTTGGGTAATAAAAACAATTGCTTTCCTGTATTTTCTTCCGCAGTAAAGTTCGGAAAATTGGCTGTGTTATTATTTACTAAAGCTCTGCCTGCATCATACTTACTTGCGCCACTGGTGATGCTTCTTACAAATTGTGCTAATGCTCTGGAAATCTTATCACTATTAATTACCGTATCGCCAAAAGCTGCAGAAAACAAGGTTGGATAATAAATTTGTTCTTTGGTTCTTTGAACTAAACTCGTTAGAGTTAAACCCATTTCTGTTTGATCTTGAAAAGGCATTAATACTTGCTCTTCTAATGTACTTGCTCTTTCGTCCCAGAAAAACCTTCCTCTTTGATAAAATCTTGCGTTGATTAAACTCATAGAATGACGGCGGGTTGTACCTCCGGCAAATCCTCTACTTAATACAGCGGTATCACTAAATCCAAATTGTTGATTATGGCAACTAGCACAAGAGATAGTTCTGTTGATACTTAGGTTTTTATCATAAAAAAGAACCCTGCCTAGTGTAGCACCATTATTGGTTACTAAATTATTAGACGGATTATTATCAATTCCATTTACAGATGTTGGTAATCCTCCAGGGGCATTAGTATAAAAGTAATTTGGTAATGCAATAGTTGCATAGTCAAATGGTGTTGATGGAAGATTTAATGCAGCCAGTGTATTTACAGTAACATTTGTAGATACTGAAGGTTGAACATCCTGTTCTTTATTACAGGCAACAATCAAAAAAACAAGCGCAAAACCATAAATAATTGTATTCTTCATAAATCGTATTTTATGGTTAGATACATTTTTTATGTTTTCCCTTTCCTTGGTACCGATATTTTTTTGTTAAAATATATATAAAGCTATTATCCCAATAATCCGGCGGCTCTGCTGATTTCCATCATGCGGTCCATGGATTTTTTGGCGGCTAGTCTCAATGATTCATCCATGGTTAATTCTGGCAACTCATATTTTAATGCCAGGTAAATTTTTTCAAGGGTGTTTAACTTCATATGAGGGCAATCATTACAAGCACAATTATTATTTGGTGGTGCGGGTATAAAAGTTTTATGCGGAGAATTGATTTGCATTTGATGTAAGATGCCTGTTTCGGTTGCAACTATATATTCTTGTGCAGCATCTGTAGAAGAATATTTTAAAATCTGTGTAGTGCTTCCGATAAAATCAGCCACATTTAAAACAGCTTCTTCACATTCGGGATGTGCTAATACTTTTGCTTTTGGATTTCTAATTTTTAGTTTGATAATTTTTTCTAAACTAAAAATTTCATGCACCATACATGCTCCATTCCAAAGCAACATATTTCTACCAGTCTTTTTATTTAAATAAGCACCTAAATTTTTATCTGGCGCAAAAATAATAGGTTGATCTTTTGGCACTGATGCAATAATACTTTCTGCATTACTACTGGTACAAATAATATCACTCAGCGCTTTTATTTCAGCTGTACAATTGATATAAGAAATTACTAAATGATCAGGGTGTTTGTCTTTAAAAGCTTTAAATAAAGGGGCTGGAGCGCTATCAGCTAATGAACATCCGGCTTTTAAATCGGGTAGAATTACTTTTTTAGAAGGGTTTAAAATCTTAGCTGTTTCTGCCATGAAATGAACTCCGGCAAAAAGAATGATATCTGCTTCTGCCTGTTCGGCTTTTTGTGCCAATCCAAGACTGTCTCCGATGTAGTCTGCAACATCCTGAATATCGGTTTCTTGGTAGTAGTGGGCCAGCAGTATTGCATTTTTTTCTTTTTTGAGTTTTTGTATCTCAGCAAAGAGATCGATTTGTGGATCAATTTCCAAATCTAAAAATCCTTTTTTAATCAAACCTTCTTTTGCAATGTTAATATCCACCGTAATAATATTTAATAATACATTTTAATAAAATCAACTACTACTATTACGGGTGTGTATATCGTGATAACTTTTATACTCACAAATAGTTGAGTTAATAAACTTGGGTTTATCCCCAGTAATCCACAAATATATCAAGGGTTTAGTACTTAGCTATTATTGATTTTGAGATGTTTATTAACAACCTTAGTTTGTGTAATTAACAACCTATATTTTTTTGAATCTACAGGATATTCACTGTTAATTAACAGGGATAAGTTTGGGTATTTTTTGACCAATATTGGTTTTTGTATACCTCGGCGAGGGACTTATTCTAAGTCTTTACACTTTATTTTTATCAAAAAGACGATTTTTCCACTGGTTTTGGCCTTTAAGCACATGGCTTTGTGAACATCTTTTTGAGGGTATTTTCCCTTATTTTTGCGTCCCTATTAAATAATAGGATAAAATACATATCAATATTTTAAATTATGTCTGTAATTCAAACAATTCGCGACAGAGGAACCTGGATCATTTTTGTGATTATCGCATTGGCATTAATAGCTTTTATTCTTCAGGATGGAGCTAAACGAGGTGGAACAGCTTTTTCTAACACATCTGTAATTACTAAAGTGAATGGCACAGCTATTCAAAGAGGTGATTTTGAAGAGAAATTAAAAATGGCTGAAACTATGTATGGCGCTCAAGGTGCCACTCGTGAACAATTGATTGGAAACGTTTGGAACCAAGAAGTTGAGTCTGTTGTTTTGAACCAGGAATACAAAAAATTAGGTTTAGTAGTTTCTACTAAAGAATTAAATGATGTGTTGTTTGGACAGAATTCTCCACTTCGTCAAGAATTTACTGATCCAGCAACTGGAGAGTTTAAAGTTGATGATGCTAAGCGTGCATTTGCTCAAATCAAAAAGAGTAAAAATGCAGATCAAATTAAAATGATCAATGCTGGTTATATCGAACCAACCATACAAAATGCTTTAAGAAACAAGTATCAGAATATGTTGGTACAATCTGTTTACGTTCCAAAATGGTTAGTAGAAAAACAAGAAGCCGATAATAACGCAATTGCTAATATCTCTTATGTGTATTATCCATATGTTGCTATTGCTGATAGTTTAGCTAAAGTAAGCGACGATGAAATTAATAGCTATGTAAAAAATCATGCTACCGAATTTCAAAAAACAGAAGAAACAAGAACAATTAATTTTGTGAGTTTTAATGCTGGACCTTCTGGTGCTGATTCTGCCAATACATTAAATCAGATCAATACATTAAAAAATGATTTCGCTACAACTACCGATGCTAAAGCTTATTTAGGAAAAGTAGGAACAGAAATGCCTTATTACGATAGTTACTTCAGTCGTAATAAAATGCAAATGGCACAAAAGGATTCAATCGTTAAAACCCCTGTGGGTGGCATTTACGGACCATATCTTGATGGTAATAGTTATGTAATTGCAAAAATGATTGGGGTGAAGCAATGGCCAGATAGTGTAAAAGTTAGACATATCTTAATTGGAACCGTAGATCCAAGAAGCCAACAAATGATTCGCCAAGATTCAACTGCAAAAACATTAATTGACAGTATTGAAAATGCTATTAAAGCAGGAGCTGATTTTAATGTAATGGTTGCAAAATATTCAGACGATCAGGGAAGTAAAGACAAGGGCGGTGTTTATGATTATTTTCCACAAGGCCAAATGGTTGGAACTTTTAATGATTTTGCTTTTGATAAACCAGTAGGATCAAAGGGTGTGATTAAAACAGAATTTGGTTACCACTATATGGAAGTGTTAGGACAGAAAAACCCGAACCCTGCATATAAGGTTGCTTATTTAGCAAAACCAATTATTGCAAGTAACGAAACGGTAAGCGCATCTAATACTGCTGCCGCACAATTTGTTGCTGGTTCTAAAAACGCAAAACAGTTTGGCGAAAACGCAGCTAAACAAAATTTACAAATAATGACCGCTGCTGAAATCAAAGAAAACGATTTCACCATTAATAGTATTGGCTCTTCTCGTTCTTTGGTTCGTTGGATCTATGAGAAAAAAACAGGAGATGTTTCTGAACCTACAGAAATAGGAGATCGTTATATTGTTGCAATGGTAGCCGCTGTAAATAAAGCAGGATTAATGAGTGCAGCCGAAGCAAGACCTTTGATTGAGGGTGTTGTAAGAAACGAGAAAAAAGCCAAACAAATTATTGATACAAAAATGAAAGGAAAGAGCCTAGAAGAAATTTCTACAGCAACAAGCTCTCCTATTTTACGCGCAGACAGTTTGGGATTTGCCGCTTCTTTTGTTACCGGAATTGGCAGCGAACCAAAAGTGGTAGGAGCCGCATTCAATAAGTCACTTCAAGGAAAAGTAAGCGATCTAATTGCAGGCAGCAATGGAGTGTTTGCAGTAAAAGGCGAATTAATTAGTGCTAAGCCAAATGCTTCTTTACCAGATGCAGTGAAGCAAGGAATGCTACAAACAAGAAAAATGAGTGTTTACAGAAGCTCAGAAGCGCTTCGTAAATCTGCAAATATTAAAGATTACAGGTCTACTTTTTATTAGTAGTAATTCATAATATCTTTTATAAGGGCTGTCTGAAAAGGCGGCCCTTTCATTTTTCGGGTATCGAAACAAGATGTATTCAGGATACTGTATTTTTGCAATCTCAACACATGGAGACATTTACCAATAAAGTAGCAGAAAGCGGAATCATTAGCATTGATCTGGAGGAGTATTATCCTACTGACAAATGCATGGTTTTTGATTTGAAGGATCATCTCTTTATGGGGCTCATTTTAAAAGAGAAAGATTTCAGAGCAGCTTTGCTTGCAACCGATTGGGAACAATATCGCGATGCTCATGTAGCTATCACATGTTCAGCAGATGCAATCATTCCTATGTGGGCCAATATGCTGGTTGCTTCATCACTTCAACCGGTTGCCAAAACAGTTTTATTTGGAACAGAGACCGCATTGAAGGAACAAATTTTATTGAACAACCTGACTGCTATTAATGGCGCAACGTTTCAAGATCAACGAGTGGTTGTAAAAGGATGTGGGGATATTCATATTCCAGAATCAGCCTATGTGGCCATCACCAATACACTTCGGCCTTTTGTAAAAAGCATTATGTACGGAGAGCCTTGCAGTACGGTGCCCATCTACAAAAAAAAATAGTTATTGCAGATTTACCTCAGCGTTAGCAGTAAATGGTTTTCTTGTTGTAGCGTCTTCAAATCTTTCATCATAGTCTGAACGAATGGTTCCAAACAATCGATCCCATACCAGGGTATACAAACCATAGTTTCCTTTAAAGTATTGGTGATGCTGGTTATGATTGGTAGACGTGTTGATCCATTTTCCAATCAATGTTTTATTAAACCCTTTTGGATAAAGTTCATATCCGAGGTGACCATACACATTATAAATAATAGAGAATAAAAAGAAAATAGCTAAATGTGAAATATGTATTGGTAGCGTAAAATAAAAAATGATCACAATCCCTTGTTCAACCACCGCTTCTAAAGGATGAAAAGCATATGCTGCCCACGGAGAAGGATTGGTAGATTGATGATGCACCAAATGCACGTATTTAAATAAAGAAGGATGATGCATTATTCTATGCATTATATAAAAATACAAATCGTGCATTATGAACATAATCGGGAAGGCGCTGAAATAATAAACCCATCCAAAATCTGCTATCTCTTTATAACGAGTGGTGTGTGGGCCTATAGAGGGGCTATTCAAAACCACAATGATCAAACTAAAAATAATCATGGTTGAAAGTGAATAACCGCCCTCTCTTAAATAGTCAGTTGTTTTGGGAAACTTAGTTTGAATTTTTTGATAAAATAATTTTTGACGAAACAACACATAAAACACCAGAAATCCGATCAGGGCTACTAAAAAATACCTGGTTCCAATTTTTTCTAATGCTTTAAAAAAGATTTCCCAATTCATATTCATACAATTTATTAATGTGCTTCCAACCAATTTTTACCTTTACCGACTTCTGCTTCCACGGGAACATCATTTGGGAGAGGCAATGCGTTGACCATGCATCTAACAATTAACTCCTCTAAATCGTTCGCTTCCGATTCAACCGCATCAAAAACCAATTCATCGTGCACTTGTAAAATCATTTTAGATTCCCATTTACCCCTTTTCATTTCCTGATGAATCTTAATCATCGCCATTTTAATCATATCGGCCGCCGTTCCTTGTATGGGAGAGTTGATTGCATTTCTTTCAGCAAAACCGCGCACCGTAAAATTACTGCTATTGATATCTTTTAACCAACGTTTCCTTCCCATCAGTGTTTCTACGTATTGATGTTCTTTGGCAAAGTTGATTTCATCATCCATGTATTTCTGAATGAACGGAAACTCTTTTTTATAGTTATCAATAATTTCTTTGGCCTCTGTTCTGCTAATGCCCAAATTATCTGCTAAACCAAAAGCACTCTGACCGTATATGATACCAAAGTTTACACTCTTTGCTTTGTATCTCATTTCTTTGGTAACATCGACCTCCTCAATTCCATACACTTTTGCAGCCGTGGCGGTATGAATGTCTTTCCCCAATTTAAAAGCCTCACACATATTTGGATCTCCGCTTATAGCAGCCACTATTCTCAATTCAATTTGAGAATAATCCGCACTCATTAAAATTCTACCTTCTGATCTCGGGATAAATGCTTTTCTAATTTCTCTTCCACGTTCTGTTCTAATTGGAATATTTTGCAGATTTGGATTATTGCTACTCAGTCTTCCCGTTACTGCGACGGCTTGCGCATAACTCGTATGCACCCTTCCTGTTCTTGGGTTGATCATTTCTGGAAGCGCATCAATATAGGTTGACTTCAGTTTTGTTAATTCTCTGAAACCCAATATATCATCTACAATTTTGTGTTTGTTGGCCAGCTTGAGTAATACGTCTTCCCCTGTTGCGTATTGCCCTGTTTTTGTTTTTTTTGCTTTCGGATCTAATTGTAATTTATCGAATAAGACCTCGCCCAACTGTTTAGGTGAAGCTAAATTAAAACGAACCCCAGCTTGTTCATATACACTTTCTTCACATCGTTTCGCTTCTATTTCTAATTCTTTACTATAACTATTTAAGAATACCTGATCTACTTTTATTCCTTCGAATTCCATATCGGTCAACACCCTCACCAACGGATTTTCTACTTCTTCAAAAACACGTTCAACCCCTTTTGATTTTAATAATGGAACAAATACTTGTTTTAGTTGAAGGGTAATATCAGCATCTTCTGCTGCATACTCTTTTATTTTTTCTATCTCCACGTCGCGCATATTGCCCTGGTTCTTTCCTTTTTTACCTATCAATGTCTCGATAGATACTGGTTCATATCCCAAGTATTGTGCACTCAGCAAATCCATGCTGCGCCTGCCTTGTGGCTCAATTACATAATGCGCTAACATGGTATCGAATAAGCTTCCGGCCAATTCTATCCCGTACCATTTTAAAATGAGCAAATCGAATTTTATATTTTGACCTACCCAGGTAATTGAATTGTTTTCAAACAGCGGCTTAAACTGCTCCAGTAGTTTTTTGGTTTTTTCCTGATCATTGAAACAGCTGATATAAAAACCAGTTGTTGGTTCATAGGAAAAACTTAAGCCAACTATCTCAACATTATTGGCATCAGTTCCTGTTGTTTCTGTATCAAAACAAATTTCTTTTTTTGTGCTTAATTGTTGAATTAATTTTTGAATGGCGGCATCTCCCTCAATTAATTCATAGTGATGTTTGGTGTTGGATATATTTTTATCTGCAGCCAAACCCGTTGAAACAGACTCCTCGTTTTCCTCTGCAATAGTCTTTTCCTCGTTGATTGTTTTTACTGAATTAGTTTTCGATGCTGGATTTTTAGATGGAACTATATTTCCAAACAAATCGGTTTGCACCATTTCGTTATTAGACTGAAAGGCGTTAAAGGTCTCACCTAAGATTCTTTTTCCTAAGGTTTTAAATTCCAGTTCTGTAAATACTTCGGAAAGGGCTTCGTTGTTCCACTCTTTCAAACGATAATCCTCTTCATGAAACTGAACAGGAACATCGGTGATAATGGTCGCTAATTTTTTACTCATAATAGCAAGCTCTTTTCCATTGCGTACTTTTTCTCCAAGCGCCCCTTTTAGCCCCTCTGCATTCGCAAGTACCCCCTCCAGTGTATCGAACTCCTTTAATAATTTAGCCGCCGTTTTTTCTCCCACTCCAGGAATGCCGGGTATATTATCTACCGCATCACCCATCAGACCCAACATATCCACTACCTGTTCAATTCTTTGAATATCCCATTTTGCACATACTTTTTCTGCTGTAAGTATTTCTTCTGCACCGCCCATATAGGGTGGTTTATATATGTATACATTTGGTTTTACCAGTAATTGTCCATAGTCTTTATCTGGGGTAACCATATATACTTCATACCCAACTTCGGCTGCCTGCCATGCCAACGTGCCAATAACATCATCGGCTTCATATCCATCCATTTCAACTACAGGAATATTGAACCCGCGAATTATTCTTTGAATATCTGGTAAAGAAGCCAAGAGGTCTTCTGGTGCTTCCTGTCTATTGGCTTTATAATCTGTAAAATCGGTATGTCTTTCCGTTGGGGCATGAGTATCGAAACATACCGCCAGATGTGTTGGTTTTTCTTTGTTGATTAAATCAAAAAGTGTGCTCGTAAAACCAAATTGAGCATTCGTATTTATTCCTTTTGAAGTAATTCTTGGATTTCTTATCAATCCATAATAAGCACGATAAATTAACGCCAATGCGTCCAGTAGGAAAAGCTTTTTCGCCATGGGGCTAAGTTAAGAAATACAAGTATCAATCGCCCATATTATTGGTTTAATGCTTTTTCTTTATGCTTAAATAATCAAAGAAATATATTACTCTTACCGACAAGCTATTAAGCTGTTCTGTTTGAAGTGTATTTCCCAGGTTTTTAAAATAACCATCAGTTGTTTCACTATTAAATGAATTGATAGCATCTTTCCATACAATATTGATAAAACTTCCTTGGGCAAATTGCCAGGTGTATACCATGTCTATATTGAAAAAGTTAACATTGAAATTGGCGTTCTTGCTTATTCCACCGGGTATAGGATTTAATCCCCCATTTGCTTGCAGAGAGAAAAAGTCGTTGTTTTCTACCTTGCTCCAATAATGTCTTGCCCTAAAGTTTAATCCCATTTTATTGGTGAAATTGTATTTTATATTCAATACATTTTCCACTGTATTTCTTTTTCTCAATGCAAAGATGATGCTATCCGCACCAAAATTGGTTGCATAGCCCAGGTTGTTATAACGGAACTCTAAATTGGTAGACGTGCTAATGGTTAGTCTTTGATTAAATCTATAATTATTACCTATTCTAATGTCTGGACCACCACTACCATATTCACTTGCTGCTCTTGTAAATAATTCTAATGAAGCCGAATATTTTTTAGCGCTATTGGTTTCTAACCAAAAGCCACCGGCAATACTAGACGGTCTTCTAAACACTTTTCCTTCAAATCTTGGTTCGTAAAAATCGTCTTGTGCTGCATTATAATTTACATTCACCCCAAACCACCAAAGATTTTTTAATTGACCATTTATATTTGTTCCAATTCTGGCACTTTGATAGCTCCATGGCTTTACCCTGGTAGAATTCCCTAAGTTGACATTCCAGTTCAATCTATTGTACCAGCCCTTAGGTTGTAACCAACGATAGGATACCCATAAAAAATTATCCATAAAATTATTATTGGTAAAATATCCCATATCATTATGGTTGTATTTATCATCGGCATAGGATTGTGAAAAACGAAACTGAAAACGACCGCTTGTTTTACCGAAAGACAGATCATGATTATATCCATTCACATTTCCGCCAGCAGGTGAGTATCCTAATAATTGACTTATACCCACTTTTCCTGAAAGATTCCATTTGTTTCCTTTTGAATAAATATCCCAAAGTGCTGCAGTAACATTGGCATCATAATCAGCTCCGTTCCTGAGTACATTGGTATTGATAAAGGAAACGCTTGAATTGTTTTTAAGGGTTTGATCAAAAACGATAATATTATAATTGGTGAGTGGATTGGTTTCGATTTTTCTTTCTTCTTTGCCTGCATTTTCAACAGTAGCATATTGTGGATTAGTGATTGCATTAAAAAAACCAATACCCAATCCAGATGCCGTTCTACCACTAATTTTGCTGGCATTCAACAAACTGGTTTCGGAGGGGTTTTTAATAATTGTTTCACCAGTTTTTAATTGATCGTTTACCTCATAATAATGAATTGGTTGGCCTCCGATTCTTCTACTATAAAATAAATTTCCTTTGCTAAACAGTTCGGTTCCTTCTGTAAAAAAAGTTCTGTTTTCGTTAAACTGAACTTCAAATGGAGTCAAATTCAACACCTGATTATCACTTTGAACCTGTCCAAAATCTGGTATAAGCGTCATATCTAAAGTGAAAGCCTGATTGATACCATATTTAATATCCATGCCTCCATTTACTGCAGTGTTTGTGTTTTTTTGGCCAGCTTTATTATAGGGATAATGATTTGCATAAAAAGAAAGGTAGGGCGAAAGAGAAAGTCTTATTGGTGGTTTGATTTCTTGAATTCCGGTCCATTTTCCAAATTGAGCTAAAAAACTTCCACCAATAGCAGGATCAACCGGATTCCACATTAATTGTTTTCCACTCTTACTTCTTCTTCTGGTAATATTAATCCCCCAATCTTGTACACGATTGCTGCTAAAACGAATAGCCGCATAGGGTATTCTCATTTCAAACGTCCAACCATCTTCTACTATTTGAGTGCCTGTTTCATAAACACTATTCCAGCTACCATCTTCTCCATCTGAAGAATATTTTGCATCAAACTGTTCACCCAGTGCTGTTACATAATAACCAAATCCATTGATCTTATCGTTGTAGGTATCAAACATAACACCTATAAAATCATTCACACCAACCACATCTCTACCAACCAATTCTTTTGTAATACTGTCTTTGCTTTCCTCATGCGCATAACCGCTAATATAAATAGCGTCGTTGCTATAAAGTATCTTTATTTCGGTTCTGTTTTTTGCTTCTTCTTTTCCTCCATATGTTGGTCTCCACTCTACAAAATTATTGGCAATAGGTGCGCTCATCCAAGCACTATCTGTAAGCTTTCCATCAATGATTATGTTAGCAGTAGTTTTAACGGCCGCTAAATTTTTTTGTGTTTTATCTATGCTATTTTGAGCATCCAGCTGCTCTAACAATAATATAGAAATTAAAAAGAAAATCAACTTTCTCATAGCCTTGGTTCTGTGGTTAACAGCATTAATCGTTCAATCTTGTAAAATGTTACAAGCGATTTGTTAAATGTTCGATTAAATATGTTTAATGGCTATAAGAGCGGATGATTGAGAAAAAGACGTAAACCAATTTGTTAAATTAATATTAACAAAAAACCCCGATTACGATTGTAACCGGGGTCGAAATGGAAAGTTTTCTATTTATATAAACAATAACAAAAAATTATTTGATTGAATATTTGTATTTATATCGCTCGTATAATTGTTTGTGTTTGTCGCTTAATTCAATTTTTCTTCCTTGAATAAACGCGTGTAAAATAATGCTGCTTTTCATGTCGAGGATATCTCCTTCGCTTACAACAATATTTGCGTCCTTTCCCTTTTCAATAGAACCGGTCATATTATCAATACCCAATACTTTAGCAGTATTTAAGGTAATTGCACTTAAAGCCTGTTCGCTGGTTAAACCATAAGTTGCAGCTGTTCCTGCATTGAAAGGAAGGTTTCTTCCACGATTCTGTGGATCATCGTCATTTATACAAAACAACACACCGGCTTTTTGAAGAACAGATGGTGTTTTATATGGTTGATCTACATCATCATCGTCCAATGTAGGGAGGTCGTGCATTTGACTAAGAATAACACTGATGTTATTTGCTTTTAATAGATCAGCAATTTGCCAGCTTTCAGATGCGCCAATTAATACTATATCAAATCCAAACTCTTTTACAAAATCGATAGCCAGTAACATTTGTTTCACTTGATTGCAATGAATAAACAATTTTTGTTTTTTCGCAAACAATGCCCTTGTAGCTTCTAGTTTTAAGTTAGGCGTTTTAACATCAGAACCAATATAGGTCTTTGCTTCACGAAAGAATTGTTTTACCGCTTCAATTTTATCCAATGCATCTTTTGTAGGATCTCCCTGAGCGCCAAATCCAAATTGTGCTAACAATGCTCCAATTCTTCCACCCTGACGAGACAATAAACTAGGCATGTATAAATGCATTCCCATATCAGCACTATATGCTGCATCTTCTTCATTCCAAGCATCGAGTTGAACTACAGTTGATTGACCACCTACCAAAGAACCTTGTGGTGCAGTATGTACCAATAATATTCCATTAGAACGCAATGTGTTGGTGATTTTAGAATCTGCATTATAGGCTGCAATTGAGCGAATGCTTGGGTTTACATCTCCAATTTCATTCACATCTGTTGTGCTTCTAACTCCTGAAATTTCAATCAATCCCAAAGAAGAAGCCGGTAAAATTAATCCCGGATAAACGTGTTTTCCTTTTACATTAAAAACACGGGCATCATCAGCTGGTACCGCAATATTGGTTCCCACTTCTTCAATTTTTCCGTTATTGATTTTTACGGTTGCATTTTCTATGACCGTGCCATTACCAACATGAACAGTACCATTGGTGATGAACAACAATCCTTTCTGCTGTTTAGCAGGATAAATTGTTTCTTGTGCTGTTGCAATACCCGAAAGCAACAACAAACTACTTAGTGTATATAATAATTTTTTCATTGTTCTTGTTTTAGTGGTTTGCATGATTCAATTCCAAATCTTCCAGATCTATTTCTAACATTCCTAGTTTATGTCCATGATCTAAACAAGTGCTGATATATTTAAAGCTAGGAGTAAACGGAGAAACTGGTGCTCCGCCTCTTTTCTCACCTACCATTTTACCAATCAATCTGGTACGTTCCGCTTTCACTTGTTTTCTCATTGCAGCATCTTTTTCTCTGTCAAAATAAATAATACCATCCACCATAGTATACAAAGATTTTGCATAAATGCTTAAAGGGTTGTCGCTCCATAAAACCAAGTCGGCATCTTTACCTTCTTTAATACTTCCAACCTTATCATCAACATGCAACATTTTTGCAGGATTGATGGTAACCATTCTCAAAGCTTCTTCTTCTGTAAGTCCGCCATACTTCACCGACTTAGCTGCTTCTTGATTTAATCTGCGAGCCATTTCAGCATCATCTGAATTGATGGCAACATTTAAACCTACCTTGGTCATGATGGTTGCATTATAAGGAATTGCATCTTGCACTTCGTTTTTATAAGCCCACCAATCAGAGAAGGTTGATGCAGCTGCACCATGTTCTTTCATTCTGTCTGCAACTTTATATCCTTCCAAAATATGGGTGAACGTATTGATGCGGAAACCAAATTTTTCTGCTACACGCATGGTGGTTAAGATTTCACTTGCAACATAGCTATGACAAGTAATGAATCTTTTCTTGTTCATGATTTCTGCTAAAGCCTCTAGTTCCAGATCTTTTCTCACTGCAGTTCCACCAGCGGCTTTTCTTGCAGCATCGTATGCTTTAGCTCTATTGAATGCATCGGTTAATACCTGTTCTACACCCATTCTGGTATCAGGGAAACGTGTATTTCCTTGTTGAGATGAAGAACGTTTTACGTTTTCACCCAACGCAAACTTGATGAATGGATCTGCTCCTTTAAACTTTAATTCTTCATCATTTACACCCCAACGTAATTTGATTAACTGGGTTTGACCACCAATTGTATTGGCAGAACCATGTAAAATATGAGAAGTTGTTACACCACCACTTAATTGACGGTAGATATTAATATCATCTGGATCTAAGTTGTCTTGAATACGCACTTCAGAAGTTACAGATTGTCCACCTTCATTGGTAGATGCCGATGCTATATGAGAGTGCTCATCAATTAAACCAGCAGTCAAGTGTTTGCCTGTTGCATCGATTACTCTTGCAGAAGGATCACTTAAACCCTTTCCTACTTTTACAATTTTACCGTTTTTAACCAACACGTCTCCACCTTCAATTTTACCTGTTTTTTCACTTGTCCAAACTGTTGCATTTTTAAACAACACGGTTTCTTGTTTTGGTAATGTGCTATCACTGTTTCCAAATGCAGTAAATGGATAGAACGATCCACCTGTTTTTGGAATTGGTTTTGCTTTAGTGCTATCTGCTTTTGCTGTTGTTAATGAAACCAAGCTTGCGCTCCATGTAATTGGATATCCAGATGAATCTACTCCAGTACCATTCCATGTTGTTCCATTGCTATAACCTGTTAATCTTGTTGCATTGGCTGGTAAGGTTACTGCAGCTGCAGCACCACCAAATCCACCAGCTCCGCCACCGCCAGGAAATCCACCACCAAATCCTGCTGGAGGAGTTCTGCGTCTTTGCCCTGGAGCATAACCAATCTTAACAGCTTTGCCATCAAAACTAAATTTAGCAGCAACAGTATCTTTACCAATTACATTGGCCTGGCTATTCGATTTTACATCTAATGTATAAGCTTGCGTTCCTGTAGTACTATTCACTACCAAATTATATGTTCCGGCAATGCTATACCATGCATCTTCTTTTACTGCATATTTTTCTCCTTGAATCCAGTTTTGTAAAATGGTAGCTCTATCGGAAAAGATTGGTGCTGTTGTAATTACAAAATTGGCCAATTTGCCTGCATCAATACTTCCCACTTTATCATACACGCCCAACCAGGTTGCAGGGTTTTTTGTAAGTGCTTCCATTGCCGCTTTTTCTGTTAAACCATATTCAATGGCTTTACGTAAATTGGTTAAGAATGTTTTAGGATCACGCAAATCAGCAGCAGTTAAACAAAAAGGAATTCCTGCTTTTTCAATGCTGGCAGGGTTTGTAGGTGCCAATTCCCAGGCTTTCATATCTGCTAATGAAACCAATCTTGCATCATTAGGATCTTCTACATCTTGTGCTTGAGCAAAATTCACATTTACAATTAATGGAGCTTTTGTTGCAGCAACATCTTTAATGCGTTGATATTCCTTGCCTGTTGCTTTAATAATATATTGTACACCAGCTTCGTCTCCAATTCTATCTGCTCTCATTACATTCCACAAATCTGTACCTCTATCTTGTGCATCAAATATTTGAGGAAGCGATTGGTTGTCGTTGAAATTTTTCAATGTAAGGTTAACACCTTCTTCTTTAGCTGCTGCAGGGTTAGACTTGTACCATGCTGCATCTAAATAGGTTTGACGCAACAAAGCAATATTTCCCATCATTGAAGAAGGATAACTTTGAGTGGATGTTCCTTTGCTGAATGAATAATTAGCGCTTGCTTTTTCTTTGATAATTACAAAATTCTCTTTTTCGTTGGCAAGACTTACAAAAGAACCGGTACCTCTAATTATACCATCTTTCTGATGAGTTAGAACAGCGCCAAATCCGCTTTCGCGATATGGCTTAGCTCTTGCCTCGTCTACAGAAAATATTCTTACTGCATCTACATCTGCTTTCAAGGCAGCGTTCCATCCATATGCTCCTTTTTGAGTAGAGTTGATTGATTGAGCTTGCTGCGCTCTAAAAAAATCTTGTGGATTAGTTGCCCCAGGACCTTGAGCTCTTTGTGGTTGAGGTATACCATAATCGGTATAAATATCAATAAAAGAAGGATAAATGAATTTGTCCTTACAATCTATAACTGTTGCATCTTTTGGAATGGCAATGCCAGCCCCAACTGCAACGATCTTTCCTTCACGAATAACCAGGGTTGCATTGGTTATAGTGGTTTGTGCATCTTTTACAATGGTTGCATTGGTGAAAGCAAAACAGCCATCACGTTTGTCTGCAATTCCATTAACCGGAAACGTTTCCTGTGCCTGTAGCAATGAAGCAAACAGCAAGCAAGAAAACAACAGCTTGAATTTTCTCATAATTTGGTTGATTTATTAAGGATTCTAAATGTACTAAATTCCTTCAATGGTCAACCAACTACTGTTAAAATTAGGGATGAATGGGCGAAGCCTTTAATTGCAACGGAGTATCATTTCTTTACTGGTGTTTCTACATTGTTTTTTCTCATAGCACCCAAAACATCTAAGCCTATACCAACTTTTCCATCCGAACCCGTTTTAGCCCTTAGATAAACACTTGCACCGCCCTTTTCTTTATTGTTTGCCTTTTTAGACATTTCATTGGGGTCTACTTTTTTTAGATTTTTAAACGGAACCTGAATTCTTAAGTCTGTATTACCAGCAATACCATATTGTCCTTCAATAAACAGATTAAAAACAGATGATTCAATTTGCATTCGCGGAACAGTAACTATTCCTTCTTTTATGCTTACCGTATTTTTTATTTCAGTGAACTTAATATCTGAAAAATCTCTTTTCTTGAATGCAATTTCCTGAATTTTCATGATCGGAGCATAATTGATCAAACTTCCGTTTTTAAGTGAAAAACTCAAATTGCCATTGAGTGTTTTTTTGTCTAAAACTCCAGCAGCGTTAATATTGGTAGAAAAACTACCATTTGCGGTTAACTGGCCAGTTAGATTTTTATAACCTATTCCATCCATGCCAAAATCATCAAAAGCATAGAATAGTTTGCGGGCATCAATATTATTGATTGAAACAGTAGAGTTAAGTGTATGTCGGTTTGTTCCGATTTCTTGAATGGAAGAATTTAATTTTAATGACCCCCCCGCTATACCAAATTCCACATTCCTGATTTTGTAAGCGCCTTCTTGAAAATCAAAGTCAGCTATAAAATTATTTGCCTGTAAATGATTGTTGATTATTTTATCTGCCTTAATGTAAACAGCAATTTTTTCTTTTTCTAAAATACGATCAAACTGATTGATTGTTTTAGCAATACCGTTATTTGATTTCTTTTTTACTGTTGATTTATCTCTACCTACTTTGCTTGTGATACCTGATAAATCTAAAAGGGGACTATATATATTGACTTTTACATCTACTTTTTCACCACTGTCTCCAAGCAATGAAAGTGTGTTTTTAGCCGCACCTGTAATAGTGATTTTACTGCCATTAGCACTTTTAGCAGAAAGGTTGTTTATGTTCAGACTTGCATTGTTAATAGACATATCTGAAACACATTCTGTAATTACCAGCTTTAATGGTTTGTAAGTAATGTTTCCTTTTTTCAACAAGAATGAAATATCAATTAATGCGTTTTTATTGTTGATGTTTTTCAATGGTCCATTGTAGTTTATTTTCAACTTCCCCTCTCCATCAGAAAAAATTATTTTATCGCTATTGATAATATTGTTAAACGCGGATAACGGAAAGTCTGAACCGAATGAACCATTAACATGAGCTTCAGACAAATTAAGTACTTCAACAGAATCTGCTCTAATTGGAATACCCTCCCAGTTGGCCGAAAGATTGTTTATTCTAATGGTTGAGTTAGGATCTTTTCGCGGTAAACCCGGAACAATTTCATTACAAAAGAAACCACTAAAACTGGCTTTTTTAAAGTTTACCAATGGTGTTCCCAATTCTGTTTCTTTTACAACGAATCTTGCAATTACCAATGGGTCTCCACCGTTTAATGAACCCCCTAAGGTTGTATGAACATCTTCAACCGGTTGAGTCATCGATACATTTTTGAGCGCTTTTGCAATATGCTGTGTAACCAGTGTTTGGGCAAATGGATAAGAAATCTTTTTTGTTTTTATGTCCAAATTAAAATGACCACTATCACCAAAAACAAATTTTCCCGTAAAATAAAATGGTTGCTTAGATATGTTCATTTGGATATTACCAAAACTCAGATCATTTGTTTTTGTATTTAACGCTACTTCATATTCTCCCTCTAATACATGGTTCATTAAAAAAGCTCCTGTAGCAAGATTAAACCCCAGACTTTTTACTAAAACGTTCTTATTAATATTAACAAAAGTTGTATCTCCTATTGATTTAGTTTTTGCTTCAAACTTGTTAATTAAAAAAGAGAATAATTTTTCCTTTTGTTTGTCTTCGATAGTGATATCAAAATTTTGGAATTCTATATTTGAAGGAAGTACTAAGGGCTTTTTTTCTTTCTTGTCTTTTTCTACACCCGATTTTAGCACACTTAAATTACTCAGACCACTACTGTCTGTATATATATATACATTACCATTGGTAATTAGTGTTTTGCCAATGGATAATTTGCCGGTCAGCAAAGCCAGCATATTCAATCTTAAATATATTTTAGATGCAGAAAAAAACTTGTGCTTATGTATTTTATACATTGGGCCCTTGGCATCTACGTTTTCTACTAAAAGTGATATGGAAGGAAACTCCTTAAATAAAGACAAGGATAAATCGTCGATAGTTATTTGGGTATGGTATTTTGTATCCGCTTCTTTAATAAAGTTGCTAATCAGTTTTGCTTTATTTGAATTGATATAAATGCTTACCCCAGCAAACAATATCAGTATAAGGGATATCAACGCGCCTACAGTAACTAAGCCATATTTTAACCATCGATTCATAAGCAATCTTTGCTTAAAGATAGTTCATTTATCTTCCCATATATACCATTAGAATTTGAACATCGCTTGGGTTCACTCCACTTACTCGGCTTGCCTGACCTAGGGTAGCGGGCTTGATTTTTTTCAATTTTTGCAATGCTTCATTAGAAAGCGCAGAAAGTTTATTGTAGTCAAAGTTTTCTGGGATGCGCATGTTTTCTAGCTCACTCATTTTATCGACCAGAGCCTGTTCCTTTTCTATATAGCGCTCATATTTTATTTGTATTTCAGCTTGTTCAATAGCCACATCACTAATGCCCGAAAGTTTTTCTTTTAATGTTGGTATAATTTCTACTAAAGAAGGTATGGTTACGCTTGGTCTTAAAATAATCTTTGTTGCCTTTTGCTTTTCATTGATGGAAGCGGAATTGATTTCTCCGAAATATTCATTGATGTCTTCTGGTTCGATGCTCAAATCTTTCAGTACATTTTTTACAGTACTAACTTCTTTTAATTTTTCATGTACCAGATTAAGTCTTTCGTCGGTTGCTAAACCAAGCTGATGGCTTCTTTCAGTCAATCGAATATCGGCATTGTCTTGACGTAGCAAGGTTCTGAATTCTGCTCTGCTGGTAAACATCCTATAGGGTTCGTCAGTCCCTTTATTAATGAGGTCGTCTACTAAAACACCTATATAAGCATCACTTCTTTTCAGAACAAATGGTTCTAAATGTTTGGCTTTTTGATGCGCATTGATTCCGGCAATCAGCCCCTGACACGCCGCTTCTTCATAACCGGTTGTTCCATTGATCTGTCCTGCAAAAAACAGGTTGCTTACCATTTTTGTTTCTAAAGAATGGGTCAACTGAGTCGGCATGAAATAGTCATATTCAATAGCATAGCCAGGTCTGAATACTTTACAGTTTTCAAAACCGGGTACCATTCTCAAAGCCTGATTTTGTACTTCTTCTGGTAAGGAAGTCGAGAATCCATTTACATAAATTTCTACAGTATTCCATCCCTCGGGTTCTACAAATAACTGGTGTCTATCTCTGTCAGCAAATCTGCTAATTTTATCTTCGATGCTCGGACAATATCTTGGGCCAACTCCTTCTATTCTTCCTTGATACATTGGGCTTCTGTCAAAACCTGTCTTTAATAGATCGTGCACCGTTTGATTGGTATAAGTAATAAAGCAACTTCTCTGATCCGCAGCTTTTACTTTAGATGTATTCATATAAGAAAAACCTACTATATGTTCGTCGCCTTTTTGTTCTTCCATTTTCGAGTAGTCGAGGCTTCTGCCATCTACTCTTGGAGGAGTTCCTGTTTTTAATCGATCGCTTTCAAAACCATATTCAACCAATTGTTCGGTAATTCCAGTGGCTGCTTTTTCTGCAACCCTGCCACCACCAAATTTTTTCTCTCCAATATGAATGACTCCGTTCAAAAATGTGCCACTGGTTACCACTACCGATTTGGATCTGATCTCGTGACCCATTCCAGTAATAACTCCACAGGCTTTTTCTTTTTCAATGATGATTGATTTCACCATGTCTTGATAGAAATCTACATTAGGTGTTTTCTCCAGCATTTCTCTCCAGGTTGCGGCGAATAACATTCTGTCGTTCTGTGCTCTCGGACTCCACATGGCCGGACCCTTACTCAGGTTCAGCATTCTAAATTGAATCGTACTTAGGTCGGTTACAATTCCACTGTATCCTCCCATCGCGTCAATCTCTCTTACAATTTGACCTTTGGCAATTCCACCCATAGCCGGGTTGCAACTCATTTGAGCAATGGTTTGCATGTTCATTGTAACCAATAAAACCTTGCTACCTAAATTAGCCGCTGAAGCTGCCGCCTCACAACCCGCATGTCCAGCGCCAACTACTATTACATCATACTCTTGAAACATAGTGCAAAGATACTTAGTGGATGGCTTATCCGAATTTTTTTAGGATTTCTCTTTCTAGCAGAATATCTTTTATGGGAGTACCTGAATTGAATTTGGCGAACTCTTCTTTATTTAGATTACCGAGTTCGGACAACCAGATTTTATTTTCTGTTAGAAAAGAAATCAGGTTCTCGTTTGCTTCAATATTATTGATCTCTATTGTCTCAATTTTGTCCAACAACTTCTTGCAAGCCCAATAGGCTGTTCTATCATATAGGTCGGAAAAGTATTTTTTTACTGCCAATACATCTACCTTGTTTCCTCGGTTCTTGTTTGAATTGATCGTTTCAACCCGAATATTTACAAAATTCCAGCAAAGCAAAAGGTCTTCTTCTAAGTTGAAATTGAAATATGCAACTGGTACTATATGGTCAAATTGCCAATTGTCGGCAAAGCTTTCCCAGGAAATACCTTCAGAGAATTGAAGTTCAAACCATTTTCTTAGGTTGATTTTGTCTAACCCAAAGTATGGAGCATAGGCCTCACTGGGTGTTCCTTCCATTACATATCTTCTAAAAGCCAGTTGCCATTTTCTTTTTTCACTTGAATCTGATGATGTCTTGTCCATGTATCTTAATTTAACTCGGATTCCCGGTCAGACAACTTTGGTCTGACCAGATTCGATTTATTTAAACTTTCCATCCTATGGTCTGACCAAATTGGTCTGACCGGTTCTGCTATTCAGATAAAGTTAAATGTGATTCGTGGAACATCAAAAAAATGTTTCAGCAGGAAACAGTGATTCGTGGAACATTGCTATTGAGGACAACGGAAGTCCTGGACAGTAATAAACTGATCTTCGCCCCTTAGTTTTAGAACACTAACACCCATAAAGGTAAAACGAGGGTTCAAGAGATTTTTTCTATGACCAGCATCGGGTAAGCCAATGTCTAAGTAAAGCAATAACAGCGCTATCAACTGATCTTCCTGACCTAAAGAAATATTTTCTCCAGAACAGGAAATAACGCCAGCTATTTTCATTCTTTGATAAAAGCTTTTCCCGTCTTTAGATTGATGAGAAATTACTCCCTTTCTTTTTGATAGATCAACCGCATGTTCGTTGGAGGTACTTGTTAATCGGCTATCTGGAATTAACATTGGTAGCTCTCCTGCTTTACTCAAATCAACAATTAATTGTTTTGCTTCCTTGCCATTGGTAGAGGGTTGTTCTTGTAGAAAAGGAATTAATATACTATCACAAAAAGATTTTGGGTAAAGGCGGGAAAAATTGGTCCAATAAATAAAGTCTTTTTCGAGTTGGGAAGCACTCAAAAAAATAGTACTTTCTTCCAACTGGTGAAGCAAAGATTGGTTGATTTTAACCAAGGGAACAAAAGGCTTGTCTTCCAATAAAACCGAGCTAATTGGTTGACTATTTAGAAATAAACTAAATAAAAGAGATAAAATGGATAAAAAAATCCTCTTTTGAATCATTTCAGGAATTTAGCATATTGCTGCAAATATTGATCCTCTTTGGCCCTCATTACGGAAATTTCACTTTTTGTTTTGTCTTTAAACCCACATAAATGAAGGGCTCCATGAAAAATAACCCGAAGCATTTCTTGCTGATAGTTGTTCTCTAATGTTTTGGCATTGTCTTTTACACGGTCGATACTGATATAAATTTCTGCCTCAATGGGTTGATTTTTTTCTGATAATCCAAATGTGATAATATCGGTATAATAATCATGCTGTAAAAAATCTCGGTTCATTTTAAGCAAGAACTCATCAGAACAAAAGACATAATCGATATTGGTTAAAACTCCCGCCTCTTTTTTTATCAACTTTTCAATGAAAGCCTTGAGCAGGGTTTTATTGGGAAAAGAAAAAGTTCGATCTCCGGATCTGAAATTGATTTTAGCCATGATAATTGATTACTCCAAAATTCGTAACAAAACCAATACATCGCCCACTACCTTTACCAATAATCTAAAATGAATGAAGCGATTGTCGGAATTACATGCGGGCGAGAAAGGAATTATTCACTCTTTTGAAAAAGACGATATTTTTATCAAGTTAATGGAAATGGGCTGTGTACCTGGTGAGTTGGTACAAGTAGTGCAAGTTGCTCCTTTGGGAGATCCTATCTCTATTGCAGTTTCTGGATATACTTTGAGCTTAAGGATCAGTGAAGCAAGTAGTATATTTGTTGAGCAAGAATCGAATTAATTAATTGATTATCAACTAGTTACATGAAAATTGGATTGTATTTTGGCTCATTTAATCCCATCCATACCGGCCACTTGATCATTGCCAGCCATGTAATTAATCAAACTGATTTACAACAAGTCTGGTTGATTGTTTCTCCCCAAAATCCTTTTAAACAAGAAGGTGGATTATTAAACGAATACCATCGTTTGCACCTGGCTCAGTTGGCAATTGAAGACGATAACAGATTCAGAGTATCGGATATTGAATTCAAAATGCCCCGCCCTTCTTATACCATCGATACGATGGTTTATCTGCAGGAAAAATATCCTCAACACGAGTTCACCATAATTATGGGCAGCGATAGTTTTCAAAATTTACCCAAGTGGAAGAATGCTGATTTGTTGATGCGCAACTATAGTTTCATTGTGTACAATCGACCCGGCTCTACCGTTACCGATAAGCACGGCGCAAAAGTTAGTGTTTTAGACGCCCCATTACTTACTATTTCTGCAACACATATTCGTTCCAATATTCAATCAGGAAAATCAATTCGCTATTTAGTTCCCGAAAAAGTGAGGATATATATTGAAGAGAATAATTATTATAAATAACAGTTGATAGTTATTGGTTACTGGTTATTGGGTTGTTCGCTTGATTGAAGTATCTGCTCATCCATATAAATAATAAAATCTCCCCTTTTTAATTTACTGCGCAGTTTGTAATAGATTTATCATGCAAAATACTGCCATGAGAAAAATATTCATTTTATGCCTGGTGCTGGTTGCACAATTTAGCAACGCACAAACACTTACAGTTGATAAAATTATGCAGGATCCAAAGTGGATCGGCAACTCTCCTTCCAATGCATTTTGGGGGCCAGATAGTAAAATGGTTTATTTCAGCTGGAACCCGCAAAAAAATATTTCAGACTCAGTGTATGTGTACAATATAGCTGGAGGTGCTCCGCAAAAAACAAACCCACAAGAGTTACAAAAAATCAACGCAGTTAATAATGCAGTATATAATAGTACCAATACGCAAATGGTCTATGTGTTTCGAGGTGATTTATTTTGGGTAGATGTTAAAACCAATAAAACCATTCGCATCACTCAAACCGAAGAAGCAGAATCTGGACCAAAATTTATTATCAACGACGAATGGATTGTGTACAATAAAAATCAAAACCTTTTTGGATGGCATACTAAATCGGGTATTACCCAACAATTAACAAATATTACCAGAACTGCTGAAACTATTGCAGCCCCTGCTTTTGGTGGAAGAGGTGGCGGACAGGGCGGCGGACAGGGTGGCGCTATCGGTGGTGGCGGATTTGGTGGTGGTGGACAAGGTGGATTTAATCGACCTACTCCAACTACTGGTGCATCGGCAAACACGCAAGACGGATGGTTGCAACAAGAACAGCTGGCTTTGTTTTCTGTATTAAAAGAACGCAAAGAAAAAAGAGATCAACGCGATGCATTCAATAAAATGAATAAATACACAGGAACAGATACTATCAAGCAAATTGGCATTGGCGAAAAATTATTGCAAGGATTAACCATCAGTCCTGATGGAAAATATGTAAGCTATCGATTATTTACAGCAGCAGCAGCTTCAAAAAATACCATCGTACCAGATTATGTAACTGAGAGTGGTTACACAACTGATATCAATGCAAGAACAAAAGTGGGTAACCCATTGGGCAAAGCTGATTTTTATGTTTGGGATAAAACCCGCGATACGGTAATGATGATTGCAACTGATTCTATTCCTGGTATTCAAGATCTACCCGATTACACAAAAGACTATCCCAAAAAACAAGAAGGCAGAAGACCATCCAATCGTGCAGTGATCATGTACGGACCTTATTGGAATGATGCAGGAACTTTTGCAATAGTAGATATTCGTTCGCAAGATTATAAAGACAGATGGATCATGCAACTGGATGCGGCCACCGGAAAACTAAAACCCATCGAACGCCAACGCGATGAAGCATGGATAGCGGGTCCAGGAATTGGTGGCGGAAATTTCGGAGGAAAAATTGGATGGATCAACAACAATCAATTTTATTTTCAATCAGAAAAAAGCGGATATTCTCATATACATGTTTTTGATGCCAACACAAGAACAATTAAGGACATCACACCTGGAAATTTTGAAGTGCAGGATTTAGTGTTGAGCAAAAACAAACAAAACTTTTATTTACTCAGCAACGAAACACATCCTGGAAAACTTAATTGGTATCGCATCAAAATAGATGGAAGTGCAAAAGAAAGAATCACTGCAATGGAAGGAGGTTATGAAGTGAGTATGAGCCCAGACGAAAAATGGATCGCTTACAGATATTCTTTTATCAACAAACCCTGGGAATTATTTATTCAAGAAAATGCACCAGGTAAAAAACCAATTCAGGTAACCAACGAAGCAACAACAGAAGCGTTTAAAAATTACGCTTGGCGCGAAGCAAAAGTTGCTGCCATCACTGCAAGAGACGGACAACCTATTTACGCCAGAATTTATGAACCTGCAGCAGATAAGAAAAACGGCGCAGCTGTATTCTTTGTGCATGGTGCGGGCTATTTACAGAATGCACATTATTGGTGGAGTTCTTATTTCCGCGAATACATGTTCAATAATTTATTGACCGATGCAGGCTATACAGTTGTTGATATTGATTATAGAGGAAGTGCAGGATATGGAAGAGATTGGAGAACGGGTATCTACAGACATATGGGAGGAAAAGATTTAACCGATCATGTTGATGTTGCAGATTATTTGGTTAAAAATTATGGAGTAGATGCATCGCGTATTGGATTGTATGGTGGATCTTATGGAGGCTTTATAACATTGATGGCGCTTTTCACAACACCAGATGTATTTAAAGCGGGTGCTGCATTACGCCCGGTTACTGATTGGGCACATTACAATCATGGATACACGGCCAATATTTTAAATGAACCTATTCAAGACAGTATTGCTTATGCAAAATCTTCACCCATCAATTTTGCCGGTGGGCTAAAAAATCATTTATTGATCTGCCATGGAATGGTTGATGTAAATGTGCATTTTCAGGATGTAGTTCGTCTCAGTCAAAAATTAATTGAGTTGAAAAAGGAGAATTGGGAGCTGGCGGTTTATCCGGTGGAAGATCATGGATTTGTAGAGCCGAGTAGTTGGACAGATGAATACAAAAGGATATTGAAATTATTCAACAGTAAATTGTTGAAGTAATAGATTCATCCAAATAGCAAATCTTCTATTTTATTGGTATTGCTATTATTATAAATCATGGTCAACATAAAATCGTCGCTGCTTAAAAATTAAAGCAAACAAAATAGGGTATACTTAAAAATTTGTTTCCGCTTTAATTTTTAAAAGGCTCCTCTTTTTATGTTGACCATTGATGTTTAATGACAAACCTTAAAAAAGCAAAAATTTATAGGAAAAAGAAACCCGTTCATCCAAATAGATAAATCTGAACTTTTTAATATTTGATTGAAACAAGCGCTTTCATCTACCAACTATCAGGTATTTTAAAGGCGCGAAATCCAATACAGGATTGAGTTATATTAAAGTTTTGTATTTTAGCACTTCAATCTGTACCGTAAATGAAATGCAAACAATACTTACTGCTACTGCTATTGTATTGTGCATCAATCAACTTTACGCTTGTTATAGCTCAACCCACAATTTCTAATTTCACTCCCAAAAGCGGAACAACTGGAACTTTAGTAACTATTACTGGCACTAATTTATCAAACCCTTCAGCCATTAATATCGGCGGCAGAGCAGCCATTACTATTAGTAATAATGGAAGCATTTTAGTTGTAATGGTTATGCCAGGCACAACAACAGGAACGGTGGCAATCACAACTGCAGCCGGCACCGCCAATGGGGTTGGAGCATTTACAATAACAGCCGATCAGGCAATTAAATCGCAACAAGGAAATAAATTTTTTGGTACGGATACGATCGGTGCAGCAGAACAAGGCTATTCTCTTGCTGTTAGTGCGGATGGTAATACGGCTATTGTTGGTGGATATAAAGATAATAAGGGAGCTGGTGCAGCTTGGGTTTTTTCAAAAAACAATGGAACATGGACACAACAAGGAAATAAATTGTTTGGAACCGATACTTCAGGAAAAGCACAACAAGGAAGATCAGTTGCATTAAGTGCGGACGGCAATACTGCATTGGTTGGTGGAAATACAGATAGTGGTTATGTAGGAGCTGTTTGGGTTTTTGTTCGTAACAATGGAGTTTGGACTCAACAAGGGAAAAAGTTGGTTGGTAATGGAGTAATGGGCGTTTCCAGTCAAGGACAATCAGTATCTCTTAGTGCAGATGGTAATACGGCAATTGTTGGCGGAAACACCGATAGTAGCGGAGCTGGGGCAGCTTGGATTTTTTCGCGCAGCAATGGATTGTGGTCACAGCAAGGCAAAAAATTAATTGGAACAGGTGCCATTTCAACTGCACAACAGGGTTTTTCTGTTGCATTGAGTGCCGATGGAAATACAGCAATAATTGGTGGACCCAATGATAATAGTGGCGCTGGTGCAGTTTGGGTTTTTAATAGAAGTTTTGGAGCTTGGCTTCAACAAGGAAATAAACTAATTGGTACAGGTGCTTCCCCAATTGCTCAACAAGGTTATTCTGTTGCTTTAAGCGCCGATGGAAATACAGCAATTATTGGTGGAAATTACGATAATAATTTTGCTGGAGCCGCTTGGATTTATTCCCGTACAAATGGCGTTTGGGCACAACAGGGAAATAAATTAGTGGGAACAGGAACAGTGAGCGTTGCTCAACAAGGCGTTTCAGTTGCAATAAACGCAGATGGAAATAATGTTTTAGTGGGCGGATTTGGAGATAGCTCTTCTGCTGGTGCAGCATGGTCATATATAAGAACAGCGGGTGTATGGTCTCAGCAAGGAAAAAAATTAGTTGGTACTGGATCTGCTGGAAATGCGGGTCAGGGTCAATCAGTGGCTTTAAGTGCAGATGGTTATACAGCATTAATCGGAGGAAATACAGATAAAAATAACAATGGAGCAGTTTGGGCGTTTGCCTTTATTCCTCCGCCTACCATCAACAGTATTTCACCAACCAGTGGGCCAGTTGGAACATTGGTAACAATAACAGGAAATAATTTATTAAATCCATCAAGTATAAATATTGGTGGAAAAGCAGCTATTCCAATAAGTAATGATGGAGCAACACTGGTAGCAATGGTAATGCCTGGAGCAAACAGTGGTGACGTGAATATTTCTACCGTTGCTGGAGCCGCCAATTTTTCGGGCAGTTTTACAGTATTAAATACACAACCACCTAAAACCCAAGATGGAGATAAACTTGTAGGATCGGGGGGGTTAACAAAAGCAAACCAAGGGTCAACAGTTGCTGTGAGTGCTGATGGAAATACAGCAGTAGTTGGCGGAAGTGGAGTTAACAATTATTTGGAAGTAGTATGGATTTATACGAAAAAAGCTGGTGTATGGTCACAGCAGGACAATATTATTGTTGGAGACCCAACTGTATCTGGGAATGCTGAGCAAGAAAGCCATGGTCAATCAGTTGCGATAAGTGCTGATGGAAATACAGTTATTATTGGAGGACATAATGATAATGGTGGAGTTGGAGCTGCATGGGTGTATACACGTAATGGAAATGTATGGACTCAGCAAGGGAAAAAATTAACTGCAAAAGACGTCATACCAAATGTCAGACTTGGTTATGCAGTTGCTTTAAGTGCTGATGGAAATACAGCAGTAGTTGGCGGAAGTGGAAATGAGAATGGAGCTGGTGCGGTTTGGGTATTTACTAGAAATAATGGATCATGGACCCAAGATGGAGATAAATTAGTTGGAACGGGCGCATCTAAAGATGCTAGACAAGGGTATTCAATTTCCTTAAGCGCAGATGGAAAAACATTGCTTGTTGGAGGTTATAATGATAATGGTGGCGTTGGAGCTGCTTGGGTTTTTGCAAAAAATAATGGTGTATGGACTCAGCAGGGGAACAAATTGGTTGGAACAGGTGCAGTTGGGAATGCTAGTCAGGGATTTTCTGTTTCATTAAATGCCGATGGAAATACTGCATTAATCGGAGGTTATTTGGATAGTGTTGGAAGAGGTGCAGCCTGGGTGTTTACACGCAGCAATACCGGAGTTTGGTCGCAACAGGGAAATAAATTGGTTTGTACTGGATTTGTAGGAATTCCAAGTTTGGGTAGATCGGTTTCTTTGAATGCCGATGGAAATATTGCCATGCTAGGTGGTTATGGTGATAGTAGCAATGTTGGCGCTGCCTGGTACTTCATTCGAAACAATGGAACATGGACTCAAAACGGAAATAAAATAGTTGGAAAAGGAGGCACACCTGGAGCTCGTCAAGGATTTTCTGTATACATGAGTTCAGATGGAATGAGTGCAATAATGGGAGGCTATTTAGACGATGACCAAAAAGGTGCCGCATGGATGTTTAAACATATTCCTCCTCCTACAATTACCAGCTTCAGTCCTAAAAGCGGACCTATTGGAACATTGATCACCATTACAGGAACAAATTTATCAGACGCTTCAAACATAACTATTGGTACTGTTGGAGCAATTCCTATAAGTAATGATGGAAAAAACTTAGTGGTGATGGTTATGCCAGGCACATCAAACGGTAAACTTAACTTAGTAACATTTGCAGGATCTATTACAAGTGTTGACACATTTATAGTAACAAAAATTAATTCACCCAATCTTCAGCAGGGGAATAAATTGGTGGGTACAAATTTTATAGGTGCTTCAGAACAAGGATATTCAGTTGCAATAAGTGCAGATGGAAATACCGCAATTGCTGGTGGAAGAAATGATAATGGCGGAGCAGGTGCTGCATGGGTTTATACACGAAGTAATGGAGCATGGTCACAACAAGGAAATAAGTTAATTGGTATTGGCGGATCTGCTGATGCCAGACAAGGAACTTCGGTTGCAATAAGTGCAGATGGAAATACTGCAATTGTTGGAGCTAATGGCGATGCAGTTGGTGTTGGCGCAACTTGGGTCTTTGTTAGGATAAATGGTGTATGGACGCAACAAGGAAACAAACTAGTTGGAACCGGATTTGTTGGGGCTTCTTCGCAAGGCATTGCTACTTCATTAAGTGCAGATGGCAATACTGCAATAATTGGAGGCAGCGGGGATGCAGCTGGTGTTGGTGCAACTTGGATATTTAAAAGAAATAACTCAATCTGGACTCAACAAGGAAATAAATTAATTAGCTCAGATGCAAACGGAAATGCCAATCAAGGTAGATCGGTTGCAATGAGTGCAGATGGAAATACAGCAATTGTTGGTGCACAAAATGATAATAATGGTATTGGTGCAGCATGGATATATAAATTAACTGGAACTAATTGGGTACAAGAAGGAAGTAAATTGATTGGAACAGGTGCGAGTGGAAATGCCAATCAAGGTGTTGCTGTTTCAATAAATGCAGATGGAAATACCGTTATTGTTGGAGGAAATACGGACAGCTCGGGTATTGGCGCAGCATGGGTGTATACCAGATCCGCTAATATTTGGAACCAACAAGGAAACAAATTAGTTGCAACAAGCGCGAGCGGAAATGCCAATCAAGGCAATGCTGTATCAATCAGTGCAGATGGCAATTCTGCTACAGTTGCTGGAAACATTGATAGCACCGGCGCTGGAGCCGTATGGGTTTATTCAAGAACTGCTGGCGTATGGAATCAATCAGTAAAAAAATTATTTGGAACAGGTGCTGTAGGAGCTGCCAATCAAGGTAGATCTGTGGCATTGAGTGCAGATGGTATAACAGCGATAGTAGGTGGAAATTTAGACAATGCTAGTGTAGGTGCATCTTGGATATTTACATATGTACCCCCACCATCAATAACCAGTTTTAGTCCATCAACAGGTCCGATAGGAACATTGGTAACAATCAGCGGAACCGGTTTACAGAGTGCAAATTCAGTAGTTATTGCCGGAAGACCAGCCATTATCATTCGTAATGATGGAACCAGTTTAGTTGCCATGGTGATGCCCGGAGCAACATCAGGTTCTATAACGCTTAATTTTATAGGGGGCAGTATTTCTTCAGGAAACTTTGTTGTAACACCAACGCTTCATCCAAATACGCAACAAGGAAACAAATTAGTAGGAACCCTGGGTTCTTCAAATGCACAGCAAGGATATGCAGTGGCTATAAGTGCTGATGGAAACACCGCAATTGTTGGTGCTTTCAATGATAATAATTTAGCAGGAGCAGCTTGGGTGTATAAGCGTAATGGAAATGTTTGGACGCAAGAAGGCAATAAATTAATTGGAACAGGAGGAAGCACAACAGCGCAACAAGGTTGGGCAGTTGCTATAAATGCAGACGGTAATACAGCAGTAGTTGCAGGATACAATGATAAAGGCGGTGTTGGTGCAGCATGGGTTTTTACAAGAAACAATGGAGCATGGTTACAAGAAGGCGAGAAGTTAGTAGGAACTGGAATTCAAGGATTGGGAAATGCCCAACAAGGTTATTCGGTATCTATTAGCGCTGATGGTAATACAATGATTATGGGGGGCAATGGAGATAATTTTTTAATGGGAGCAGCATGGGTGTTTACGAGAAATAATGGAATATGGAAACAACAGGGCAATAAACTGGTAGGAACCGGAGCCATTGGAAACGCAAGACAAGGTCAATCAGTTTCGATTAGTGCTGATGGTAAAACGGCCATCGTAGGTGGATTTAATGACAACGGCGGTGTTGGTGCAATTTGGGTATATACACTTATTAACGGTGCTTGGATTCAACAAGGCAATAAATTAATTGGAACAGGAGCAATAGGAAATGCCCAACAAGGAAATGCTGTTGCTATTAATGCAGATGGCAATTCAATTATTGTTGGAGGAGTGGGAGATAGAAATGGTACCGGTGCAGTATGGATGTATACGCGTAGCGGAGGAGTTTGGACAGAGCAAGGAACTAAACTATTGCCATCTGATACAGCAGGCATTTCAGCTATAGGTCAATCAGTTTCAATCAGTGCGGACGGTACAACTGCAATGATTGGTGGCTCCAATGATAATGGAAACACCGGCGCTATCTGGGCCTTTAAACGTAATTCGGGCGGATGGACTCAACAAGGCAATAAATTAATTGGAACTGGTGCAGTTGGAAATGCCAGACAAGGATTTTCTTTATCATTAAGTGCTGATGGAAATACAACAATAACAGGAGGCATTAATGATAACAATAATATTGGAGCAGCTTGGGTGTTTAGCAATATTCCTGCTTCAACAATTACTTCAGCAACATATAGTGTTGTTACTGGAAATTTAAATGTTACAGGTATCAATTTTATATCGACACCTGGGCCATTGAATGATATCGAAGTATCTCGTTTATCAATATTAGGTGAGGGAAATACGAGATATGCATTAACCAGCAATAATGTTGAACTTACCAACGCCACTAGTTTTACTATTCAATTAAACTCAACAGATATTGATGCGCTTAATCTCTTATTGAATAAAAACGGAACAAGTTCAACGGGTGGAACAATTTACAATTTAGCCGCTGATGATTTTTGGATGTCTGCTTCAATAGCTGGAGGAGCAGATCTAACAGGTAACGGAATTACAGTTAGCAATGTTGAAGTACCAACAATTATTTCTGCAAACTACAGTTTGTCTTCTGGATTGTTATTGGTAACGGCAAAGGGGTTATTAAAAAGAAACGGGTCAAGTAATGACATAGATGTTACTAAGCTTACTTTTACAGGACAAGGGGGAAATACATTTACACTTACAAATAATACTAGCGATGTTGAAATAACCAATGGAACAAGTTTTTCAGTTAGTTTAGGTGCTTCAGATAGAACAGCAGTTAATGCATTATTAAATAATAACGGAACAAGTGCATTAGATGGTACTACCTATAATTTAGCAGCAGCTGATGATTGGAATAGAGGGGCAGATGTTGCAATGGATATTTCAGATAATGCTAATCCTGTTAATGTAGGTGGTTTTCCTGCAATTACTACAACAGTACTTTTTGCTTCACCAAACATCACCACTATTTATGGTTCTGCTTCTTCAATTGTTAGCTTTAGAATTGCCGGGTCCTTTTTAAATGCGGGAATATTGGTAACAGCTCCACCTAATTTTGAAGTTTCTTCCGACAGCTTGTTGTTTAGTAATGCAGTTACCATTGGGGGAGCAGGTGAGCTTGCTAGCACAAGGGTTTTTGTTCGGTTGAAATCAGGTTTATTGGTGAATAATTATTCTGGAAACATTGTTTTGTCTAGCACCAATGCAAGTAATGTTTTAGTGCCAACTCCAAATGGAACAGTTACTCCCAAAGAATTAACTATCTCTGGCATTAGCGCTAACAATAAAGCATTTGATGGAAACACTAATGCTACCATCAGCGGCACACCTATTTTAAATGGAGTGTTAACTTCAGATTTAGCAAATGTTATACTGAGAGGAATACCTTTTGCCACATTTGCAACAACAGCTATAGGAATAAATATTCCCGTTACTGTAGTTGGGTATACAATAATTGGATCTGCTGCAAGCAATTACACCATTACACAACCTGCCAACCTGAAGGCTAATATCTTTGATGCAGATGTAATAATAATGCCTAATCCTTTCTTCAGTGATTTAAATGTTCAATTAAATGCTGTTGCAATATCAACTACTTCTACTACTACCGTTAGATTATTGGGCCTAAATGGAAGAGAATTTAAATCTGTTACTGTTGCAAGAGGTGTTAACAGAATTCAACTCTATGGTGCTGAATTACTGTCTGGCGTTTATTTATTAGAAATCAAGAATGATAAATTCCAGCAGACGAAATTGGTGTACAAGTATTAATGGTCAACATAAAATCTTCGCTCTTTATAAAAGAATGCTTCTATTTTAACACTAATGATCAACATAAAAACGTCGCTACCTAAAAATTAAAGCAAACGGTTCATACAAATAGCAAATCTTCGCTGCCTAAAAAATTGATCAACAAAAATATCGATAGGTTAAAAAAGCATTACTCATCAATTTTTTAAAAGGCTCAGATTTATCTATTTGTATGAACAGGGTTCAGCGTTTCATTTATTTTTCCGCTTTAATTTTTAAAAGGCTCCTTATTTTATGTTGACCATTTATTTTTAGGTCTTTTATTAAAATTCAATTCGGCTCAGATTTATCTATTTGTATGAACAGGGTTCAGCGTTTCATTTATTTTTCCGCTTTAATTTTTAAAAGGCTCCTTATTTTATGTTGACCATTTATTTTTAGGTCTTTTATTAAAATTCAATTCGGCTCAGATTTATCTATTTGGATGAACAGGAACCTGTATTTCGTTTATTCATTAGCATTAAAATAAAAAAACGCCAACAGATTTTATTGGCAACGAAAAGCCTGGCTGTTTTTCATAACCATTTTTTATTTAGCTTTATTTCTTTAACATATTGGCTTATAATTATTTTTATTCAAAATAAATGATCAATAAATTATTAACTACACTTGCATCATTCTTAATTGTAACAACAATTTTTTCTCAAACCATTACAACATATTATGATCGCGAATGGAAACCTTGTAATAAATCCGAAGCCACTTATATTTCAAATAATATACGAGAAGATAGTATCTGGCATAGAGAAGATGTTTATTTGCAGACCAACTCTTTGAGAATGATTGCGTATTATAAAGATTCTGCAAATAAAATAAAACATGGTTCATATAAAATTTTTTACCCCAATGGTTTTCTAAGTAAAACTGCTCTATACAATAACGACAATGCGGTCGGCTTATATTTATCCTATAATCCAAATGGAATGATGAAAGATTCGTTCAATTTTAAAAATGGAATACCAATCGGCATTAGTGCTAGTTGGTTTGCAAATGGAGATTTGAAATCTGAAATGCAAATGGATACATTGGGCCATGGATCAGGATTATCAATTGGTTATTTTCTTGATGGAGAAGTATCATTTAAAGGAAAATTAGGCTTTGGATTGCAAAAAAAAGGCAATTGGTTTTATTATCATTCTAATGGTAAAAGAGCAGCTGTATTCCAATATTCAAAAGAAGAAAGCGATTTAGCTAATTTAAGACCTCAAATAAAAATGGATGAATTTGAATCAATTTATTATGATTCAACAATTACTGCTAATAATATTATTTTTTATGATACCTCGGGAGTAGAAACAGCAGCTCCTGGTTATTTAAATTCTCCTGTAGAGTTTGTAAATGGAATAAAAGGATGGACTAGTTATTTAGAAAAGAAATTAGTATCAGTTGCTGACTTTGCAGCAAGAACCTATAGCGGTATTGCAATTTATGTTATTAGTTTTATTGTTCGAACTGATGGTAAGGTAGAGAACGTGATTTTAGACAATAAGATTGATCCTAAACTAGATAAATATGTTAGCGATATAATATTGCTTTCACCGAAATGGAAACCAGCAAAACACAACAATAGAATTGTACCTTATCAGCAAATTCAATCTATTTCATTGATGCTAAATACAAATTAATCCTCTTCGATTGCTATCTATTCATACTCGCCAAAAACTCTTCGTTGTCTTTGGTGCCGCGCATTCTGCGGAGTAATTCGTTCATCGCTTCTTCCGGATTCATATCGTTTAAGAAGAGACGCAAAATATTCATGCGGCCCAATACTTCTTTATCTAATAATAAATCATCTCTACGAGTAGAAGAACCTACTAAGTCGATTGCAGGGAATATTCTCTTGTTGGATAATTTTCTTTCAAGTTGTAATTCCATGTTACCAGTACCTTTGAATTCTTCAAAGATCACTTCATCCATTTTACTTCCGGTATCAATCAAGGCAGTTGCTAAAATGGTTAATGATCCACCGTTTTCTATTTTACGTGCAGCACCAAAAAACTGTTTTGGTTTTAATAATGCATTGGCTTCAACACCACCACTCAATACTTTACCACTACTAGGTGCAACAGTATTGTGTGCACGTGCTAAACGTGTAATGGAATCTAATAAGATCACAACATCATGACCACACTCTACCAAACGCTTTGCTTTTTGTAATGCAATGCTCGAAACCTTAACGTGTTTTTCTGCGGGTTCATCAAATGTAGATGCAATTACTTCAGCATTAACACTGCGTTCCATATCGGTTACTTCTTCCGGACGCTCATCGATCAACACTACCATCAAGTAACACTCGGGATGATTGGCAGCAATGGCGTTTGCCACTTCTTTCAACAACATGGTTTTACCTGTCTTTGGTTGTGCCACAATCAATCCACGTTGTCCTTTACCAATTGGTGTAAACAAATCAACTATTCTGGTGCTGTAATTATTTGCAGCAGTAAATAGATTTAATTTTTGATTAGGAAATAATGGAGTTAGATAATCGAATGGTACACGGTCGCGCACTTCATCGGGTCTTTTACCATTGATATTATCTACTTTCAATAAGGCGAAATATTTTTCCCCTTCTTTAGGAGGTCGAACAGCCCCTTTAACAGTGTCACCTGTTTTTAATCCAAACAATTTTATTTGTGAAGGAGATACGTATACATCATCTGGTGAAGAAAGATAGTTGTAATCAGAAGAACGCAAGAAACCATATCCATCAGGCATCATTTCCAACACGCCCTCTCCAGGAATTACTCCTTCAAATTCAATATTGAAAACGGGCTCTTTGCGTTGTGGTTGATGGCGCGGACGCTCAGGCATGTTTGTTTCCGGAGCCTGAGACCCATCAGTATTGTTTTCGCTAGCTTCTAAAGTTTGAATTATAGCAGATGCAATTTTTTCGGTTGGGTCTGGTTCGTTTTCACTTGCAGCTTCTGTATTGTTTGGGCCAGGGTTTTCGTTCTTTCCTTTTGCAGGAGGAGGCCCTTTTTTTACAATTGCTTTTTTAATTGGTCTACTTGGTGCAACAGCTGGTGTTTCTTCAGCAGGCGCTTCCTGCATCACTTCTGCTTCTTCAGTAATATTGGCCGTTTTAACATTCACCGCTTTTTTTGGTTTTGCAGCAGGTGCGCCTTTTTTCTTTGGATCTTCTTTTACCGCACTGGCTTTGATTGCCTGGCTGTCGAGGATTTTATAGATCAATCCTTGTTTATCGAGCTTTTTGGCTCCGGTAATTTTTTGCTGCTCAGCAATATCTAGCAGCTCGGGCAATAACATGTCGTTTAATTGCAAGATGTCGTACATATAATAATATCAGTTTGGGGAGAATACAATTTATCTAATTGGTTGGTCCGATCTAAGGAAAAGTGAACTCAGTTCGGGTTATATTTTTGATTGATGTTGGAAAGAGAGTATCTGATCTGCTTGGGGTAAACGGGGCAAGTCAGTTTGTTTTCCATTGCAATGTTACAGCAGTTTTGGTAAAATCCAATTTTTTTTGCCATTTTTTAGGCTGAAAGGCAGCATAAAAGGGCTAAAAGGCATTGTTTGGTTATCTTCGCGCCATGTTTAACAATCGAATTAAAATAAAAACCCTCTTGGATTCGGGCAAGCCGGGCGAGCAGGTAATTGTAATGGGTTGGGTGCGTACTTTTCGCAATAACCAGTTTATAGCTTTAAACGATGGCAGTACCAATAATAATGTACAGGTTGTTGTTGCTTTAGGATTGATAGATGACGAAACGCTCAAGCGTTTAACCACAGGTGCATCTATTAAAGTGATTGGAGAGGTGGTGGAGTCGGTAGGCAAGGGTCAGCGCATTGAAGTAAAAGCAAGTAGCCTTGAAATACTCGGAGATAGTGATGCGGAGAAATATCCGCTTCAACCTAAAAAACATAGCTTAGAATTTTTAAGGGAGAAAGCGCATTTGCGTTTTAGAACGAATACATTCGGAGCAGTTTTTCGTGTAAGACACTCTTTGGCATTTGCAGTGCATCAGTTTTTTAATCAAAAAGGATTTGTGTATTTACATACACCAATAATTACTGCAAGTGATGCAGAAGGTGCTGGAGAAATGTTTAGGGTAACTACTTTACCAATGGATGGAACTGCACCAAAAGATGCAGCAGGTAATATTGATTATAACGAAGATTTTTTTGGAAAGAGTACCAACCTAACAGTGAGTGGTCAATTAGAAGGAGAACTTGGCGCTATGGCTTTTTCGGAGATTTATACTTTTGGTCCAACCTTTCGCGCAGAGAATTCAAACACCACAAGACACTTGGCAGAGTTCTGGATGATTGAACCAGAAATGGCATTTCATGATATTGAAGACAATATGAATTTGGCGGAAGAGTTTATTCAATATTTGATCAAGTATGCCATGGAGCATAATAAAGAGGATCTGGAATTTTTAGATCAACGTTTAGCAGAAGAAGAAAAACAGAAACCACAAAACGAGCGCGCTGAAATGGGCTTGTTAGAAAAATTAAACTTTGTGGTGAACAATCAATTTGAAAGAATCACTTATACTGAAGCGATTCAAATTTTATTAGACTCTCCACATTATAAAAAGAAAAAATTCAAATACGATGTGAGTTGGGGAATAGATATGCAGAGTGAGCATGAAAGATATCTGGTAGAAAAACATTTTAAAAAGCCGGTGATCGTTACAGGCTATCCTGCAAAAATAAAAGCGTTCTATATGCGCTTGAATGATGGTTGTGAGCTAGGAAAAGAAACAGTTGCAGCAATGGATATTCTAGCACCAGGTATTGGAGAGATTGTTGGCGGAAGTCAGCGTGAAGAGCGTTTAGAAAAATTAGAAGCGCGCATGAAAGAAATGCATATTCCTTTGGAAGAAATGAGCTGGTATTTAGATACCCGCCGTTTTGGTACAGTACCGCATGCTGGCTTTGGGCTTGGTTTTGAGCGAATGGTGCAGTTTGTTTCGGGCATGACCAATATCCGTGACGTGATTGCATTTGCAAGAACACCGAAGAATTGTGAATTTTAACACACCCCCCAGTCCCCCCTAAAGGGGGGTCGGATAAAACGAATAAGAATACAATTAAGGGCAGCGATTTCGCTGCCTTTTTTTTAAATATATTTAGGGTATTAATTATTTTTTGGTGCAGTCAATCTTCAAAATAATACTTCTTTTTTGCTTGCTCTTTATTGTGGAAAAAATTTCTGCGCAATCTATCTTAAATGATAAAACATATTATGATACTTTAAAGGCTGGTAAACTTTCTGGTAAAGTAGGTTTTGGTTTAAATATCAATCAAGAAGATATTCAAAAAATATTTGTCGTTAGCGATGCATCCATTTCTTATGCAACTCAAAGACATTTATTTGAAATGTCTGATGCACTTTATTATAATAGCAACGGAACAGATGAGGCCTCTAACAGACTATTGATTTATATTCGATCGGCTTTATTTCGGCATCGATTTATCAACAATAAAAGAGTAGAAGCTGCTTTTTTTCCAGAATTGAATTTCCAATATGTATACGATGAATCGAGGGGATTAAACTTTAGAAGAAGTGCTACTGCTGGAGTTACCTATAGCTTACATGATCTTAAATGGGTAAGAATAAAAATAGGAACTGGTATAATGCATGAAAGAGAAAGCTGGAGAATATTTGAAAAAAGTTTTTTACCAACTTACGATACTTTGTCTGCCTCTGTTAAAGACTTGCTTAAAGAAAAATTCGGAATAGATAATCAAGGTAATATTGTAAACAGTAATTGGCGTTGGACCAATTATATTCAGTTGGTAGCCAATCTTGGAACTAAAGTAAATATTACCACCATGGGTATGATTCAATTGCCTTTTAATGTACCCTACGATAATCCATATAATATTGCATTATTTCCTGTAGACAATAAAAAATACCCGAGGATTACAGCAGAATTTGCATTCAATCTGGTTATTTCTGGTCATCTAAGCTTTTTTACAAAATATTTAATGCAAAGAGACCAGGGTCAGATTTCTCCATTTGCCGATGAGTTTATTTATAACCTTTCTCAAGGCATTGTCTATAAATTTTAGGCAGTAATTAAATTTTGACAAAAAAAACGTGGATAATGCGTGAATAAGCACTTCGATTCCTATATTTGCAGCCCCGAAAGGGGATTTTCTACGGAAGGTGCGGTAGCTCAGTCGGTAGAGCAAAGGACTGAAAATCCTTGTGTCGCCGGTTCGATCCCGGCCCACACCACAAGAACCTCAACAGTAATGTTGGGGTTTTTTGTTGGTTTACAACTAGTTAGATAAATTAACCAAGAATCATTTAATAAGTCGGTTATTAAATATTGTTTACAAAGTAACTCACTAAGTGACGCAGTAACTGACGCACTAAATAGAATAGATTGATATATTATTAAAAATCAAAATGGTTCCTTTTTACCACCACATGAAATTATTAGTTTTTTAAGTACAACCACCACTCGAGTCTGCATATTGGATTCTGGTTTAAATGGTCCTATTCTAATCTTTGATTCATAGAAAGTTCCGTTATCAGGTACATTCGGATACCAAATTTTTTTAGTTACAGATTCTGTTGAATTAGTTGTATAAATATCCACCCAAAATTTATTATCATAATTATGTATGGTAGCTGATTCTGGATTTAGTTTTGAAAGATCAACAGAGAAGTAATTATAATATTCTACAGCATCTGGGCTTTTATCACCCATTAATGGTTTTACATAATCAGCTTTTCTTACTGTTAATTTTTTACTGAAACCACAATCTTTAAATAATGCTTCGACTTCTGTGTAAGTTCCATTTGTTACCGTTGAGGTTTTTGCTGCATTTATAATTTTAGTATTTAACCAGTTTATTGCTTCTCCTTTATTAAATGTTTGTTTCTGACCAATTAATGAATTGGTTAAACCGATTAGAAAGGAAACCGATATCATGAGCCTTACAGTGATCTTATTCATAATTGAACGATTTTAGAAGATGTTATAAAAATACAAATTAAGCATACATGCCTAAAGAATATCTTGAGTTATAACCCACTTTGCTCCCTGATGAATAACCTCAGGAATAAGGAGCTTTTACAAAAATTTGGGGATAGACTTAAATCCTTACGACTATCTAATGGTCTAACCCAAGAAGAGTTGTGTTACAAAGCTGAGATTGAACTAAGTCAGGTTTATCGTATTGAAAACGCTAAAATCAATCCTACACTTAGTACGTTAGCTGCTTTAGCTTCAGGTTTAGAAATAACCCTGTCGGAATTAGTGGGTGATCTTAAAGTATAGTTGACCGTCCGCACAAAATTCTTAGAGAAAAACTCCGGACGGACACTCGGTTAAAACTTAATATCGATTCTAAATAGAGAATATGGGTAAATATTACCATTTATCCTATAATGTAATTGATCCTTTCTATGTTCAAAAACTTCATCAACAAATAGAATACTATTCTTTCGAATACTGTTTACCGATTGAATACAAGTAACCCGAAATGGTGCATAAAGTATTCTTATTTCTCCTTTTGGGTTAAGTACTAGGATACTAAAAGAATCACAGTAATAAATGTTATTATTAGATGGACTCATTGTTTTGTTTTAATTAATAAATAATGGTTGTTTGTAAGAAAGAATAAGTAGCTGAAGTATGCTATTTCGTATAATATCCCACACTATAAAACTTGTTTATTCATAGTCTGATTTAACAATGAAGTGATATCCTAACTAAATAACAAGTAACCGACTAATTTGGATATCAGTTTAGTTAATAGAGTATTTGGATATGAAAGAAAGTATTCTAGTAAAGCCCACTTTTAGTCTAGTGACTAACAGTAATAATAAATTGGAGAGGATTAAGTTAAGTTTGATTGAACTTTAATATAGATGATTTCAGGTTTATCATTAGTTTTCATTGCTTTTGGTAGGAATGTAGGAAACCATAATAATGTATTTTTCTGTTTATAAAAAATCGACTCACATATATATGAACTCCCCCTTCTAATCAACTTAGCATCATATGGATTAAAGTATTCATAATGAAACTCTAGATTCAAGTGGGGTAGCTTATTATTAGCTAATGTATCTAATAATTCAACAAAGTTTCTTTCTACTATTACTAATTGATTAGTGAATGTTAAATCCGGATTAATTAATTCAGGCATATCAAGATTCCATAAACCGTTTCTATTAATGAATGGGATTACGTCCATAGAGTATAAATTATGTACTAGATCTTTAATCAAGTAAATATAAAGTCTATGGATCATATAATTAGTTTGGAGTATCCAATTTTTGGTTATAGATTAAAACAGATAAGCATAATTATCTCGTTTGTGATCCACATAGAACGAAATCATTTAATTATTAAGGATAAACGTTTCAAATTCAATAATTTATGAAAATAAAATAAATCGAACTATTGTTCTGTGATATTAAATCTTATGAAATCATAAAACATTTCCATTTTTTCTATGTAAGTGTTTGAAGAATATTTCAATCTTAGTTTACTAACATTTACTTTATCAGTAAACAATAATTATTACATTGTAGTACAATTCAATGTTTATGGATAAGCTCATAGAAGTTAGTGCAACATTTATTTCCGCATTCATGGGCTTAGCATACCCGATTATAATTCAGATTGCATCTAATGACAAGTTTTCATCTGAGCAGATTAATAAGTTATTTGAAAAATCTTGGCACAAAACTTTTTTTGAAGTATCATTAATTTTAAGCTTATTAGCATTATTTGTAAATCTATTAGGTTTTGAATGGGATAATTCTAGAGGGGAAGTAATTAATTATATCATGAATAACAGTGCAAATGGTCTGTTGTTTATTATGACAATTGTTTTAATTGTTTCTTTTTTATTAATGATAAGTTTTGTTATTAAATTATATAGACCATCTAAGCTTATTGATTATTTGATAAAAAAAAAGGATGAAGTATTAAACAAAACAGATTATTCATCATTTGAAGCGTTGAAAGATATTTTAATATGGTCCATTAAAAACGATGATACATTGATGACTAAAAGATTGACAAAGTACTTTTACGAAGTATTTTCTTATTATAGGTCTGACAAAAATTATAAACTTAACAGAACTCCTGTAGAATATCCTGATGAATATTATCAATTCGTAAGAGATATTTGTGAAAAATCTTTTAAAGCAAAAGTTGAAAACCCATATATAGAACAATTTACTTTGGGTGGAGCTTTACTCTTGGGTGAGTTTGAAACACCTGCAATAAGTGCTAAAACATACAGCTGGAATTGGAACCTTATTCTACTTGCAGTAAAATATAAACGAATTGACATTATATATGAACAGTGGAAAAGTGCTTCTCAATATTTTAGATTTAATCTAGATAATGTAACACCTGAGTATGATTTTGAAGGAAATAATCTTGTAATTAGAAATAATGTTGTTGTTAATCAAAGAAAAAAAGAAAGAGAGCGATTTTATGAGTTTTATATTGCTGTAGGTGCATTACTTTTATATGAAAAACAGTACAATTATCTTAATAGAATATTTTTTTACTCTCAAAGTTTACCACCTGAGTATCCATTGTTTCCTTATACAATGCATCAATTACTTGATACAGTTAATTTATTTGCTGAAAATAGTTATAAGAGCGATATTTTTATAGAATTTACTTATCCATTCCCCAACCAAGAGGGCGCTAGTGCTAGTCAATCAATTAGAAGATTCATTTTTGAATATTTAGCAGTACTATTTGTAAGACAGTTCAATATTGGAAGTTACTACATGTATAATAATCCAACCGCTATACCAGAATTTCCTAAATCAACACTAGATAAAAGAATTTGGTTGCGCAACCTTGAACAATTCAATTTTTACTTAAAAGAGTTAAAAAAGAACACAAAAGTCATTGAAGATTTGAAACTAAATTCCGTTAATATCGAATGGTCTTACATAGATTCATATATTGAGAACTTAAAAGCTGCAATTCAACATGATCTCATTAATGCTCCTATCGAAGAAGATAAAAAGAAGTTCTTTTTTGATACCTCCATTGACATACTTAATAAAAGATTACCATTATATAAAGAGGTTACATCAAATAGCGATGTTATAGCTGATATTTCATATAAAGAAGTAACCCTATTTGGAAATCATTTTCTACAAAAAAGAGATGCATTTACAAATGATCCAGGAGTTACCTACTTAAATTTTCATTCATTCCTTGCTGAACAAATTGTAACATTATATAGTCATCAAATAAATCGTTTTTTAATTTATCATACTAATTTAAAATATGTTATTAAAGAATTTGATTTAATAGACTGCTTAACACACTTAAAACTTTCCGCTAATCAAATTATAATTTCTATTGGTCAATTCAATTTTGATTCATATGCTGAACGCAAAAGTGTATCTGGTTTAACAAATCAACATTTTAATGAAACCCCTATAGTACGTATCCCCTATGATAGATTTTTACAGAACACTCTTATTATCATTGACAAAAAAGATTTACCAATATTGAAATATAATAAGTTAAGCGATGAGGAAGAAAAGTTATATAGTCTTAAACCTCTAATACCAGAAATGGAAATTTCTGGTTGTATAGCTAGTTTTATAGATAACGAAAAACTGAGTCAAATTGCTAAAAAAGAAACAAACGAATCCCTAGACGGTCTTGTTTGGCAGGGTATACATTTTAGACATACTCTTTTTTGGAAGATTAATAACAGAGCAATACTTATAGATCTTGATAATAATTCAAATAATCAAATACCTATTTCAGATTATAAGCAAATAACCCCATTCAATGATTAGGTTATCATTTAACCTATTCAAAAATATCTTTTCATAAAAAGAAATAATCTGGATGACTATGAAACTAAGACGAATTCATCAGAATCCAATATATCTTAAATCAACCCCTCATCAGCAAAACTGTAAAATTCACCATTAGCAGATAGAATAATATGATCTGTTACCAATATATCCATATAGGATGCAGCAGTCTTAATCTTCTTAGTAAGTGCTTCATCAGTACTTGATGGCTTCAAATTACCACTGGGGTGGTTGTGTGCTAAAATAATACCTGTTGCTGCTACTTTAAGAGCTACTCCTAGAATCAATCTAGTATCAGCTACAGTTCCGGTAATACCACCGTTTGAGAGTTTATATACACCCAATACTCTGTTTGCTCTATTTAGATACAGTACAATAAACTGTTCTTGTAAAGCACATGTGTTTTTACAAATAAAGTCTTTTAATACTGTATAAGCATCCAAGCTTGAAGTGATTAATGGTTTATTGCTAATAGCTGGTCGATAACTTACTTCTATTTCAGCTACTTTTTGTGATGTATCAATTTTCATATTGTTGTAAAATATAAGTACCTACCCATTCATTATTTAAAATGAACAAGTAGGTACAAGTGAATAATGTAATTAAGTGGTCTAAAATTTGTCTAGAAGGAGTAACTCATCTATCTCTACAAATGCTTGTGGAAAGTCTGTAGTATTTGTTCCGTTTGATATTGATACTAGTACACCATCTATTGCTACAATATCTCCAGTTGTTGTATGCTTTTCAATGATATCTGCATTTTTATCCCAAGCAATACACTGATGCCATGTTAATTCTTTTTGAGGTTTACCTTCATGATCACGGAATGGTGTATTTGTACATAACTGAAATCTAACCTTCTTTTTTCCTCCTTCGACGTGGTCGATTTCTATAAAACCTATTTTACCAATAAGTCTAGTTTTATTGTGATATTTATTCATTGTTGATGGATTGTGATTTAAAGTTATGTTTAACAACAAATATATCTATAGGTATAAATACTTAAATCTTCAAGATAAAACACCTTTTATAAAAAGTTACAATTTCTAAATGAGATCTTTCGAAATTGTACAACCAAAAAAAAATTACTATTATTTTAAATAAAGATATTTGTACTTCTTGTGATTATATTTATATAATATTTAATTTATACAAAACCTTTATTATGACTGATGCAGAAGTTACTGATTATATACGAAAAGAAATTATAGATATTTCAACATTGACAAAATTAGAATCTCCATTTTTAGACAACATTATAAATATGTCAAATGACGACAAAAAACGTCTTGTACATATTACAGAAAAATTAAAAAAGGAGGGTTGCCTTAATTCATTTGTAGTAGCTATTGAGGAGTTTATTCCAGAAATAGATAATGGTGGTAGTGCTAGATATATGTTTTTAAAAAGCATTCAAAATATAGTTGATAAACCAAACAATATAATTAATCAATTAATTAGTAGTTTTAGAGAAGATGCTGATAAGGAGAACTTTATAGAAAATAATAATAAAGTACGTGAAGCTCTAAAAGAGAACTACTATGATTTTTTATACGATTTTGCATCTACTCTTGCTTTAGAAATAATAAGGGAGATAGATTGTGATAAACATTTATCGGATGATACTTTAAGACAATGGAGGTTATTTTCAAAAGATAATAAAGATAATTTTATTCCAATCTATAATTTAGTAGACGAATCAATAGATCAAGGTCTCTTATGATTTTTATATTAGGATCGAAGCAATATAAAAACAGTTCAAAAAAAGATCTTAATTCAAATACCAAGACTCCTGCTTTCCTTCTAAAGCCCATCTAATTTGTTCTGCAAAACTATACGCATTAACAGCTCGATCAAGATAGCTATCTACATAACTATTTTTGTTAGCTCCAGTGAATAGGTTATAAAGCTTCCAAAGATTAATATTACCATTTGTATCCCTACAAAAACTCTCATCCTTATAAAAGTCTTTTACTACTACACTCATATGTTGATCACCAAATAGAATAGGTTGTATTTCCGTTCTCATTTGTTGTGGTATGTGCTGATACATCCTACACCGACCAACCAAATGTGCAAACTGGTTTTCAGTAATGCTGTACTCGGTTAACCGACTAAGATTATATAAATGATAGTTGTAGTTATAACTATCAATTAATGTTCTTATAGCAGCTTTTAATTGACCAAGTGTTTTTACTCGGATATCACTTTGATAACCATCCGTCCAGACACATAAATTAGTACATACCTTATTCTGAAATCCTATGAACACTTTAAAATGCTGTTCGGACAAGTTACGGCTGTATAAGTTATCTGTATTATATGCCTTTACTCCACCAACTGTAAGAGATAGTAAATTACCATCTACGGTACCTTCTACTGAGGGGATCTCAATTAAGAAAGCCATACGTTCATAATACAAAGTCTTCTCCCAGTCCTGAAGTTCACTAACTGGTTTGTGTTTAGCATCAGGAATTCTACCTTTTATTGGATGGCTGACCCTAACTATTGGCTCTTGGATCTGTTCTGAATGATAAATACTTCTTACAACTTCCTGAGTTGTTTCAATAAAATCTGTGTGGGAAATAAGTGTTTCGTTATCCTTTACAAAAACAGGTATGATATGAGAGCTTTTGATTTCATCAACCGAGGATTCTTGTGTATTAGATACAATAAAAGACTTGTTTTCTGTGTCCGCCCGCCTTGATTCCCTAATAGATGAATCTGACCGGACAGCTAATTGTTCTGTCATTAACTCAATGTGTTCCATTGAATGAAATATTTTTATGGTTAGAAAATACCGGTTCTATATCCTTTTGTATAAGGATATGAAGTTTCCGTTTTTCGAACTCGGGCTTAAGTACTTCTTTGTACTGTGGAAAGATTTGATACAAGCTAAGTAGCTCCTGAATTGATTTACAGTCATTAATTCTTCCTGTTACCTCATCTACTGTAACTACTGCTCCTTGGTCACACCATGCTTTTAATCGTTGACCCACTTCTACATTAAGAACAATCTCATGCTGTCCTATAAAAAGCTCGGTTCGGTCTTTGTTAACTGATGCCCGGTGATGTAGATCAACTTCAAAAGCAATAGTTGCTTCATAATCATACCCATCTTTTTGGATTCCCTTTAATCCTACTTTTTCTGGTACTTGTTTACCATTCTTATCAGTTAACACATAATCTTGTTTGCTTCGAACGGTGGTAATTACATGACAACAGCTGTATAGAATAGATTGTACAAAAGCATTATGTCTTGGTGTTACTTTAGACCAGTTAGTAAAAGAGTTACCAGGTAAATGGGAATGTATATCTAGAATACCTCCCATACCATCCCATTCATGAGATGATGAGTCTAGGATGATTACTTCCATTTGCTCTTGTTCACAAGTTCTGATGGCTTCGATAAACTTTTCGGGATTATAAGGTGCAGACAACTGTAATGTATTGTACTCTCCTAAATGAGCATATAATTCAGCAGAAGAATTTTCTGTATCAATAACAGCAATCTTTGTCCAATCAGAACATAAACCGAATGCTATTAGTAGGGCTCCATATGTTTTTCCAGAACCACTAGGTCCCTGTATAGAGAGACGCATTTTAGCTCTCTTACGGGTTGCTTTAGTTAAATGCATAAAGTGTAAACTATTAATAGTTGAATAAAAAAAGGAGATAGCAGATTACTCTACTACCTCCTACTACTAACCCAAAAAACTTTTAAGCTTCTGTAAGCTCACGAGTCTGTTGACCCATCACTACTTGACCTGTTGGTGGTTGATACCCATAAGAATGCTGTAAAGTGATTACCTCACCAGTAGACTTAATAGTATAATCATAAGCCTCTGAAGGAATACGAACCACATCACCAGGCAGTTGTGAACCAACAATTGAAGCCGCTACTGATTCATCAAAAGTTGAAGGAATAGAACACTTTCTAACCGTTGCATAAAAACGGCCGCTGTTTTGTGATTGAACTAGTTCCACTCCTCCGACTAATTCAAGTGTAATGAACTCACGACCATCAGCACTCTGACGCTTCGTGAAAGATTTTACTGTTACCATTGTTTAATTTTTTAATGGTTTATAAAAAAGGTTTATTTATGCTGATCAAAAACAATCAGGTACAAACACCCGGGGGTAGTCGATCAGCAGTATTCAGGTGGGGGTGGTTGAAGGGGGTACCGGTCCATAAATATGAACACTCTTAGGTTAGTTTACAGAATATCCAATGTTTAAAAGTCTATACCTTAATATGATTATTAGTAAAGTAACTTCGGTAAAAGACTAATACCTTATCAAATGAGTACAATTGACGAACAATTGTTCCGTGAACCAGAAGTAAAGTTTATAGAACATATTTCAATTCCGAATAACAACAGAATTATATTCTCAAGCAAGTTCGGTACAGGTAAAACCACCTTTTTAAAACATTTTTTTACAGAAAATGGGTTCACAAAAAAAGAAAAAACTCACTATGAGGTTTTTCACCTGTTCCCAGTAAACTACTCAATAGCTTCAACGGAAGATATACTAGAGCTAATTAAATATGATATAACACTAGAACTACTTAAGAAGAATGAACGGATATCAGTTTATCAAGATAATATTGAAACTACAACCTCATTTGTAAAAAAGCATTATGATAAAGTCATTGAATTAGTAATTGCAGCACTCCCAAAGATTGATCCATCGATTACTCTGGTAGATATTCCAGGTATTGTAAAAAACTTTTTTGAGCTAAAACGAGCTTATGAAGCACATGCTAAAAAAGAAAATCTTCAAGTAAATCAAGGAGACTCTTTTGTTGAATTTCTTGACCAAAGTGATAACAAAATCGGTAAATTATATGAGTCCAATTATATTACCCAAATTATACAATCTGTTCTAGTTAAACACAAAGAAGATTTTCAGGAACAGAATAATGAAGAATTCTTAGAAAATGTATTGATTTTAGATGATCTTGATAGAATTGATCCAGAACATATTTTCAGAATACTTAATGTTTTTGGAGCCCACTTTGATTCAAGTATTTACAAACACAAAGGACTTACAAATAAGTTTGGGTTCGATATGATTATTCTAGTATGTGATATTAATAATATTAGAAAAATCTTTTCAGCACGTTATGGTCAGGATGTAGATTTTTCTGGTTATATAGATAAATTTTACTCGAAATCAGTTTTTTATTTTGATACCAATCGTTTCTTTAAAGAATTTGTTAAACAAAAACTAGATTCTGTAATATTTATTTATGGTGGTAACAAATCGAATTTCGTTAGTTTATTAGGGAATAGGAATTATAATATTTTAATAGAATTATTAGTAACTTTTTACAAATCTGAATCCTTAAACATTCGTAAACTTGTGGTATTAGAAGAGTATATTAATTTGCCAATAAGAATTAATTTATTTGGAATAGAACGAGAGCTTAATTCAGATGGTGGAATCCTGTTATGTATGCTTTTTGTAAAAATTCTTGGAGGAATACAGGTAGTATATGATGGTCTTATAAATCTTCAGAAACAAAAAATTAATATGGGTGAAAAATTTCAAGATTTCGCTCACGAATTATTTAGAATTAATTCAAGACCCTTTCATAGGTTGATTGGTAATCATCTAACTAACTATATAGAGTCTGGTTATCCAAAGTATCAACCAGTTTTAATAAAACTTGTACATGAATTTAGAGATAGCGATTATTACGAAGTAAAAAAAATGATCAGTAGAGAAAAGGAGGGGGCTAGAGTTATTTTTGACAATGAGGATATTTATATTTACCTCTTTGATATGCTAATATTTTTAAATCAAAATAATTTGGTTTTATAGCTATTTAATGATCTAGTCTACACTAGATAAAGTAAAAAAAATGCATTTAAATTTAACCCATGTGTATCACACAGATGTGCATAAATACCCTACATCTTTATCCTACGAAATTATCTCAAAATTCATTTTTTTTAGTATATTAATAGTAACCCCCTTACCAGGGAACACAACGGTTAGTAAATCAGAATATGACATAGGTGATCGTTAGGGTTAAAAAGTTCTAAATATTTGTAGCAAGTATAGTTGACGGTTCTTAAGAGTGACTAAGTAGTCCGCCGAGGGGGTATTCAACGAGGCTTCACGTGGATTTTGTGAAGAACGGCTCAAGACAGACTTGTGAAGATATTGGAACGGAATTGGTTCACGGTTCTACAAAAATAGTAGGAGCCGGAAGGGGGAATATATCCTATTGGAAAACAAAATATACAGTTCTCTTAACTTTAATAAAATAAATAATGATCTTATAAAGAGGTCGGGAGGTCGTGTGTTAAGTCAATTCTTATTATAATTCATATGGAATCAAGAACTGGTCAGTATTTTTTTCTAGTTCAAATTGGATTGTTCTTTTTCTATTTGGTGTTTGAAAAATTGAAAAACCATTAATTAGAGTTGACTTAATATTATCACAATTAGGATTTTGTATATATACTTTTTCTAAGTCCCCCATATTATCAATAATCTCTTTATCTGTTTTCCTATTAAACACAGGGAACGAATATCCTATAATAACTAAGATGTTTGTATTACGAGCAATATCAACAGCTATCTTTTTATTTAAATAATAAGAAGAGTATTTTTCATGATAGTTATTATCTGATTCCCATGAAAAGTTGAAGTATAATAATGAATTTCTAAGATGTTGTCCATACCTGTAATTTTTAATTGTATCATATTCCTTTAAGACTAAACCTAAAATATATTGTGTATCCTTGCTTTCATGATAGTATTCAAATGTTGAAATAGGTATGTCTGGTGAACTTGAAATAAGTTTGTCCCACTTAGCAGTACCATTTAGTTTTACACATCCAAACTTTGAAAAGTCAAACTCTAAATCAATATTTGGCTTTTCATAATTATTCTCATTTGGAACTATCTGGAATTCTGTATTTATTGATGATATGCTTTTTTTTGTAAAAGTTTTTAAGGCAAGTTCCAGTTGTTGATCATAGTTCCAACTTAATATTTTAATATTTGGATTTACCTCTATTCTAGTGTTGTCTATTTTATTAATAACCGAAGCAAAAAAACTTTCATACCTAAGCTCTTTACTTTTTACAAAAACATAGTTTTCTCTGGTATTAGCTTTAATGCTTAAAAGCTGCTCAATAGTAAAATATATGATTAGGGTTTTTTTTAACCTCTTTAGGTTTTCGTTATTAGTCAGATAATATTGCTTAGCTAATGTATCAATAGTCTGGAATTGTAAGGCTTCTGATTCAAGCCAATCAAGATCTTCTATTATATTGTTTAAATAATTATTATAGGTCTGAATATTTCTATCAAGACTACTATATGCTGTAATATTATTTTTATCCTTTAAATGAATACTTAAAAAATTAACTACATCTTTGAATCTATAACGCATATTATTAACTATAGGAATGGTGTTTGCACTAGCTCCAGCTCCTAATAAGTATGTTATATTTTTCATTGTATTTAAACAGCTTTAGATCTACCATTTACAAATTCTAGTAATTGAACAACCTCTTCTGCCTCCGTTTGATTAAACACTCCTAATAATCCATGACTGGATATCTCTGTAAACGGTGGTTCAAACAGTTTTTCTGACGCAATCACTCCATTAGTTGTCATGTACTGAATTATCATATTAACAAACCTTATTTGGGATGCGTTTAAGGAAGGATTATTGATGAAGCCACTAAAAGCACTATTTACAGCTTCCTGATCTAGTCCAACAATAGAACGGATGAACTCACCAAGAGGTATTTCTCCATAAGCTGTCACAAACTGCTCATGTGTTCCATTCTCTCCTTGTTCAAACAGCATCTTATCTAGCTCCTTTAATTCAGTTTTACTGATCGGTTGGTTGTTACGAAGCTTATGTATTGTAATATGGTTTCTGTTTTTCAATACAAACTCTGATATTCTTTTTTTATACGCTTCTAGATTTCCAGAAATCACTAGAGCTTTAACATCAAATGATGTATTTAATATTTCATCATCAAAGTTGGAATACAACACCATACCAGAACTCTTTTCTATAAACCGTATCAGACTTCTTAGCTCTTTTCTAATATGTTCAATATTTGGTATGAGTAAGTTTTGCCAAAACTGAGCTGTTTGGACTAGTTTGATTAAGTCCATCTTACTAGCTACCATTGGGATAGCACCCTTTTTACTTAAAGCACCAACGATTGATATGGTTTCATTCATCCACTGATCTGAAACAGCCGTCTTTTGTAAAAGATCAAGTTCCATATTGTAACACAGTTGATCAAACCTTTTGGCTTGTTCATCATCTCCTTGTTCATATACTAAAGGAGCAATATGGTCTAGTACTTCTTTTACTTCTAGTTCATCCAAAGCATTCCATTTATATTGATCTCTGTATTTTTCTACTATTCTCCAATGTTGCCTTACTAAAAAGCTATCTTCTTCTAAACTGTTAACTTGTTCTAGCATGAATGACTTAAGTTCTTCTGCATATTGTAATGCTTCTTGACCACTTCTTTTTTGTAATAGAAAAGTTAGCTTGATACGTTGTTCAAACAAACGCTCAGTGAGTGAACGTGGTCTTTTCCCATCTATACCTTTTGGTTTATTACCAAAGAATTCAAAGTTTTCACAGAAGTCAAAAATGATAAAGTTCTCTTTGTCTTTATCAGGACCCAATAGATCTTTACACAACCTTGTACCACGTCCAATCATCTGCCAAAACTTAGAACTAGATCTGATCGGTTTATAAAAAACAAGATTCACTATTTCTGGGATATCTATACCAGTATCTAACATGTCTACAGAAACAGCAATGTGCGGTGTTGCATCTTTTTCTGAGAAGTCCTTTAGTATGGTGTATGCATATTCTTCATAGTTATCAATCACTTTACAGAAATGTCCTCCTAAGTGTGGGAACTGTCTATCAAACCGTTCTTTAATAAAAAGAGCATGCTTATGACTTCTAGCAAAGATGATCGTCTTACCTAATCGGTCATTTCCAGCTACTCTGATACCATTTTCCCATAAATATGATAACACATGGTCAACAGTATCTTCATTAAATAACCAAGTATTAAGAGCAGCGCTATTTATTTCATCCGGGTATTCTCCAGTTATTGGATCAGCAAACATTTCCTCATAAGCTAACTGTTCTTGTCTATTGAGCTCATTGTACTTTATACCATCTCTGTGAAACTTCACTGGAACAGATACACTCATTGGTGGTACAAGAAATTTATCATCTACACCTTGTTCTAGTTCATAAGCATAGGTTGGCATGTTAGGTTCTAAACCAAAGAGGTGATAAGTATCACGATCACCCTCTGCTTTAGGTGTTGCTGTTAAACCAATACGGTACCCATCAAAATATTGGAATATAGATTTATACTTATTATAAACTGAACGGTGGATCTCGTCAAAGATGATAACATCAAAGTGACCAATACCAAAATGACGTTGTGCTCCATCATATTCTTTATCTATCAGATTAATCATGGTCTGATATGTACTAAAAACCACACGTGCATGTAGACTATCTTTTTCTTTAGTAAGATCTATTGCTGGTAAATTAGGAAGCTGATTGGTAAATGCATTTTTAGCTTGATATACTAAAGCAGTACGGTCAGCTAAAAACAAAACACGTTTAGCCCAATTACATTTACTTAATACATCTACCAGGGCAGCTGCTGTTCTTGTTTTACCTGTTCCAGTAGCCATCACCAATAATGATTCTCTACCTTTATTTTCTAATACATTAGCTATACTACGGATAGCTTCAATCTGATAATAACGATCTGCAATAGTTGAATCAATGGGTGCTTGTGTTATATTTAGTCTAGTTGTCCTACGTTGAACTATAAGCCCCAACTCTTCTTTTTTATAGAAGCCATATATCATTCTCGGAGAGTAACCCTTATCTTTTGAAAAAGCAGCATCATCCCATATATACGTTTCAAAACCGTTGGTATAAAAGATAACAGGTCTTTGACCATGCATTACTTCTAAACAGTCGGCATATAGTTTAGCTTGATTGGCTCCAACTCTTGAATCTCTGCTTGTACGTTTAGCTTCAACTACTGCTAATGGTTTACCATCATCACCCCAAAGAACATAATCTACAAAACCTGGACCATTATTTTTTCCATCACCAGTTGGCATACCTGATACTGGATATTCTGCTACGTTTGCAGCGGATGGGTCCCAACCAGCTTCTCTTAACAGTAGATTAATATAAAGCTCACGCGTAACCTTCTCATTTGGATCAGGTGGCGGAGGTGTTTTACTATGCTGCTGTTTAATCTGCTGTATACGTGTTAGCTCAGCATCTTTTTCTCGTAAGAGTTCTTGTACTTTTTGGAATTCAGCTTCAAGTACCGCTATACGGTCTTTATATTTTACTACTGGTTGATCTTGTGGTATTATGTATGCATCAAAATCAGGAACAACTATTTTATCCTCACTATATACCCTCATCACCCATGTGGTAAACCCATGCATAATTTTAAGAACATGTAGGGCTTCTTCAGGTTGTATTTTAATAGTTGCGTGTACAGCATCATTACCAAGTTTTCTAACAAGATTTACTTGATGGAAAACAGAAGGAGCTAGTAGGTCTCGTAAATCTTGATTGTGTAATAGTGCATTTAGTGAGGTATCATAAGGTAGTTCCAATTCACCATCATTCTCATATATCCAACGTATCCATTCTTCCAAACTTTTCCTACAAAGAACCGCTGCATATGGTGGAGCAGCATAGACGTTCTTCTCAGCATCAATCAGCGTAGCTGCTAGCTTACTGAATTCAGTTGGGATTATATATTGGAAGTTGGAGGTCATGAGAAAAAACTATTTGATAATTTGTTAAATAGATCAGATGTGTATTTACTTGACTCCAGAAGTTTTGACTTAATCTGAAATACAGAAATCACCTTGGTCTCATAGATATTCTGAAGCTTTCTAGGAGGATTTATAGTTTTATAGGACATTATTATATCCTTTTTTACTCTGGGAAGGTTAGCTCCCACAGAGTTGATTGTAGCATAGCTTGTAAAGTTTTTACTCTTTAAAAGAGCAGCAATAAAATACCTATTACTATTTGTACATGTTATTGGTAAGATATCTGTACTGCATACACCTGAGAAATCAGGTAATGCAACTTTATTTAGGTAAGGTCTTAGTTTACCATAAAGAATGCTTTGATGATTAAAACTAAACTTATTACTTTTTAAGTCAGTTTCTTTAGATATGCTTAACGTTCCAGATTCTTTTTCAATATTTTCTAATCCTATATAAATTTGATTAACAAGTTCTTCTGGTTTTACTGTATTAGGTTTTATCTGTATTAATTCAGATAACTCAACACTATTCCAACCCATTTCATTTCTCTCAGGATCACCAAACATATCATAGAAGATAGCTTGAGCTAATTCATCATATTTTGTTAATAGATCTTGGTCTTTTCTTCGGAGAGCATCAGCTTTATCCAATGTATCTGCTATCTGTTCTTGAATGAGGAATGGTGGGAGAGGTAATTCAACACTTAATAAATCTATTTTTCCAAGATTTATCTGAAGTCCTCCACCAGCAAACTTTGTATAATACTGCTGTATTTCCTTTCTATTTAATGCATATCTAAGATAGTTTTTACTAACGCCTTCAGAAATTATTTTAAGTTTACCAACACGTTGATTAAGTAGTATTTTTTTTCCATTTGTTTTGACAATTGTAGGTACTCCTAGTATTTTTGGGTTGTTAGATAAATCTGTCATAGCTAGTATAAGATCCCCGTCATTTAATAGATACTCCTTATATTTTTCTGAGAAAAAATCTGGAAGAAATTTTGGACTATATTCAATATCAAATGATCCACCTGGTCTTATGTTACTCATTCTGCAGCAGAGAGTATCAGATTCATCTATATAATCTTTTGAACTAAATGCAAAACCATTTAAAAGATCTGCTATTTCATATAACCTTACAGTTTTCCACTTCATTACTTGCCACTTTTATCAGTGAGTAAATCTGAAGCTAACATCTTCTTAAGTTCCTGTAACAATTCTTGGCGTTCTTCATCCAACAGTTCTATCTGTGCAATGATTACACTAGGTAATTCATATTCCTTCTGTTCGTAAAATACTTCCTTATAACGGTTGATACTAAGATCATAGTTATTGTCTCTGATCTCTTTTACAGGGACCATGAAACTCTTATCTGTGCGTTCACGTTTGCTTTCAGCTTTTAGATTATCCCACCGACTTAAAATGTCAGGTATATCATTATCCTGTATTGGATTACGCTTATCATCTAAGCTTAAGCCATCAGCAGTCATATCATAGAACCATACATTATCAGTACCACCACTATTTGTTTTAGTAAAGATTAATACACCTGTACTAACTCCAGCATATGGTTTAAAAACACCACTCGGCATAGATATAATAGCTTCAAGCTTTTGATCATTTATTAATTTCTTCCGGATGATTTGGTGAGCGTTACTGTTTCCAAAAAGAACACCATCTGGTACAATAACTGCAGCTCTACCACCTAGCTTTAATCCTTTAGTGATAAGACCTAAAAATAGTAGCTCTGTTTTCTTACTATCTACTATGTTTAATAGTTTAGGGTCTACAGCTTCTCTATCAAGGCTACCTTTAAAGGGTGGATTAGCTAATACGATGGAAGCTTTTTCCGTAAAGCTATTATTAGCTTCACTCAAAGCATCAACAGCTATTAAGTTAGGTTGCTCTATCCCATGTAACATTAGGTTCATGGCTCCAATTCTGATCATGGTTGGGTCAAACTCCATACCCATGAAAAGCTTATGCTGAAAATGTTCTTGTTCTTTAGGTTTAAGAAGTTCTTTAGGGTAGGTTTCTCTCAAATACTCACCTGTAGCTACAAGGAAACCTGCTGTTCCCGCACTTGGATCACAAACAGTATCTTCTAATGAAGGTCTCATCATCTGTACCATCATCTTAATAATGTGTCTTGGTGTTCTAAACTGTCCATTTTGTCCAGCAGATGCTATTTTACTAAGTAGGTATTCGTAAACATCTCCTTTAGTATCACGATCATCCATGTTTATTTCAGAAAGCATATCTACCACCTGAGCTAACAAACGTGGGGTAGGCATCATAAATGTTGCTCCCTTCATGTAAGTACTAAACGCACTATCCGTAGATCCCATATTCTTTAGGAAATCAAATACTCCGTTCTCCCTTGTGAAAAGCTTAAACATTACATCGGGATCTGTATTCTTGAAAAAGCTCCATCTCAGCTCATTCTGTTCCTGGGTGTAAATGGGGTTTTCAATCTTCTTTTTTAAAAAAGTCGCTTTTTGTTCACGTTGTGTATGAATATCATCTAGTCTACGTATAAATAGCAAAAAGGTCATCTGCTCAATTACAGTAATAGGGTTGGAAAGTCCACCGGTCCAAAACGCTTCCCAAACTTTATCAATCTTACTTTTTAATTCGCCAGTTATCATATTAGTAAATATAAACAACCGGAGTGAATTAAGGTAATTTTAAGTATTATTAAAAAAGTGTCCGCCCACTTTATTCTCTAAGGATTTAAGGCGGACGGACACAATCATTGAAATACTCTAGTTGAATTAATTTTTATTCAATGTCTTGTATAGACTCTCTTTTTAATATATCTCCAACTTTAGTCTTACCAATAGTAAAACCTCTCTCAGTAAGAAGTTTGGATATTGTTCTTTGGGAATGACCTCGATCATGTAAATAAAGAACTTGCTTACTTAAATCCTGCTCTAGTCTAGCTGTACTTAATGGTTGATGTTCATTAGGACTTAAATCTTCAAACCATAAACGTTCAGTAAAACGTACTTTAAAGGGCTTGTTTTTCTTAGCATCAGATAAATTATTACACTTCAGAAGAGAAATCTTCCTTACTGAATCTTCACCATTCTCCTTTGTGATAAAGATCAGAGATCGACTAGCTGATTCAATAGCTGACGAACCAAGTACATGATTCTTAGAAAATGAACCTAATCTATCTCCAGCTTTATTAATATGATGGATAAATAAAATGGATGTACCAAACTCATTGATTAGAGGTTTAAACTGGTTGTAAAAATCCCTGGTCTTTCTGGCATCATTTAAGTCATCTTGAATTACATCTGATAAAACATCAACTACAATTAAGTCATAAGGCTTTCTCTTAGCTTGAATAAAAAACTCCTTATTAGGGAATTTTTTTGTTTCGACTTTGACATGTAAATTTTTAAGTAAAGAAAGTTCTTCATCACTCAGATTCCACGCATTATACTGTGTATTAAAAACTCGTTCATTATCTTCTGTAGAAACATAAGCTGCTCTTCCATATTTAATATTGAGTTTCTTACCAATAAAGCTATCTCTTTGCATAGCTATACAAGCACATGCCTGTCTCCAAAACATACTCTTACCCACATCTGAAGATGCGACACATACACTAATTACACCTGTTGGTAACAAGTCTTCTATTAACATTGATTCATCAGGGTACTCTGTTTTACATATATCATAAGCTGATGTAAAGTATTCCACCTCTGGTTCTTCAATTATCGTTTCGGTAACCAGATCTTCACTTACATAATTTAATTCATTTTTATTTATAGATTCAATATCTGAATTACTATAAATACTCTCTTCCTGTCCTTCGAACAAACTTATTTGAGTTAAACTCATAAAATTGGTTTTACAAATAATAAAATATTCGCCTTTCTTAGGGCTTTATTATCTTTTATAATTAGTATGATTTTTTAATTTTATTTAGCTGCGTTCGAGCTTTATAGTGTAGTATGTTAGTTGGTTTTATATATGCAACCTGTGAGTTTCCTCAAATAATAAAGTTGTTTTAGAGTAGGGAATGTTTATTTGCTTCCGCTCATGACAACCATCCGTAAGGGTTCTACCCGATTTTACGGTTTAACGGTAGCACTTAAGGAATATATCCAAATTTTACCGAGACCCCAATCCTTTTGGGTATTAAAGTGCATTGTTTCTACTTAGCAGTAGGTTCACAAAGCTATCTAATATGATAATAGGTTTTGTAATGAGTCGATAAAGTTTAAATTGATTTATCCACTTTCTTGAGCGCTTTTATGTAATACTTATGTATAATTCAGGAGCATCATCAAGTGTAATGCTGTTTATTTGACCAAGACTTCGCATGTATGTAAGTGTTACAGTCATATTACTGTGACCCATTGCTTGTTGGATTTTAAATAAATCTTTTGTTTTCATGTACAAATTAATTGCTGCACTATGACGGAATGAATAAAGAGTATGGTTTTTACCAATGATATCTTTTTGAAGAAGCATTGTTTTAATTCTACTCCAAGCAGTATTAAAGTAGGATTCATTAAGTGGTTTGGTCTCTTTGGAGAAAATATTTTTGCTATTATCTAACTCGTTAATTTTTTGGTTCAATAGTTCCACTCGAACATATTCAGGAATTGGGACTACCCGAATTCTGCCACTTTTGTTGTCTTTACCTCCAAGAGATATTTTGGTAAGGTCCTCATTAAAATGTTTTCTACTCAATAATCTAATCTCCTGGTGTGGTCTTAAAAGACAACCATACATAACTAAAGCACATAAATAAAGGTTTTTATTCTGATCATTGATTTGCTTTAAAACTGTTTTTATTTGGTCTTGAGTGTAAGCTTCATGAAGTAAGCTTTTCTCTTTTAATCTTGAAGTCTTTAATACTGGGTTCTGATCTAGTATCCCTTTATTAACTATCCTAGAAAATATAGCAGCAAGTGTTCTACGCTTGTTCATATAGTATGTCGAGGAACCCTTGAACTCTTTTAAATATTCTTCTATTAAAATAGGTGTAATGTTTAATATAAGAGAACCCTCCATTTTTTTACTTTTCAAAAAAATCAGAAAATGTAAACCAACAAGTTTAATATCCCTTTTATAAAGTGAACTTAGGTCGTCTTTATCAACATCCCTGAGAATCATAGTGATTAATGTAGTAACGGATTCGTTGACTTTTATCTCGTCATTTTTAGTGACAACCTTAACTGTTTCGGGGGTCCACCCTTTTTCTAATTTTCTTCGGAACTGGTAACACAGGTGTTGCAGCGTTTTACTTCGCTCTTTTAAAGTTTTTGCTCTGTTTGGAGAACAACTTACTCCTATTGGATAACCGTTATATAGTCTATATCTTTTACCATTTATGTATGTTTTTATATAGGCTCTAGAAGTTAAGTCGTTACTGTCTACAATGATTGGGTCAGAATACATTTTTGAATTGTTTCTGACTCAGTAAATGACGCTGTTTAGGAAAATAGACCTAACTAATTGATTATTAATACCAAGCAAAGGACTGAAAATCCTTGTGTCGCCGGTTCGATCCCGGCCCACACCACATAAAGGCTTGATAATCAACGAATTACGTTGAATATCAGGCCTTTTTATATTTCGCGAATTGAATATATGTGCATAGAAATGCATAGTATTTGCGACAATTCGGCGACAATTTTTTTGGCCTTGTATTTTAAGATTTCTGTGCATCAATATGCCGCACTTAGCAGCATTGCTATTGTTGCTCTTCAACCAAATTTGAAATCTTAAACCAAAAGCTATGTTACAGTTTACCAACAACAATTTTAAAGAGCTATCCATTCGTTTTAATTTACGTACTACGTATAAAACCAAAAATGGCGAGCACCCCATTGTAGTTAACCTTAGGTACATGGGAGATAGAAAAGAAATCAATACTGGATTAAACGTTCCCAAGAAATATTGGGATGTTGATCAAGGTTGTGTTAGTGCATCTGATAAAAACGGAATGGTCATTAACCGAGAGCTCATGAAGATTCAAAACGGGATTGAAGAAAGATTTAGGAAGATGCAAACTGAATTAGGCGATATAACGCTTAATGAGTTGGCGGATAGTTTAAAGGGAAAAACAAAGGCCCCTGAAACCATCGTAGCATACTTAGAATTAAAGATCAATGAATTGAAAAACCGAATTGGAATAGATTTGGCTCAAACCACTTTTTACAAATTCAATCGAACGGCTACCTACTTTAAAGATTTCCTCCAAGACAAACAGCGTCAACAGGATTTAGCTATTAGTAGAATAGATAAAAACATGTTAGAGGATTTTTTTAAATATTTGAGAAGAGAAAAAAACAACTGTCATAATTCATCCTCTGCTTTAATGAATTGTTTACGAACACTACTAGACGATGCAGAAAAAGCGGGCACCATTCGTATAAATCCTTTTAAGGGGATAGTATTAACAAGGAAGCCCGTTAATCGTGAGTACCTAACCAATGATGAAATAATAGCATTACAGAAGTTGGTAATTCAATCAGAAGCGTTAGACTTCAAACGTGATCTATATCTCTTTGCTTGTTTTACCGGGTTAGCATACTCCGACATCAAAGCTTTTTGTGCAAGGAATATAATTATTGAACCAGATGGATCAAAACATATTGAGACTTACAGAACCAAGTCTACCGTATTAAGTTATGTTCCATTAATCAATGCAGCCGAACAAATTTTATTAAAATATTCTCCTACAAAAAACTGCAGAGATTTTCAATGGAAAGTACCATGCAATCAAAAACTTAATGCTTCATTAAAAGAGATAGCAAAATTGGCTGGGATAGAAAGAAACCTATTTATGCATTTGGGGCGACACACATTTGCTACTACAGTAACACTTACTCAAGGTATCTCACTCGAATCAGTTAGTAAGATGCTGGGGCATACTACGCTAAAGCATACCCAGATATATGCCAAGATTGTAAACTCTAAGGTGAAGGGAGAGATGAAGAAACTGCAAGATAGTTTCGCTTGAGTGGGCGTGTAAGATTCTATTCTCTTTGCAAATAGGTTGCATAGCATCTTCCTATTTTATGGATATTGGTTATGTGGAGGAGATTTGAATTTATAAGTAGTTTATTAAATAAAAAATATTGGATTTAAGCTTATTCTTCATAAATTCATACTCCCCCCGTTTTAAAATTCATAGTAGTAATAGACTGACTTTATTTTCAGACCGTTTGCTAATGGACACAGACTATAAACATACTCCTAAAACTTACAAGCAACTTTCAAACTGGTTTAACCAGAAAGTTCGCCAAGGTAAAAGCAATTTTTTAAATTTTGATCAGTTCAAAATATGGTATGATAAAACTGAAAAGATTTGTCATTACTGTGGCTTGACAGAACAAGAGAGTCAAAGAATTGTTAGGCTAAAATTAAAATCAAATCGCTTTCCTAAAGATGGCAAACACGGACGAGGAACAAGTCGTGGTATGTGGCTTGAAATTGACCGCTATCAACCAGACGGAAATTATGAAATTTCAAATATCGTTTTATGTTGCTATTTCTGCAACAATGATAAAAGCGACATCTTTAATGGCGACCAGTACAAAGTATTTATGAAAGACCGCATCTCATTTCTTCGACACTTACTTACAATTATTACAATTATTTTGTTTTCATCTTGCCAATCGGTTGACAGCGACATAATTTCCGAAACCCAAGCAAAAAAAATTGTTACTAAACAAATCACCGAAGAAAGTAACGACCTTGTTGAAGTAATGGAGTTTAAAAAGACAGACGGTGTAAAGCAAGAAATATTTGGACAAAAAGGTTATTTGATGAACTTTCATTTAAAACTGAGGTTCAAAGAAAATGCACATCAATATTTTTTAAACAAAGGAAGTTATCATTTTTATTCTGACAAAGGACTTACAGAAAAGTTGAGCCAGGGAATTATGATAACAAAAGGTGACTTTGAAAATTTTAAAAAAGGCACCTTAATTGAGTATAACGACAAGAATCTTTTTGAAAAGACAGAGAACGGCTGGAATTACTAATATAACGTCAAAATCAGTTTTTCAATAGGGCTTCAGTTCTGGAGAGACGTTTTATGTATCCCCCAACAACGCCAAGCTTTGCCTTTTAGTAGTAAATTTAGACATACACCCAAACAAAAAGAGAAGCAATGATAAAAAGTAATGTAGACTTTATAAGAGGCATTAATAAGTTCATAAAAGCTTACGACCAAGACGAACTATCCAAAAGTGGCGTGACAATGAACACATCTGAAAAAGACGGAAATTATTATGGTTTTAAAATAGGTCGCAGACATTATTGGTTAGCTTTTGAAGACGAAAGAACAAATAGACCAGGAAAGTGCTTCATTCATCTTTATGACGATATGAAAGACAAGCCTTCAGTTGTTCAGTTTACAATTGATAATAGTAATTTTCAAATCGATAAGAATAAATTTTCTTTAATTCAAAATCGAGGGACGACAATCGGAAAACGAATCTTAGGTTTTGAAAGCGAGTTTAAGGCGTTAATGATTACCAACGGCTTTAACACAGATAGCATTGTTGCAATGGGTGACTGCGTTAAACCAAACTATGCAGATATAATTGAACAAATTTTTTATTGGATAAAAATAAGAGTTAGGTCTAAATTACAACTTGAAGAAAAATACAGAAATATTGAAGATAGATCTACTGAAACAGAAACCGAACTTGATCTTGATAATGTTGGCGATATAGAAAGTAGAACTGAAGGTGGCAAAAAAGTTGTCATTTCAGTTAGAACAGAACGCGACAGTAAATTTAGAAATGAAGCAATAAGCATTCACGGACTAAAATGCAAAGGTTGCGGTTTCGACTTTGAAAAAAAATATGGAAGCTGGGGTAAAAACTATATTGAAGTTCACCACGTTATTCCACTTAGTGACGGAAAACAAAGGGTAACAAATCCTAAGACAGACTTAATTGTAGTTTGTTCTAACTGCCACAGAATGATACACCGAAAAAAAAGTATAACATTGACGATAGATGAACTGAAAATGAAAATCAAACGATGACGACAAGAATATTTGTAGCTAACAGCACCCACTAGAAATTGGCGATTCAGTATTTAAATGAAGCCTTTTGCTTTGTATCAATTTCAGTGTTTGTAGCCAGTTTTCATCCATAATAACACCAGCAACTTGTATTTACAAAAAGTTGCTTACTAAAATTTTGGATTTCTTATAATTCTATCTAAAAAGTAATGAAAGGGAAAAACATATTTACAAATTATGAAGTACAGGCAATCAAAAAACTAATTGCAGAAAAAATTGTTGCAACAACGGACAAACAAAAAGCAATAAGAGGTAAAATTCGAAATATTGGCTTTCACTATTCCGACTTTAGTTCAAAAAAAGACGGGTATACTGTTGCCGACTTTGAGGCGCTAATTCGTTTGGGACAAATTAAAATCAGTGACGGAAATTATAAACCAACTAAGACAGCATCAATAAAAACTATTGACAAACCAAAGCCTATATTTAAGTCAGAACATGTGATACAAAAAACTAAAGGCTTAACCTCAAATCTTGACAATTTCAAAACAAATCGATTCGACCCAAAATTTGATAGTGAAACTATTATTGCAAACTGTTCTGGCAACTATATTTTGTGTTTAAAGAAAAACTCAAAGCTTCCAATTGTTTCAATAAAACCCATTTTTACAAACTTTGAAGGCCTTCAAGTACTTTATACAGGCATTGCAGGTGGCAGTTTAAGGACAAGAGATTTTAGGCAACATTTTAAAGGTAATAATGCAGGATGTTCTACACTCCGTAAAAGCTTAGGCGTTCTATTTGGCTACAAGCAAATTCCAAGAGACAGCGACTCTAATACAGGCAAGACTAAATTTAGTAATGCCGACGAACTGAAATTATCCGAATGGATGTGTAATAATTTAATAATGTTTTTCTTACCGACATCGGACTATGACAAGATTGAAATTGAATTAATAAATCATTTTAACCCACCATTAAACTTGAAAGATAATAGTAATATTATCAACGCTGATTTTAGGCGATTACTTTCAAGTTTGAGAGCAAATAAGAATTAAAAAATTCACAGCTGGTCGAATATATCAGTACATAGGAGTAAATAAAAATGACGTTCAAAGAATTTATAAGCGATTTTGACAAAGCCACTTCAATCGTTCTTCTTGAGGGTAAAAGAAATGTTCTAGAGGAAGATAAGGAAAAGTTGATAGTGCTCGGTAGGTTATTGGCGTCTAAAACTAATAGAATGATATTTCGAAGTGGAAATGCTGAAGGAGCTGATCAATTCTTTTCTGATGGCGTTACCTCGGTTAACAATAAGCGATTACAAGTAATTACACCGTATTCTGGCCATAGAAAAAAAAGTAACCAAGCTTACGAAACGTTTTCATTGGATGATATTGATATAGCTGCTAAAACGGAGGTGATTAACCTATCTAAAACCAATAAGAAGACGGAGAAGCTTATTGACCAATTTGTTTCGGGCAATAAAAACCGTTTTACAATTAAAGCCGCTTACATCATTAGAGATACCATAAAAGCAATTGGAACAGACCAAATTAAACCGGCAACTTTCGGAATATTTTATGATGATCTGGATAAACCAATGGCTGGCGGAACAGGACACACAATGAATGTTTGCAAACAAAACAATATTCCAGTAATTGACCAAAGGATATGGTTCAACTGGCTGACAGAAGAAATCGATTAGTTCAAGTGAGCCATATACTCATAGTAATCCAATAAGTATTGTTTAGCAGTTTGATATTCTTGAATGGTATATTTCATTTTATAACCCAACAATCGGTCCTCATTAGCAAACTCTAATTGTTTATGTAAAGCTTTATAAATTTCTGTAGGACCAAGTAAAATTTCGTTTGGCAAGTCTAATACCTTGTAGCTTTTTGATAATGGGTGAAGAAGCGAAACTTTCTCATTAATAATGTATCGATGCTTCCCTGAATAATCAATAGGAGTCTTCTCATTAAATAATGAATCTAATATTTTCACTAAACTCATGAAAACTAAACTACCTACTAATAAAAATTCAGCCATTAATGGAATTTCATCAAAATTAAAGATTTAACTTAGGATTTCAAGTGAAGTTTTTGATTGTGGATGAAATGCTTTTTACAAATTGTAATGTTTAGTAATATTTATAGCAACTGTTTTTGTTAAAAAATATAAAATCAACATATGGAAAATAATGGAACCACCTGTTTAAAGCAAAAAAATGAGGTCAACGAATATCAGGCTACTAGTAATTTCAATACAAATATTAAAATCGAAAATCTAATTAGAAACTTTGCTTTAGCTATACAGCATCAAGATATAAATTTATTATCTGAAATACTTTTAGATGTAGAAAATTATAATATTCAAAATGAAGAATATGAAACGATAGCTGTTGGGAAAAGCGATTTTTTAAAATGGATTACACCAATTCTACAATCTACTCCATTCGAAAGTATACGATTAGATCAATGTTTGTATTGCAAAATTGGGAATCCGGTTTTTATAATAAATAACGGTACAATCCCAAGAAAAGTAAAAGATATTAGCGAGTTAGAGAAAACTGGTTTAATGCTAGATTTTGCGGAAGATAGGATCTCAGGTATTACTTTTTGTTATACTTTTCTTAAGCATGAAAATGAATCAAAGTTTCAATCGAATCTGAACAAAATATTTGAACTAGAAAATCAAGGAATGTCAAAGAAAGATGCATTTAAAGCAATTCTTGGATATGATTATAATGAAGATATATTTTAGACTTTCAATTTGGAAGTATTAGTAGGGAACTTATATACAATCCTGATGGATGGATTTTTTATAAAAAAGGGGACGAGCTAGAGAAGTATTATCAGTTGAGGGAGTGAATACTTTTAATTTCGTTATTAAAGTAAATGGCTGATAAAAAAAGAAATAAACAAAGCACTAACTACTTTTCTAATTAAAATCCGCTATCCTTTTGTAAATAACACTAAAACCTAGATTTTAGACATTTTAGCCTTGTGGTGATAATCTGCTTACTTTTAAGTTTATTGGCAAGCTTTAAGGGACGGTGACTACATACAATAAATAGGATCTTAATAAAGCCGATCAATAATACACTTTATAGTTGAATAAATAACAGTAATGGACAAAAAAACAACTTTATAGTTGTTTTTACAAAAAATGTCTATACCTTTGCACCACCAAACCAATGTATGAGTACTGAAGCTGAAGTAGCCTCCTTTTTAAGAAACTTTAATGAAAAGATGAAGATTTGGGATGTGCTCTTTCGTGACGAAAGAGGCAAAAACGCCCAGGCATTAGTAGAATTAGAACTTCGCCCAATAGAACGAAAAGCCATTCTGGAAGCACTTACAACCAAAGATTACTGCGAAGGGCCATTGGAAGAAAAACTATACGGCGGTGCTAATATGTGGGTGTTTGGAAAAACAGTAAAGAAAAAAGAAGTTTACATTAAAATTACATTGGGAGCAATGGGCAGCAGTGTTATCTGTATTTCTTTTCATTTGGCACAACACAAAATGAACTATCCTTTAAAATAGAACAACATGAAAAGTGCAATCACAGGCAAGGAAATGAAATTGACCAAAGAACGCAGGTCAATGGATTTCAGAAAGGAAACATTTGGAATTGTTTTTCATTATTACAAATGTGAGGATAGTGGAGAACAATTTACCACAACGGTATTAGACGAGGTGAATACGAATCAGGTATATAACCAATACCGAGACAAATTTAATATTCCGTTTCCAGATGAAATCATTAGAATTCGTGAGAAGTATGGTTTATCGGCAGCTAAAATGTCGGAAATTTTAGGGTTTGGTGTAAACAGTTACCGCCATTATGAAGCAGGTGAAATGCCCAGTGTAGCAAATGCCAAATTGATTCAGATGGTGGACGACCCGAAAAAATTTATTGATATGGTAGAGTTATGCGGTACATCAGATGAAAAAGTAAGGGCGAAATATATTCAGAAAGCACAACTATTAGCAGAAGAAAAGAAAAGAAACATTTTTAATTTGAATTTTAAGGAATATTTACTGGGCAATCATTTGGCAGATATTTATTCGGGATATAGAAATCCAAACTTTGAAAAGTTTACCGAAATGGTGGTTTATTTTTCTGATAAATTATCTCCATTCAAAACCAAGATGAATAAACTGTTGTTCTATGCCGATTTTTTAATGTTTAAGCAAAGTTGTTTTTCAATTAGCGGAGTGAGATACAAAGCCATTGATATGGGTCCAGTACCCAATAATTTTCAGAGCATTTTTGAATATTTAGCGAACAAAGATGAAATAGATATTTGCACCACCGAATTTCCAAATGGATATACAGGTGAACAATTCAAATCAAGAAAAAATCGAAAGTTTAATTCGGATTTATTTTCAGAAAACGAATTGAATACTTTGGAAAAAGTAGCAAGTGTATTTAAGACAACAAGCACAAATGACATTATTAAATTAAGTCATTTAGAAAAAGCGTGGAAGGATAACGAAAAAGAAAAAAAAGTAATCAGTTATGAATTTGCATTTGAATTGAACCAGATTTAAATACATATCAAAAAAAATTAACGCAGGCCCATAAAAGACGTTTGGCTAACTAACAAAGCTCGACAAACTCTTGTAGAAGCTTTTATTAATTACGGGCTGACAAACACGATCGCAAATATTGATGACACTGTTGACCACATTGTTTTGAGCAAGGACTTTTTAAACGGCAAACATTTAGATATTAAACATTTGAAAGTAGACAAAAAATTAAGCGACCACATTGGTCATTTATTAACTTTGACTGAGTAATGGGACGAGAAAAAACCTTCTCTAACGGATTTAAGAAATTGGAGGTGTTGAGGTTAAATGTAAATCTTTAGGCATATAATTCAGCTGTCTTTTTTAAAATACTTTTCATGGTTTTGCGCAATGAAGCTGGCTTAGTTACTTCTAGTTCTGCCCCATAAGATAATAACTCCTTCACAAAATCAAATGTGATATGAATAGTAAGATCAAATAGTAAATGATCCTCTGTTTGTTTTACTAATATTTGAGATTCGTGTAAGGGATAGGTCTGAATATACTGTCCTTGTTCGTAGCTAAATTTTAATTGTACATTTTCTGGTTCTTTGTTTTCGTTGAGCACAATACCAAAAGCATCTTTAAACCGATCTTTTATATTAAACTGGTAGTTCTCTCTAAATCGACTTTTGCTAATATCGATCATATCCATCCTGTCTAGACCAAAAGTTTTTAGTCGGTTATCTTTTGTATCCACTGCTATTAAGTACCATCTTCCCTGTGCTTCTTTTAATGCAAGTGGATGAACAGTTCTTTCTGTAATTGTTTCATCCCAATATTTGTAATGAGTAAAATGGAGTATTCTTTTTTGATTGATGGCATATAGTAATCCATGAAAATGGTCTAATCCCTTTGGCTTCCGGGATTCTAAAAATACCTTGTCAGCAAAATTTTGTGAGGCGTTTATGGCATTTATGATTTGATAAGATTCTAGCAACCTTTGACTATGATCGCTCGTTTCGGGCCGAGATTTTATATAGTAACGCTTATCACCCTTTTTCTCATTAACGATCTCAATATTTAACTGGCTATAAATGTCTTTGATATCTCTTTGTAGTGTTCGGATTGATATTGCATATTGTTTATCCTGAATATCAGACTCGTCTTGAAGAAAATCTGCAATTTGCTCATAAGTAGCTGGTCCTTTCTCTAGGCGGCGTATGATGAGCGCAAAACGAGCTATATATATTTCTTTTGGCATGAGATAAAACTACACAATATAGACGACATACTATGTCGCCCATATTGGAATAACTTTTTAACTCGCATTTGCTAAAAAACCAATTGGCGTTCTTTCGCTTTTGACTTCATATCCTATTTCTTGAATATTGTAAATATCTGCTAAGGTCATTGGTTGCTCTACCATGTATTTATTATGTCCTAAGGAGTGAAGTAAGGATTTGGATTTTTCTACCGATAGTTTTCCAAATTCGTATTTTGTTAATAATCTACCTTTTCTTAAAAGCGCCTTATCTATGTTTATTAAATCAGTATTAAATGTGGCAATAATTTGAATTCCAAGACATTCACCCAAAAGACCATCTGTCAGATTTAGTATCATAGATAAGCTTGCATTTCTTGAACCATTTCGCGACACCAAAAGATTTTCTGCATCTTCAATTACAAACACCGTATTTTTTTTACTAATTAAAAATGAAGAAAAACTAGGTGCATCCAAATTACTTGCAAGACTCGGTGGAATAAAAATTACTGCTTTCTTAATACTTCTTAATAGGAAACGTATATAGGTAGACTTTCCTGTACCAGGAGGTCCATAGAATAAATGTAGACCACTTTTTTCTTTTGTTTTTAAGTAAGATAAGGTAGAACTATGAATCGGGCTTAGTTCATTGTTGTAATGAGTATTTATTTCTAGTTTTGGCTTTTTTATTTTTACTTCTGCTGTATCCAAGCCTGACGTTGTGTTTATGACCATACTTATTTCTTGGGTAATTCTAGTTTTTCTCCGAAACCGAGTAAACTGCATTAAAACCTCAGTCGATTCATTTTCTAGAATCGGGTCGTAATAAAGTGAAATACTATATGCAGAAACAGAAAGTAATATTTTATTGTCTAAAATATAGACCAAATCTTCATAAAAAAATTCCTTTTTTTTATAACTCCATTGTCTGTGGGAATATGTATGTACAATTTTATCTGTCCAATCTTTTGACAACCATTTGCGTACTTTAGTCGCATCTATTCCTCCAAGCTCTTTTTTATTAGCAATAATAGAAAAGTAACTGTAAAAGAGCCTATTTATATCCACAAAATTATCTGCTCTATCAAACAACGTCGTGTTTGCGTGACTTAGTTGGGGCGTTTCCATATTTATTGATTTAGAAAACAAATATGGAATTGTCTAACGTCAAAGGGTGACGTTAAGATCAAAGATTGATTTTATTTTCTTTAAGCTTAATGTATCATTCATCATAATAACTATTATCTTAAAGATAATAATGATAGTGCGTCTTTTTGCCAAGAAGCTAGAATATTATTTTCTAGCAGATATATTATTTTCCAGCACATATATTATTTTAGTTTGCCAATAGGTTATGAAGTAGCACAGTATTATTGTTGATTAAACAACAACAATGCAAACAGACTATTATAAAGAAAACCTGAAAGAGGCATTAATCAACCTAAACAACATAAATCAAAGCATTTTTGATTCTTTGGTTGCCATTTCCATGCAAGGAGAACTGAAGGAATGGAACGATTTGGTTCCTGTTGGCGAAAGTCATCATTTTAGCTTTGAAATGTTTAAAAACAGCAACGATACCAATATTCAAATGCTCGTTCAATTGATCGAAAACATTGACACAACTTTCGAGACAATAAAAAACATCAACTCTATAGAATTCGACGAAAAAAAAGAAGAATTCTGAAAAGTACAAGCTTTTCTATTTTAATGTAATTTACATAGTGCAATAAAAGCGCTTTTACATGGATGCAAGAAAACTAAAAGCCCAATTAAAGGCGAACAAAGAAACGATTAATGAACAACATGCTGTTCGTTTACACAGAGCCATTAGTTGGTTGAAATGTGCAGAAGATATTCAGGATAATTTAGACGTTCAGTACATCAGTTTATGGATTTCTTTTAATGCCTGTTACGCAAATAATCTTAGCAAGGAAGAATTGCTGTCTGAACGTGAAAGTTTTAGTGATTTCATCAAAAAACTCGTAAAACACGACGAAAACAGTCGTTTTTTCAATTTACTGTGGAATCATTTTTCTGGAACCGTACGAATGCTCATAGAAAATAAATATGTGTACAAGCCGTTCTGGGAATATCAACGTGGAGAAATAAAAGACTGGAAGAAACAACACGAAAAATCTGTAGCAGATTCTATGAAGTTTCTGTCTGTAAAAAACGTAGAAGGTCTGTTGGAGGTTGTTCTGGATCGTTTATATACTTTACGTAATCAATTAATGCACGGCGGATCTACTTTTAAAAGCGATATTAATCGTTCTCAAGTAAAAGATGGTAACAATATGCTGAAATTGCTTGTTCCGATTGTTATCGAAATCATGTTAATCAACAAGGACGAAAATTGGGGAGATATCTATTATCCTGTAGTATGATAAAAGTGCTTTTATGTGTGTATGAATATCTCTATACACCATATTCTTTTCTTCCTTTTCGTTTATATTATTTCATAAACGGTCTCAGTATTTTCCCTCCTTGAACTTTTCTTGTATTATTACCAAAATAATCATATTCGGTTTCTATCCATTTCCCTTTTTTATGTACGAAAGCATAAGCTAGATAATTCTCCGTATACAATTTTGGAAAACAAGTGAAATATAATTCTAGAATGTAGTTTTCTCCAAGTATTAGATTTACATCTTTATCAAAACAGTTTCCACTGTTTAATTGCTTTGTTAATATTTCTACATTGTATTTCTCCACTTCCTCGCCAATAATAACTGGAGGCATAATTGTTCCTATCATTGTTATGCCGTTTTCTTCTGGCATCTTTAAAATCCAATAATGTTTAAGGCCCTCCACATCGTCGGCTTTGCAAGTACATAGTTTTAATTTATCGGAAACTGTACACATATATTATTTATAAAAGCGCTTTTATCACACTTCACAGATTCTTTTAAACATACACCAACTTATCATTACTCAACACTTTCTCCCCATCAAAACTATAGGCCGTTAAGAATCCGTTTTTTGCAACACTATAATCGATGCAACAGATATTCGATTTGTACAAAGACGGATTTCCTTTTAGCCAATAATGTCCAAAAAACACAGGTGGTTCATTTTCTCCATAATAACCTGGGTTTCTGATCTGTGATACATCAACAGGTGTTTCTGGTAAATGATCGAGTGGCTCCACGCTAAATGTCCTATAATCAATTTTATGAGGATTCTCCCACCATTTAATTCTCATTTCTGTTCTGTGCTCTCCTCCCTTATCTATAAAATGCAATCCGTTCGGCATTTTTATTTCTTTTCCTTTTAAGGTTTCTTCTATGGCTTCATGAAAAGGAGTGTTTTTAATGGCTGCTTCATAAATCAAATCATCGGTTAATCTGTTGTTTACCAATTTGGATTTAATCAAATCAATATGATTCTGGTCCCAACAGGCATGAACTGCTCTAAATTCTGGTGATTCATAGAACAACGGAAGCGTTTTAAACCAATCTATTGCTTCGTTGTAATCCGATTGCATATTCTGGTATTGCTTTAGCGTTTCTATATGTTGAAGAATGTTTTGGATACTGTGTTTTCTTAAATGACCAGCATTGGTTTCGGGGAAATGAAAACAAATAGCATTGTATTCGTGATTACCCATAATGGCGATGGCATTATCGCTTTCTACCATCGACCTTACAATGTAAAGGGTTTCTTTAATTTGTTCCCCTCGATCTATATAATCGCCCACAAATAATACTTTTCTTTCGGGGTGAGCATACACTCCGTTTTTCAAAGAATACCCCATTTTCTTTAGCAGTGCTTCCAATCGATCTGCATAACCATGAATGTCTCCTATAAAATCGTACATGACTCAATTTACGAAATACTGTTGTTGTAGAAAAGCTTCTTGTAATAAAGATTGCATTGTAAATAGGTTGCAAAGTATTCGCATAATTTTGTAGATGCTATGAGTTTTAAACTTTTTAAAAAATGAAAACAATATTCACATTCAAATTATTTGGCGTCCCGGTTCGAATGGTAAACAATCGCGTCATTTGCGCAGACGAGTTCGTGAAAATGATCGCAGAAACAACAAAGAATGCGCAATCCCGCGGGCCGCAATACGGGTTTTTAGACGGAATGAAACAAATTCACGGTGAAGACATGACAGATATTGTTGTTGTTTCCGCGCCGGATGAAATTTATTGATCAAATTAATTATATTATAGCCACTACCTATATTTTAGCACAATCAAGTTTGGTAATAAAAATTTTGGTAAATTTATGCTCCCCCCGATAAATTATGCCACTTAATAAAAGCGCACTACTTAGATACCGCATTATAGATGCATGTTTAACCAATAACATGCGCCGCTATCCTACGCTTGAGCAAATTCAAGAAAAGATTGAATCTGAGCTGGATGTATCTATTTCTACCTCCATGATCAATAAAGATTTTAAGGAGATGAAGAACATTTATTCGGCACCTATTCAGTTTGACCGAACGCACAAAGGGTATTATTATTCTGAGCCCGATTTTTCTATTAAAGAGTTTCCATTATTGGAAGAAGAAATTGCTGCACTCGATTATTCCACGGCATTATTGCATCAACTAAAAGGCACCAAATTGTTTGAACAGTTTGAGAGTGCTATTAACAAAGTAATAGAGGGATACCGGATTAGTAAAATCATTGATAAATCGAGCAGTCAGATTATTCAGGTTGAAGAACCGGTAAAAACCACTGGAGGAGAATGGCTTACGGTATTAATCAATGCAATAGTTAACAAACAGTTACTCAGCGTAGATTACCAGGGATTTGGTAAAGAAGCAAAAACGCATCAATTATCGGTGTATCTGTTAAAAGAATACCGCAACCGATGGTATGTGGCAGGCTATTCAAATAGGAGCGAAAATGTATTAATCATGGCATTGGATCGTATCAAAACTATAGCGCCAGCAAATGAAGGCAAGTATCAGCCCGCAGGCAGCTTTGATTCGGCTGCATTTTTTAAATATTCATTTGGTATCACACAAGTGCATGATGCTGTTCCTGAACAAATCAGATTACTATTTACCCCCTATCAATCCCCCTATATTATTAGCCAGCCATTGCATCCCTCTCAAAAAATAGTAGCGCAAAATGAAAATGGGTTAGAAATCTCCTTGGAGCTATATATAACCAAAGAATTGATCATGAGTATTTTGAGTTATGGAAAGCAGGTAAAAGTGATAGAACCAGCAAGTTTGACGAAGCAGATTCAATTAACCATCGCAGAGATGGCGGCAAACTATCAATAGGGTATCCTTTGCCAATAGGCGGTAGAGTGATGCCAGATATTTGAGGCAAACAAAACAGTAATTATGGAGCCGATTGTATTTATTATTGGAGGAATAGTGGTAATGCTAGCAGTGCTGGCTACTTTGTTTTACACCAAATCAAAACAAGGCAATGAACTTGTTGTATTACAGGAACAGCTAAAGCATAAAGAAAATCAGTTGCAAGAGCAGCTAAACATACACTCAAAAATTCAGGTAGAAAAAGAGCAGTTGTTGGCCAAAGTTTCCCGTGCTGAAACCCAGTATGAACAGGCACAGCAGGCCATTATTGTGGCCAAGCAGGGTGCAGAAAAATTGAACGAGCAAATAAAGCTGGAATTTGCCGAGATAGCTCAAAGCATTATGACCAATCAATCCAATAGCTTATCTGCTAAGAGCGAAGAGAAATTGGGTGAGTTATTAAAGCCACTAAAAACAGAGATTGGCGAGTTTAAAAAGAAGGTAGAAGACACATACGATAAGGAATCGAAAGAAAGATTTAGCCTAGGTAAAGAAATTGATCGGTTAATTGCAATGAGCCAGCAAGTGAGTCAGGAGGCCAATAACCTCAGCACTGCATTAAAGGGCAATAATAAAACTCAGGGTAATTGGGGAGAGATGATGCTAGAAAGTATTCTAGAAAACAGTGGACTAAAAAAAGATTTGCAATTTGTAACGCAAGAATTTATTAGAGATGCGGCGGGCAATACCATTAAAGACGATCAGGGTAATAAGCTACAGCCCGATGTAATGGTGTACTATCCAGATCAGAGAACCATCATCATTGATTCTAAGGTATCGCTGGTGCATTGGGAGCAATATTGCACTGTAGAGGATGAGGCAGAACGCAAGCGAGCGTTGGATTTGCACTTAGCATCTTTACGTACCCATATAGATGGCCTTAGTAAAAAGAACTATCCCAAATATGCCAAGGCATTGGATTATGTTTTGCTATTTGTTCCTGTTGAACCCGCTTTTTTAGAAGCAGTAAAGAAAGATCCGCAATTGTGGAAATATGCTTACGATAAAAAAATAATGTTGGTGAGCCCTACCAATTTATTGGCGGTGTTGAGAATTATTGCCGACTTATGGAAGGTAGAACAGCAAAATAAAAATGCTATTGAAATTGCGGAGAAAGCTGGTGCTATGTACGATAAGTTTGTGGGCTTCTTAGTTAATATGGAAGACGTAGGTAAAAAGCTGGGTGCTGCGCAGGAGAGTTACGATCAAGCATTTAGCCAGTTAAGTACTGGAAGAGGCAATATTGTAAACCGTATGGAAGAGCTAAAGAGAATGGGCGCTGCGGCACAGAAGCAGATTCCCGATAAAATTTTGTATGAGTTGAAAGAATCGAATAACTAATGGCAAAACCTGAAAAACATATCCTATCCAAATCAACTTTTATGTACGGTTGCCAGTGCCCCAAGCGCTTGTGGCTGCATAAGTATAAGCCAGATGTAAGGGATGAAATGGATGAGGAGCAACAAGCTATATTTCAACGAGGAACGGATGTAGGAAAATTGGCGGAGGAATTATTTCCAGGAGGGGTAGATGCCAGACCGAAAGACACTTACTCATACCAACAGTCGGTTGCCGACACAGCTCGCTATATAGCCGAAGGCAGAAAAGTAATTTACGAAGCGGCATTTCAGTATGAGGGCTTGTTGTGTGCGGTAGATATATTGGTACAACGAAGGGGAAAGTGGTATGCTTATGAAGTAAAAAGTACCACTAAGGTAAAACCCGAGCATTTGCCCGATGCAGCATTTCAGTATTATGTAATGACCAATGCAGGATTGGAATTGAAAGATTTCAGCATAGTTCATTTAAACAACCAATACATTAGAAATGGACAGCTGGATATTAAACAATTGTTTACTCCCGAGTCGGTTTTAGAAGAAATAGAGCCATTGCAGGAGTTCATTCATGCACAAGCATTGGTATTAAAAACAATGCTGCAAAATAAACAAACCATGCCTGCAATTGAAGTAGGTGATCATTGCAATAAGCCCTATGCCTGTGACTTTCAGGGGTTTTGTTTTAAAGATATTGAAGAGGAAGAGCCTGATTATGGAGAACCTTATATTAACAAGGAAGCTATAGCTGAATTCTTAGACCAGCTTGAATATCCGATCTACCACATGGATTTTGAAACTTGGATGACGGCTGTGCCAGAGTATGATGGGCATTGGCCTTATAGGCAAGTGTGTTTTCAGTATTCGGTACATGTGGAAAGATATCCAAATGCGCTATTGGAGCATTATGAATATTTAGCAGATGGAAAACATAGCAGCACTGAGGACTTTCTTAAAAACTTATTGAGCGTTATAGGTTCAGAAGGTACGGTGCTTGCTTACAATAAAACATTTGAAGCAACATGCTTAAAAGCTTTATTGGAAGAATATCCAAAATATTCCGATGCTATTGAAAATATATTGGATAGATTGGTAGATTTGATGGCACCATTCAGAAAAAATTATCGCTTACCCCAAATGCAAGGGTCCTTTTCAATAAAATATGTTTTACCTGCTTTGGTACCTGAATTGAGTTATAGTAATTTAACTATTGGTAATGGTGGAGATGCAAGTGCTGCTTTTTATAACTTAACAAATACCACCGATGAAAATGATCTAGTTAATACTAGAAAGGCTTTGTTAGAATATTGTAAAATGGATACCTTGGCAATGGTGAGGGTGTTGGAGGTGTTGAAAGATAAATAAGATTTAAAAACAAATTCGAAATAATTAATTCCAATATTAACAATTGACAAAGCTATATTGAAACTTACAACTAAAATGAATGAATCTAAAACGCATAACATTGCTGCTGGAATCCGCCTAAATTTAAGAGACGAAGACTTCCTTGTAACCCATGTAGAAAAAGACATTATAGAAGCGGAAGGAATTTCTGAGTTAGTAAAAGGAATGCGTTTCACTTTTGATTTAAGTCTAGAAGAATTTGAACTAATCACTCCAGAATCAACACAGCTTGTTGCTGATAATTCAAATGGTTATCGCAAATCAAAATTATTTATTGAAACAGTACTTAGAAACTCTTCCTTTTATTCTGAAGGAATTGAAATAGCAAATAAAGCGGCAATTCGTCCAAGCAACTACCAATTTATTCCAACTATAAAAGCATTGTCGTTACCTAAGCCACGAATATTAATTGCAGATGCAGTAGGATTAGGTAAAACAATTGAAGTAGGAATCTTCCTTACAGAAATGATACGCAGAGGAAAAGGACAACGTATTTTAGTAGTTACTCCAAAATCAATTCTATCACAGTTTCAACAAGAGGTTTGGTCTAGATTTTCTATCCCATTAGTGAGGTTAGATAGCCAAGGAGTTGCACGAATCAGTACAATCATACCAACTAATAAAAATCCATTTGATTATTATGATAAAGTAATAGTATCAATTGACACCTTAAAGAATAATGGAAAATTCAGACATTTTTTGGAGAAGATTAAATGGGATATAGTAGTAATTGATGAGTGTCATAATGTTGCTAATTCCGGGAGTGATCGGGGAGTACTTGCAAAGTTTTTATCACAAAGATGTGAGGCGTTAGTGCTAACATCTGCAACGCCTCATAATGGTAAAAAGAAGAACTTTGCCAATCTTATTACCTTACTGGACCCGACTTCAATACCTTATAATGGAGATTTTACCCCAAAAGACATTTCACCACTTTATGTACGTAGGTTCAAAAAAGATATTGAGAATGAGGTAGGCGATTCTTTTAAAGATCGAATTACAACAAGCTTTCATGCACCTTTATTTCCTGAGGAAGAATTCGTTCTCGAAAAGATTCAAAATGCAAAGGCCGAAGCATTTGAAGCAGCAAATGGTGATTTTAATAATGGGACTTTGCTTTTTACAATTGGTTTGTTTAAATCATACATGTCATCTCCGGCAGCATGTCTTGAAACAATAATTAATAGACTAAACAAGGAAAAAGATGAAGAAGTTGCTAAAGATTTCCTGATAGAACTAAAATCGGAACTAGAGAACATTCTTCATAAAAAGCAAGACGGAAAACTTGTAGAACTTATTCGACAATTAAAAGCCGCTGGATGGAAGGGGAAGAAATCTGATGACCGAATAATCATTTTTGCAGAAAGAAGAAAAACACTTGATTATCTTGAATTTCAACTAAAGGCCATATTCAATATTGATGAATCTGCTGTAGTTCAATTCAATGGTAGTTTAACTGATACAGAACAGCAGGTATTGATTGATAAGTTTTCAAAAGAAGATAGTCCGATACGATTGTTTCTTACATCTGATGCTGGAAGTCAAGGTGTAAACTTGCATTATAACTGTAACAAAATGTTCAATTATGATATTCCCTGGTCTATTATTACTCTAGAACAACGCAATGGAAGAATTGATCGTTTTGGACAGAAAAACACTCCTTATATCTACTATCTGATCTCAAAGTCAGATAACCCATCAATTAAAGATGATTTTAGGATTCTTGATAAATTAAAAGAAAAAGAAGAAGAAGTGTATAAAACGCTCGGTGATGCAGGTAGTCTCTGGATGTTATATGATGAAAAAAAGGAAGAAAAGCTGATAACAAAAGCTTTTGCAAAAGGAGATGTTACTCTCTTAGACAAAAAACAACTTGATGATGAAATAGATTGGAATGATGTGTATGATGTTTCGGCAGATAAAAAAATGACTGAAGAGAAAATATTTGAAAAGCCACATAGCTCATTTTATATAAGTGATTTTAATTATTACGCTACTATTATTGACGAGCTGAAATCTGTTGATGATCAATTGAACAATAAAATAATGATTGATCAGATAGATCAAATGATAGAATTTGTTCAAACAGAAGAGTTATGTGGCAAAAAAGGTGAAACGCAAGGGGTACTTTATGATATTCCTGAGGAAGCTTTTCCTGAAAAGAAAGACACCTTTAAATTAACCTGTGATAAAGAAGTTGTTGAAAAATCAATTGAACGTGCTAGAAAAAAAGAGGGCTGCTGGCCCCAACATCAATTGCTTTACGACATGCATCCGTTAGCGAGATGGTTACAATATAAAATATTGGCGAGGATAGATAAAGGTAATGCCCCTGTTGCCCGTATGCGTAGCCCCCTACCGGAAAAATCCGCATGGTTTATTTTCCAGGGTATTAGTTCAAATGGAAAGGGGCAGGCTATTTTATCCAAAGCATTTGCGATTGGTCGATCATTTATTGGAAGCCAGGTTGGCAACATGGATAGCTTTGATGACTTTGTAAGTCATTTCAGATTATTTGATGATTTACCAACGCTTGAAATTGAACAAACTCATCTGGATATTTTGCAAGCGATGTTACCCGAAGCTGTCAAGTCTGCAAAAAACCTCTATACTCAGCAACTGCAAGGAAATTTGATTGATGAAATTGAAGACAAATTGCAAGTTTATGAAACCAAACTCAATAAGTGGCTTGAAAATTCTGAACGCCAGTTAGAAATACAATTTGGGTTTGATGAAATAGCTGGCGCGGGTAAATCACATAGAGATAAAAGAAAAAAGGACATTGATTTTGTACATAAGCAAACGAAAGAATTTTATGAAACATTCTTTCAATTGGAAAATGATCCGTATTTACGGTTGCTTGCAGTTTTTTATAATGCCTAAAGAATAGAAAAGAATGATCAGGTTCATAGAAAATATTGGTGATTATTATTCTCAACACTTTTTTTCGGATGATTTTCCAAAAAAAGTCTTTGATAAGGCGGGCTATGTTACTCAGAAAAAAGATGTAGATGGTGTAAATTCTGACAATCATATATCAGAAATTAATGCCCGCATTTCCCCATTACGTGAAAAATATTATCGTTTTAAAAATGATTTATTTAACATTCAGCGTGAGAAAGATAAAGTAAAGCGAACCCATGAATTTCATCGTGAAATATTAGAGGCCCTTGGTTATATAAATGGTACACCTGAATATAGTTCACCTTTATTTTTAAATGATATAGAAGTTATACCTGTACGATATAATTACCCTAAGGGAGGAAAACCTTATTTGTTCATCATGGAAATGAAGGCCATCGTTCGGGAAGGAGATAAAGATCCTGAAGGAATTTATGAACAAACCTGGGTTAAAGATGAATGGGAGAAAGTCTTTCCAAAATCATGGGGTGATGTTGTATTAAAGCCCGATGTAATAAAAGATGCTTTATCTGAGCTTTTTTTATTGCCTGAAGATGAACGCCCTGTTTATGTCATTGTATTAGCTGGTGCCAAGATATTTTTAATTCACTATGAAAAATGGAAGTACGATAGTTTTTTGTTATTTGATTTAGAGGAGTTATTTGTAGAATCTCAGATTTCTTCAAACCGAGATTACCTTGCACTATTCTACGCACTTCTTGCTAAATCCAATTTTTTAGGAACTACCGATAGCTTATTACAATCTTTGGATGAGGATGCTCACAAAGCTGCTTATGGCGTTACCCAAAATTTGAAGAGAGGTGTAATTTATGCTGTTGAAAATCTTGCAAACGAAGCTATATGGTACAAGAAGAAAAATGCCAAGTCTATCGATGAAAAAGAGACTATTGAGAAATTAATGGCTGAGGAAAAATTTGCCAGAGAGCTAAAGGATGAGTGCTTAACAATGGTCTACAGGCTACTGTTTTTGTTTTATGCTGAAGCCAGAGAAGATCTAGAAATATTGCCCGTAAAAGATACTGTTTATCAAAAAGGGTATAGTCTTGAAATGTTGAGGGACCTGGAAATGGTAGCCTTAACAACTGACTCCTCACGCAATGGCGATTTCTTCTCAAAAAGCCTGTGGAAGCTTTTTTATTACCTACACAATGGTGTAAAAACCAGCAATGGTTTTGAAATGAAACCATTAGACTCTCCATTGTTTGATAACAATGAATTAAAACATCTATCCGGGGTACAGTTCCGTAATATTGTTTTACAACAAATTATTAAACGGCTTTCTCTAAGCGATCAAAGTAAGAGTAAACGAATAGGTAGAATCTCTTACGCCAACCTGGGTATTAACCAATTGGGCAGTGTGTATGAGAGTTTACTGGCTTATAGTGGTTTCTTCGCTGCCGAAACTCTGATTGAAGTAAAAGCAGCTGATGATGCTGATGGCAAAGACGGAACCTTTTTAGTTCCATTAGCAAGGCGTGATGATTTTAAAGAAGACGAAATTTTAAAGGACCCGGAAAATCCTGTGTATGATAAACAAATATCTAAAGGTCATTTTGTATATCGCCTGAACGGGAGAGACCGAAAAAAATCAGCTTCTTATTATACTCCAGAAGTACTTACCCAAACCACGGTAAAATATACACTGAAAGGAATTATTGATAAATTAAAAGACAGACAGGAAAAAGGTGAAGATTGTGCGGATGAAATTTTGAATCTTAAAATATTAGAGCCTGCCATGGGGGCAGCAGCGTTCCATAATGAAGTAATTAACCAACTGGCTGATGCCTATCTTGAATTAAAAGAGACAGAAGAAGTAAGAAAAGGCCGCAAGAGGATTATACCGGGAAATTATAACGATGAGCTGCAAAAAGTAAAAGCCTTTATTGCCGCCAATAATGTTTATGGGGTTGACTTAAACCCTACGGCAGTAGAATTGGGTAAACTTTCCCTATGGCTTAACTGTATGCACCGTAATATGGAAACCCCGTTCTTTGCCCATCGTTTGGGAACAGGTAATGCGGTAGTTGGTTGTTGGCTTAAAACTTATAAAGAGGAAGATGTTATTGTAGAATATCCAATTGAGGGAACAACAAAACAACGACAAACCCCTATACCAAAAGCATGGTGGGCAAAAGAACCTAAACGGGTGAAATGGGATAGCAAGGGAAATTTAACTCGCAAGGAAAATGAGTATTATCATTTTTTGTTACCGGATGACAACATGCTTTCCTCTGCCAATATTAAACTCATAAAGGATGAATTATCGACAGCACAAAAAAGTGCTGTTACGCAGTGGAAGAAAGAGATGAAACAACCTCTTACAAGAGATGAATGTAAGCGTTTAGGCAAAATTTGCATAGTAATAGATGCTTTGCTGGAAGAACATTATCTGCAAATAAAATCAATTATAAAAGAAACTACCAGCACCTACCTGGTGTACGGTCAGCTGTCGCCACAAATAACTATCAAGGGCTATGATGAAAAGGAATTACTTGCTGAAAGCCGCAATGCCCGCAGTGCCCCATTTTATAAATTGCGAATGGTAATGGATTATTGGTGTAGCTTATGGTTTTGGGATGCTCGTAAAGTTGCCGATCTGCCAACAAGACAAGAATGGTACAATGAAATCGAAAACATATTAGGAGTTGAGCTTGCAGGATTAGACGAGAATGCAACTTCGAAAGAAATATTTGAAAATATTAAAAAACTTTCTGTTGATTTATCGACTTTGTTTGTTAATGTAAATCGATTACAAACTGTTGAGGTGTTACAAAATCAACATCGCTTTTTCCATAACGAACTAGAATTTATAGAAATTTTTAAAGAAAATGGAGGGTTTGATGTAATCGTTGGAAACCCACCTTGGGTAAATATTGAATTTGATAATGAAGGATTCATTTCAAGTTATGATCCTTTACCTGTGATAAAAGGATATTCCTCCCCTGAGATTAACATTGAGATGAAAAAAGTTTCAAAGAGAGATAAATTGTTCTCTGAATTATTAACCAATGAGTTGATCGAAGTAGAATCATTTAGTAATTATGTGAGCTCAATCCAAAATTATCAACTACTTTTTGGCCAAAAACCAAACTTATATAAAAGCATAATTGAAAATTCCTTTTTGCTAATCAATAAAAACGGTTTTTGCGGTTTGTTACATCCACAAGGCTTATACGATGACCCATTCGGTGATAGATTCAGAAATGTATTATATAAAAAACTAAAATATCATTTTCAATTTCAAAACGAACTAAAACTTTTTTCTGAAATAGGTAATCGCAATGTTTTTTCTATTAATATTTATTCAGGTAGTTCGACTAATATTGATTTTCAAGCAATTTTTTCTTTATTTCATCCCTCTACTATTGAGGGTTGCTTTATTGAAACTAAGTATCAAAATGAACTAAGAGGTATAAAAGCTAAAAATAGCAAAAATGAAAATGTTTGGAATGTAGCTCCTAATTCGAATAGGCTTATTCACTTTGAATCGGAAGTATTTGAAAGACTTGATGTAGCCTTTGAAACAAATGGAAATATTGGTAAAATAATTTTGCCTTCATTTTTTAATAAAGAATTGTTAAGCATTTTAATTAAACTGGCAACATTCTCTGGTAAAGTAAGTAAGAAAAAATCTATTATTCCTGAGTGTTGGAATGAGACAAGAGCAGTTGCTTCTGGTATCATAAAAAGGGAAACAACTTTCCCAAGTTATAATTCATATGAATGCATTTTTAGTGGCCCCTTTTTTTTCATAAACAATCCTTTATATCAGACACCAAAACAAGTATGTGAAACCCATCGAGCATATGAGATTATTGATTTAACAAAAATAGATAACTCATTTTGGGGAAGAACAAATTATGTTCCTTTGGAAGATGTTGAAATATTTAAGAATAGAATTGAAGGTTTTGAGGAAAATAAACCTTGGATAGACAATTATAAAATTTTTTTAAGCAAAATGCTTTCCCCATCAGGCGAAAGGACTTTACAACCATCATTAGCTCCACCAAAAGTATCACATACTAATGGGGTTGCATCAATTACATTTGAAAGTGAGAAAGACATCTTGGAATTTTTAAGTATTACAAGCTCACTTATTCTTGACTTTTATATTAAGCTACTTAGGAAAACAAATCTTTATGATAATACAATAAAAGATTTTCCATTAGGTATTCACGAGAAGTACTTAAATCATTTGTTCGTTCGTGTTCTGATGCTCAATTGCTTGAATGAATATTATTCATCTATTTGGAGTAATTTTTATAATATAAGTTGGAAGATCTTTCAATGGTCAAAAAGTGATTTAAGATTAAAAAGCTTTAATTTATTGGGTGAAAAATGGAATTGGAATATTCCTTTACGAAATAGTTTCGAAAGAAGGTTTTGTTCTGTTGAAGTTGATATAATTATTGCACAAGCTCTTGGGTTAAATTTAGAAGATCTAATTTATGCATATTTAGTTCAGTTCCCTGTGCTTCAAGAGAATGAGGATGATACCTGGTATGACCAAAAAGGAAATATTGTTTTTACTTGTAGCAAGGGGTTGTCCGGGGTAGGGCTGGATAGGTCTGAATGGGAAAATGTTACTTTAGAAGTCAACCCTATGCAACGTAAGTTGAAAGATGGAGATAAATATGTGCAAATCATTTCTAAAAGTGAGTTGTACCAAGGCCAGCAAATTACTTATTATCCTCCTTTTGATAAATGTGATCGTGTAGAAGATTATAAAGTGGCCTGGAAACATTTCGAAAAGTTGTTTGCTTCGGAGAATTCAATCACTAATTCTGTAAATGTTTAACCGGTTTCTATAATGGAAAAAAACGAATTTCTTAGTGGGGTTAAAAATTTAATCAAAGAAAACAGGCGAACCTATTCTAATTTTCCAAAGCGTATTATAAAAGATTATAATGATGAGATTAGATTATTTAAAGATTACAACGGAAGACAGATTTTAGAACTCTTGCAAAATGCAGATGATGCTGGTTCTGAAGCTGTTTACATAAATTATGATAAAGAAGCTGGCAAGTTATCAATAGCCAATATAGGTGAGCCTTTCAATATTGATGGAATAGACTCCTTAATGCTGGGGGGCGTAAGTACTAAAATTAAAAAAATATTTATTGGTAATAAAGGTCTCGGGTTTCGCTCAGTTTTAAATTGGGCAAATAGAATATGTATACGAACTAATGGCTGTGTGGTTGAATTTTCACCAGAGATTGCGAAAGCTGAATTTGAATTCGCTGTAAAAACAGCTGGAGAAAAGGAAAACTTATTATCCGAACGGGGATTGGCAGAAAATACGATTCCATTTCCAATACTAGCAATTCCAACAATAGCGTTTGATGAATCTTCTACTAATGAATGGACTACAATCATTGAAATATATTATAAATATGAATTCGAATCCAGAATACAAGAACAACTAGCAGACTGCAAAGAAGAAATACTTCTGTTTTTAAACAACATTGAAACTATTCGGATAGATGGATTGTCATCGGAACAGGTTTCCTATAGTCGAAAAAGGGTAATAGAAAACGAACTTACCTATATTGAGATACGAGACAAGATTTGGAGAATTGAAACGGTTGAGGATTTTCTTCCAAAAGAACTACAGGATGAAACAAAAACTGAGCAGGAGTCATATAATATCACAGTAGCATTCCAGGATGATTTATCTGACAAGTATTACAAACTTTTTAATTACTTTCCTACAAAGCTCTCTATTTATCTGCCTTGTATTATTCATGCTACTTTTGAATTAAACAGTTCCAGAGATTATATCAATACTTCTCCTAAAAATAAATTCATTTTTGAAAGGCTAGTGCAACTACTTAAAAAATGTTCAGTAAACCTAGTAGATGAGACTGAAGGGAAAGCTGATTGGTCACCTTTTAAGCTATTACTTCCACTTATAAATACAACGGATTCTCCACTTATTGAAGTGTTCTATAACAACCTAAAAAACTTGCACAATGAATTAAAGGTTTTTCCATGCGTAGACGGACAATATGAAACTTTAAATAGAATAAAATATTACGACTCCGGTTTTTCAGAATGGATAAGAAACAATAATTTCGTAAATGAATTTAAATGCTTATTAAGTCCTATAGAAGAAAGTGTCGAGAAATCATTTCCTATAAGCGTTAGAAGTTATCCTCAGAATGAATTTACCTCAATAATAGATTCTGTCAGCAATACAATTGATGATATAAAAGTACGCTCAGAATTGATTACTTATTTGCTGCAAATCTCAACAAATCAAAATATAAACGAGTGGTATAATATTTTGGTTAACAAAGAGAAAGAAGTGATTGATAAAACAAAAGTAGCATTTACCCCAATGATAGAATCTGAAGGCGATTTTAAAAAACCGCACTTTATTGATTTGGATTTTATTAATAAGGATTTGTATAACACTCTGGTTCTAAAGTATAAAAAAAGATTCAACCAAAAAGAACCCGATTCAAGAGAATTCCAAAGGCTGTTCTCAAGAATAGCAAATATTCAGCCTTATGACTCTAACGCCGTTATTATAAGAATTATAAATGGAACAAAAGAGAAAATAAAAACTGATTCTGATGCAATTAGTCATGTTAAAGAAATGGTTCAGAAACTATTTGAAAATTATCAAATGCTTAAAAATAAGGCAGCCGTATTTTCCGAATCATGTCCATTAATAAATAAACAAAATGAGATAATCGATAGTCGATCTCTTTACCTAAGTGCCACATATCCGTCTGGGAACTTGATAAAAGATATATACGAAAGTGTGTTGAATGATGCAGATTACCTTAAGGATATAGACTTTTATGAATTGAATTGTGATGCTAATGAGATTATTGAAGCATTTTTTATCTGGCTGGGTGTAACTAAATATGTCCAATTGAATGATATTAAAATATCAAAGGAATCCTGGGAATCAGATAAATATATTGAATTTGTTTTTTCTAAAATAAAAAAACCTAATCCTGTATCTAGATTCATTTTTTCAGGGAAGGAAATTGGTACATTTAATACTACTGTTGCAAAACTTTCCAATGAGAAATTGATTGTCTTAATAATGAAAGACGAAAGGCTTCGTCAATCAGTATTGGGGCTAAATAACTCAGATATTTTATTTTATCAGTATGGTCAAAATTATCCAAACCTTTTCGGACATCCTTCTTACATATTATTTCAGTTAAGAACTTTGAATCGGTTTAATAATTACTTGATTGAAAGCAGTGAAATTCCTTTCATTAATGAACAGGAGTTTAATTATGATGATTCATTGTTCAAAGAGTATGGAATTAGTTTTCATGATATAGACTATGTTTTAGAAAAACTCGGGGCACTTCGTTCATTTATTGATTTACCAACTGAAAGAATCTATGAAATAATAAAAATGAGTGCTGACTTAAGCACCGAGCATAGGTATATGAGAAGGATGTATCTGCAAGCATTTGATCACTTCAGAAGCCCAAAAATGAAGTCATCGGTTGAAATCATACAGGATACAAAATTGCTGGCAATAAAAAATGGATCAAAAGATTACCGTCCCATTGAAGAAGTTTATTACTCTGATAATAACATACTCCCTGAAAAAATTATACAGGATCTTTGGATGTTGGATTTTCCTAAAAGGGCTGGCGAGGTACAAGTGTCAAAGTATTTTGGCATTAAAACATTGAAGGAACTTCAAGTTAGTATCGATTCATCAAGTATAATGTTACATGATGAAAACAATCCATTTAATAACTGGGTAAATAAAATTAAGCCACTTATTCTAGCTTATCGTTTAAGTAATTTAAAGAAGAAAGAAGACAAAAAAGAGGCGGCAAATGCAATTAAGAACTGTGTCATAAAACTTATTTCAAATGTTAATTATACAATAGATGGAAAGAATTTTCAAAAACTTGGCTACGAAGAGTTTATAGTTAATGATGATCAATTTTTACTTTCGATAGAAGAATTTAAAAAAGTAGATCAGTTTCGGGATTCTTCAAAATTTTGTAATGCCTTCGCTGAAATGATGTGTATTCTTTTTAAAGTAAATGAAAACAAGAATAATTACATATCAGTTTTTAAAGATAAAATAGATTTTTCCAAAGAATTAATTCATGCAGACTCATTAGATGAATATTTGAATGAAGCTTATACTTTGTTAGGGCTTTCACAAAATGAATCTGGGTTATGGGAGGCTGTTTGCAAAATAAGTAAGATTCAGTTCCCAGAAGATATTCAGGATGAACAAGTGTTACGCCAATTTTTATTTAACAATCTGAATTATGAATTACCCACTGACTATAAGTTAATAGATTTCGAAAAACATTGTTCTACTAAGAGTTATAATTTGTTTAAGTCACTTGAAAGCAACTTAAATATTACTTTAAGTCAAATAAAAGAACAATTTCCATCTTTTGTTGGATTAATAAAATGGCATGTAAGCAGAATAACCGACTTTTCAAGAGACATTGAAAACAGATATTCAAATACAATCTGGGAAGAACTAAATTCAAAAACTATTGCTGATCAAAAAACATTTATTTATAAACGTAATAAATTCAGGAATTGGTTTACTACTTACAAATGGTCTGAATTAGAATTGCCGCCCTTCACACTTGACATTAATTACAAAGAGATTTTGGAAAGCAAAGTAGTTGCTGAATTTAAAATTCAGTTAAGCCAAAATGAAAATCCGATAGTAATTAGTCATACTTACAAAGAATTATTGGCAAAATATGAGGAGGTTGAAAAATCGTTTAGCGAAGAACAAAGAAGCCTATTGTATTTTGATGGAAACGTGGAAGAAATTCTAAAATTCATATTAATTACGCCTGCCGAAGCGGACGAACAAAAAGAAGATGAGGATGATGATGAAAATGACAAATTGCCTTTAGTCGAAAAAAATTTGGCTAATAAAAGTCCTACAGGGATCAAACCTAGAACTCATTCAAGAGGTGGTTCTTTTGACCCTAACAGGGAAAAGGCCAAAAGACAAGCCGGGAAAAAAGCAGAGGAAAAAGTACGTGATACTTTAATAGATTTATATGGACGTAAAAATGTGCAATGGGTATCAGGGAATTCAGATGAAGACAAGCCAGATGATTCTTTAGGGTATGATTTTTTATATCGTAAAACAGATGATGATGAGTGGTGTTTTCTAGAAGTAAAATCAGTAAGCGGGTTTTCATTCATCATAAGTAATAATGAATTCAAAGTGGCATTAGACAATAAAGAAAAATATCATTTAGCATTAGTTAAACCTCAAGAAATTATCATTGATAAAGATTTTTTTAAAAATATTGAATTGGAAAATACATATAAGTCCTTTAACTCAAGTACACTTATGAAGCCTTATGATTTCGAGGTTTTCTTTTCTTAGTTGAGTTTATTGATTAAATTGAATAATATCAAAGCAGTATAGAATATTAAATCATGCTATCATTACTACAAGCCGAGGAAATAAAGAATGCAGTTGTTGAATATCTAAAAGCAACGTACAACTTTGATGATAAAAAAGTTGAGCAAGCTTTTGAGGATTTTTTATACAACAAGCGCCATGGAATGTTTAAGGGGCCATATATTCAAATAAGACTTCCCTTTGAGCGTATTGGTAAAGATGTAGACCTTGGTGATATTTTAACCATACAGCCAAACTTTCCTCCATACCTACACCAGTATGAAGCATTCAAAAGATTATCTACACAAAACAATGATCCAAAACCTGTAATATTAACTACAGGAACTGGTTCAGGTAAAACTGAAAGTTTCTTATATCCAATTCTTGATTACTGTTATAAAAATATCGGTAAACCAGGGATCAAAGCAATTATTCTTTATCCGATGAATGCCCTTGCCACCGATCAGGCAAGGCGTTTAGCCGAGGCCATTCATAAATATCAAGATACCAATGGCGATTATGTATTAAGGGATAAAATTCGAGCTGGATTGTTCATTGGCGAAGGGAAGCAAAAGGGGAAAGACCGTGCTACTAGAATGGAACCACAACGTATTATTGAGGACAGGGAAACACTGCGACAAGCTCCGCCAGACATCGTCCTTACCAACTTTAAAATGTTGGATTTCTCATTAATGCAAGCCCGTTTCCATGATTTATGGAAGTATAATTTTTCTGATCATTCTCTCTTGAAATTTATAGTGCTTGATGAATTGCATACTTATGATGGTGCTAAAGGATCGGATGTGGCAAATCTAATTAGACGTTTAAAACTTAAATTATCTATTGATAATAATGAACTGGTTCCTGTTGGAACTTCTGCAACAATGGCCGGTGGTGATGAAGGAAAGGATGAGCTTGTAAAATTCTTCTCCTTAATTTTTGGAATTAATGTAGACAAAGATGCCGTAATTGAAGAAAAGAGAGAACAGGCTGAGCTTTTCTTTGATGAGACGCTTGAAACACCTGTATTTGACCTTAATAAAATAAAAGAATGTGATTTTTATGAAACTGATGAGTATGAATCATATGTTGACCGGCAATTAGATTTATGGGGTTATACTAAAGAACATGAAAAGCTATTATATCAACTTAAAAAAAACAAATGGTTACTTGAGCTGGTTCTTCTTTCAAGTAAAGGCGTAGTAGAATTAGAAGAAACAGTTAGATTTTGGATTAACAAATGTTTCCCTTCTGACATGATTACCTATCAAGATGGGTTTAGACTACTTCAATCACTAACCGGAATATTATCTTTTGCCAAAGAACAATCTGGAACAAAGTATTTTCCATTCGTCTTTTTTCAAACCAGCTATTGGATAAGAAGTTTACACAGGATAATTAAAAAAATTCAACCAACTCCTTTATTCGCATGGGAAACTGATTTGAATCCAAATGAAAATATAAAATCATTGCCACCATATTATTGTCGGGAATGCGGCGGATCTGGTTGGTTAGGTATTAAGAAAGAGAATAATGATTATCTGGAGGATGATTTAACAAGAACCAGATTAATGTTCATGGCAGACCGTCAGAACAAGAATATTTATTTTATTTCATCTTTAGAGGGTAGAGAATACAGCAGTGTATTTGCTGATGATTATGTTCACACAGGGGATTCAATAGATAGTTATATTAATCCTGAAAATCTTGAATTATCAGATAAGCCACAAACAGAAAAATGTTTCAAGGTATTTGGTGTTAGAAGACAGGTAGATGATAAAATTGAAAAAGTATGTCCGCATTGTAGCTCCAGGAATAACCTTGCTCTAATTGGTACAGGACTTCCAACATTAGAATCTATTGTTGCTGCTCAATTAATGGCCACAGCCACGGATCCTGCGGCAGATCATGAACGTAAATTACTTGCCTTTACAAATGCAGTACAGGATGCAGCACATCAGGCTGGATTTATTGAAAGTCGAAATTTTCGTTTTGGAATGCGACATGCAATACAAAGTGTTTTAAAAGAAAACAATGGCAGTATAGCTTTACCTGATTTATATAAAGAGTTCGAAAAATTATGGAGGCAAAAACTAAAAAATGAAGAGAGGCCAGAAGAGGCATTTATTTATAAATATCTCCCTCCTGATTGCGAAAGTCGTCTAAAATTAGAAGATTATAGAGATAAGGATAAATCTTTCAAAAAAGAATTTCTACATGAGTTTAGCAATAGAGTAAGCTGGGAAATATGGTCAGAATTTTCATTTAGCGCTGGAGTTGGCCGAACTCTTGAAAAGTCCGGTGCATCAGCCGTGGAGTTTGATATTACACAGTTTGATGATGTTTATAATCAAATTAAATATTGGTTAGAAAAGGAAACCTTAGGAGAAAGAATAAATCCAGAAACATTTTCAAAATTCCTTATAGGTTTTCTGCACAGACTCCGTTTTAAAGGTGGTGTTGACCATGTGTATTTAAAAAAGTACAGATCAGAAAGAACCAATTATTGGTTAATAACACAAAGTGCAAATAAAAAACATTTCTTGATCAAAAACTTTGGTAAGAATTCACGTTTACCAAAGTTTGCAACACTAAGCCATGGCCCTAATACATCTGCTTTTGAAATTATTCAAACACAGGGAGGAAAACATAATTGGTATAGTTCTTGGTTTCTGAAATGCTTCCCGATGGTGGCATCTTCGGAATTAGCATTAATAAATGATTTTTACCAGCAATTATTTGAATACCTAGAGGCAAATAAATTACTCGATAAAAAAGTAGCAGCAGGTGTTAACAATGTCGGATTAAATCCTGATCAAATTTTCCTGACTACCTCGGTAAAAACATTTGAATGTAAGGTATGCGGCAACAATTTGAATGTTGGAGTAAATAATGGCAATTTAGTTGAAGGTATGACATGTTTGCAGCATCGTTGTCCTGGTGTTTATACAGTTAAAGAAAATGTATTTGATTACTACCGCATGGTATATAATCGGGGTAGAGCTTTACGAATATTTGCTAAAGATCATACAGGGTTAATAGACAGAGATAAAAGAGAAAAGCTCGAAAGAGATTTCAAGTTAAGACCAACTTATCAAAGTACAAATGTACTCGTTGCTACATCAACCCTTGAAATGGGTATTGATATCGGTGATTTGAATATTGCATTTAATGCATCCATCCCTCCTGAAACTTCAAATTATTTACAAAGAGTTGGTCGTGCAGGTAGGGAGTCTGGTACTTCATTAATTGTAAACCTTGCCGGTAGAGATGAACATGATCAATATTATTTTGAGGATACAATGTCTATGATGCAGGGTGAAATAAGAACACCTGCTTGCTATTTAGGTGCAAGAGATATACTAAGGAGGCATTTCATGGCCTATTGTTTTGATATGTGGGCTTCAGCTTCACCTTCATCTAATAATATTCCTTTTATTGTTCGTTTATTGAAAATCAAAAGTATTCCATTAGGTGATTCGCGTTTTGTATTTAATCAGTTAGCTAATTTTATTTTAAATAATAAATCAAAATTATTTACTGCTTTTAAACAAAAATATACTGGAGAAGATGCTTTGGCTGCCCTTCAAAAAATTGAAATTGATGTAATGGCTGATGAGCCAGTTCAGCATTTGCAATCTATACAAAGTCAACTGCTAACAGAATTGGACTATTATAAAAAGAAAAGTAATGATATAGATGCTCAGCTCAAGAAACTTCCCACTACGGGACCTGAAACAGATTCCTTGCGATCGGAGAAAAGAGCAGTTTATGGGGCAATTTATAATATCAATAAAAGGAATACTATTGAGTACCTTACTAATCTTGGTATCCTGCCAAATTATGCATTTCCTGAAACTGGTGTTCACATCAATGCACAAATTATTTCAAAATTTGACGATCAAACAGGAGTTAGATACAAGGTTGAAGATTTTGGTGAAATTGTGAGACCTGCCTCCAGTGCAATTTCAGAGCTTGCCCCGGGTAATATATTTTATAGTCAGGGATATAAGTTGGAATCGCAAGGAATTGAGATATTCTCTTCTGATAGTTACGAAACCTGGCGGTTCTGCAGTAATTGTGATTCATTAGAATTAGATGTTAACGTTCCCAAAGAACAAGTATTATGTCCTAAATGTAATCATAACTCATGGGGAAGTCTAGCTAATAAGAAAACCTTGGTTAAACTTGAAGGTGTGCTTTCAGTAAATGATAGAGAGGCTTCTAAAATTAGTGACAGTTCAGACGATAGAGAACGTAAATTTTACACAAAATCAATACATCTCAAAACAGATCCTAAATCCTCAAGAGGAGCAAAGGTTTTAAAACGGGTTCCTTTTGGAATTGAATTTTATTCTTCTGCCCAATATTTTGAAGTAAATACAGGCATAAAAGAAGATGGTTTTTGGGGAAGCAGAAAGTTAACAATTAACGATAAAGAGAATCCAGAAGTAGGCTTTGTTGTTTGTAAGACATGCGGAAAGGCATCAGAGCGTCCTTTAACTCAACGTGAATTAGATAGAAGGTTAAGATCATATCATTTTGGTTATTGCTCCAATCGCGCAATAAACTATCAGGGTCAAACTGACGATACATTTAATGAACTTTATATCTACCGTGAGTTTAAAACTGAGGCTTTGCAAATATTACTCCCGGTTCAGGATTTTAGGTCTTCAGAAAAAGTTTCAATTTTTAAAGCAGGACTTTTATTGGGGTTAAAAAACTATTACAAGGGTCATCCTGATCATGTGCATATACGGGAGTATGAAGAATTTAATTCTGAGTCAGGTAGAAAAGAACAGTTTCTGGTTATGTATGAAAGTATACCAGGTGGAACAGGTTATTTGTCTAAATTGTTCAATACAGACGAATTCTCAAAACTATTGAACATTGCATATGATCTCATTAAACATTGCTCCTGTAAAGATGAAGGGAAAGATGGGTGCTATAAGTGTATATATACTTATGCCAATCAATATGACAGAGAAATTCTTAGTAGAAGTGAAGCCGAAAACTTGTTTAAAGAGATAGTAGAAAAATCAAATGAGTGGAATGAAGTTAATAGCCTAAATAATCTTGCTCATGTCGCAAACAATGAAGAGTCAGAGCTTGAAGAAAGATTTATTGAAATGTTGCGAAACGACTTTAAATCAAAGCCAAATTCTGAATTCGAAGAAATAACTGAAAACGGGCTAAAAAAATACAGGCTCATTTTAAGTGAAGATGATGATAAACTATGCTATGAAATATGGCCGCAGAATCTGGGAGCCTCTTTACAAGGAGTAAAGTATACAACAAGACCTGATTTTGTTTTTAAGTGTGTGTCTTGGATAGTAAATGGAGAGTCAAAGTCTTTTGAACAGATACAACAAATTAAGGATATCGTTATTTATTTGGACGGATATCAATTTCATGCGTCAAAAGAAAATCAACGTGTTTTAAGTGATTTAAAAATAAGAGATGCTATCAGGCAATCGGGTAGGTACTATCAATGGATATTTTCTTGGGAGGATATTATTAACTGTGCTGTAAACAAATTAGAAGATAATTTTTTTAAAAAGACAAATTTCCCCATAATAAATAATATTTCAGCAAAACACCCCATACTAAAGTCATTTGACCTATCTAGTACAAAAAAAATAAATAACTACTCAAGATTTTGCGTCTTTCTTAAGCAACCATTATCAAAATTAGATATCAATATTTGGTCTGCCATCCAATTATTTTCTTGCCAAAGCCAACTCCTAAATAAGTGCTTACAAGATGAAAAAATCGAAACATTTTTAGATTCAGGCAAACAAGAGGATTTCGATTTTGAACAAGCCAATCCAAAAATGTTTGCATTATGTGATAATCTGAAATTTGTGGAAGAATTAAAAATACTGTGCCTCGGTCATCCCGGTAACTTTGAAATAAAAGCAGCAATATTTCATAAACTTCCAAATTCCGACTATGAAAAAGGAAACTGGGAATTGTTCTGGCAATCTTATAATTTAATACAATTTCATTATTGTAAAGGAGTAGAAAACGATGAATTTTCAGGAAAGAAAGAGGTGTCAATTGATTTGTTACTTGAAAACTTCAGACCTGAGTTGCATGAAATTGTGAAGAGTTTAATCACTAAGGGAGTGTCTATTAATACAGAATATGATTTTGATTTATTAGAAGATGAGATAATTATTGCACAGGCTGAGCTAGGTTCTACATCTTCGAAATTCTTTTTGCACCCGTTTGACGAGGAATCCAGAGCAAAATTTATAGCAAACGGATACACAGAGTATACTATAGAAAATTTCAATGTAAGTAAATTATAAATATGTCACCTAACATTCAATTATTTATACACGATTCATTTTTTGATTCCTTTTCTACTTTGCCAAAGCAAATACAGAAAAGAACAAGGGAACTGCTAAAAAAATTTAAAGAAAATCCAACCTCTTCAGCAATTAATTATGAAAAAATAGCATCGTTTAAAGATCAAAGTTTAAGAACCGTAAGAGTAACAGACAAATACAGAGCAATTGTTCAGGCTCCGAGCATTGGGAATGGCTACCATCTCTTGTGGGTAGATAATCATGATGAGGCAATGGATTGGGCAAAGAACAAAATATTTGAATGGAATAAAGAAACTCAAGTTTTTCAATTATTTGAACAACCAGAAATTTCTATTGCAGTTGACATTGAATCTGAAAATGCAAATGCGTTGTTTAATTTTCTTTCAGATGCTGATTTAAAATCTATTGGTACACCTGGGCAATTGTATGAGCTGGTAAGATCCTTAAAGACAATAAATGATTTAAATAGTAGCAATAGTAATTTACCAGTTGATGTATATGAGTATTTATATTATTTAGCTGAAGGAATTTCACTTTCTGAAATTTTAGATGATATAGAATCTGGTAAAACAGAACTTAACCCCACACAAAGTAACAATGCTTTAAAACATACATTTATTGTTACAGAAGATGCACAACTTGAAGAAATCTTAAACGGCAGTTTTGAGAAATGGAAATTGTTTTTACATCCAAGTCAACGTTCTTTAGCATACAGAGACTACAATGGTCCAGTAAAAGTTTTAGGTGGGGCTGGCACAGGTAAAACAGTTTGTGCTTTACATAGGGCAAAATACCTTGTAGAAAAGGCTGGTATTTTTGACAAACCAATTTTATTTACAACATATACTAAAAGTCTTACTCAATATTTGCAGGAAACTATAAAAGGATTAGGAATTTCGGATTCTCAGGTTGAAATACAAAATATTGATAAACTAATATTTGATTTAGCAAATAATCCTTCGTACAAAATATTTAAAACCAAGGTTGGCTATTTTACAAATGAACAGGAAATGGAAATTTGGAATCAGGCTTTGGAGAAATATCCATCTCAATTTGATGTGGACTTTTTTCATTCGGAATATAACGATGTGATTTTATCACAGAATATTACCTCACTTGATACTTATTGCACAGCATCAAGAATAGGAAGAAATTATCGAATAGGTAGAAAAGATAAAGCTGACATTTGGAAAATTATTGGGGAGTTTCAAAAACTTAAAGAAGGAAATTTTTCAAAATTGGAATTGTGTAATTTAATTGCTTCTCACTTTAGGAAACAAAAAATTAAACCTTATTCTTTTTTAATATGTGATGAGATTCAGGATTTTAGTAATTCTGAAATGAGTTTATTGAGGTCTCTTGTTGAAGAGAAAGAGAATGATATGTTTTTAGTCGGGGACCCTTATCAAAATATTTATAGAAGGACTCTTAATTTCTCTAAATCTGGTATCGTTGTAAAAGGAAGAAGAAGCAGAAAGCTAAAGATAAATTATAGAACTACGGAGGAAATAAAAATTCTGTCGATGAAAATCGTTTCAAATTTATCATTTGATGATTTTGATGGTGAAAAGGAGAATCTGAAAGGCTATCTTTCTTTGTTACATGGCACAGCTCCAACTTATGAAACGTTTATAACTCCAGAGGAAGAAGATAGATTTATTTTAAATAAACTAAAGGACTATCTAGATGGCGGAGTTATACAACCCAATGAAATATGTTTAAGCTCTCGGACAAACAGCAGTTTAGATGAGTTAAAAAAAATACTTAACAGCACTGGAATAAAGTATTTAGACATTAGTAGTTACAAACAAAACGTAAATGCTGTTAATGTTTCAACATTTCATAACATGAAGGGGCATGAATTTAAAATTGTTTTCGTTAAGGGAATGTCAGAATCTACAGTTCCTTTCAAGTATTCTAATTATACAAATCTTACCGGAAAAGAATTAGATGAGTATAAAAAGCAGGAAAGGTCGTTATACTATGTTGTATTTTCAAGAGCAATTCAATCTTTAATCATTACTGGCGTTGGAGAAAGGAGTGAATGGATAATAACTAAATAGTAAAATTTTTAAGATATAATGGAATAAAAAAGTTGGCCTTATTAGTGAACTCTTTTTATGAACTGAAATAAATATTTTTATGAAAACGTATAAGGTTAAATATATCCACGGTCAATTTATTGAGGAAGAATCCGGAAAACGAATTATACCTATTCAAGGAAAGAAGTATTTAATTATATCAGAAGAAAACGCATTTGATCAAACTGATCCAAGAATGGCAGTTAATGAAATATTTGATTCCGAAACAAAAAAAACCTCAATAGAAAAAAAATATGGAATAAATAGATATGTTAAATTACTTGGTAAAGGAGAACAATTATTTTATCGAATTGGCTATTTGAGAAAAATTAAAGGTGACGAAAGTCATAGTTATATTTTTCTATGTACCCTTTTAGAGGATTTATATATTCATTTAAAAAAAGAAAAAAAAGGCGACAATAGTAATGATTGGCAACTTGCAAATTGTGTTTGTAAATTAGAAAGCTGTATTTCTAACAACTTCAAAATTTCTGAAAATATTGAGGCTGATTCATTAAACAAGCTATTTAGTAAAACAGTTACTTTTTATTTTAATATGCAACGTTCCGCATCTGCAAATGCGTTTACAAGTTTTTATGTATATAAATCTAATGTATCAATAGTATATCAACCGGGGTTTAACAATGACAATAATGCATTTCATGGTTTTCAAAATTTGCAAGACCTTAGAATTACTAACGTAAAAAAATTTATTGATTTAGGATATAAAAGCCCTGACTAAATAACGATGTTATACGATAATAAATATGAGTATATAAAAACTTTAGGCCAAGGCGGTTTTGGAAAAGTTTTCTTAGCCAAAGAAAATGTTTCAAATCGTTATGTTGCTATCAAAAAATTATTGAATACAAATAAATCTGATCAGCAAGATATTATCCACGAGATTGAAACAATTGCAAAATTTGAGCTTCCTAATATTGTAACCTATTACCATCATTTTTTTCAAGAGAATCAATTATTCCTTGTAATGGAATATTGTAAGGGAGGAAGTTTAAGACAAAAAATAAGAGCTAAAGAAATCGATTCAGATGTTGCATTTTCTTACATGCAAACACTTGCTTCTTGTTTAAGAATTATTCATAGAAATGGAATTATACATCATGATATAAAACCCGATAATATATTATTTACAGAAGGGGGAACAATCAAAATTTCTGATTTTGGAATTGCCAATACTGAAGGGGGTACAGAGTCATACATGAGTCCTGATGTTTCAGAGACAGATACAAACACAAAAAATGACCCTAGAGTAGATATATATGCATTGGGAGTAACCTTAATTGAAATGTTAACAGGAATAAATCCATTTTTAGGGTTATCACTTGAGAAAGTAAAAGAATTACATCAACAAGCAAATTTCCCTATTCAGGAACTTAAAGTTTGGCAACAAGAGATCATTTTAAGGGCAATAAATATAGTTCCTGAATTACGATTTCAATACATGATTCAATTTGAAGAGGCAATCAAATCAAAACATGTTCCAGTAATTATTAAAGAAGAAATTTTAAGAGCAGCCGAATTGGTAGATCATATTGAAAAAGCGTTTATAACAAAAAAATGGAGAAATGCTTTAAAGTATTTGGAATTAGCAAAGAAAAGCTACCCCAATAACGTCTCTGTCTTAAAAGCTTTTGGAAAGTATCATTTAAAACTACAAAAGGTAGATATAGCAAAAAGATATTTTGAAAAAGCGTTAAGCTTAAATCCTCGACTGGATTTACAAAAAGATCTTGGTTGGATTAATCTTGAATTTAAAAATTTTCCTATTGCTATATCATTATTATCAGATCATCTCCATAGACACCCTTCAGATTATGAAGCTTATAATTTGCTGCTTAGGGCTTATTATGAAACAGAAAGATACGAAACAGCAATGGATCTCGCTAAAATGCTAATGAAATCTGATCAAAAACATCCTTGTTTCGCTAATAATTATTACATCAGTTATGTAATGCATCATTTAGGAAAAGTTGTTTTTCCAGATACAATATTAAAGAACCCCAATCATCCGTTTATAGATTATAATTTTTCTGTTGTTCTAGATGATCAAGTTACACATAGTTTAGATAAACATCCAACTATGAAATCCAAACTATTATTTATGGATTTTCATTTTAATACTATTACAAAAAACACGATCACTTTTTTGGAAAGTAAAAATAGTACAGAAAAACTCCAATCATTTGATAAATGCATAATCAAGATTGGTAGAAAAGGATATGACGATAATGATGTTGAAGTTCCTGGAGGAAATACTGTTAGTAGAAGACATGCGATAATAGTTAATAGTAAAGATGATGTTTGGATATATGATTTAGAAAGTACTGGTATTAGTTTAAACAATGAAAAGGTAAATGGCAAATCGCCAATAATTGGGCTTAATACAATAGAAATAGGGAAAGTTGAATATAGGTTTACGACCGATAACACAAAGTTGTTTTAAAAAATTAAGATAATGCGATACTGTATTATTTGTGGTAAAGAACATCAATCTACAAAGGATCATTTTAAATCTGATCATAGTTTTTTAATACTAAAACTGAAGTTTAATAAAGACGATGATAAAAAATGGTATACCAAGACTAAATTAAATCAGAAAGCTCTAAAGGAGTTAAATTTTAATTGGAATATTGACTTAACTAATGAAATTATTACTCAGCGAAAAAACATTATTTGTTCAAAAGCCAACGAAAGGAAAGAACAAGTTTATAGGCCAGTGCAAATTAATGCTCTCGAATATAAATTTGAATGGAGTAATATCCATTTTGAAGACGGCCATATAGTTTTTGAAGACAATAAAACAAAAATGCGATTCTCAAAAATAAATTGTGTTAAATCAAAGGCAGTTTTAAATCAAATTAAAGAAGCTTTTTACATTGAAAAGTTCCAAGATCGTTTATGTAAATTTTATGCTAATGGAAATTATATTAAACTCGAAGAATCAAATGATATTAAGGAAATATTAGATTGCATAGATGTTATTGTTGAATTGTATAACAGGAAAAATCCAAAAAAAATATTACAAAAAACCCTTACTCCGAGGCCTATTAATCACAAAAACTTTCCTAGTAATATTCCAATTGTCCATTGTACCGATGCAAAGATAAAATATTTCAATTTCTTATATGCACATCGAAATGTTGAAAGACAAATAATTCCTTTAAAAGAGTATTTTAATGGAAGTTTCGAAGACACCATCTTGTTTTTTATTAAAACTCCGAATAAAACAGAATATGCTATTTGGGAAAATGTTAATTCCGGTAGAGCGACATATATTTTTAGAATAACGAATAATACAATTTTGAATAATATTAAAAACTATATTCAAGTTGAATCAAGGAATAAGCGTTCTTCTTTAAGGGCTTTTAGAAATCATGCTAAAGCAAAAGAGAATTATGGCTTTTTAAAATTCTTCAATCATAAAGAAGATTTTGAATATTTTAAAAGAGAGATAATTAATTTAAGGTATACCTAATCAAATATTGTAAATAAAAGCAATACATCTTTGCATTGTATAGAAACGAGTATCCTTATTAGACGCACAAATAGTCAATCGGATAATCTGGGAGATTACCTTCTGGTTTCTGCAGACTGCTAAGCAAATTTTTTGATGGATCAAGTAGATATTTCAAAAGTTGCAAAAAAACACACTAAATATTATTTCAAAATTCACTTTACGTTTAAAACCAAATCTGTTTGATACTACTTTTAAATTGATTAGGCCGAAATTTATATTAGATTGAGAAAATTCCATATGAAAGTTTATTTTTTTCTTTTTGCTAAAAATATTAGTTTTATAGGGAGTTGATACTCTTAAATTTAAATATATGAGTCAGTTAGATATTTTCGGAAATGCTATTACACAAAAACCTATTAGCAATTCAAAGGAAGGATTGACTGTTATTGAAAACGGAGAATATATTTTCTTCCCGAACTTTTTTTCTAAAGCTGAGAGTGATTCTTTTTTAATAAATCTTCGAAGAAACATTGTTTGGAAGCAGGAATCTATGCATATGTATGGAAAGAAAATTGACTTTCCAAGATTAACTGCTTGGTATGGCAATAATGATAAGCCATATTCATTCTCAGGTATTACTCTGCAACCTCTTCCTTGGTCAAGTGAAATTCTTTCTATTAAAAGTAAAATTGAATCAGTTGCAAAAACAGCGTTTAATAGTGTGCTTTTAAATTTATACAGAGATGGGAATGATTCTATTTCATGGCACACGGATGCTGAGAAAGAATTGGGCACCAATCCGGTAATTGCTTCTGTAAATTTTGGTGCTACTCGTAAGTTTCAACTCAGGCATATCAAAACGAAGGAGAAATTAGAAATTGAATTGACACACGGAAGTCTTTTAATAATGCAGGGAGAGTTGCAGCATTTTTGGCAACATCAGGTTCCAAAAACAAGTAAAGTAGTTGGCGAAAGAATAAATCTAACTTTTAGAGTAATAAAATGAACTGGGATAAAGCAGAAATAGTAAATGAACAAGGCGAAAGGGTTTTTGCTCAAACACCTGTGATTGTTTCTGCAAGCCGTTCAACGGATATACCCACATTTTATGGTGATTGGTTTGTTGAAAGATGGAAAGCTGGGTATGTAAAGTGGAAAAATCCTTTCAATGGGATACCGCTTTATGTTTCATTTAAAGAAACCCGGGCAGTGGTATTTTGGACTAAGAACCCGAAACCAATGTTTAGGCATCTTGATTTTCTTGATGAACAGGTTAAGAATTATTACTTTCAATTCACCCTGAATGATTATGACATAGAAGGGTATGAAGGCAAAGTGCCAAGAGTAGAAAGCAGGATAAATACGTTCAAAGAATTATCCAACAGAATTGGGAAAGATAGAGTTGTTTGGAGGTTTGATCCACTTATGCTTACAAAAGGAATTGATGTAAATGAATTATTAAGGAGACTTGAAAATATTGGTGATCAATTATATACCTATACAAGCAAATTAGTGTTCAGTTTCGCTGATATATCAATATATAATAAAGTAGAAAGCAACCTTAAAAAAGAAAATATTGAATACCTCGAATTTGCCCCAGGCACAATGATTGAATTTGCAAAAGGGCTGAATAAGCTAAATGAAAAATGGAATTTGGAATTGGCAACTTGTGCAGAGAAATTTGACTTGAATAAGTACGGGATATTGCACAATAAATGTGTTGATGATGATTTAATGATTAAACTTTTTCATCATGATAAGGAGCTGATGAAATTCTTAGGTGTCGAGTTCGTTGAACCAACACTTTTTGAACCAACAGAAGGCATCGAGAAAACAAAAAAAATGAAGGACAAGGGCCAAAGAGAAGCTTGCGGTTGCATCATGAGTAAGGACATTGGAGAATATAATACTTGCCCCCATGAATGTGTGTATTGCTATGCAAATACTTCAAAAGAAATTGCAATTCAAAATTATAAATCACACACTACTAACCCTAATGCAGAAAATATAACTGGAAAATAACTATGGCTTACTTTTTTAAACTGCCTACAATAACTGAATTAACAATAGGGCAACAGGCTGCCCTTAATGAGCCAAATGCAATTGCCATTTCCGGTGGCCCAGGAACAGGCAAGAGTGTTGTTTCTTTATGGAGGCATATAAGAAACTATGGAACAGGCAGCAAAAAGAGTTTACTGCTGACTTATACAAAGACCTTAGAAACTTACTTAGCGGCCTCCGCAAGATCAGAAAATGACAATGCAGGAAATGCTGTTGATAGAACCTATTGGTGGACAACACACCATGTTAAAAATTATGATGAAATTATTGTTGATGAAGCACAGGATGTTGAAGGTGGCAGATACACAACAATTAAAAATTATTCAGGAGTTGTTTCTTACGGTGCAGACGACCAGCAAATCGTTTTCAGAAATAGGGCAACAACTCAACAACAATTAGCTGCTATTTTCCCCAAAAATCGTAGCTATGTACTTGATGAAAACTTTAGGAACTCTTATGAGATAATGCATTTTGTCAAAGCTTTATTTCCTAATAAAATAATTCCGCAAAGCACATTGAATAACTTGATACAAGAAGGAAGAAGAGGCAACAAGCCAATATTACTTGTATCGAACAATAACGCCGCAAAGCAAACCAAAGCTATTATTGATATTATAAATCAATTTAAATCTGTAACACATAATATTGCTGTATTAGTAGCACTACAAGATGATGTTGATACTTATTCAAACTTGGTTAGAAGTGCCGGTATCCAATGTTCCAGCTTTAAATCAGATGATGGAACTCTTGGGGAGATTAACAATGTTCATGTTACAACTTTTAAGTCTTCTAAAGGAACAGAGTTTGACACAGTAATTATCCCTGATTTTGAAAACATGATAAATAACATTGCTCGATTAAGAGTAATAGACGAAAATGACTACTACGTTGCTATTACCAGGGCTAAACGAAATCTATACTTGGTTAGCACTTCCACACCAAATTTCCTTGAACGCTCAGAACAACAAAAATTAACTTACAGTAAAGAAATACTATAATGGAAAATTCATTTTACATACCAATAAATTCAGGCAGTCTTGCTCACTATTTCAGCAAGGCCATTATTTTGCCGGCAAAATATTTTACAAACAAGCCGGACGATATTCAGAATAGATTTGCTGATTCACTTCTGCTTTCAGAAAGCAAGTGGGTGAAAAATTCAGATTGTTCAATTCAAGTTGTGCTGACGGAAACAGAGATTAAAGACCTATCTAAAGTATCAGAGCATTTTTTCCTATACAATACAGCTATTCCAATTTCAAGGATAAAATCTGTTTGCTTCTTAGATGCAAAACAAATGGAAACATCCATTTGGAATATTAATAATGGTGCAGCATTTATTCCTGAAAGCATTGTTTCAGTTGAGAAAAGCAGAAATGTTGAAGTGCTTTCTGATAGTGAAATTCAGGTAGGCAATGAATTTATAACAACTTCCGAATTGTCAGATAAAATCAAAAGATTTGATATTACACTTGGCGGGTTTGCATTTATGAGATTGGGTGGCAAATCATTTATGAATTATTCAGAAAATTATTTTTCCACCTTATCCTATTTCAATAAGTTGATTGAAGAACAAACTCAAAATGCAGCAAAAGAAAAAGGCTTTAAGTTTAGTAATAAATACACTGGTCTTTTTTCAAAACATGAAAGCGAATGGTCTAAGTGGCAACAATACATTTATCAAAACTTAGATGCTCAGGAAATTGAAGCATTGGCCGACAAAGAAGGTGTTAAGGTAGAAAAGAAATTAGGGCTGCTGAAAATTGATTCAATTAACCCAAGCTCGCATTTGTATGAACTTGCAATCTTAGCAACATACGGTGACAGAAAAAATAAGAGTGCCGATAACCTTGTAACTGACCTGACAAATGGTACTATATTCCCGGATAAAGCTGAAGATGTTTCAATACTTTTTGGTCTGAATAATGGGTATTCAAAACTCAGGAATAAATACAAAGGCCCAGTAAAAGATAGTAATGTTAAGTTCACTCTTGAAAGCAAATTAGATTACTACATTATTGAAAGCATATATCAGTTCGTTTTTAATAGCTCCAAGCTCAGCTATTCATTTGATTACATTGATAAATGGTGTCCGTCAAGTAGGGTAAAAGATAATGCCAAAGGTTATGAAACCTACAAAATATTAGACACTGTGATCATTGCAAAAAAAAAGCAAACTCCATTGGAGCTTTTTTTGGAAAATTATTCGGCAGAAATTTATTCAACAATTGTTAGGTCAATAAATCAATGGCTACCGCCATTTGCAAAAAATGATGAAAAAGAAGCCATACAGTTTTTTGAAAAGCAGTTACGGAATTCTTTAACTATTTCTGTTGAGGCTCTTCAAAAGAGAATTGAAAACGAATGCGAAGCGATTTATAATATACAGAAACAAGACGCTGTTGAATCATACCAAAAGGAGATTGATAAATTATGGGCAGAAATATCGATTATAAAAGAGGAAAATGCGAAGCTGAAAAAAGAAGTCAGGTCATTACCGGTTATTGAGCAAACAACTGAGCAGTTGCACAAAGTGGATGATATTGCAAAAGACATTATCCAGGAAGATGCCAATCCGGTTTGTGTGGTTCAGGATCCTATTAATGAAATTTCAGTGGATTATGAGTCAATGAGTTTGTCCGAATTGAAAAAAATTGCAAAAGAGAAGAAGGTAAAGGGATACACTAAAATTGAAATTAAAGAAGAACTAATTAAACTTATTAAAAAAGCTCCACCAACCCTTCTTTAACTTTCTATGATAGTAGTCGAAGATTTACAAAACGCCTCTGGTGATGTAGCCTCATTGCAGAATTATCTTTCAGATAATTTTGAGAAGGTCTATGATTTTTTCAATCACCAAAAACATGTCGACTTAGTAGCATCGAGAGATAAACTGAATAGATACATTCAGTTAAACAGGAATGTTATTTTACAGCTTGACATAAATAATAAAACTAACCTTGCTTTTATTTCATTACTGCTTGATATAAGCGAAGAACTTGGTCTATTAGCTCCCTTTCGTTTTTTATACGATCATTTACAAGGCAAAGAGTACAACATAGGTGAAAGGCTGAAGGCAGCTTCAAAATATCTCATTGGTGTAAGAACGGCTGATGATTATTTAAATAGGTACGAAGCGATTTACAATCATCTGCAACTTTCATCAGAAACGGAGGAAGATAATACCGACAGAGTTTTAATGACAATGGTGAATTACTATGCACAAGTAATTCATGACTTTGGTGAGTTCAATATTGGGAAGGTATTGGAATTAAAGGCTAAAATCCAAAAGAGCCTTTCTGATTATGAATTTTCTTTTCTGCATAACGAGCTAATTGAAGATGTACTAAGCGTTGATTTTGGAAGTTTCAGTGATGCTTATTTAAGCATACATGGCCTGCTTGATTCATTTCTTGGTCGTGATATTGTAAAGCCAGTTTACAGGAAAGATTTTTTACTTGAATCGGGTACTGAGTATTGCGATTTATTAGCTGGAGTGGCAAATAGTTTTAAAGCCGTCAGACAGATTTCAGTAAGCAAATATCAATTGATAAAATCTGATTCCATTTTTAATTCTTTAGGTAGAGGGGTAGCAATATTGACTGATGAAAATCAATTGTATGCTTACATGAATAGCTATGGTAATATGCACTACGAAAAGCTGGTTGAGGCATTTAAAACACTACCAAAGGCATTCTTTGACGAGGAAACGAATATTATTGATTGGGGCTGCGGTCAGGCAATGGCCTCAATGGCATATTTTGATTTCTTGAATCAAATTGGCACTGAGCAGGAAATTAAGAATCTTACATTGATTGAACCTTCCGAAATAGCATTGAAGAGAGCCTCATTACATATTAGAAATTTTAGTCCGGCAACTGATATACATACGATCAATAAGGATTTGGATGCCCTTGTAAACGAAGATTTTATTAAAAACAAAACGAATACACACATTCATTTATTCTCAAACATTTTGGACATTGACGAATTTTCACTAACCGCATTATTGCAATTGGTGGATTTCAATTTCCCTGGCGAAAATTATTTTATATGTGTAAGTCCATATATAAATGATACCCGTACCAGCCGCTTAGATGCTTTTGTTAAATTCTTTTCCAAAAAGAAGGACTTTGAAAAAATTAATACGATTGACAATCGACCCGGTCAGTGGATAGGCACTTGGACAAGAGTTGTTCGGGTATTCAAAGCTGTAGTATAAAAATTTTATTTGTTAGTAGTCAATTTTTAAGTAAGCTTTCATATAAAGATTATTGTTATTTAGATAATAATACTCCATTATTATATTTCTCTAAATTCATATTTAATCGTTTTGTATATGCAGTTCCAAATAAATTGTCTGTAGCGATATCAAAATTTAATTTTTTTAAAACCTTATGACTTGCTAATTTCGACGGTTTCACCCAGCAAATAACATAATCGTATCCTTCATTATTCATCCATTCTTCAGTCATCTTAACAGCTTGTGTTGCAATACCTTTATTTCTAAAATTTGATTTAACTGCAAATGATAATCCATATTCAAAACCTGAATTATGTAAACTGTCTTTTGCGGATGCATAAACTAAAAAGCCAACTAATTGACTATTCGTTTCATTCCAACTTTCTTCAGGTATTATATCGTCAACAATTCTTATGACCCTGAGAAATGGTAATCCTTTTTGTTCATTAATACTTATCCAATTCTTAATAAACGCTAAAGAATACTCAGTATAGTTTAAATAATTTAGATGTGGGAATAAAGCTTTTCTTATATCAATATCAATAAAAAAATCTGAAAAAGTATGTGCATCAGATACTTTTGGAAAATTAATTGCTAAACATAACATAAGTTAAACTTATTCTGATCCTTAAAATTAAGTATATTCTATTTAAATATATATAAAAGCCGCCGTATTTATAGACTTAATTTATAATAATTTGGAAATCGAAAAAATCTCTTAACTAAGTTTATATATTAAATATTCACAAATTTATTCGTTAGTGAATACAGAAAAAACGGTAAATATATTTCTTATGAATAACTTTTATGCATATAAATTAAATTAAGGATACAAGACTTTATATATTCACAACCCATACTTTGCCCTCGTTTTATATAATTTGGCAATATGCAAAACAGTTCTGTCTTCCATACCGAAACGTTTCCTGAAATAAGCAATAACCCTATAACTTCATTACTTGAAGATAGCTAAGAACAAGGCCAAGTAACTGTTCATCGCTTATATTATGGTTTTTAGATTTGTAAAATAAGCTGTACTTAAAAAATTAATTCTCATTTTAGAAAAATATTCTTACAAAAATGATTATGATGTATGGTGAAGCTTATTTGGGTTGGAAAAAATTATAGCAGGGATCTAATTAAGACATAATCTAAATTTCTCAAATTGATATTCTTGTTCATATTCAATTTGAAATTCAACAAACGATTCTTCATTAGAAAAATTAGTCATTAAACAAACTTCAAATTTAAAATATGGGCGATTTAATTCTTTAAATATTTTAATATGGTTTAGGATGTCAAACTTTTTACTAATATTTATGATTCTTCTTTCCTCAATGGGTATAAGTAAACGGCCTTTCCCAATATCAGTATGCATAATCAAGGATGCATTTGCTGTATCAAGCTCATTTGAAAAATGTTTTTTTACTATTCTTATATGTTTAAATTCTGTATCAGATTCAATTATGTATTTTCCATTATTTTTAATTTTGATTTTGATATTTTTCATAATTTATCTTTTGATACTACAATTAAAGAATACTAGTTAACACGCTTATATACTAGTCATCATTTTTGGACTTTTAAAACAAACTAATAAAAAAATACCTGCTTTTATTTTTTCTGAAAGGCTTTATTTATACACATAAAATAATTCAATAATTCATCTCTTTTATTTTTGCACATTTCCTTTTTTACCCACTCTTTTTTATGCACATCTATTTTTTCAAAGAAGCTTTTTTATACTTTGAAACTATGGATACAATTTTCACAAACCCGACAAAGAGCTTAGTTCAATTTAATAACGTAGCTATAGAATCATTATTAGCTAATGCCCAAGAACAAGGCCAGGTTATTGTTCATTGCTTACATTATGGTTGCTCTAGTGAGTGTGGCAGAACTATCAAATGCGAGCTTATACTCAATCCAGGTGTACAGTTAACTCCAAACAATGGTGCTAATCTTTCTAAACTATTACATGCCTATAATATTAATCTACCGCCAGCCAAAAACATTAAGGAAAGTTATGGTACTGAATTCACACTAGTCTTTAATGGGTTACCTCAAGATTGCACTGTTTTTGATTTCTTAGAGCCTGATGAAGATGGCCGAGGATGGAATGTAAAAAATATCAAAAGAAATAATACCGATGTGTACTATTTATATTTTGCTAACAAGTCTTCCTGGGAAGGGAAAACCCTCTTTTAATCCTTGAGTCTCCCAATAGGTTACAAAGCAATCATTTAATTTCATCTCCCTTAAAATACAGCCATGAAAACGCTTAAAACCATTTTAGACAACGAATTAGATCGCTTAATAAGTATCCAACAGTTTCAAGAACCTGCATCGGCTGTATCTTCTGGTTATAAATTTCTAGATAGAGCCCTTAATGGATTTAAACCCCAACATCTATACCTCTTGAGTGCTGCTCCAGAGTCTGGTAAAACGGCGTTTCTGCTCAACCTATTATTAAATATTACCGTTAAAAAAAAGAACCCGGTTAAAGCACTCCTGTATAGTTTAGATATTAGCGCCCCTGAAGTGGCACAGCGCTTATTGAGTTGCAATTCTGCAATTACCATGGACCATGTTTTTTATGGTACTACTCAAAGTGAAATAATTGAAAAGCTTTATTTAGACGTTGATCAAATTAAAGACCTTACCAATAATTTATTGATTGATGATTATCCTATTTGTTCTATTGATTCTATTCGTTTACAACTAACGGAGTTAAAAGCAAAAAATCAAATGCCTGCATTTGTTGCCATCGACAATATTGACCGTATTGTTCTACCCGATGAAGAATCGGATTCTGTTGCCTATTTTTCATTAATGGAGCAGTTAAAAAAATTGGCAATTGAGTTTAATATTCCTTTATTAGCATCATCTGCATTATGCCCTATTGATCCTGATATTGATACAGATCGTATGCCTCGATTAAGTATGTTGCGCAAAAACAATATTAATTTACACGTGGTTGATGCGGTCTTGTTTTTATTGATGCCCAATTACTTTGAAATTAATACAGACAATGAAGATAATCCTAGTAATTACTCTAGATCAGGTTATCCCTTGCCTAAGGGTTTTAGCGAAATGCATGTTCGTATTCCACTGAACAGATGCGGACCTATTGCCACAGTTTTCCTAAACGCCAATATGGAAACCCAGCAAGTGGTGGAAGATGGATTTTTTAATTGATCAAACAATAGGTTAATTAAAACAATAACCGTTGAGATTATACCTACTACTACAAAACTAAAAACAGGTAGCTAATAAACTATTTAAAATCCATTTCTACTCTAAATCCGCAATCATATTTATTTAATATTAAAAAATATCAAACGATTTGAATTTTTGCTTTCCGATGAGAATAAGCTTACTTTTAAGTGTTGGCATTAATGTTTTGAACAAATTTTATGGGAATTTCTACGAAAACAAGGAAAATGCTTTGGGGACGTTCCGGTAATAAATGCGCAATTTGTAAGACAGATTTAGCAGAGGATATTACCGAGACCGATGATTATTCTATTATCGGTGAGGAAGCTCATATTGTGGCGAGAGAAGAAGATGGTCCTAGAGGAAAATCTCCGTTGACATCAGAAGAAAGAGACAAGTATGCTAATCTTATATTACTTTGCTTGAAACATCACAAGATTATTGATGACCACGAAGACCAATATCCAGTTGATAAACTACACGAAATAAAAAAGGAGCATCTAAATTGGGTTGATGATAGTTTAAATCCCACCGACATTGAAAAACAACAAGACGACGAAACCTATGCTACTTACATTGATGATTTTGTAAAACTTGCAGGAATAGAAAATTGGGATGGCTGGAGTTCATTTGTGTTATCGGGCGGACAGCCAGAAATTACAAAAGAACGATTTGAAGAATTGCAAAAACTTAACGAATACCTACTTTCAAGATTTTGGTCAACACGTTATCCTAAACTTGAATTTGCGTTTCGGAACTTTCGGTTAATTCTAAATGATTTTTTGCAAGTGTTTTCAAAATATCTTGACATGAGCGATGGAGTAATTTATATCACCGAAAAATTTTACAAAAGAGACTATCATTTAGAGCAAAAGGAATATGATAGATTAGCAGCTAAGTTTGATTATCATGTTGACCTTGTTCAAGATTTAATGTGTGAATTAACAAGAGCTGCTAATTATGTAATTGAACAAATAAGGTATTCTATTTCTCACTCTTTCCGAACTAAAGAAGGACTTGTATTAATTACAAGTGGACCTGGTATGGATTTCAATTGGACAACAGTGAGACTGGAATATTCAGTTAAAGACCCTGAACAGTTGAAGTATAAATCTTTACGAGATTTTATGACTTCACGAGAAAAAACTTACCATTTTGGAAAAGGTGTTAGTGAAGATTATTTCTTAAGTGACAGATTACAAGAAATGATGGAAGAATAGCATTACTGTCAACATGGGGTTTGCTCCAAGTGTGGCTGTAAGTTGAAAGCATCAGCAGCATTTCACTATTAGGCTTCAGTGCGGGCTTGACGGAATGCTATTGGGCTTTTTGGGTTTAACCTGTACTTTTAGTTTTCAATCAGTGGCGGTTCTGGGTAGACGGAATGCTAGTCCCACAACTGTAGCAAGCCCTGTTTGTTAGTAGAAAGCGTAAAGACGACCCCAAAAAAATTTTAGACATCAAAAACAAATGCAAAAAAAAGAAACCTTTAGTTTAAAAGAAATAGCAAGTTGGCCCGAGACAAGAGAGGTTATTTTGCCGAATGTTCAAAGGGGTTTTGTGTGGAAGGTATCACAAATTGAAAACCTTTGGGATTCGCTATTGAGAGGCTATCCTGTTGGGGCATTTGTATTAACTCCGAACAAACTAGAAAATGGAAGATTTGAAATGCTGGATGGCCAGCAGAGAGCAACTGCAATTTGCTTAGGTTTTAATAAAACAACGTATAAAAAAACAAAATACAGAGTTTTTATTGATTTAGAACAACCCGCCTCGACAGATAATAGAGAATATTATTTTAGGGTAATTACACCGTCTCACCCTTGGGGTTATCAAAAAACAGACAATACAAAAACGCTGACCTCCGACAATAAAAGACATGCGATGGATTTCTTTAGAACTCATTGCGGAGTTACAGACCCATTTGATATTGATTCGCTTGACAGCGTATTCCCATATGATTCAATTCTACCTATCCCGTTCGAATTCTTTATTAACGCAGCATTAGGAAAACAAGATAATCTACTATTACATGAAAAAATATTTGAATGGCTAACTAATTCTAAAATTTTAGAGGATTGGACTGCCGAAATTGAAAAAATTAAAGAAGATTTAAATCAAAATAAAAAGAGTAAAAAGAAACTACCATCATTAACAACAATAGACGATTTAAAAGTTAGAATTAACACAATCTATTCGAGAGTTGTAAAAGTATTAGATAGTGATGAAGGGCAAAGAATCCCTGCCTTGTATCTAAACATTGATGATATAGACAGAAGAAAAGATGAGGATATTTCAAAATCAATTGAATCTAGACCAAAGATTGAAAATGATGACGAATTAGAAGAAAGTGACCCAATAGAAAATTTATTTATTCGATTGAATGATGGCGGAACACCTCTTCGTGGCGAGGAATTAAACTATTCTATCCTAAAGGCAAATATTGACAAAACATTGCAAGAGTTAATAGAATCATCCTGTAAAGGATATATTAAACCTGCCAGATTTATTTCAATTGCTTTTAGACTTTACCAACATCAAAAAAAGTTCGATGATAGAGAAGGCCTTTCATTAAAAATTAAACCGAAGCAATTTCAGAGAGCGATAAACTCAAAACAAAATAAAAAAGCATTCTTGATATTTCTCTTAAAAATACTTAAAGAGGATAAAAGTTATGAAAACGAAACACTTCTAAATTACTCAAAGAAAATCCTTTCATTCCAAAGTGAGAAGAACACTTATGCCCTACCTCATATTATAGTAAGTTCCATTTCTGAAAAGGCACCAGAAATTATGTTTCTCCTGTTGTATAGGCTCATTAATAAAGACCAAAAGCAAGGTGATAGATTCGAATCAGAGACCGAACTTCATAGAAAAATGCTAGGAGTTTTAACATGCTTAATGTGGTTAGGTAAAAGTGAGAAACAAAGAAACTACAATAAGCTGCTAAGGAATATATGGGCTGCTGCGGAATCATTAGAAACAGAATTTTTTTGGTCTTCAATAACAATTCAACGTGCGATGTTGGACAGTTCATTTAACACCCCACCTAATATAACAGAGTTAAATAAACTTAAGAAACTGTTTACTGAAAAAGTTAGACGCGATACGGATATTTTAGGCAAGAGATTAAATGGTAATTCGCATGTTGATTTTATTGATAACATGTTGTCATATAAGAATAGAGATATAGTGCTATATGCACAGAGAGCATTTTTAGCTAATGTAATTAGCAATGACCATTTAATAATGGACGACACCGATGTGCCATTCGATTGGGACCACATTTCTCCTAACTCTTATGTTTATGGACTTCAAGACATCCCTCAAATAATTAGAGATTGGTATAATTCAAATGGAAATTTTCGTGCATGGCCATATTCTTTAAACAGAATGGATCAAGATGTTTCACCTGCTAAAAAGTTAGACCCACTAAGCAAGCAACACTATACAACTGATTCAGACAAATTTGCAAATATTAAAAATCAATGGGGGCAATTCTTTTCTGAAAACAAGGAATTATTAACCAATGAAAAAAACTTGAAAAATGACCTTTTAGCTTGGTCTGCCTGTGATAAAAAATGGGCTCTATGTAACATTACTAATTTGAAAGATAAAAATAATTGGAATACTGTTTTTCAATTGATTACCGAACGAAATTTTCAACTTATTAATAATTGGTACTCAGAACTTAGGATTAAAGATTTACTACCGAAGAAACAAGTTGACAAATTCAATATTATTTTAAACAATAAACAATGGTCAAATAATTTTGTGGTTAATACAAATAGAGAATTGACTAAGTATTTAAAGGAAAATCTTCCATTTGAAAATTCGACAATTTGGGTTACTAAGGCAGTAGATATTGACATGACAAAATTCCACTTCTATCTAATCGCAGATAAAAATCCAAACAGGATGCTAAGAAATAGTGGGATTATATTTGGTATCTTAACTAGTATTGATAACACTGGAACAAGTGTTTTTAAGATCCCAGAATCTTCTAGAAAAATTTACGATACAGACCAAAAAACATATTTACAAGGTTATTTTACATTATCGTCACATGAGAATGAATCTTATATTTATTTAATTAATAAAATAGATTCATGGCTACAACAATATCCTATTGCAAAACATCAAGCTACTTTGACTAATCTCTTTCTAAACTCAGTTAAATCATCATTCAAAAACTTTATATTTTAAGTAGACAAATAAAGCTATAAATATACGGTGGACACGACGGGCATCTGCTAGCAGACAGTTTTGTGCTCCGAAATCGCCAATTTCTTAAACCCTCCAAACGTTACTTACAAGGGTTTTAGTCCCTACATACAAATATGAAAATTGCAACCTGGAATTTAGAACGTCTTAAGAAGTCAACAAGTAAGAACCAGACTATTGTTGACTGTTTGATTAATATTAATGCAGATATTTTTATCCTAACGGAAACGAATGAGATAATCAATTTAGGAGATGCCTATAATTGTTTTCATACATCTAAACTGGAAGAACCATTCTATAGCAAAGGAGAAAGAAGAGTTAGTATTTATACCAAATACGATTTTATTGAAGACTTTAAAACGTTTAGAGCTGATACATCAATTTGTATAAAGCTGAAAACCCCACTTGGAGCATTAGCTGTTTACGGAACTATAATTGGAACACATGGTAATAGAAGTAAAAGTTTTGTTGAAGACCTTGATTCACAGATATCCGATTTTGATAGAATTGCAAGTACAAATAGTTTCTGCATTAGCGGAGACTTGAATATGACATTTGCAGACAATTATTATTGCACAAAAACTGGTCGAGAAAAATTAAACACTTCATTTGAAAGTTTGAACTTAATAAGCTTAACAGCAAGCATACCCGAAAACATAGATCATATTATTTTATCAAAAACATTTGTTGCAGAAAGACAAGTAAAGGTAGAAACATGGAATATTGATAAGACATTAAGCGATCATATTGGTATAAGTGTTGACTTTTAGAAAAATTTGAACATGTAGCTAATTAAGGAAGACTAACCAAGTAGATGAAAGCGATACTAATTTTTAAATATGAATGCAAATAATCAAATACTATTAAATGGGCTATCTGTTGATCAATTGATAGAAGTATTAAGGCCAATGATTAAGGAGGAGATGCGTCAAGTTATGGCAGAACAGAAAGAGCAGTTATTATCTCCAGCAGAGGTATGCAAACTATTTAAGCCAGCCATTACAAAAGCTACCTTGGCGTCATGGACAAAACAAGGATTTCTTCAAGAACACCGCATAGGCGGTAGGGTATTTTATCTTCAGTCAGAAATATTGGCTTGTACTACCAAGTTGTCAAAATACAAGGGTATTTCTAAATATTAACGTTAAATAGTATCATGCTGCTCCCTCAATTTTTGGTATTGCATATGTTGGTAGAATAAAAAAGTAGTAGCAATAACACATGCTCCAATTATTACCCATGTATAATTTTTGCCAACTTTAGTTGGCAGGTTGGGATTGAAATGCGCTACAGCCATTTCTTGGGTATCAAAAAATTCAGGCACCTGTCCATATACAGTGATCATAGTTTAACAATTTTAAAAAGTGAATTACCAACATGCTCTAATTTGTATTTTGCGAAGACAAAGCCTGTTACTTTATTCACCTCATCAACCTCAACTCTAGAAACTAAGTCGGTTTTAATTCCATATTTTTCAAAATAGTCTAAGTGAAAAAGTGCGTTAGGTTCTTCCGCATAGAATTTTAGCAGCTCATCCTGTTGCTTCAGCTTTTGGACAATTATTTGATAGGGAGCGTTTATTGCTGCCTGTTTTCTGTTGTTATACAGATTACGGCAGTGGTCACTGCAGTAAGATTGATCAGACCGATAGGCTATAAAATCCTCTGAGCAAATTTCACAGACTTTATGGTATTCCATTAATTAGCTCTTTTATGATTAAAAATACTTTTGGATCTGTCAATACACTTTATTTGATTTTTTTCTATGAACTCGAGAACATCCGAAAGCTTGTAGTAGATCTTTCCTCCAGATTTTGAGTAAGTGATCATTCTATTCGCACGCAAATTTGCAGCATGGCGCTTTGAGATATGCAATAAGTCGCAAAAAGTAACTTCATCTAGGATTACTTCGTTTGGCGGCCGCTGATTGTTTAATAGTTCCTGGCGGAAGTCTCGAATCAATTCTTCGTATGAAGGCTGTTTAAAGAAATTTTCACGTGTTTGCATAACTTTGGGTATTTGAAAACAAAAGTAACTACACCCCATAACATATAAGTGAAAAACACATATATATTGTCTTGTAAGACAATATATAAAATGACATTTTTTGAAGATTTATTCAGAAATGTGCATAAAAAATCAAAATTAAACATGCTGTTTTTTCTAATGTGGAGCTTAATCGCATACAAAATGGTGAAAATTGGAAAAATAAGTATTATCGAATTCCAATAATTGTACAATCAAGAAATATTTTGCAAAACCAATTGTGTTCAATAAATTTGAATGTTCATGAATCATGAACAAAGTAAAATATTGAACATGGAAGAGGAAAAGATCTTAACTAAAGCGCTCAATCAATTTACCAAGCTAACTGGAATTGGAGTTAAAATATTGGACAATCAATTACAAAAGACCAATATAGAGAAGCATGATGCCTATATCGAACTAAAAACAGCCAATCAAACAATCAAACTATTCGTAGAAGTAAAAAATGAAATAAGGGAACAAAACTTGCCTCAATTAATAAAAGTAATGAAAAAGGGGGATGGGTTGTTGGTATGTAATTATATACCAAAGCCCCTAAAGGAGGCGCTTAAACTCCAGGGGATTAACTACATAGAAACAGCAGGGAACTGTTTTATCAATAAAGATGGAATCTTCCTTTATATCAATGATAAGGAAGTAACAAAAGTCCGCAAAACAAAAGATGGTAAGCTATGGAAAACAGCAGGCATAAAATTTTTATTTGGCATACTCAATGATCCAGAACTCATTAATGCAACATATAGAAACATGGCTGAAATTACGGGAGTTGCTTTAGGTAATATAGGTCCATTTTTAGAAGAATTAAAAAAAGAAGGATTTTTAAAAGAAACGGGTAAAAACGGAAAAACAATCTTGATTTTAGAAAATATGGATGCACTGATAAATAAGTGGGTTGGTTTATTCAACGCCGTACTAAAGCCCAAACTAAAACAAGGTCGATTCAAATTTATAGATAAGCAAATGGTAAAAGAATGGGAAAAAATACTAGTAACTGATTTTTATTGGGGAGGGGAAACTGCAGGTGCTTTATTAACCAAACACCTTCACCCAGAAATATTAACCATCTATACAAACCAGCCCAAAGTAAAGTTAATGCAACAGCTAAGGATCATTCCTGATGCCGAAGGTAACATAGAGCTTATAGATCAATTTTGGAACAATCAAACCAATGAACAACACAAAACAGTTCCACCATTATTAGCGTATGCCGATTTAGTAACCAGCCTCGATAGCAGAAATAGAGAGACTGCTGAGAGAATAAAAAAACAATACCTTGAAACAACCCATTGATATATCAAATCCATTAGTAGCAGAAATGCTTAAGTCTATAGAAGCTGTTTTCCGTGCTTTTGACGTGGACTATTATTTAGTTGGCGCCATGGCAAGGGATATTCGGTTGTCTGTGCAAGAGGAATTTACATCAAAAAGAAGAACCAATGATGCAGATATTGCTATTTTATTAAGTGATGAAAAACAATTTTATGACATCATAGATGCCTTAAAAGCTACCAGCCTATTTGCGGAAAGTAACCACAGTGTTTTTAAATTAATCTTTAAAGAAGCTTTAGAAGTTGACCTTTTGCCTTTTGGAGAAATAGAGAAAGAGGATCGGCAGTTAAATTTAAGTAAGCACAGTTTCTTGGTAATGGATATGAGTGGGTTTAAAGAAGTATACTCATTTACTGAAACAATCACTGTTGCCGAAGGTATTTCGTTAAATGTATGTTCACTAGAAGGGCTAGTTATCTTAAAATTGATTGCTAATAATATTAATCCAGAGCGCACCAAAGACATAATAGATATAGATCATATTCTAGAAGTGTATTTTGAGTTGAATGCAAATGAAATTTATAATGAATACATGGAAGTGATGGAATTATATGATACAAATCAAAATAATTATTTAACATTAGTATCTGCAAGAATCGTTGGCAGGAAAATGAAAAACATATTGTTCAACACGGAAGCAACGCATCAACTCGTAAAAAATATTCTTGCAAAAAGACCGGTAGATATTTGGCAAGCTATGTTGGAAGGGGTGAGCGAATAAAGAATTCTCCGCAGGCGATGCATTGGGGATTGGTTTTGAAGAAATTTTTTTTAAGAAGAATAATTAATAAATCTTATCATCAATATCCACTTTTATTGAATAAGACTTTAATTCATAACAAAGCCTACCTTTTACAATAGCTGGATGCACAACTTCGCTTTTAGAAAATTCAATTATTGAATTTATTTGTAATCTTGTTGATTGTGAAAAAAAGCGATCCCAATTCTTTTTGTTTATAAGCATGTTATTTGCATATTCATCTGCTTCATTTTCTAAATCCTCTTTACTCGATGAATCTTTATTAATATCAACATCTATAAATTCTGCTGTATTGTTGTTTACCAAATGACAAAATACATGGCCAAGTTCATGAAATAATGTAAAAGCAAAATTATCAATACGATTAAATCTTAAAGATAATCCTATTGCTGGATTTCCATTACTCCAAAAAGAAACACCATCAACAGCACATTTTTCTGGATGTTTTAATACGTTCAATTTTATACCAAACTCAGCTAAAAATTCTTTACACTTAATAATAGTTTGATCATTTTTAGAAATTAATTTTTTTAATCCTTTAATGATTTCTGCTTCATTCTTATGATCAAATCGTTCAACTTTTGAATTCGCTGAGATACTTTTTAATAGGTTAACCCAACCAAGTAAATTTATTTTATCTACAGTTAATTTCTCTGATTTTCTATTGTGGTAAAAAGCAGGTTGGTTATATAAGCCTGGAAGCTCTTCGAATTTGTTTATCTGATAAATATCTTTAATAACAGGAATATCATTAATTGGGTCGCCATTAATTGCTCCTATTTTCTTAAAATATTTTTCCGGAATAAAATCCTTAATCATTTCCCATTGATCAAGCGCAACTAATCGGTCTTGCGTTCGTTCATTTATTTTTACAAGATCTAACTCATATAAACTTTGTAAGTTTTGCCAAATTTTTGGATCCATACCCAAGCCTTTTCCAATCAATACTGCATGTTCAGTATTAATACCTCTTTTCCCCTTGATAATTTCATTGAGTTGAGTTGGCTGTATGCCCAATTTGGTAGCAAAGTCTTTTTGACTAATTTCTTTTGCTTCCAGTTCATCTTTTAAAATTTCCCCTGGATGAATAGCTTTTGCTGGAGCTAGGTGGTTTGTTTTTGTGCTCATGTGCTTAATGCCTGATTTTGATGGTCGGCTTCCATTAAATAGTTTTTCTAGTATACTATTCGTAATGCTTGCTTATTTCTTCTAATGCTAATATTTCAACATTTTTGGGATTTTTTTCATTCAATATTTCCTCAAAAATTAACCTGTACTTCATATTTATTCTTACAGAGCTTTTGCCTTTTAGATTTCCTTTCAATTTTTCATAATTCAGAGAGGTGAATTGAAATAAATGTTCAATATTGTTCGCAGCTTCTAATTTCCGTACTGTTTTTATAAATTGGTTTAGTAATGGTTCGTCATACCGATATTTTTTATCAGTAACCTTGATTCCTTGGAAGAGATCAGCCAGTTTTGGGTCTTTAAAATCTATTTTCACATATTTATTGAAACACAAAACTAATGCTTTTTATTAAATAATTCACTTTTTTGTGAATTATTTAATAAACCTTTTCAACCAAATTTTGCCATTAAAAAAATAGGAATTACCTTCATTCTGCGACAATTATGCAAAGATATTCTTAAAAATATATGTAATTCGTTGATTTAAAGCTATTTAGGTGCTCGGTTCGATCCCGGCCCACACCACAAGAACCTCAACAGTAATGTTGGGGTTTTTTGTTTTAATGGATTCAACAAATCACTCAAAAAACGAAAAATTACAGCTTTAACCTTTCTCCACTGTTCTGAATATTAGAATTAAATTATTACGAACTTTAGTAGTATGAAAATTTTACTCAGAATTCTCTTTTTCTTTTGGTTATTCGTTTCATGCGTTTATTTTAAATCTGGTTTGTACGCTCAAATAAATGAGCAATCAAATACAAATAATGCGTTTCCTACAAATGCTTTTTGGTATCCGGTTACCAATTTCAATAATAAAGTACCTGCCGTATATATTAGTACCATAGGAAATAAAATAGTGAATGAACCAAAGGTTTCATCGATACTACAAATTCAATTGGGTGATACCATTGTATTCAAATCGAATATTGGCATCGAATACAGGGGCTCTACTTCTTTCAGGTTATTCGAACAAAAATCCTACGGCTTTGAATTGAGAGATGCATCTAATCAAAGCACTGATAGTGCTATTATGGATTTTCCTAAACAATCGGATTTTATTTTATATGCACCTGCTAACGATAAATCACTAATCAGGAACTCGCTTATTTATGATTTATCCAATCAAATCGGTATGTATGCAAGCAGAACAAAATATGTGCAATTGTATATCAATGCGGAATACCAGGGACTCTATGTGTTGATGGAAAAATTAAAGCGAGACAAAAACAGGGTGAATATTACCAAAATATCCAATAACGATAATGATAGCATTTCTGTTACCGGTGGATATATTATCAAGATAGATAAATCTGCAGGGGATAATGAAATAAAGGGATGGGAAGGAGATGCCATTTATAAAAAACCACTGGGCTTTAGGTCAGACTTTGATCCTCAAGGAAAAAAAATAGACTATGCGCCATATGGCCGAAAACGTGGAGCGGAAACTTATTTTATGTATGAGTATCCTAAAAGCAATGCAATCACCAATGAACAAAAAACTTATTTGCAACAGTTTTTTAGTGATTTCGAAAATAGTTTATTGAGCAGTGATTATACAAACCCTATTAATGGATATGAACAATATATTAATGCAAATAGCTTCATTGATTTTTTATTGTTGAATGAATTGGCCTATAATCCGGACGGTTATCGATTAAGTACTTTTATGCACAAAGACAGGGTTGGTAAACTCAATATGGGTCCCATATGGGATTTTAATTTAGGCTTTGGTAATGATGACAGATCTGCTTTTACAAAAGCCAATACATGGATGTTTAATTACAATAAATATTATCCCGGTGATAGCTGGCTGATTCATTTTTGGTGGAGGAAACTATTGTCTGATCCAAATTTCACTATACAAATGCAATCAAGATGGTCTACATTAAGGGTCACTGTGTTTAGCGAAACCAATATTTTGAACACCATCAACAAACATATACAACCTCTTACTGATAACAACAGCATCCAGCAGCATTTTGAGCGATGGAAAATTTTAGGCGTAAGGCTTCCCTTTAATAATTTTGTAGGAAAAACCCACCAGGAAGAAATCAATTTCCTTCAGTCATGGATTCATGAAAGATTGGCCTGGATAGACAAAGAAATTGTAAAGCTCTAATTATTGAAGTATCACTTTCTTTAAATAATAACCCATCGGATCTACTGTTGGTGGCGTAATTGATTTTACTTTAATGCCTTCTTTGCCCATAGTTCTTTTTTCAACTTTTCCATTGATTAAAATATCTACCGGAAGGTCCATAAAATAGTTATTCTGCTTAATTTGAAACTCTTGATAAACCAACTCCTTAATGGTAAAATCCAATACATTGGTGGTTCTTAAATAAAAATCAAAAAATGGCTGAAGCGAATATCCGGCAGCTGAGCTAAATAATTTTTCTACATCTGTTGAAGTAACAAAGTTATCGTAAGTATATGCTGGATCTGTTGCTAGTTTTTTTAAGGTGGGGAAAAACAATTCATCGCCAATAACATAACGCAAGCTGTGCATGAAGAAAGACCCCTTGGTGTAAATATCATTACCTGCATAAGTTTCATCTTCTGATAATTCCTCTCCACCCACCATCGGCTTTTTATACTTGATTCCTCTTTTATGATTCGCGATTATTTTGTTGTATGCTTCTTGACCACCTAATTCATAATGCGCCAAGGCTTCGGCATAAGTACCAATCCCTTCTTGAATCCACATATGCGCCCAATCTTTATTGGTTACTTTATTTGCCCACCATTCATGTGCATATTCATGAAATAAATTATCGGAATATTCTTGCCCGCCAATAGTTACGTATTTAAACTGATTATTGAATGTGATCATTGTCTGGTGTTCCATTCCCGAATTAGGTACTTCGGCAATCCCAATTTTTTCTTTATACCAAGGGTACTCACCAAAATATTTCTCTAAAATTTTGGTATCGCGAATTTTTGTTGCGATGAGTTTCTTAGCATGCATGGTGTCTTCTACCAACACATAAAACTCAATAGGAACAACATGATTATTAATAGTTGTATAACTGTCTTTGGCTACATGGTATTTTCCAATATTAAATACAATGCAATAATTACTAATGGTATAATTGGTTTTCCAGGAGAAAGTAGTCTTGTTGTTTTTAGAAATTGTTTTTTGCAACAAACCTGGTCCTGCAACAGACAATCCATTTGGAACTGTGATGTTTAAATCAGCTCCTTCATTGGGCTCGTCACTTGGATGGTCCTTACATGGAAAATACAATCGTCCTCCTTCTTTTTGTACATTGATCGAAACCCAATCATTTCCACTTCGGTCTTTAGACCAGGTAAAACCGCCCAACCAAGGTGGCTTTACCGCTATTGGAGGATTGCCACCATAAATAATATCTACATCGTGCTTACCCGTTTTGAATGAAGCTCCTGTAATATAAATCAGGTCGTTTTTGTGTTCGAACGCCGCCGCTTTTTTATCTACGATGATTCTTTCTACCTTCAACAATTGCACTAAATCCAATAAGATAGTATCTGATGCTTGAGATAAATTTAGTGTAACAACTGTATTTCCCTGGATCGATTTGCTGGCAATATTTACATCGAGGTTGATAGTATAATGTCGAATATCCATTATTGCTTGCAGGGGTTTTAGTTTTCCTCCAGATGACATATAACCGATGTCTAAGCCCTGTGAAAAAATGGACTGTACAAAAAATAGGGTGGTGGTTACCAAGTATAATTTCAGTTGCACTGGTTGAGGTATAATAGCTTTCATTACTTGGGATTGAGCATTGAATATAAGATTTTTTGTATTAATGAATTACTATGGGTTCTGGGCTTGTGCGTGATTTTGAGGCATTTATTTCAAATTGTAAAAACCGAGAATCATAATTTCTCTAAAAGTTTCATATGATGTAAATATTTTAAATCTTTTAAGTATATTCGAAAGATGGCAGTATGTGTCAGCATCCGTTTATTTAAAAAATTTATGACCTCCTCCTTTTTTAAGCAGAGCATATTTTTTGCTTTTTTCTGTATAACAATAAGTGGTTACGGACAAAGTTTAACTTTGCCAAATGAAGAACCAATATTTTCATTTACCACTAAAAATGGGAAGAAAGTAACTTTAAATAAAGACAAAGCAAATAAATATATTATTTATAGGCTTGGTAATAAAAATAAAATTGAATATGAATTTCCAGGCAACTTAAAAACCAGCTGGAAAGATTTTTATTACACTTTTTCACTTCGAGAGCCAGGGCCATCAAACGAAGGAAAGGATTTGAGTTATATTTATTTTTACAATAAAGATTTTTTATACGTTATATACGACGAGTATTTCTACACTGGCAATAAACACGAAATCGGATTAAAAATTATCAATAGAAAATCAAATCAGAAAACAATCATTAAGGGAGACATAAAAACCCTAAAAGGAACATTGGCAAACTTTAGAGAAAATAATCTATTAGAAATTACAGATGATTTGGATTTGGTCTACTAAATTCTGTAAGGATATTGTTTATTTTCTTGAAGTCTAATACATTTATTTAATCAAACATGAATATGATAAAATCCCTAACATTTACTTTCCTATTGGCTATTTCTGTAACAGTAGGATTTGGACAAACACCCATTGATATTACCGAAAACACCGTTAAAGTTTCACCTTCAAGTGAAGAGGTTTTTTATTTTGGATTCGCAGAAGGCGACCAGCTGATTTTCAGTTTTGAAGAAGTAAATGAAAAAGAGTTGAAAGAAGTAGAAATTATGGCTATGCCATCTAAGTCGCTCTTCTTAGACTATAAAGTAAAAAAAATCGAAAACAAAATCTTGACTATTACAGAAACAGGCGTTTACAAATTCCGTTTTACGAATTCCAATATTCTTGCAGGACGTGTAGTCAAGTTTAAAATACAACGAATACCTGCAAGCGAAAAAACAAGAAAATTTAATACAGCTGTTTTTAAACGTACTATTTATGATACTACTTATAATGAAGAACAAGAAAGATTTTTAGTAAAATCAGACACTACCATTAGCGAGCTATTAAGCCAAACCACCAAAGTTCCATGGGGAACCGGACCTAATACAAACAGAACGATTACCAATTTTACCTTGCCATCAAATACTGTTTTTTGGAGTTATTATATAGGTGTTGATCAACCCGGACAAAAATCATATGATGACGCCTCAAGGAAATTTGCAGCCAATACAGGATCTGCGACCACAAAACCTAATAGCAGAAGCCCTCTGACAGCATTAGCTTTAGATAATACCTCCTACTTAACTCAGGTTTTCAATGGAGAAGACATTGAATATGTTCTTTTGGAAGGGCAAAACCTAAATCTTTATACTAGCGGAAAAATATATGGATATTTAAAATACGGCAAAGTAATTAATGACTTTGCAAGAATGCTACCAGTAAAGGGCAATTTATCTTTCTGTTTTACTAACGACAATTTTTCATCTTCAGTTTCAGTACTTGTAAAAGTTACAGCAATTCAGGTTAATAACTTTTATGATATAAGAACAGTGAAAAGAATGAGAGTAGCGTCAAAAGAAGAAATGTATTTGAAAAATTAATGAACACAACAATGGCAGCATTCAACAATAAAAAATCAAAGACTATCAATACCAATTACTTATTGGCAATTTTAACGACTTTAATTTTTTGTTCATGTGGTCAACAAACACAGAATACTGTAGATAAAAAAGTTGACCCTGCGACTCTGACTGATTCCGCTAAACTTGAACAGTATTATCAATGGCAAGAAAAAATTGCACATATCGAAGAAAACAGCAATAGCCTTTCTGTGTTTTCAAATATAGAAAAGAACCGAGACAGTATATTGCTCCTTCAATTTCTTACCTCAAATTACAAAACTGTTAAGCCAATTGCAGACTTTCCGTATAAACCAGCGGATCTTGTTAAATCAACCTACGCAATTGATTTAAATGGAGACCAATTACTCGATTTTGTTTATGATGGGCCTTATAGCGGCGATTATAAAATCACCCAAATTTTTCTAAACATGGGTGGTGACCAATACAAAAAGGTTTTTACGGGCAAACAAGACATTAAAGAATTAGACTTTACTAATAATAAATTAAATTCATTTACGCTAATAAACCCCGGTTGTTGTGCCGACCCAGGGAAAGTAGAATATTATTATTCTGTTAGTTATTCAGGAAAAGAACCGTCTTTCAAATTGGATAAAACAATCGGGTATTATAACATAACAGAAAAACCATCATCAACATTCTCAAATCCTAAAGAGTTTACAGTTAAAACAGACAATGCTAAACTGCGATTTGACAGTTATATATTAGATATTGAACACCCTTTTTATGGGATCAATGGCAATTCAATTGCTACTTATAAAATAGGCTCGAAGGGAAAAGCGCTAGGAAGTAAAAAGGACAATGATAATGAATGGGTTTATGTAATCATGAACTCAGACAATAAATTCGATAATTGCGATTTTTCTACTTTAAAAGAACAACCAACAGAAATCAAGGGTTGGTTATTAAAGACCGATATAGACTGGAAATAATTGTGCATTTATAAAAAATTAAAAAGAAGGCAAATCAATGCTTCTTCCCAAAAAACAAAAAATGTTGAATAGGTAAAAAGTCACCGCGGTAAGTCATTTCAAATCCATTGGCTCCTAATTCTTTTTTCAATTGCTCCACTGTTGTTTTGTGCAATGCTTTAATGGGAATGGATGGGTCTTCTCCTCGGTATTCTATCAATAATATTTTACCATCTTTTTTCAAGGCAGTTTTGATGGACTGTAACATTTCATGAGGATATTCCAGTTCATGATATACATCTACCAGAATGGCCAAGTCAATACTATTGGCGGGCAGATTAGGACTTTTTTCTGAACCTTTGATTACTGTAACAACAGTATCTCGAATAGCTGTTTTTTTCTGAGTTAAATAATCAAGCAACTCATCCTGCACATCCACCGCATAGACTTTTCCTTTTGGAACTTTTGCAGCAATCTTAAAACTATAATATCCTGTACCTGCCCCAATATCAGCTACTACGGCATTCTTAGGCAAATTCATTTTTTGTATTGCCAGTTGGGTGTTTTCTTCTTCTTGTCGGGTATCTCGCTCCAGCCAATCACTACCTGCAGCCCCCATTACATAAGATATTTCTCTGCCTAAATAGTATTTACCAATTCCATCGTAGGATTTTTTTTGATAAGTATAAATCGTATCAGTAGTAGATAGAATAGGAGTAGCGGCAGATGCTGATTGAAGCATACATGAAAATCCAAGAGTAAAAAAACAGTACCACATTTTCATACAATAGCATTAAGTGTGAAGTTAACAACAATGATTTACCTGAAAAGTTACACCCCATTTAAAATTCCTTTTAGTCAATAGTTTATTTGTGATTATTTTATTATCTTGTTTTGTCTTCCCTGGTATTTGTGCGTATTATATTAAACAACAAATCAACCTCAACCCAACCAACATGCATTCAACCAACAACCCTTCTGCATCTATTGTAGCTGCTACTGCATTAGAACCTGTTTCCAATTCAGAACGCATAATTCCTCTTGATATCATGAGGGGTATTGTGCTTTGTGGCATCTTATTAATGAATATTACTGGATATGGTTTATATGAAGCTTATAGCAACCCAACAATCACAGGCGGCTCTACCGGTTGGGATCTATATGCATGGATCACCACCAATATGTTTTTTGAAGGTACTATGCGGGCTCTATTTTCATTGTTATTTGGTGTTGGTACCTATATTGTTTTAGATCGGTTAACAAAAAACCATGCGGGTATTAAAGCGGCAGATATTTATTTTAGAAGATTGATGTGGATGCTGCTTTTTGGATTGATTCATGGTTACCTCTTACTATGGGTTGGAGAGATCCTATTTAATTACGCCCTCATGGGTTTATTGCTGTATTCATTTAGAAATATGGCCCCTAAATATTTAGTTTGGACGGCCTTATTACTTTTTTCTATTGGCTCTCTTTGGACCTATACTGAATATAAAGAGGACAAGAAATTTATAGCCAATCTAGCCGTTGCACAAAAAACGAAAGCTGAAGGTAAAGAGTTAACCGATGAACAAAAAGAAGCAATGGGTAGATGGGAGAAAATAGAAAGCAAGAAAACGCCCAAAGCTATCGAAGCATACAATAACAAAATGCATAAAGGATATTTTGATGTTGTAGCACATTTATCGCCTACAAATAGAGAATTTAATTCTTCATTTGTTTACAGATACGATGTTTGGGATATATTAAGTATGATGTTATTAGGTATAGCTTTTTTCAAATGGAATTGGTTTTCTGGGCAAAAGCCTTATCGCTTTTATGCTATGTTGATGCTTATTGGTTATGCTATAGGACTTACTGTTAATTATTATGAAGTCACTACTATCATCAATGATAAATTTTCTTTATTGTCTTTTTCGAAGACGAATATTACTTACGACCTTGGTAGGATGGGTATGTCCATCGGTCATATAGGGCTTATCATGACATTTGCTAAATCACCTATTCTTGGCTGGCTTAAATTACGAATAGCAGCAGTAGGTAAAATGTCTTTGACCAACTACATGATGCATTCCGTTATTTGTATGATTTTTTTTACTGGAGTAGGGTTTAGTATGTTCGGAAAGTTGCATCGCCATGAATTGTACTATGTGGTTTTTGCTATTTGGATTTTTCAAATAATAATTAGTCCGATATGGTTGAAGTATTTTCATTTCGGTCCGATGGAATGGTTATGGAGAAGATTGAGCTATCAATACAAGCCGCCGTTTAGAAAATAAATTCCATAAATTGTAACATGCTTTATTACTCAAAACGATACTTGTTATGCTTCGCAATATTTTTTATTGTATTGCGTAGTCATAGCCAAACAATTTTCTATTTAACCGCACCAAGGGTTTTTGATGGTAATCAAATGCATGAGAATTGGGCCGTATTGGTAAGCGCAGATAAAATTATTGCGGCAGGCCCAACAGCACAAATTAGTATTCCTCTTGGAGCAACAAAGATCAATTACCCGAATGCAACGATTTGTCCTGGCTTGATTGAAGGGCATTCTCATATGCTGCTTTATCCATACAATATCAAAGAATGGGATTTGCAAGTAGCTAAAGAAACAGATGCTTACAGAACTGTTAGAGCAACCATTCATGCTAAAAACACGTTGATGGCAGGCTTTACAACAGCACGCGACCTGGGATCGGAGGGTGCGGGTTATGCCGATGTTGCTTTAAAAAAATCGATTGAAGACAATATTATTATTGGCCCTCGTTTATTGGTAGCAGGCAGGGCCATTGTTGCTACTGGCTCTTATGGTCCTAAAGGGTATGATCTGGATAATCAAATTATGTTGGGTGCTGAAGCAGCCGATGGAATGGATCTTCCACGTGTAGTTCGCGATCAAATTGGAAAAGGCGCTGATCTGGTAAAAGTATATGCCGATTATAGATGGGGGCCTAACGATGAAGCTCGCCCTACTTTCACTCTAGATGAATTAAAACTTGTGAATGAAATTACGCAGAGTAGTGGTCGAGTTATGGTTTGTCATGCAAAAACAAAAGAAGCGATTCGCATAGCAGTGTTGGCTGGGGCAACTACTATTGAACATGGCGACGACCTAGATGCAGAAACAGCTAAACTTATGAAACAACACGGAGCTGTTTATATTCCTACATTGGCTGCAACAGAGTCTACATCTCAATACAAAGGATGGAAAAAGGGCAATGAACCAGAACCCGAAAATGTGTTAAATAAGAGAAGAGCGTTTAAAATTGCAATGGACGAAGGTGTAATCATTGGAATGGGTGGAGATGTAGGTGTATTTGCACATGGCAATAATGTACTCGAAATGGAATTGATGGTGAACTATGGTATGAAGCCAATTGATGTGTTGAAATCCGCAACCAGTATTAACGCAAAAGCTTTTCAGTTAGACGCAGCATTTGGAAAAATTGCAACAGGTATGAAAGCCGACATTGCTATTTTTTCGGGCGACCCTTCTAAAAATATTTCAGACTGCAGAAATGTTTTGTTGGTAATGAAAGATGGAATAATTTATAAACAGTAAAATAGACATCATGAAAAAAATAATCGTTCTGATCATTGCCAGTGTTTGCATCCTGCAAGTAAGCGCTCAAGACACTTCTCTAATTTATAGAAGGCTCGATTCTATAGCCATCATCGATCAAAAAGTAATGATGCCTATGCGCGATGGTGTGCGACTTGCAACAGATATTTATCGGCCAAAGGGAAATGCAAAAGCGCCGATTATTTTTTCGAGAACACCGTATAATTTTAATACTTGGATAGATGGTAAAATGGTTACAGGAACTCTACAAGCTGCTTATGAAGCGGTTAGTAGAGGCTATGCATATGTAGTTCAAAATGAAAGAGGCCGCTATTTTTCTGAAGGCACCTGGGATATTTTAGGTACTCCAATTACTGATGGGTATGATGCGCTGAGTTGGATGCAAAAGCAATCTTGGAGTAATGGTAAAGTGGGATTGATCGGTTGTTCTTCTACTGCAGAATGGCAGATGGCAGTGGCTTCTCAAAATCATCCGGCACTTGCAGCAATGGTGGCTCAGGGTTATGGTGCGGGTGTTGGTCGCATTGGAAAATTCAATGAGCAAGGAAACTGGTACAGAGGTGGTGCACAACAAATGTTGTTTACCTCCTGGTTGTACGGGACTCAAAACGATCAATATAAGCCAACACTTCCAAAAGATATTAAGCAAGCCGACTTACAACGCTTACAGCGTTTTTATGATATGGGTACCGAAATGCCTCGTGTTGATTGGGCGGTGGGGTTAAAGCATCTTCCCGTTAAAGACATCATTAAAAATGTAAATGGTCAAATAGGTATTTATGATAAAATGATTCCTCGCAAACCCAATGACCCAGCATGGTTCAAGGGAGGTCTATATCATGATAATATGCCTTTTGAAGTGCCTTCTTATTGGTTTGTATCTTGGTACGATGTTTCTTCAGCACCCAATATTGCGTTGTTTAATCATGTGCGCAACAATGCAAAAAAACAAGGTGTGGCAGACAATCAATATTTAGTGATTGCTCCCGTTCTACACTGCTCTTATAAAAGAGCAACAGAAAATACCATTGTTGGAGAACGTAGTGTGGGCGATGCCCGTTTGAATTATGATGAACTTACCTGGGGTTGGTTCGATCTTTTATTGAAAGGAGAAAAAAATGATTTCAAACAAAAAAATCCGCGCGTTAGATACTATACCATGGGAAGTAATAAATGGCAGGCTGCAGAATCTTTTCCTTTACCGAATACCAGCGTTCAAAATTTTTATTTAACAAGCGAAGGAAAAGCCAATACCAGTAATGGCGATGGTAAATTAGTGATGAAGCCTTCAACAACCGATATGCCCGATGCATTTACCTACGACCCGATGAATCCGGTTCCCTCCTATGGAGGTAATGTTTGCTGTACCGGAAACGCCGTGCAAGGCGGATCTTATGATCAATCTAAAATGGAATTAAGAGATGATATTTTAGTATACACATCTGATGAATTGAAAGAAGGAACAGAAATCACCGGCTTTATAGAATCTACCTTATATGTTTCTTCTACTGGATTAGATACCGACATCACTTTAAAATTGATTGATGTATATCCAGATGGCAAAGCATATAATTTGGATGAAACCATCCAAAGACTTCGTTACAGAGACGGCTATAACAAAGAAGTTTGGATGGAGAAGGGCAAAGTGTACAAGGTAGATTTAACACCTTTGGTTACCAGTAACTATTTTGCGGCAGGTCATAAAATTCGCATAGAAGTAACGAGCAGTAATTTTCCTCGCTTTGATCGCAATTTAAATACAGGTGGAAAAAACTACGACGAATCCAAAGGAGTTGTTGCTGAAAATAAAATTCATCATTCAGAAAAATATCCTTCTGTAATTAAATTACCGATTATTCGGTAAGGGAAACCCCATACTTTCAGCACACCAAAAAATATTTACAATATAGTAGCGTTCCTTGTCTTTAAAAAGCTGGATACTGTTGATGCCCCTATTGGTAGCAATTCCTTGGGGGCTTTCACTGGTTAAATATGTGCTAAAAACATGGACAATAGTTCCATATTCCTGCATTTCTTGGGATAATTCTTTTTCAAAAAACCCCGTTTTAATTCGGCTAGTAAACAGCGTAATATATTCTTCTGGACTAAGCATTTTATACTGAAAATTGCCATCAGGTGTTTTTGAAGTTGGTATTAACTTGGCATCTTTTCCAAACAAAAACCTAAATCGATCCCAATTGCGATCCTTTCCTGCTTCACCAGAAATTACTTCATAGAGGCTTTTAATGATTTTATCAACCGACTTAACATCATTCGAATAATCTTGGGCATATAGTAAAGAATTAAGCCACAAGAACGCCACTACTAAAATTGTTTTTTTCATCTTTTTCATTTTTGCCGAAAAGCCTTCAATTAATTTTGGGATAAAAAACGAATTTAAATTTATACTCGATGATGATCGGCTCTCCAGTTTTGTATTGCTGTTTTAATTGCTTTATTGGATAAATTTTCAGCTGCCGCCTTTTGGGCTAATGCAACAAACTCATTGTCGGAAGCAAAACGCAATGCAATGACTTGTCCGATTCGTAGTTCTTGAGGCAGCAATTTTCCGGTCATAGCAAAATATCTTAAATTTTCTTCTGCCCTGATAGCTCGGTCCTGTGCTTTTAAGGCAAATATGCGTACATAAGCAAAAAAGAATCCCAGAATAACTGCCACTAAACAAATCAATGAAGCAGAGTATAAGTTTTCCGGGGCAGAATGAGCGAGGTTGATAAATGAACCAACTAACAAAGCAAGGATTGCAAAAAATGTAATTCCATGCCAGCCAGCAACTAGTCTGCTATGATTACCGAAATGTTGAGTTTTCATTTTTTAATTTTTTTTGAAGATAGATATTGTAGTTGGTATTTTGTTGAATTGTATCTTTAAGTGAATATTAGCTTAGAATGCAAATGAAGAAATTATTTTTTGGTTTGATATTGATGGGCAGTCTTTGTTCAGGCATATTGAATGCACAGGACAGCACTGCGAAAGCCCCCATTGATACTTCCAGTTCCGACGGATTATTTCAAGCGGCCAGAAGAGAAGCGTTTGACAATAAAAATTATCCATTGGCAAAAAGCTATTGTAAGCGCGCGCTAGAAAAAAGCCCCAATTATGCAGATATCCGTATTTTTTTAGGAAGAATGTATTCCTGGACCGATCAATACGATAGCGCCAAAGCTTGTTTTGAAACTGTGTTAGCTAGAGAACCAGATTATGAAGATGCTTCATTGGCTTATGCAGATTTACAATATTGGAATAACTATAATAAAGAAACCGTCGCCATTTGCGATGCTGGATTAAAAGCACATCCAGATTCCAAAGACTTGCTTATTAGAAAAGCAAAAGCTCTTACAGCATTAAAAGACTACGCGGCAGCCCATATAATAACTACCAATTTGTTGGTGAAAGATAAAACCAATACAGATGCACGTTCTTTAGAAAACAGAATTAAAGACGAATCGGTTAAGAATAAAATTGGTATTAGCTACGACTACAATACTTTCGACAAACAATATGATGATCCATGGCATTTATTGAGTGTTGATTACAGTAGAACAACTGGCATAGGTTCGGTTGTTGGTAGGTTCAACTACGCCAATCGTTTTGCCAGTTCAGGAACACAGTTTGAGGTAGATGCCTATCCCAGAATCAACAAAACATTTTATAGTTATGTAAGTATGGGTTTTGGAGATAATTCTGGTTTGTTTCCAAAATTCAGAGCGGGCTTTTCTTTGTATGCCAATTTGCCAAAAAGTTTTGAAGGAGAACTTGGTTTTCGTTACCTCAAATTCAGTGGTACACCTACCTGGATCTATACTGCTTATATAGGAAAGTACACAGGAAATTGGTTGCTAGGTGCAAGAACCTATATTACTCCAAGCGATTTTGTAAAAAAAGTTTCAGTGTCTTATAGTGTAACAGCTCGTTACTATTTAGGTGGAGCAGATGATTTTATTGGAACAGTATTTGGATATGGTATATCTCCAGATGATCGCTATAATAATATACAAATCAATACTGCTTTATTGAGCAGTTATCGTATTGGATTAACTTATAAAAAGCGAGTAAATGTTGGCAATAATTTCATTGCAGATCTTGGCTGGTTTAATCAAGAGTATTTACCCGGTACCAAGGGCAACCAATATTTAATCAGTGCAGGATGGCAGTTTCGGTTTTAAAAAGATCAATCTGGAAAGACCTTCGTTTTATTATCTTAATAATAATTCTGTTTCCGCTATGGCTTTGGTTGTATTGGTGGCTCAGCCCTAAAACTCCCATCAATATTGCCATTATCGATAAAACAGTTTTAAACAATCGATACCAAGAACACAATTCTTTGTTTTGGATTTTAGGGCATGAAAAATATACCAACCGAAAAGGAGGATTTTATGAACCCGATAAAAACTATTATGGGTTCTTTCCTTTAGATAGCAATAAGTATCGATTGAAAGGTCTGGAAAGATTTGATCAATCAAAATTAGATCAGCTAGTGAAAGACTGCGATATGGCTTATGTTACAGATACTTATGGCATCTACACAGAAGAATGGAATCAATTAGAAGTACTGGGCGATCGTTCTTCATTAATTTATGGGGGTCTTAGTAAACAAGATCTTTCTTTTTTGCAAGGAATGCATAAAGCAGGTAAATTGATCGTTACCGAGTTTAATACAATCGGTTCTCCAACTGCAGAACCTATTCGAAACGAATTTGAAAAAGAATTTGGTGTTAAATGGTCTGGTTGGAATGGCAGGTATTTTAGTTCTTTCGATACTTTAAAAAATCCTGAACTGCCTAAATGGTTATTTAGAAACTACCAGCGAGATCATAATGGAGAATGGCCCTTTAAAAAAGATGGTATAGCGTTGGTAAGCAAATACGATGAAATGATTGTTTTAGAAAGAGGTGATGGATTAGACCAAGATGTTTATGCGCATATTATTTCAAGTACTTCTACACAAAAACAATTCGGTGTTCCCAAAGACTTTGCCTACAATTATTGGTTTGATATCATGTATGCAGACCCTTTAGTAAATACTATTTTATCAACTTTTGAATTACCGGTAAATGAAAAGGGCAAAAAATTATTATCAGATTATAAAGTTCCATTTAGTTTTCCGGCAGTGATTCAATCGATTGATGCTAAAAAACCATTTTATTATTTATCTGGAGATTTTTCGGATAATCCTATCAATATGAAAACTGTTCAATTTGGAGGAGCACCTTTGTATAAATGGATGTTGATCGATTATGACGATAAATTAGATCGTTCAGTTTTCTTTTGGAATTTTTATCGTCCAATGGTTACTGCTATTCTAAAAGATGGTGTAAAAAATCATTGATGTTTAATTTCCAAAACGCTTGATCAAGCTATCAGGCAATAAGCGCGCCCCTTTTTGAACAATTCCATTCTTTTGTTTAAATAAATTAAAAGCACCATTAATTTGTTGAGCCGCTTCGGTTGATTCGGTAATTTGTAATTCCATGTTTTCATTCAGTACATAAGTAGTAGACCCATCAATAAATAAATTGCCATGCAAATAATTATTCACTTCATTTTTAGTTTGCATAAAAGGATAAGACTTGGTACTTCTGAAAGCTCGATTGGTATCTAGTCCGCTACCCATCCAAATTGCTTGCGCCGGAACAGACAAACCATAGGATTGATGCAACCATTGTAAAACGGAAGGAGTAATATCAAAATGAGTAGATACTGCATTCATGGTTGCTGTTCTTTTTAGTAAAGGAGAATAAATCATCAATGGTACATGATAGCGATCAATTTTAGTGCTCATTGGAATTTCAGGCATTCTGTGGTCGCCTGTGATAATGAAAACAGTATTGGCAAAATCAGGATCTTGTTTCGCTTTAGCAAAAAATGTTTTCAATGCATCATCTAAAAATAAAATACTTGCATACTGTTGTTTGTAATTTCGATAGTTTGATTTCTTTGATTCTTCAATTTGAATGGTATTTAACCGCTCTTCGAATTTTGACAAATAGGTTTCTTGTTCATTAATCATAAAAGGACTATGTGTAGAAACCGTTAGTACTACATTGCAATAGGGTGTATTTGTTTTTTTAGTTTGATTGTCGGAATATTTTCTAAATAATTCTTTATCTCCATAACCCCAGCTAAAACCAGAAGCGCTTTTTGGCATTTGAGTATATCCTTTTCCAAAACTATTGATATCATTTAAAGAGCCTACTCCATTCTTTTTTAGAAATACATCCATGTAATCAAAATGAGCATCACCGCCATAATAAAAAGCATTTTGATAGCCATTCTTCTTGAGCACACTGGTTAATGATAAAGTGGCAGGCATATCATTCCCCATTTCTGTAAAACCAAATTTTCCAAATGGCAAAGAACCTAAAACAGAAGGCAATACCGCAAATGTTCTTCCACCTTCACTCAAAAAATTAGGCCAATACAAACTTTGTTTAGAAAGCGAGTCAATAAAGGGAGTAAAATTTCCTAAATAAGCCCCTTCATTCGTGAACGCGCGGCCCAATCCTTCTACTAAAACAATAACTATATTAGGCAGTTTGGTTGATTGATTAAAGAAAGGCGACAATACATCTGCCGTGCTATCTACGCTATGTAAAAAAGGATAATCGGCATTGGTATAATTCATTTTCACTATCTGGTTGGAAGCATCCTCACCAAAATCTCCACTATAAGCATCATCATAAATATTGGTATTGATCTTTTTCGGAAAGAAGTAATTAATACTTTTTCTATATAAAAAATAGGTTTTGTTTAAACTCAGGTTTTGATCATACTCCGTTGACATTGCACGATTTTTCTGACGAATTGGATTTTTCGCCATAAAAACAATGGCCATGGCCCCAACTAAAATACCAGCCCCTAAATGGGTAAAATGGATCTTTTTTGGAAGTTTATTGATTGCCCAAACAATACCAGCTATTATACCCGTCAATAAAATAACATTGAAAAAACTGAGTACTCCACTAGACCCAACCGTTTGTTTGATCTCAGCCCAAGAGTAACCCCATATATCTGCACCCAACGGAACCAGGGCGGTTAAAAAATATTGTGATAAAAATAATTGAGCTAATACAATTAAGGTTCCGAAAATTTGTAAAAAAGCTTTTGCAGTTTTTTTGTGTAACTGATACAATATAGTAAACACAATGAATAATTGAAAACCGAAACCAAACAAATAAGTAAGATCTGCTATAACTGTATACCTCAATAATTCGAGCATAGAGCTTTTGATGCTATTGGAGAAGTATCCTTTTCCAATTTCATAAGCTCTTGCAAGAAAATATAATCCAATTACTATGGTATAGATATTTGCAAATACCCTTACTGGCAGTGTAAACTCTTTTTTTCCTTCATCATTTAATGGAACTTCTTTAACTGCTACTGTAGGGCTAAATCCAGCCCTTTGCATTACTCCCCATGATTTAACTTTTTGAAAATAATCCGCAAAGCCTTGCATAGCAGCCCAAACGATAACCGGATGATAAACAAATGGCTCTATCATGGCTACTAAAATTAATTTAATAGTATCACCCTTTGTTTTATATTGATTAAATGTTGAGGCTTCCATCAATACCGCAAACGAAGAAAAAGTAAATGCGCTGCTCCAAACAAAAGCAAAGAACCAACCAAAAACCTGCCAGTTCACTTCTCCTAAAATGGCCATTGTAATAAAAAATAGTATTCCAAAAAATTCTATAGGCGCTGCCAGCATTTCAAAAAAGAACCAATATGGATAACTCAACAAACCCAATAATCCATATTTTTTATTAAAGAATAAGGTTCTATGATCGCGAAGGGTTTCAATGGTACCACGTGTCCATCGATTTCTTTGGCGAATCAAAATTTTAAAAGATACTGGTGCTTCTGTCCAACAAAGTGGTTCTGGAATATAGGTAACTGTATACTTTAGTTTCTGTTCGTGCATGTATCTGCGCATACGAACCACTAATTCCATGTCTTCACCAACTGTATTGGTATTGTATCCACCACAAGCAATGGCAATTGATTTATCAAATGCGCCAAATGCGCCGGAGATCAATAATAAACCATCCAGCCTGCTCCAGGCCATTCTGCCTAATAAAAAAGAGCGGATATATTCTAAACTTTGTAATCGGGGCAATAACTGTTTAGGTAAAACCACTTTCACTAATTTTCCATGTTCTACAATACATGAATTGGCAATACGAACAACGCCTCCGGTTGCTATTACTCGAACATCAGAACGATCGAGAAATGGTTTGACTATTTTGAACAATGCATCCTGTTCTAAAATACAATCTACATCAACACAAACAATAATATCTCCGGAAGCAATATTGATACCGGCATTTAAACTGTCTGCCTTCCCGCCATTTTCTTTGTCTACAATAACCAATCTATCGTAAGCGGGGTTCTTGCTTTTGTATACAGCTCTAATTGGTTTTGTTGAAAGTAGGTTTGGTACAAATGTGTTGGTTTTTTCCAATTCATATGTTGCAATTAACTTTTCCATACTATCATCCTTACTGCCATCATTGATAATGACTATTTGTAATTGATAATAATAGATCGTTAAAAGCGATTTTACATTTTCAATGATTGTAGCAGACTCATTGAAAGCCGGTGCCAGTATACTAATCGATGGTGTATGATGAGAGGGCGCCAATAATTTAAAATCCGTTGACTTATTCTTGCGTTCGTAATAGCTCAATTCTCTAACTGAAAAAAAAGATAAAAACAAGTATGCAAGAAAAATTGCTACGGAATAAAAAAATAATCCGTAAGCAAAAAAATCACTGACTGCACTCTCCCAACTTATAAACATATTTCAGTTTGAAGGTGTTTAATTAATTGCGCTTTTCTTTCTTTATTGTTGACTTCTACAGATTCAACCAACAATAAACCTTTATCATAATGCTTCACTATATTTTCTGCTGCTTTTAATCGAATTAATTCATTGGGCTCTTTTAATAAGCTTACTAATAATTTAGCACCAGGTATTTCTGGTAATAGCATCAACACATCGAGCAATAACAACTGATTCTCAATAGTCTCCTTGCTATATTGATTTTCTAGTTTTTCATTGGTATCAAACACATTTATTTTTTCACAACAGCGAATAGCATGATACCGAATTAAAGGATTGGAATGCTCCAAACATGCTATCATATTTGTATAATAACGATCATCGGGATATTCGTATAAAATTTTTAATCCCAGCAATACCACAGAATCATTAGAAGATTTTAGCCAAACAGTCATTTCGTCCAAAGGCTTAGGTGGAAATAGTTTTAATTGTTCTAACATATTGATTTGATCCCAGGTGCTTAATTGATTTTCTACATTTTTTAAAAAACGTAAAGCATCAAAGCCTTGTAAATTAACCACACCGAATTGGGCTTCTGCTCTAATAAATGGATTGGTGTTGTCTGCAAAATGATACAATTGTTCCATTGCATCGTACTGATCGAAAATATAAATTTCCTGAATGCCTTTTACTACCCTACTCCAAATACTACTGTTTAATTTTTGATCGGTCACTTTTCTTAAATCTAATTGCTCGTATAAATTAACCGCTGCTTGCATAGCAGCGCCTTTTAAATATTTTTTACAAACCAATAATTCTTCAACAGCAATATTTCTTTTAATTGAATTCTTTAAAGCTTCTTTTAGTTGTATTGGAATAGTAACAGCATGATCAGGGTTTATGGCTAAAAGTGTAAACTCTTCGGCTACCCATTTTCTGAAATGTGCTTCAAACTGGGTTTGTATTCTTTTATAAATTCTTCTAAAAACGGCAAATCCGATGGTTACCAAAATAATAACCAATCCTGCACAGACCGTAATTAAAGTTATGGTCTGCATTAACTCTTTGCTCAAACTAATTTTTAATAGTTGATTTTTAAAAACCACAATACCTAATATGCTTTGAGCTAAGATCATTAATGGATGCTACTGCTTGTTTTTTTGAACTTGAATATATGCAACCAATTCTTCTAAATCGAATGGTTTAGAAAAAAAAGCATGAGCGCCCATTTGAAGATGCGCTTCTTTTGTATCTTCTTGTTGAAACAAAGCAACGATAATAATAAACATTGCTGGATACTTTTCCAATGCATAAGCAATTACTTCTTTACCACTATAAAATGGTATCAGTAGATTGGTAATTAGCATGTCTGGTTGAAAAGAGTCAATCAATTCCCTGGCCATTTTTCCATCTCCACAAGCAGCTGTTTCCCAACCCTCAGCCCTCAACCGTTTTTCAACGATTGCCATTAAAATAGGCTCCTGTTCTACGATCAACAGTTTATTCATTAACAATTACTTTTGTTGGCTCCCTAAGTTAACGCCGAATCGATTGATTATATTGAAGATTCAGTATATTTATTGCCATACTTAAAACTTTGTTTCATGAAAAAGATTGCTTTTGTTTTTGCCATTACTTGCTTTTCGTTTTTCACAGCAAATGCTTCAGTTAGCAGCGACCCCCCGGTTAATGATAATGCTATTATTGGCCGATGGGATCTTACGGTTAAAATGGGAGACCGTATTGTACCTTCCTGGCTAGAAGTAAAACTATCTGGCGTAAAAACCTTAGTCGGTTATTTTGTAGCTGATGGTGGTAGTGCAAGACCCATTGCCCACGTGTATTTTAAAGAGGGTAAAGTCAATTTCTCCATCCCCCCACAATGGGAAAGAGCAGAAGCGGATATGCAATTTGAAGCAGTATTGGCAAACGATCAATTGAGCGGAAACATTAAGAGTAGTTACGGAGCGACCTTTTCTTTAACTGGCGAAAGAGCGCCGCTGCTAAAAAGAGATAAAGCACCTGTTTGGGACAAGCCTATCAAACTATTCAACGGAAAAAATACAGATGGCTGGCATCCATCGGGTAAAACCAATCAATGGGTTGCCATTGATGGAATACTAACAAGCCCCAAATCCGGATCCAATATAATTACCGATCAAACATTTGAAGATTTCAAGTTGCATATAGAATTCCGCTATCCAGCAGGAAGCAATAGTGGTGTGTATTTGAGAGGGCGTTATGAAGTGCAGGTTGAAGACAATATTGGAAAAGAACCATCCTCTACTTATTTTGGAGGCATCTATGGGTTTTTAACGCCTAATGAAATGGTAGCTAAAGCGCCAGGCGAATGGCAGGTATATGATATTACTTTAATTGGGAGAAGGGTTACAGTTGTAGCGAATGGCAAAGCCATTATTGTAGATCAAATTATTCCGGGAATTACCGGCGGGGCTTTAGACAGCAAAGAAGCTATGCCTGGTCCAATTTATTTACAAGGAGATCATGGCCCTATTGAATATAGAAATATTGTACTTACACCTGCAAAAAAATAGATAATGGCTACTATTACATGGAAAGGCGTGTACCCTGCTTTATTAACGCCTTTTAAAGCAGATGACTCCATCGATTTTGATCTGTACAAAAAAAACTTGCATGCTCAAATAGAAGCTGGCGTTGACGGAATCATTCTGGGTGGTTCTCTTGGTGAAGCCAGTTCTTTGTTAAATGAAGAAAAAAAAGCACTGCTAGTTTTTTCAAAAGAAATACTTCCATCCAATATTCCGGTGATCATCAATATTGCAGAGCAAACCACCAAAGCGGCTATTCAATTGGCCAAAGAATCCGAAGCCAATGGGGCAGATGGGCTAATGTTATTGCCCCCCATGCGATATAAATCAGATGATAGAGAAACTATTGAATATTTTAAGGCAGTGGCTTCTTCCACAAACCTGCCTATTATGATTTATAATAATCCAGTAGATTATAAAATACTGGTAACCTTAGATATGTTTGAAGCATTGGTGCCATTTGCTAATATTCAAGCGGTAAAAGAATCTACAAGAGATGTATCGAATGTAACCAGAATGTATAATCGTTTTGGCAATCGTTTTAGCATACTTTGTGGAGTAGATACCCTTGCATTTGAAGAATTGTGTTTAGGTGCCGATGGTTGGGTTGCAGGTTTGGTAGATGCTTTCCCTCGCGAAACAGTGGCCATTTATCGTTTAGTAAAAGCAAATAGAATAAAAGAGGCCCTGGATATTTATCGCTGGTTTCTTCCTGTTTTGGAATTAGACATTCATCCTAAATTGGTACAATACATTAAATTGGCTGCAACACATACGGGCATTGGTTCTCCTCATGTGCGCGCGCCAAGATTGGTTCCAGTAGGTACAGAATTAAATGAAGTAGAATCAATTATAAAAAAAGCCATTGCTACTCGACCAATCTTACCGGATTATCTGAACCTGAATAAATAATAAATGCAATCAAACAATAGCTTTCAATCGTTTAGTACACTTAAGGGAGAATTACTCCCAACAATTTATCCTTTTTCATCGGAGGAAGAGATGAGCGAGGTTTTACTAAAGGCAAATGATGCAGTACTTCCTTATGGAAAAACAAGTTTTGTACAAAGGGCTGTTTTTTTAGAAACAATTGCTCAGAATATTCTTGCATTAGGAGATGATTTATTGATGCAGGCTCATATTGAAACTGCATTGCCCATCGCAAGACTAACAGGTGAAAGAGATAGAACCATCAATCAATTAAAATTATTTGCTACATTATTGAGAGAAGGGTCTTGGGTGGATGCAGTGATTGATACCGCTATTCCTGATCGCAAACCATTACCCAGAGCAGATATCAGAAGAATGCTGCAACCACTGGGCCCTGTCTTGGTTTTTGGTGCCAGTAATTTTCCATTCGCCTATTCAACCGCTGGAGTTGATACCGCTTCTGCATTGGCTGCGGGCTGTCCTGTGATTGTAAAAGCACACGAATCGCATTTGGGCACTAATATGATGGTTGCAAGTGCAATTGAAAAAGCAATAGAGCAAACCAATATGCCATTGGGAACTTTTGATACACTTATTGGTGAAGGCCCTGTACTGGGTCAAGAACTTGCATCCAATGAATTGATCAAAGCAATTGGATTTACAGGATCCTACAAAGCGGGCATTGCATTATACACAACTGCCACACAAAAAAGAAAAACACCCATACCTGTATATGCAGAAATGAGTAGTATTAATCCAATAGTATTATTGCCGAATACACTTAAAGAGAAAGTTGAACAAATCGCAGCAACATTATCGGGTTCTATTTTATTAGGTGTTGGTCAGTTTTGTACTAGTCCTGGTTTGATATTTGTTATTGAATCTGATGCAAGCAATACATTAATCAAATTACTCGCTGATCATTTAACAGCAGCCAATTCTGCTGTAATGTTGAATCAAACAATCTGTAAAACCTATTATGCTGACAGGAAAAAATTGATCGGACATGATGGAGTAAAAATAGAAATGCAAGGCGAAGATGAATCATCACTTTATAAAGCCACAGCTACTTTAGTTTCAGTAAGCGCTGCTGATTTTATTAAAGAACCGTCATTGCAAAAAGAAGTGTTTGGTCCTTGTTCGATGATTGTTGTTTGTAAAGACCCAACAGAATTAAATACTGCCATCGTTCACATGCATGGACAACTAACGGGTTCTTTTTTTGGAACCACCAATGAGCTAAATGAATACAATCATACCATCGACTTATTGCAACAAAGGGTAGGGAGGATTATTTTTAATAATGTACCTACAGGTGTAGAAGTTTGTAATGCAATGGTGCATGGAGGCCCATTTCCATCAACAACCGATGGTAGAACTTCATCGGTTGGGCCAGAAGCAATTAAAAGGTTTGTAAGACCAGTATGTTACCAGGATTGTCCGGATGAATTATTACCTTTTTATCTTAGAAACAAAAATGAGGCAGGCATTAATAGAAATATCAATGGCGTAATTACCAAAGCATCTATAGAATAATTTACTGTTATGGCGCAACATCAATTTCATTGTATCGACGCACATACTTGCGGCAATCCTGTTAGGCTTGTAGCAAAAGGTGGCCCTGATTTACAAGGCGAAACAATGATGGAAAAGCGGCTCCATTTTTTGCGCGAATATGATTGGATCAGAAAAGGATTAATGTTTGAGCCTCGTGGTCATGATATGATGAGTGGAAGTATTTTGTATCCACCTCATGATCCACAAAACGATGTTGCGGTTTTATTTATTGAAACAAGTGGTTGTTTACCCATGTGTGGGCATGGTACCATTGGAACAATTACGATTGCAATAGAAGAAGGTTTGGTAAAACCTAAAGTACCAGGAAAACTAAGAATGGAAACTCCTGCAGGTTTGGTAATGATAGAATATAAACAGGAAGGCAAAAAAGTAGTATCGGTTAAACTAACCAATATAGCATCATTTCTATATGCCACCAATTTGGAAGTGAATTGTCCTGATCTTGGTCCGATCACTGTTGATGTTGCTTATGGAGGAAATTTTTATGCAATTGTAGATGTACAAACAAATTTTCCTGGTTTAGAATTTTTTACAGCCGATCAATTAATTTCCTGGAGCAGGGTCTGTAGAAAATTATTGAATGAACAACACCAGTTTATTCACCCTGAAAATGAAAATATCAATGGGCTAAGTCATTTTTTATGGACAGGAAAACCGATTGCTAAAAACGCCACTGCACGCAATGCGGTATTTTATGGAGACAAAGCAATTGATCGATCTCCTTGTGGTACAGGAACATCAGCAAGAATGGCCCAGTGGTATGCAAAAGGGTTATTGAAAGAAGGAGATGATTTTGTACATGAAAGTATCATTGGTTCAACTTTTATTGGAAGAATTGAAGACACATTGATGGTGAACAATTTTAAAGCCATCATTCCAAGTATTGAAGGTTGGGCAAGAATAACAGGCTATAACACCATTATTATAGACGATGAAGATCCTTATGCACATGGATTTCAAGTAATTTAAATTTAAACCATCAGTATGAAAAAAATTATTGCGCAATGTGTTTTATTGATTGGATTATTTCCATCAATCGGAAATACACAAGTATCTAAAGATGCTTTTGTTCCTTGTCAGGAAATGCCATCGTTAATTCAACGATATGGTGTGGATAGCAGAACATTGGTACGATATTATAGCCCGGCATCTTCAGGTAGAGGCGGATTTGGTGCTGATGCATCTATTGGATCTCCGGAAAAAAACAAACGCTTACAGCAGTTGGTGAAAGATTATCAGCAACAGCTAAGTCAGCTAAATTTTAAAAGTCTTTCACAGGAATGTAAAGTTGATTATATCTTATTTAAAAGAGACTTATCGGAAAAGTTGGATCAATTGGTGAAAGAAGCGGAATCAATGAATAAAATCCAACAATGGATTCCGTTTTCTACAAAAATTTATGCCCTTGAAGTAGATAGAAGAAGAGGTATACAACCCAATGCAGAAGCTGTTGCAAAAGATTGGGCTGCTATCATTCAAGAAATAAAATCCTTACAAACTAAATTGAGGGAAGAAAAAAATATTGATCAGGAAAAAGTTACTACATCAATAGCTGTAATCAATAATTTAAAACAAACCGCCCAAAGCATTTTTGATTTTTACAATGGATATGATCCGATGTTTAGTTGGTGGGTGCCTACTACCTATAAAACTCTAGACGAAACGCTTACCGCTTATGCCGCAGCATGGAAGGGAAAAACAATGACTTCAGCTGCAACTGATAAAAGCGGTATTGTTGGCGTTCAAGCAGGTAGAGAAAATCTAATCAAACAATTGCAAGTAGAAATGATTCCTTATTCTCCGGAAGAGCTCATTGATATTGCTAATAAAGAGTTTGCATGGTGCGATGAAGAAATGTTGAAAGCTTCCAAAGAAATGGGTTTTGGTTCTGATTGGAAAGCTGCTTTAGAAAAAGTAAAAAACACCTATGTGCCAGCAGGTAAACAGCCAGAAGCCATACTAAAACTGTATACAGAAAGTATTGATTTTCTAAAGAAAAATAATTTGCTGACCATTCCACCACTTGCCGAAGAGACCTGGGGAATGATGATGATGAGTCCTGAACGTCAATTAATTGCTCCCTTCTTTTTAGGAGGTGCAGATATCATTATTTCCTATCCTACCAACACCATGGCATTTGAAGACAGGATGATGAGTATGCGTGGTAACAACCCCCATTTTTCAAAAGCTACTGTGCATCATGAATTAATTGCTGGGCACAATTTACAGCAGTTTGTGAATTCGCGTAACCGCACTTATAGAAATTTCGGCACACCATTTTGGACCGAAGGCTGGTCTTTGTACTGGGAATTGATTTTATGGGATATGCAATTTGCTAAATCACCTGAAGATAGAATTGGTATGCTGTTCTGGCATATGCATCGTTGCGCAAGAATTATTTTTTCACTCAATTATCATACTGGCAAATGGACCCCACAACAGTGCATTGATTTTTTGGTTGATCGGGTAGGACATGAAAGAGCCAATGCAGAAGGAGAAGTAAGACGCTCCTTTACAGGACAGTATCCTCCTTTATATCAGTTGGCTTATTTAACAGGAGGCCGTCAATTTTATGCATTAAAAAAAGAATTAGTGGACACCAAAAAAATGAGCTATAAACAATTTCATGATGCAATATTGAGTTTAAATGCCATGCCTGTTGAAATGGTAAGAGCCGTTCTTACCCAACAACCACTTACTGAAGATTTTAAAACCAATTGGCGTTTTTACGAAAAGCAATAGTAAAGTCTGATACATAAATATACATTCTAACACAATCACTAATGTTAAACTTACTCATATGCAAGCCGCCGAAATTTTTTCCATTTGTAATAAAGTAATTTTATTGGGTTGGGTTTTGTTGATATTCCTGCCCAATTGGAAATACACGCAAACCATAATTTTAAATGGATTGATTGTAACATTTGCAGCATTGTATTCGTTTATGATTTTGAAAGATATTGGCAATTTTAATCCAGATAGTTTTAGCACATTGGCAAAAGTGAAAGCACTTTTTCAAAATGATGATGCGGTTGCAGCTGGCTGGATTCATTATTTAGCTTTCGATTTATTTGTAGGAGCCTATATTGTTCGTAAATCGAAAGAAATACAACTCTCAAGGGTTTTGTATACCATTTGTTTGCCTTTCACTTTTATGTTTGGTCCGATGGGATATTTATTATTTGTAATTTTTAAAACCATAAAAACAAAATCCTTGAATGATTAGTATAAAAGAACTTAAAAAAAGAAATTCACTTTTAGCCAATGCTGGAAGTTTTTTCTTGATAGTAGCCATTTGCTTGGGTATTTATGCTTGCTTTAATTCGACAATCGTATTGGGTATTAACTCAATGATCAAGCCCATCAAATTTGCTTTAAGCACATGGATATATAGTTGGACACTAGCTTATTTGCTTTATTATGTGAACAATCAAAATAAAGTGAAGTGGTTTTCCTATTTATCGGTTTTTGTAATGTTGTATGAAAATGGAGTAATCACCATTCAGGCTTTCCAAGGAAAAATTTCACATTTTAATCAGTCAGAAATAGTAGGTGGTATATTATATGCTTTAATGGGCATTTTTATTGTATGGCTTACTACAGCAACCCTGGTGCTAACCCTTCGATTTATTTTTCAAAAAACATATAGTATCAGTGCTCCATTTGCATTATCAATTAAAATCGGGCTACTGCTATTTGTGGTATTCAGTTTTTTTGGCGGATATATGAGTATGTTGAATACGCACAATGTAGGCGGAAAGATTGGTGGGCCAGGTTTACCATTGATAAATTGGAGCACTTTATATGGAGATCTACGCGTTGCCCATTTTTTTGGTATACATTCATTACAAATAATTCCTTTTGTCGGATTTTATATTGCCAATAAAGTAAAAGATGAACGAAAAGCCACAAACCTAGTTTGGATTGTAGCAGTTTTGTATTTCATTTTTATTACGGCTCTTGCGGTACAATCTCTAATGGGATTGCCTTTTATGAGCATTCGTTAAAAAATCAAACCAACTATTTTCCTATAAGGTATAATTCGGTTTGTCTTTCATTGATGTATCTAAATCCTTTTTCATCGAAATAACCATCCTGTTCTAACATGATACGAATGGTTTTATTCCATTCTTTAATTTCTACGGCAGCATTCAATTCAATGGAATAAGCAGTTTTTAAATGCATGGGAAAATCGCCGGTACCAGGCACTCCTCCTTGCATATCCCACATTCCTATAGCAGGTCCGGCAGCGTGCCCATGAAAGCCAATTGGGTGGGTATAAATAGTTGCATTGATGTTTTCTTTTTTAGCTTGAGCCAATGCGGCAGCTAAAATTTGATTACCCGTTCTTCCTTCTTTAAATTGATCTGTAAGAATATCTTGTAATCGATTCCCTATTTTCATGGCATTTTGTAAATAAAGTGGAGCCGATGTTTCTCCCGGCTTTAATACATAAGCATGTTCCTGAATATCAGTGTTTAATCTTAAATAAGTAATACCAAAATCTACATGCAATAAATCGCCCTGCATAATAATATCTTTTCCATTATAACCCTTACTGGTAAAGGCTTTTAAGTGATCGAATTCAACATTGTCATTGCGTTGAATTTCTACTGAAGGGTGAAACCAGGTAGTAAATCCTCTTTTGATAATTTCTTGTCGATACCACCACACTAGGTCTTCTGTGGTAGTTATACCTGGCGTAATTACTTTGCTACTAAAACCTTCAGCAATAATATCCTTACTCATTTTTATGAGTTGAGGATAAAACTGCATTTCTCTTTCTGTTCTTGTTTCGAGCCATGCAACTGCAAGTGGTTCAGAGGAAATCATGCGAGTATTAAATGGAGCTGGTAGTTTTTGTTTGAAGGTTTCATATTCGGTATGATCCAATCCATCGGCATGACCAAAATCTACAGAAGTATTCACGGCGATTTTTTTTGGTTGATGTTTTTTAACTAGGGCCGTTAGTGCATCCCATTGATCTGGATTTGCTTGCATATCCCAAGCCGCTTTTATTTCGGAGCCTACACTATAGCGGGCAACAGCAGACTTGGTATATTCTTTAGTTGTAGGATTATAATAAAAAACCAGGATAGTTCTTCTTCTGGCACTGATCCATGTTGCTGGTAACATAGTTCTCACAATGGGATCTTCATTGTATTCTCTGGTAATCAATACCCACATATCAATGCCATTTTTTTCCATTAATGTTGGCAATAGATTATTTAAACGATCCGATAAAACCTCATCAATAACAGTTGCTTGTTGACGCAATGGTAAAACCTGGGCATTGGTTTGTAATAATAATAATAGAAAACCAGCAACAAATATTTTTTTCATAAAACCAGTTTTAATAACAGATAAAAGATTTGCTTTAGTAAATAGTATCTTTATAATTCATAACAATATACAACATTGCGTAATTCAGTATACATCATTTTGTTGATTTCATTATTAGTTCAGTCAAATGCAATAATGGGACAAGACAGTTTGGTTCCGCAAAAAGATATTATTGATGTATTGTTTGCAAAAAAGAAATTAAAAAAACCTGCTGTTGCCGATAGTTTGGTAATTAAAAAACTTTATCCAAGCTATTTGCCAATAATAGGATATAATCCTGCATTGGGAATGGTTTTTGGTGTTGGGGTTAGTGCAGGTATGCTAACAGGCAATAAAAAAACCACCCATGTATCTTCGGCTCTAGCCAATGTTTCAGTAACCACTAAAAAGCAAATTAATTTCAATGCCAGGGCAACTGTTTATTTGCCGAATGACGAATGGATTTTGCAAAGTGATTTTCGATTTCTAATTTTTTCGCAACCCACTTATGGACTTGGCATCAATTTCATGAATGGGCAAGACGGATTGGAAGGCGCACAGCCAATGAGTTTTAATTATTTGCGCCTCTACCAAAATGTATATAAAAGAATTGTTGGAAGATGGTATGCTGGTATTGGAATTAATTACGATGGTCATACAGCTATCGAAGATAAAAACCTGGATACTGTTTTGCCTGGCCTCATTAAGACCTCTCATTATACATATTCAGTAGCTAATAACTTGCCCATCAATAAGTATCATACAATGGGTATTACATTCAATGGATTATATGATAACAGAGACAATGCAGTGAATCCAATGAATGGTAGTTTTGCGCAACTGAGCTTTCGATTGAATCCCGAATTCCTTAGTACTAAAGCAAGCAGTTCTTTGTATTATGAATACCGCACTTATTTTGCATTGCGTAAATCCGAGCAACAACAACATACCATTGCTTTGTGGACCTGGGGACAATTTCAAACCAGCGGAACATTGCCTTATTTAGCGTTACCCTCTATTACCTGGGATATGTATAATCGTTCGGGAAGAGGATATATTCAGGGGAGATTACGCGGAGAAAATTTTTGGTATGGCGAAGCTGCTTATCGAATGCCATTAACCGCCAATGGGTTGTTTGGTGCAGTAGCCTTTTTTAATTTATCTACTGCAAGTAATCAATTATACAAACAAAAACTGGGTGATGATTTTGCCCCTGGATATGGTTTTGGTTTCCGAATTAAAATGGATAAAAAAACCAATACCAATATTACCATCGACTATGGAATGGGCCGTAATGGCAACAGCGGTATTTACTTTAATCTGCAAGAGGCGTTTTAATTTTTTTGCGAGATGTAATATTTTCAAAAAGTCGCTACTTATTATAAAATTAATAAAATGAAAACTCCTTATAACAGGTATTTGTATGGCGGCTTTTTATTACTTTCTGCCTATTATATTATTGTTGGGCATAGATATATTGATGCAGCAACCAATATGGGTATAGCGCTTATATTCGATCCATTTACTGTTGATCAAAAATGGGATGATAGACCTCGCTGGCAGAAGATCTGGTTGGTTGCGCACTTAGGAATTATGGCTGGATTATTTGGACTAGGGGTTGGAATTGCTGATAAATTAGGGCTTTAACAGGTAAGTTAATTCGCATTAATTTTTATCAATTCTTTATTTTGAATTTGATAGATTGTTGTTCCCTTTTTAAAACAATTATTGATTGATTCAATGGCTGTTCCTTCCTTGGAAGCGTTAATAACATAAACAGCTGCAGATGGATTGATCGAAGCGTTTTTCTTTTTTGAATTCAATTGTAAAAAATAAATGGCGGAAGCACCAAATACTTTTCCTGATCCATCAGCCTCCAACGCCAATGCGGTTTTTTCATCTACGCCAATTCCCTTTGCTTTAACGCTGTATTGATTTTGAATATTTGCCAAGAAAGCAATATGCCTCGCCAGTCTGGTTCTTTGAGAATAATGCGAATCGGTAATGATGTTATTTAATAAACCAATTTCTACAAAATTTTTACTGATAGATATTTTTGGAGATTGTAAATCATTCAGTGCTTCAGCAGAAGTGATACCATCCATTTTTGCATCAAAAACAAATTGCCCCAATACTGCCAACCCTGCACTGGTTCCTCCAATAGGAATCTTTCTGTTTTTAATTGCATTATTTAATTCCGTTTGAACAGGGGTATTGCTCCAAAAATTTACATAGTTCCATTGATCTCCACCAGCAATAAAAATGGCTTCTGCGTGCGCTAAAGTATTGGCTGTTTCGGGAAGCATGGCTTCTTCTCTGCTATTGATCAGTAATGTTTCTACTGAATTTACTGGAAACAACTTAAATAAGTAATCGTTGTATCCTGCACCACCAGATGCTCTTATGATTACAATATCACCTCCGCCACTTTTTTGCAAGAACCAACGCATTGCTTCATCCACATCGGTACTTCCGCCGGCCAATAAATAACCTGCACTAGTATTGGTGATGGTATCTTTGGCATTGCCTACCCTGCCTACTGTTTTTGCATGTAATTGAATCACAACGATCACCCCAAATAATAAGAACCCTATTTTTTTCATCAACTATTTGGTTAGTCTATAGATAAATAAAGTAGCGCGTTTCATTAGAATAGGAAACTCTTTGGTATTGAGTACTTCACCTGGAGCATGTGCACCTCTTCCAGATGCGCCTAATCCATCCAGACAATCTAGATATGCAGCAACATAAGAAATATCACCAGCACCTCTGCTGCCAGGGTTACCTGCAACTACTTTTCCATAACCCAAATCTTCACTGGCTTTGCTTAGTGTTTCTGCTAAAGCATCATTTCCTTTTGTTGGTTCCATTGAAGGAATACCATCTCTAAAACGAATGCTCGCTTTTGTTCCAGGTAAATTTTGAGAAACAATTTGCTTCATCGTATTGCGAGCATTGTTCTTTTGCGTTTCTGTTAAAAAACGCAGATCGCCAATCACTACTGTTTTTGGAGAAATGATATTGGTTTTACCGGATGCAGTTCCTTGCTGTGCTTCTGTATCAACATTTACTTCGGCACCACCTATAAATAAACCTGGGTTAAAAGATAAATTGGGTTCCTTACTCAATGTTTCGCGAAATGAATTTATTATGCGTGTGGCCTCATAAATTGAACCATAGTTAGAACCGTTGAACACGCCTGCAGAATGCGCTTGCTTTCCCTCCACTTCTAATGTCCAACCACTAGCACCTCTTCTACCAGTTGCTACAGTTCTTAAATTTCCTCCTTCAAAAGCCAAAGCCACATCATGCAATTTGGCACGAGCAATAAAATCGGCCCTGCTTACTTCTCTTGGGTAGCCAGCATTTTCTTCGTCACTGGTCATATATATGGTAATGCTTGCATCGTCTAATAATTTTAATTGATGCATGGCTTTCATGGCAGCAATTATAATTACATCACCGCCCTTCATATCATTGATGCCTTGCCCTGTAATGGTACTATCATTTAAAACAGTAAATGGATTGGCGGGCATATCGGGTTCAAAAACGGTATCTAAATGACCAATCAAAAATATTTTTTTACCAGACTTGCCTTTACGATAAGCAACCAAATGTGCTCCCCTTTTTAAAGAATCGGGTAGTTTGATAAATTCAATTGTAAAACCCAATGCCTTTAACTCTTTGGCATAGAGATCACCCACCTGTTGCACCCCTTTTATATTGAAAGTGCCGCTATTGATGTTTACAGAAGCTTTAAGCAACTCCATCATCTGCGGATAATTCTTTTCCGTTTGCTCAATTAGTTTTTGTTCAATAGAATTAAGGCTTTGAGCATTGATTGAAATGATAGACACAAAAAGGCCTATTAGAAAAAATATTTTCTTCATACGTATAATTGTGAATGAAAGGTATTCAATTTTTTAGAAGCCAGCAATAATAGCTGCCAGTTGTTGAGGGCATTCTTCCATTGGCACATGGCCTATGTTTTTCAAAACAACTAATTTGCTTCCCTTGATATTTTTCTCAAATAAATAGGCATTTTCAACAGGAATTAAATTGTCTTTATCACCCCAAATAATTAATGTTGGCTTTGTAATTGTGCTGATCAAATTTTCATCGTGCTTTCTGCCTTTTTTAAACATACTCAATAATGCAGCACGATTGCCTTTACTAATGGCCATATCATGAAAACGATCTACCTGAGCTTGAGTAACCCTTGATTGATCATAATAAATAGTTTTCAAACTAGCTCTTACCAAGGCTTTTGGAGTGATGTATAATAATAAATTATTGATGACTGGGGTAGAAGCCAGTTTAAAACCTATTGAACCCTTGGCATTTTTTATCGGATAACCTGTAGCATCTATTAAAATCAATTTTCTTACTTTTTCTGGATGAGCCACTGTAAATTCCCAGGAGATGCCCCCTCCTAATGAGTTTCCGCCAATATCACATTTGGTAACATTTAATCGGGTTAAAAAAGAGTCTAGGAATTTGCTATAATAAGGAAAACTATATTCATTTTCTGGGTTGGGGCCTGTCATTCCAAATGCGGGCATATCAAGAGTTATGACCCTTCTTTTTTCTTTTAAAATCATTACCACACTATCCAAAGTATTGAGTGATGAAGACGTGCCATGAATTAAGACCAAAGGAAATGAATCCTGACTATTACCCTCATCTCTATAATGAACTTGCATTCCCATCAATGGCATGAATTGTGAATTGTTATTGGCATATAGCAGTTTCATATCAGCTAAAGAACGGTCGGGCTGACAAAAGATTACAAATGCAACAGCAGCAAATACCAAGATGGTAACAATAGCATAGCCTAAAAATCGTAGCAATTTTTTCATTGGAAGCAGTTAATTGGATATACAATATTATTGAAAACAGACCGTTTGGCAATGTTATCAATGTTTTTATATACCAAACTTGCAAGCATGCCCATAACTTTCCTATCTTGTATTGCCTTAAAAAGTAATTGAATATGCAACCTGTAGCAGCTCAGACCTTTATCATCGAAAAATTTGCCGCTGAAGTCAATCCTATGTATACTTATCATAATGTACATCATGTTAGGGCTGTTTTTCATCATGCTGCATTGATAGGCGAAAAGGAAGGAATATCTGGAACCGAAATGGAGTTATTATTAACTGCGGCTGCTTTTCATGATTCGGGATTTTTAGAAAAAAGTAATGGACACGAAGAAGTATCCTGCAATTATGCAAGGCAATATTTACCTGCTTACGATTTTGAACAAACAGACATTGATGCTATTTGTGAATTGATCATGGCAACCAAAATTCCTCAAACTCCAAAAAGTAAATTGGGACAGATTTTATGTGATGCCGATTTATATTATTTGGGTACAGACGATTATGCAACTTTAGCAGAAAAATTGTATGTAGAATATTTAAAAGAAAATGTGGTAGACGATAAAATGGATTGGCAAAGACAGCAAATTGCTTTTTTAAAACAACATCAATATTTTACTAAAACAGCTAAGGAATTATTGAGTGATAAAAGAGATAAAAACAGAATTGTTTTAGAACAAAGAACAGAAAGCCCTCATTCACTCAAACACCATGAATCTACCATCATGGATTTTGGATTGATCATTTTTGGAGTAATGATTACGGCTTTTGCATTACAAGGGTTCTTGGTACCCAATAAATTTTTTGATGGAGGTATTACAGGTATATCACTATTAATTCATGAGCTGTACCATTTTAATTTAGCTTATGCAATTGTATTGGCAAATATTCCTTTCATCATCATGAGTTATTTTGCCGTAAACAAAGGCTTTGCTATAAAATCTTTTTTTTGCGTGGCTTTACTGGGAATATGTTTATTGTATCCAGACTTTCCTACTATTACGAATGATAAATTATTGATCTCTATTTTTGGTGGATTCTTTTTAGGTTTAGGAATTGGACTAACTATGCGGGCAGGTTGTGCGGTTGATGGAATTGAAGTATTAGCCCTCTATACATTAAGAAGATCAAGTTTTACTATTAGTGAAATCATTTTAGGATTGAATATCATCATCTTTAGTTTAGCTGCGTTCCAGTTTGGTATTCAAACAGCCTTGTATTCCATGCTTACCTATTTTACTGCTTCTAAAACCATCGATTATGTAATTGAAGGATTAGAAGCATACACTGGAGTTACCATTATATCTGGTAAGAGTGAGGAGGTAAAACACAAGCTGGTGAACGAGTTGGGCAGGGGTATTACGGTGTATAAAGGAGAACGAGGTTACTTGCCTGGTAAATTTGATGTACATGACGATTGCGATATTATTTTCACCATCATTACCCGATTAGAGATGCGAAAGCTAAAGAATATGGTATACGATGTAGATCCCAATGCATTTGTTTTTGCTAGCACCATCAAAGAAACTTCAGGTGGTATTATAAAAAGAAGACACGTACACTAATTAAGCTCGTGATTAAATTATTCTTCATAATAAAATATTTCTAGCATGGTTTTTTCGTCCATCGTTTTAATTATTTTATTTAATTTTTTAAGAAGAAAATTAAAAACAATCATTCCATATCCTGAATGGGATAAATATTTTCAAATTGGTTTATTTGTTTCAATTGGCTTGCTTTTGGCTCAAGTATTAACTCCAAAAATAATTAGACCTTATATTGTTTTAATCTCATTTGGGTTCTTATTTGCGCTTTTTTATTTTTTGTTTACTCGAAAACAGTTTAAGCCAATACTTTATGCGGTTTATGCTTTACTGCCAGTAACAGCCATTTCATTTGTTGAATCAATAACTAAAATAATCAGCCCTTCGTTTTATGAAAAGTGGGAAAACGTTTTTGATACTGCTGGTGTTTTTGGATTTATTTGGTTGGGTGCTATTTTTATTTATACCAATAAGCAAGTAAAGGCATTAGAGAAAGAGCGTTTAAAATCGATTGAACAAGAGAAAGAACTAAAGCTTACCACTGCATTAAAAGCCGAATTAGAAATTCAAGTAAATGAGAGAACAGCCGATTTAATGGCGCAGAAAATTGAGTTGGAACAAACTTTAGCAGAATTAACCAATACACAAAAGCAATTGATTCAATCCGAAAAAATGGCTTCGTTAGGAGAACTCACTGCAGGTATTGCTCATGAAATTCAGAACCCGTTGAATTTTGTAAATAATTTTTCTGAAGTAAGCACTGAACTGGTTGATGAAATGAATGAAGAGATTGCAAAGGGAAATACCGAAGAAGCTGCCGCAATTGCAAAAGACCTTAAACAAAATTTAGAAAAAATAAATCACCATGGAAAGCGAGCTGGTGATATTGTAAAAGGCATGTTGCAACACAGTAGAAAAAGTGGTGGGGTAAAAGAGCCAACGGATATCAATGCATTGGCTGATGAATATTTACGATTAGCGTATCATGGATTAAGAGCAAAAGACAAGTCCTTCAATGCTACCATGAAAACAGATTTTGATTCAACCATTGGCAATATCAATATAATTCCGCAGGATATGGGGAGGGTGATTTTGAATTTGATCACGAATGCGTTTTACGCTATAACCACCCCCCAACCCCCTAAAGGGGGGGCTTTAAAAGACCCTAATAATGTAGAACATTATAATCCAACTGTTTGGGTAACTACCAAATTAATTACTCCCCCTTCAGGGGGCAGGGGGGTTTTGATAAACGTGAAAGACAACGGCAATGGCATTCCTCAATCAATCCTTGATAAAATTTTCCAACCCTTCTTTACCACCAAACCAACAGGTCAAGGAACAGGATTAGGATTGAGCTTGAGTTATGATATTGTGAAAGCCCACGGGGGTGAAATAAAAGTAAATACAAAAGAATCAACAGGAATTGCTGGTGAAGAAACAGGTACTGAGTTTAGTATCATACTTCCGATATAATACTAAACCCAGTAATTGTCTTTTAGTTTTTCCAAACAGCGCCAATACCAGCTTCCCAACAAAGCTTATTCAATGCAGGAATATCAACAGTACTGAATGCATCTGCTCTGGTTTTTAATAATGCCCACTCTGCATTCATTTCTTTCATTCTATTCAAGGCAGGTTGTGTAACTACAGGTAAATCGTGTTGCATTTGATTGATCATGAATAAATAATTAGCAGTAAACTTGTTCGGGAAATTTTCTGCATCATCATATGCTTTTGTTTTACGCTGCACCATGTCTTCGTCCCAGGCTTTCAGTTTCTTCAACAATGCCTCTGCGTTTGTTTTTAAAGTTTTATATTTTTCATCTGCAGGTATGTTCTTTAACATCGCTTCTATTTGTTCTCTTTTATTATCAAGAGAACTAACCATAGTATGCATTGTAGACAATTCTGTTTCAACACTGTTCAATGTTTGGTGATACATTTCATAATCAGCGGCAGTGAAATTGTACAGCGGGTTTGCTAAAATTTCTGCTGTTGTTATTTGTTTTTGATTGCCTGCTTGTAGTGTGAATGTATATTTTCCGGGCGGTGCTTTGTGGGCTCTGTATCCTGCTTCTACATATACATTGGTAACACCTTTCATAGTAGGGTATAACATATTCCATACAAAACGATTCAAGCCTTTTGATTTATTTAATGTTGGATCAGCAGGTGGTGCACCATCGTATTTTTTATAGTTTTTATCTGCAGCAGAACTATATTTATTTACCAAATTTCCTTTGCTATCTGTGATAGTTAAAACCACATCAACAGAATCTTTTAAAGTAGGTAATTGATAATACAATACAATACCAGAAGCTGCATTCACGCCCTTGAATTTATTAGCACCAGTAAACTCTTCATCAGATTCATCTAAATCGGAATAGCTATTGGTGATATAATTAGCACTTGGTTGAAATACTGTAAAGCTGCTGTCTTTCTTGTATTGACGGATCATACTCAAATCATCTAAAATCCAGAAAGACCTACCTGAAGTAGCGGCAATTAAATTGCCCTGATGAATTTTTAAATCTGTGATAGGCGTTAATGGTAAATTCAATTGAAAAGGTTTCCAATTTTTTCCGCCATTCCAGGAAATATAAACGCCTGTTTCAGTTCCTGCAAATAAGAGATCTTTGATTACTTGATCTTCACGAACAACTCTTGTGAAAGCCCCTTCAGGAATACCTGCATCAATTTTGGTCCAGGTCTTTCCGTAATCAGTTGTTTTATATAAACCAGGTTTATGGTCGTTGAATTTATAACGAGTAGTAGCAATATAAGCTGTTGCATTGTCAAAAGGAGAAACTTCAATGGCATTGATCAAGCACTCCGCTAATCCTGCAGGAGTAATATTCTTCCAGGTTTTTCCGCCATCCCTTGTTAAGGAAACCACGCCATCATCACTACCAGTATAGATCACCCCTTTTTCTTTAGGATGCTCAATCACATAACTCAATGTGCCATAATTTTCTGCACCCACGGCTTCATTGGTAAAAGGCACACCAGGTTTTCCTTGTTTTTCTTTTTCATTGCGGGTTAGATCCGGTGACGCTTCCGTCCATGTTTTACCCATATCAGTAGTTTTCAATAAGAGCTGGCTGCCATGATAAAAAGTACCGGGTTCGTGTTTACTCCAAATGATGGGCGCATTCCAATTGTATCGGTACTTCATGTCCTTGGCATCCATACTCAGGTATTGAATTGGCGCTGCCATTACATTATAAGAAGTTTTTGTTTTGGTATCGAGCACTTCAATGGTTCCTTGATAGCTTCCTCCCATCACATATCTTGGATCATCTGGGTTGAAAGCCAGGAAAGCACTTTCGCCTCCGGCGGAACTTGTCCAATCGGAAACACCAATGCTTCCTCCCGATAACACCCTGCTGGCAATGCTTACAGAAGAATTGTCTTGTTGCCCACCATAGATGCGATAAGGGAATTGATTGTCTACATTGATGCGATAGAATTGAGCCGTTGGCATATTCTGTTGCGTACTCCAGGACTTTCCTTTGTTGAAAGAAATGCAGGCACCACCATCATCGGAAATGATCATATTATTCGAATTAGTAGGATTGATCCAAAGATTGTGATGATCTCCATGCATGGTGCTCATATTGCTCCAGGTTTTTCCTCCATCGCTAGATTTTAAGGCTGGCGCACTCAGTACATAAAGGGTATTGTCGTTCAGTGGATCGGTAAATAATTCAATATAATACCATGCCCTTTGAATGAGGCGATGGTCGTTGGTTACCTGGTTCCAGTTTTTACCTGCATCGTTGGAAACATAGAGCCCACCTGCTTCTTTTTCAAAATCACTTTCTATAAGCGCATATACTTTTTCTGAATTTGATCGGCAAACAGCAATCGACATTTTACCCATTTCTTTGGGTAAACCATCCTGCATTTTTTCCCAATGTTCTCCTCCATCTGTTGATTTATACAATCCGCTACCAGGCCCGCCACTGATCACTTTCCAAGGAAGTCGGCCATGATCCCACATAGCCGCATATATGATGCGCGGGTTATTCATATCCATTGAAATCTCCGCACAACCGGTTTTATCATCGATGTATAGAACCTTTTTCCAGGTAATTCCGCCATCTGTAGATTTATAAATGCCGCGTTCTGCTGATTTGCTATATAATGGTCCTTGAACCGCCACCAATACGAGGTTTGGATCTTTAGGATCAACTACAATACGGGCAATATGCTGGGTAAGATCGAGTCCTATTTTCTTCCAGGTTTTTCCCGCATCGGTACTTTTATACATTCCATCTCCATGGTGCGTCATTACACCTCTAACAGCATGTTCGCCCATGCCAACATAAACCACATTGGGGTCAGATTCAGCAACAGTAATGGCACCTACAGACCCGGTTTTAAAATATCCATCGGAAATATTGTTCCAGGAAATTCCCATGTCTTCGGTTTTCCATAAACCACCACCCGTAGTACCCATATAATAAGTGTTGATATTGCCTACCACACCGGTTGATGTTACAGAACGTCCTCCTCTGAAAGGCCCGATACTGCGCCATTTCAGCGGTTTGAAATAATTATTGAATTCATTGTTGACAGAATCTTTATTCGATTGAGCGCTAGCACTAAAACTGAGTACCCCAATTGATACAGCAATAAGTATTGATTTAATCATATAAAAGCGATTTATACTGAAATATAAATCATAAATTAGAGACAGTTTAAAATTGATCATCATTTTATTTTTAGCTGTATGAAGAAAAGCGTCCAACGACTTATTGTATTCACATTTTTTTTATTGTTTTCGATTACCCGATTAAATGCACAAGAAACCTTTTTAATTACAACTGATACCAATGCATCAGTTAAACTCGACCGGAAAAATTGGTTGATTTGGAATGATACATTGGGTAAAACCGATTTCAAAACAGTGTCTAGTCCGGCAATGGCCAATCAATTTCAATTGATTGATACTACAAAGGAGCATGATTTTTCAATAAAAGGAATCTGGTTCAAATTGAAATTGAAAAATGGATTGAATAAACAAGTAAAAATTGGACTTGGTGCAATCGGAAACTTAACCGATATCTATTTTGCCGATTCTACCAATCAATGGAAACATTTAAAAACAGGAATTAGATATCCTCAAAATCAGAGAGATGGTTATCTGTTGCTGAATATGGCAGAAATTACCATTGAACCCAATCAGGAAATAAACCTTTTTATTAGTAAACATGCTACTTATTTTAGGTTAAGTCCAATACAAGACCTGACCATCAATTTTATAGATGCTTATCTTCAGAAGGACTATGGTATAAAAAATCGGCTATTAGGTGTTTCTGTATTTGAATACATTATTGTTGGTTTTTTATTGGGAATGATACTCATCACCTCTATCATTAATCTTAGTTTTTACAAAGCCACAAAAGAAAAAGAATACCTCTATTATTCTTTGTTTTTAATTTTTGCTGGGATTCAATCTTTGTTTGGTTTTTCTGATTTCTTCTTTGGAATTCAAAATTTTTTAATTGAAGTTTTACGTTCACTTTCTTTAGCGTTGATGTTTTATTATCTGATGCGCTTTGTTCAATATTTTTTTAGAACAAAAATGTATTTACCAAAATGGAATAAACTCTTAAATGTTTTTGCATACTTAATTTTAGTTGTTTTTATTGGTCAGTTCATGTTAGGTCTAACTTCTTTAAACATTTATTGGCACAATCGAATTACAGATTTCATAGGTACACAGTTATATATTTTCATGGACCTTATCTTTATTACCATTTTATTGATCTTATTTAACAAACAAGTAAAAGCGAATTTAAAAATACTGGCCATGCTGCCTTTGATGTTTTTATTTGGTCCTGTTTACTCTTTATTGCAAATCTTTTCTTTAGCTGATACATATTATCAAATAAAATCACCTCAATTCGTGAATTTGCTCAATGAGTGGAATTCATTTTTTACACTTATAGGAATATTTTGGATGATTCTGTTTTTTTCCTGGCTTTTATTTAAACGGTATGAAAGCATTCAGCAAAAATTAGCAGAGGAAATTATTGATAAAGAAAGACTGGAAAAGGAAAAAGAAGCAGAAAAAAATCTACTCATGTCTCAACAAAATGAGCTACTTGAAATTCAAGTAAAAGATCGAACCAAAGCCTTACTAGAATCAATTGATGATTTAAAATCCACTCAATCTCAATTAGTTCAATCAGAAAAAATGGCTTCTCTCGGAGAACTCACTGCAGGTATTGCCCATGAAATTCAAAACCCACTCAACTTCGTAAATAATTTTTCTGAAGTAAACGAAGAGTTGCTCGCAGAGATGAAAGTTGAATTGGACAAAGGAAATATTGATGATGCGAAAGCCATAGCAAATGATGCGATAACAAATCAACAAAAAATTCTGCATCATGGAAAACGTGCCGATGCAATAGTAAAAGGAATGCTGCAACATAGCCGTAGTAGTAGCAGCACAAAAGAACCAACAAACATCAATGCATTAGCGGATGAGTATTTGAGATTGGCCTATCATGGTCTTCGCGCAAAAGACAAATCGTTTAATGCAACGATGAAAACTGATTTTGATGAATCGATTGGTACCATCAACATTGTTCCGCAGGATATGGGCCGCGTAGTGCTGAATCTGATTACGAATGCATTTTATGTGGTAAATGAAAAAAAGAAGACCCCCCAACCCCCTAGAGGGGGTGCTTCAACAGCCTCTGAAATTTATGAACCAACTGTTAGCATATCAACAAGCTCGATTCAGCCCCCTTCAGGGGGAGTGCGGTGTGTTCAAATAAAGGTATCTGATAATGGGGGTGGCATCCCTACAAAAATTCTCGACAAAATCTTTCAACCATTCTTCACTACCAAACCAACGGGCCAGGGAACAGGATTAGGATTGAGTTTGAGTTATGATATTGTAAAAGCGCATGGGGGAGAGTTGAAAGTGGAAACGAAAGAGGGGGAAGGCAGCACATTCATTATTCAATTACCTCTCCAATAAAAATATACTGAATGAAATTTATAAAAATCATATTCTGTCTTTTCTTGCCTATTTTTTCTTTTTCACAGGTGAATCCACTGTATCTCGAGCCCACAAAAAAGCAAGCAGATAGTTTAAGGGTTGAGTTGAAAAAAGAAATAAATGATACGCTTCGAATGGCAGCCTATAGGGAGTTAGCCCTTTTCTATTTAGATATCAATTCTGATAGCGCTATGTATTTTATAGAAAAAGACTTACCACTGGCAAAAAAATTGAATTTGAAGTTATGGGAAGCCGATGCTTATGATCTAATGGCGCTTATAACAGAAAATCAAGGCAAATATGTCAGTTCACTAAAATCTTTTAATGCAGCATTAGAAATAGTTGAAAATACTGATTGCGAAAAAAACATTTGGAAAATTTCAAAATTTACTGATCGTAAATTTCCCGAATTTGCTCGTTTAAGTATGTTAGCTACAATTCAAAGTGATGCTGCGGGACTATATGGCATCACAGAAAACTATGACAAGCAGCTCAAAGCAATTCAAAATTCTTTAAAAGTCGGGTTTAGCATAAATGATAAAACAATTCTTTCACAAGCCTTTAGAGGAATGGGCACAATCAACTCTAGGCAGAATCAATTGGATTCGGCATTAGCATCTTATAAAAGATCTATCAACTATAGTAAAGAAGTAGGGTATAATAAATATACGGGCGCATCTTATCTACGTATCGGTGATATTTATTTGAAACAAGGATTACCGAAATTGGCAATTAAAAATTATTTAGTTGCCTTACAATCAAGTATAGAACAAAATAATTATTCTCAATTAGGATCAGTTTATGTTGCTTTATCTATTTATTATAATACTATTGGTAATAATGATTCGGCACTTTATTATGCCAAATCAGGTCTAGCTATAACCAAAAATACGGGTAATGTAACTGGTACCATTATTGGATATAACACTTTAGTAACTATTTATAAGAGCCAAAAAAAATCAGATAGTGCACTCCTGTTTCTGCAACTAGCAACAGATGAGAAAGATTCTTTACTGAGCCTTGCAAAGATTAAACAACTACAAAATATCGGGTTTGATGAACAGCTTCGTTTACAGGAATTGGAAAAAAACAGAATTGAAACGCAATCTAAAATCAGGACCTATGGAATGCTTACAGGTCTCTTAGTGCTGAGTATTATCGGTTTTATTCTTTATCGAAACAACCGCCAAAAACAAAAAGCAAATAAAGTATTAGAATCAACGCTTGCTAATTTAAAATCCACCCAGACCCAATTGATTCAATCTGAAAAAATGGCTTCACTAGGCGAACTCACTGCGGGCATTGCTCATGAAATTCAGAATCCATTGAACTTCGTGAATAATTTTAGTGAAGTAAGTACAGAGTTGGTTGATGAAATGAATGAAGAAATTAAAAATGGAAATATTGAAGACGCCACAGCAATTGCTGCTGATCTAAAACAAAATTTAGAAAAAATCAATCACCATGGTAAACGAGCGGGTGATATTGTAAAAGGTATGTTACAACACAGCCGTAGCAGCAGTGGTGTAAAAGAACCAACCGATATCAATGCTTTGGCAGATGAGTATTTAAGATTGGCTTATCATGGCCTTCGTGCAAAGGATAAAGATTTCAACGCCAATATGAAAACGGATTTTGATGAAAGCATTGGTACTATCAATATTGTTCAGCAGGATATTGGGAGAGTGATATTGAATTTGATTACGAATGCATTTTATGCAGTGAATGAAAAAGCAAAGACCCCCCAGCCCACCACCCCCCAACCCCCTAAAGGGGGAGTCTCTTACGAGCCAACTGTTAGCATATCAACAAGCTCGATTCAGCCCCCTTCAGGGGGTCGGATTGTTCAAATAAAAGTATCTGACAATGGGGGTGGAATCCCTCCAAAAATTCTCGACAAAGTATTCCAACCCTTCTTCACTACTAAACCTACCGGTCAGGGAACAGGATTGGGATTGAGTTTGAGCTATGACATTGTGAAAGCACATGGGGGAGAATTAAAAGTGGAGACGAAAGAGGGAGAGGGTTCAACATTTATTATTCAATTACCAGTATAAACTTCCGTTATGAATAAAGTATATCAATTAATTGCTGAAGTAGGAATTGCTCGGAACAACTATTGTTCAATAATCGAACATCTAACTCAGGATAAAGCAACTTATAAAATTGCTGACAATACTTGGAATATTGTAGACATCACCGAACATCTTTTTTGGGCTGAACAAGGAGGAATTTTTGGGATGTGGAAAACACTGCATGCAATTCGAGAAGGTAAAATGGAAAAAACCATTGAGTCTATTCACAAAGACATGCCCATTCAAACACTTATTGATCTAACATGGAAAGAAAAAGAAGAAGTGCCTGCTGTTGCAGCTCCAAGAATGGGTGGCATGCTTACTTTTTGGCAATATTCATTAGCGAGTTTGCAGCCTGTACTGGAAGCTTTTGGAAATGATTTAAAAGAAGTTGAATTAAGGATACAAGCGCATCCTCATCCTATTTCAGGTGCAATGGATTTTCAACAGCGGCTGGAATTTTTGGCATTCCATATTGATAGGCATGCTAATCAAGTGAAACAAATTATTAACTCAATTGAAAATATAACTAGTTAGGAACAAGCACACAATAAAAATCAAGAATGAAAAAAATAGTACTGAGACTAATATTCATAATTTTAATGCCCTTGTTTGCAAATGCCCAGCAAACCAAATTGGATTCTATAATTAATTTATTAAGAGTAAGTAATAAATCCAATGGAGTAGATACTGCCAAATTTATGTTAGCATTAAATAATTGGGGCAATTTTGCTATAACAGATGAGGCAATTAAACTATTGAGTGCCGAAGCCGAGCGATTTAAAAGAGGAATAAATGAAGACACTTCATTTTACATTCTTGCTTCAATAGCCAATCGTAAAATAACGGATGTTAACAAAAATATTGATAACGATCTATCCTTGATAGATCGAATTGAGAAAAGCGCCACCCCAAATAAAGCATTATTGCGAAATGCTATATTACTTAATTTAAGAGTTCCTTTTAGAAACTCTAGCCGTATTTCAGAAGGATTGATTTATTACAATAAGTGGTTGTTGCAGTTTAAGCAAAACAACGATTCTGCTGGCATTGCTTTGTGTAATTATGTATTGGCTGGTTTTTACCGAACAATTGGTTTAAATGAAAAAGCAATATATCATTTTAAGAAATCGATTGCTTATTTAGATTCAAACAAAATCGCTCAACCACAATTTTTTTCAGGAACTCCTTATAGTGGAAGAGATCGTTGGGTGAACAATATTGGCGTATTAGGAGAAACTTATACATATACTGGTGATTTGGTAAATGCACTCAAGTATACAAGGCTTTCATTTGAGATGAGAACGAGGGATTTTGATAAATTAAATAAAATTGGGGTTGCCCCGCCATATTATTCAGCAAAAAACCTTGCTCATGTGTTTTATCTTTCTAATCAAATTGATAGTGCTAAATATTTCGTAAACATCGCTTATGAGGGAGCAAAATCAAATGGAGACATTAGTTCCATGGCTATTATATTTCAAAATTGGGCGCTTTTAGATATAAAGGAAAAAAATTATCGAAAAGCCGATTCATTGTTGGTGAAGGCAACGGAAATTGTAAAAGCAAGAAATCTTTCAGTTATTTCTCCTAATGGAACCAATGATCCAGATTATTACCGTGCATTGGTGCGCATTGCACAAAACCAATATGCTGAAGCAGCAAATTTTCTATTAAGTGATATTGAAATAGTCAAAAATTCACGTAATGAATTAATAAGAGATTATAAGTTATTGGCTGAAGTGTATAGTAAAATGGGCAAAGCTCAATTGTCTAACCAAAGTTATCAAAACTACATTCAACTTCAAGATAGTTTGCTAGCAAATCAGAGAGAGTTTGCTTCAATTAGTTTTGAATTAGAACAGCAGATGAGTGAAAAAGAACTCTCGATCAATCAGCTTACCAACGATAATAAAATTGCTTCACTAACGAGAAATTTTTCATTTGGTATTATTATTTTGGTGTTATTGTTGGCTGGATTAGTTTATTATCGATATCAATCAAAGCAAAAAGACAATCGGGTATTAAAAGAACAGAAAGAAAAAGTTGAAAGTACATTAACGGAATTAAAATCCACTCAATCTCAACTGATTCAATCAGAGAAGATGGCTAGCCTTGGAGAACTTACTGCGGGCATTGCACATGAGATTCAGAATCCATTAAACTTCGTGAATAATTTTAGTGAAGTAAGCACAGAGCTGGTTGATGAAATGAATGAAGAAATTAAAAAAGGGAACTTAGAAGATGCTACTGCAATCGCTGCAGATTTAAAACAAAATTTAGAAAAGATCAATCATCATGGTAAACGAGCAGGTGATATTGTAAAAGGAATGCTGCAACATAGTCGAAGTAGCAGTGGACAAAAAGAACCAACTGATATTAATGCATTGGCAGATGAATATTTACGATTAGCGTATCATGGCCTCCGTGCAAAAGACAAAGATTTTAATGCAACAATGAAAACGGATTTTGATGAGAGTATCGGCAACATCAACATCATAACTCAGGATATTGGCCGTGTAGTGCTAAACCTGATCACTAACGCTTTCTATGTGGTGAATGAAAAAAAGAAATCAGGAATTGAAAACTACGAACCAACCGTTTCAGTCAGTACAAAAAAAGATGGCAATAAACTTTTCATATCTGTAAAAGACAACGGCGCTGGCATCCCTCCAAAAATTCTCGACAAAATATTCCAACCATTCTTCACTACTAAGCCGACAGGGCAAGGCACAGGTTTAGGATTGAGCTTGAGTTATGATATTGTGAAAGCGCATGGAGGAGAATTAAAAGTGGAGACGAAAGAGGGAGAAGGCAGTGAGTTTTCAATAATACTTCCAGTATAAATTTAAAGTAGATAATAATTTCATAGATGAAATCAGTAAAAACAAAACCAAATTATAATCAACTACTTGCTAGTATAGGTCTTACTATTGATACGGCAAGGCAAAATGCGGTAAAGACCATCAATAATGAATTAGTAAAAGCCAATTGGGAAATCGGCAGACATATTATAGAATTTGAGCAACAGGGTAATGAAAGGGCGGAGTACGGAACTGACTTGCTAGCAAGGCTTTCAAAAGATTTAAAGCATTTATATGGCAAGGGATTTGGCAGACGCAATATTCTTGATATGAGGCGTTTTTACCTTGCCTATCAAAAATGGCAGACAGTGTCTGCCAAATTGAGTTGGAGCCATTATATATCTCTAATTAGTATTAGTGATGAAGTTGCAAGAAAGTTTTATGAAAAACAGGCAATTAATCAAAATCTATCTGTGAGAGAACTTGACCGACAAGTTAATTCTGCTTTGTTTGAAAGATTGGCATTGAGTAAGGATAAAAAGGGAGTATTACAGCTTTCCGAAAAGGGACACATTATTACACAACCACATGAAGCAGTAAAAGACCCGTATGTTCTTGATTTTTTAAAAATACCGCAAAGCCACAGGATGACTGAAAAGCATCTTGAACAAAAGATAATTGATAACCTGCAGCAGTTTTTATTAGAACTGGGTAAAGGATTTGCATTTGTAGCCAGGCAATTTAGAATTTCACTCCGCAACAAACATTTTTCTGTTGACCTGGTTTTTTATCACCGTATTTTAAAATGTTTTGTTTTGATTGATTTAAAAACCAAGAAAGTAAATCATGGAGATATTGGTCAAATGAACCTCTACCTTAACTATTTCAAAGCTGAAGAAAATGTGGAAGGAGATGGTGAACCTATTGGCATTATTCTGAGTGCCGAAAAAGATGAAGTGATGGTTGAGTATGCTATGGGTGGTATCTCAAACAAGATATTTATATCAAAATACCAATTTTACCTACCAGATAAAAAGCAGTTGCAGAAAAAAATTAAAACTATTATAGATGAGAAATAAACAAAAATTCATTTAGAATGAAACCTACAAATCCAAACAAATTGCATTTACAAACAACTGAAAATGCATTAGCAAAAAGAAATGCTGAATTGACTTTATTAAGTAGCATTCAATCTGCATTGATTGCTCAAAAAGAAATGCAATTTATTTTTGATTTGGTAGGTGATCAATTGCATGCAATGTTTGAAGGCAATGTGGTTTCGATTGCCACATTTGATCAAGAAGCTGGCATTGAGTTTTTTCAATATCATTTTGAAGATGGTAAAAGAAGTTTCCCGGAACCAAGACCCTATAATAAAATCAGGCAAATATTAATTGATTCTCATGAACTGGTGGTAGTAAATGAAAAAGCGGAATCTTTTGTAAACAATTTAATTGGCGCCAACTATTTTATTGAAGCAGATATAGTAATTCCTAAATCATTTTTATTTGCCCCTTTGATGGTGGATGATATTGTTCGTGGTTATATCAGTTTAAAACATTATCAACAAGAAACGGTTTTTGATGAAGAGACGATTCGTTTTCTCAACACCATCGCAGGAAGTATCAGTGTAACATTACAGAGCGAAAGGTTGATTCATATTGAAAAACGCAAAGCAGCCGAACAAAAAGCTTTGCTGGATACCATGACCGATTTGTCGCGCAAATTGGAATTGAATCAATTGTTGGCGGCAGTATTGGAAAGAGCAGTAGCAATCCTGAATGTTTTTGGTGGAGAACTGGCTATTTATCATGATCACTTAAAAGAATTAGAAATTGTTGCAAGCAATAATTTAGGAATGAATTCCGGTGGTGTGCATTTAAAACATGGTGAAGGAGCAATGGGAAGAGTGGCCGAAACAAAAAAAGCATTGATCATACCTGATTATCAGGAATGGGATGGCAGATCTGATAAGTATACCAAGACAACTGTTCATAGCGTAATGGTTGTTCCTTTATTAGTGGGCGAACAATTAGTGGGAGTGCTTGCAGTAGTTCATTTAGACAAGCAAAATCATTTTAGTGATGAAGATTTAAGCTTGTTGAATTTATTTGCGCCATTGGCCGCTACAGCTATAGATAATGCAAGATTGTTTGAAGCAGAAAGAAAAAGAGCCGATGAACAAAAAGCATTATTAGAAACTATGCAAGATTTGTCGGGAAAATTAGAGTTGACAACATTGTTGCAATCGGTTGTAAAACGTTCTGTTGAACTTTTACAAGTAACTGGCGGAGAGTTGGCTATCTATCATCCTGAAGAAAAACAATTAGAAATAGTTGCCAGTTTAAATTTAGGAATGGACTCCTTAGGTTTAAGATTAGAATTAGGAGAAGGCGCAATGGGAACTGCGGCTGAAAATAAAGAAACACTGATCATACCAGATTACCAAACATGGGCAAGTAAATCTACCAAGTACACCAAAACAAAAGTACATAGTGTAATGGTGGTACCATTGATGATCAAAGATCAGTTGGTGGGTGCTTTGTGTAGTGTGCATTTAGATAAGAGCAGAGAGTTCAATCAAAAAGATGTACAATTATTAAATCTCTTTGCACCATTGGCTGCAACAGCCATTGACAATGCAAGATTGTTTGAAAAGACCAATAAATTATTGGAAGAAGCCGAACAGAGAACCGCCGAATTAAAAAACACACAACATCAATTAATACAACAAGAAAAATTAGCATCACTGGGTGAACTCACTGCTGGCATTGCACACGAAATTCAAAACCCGTTGAATTTTGTAAATAATTTTAGTGAAGTAAGTGTTGAATTAGTGGATGAAATGAATGATGAGATAGCAAAAGGAAATTTAACGGATGCTTCGTCGATTGCCAATGATCTAAAAGAGAATCTCAAAAAAATAAACCATCATGGCAAACGCGCTGATGCTATTGTAAAAGGGATGTTGCAACATAGTCGCAGCAGCAGCGGTATAAAAGAGCCAACCAATATCAATGCACTTACAGATGAATATGTTCGATTATGTTATCATGGACTTAGAGCAAAAGACAACACTTTCAATGCAACTATAAAAACTGATTTTGATAAATCAATTGGCAAGATCAATATTATTCCGCAGGATATTGGAAGAGTTATTTTGAATTTGATTACAAATGCTTTCTATGCAGTAACCCCCCAACCCTCCCGTCAAGACGGGACAGGCACTAAAGGGGGGGAAGGGAAACCTTCTGAAAATCGTGAACCAACAGTTTGGGTTAGTACAAAAAAGGAAGGTGATAAAGTTTTAGTTAGTGTGAAAGATAATGGGGTCGGCATCCCTCCAAAAATTCTCGATAAAATATTTCAACCCTTCTTTACAACTAAGCCAACGGGGCAAGGAACAGGCTTGGGATTGAGTTTGAGTTATGATATTGTGAAAGCTCATGGGGGGGAATTAAAGGTGGAAACGAAAGAAGAAGAAGGGAGCAAGTTTGTTATTATTATTCCTGTGTCATAAAAACTATATATGAGAGCTTACCTACTATTATCTTTTTTCGTCTTCATCCTGGCTTACGATAACTTTGCTCAAAGTCAGGTAATACTACTTTCTGCTAAACAGTTTGATAAGAATCAACAAATTCAACTGGCGGATGTGGAAGGATGGGTATTTAAAAAAGGAAGTAATGCTGACTGGGCCAATCCTCAATTGGATGATAATGATTGGAAAAAGTTCAAGCCAACTGAACTTTCCGCTAACCTTGCGGATGAATCCGGCAGAGTAGAGGGGTGGTTCAGAATAAAAATCAAAATGGATGAAACATTCCGTGATGTTCCGGTTGGCATTTCTCGTCAATTATGGGCTGCCACCGATGTGTATGTAGATGGATTATTGGTTCATTCGTTTGGTAATACTGGTAATCCCTACGAAGCCTTTAATCCTGTTCTTAAATATGACCGACCCCTCGATTTGGTCCCGGAAAGGGAATATTTATTAGCCATTCACGTGGTTGATTATGAAGCTTTACTTACTCAGCGTGAGTTAAGGCTTAACCCGCACAACCTCCAAAATTTTATTTCGATTACCGGTCCAGCATTTGATAATTGGGTTACATCAAAAACAAAAGAAAGCTATGTACTGGGCACATTAAGTATTTCAGTTTCTTTTCTATTATTATTCCTTTTTCTATTGCTACTCTATCTAAATCCCAATCAAAAGATATTTCAGTTGGCCACCATTCTTAATACAGTTGTTTTGTTGGCAGCGATAGGTTCGTATTACCGAGTTCTTACTGAATTAACCTATACAGCAGAGAAAGCAATATTTCTTGTTACGAATGGACTATCCCTGCCGATAATGCATGCCTTAACGCTTTTAATTACCGAATGGGTTTTGAAAAAAAAGATTTCATGGGTAACCATTTCTATTGTGATACTAATGCCTTTTACCAGTGCACTCGGCCATATATTTAATATTTCATGGCCTTTCGGTTTGGTAGAGACAGCTTTGTTGGGATATTTTGTTTGGCTGGTTTTCAGTTCCCAAAAAAAGATTAAAAAGATTGAATGGACCGTTGTATTTGCGATGACTGCACTTACTATTGGATCATTACTCTGGGTCTTTCTTCATAAATACTATGTTGATAGCTTTAATGAATATGAAAATTTATTGAAGGCTTTTGTCTTATTGAGTGCACCTACACTTTTTCTTGTATATGTTGCTCTCAGCTACAAAGAAATTATAGCAGAACGTGAGGCCGAAACCAGGAATGTAATACGTATCACAGAAGAAAAAAGAGAATTATTAGCACTACAAAATAATTTGCTTGAAGTGCAGGTGACGAAAAGAACATCAGAGTTAGAAAAATCTTTGATTGAATTAAAATCCACCCAATCTCAACTCATCCTATCCGAGAAAATGGCATCATTGGGTCAGCTCACTGCAGGTATTGCGCATGAAATACAAAACCCGTTAAACTTTGTAAACAATTTTTCGGAAGTGAGTACAGAGTTGTTAAAAGAAATGGTGGAAGAAGTTGATAAAGGAAATACAGAAGAAGTAAAAGCCATTGCCCAAGATGTGGTGCAGAATCTTGAAAAGATCAATCACCATGGTCAGCGAGCTGCTGATATTGTAAAAGGCATGCTCCAACACAGTCGCAGCAGTAGTGGTGTAAAAGAACCGACAGATATCAATGCTTTAACAGATGAATATTTAAGATTGGCTTATCATGGCCTGCGTGCAAAAGACAAATCATTTAATGCAACGATGAAGACTGATTTTGACGAATCGATTGGCACAATCAATATTGTTCCTCAGGATATTGGGAGGGTGATTTTGAATTTGATTACGAATGCGTTTTACGTTGTAAACGAAAAAGCAAAGACCCCCCAACCCTCCCGACCAGTCGGGACAGGCTCTAATGGGGGTGCTTTAAAAGCATCAGAAAATTATGAGCCGACTGTTTGGGTTAGTACTAAACTAATCTCCCCCACTTCAGGGGGTCGGAGTGTTCAAATAAAGGTATCTGACAATGGGGGTGGAATCTCACCAAAAATTCTTGACAAAATCTTTCAACCATTCTTCACTACTAAACCTACTGGGCAAGGAACAGGCTTGGGATTGAGTTTGAGTTATGATATTGTGAAAGCGCATGGAGGTGAGTTGAAGGTAGAGACGAAAGAGGGTGAGGGAACAACTTTTATTATTTCATTACCAGTTAATAACTAATTATGAAGTTGACTAAAAAAATTGAAGCAGAAATTACTAGTGTGTATGAAACATATTGGAAAGCATTATTACTTGCTGATATTGACACATATACTAGTGTGCTCGACGAAAAGTTCAAACTAATTGGAACTACTGAAAGTGAAGTGTTTTTCAAAAGCATCGAAGCTATCCGATTTTTAGAAGCAACCGCCGATCAAGTAGCTGGGAATATTGAATTAAGAAATAGGATTATCAAAATTGAATTGATTGAAACCATTATACTAATTACTGAGCAATCAGATACTTATGTAAAAATTGATGGTGAATGGAGTTTTTATGGGAAAGCCAGGGTTTCTACTATTGTAGGAAAGAAAAAGCAGGAATGGAAAATTATTCAGATGCATCTTTCCTTTCCCGATTCAAAAGCTGATGAAGGGCAAACCATCGGACTAGATAAAATATCTAAAGAAAATCTCGAACTCAGAGATGCGATAAAACGCCGAACCATTGAACTGGAAAACAAAAACCGTGAACTCGAAATTGAAACGGCACTGGAAAAAGTAAGAGCTGTAGCAATGGGCATGAAGAAAGCAGATGATATGCTCAGTATCTGCAAAACCATTTCACTGCAATTGACTCAATTAGGCGTAAAAGAAATTCGGAATGTTCAAACTGCTATCTTTTATGAAAGCCGCGGCACTTACATGAATTATGAATATTATGCAAAGCATAATAAAACATTTATTACTGAAGTAGATTTTAAAAATCACAAAATTCAATTGGCCTTTGCAAAAAAAATGTTGAAGGGTCCAAACGAAGAAGTGCTGGAGCAACTGAAAGGAAAAAAGTTACAAGATTGGTATACTTATCAAAAATCAACCAACCAGTTTGCTGATAAATTTTTACTCAAAGCCCATTCAGTTAATTATTACTGGTATTCACTCGGGCCGGTTGCCCTCGGTATTTCTACCTATTTTCCACTCACAAATGATGAAACTATTTTATTCAAACGATTTTTAAAAGTGTTTGAATTAGCCTATCGTCGTTATTTAGATATTGAAAAAGCAACAGCACAAGCAAGAGAGGCGCAGATAGAAGTAGCATTGGAAAGAGTTAGGTCAAGAGCTATGGCTATGCATAAAAGCGATGAGCTTCGCGAAATTGCAGCGGCAGTGCATGATCAATTGCAAGGCTTAGGATTCACTTCTGGTTTTTGTTCAATTGTTATTATGGATAGCGTTACAGGTGATATGACTTGGTGGATGTTCTTTCCTGGAAAAGAGTATCCAGAAAGTTATCATATGCCTTTTTTTGAACATCCATTTTATTTGGCACAACTTAATAATTGGAAACAAGGCAAAAAGTATGCTGTTATTGAAGTGTCAGGTAAAGAAAAAAAGTCTTACGATAAATATACGTTTAGCCAAACAGAATTCATTAAAATACCGCTCGTAAATCAGCAATTTATGATGTCGTTCGAAAAAATTATTTTTTCAAACGCATATATGAAGCATGGCGCATTTTCTTGGGGTGTTGAAAATATTGACGATGAACATGCAGCAGTATTGCAACGATTTGCTATTGTTTTTGAGCAGTGTTATACCCGCTTTCTCGATTTACAAAAAGCAGAAGCTCAAACCAGAGAAGCACAGATAGAAGCGGCATTAGAAAAAGTACGTTCTGTTGCAATGAGCATGCATCATTCTAACGAACTATTGAGTATTTGCGAATCAATATATGTAGAGTTATTGAAGTTGAATATTACAGAGCTACGCAACACGATGATTAATATTCACAACGATGCAGATGAAACTTTTTTAAACTATGATTACTCTGCTTATGCAGGAAAGGCTGTTACCAAATATGGTTATCATATTCATCCTATCATCAATCAATTGGTAATGCAATGTAGGTCTACGCATGATGCGTTTTTGGATATTGCTCTTGCAGGAGAAGAATTTGAAACATGGCGTAGTTTTAGAAAAAGCAGTGGTGAAAAAGATGATAAACGACTCAATAGCATCAACCACCTACACTATTATTTTTATTCTATCGGTATTGGATCTATTGGGATATCAACATTTGAAAGTATTGATAACGAAAAACTATCCTTATTAAAAAGATTTAGAAATGTTTTTCAATTAGCATACCAGCGATTTACTGATTTATTGGCTGCTGAAACTCAAGCAAGAGAAGCACAGATTGAATCATCTTTAGAAAGAGTGAGAAGTAAAACAATGGCCATGCACAATAGTGAGGAAGTAGGCGAAACTGTTGCTACATTGTTTGATGAGTTAGTGAAGTTAGGAGTGAATACCAATCGCTGTGGTATTCTCATTTGCAGTGAAAGTAAAACACATGCTGAAGTGTGGACAGCAAAATCAAACCCTGACAGTAATGCAACCTTAATAATAGGTCAATTGGCATTAGACATGCATCCATTGATTGAAGGTTTTTATCGTTCCTGGAAAAAAAGGAAAGAAGTTTTTTCTTATACATTAAAGGGCGATGATATGGTTGCTTATTACAAAGCCATCAACAATTCAAAATATTATCCAACCAGTTTTAATTTAAAAAAACTTCCTGCACAAGAAGTTCATACAGATTTCTATTTTGCCGAAGGGGCCATATTTTCATTTACTCCAGAACCAATTGGAGATGAAGCCACTTCTATTTTTAAACGATTTGCAAAAGTGTTCGGGCAAACCTATCGCCGTTATCTCGATTTGCAAAAAGCAGAATCCAGTGCAAGAGAATCACAAATTGAAGCAGCATTGGAAAGAGTTAGAGGAAAGGCAATGGCAATGCATTCTAGTAATGATTTGTCTATTGCAGCTAATACTGTTTTTACTGAATTAAAATTGCTTGGCCTAGAATCATTTAGATCTGGAGTTGGCTTGCTAAATAAAAATAATAGAAAGGTAACTGCTTATATTACAACTTCAGCCCATGGTAAAGAATCATTAGACTTAGCAGGTGAAATAGAACTGACTGGGCATGAATCTTATGAAAAACAATATCAGGCGTGGTTGAATAATGAAATGTATGTAGCTATTTTGGAAGGAAATGAAATGGATAAATACTATTCTACTTTTGTTAAAAATTTTAGTATTGTTGAATCTACTCAAAATGAAAAACATGAAAAAGAGTTCGGGTATTATCTTCCATTTTCTGAGGGCTTAATGTATTCTTGGTCCACAAGAGCATATACTGAAAATGAAATAAATATTCTTAATCGATTCAAAACAATCATTGATCTTACTTTCAGGCGCTATATTGAATTGCAAAAAGCAGAAGCCAATGCATTGGAGGCTGTTCGGAGTGCTTCACTCGATAGAGTTCGCGCTGAAATTGCTTCTATGCGTACTACGGCAGATCTCGAAAAAATCACCCCACTTATTTGGAAAGAATTGACGGTGCTTAATATTCCATTTGTAAGATGCGGAGTATTTATTATGGACGAAAAGGAAGAGATGATCCATACCTTTTTATCAACACCTGATGGTAAAGCTATTGCATCACTACACTTACCTTATGCAAGTACACCATTGGTTAATTCCATTGAATTCTGGCGCGCAAAAAAATTATATCAAACCCATTGGGGTTTAGATACCTATGCGGTATTTGCAGATGCAATTGCAGGTGAAACAGCTGGCATGAATAAAGAACAGTATTTAAGTTCTGTTCCAAAAAATGGTATTCATTTACACTTGCTTCCTTTTTTACAGGGGATGTTATATGTAGGAAATACTGAACCATTATCAGCAGATAATCTGAGTATTATTCAATCAGTGGCTGATGCATTTTCTACTGCCTATGCACGCTATGAAGATTTTATCAAATTAGAAGATGCAAAAAAGCAAATTGAAAATACCTTATCTGATTTGCAGGCCGCACAAAAGCAGTTGATTCAATCAGAAAAAATGGCTAGCCTTGGAGAGCTTACAGCGGGTATAGCACATGAAATTCAAAACCCACTCAACTTTGTAAACAATTTTAGCGAAGTAAGTACTGAGCTGATCAGTGAAATGGTGGAAGAAGTAGATAAAGGTAATTTTGACGAAGTGAAAGCTATTGCAGATGATGTGAAACAAAATCTAGAAAAGATCAATCACCATGGCCAGCGAGCTGCAGATATTGTAAAAGGAATGTTGCAACATAGCCGCACTAGCAGTGGCGTAAAAGAGCCAACAGACATCAATGCATTGGCTGATGAATATTTGAGATTGGCCTATCATGGATTAAGAGCCAAAGACAAAACATTCAACGCAACCATGAAAACTGATTATGATGAATGGATCGGTAAGATCAATATCATCCCGCAGGATATTGGAAGAGTGGTTTTGAATTTGATTACTAATGCGTTTTATGTTGTTAATGAAAAAAAGAAGTCAGGAATTGAAAACTATGAACCAACTGTTTCAGTTAGCACAATAAAATCTGGTGACAAAGTCTTGATTTTGGTAAAAGATAATGGCAACGGAATCCCGCCAAAAGTCCTTGATAAAATATTTCAACCCTTTTTCACCACCAAGCCAACAGGCCAGGGAACAGGATTGGGATTGAGTTTGAGTTATGATATCGTGAAGGCACATGGAGGAGAAATTCAGGTAGAAACACTTAATGGAGAAGGCACAACATTTACTATTTTAATTCCTCTAAATTAATAAACCATGAAAAAAGGAATTAAACTATTTGAACAACAAAAAGTAAGAACTCATTGGGATGAAAAAGAAGAGAAATGGTATTTCTCTATCTCTGATGTTATTGCTATTCTCACAGAAAGTATAGACCCCCTAGCATATTGGAGAAAATTAAAAGAGCGATTAAAAAAGGAAGGAAATGAAACCGTGACAAATAGTCACGGGTTGAAAATGAAAGCAGCAGATGGTAAAATGCGGATGACCGATGTTGCCGATACCGAACAGTTGTTACGACTTATTCAATCCATCCCTTCCCCTAAAGCCGAGCCTTTTAAACAATGGTTGGCAAAAGTTGGCTATGAGCGAATGCAAGAAATAGCAGATCCTGAACAAAGTCTTGAAAGGGCAAGAGAAAACTGGCAGAAACTAGGCAGAAGCGACAAGTGGATTCAACAAAGAATGACGGGTCAAGAAACACGCAACAAACTGACAGATTATTGGAAAGAAAGCGGAGTTGAAAGAAAAGATGAGTTCGCATTTATAACAAATATCATTCATACTGAATGGGCTGGGCTTTCAGTTAAGCAACATAAAGATCTAAAAGGATTAAAACAACAAAACCTCCGAGACCACATGAGTGAAGCAGAGTTAATCTTTACCGCATTAGCAGAATTATCGACTAGGCAAATTGCAGAAACAGATAGAGCAAAAGGATTACAGCAAAATGCAGAAGCAGGAAAGAAAGGAGGAAAAATTGCAAAAGATGCAAGACTTGCATTGGAAAATAGAACTGGAAAGAAGGTAATAACAGGGGAGAATTATTTGCCCCCTACAAAACGACAAAAGAAATTATAATGAAATCGATTGGAACAATTATACGCTTGAGTTTGAGTTATGATATTTTAAAAGCACGTGGAGGAGAGTTGAAGGTGGAAACAAAAGAGGCAGAAGGCTCAGAATTCAGTATTGTTTTACCAATTTAGATACTTAAATTTACCTTAATAAAAATGGCATATGAAAATATTAGTAGTAGACGATGAACAAGACATGGAAAATTTGTTCTTGCAACGTTTTAGAAGAGAAATAAAAGATGGTACAGTCATTTTTGCTTTTGCTAATTCTGGTGAGCAGGCTTTAGAATACATGAGCAAAAATGAACATGAAGCAGTGCTCATCCTTTCTGATATCAATATGCCTGGCATGAGTGGGCTACAATTATTGGAGAAAATAAAAAAACAATACAATGCACCGCCGCCAATTGTTATGATGATTACCGCATATGGCGATACCGATAATTATAACACTGCAATGGAATTGGGTGCCGATGCCTTTTTAACCAAACCAGTTGATTTTAATTTACTCAAAGAGAAACTTCATATACAACACTAATGGCTAAAATCTTAGTTGCAGATGATGAGACTGATTTAGAAATGCTCATCAAACAAAAATTTAGGAAGCAAATTAGAGAAGATAAGTACGAATTTATTTTTGCACTCAATGGCAATGATGCAATAGATAAACTTAAAACTCATCCTGATGTGGACTTGGTATTGAGTGATATCAATATGCCTGAAATGGATGGGCTTACTTTGTTGGGATTATTGAACGACCAAAACCCCATGCTCAAAACGGTGATGGTATCTGCTTATGGCGATATGGATAATATTCGCACAGCCATGAACCGCGGTGCTTTTGATTTTGTTTGCAAGCCGGTTATTTTTGAAGACCTGGAATTGACAATTGAGAAAACATTAAAACATGTTTTGCAACTCAAAGAAACTTTGCAAGCGATCAAGGAAAATAATATCTTAAGAATGTATGTAGATGAGAATGTGTTGAAATTCATGGGTAGCCGCGAATTTGAAGACTCCATCATGCAAAATGAAACCATCGATGCAACTGTTGTTTTCATTGACATATGTGGATTTACAGCAATTACAGAAGTAGAGCCTGCTGATATAGTTGTAAAAATGTTGAATAATTATTTTGATGTGATGGTCAAAGAAATCATTGCTCAAGAAGGTCATGTAGATAAATTCATCGGAGATGCTGTGATGGCTGTATTTAGAGGCAAACATCATTTAGATCGAGCTGTGGATGCATGCTTAGCAGTACGGGATAAAATTGCTTCACTTCCGATTGAATCTACAGAGAGTAAATTCAAACCACAATTATCAATTGGCCTGGCTTCTGGAGAATTGATCTCCGGAAATATTGGATCATCTAATTTACGTCGCCTCGATTACACGGTTGTAGGTGATGTTGCCAATACCGCTTCTCGTTTACAATCTGCAGCTGGAGCCAATCAGATCATCATTTCAGAAAACGCGTATTTGCAAATAAAGGATTCTTTTAATTGTAAAAAGATTGGAGAAGTAAGTTTAAAGAATAAGCAATTACCAGTTACTATTTACGAAGTGATAGATTAATACTAATATATTCCAACATGAAAAAAAGTTTTCTATTATTTCAACTAATAGCTTCATGCTATTTGTTGAATGCTCAGTCTATTGCAAAAAAACAAGCGCCACCTGCATTGACTTCTATCACAGAAGCTGATTTAAAAAAAGACCTCTATGATTTAGCCGACGCCCATTTTAGAGGCAGATCTGCAGGTACGGTAGATGAATTAAAAGCTGCTATGTGGATCGCGGAAAAATATCGTTCGATTGGTTTGAAACCCGCAGGAGATGACGGTACTTATTTTCAATATTTCAACATGTGGAGAAACCGAATCAGCGATCAAAGTACCATTCAGATCAATAATCAATTGATGAAATTGTGGTCGGATGTATCTGTTGCTCAAATGGCCAACTGCAATATAGATGCACCGATATTGTTTGTAGATAAATCTACTGCAGCAAACTTACAAGCCAATGATATAAAAGGGAAAGTGGTGGCTATGGAAGCTGATCCTGCCATGTATAACCCAAACGTTTCTTTACCAAGCTGGCGCTATTCTAGAAGTGTTCAAACTAAATACGGTAACCCTCTCATTGCGAAAGGTGCAATTGCAATAATTTTTATTGCTGATGAAGTAGGAGAAAGAACTTGGGAAGATGCTACAGCTAACTTTAAAAGAGGTGCTTATGAAGTGGATGGCGGCCCTGCAATGAAGATAACTGCAACCGTACCTGTTATCTGGCTGAGATCATCTGCTAAAAATATGTTGCAAGCAAATAATGCAGTTTTAAAAGCAAAAATCAGCATCGATCATTTTGATTATCCATCTGTAAACATCATCGGAAAAATTGATGGGACCGATCCTGTTTTATCAAAAGAATATCTTTTATACAGTGGACATACAGACGCGCATGGTGTTCGTAATGCCATCAATGGAGACAGCATTTATTATGGTGCCGATGATAATGCAAGTATTGATGTGGCGATGTTTGCAACCGCAAGAGCATTCAAAAAAAGTCCATCTAAACGGTCGGTATTGTTTGTAATTCATGGTGCTGAAGAACGTGGCTTATTAGGTTCTAAATGGTATGCTGCTCATTCTACTGTTCCTATCAATAATATTATTACAGTATTGAATGCCGATATGATTGGAAGAAATCATCCGGATAGTGCAGCTGTATTGGGCACACAATCTCCGCACAAAAACTCTTCTGAATTAGTTGATATGTTGTATCAAGCAAATCAGGAAGGGCCTCAATTTAAACTAGATACTTTATGGGATAAAACAACACATCCAGAAGGATGGTATTTTAGAAGTGATCATGTTCCTTATGCAAGATTGGGTATACCATCATTGATGTTTACTACATTATTGCATCCAGACTATCATACCCCATTAGACAATGCTGAAAGAATTGATTATACTAAACTGAAAAAAATAACCGATTGGATGTATCGACTAGGTTGGAAAGTAGCCAACGCTCCAAAACGCCCAGCAACAGATATTGGTTTTAAATTAGAACGATAAAAAAAGCCCCGATAACGGGGCTTTTTAATGGCGTAAGATGATTATTAATTAATCTACATCTACTGTATTATCATCCGGTATTCTATCAATTAATTTATTGTAAGGATCAATCCCTGCTTTAACTGGTTTTCCTTTTACCCGAATGGTAATGGTTCTTTGCCCTGGTGTTAATTTGTATTTCTGTAAGAATATAGGGTTCACTTGTTTTCTGCCATTCTTATCAGTTGATTCTGCAGCAAAAACGCCAATGTCTATATAGTCATTCATTTTAGCAATACTTTCTTTACCGCTACTGTCTGCATAAAATTTATTGGAATTCACTTGAATAGTTACATCATAGATATCTTTACCAGCACTAACTGCTTTTGCACTAATAGCTTTGTTATCATACAAAGTGATTTTTTTCCAAGTATCTTCTAAATAATACTTGATCGAATCAGGTGTATGTTTTTCTATGAATGCATACAGATCGGTACTTCCTGCAAAAGGAGGATTTTCTTTTAATGCAAAACTATCCCTGAATTCATGCAAGGCAGTATTCAATTTATCAACACCAATTAAATCTTGTAAACCATACAAGATCAAACTTCCTTTTTGATACCATTGATAAGGTCGATTACAATTAATAAAAGTATTTTCTTTTTTAGATTCATTGGCCCTTCCTGATAAATAGCGATCTAATTCATCCTTCAAGAATCGCTTCATATTGTCTTTGCCATATTTGCGCTCTGTTAAGATCAATGCAGTGTATTCGGCCAATGCTTCTGATATCAAATTAGAGCCTCTGGTTTTATTAGGCACCACTTGATGGCCCCACCATTGATGAGCCAATTCATGAGCAGTAACAAAATACACATAATCGAATGAGTTAGGATCTCTAAAATCAGCCACCCATCCAAAGCTTTCAGCAAATGGAACAGTGTTAGGAAAGCTTTGCGCAAACCCTGCATACCTTGGGAACTCCATCAAGCGCATTTGCCTGAATTGAAAATCGCCATAACTCTTAGAGAAATATTCCAAGCCATCTTTATATGCTCCCTTAAATCTGTCTAGATTATATTTATGTTTTGCATCATGAAATATTTCAATATTGATTTTCTTTCCGTTAGATATGGTAACCGAATCTTTTAGCACATCATATTTTGCCGAAAGAATACTAAAGAAATAATCAATAGGAGTATCCTGAATATACTGGAAATATTTTCTTCCATTCACTTCCCATGTTTTTTGTAAATAGCCTGGAGCAATTGCCAATTGATCTTTAGTAGTACTAACGGTTGCTTCAAAATGAATCAGATCAGCATCATCATTAAAGAGCATAGTTGCTTTTCCTTGTGGATCATTCTGATCAGGAAATTCATCTTCTTTTTTGGATAATTTATATTTTTTGCGGTCTTCATCTCCACTCAATTCTTGATTAGGATCATAGCCAAAAGAAGGAATGCCTCCAGAATAAAAAGTACCATTGTATAATATCTCTCTGGAGAAACCACTGTTTACAAATCCTTTATTACTTATTTCTGAATACACTTCTATTAAAGCCGTATCACCTGGTTGCATGGGTTGAGGTAATCCATAAATTCTATAATTGGCAGTGTCTTTTCCTTTCTTCATAAAATTGAAAGCAGCATGACCATATGCCAATGGTGATCTATATTGCAATGGCTTACCATTGTATAGAATACGATAATGCACATTTCCATCTGCCAATAAATGCAAAGAATCTACGGCAACCCCATTTTTATTTTTAATGGAAACCTTTGCATAAATCTGCACCATTCTTTTTTCTGGAAAAATATCCGCATTCATTAAGACTTGCGTTACTTTAGGTTGAAGTGTTTTCTCATACTTCTTTAAAGTGGTTTCATACAACGCTTGATTGGTTTTCGATTTTGATTCACTCACATAGTTGTTGATATAACTCACATTGTAGTAGATGAAAGCACCAGATCCAACCCAGGCAATAAAAAACAAAGTCACCAATAATCTCGGTGTTCCATTAAACCTATTTGAAGCTATCTTCCATCTTTCTTTAAAACCTCCAGCAATACCTCTTTGGTAAAATAAGTATGCAATTACTGTAAGTAAACAACCCAAGCTCAGCCAATAAAAATTAAACCAGAGTTGCGCTTCCATGAAATGGCCAATTCCATTCATATCGCTCCAACGATATCCTGGCGTATAGAAATAAAAGAATAGATTATAGTCCATTCTTCCAAAGGTTCTGAGTAAGAATAAACTGATCCAAATCATCATCGATACACCATGACCTCCAAATTTATTATTCACCAGGAGGTGAACAGCAAATGATAATAGAATCATTTGAATGAAACCTGGTAAGGTTAAAATATAGAGTTCAATAAAATATACTGAAAAATTTAAGTCTGTATGGCCTTTTAATAATTGTATGATAACGCCAACAACCATCGGTATGGTTACTAAAATAAAAGCAATACCCACCATGCTGCAAAACTTCGAGAACAAGAAAACCACATTAGACACAGGCATTGCATCATTGATGATATCGAAACGTGTTGTCTTTTCTCTATGTATTGTTTCACCAGAATAAAACAATAAGATGATAAATATGAATAGGTTATAATCATAGCTCTTATAGTCCATTAAAAAAATGGTCAATGGTCTATCGGGCACACTGTATAATAAATTACCAATCCAAAAATCCAAGATCAAAAAAATCAATCCGCCCATCAAAATGGCTTTAAAATAATTGTCGCGAATAATATTCACAAACTCAATTTTAGTTAAACGCCACCAAACCCTACGCATATATCCTTGTGAAAAATCTTGAACAACTTTTTTAAGTGGTTGTCCGATAGGGGCTTTTTCGTCTGCTTGTTTTTTCTTGCTTTGCTTAGTAGTTTCTGCATTTAAGAATGCGGTAAAGCTAAAGCGCCAGTAGGCAATAGCTGTTATAATTACTGAAATGCCAATCCAAATTAAACGATTGAATAAAAACACTTTTGTAAAAGGCAAGACCAAATGATTCTTTTCATAAGGTGTGAGGTATCTTGTTTCAAGCTGAAAAGTATTGATCATGAAAGGATCTAACAATTTAACCAACTCTCTTTTTTCAAGATCTTGAACCAAGAAATTAGATAATAAATATCCGATCAATAAAAGAATACTTGCACTGTAAACCACTTTTACATTTCTGGTTACTGCTACCAACGCAAAGAAAATCGAGGAAGCCAATAATAAATTACCAAGCCCATACAAGAATACAGGCTCCATATAATTCCACAATCCATAATGCCCTATTCTTTCGGCCGGAACCTGTCCCATGATTGGCCCCAAATATGCCCCCACTAAACATCCCCAGTTAAATGCAGTGCCGATAATTACTACATAAAAGAAAGAACCAAAAAATCTTCCCCAAAAATATCCACCCTTAGTAATTGGGTAGCTGAATAAATACTGGCGTGTTTGATGTTCTATATCTCTGTATAATGGAACACCCATTACTGCTGAACAAACCAACATCATCAATAAACTAAAAGTAATGGTACCATCAGCAATGGTCCATGGTGCATTATGAAATACTTTCTCCGAAGCTGGTGATGATCCTGTTGCAATCGAAATAAAACCAATCAGGAAAAAAATAAAAAAATAAATATAAGAAGCTGGTCTTTTAGAACGATAAGCCAACTCGAATTTAAAAATTTGCCAAAACATAGATTTAATTTTAGAGTTAGCTTAAATAGTTACCATATCCATTTTAGATGCAATCTGATGAAAATAAACATCTTCTAAAGCCGGAGCAGCTGGTCTAAAATCATCACCTGGGTTGGTGTCACTATAAATTCGAACACTTAAACTTCCACTTTTCATTTGAACACTAATCACCTGGTATTGATCTTTCAATTGTTGAATTGTAGCTTTGTCTGCTGAACGCGTAAATATTTTTCCTTCTAATTCATTTACTGCTTCATCTGGTTGGTCATGACGCAATAGTTCACCTTTACAAATGATGGCAAAGTCGCTGCAAAGTGTTCTTACATCTTCCACAATATGAGTAGACAATATCACAATCGTATTATTACCAATCTCACTTAATAAATTGTAAAAACGATTTCTTTCAGCTGGGTCCAATCCTGCAGTAGGCTCATCTACAATGATCAATTTTGGATTGCCTAGTAATGCTTGTGCAATTCCAAAACGTTGTTTCATACCACCAGAATAAGTTCCCAATCCCTTTTTTCGATCAGCATATAAGTTTACCCTGTTCAATAAATTATCTACAGTTTCTTTTCTTTCTTTAGCATTACTTATTCCTTTTAAACAAGCAATATGATCGAGCATTTGTTCGGAACTAATTTTTGGATAAACCCCAAAATCCTGTGGCAAATAGCCCAAAATTTTACGAACCGCTTCTTTTTCTTTTAATACATCTAGGTCATCTAAAAAAATACTGCCACTATCTGCTTCTTGTAAAGTTGAGATGGTGCGCATTAAGGAAGATTTTCCTGCACCATTTGGGCCAAGTAATCCAAACATACCCTCTTTAATAGTAAAACTTACATTATTGAGTGCTTGAACTCCATTTGAATACCTTTTAGACAAATTGGAAATGACTAGTTGCATAAAATGAATTGATTGATGAATAATAGTTTTTGAATATTTTCTGCATTTGTAATATAATTAAAAATTGAATAATATTTATAAACTCTGAAGAGGGGTTATATTTGTGTATGAGTGGAAAAGGCAAGCTGGACATCATTGATAAAATTCTGGAAGCTTGTTACCAGCATAACCCCGATGCTTTGTTTGTAATGAGCTTGATGCATCAATACGAAGACCGTGGAAGTTTAAGCAAAAAGCAATTAGAAGGATTATACCTAAAAGCCGCACTTATTCCTGATATGCCTCCCAACTGGTTAGCTACCTTACAAGCCACCATTAATAAAATGCATACCAGAGAAAAAGCGCCGGCAACTATTAACACTCCATTGTTTGAAAAAGATGAAGCCATTGGCCAAAAAATGGAAACCATTCTCCAAAAATATCCCCAACACAAGCGAGTAGTTTTCTTGTATGCGAAGTATTCTAAAAACGAACTGCTTTCCCCAACGGAGAAAGCAGAAGTAGAAAAGTTTTATAAGATTTTGATGAAGTAATTTTTTTCTTATTCCTCATAAAAATCCAAATCCTTGTGATAGGTTTCTTCTAACTGAGTCATAGCGTAAAAAGCTAGGCATAATGCAATAGCAGCTATAGTAACAGCACTATAATAATAGTTGCCAGCGAATAAAGTAGCTAACCATTGAAAGGCAAAACTCAACGGAATTACCCATCCCCGCACCAGGTTTAAGGAAGTACTGGTTACCAGGGTTCTGATATTAGTGCCAAACTGTTCAGCGGCAAGTGTAAATAACATAATGGTGAATCCGACTCCTAAGCCCATTAACACAAATAAACCGTTGTAGATATAAATGGATTGTTTTGCAAATAGAAAAAACAGGGCTATAAAAAAAGTATAGCCAATTAAAAATACATAGATCGCTTTTTTTCTGCTCTGTAATTTTTGACTTAATAATCCACAAAGAGGGTCGCCAAATGCAAACCCAAAAAAGTTAAGCGATATTACGGTTGCAGCAGATGGAAGTTGTTGCATACCCATGCTTGTTGCAATTTCTTTAGTAAACGTAATTAAAATACCTGTAGCAAACCATCCTGGCATGCCCACTAATAAAATGCAAATGAATTTCCACAAACGCTTTTTATTTTTTAAAATCAACATAAAGTTTCCTTTGCTGATTCCTTCTACTTTCATCACATTAAACAATCCACTTTCAATAACCCCAAATCGTAGAATCAATAAAAAAAATCCCAATCCAGCGCCAATAATATAGCAGGTTTGCCAGCTAAAAAAAGAAGCAACTGTGCCAGCTGTTACTGCTCCAAACATGCCGAGTCCACCAACTAGCGCAACTGCAAAGCCTCTATATTTTTTATCCATTTGTTCACTTACTAGTGTAATGCCTGCGCCTAGTTCGCCCGCTAAACCAATCCCTGCAAAAAATCGGCACCACATATAGGCATCTACATCTTTTACAAAAGCATTCAATAAGGTGAAAATACTATACATAAATATAGAACCAAATAGAACCTTCAACCTTCCGAATTTATCACCAATAGTACCCCAAATAAATCCGCCTAGTAACATACCAAACATTTGCGCATTGAGAATATTGCGTGTATGAATTGGCCATTCGTTAATTGGAATTCTTAAATCAATAAAACTATATAATCGGACTGCACTAAAAATAATTATGTCATAGAGGTCAACAAAAAAACCAAGAGCAGCTACAATTACACCAATGATGGCTGCTTTTGTGATTCCTTCTTTTTGCATAAGCTTATTTTTTTAACCAATCGCCAATTCCGTATGGATCTGGATGAACTACAGAAACATGTTCGTGTTTGATTTTCCAAATCCCTCCATCTTTAATTAATACAAAACTTGAGCGAAAAATATTTTCGAATGTTCGGTCATTTACTTTTATGGATAATTTTATGATACCAGCCACCCAGGCCATATCTACTCCTTCTTCTGCGAACGGTCCTTCGATCCATTCAATTGAAATTAACTGTAATGATGAGGCACAAAAATCCGTCCAACCCTTTTTAATTTTTTCAAATCCTATTGTAGTTAATCTCGGTCCTTCCAATACTACATATGTATCTTCCGATACTATGTACTTGCTACAAATACCTTCTAGGTTTTTATCAATGATTACTTGATAGTGTTCATTTATTTGTTGAATTGCATTCATTTACATTTCATTGATATCGTCAGCAATTTTACGCATTGGTACATTGTTCTCTGGTTTTGCAATAGCATCTACTTCCTGCTGTACTATTCGCATTATTCTTGCTGCAAATCTTGCATGCCATAATTGACGTTCATCAGCTTGTTCATCGGTTGGCACAAAGCCTTCAATTTCACTTTGCAATAAAACACCTTTGCTTTCTAAGAGCCTTTCAATGGTGTCCATTCTTTCTCTTACTACTGCTACTTCTGTTGCTACTGCCATTGCTATATTCAACACTCTTTCTACTGCAGGGTCATCAAAGAAGTAAGGTCTTGCACCCTTGCTTTTATCGCCTGCCATTAATATATCATTCACTACACTAGCATCCATTTCTTCGTTGATTTGTCCACTTGAATGTGAGCCGCTTAGTTCTGTTGCCATTTACTAGTTATTAAGTTATTCGTTATTGGTTATTGGTTTATTGGGTGGTAGGGTTAAGATTTCCAGCCTCCGAAAACATTCCATATCGGACTACGGCCATAATCTTCTTTTACTTTTCCATCTTGTTTTTTCTGATCTAAATCATTCACCGCTTTTACGCCCACTTGCATAAAATTTTCTTTTGGCACTCCAGCTTCTTCCATTAAATCGATGGGCTCTAGATCGTGCATATGACCCCAGTATGGTTCGGCATTGTAATATGCATCCCAGTCGCGCATGAATTGTTCATACATACTCATTTCTGGTGTATACTGAGGTTGTTCAATATGTAAGTTGAGCCCTTTGGATTTTAATACCCGATTGATTTCTTTAAATATCTTGTGAATGGATTTGCCTCCAGTTTCATGTAAGAACATAGTGGTTTGAACCCAGTCAAAATCTCCGTCTGCAAACTCATTCATCGATGCTGCGTCTGCTTGAATAAATTCAACATTTTTAATTCCTAATGCATTGGCTCTTGCTGCACCATATCTTAACATTGGTGCACCGGCATCTATTCCTATTACAGTAGCCTCTGGAAATGCTTCTGCAATGGGTAACATATTATGCCCCAAACCACATCCAATATCCAAAATCCTTTTTGGTTTAAAGTCGGGATAGGTTTCTTTCACCCATTTTGCAATGGCTCTTCCACCACCATCAGTTAAACTACCTAACATTCCACCACTTGTTACAAATAACCCACTATCATAATTGGCAGCATTCGCAACATCACCTTTAAAATAGGCTGTATGATAACTACCTGGCATCAGATGATTATCTACATGCGTTAAATAAGGTGGCACAGCAAATCCATCCTTTAGTTGAAGATTGTTTTTCAATTTTAATTGTTCAGCTGTTTTATGTGCCAAAGCACTTGCTTGGCGAAGAACAGTTGCTCTTCCATTTTGTTGACGCATTTCCATAGTACTTCTTCGAAGCGCTGCCCACATTTGATAAACAGGATCCTTCTTCATTGCTTCACCCACTTCAAAACGATCATTAAAGGTTCTTCCATTTTCTTTTTTAAATGCAGGCTCAACTCGTTGATCATAAGCTGTTTTATTGCCTGGTGCAATTACAGTACTTACAAATCGATTGAGGTTAGCCAAGAAATTATATCTGGCTCTTTCATCGTGATTGAATTCAGGAAAAACTGCATGCTGTTGCAATTTTGTCCAAACGGGTGGTAATTGATATGACATGAACTAGTTATTAATTTATTCTCTCTTAATTCATAATTCTTCTTTCTTAATTCTTCTCTCTCCCATACCCTCCGCCTCCTGGCAATTCCATCACCAATTCTTCCCCTGGAAATAATTTGTCATGGCCTTTGGGTGGAGTGAAACGTTTTTTGCCTTCTAAAGTTCGGATATATAGTGCCCCTTTTCTTCCTTCTTTTCCACCAAATAAACCATATGCCTGATTATTGATCTTCTCTGTTACATTGCTAATCTGTATAGGCAATTTACCAATATTTTTATAAGCAAATCGTTGCCCCGATCCACCTTTGTATTTTCCTATACCACCACTATTGGCAATCAAAGATTTTTCGGTTACCAAAACTGGTGCAGCATTTTCAAAAACTTCAATTGGCACATTGGCAACATTGGTAGGATAACAAAGTGTTGGTTCTCCATCCAATCCTTTTCTACCACCGTAACCACCAGCTAAAAATAAATATTCAACAAATTCTCCGCCGTTTTCTTTTTTACCACTCAATACCATTACCCAAACTGCAGCTCCGCAATCGGCTTGAACCTTGTCGGGAACCGCTTTTGATAAAGCTTTCATGATTGGCCCATGTAACAGGTTTCCTGTAACATTCCTTGCTCCTAATGGAGAAGGTTTTTTGGCATTCAATAAACTGCCTTCGGGTGCAGTTACATGTATGGGTCTGAAACTACCTTCGTTATTGGGTACCTCCGGACTGAAAACACATTTAATTGGATAAGCTGTATATGCAAATACATAATTCAATACCGCATTGATGGCCAATGAATGCGCTGCCGATGTTCCTGCATAATCAACAAAAATCTCATCATCTTTAATGGTAACTGCACATTTAAAATGTACAGGTTCTTTTAATCCGTCGCCATCCGCATTGTATTCTGATCGATAGGTTCCATTGGGTGCAGCTTTGATTGCGGATCTCATGGCTTTTTCGCTGGCATCAATAATCTGTTTTCCGAGTCCATCAATTTCAGTCATATGATTTTCTTGCATCATTCGGTGCAATGAACGAATGCCCTGATCGTTTGCAGCCACTTGCGCAATGATATCGCCAATTGTTTGCCTTGCAGCACGTACATTGGTTTCTATTATTTGAAATAAAGTTTCATTCTTTTTGCCTTGATCATATAATTTAGATGGAGGTATATACAGTCCTTCTTCGTAATAATCTTTTGCGCCTGCTCCCCAAAGTGTACCGCCAATATCTGGTGAGTGTGCAATGCAACCAATGAATCCGATTAATTTTTTTTGAAGGAAGATAGGAGTCACAATTCCTATATCGGGTTTATGACCTGCACAAAGCCAAGGATCATTGGTAATTACAACATCACCTTCTTTCCAAGTATTGATTGGGTAGAAATCTTTTACTAAAGCTTTTACTAAAAAAGGAAGAACACCTAAAAATGATGGAACACTCACACTGCTTTGCGCCAATGATTGTCCTTTTGTATCCATTAATACCACAGCAAAATCAGCGCTCTCTCTTGTAACAGAAGAAAATGCAGTTCTTTGTAAAGTAGTACCAGATTCATCCACAATAGAAATGAGTCTGCTCCAAAGTACACTTAGTTCTATTGCGTCAAATTGTTTTTTCATGGCCAGTTTTATTTTACAAATACTTCATCTTGAATAGTTCCATTCACTTTATTATTGGTCCAATTAATATCCATCCATTTTATTCCATCAAAGTACAAACGAATTCTTCTTGCCTGAATAAAATAACCACCTGATTTATTTTCTGGTTGTAGTTTTTCAAAATCGGAATAAATTCGATTGTGAAAACCAATATCAGTTAAAAAATTCACACCCCTTATGTAAAATGTTTTTTGATCGATACTAAAAGTGGTTACCATTTTTTTTGGATCTGTTATTTGAACAACATAGCAAGGGTATCCTTCTATTTGATCATCTGCCAGTCTTACTACAGAAAAAGAATCTCTGTCTGCAAATCTTATAATGCCAAATCCAAAATTATTACTCCATGAAAAATATTTTTGATAGGGCTTCGCTTTTTCACTTAAATAATTCAAAGTTTTTTGCCCATCGAATATCAATTGCATATAAGTACTATCGGCATACTTGGCATCAAAACGAATTTTTCCATTAGCGGCATGAGCTGCAAGATTTTGTGATGGGAAAACTCTATACATTTTGTAAGTATCAAAATGGATCGATTCTTTATCGTCTGCTTTGCCAAATGGAGTCCAGGTGGCGTTTCCGCTTAGTTGAAGAGATTGAGGCTGTTGCCACAAATCGCCACCAGCTGCAATGGTGAGTTGGTGCAATATTTCTTTACCTGTTAAATTTGATTGAGCATTTAACAAGAAAGGTATACAACAAAACAACAATATTATTTTTTTCATAACTAATACTTCATGTCAATAATAATATTCTTAAAACGATCAATCATAATAGTACTATCATGCCCAACAACAGTTGTACTTTCAAATTCTTCTATGATACAGGGCCCATTTATTTTTTTATTTAACGGAATACTATACCGATCGTAAACTGGTGTTTCTTCATAATTTTTACCCCAATATACTTTACGTGTTCCTTTCAATGCTTTGCTGTGTTTTCCTACAACTGCTTGATTGGGAATTAATTCTGGAGAAGGTCCACTAACCAATACTCTCCAGGTAACTGTTTCAATAGGAATATTGTCTATATCTCTTCCGTAGCGTAATAAATATTCTGCTTTAAAATTTGCCTCAATTGCGGCAATGGATTGATTGGATAATTTACCTGAAGGGATGGATACAGTAATTTCATGTCCTTGTCCTGAATAACGCATATCTGCTACGATAGAAGTGGTGGCATTTTTTTGTTTGATGCCAGCTTTATCAATAAAACTTCTGCCTTTAGCTTCCATCTCTTTGATGATGGAATTTATTTTTTTCCAATCCATCTGATCAAGCCTGCAGATATAACTGGTGATTTCTTCTGTTGCTACAGGGCTTACTAAAAATCCTAAAGCACTTAATACTCCTGCGCCACTTGGTACAATCAGTTGTGGTGCATTCATTAATCTGGCCACATTGAATGCATGAACCGGACCTGCGCCACCAAAAGCGAGCATACTAAAAAAGCGAGGATCTAATCCCTTTTCAATAATATGAACTCTTGCTGCATTCGCCATATTCTCATTGACGATTCTGTGTATTCCCCAAGCCGCCTCTTCTACCGAAATTTTTAAAGGATCGGCAATCTTTTTTTTCATTGCTGCAATGGCTTTATCCTTATGCAGTTTCATGGTTCCGCCTAAAAAATAATCTTCATTTAAAAAACCCAATATTAAATCGGCATCTGTTACTGTTGGATTTTCTCCACCTCTGTTATAACAAGCAGGCCCAGGAGTAGATGAGGCACTTTCTGGACCAACAGTAAGTAATCCTAAATGATTTAAATGTGCAATGCTTCCGCCACCTGCACCAATTTCAATCATATCTATTACAGGAATACGAACCGGCAACCCGCTTCCTTTTTTAAATCGTTTTTCTCTGGCAGCTTCAAAATGATTGGTAATTTCTGGCGCACCATTTTTAATCATCGATGCTTTTGCCGTTGTACCGCCCATATCAAAAGCAACCAAATCTTTTTTACCTACTAGCTTCCCAAAAAACACACCAGCCATTGTTCCACCAGCAGGCCCACTTTCTAATAATTGAACAGGCGTTTTTCTTGCACCTTCCAATGTAGTGAGTCTGCCAGCCGAATTCATGATATGTATTATTCCTCCAAAGCCCAATACATTTAATTTAGCTCGAAGATTTTTTAAATACTGATCGGTGAGTGGCTGTACATAAGCATTCATAACAGTTGCACTACTACGCTCATATTCTCTAATCTCAGGCATTACTTCAGAACTAAGCGAATAGGTGAGGGCAGGAAATTTTTTACGAAGCAATTCCCCAATTTGTTGTTCATGTGAAGTGTTCGCATAGGAATGCAATAATGAAACAGCAACCGATTGAACGCCTTTTTTTTGTAGTTGAAGAATTGTTTTTTCAGCAGCTGCAAGATCGAGTTTGGTTAAAACTTTTCCTGATTTATCGGTACGTTCTATAATCCCTTTTCTTAATTCTTTCGGAACCAAAGGTTTAGGCATAGTGATAAATACATCGTATATATCATAACGCATTTCTCTTCCGATAGCTAAAACATCTTCAAAACCTGCTGTTGTAAGTAGTGCAGTTTTTGCGCCTTTTCTTTCAATGACTGCATTGGTAACCAAAGTAGTTCCGTGAACCAAAGTAGCAACATCACTAACGGATTTTCCGTGTTGTATCAATAACTCATTTACACCGTTTAAAATTCCCAAAGTAGGATCGGGGTAAGTAGTTAGTGTTTTTCCAAAATACAACACACTGTTTGTTTCATCTAACAATACCAAATCGGTAAAAGTTCCACCAATATCAATGCCTAATTTATGCATATACTACAAGATAAAAATAGTTAACAATATTAACTAATTTAATCTAGAGAACCTATATTAATTGAATACTTATCGGAGTAAAGTAAATAACCCTTGTTTTCTAATTAATGCCCCACCAATACCTAAGCCAGCTGCTTCCCAAACATAAGAACCCGTTTCTTGAATAACTCCGTTGAAGGTTCCATCCCATCCTGGCTTGGGTGTTTTGGTTTCAAAAATTAACACCCCCCACCTATTCCAGATTCTGAAATATTCCAATTTGTCGATACCAATTAATATAGGAGAAAGTCGATCATTCTTTCCATCTCCATTTGGCGTAAATGCGGTAGGTAATAGGATGGATATTTTATCAAATAATTTTACGTCAACTGTATCAACAATTATGCAACCTGTTTGATTAATAATTTCCACCAAATATTTGGCACTTGCTGGTCCGGAAAATATTGGATTGCTAATTAAAGCATCATCCAAATTATTTGCAGGCAACCATTTGTACAAGGTTCCCTTGTTAATAGTTTCTAATGTTGTTGGAACTTCTAATGCTGTATTAATTGTTTTTTTCCTTCCGGGCGGAGCTGCTAAAATGGTTATTCTTTTTTGTATTTCAATAGGAATAGGGCATTCGGCAGTGGATGCTTTTAAGTTAATAAAATAAGGACCCGATTTGTTGAAAGTGTTTGTAACATTAATGGAATTAATTGATGTGGCGCCATTTCCTAAATTCCAATTGAAATCAATCACCGAGCCTGGTATTGCGGGAGTAGTATTTATAAATTTTGTATTGGTGTTTTCGCAAGCACTCTCAACATCAAAATTGGGTTTAGGTGGTGCATAAACATTGATTGTTTTACTTACAGAATCAATACAATTATCTACTGTAGTAAACTTCAATGTTAATCTGTATACTCCAAATTGAGGGTAACTATAAGACCTAATACTATCTGTATCGATTCTACCATCACCCCAATTCCACTCTCTTCGAATAGGATATACACGTGCATTTCCGGCATTTACTAAAAAACTATTTCCTGTTAAACATTGTGCCTCATTATTAATAGAAAAAGAAGCAACAGGAGCAGGGCTATTTCTTAATCGAATATTTCGAGAGCTAACCAAACAGCCCGAAGTTTGCAAGGTTGCTTTGTATAAGCCAGTAGCTCTTGGAAGAATAATTGGTCCATTTCCACCAGCAATAGGCGCTCCATTAAAATACCATTGGATAAATGCTCCTGAAGCAATATTCAGTTCTGTATTATATGGTTTTGTGCCACAAGAAACAGTATCTCCTTTTATGACAATTGCTGGGTTTTGTTTTATTACTTCAATATTAATTTCTTTTTCTTTGGTACAACCAGATGCAGTATCAATTACTTTTAATTTATAGAGAATCGTTTCTTTCGGAACAACTATAGTTTTACTCGCATCGGGACTCCGAATTCCAATAACGGGCAACCAGTTAAAACTCAGGCCAGGATTGCTTATTCCAACATCAATTACAGCGCTGTCGCCCTCACAAACTGTTTTGTCTGAAAGATTAAATGGAGGGATAAATCCTGTTTTTACAACACTGTTTAATGTATCTGTACACCCATATCCATCATAGGGAGTAAGTATTACAGAAAACTTAGTGCCCAGCGTAGGAGGAGGTCTTAATACTACTCTATATTCACTGCTTACCAAGTCTTGAAAATTATTGGTATACCATTGATATGCTTTATATCCATAAGGTGCTACTAATTCTACACTATCAACATCATTGCAGTATCCTGCACCTTTTAAAGGAAATCCGCAATCACTATCTATATCGAGATAAGCATAACCAAAATGGCCACCTCTGGTACAATCAGAAGTAGAAAAATCGATTTTAATTACATGACCATTTCTATTAGACAGATTTACAGTAACAGGAGTCCAAGATTTATATTCCACATTCGCTACTACAGTTGAGGTTTGAAAACCAGGCAAATTTTTTGTAACTACATATTCAAATGATGCACAGGTAATTGTTTCTCCTGTTGTAAGATCAGCAACCGCAACATTAAATTTTGGTTGTTCCTGTGGGGCATGGCCTGGATTTTGTAAAACCACTGCATACCAATATACCAGACTATAAACACTAAGATTTGTTGGAATAGTAAATGTATAACTCACTCTTTCGGTTTGCGCTCCAGTTCCGTTATTACCCAATTGAAGAGCGTATCCACTTCCATTAGGACAGTTGATGGGAAATTTTCCATATGGGTCCAAATTCAAAGGATTGTTTCTGATAACAGTATGTCGATTGGGTATGTCGGATACTGGAAAATAGGTATTTCCATTAACCGAGGATCTTCCTGTATCACAATTCCAAAACAAAAGATCGCTGTTTTCAAAATCAATATTGGTAGCACATTTTTGTGCAAAAACATCATTGCTCAGGAGCAATAAAACCAAAAATGATATGGCAAATAGTTGACGCAATTATAAGGTGGTCTTTCATTGATAATTAGACCGCTTATAAAGATAGAAGTAAACCTTGAATTAATGGTATTCTTCGCCGCCGCTTACATTCATGGCTTCTCCAGTGATATAAGATGCTTCTTCACTGCATAAAAAAGAGACTGCTTTGGCAATATCCAGGGTTATTCCGGTTCTTCCAAGCGGATTTTTATCTATAATGGCCTGTAGATAATCATCATAATTCATGCCGAGTTTTTCGCTAAAGAACTTGTTTTGCCAGTGACCTAGCCCGGTGGTGATATGATTGGGGCAAACAGCATTTACCCTTATTTTGTATTTACCTAGTTCAACTGCATTGCTCCTCGTCAATCCAATTAGGCCATGTTTGCTAGCAGTATAGGCTGCTGCAAAAGGAAATCCAGACTTTGCGGCTTGAGAGGCAATATTCACAATACTCCCTCCATTGGCTTGTTGCTGCATTTGAATGGCCGCATGTTTGCTACATAAAAAAGCACCTTTTAAATTTACGCCTAAAACTGCATCCCAACTGGTTTCTTTGAATTCGGTAAATGGCTCCATTATATATCCTACACCAGCATTATTTATCAAAATATCAATCTTGCCAAATGCTTTTACAGCTTGAGCCATTAGATTGGCACAATCCGCTTCATTCCTCACATCACAGGGAACAGAAATCACTTTTACGCCAAATGATTCACAGGCTGAAGCTATTTCATTCATTTCTGCTGTTGCACCAATATGTTCAGCAGAAAACGATTCACCCTTTGCCTCACCAATATCACTGATCACCAAATTACAACCTTCCGATGCAAGTTTTAATGCAATGGCTTCACCAATTCCATTATGTCTTCCAGATCCGGTAATAACCGCTACCTTATTGGTTAAATTATACATTGATATGATTAATTTGTTGGTAAATCATCCGCTTCAATAAATATAGGATTATCAGCAAATTCATTGAATTGTTTTGCACCGGCTTGTACTTCTTCTTTTCCAAGATCGGCAAAAAAAGCTTCCATATTATTTATTTCCAATAATTCGGCATATTGATAGGGAGATGGCTTGTCTGAACCTAAAAGCATGCCCAATTTTAGTACCCTAAAATCATTGATAGAGTCCAATGATTTCACTGTAGGAATATCTTTTGCTTTTGCCCAAGATTCATAATCGCTAGGAGATGCTGTGGGCTTGAGGTTGAAGAGTACTAGGACTGTTGGCATTTGTTAGTTATTAAGTTATTGGTTATTCATCTTTCTGCTTTCTTCTTTTTTCTTTCTTCTTTTTTAAATCGGTTTGTTGCTCATGAATTGTTTGACGCTGCTTCCTAATAATCCTTGAACACTATTGAGTAATAAACGAACTCCTTTATCACTGAGTTCTTTTGCTTGCTCTGCAGTTGCAGCAACTGTCCCAAAAATTTTCCCTTTTGAAACAACTGTTTGAATCGCTTTGTCAATTGCTGCTTTTACTTCTGGATGAGCTGGCCCATCAACAAAACCCATACTCAACGACAGATCACGGGGTCCTAAAATAAATCCATCAACACCTTCTACTTCGCACATGGCTTCGAGATTTTCTAAGCACGCAACAGTTTCAATCATCGGAAATACCAAAGTTTGTTCGTTGGCGAAAGCAATGTATTGTTGTTGATTCATTTTGCCTGCCATATAATCAGAAGCACGCACAGGACCAAGGCCCCTATCTCCCGCAGGGAAATATTTTACTGCATTCACCAAACGTTTACAGTCGGCTACAGTATTGGTTCCTGGCATCATTACGCCCATTATGCCTGCATCAAAATATTGTAAAATCATTTTTTCATCCAAGGAATTTATTCGAGCTAATGGAGTAATACATGCGGATTCACACGCGCGAATCATATGTGCCACATCACTCATGGTAAGTGGCCCATGTTCTGCATCCATTATATAAAAATCCATCCCACTCAAACCAATGTATTCGCAAACAATTGGATCTGTAGTTGGAGATATTACTCCATACGAAGTTTTATTTTCTAGCAATCTTTTTCTTAAACTATTTTCTCTCATAACTCTTTAATCAATTTGATACTAATGTAAATTAGCAATAGAGCCATCTGCAATTTTGGCTCTGATAAAATTCATCAAACCGCCTGCTGCGCCTACTTCTGCTACAAATGGAGCAACCGGAACGCTGCTAAATATTTTTCCGTTACTCAAATTGGTTATCTCGCCATTGTCGGTATTATAAGATAATTCATCTCCAGTTTCGCAATCTAAGTTCATGTCTTTGCTTGTAATAAAAGGCATACCATAATTGATGGCATTTCTAAATTGAAGCCTTGCAAAACTAGTAGCAAAAACTGCTTTGATATTAGCGCCCATTAAACCAGTAACACAATGTTCTATGCTCTTTCCGCCACCAGCAAAATTGTGACCTGCAACAATAAATGTGTAGCCGCAATCTTTAAACCCATTTTCTTTATTAAATTCTTCAGCAACTCCGGCCATCACCCACTTGCTATTTTCTTCTTTATCAATCGGTGAGGTCCAAAATTTTTGAATGATCATGTCGAAGCTCATCACGTAGGTTTTAGCTACCCAAGCTTTTCCTGTTATTATTGCCATGTAATTAATTTAATATGGTTACCATTTTTCGGAACGCGGATCGGTAATTTCTCCTTTGATTGCACTTGCTGCAACAACTGCTGGAGAAGTTAAATAAATCTGCGCGTTTTTACTTCCCATCCTTCCTTTCATGTTTCTATTTCCTGCACTCAATACCACATCTCCATCTCCCGCAACACCAGTATGAATTCCAGCGCAAGGCCCGCAACTAGGGGTTTCAATGGCTGCTCCGGCTTTAACTAAAATTTCAAAATAGCCTTTTTGAATACACTCTAAATACACAGCCTGACTTGCTGGTATGCAAATCATATTTACATCACGATGAATTTGTTTTCCATCCAAAATTTTGGCCATCATCGCAAAATCTTCTGTTCTTCCGTTGGTGCAAGTGCCTACAAAAGCCTTATTAAATTTAGTGCCGATGAGTTGTTCAACAGGAACTGTATCGTCTAATTTATCTGGTCTAGAAACGGTAGGGCCAACATTAGTTACATCCACTTCATACACAGCATCATAATGAGCATCTGCATCACTGGAAATCATTTGCCAATCACCTTTTTGAACAGGTTGAAGATAGGCGGCCGTTTTTGCATCTGGTGCGATGATTCCATTTTTTGCTCCCAAATCAACCGTCATATTGCACAAGGTCATTCTTCCTGCAACTTCCAAAGCATCAATGGCTGGACCTGTATATTCCAATGCTTTGTAAATCAAGTGTCCATTCCAATGCATCATTCCCATTATATGCAAACTCAAATCTTTTGCCATTACCCAAGGTTGCCATGTTCCGGTTATATGAAATTTTACTGTTTCAGGAACCCTGAACCAGCATTTACCAGTTGCCATTGCAATGGCTGCATCCGTTACCCCTATTGCGTTTCCAACTGCACCTACTGCTCCATAAGTATTTGCATGTGAATCTGTTCCGATTGAAATTTTACCCGGTAAAACATGCCCCTGTTCTACCATAACCTGATGGGCAATACCTTGTCTTCCTAAGTCATAGAAATAGGGTATATCATAGCTTTTTACTATTTCTCTCCATTCATTAAGCATCGTGGCATATTCTTGAGAAGGAGGAGGAGCTAGATGATCGCTAACACAAATCACCCTTTCTTTATCGAACAAGGTTTTTGCTCCAAGACTCTCAAATGCTTTAAAACATTGCTTGCCTAAATAATCCATTGTCATTACACTATGAACATCAACCCAAACCAATTGACCAGGAACCACCGATTCTCTACCACTGTTGAATGCCATTATTTTTTCTGTAATCGTCATCGCCATTTCAAGTATATTAATTTGAGTTTACGCTAATGGAGTCCAATAAAATTGATTGTCATATTTAGTGATCAGATCTTGATGCACCAGTAAATCTTCTGGAAGCTAAGTCTACCCAAAATGCAGGATCTATTTGATCCTGTGTAGCAGTTCTGCGTTCTTCAATCATTGTATTGCCCTGGAATTCATCTCCCAAGCTCCATTTCCATGTTCTGATTCTATGTGTGCCATCACCAATGAGGTCAATCATTTCATACAAATTAGATCCAGGACGGTTCTTATAAGACCATACTAAACAAACGCTTTCATTGGTTTCCCATGATCTGCCTAAAATGCGGGGGTTATCGAAAATCAATATTCCATCTTCGGTGAATTCACATACACCAAAATCATGTAATTCGTGGTGGCCATCTTCCCAAAAATATTCATTCACTTGATGGTATTTATTGCCATCATATAGTTTGATGGTCAACCTGCTTTTCCACTGGTCGTATTTATTGCCTTTAGCATCTATGCGTGTATAAACGCCTTCCCAAATGCCTGTATGTTTAGGGAACAATCGTAGGTTCATAAAAAAGATTGAAATGAAAATTAGTTAACTAAGTTAACCATTTTGATGAATAAATAAAAATATTTTAAAATTAGTAGTAATAACAAAAAAGTCTTATTTTTAAAATTGATTAACTACGTTAACTGTTTTGTAAACCAAATTTATTGCTATGAACAAATTTGTACGATTTGTATGTTTATCTGTTACGCTGCTATTTGCACAGGTTGCAATTTCGCAGGTTTCCGTAATGGGAAAAGTTATTGCTTCCGATAAGAAACCTATTGAAGGCGCTTCTGTAACAGAGAAGGGTACAAAGAATGGAGTAGTAACCGACCGCGATGGAAAATACATGATTAAAGTAAAATCAGCCAATGCGGCGTTGAATGTATCTGCCATTAATTTTGGAGAACAAAAAATTGCTCTTAATGGTCGTAGTACAGTAGATGTGACTTTACAAGAAGAAACCAACCAATTAAATGAAGTGAGTGTTACGGCTGGTCGTCAACCTGTACGTAAATTAGAAACCACTCAAGCAGTAGATATTATCAGCAATAAAGTATTAAAATCAATTAAGCCTGAAAGCTTTGCTGAGGCAGTAACGCTTACACCAGGGGTATTTGCAAATAACTCTCAAGGTAGAAGAGGTGGAGTTGTATTGCGTGGTTTTCCTGATGGTAACCCATTAGGCGGTTTGGTTTATACAAGTATCTTAATTGATGGTCTACCTGCATTTGGTAGCGCCGGAAGATTACCTGATCAAGGATTTGGTTTTGATGACAACGTAGAAAAAGTAGAAGTTGTTCGTGGAAGTACGGCTACAGTGTATGGCCGTTCTGCCGCCGCGGGTGTTATAAATGTGATCAGCAAAACAGGAGGAGAAGAAACCAAGGGTTCAGTGAAATTGAGCAGCTACGATAATATTCATACTGACAATAGTTATTATAACTATCGTCTTGATTGGAATGTAAATGGCTCTTTGACAAAAGATAAAATGGTGAGATATAATATTGGAGGTTGGTTTATGGATGATCGGGGATTTAGAAGAACAGGATATAACGATAATGGATATCAATTAAGAGGTAATTTAGATTTCATCAATCCAGATAAAAAAGGAAAGATCCGTTTAGGATTCCTTTTTGCTAATTACAGTTTCCAAAACTTAACTGATGTTCCCATTGATCCAGTATCAAAGAAATTACCTTCCGGATGGAGAAATACCAGCACATTTATTTTTCCAGCATTTACCAATATAGGTTATTCTGTATTTGGAACAAGAAGCAGCACTACTTTGCCAAGACCTGGTGGTATTGCAGTTCCTGATGCAAACGGCGCTCAAATCACACGTAATATTGGCAATGAATTAGCCAATAATAATGTTGCGAAAAATGTACAGATCAATTTTGCAATTGAAAGAGATTTGGGCAATAACTGGTACTTCGAAAATAAATTCAGGTATCAAGCATTGTCCAGTGGAACCAAATATCCATTCTCTATCCCATCTTTTTATAATAGCGATGGAAGATATTCTGCTCCAACATTACCTACACCTTTGGTGCCAGGAACAGCTTATACTTCTAGTGGTGGTGCATTCCGTTTAATGTTAGATGGAGATGCAGCGGATAATGATTTGATGAATGAAATGCGTATTAAAAAAACTTGGAGTAAAGGAACTACCAAGCAAACATTTCAGCTAGGTTATTATTTCTCCAGTACCAATTTGCGTCCTACAACTTATAGTTATTCTCATTTCGTAAATCCAAGTAACGCTTGGGATATTAAATTAATTGACGGTATTATTCCGGGAAGACTTGCTCTTTCTCCTGTAACAACCATTCCTTTAAACATCACCATTGCAAATGCTTCTGCCAGCCCGCAGCGTGGCTCTATAACCAGAAGAGGTATTTATACGGAACAAGTAAATGCAATTTTTGGTGGTTATGAAGTTAAATTCAATGACAAGTTCACTATGAATTTAGGTGCCCGTTATGATTGGTTGTTTATGGATTTGCAAGAAACCAAAGCACCTTTTGATAGCGCTATCAAAAGAACAGAAAAATTTGGCGACTATTCAGCATCAATTGGATTTAACTATTTGTTCGACAGAGCTACTTCTGCATATGCCAATATTAATAGAGCATACAGAATGCCCGATTACTCTGCATTTACTTCATTGGAATATGTTGGCCCAACCGCTAATAATGCAACAGCAAGTACTTTGTTGCGTTTGCCGAATGGTTTAGCTGCTAATGAAATCATTACTTCTTTTGAAGTTGGTTTTAGAAAACAAATGGGAGACTTTGGAGTAGATCTTGCTTTATTTCATAACGATATCAAAAATAGATTGGCATCTATTTTCGAAAATGGATTATTGGTTTCAAAGCCATTTGGTTCAAATAGAATTAAAGGAGCAGAGATTTCTTTGTCTTACGCACCATCTACTGTTTTACGTGGGTTGAGTGTTCGTACCAGTTTAACATTACAAAGTGCTAAGTTTACCGACTTCAAAATTTCTAATGGAACATCAGGAGGAATTATCGGACGTCAATCCAATTTACCTGATTTTGATATTAATGGTAATACATTTGGTTTACAAATTATTAATGAAGGAAATAACCAAACTTCTATCAATGTAATTGGTAATAAATTGCCTGGTGTTCCTGATTTCATTTGGAACAGTACAGCTTTGTATCAAGGTAAATGGTTTGGCTTAGATTTCTCTTCTAACATTGTAGGAGGAAAGCGTTATGCAGATGCAACTAACTTAATTGATCTGGGTGGGCTAACTGTATTAAATGCAGGTGGTTATATCAGGGTTCCATTTAAAGGAAGAAATGAAGTTAGAGTTGGCTTACAATGCAAAAATATTGGCAATAGAGAAGGACTTCAGAACATTGCTGGTTTAGCAGAAAATGCAACAGCAATGGGCCAGTTACAAACAACACCACAATTCTCTAATGCTGGAGTTCCAATCTGGTCTCAAGGTTATTTACAGCTTCCAAGAAGATGGATAGCTTATATCGCGTTCGATTTTTAGTTTTGATAAACACACAAGTACAACAACAACTGCCTTCTGTAAAGAGGGCAGTTTTGTTTATCAATTGGGAACCAGAATAAAAATAATGCTTGTAGAATAAACACCTGGTTCTGCTGAAACAATATTTGGATTATTGCCCGATATTGAAAACCTTAAATTGTATGTTGCATATTGATACCTGTAATTTGGCATCGGATTATTAGCAACTACTTTCGCATTTTCAGATAAAGTAATTGGAGTACAAGTAATTGCTGGTTGATTGTTATTGCTCGATGACAATGATAATCGAATTGCCGATACAGGAATACCTTGAGTTACCCCAGGTGCCATTAGCCTGTTTCCAGATGCTTTTACAATAACCTGATGAGGAGTGTATGCTTCAATATTTAATCCATTTATTTGATTATCTATAATACCATTTGTGAAATCTGCAGGAGAATTAAATGCCATAACGATATTACTTGCCCCATTTTGTAAATTAATTATCGAACTATTGTTTATATCATGGTGAATATTAAAAACTGCCCTTACTGAACTTGTAGAAAGTGCTCTGCCTGAATTGTCATACAAAACAAATTCTAAAATCGTTGAATAATCTCCGTTATTGTTATTATAAAATGCAGCACTTGCTGGATTTATGATTAAATCATATTTTATATCGAAGTAATTAAAATTATTGGTGTTTATTGCAGCTGTGGATCGAGTAATGATCATTGTTTGATTTAATGCCAATGGATATGGAGCACCAGTTAATCCCATTTCTCTTCCTGTTGGGCCTCCAACAGTTGAATTAAAACGAATGGATGTATTCTGCAAATTGATTACAGAATTACCAGATCTCCAATTATCCCTTGCCCTAACACCTAAGCTCCAATTGTTGCAATTGGAACTTTGGGTTGTATTTATTTGAACAGTAATATATCGCTCAGCAGTAGCGCCAGCCCTCACTTCGGCAACTGATCTGAGGCTGATGGGGGTTACAATATAGCTGTTGATATATATCCCATCACATTGAGCTTTTCCTTTGTAAGATTGGGTGCACAAAAAAAACACCAGCAAACATAGTTGGCATAATCTATAATTGCTGGTGAAATTATTTAATGGATGGTTCATTATTTTTATAAAACAAATTCTAGTTCAGCTACTTTGATGTCTTTATTTTTCCCATAAGTTACAATTGAAGTTGCTGTATACTTTCCTTTTGCTAAGTTGGAAGGCAATTTAGTTCTAATGATTCTTTTGTCGCCTGGAAGTGAATAAAATTCGAACTCGTCAAGATAAGTTTTATTGCCAGTTGACGTATTCAATAATTCCCATTTTACTTTTCCATCTCCCCAGATTTTTCCTGAGTTTTTAATAGTTAATTCTAATTCTTTTTCATTAGCACTACTTGTGGAGGCATCTTTAAAATTAATCACATCTAAAGCGGTTGCTTCATCAGGATTATTGGTAAAATACACTTTTACACCAACCCTTACAGTAACTTTAATGGAAGCGCCATTTGTTTTAGTGGCTTGACCAGCATTTAATTGAGTAATATAAATCATTGCTGTTTGAACAGTAGCGTTTGCATTTCTTTTAATTGCATTATTAAATTGAACCGAAAGTTCTTTTTGTTCGTTGGGTTTTAAAGTAAAAAACGATCCTGGTAAAACCTTTAGCGCATTTGCACAGGAAATCGGCAGTTTTCCTGCATCATATAAAACATTGTTCCCCAATGAATCATAATTCCAGTCTGCAATGGAAACGCCTAATTCCAATGGTTTATCACTCGGGTTTGTTACGATTATTTTTTGTGCTTTTAATCCATTAGGGCTGCCGTTATAGTACAATCTAGAAGGGCTTATAGAAACACCTGCTTGAGCTTTAAGATCGGTTACGATGCAAGAAAACAAAAAACTTGCTGCGATGCTTATAGTTGAAAAAGTTGCTTTAAACATTTTTAAAAATTTTGAGTTAAAAAATTGTAAAGTAAAGTTATAAAGGTTCGATACTGTAGGTGATTGTTGTTGTATAAGTGCCTGCTGGTTTATTTATATAAGCTGGCCCCCCACTGGCTTTGTATTTTACATCGTAAAATATTTTTGTTGCCCCTATTGGAGAATTAATTAAAGTTGCAGGGCTTGGTGCAAGCACAACTGGAATATTAAAAGCAACAATATTCGCACTTGGGCCAGTGGCAACCAAACTGCTTCCACTACTTATAGAATTCGTAAGTGAAATGGTATTTACTGGAATAGTATTACTTCCATTGTTTAAATTGGGTCCGGATGATTTAACTTTTACTACAAAACCTCCTGTAGAAGTTATTTCTAAATGCGAAGCTTGATTGCTTTCTACTCCCTTGTTATAATCATCTACAGTTGCAAAGTTGAGTGTTACTGTATTTTGCGTAGGATTAACTTTTATGCTTCTAACATCAGCTAAAACCACATTCAATGTTGTGTTAGCAGTTGTTTGTGCAATTAGTTGATTGGGTAAAAATTGATAAAGAAGACCTAATGCAATTAATGCAAAGTACTTGTTTGATTTCATAAAGGATCAATTGTATATGTTATTGTTGATGTATAAGTTCCTGCCGCTTTGTTGATATATGGCGCCCCCCCACTTGCTTTATAGTCAACATCAAAAAACACTTTTGTTGCCCCTAATCTAGATGATATAAAGGTGGTTTGAATAGGCGAAAGGCTAATAGTTCTATTGGTGGGAGTTCCTATTGTAATAGAGTTTGAAGCAATTGCGCTTAGACTTGGCGTAAGCTTAATAGTGTTAACAGGAATTGTATTTGCCCCATTCACTAAATTAGGGGAGCTTGATTTTGCACTCACTATAAATCCACCTGTACTTGTAATTTCTAAATGGGCATTTTGCAAACTGGAAACACCATTATCATAATCGGATGCTGTAGCAAAATTTAATGAAACTGTATTTTGAGCAGGATTTACTTTAATACTTCTTATGTCAGCTAAAACAACGTTCATAGTTGTATTGGCTGTTGTTTGTGATCTTGCAAAATTTGCAAATAAAGCAAAGACTAAAAGCAGCAAAACCCTTTGACTATCTCGTTTTTTGATCATAGGAAATATTTTTTAATTAGGTTCAATGGTATAAATGATGGTAGTACTGTAATTCCCTGATGGCTTATTCATATAATCTACTCCTCCTCCTGCTTTGTAATTCACATCATAAATAATACCTGCACCCCCTAAAGAACCTTCAATCATTACTCTGGGAGTGGTTGATAATCTTATTGGATATACATAAGTAGAAGTATTTGCTTTTCCTGTTGATGATGAACTAGAAATTCCTCCAGAGTTTAATGAAGCAGTTAGGGTAACTGTGCTTACTGGAATTTGTTCTGCTCCAAAAATAAGGTTAGCAGAAGAAGCTCTTGCTTTTACTATATAACCACTTGTGCTAGTAATTTCGAGGTGCCCAATTTGATTGATCGCAACTCCATTGGAATAATCTGCGGAATTAGAAAAAGTAATATTTACTACATTTTGAGCAGGATTCACTTTTATACTTCGAACATCAGCCAATACTACATTTAATGTTGCACTTGCAGTAGTCTGAGAAAAAAGGATAGTAGGACTAATTAAGATAATAGATAAGCAAAAAAAAAGGATAATATGCTTTATTAAAGAATTCATTTGATTGTATTCGTTAAAATTGAAGTTGGATTTTAGCTTAAATTGAATCCTAAACAATTTAAGAAGTTTTTTTAATTATTCTTAATATTTGGGGAAGTAAATTTTTGAACCTTGTACACTCTTTCTTTAATAGCAAAATTAAATTCCAATACAGGTATGTTATTTAATTCTACATTGGCTGATTGATTACAATTACTACAAACAATTTTTTCAGGAAGATCGGAATTTTTTATTTCGATACTATACTCTCCAGGAGGAATAAAAAAAACGAATTTCCCACTTTCTCTGGTTTTGGTTTTGAACACTACCCCTAAGGCATTGGTTGCAGTTACCAAAATGCCGTCTAACTTTTTATTAACTTCATAGGTAATAAATTGCTCTTTATCATAATTTATTTGTCCTCTTAGTACTGCATTTCTATTAAGTGGAACAGCAATGCTTTGATTTTCAGTTAATTGAACTATTTGTTCCGGTGCATACCAGCCCTTGCTGGGTGGGGCTGATATGGTATAATTTCCTCTTGGAAGGTGTTTAAAAAAGGCCTTTCCTTTTGAGTTGGTAATTAATAGATCTTTATTTACAAGCACTATAAAATCTTGCGCAACAGAATCTGATGCGTCAAATTTTTTGTTGCCATTTATGTCTTTATAGAAAAACAGATTGATCGTTTTTCTGCCAGATTGAATATGGAGATCAGGTATCTGTTTAATAATACCCATTCTAAAATCAGGAATATTTACTTGCACTGAATTGTATTGGTATTTTTGATAGGAAACATAAAATTTATCTCTTAAATTAAAATTATACTCCCCCCTTCCAGTAAGTTGTAAGCCATTTGGGCTCACATTACTTGTTATATAGGTTACACCCCCTTCTATATGTACTTTATTGTTAAAGAAATTTCTTTGAATTTGTGGTGTTATGTTAAACAATTTAATTTGATCAACATTTTGAAATGATTTACCCAATACTTCACTCGCATAAAATTCTCCAACTTGAGAAAATAGATTTAGACTGAATACGCCAAATTGTAAAGTTGAATTAGATTTAAAATGAAATAGATTGCTAGTTCCCTTGGTTAATGGGGTTTGATAAAAACCTGATTCGACATTGAAGTATAGGTATTGTTTCTTTTGATAATTAAAGTAGTTCAACCTAAAATTAGCTCCTAATGAAATGATATCTGCTTCTAAAAAAAGGTTACCTCCGTTGGGTAATTTATTGTTTTCTGTATAATAAATGGGGCTAAATGTATAACCGAAATGGTCTGACAAATTTCCTGAAATACCCGTTTCAACTTTCTGTGAAATAAATTCCGACCCTACAAAACTTGGGTTATTGATAAATTTAGGACTGAAACTATTAAAAGTGTATTCAAATGAAACATTACTTCGTTTTCCAGTATAGATAAATCGTTGAGAAAAAATATTGCTACCTCTTTTAATGCCAGGATAATAGGGTGAGGATGTATAATTTTCACTTGTAAAAAGTAATTTATTGAATTTGCCTTCAAAATTTAAACCACCTGCAGCGCTATATCTTGAAAGGTCATTAGTAAATGTTTCAGAATATGCCCCATTTAAGAAACCTGTAAAAGTCATGTTATCTGCAACCTTGTACCATAATTGATTAGAAAACACCATATGCCTTTCATTAAAAAATGAATTGGCTTGATGAATAAAGGTTGATTTTATTCCTTTTATTCCCTTATCTATATTGATACTTGCCCACCATGCTTTGCCATTATCATAACCACTTATATTATCTTTTTGAAATAAATTATAACTTTCATCAATCCACCCAACTTCAACACTATTCAACTTTGAACTGTCTGCAATAAATGCTGAAACTCCTCTTCCGATAAGATTCAAATCGAAGCTTCTCGTAATATTACCAACTGTAATTCCCTTATTGTTGTTTTCGTAACTTAAGTAAGTATTCCTAAAAAAACTTTGCTGATTGGAGTTTTTCCAAAATTGTCCATCAATACTATAAGACAATTTACTTTTTGATCCATCAAACAAAATATCACTAGATGCTCTAACAAGGTATGTTTCATAGGGAGAAAATAAAAACTGCCCACTTATTTCTAATGCATGACTTATATTATTATCAAGCAATAAACCAGCATCATTCAGGGCGTTCCTGTATTTCCTTTTACTGAGTAAACTTTGAATTGAGGCAGCACTAATTCCAGCAATGTCTCCATTATCATAAATACAATTGAGGGTAATGTCAATATCACCAAAAGCCAGCATAGTATTAGATACAATTTTCTTTATGTCAAATGTTGTATCTAAAAACGGGCTTAAAGAAAGGTTTACACTGATGTATTCATCTACATCATTGGATCTTAATCTTGGGAATTTAGCATTTACTGTTACTTTTTGCGTCGTATTTCCAGTATTGTGCAAACGTATTGGGATATCTAAAACCTCTCCACTATTTCTAATTTGAAGATTGTTCTCCAAAATAAAAAAGTCAACATGTTTGGTTTCATTTACTTTTATTTGACCATCCATTTTTTCTATTGAATTACCCAAAGAATCGGTCAATTCAATGTTGAAATTCATTTTTTCGTTGGCAGGAGTATTTTTAGAAACTTGAACTTTAATAGAGTGAAATTCAGATTCTCCCGGAGATTGAAGAATATAAATTTCATTTTTTGAAATAAGTTCAAGTGGTTGGGCTACATAAATTTTAAAAAAGCCTTTTAATTGGGTTGATTTATTGTTTGAAATCTTAATATCTATAGAAATCAAATCTCCATTGTCTGCTTCAATTAGTTTGTTTTCTAAATATAGATAACCATTAGCTGGCTCTTGAGCATACAATGAACAAGTAAAAAACAGTAATCCTCCAATAAATATTGAAAAGAATAATAGTTTAGATATAAGCGTTTTTGATGGATTCATTGTTGTTTCACCTTATCCCTTAGAATAAGGCTAGCTTCCTTAAAAATCAACAATTTTTTCCAAAATTCAATACTTTGTTAAACTATTAATTGATTTAATTTCCTTTTTTCTTTCTCTCTTCCATTACTTTTTTGTAGTACTTCCAACTGGTCATATTGGGTGCAACATAAGTGTCTGGTGCATGCTGGTATTCAGGATAGTTGGCTAATACAAAATCTCTTATTGGTTGCGGCAAATCTTTCCAGCCATCTTTTAATTTATAACCTCTGCTTTGGTATAGTAAGTTGCCTGGTCTACTAGACATTTTCATCCATGGTAAAAAATCACTGAATCTGGTCCATGAAATATCAGCTGATGCATTATTGGTTTTTGGATTCATTAAGTCTTTTTCACTCAAAAAGAAATTGAATAATTCAGCACCCTGATATACATCGCTACGAGTATTCTCTGGCCAATCTGCTTTTCTCAGAGGAGATGGATAAGAAAGCGGCACATCGTTGTATAAACAAATCCGGTCGTTGCCTAATTTTTCAAAAGGCACTTTAAAGGCACCGTATTTGAAAGTCTGGTTTACAGGGTCGTTCCAAACATGCACTACTTCTACTTCTTCATTGGTCCAGGGGTTTTTCCAGGTCTTTAAAATTTCATTGGTTTTTGGATCTTGATAAACCAACATTTCTCTGGTGATTAATTTCCATCCACTATCACCAGCCATTTTTTCTACCCTGCCGATATTGAACATTTCAAAATTAAAAACATGCTTCCATGGCTTGTCTGGGTCGTATTCATAGATGGCTCCCTTTGCATAAAAGATCACTTCTTCTTTAGGGTCTAAAGAAGCACGCATTTTTACATAAGCATCCATATTGTCTTTTGGATTGCTCAAATCGAATGCAGGTTTTTTTTGTGCGCCAGCAATTAAAACAATCAATAATGCTGCAGCAGTAAGGATTTTTTTCATTTTACTATTTTTAATTTTACCAATAACTAATAACTAATAATGGTTTTTAATTCAGTTACCGGTTTATTATTAGTGCTCGTTTTTTCAATAATCTGCCATGTTGCTCCTTCAGGCCCTCTAAACACAAAACTCGGTTCGCCGAATTCATTTTTTTGAATTTTGCTAAGCTTTAATCCATGCTTAGTAACTAGATCATGTACCATCGATAATTTTGGCGTATAAAAACTATGCATGGTTATTCCAGGTTCACCTAAACGTTGATGTGCTGATGCATTTGGTTTGTTTTTATTGGAAGCCATAAAAAACTTCAGCTTGCCACATATATTATTGGGGCTAACAAATCCCTGGTATTGATGGCTATATCCATCGGGCATTAAAAAAGTTGCTTTCGGTCCTTTCAGGTAATCGCCATCTGTTGTTGGTTCGCGTTCTGCTTTTAATCCTAAAGCAGTTTGTAAATACATTAGTTGTTGCATACTATCTACCAAGATCATAAAATCATGATGGGTAAATTCACTTGTTTTTAATGGGGCATTTTCATTAATGGTTCCGTATCCAGGAATATTGTAACCGTAGCGTTGAAAAAATACATGGTTAAATAATTCCCCATAAACAGCATTCTCTCTAACCCCAACAGGCCTTTTGAAAAAACTGATGTCGGTTGATTTATTGATTCTCAAAGGGTCGTCAAAAACAGGGACTGTTGGCAACCATTTTAATTGCTGCGCTCTTAGTGCTTTATAAATATCTTCTAAACGAATAATATCGGAAGTGAGCATTACACTCATTCTTTGACCTACTGTTTCGGGTTCTGCATAACCTACTCCGTTTCCTAGAGGTTGATCCCATTCAATGATTCTTAATAATCCATGTGAATCTATTTTTCCATTTTGTAAACGGTAAACTTTTGCCGCACTTGGTACACCATACAATTCAATGGATTGTGGTTTTGATATTCTAGCGGAATCAATTACAGTAAATCCGAATTCATTAAAATATTGGATGGTATAAGCCGCATTGCTGGCACCCATAACCACTTCGTATACGCCACTAATGCCAGTATTTGGAATGGCTTCTTTTTGAGCAATGCCGAACTCAGACAATAAAAAAAACGCAAGAACGAAAATGATTTTTTTCATATCACTTAAACTTTAATCACCAATTTTCCTGTATTGGCACCGGTAAACAACATTTGAAGTGTATTGGCAAAATGATCTAATCCTTCAACTACATGCTCTTTATAAACAATCTTTCCTTCATTTAACCAATTACTTAAATCGGTTAATGCTTCTGCAGCTCTTGGAAAATAATCAAATACAATGATACCGGACATGGTACCTCTTGCGCTAATTAACTTCATGTAATTTTTAATTCCTTGAACTTCGGTTGCATTGTACTGTGAAATTGCTCCACAAATAACCACCCTTGCATTCATGGCTAGATTGAGAAGGGCGGCATCTAAAATACTTCCTCCAACATTATCGAAATATACATTAATTCCATTGGGGGCTATTTCTTTAATTGCTTTGCCGACATTTTCGGTTGATTTATAATCAATGGCCGCATCAAATCCAAAATTGCTCGTTAATGCTTCGCATTTATCTTTTCCACCTGCAATGCCTATTACAGTACAGCCTTTAATTTTTGCAATTTGCCCAACAACCGAGCCTACCATTCCTGCAGCACCACTTACTAAAACAGTTTCACCTGCTTTAGGCATTCCTTTATCAAGCAAACCAAAATAAGCGGTAAGTCCAGGCATTCCTAAAATACCTATATACCAGCTTAATGGAACTTTTGTGGCATCAACTTTGGTTAGATGTTTTCCTTGCATAACAGCAAAAGATTGTGCACCCATGGTTCCTGTTACATTATCTCCTTTTGAAAAATTGGGATGTTTTGAATCAACTACTGTTCCAGCGCCAAATGCACGCATCACTTCTCCAATTTCTACTCCTCTTATATAGGTGGTTCCTGCATTCATCCAACCTCTCATGGCAGGATCAAGAGATATAAATTGTATTTGAACCAAAACTTCGTTTTCTTGCAATGCAGGAATTGCTGTTTCTACAATAGAAAAATCCGTTTCTTTTAACATCCCCGAAGGTCTCTGTGCCAACAATACTTGCTTATTCATTATTTATACTATTTTTAAATAGTTAATGAAGTTAACTAAATTTATGTGAGTATGAACGCTATCGAAAAAAATTATATTCAGGTAAATGACAGTCAATTGTGTTATCGAATACTGGGGGAAGGGCCTATAATTATGTTGTTACATCCTTCTCCTAGATCAGGGGAAATGCTGGAACCTTTAATGCATTTATTAGCAACAGGTTTTACAGTGATAGCGCCAGATACACCTGGATATGGAGAATCGGGTAAGCCAGTAGAAAAGCTATCTACAATGGATGATTATACTTATTTTATTGAAGGGTTAAGACATCATTTTAAGACTGATAAAATAGCCCTTTATGGATCAGCGAGTGGAGCGCAATTGGCAATTGCTTATGCATTGCGTTATCATAATTATATAAGTCATTTGTATTTAGACAATGCTGCACATTTTGATGATGAATTGCGTAATCAGATTTTGCAACATTATTTTATTGATCTATCACCGACACCTGACAATCGACATATTGACAATTTATATGATCATGTAAAAGCAAGTTGTTTGTTTTTTCCCTGGTATGACCAAAGAGAGGAAAATAGGATTGCCGATCATCTTCCTCCCGATTCTGTTTTAAATGCGATTGCTCGTGATTATTTGATTGCTGGCACCAATTATGCACATGCTTATCGGGCAGCTTTTTTACATGAGCGTGCCGAAAAAGTGCAAGCACTTACTGTGCCTACAATTATTTTTAGATGGAAAGCAAGCCCCATTTTGAAACATATAGATGCTTTACTTGAACATACTCTTCCGGCAAATATTCAAATTGTAGAAACGCCAAATGACATTATTAGCAGGTATAATGCAATCAAAACTTCAATTATAAATTGAATATGTAAACATACTATTGCTACCAGTTTGCATATATTTGATTATAAAACATCTTATACAATTGAGTAGTTAGCAATTGGCAAACTAAATTTATTAATATGAAAAAAACGTTCAAGTTTTTGTTGGTACTTAACTTAGTGCTGATTTTATCTACTTTAAGTTTTGCTCAAATTCCATTTAAAAAAATTGATTCCCTTGTTATTGATGCTATGAGTAAATTCAAAGTAGCTGGAGTGTCTATGGCAATTGTGAAAGACGGAAACCTGATTTTTACTGGAGGTTTTGGATATGCCGACATCAACACCAAACAACTGGTAAATGAAAACACCAATTTTCAAATTGCATCGAACTCAAAAGCTTTTACCACTGCGGCGCTTGCTATTTTAGAAGATGAGGGCAAACTAAAATGGACTGATAAAGTAAAAGACCATATTCCTGAATTTAAAATGTACAATGATTATGTTACTGAGAATTTTAATATTCAAGATTTACTAACACATAGAAGCGGCCTAGGTTTAGGAGTTGGTGATTTGATGTTTTTCCCGGATGGATCAAATTTTACCATTAAAGATGTTGTAAAATCATTTCAATATTTTCAACCTGTATCAGCATTTAGAACAAAGTTTGATTATGATAATCTATTGTACATTGTTGCTGGAGAAGTCATTGCAAGAATTAGTGGCATGAGTTATGAATTGTTTGTACAAAAACGAATCATCGAACCTCTGCAAATGAATAATACTTATGTTGGAAGTTTACTAAAAAATAAAACCAACCTAGCTAGCCCTCATTCTTCGGAATATGGTGTAATAAAAACGATAGATGCTTATGATATAGGAATTGGAAGTGCAGCTGGAGGTATATATTCCAATGTTGCTGATATGGCAAAGTGGATGATTGTTCGGATGAATAAAGGGAAATATGGTTATGATTTAAAGTCATCTCTTTTTTCTTTAAGAAACCATAATGAGATGTGGAGAATTCATACAGTTACTCCTACAAATACAAACCCTAGATACAATTCCCATTTTAGTGGATATGGATTGGGATGGGATTTGTCTGATGTAAAAGGTAATTTGAAAGTATCACATACAGGAGGTTTACCAGGGATGCTTTCTATTGTAACAATGTATCCTGATATCAACCTGGGCATCGTCATTTTGACCAATACAGAAAATGGAGGGAGTGGCCTTTTTTCTTCAATAACCAATACGATTGCAGACAGCTATTTGAAATTGGATGATTTCGGTTGGGTAGATAAATATGCAGCTAGACTGAATGCCATGAGAGGAGAAAGCGATGAGGTAACAAAAAAAGTTTGGGAAAAAGTAGCAATGTCAAAAAGTACAATTATTAAAAATGAAGATTTTATCGGGATTTACGAAGATAAATGGTTTGGTAAAGTTGAGGTTTTTGAAAAAGAAAAACAATTGTGGATCAAGTCTTATAGATCTCCAAAATTGAATGGGCCAATGGCATTTTATAATGCTAATTCATTTGCAATAAAATGGGAATACCAAGCAATGAATTGCGATGCATTGGCTATGTTTAGTTTGGATGAAAAGGGTAAAGCTCAATCAATAAAGCTAAAAGGAATTTCACCAAGTATAGATTTTAGTTTTGATTTTCAAGATCTCGATTTAAAAAGAATTGGGAAATAAAAACTAGGCTTATTCTTATAATATTTCACCCAACCATTTGCCAAAACTCAATGCTGGTGTGAGTAACATGCCTCCACAAAAAGCATGACCACTTGTGGAAGCGGCTCCTAATATTTCACCGGCTGCGTACAAGTTTTTAATTGACTTTTTATCGGACGTGATTACTTGTAAAGCATTATTTACTTCAATACCTCCGAAACTGATCAATGAATATGCATAAACCAATATGGCATAATATGGAGCTTTTTTAATCGCATGCTCTAAATAAGTTCTATTAAATTGATGATCATTTTTATTTTCACAAATACTATTGTATTCATTTACTGTTTTTATCAATGCTTCCATTGGTAATCCTGTTTTAATAGCCAATTCCGCAATTGTTTCGGCTTGCCATACGGCATTTTCTTTTTTACTTTCAGCTAAAAGATCTTCAATAGTCCATTGAGGAACAACGGATAAGCCATCTCGCAGAGCAGTATCATCAAATATTAGCCAAAATCTTGCATTGGTTTGTTGCAATACAATTCTTTCTCTCTCGTCGGCATTCAAATCGTATTCATTCATGAATCGCACACCTGACTCGTTCACATAAATTTCTCTTTGTTTTCTATCCATGCTATTGCTCACTCTGGCCCAAGCTCCCCAAAAATCAACCCTTCCGCTTCCAGGGATTAATTCAATTGCCCCGAGTGTAGAGGAGTGTTTCTCTCCGCCACTAAAAACCGCACCTATTTTTTGTGCTGCAATAATTCCATCACCAGTGGAGTTAGGATTGGCCGTACTAATTAACCTTGAAGCAGCTTTGGTTACTGTTTTAAAAAAAGAAGGATTAGCAGCATATCCTCCTGTAGTAAGCACATAGCTTTTTGCTACAAGAGTTGTTTGTCCATTGTTACTCGAAACTATAACACCTGAAATTTCGTCACCACTTTTTTCAATAGAAATTAATTTGGTTGATAATCTGCATTCAATTTTGCCTTCTGTAACCAATTGATTCCACAATGGCAATAAAAGATTCAGCACTGTTTTTCCGGAAGCATTCATTGTTGGGCTGATATCTTTTTCTCCCAAATAAGTTCTTGGTTTGCTATATGGTTCATGCCCATAAATAATTAAAGGAGCTTTTTCATGAAAAGGGTATCCCAATTCGTCCAACCAATCAATAGTAGAAGGAGCAAATTCTACCGCCTTTTTGGCTATGACCGGGTTCATGGTATTTCGACTGATCCGAACAATATCTGCATAATGTTCCTCAGAACTATCAATGATGTTTTTGCTAATTTGTTGTTTGGTATTTGCTCCACTTAAATGACCGGCAGTATAATGTAAGGTTCCTCCAACCTGGTCAGATTTTTCAATAACAATCACCCGCTTTCCATTTTGGGCTGCACGTATGGCACAGGTCATTCCTGCGCTACCAGCACCAATTATCAATATATCGGCTAACATGGCTTAAATTGAGGAATACAAATCTTGATTTAGTTAATGAAGTTAACTAATTTTAATACAAATTATGCAAACTACTATTCAACCTTTTAAAGCCCTTGCTTTACAAATAAGTACCGAAGCTGTAAATGCTTGTGCAGATTATGCAGCAGCAAAACCCATCATGATGAATACGATCAATCGTGTGGGAAAACAAATCAAGGCATCAAAGGCATTTATTGGCTCAGATCTAAAACTGGCGGTATTGCCAGAATATTTTTTAACGGGGTTCCCCATGGGGGAAAGCATGGAAGAGTGGCGAAAAAAAGGCTGCATAGATATGGAGGGTGATGTTTATGATGCCATCAAAAAAATTGCTATAGATGCACAAGTTTATTTAAGTGGCAATGTTTACGAGTTGGATCCCCATTTTCCAGAACTGTATTTTCAAACTTGTTTTATCATAGATCCAGAAGGGGAAATTGTATTGCGGTATAGAAGATTAAACAGCATGTTTGCCCCAACACCGCATGATGTATTGAATAAATACATTCTGATCTATGGACAGGAAAGTTTGTTTCCTGTTGCAAGAACACCTATTGGAAATTTAGCATGCATAGCATCGGAAGAAATTCTATATCCGGAAATTGCGCGTTGTATGGCAATGAATGGTGCAGAAATATTTTTGCATAATACTTCAGAAGTTGGGTCATTAATGCCCACACCAAAAAATATCGCCAAACTAGCCAGGTCCATAGAGAATATGGCCTATGTGATTAGTGCCAATAGTGCTGGCATTACTGGATATGCAATTCCAGCAAATTCTACAGATGGCCATTCGCAAATAGTGAATTATGAAGGTTTAAAATTATGTGAAGCTGGTTTTGGTGAAAGTATGGTAGCCAACGCAACTATTCATGTAGATGCGTTAAGACAACACAGAAATAGACCGGGTATGGCCAATTATTTATCTCGTCAAAGATTTGAATTATTTGCACCTACTTATAATCAATCAGTATATCCAGCCAATAATTTAGCCGAAGATCAACAACCCAATCGATCACATTTTGTTCAAACACAGTTGGGGGTGATAGAGGCGTTGAAACATAAAAAGGTTATTTAGTTATTGGGTTGAGTAAGTTAAACGATAGTAAATGAAAATTAGAAACCCTCGCACTGGGGAAATGGATTATGATATACCTGATTTTACGAGTGATCAAGTAAAACAGATCTGCGATGAATTGCGTCTAAATCAAACCGAATGGGCGGGCAAAGTAGTGCAGCAAAGAATTGAAGTTTTGCAAGCATGGAAAATAGCCGTTACCAAACATGAAAAAGCGCTGATTGAAGCACTGACCATTGATACAGGAAGAGTATGGGAAACAAAATTAGAAGTACAAATTGTCGCATCTTCTATCGATAGATGGTGTGGGATTGCCGCTTCATTTTTTACGGATGAAGTTCAACATGCTTCTTCCATTCCATTTATAAAACTGCAACAGAGTTTAGTACCTTTTGAATTGATTGGTGTAATCTCTCCATGGAATTTTCCATTATTACTTTCTTTGATTGATACGATACCTGCTTTGCTTGCAGGTTGTGCAGTTGTAGTAAAACCCAGCGAAGTAACACCTCGGTTTATTGCAGTGATGCAAAATATTATTGATGAAATTCCGCAACTTAAAAAAATATTGGCTTATATACCCGGAGATGGAAAAGTGGGAGCTGATTTAGTACAGCAAGCTGATTTGATTTGTTTTACAGGTAGCACTGCAACGGGAAAAAAAGTGTATGATGCTGCCAGTAAAAAAATGATCCCTGTATTTTTAGAATTGGGAGGTAAAGATCCTGCAGTTGTTTTGGAATCGGCTGATCTTTCATTAGCCGCAAAAGCAATCGCATGGGGTAGCACAGCCAATGCAGGGCAAAGTTGTTTAAGTATAGAGAGAATCTATGTTCAAGATAAAGTGTTTGATCCATTTGTTCAATTATTGGTAGAAGAAGCCAATGATTTACTGATTAATGCAGACAATATTTCACATGGTGAAATTGGACCAATCATTTTTGAAAAACAAGCTGCTATCATTAATGAACATCTACAAGATGCATTGGATAAAGGGGCATCGCTTTTAACTGGTAGCCAACAATGCGAATTAATCAATGGAGGATATTATTGTAAACCAACTGTATTGATTAATGTAACACATGATATGAAAATAATGACCGAAGAAACATTTGGGCCTATCATGCCAGTAATGAAATTCAACACAAAAGAAGAAGGGATTGATTTAGCCAATGGAACTATCTATGGATTGAGTGCTGCTGTATTTGCAGGAACGGTTGAAGAAGCCCTGGAATTGGGAAAACAGATTCATGGTGGAGCCATTAGCATCAATGATGCAGCATTAACTGCTATCATGCATGAAGGAGAAAAAAATTCTTTTAAAATGAGTGGAATAGGCGGAACAAGAATGGGACCTTCTGCTATCAAAAGGTTTATGCGGCAGAAAGTATTTATAATAAAAGACCAGCCGATTGTTGCGCCATGGACGGGTGCGAAATATCGCAAGTGGTAGTTGATAGTTATTGAGTTATTAGTAAAAAATATAGTAAGATGAAAAAAATAGTTTTGCTTTTAAGTGTTTTGGTAATAACACAAACAGTATCTGCGCAAAATAAATCTGCATTACTCAATCGCTTTCAGGAATTTATCACTGGCGATTTTGACAACACTGCACAAGTGGTTGCTGAAATTAAAGCTGGCAAGCAGATTCATCCTTTGGCTGTTCACGTAAACAGATTGGCCAATGATAAAGTCAAAAATATTCCAGCTGGATTGAATGGCTTTTTTATAATTGAAGAGAGTTATTATTTAGCCGATGGCAAACCCATCGACTTAAAACCTTATTTATTTTTGTTTGAAGAAAAAGTCGCTGGTATTGTTCACCTGACCACATTTCAATTGACCGGGTTAAAAAAAGAAGAAGTGCGCAATGATAATGCTTCATTGCAATTTGATTTCAATCAATTACAACAATCGCCCACTTTTAAAGGAGCCGATTATACATGGGACCCGAGTGATAAAACCTTTAATACGGTTTCACCCAATGATTTAGGAAATGGTATGAAGTTTACCCTCACAGAAAAATTCACCAACAAACAATTAACTGTGTTGGAACAAGTTGAAAAAGATGGAAAATTGCTTACAGCTTGGAATACGCCGATAATCTATATTAGAACCAAGTAAAGTTATTTCAGCAAAGCTTCATTATTCATACCCATTAAACAGGTATTCATAAATTCAATCATCGTTTCTTTATCGGCTTTGCTGAATTTGGCAAATAATCGTTTATTATATTCGTTCCTTACTTTTTCTATTTTCTCTACCATGCGTACCCCCGCATCTGTTAAAGACAAACGCTTTCTTCTTTTATCAAAACTATCTTCTACTTGTGCAACCAGTTTTTTCTTTATGAGTATATTCAATAGATTGGTCACATTTGCCCTGCTTACATTCAATGCTTCAGCCAGTTCTTTTGCCATCAAAGGCTTTTCATGTGGATTGAGTTTGAAATAAAGAATATTAGGATCTTTTACCAATAGCAATAATATAAACCACTGTTGCGTAGTGATACCAAATTCCTGGGTGATATTATCACCATTGCGCTTCCAGGTTTCAGATAATTTGATGATATGAAAAATCACCGAGGCATTGATATTCTTCTTGATCATAATACAAATACATTAAGTTAATAAAACACCTCTTTTGGCTCGCTGATTGATAATATAAGTAGCTATTAATGAAAATACAGTTAATACAATCATCAGCTTAAATGCATTTTCATAACTGCCGTTCGCTTTACGCATTCCACCTAAAACAGCCACACCAATTGACGCACAAATGGTATCGATAAAAGACAATAATCCTAAAATAGTTCCATATGCTGCTCCGCCAAACAGATTAATGATATACAATTGAATCATGGTAAATGTTCCACTATAGCCCAACCCGAAAACAATGGCGCATGGAATTACAAAACGCTGATCCTTCAAACTTAGGTATAAAAAAATACAACCCAATAACATATTGACCACACTCATCAGCATAATTTTCTTTACATCAAACTTGTCTCCTAAAAATCCAAATAAGAGCTTACCTAATAAACCACACAAGAAAAAGATACCCTGCAATTTGCCACTTTGTGCAACATCTAAACTTAAATCTACCTGATAGTTACGCTGGTTTTGAATAAATCCACCAATGCAAAACCAGAGTGCAGCAGTTACCAACGCTACCATATAAAACTCTCTCGATACCAATGCTTTTTTCAATAAAGCCTTGCTTTCTGCTTTGTCTACTTTTGGTTGCCTAGCAACAGTGCCAGGAATTCCATCGGCATAGGTATTGAATTTGGAAGGATGACTAAAAACCAATAATGCTGGTACAATAATTAAAATGGAACAAAGCATAAATTGATATTCTGCAGCAGTATGCCATCCCAGGGTTTTGATCCACTTTCCAACGATTGGGGCAAATATTGCTGGGCCTACACTACTGGCCATCAACAAAATTCCAGTTGCAATACCTTTATACTTAACAAACCAATTGTTGATCACATACATACTTGTTAGTAATCCTACCAAACAAAGAAACAATGGGTATACAATTACAAAAATTTGGATCATTCCAAAACTGGTTGCTTTGGATAAAAAATACAATCCACCAGATACACCAATGGCTCCAGTAACAATCAATACTTTAGGAGAAAAACGTTCCAATAAATTTCCAACAAATGGCAATGGCAATGCCAACACCAAATACAGTATAGCTGCAAGACCAGTTGCTTTAGCAATATCTACATTAAATTCTTTGGCAAATTCTGGTAAATATAAATTGAAGGTATTGAGTACAATTCCATTACTGGCCATATACATTAAAAACAAGCAGGCCAATACTACCCAGCAATAATATTTTTTCATATAGCTTTTGATTGATTATTGAGTAAGTTAAATAAAATTAATTAACCTAGTTAACTGTTTTTTGGACTACCCCATAATTCCTTTCACCGCGCCACCATCTACAGTAATTGTTTGACCTGTAATAAATCTGCTCAGTGGACTTAATAACCAAATTGCCAATGAAGCAAAATCAGTTGCTTCTCCTAATGCCCCCACTGGTATTTGCTGAATGGCAGCAGCCCTTACTTGATCAAATGGAATGCCTGTTTGTTCTGATTTCTTTTTATAAATCCGATCGATTGCAGGTGTATTGTGAGAGCCTGGTCCGATGATATTCAGCGTAACACCTGATTTGGCAATTTCCTGCGACAATGTTTTTACCATTCCCACAACAGCCACTCTCAATGAATTACTCAATACTAAATTTTCTAAAGGTTGTTTTACCGTTGAGCTTTCAATAAACAAGATCCTTCCATATCCATGTTGCATCATAGATGGAACAAATGCCTGTGTTAAAGCAACTTTCCAACGCAATAAAGTTTGATAAGCATTGTCCCAATCTTCCAGGGTGGTTTCCATCACTGTTTTTGCAGGAGGGCCACCAGCGTTTACCAAAATACCATGTACCTGACGACCGCCTACTTTATCAATTAATGTTTGCAATATTGCAGGGTGAGATAAATCTCCTACTACTATTTCCACTTGCTTGGGTGCAGTGGATTGTAAACCCAATAATTTTTCTTCACCTCTTGCAATAGCAATAATATTTGCTCCTTCTGCAATCAGTGCGTCGGCAATGGCTTTTCCAAATCCGGAAGTAGCGCCGCCTACAATAAAAAGTTGGTTGTTAATTCCTAAGTTCATGGTTTGAATGAGTAAATGGTTCTTAATTAATATGGTCGATGTAAATATTGTCCTTTGGCTTCTCCAATAATTGCTCCATTTTCATAAATTAAATTTCCTCTCAAGAAAGTTGCAGTTACTGGGCCTTTGAAAGTATGTCCTTCAAAAACACTATATCCTTGTGTACTTGGAGAATCTCCGGAATTAACAGTAAATGATTCATCTGGATTAATCAAAACAATATCTCCATCAAAACCTTCTGCAATATCTCCTTTATGTTGTAATCCAAAACGTTGAGCAGGGTTCCAGCAAAGCAGCTCTGCCATTCTGTTTACGGATAATCCTCTCTTTGTTCCTTCTGTATATAATCCACTCAATAAAAATTCTGAACCACCAAAGCCACTTTTTGCCAACCAAACATTTTCTTTTTCGTGGGCATCAGTTTTAAATTCTGCTTTGCAACATGCATGGTCACTACAAACCCAATCAATATTTCCTGCCATTACATGTTCCCATAAATATTCTACATCTTCTCTACTTCTGATGGGTGGATTTACTTTTGCATGCAAACCACATTCGCAATCATAATCCAGTATCAAGTGCGCTAATGTAACTTCTCTTCTAAAATTAATATGCGGAAAAACCTGTTGCATCATTAATGCGGCATCTACTGCTTTGGCTGAAGTAAGATGTAATAAATTAATATTTGCACAGGAAGTTTCGTGTGCTAAATAGGATGCAATAAAAATTGCTAAGCCCTCACTATGCGGCGGTCTAGCAGCAGAATACGCTCTTAGTCCTTGCAGCTTTCCTTCTTTTTGTACAATATTGGTGTAAGCCCTCATGATCTCAGCAGTTTCGCAATGCAAGCCTAAACTGATAGAGTTCGCTTTTTCTGGAAAACGATCCATTGCTTTTTTAACGCCTCGCATGATGAATTCAAAATGTGCATAGTCATAATATTCTCCATCAGGAGTCATTAAAAAATCTTTCTGTGTATTGCTCGTTCCATGCAAACCATAATTGCCATAGAACATAAAAATTTTAAAACTGGTAACCCCAAACTTTTCAACCAATAATTCTATTTCATCAATATGACTGTATTGTATAGGAGCAATATGATATGTATAATCAACAAAAAACCTACCTTTAGAAATTGCCAATACTTCAGGATAAAACTCGGCATAAGGCCCTGTCTTATTTAAATAATATTTTCCTGTTCGCATATAATTCAAAGAAGAAGTTACGCCACCCATTGCAGCAGCTTTACTTTCTGATACTGCATCTTCTTCTAATGGATTATAAATCCCCGTATGCATGTGGGCATCAGTGATTCCTGGAAATGCCAATTGATTTTTGCCATCATATACTTGAGCTGCTTCAGCATCAGCAATGCCTGTAGCAACTTTTACAATTTTGCCATCCTTAATGGCAATTGCTGTTTGTGTAGTTCCTGATTCATTAGGACGAACTATCTGAACATTTTTAATCAACAAATCGTACATAGTCAATCAATTTTTACTTTATATTTTATTTGCGTGTCTGCTTACTAATTTCCAACCTTTCTTTTTTTCTATATACACTTCTGTATACATTAACTGAAGCTCTATTGGTTTTCCATCCATTACCACATTGAATGTGCCCTTGCCAGTAACTATACCAGTTCCTTTAAAAATCCGCGCTTTTGACTCTGTAACTTTTACTCCTAAATAATTGAGCTTACCCGATTTTAAATCGGCAATGATTTCATCCTTAGATTCGATCCATCCATTCGAATGGATATATACTAAATTTTCATCCAACACCGATTTTAATGAATCGTATTGTTTTTTTACCAGCCATTCAAATTTCGATTCATGCAATTGCAAAATTGTTTTTTCTTTTGCTGCATCCTCAATTTGACCTTTTTCATTTTGAGCAACTACACTAAAGGTCAGGCACAATAAAAATGCAATGGTTATCAATTTTTTCATGAAGTGATTATTTTTTGTTGATTGAATTGTTCAATTTCGACTTCGGAATATCCTATACTTTGTAAAATAGCTTTGGTATGTTCACCTATAGCTGGAGGATTCATTCTCAGTGTAATATCAGCTCCTTCGTATTCTATAGGTGTTTTTGGTAATTTAGTAATGGTACCATCCGGAAGTGTAGTAGTTAATAAACTATTGCCTTCATTTAATTGTACATCATCAAATAGATCTTCTGGTTTTGAAATGGGAGCAAATGTGATTCCTGCTTTTTCGCAACGCTGCATAATCTCTTCTTTGGTATAATTCAATATCAAAGATTTAACTGCAGGAATAAACCACTCTCTGTTGTCTATTCTTAAATTATTGGTTTGTAAACGAGCATCGTTTTTCCAATCTGATTTTTCAAACACTTCGCAAAAACGTTCCCAATGTTTTTCGCTGATGATTCCTATAAAGATCTGGTCATTGTCTTTCGTGTCGAAAATTTGGTAAATACTCCAGGCGCTAACACGGGCTGGCATTGGCGGAACAGGCGTTTTGGTGATGGCTCCATATGCCATGTGTTGCCCCATTAAAAATGCAGTTGTTTCAAATAAACTGGCTTTCACTTCTTTGCCCAATCCTGTTTTTTCTCTTTCGTATAAAGCCATTATTATACCAATGTATCCAAACATTCCACCAGTGATATCTATTATTGAAGTTCCTGCGCGCAATGGGTCTCCTGGTCTTCCGGTCATATATGCTAGGCCGCCCATCATTTGCACCACTTCATCCATGGCATGTCGTTGTTCATATGGCCCCGATGCAAAACCTTTTAATGAACAATAAATCAGTTTAGCATTTAGCGTTTTTAAATGATTGTATCCATATCCTAATCGATCCATAGTGCCTGGGCCAAAATTTTCAACTACTATATCGGCAGTGCCAACCAATTGTTCAATGATCTTTTTTCCTTCAACTGATTTTATATCAATTGCAAGACTTTTTTTATTTCTACTATAAAAAGGAAAATACCCTGTTCCAAATCCTTTGAGTCTGCGCGTTTCATCGCCATGAGTAGGTTCTATATGAATTACTTCGGCACCCATATCAGCCAATAATAAGCCAGTAGTTGGTCCCATCACAGCATGAGTGAATTCTAATACACGTATATTTTCTAGTGGCAAACTCATTCGAGTATATAATCTTTGTGTTTTAATAAATAGTTTACCAAACCGCCTTCTTGCATTATATCCAACATTACTTTAGGTAATTTAGTGGCGTTGTATTTTTTTTGTTGAGTGATATTGTTTACAATTCCATTCAATAAATCAATTTCTAACTCATCACCGTTTTGAATATCGTGATTCGGAATTTCCAAAACAGGTAATCCAATATTGATGGCATTGCGAAAAAAAATACGAGCAAAATAATTAGCTATCACCACGGAAACACCTGCAGCCTTTAACGCAATGGGAGCTTGTTCTCTGGAAGAGCCACAACCAAAATTATCTCCTGCAACAATGATGTCGCCCATTTTAAATTTTTGATGGAATGCAGGATCCAAATCTTCCATCACGTGTTCTGCCAAAGAAGCAATATCCAGTGTTTTGGTATACTTCCCCGGAATAATTCGGTCGGTATCTATATTGTGTCCGTAAACATGGGCGATTGACATAGAACCAGGATTTAAGGATTAATAGGATTAGATGGATAATGTTTATTAAATAATCGTTTGAAATGTAAACTCTTTGCTCCAAAATTAATGAGCAAACCCACTTCTGATCCGCTGGCTTCAAGGTAATTAATTGCTTGTGCCATATGCACATCTTCTAATACTGTTACAGCTTTTATTTCGACCATAATTTTATTATCTATAAAAAAATCAACAATTCTTTTCCCAACAATTTCGCCTTTATATAAAACATTCATTTCAAACTGTTCTATGAATTTAATTTTCTTTTTTGCTAATTCGATACTTAATGACCTTTGATAAATATATTCTTGAAAACCACATCCAAGCACACGATGAACTTCCATAGCGCATCCTATTATATCGCCAGTAATTTCCGCATGTATTAACTAACTCATTTCACTTAAATATTTTTACTCAATTCAAGTAAATTTTATTTCACTCTAATCCTTTAAATCCTTTAATCCTAGTTCTAGTTCTGTTGTGTGATTTCGCCTTTCAACGCACTCATGGCAACTGTTGCAGGGCTGGCTAAATAAATGGCTGCATTAGGGTTGCCCATTCTTCCTTTAAAATTTCTGTTAGCTGCACTGATCACAATTTCTCCATCACCAGGCACTCCTTCATGGCTTCCTACACAAGGCCCGCAACCACTATTAATAATAGTTGCGCCGGCTTCAATCAATATTTGAATAGTTCCATCTTTTAATGCATCAATCAACACTTGTCTGCTTGCTGGAGCAATTACCATTCTTACTCCTGGTGCAATATTTTTTCCTTTTAGAATAGAAGCCGCTATTTGTAAATCATCTAATCGTCCATTGGTACATGTGCCAATAAATGCATAAGTGATTTTAGTGCCAACGTATTTTTTTACATCATGTACATCATCTGGAGAATTGGGGATGGCAATTTTTGGTTGAATGGAAGCCGCATCAATTTCAATAACCCTGCTATAGCTTGCATCAGCATCGGCATAAGTTGGGGTGAATGCATAGGGGAGTTCTAATCCTTCAGGAGAAACAATTCCTGTTTTAGCTCCCATCTCAGCCACCATATTGCAGAGCACCATTCTTTGAGACAAAGTTAAAGCAGCTACTGCTTCACCATGGTATTCAACCGATTGATAAGTAGCACCACTAATGGTTAATTGCTTCACCACTTCTAAAACCAAATCTTTTGCGGATACACCTGGCTGTAATTTTTTTCCATGCAATACTACTTTAATACTCTGCGGAACTTTCAACCAGATTTTCCCAGTGAGCATAACAGCTGCTAAATCGGTGCTCCCTACTCCGCATGCAAAAGCATTGAGCGCTCCATAAGTTGGCGTATGACTATCCGCCCCCATGAATATATCACCCGGTTGAACTTTTTGATGATCTACCATCACCTGGTGACAAATACCTGATCCAATATCATATAAAGAAGAGCCTTGTTCTTTTGCAAAATTTCGCATGAGCATATGCAAATTTGCAATGCGCTCATTGGGTGCCGGTGCTGCATGATCGATGATGAGGTGTACTTTATTTTTATTAAATAATTGAGTGCCACCCATTTCTTTGAAAGCCTTTAATGCCAGTGGTGCTGTAGTATCTGTTGCCATACATCCATCCACAGGAACAATACATAACTCACCAGCATACACTGCTTTACCTGCATGCTTTGATAATATTTTTTCTGCAATGGTTTGACCCATATTCTAATTCATTTTTATGTCCGAACGATTCATGAGTTTATACAATAAGCCGGGCAATTCTTTTCCCAACACTTTTTCGAAATCGCTACTGATTCGAGCTACTTTATCAATATCAATACCAGTAGAATAATTCATTTGATTCAACAGATGCACTGTATCTTCAGTTGCAATATTACCAGTTGCTCCTTGAATGAAAGGACACCCACCTAATCCACCAAAAGCAGTATCAAATTGTAAGACCCCAGCTTCAATCGCAGCAATCATATTGGCATATCCTTTATTTTCTGTATTGTGTAAATGCAATGCAATCGGTGTATTGCCAGTAAATGTTTTAATCTGCTGCATCATCGATTTTATTTGAAATGGATTTCCCATTCCGGTAGAATCGGCCAATGCTATTTCGGGCACACCACAATCCAGATGATGTTGGGTTAAATCATATACAACCTGCGGGTCAATATTTCCTTCGTACCTGCAGCCAAAAGCACACTGAATTCCGCCTCTTACTGTTATTCCCTCGCTTTGCGCCAGTTGAACCATTTCTTTAAACTCGGTTTTTGCAGCTTCGATGGTTTTATTGGCATTTTTAATACTATGGGTATTGCTTGCCGAAAGTGAAATTGCCAAATGTTTAAGCCCCACTTTAATGGCTCTTTCCACTCCTTTTATATTTAAAACCAATCCGCTGAAAATCACCGAACTTGTTTCAGGTAGTGCACTACAAATGATCTCTGCATCTGCCATTTGCGGCACTAATTTGGGATTCACGAAACTCGCCACCTGTATGCGTTTTACGCCAGCATCTATCAATTGATTGATGTATAACAATTTTCTTTCCGGTTCAACGTTTATCGGAATGGTTTGCATTCCGTCGCGAAGGCCTTGTTCTTCAATAATGATGTGTTGCTGACTCATATAGATAGTTAATGAAGTTAACTATTTTTTGTAGATTTAAAAACTAAAATCACTGTCTTGAGGAAATACCTGTTGCTCATTTGTATCGGATGCTTTATCAATAGCATAAATGCGCAGATTCCTGTTTATGTAAAAGACATTACCGACCCCGAATCTAAAGCATCTGATGCACTTTGTAGCCCATTGCATACCGTCACAATTTGTACAGCTAATTTAGATAGTGTAAAACTCTTTTATGTAAAAGGTATGGGTATGACCCTTGTAGGTCCAATAGAAATTACCAAGAAAGAAAGGCAACAACAAATAGAGATTTGGGATTTACCAGGCTCTTTAGATTACAAACTGTATTATCTGCATCGCCCAAATGTGCCTGAAAACATCAAATTAAGGGTATTGGTATTGGGTAATAAATCTCCTTTGATACATAAATCCTATAATAGCAGAGAAATGGGGCCTTTTACTTTGGGATTCCCCAATGCCGATGAAGAACGTTTGGATTCAATTATTCATGAATTGGGTTTTTCTTCAATGGCGCCTTTACAAGCTGCAATGCTTACAAAACCCGACGGTTCAAAATACAAATACCTCGAAACTATTTATAAAGCACCCGATTTTATTCATGCAGTAGGTATTGAAAGAGGAAACGGTATGCCCCAATTATCGGCTTATGATCCTGTTTCCGGTATTGGAGGTCCGGGATATGCAGCACAAGTAGTTACAGGAATAAGCAAACAAGTGATTAAATTTTATACCGAAGTATTGGGTATGGAAATAAGAAAAGACACTGAATGGAAAACAGGGGAAGGTTCTGCTTTAGGAATGGAACCCAATATTCCTTTTCGATTTACCATTGTTTATGCAAAAGGTGCAAAAAGTGGTCATTTATTGTTTTTAGATTTTAAAGACAATAAACGTATCAGCCCCAATGCCGCTCCCAGATTGCCTAACAGAGGAATTGGAATGTTTAGTTTCGAAACCAGAAATATACGTTCAGTATATAATAAAGCCAAAGATGCCGGTGTAAAAATTATTGTAAAGCCAACCGATTACAAAGACCCATGGAATGGTTCATGTAGGGTGATGACATTATTTGCCCCCAATGGTTTGATGATTGAAGTGTTTCAGAAAAAGTAAAAAAGACTATTACTCAGCACCTTCTTCGGTTGCAGGAGCAACATTCTTAATTAATAATTGAAATTTGGTGTTTAAAGACACTGTGTATTCTCCGCCATCTAAAAATTCTTTAGTGGCTTTGTCTTCTAACATTACAGCAGCAAGATCTGAAGCGAGTGCCGAACTGCTGATTAAATTACTCACTCTTCCTTTAGTGAATTCAATAGTGAATTTGTAGCCTGCTTTTCTTCCAGACCCCATTCTTTCAAAATCAATTCTATTTAGGTCCAATACCTGGCTTTCTTGCTTGGTACGCTTCAATAAAATTCTGATAATGGGTAAGTATTTAGTCCAGATTTGGGCGTACATGTAAAGTAGTAGTTTAATTATTAATTCGGTGAAGTTCCGAAAAAAAATGCCTAATTCCGAATTTGGTTTAGAAAAGTCTGCAATCCGGCTATCTTCGCATCATTATGAACGATTTATCTACCGTAGGGATAAAGCAGCTGATTGTACACCAGGCGGGCAATGCAGCCCAAGGGGGTCGGTTATTTTTATCAGAAAAAGCATTGGAAATCAATGAGCATGAAATTGCTCCAGCATTGATTCAATACCTTTTAAAACCCCTGAATGAAGCGGAACAGTTCCGATTGAATACAGAAGAAAATCTGGTTTTTACAGCCATTGATGCCATTTTTGAAGACCAGTCGGTTTTTGAATTAAAATCGAAACTAATGGCTGAGCATTTTCACCTCAAATCGAGTAGTGTATTTGCCAAATCGGGTCAACTTTGCTTTATTTATTTCCAACAAGTACCATTTGCCGATCAATTTATTGATGCTATTGGCATTTTTCATAGTTCCGTAAAAGAAAATTTCATCAAAATTGACCAGTCAACTGCTGCCATCAATTTATTATTGGAAGAAGGCATTGATTTGAAGAAACCCGAAAAAGGGGTTTTGATACTGAAGAAAGAAAAAGAATTGGGTTATCTATCCTATGCAATTGAATCTGCCGCCTCTAAACAGGCCGATGCCGATTTTTGGAAAAAAGCATTTTTACAAATTACTCCTATCGAAAATAGCTATCATCATACCAATGCAGCATTGGGTATGTGTAAATTATTCATCAGTAATGAGTTGAACGAACAGTTTGAAACTTCCAAAAGCGATCAAATAGACATGTTGCAAAGAAGTATGGATTATTTTAAAACGCATGATCAATTTCAGTTGGAAGAATTTAATAAAGAAGTATTGCATCATCCAGAAGTAATAGATTGTTTTGCTCAATACAAAGAACAATATGAAGTTGCAAAGCAAGTAAACATCGAAGATAATTTTGATATCAATTTACATGCTGTTCAAAAGCAGCAACGATTTTTTAAAAGCATTCTAAAGCTGGATAAGAATTTTCATGTGTACATACATGGCCGCAAAGACTTGATAGAAAAGGGTTACGACGAAAGAACGGGCAAGCATTATTACAAATTATTTTTTGACGAAGAAAAATAATTATAGGGCATCTAGTTCTCTTTGATAATCGTATTGGAGGTCTTCGTGCAATGTGGCGAGAGCAGTTTTTATTTTTTTGATCTGTTGTTGAAATAAATTATTGAGTGCAGTACTTTTTTTAAATGGAATTCCGTGAGATGCTAAACTTGTAACAAAATGAAGTAAAATGGCTACTTCCGCCTGTTTCGATCCTGTATATCGAATATGCTTATTGGCTATACGTAAAATCTTTCTAATTGTTTTTTTAGCAAAATACAAATTGGTTCCAGGTTCTAATTCTGCGAAAGCCTCATTGATGGCTATTTTTACTTCTTCAATATATCCTTCTTCGTTGTGTGCTTCAAATAATAAATAGGTGAGCAGTTCTTTGTTTTCTTTTTTGAATTTGGAGAGCCGCAAACAAAGATCTACCAGCAATTTATCGGGGCTTGCCAGTAATTCTTGTTTGATTTCATGTACCGTTGCAGTTTTCATAATAGCAAGTTAGGCTTTCATTTAAAAATTGTGTACTTTGTATACTGTCTAAAATAAATAAAACGATTATGACTAGCCGCCGATCTTTTTTACAGAAAACTGCTTTAGCTGCAGCAGCAACTGCATTGTCTCCAGCCTTTTTACAGGCAGCAGCTAAGAAAAAATACCTGATAGGAATACAATTGTATTCTGTTAGAGCAGACATGAAAGCTGATCCGTTGGGTACGCTAAAAGCCTTAGCGGAAATGGGTTATGAGCATGTAGAACACGCCAATTATGTGGATCGAAAATTTTACGGATATACTGCCAAAGAATTCAAGAAAATATTAAAAGACCTTGGACTCAGCATGCCAAGCGGCCATACTGTGATGGGCCCCAGTCATTGGGATGCTGCAAAAAAAGACTTCTCTGATAGTTGGAAATATACAGTAGAAGATGCTGCTATACTTGGGCAGGAATTTGTAATAAGCCCCTGGTTAGACGAAAGCTTAAGAAAGACCAAAGACGATATGTTGCGCTATATGGAAGTGTTTAATAAGTCAGGTGAGCTTTGTAAAAAATCTGGAATGCGTTTTGGCTACCATAATCACAATTTTGAATTTACTCAAATGATGGGAACGGAAACGGTCTATGAAATCATTTTAAAAAATACCGATCCTAATTTAGTAACCCAACAATTGGATTTTGGCAATTTGTACGAAACCAAGGCTGATGCAATGGCCATCATCAAAAACAATCCAGGAAGATTTGTTTCCTTACATGTAAAAGATGAAGTGATTAATGCTAAAGGATCTGCATGGGAAAGTACTGTTTTAGGAAAAGGAGAACAGGTAGTAAAAGAATTGGTGGCTGAAGGATTAAAAACAGGTGGAACCAAACACTTAATTATTGAACAAGAAGCCTATCAAGGTATTGCGCCTTTGGAATGTGTTAAACAAGATTTAGCAGTGATGAAGGGTTGGGGATATTAAGTTTATCAGCATTATCAATAATTATCTTATTAATAGAATGATTTTATGAAAGCATTTTTATTTTTCGCATTGTTGCCACTAGGTTTATTTGCACAAACATTTAGTGCCAATGAAATTTCCCGTTGGGATGCTCAAACCAAACAAGTAACCATTATCAGAGATATATATGGAGTGCCACATATTTATGGTAAAACAGATGCAGATGCGGTATTTGGTTTGATGTATACACAATGCGAAGAAAATTTTGAAAGACTGGAACGCAACTATCTTGAAATGTTAGGAAGAAGAGCCGAGATGGAAGGTGAGAAGGTTTTGTACAACGATCTATTGATGCGCTTAATTGCCGATAGCAATGATGCGAAAAAAGATTTTCTTAAAAGCCCTAGTTGGTTAAAAAAATTATTGATCGCTCATGCAGATGGAATCAATTTTTATTTATTCAAACATCCTGAAGTACATCCGGTAGTCTTAAAAAGATTTGAACCTTGGTTTCATTTGATGTACACTGATGGCTCAGTTTCTGCAACCAGTACTGGTGGAGCAAGTGTAGAAGAGATCAAACAGTTTTATCAAAACCCAGTTGCGAGTACAATAGCATCAAATACTATAGCTTCTATATCCATCAATAAAGATATTGAAGACAGAGGCTCCAATGGATTTGCTATAGCACCTTCTAAAAGCGCTTCTAAAAATGCAATGCTCTACATCAATCCACATGTACCTTTTTATTTTAGAAATGAAGCACAAATGGTGAGCGAAGAAGGGTTGAATGCATACGGTGCATCTACTTGGGGTCAACTTTTTATATACCAGGGTTTCAATGAGCATTGTGGATGGATGCATACTTCGGGTTATACTGATGTAGCTGATCTGTATGAAGAAAAAATAACTCCAACAAAAAATGGATGGACTTATGAATACGAAAACAAACAACGATCTGTAAAAACAAAAACGATTACCATTCAATATAAAAAAGATGGACAATTGCTCTCTAAAACCTTTACTGGTTTTTATACCCATCACGGCCCTGTTGTTGCTAAAAGAAATGGCAAATGGTTGAGCTTAAAAGAATACAATCGTTCTCTAAGAGCATTAGTTCAATCATGGACAACTACAAAAGCAAATAATCTTGCAGAATACACCAAATCCATGGAAGGGCTTTCTAACACCACCAATAATACCGTGTATGCCGATGATAAAGGCAATATTGCTTACTGGCATGGCAATTTTATTCCAAAGCGAGATACTTCATTTAACTGGCAATTACCAGTTGACGGAACAATTGCAGCCACCGAGTGGAAAGGAATACATGCTTTATCGCAAACTGTTCATGTTATCAATCCCGCAACTGGTTGGATTCAAAATTGTAATGCAACACCATTCACCAGCGCAGGAGAAAGTAGCCCAGATAAAGCTGCCTATCCCAAGTACATGGCACCAGATGGCCAGAACGCTCGTGGTTTGAACGCTATCAGATTATTAAAGGACAAAAAAGATATTAGTCTGGATGGACTCATCGAAATTGGATACAACCGCTACTTAACTGCTTTTGATATTTTATTGCCGTCCTTATTCAAGGCCTATGATTTATTGGAAGAAACAGATTCTAATAAAGCCAAATTAAAAAAGCCGATAGAAATATTGAAAGCATGGAATAAGATTTCAGATACTTCTTCGGTTGCTACGACTTTGGGAGTTGATTGGGCTGCAAAAATGAATACTCTTGTACCACCTGCCGCTACAAGAGAAGAAGGGACAGAGATTATAGGAAGATTAAATAAAGCAGCAGCTTCTGATGGCAAACAACAATTACAATTATTAAGCAGTGTTATAGACAACTTAAATAAGATCTACGGATTTTGGGAAGTACCATGGGGAACCATCAACCGCTATCAACGATTAACAGGAAAATTTGACGAAGAATACAATGATACCAAGCGAAGTTTAGCAGTTGCTTTAACCACTTCTAAATTAGGCTCATTACCAGCATTTGAAAGCAGAAGTTATAATGGAACCAAGGGCAGGTATGGCTTTTCGGGGAATAGTTTTATTGCTGCAGTAGAATTCGGCCCGCGTTTAAAGGCCAAGAGCATTGTTACTGGCGGTCAAAGCAATAATCCTGCATCCAATCATTTTACCGATCAGGCGCCAGGATTTATCAATGGAAATTTTAAAGAAATATTTTTCTACAAAGAAGATGTTCTAAAAAATAAAGAAAAAATTTATCGACCTGGTGAATAATTAAGCGATGCTATAACTCATACCACCATCTTTTTCATCTTTTAGTTGAACACCTAAATCTGCCAGTTCATTTCTGATTTTATCGGATGTAACAAAATCTTTTCTGCTTTTGGCTTCTTTGCGAATGTTGATCAACAATTGAATTACTCCTTCAAGTTTGTCGTTATTATCGGCTTTGCTGTTTTGTAGCCCGAATATATCTACAATAAAAGCATTCATTTGTTTTTTCAATAATACAATTGTAGCGGCACTTAATGCATTTGCAGCAATATGTTTATCCTTAATTGAATTAATCACTGGAACCAACTCAAACATACTGGCAATTACTTTAGCTGTATTTAAGTCGTCATTCATAAATTCATCAAATTCCTGAATGAGTTTGTTTACTTTTTCATTGAGTTCTATATCAGATGCAGCGCCAGCAGATCCTAAATCATTTTGTTGTATCAGCCATTCAAAAGCATCCATTAATCGACGCAAAGCTTTTTCACTTGCCTGCAAAGCATCGTTACCAAAATCGAGGGTGCTTCTGTATTGCGATTGCAGGATAAAGAATCGAACAGTAGAAGGAGCATAAGCTTGTTCCAAAATGGGATGTGTTCCAGTAAATAGTTCACTGAGTTTAATAACGTTATTATAACTCTTGCCCATTTTTTTTCCGTTGATGGTGATCATGTTATTGTGTAACCAATAACGGGCAGGCATTTTATGATTGCAAACAGTGCTTTGCGCTATTTCACATTCATGATGAGGAAATTGTAAATCCATTCCGCCACCATGTATATCAAACTCATCGCCTAAATACTTTGTGCTCATAGCAGAACACTCAATATGCCATCCTGGGAAACCTTCTCCCCATGGACTTTGCCAGCGCATGATATGTTCAGCAGGGGCTTTTTTCCAAAGCGCGAAATCATTTTTGTTTTGTTTTTCATCTTGGTTATCTAGTTCACGAGTGCTTTCTATTTGATCTTCTACAATTCTCCCACTTAAAATTCCATAAGGCTGGCCTTTTGCGGAAAAATCGATATTGTATTTTTCTACATTAAAATAAACCGACCCATTAGCTTCATATGCATATCCATCTGCAATGATTTTTTTGATCATTTCAATTTGCTCCACAATATGTCCTGTTGCAGTAGGTTCAATGCTTGGAGGCAGATTATTGAATTGATTCATTGCCCAATGATAGAGATTGGTATATTTCTGTACCAATTCCATGGGTTCTAATTTCTCTAAAATTGCTTTTGTACTGATCTTATCTTCTGCAGCTCTACCTTCTTCTTCGAAATGTCCCGCATCAGTAATATTTCTTACGTATCGAACTTTATATCCTAAATGCATAAGATATCTATACAAAACATCAAAAGTGATGAATGGTCGGGCATGCCCCAAATGACTTTCTCCACTCACGGTAGGTCCGCAAACATACATGCCTACATAAGGCGGATTGATTGGCTGAAATACTTCTTTTTGCCTTGTAAGCGAATTATATACTTTAAGTGACATGTACGCGAAAGTATTTTATTTTTTTAAACGAATATCAGCAAGCAACATAATATGGTCACTTAATGCTTCGTCTACCATATCAAACTGCTTAATTTCAAATTGATTGCCTGCTAAAATATAATCTATTCTTAAAGTGGGAGCCAATGAAATAAAGGTTCTTCCTATCCCAAAATCTTTTTTCAAAAAAGCATCCTGCATATCTCCACGAATGTTAAAATAGGTATAAGAATTGGGAACATCATTAAAATCACCAGCAATTACAGTTGGGTAAGGGCTCTCTGCAATTGCTTTTTGTACCATCTCTGCCTGAACACCTCTTTTCTGATAGGCTCTTTTCATTTTACTCATTAAACTTTTTGTTGCAGCCAATGCTTCATCTTTCGTTTCTTTTATTTTTTCAATATCATCGTAATCGCCTTTCTTGAATTTAAAAGATTGTAAATGAGTGGTAAAAATTCTTAGGGTATCTGAGCCTTTTACAATATCTACATAAATTAAACTCTCTGCTAGTGGAAATTTAATCTTACCTGTATCAATTACAGGATATTTAGAAAAAATGATACATCCAGATTGGTAATCTCCTGAATTCCCAACATAATCTTTCGAAAAATAATAATAGGGATGGGTTTGTTTAAATAAATCAATATTGTTCTCTGAATGAGCCGAATTAAATTCTTGCAAACAAATGATATCCGGATATCGTTGTAAAATAGATGAAGCCACTTCGATCCGATTTCTTTTTTTGGCTTCGTTGTTTTTAGATAGCCCATTGAAACTTTGAATATTCCAATCAACCATTCTAAAAGTATTTTCTGGTTTTCTTTTGCTAAAACCCGAATCTCCACTCCAGGCGAAAACAACAGGAATTTGTTTCCAGCCAATACATAAAGCAATGAAGGAAATAAGGGCCCATTTTGGCCGGCTGATCAACCAAAATAAAATAAACAAAATCAATACCAATAGGAGGTAAGGTGTGATCAACGAAAAGAAACCATGCAACCAAAAACGATTGGGGTTAACATAGGGCGATAATGCTGCAATCAAAAAAATCATTGACAATACAATATTGATTGAAATGATGATTGATTTAGTAGTTCTTCTTAACCAGCCCTTAGCCATAGTTAAAAATACCAAAAAAACAGTTTAATAGTTACTTGTAAACTAAATTGGGGAAATGATTTTAATCCTCATCATTACTGGCTCTTTGAAGAAATGCTTTTTCTTCATCAGTTAAGAAAGAATAGCCATGTAGATTGATTTTATCGAGAATTTCATCTAGTCGTTGTTGGGTAATATTGGCAATCTTTTCGTAGGGCTTTCTATTATTTCTATAGAAATGTTTTTCAGCATGTTTTTTTTGTTGATGCTTTTTTTCTGGACTGAACAAGTCGTCTAACCAATGTACCAACTGAATCATCCAGGCACCCCAATCAGATCCTTTATGTAATGCTTTCACAAATAAGAAACCCATTGCTCCCCCAGCTAAATGAGCAGCAGCAATTCCTCCATTACCACTTGCCAATGATGCAAAATCAATTGCAACAAAAATCAATGTGAGTACCCACAAAGGAATCCCCCCATTAATCAACGGAAAAATTCTGTAATCTGGTGCTAAAGTTGTTGTTGCCACAGCTACAGCCATTACTGCTGCACCTCCGCCTAATAAAGGAGCTGTTGTTGCAATATTTCTTTCCATTGCAGGAAATAGGTTGTTCATTAGCAAAAAGGCCAATGCACCTACAAATCCTCCATATAGATAGATCGGTATTAATTTATTATTGCCCGCTAAATCTTGTAAAACATAACCGAAGGCCCATAACCACATACAAGTAGACAATAAATGCCAGATACTGTAATGAGTAAACATATGGGTGAGAATGGTCCATGGTTTTGTCCATAAAGATGCAGGAATGGCGGGCATGGTAAACCAGTCAAGTATCTGTTTATAGAAGAACTCAATAGGAATATCAGATAGAAAATAAACAATTTTGACAAAATTGATCAATACAAATACCAAGGTATTGATGGCAAACAACATGACCAATGCATTGTTATCTTGACCCAATAATATCTTTTTCGTTGATTTATAAGAATCTGTAGACATACTAATACAACGTTTTTTTCTTGGTTTTGTTCCAAGTAAGTACAATGATTAACCCAACAATGGCTCCTCCTACATGGGCCCAACGTGCTACGTTGTCTCCTGCAGTATTTCTTACAGCAAAAATTAATTCATAGGCGAAATACATTAGCCCTATCCATTTGGCTTTAACCGGAATTAAGAAATACACATATATATAAGTGTTAGGAAATAAGTAAACAAATGCAGCCAATACCCCAAATACCGCACCACTGGCTCCAATAGTAGCTGTATTGATATTGCGTTCGTAATAGCTTTTTAGCAATTCAAACATCTGAGCACTAGAAGCAGTATCGTCTGGATTCATTTTTAAATTGTCAATTACCGCCTGATGCTCTGTAAACAGAATATTGTATTTGTCTATGAAACGAATCATGGCATTATTAAATGCAGCACCTCCTGAATCTTGCAATCGAGCAATTGCTTCAAAACTATTGGTCAAAGGAATAAATTCATAACTCAAAAACAATAAATGAATGAGGGCTGCACCTAAACCACAGATTAAATAAAAGGTCAAAAATCGTTTAGGTCCCCACAGATTTTCCAGTATCGATCCAAACATCCATAAGGCAAACATATTTCCTAAAATATGACCAAAGTCGCCATGTAAAAACATATGGGTAACCAATTGCCAAGGTCTGAATAATGGGCTCTGCCATCCATGCAATGCAAAAATTGCTTCAAAATCAAAAAAACCATTTGGCCCAGACAATGTATTTTGAGCCAAAAAAAATAGTCCGTTAATGATCAACAGATTTTTAACTATCGCAGGTAAAATTTCAAATCTACTGGGTCTGAATTCGGTCATCGTATTAAATTAATTTCAGTTGAACTACATTCTCTATATGCAATGTATGCGGAAACATATCTACCGGTTGAATTTTTGTTACCTGATATTTTTCACTTAACAATCCAAGGTCTCTCGCTTGTGTTGCAGGATTGCAGCTTACATACACAACTGTAGGGGCTGCTATTTCTAGCAATTTTTTGATTAGTTTTTCGTGCATACCAGCCCTTGGTGGATCTGTAATGACCACATCGGCCTTTCCATGTTTTTCAAAAAACGCATCATCACAAATATCAATTACATCTCCTGCAAAAAATTCGGCATGGGTTACATTATTAATGGCTGCATTTTCTTTTGCATCTTCAATTGCATCAGCTACCATTTCTACACCAATCAATTTTTTTGCCATCTTGCTCACAAATAATCCAATACTACCTGTACCACAATATAAATCATAAACAAGTTGACTCCCGTTTAGTTCTGCAAAATCACGGGTAACAGCATATAATTTTTCGGCTTGCTTGGTATTGGTTTGAAAAAAAGATTTGGGACTGATCTTAAATTGAAGGTCTTCTAACTGCTCCATGATAAATCCTTTACCAAAATAGGTTATAGGGTTTTGGTCTTGAAGACTATCATTTTTCTTGCTATTGATGGTATAAAGCAATGTTGTTATTTGCGGAAACTCTTTCAATAATAGATCAAGTAGGGCAATACGATTGGCTTCATCTTCATAAGCGATTACCACATTTACCATCAACTCTCCAATAGTGCTATTGCGAATCAATAAATTTCTGATCCAACCTTCATGCTTTTTAATATCATAAAAAGGTAGGCCACGTTCTATTACAAATTCAGCGATTCTTTTACGAATAAAATTGGTTGGCTCTGATTGTAAAAAACAAGTATCGATCTCTACTACTTTATCAAAAAATCCACGAACGTGAAAACCTGCTGCTCCTGGTTGATTTTCGAAAGAAACTCCTGCAGCTTTCATCCTTCTAAATTCTTCTGTAGGAATATATTTTCTGGTAGCGAAAGTATATTCCATCTTATTGCGGTATTGTTCTGTAAAATCAGCACCAATAATGGGTTCGATAGGCGGTAAAGCTACTTTAGCTATTCTGGTAAGGTTATCGGTTACTTGCTTTTGCTTGTAAAACAATTGTTTTTCATAGGGGAGCATTTGCCATTGGCATCCTCCACACACACCAAAATGTTCACAAAAGGGGGTGACCCTATCTGCAGATAATTCATGGATATGAATGGTATGGCCTTCGGCCCAGTCCGCTTTATTTTTAGACAATTGAACGTCTACAATATCTCCCGGAACGGCGCCTTCAATAAATACCACTTTACCGTCTACTCTTGCCAAAGATTTTCCTTCGGCTGCATAGTCTTGTACCAGAATCTTTTCTAATACTACTGTTTTTCGTTGCTTTCTCACTGGTGCAAAGGTAAGCCCGAATATTTACTTATTTTTATCGTCAATTTAAGTCTATGCGTTTTTTATTGATCCAATGCTGTTTTTTAATGATTACTGTTGCAACATCGGCCCAAAAATCAGGTGTTCCTGCTGTGAAATCGGCCGCACCCGTTGCTAAATCTGCGACAACCTCCTCCAAACCCGCCACTGGCAAGGGTCATTTAATTCCAATTACATTGACTCCCCTAAAAAATTGTACGGTTTATCTGGGAAGCCATTTTGGGAAAAGCATGACATTGGTAGACTCTTGCAAGTTGAACGAGAAAGGCATGGGTGTTTTTAAGGGAGACAAAAAGCTTACTGGGGGAATATACTTTGTAGTATCTCCTAATTATACCATTCAGTTTGAATTGTTGATGGACGATGTTCAACAGTTTACCATTAGTGCTGATACAACTCAAAAAGAAAAATTCATTATTACTGGTTCTTTAGATAATGATATTTTTAAACAGTATTCTCAGTATTCAACCGAAAAAGGAAGAGAAAGACAACAGTTAGAATCGGAGTATAAAGCTAAACTGAATAATCCTGCAGATTCGTTGCGATTACGAAATGCAATCCTTCAATTAGACAATGATGTGGATGCATATAGAAATAATATTGCAAAAAAATATCCCAAGTCATTATTGACCATGTTGTTCAATACAATGAAAAGACCTGCTGTACCATCTATACCAATGGTTAAAGGAAAACCCGATTCTTTGTATCCTTATCGTTATGTAAAAGATCATTATTGGGATGATGTAAGCTTTAATGATGATCGTGTTTTGCGCACTCCATTTTTTGAACCCAAGCTGGATGATTATTTTAAATATTATGTTTCGCCTGAGCCCGACTCGATCATTGCAGAAGTAAAATACATGTTGTTGTCTGCAAGAACTGGGAAAGAAATATATCCTTATTTACTTACCAAGTTTACCAATAAATACATTAACCCCGAATACATGGGGCAGGATAAAGTATTCGTGTATATTTTCGAAAATTTTTATGCCAAGGGTGATACAACCATTTTAAATGCCGCTTCGCGCAAAACCATTACAGAAAGGGCATACAGCTTGATGGCCAATCAAATTGGGTTGCCAGCTCCAGCGCTAAATTTAACAGACACAACTGGTAAGAATATTTCCTTGTATTCAGTTGTTGCCCCTTTTACTTTTGTTGCATTTTGGGATCCTAATTGCGGGCATTGTAAAGAAGAAATTCCTCGTTTAGATTCTATGTATGTAGCAAAATGGAAAGCGAAAGGCGTTGCCGTTTACTCTGTAAATATTTACGAAAACGAAGTGCCCGCCTGGAAAAAATTTATAGCAGAAAAAAATCTTTCTAAAAATTGGGTGCATGTTTTTCAAACCAAAGATGCCAAGCAAGCAGAAGAAAAAGCTGGGATACCTAACTACAGACAACTGTATGATATTTCTAAAACTCCCACTATCTATTTATTAGACAAAGACAAAAGAATTGTTGCTAAACAACTTTCGTTGGAACAGTTCGATAAGATCATGGAGGCTAAACAATAAATAATAGAATAAAATCTAAATCATACTATATCTAATTCTTTGTGTAGTGATTATACTACAAAATTTCAGTGATTTAACGACAAACGAACGCCTATCATATATGTATATTGCATTTACATAATATAAAGAGCCCCCCCACTTTTAATTATAAATTAATTCTACTGTATCCCTAATTATAGTGACACCAAGTCATTAGTACTAAGTAGAACTTTGATTCATATTTATAATTAATATATGCCATGTTGCTAGTTGGAGTAATTGAAGACAATGATGATTTAAGAGAATGCATTACAAGTTACATTTTAAATGAAAATGAGCTTGTTTTAGTGTTTTCTGTGAATTGCATTGAGGATTGGTTACAGTTTAAAAAAGAATCTGTTGTTGTTCCAGATATCATTTTATTAGATATTAAACTGCCTGGTATTTCAGGTGTAGATGGAATATTAATTATCAAACAGTTTTATAAGTCTAGTAAAATAATTATCATTTCTGTGTAGGCTTCCCCTAAGTTCGGCCAGTTAAAGTTAGGGTTAACAAAAAATGCTTGTTAACTTTAAATTTTAATAGTCATGAAAAAAGGAAGATTAACCGAACACCAAATTGTATCTGCATTAAAGAAACACGAAGCAGGTATATCCGTCAAAGACATCAGCAGGGAACTCGGTATTAGCGAACCAACGTTTTACAATTGGAAAGCCAAATATGGCGGTATGGAAACCAGCGATGTTACAAAGCTCAAAGACCTAGAAAAAGAAAATGCCGAACTCAAGAAAATGTTTGCTGAGTTAAGTATTGAGAACCGAGCTATCAAAAACCTGCTTGAAAAAAAGCTTTAACGCCTGAAGAGAAACGAGAAGCTGTTGTATATCTGGTAACAGAAGAACAGCTAAGTAACCGCAAGGCGTGCAAACTGATGGGAATATCTCGAACGACCTGTCAGTATCAAGCAAAACCCAAGGATGATCTTGAAGTACAAGAAGCATTAACGGCGCTTACAACCAAACATGCAAGTATTGGCTATTGGCAATGCTGCTATCGTCTTTGGAATAAAGGCTATCTGTGGAATCACAAAAAGATTTACAGGGTGTATACCGACATGAAATTAAATATTCGCCGCAGGGCTAAAAAACGATTACCAGAGAGGGCTAAACAAACGCTATCGGTTCCCAATGCACCAAACCAAGTATGGAGCATTGATTTTATGAGCGACACATTGGTTGATGGAAGAAGATTCCGCTTGTTCAATGTTATGGATGATTTTAACAGAGAATCATTAGCTATTGAAATAGATACATCTTTACCATCATTAAGAGTCACTAGAGTGCTTAATAGGATTGTTGAGCAAAGAGGTAAGCCCGCAAATCTTCGTTCTGATAATGGTCCAGAATTTATCAGCCATATATTGCAGGAGTGGTGTGAAAAGCAGCAGATTACTTTGCAATACATCCAACCTGGTAAACCAACACAGAACGCATATATCGAAAGGAAAAATGGAAGTATCAGAAGAGAACTCCTAAATGCTTACTTGTTCAATAGCTTGGCAGAAGTAAGATGCTTGAGTGAGGAATGGAGGATTGATTACAATACAGAACGACCTCATAAATCACTTGGATATCTATCGCCACTATCTTATGCTGAGCAGCATTACAAAAGTTCAAAGAACGATTTATTGCTTTATCCACAAACAGCGAACGCAAATAATCAAAATATTGAAGAGAGCTGTTTAGTGGATAAAATCATTGGAAACAAAAAAATGAATAACTTAGAAAACTCTAACAACCGCTGGCACTAAAATAAGGGGAGCCTACACCTTTACTTTATCTAAGTATTTATTTTCTATAAAATAATTTAACGAAATATTTAAGCATTCCTCTTTATGGTAACCTAATAATTTTGTAATTGCTTTATTAATGAATAAAATATTGTAAGATTCATCAAGTCTAAAGACCACCTCATTTAAATTGTTCACTAATAAATCATATTCATTTTTCTGGGATAAAATTTCTTCTTGATGAAATTTTATTTCTGAAATTTCAATATGTGATCCAATTAAGTAAATAGCTTCGTTTTTATCGTTCCACTTTGCTACTCCAGAAGATTTTATCCATATATAGGTCCCATTTTTATGCTTCATTCGAAACTCTATACTGTAATCTTGAGATTGCTTTGTAAGGTATTTTTCTAAATATTGTTCTTTTAAAATTCTATCATCTGGATGTAATCGAGTAGACCAGAAGTCATAATTATGTTCAAACTCATAATGAGTATATCCAAGCATTTTCATATAATTTTCAGAAAAAAGAAATGAATTGTTTGTAATATCCCATTCCCATAAACCTTGTTGAGATGCATCAACAGTTAATTCAAAACGTTCAATTAATTTCGTTTTTTCTTTCTCATGCTCATCTCTTATAATTCTTAAACCTATATTTTTAGCAACAGTTTTTAATACATCTGCTTCTTCTTCAGTCCATTGATATTCGGTAGAACAATTGTCATACCCCATCCATCCCCAAAAAACATCTTTTGCATAAATTGGCACAAATAAATATGTAATGATTCCTTGTAATTCCATCACTTGCTTAAACAGCTCATTATTAGATTCTTTTACAAGTCCGAACAAATATTTATCTTCTATGAAAGCTTCTAATAATCCCGGAAAATCTTGGTAACTCAAGTTGCTTAAAGAAGGATTATTTAAATAAGGGGTGATATTATTTCCACACCACTCATATGAATAAAACAGTCTTAAATCTCCATCTACTTCTTTGTTTTTGAATATATAAGTCCTATCGACTGAAGAACTTGTGCCTAGTTCATTCAATAATAAATTAATAGCATCTTCTAGTTCAGATTCATTTATTAGAATACTGCTGATTTTAGCTATTTTCTTTAAAAAATCTTTCATTCAAGAAAATGGTTGTTTGTCATATTATAGCATTCACCACATTCCAAATCACTTTGGGTTTGCCCAGGGTATAATAGTGCAACACCGGCACACCAAATGCTTTCAGCTCTTTACTTTGTTGTATCAACCATTCCGTACCCACTTGCTCGCATTCCAGATCGGTCTTGCATTTCATGATGGCATTCGATAAATCAGTAGGAATATCTACGTGGAAAATTCTTGGCAAAACCGATAATTGTTTTTTGTTGGTGATGGGTTTAAGCCCTGGAATAATCGGTACATTAATACCCATATCGCGGCAAGCTTTTACATAATCAAAAAACTTTTGGTTATCGAAAAACATCTGGGTCATGATATAATCGGCACCCGCGTCAACCTTGGCTTTTAATCGACCTAAATCAATTTCTAAATTCGGTGCTTCAAAATGTTTTTCCGGATAGCCAGCGGTACCGATACAGAAATTGGTTTTACCTCCATTCTGTATGTCTTCGTCTAAATACATACCATGATTTAAATTCACTACTTGTTTTTGTAAATCAATCGCATATCTATGTCCATCGGCTTCAGCCTCAAAGCTGGCTTCATTCTTGGCTGCATCTCCTCTTAAAACCAATACATTATCAATCCCTAAAAAATTCAGATCAATCAAGGCATCTTCACTTTCTCTTTTATTAAATCCACCACAAATAAAATGCGGAACCGTATCAATTTGATAATGGTTCATTATCGCAGCACAAATACCCACTGTTCCTGGGCGTTTGCGCACTTCTACTTTATCGAATGTGCCATCTGTTTTTTTCTTGAATGCCGTTTCGCTTCTATGATAAGTAACATTAATCCAGGATGGCTTAAACTCCATTAAAGGGTCTAAATGATCAAATACATGTTGAATGGTTTTACCTTTTAAAGGAGGTAAAACCTCAAATGAAATGAGTGTGTCTTTGGCCTGGTTAATGTGTTCAGTTACTTTCATGCTTGCTCAAATGGTTAAATCGACTGCAATATACAACCCATTATTGCTTCAAAAAGCATCTGTTAAAGTATAATTTGGTGCTTTGGGCTTATTCAATAAACGTTATTTTTGTTGAAAGTATTTATTGTGAACCTTACCATACATGCTAAAGATCTCGTTAAAAGCTACAAAGGAAGAACCGTTGTAAACCATGTATCGGTTTCGGTAAAGCAAGGCGAAATTGTAGGTTTATTAGGCCCCAATGGAGCAGGAAAGACCACTAGTTTTTATATGGTGGTAGGGTTGATTAAACCAGATGAAGGATCCGTATTCTTAAACGATCAGGATATTACCAAGCTTCCCATGTACAAAAGAGCGCAGATGGGCATTGGATATTTGCCTCAAGAAGCAAGCGTTTTTCGTAAACTTTCTGTGGAAGACAATATCATGGCCGTTTTAGAAATGACCAAACTCACTAAGGGCGAGCGTCAAACCAAATTAGAATCCTTATTAGACGAGTTCAATTTACACCATGTCAGAGGCAATAATGGGGATAGTTTAAGTGGAGGAGAACGCCGTAGAACTGAGATAGCGCGGGCATTAGCAGTGGATCCTAAATTCATTTTATTGGATGAACCCTTTGCCGGAGTAGACCCGATTGCAGTAGAAGATATTCAAACCGTAGTGGCTCGTTTAAAATATAAAAACATTGGCATTCTTATTACCGACCATAATGTAAATGAAACCTTATCCATTTGTGATCGGGCTTATTTATTGATTGAAGGAAAGATCTTTAAACATGGAACTGCCGAAGAATTAGCCGAAGACGATCAGGTTCGTCGCTTGTATTTAGGCACTAATTTCGAATTAAAACGCAAAGACTGGATCATTGATATGGCCAGGGATAATCCAAGCACTTCGATGGATGCTTATTAATCTACCCTATTTGATTTCATTGGTTATTGATTATATGCTTGGGAATGTGTATTTTGCCATACCCCAATATGAATTTGCTGAGTTCTTCCATATCAAGATTAGCCCGCCTAAGATACTGGCGGATAGAGCAATGGTTGAGTAATCCCATTATCGTTCAAAGAGAAGTTTTACAAGACCTGGTTACCCATGGCCAGTATACGGAGTTTGGCAGAAAATATGGATTCAATGAATTATTCAGTATCCGAAAATTCAAAGAGTCTGTACCTATTCATGAATACGAAGACTTAAAGCCTTACATAGAACGCATCATGCAAGGGGAGGAGAATATTTTGTGGAATACTCCTGTGAGCTGGTTTGCCAAAAGCAGCGGCACAACTAGCGATAAAAGTAAATTCATCCCAATAACCCAAGAGAGTTTAGAAGATGGGCATTTTCAAAGTGCTAAAGACGTTCTGACATTATACTATAATACACATACCGAGAGTGATTTATTGACTGGTAAAGCATTGGTCATTGGAGGCAGCCATCAAATCAGTCAGGTGAATGAAGACATGCAATATGGAGATTTAAGTGCCGTGTTATTGCAGAATACACCCATGTGGGCCAATTGGATCAGAACTCCGGAACTTTCTATAGCATTGATGGATGAGTGGGAAGATAAAATTGAGCAATTGGCGCAAAGCACTATTCAAGAAGATGTAACTTCTATTTCGGGTGTACCAACCTGGACATTGATTTTGATCAAAAGAATTTTAGAAATAACTGGAAAGGAAACGTTGAAAGAAGTTTGGCCCAATTTAGAATTGTATATACATGGAGGTGTTTCATTTACTCCTTACAAAGAACAGTTTAAAAAATATATTGGAGATGGCTGTACTTATTTAGAAATGTACAATGCCAGTGAAGGATTTTTTGCTGCACAAAATAATCCTGGTGAAGATGGAATGTTGTTGTTTTTAGAGAACGGTATTTTTTACGAATTCATGCCAATTGCTGAATACGGAAAATCAAACCCAAAAACAATTGGACTTAATAAAGTAGTTATTGGTGAAAACTATGCTTTAGTTATAAGTACGAATGGAGGATTATGGAGATACTTGGTAGGAGATACCATTCAGTTTGTTTCTTTGAATCCGTATAAAATAAAAGTAAGCGGCAGATTAAAACAATACATCAATGCTTTTGGTGAAGAAGTGATTGCCGATAATGCAGACAAAGCCATTGCCATTGCGGCTGCAAAAACAGGGCTATTGGTAAATGATTATACGGCTGCCCCCATTTATTTTGGCGATCATAATCAAGGTGCTCATGAATGGTTAATTGAGTTCGATACAAAACCAGCAAATACAGAATCATTTGCTTACGAATTGGATTGTGCATTAAAGTCTTTAAACAGTGATTATGAAGCCAAGCGATATAAAGATATTGCGTTAAGTTTACCTGTTGTACATGCATTAGACAAAGGAGTATTTAATGCATGGTTAAAACAAAAAGGAAAATTGGGTGGGCAACATAAAATACCCAGATTAAGTAATGAAAGGATATACATGGATGAAATAAAAAACTTAATGCAAGTATAGTATGAGTGAAGTACAAAAGGAAATTGAAAAAGAGTTTGAGTTGGAAAGATTGATCCTTTTCAGTGATGCGGTTTTTGCAATTGCTATTACGCTCCTCATTATTGAAATTAAATTCCCTGAGTTACCAGAAAATTATAAAGATGGCTTTTCATTGTTTGAGATGTTTAAGCCTGTTTTAAAACATTTTACTGCGTTTATCATTAGTTTCTTTTTCATAGGAATATCTTGGGCAAGGCATTTAAAATTATTTAGCTTTTTAAGGAGTTATGACAATGGAGTTATTTTTTTAAATTTATTGAATCTTTTTTTTATTGTCACTTTCCCTTTTGTTGCAACAGGTGTAACACATGCTCGACCTGATTTTAGTTTTCCTTTGATATTGTATATAGGAAATATTGTATTGCTTTTTATTAGTAATGCAATACTCACCCATTATATTTTTAAGATCAAACCATCACTTTCAAAACCTGGTAATGAATCAGAAAAAAAATATCAATATAAAAAGTTTATTTATCCGGCTATTATAATGACTTTCTTTTTTATAGTGATAATAGTAATTGGAATTTTTACCAATTTTAATCCGATGTTCATTAACTATGCAGTTATCGCTATGGCTCTTTGCATAGGAATTGTTACGAAGAGGCTTAAAAAATATAAACCTGTAATAAAAAACTGATTTCAACATATTATTATTTCTTAAGGCCAAATATGGAACAACATTTATATAAATTCCTTTTATTTGTAATAACCATCAATCAAATTCATTAATAATGAAATTATTAGCAGGAAAAACAGCCATCGTAACGGGGGCGGCACGTGGAATTGGAGCAGCAGTTGCTTTAAAATTAGCAGAACAAGGAAGTAATATCGTATTCACTTATGTGAGTGATAGTAGTGCAGAAAAAGCAGCAGCTTTGGTTACACAAATAGAAGCATTTGGTGTAAAAGCAAAAGCAGTAAAAAGCAATGCAGCTATATTTTCTGATTGCGAAGCGCTGGTGAATGAAACCATCAAAGAGTTTGGTGCTATTGATATTTGTGTGAACAATGCTGGAATTTCAAAGGACAATTTATTATTAAGAATGACAGAAGACCAGTGGGATGATGTAATGGATATTAATTTAAAGAGCATCTATAATATGACCAAGCAAGTGATTCGTCCCATGATGAAAGCAAAACAGGGAACAATTATCAATATGAGTTCAATCATTGGTATTCGCGGTAATGCAGGTCAAAGTAGCTATGCAGCCAGTAAGGCTGGCATTATTGGTTTCACTAAATCAATTGCTGCTGAATTGGGTTCCCGCAATATTCGTTGCAATGCAATCGCTCCTGGTTTTGTAGAAACTGATATGACTCATTATTTAAAAGAAGGAGAAGCTGCAACTGGATTTTTACAAAAAATACCTTTAGGCAGATTTGGCAAAGCTGAAGAAATTGCCAACACAACCTTATTCCTGGCAAGCGATTTAAGTTCTTATATTACAGGTCAGGTGTTGAGTGTATGTGGTGGATTAAATATTTGATAATTAATAATGAACAGATACGAACGGCTTTTGCACGAAAATAAGATTTGGGCTAAAAAAAAATTAGCTGAGGATCCAGATTATTTTAATCGGCTTGTTCATATTCAATCGCCTGAATTTTTATGGATTGGATGCAGTGATAGCAGGGTTCCGGCAAATGAAATTACAGGTACTCAACCAGGTGAAATATTTGTTCATCGGAACATTGCCAATATGGTAGTGAATACCGATCTAAATTTATTAAGCGTTTTGCAATACGCGGTTGAAACATTAAAAGTAAAACACATTATTGTTTGCGGCCATTATGGTTGTGGTGGAGTTAAAGCAGCCATGACCAATCATAATTTAGGCATCATCAATAAATGGTTGCGAAATATAAAAGATGTACATCGTTTTCACAGAGAAGAAGTAGATGCTATTGAAAATGAAGATGAACGTTTAAACCGAATGATCGAACTCAATGTAGAAGAACAAGTAATGAATTTGGCTAAAACATCTATTATTCAAAAGGCCTGGAAAGAGTATCAAGCTCCAGACATTCATGGTTGGGTTTATGACTTACATGATGGAATTACTAAACCGGTCTTCGAAATGCCAGCAGGAACTCATATCGATCCTTTGTATGAATTTGATGATCTATAAGCACTCCGCTCTTTAGATACTGGCACTTGGAAAATATTGAATAAGGGTCCAATAGAGTGGCATGCCAATAGTGATATTGAAAGGAAACGTTAGACCCAATGCCATGGGAATATATAAACCTGGATCTGCTTTCGGTGCAGCTAAACGCATGGCAGCCGGTACTGCAATATAAGAGGCACTTGCAGCCAATATGGCCAACATGAACCGATTGCCGGTTTCAATATTCAAAAAACTAGTTAATAGAATTGCCAAACTGCCATTAATCAACGGTATAATTATACTGAAGGCACTCACAAACCAGCCATATTGAATAAAAGCCTTGAATCTTTTTGCTGCAACTATGCCCATTTCAAGTAAGAAAATGGCCAAAAACCCTTTAAAAATATCAGATGTAAAGGGCTTAATTCCCTCGGCTTGTTTAGTATCTGCAATTATTCCAATCACTAAACTGCCTAATATCATCAATACCGATCCATTCGTAAATGCATCATGCAAAACCAATTTCATACTTCCTTTTTCACTACTGGACTTATCGTATTTGCGAATTAAAACCATACCTACTACAATTGCAGGAGCTTCCATTAATGCCATTGCGGCAACCATATGTCCGCCATATGGCGTATTATTCATTTCTAAAAAAGATGCAGCTGAAATAAATGTAACCGCACTCACTGAACCATAGGCAGAAGCCACAGCCCCCGCATCAAATACATTTAGTTTTAAGCGTAATAAGTGAAAAACATATAATGGAACAAATAATGAAAATGCCAGCGCTATCAATAAAGTAATGATTATTTGCTGATTGATGCCGCTATGCACCAGTTCTTGGCCACCCTTAAAGCCTATAGAAAACAGCAAATAGAGTGAAATGAACTTGGCACTAGCTGCAGGAATTTCCAAGTCACTCTTAACAAATGTGGCAAAAACCCCTAAAATGAAGAATAATAGGACCGGATTGGTGATATTACTGATTAAAATATTCAAATTCATGTCAAAATGGGTTGTAATTTTACAAACATTAAAAAAACATTAAAAATGGCACAATGATTGATAATCATGAGTCCATCCTTTAATGAGGATTTATACCGAACTTAACCAATTATGGCTACACAAAGCAAAGTATCTCCTACTGGAGCAGCAAAAAAAATTTTTTCCATTCTTAAACTAGATAAAAAGGACGTTTCTGCTATCTATGTTTTTGCCATATTAGCCGGTCTGGTACAATTGGCTACTCCATTGGGTATCCAAACCATTATCAATTTTGTAATGGCAGGATCTTTTTCTACATCTATTGCTATTTTAATAGCCTTGGTTTTAATCGCATTATTTATCAATGGCTTATTGCAAGTAAGGCAACAACAGGTAACAGAAAAAATTCAACAAAAGATATTTGTACGATATGCGTTAGAATTTGCAGATCGTTTACCAAAAATGGATATTGAAAAATTGGATAGCTATTATTTGCCAGAATTAGTGAATCGTTTTTTCGATACTTCCACTTTACAAAAAGGTATTGAAAAACTTTTATTAGATATTCCTGCTGCTGTTATTCAAATTTTATTTGGAGTTGTTTTATTGAGTTTTTATCACCCAATATTTATTGCATTTGGAGCAGTACTCTTACTCATTCTTTATTTAATATTAAGGTACACTTTACCAGAAGGCTTCGATGCAAGTATCGAAGCAAGTAATGAAAAATTTGCCACTGCTGCTTGGTTAGAAGAAATGGCTCGTGTAATTAAAACATTTAAATATTCAAGAGGCACTTCGCTGAATATTGAAAAAACGGATGGAATAGTTCAAAAATACCTCTTTGCAAGAACCAACTACTTTAAAGTTTTAATGACCCAGTATTGGAGTTTGATCGGTTTTAAGTTGTTGATAACTGCTGCCATGTTAATTGTTGGTTCGGTGCTTTTAGTAGATCAACAAATTAATATTGGCCAATTCATTGCAGCTGATATCGTTATTCTTTCTGTGATTGCTTCGGTTGAAAAGTTAATCGGCAATCTGGACAAAGTATATGATGTTCTTACATCTGTAGAAAAATTAGACAAGATTGCCGGAAGTGAAGTAGAAACCGATGGAACTATTGTATTGCCTGAAGCTCAAAAAGGTGTAGCGATTGATTTCAAAGAAATCAGTTTTGGATATGCCAATACAGGCAAAATATTGAACAAGATTAATTTTAGTATTGAGGCCGGACAAAAAGTTTGCATCATGGGACCATCAGGCTCTGGTAAATCAACAGTATTAAAACTTTTAACTGGAGCTTTCAAAAATTATACTGGAGCAGTTTTAATAAACAATATTCCGATTGGTAATTATTCCATTGATTCGATTCGATCTCAAACGGGTATATTATTAAGTCAGCAGGATATTTTCAACGGAACTATTTGGGAAAATATCACCATGGGCAACAAAGAAATCTCCTATGATGAAGTAACTAGTTTAGTAAAGCAATGTGGGCTTTCAACTTATGTGGATGAATTGCAAAAAGGATATGATACAGTATTGGATCCTACTGGAAATAAATTGTCTTCAACCGTGCGCCAAGACATTTTATTATTAAGGGCATTACTCGGAAAAAGAAGATTGTTGTTGTTAGAAGAACCCTTGGCATCTTTGGATGAAGTAAATAAAAAGCATGTCGCACAATTTATGTTGGGTGCAGAAAATGCAACAGTTATTATTGCATCAAATGATATTGACATTGCTAAGCAATGTGATTTGGTTATTTATTTAGAAAATGGAAATATAAAAGCAACCGGAACATGGAGCCAAATAGCTTCATTATTAAATTAGGAATATGGCCAATCATTTTATATCAACTGAAATTGAATCAGAAGTTGAAGGATCATCTATCAAATCCTATAAATCTGTTTATCAGATTAGCAGGAGAAGCAATGCCAAAAAATGGCTATGGGCTGTTTTAATAGGGCTGGTAATTATTTTGTTTTTACCCTGGACTCAGAATATTCGAGCAAAAGGTTTAGTAACAACTTTGCGTCAGGAACAAAGGCCACAAGAGGTCAATACTGTATTGGCTGGTAGGGTGGTCAAATGGTTTGTAAAAGAGGGAGACTTTGTTCAGAAAGGGGATACGATTCTTCAATTAGGGGAGGTGAAAGTAGATTACTTCGATCCTAAATTATTAGAAAGAACACAAAAACAGATCAACTCCAAACAAATAGCAAATGAGGGGTATCAAAATAAAGCAACTACAGCAGCTTCTCAAGTAACTGCATTAGAAGAGGGGCAAAAATTAAAGTTGTCTCAAATTGACATTAAGCTTCGTCAGCAAGATTTAAAAGTTATCAGTGATAGTATCGATTTGATTGCAACGGTAAATGAATTGGGAGTGGCAAAACGTCAAATAGATGCAGCCAAGCAAATGTTAGACAGTGGTGTGATTTCTTTGGTAGATTATGAAAGAAGAAAAGTAAGTTTTCAAAATGCAGTTGCTAAAAAAACAAGTGCCGAAAATAAATATTTGCAAGCCAAGCAAGAATTCATCAGCTTAAGAATTGAAAAAAATGCTACTGTTCAAGAGTATACCGATAAAATAGCTAAAGCACAGGGCGACCGATTTGGTTCTCTATCTAGTGTTGCATCTGGCGAAGCAGATGTTGCCAAATTAGAGAATGCCTTTAGTAATTATGATATCAGAAATCAACTCTATTATATCACTGCACCTCAAAGTGGTCAGATAACCAAAGCACGTAAAGCGGGTATTGGTGAAGTGATGAAAGAAGGGGATATGATTGTAGAAATCGTTCCTGATAAAATTCAATATGCAGTTGAACTATTTGTAAGCCCAATGGATTTGCCTTTATTGCATATTGGAGAACAAGTACGATTTATTTTTGATGGATTTCCTGCAATTGTATTTACGGGCTGGCCTGAAGCATCTTATGGCACATTTGGTGGGATAATTGCAGCGGTTGAAACATCAGTAAGTGAAAATGGAAAATTCCGATTATTGGTCATTGAAGATAAAAATGAAAAACCATGGCCAAAGCAATTGAGAATGGGTGGCGGAGCAAATGGAATTGCCTTATTAAACGATGTACCAATTGGCTACGAAATTTGGCGAAATATCAATGGGTTTCCACCAGAGTATTATAAACCTTCCGATAACACAAAAGAACCATCAAAAAATAAGAAATAGTGGGCATGAAAAGAACGGCATTCATTTTTTTATTGTTGATTGGTTACAGTTTAAAGGCTCAGGTGCTTACGCCTGAAGCGTTTATAGAACAGGTTCGACAAAACCATCCTGTAGCAAAACAAGCAGCCATTCAAATTGAAAAGGCAAAAGCTGATTTATTGAGTGCGCGTGGAGGATTCGATCCTTCCTTTACTTATGAAGCAAGTAGAAAAACTTTTGATGGGAAAAATTATTATTTCTATTCTAATCCAGAATTAAAAATACCTACAAGATTTGCAGGGGCTAACATTAAAACTGGTTTAGAAAATAATGGCGGAGCTAATTTAGAATCTGAAGTTACTCCAGGACAATCCAGTTATTTCGGATTGGAATTGCCAGTAGCAAAAGGCTTGGTCATTGATAAACAAAGAGCCGCCTTACAGCAAGCGCAAATTTATCGATCGATGAGTGAACAGGAAAGAAACAGAATGCTCAACGATTTATTGTTTGATGCTTATGTAGGATATTGGCAATGGACCAGTACCTATCAGATCTATAGTGTGTACAACAAGTTTTTACAAATAAGTACTGACAGATACCGATTGGTAAAATTGGCATTTGTCAATGGAGATCGTTCTGCGATTGATACTATTGAAGCATTAACGCAAATTCAAAATTTTGAAATGTTGCAAGCCGATGCAAAAGTGAAGTTGAATTCGGCGAGTTTAGAATTATCCAATTTTTTATGGACCAGTCAGGATAGTGCTTATTTGTTGCCTGAGAAAGCAGTACCAGATACCATACGTTTTGCATTAAACTTATCACCCCAATCTTTAGAGCAATTATTGCAAAGAGCCAGTACAGAAAACCCTATTTTAAAATCCTATGATTTTAAATTGAATGCTTTAGAGGTAGAAAGAAAATTGAAGTTTCAAAATTTATTGCCTACCATTAATTTAAAAGCCAATTTACTGAACCAGAATTACAATGTTTTTAAAGGGTTTAATGGTGCTTTTTTACAGAATAATAACAATTGGGGAATCGATATTAAAGTGCCCTTATTCTTAAGAGAAGGAAGAGGTGACTATAGAAAAGCAAAGTTGAAGATTGAAGAAACCAATTATGAACTGGCTGCTAAAAAATGGGAGATTGAAAATAAAGTAAGAAATTATTTTACTGAAACCAATTTATTGCAACAACAAATTCGTGTTACACAAAATGCATTCAATGGATTCACTGCTTTACTAAGAGCAGAAAACCTTCGATTTCAAAACGGAGAAAGCTCTTTGTTTTTAATTAATACAAGAGAGAACAAAGTGATTGAAACTGCAGAAAAATTAATCAGCTTAAGATTGAAATATTTAAAAGCTAATTATTCAATCGAATGGTCTGCTGGTATTTTACGTTAATGATTATTTCTTTTTAAATTTTGCAATAAAACTTTTGCTGTGTTCACTAATAATGAGCTTACCGCTTATGCCAGCTCTTTCTTTTAACAAGTGATCCCAATGTTCTGTTCCATGCCAAAATATTTTTTTCAACTCTTTCAATGCTTCTGGATTAGATTGAGATAAGGTAGTGGATAAACGAATAATCGAATCATCCATTCCAGCTGAGTCTGCATGCAATTCTGCAAACAATCCTTTTCTTCTGGCCCAATCTGCCGGTCGATACATACTAGCGTCGATGGTCAATTGAGAAAAAGCAGATAAACCAATTTTTCGCTCTACAGCTGGTCCTACAACAAATGGTCCTATACCTACAGCCAATTCGCTGAGTTTAACTTCTGCACCTTCACAAGCAATAGCATAATCAGCAGCCGCTGCAATTCCAACTCCGCCCCCAATGCATTTCCCTTGAACTCTTGCAATAATAATTTTACCACAAGTACGCATAGCATTGATCACTTTTGCAAAACCACTAAAAAACTGTAACCCTTCGGCTTCGGTTTGTATTGCTGCTAATTCATCAAATGAAGCTCCTGCACAAAATATTTTTTCTCCTCCAGATTTGAGTATAATTACTTTGGTGTTTTCATTTAGTCCTTCGCTGTGAATTTCTTTTGCCAGCGCATCCAAGATTTTTCCAGGCAAAGAATTGCTTTGAGGATGGAAAAATTCTATAGTAGCTATTCCATGTTCTCTTTCTACTTTAACGTATCCTTCTTTAATTTCTTCTATCATAATGATTATAAAGTTAGTTTTTTCTCGCAACCATGGTCAATATAGTTGCTATGCCTACTAGTTCATTGGTTTCATCAATCATTTCAACCATCCATTTTACTATTCCTTTATCTATATCTGTAGGTTCTTTCTTTTCCTGACGGATTTTTTCTTTGCAGGTAAATCGAATATGCATTTCGCTTCCTGGATATACAGGCTTAGTAAATCTTAATTCATCAATTCCATAATTCAATAACACAGGATTCTTTTCGTAACTATCTACAAATAATCCCGCGGCCATACTCATTAATAAATATCCATGTGCTACCTGTTTCTCAAACATGGTTCCTGTAAAGTCGGTACTATTTAAATGCGCATAAAAATGATCTCCACTTAAATCGGCAAATTGATTGATGTCTTCTGCAGTAATTAATCTTTTCTCTGTGATCAGTTGATCACCTATTTCCAATTCTTCGTAATATTTTTTGAATGGATGAATGGTATTGGTATTGCCTGTTGCGCCTTGCTGGTATACTTGACTGATAGCAGTGATCATATCAGGAGATCCTTGAATGGCCACTCTTTGCATATAATGTTTAACACCTCTAAGTCCGCCCATTTCTTCTCCACCGCCTGCTCTGCCAGGTCCACCATGAATCAATAATGGCAATGGCGCTCCATGACCTGTGCTTTCTTTTGCACATTGCTCATTCAACACCAATATTCTACCATGATAGGTACCCGCGCCTAATACATAGTCTTTTGCAATTTTTTTATCTGCGGTTACGATCGAACTAACCAATGAGCCCTTTCCCATTTTAGCCAATACGATTGCTTCTTCGGTATGTTTATATGGCATTAAAGTAGCAACAGGACCGAATGGTTCTGTTTCATGAACATCGGTACTACCGAAAGGGTTTTCATTTAGTAATAAAAGCGGACTCATAAATGCACCTTTTTCCCCATCTGCATCAACTGCATTTACACTATCTAATGAGCCATAAATAATTTGTGAACTAGCCAGTAATTTTTGAACCTGTTGTTTTACTTCTATACGTTGAGATTCTCCAGCCAATGATCCCATTCTTACAGTTGCATTGAGCGGGCTTCCTATTACTGTTTGAGCCAATACTTTTTTCAAAGCTGTTTGAACGGCTTCTATTTTATTTTCTGGTACAAATATTCTTCTAACAGCAGTACAACGTTGACCAGATTTAGTGGTCATTTCTTTTCTTACTTCTTTAATGAATATATCCCATTCAGGCATTGATTCATTTACATCTTCGCCAAGTACAATACAGTTCAACGAATCGGCTTCCATATTAAATGGAACATTTTCTTCCATTATTTTTTTACCTGACTTAAGCATCAAACCTGTTGTAGCAGAACCAGTAAATGTTACTACATCTTGCGAACCTACCTGATCCAATAAATTGCCTGCACTTCCACAAACCAGTTGTAATGCACCGGCAGGTAAAATGCCTGATGCGATAATTTCTTTTACAACTGCTTCAGTTAAAAAAGAAGTGACCGTTGCAGGCTTAACAATCGCGGGCATACCTGCTAATAAATTAACTGCTATTTTTTCGAGCATTCCCCAAACAGGAAAATTAAATGCATTGATATGAATAGCTACTCCTTCCTTGGGAATCAATAAATGATGTCCCATAAATGTATTGGCTTTTCCTAAAGGATGAGTCTCACCATCTAAACAATAGGAAGTGTCCGGAAATTTTCTTCTGAGAGAAGCGTAGGCAAATAAATTACCAATTCCACCTTCAATATCTACCCAGCTATCGGCTTTTGTTGCTCCTGTTTGATAGCTTACCGCATATAGTTTGTCTAGATGTTCTCTTAAATGAAGTGCTAGTGCACGAAGCATTAACCCTCTTTCGTGAAAACTCATTTTGCGTAATGCCGGATTTCCCTGGTTTCTGGCATAATGTACCACTTGAGCAAAATCAATCCCCTTGGTAGTTGCATTGGCAATAGGTGCACCTGTATATGCATTATACAATAACTGACCTTCTCCATCTCCTTTTATCCAATCGCCTAAAATGTAGTTTTCAACCGTATACATAGCCATTTTTTAATGTCTACAAAGCTAACGATTGATAGTTTATAAGCCGAAGAAGGAGTAAAAAAAATCCCGTCCAGGTATTATCCAGGACGGGAAAGCAGTTGGTTATTGGTCAAAAACTTATAAAGTCTTGTTAATTAGACATCCTTTTGTCTATTTCGCTGCAAAGAGATGAAAAAATTTCTTCTACAGTTCCTTCACCCTTCAAATGCACCACTTTATTGAATTGACCGTAATAGTTTGCAACAACAGTTGTTTTGTCTTGATACTCTTTAATTCTTGCTCTGATAACCGTTTCGTTGGTATCATCGCTTCTTCCGCTTGTCAAGCCTCTATTGAGTAATCTTTTAACCAATTCTTCTTCACTAACATCCATTGCAAGAACAACTCCAATTTCGGTATTTTTTAGCTTGAGGAGTTTATCTAAAGCCTCACTTTGAGCGGTTGTACGTGGAAATCCATCAAATAGGAAACCTTTTGCCTGAGGGTTATTTTCTAAGGCAGAACTGATCATACCAACCACCACTTCATCAGGAACCAATTGTCCTTTATCCATAATGGTTTTGGCTTCAATTCCTAATGGGGTTTTGTTAGCTATCTCACTTCTGAGTAAATCACCAGTGGATAAATGCTTTAGTCCATAAGCAGCAATAAGTTTTTCGCTTTGCGTACCTTTACCACTTCCCGGAGGTCCGAATAAAATAATATTAAACATGGACGTACTAACCTTAATTGAAGAGCAAATATAAGACCTGTAGTTTAAAAAACATTTAACAATTGCATTAAATGATTGAATTCATTCATTTTATAAAATAAACTTCCATTTTAGCAAATAGATAACAAACTAAAAGGAGCTTTGAACGTAAATAGAGAAACAAAAGCCATAAAATTATGAAATTATTTATTTATTTAATATGTTCAATTTGCCTCTTGCAATCCTGTATTGGGCAAGAAAACAAATCAAAAACCAACAAAATGGATAGTACCGAAAAATCAAAAAACCCATATTACTCCAAAACCGAGCTATCTAAGTTGGCAGTAAAAGAAGATGACTGGAAAAAAGTGTTGTCACCAGAAGTTTATTATATAGCAAGAGAAAAAGGAACGGAGCGTCCTTGGACCAGCAAGTTTGAAGCGTTTAAAGAAGCGGGCACTTATTATTGTGCTGTTTGCGGAAATGCACTTTTCAAAAGCGATACCAAATTTGATAGCGGTTGTGGATGGCCAAGTTTTTACGAACCCATTTCTAAGGGATCGATCATTTATTTACCCGACAATACTTTGGGAATGAAAAGAACCGAAGTTCAATGTGGAAGATGTAAATCACATTTAGGTCATGTGTTTGAAGATGGCCCACCTCCAACTGGTTTACGTTATTGCATTAATGGAGTGGTGTTGGATTTTGAAAAAGCGAAAGAGATTGAGAAGAAATACGAAAAGAAGAATTAAAAAAGATGAAAGAAGAGATATAAGATAAGAATTAAGAGATATGAGATACAATATTTAAATTTTAAATATTGTGCGATGAAAAATGCATTAAAGAACTTGATTAATCGCTTTAGAAATTTTATTTCATCTCATAATTCTTATCTCTTAAATCATATCTAGTAATTGTAAAATGCAAAGCATTTTACAATTACTTCACAGCTCCTAAGTATTTATCAAACCACGCTAAAGTTTCCCTATATAGATCTGCTTTTGGAACAAGATGTCCCGCTTCAAATATTATAAATTTTTTATTCTCTTTAGGAGTGCCTAAAAAATTAAACATAGGTGTTTGAGATGTTTCGATTGGGAAAAACATATCATATTTTCCATTCATCATAATCACTGGCTGTTTTACTCTTGGTAAAAAATTGATTTGGTCAACTTCTGGTAATGATTTGTTCATCGCCATTCCACCCACATGCAGTGCAACTGCTTTAATTCTTTTTTCAATGGCGGGAATAATTCCTCCCATAAAACCACCCCAGCTCCATCCAAAATATCCGAGTTTATCTGCTTGTATATCTTTTCTAGTTTCTAAATAGTCAATGCATCTGCCAATATCTTTTCTCCACATGATAACATGATCCTTATAAAAAACAGTTTCATTTGGTAAATCACTATGTAGTTCGTCACTTCTTTCAAAAGTGCCTTTATATATTGGGTAAATTACTGCTCTACCGGTTTTTGTAAGAAAGTCTATTGCCCTGGTATTCGCCTTCGGGTCAAAAGTTTTTAGATAAATATCACCAGAGCCAGGAAAATGAATGATCGGTTGATAGGGCCCTTTAAAACCTTTCGGTAAATACAACCAAGCCTGCATGCGTTCATTGTTGTAGGCTGCATCAAAAGATATTTTTTCTGCGGTCCAAGATTCACCTTCTATAGTTGTTTCTATTTTTTCATTCAATGCTTTCTTGTCATATAAAAATTGCTGTAAATAAATAGCAAATATGTTATCATCTACAGGCTTCTCTTTTTTATAATCCCTGAAATCCATTGGTATGGGTTTCATTAATTGAACTAAAGCCGTGTCGCCTGGCATTTCTTTGATACATCTAAATCCATTTGAAATACTTCGATCTATTTCAGGTGCTAAATAAGTATCGTTGAAAGAATAGATGGGATCGTTCCAACCCCCACCAAGAATATACCGGTTGCCATTTGTTTCGGTATTATCGTTATAACACCATTCCCTTGCATTGCCAGCAAGATCATAAATGCCGCGCGAAGTAAACCCCTTGTTAGTACCAACTTCTGCTGTGCCCTTACTATTAAAATTACTATACGCAGCAATATACTGTGTTCTTGATGTTTGAGCTACAACACTCCAATGAAATACAGTTGGCAATTTTTTATTTGCAAATACAGCATATGCTGCAGCTTCGTACCATGAAACTCCAGTAACAGGATAATTTTCCTGGCCATCAGGATAAGTGCCTGCCTCCCAAGTTGCAGGACCTGGCCTTCCTGTTTTATCAATAAATAATTTTTGAGCTTCCTCGAAAGAAATTGTTGTATTTTCTTTTTTTATTGGGTATTTCCAAAAGGTTGGATTGGTATAGCCACCCGCATTCATAAAATTTTTGAATTGCTTATTGGTTACTTCATATTTGTCTATCAAAAATTCTGACACTTTTTTTCCTCCATTTGCTTCCAATCCTACTATGATCATTCCAGCAGTTAAGGAAGGAATTCTTACCATGCCTTCGGGTAAAGAACCAATTTTATCTAGCTTAATTGTAGGACTATCTGCCCATAATCTTCCAAAAGCACCAGGCCCTGCATATTCAATGGTTTGATATTCTTTTTTTCTGATTTCTATACGCAGATAGGGTCTTGGAAAACGAACATCTTTTAATGGAGTAATTCCTGCCAAACGCCACTGATCATTTGGCTTATCGTAATCTTTCCACCAAACTTCTGCACCAGATGGAATGGTTTGCATGGTAACTTTTGAACTTACTATTGGTAAAAGTTTTAAGAGTGTAGAATCGTTTGGCAATTTTTTTTCAACTTCTAAAGCCATATCAAAGGCCTTAGTAGGAGGTATAAAATTATCATTTACCATGTTTTGAATCGCAGGCAATAATTCATTTTTTGCTTCTTGTCTTTTCATCCAAGGATTTACGATAGCGTATCCTGCAATTACTACTATTACAATAACGGCGAATAAAAGTGAAATACGTTTTCTATTTTTTTTGATAGCTGTTTTATCTACATATTTTTCTGCCTTTCCTTCTAAATTTTTAGTAGGTACTTTTAAACCACTATTACTAATGGCAAAAATTTCCATTGGATCTGCAACATTCTTTAATGAATATTTCCCCAATGAAATAGATTGAATGTCATTTTGATTTTTTACATCATCTATGACTTTTGCAGAAACTAAGATACTGCCTGGTTCTGCCATAGATTCTAGGCGTGAAGCAATATTTACACCATCCCCATAAACATCCGTTTCATCAAAAACAACATCTGCTTGATGTATGCCAATGCGCAATGGAACATTTGGTTCTTGTAACATTAACAACTGAATAGAAGTGGCTGCTCTCACCGCTTCTGAAGCACTATTAAAACTACACAATGCTCCATCTCCGCTAAACTTAATCAATTTGCCATCGTGCAATAATAATTCCTCATCTAATTTCATTTTCAGTTTATCACGCAGTTGCATGGCTTTTGATTCATCTTGTTGCATAATGGCTGTATAGCCCATGATATCAGCGAATAAGATGGCAGCAAGGCGGCGTGATGATGACATAATGTTTTTTTTACTTGGTATATTAAATAGGAAGTTCAATAATAAATTCAGTTCCCTCTCCTTCTTTGGTTGCTACTTTCAATTCTCCACCATGTGCTTTTACCATGTCATAACTTAAACTTAATCCCAAACCTGTACCTTGGCCAGTCGGTTTGGTGGTGAAGAAAGGTTGAAATATTTTCTCGAGGATGGATGGAGGAATACCACCCCCATTATCAGATACTTTTATTTGAACCCTACGACCCCTCACCCCCGTACCCCCTGAAGGGGGACTAATTAATTTTGTGGATACCCATACAGTCGGTTCATAATTTTCAGAAGGTTTCCCTTCTCCCCCTTTAGGGGGTTGGGGGGTGGTTACTGCATAAAATGCATTATTGATCAAATTCAAAATGACCCTGCCAATATCTTGTGGTATAATATTGATGATCGGATTGGATGGATCTAAGTCAGTTACCAATGTTGCATTGAATGATTTGTCTTTTGCCCTCAAACCATGATAAGATAATTTAAAATATTCATCGCAGAGTGCATTGATATCAGTTGGTTCTTTTTGACCAGAACTGGTTCTGCTATGTTGTAACATACTCTTTACAATATCTGCAGCTCTCTTTCCATGGTGATTGATCTTTTCTAAATTGGTTGAAATGTCCTTGAGCAAATCTTCTTCTAATTCAGTATCTCTTTCGTTTGTAGGTTTTTGTTTTTCTTCATTTAGCTCGGCAATTAACTCATTGCTTACTTCAGAAAAATTATTGACAAAATTCAATGGGTTTTGAATTTCATGTGCAATGCCTGCAGTGAGTTCTCCGAGTGATGCCATTTTTTCGGATTGAACCAATTGAGATTGGGTGGATTTTAATGTATCAATTGATGTTTGCAATTCTTTGGTTCTATTTTTTACTTGTTCTTCCAGCCAAATATTTTTTTCTCTTTCTGCTTTAGTTCTCCATCTTACGAAAGCAAAAATCAATCCAATCAAGAAGATTACAGTCAATACTTTAAACCAGATAGTTTGATAGAAATATGCTTTAACCGTAAATTCGATAAAAGCAGGTGTAACAGACCACACCCCATCATTATTGGTGGCCTTCACTTCAAAACGATATTTCCCTGGAGCAAGATTGGTATATATGGCAAGGTTATCGCCTGTTGAACGAATCCAATCTTTATCCTGACCTTCTAATCTAAAATATACCTGATTTTTATCTGGGGCAACAAAACTCAATGCGCTGTAATCAAATATGTATCGATGATTACCTGGAGTTATTGTATTGGTCTGTTTTGCGAAAAATAAAGAATCATCCACCCTTAATTGACTAATAGCTACTAACGGAGCAACCGTGTTGGTAGACAGGCTATCGGGATTAATTACAACCAATCCTCCAATACCCACAACATATATTTTTCCATCTTTGGAAACAATGGAGTGCCTTGCGCCAACACATTGGCGATTGTTCATACCATCTGCATCATCGATAATTTTCCAATTAACGGCAGTTTTTTTATTGTTTGAATAGGCTTCAATCTCATTAAATGGAGCATGTATCACTCCTTTATTGGATGGCAACCACCATTCTCCCTTTTTATCAATCAGTATCCCAAAGACAGAAGCGTCAGTTAAGCCCGATTCGGTACCAATAAATGTAATCTTACCGTTTACCCATTTCGCCAATCCCTTTGCAGTTGCAAACCAAATATCTCCATTGTCTAATTCTACTGCATTAAAAATAGCAATACCGTTTACGCCATTAAACAGATCCAGTTTTTTTACATTTCCCTTTTTATCAATAATCATGGCCCCTGTTCTATAGGTAGTTGCCAAGAATGAGCTGTCTTTTAACTGGTGAAGCGAACTAAAGTAAACAGTTTTAAAATCTACTTTTGGAAAGGACAACATTTTTAGTGTAGACTCACCCTCAATTACCCCTATTCCAGTAAATGCAACTGCAACATATATTTTACCATCTATTCCTTCCTCAACAAACCTTACTTGATTGGGGGTAACAATATTTATTGCCCCAGATTGATTGTATTTAATCAATCCCTGCTGATGCCCTAGCCATGTATTTCCTTTAGAATCCGTTTTATTGGCAATGAAATTAAATGCGGAATTGAATATGCTGCTATTTTTTGAACTAAAGGGTTTGATGGTTTTATTTTCTAACCAAAATAGTTGTTCTGTTGGTGTAGTAATTAAAAACTTATTGTTGAATACTTCACTAATACTCGATATTCTGTTGTTGGTAATTCCCTCTGCGGCTGCATAATTAACCACTTTGGTTTTCGAAATTTTAATAACCCCTCTGTCTGTGGCTACCCAAATATTTTGTTCTCTATCAATAGAAATATTGTGGAGTGTTTGAATGTTAAGCAATTCTTTTGGGAATATTCGAAACCTGTTTTCATTTTTGGGCAAATAGGCCAGCGTATTGTTGAATGAAGTCCAGATACCTCCTTGCTTATCTTCTGCCATGTATCCGAAGCTAGGGTTGGCTCCAACTATAATTACTTTTTCCATACCGGGGAAAATATTAAAACGGTTGCCATCCCAAAGAAAAATTCCATATCCAGAAGTTAACCATACCCTGTTTTTATGATCAACAAAAATATCGTCAGGGCTAAATAACATATTTGGCTGAACGCCTTCCTTTTCTGTAATTTTTTTCCAAGTACCTTCTTTTGATTTGTGGTAAATGCCATTTTGAGTAATATGCCAATTGTCTTTTTCCACTTTTTGAGCTGTTCCGGTATTGGATATCAGGTTCAAATAGGATTCAGTCGATACGGTTAATTTTTTGTATTGGTGCGTAAGCGTATTGAATACTAAAACCATTTTTTTTGTATTCAATTCAGCAGAACTTAAAACAAGTTCACCTGAATTTGTTTTTCCTCTTAAAAAAAGATTTGGGTACTCGGATAAATAACTATTAAATAGTCCATTTTTAAAACAAAGCAAACCTGCTCCTGTTGGCAACCACAATGTGCTGTCTGCTGATTCTGTAAATAAACTGGTGTTGTTATCTGTTTTAAATTGAGGAGTATTATTCGAATTATAATTTACAAATTGTTTTCCATCAAATCGTAAATATCCATCGAAGGTACTCATCCAGATAAACCCATCTTTGGTTTGATAAGTATTCAAAACAAAATCAGTTGGCATCCCGTTTCTTGAATCATATTTGGTTACCTTATAATGATCAAAATAATTTTGACCATTCGTGCTAATAGAAACTAAAAAAAACAAAGCCAATAAAGAATGATATGTTTTCATGGATAATTTATCTATCATTAAATTTTTATTCATGTAAATGCTATATGATTAGAAAGATACAAAATATTGCTGAACCACTTCTTCCTCAATCACTGGGAGAATTGAACTATGTAAAGCTGTTTGATTTATTTTTCTTGGAAAAATACCATGCAGCATAAATACTGATAAAAACTCCGGCCACCGATAATACCATCACACTGTTCGAAAAAAAGTGCACCCAGTTTAGTTGTACTTTAAAAATTTCTTTGCTTAACAAAACACTTACGCTTCCCAAATAACCAAATGAGTCGGCAACATAAATTAAGAAACCCACATTACCAGTGAATCTAAATGTAGCGATCAGTCTTTCGAAATAAACAGAATTAAATGGAATATATACCATGTATAATCCAAGCCCTACGAGCGTCATCCACCAATAGGGTGTTACAATTTCTTTGGTAAATAAATAAGTGGAAACGCCCGCAACTACAAAGCCAAGAGCAATAAAAAAATGCGCTAGCATAAATGCTTTGAAACTATTTTTGATCATCACCATACTGCCAATCAAAATGAGAATCACTAATGTAATTGGCGTTTCTGTTTTTGAAAATAAAGCTGGTTGATTTAAGTACCCCATTTCCTTCCACATGTCTGCACTAAAATTATCACGGATATCCCTGAAAATGGTGGCGAAGCAATAAATTAGTACAGCAGCCACTATTCCAGGTAAATAGGTTTTGATGAATGCTTTTCGTTGAGCCGCATCCATGGGTGTTCTGTTCATGCGTAATGAAATGTCTTCTTCTGTTGGAGGCGGAATTTTTTCCATCAAAAAAATAAACAACAACAGTGGTATGGCAAATACCAAACCAGTTGCGAACGGAATCCAAAACTCCGTTAAATGAAATTGCAATTGCAGCCATCCTCCAACAGACTTTACAAATCCCGAAGAAAAAATAAAACTCACTGCTAACGCAGCACCTATGAAATCAGTTGTTTTTCTTCCTTCGATATAAGAAAAGATCACTCCCCATAACATACCCAATGGAAATCCATTGATGAATAAAAAAACAATATTATATGGCGCTGGTATTAATGCAAAAAGCAACCAGGCCATCCAGGCAATGCCCACTAAGAGTAAAACAATTTTATATCTGCCCAATCTTTTTAACTCCGATATAAATTTGATCCCATAAAACTTCGCCATCAGGTAACCCATCATCTGACTTAATACGAGTAAGGTCTTATAACCCAATCCCCAAAAAGCCATTCCATCGAATGTGCAAACCGTATAGGATTTTCTGAAACCAAAGATCATGGTATACGTTAAGAACGCCACTATTGCAGCATAAATACCTGTTTGAAAAGAATTGAGTTGAAAAGGTTTGGTTGATGCATTATCTGCCACAGTGGATGCAGTTTATTCGGTTTAATTGAATCGGGGTTTCACCTATAAATATAAGCCACTCGTCCTAACTATTTGGTAAATGGCCGATTATTTCAGATATTTCAATTTCCAAATAATCAACTGATATGAGAAAAATGCTGATTGCCCTTTCAGGGTTACTATTTGTTCTAAGCGCTACTGCTCAACAAATAGATCTTTCCAAACATTTCAAATCAATGAAGCCTCGAAATATCGGGCCTGCTGGAATGAGTGGTAGAGTAACTGCCATTGATGCAGTATGGAATAGTCCGAATACGATCTTTCTGGGAACAGCCAGCGGTGGAGTATGGAAAACTGAAAATGGTGGTGCAAGCTGGACACCTGTTTTTGATGAACAACCGATTCAAAATATTGGATCAATTGCAATCACGCAAAGCAATCCATCGATCGTATGGGCCGGAACTGGAGAAGGCAATCCACGAAATTCAATCAGCTTAGGCGAAGGCATTTATAAAAGTATAGATGGCGGTAAAACCTGGAAGCGTATGGGTTTAGAAAAAACCCGTAACATTCATCGCATCATTGTAGATCCAACCAATCCTGATGTAGTATATGCAGGTGTAATGGGCAATCCATTTATGGAACATCCAGAAAGAGGTTTGTATAAAACCACCGATGGTGGAGAAACATGGAAATTGATCTTACATACCAATGATACAACTGGTGTTGGAGATATGGTAATGGATCCGGTGAATCCGAATAAATTATTTGTAAATATGTACCAACACAAACGTACTCCATGGAGTTTAAAAGGTGGTGGTCCTGGAAGTGGCTTCTACGTTACGTATGATGGTGGTAAATCATTCAAGAAATTAGGTAAGGCCGATGGATTACCTGATGGTGAATATGGCAGAATTGGTATTAGCATCAGCAGATCAGAACCAAATAGAGTGTATGCTTTGGTGGAGTCTACTAAAAATGCATTGTACCGAACAGATGATGGTGGTGTAAAATGGGAAATGGTAAATAATGATCCTGCGGTTGTTACCAATCGTGCATTTTATTTTCAAGACATTGCTGTCGATACCAAAAATGAAAACAGAATCTACAATATCAATCAAGAAATTTCCGTAAGTGACGATGGAGGAAAAACTTTTAAATCAGTAATTCCTTATAGCGGCATTCACCCCGATCACCATGCATGGTGGATTCATCCTTATGATGCCAATTTTATTATCGACGGAAACGATGGTGGAATAGGCATTTCAAGAGATCGTGGTAAAACATGGCAGTTTGATGAGAAGTTGCCTTTAGGTCAGTTTTATCATGTTAATGTAGACAATCAAATTCCATATAATGTAATGGGTGGATTGCAAGACAATGGTAGCTGGCATGGTCCTGCATATGCATGGGTACGCAGTGGATTGCGTAATGCATTCTGGCAAGGAGTAAGTGGTGGGGATGGATTTGATGTGATGCCCGATGCAGAAGATCCGAATTGGGTATACACCATGAGTCAGGGTGGATCGGTGTCTCGTTACAATAGAGCAACGGGTGAGCAGTGGAGTATTCGTCCGCCTCGCCCAAGCAAAAATGTGAAACAACGTTTTAACTGGAACGCTGCCATTGCACAAGATCCATTTGATAAAGCCACTATTTATTATGGAAGTCAGTTTGTTAATAAGAGTACCAATAAAGGCGCTTCTTGGGAACAAATTTCTGGTGATTTAACCACCAATGATTCTGCAAAAATCGATCAAAGCAGCAATGGAGGTATCACTGTTGATATCACGGGAGCGGAAAACCATTGTACCATTTTGGCAATTGAACCTTCAGCAAAAGAGAAGGGCGTTATTTGGGTTGGAACTGATGATGGTAATTTACAATTGACCAGAGATGGCGGAAAAACATGGACAAATTTCCGTGGCAAAATTCCTGGATTGCCGCTTGGCGCTTGGATTCCACAGATCAGAGCCTCTCGTCATAATGCAGGAGAAGCATTTGTTGTAGTAAACGATTATCGTCGTGGCGATATGAAGCCTTATATTTTCCGTACTACTGATTTTGGAAAAACTTGGACGCGTATGATTGATGAAAAGAAAGTAGTTGGTTATGCATTATGCGTTATTCAAGATCCCGTTGAACCGAATTTAATTTTTGTAGGAACAGAACAAGGTCTTTGGATCAGCTTAGACAACGGAACAAATTTTCAGCAGTTTAAAAATGGGTATCCATCAGTTTCAACCTATGATTTTGCTATTCAAGAAAGAGAAGCAGATTTAGTAATAGCAACTTTTGGTAGAGCACTTTGGATTTTAGATGATATCAGACCATTAAGAAAAGCAGCTGCTAATAAAGGACAAGTATTTGCCAAAAAAATAACTGCCTTTGATGCTCCTCAAGCTTATCAAGCAAAAATGAAAAATGCTTCGGGTATTGAGTACAGTACATATGGAACTTATGAGGGCGAGAATAAAAGAACTGGTGCGCCGTTGAGTTTCTTTGTAAATAAATTAGCAACCGACACGGGTAAAAATAAAATTTCCGACACTGCTCAAGTACGCATTGTAGATGCAAATGGTGTTGTAGTAAGAAATCTTAGAGCAAAAGCCGATACTGGTTTCAATCGCTTTTACTGGGGTATGGAAGGTAGAGGAATTCGCCAAGGTGGCGGCGGTGGAAGAGGCGGCGGCGGTGGAGGAAGATTTGGTGGCGGTGGCGGCGGTGCTGCTGAACCGGGTGGTCTTCCTGTAGATCCAGGCACTTATAAAGTGGTGTTGACTTTAGGAAAAGATATGAGTGATAGTATGATGGTGGTAGTAAATGATGATCCGAATGCTCCCACTTCTAAAGAGATAAGAGATGCAGTTCGTAAAGCCAATGCAAGAATGGAAAAGTCTACCTTAAAGTTGAATGCATTGAATGATCGTATTACAGAGGCAGAAGACATCATGAAAAAAGTAGAAGCAGGATATGCTAATATGGAAAGAAAAGATGCAGATACTTTAAGAAAAGTAGGTAAGCAAGTAGCTGATGGAATTAAAGAAATCAAAGAAATGCTCAATGGTAAGCCTCAATTAAAACAAGGCTATGGCAATATTCCTCAAGAAACTGTAACCGGTATTTTGGGAGAAGCTCGTCAAGTAGTAATGGGTAAAACAACTATTCCTGGCCCACAAGAAGATCGATTAATGAGTTATGGAGAAGAAGCCTTGGATGCTGTTGTAAAGAAGGCCAACACATTATTTGATGGTGTATGGAAGCAATACAGAACATTGGCAGAAGCTGCTCCAGTGAAATTGTTCAAAGAGTATAAACCAATTGAATAAAGAATAATCAACGATTTTACGAAAAAGCCCTCTGTTTTAGTAGACAGAGGGCTTTTTATATAGGCTGTTTAGCTTATGATGCTTTTCTTGGTGTTACAGAAAATCCACCACCTTTTTTGGAAGAAGAAAAATTCTTATTCCCCATTGATCCGGCAGCTTTTCCAAAAGAACTTGCAGGGCCTGCAGGTTTAGAGACCATTCCTGAAGCGGTAGCTGGTTTATTCGTCTTTTTTCTCGTAGATTTTGCTTTTCCCATGGGATTACTTTTTTTTAAAGTTAATCAATTTATTGTAATTGATTAAAGTGATGATTCAGCTTAAAAGAAAGGAATAATCGAGGCAACAATATACCAAAACTGTAACTTCGCCGAAAATTGAATAGTCAATGAGTAAGCTTAGTCATTTAGCAGAAACATTAATTGGGAGTGAAATTGTAAAATTGGGTAACGCTATTAATGAGCGAATTCGCAATGGCGAAACCATTTATAATTTTACTATTGGAGATTTTAATCCAAATATATTTCCCATTCCTGCTGAATTAGAACAATTAATTATTGAAGCTTATCAGCAACATTATACCAATTATCCTGCAGCAGAAGGTATATTGGAATTACGTCAGGCTATTAGTCAATTTATTAATGATAGAGAGGGTTTGCATTTTTCTCCAAGTGAAATTCAAGTAGCATCTGGCGGAAGACCATTGATCTATGCATTGTTTAAAGTAATAGTAGACAAGGGCGATAAAGTAATTTATGGAGTACCGTCATGGAACAATAATCACTATGTTCATTTAACCGATGGAGAACATTGTTTGGTAAACTGTAGCGTAGAAAATAATTTCATGCCTACTGTTGAAGCCATCAAAGAAAATATAAAAGGGGCTACATTGATTTGTTTGTGTACTCCTCAAAACCCAACAGGAACAACGCTTTCCAAAGATTCATTGACGGCCATTTGCGATTTAATTATCGAAGAAAACAAACAGCGTGGCGATGATGCCAAAAAATTATATTTAATGTTCGACCAAATGTATTGGACACTAACATTTGGAGATACTGTTCATTATGATCCTATTTCATTGAACCCAGCAATGAAACCGTATACTATTTATATAGATGGAATTTCTAAAGTATTTTCTGCAACTGGTGTTAGAGTGGGTTGGGCATTGGGTCCGGAAAATGTAATTGCTAAAATGAAAGCGATATTGAGTCATCTGGGTGCCTGGGCTCCAATGGCAGAACAAAAAGCAGTAGCTAAGTATCTACCAATGTCTACTGCTATCGATCAATATTTAACTCATTTTAAATCAGAGATCGAGTATCGCTTACAAACTATTTATGCAGGCATCATTGCATTAAAATCAAAAGGCTATTCTGTTGATGCTGTTTCCCCGCAAGCAGCTATTTATTTGACCATTCAATTGAATTTAGTAGGTAAAAAAACGAGTAGTGGTGCAGTATTGGAGAGTCAATCTGCTGTTACTTCTTATATTTTAGGCGAAGCTAAAATTGCAGTGGTACCATTTTCTGCATTTGGAGCAAGTGCAGATAATAGTTGGTACAGATTGAGTGTGGGAACTTGTATTAAAGAAGAAATACCTGCTATGTTGGCTAAATTAGCAACTGCATTGGAGCAATTGAGTTAATTTTTATTGCAAATAAACACGAATGGCTTATTGGGATGGTCTTTCAATAATTTTTGCACTAAATGTTCTTTAGTAATTATTTTTCTGCGATTGATATCGATGATTTCATTGGCGATACAAAAACAACCCCAATTTTCTACAGGTACCAACACTAGGTTCAACAATTCCATTTGCCGATCAATTTCTTGTTGAGAAATCAGGTGCTTTGTTGAAAGAACCAATAGGTCTCTTGGCATAGTTGTGGTTTATCTAATGTTTTGGACAAGCACAGAATGCTGTCTTGTTCGATTTTTTAAAAACACCACAAGAACTAGCAATTGTACTAGTAAGTAACAACAAAAGAATAATTTGGTTTAATTTGAGTTTCATATTTGTTCTACAAATTAAGGAAATAGTACCGATTTGAGCATGGAGAAGCGATTGAATAATGATAAAAAATATACAATTTTAGTTGCTCCATTGGATTGGGGGCTTGGTCATGCTACCCGTTGCATTCCTATAATTACTCATCTACTTCGTTTGGGGCATCAGGTAATTCTTGGTTCAGATGGGGCACAAGCTGCACTTTTAAATGAATATTTTCCTGAATTGAAAATATTGTCTTTGAAAGGATACCAAATTCAATACAGTACAAGTTCCCGGTTTTTTGCGTTTAAAATTGGCTCACAATTACCCAAAATACTTCGATCCATTGCATATGAAAATCAATGGTTGAAGCAAAAAATTAAAGAACATCAAATTGATTTAGTCATTTCCGATAATCGCTATGGTTTATACAATGAAGCAATTCCTTGCATATTTATTACGCACCAATTAACTATTAAAGCACCATTTAAATGGTTGGAACATTTGTTGCGGAAAATTAATTATTCCTATATCAATCGATTTACTGAGTGTTGGGTGCCAGATATGGAAGGAGCGGCAAATATTGCCGGAGAATTATCTCATCCTATTCAAATGCCTAAAATAGCAGTACAGTATATCAATTTACTGAGCAGATTTAAACCGATTGAAACAACACAAAAATTCGATTACTGTATCCTGCTTTCAGGACCTGAGCCTCAAAGAACTGTATTTGAAAAGATTGTAGTTGAATCGATCAAAAAAATACAAGGGTCTATTTTATTAGTAAGGGGTAAGCCATTGGAAAAATCAGTTCCTTTTATCGCCGATCATATAACCGTATACAATCACTTGAATGCAGATGATTTAAGTAAAGCTATTCAGGAAAGCAAATGCATCATTTGTAGAAGCGGCTATTCTACCCTAATGGATTTGTTGATATTGAAAAAGAATATGATTGTTGTGCCAACACCTGGCCAAACTGAGCAGGAATATCTGGCTGATAAACTTTCAAATGAAGGAATAGTGTTGTCTGCCAATCAAATGAATATTGACCTGGCTCAACTTTTTGATCAAGCAAAATCGGTTGATTTCAAAAAAACGTCTATTAAGGTGGTCGATGAAAATATTTTAGTGAATTTGATTAAAAATGTAGCATCTTAATATTCTACTTATACATTTGTAAAGCATGCAAATCAAAAACAAAGCTTTCGCTGCAGCAATTGGAGCCAATTTTATTTTTGGCAGCAGTTATGCGGTTGTAAAATACATCACTCCCAATTTTATTCATCCTTTTGCGCTGAATTTTGTTAGGGTAACTGTGAGCATTATTTTGTTTTGGATACTCTTTTTATTTAAACCTGGAAAAACACGCATCGATAAAAAAGATATTCCTCGGTTTTTGTTATGCGGACTTACTGGCGTAACCATTAATCAAATATTTTTTATCAAAGGATTATCCTTAACAACAGCTATACACAGTTCATTGCTTTCACTGGCAACACCTATTTTCATTACCATTATTGCTGCATGGTTATTAAGAGAAGGATTCAATGCAGCTAAGGCTGCGGGCCTGGTCCTAGGAATTAGTGGAGCTGCTATTTTAATATTAATGAAAGACAATAGTAATGCTGGTTCGAATATGTTGATCGGAGACTTGTTTGTTTTAATCAACGCCATTTCTTATGCATTTTATTTGGTGCTGGTAAGACCATTGATGGCCAAATATTCTGGTATTCAAGTATTAAGATGGGTGTTTACTATTGGTGCTATTGGAATTATTCCTTTTGGCTTACCACATTTTTTGGAAACCAACTGGATCGCTTTTGAAACAAGTCATTTAATTGCATTGGCCTATATAGCTATTGCAACAACTTTTATTGCATATTTATTAACGGTCTATGCAATCTCTGCAATAGGATCTTCTTCAACTGGTGCATTTATTTATACTCAGCCAGTCTTTGCTGCAATGGTTGCCACCATTTTTGCTGGAGAACATTTTACCCTTTCAAAAGCCATTGCTGCATTACTTATTTTTACTGGAGTGTATCTCGTGAATTTTAAAAAGTCTGTTGCTACAGCAACTTAGGATAATCGAAAAACCAGTATGTTTTTTTCGCTGTATTAAAATCAGCCCAATGATCGGTCTCAATATAGATTGCAAAAACGCCACAAGTAGGCATATTGGGAACATAGTTCAACTCCAGCTCATTTATAAAATCGGTTATGCCAGGGTTATGCGCAAATATTGCCGCTGTGTTAATGGAATCATCAATGTGTTGAATTACCTGATAATATACAGCAGGTGGTGCATGGTATAATTGCTCGAGCTGAAGAATCTGAGATGGCTTTTGTTCGTAAGCAGCAGCAAAGTATCTCGCAGTAGTAATTGCCCTTAAGGCTGTGCTAGCAATAAATTGATCTATTTGAACTACTTTCTCTTTTATACGATTGGCCATTGCAGGGGCATCTTTCAGTCCTCGATCATTCAATGGCCGATCAAAATCATCCTGTCCTATATTGGCCCAGCTACTTTTGGCATGTCTGACCAGCAATAATTGTTTCATGCCGAAAAGTTACAAAAAATGCCTTGTACATTTGTACCAATGGCAATTACAAAACTTACCGTTGAAGAATTTTTAGCTTTATCGAGTAGTAATACTGTATTAGATGTAAGAAGTCCTGGAGAATTTGCACATGCACATATTCCCGGTGCCAATAGTTTGCCCTTATTTTCAGATGAAGAACGTAAAATAGTTGGAACTGCTTATAAACAAGAAAGCAAACAGAAAGCTATTAAAATAGGGCTGAAATATTTTGGTGCCAAGATGGTTAAAATGGTCAATGAAGTAGAAGCACTTACTAAAAATGATCCATCCGAAAAGAAAACAGTTTTAGTACATTGTTGGCGTGGTGGAATGAGAAGTGCTGGTGTTGCCTGGTTATTAGATTTGTACGGTTTTAAAGTGTATTCATTGGTTGGTGGATACAAAGCATATCGTAAATGGGTATTGGCACAATTTGAAATACCATATCCAATTGCTATTATTGGTGGATATACTGGCTCAGGAAAAACAGAAGTCTTGCATTCCCTCGCTTCCAAAGGTTTTTCAACAATTGATCTAGAAGGACTAGCGCACCATAAGGGTTCTGCTTTTGGTAGCTTGGGTCAACTTCCACAACCTACACAAGAGCAGTTTGAAAATAAATTGGCAAAAGAATTAGCTGCGTTTAGTAAAGCTGAAACTACTTCAATCGAAACTGATAAAAAAGTCTTAATTATCGAAGACGAAAGTCAAAGAATCGGAGATGTAAATATTCCATCTGTTTTTTTCAAACAGATGCGTGAAACAAAAGTCTACTTTTTAGATATTCCATTCGATGAACGATTGGCGTTTATCACCGCACATTATGGTCAATTTGAAAAAGAAAATCTGGTAAATGCCATCATTCGCATCAAGAAAAAACTCGGCGGCTTAGAAACCAAAACAGCTATAAATGCATTGATAGAAGATGATATTAATTCATGCTTTAGGGTACTACTTCATTATTACGATAAATTGTATCAAAAAGGGTTGATGCGTAGAGAGGATGCAATCAAAATGGTTCAAAACATTCCTTGCAAAAAAGTGGACGACCAAAAAAATGCATTAGCGATTATTGAGCAATCCACTTAGCAATCGTCAAAAAGCCCATCCAACTCATACTGATCACTACTATCCAACCAGCTAATTGTAACCAGACTGGGTGTTTATAATCGTGTACTAATTTTGTTTTTCTGGAAGCAACTAAAATCACTGCCAAAGCAATTGGTAGAATCAATCCATTCAACGCACCAACAGTAACTAAAATTTTTACAGGGTTGCCTATCAAATTAAAAACAAGGGTAGATAAAATGATGAAAGCACTAATGACCATTTTTTCATTTTTCTCAATTGCTGGATGAAAAGTTTTTAAAAATGAAACAGAAGTGTATGCAGCACCAATAACAGATGTGATTGCGGCACACCACATGACAACTCCGAAAAAGCGATAACCCATTTCACCTGCCGCTAATTTAAACACTGCAGCAGGAGGGTTAGAAGGGTCGAGTATCAATCCTTTTGTAACAATACCCAATGCAGCCAAGAACAACAAAAAGCGCATGGTAGCAGTAACCATAATTCCCGTAACAGCGCTATTATTTACATCTTTTAAAGAACTCACTCCTTTAATACCTGCATCTAATAATCGATGTCCGCCCGCAAAACTAATATAGCCACCAACCGTTCCTCCTACCAATGTTACAATCGCCAATGCTGATAATTTTTCTGGAAAAAAACTGTAATGAATAGCTGCAACAATTGGAGGGTTTGCTTTAAACACAATATAGAGTGTTAGCAATATCATGAGCATGCCCAATATTTTGGTAAATCCATCAATCGCAATTCCTGCTTCTTTATTCCAGAAAATCATTAGCGCAATGATGCAACTAAAAACACTTCCATACATTGGATCTAGTCCGGTTAACACCTGAAGCCCTAATCCGCATCCTCCAATATTGCCAATGTTAAAAGCTAGGCCTCCTAATACAATCAATCCTGCTAAAAAATATCCCAACCCAGGCACTAAAGTATTGGCAATAAGTTGAGCCCTCATTTCGGTTACTGCAATGATTCTCCAAATATTTAATTGAGCACCAATATCTAATAAGACCGATAGTAAAATCACAAAACCAAAACTAGCGGCCAACTGTTGTGTGAATACGGTTGTTTGTGTAAGAAAGCCAGGACCTATTGCAGAAGTGGCCATTAAAAATGCTGCACCTGTAATTGCGGATGATTTATTTTTTTTCATTCACCGGGTATTTTAAGGTGAATATTATTTTTAGTAAAACCATGGTGTAAGGCTTTTGCAAATTTAACAGCATGAACTCCATCACCGTGAATGCAAATGGTTTCTGCATAAATAGGGATATCTGCTCGATAAAAATTACTTATCACCGTTACCGTTTTCTTTTGAATCATTTGTAAACTCTGTTCCAAAGCATCTTCAGTAGTATTGATCAATGCATCGAATCTTGATCTTGGAATTAATGATCCACTTGAGTCGTATCTTCTATCTGCAAAAACCTCAGCAACAGTTTTGATGCCTAATTTATTTGCCTCTTTTATTAAATGACTATTGCTCATTCCATATAAATACAAAGAAGGATCTAATTCTTTTATTACAGATGCAATCGTATAACTCATGCCTTTATTGATAGCTGCCATATTGTACAAAGCCCCATGTGGTTTTACATGATGCAATAAACAACCTTCTCTTCTGCAATGATCTTGCATCAATACAATTTGTTCAGCAACCAGATCATATAATTCACCATCTTCTAAATACATATCTGTTCTTCCAAAATTGGCTTTGTCATTAAACCCAGGGTGCGCACCAATGGCTACTTCTTCAATCAAACAAAGATCAATGGTCCGTTTAATGGTATCATCATCTCCCGCATGATAACCACAAGCAATATTGGCCGAACTAATAAACGACATCAGTTCTGCATCGTGCGGAAACCCTTCTCCTAAATCGCAATTAATGTCTATGGTATGCATCGAGTTGTAAGATACAGGCATTCTTCAATTGTTGCAAATGTTGCATTTGTTGCAGCAATATTTTTTCGGCTTCTTCAATGTTTGTAGGAATGAATTGAATTGAATCATTGCTTCCTTTCTGAGAAAGTGTCGGTAAATCTGCGGAAATGATATGCCCTATTCTTGGGTAGCCTCCGGTTGTTTGATGATCGGCCATTAAAACAATGCATTGTCCATTGGTTAATAATTGAATAGTTCCTTTTGTTACTGCTGTAGAGATCAGCTCTTTTTTGTTAGCTTGCTCCAATACTGGGCCTTGCAATCGATAACCCATTCTATCACTTTGGGGTAAAATGCTAAAATCAGCAGTAGATACAATTGTTTGAGAGGTTGTAGATAAATGCTCAAATTCATGTCCTGGAATAAATCTCAAAGCATTGCTATGATAAAATTGCTGAACGGATGCTTTCCAGGGCATAACAGAACAATCTTTGCTATTGACACTTGAAGCATTCTTAAGATTTAATTCAATGGTATCTCCATGTTTTAATATTCTCCCTTCAAACCCGCCTGCAGCAGCTTTTACATTGGTACTATAACTGTTTAACCATTCACTTAATTCGAATCCACCCTGCACCGATAAATACGCTACCTGACCCCATTTTTTTGCTTTGAATTGAAGTAGTGCATTTGCTGGAATAAAAACAGGTTGGTTAATAGGTATATCAATTCCGTTGATCTCCGCAGTAAAATCAGCACCGCTCAAAGCAATAAATGCTGGTCGATTGAATTGTAAAACTGGTGCAGGAAAATAAAATTCCAATACAGCTTCTGAAACATCGTTTAGAACCAGTGCATTAGCCGTTTGCATGGCACAGGTATCCATTGCCCCGTTTGGATTAATCCCTAAATGCTGAAATCCCTTTCTGCCTTCGTCTTGAATGGTGGTGAATAATCCTGGTTTTATAATTAGGATACTCATTCGTTTACTGCTTTTTTAATCTCCCAAAATTCCTCCTCTGCAATAGCATAAAATTCAACAGTATCACCAGGAGATAGTAAACAAGGGTTCTCTTTACTTACATCGAATAAATTCAACGGAGTTTGCCCGATCAATTGCCATCCACCGGGCGAATCCAAAGGATAAATACCTGTTTGTTCACCCGCAATTCCAACTGATCCTTTTGGAACAATTTGTCTGGGTGCCGCTCTACGATTCATTTGTATGCTGGGATCAACAGAAGCCATATAAGGAAAGCCTGGTAAAAAACCGATCATGTATACGGTATAGACTTTATTTATATGCCGCTCAATAATTTCTTCAATGGAGAGTTTGGTATGCACCGAAAGGTCTACTAAATCGAACCCAAACTCATTACTATAACAGACCGGTATTTTAATTGATTTACTTAAATTTTGAATGGGATCGATCAATTCCAATTCTTGCAGTAATCTTGATTTTATCCAATCAAATCTGCTTAAATACAAAGAAGGAAGTGAAAATTGTACTAAATCATAAACAATGGTAATGCTGGAATAAGCAGGAATAATATCAGTAATTCCATTTATTGGATGATTTTGTAAATGGTTAAAAATTTGTATCACTTCTTGATTAACAGACGCATTAATAGAATCGCCCAATTGAATAGTGATTGCCTGATCTCCCAATGGATAAATGTCTAAATCGGAAACATTCATAATAGAAAGGTAGATAATCCTTTTCAACGAATAATTTTTGTACTTATCTTTCAGTCATAAATCAATTTATGAAACAAATATTAACCCTTGGAGTATTGGTATTGTTTACCGCATTTGTATCAGCTCAATCTGATCCTACCTGGATGCGCTATTCTTCCATCTCACCAGATGGGAAAACTATCGTTTTTACCTTTAAAGGAGATATCTATAAAGTAGCAAGTTCTGGAGGAACAGCTGTTGCTTTAACTATGCATGAAGCCCATGATTTCATGCCAGTCTGGAGCCATGATGGTAAAACCATTGCTTTTGCAAGTGATCGTTTTGGCAATTTTGATATTTTCACTATTTCCGTGAATGGAGGAGAAGCCAAAAGAGTTACCTATCATTCAGCACAAGAATATCCTTACGATTTTACCCAAGACGATAAGAATATTGTTTTCGGTTCTTCCAGAATGGATCTGGCAACGAACCGTCAATTTCCAACAGGATCTATGCCAGAATTATACAGTGTTGGAGTGAATGGAGGCAGACCAACTCAACTATTAACTACACCTGCTGAAGATGTAAAAGTGAGTAAGGATGGCTCTAAGTGGATCTATCACGATAAAAAAGGGGGTGAGAATACCTGGCGTAAACACCATACATCTGCTATAACAAGAGACATTTGGGTATATGATGTAAAAGCTTCAAAGCATACAAAAATCACTTCATTCAATGGAGAAGACCGTACGCCTATTTTTACAGATGGAGAAAAAGCGATGATATATTTAAGTGAGGAAAGCGGAAGTTTCAATATCCATAAAATGAATTTGTCTGGTGGTAAAAGCGAACAGCTTACCTCTTACAAAAAACATCCTGTTCGTTTTTTAAGCAGTGCCAATGATGGTACTATTTGCTTTGGATATGATGGAGGAATTTATACCATGAAAGCTGGCTCTGGCGCAAAGAAAGTAGCAGTAAGTATTTTGGCAGATAATAGAAAGAATGATGAACAAGTAATTAGAGTAGCAACCGGAAGTGGAATTAGTATTGCACCGAACGGCAAAGAAGTAGCATTTGTTTTTAGAGGGGAGGTTTTTGTAACCAGTGTTGATGGTGGAATAACAAAAAGAATTACCAATACACCAGAACAAGAAACAAGCGTTGGTTTTTCTCCTGATAGCAAATCGATTATTTATTCATCAGAAAGAAATAATAAATGGAGTGTTTATGAATCTAAAATAGTTCGATCAGATGAGCCCTATTTTTATGCATCTACATTAATTAAAGAAACTGCAGTATTAGAAAATACCAACGATAATACGCAGCCCTTGTATTCTCCTGATGGAAAAGAGCTTGCTTTTGTAGAAAATAGAAATACAATGCGTATTTATAATCTAGCATCAAAACAATCAAGAACAATTTTAGGGATCAATCAAATATTTGCATTTGTAGAGAACGACCAGTATTACCAATGGAGCCCAGATAGTAAATGGTTGTTGTTTGATTATTCTATTCCAGGAAGCGCAGTTGGCGAAGTGGGTTTGGCAAGTGTGGATGGAAAGAAGGTCATGAATATTACAGAAAGTGGGTACAACGATTACAGACCTAAATGGGTGATGGGAGGTAAAGCAATGCTTTGGCAAAGTAATAGAGATGGTTTGCGTGCAGCTGCAATGAGTGGTGGAGCACAAAGCGATGCTTATATGATGTTCTTTACCCAGGAATCATTTGATCGATTTAAATTAACCAAAGATGAATTTGCACTGGTGAAAGACATGGAAGAAACCAAAGCAAAAGCAGATACCTCAAAGAAAAAAGCAGTTGTGAAAGACAGTGTAGTAATTGAGTGGGAAGGATTGTCTCAACGTAAATCTAAAGTGACCATTCATTCATCTTCTATGAGTGATGCTTTATTAAGCAAGGACGGAGAAACATTGTATTATTTAGCTCGCTTTGAAAAAGGGATGAATCTTTGGACAACCAATTTAAGAACCAAAGAAACAAAAATGTTGGTTCCGTTGAATGCAGGAGGAGCTAGTATGGCATGGGATAAGGATCAGAAAAATATTTTCATCAGCAGTGATGGAGGCATTATTAAATTAGATCCTGTAACAAGCAAACAGGACAGAGTGGGCATCAATGGAGAAATGATGGTGAATGCTACAGCAGAACGTCAGGCTATGTTTGATCATGTTTGGAGAAGAACTAAGAAAACATTTTACAACAAAACCTATCATGGTATAGATTGGGATAGTTATAAACCTGATTATGAAAAATACATTCCTTCCATCGGAAACAATTATGAGTTCAGCGAAATGTTGGCTGAATTGTTAGGTGAATTGAATGTGAGCCATAGTGGTAGTAGTTATGGTAGCTTTAATCCTAATGGAGATATAACAGCATCAATGGGCGCATTTTATGATGCTACTTATAAAGGTGCAGGTGTAAAAATCGAAGAAATCATTAAAGATGGTCCTCTGGATAAAGCAGGATTAAATATTAAGACTGGCGCAATTATAGAATCTATTGATGGAGAAAGCATCACAGCCGACAAAGACCTTGCACAATATTTAAATCGCAAGTCAGGGAAAACCATTTTATTGTCAATAGTTGAAGGTGCTGATAAAAGAGAAATTACCGTAAAAGGAATTTCTGCTGGCGAAGAAAATGGTTTGTTATACAAGCGTTGGATCAAGCGAAATGCTGATGAAGTAGATCGTTTGAGTAATGGAACATTGGGGTATGTGCATATTCCAGGAATGAATGACGGCGCATTTAGAAGTACTTACGAAGATATTATGGGTAAGTTTTTTGATAAGAAAGGAGTGGTTGTAGATACTCGTAATAATGGAGGCGGTGATCTAGTAGCAGATTTAGCAGTGTTCTTGAGTGGTAAGAAATTTATGAATTACACCAACGATATTCGAAGCAATGGATTTGAACCAAATTTCCAATGGACAAAACCTAGTATCTCCATTGCCAATGAAGCCAATTACAGTGATGGACATTGTTATGCATTTATGGTGCAAGAATTGAAAGTAAACAAACTGGTAGGAATGCCAGTTCCGGGCACTTGTACTTTTGCCGCATGGGAATCTTTAATGGATACAGGTATTAGATGGGGAGCACCTTCTGTTGGAGTTAAAAATAACAACGGACAATATCTGGAGAATCGTCAAACAGAACCAGATATCAAGTTGATGAATGAATATGAAATTGTGAAGAAGGGAGTGGATCAACAATTAGAAGCTGCAGTGAAAGAATTAATGAAAGAGATCAAAAATTAGGATGGTGAACTAACCAATGAATCGTCCTTAAATAATTTGACAGATTAATAAATCCCGGTTGCTGATGGTAGCCGGGATTTTTATGTAACAAAAGTTACTGAATGGCAACTCCAATTGATTCAACTTTGTGTTTCAATTATCAACATTATGAAACACGAAATAGAAGCACAGTGGATGGGAAAAATGCAGTTCAATGCATTGGTAAACGGCCATACCATTGTGATGGATGCGCCAGAGAGAGTAGGCGGTGAAGATCATGGACCCATCCCCAAACCATTCATCTTATCGGCTTTATCTGGTTGCACAGGAATGGATGTTTTGGCAATTTTAAAAAAAGCAGCAAAACCGCTGGATGATTTTAATATAAAAGTGATTGGAGAAATCAGCAAGCAAGCACCCATTGAATATATTGCCATTCATGTGGTTTATGAAATGAAAGGCGACCTTGCAAACAAGGAAGTTTCTATTGGAGCTATTATGGATTCTCAAGAAAAGTATTGTGGGGTGAGTCATATGCTTAAAAAAATATTACCAGTAACTTGGGAGATATGGTACAATGGTGTGATGGTCTATAACAATCAGCCAGTTCTTGAAACTGTTTAAAAATTAAAAAAAATTACATGATGGAATTTCTGAAAAATTTATTCGGTGTAGGTCCTGCAGTGGACTATGCTGCACTTATGAGCAATGGTGCTCAAATTGTTGATGTTCGTTCAGAAGGCGAATATCGTTCGGGTCATATCAAAGGATCAATCAATTTGCCGCTTGATCGTTTACCACAACTCGCTTCGAAATTAAAAAAAGACAAACCTGTAATTACTTGTTGTGCTTCTGGTATGAGAAGTGGTTCAGCAAAATCTTGGATGCTGTCTAATGGATTTACAGAAGTATATAATGGTGGAGGCTGGGCTGGTTTAGAAGGAAAGTTGAAATAACATTATTTTCTTTCAATATTTGCCCCCAAAGCACGCAGGCGGGTATCAATGAATTGGTACCCCCTGTCTATTTGCTCAATATTTTGAATGGTACTTTTACCTTCAGCACTTAGTGCCGCAATGAGCAAAGCCTGTCCTGCACGAATGTCGGGGCTACTCATGGTAATTCCTCTCAAATTATTTTTTCTTCCTAAACCAATCACCGTTGCACGATGTGGATCGCACAAAATAATTTGCGCTCCCATATCAATTAATTTATCGGTAAAGAATAAACGACTTTCAAACATTTTCTGGTGAATGAGCACACTGCCAATTGCCTGTGTTGCAACTACTAAAACAATGCTTAATAAATCAGGTGTAAATCCTGGCCAAGGATGATCTGAAATAGTTAAAATTCCGCCATCCATAAAAGTTTGAATAGTATAATTTTCTTGAGCAGGTATATAGATATCATCACCCTTTATATCAAACTCAATCCCTAGTAATCTGAATTTTTCAGGAATAATTCCTAAATGTTCAACGCCTGCATTTTTAATGGTGATTTCACTTTGAGTCATTGCGGCTAATCCAATAAAACTGCCGATCTCAATCATGTCTGGCAATAAACGATGATTGGTGCCTCCCAATTTTGAAACACCTTCAATGGTCAATAAATTACTGCCAATGCCCGTAATTTTTGCTCCCATTCGATTGAGCATATTGCAAAGCTGCTGCAAATAAGGCTCGCATGCTGCATTGTAAATAGTGGTAATACCTTCTGCTAATACTGCTGCCATTACTATATTGGCAGTGCCAGTTACAGATGGCTCATCCAATAACATAAATGTTCCTTTCAATTGGTTGGATGATAAAGTAAAACATCCCAATGCATCATCATATGCATAGGCTGCTCCTAATTTTTCAAACCCAATGATATGAGTGTCCAGTCTTCTTCTTCCAATTTTATCTCCACCTGGCTTGGGAATATATGCTTTTTTAAACCTTGCTAACATAGGCCCAGCAAGCATTACACTGCCTCTTAGTCTTCCGCTTTTTTTTCTAAAATCTTCTGATGCTAAATAGTCAATATCAATTTGATCTGCCTGGAAAGTATATGTGTCTGCATTGATACGATTGATTTTTACACCAATCTCATGGAGCAATTCAATCAACAAGTTTACGTCTACAATATCAGGAATATTGGAAATTGTAATTACCTGATCAGTTAAAACAACTGCAGATAATATTTGTAAGGCTTCATTTTTAGCACCTTGCGGAACAATTGTGCCACTTAACTTTTTTCCACCGATGACTTCGAAGCTGCTCATTGTTAATTATTGGTTATTGGAAGTAAGTTAAATAAAAAAGCATCAGTGATTACTGATGCTATATAAATATCGAAAAAAATAATTAATACCTTTTCTTAAATCCTCCACCTGCATTTCTATCATTGCGTGGAGCTCCGCCATTTCTGTTATCGTTATTGCGCTGCTGGCCGCCACCATTTCCACCTGGACGATTATTTCTTGGGCCATTTCTGTTATCGTTATTGCGTTGCTGGCCACCACCAGGGCGATTATTTCTTCCTCCAAAATTCTGTTGCCATCTTCCACCACTGCGTGCAGGCGGATAATCGTCACTTACAAAATTCTGATTACGGTGTTTGATATAAGGTGTATTGCTAAATTCCAATTGTCCACCAGTGATGCTGTTCAATTCGGAACGAATAGCATCATCATGTACCAATTCCTTATGCCAGGTGCTGTAAGATAATTTCATGTAATAAGCAATGGCATTGGCAAAGCCTACTTTTTTCTCTGGGTCTTCTTCTTTCAACGCTTTATCTATCACCACTTCTAAATTCTTTCCTAAATGCGCATATTTTGGATGACGCTTAGGATACGGCAATGGATCTGGTTTTAATTTATATGTTTCTTTTGTTGGGATAGGGTATGGGCTATCAACATCTAACTTAAAATTGCTGATGAAAAAAAGATGATCCCATAATTTATGCCTAAAATCTTCCACGTTTTTTAAATGTGGATTCAAAAATCCCATCAATTCAATCACCGCTTGCGCTTGTTGCTGGCGCTTCTCTCTGTCTTCGATTGTAAGTACATATTCCACCATTTTCTGAACGTGGCGGCCATATTCCTTCATCCCTAAAAAATTCCTACTTGTATTATAATCCATGTAAAATTGCTTGTTGCAGTAACAAATATACACATTGTAGGGGGCTTCAAATCATTTTTCAGTCTACGGAATCTAGTTTTTATCTTCGCGCTATGGAACACTTGTTGAATCAAATAGCAGCATATAAACAAGAAATAGAAGCTTTTGTGGCTTCAGGCGCAGAAGATGTGGAGCAATTTCGCATCAAATGGTTGGGTACCAAGGGTTTGGTAAAATCCATCATGGGTGAAATGAAAAATGTTCCCAACGATCAAAAAAAGACTTTTGGGCAAATATTGAATGAGTTCAAACTCTTTGCTGAAGCCAAATTCGACGAATTACAAAGTAATTTTGCGCCAGTTGCTAATGATAGCGCAGCTACATACGACTATTCATTACCCGGCGATTCCGTTTCGGTAGGAAGCAGACATCCTTTGACTTTGGTGAAAAATGAAATGGTGTCTATATTTAAAAGATTGGGTTTTGTAGTGGCAGAAGGTCCGGAGATTGAAGATGACTGGCACAATTTCGGTGCTATGAATTTGCCAGAAGACCATCCTGCGCGTGATATGCAAGATACTTTCTATATCAGAAAGCCTGAAGATGGAAATGGTCCAACCTGGTTGCTGCGTACACATACAAGTAGTGTTCAGGCAAGGGTAATGGAACATCAAAAACCACCAATTCGGGTGATTTGTCCTGGTAGAGTATATAGAAATGAAACCATTAGCGCCAGAGCTCATTGCTTTTTTCATCAAGTAGAAGGATTGTATATAGATGAGAATGTAAGCTTTGCCGACTTAAAGCAAACCCTTTACTTTTTTGTTCAAGAAATGTTTGGCAAAGAGGTGAAAGTACGCTTCAGACCAAGTTATTTCCCTTTTACTGAGCCAAGTGCCGAAATGGACATCAGTTGTTTGATCTGCGGAGGCAAGGGCTGTAATATTTGTAAACATACAGGTTGGGTAGAGATTTTAGGTAGTGGGATGGTGCACCCTAAAGTGTTGGAAAATTTTGGAATCGACTCTAATAAGTATACTGGCTTTGCGTTTGGTATGGGTGTAGAAAGAATCACACAATTAAAATACCAGGTGAATGATCTTAGATTGTATTCTCAAAACGATGTTCGTTTTCTGAAACAGTTTACAGGAGTTGTTTAAGTCTTTATTTAAATAAGGAGCAAGTTGTTGAATTAAGTGAGATTGTAGTATTTATCAACTACCTTCCGAAACTTCAATTCCCCAACGATGCTTGCAATCCTGATTTTTTTTGGAGCCCATTGGTTCCTGTCTTTGTTTTTCCATTCGTTTTTCTTGCATCGTTTTGCTTCTCATAAAATGTATACAACCAGTAAAAACTGGGAACGATTTTTTTATTTAACCACCTGGTTTGTACAAGGTTCTTCTTTTTTGGTTCCGCGAGCTTATGGAGTGATGCATAGAATGCATCATGTGTATAGCGATACAGAGAAAGACCCGCATTCGCCTCATTTTTTTACTGATGTATATCAAATGATGCAAAGCACGATTGTTATTTTTCGTGGTTTTTTAACAGGAAAGAATTTACCAGAAGCACAGTTTACCAAAGACTATTTACCTGTTTGGGATAAGTTGGATAAGTTCGGACATCATCCAATAACAAGAATTGTCTTCATGGTAGGATATGTTGCTTTCTATTATTTTTTCGCACCCAATGCATGGTGGTATTTGTTATTGCCCATTCATTTTTTAATGGGTCCCATACAAGGAGCTGTGGTGAATTGGTGTGGGCATAAATACGGCTATAGCAATTTTGATAATGGTGATCATTCAAAAAATAGTTCACCATGGGGAATTCTCTTAATGGGGGAATTATTTCAAAACAACCATCATTATGCCAAGGACGATGCCAATTTTGCCAAGAAATGGTTTGAGTTTGATCTTACTTTTTTTGTGATGCGAGGCTTGAATGCAGTAGGAATTATTCAATTGATTCCAGTTGTGCTTCCAAAGGTTTCAATCAATGAAATACCATTATCCAAAACTGGATAAACAAATACGTGCTTATTAGCTGTATTTTTGAGCCAATCTTTTTTTGAATGATTCATGCTACCAAAGGTGTTGTGTTGCGTACAGTGAAGTACGGAGATACGAGTATTATTACCAGTATCTACACAGAATTATTTGGTATTCAACAATACATTGTAAAAGGAGTTAGACAAAGCACCAAAACATCAGCAGGAAAAGCCAGTTATTTTCAACCAGGAGCTATTTTGGCATTGGAAGTTCATCATAATGAGTTGAAACAACTTCAATTCATCAAAGAATTTAGTTGGGCATATATGTATGAGCAAGTGTTGTTTGATGTAGTAAAAAACACAGTTGCTATGTATGTAATGGAATTGTTGCAACACAGTTTAAAACAACCAGAAGCCAATCCTGAATTATTTTACTTGATTGAAGATACACTCAAGCAATTGGATAAGGGCTCAGCAACATTAACTGGTAATTTGCCTTTGTATTTCACTTTACATTTGGCTGCAGAATTGGGCTTTCAATTGCAAGGTGCTTATTCTATATCTACACCAATCGTTGATTTGCAAGAAGGAATGTTTGTGACTGAAAAACCTTCACATCCTTATTTTTTAGAAGGGTCACTAGCACAAACTACTTCATTGATTGCCAACTTAGGGTTTTACAATGAACTCGAAACGATAATGCTCAACCAACAAACACGCAGACACTTAATTGAAGCTTTTCAATTGTATTTGTCTTTGCATATTTCCAATTTTGGGCAGATGAAAAGTTATAAGATTTTACAAGAAGTATTGGCTTAATTATTGCTTTCTCGAAACTGTTGAATTCCCCAAACGATAAATCAATCTTAGATCAGGAAATTGTGCAACCTGTTTATGGGCTTTGAGATTAATGCCTAAAGCTAATTTTTTATTCATTTGATACTGTAATCCCCAGCGATGATACCAACCCGGAAAATTGGAGCCATGTGAAATAAGGTAAACTCCAATTTGTTGTGTGAATGCTACTTTGCCCCAAAGAAATGCATGCCCGCCTAACACACTTAATGCATTGGCTAAAGCTGTTGTTTGATTGGATTCTAATAGTTGTTCTGCAAGCGCACCATCATGGTATAATTCAATCCCTGCTGTAAATCCATGCGAACGAGCTGTTTGCCAACTGCGCGTAATTCCCATTCCATATACAGGATACCTTTTCATTAATTCATTGCTAATGCTTCTTGCAGCACCAAATGCATAAAATTCCCAATACTTGAATTTTTGGTAAGGCAATTGATTGTACAGATTGATCAATTGTGTTAATGGTTTTATTGGTGTTAATGCATATCGAATACTTATATCTGTTGTAGTCCAGTTAACCCCTTTATTTGGTAATTTTATCCCTGCGTTTGAGAGGTGCCTGTAATGTCCTCCTAATGATAATTGCCATTGATCTGCAAACTGCCAATAAAGATTTAATCCAAGATCTAAATAAGCACTAATGCTAGTGCTATAGGAACTATTAGTGGGGTTGTGTATGGGATTGTAAGGGCTGCTTAAGTAAGCAAAACCTGCAGCTGTTTGAAACTGTAAACCAACTTTATTGGAAAAGCGAATATTTGGTTGAATGGCATAAGCTGCGATAAACCCAGTGCCAAGTATACTATTATCGAAATTGGTATAATTTATAAAAACTGATTGAGTTGGTAATCCCGAAAATTTTTGAAAAGTGGCTGAGTCGAGTTTACGCCAATTATAACTTAGCTGAAAACCAGTTGGCTTGGAACCCATCGTATTTTCTACATCTTTCGTATGGGCATAAATAGAGCCATTCCCATAAGATATTCCAAAGCTTCGCTCTATTTCTTGAGCTTGGCTTGTAAATGAAAAAAAACCTAAGCATACTGTTATTAATAAGCGCATAAACAATATCTATAATTCAACTAACTTTTAAATCAGCCTATTTATTTTACTTGAAGCTTGTATTTGTTCGAAGTGCAATTGATTCAGTAATAATACCCCAGGCTTCTTTCCTTTTTCAAAACTTCCGAATTGATCATCGAAGTTCAATGCTTTAGCTCCATTGTATGTTGCCCATTGCAATAATTCTTCCAAAGGAATTTCAGGAAAATGTTGGTTGATGGTTTTGATTTCGTCGAGTATACTCAATTGATGATTACTAGCCAAGCTATCAGTGCCAATGGTTATGTTAGCGTTGTATCTTCTCAACAATTCTATTGGAGGCATTTTGTTTTCGATATACAAATTAGCATTCGGGCACAAGCACCAAAATATAGTTTGATTGTTTTGTATAGCTTGTTGATTTGCCATTAAAATATCTTGCGGATTCGATTCTGTATTGTGTACCAATAAGAGATTGCTGGCATTTTGCATTTTAGGTAATACTGATTGTAAACTTGTTTTACCTGTTGGTATAAAATGAGTTTGATCAATATTCATAGCTTGGTACATTCCAACGAAATTGCCTGTTCCATCTTTGAAGAGTTGATTCTCAGCTGGTGTTTCTTGATTATGTATAGTAACAACTGCGCCTTCAAATTGTGGTTGAATCAATTCCCATAATTCATTCGATACAGAATAGGGAGCGTGTGGGTTTATAGAAATGTTTACAGAATTTGAATGACTGTTTGTTCTATGCTCAATGTTCAATGCAGCATTAAAATTTGTATAAACCTGCAAAGCATTTTCATACCTGGGCAATGCAATTGCAGGCTTCCATCCACTTACTTCAATAAAATTGTGGTAAGCCAAATTGCCTAATTGTTTTTGGGTTAGTGTAAGTGCATTGTTCGATATATCTCCAACAGCTACAATTCCATTGTTGATCATTGTTTGCTCAGCGTCGGCAATTGCTTGAAGTATTAGCTCTTCTGAGTAATGTCTTTCGTTGACAATTTTCAAAATGAATTCAGGTAAGCCTGTATGCTCGGGAATCAATCCCTTCATATGGCTCAATTCTAAATGACAATGTGCATTTACAAAACCAGGAGAAAGTATTCCTTGATGGTGTTGTATATCGCCACCTGCATTTTCTTCTGCTACTAAATCGATGATCGTTCCTGCTTTATCGGTAATCAATACCAGTTGATCAGATAACAATTCCGTCCCTGTAAAAATTTGGTCTGCTGAAAATTTTAAATAGCTCAATTTATTGTAGTTCGTATTCTTTAATTAATGCCTCCGGTGGAATTTGCAGCAACTTACTAAACTTTCTGATCATGGTTAATGAAAGGGCTTGCTTATAGTTGAGTACTTTACTCACTGTTGCTTTATCTCCATATACTCTTGCTAGGTCGGCTGCTTTGTAGCCAAAATCCTCCATTCTTATTTTGATGAATTCGATGGGGTCTAATTCGGGTAGGGTAGATGTCTTTGTTTCGTATTCGCTTATGATTCTAACTAACAGCATAAGTTCCCTATATTTCTCATCTCCTTTTCGAGCGTATCTTATTTCTTCATAACGCTTCATAGCGACTTCATACTCTTCTTCCGATTCAATTAAGTACCAATTTTTCATAAAACATTTTTATATGGTTGATGCATTGATTTGATCATATTCAGAATGTGTTCCAATAAACCTGATATCTACTCTGTTTTGGCCATAATAAATTTCAGCTACCAGTCTATATTTATTATGCACAATTTCAAATCTTGCTCTATTATTTTTAATCATTTTAGCATTTGGGAATGATTGCAAAACATCTTGTTTCTTCTCCCAACTTGCATTTTCTGTTATTCTTTTCCAAGTAGCTAAACTTTTTATTGTAATAGGATGCTTCTTAACGAACTTGTCCAATAGTTTTTGCTTAATGATTATCATAAAAATGCTTCAACTTATAATGAATCCAGCAATTAAGCATTTTATTTCACAGAAAACAATACGGCAACTACCTGATTATCAAAGGTAAAAAACAGTTGGTAAATTGCCAACTGTTTCCTTTCAAATTCAATCAATACTGCCGCAAAACAGGAATATTCAACAATTTTTAATCATTTTCACCCAGCTATTTTATTTTTTATACTAAATTATTATTGAAAATCAATTAGTTACAAAGGGGTCATGAAAAATAGTTTTCAAAAATGTTGGTTTTCCCGTTGAACTGTTGCACCTTTGCCCTCCCAAAAAATGGGAACATTCTTTCCGGTGGGATAGCGCCGGTTTCATTAAAACAAACTATTATGAGTAAACTCCATTTCACCACCAAGCATGCGAATGAAGCTACCGTTCAACACAACTGGTATATAGTTGATGGTACTAATCAAACTGTCGGACGCATAGCATCTAAGATTGCTGCTGTATTGCGCGGCAAAAACAAAGCATATTATACTCCACACGTAGACTGTGGCGATTATGTAATTGTGATCAATGCTGATAAAGTTACTTTCACTGGTAACAAATTAGAAGACAAAATCTACTTGAACTATTCTGGTTACCCAGGTGGTAAAAAAGAAGAAGTTGCAGGTGATCTATTAAAGCGTCGTCCTGAAGTAGTAATGGAAAGAGCAGTAAAAGGGATGTTGCCTAAAAATCGTTTAGGTCGTAAGATGATCAAAAAATTATTTGTGTATGCTGGAACAGCTCATCCGCACACTGCACAACAACCTAAAGAACTTAAATTCTAAACCATTACGCTGAATTTCAGCGAACCCAATAATAATAAAATGGAAAAACAAAAAAACGCAGTTGGTCGCCGTAAAGAAGCCGTTACTCGTGTCTTCATTAGCAAGGGCGAAGGTAAGATCACTGTAAACGACAAAGATTACAAAGCTTATTTCCCATTGGTTTATTTACAAAACCAGGTTGAAGCTCCTTTAAAAACAGCTGATGTAGTTGGTAAATTTGATATCGTTATCAATGCTACTGGCGGTGGATTAAAAGGACAAGCAGAAGCAGCAAAGTTGGGTATTGCCCGCGCTTTGTTGGAAGTGAATCCTGAATTCCGTCCTGTATTAAAAGTTGCAGGTCAGTTGAAACGTGATCCTCGTAGTGTTGAACGTAAGAAGTTCGGTCATAAGAAAGCACGTAGAAGCTACCAGTTCAGTAAGCGTTAATCGTTGTATTGAATATCAACAAAAATCAAATTATTTAAAATTATATAATTTACCACAATGGAAAATAACACTTCACTACAACAGCAATTACTGGAGGCCGGCGTTCACTTTGGTCACCTAAAAAAGAAGTGGAATCCTAAGATGTTGCCATACATCTTTGCTGAGAAAAAAGGCATTCATATTATCGACTTAAATAAAACAGTAGATTACTTACAAGAGTCTGCTGCTGCAATTAAACAAATTGCAAAAAGCGGTAAAAAAATCATGTTTGTTGCTACAAAGAAACAAGCAAAAGAAATCGTAACTGAGTGCGCAAAGCGTGTTAATATGCCTTATGCTACAGAGCGTTGGTTGGGTGGTATGTTAACCAACTTCAACACTGTTCGTAAGAGTGTTAAGAAAATGCAGAGCATCGAAAAAATGTTGAACGACGGTAGTGCAGAAAGCCTTACCAAAAAAGAGCGTTTAACTTTAACTCGCGATAAAGATAAAATGGAAAAAGTATTGGGCGGTATCGCTCAGTTGGGTCGTTTACCAGCAGCTTTATTCCTTGTTGATATTGGTCATGAGCATATTGCTTTAGCTGAAGCCAAGCGTTTAGGCATCACTACATTTGGTATGGTAGATACCAATTGTGATCCTAATAAAGTAGACTTTGCTATTCCTGCAAATGATGATGCAACAAAATCTATTGCAATCATTACCAACTATATTGTTGCAGCTATTTCAGAAGGTTTGGCTGAACGTCAGGCTTCTAAAGACGAAGATGAGTCTGATGATAGCAACAACGAAAACGAAGCACGTGCACGTAGAATGGAAGCAGAAGCGCAAGCTGAAGCTGGTCGTGGTGGAAGAGGTGGTCGTGGCGCTGGTGCAGCTGCAGCAGGTCCGGGCGGTGCTCCTAAGCGTCGTGTTCCAGGAAATCGTCGCCCAGCTGGCGGTGGTGGTGGAAGCAGATAATTCAACTACTATTTTCAATTTTAATTTATAGCGATACAGAATCAAACGATTCTGTATCGTTCATTAATCACTATTCAATATAAAAGATATGTCAACTGCAACAATTTCAGCAGCAGAGATCAATAAATTACGTCAGGCAACAGGTGCCGGTATGATGGATTGTAGAAAAGCGTTAACTGAATCTAATGGCGATTTTGAAGCTGCCATCGATTGGTTGCGTAAGCAAGGTCAAAAAGTAGCTGCAAAGCGTAGCGATAGAGAAGCCAAAGAAGGTGTGATCATTGCAAAAACTTCAGCTGATAATAAAGTAGGATTTGTAGTATGCATTAGCTGCGAAACAGATTTCGTTTCTAAGAATGCAGATTTCGTTGCTTTCGCTACTTCAATTGCTGATGCAGCAGTTGCTAACGATGTTAAAAGTGCTGAAGAATTAAACGAAGTGATGATCAACGGCGCGAAAGTAGCTGATATGATCAACGATAAATTAGCTTCAATTGGTGAAAAAATTGGTGTTGCTAAATTTGAAAGAATTGAAGCAGCTTATGTTGCGTCTTATATTCATGGTGCAAACCGTATGGGTGTATTAGTAGGCTTAAATGCTGCTGCACCTGAAGCTGGTAAAGATGTTGCAATGCAAATTGCTGCAATGAATCCATTAGCAGTTGATGCTGATAGTATTCCTGCTGCAGTAGTAGATAGAGAAAGAGCGATCGTTGTAGATACCATGAAAGAAGATCCAAAGATGGCAGGCAAACCTGATGAAATGATTGCAAAAATCGCAGAAGGTAAATTGAATGCTTTCTTCAAAGAAAATACTTTATTGGCTCAGGCTTTTGTAAAAGATAGCAGCATTACTGTTGAAGCATATTTAAAAACTGCAGGTAATGTAACTGTTACAGAATTTAAGAGAGTAGCGTTAGGATAAAATACTATCCGACTATTTTATACGAATCCCAATCAATAAAATGATTGGGATTTTTTATTCTCTAACAATCCTGATTTTCCAATTGTTGTCGTATTTCTGATGAAAGTCATCCGAAGCCATCAAAAAAAAAGAAGAACTACCTGACAATAATAAAATAGTGCCCCATAGATCAGTTGGTAAATAAGCGATAGCCAATCCTATTGACAATATTCCCATACTCAGGCTGCCTGCCCTGAGTACTTGTTTACCAACTGTTAGTTTTCTGATCCCTATAATTTTATCGAATTTGATCTCTCTATTTCCATGAACAGAGCGGTCTTTAAATTGAATACTGTTTTCGGTAATATTTGTAATCCTAGCTTTTAAAATAGTACGCGTATATCCTGTATCTATTGAATTAACAAAAACATCAGCTGGCCTATTGTTGGATTCACTGGTTAATTGGTTAAAGCTGATTAAAACTTTATCGCCCACTTTTATGTGATTGGTTTTGCCATCAGCCACTCTATATTGCTCTACCATAAAATTTTGTGAAGCAGCGCTGAAAAACAATAAAAATATAAATGAGAATAGGAATAATAAAAGTTTTGCCATCATGATAATTTTGTAAAAATTATACAATATTCATGAGTGACTTAGTTAATATTCCTATTTTGAATAAGTAACTTATAAGTTTAACAGGGCCTTAATCAATGGATAAAACTGTCGATTAAAATTTATATCCTGCCATAAAAAGCAGAGCCATATTTCTATCCTCCAATTTTGAAGAATAATATCCTTTCAGTTCGGTGCCTATAGAGAATTTATTGGAAATTGATTTTTTATAACCCACTCCAATTCCATAATCACCTAAAGAAAAATTACTGGCATTATAATCTCCGCTAGCATTAGTGGTTACTTTATTCAATCTAATTGCTTGCCCCATGGTGAAGTTGCCATAGAAGACTTTCAAAAACTTCATTGAAATAATAAATTGAATAGGGATGGAAGCATTAACAATTTTAGTTCCGTTTGTTGCTGCTGGGTCTCCTTTAACTGTATATAATTTATTATATCCAGTTTCAAATCCAAGACTTACAAAAAATTCTGGTTCCCACATGAACCTGGTCACAAATGAGTAATTCAATTCTCTTACATAATCTTTAGCCAACACTAAATTATTAAAATAATAATTTGGCCCTACTCCCATGTATAAACTGTATTTGTGTTTCTTCTTTTTATTTACTGTTGGAAGTTCTTGGGCATTACCCTTTGAAGTAATTCCTATTCCAATAGCTATAAGGATTGTCAAAAAAAATATTTTCATGCTCATTGTTTCTGTTCTTTAAAACATGGTATAAATATTATAGACTACATAAGCAGGATAGTCTGTAATAAATCCATCAAATTGCCCATTTCTTAAATAGTCTACTATCAAGCCTTTACTATTTAATGTCCAACTAATTACTTTAATATTATTGGCTTTTGCTTTTGCCACTTCATCTAAAACCAAGCCTTTTGAAAATCTTGGGCCATAAAATTTGCTTTTAATTTCGATTGCCTTATCTACACTCAATTCGCAAAGGGTTGGAAGATCACTAAAGCTTGGTTGTTTTTTTAATTCATCAATTACATCTTCTGAAGGAAGACCTGTAAACAATACCACATTTCTATTGGCTGCTGCAGCTCTTTGGTATCCCTTTCTGATAATGGGTTCTAAATATTTAAAAATATCTGTATTGCCTTTTAGATCCAACCATAAATAATTGAGGTTGGTGCTGTCAATAAAACTGTTGATGACCTGTTCTACTGTGGGTACTTTTTGTCCATCAACCAATCGAATATATTGATTGATTAAAGCATAGGAGTATTTATCCCAACTACCAATCAATGGCCCTTTCTGTGTTAATCGTGTATCAATGGTTGCATCATGAATGCATATAGGAACATTGTCTTTAGTCATTCTTACATCAAACTCTAAACCATTCACGCCATAATCTTCAAAATTCAACACTGCATTTAAAGAGTTTTCTGCAAAAGGAGGGTCTACCGTTGTTTGAACGCCATGATGCCCAATAACCATAAATGCTTTATTAATTGCTTGAGCAGTAAATGGTCGTTGATATTGTAATACCATTGTGTTGCCTGTACCTATCCCTTTGATTTTTAAATTAGAAACAATGCCGTTTAATAAATCTGAAGCACCATCGGTTGAAGCAATAGAGAATTGAATAATTCCCTGGTCTGCTTTTTCTGAATACCTCCAGAAACCCGAAAATTGTATAGAGCCATCCGTGTTTTTAAGACCATATTTTAAAATAATATAAATGCCTTCTTTCTCACTAAAAAAGGAAACCTTAAACCTGGATACTTTACAAACAAATTGAGTTCCCAGATCGGTATTACCATTTACCAATGAATAAATACCTTCCATTTTTTTCATGGTAGTACCCGCAATAGAATTGGTATTGATTAAATTGGTTTCATCAGGTTTAGGTGGAGCGATGATGTCGCTTTTTTTGCAACCAGCCAGCACAAATAGAGGTAAAATATAAATCAGTTTTATAAGCCGCATAAAAAATATTAAAGATGTATGCCTAATTGAAATTCTGGGAAATAATAATGATAGCTATTTACTGGCAAAGCTGGCCATGCTAAAATATGGTAGCGGAGATAATTGATCTTCAACCCCATCGATACTATTTTCTTTTTGTGTAACCTTTGTTCGTATGAAGTAGTAACACTATAGCCATTTAAGAAATTTTCATTAAAAGGAATTACATGCCCGCCTTCGCTGAGATTTAAAGAAGTGGTATAATACAAGTCAGTTCTAACAATCAATGAACTGTGTTTAAAACTATAGCCAAAAGTAACAGATGGCTGTTGCTCCCAACCAGTTAAAATAGTTTTGTATCCAAAATGTTGCAATACTCCCAGATTAAATGCCACTTGATAACCAATGCCCAGATGTAAATGGTCTTTTGAATAATTCCAAAATGGGCCAGCATTGATTCTATTTGAAATAAACAATGTAGAAATTCCTCCTTGTAAATTGAAGCCCTTAGGTAAAGTATATTTTGCTGAATAATTAAACATCGGAGCATTCACCATGTCCAGGGTCCAAATTCTTGGTGGTACAACATAGTAGATAGACAATGACTGAGAGAACTTTCCTTTCTTTAGTGGCTGAGGCAATAAAAAGCTAGCATTTCTAATATCGAAACTGTCTATATCGGCTACAGTATTTGGTTTGATGGTTTCTTGAGCATTTAATATGGTCACACTCAAGAAAGAAAAGATAAAAAAATAAATTCTAAACAAATTCCAAGATTGAAGGAGCATAGTTAATAGTTACAAAGTATATCAGCCTATTTTTTCTATTTCACTGAAATTAATGCTTTTTGTTTATTTTATAACAAAATGGTATCCATTTTTAAATTCACTAAAATCGCTAGTTAAGTATTTTGATGTAATGGATAATTCATTTTTAATTCTTTGTATAGTGAGGTAATGAAACTCTGGTTCATAACCATCCGATAAAGCAATCATTCTATCTTCTTTTTTGCTAAGCGGCTGATGTATTCCACCACCACCACCAATGGTTAAAAAGTCTTTGCCTTCCATATTAAAATGTTCAAAATCATGCGCATGCCCTGTTACGAAAAGTTTTGCCTTTTTCGATTGTATAAAAATTGGGATCAGTTTTTCTTGAACCCTGGTATTTGAGCCCACAATTTTGCTGTTAGAATAGGGCGCGTGATGACAGGTAACCACCACCATTTTTACAGCGCTGTCAATATCCAGTTGATTCAATGTGTTGGCATAAAATAATTCCTGCGATGCCATTTGTTCTTTTGATAAGGTTTTGAAATTGGAGTTGAGTAAAACAAATCCAATTGAATCAATGATTTTATAAAAACCAGTATTTACCTCATCCGGGAAACGTTTTTTAAATTCATTTTCTCCTTTTTTTGCGTTCAACATCACATCATGATTGCCTAGAAGAGCAGTAACAACAGTTCCTTGATTTCTCAGATCTTGTAAGTAGCTATCCATTTCTTTCCATTTTTTTTTGTTGGAACCAATGGACACTACATCACCTAGAATAAGCAGGTTTGTAGGTTTTTGTTGAATGATATTCTCGAAAATCTTTTTTGTTGCTAATGTATTGTTGTTTGCCTTCAAATAAATCTTCTCCACTCCCAATGGAGCCTGGGTGTCGCTTGCTAAGACAATCAGATGTGCTGTACTATCTGGCACATTGTGTTGAGCCTTAACTGTTGATGGGAATGACCAAATATTTATCAGTAATATTAAACAGTATTGAAGCGTTTTTTTCAAATTGTAGAAGTAGTATGTATTGAATAGTAGGCTTAAAGTTAATTGATCTTTCAGGAACAGTGTACATGAAATTTTATTATTTTCATAGAATAAACATACAAGATGGCTATCAATAAATTTTTAGGCAAACTGTTCTATGGGTTCATATTAATTGCTTTTTTATCTGGTCCAGCAAACGCACAAGAAAATGTCCCGGATTTTCAACTGGCATTACAGCAAAAATTTAAAGCAGGAATTAATATCAGTTTTTTTGAAAATTATTGGAAGCCCGAAGAATACCTGATATATAATTACCGCAAAGTGATGGATAAAATATTTTTGGCCCATCAACTAGGATTTACTTCGGTTAGACTTCCTGTAGCTTTTGATAATTTTCTGGAACCAGGAACCAATAAAATCAATAAACAATTGTTGAATAATTTGGAAGAGATCTATGATTTTGCGGCTAAAAACAACATGAACATTATTATTACTTATCACTATGGCTCATTGTATAAGAAAGATGATAAAATAAAAGAAGCAGATCGAATTGCAGATATGTGGAGCCAGGTAGTTGAAGTTTTCAAAGGAGTTGGTTATGATCATTTGTTTTTCGGTTTATACAACGAACCTCGTGTTTCTGTGGAAGATTGGAGATACACAAAGGGTCGGCTAATGACTTTGTTGCGTCCCAAAGATCTGGAGCGTTATTGGATAATAGGCTCTACCAATTACAATGGTATTGATGCTTTGGTACAATTGCGTAAAATTCCCAACGACAACAAAATCATTTATACATTTCATTTTTATCAACCCTATATTTTTACGCACCAGGGAGCTCCCTGGGACGCAGAAAAAACTTTTATAAAAGGCTTGCCTTATGACTATATTCCAACAGCCATGCCTCCCAAACCAGATCGAGTAATGTCTAAAGACATGCATTATAATTATGATCATTACAGTGAAAAAGCAAGCAGGGCTTTTATTGATGGAAGAATACGCTTGGTATATGATTGGCTGGTTATCAATAAAGTGCCTGTAATTTGTACAGAAACCGGTGCTATTGAAACCATCCCTCAACAATATCGGGAGAACTACTTTAATGATGTAATGAGTGTGATGAAAAACTATGGAATTCCAGCTATGATCTGGGATCTGGATCAAACATTCAGCATCATTGATAAGCAGAAACAACCCTTACCAGCCGTTTCAAATTGGATGAAAAGTTTTGAGAAATAATTCAGTTTAGCGATTCCATTTGGCAACTCATTAAAAATTCAGGTTATTTGCATAATAAACTGCAAAGAAGCCATGCTCCCAAAATTCAAACGTATACTGCTTAAATTGTCGGGTGAAGCCCTTTTAGGTGATCAAAGAAATGGCGATCCCTTCAACCCGCAAATTATTGAACAATACGCCCAAGACATTAAATTGGTGACCGATCTGGGTGTACAAGTGGCGATTGTAATAGGTGGCGGTAATATTTACCGCGGAATGAATGAAGCAGAAAGCGGTATTGAAAGAGCTCATGGTGACTATATGGGAATGTTGGCAACGGTGATCAATGCCATGGCCATGCAAGCTATGCTGGAGAAAATTGGGGTTTATACCCGTTTACAATCAGCCATCAATATGGAGCAGGTGGCAGAACCCTATATCAGGAGAAAAGCTTTGCGTCATTTGGAGAAAGGCAGAGTGGTGATCTTTGGGGCAGGAACAGGAAATCCTTATTTCACTACAGATACGGCAGGCTCTCTTAGAGCTATAGAAATGAAGGCTGATGTGATTTTGAAAGGAACAAGGGTTGATGGGGTGTATAGCGCCGATCCCGAAAAAGATCCTTTAGCAACCAAATTTGATAAAATTTCCTTCCAGGATTGTATTTCCAAAAACCTCAAAGTAATGGATATGACGGCTTTTACTTTGTGTATGGAAAACAAATTGCCCATTATTGTATTTGATATGAATAGGCCAGGCAATCTCATGCAAGTAGTACAAGGGGGAAATGTAGGCACTTTGGTTAGCTAATGACCCGTTCATACATTATTTGAAACAAATTTTTGATACTTGCCTAATTTTAGGATGCATGAAAAAATTGTCACTACTCGTTTTTTGTTTTTTTACTTTCTCTCTTTGTGTAAGTGCTCAAGGAAAATTGACTTTGCCAGATGCTATTTCCATTGCTTTAAAGAATAGTTATAATATTCAATTAGCTAAAGACAATGTTGAAATTGCTACAATCAATAATAATATTGGAGTTGCAGGAGGTTTACCCGTTGTAAATGCTCAAGTGATCGACAATGAACAAGTTACTAGCATCAACCAAAAATTTCCTGATCCAGCAAGAAATGTAAAAAGAGACGGGGTTAGTGCAAATAACCTAACTGCAAATGTTTCGGCAAGTATTTTATTATACAATGGATTTAGGGTAAAAGCTGCAAAGAACAGATTAGCCGAATTGGCCAATCAAAATCAAGGCTTATTAAATGCACAAATTCAAAATACACTTGCTGCTGTAAACACCAGCTACTACAATGTTGTTAGACATCAATATTTTTTAAGAAGTATCAATCAATCAATAGAGGTTTCAAAAAACCGACTATTTATTTTGAATAGTAGAAAGGAAGTTGGGCTTGCCAATAATGCTGATATTTTTCAGGCACAACTCGATTTAAATACATTGGTGCAACAAGCCGAAGCGCAAACATTGGTAATCAATCAAAGTAAAACGGATTTATTAAACCTGATTTTTGTTAATCCCGATTCAAGTATTGTAATAAGCGATACTATTATCATTGATAGAACCATTAATATTGGCGAAATAAAATCTGCAGCTCAAAAAAATCCACAGTTAATTGCTTCAGAACAGCAAATCAAAATCAATCAATATCTAGAAAGAGAAGTAGCTGCATTGCGTTCGCCAACATTAAGAGCAACAACAGGATTTAATTTAACTAATACTACCAGTGCGGCTGGATTCATTTTGCAGAACCAAAGTTATGGTCCACAGGTGGGCTTGAACTTAGCGATACCTATTTATAATGGCTCTATCAATAAACGTCAACAACAGGTTGCAGAAGTAAATACAAGAATCGCCAAAACACAACGCGATAATCTTTTATTGAACCTTGAAACAGGTGTGGTTAAAACCTATCAAACCTATACCAGTACATTGGATCAATTGAAAACTTCTAAGGAAAATTATGAGTTATCAATTAAACTTTTGGATTTAGTAATGCAAAGATTTCAATTAGGTCAGGCTACTATTATTGATGTACGTGTTGCACAACAAAGTTTCGAAACGGAGTCTTTCCGTTTGGCAAATTTAGCTTTTACTGCAAAAGTTGCAGAAATAGAGTTGAAGCGTTTAGCCAATTTATTGCAGCCATAGTTAAACGAAACAAGGGTATTAAAATTAGCTTAAAGATTGCTTAATAGTCTCTTAACAATTCGACAATATTGGACATGCATCTTCGCATTCTAATATTTAAACCATGCAACTAACTTTAAGAAATTTGTCGCTTGCTAGCTTTTTAGTAGCAGCAATCAGCCTTACTTCATGTAAAAAAAATGATGAAAATGCAACTGTTTCACAAGTTTCATTTTCAAACAAATCAGTTACCCCGCCATTATTGACCGTTTTACCAGGATTTAATGATGTTAAAGTTTACTCGGTTATTGGCAGTGACGATGATATCGCTGGTAGTACTGGTTATGTTTTTGGTGGATCAGCAGATGGAGCTGGTTTCCTAAAAAACGCTGATGGAACATTTACTTATTTGGTGAATCATGAGGATAATTTTGCAGTATCAAGAATCACTCTTGATGCTACTCTAAAACCTACAAAAGGAGAATATATCTTAAACTCTACAGGAGGTTTATGGCGTTTGTGTTCAGCAACTTTAGCTACTCCAGCTGAACATGGATTTGGACCATTATTCTTAACCTGTGGAGAAAGTGGTGAAGAATCAAGAACACATGGTGTTGATCCATTAGCAATAAATTTTAATCCAGGTCAATCTAAAGAGTTAGCCGGATTAGGAAGATGGAATGCAGAGAATGCTGTTCCTTTAAATAAAAATGCATATCCAGGTAAAACAGTAATTATAATTGGAGATGATGATTCTAATGCAGAAGGCGGACAAGTAGTTTTATATCTTGGAGATGGTTCTGGAAATTTAACTACTGGTTCTTTATATGTATTGAAGAGAACCAACAACAATATCAGAGAAAGAGATATGGTTGAAGGCACAAGTTATGATGTAGAATTTGTTAAGATAGATAATGCTTCAACTTTAACCGGAAGGCAATTGAATCTTGCTTCAGTTGCAGCTAATTCTATTCGTTTTGGAAGAGTAGAAGACATTGATTATAGAAAAGGATCTGCAGCAAATAATCGTGAATTGTATTTTACTGTTACAGGTCAAAATAATACAGGAACTAATGCAGACAATTCTAGAAGTAAATATGGCCGTGCATACAAATTAAATTTGAATGATACAGACCCTACTAAAGGAAAATTAGAAGTAGTATTAGACGGAGATAACAGAACAGGCATAGCCAAAGATTTTCAAAATCCAGATAATATCATGGTTACACAGAATTATGTTTATGTACAAGAAGATCCAAATGCAGGTTACAATGATCAAACACATGATGCATTAATTTATCAATACGATATAGCTACAAAGCAATTGAAAAAAGTGTTTGAATTAGACCATAGAAGAAATGCCGCTGATGCAGCTAAATATAATGTTCCAGGTTCTTCATCTGGTTATCCTGTTCCTGCAGGAACTCCTGCAACATCTGGTGGATACGGTTCTTGGGAGTACGGAGCAATGATTGATGTGTCGGATGAAACTGGATCTCCAAATACTTTCTTATTGTGTATTCAACCCCATACTTGGACGGGAGATCGTTATTTAAATGCAGATAAAGGAACCATTAGAACTGCAGAAAGACAAGCGAGTCAAATTGTTATGATCAAGGGTTTACCTAAATAAGATCAATTCGTTTTATAAAAAAAGGCACTGGAATATTCCGGTGCCTTTGTCAATTTATGTTCTATGAGAAAAACTATTTTATTGATTGTATTAGTGCTTATCGTTTGTATAACAAATTATTGCTCTTCTCCAAAATCAACTGGAGTAGACCATGTAAAACAAGTATATATCAATTATGTTGACTCATTTTATATTGCTTCTCAACAGTTCAATACTATAGTTCAAAATACTACAGTAGATAGTAATTTGATCAAATCTCAATTTAAAAAGTATAGATTAGAATATAAAAAAATCGAATTATTTGTAGATTATTATTACCCATCAACTGCAAAAGCCATTAATGGTCCTGCTTTATTTGAAGTAGAAGCTGAAAATCCTGCTAAACCAAATCCTCCAAGTGGTTTCCAAGTTATAGAAGAAAAAATATTTCCATTTTTTGATAGTAAAGCAATCACTTTAATTCAAGAACAAGCAGCATTGATGGAATCTTTAGCTCTGAGGCTGAAGGCAAGTTCTACTAATTTGGCTTTTACAGAGCAACATGTTTTTGATGTTTTGAAGATCAGTATCATTCGAATGGAAACAATGGGTATAACTGGTTTTGATACACCAATTTTGCAATCTTCAATTAATGAATTGATAGGTAGTTTAGAAGCAATAAATGACTATATCAGTGCTTACGAAAATGGAATTTCTTCAAAGCAAACCCCGTTGCGTATTTTGTATGCAATTTCTTATGTAGAATCCAATCAATCATTTGATCAATTTGATCGCGCATACTTCATTACTGAATTTCTAAATCCATTAAGTAATGATCTTGCTTCCTTTCAACAAAAAATGGGAGTTCCAGTTTTTAAAGAGTCTCGGCCATTAAAAGCATCTGCTGTAACAATTTTTGATCGAAATGCATGGAATTCATGGTTTTATTCGCCTACTCAAAAAGATGAATCGAATAAGGAAATGATTGCCTTAGGCGAAAAACTATTTTATGATAATCGATTATCATTTAATCAAACAAGAAACTGTGGAAATTGTCATCAAGCCAATAAAGCATTTACTGATGGAAAGATTAAAAGCAATTCATTTGATGGTAAAAAGCCTATTCTCCGCAATACACCTACTATTTTGTATGCAGGATTACAATCAGTTCAATTTGCTGATTCAAGATTGGTCTATTTAGAGGATCAAGCAAAACAAGTAATCGAGAATCCAAACGAGTTACATGGAAACTTGAAAAATGCTGCAACTGTTCTTCTGAAAGATAAATTAATGCAATTTCAGTTTCTACAATCGTTTAGTGATAGTTCTATCAATCCATCCAATATTCAAACTGCAATAGCTGCATTTATTCGTTCCAAATCTACTTTCAATTCACCTTTTGATCAATATATGCGAGGAAATAAGCATTCGATAAGTGATGAAGCTGTTAAAGGCTTCAATTTATTTATGGGAAAAGCCAAATGTGGCACATGCCATTTTATGCCCTTATTTAATGGACTTGTTCCTCCACATTTCAATAATTCTGAATCAGAAGTTTTAGGGGTACCTGCAAGCAATAGACCTCCATATAAAATTGATAACGATTCTGGCAAATATTCGATGCATCAATCAACACTGCATTTATACGCGTTCAAAACACCTACAATTAGAAATGCTGCCAAAACAGCTCCTTATATGCACAATGGTATTTATACAGATTTACAATCTGTAATGGATTTTTATAATAAAGGTGGTGGTAAGGGGTTGGGAATCGATATAGAAAACCAAACACTTCCTTCAACTCCATTAGATCTTACAAAATCAGAAATGAAAGCCATTATTCGGTTTATTGAATCTTTAACAGACCAATAATTTATCCATTAATGGTTAGGGTATTTCCATTAATACTTATGGAAAACTTTTTGAGGTCTTTTGTAGCAGGGCCTGAATTGGCAATTACATTACCATTAGAATTAAATTCACTTCCATGAACAGGGCAAACAAATTTATTTTGAGCAGCAACCCAGTTCAAATTTCCAGCAGCATGCGTACAATATTGATCAAGCGCAATAAATGATCCAGGAATGTTGCCATTTGCAATTCTGATAACACGAACATTTTCTTGAACAATAATATCATTAATTACCAAAAGTTGATTGGAGAGATTAATGGTAAAATTTACAAGTTGATTGTTGGCTGTAGGTGTTTCATTTTTACTACATCCAAAAATACATTGGGTGCAAGCGGCTAATCCAATGGCCCCTGTCGTTTTTATAAATGCTCTTCTTTTCAAATGCTCATTTTGCTACAATTTTAATACTTGAACTAAGCCTTGCAAAGAAACAATGGTTAACTTTATATGATTATTTCATTTAATTACTATTTTCAATGCATCCATCCATCCATTCTAAATTGCCCAATGTAGGCACTACCATTTTTACTGTAATGAGTCAATTAGCTGTTGAACATGGTGCAGTAAATTTAGGTCAAGGATTTCCAGATTTTCCGATGAGTGAAGAGCTTACTGGTTTGGTTTCAAAAGCCATGCAGGATGGAAACAATCAATACGTGCATATGGCAGGATATCCAGCATTGAGAGAAGCGTTGGCCGCTAAAGCAGCTGAATTGTATAATGCATCCGTAAATCCGTTATCTGAAATTACCGTTACTCCTGGCGGTACTTATGCCATTTATACAGCACTCACTACTGTTTTACAACCAGGCGATGAAGTAATTGTGTTTGAACCAGCTTATGATAGTTATATTCCAAACATAGAAATCAATGGAGCTATTGCTATTCCGATAGCATTGCAATTTCCTGACTATTCTATTCCCTGGGATATTGTTCGTTCTAAGTTAACTGCAAGAACCAGAATGATCATGATCAATTCCCCACATAATCCAACTGGAGCTGTGTTGAGTGAAAATGATATGAAGGAGTTGGTATCAATTGTTGAAGGAACAAACATCATTATTTTAAGCGATGAAGTATATGAGCATTTAATATTCGATGGAATTGCTCATCAAAGTATTCTGAAATATCCTGCATTATTTGAAAGAAGTTTTGTTTGTTTCTCTTTTGGCAAAACTTATCATTGTACCGGTTGGAAATTGGGTTATTGTATTGCCCCTTCGGCGTTAATGAATGAGTTCAGAAAAGTACATCAGTTCAATTGCTTTACCTGTGATTCACCCAAGCAAGTTGCTTTAGCATCTTATCTAAGTAATAAAGAAGCCTATCTACATTTAGGATCTCAAATTCAAGCCAAGAGAGATTTTTTTAGGGGTTTGATGAAAGACAGTCCGTTTACTTGCATTCCTTCTCATGGAAGTTATTTTGAATGTTATAGTTATGCCGGATTTAGCGAAGAATCAGATAAAGCTTTAGCAATTCGATTAACCAAGGATTTTGGAATTGCCACCATTCCTGTATCTGCATTTTACCAGAATGGAGAAGATAACAAAGTATTACGCTTTTGCTTTGCTAAAAAAGAAGAAACCCTAGAAAAAGCGGTTGAGGGGTTAAAAAGTTTATAAGTCGCTGATAATCTATATTATCTATACGATGGCAGCCTCCGTATTTCTACGTGTGCGAACTATATTATTCTGACTTAATTTTATTTTTAATAATTCGGGGGGATTATTTACTTATACTGTTTTGGGTAGATATTCTATCTACTCAAAAACTTATTAATTGAACACTTAGAAAATCTAAAATAGTCCTTCCTCTGTTGTAATGGATTTCTGTTTTTGTTATAATGTATTGACATCAAAATACTATTAGCTAAAAGTTGAATATTTTTTAATTTTTAAAACAAATACAATGAAAAAATTACAAATTGGTTTAACCGCATTAATTTTAATTATTTCTTCTGGTTTCATTCAACCAAATAAAATTAATGACCATCATTTAAGCAAGCTAAAAAAACAAGTGTTTGCAACAAGCTATTTGAATGTTACAACCCCACCAAGTGGAGTTACAATTACTAGAATAAGCTATGATGATCCATCTAATTCTGGTGTTTCATGGGCTTACCCAACGCCGAATAGTTTTAACTCTCAGCAAATTGCGGATCAAAATTTCATTACAGTCAGAATTGTGGGTGGATTTAATAATGTATATATAAGAACTACTGGAGGAACTATTGTTGACCAGCAATCTTGTATATCGTCTGGAACAAACAATTACGATTTTAGTGTAAATTTATCTTCAGGAGTTACATATGAAGTTTTTATTGACTAAATTCACTATTAGCTAATAGTATTTTATGTTCAAGTATGTTTTGATATTGCTATTTCATTTATTTCTTTATTCTCTTAGTGCTCAAGGATATTTGGAGTTTATTGAGAACAAAGGGCAATGGAACAAGCAGGTAAAATTCAAAGCATCACTTCCTAATGGAACGCTATATTTATTACAAACCGGATATAAAATAGTGTTGTATGATACTACAAATTATCAACAGTATTTTACACCAAGGTATCCTAAAAAAAAAGAAGAGCAGCCTGACCCAATATTTGGCGAAGATCCAAATGTTAAAGCTCATGCGTATGAAGTAAGTTTTGTAAACTGTAATACCGAACCGAAAATTATTTCAGAAAAAAAGAATATTACATACTATAATTATTTTATTGGAAATGATAGTACTAAATGGGCATCACATTGTAATAGTTACAATGCCGTAACATATAAAAATGTTTATAATAATATTGATATTCGATTTTATACCAATCAGGAAAAATTAAAATATGATATTATTGTTTATCCAGGTGGAGATCCAAGCAAGGTAAAACTATTCATAGATGGAGCAGATGCACTAAATATAAGAAAAGGAGAACTGATTATAAATACAAGCGTTGGTGTTGTTAAAGAAGCTTGCCCCTATACATATCAGATTGCCGATGCAAAAAGAGAGATAGTTTGTAACTATAGGCTTAATAACAAAACAATTGATTTTGATATTAAAGAATATGACAAAAGCAAGATACTTATCATAGATCCTGAAATTGTTTTTGCAAGTTTGATAAAAAAAAATGCTACTCAATCTATAACTGCAACTAATCTAGGGTATTCTGGGGCTTATGATGGGGATGGAAATTTTATACTAACAGGAGCAATTTCTTCTGATAGTTTTTTTGTTAGTAAAGGTGCGTATCAGATAAAATTCAATAGTACATTATTTGGGGCGTTTAACTTTGGTAGTCATTTTATTTTTCATGACCCAGAAATAATCATCACTAAATTAAATCCTTTGGGTACAGACGCTATTTGTGCTACTTTTTTAGGTGGAGCCATTGGAACAGAGCTCCCTAATAGCACAGTTGTAGATAAAAATGGGAATATTTTAGTACTTGGAGTTACATCTTCTACTGATTTTCCTTCTACTAGAAGTACTTATGGTGAGGGAGGGGTGCTTGATATTTTTATTGCTAAGTTAAACAATGCATGTACAAATTTAGTTGCTTCAGTTAGAATTGGTGGAAAGGGAATTGATGGTTTAAATATTAGACCAGCATGGCAAGCTCAAGTTGCACCCAAATCACCTATACCTATTTCAATTCAACAATATAATGGTGATGATGCAAGAGCCTTTATTGAGATAGACAAAACGGATAATATTTATATAGTTAGTTGCACACAATCTAATGATTTTCCTATTAGCGCTAACGCTACACAAAAGAGCAATAGAGGCGGCAAATATAATCAAGATGCGATATTGATGAAGTTTTCACCTGATCTAAATACATTAATGTACAGTACATATTTAGGAGGCAGTGAAGATGATGCTGCTTATAGTTTAGCTATTAGCCCCCTAAGCAATGATATATATGTAGTAGGCGTAACAGGTAGCAATAATTTTGCGAGCAATACAGTTGGAACTATTATGCCTGATTATAAAGGAGGCATTGGAGATGGTTTTATAAGTAGATTCAGTAATGATGGAAGTAATTTATTTGGCAGTAGTTATATGGGAACTAGTGGAATGGATAATATCTATGCTATTGCCTTTGATTTAAAAGGCTATCCTTATATAACAGGAACTACAACAGGCGATTGGCCATTGGTGAATGCTACTTGGAGTGAAAAAAATGGCAAGCAGTTTATTGCCAAGCTTCAACCCGATTTATCAGCCTTTGTATATTCAACAGTATTTGGCACAGATACTACACTTCCTAATATTGTAACCACTGCTTTTTTTGTAGACCGTTGTGAGCAGGTATATGTTGCAGGGTATGGTGGAACAGGTGATGCCGGTGGGTATGATAATGTAAATGGAACTTTACGATCAGAGTACTTTTATCCAAATGCAGGTATTGTAGGGTTAACTGTTACGCCTAATGCTATCTCAACTTATTCAAATAAAGCAGGAGGATTTTATTATTTTATTTTAGCCAGTAACGCTCAAAAGCAACTGTACGGTAGTTTTTTTGGAACAAAATATGACCCATTACAAAATGGTCAAGCTGTTCGGGGTGATCATTCTTTTGGAGGTACCAGTAGGTTTAATAAAGACGGTATTCTATATCAATCATACGCTATAGGTCACTCAATAATTTCAAGCGGAGGAAAAGTTACTAATTTTCCAACTACACCTAATGCGTGGCAATCAGATCAGCCTAATTTATTTTATATTCCTTCCATGGCAGCCGTAAAGATTGCATTTGGGTTTGGAGGTATAAGTGGAGAGTTACAGAGCAATATAGATGGGGTGATTAAAGCCAATGCTTGTTTACCCAATACTGTACAGTTTACCGATGTTGTTGCAAAAGCTAAATTGTATCGATGGGATTTTGGAGATGGCACATCAGAACAGCGAACGACAATTCCTACTATATCACACCCCTATACTTCTAGTGGTAGTTTTAAAGCGCGATTAATTAGCATAGACTCAACTACTTGCAATATTGCAGACACTTCTTTTGTATATATCAGAACAGGTATTCATAAAGCTATCAATAGTTTTACGGCTAATTTACAACAGCCCTGTGTTGATCAAACATTTGCATTTAATAATAGTGCTTCACTGCCCACAGGTGCTCCTGCATTTACAGCCAGTTCTTATATATGGAACTTCGGAGATGGAAAAACTCAAACAGCAGGCAACAACACCGTTATACATCGTTATACTAACCCGGGTAATTATGAAGTACAATTAATTTTACAAGACACCAATTATTGCAATGCCCCAGATACGATACGTGCCAATATTATTGTTCCAAGTGTAATTAAAGCTGCATTCAAGTATGGAGCCAGTGCTGCCTGTACACCAGTAACCATTGGATTTACCAATAACTCTACAGGTGCAAACAACAGTTATCGTTGGAACTTTGGAGATGGCAATAGTTCTACCCAAATGAACCCAAGTTATCGTTATTCTACACCAGGTACCTATACCGTTCAATTAATTGCAACTGACAATAACTCCTGCAATAAATCAGATACTAGTACTCAAACAATCACCTTAACTAGCAGTGCCCAAGCAGTGTATAGCTATAGTCCACAACCTCCACAATCCAATACGCCCATCGTATTTAATAACCAATCTATGAATGCCAGTAGTTATAAATGGTTGTATGGAGATGGAGATAGTTTAGTAAGCACAGCCAGTGTGGTTAAGCACATTTACAATAGCACAGGTAATTTTAATGCCTGCTTAATCGCTTACAATAATAATGCAGGGTGCCTGCCTGATACTGTCTGCCAAACCATTAATGCATTGGTAACTCCATTGGCAAACCTACCCAATGCCTTTAGCCCTAATGGAGATGGAAATAATGATTTACTATATGTACGAGGCTATGGTATTGCTAAAATGCAATGGCGCATATACAATCGTTGGGGCAATCTAGTGTATGAGTCTGCTTCACCAACTGCAGGCTGGGATGGAAAGTACAAAGGAACTTTGCAAGCACAAGGGGTGTACACTTATAGCTTAGATATCGTATTTAGTTCAGGAGAAAAACTATCTAAAACAGGCGATATTACTTTGTTGAGATAATGTAAATTGTTGAAACACAGCCTCCGTATTTCTACGTGTGCGAACTATATTATTCTGACTTAATTTTATTTTTAATAATTCGGGGGGATTATTTACTTATTCTATTTTGGGTAGATATTCTATCTACTCAAAATAGTTAAGTTACCAAAAGGTAAAATCAAATTCAATTTATATGAGTAAGCCAATATCATTGCAAAGAGGGGTAAGTATGACCACTTTATATCGTATGGAAAAAGAAGAAATACTTGAACCATCTTATCGTGGTAAAGGTATTTTACCCATTTGCGAAACCTTTGATAAAAAAAGTATTGAATCTGTATTAGCGGTTCCTGGTTGTGAACAAGTAAGAATTTATTATGGAATGGAAAGTGATCTAACCATTCATGCTATTTTTGTTGCAGTAGATGCTAAAGGCCAAGATATTTTACCAAATTCTCCATTTGATGTATCTGAAGAGGAACCTTATCTTTGGGACGATGGTGCAAGATGCCCAATTGAATGTCCACCCGACTCTCCACTAAATGGATAATGCTCATTAAATAATGAATTTAACATTAAAATTTATACTCAATTATTTCGTTGGACTTGGTGCATTAATTAGTTTAATTCGGTGGAAACATATTCAACCAAAAGACTATTTTTTTGTTGCGTATTTATGGGTGGGTACAATTAATGAAATCATTTCACACATTTCTATTACCCTATTTAAAACCAATGCTATCAATAGTAATATCTATACATTGGTATCTTCTATTTTATTGGTTTGCCAATTTAATAATTGGCAATTATTTGGCTCGAATAAGCAAATTTGTAAGTGGTTCATTGCAGGCCTAACAATTTTTTGGCTTTGGGAAAATTTTGTTCATGGTAGCATCTTTCAATTTGGGCCTTATTATAGAATCAGCTATAGTTTCATGATTGTACTAATGGCTATTCATATGATTAACTTACTTATTCTCCAACAAGAAATAGCCATTTCAAAAAATTATGTATTTCTAATTTGTATTTCTTTTGTATTATTCTTCTCCACAAAAATTTTAGTCGAAATATTTTACCTATACGGCTTAAATGGGAGTAAAAAATTTGCAATTTTAGTTTTCGGCATCATATCTTATGTTAACTTGTTCACCAATATTCTTTATGCAATAGCCATTTTATGGATTCCCAAGAAGCGAACATTTACCTGGCAGTAATCATTGCTGTTGTTTTGATGGCAGTCATATTTTCTTATTTTGCTTTTTTGCTCATCAAACAACAACGTAAAAATCTGGCATTGCAAAAAGCTGCTGCTTTCGCAGAAATCACATCAATGGAAAGAGAAAGAGCCAGAATTGCAGCAGATTTACACGACGATTTAGGCCCCATACTCTCGGCTATTAAATTTAGGGTTGATGATGGGGTTGAATTAAATAGAGCTAGCAATCAATTAGATGAAGTAATTGTAAGGATGAGGGAAATTGCACATGATCTATTGCCAGCCATTTTACAAAGAAATGGACCAATTACTGCCATCGAAGATTTTATTCATAGACTCGAATCACTCAATGAATTAAATATCGATCTTGAATATCCAAGTTCTATTTTTATTGATGAAGATAAAGGCATTCAGATTTATCGGATTGTTTTAGAAGCCATTAATAATTGTATTAAGTATGCAGAGGCATCCAAACTGCAAATCATTTTTAGAGAAAAAAACGGGTTGCTTCAATTAATTTGTCAGGACAATGGAAAAGGAATGGATACTGATAAACAGTTTCAACAATATGCTGGGCGTGGATTGGTAAGCATGAAAAACAGAACTGCATTAATGGGTGGCAATTTTACAATTGAATCGGAAAAAGGGAAAGGAACAATATTATTATTTGAAATACCCAATAAATGAACTCCAATCATTTCCCAATAAGAATAGTAATAGCCGATGACCATCTCATTTTCAGAGAGGGCTTTAAGTTATTATTGAATAACCAACCAGAATTAGCATTGGTTGGCGAAGCGGATAATGGTAAATCTTTATTGGCTTTGATTGAAAAAACAGCACCTGATATTGCTTTTGTTGATATTAAAATGCCCGAAATGGATGGCATAGAAACCTGTAAGAAAATTAAGGCGAATGGAATTGCAACTAAAGTAATTGCGCTATCCATGTTTAACGATGATTATTTAATCATAGAAATGCTTGAAGCTGGAGCGCTTGGGTATTTATTAAAGAACACAGATAAACAAGAAGTTTTAGCTGCAGCCAAAGCGGTGAATATGGGCCATAATTATTACTGTGATAGTACTAGCCATAAATTGACTAAATTAATAGCTGCCAATCGCTATCAGCCACATAAGCCAACCAAACAACTAAAATTATCTATCAGAGAAACAGAAGTGCTTACTATGTTGTGTAATCAATTAACCAATAAAGAAATTGCTGAAAAATTAAATATCAGTTTTAGAACAGTTGAAACTTATCGCTTGAGTTTATTGGAAAAAACAGATTCGAAAAATGTAATTGGTCTGGTAGTATATGCAATAAGAAATGGGTATTATGTAGTATAATACCCATTTCTATTTTACCATTTCCCATCTCCATCTAACAAATTACCAATACCACCTAAAATGCTCCCTTCTTCTCTACGGGACGTAGTACCATATTGTAATATTCTACCAGCCAATCTGCTGATTGGTAAAGTTTGAATCCAAACTGTGCCCGGACCAGTTAATGTTGCAAAGAACAATCCTTCTCCACCAAAAATGGTATTCTTAATTCCACCTACAAATTGTATATCATAATTCACTGATGCAGTAAACCCAACAATACAACCCGTATCTACTTTGAGTAATTCCCCCGGTTGTAAATCTTTTCTAAGTACATGACCACAGGCGTGCAGAAAAGCCATTCCATCACCTTGTAATCTTTCCATGATGAATCCTTCACCACCAAATAAGCCAGTACCCAGTTTTCGTTGAAACTCAATTCCAATATTTACTCCTTTTGCGGCACATAAAAATGCATCTTTCTGACAAATGATATTGTTGTTTAAACGAGATAAATCCAATGGAATTATTTTCCCAGGATATGGAGAAGCAAAACTTACTCTACGCTTACCATTGTTTACATTGGTAAAAGCGGTCATGAATAAATTTTCTCCAACCAGAACACGCTTCCCTGCATTAAGTAGTTTACCTAGTAAACCACCACTGTTTTGTTGAGCACTTCCATCTCCAAACATCGTTTCCATCACAATACCATCATCCATCATCATGAATGCCCCAGGCTCTGCAATAGCGGTTTCGTTGTAGTCTAATTCTATTTCTACATATTGCATTTCTTCACCAAAAATTTTGTAATCTATTTCGTGGTTCTGCATAATTGTATTTTTTTCAAATTTGTTATTTAATTGACACACAAACAATCATTTTATTATGAATTGAATGTTTTCTTGTGTGAAAGGTAATTTTCAGCGTAAAAAAATACCCAGCTACATTAATAGCTGGGTATCAATTGTATCAAAAAATGTCGATTATGCTTTTCCTGGTACAGGCTTTAATTGACCAAGCCATACTTTTTTGCCTTGCAATTTCTTTACTCCAAACATAATTCCTACAAAAATAAAGAAGAATGGTCCGAGGAATCCGAAAAGGGCTACGTACTTGGTTCCATAAAAACGTTCCATCGGTCTTCTCAATCTTTCTGAAATCAGGTACATGCCAGGTACCATAATTAAAGTAAGGAAGAAAGAAAAGATCAGTCCAAAAATGATTGTCCAGCTCAATGGTCCCCAGAAAACAACACTGTCTCCACCAAAGAAAATCTTCGGATCTAAATGTTGGAACATAGAAACGAAATCTATATTGAATCCTACAGCCAAAGGCAATAGTCCAAGAATGGTAGCCAATGCGGTTAAAAGTACAGGAATGATCCTGATCTTACCAGCTTGAATGGCTGCCTCACGTGTTCTGAATCCTCTGCCTCTTAACTCATCTGTAAATTCAATCAATAAGATACCATTTTTAATTACGATTCCTGCTAATCCTACTACTCCTACACCAACCATGATAGTAGCCATTGACATACCGGTGATTGCATATCCCATGAAAACACCGATAATGGAGAAGAAGATTTCTGTTAATACTATAAATGGTTTGCTCAAGCTATTGAATTGTAAAACAAGAATCAAGAAGATGATTAACAATGCGGATAACATAGACATACCTAAGAAGGATAACGTTTCTGCTTGTTGTTCACTCTCACCTGTTTGTTTGATGGTTACATCGGCAGGCAATTGTGTTTTTGCTTTAAAGTCGTCAATTTTTTTCTTGAGCTCTGCATTAATTACTGGGGTAAGCGAAGGATCTGTTACATTCGATTGAATTTGAATGGTACGTTTCAGATTCTTTCTTTTTACACCGCCAGTTGTATTGGTATAATCAACTCTTGCTACACTATTAACCGGGATCTGTTTAATTTGTCCCGAATTGAAATCCCTGAATACAATGCGCATATTCATCAGATCGGTGATATTGTTGCGTTTTAAATCCTGGTAGCGCAATTGAATTTTATAATCATCTTCACCATCTTTTAGCTTACTCACTTCTTTTCCAAAAACGGCGGTTCTTAATTCCATGCCAATCTGGGCAGTGCTCAGGCCTTCTGCTAAAGCTCTTTCTCTGTCTATATTGATAGTGATCTCGGGATTATTCAAATCTACATCCATTACTAAATTTTGAATACCTGCAATACGATTGGTGTCTAAATGATTTTGTAAATCGTATGCTACTTTAGAAATGGATTCAAAGTTATCACCTGATATCTCAATATTTACCGGAGGATCTGTTGGCGGACCTGCATCTTCCTGGCCTACTTCAATTGAAGCTCCAGCAATTCCATTCATTTGTTGTCTGATAGCTTCTAAATAGGGAGCACTGCTTTTGCCATGTCTTTGTTCAAATTCCACAAATGAAACCTGAATTCTTCCAAGATGTGATTGAATGCTCCGATTATTGTCTCTAGGATTGTTGGCACTTACTGCCACATTGGAAATTACACTTTCTACGATACTGCCTTCTGCGCCAGGTTTATTATCTCCTAAAATCTTATATACCCTGTTTTCTAAAATTCTAACAATAGAATCAGTGGTTTTTGCTTTAGTACCGATCGGCATTTTTAAATATACATACACAAATTTTGGATCACCGCTAGGGAAGAAAGGTTTGGGATTATTTCTGGCGATCAACATGATCAATGAAATAGGAAACAATAAGAATAATCCTACCATTAACCATCCTGGTCTTGTTCCTTGTAAGATCCAACGGAGTAATGTTTCATATCTATTCATAAATCCAGGCAATAATTTTTCCTGGAATAAGTGAATGATTCTGCGTAAAACATAACGCTCTAATAATACCAGTAGATCAAGGGTAATTAATAAATTTCCAAATCCATGCCATCCTGCAAGGTTAAAAATGATGCCAAATGCAGCGAAAGCCCAGAACCACCATTTCTTAAATACTGCATTTTTTGGTTCTTCAAACTCGCGTCCTTCCGGTTTCATAAAACTTACCGCAAAAACAGGGTTGATAAAGAATGCAACAATTAAAGATGCAGTCAAGGTTAAGATCAACATGGTGGGCAAGTAAATCATGAACTTACCTATCAGGCCTTTCCATAACAATAAAGGAAAGAATGGAGCAAGGGTTGTAGCAGTACCTGCAAGTACAGGTATGAACACTTCACCAGCGGCTTCTTTGGCCGAACGAGCAATTTTTACTCTTCCATTATTATAGATTCGATGGGTATTTTCAATAACCACAATCGCATCATCCACAATAATTCCTAATCCAAATAACAACGCAAAAAGTACAATGAAGTTGAGTGTTACCGGAGAGCCTACAATAAAATCAGCCAATGGTAAAAATAGGAAAGAAACGAAAACCGATAAAGGCACACTTAATGCTACAAAGAATGCATTGGTAACACCCATAAAGAACATCAGAATCAACAATACCAAAATAAATCCAATGATGATGGTATTTACCAACTCATTAAAGGAAGTTTTGGTTTGATTACTTTGATCTCCTGTTATTACTACTTTAAGGTCTTTTGGAAGTTCTTGTGAGGCCTGCATTTCTGCTACGATCTTTTTTACACCATCTGCAGTATTGATCAGGTTTTCACCAGAACGTTTTACAATGTTTAAGGTTACTACATTGAGCCCCCCCAAACGAGCATAGCTTTGGGTTTCTTTTACCGTATCTACTAATTCAGCAACATCTTTTAAATAAATAGGTGCACCAGAGATATTCTTAACGATGATGTTTTGCATATCAAATGCGCTTGCAAATTGCCCCTTCACTTTGATATTTCGTTTCATTTCACCTACTTCCACAAGGCCTGCACTGATGTCTTTATTCTCATAATTGACTGCATTCTCTATATCACGGAAAGTCAATTTTGCTGCCTCCATTTTTGCAGGATCAACATTAATTTGAATCTCTCTTTCTGGGGCTCCAACAATCTCTGCCCTGCTTACTTCTTTCATTTCCTCAATATGGTCTTGCATTTTATCTGCAAAACTTTTGAGTTTAACGCCATCAAAATTACCGCTGATGTTTACAAACATGATGGGCATTTCACTGAAAGCAAATTCTTGCACGTTGGGTTGCGAAGTAAGGTCATTTGGCAAATCGGTTTGCGCTTTGTCTACTGCATCTTTTACTTTTTGTTTAGCAAGTTCCGTTTTGATATCGGTATCAAACTCTACTACGATCAAACTAAAATCTTGCTGAGAAGTAGATTGAATCTTTTTTACTTTAGCTCCACTGATAGACTTCAATTGTTTTTCAATTGGTCTGGTAACTAAGTTTTCAATGTCTTTTGGAGAGTTTCCAAAATATACCGTACTGATTGAAATGGTCGGTACAACAATGTCCGGAAACTGTTCTCTTGGAAGTGTATTGAATTTGTTTAAACCATACAAGGAAATGAGTATTGTAATAATATAAACGGCTGTTCTATTATCAACTGCCCAGCTCGTAGGTTTAAATTCTTTGAATTTTTTGGCGATGCCTTCTATGAAATTCATATATAATAAGTTAAAAGAATTTTATTTTTTTAAAACCATTACTAACTGACCGTCATAAATATTCTGGTATCCATCAGTAATTAAAGCATCATTGAGTGTAAGGCCAGATTTTACTTCGATCATTTGGCCATACATTTCTCCAACAACTATGTTTTTTTTGCGAGCCACCATTCTATTGCCTTCCTGAACAGCTATATATACATATTTACCTTTTTCATCCGTTTGAACGGTATTAACAGAAATAGCAATTGCAGACGATGTTTCATAATCCTGGAATTTCAACTCTGCCAATTGATTAGGGCGAATGGCTGGGTCATAACCAATATTTACTTCAGCATCGAAACTCCTGTTATTAGTATTAATGGTTCTGCTAGTAGTAGCCACCGTACCACTCAGCGTTTTATTTAAATCAGGGAAACGAATGATTACTTTAGAACCTACTTTAATTTTTCCGGCATAATTCTCAGGAACTTGCGTAATTACTTTTAATCCTGCGGTACTTACTAACTTAATTTGTGGAGTAACACCTGCTATACCATTGAAGATTTCTCCAACTCTCACATTAAGATCATCTACTACACCAGTAACATCTGCATAGATATTGGTAGATTTTAATTGCTCCTGTGCTACTTTTATTTGTTCTTCGCTGGCTGCTAATTGGTTTTCTAAAGATTGTACATTATTTTTTGCAGAAATATATTGTACTTCTGTGCCAATACCATCTTTCCATAAATTGCCCTGACGCTGATAAATATCTTTGGCAAAATTCAATTGTGTTTTTAAAGTTTCTAAAGCTTTTTGTGATGCATAAACTGATTGTCTCATCACTGCATCATCTAACTTCAGTAGTAATTGACCTTGTTTTACTTGATCTCCTTTTTTTACGTAGATCGCTTTCACCTGGCCAGGTCCCATTCTTGGTGACACATAAGATACATTGTCTGATGTAACACTTCCTTGCAAGTCTATATAGTGTGCAAATGGCTGATTGGTTATTGAAGTTAATCCAACCAATTTTGCAGTTAATGCATTGGCATTGCTTGTATCTAATTTGGCAATCTCCGCTTCTAATGCAGACATCTTTGCTGTAATAGCTGCATGTTCAGACTTTATTTTTTCTAGAGCAGCTTTCTTTTCTGCTAAAGAATTGCCATTTTTTTCATTACCACCACAACTCGCAAAAACGAATGCAGTTGTTGAAATAAATAGGATTTTTTTTATTGTAAGCATAGTGCTGGTTTTTATGATTGATATTTTATAATTTTCCTGTTGCGTTTAAATAATCTACTTTGGCAATGATTGCATCGTACAAAGCGCTGATATAATTGGTTTGAGCAGTTTTTAAATCGGTGTCTGCTACGTTTACTTCAGTATTAGATCCTGTTCCGATTTCGTATTTCTTTTTGGTTTGAGCGTATACTCTTTCTGCTAAGTCCATATTGTTTTTCTGAGAAACCATTACTGAAATAGCTGTATTGTATTTAATTCTTGCTTGTTCTACTGACACATCAATATTGAGTTTTAAATTTTCCAATTGATTGGTAGTTTGCTCCAAATCAATCTTTGCTTTTTTTACTCTGGCATCTTTGGCAAATCCACTAAAAATTGGAACAGAAATATTTACTCCAATGTTGGATGAAGAAAACCAATCTCCTTTATTAAGGAAATCGAATTGGTTACGTTGGGCAATTTTATTGAAACTGGCACCCAAAGCAATTGTAGGTAAATAGCTTAATTGATAGCGCTTCACATTGTATGCATTTAATTGCTTGGCATAATTGAGGTACTGAAAATCCTTTCTGTCTTCGTAGCTATAAGGCGCATCTATTGCAATTTCTTCTTTTACCTTATTGTAATCTAAAGTTTCAGTTAACACCAATGTATCTTTTGCAGGCATTCCTATCAAGGTTTTCAAACCCAAATACCCTACTGCAATCGCATTTAATGCCTTTGTTTTTTCAGTTTTAACATTGGTCAATTGCACAGCAATTTTATCGATGTCTATTTTTTCTGCGAACCCGTTTTTATACAATGCCTTGATATCAAAATCCAATTTTTCTAATCTGCTAATATTGGCATCTAATATTTCGATGGTAATCTTACTAGCTATCAACTGATAATAGATCTTATAGATATTGGTTTTGATAGCTACTTCAGTTACTTCAGCTGCACTGGTTTGAAAATCGATGGATGCTTTACGCGCTTGAAGTCCTACAAACACTTGTCCATCGAATAATAATTGTTGTAGTGATACACCAGCACTTGCGCTCCATTTGGTTCCAAACTGTGCTTGTATAAATCCAAAATCACCTGGCATTTTAATTGGATTGCCATTGCCGTCTTTTACTCCTTCACTAACCAATACCTGATAGGTTGCCGGAGAAATAAAGTTGGGAAGTGTTTGTACTGCTACATTGGGAAAAAACTGTGAACCAACGGCTCCAGTAATAGTGGGTAAAGCTGCAGCAGTGATTTCTCTGTTTGTTTGAATTTGTGCCTTGATATTCAATAAGGCATTCTTTACCTGTACGTTGTTTTTATTGGCAAATTCAACTGCTTGCTGAACGTTAAAATCATAACGCTTGTTTACAGTTTGTGTATAGCCAGTACTGATAATGAAAACCAAACTGAGCAAGCTGATTCCTTTTTTGATTATGCTCATATACTGATTGATTTTTGTCTTTGTTTTTTGTATTTAATGATTTGTTTTTGACCTTTTGGTGTACATATTCCATGTAAAAAGTGCTCCATCAAATGGGTTTCAATTTGAAATACGGTATATTTATTTGATGGGAATAATTCTAGGTTGAATGCAATGAAAATGCTTTCAATTCTAAACTTGGCAAGTATATCGACGTTAATATCCTCACGATACATTTCTTCTTTAATTCCTAATTCGAGATTTTCTTTAATTACCTTATAGAGGAATTTATTTTTATGGTCATTCATTTTCTTGAATGCGGATGGATAGTATTTCTGCATTTCAAAAATGATCACCGGATTCATGGTGCTCATCATTTCCTGCATCATATCGAGCGCTAAAAAAACTTCGTGAACAGCATTTTCACGTTTTTCGCGATGAACAGCGCATTCCACCACATCATTGTCAATTTCTCTTTGAACTACAGCATCAATCAAAGCATCTTTATCTGTGTAATATTGATATATTGTTTTTTTGCTCATGCCCAAATGGGTGGCAATATCGTCCATGGTCACATTCTTCAACCCGTATCGGAAGAACAGTTCCTGTGCTTTTTCGGTTATTCTTTGCTCCATAATGCCCAATTTTGGAATGCAAAACTAAGGAAACTATTTTCGTTACCAAAGTTTCCACGGTTTTTTTGTATTAAATTTTCATTAACGATCCAAATCGAGGATAAATGGTATTGTCTGTTTGACGGATTATTCCAGTTTATCAGGCTATTCGGTTGTGGAAGTCTGATTCTATCAATTTTTTATAGCATCTTGCATTCAATATAAATAGGGTAGACCATACCAATGACATTCAAGAGCTTTCTAAGACGTTTATTACAATATTTTTTTCAAGGGCTGATTGTTTTGGCGCCAATAGGTATTACTATTTGGGTTGTCATCAGTTTATTTAATCTGGTAGACGACATTTTACCCAATATCATTCATGCTATTGCCCCTTCTTTAATTAAAAAGGATTTGGAAGGCAATTTGATTAAAATGCCAGGCCTGGGTTTTTTGGTAGTTATTTCGGTTGTTTTATTGGTTGGCTGGCTATCTTCTTTATTTGCTGTTGGCCGATTGGTAGCACTATTAGACACTGTTTTAGAAAAAACCCCAGGAATTAAGTTTATATATTCTTCCGTTAAAGACTTTTTAGAAGCTTTTGCAGGAAATAAAAAGAAATTTGATAAACCTGTTTTAGTGAATGTGGATGCTCCTGATGTTTGGCGAATAGGTTTTATTACACAGCAGAGTAGTATTGATTTTAATTTGATTGATCATTTAACTGTTTATGTGCCTCATTCTTACGCCATTTCGGGAATTACTTATATGGTTCCCAGGGAAAGAGTTAAGTTATTAAAGAATATCAGTGCAGCTGATGCTATGAAGTACACTGTTTCTGGAGGTGTTACCCATATTCATGAACAATAGTTTTACGCTTAGTACCTTTATTGAATGGTAATCGCAGTTAACGGAATTTTTTTGCAAGACAAGACCATGGAGGGTTATGGCCATTATACTGCGGCTATCCTTCAACGATTAGCTGCAAGTCACCCAGAACATCAATTTGTAGTAATCTTCGATCGGCCGTATAGCAATCATTTTATTAGCACGAATAATATTGTTCCGATTCTTGTAAAACCCGCTGCCCGACATATTCCTGCTTTTTTATACTGGTATAATATTAGTACAGTACTGGCTTTAAGAAAATTCAAACCCGATGTTTGGATCCAACCTTATGGTTTTTGTAGTTTAACCACCGCTATACCTCAAATATTGGTTGTTCACGATTTGGCATTTCATGCATTCCCAAAATCTGTATCCTGGCATCATCGTTGGTTCTATAAAATATTCACGCCTCTTTTTTTACAGAAAGCAAGCTCCATCATTACTGTTTCATTGTTTTCTAAGAATAGCATAGAAGCGATTTATCCCTTTACTAAAAATCGGATAAAAATCATACCAGGTGCGGCCCGCAGCTCATTTCAACCCGTCGATTGGGAACTAAAATCAGCCATAAAAAATGAGTTTACCAATGGGCATGAGTATTTTATTTGTGTAGGCGCTATTCATCCACGAAAGAATATGATGAACCTGCTTAAAGCATTTTCGCTATTTAAAAAATGGAATAAAAGCAATATGAAATTGGTGTTTACAGGAAGAATGGCCTGGCAGTTTGCCGATTTTGAACAGAAGCTGAAGACCTATAAATACAGAGAAGATATTGTTTTGACAGGGTATTTGGCCGAAGAAAAACTCCATCAGATTACTGCCGCTGCTTATGCTTCTTTGTATATATCTACCTATGAAGGGTTTGGATTGCCGATTGTAGAAGCCATGCAATCGGGTGTTCCTGTAATAACTTCCAATCTTTCAAGTATGCCTGAAGTAGGGGGAGAAGCTGGTTTATATGCCGATCCACAAAACCCAAAAACAATAGCTGAGCAAATGCAAATGCTCTACAAAGACGAGAAATTGCGTCAACTTCAAATTGAAAAAGGATTGGAAAGAGCAAAAAATTACGACTGGGATCTTTCGGCTGCAGCATTTTTCGAGGAAATTGAGGCAATAGTTAGCGTTTCGTAGTAATTTCGCCCCCTTAAATTATTCATATGAAACAATCGAGTATATCTGTTGATATTATTTTAGATGAACATAAGGTTCCTCAAAATATACAATGGTCGGCTTCTGATAGCACAGCAGACATGAAGCAGGACGCAAGAGCTATGATGCTTGCTTTTTGGGATGCAGCTGATAAAAGCGCATTGAGAATTGATCTTTGGACAAAGGACATGATGGTGGATGAGATGGCTGATTTTTATTATCAAACCTTGATGGGAATGGCGGATACTTATTTGAGAGCCACTCAAAATCAGGAACTAACCGATGATATGAAATCATTTGCAAAAGATTTTTATAAAAAATTCAGGGCATCACAATTAAAAGACGCAAAATAAAACAACTATGAGCTTAGAAGAAAAAGTAATGCAGTTAATGAAAGAAGCCATGAAAGCCAAAGACGAACCTCTTTTAAGAGGAGTAAGGGCTATAAAAGCAGAAATTATTAAAGCAAAAACAGAACCAGGTGCAAACGGTGCTATTAATGAAGATGCCGAATTGAAATTATTGCAAAAGCTGGTTAAGCAACGCAAAGATTCATTGGAAATTTTTCAACAACAAAATCGTGCAGACCTTGCTCAGAAAGAAATAGAAGAGATTGCTGTAATTGAAAAATTCTTGCCCGCACAATTGTCTGAAGAAGAATTGGCAAAAGAAATTAAAGCTATAATTGTTTCTGTTGGAGCAGCATCAATACAAGACTTAGGAAAAGTAATGGGCGTAGCTTCTAAACAATTAGCTGGAAAAGCAGACGGTAAAGCAATTGCAGCATCAGTAAAAGCGTTATTGAATCAATAACGACTTACATGTTTATTGATATTTGTTTACTCGCATTAATTGTTCTGGCTATTTTTAAAGGAATGAAGAAAGGCTTAGTTGTAGCTGCTTTTTCTTTTTTCGCTATATTTCTAGGATTGGCCGCTGCAGTAAAAATGAGTACACTTGTTGCAGGATGGTTATCTGAAACGGTAAATATCAAAGCAGCCTGGTTGCCTTTTTTAGCATTCATACTAATAATGATTGCAGTTTCTATAGTTGTTCGGATTTTTGCTGCAATTATTGAGACTACTTTACAATTAACAATGTTGGGTTGGTTAAATTCTTTAGGTGGAATTGTTTTGTATTGTTGTATTTATGTTACCGTTTTTAGTGTGTTGATCTTTTATATGGAACAATTGCATTTATTGAAAGAACCAGTAATTGCCACTTCAAAAACCTATCAATACATCCATTTTTGGGGTCCCACAGCCATTGATATATTCGGCAAACTGGTTCCTATTTTTAAAGGGATGTTTGAAGAACTCACCCAATTTTTTGATTCTTTAAAAAAGAACTTGGCCTGATATACCGATAAAGGACAGCTGAACTGCTTCAATTTGCTGTATTTTCAGTAATTTAGCCTGAATAGTTTCAATAGGATTGCATGAATTATACCATTAAACAGTACGAGAAATATAAGTTTGTTGAGGAAGGAGAAGGCGAAACGCTATTGTTGTTGCATGGATTATTTGGTGCAATGAGCAATTTCGAACATTTAGTAGGTCATTTTAGCAAGCAATTTAAAGTAGTAGTTCCCATTTTGCCTTTGTTTGATCTGGATATTTTTCATACTTCAGTTGGAGGATTAGAAAAATATGTACAAAAGTTTATTGAGGCCAGAGGGTATACGAATATTCATTTATTGGGCAACTCATTGGGTGGACATGTTGCCTTGGTTCATGTGTTAAAACATCCTGAACTAATTAAGACCCTTACGCTTACCGGAAGCAGTGGATTATTCGAAAACGGAATGGGTGATAGTTATCCAAAAAGAGGAGACTACGAATACATCAAAAAGAAAACACAACTTACTTTTTATGATCCCGAAACAGCTACTAAAGAATTAGTAGATGAGGTTTTTGAAATCACCAATAGTAGAGTTAAAGTAATTAAAATTATTGCATTGGCTAAAAGTGCTATTCGCAATAATCTAGGAGAAGAGTTGAATCAAATTAAACAACCCACATTATTGATCTGGGGAAATAATGATACCATCACTCCACCATTTGTTGGGAAGGAATTCAATAAATTAATTCCTAATTCGGAATTGCATTTTGTAGACAAATGCGGCCATGCCCCTATGATGGAAGTGCCAACAGAATTTAACCAAATTTTAGATGGTTTTCTGCAGAAGCACTCAACACATTCAACAGTTAATTTGTAGTGTAATAAATTGTTTATCCGGGTATGCTTGTAAATCAAATATTAAATACCGGTTTTCCTTCACTTAACATAGCAGACAAAGCATCTTTTGCATTGCAGCTTATGGATGACTATGACGTATTGCATCTGCCTGTTTTGAGCGAAGATAAATTTGTAGGATTGGTTGCTAAAGATGATTTATTAGATGCGGAAGAAACAGATACCCACTTGTCTTCCCCACATTTATTACAAAAAAGATCAGTAAAAACAGAAGAACATTTTCTCAGCGCATTGAAACTGGTATCGCAGTTCGATCTGTCTTTATTGCCTGTAGTGAATGACCAGATGGAATTAGTAGGAGTAGTGTTAGCAAAAGAACTGATCAAATCTGTTTCTTTGTTTTTAGGAATTGAAGAAAAGGGAGCCATCATTGTGCTGGAAACCGATAAAAGAAATTATTCATTCGGTGAGTTGAGTAGATTGGTAGAAACCAATGATGCATATATCACTCAATTGAATACTTATACGGAGCCAGGTTCTGGTTTAGTAGTGATTACCATAAAAATCAACAAAATTGAAGTGTCTGATATTGTTGCTACTTTTCAACGATATGATTATGTAGTAAGGTACTTTTTTGGTGAAGAACAATATGCCAATGAATTACAAGAGAATTATCAACACCTTATTTCTTATCTCAACATGTAAATATGAAGGTTGCTATATATAGTCGTGGATTAGATATTGAACAAGAAAATCCATTGCTCATTTTATTAGAAGAATTAGCCAAACATCAAACAGAAGTTCTTTTGTTTAACACTTTGATGGAGCAGTTTCATATTCCCGAACATTTGTCTCGTTCATTAATTTCATTTGGAGGTTCCGAAGATTTAGATGATTCGATCGATTGCTTAATTAGTTTAGGTGGAGATGGCACTATGCTCGATGCAGTAACCTTAGTGAAAGAAAAAAACATCCCTTTACTTGGTATCAATTTTGGAAGACTGGGTTTTTTAGCAAGTATCAGTAAAGAGGATCTCGCTATTGCGGTAGATGCATTAGTGAATCATACTTTTTTAATTGATAAAAGAACCTTGATTCATTTAGATTCTAATATGCCATTATTCACGGATGCTCCTTTTGCATTGAATGAATTTGCGATTTACAAAAGAGATACTTCACCTATGATAAAAATTCACACTTATATGAATGGTGAATTTTTAAACACTTATTGGGCTGATGGATTAATAGTTGCCACTCCTACTGGTTCAACCGGATATAATTTAAGTTGTAATGGACCTATTGTATTTCCGGATTCATCCAGTTTGGTCATCACCCCTGTAGCACCCCACAATTTGAACGTTCGATCCATCGTTATACCTGATAATAATGTGATTTCTTTTGAAGTAGAAGGCAGGGCGGATCAATTTATTTGTGCAATGGATGCAAGAAGGGAAATCGTACCAAAAACAGTTCAATTAGCCATACGAAAAGAAAATTTTGGGGTGAATCTGGTACGATTAAATGAAAATACTTTTCTGTCCACGCTGCGAACCAAGCTTACTTGGGGTCTTGATAAAAGAAATTAACATTTTTTGTATTGAAATTTGATGCTATTTTACATAGCACTAACCATATCTATGCTAAGAAAAACCATCCTTATTTTTTTTATTTTGAGCTCGTGGAGTGGCTCGAAAGCCCAGCTGATGGAGAGTTTTGTTCATACGGGCGAATTGGGTATTGGGGTTGGAGTTGGTCATTATTTTGGAGATTTAAATCCAGATGCAAGAATCAATGCTCCAAAAATGGCTTTTGGTATTTTTTATCGGAAACAAATTTCCAATTACATTGGTATACGAGTAACAGGAGAGTATTCTTTTTTAGGATATTCTGATATTTATAGTAATAACCCCGTAGACCGGAAAAGAAACCTCAGTTTTAACACCAATCTTTGGGAATTAGGTGTTTCTGGTGATTTTAATTTTTTTCGTTTCCAGCCTGGTTTTGAAGGTTATAATTTCACCCCCTATATTGGCTTGGGCGTTGGCGTATTCACCTATGATCCTTTTACTTATTTGAACGGAGAAAAATTTTTATTGAGGCCTTTAGGTACGGAGGGTCAGGGGAGTGCTTTATATCCAAATTCAAACCCCTATTCAATTACAGCATTGAGCATACCTTTCACTTTTGGGGTTAAATATGCACTGAATCCCAGAACCAATTTTTTTGCAGAGATCATGTATCGCTTTACCAATACCGATTATTTGGATGATGTAAGTGGATTATATGCACCAGATGCCTTTCCTCCCTTGCCAGATGGCTCTTTAACACCAGCTTTTTTATTACAAGATAGAAGCTATGAAACGGGTTCTTCTATTGGTGTAAAAGGCAAACAGAGAGGAAATAGCCTTAAAAAAGACTCATTTATCACTTTAAAAGTGGGTCTTTCATTCAATTTACAGACCTATCGTTGCCCAACTAATTAATTTCTATCGCTTTTATTGCATTTAAATCCTTAGAAACCATTGATTTTGTTAATTTTGCCCCCTAAATCGAACGCATGGTTCAACAGGAAAACCTTTTGCCAAAAATAAACAAGCAACAACTGCCTAAACATATTGCTATCATTATGGATGGTAATGGTCGTTGGGCAGAAGAAAAGGGGCAGGAGCGTTTATATGGCCATTTTCATGGTGTAGAGAGTGTTCGTGATATAGTAGAGGGTGCTGCAGAATTAGGTGTTCAATACCTCACCCTTTATGCATTTAGCACCGAAAATTGGGATAGGCCCCGCCAGGAAGTAGACGGATTAATGAGTTTATTGGTTGATACTATCCATAAAGAAGTTCCGATTCTCAATAAAAATAATATTCGGTTACATGTAATTGGAAACCTCGATATGTTACCGGAGTTTGCTGCTAAAGAATTAGCAGAAGCACTGGACTTGACGCAAAAGAATACCGGGCTGAATCTCATAATGGCATTGAGTTATAGCAGTAGATGGGAGTTGGTAAATGCCGTAAAAAACATTGGAATTGATGTAAAAGAAGGTAAGATAAACCCTTCAACAATTAATGCAGAAACATTAGAACAATACCTATCTACAAGTGAATTTCCTGATCCTGAATTGATGATAAGGACCAGTGGTGAGTATAGAATCAGTAATTTTTTATTATATCAATTGGCCTATGCGGAGTTGTATTTTACCAATACCAGGTGGCCAGATTTTAGAAAAGAAAACCTGTATGAAGCAATTATTAACTACCAGTCTCGAGAAAGGAGATTTGGAAAAACAGGCCATCAAATACAGGTTTAACAAAGCCTTTTCATTATTCGGGCTAATTTGCCCAGCTAATAACCAAATTAATTGCTGAATGCACGGATTCTATTGGGCCGGCAACAGAACAAACAGAAAAGGGATGCAGAAAGTGTTTAAATTATTATTGTTCGCTGTAGTTGTTTTATCTTCTTCTCAATCGGCTTATGCACAGCAGACAACTGGGCAGGATACTACCATTACTTCTATTGAAGCAGACCTGATTAATTTATTCAATCAGAAAACACAGAAAAAATATAAAGTAGCCAATATTAAGGTTACAGGCAATCGATTTTTTGATGAAAATTTATTGATTTCTATTTCCAGTATAAGCATTGGAGATGAAATTGCTATTCCGGGAGGGGATCAATTTTCTAAAGCAATTACCAAACTCTGGGCCCAGAATTATTTCAGTAATGTTGAGATCTATGTAACGAAAGTAACGGGCAAGGAAATTGAAATAGAGATTGTAGTTACTGAAAGACCAAGATTGGCTAATTTTTATTTTAAAGGAGTACCTAAAGGGCAAGCAGATGATTTGCGCGGTAAAACAGGATTAGTACCAAACAGGGTAGTTACCGAGAATATGAAAATTACTGCAACGGAAGTAATCAAGAAATTCTATGCAGAAAAAGGGTACCGCGAAACTTCAGTAAAAGTTGCTGAAAGAAAAGATTCGTCTATCGATAATACATTGTCTTTAGATTTTATTATCGATAAAGGTCCGAAGGTAAAAATCAGTAATATCAATTTTGGGAATAATACAATTGACGAAGCCAAATTAAAAAAACAATTAAAAGGCTCTAAAGAAAAATCAAGACTTACCCTCTATCCTTCTTATGATAGCGGTAAGATTGTAATTCCTCAGCACTATACTTTCGATCAATACATGAAAGAGAAGGGATATCTCACACTCTCTAGAACAAAGAAAGTATTGGATCCTTACGCTCGTATCAAATTCTCTTCTGCAAAGTTCGACGAGAAAAAATATACAGAAGACAAAGAAAGTTTATTGAATTTTTATAACACATTGGGTTATAGAGATGCGGTGATTGAGAATGATACAGTGTATGCAACCGGTAATGGCAATTTAAATATCGACATCAAAGTAAATGAAGGAAGAAGGTATTATTTCGGAAATATTACATGGAGAGGAAATTCAAAATATTCTGATTCTTTATTAAGCCAGGTTTTGGGTATTAGAAAAGGAGATATTTATAATCAGGAAATTCTCAACAAGAAATTGGGTAAATCATCTTCTCCTGATGGTGGAGATATCAGTGGGTTATATCAGGATGATGGATATTTATTCTTTAGAACAGATCCGATTGAAACGGCTGTATACAACGATACCATCGATTTTGAAATCAGGGTAATTGAAGGGCCACAAGCAACTATTAAAAACGTTCGTATTACCGGAAATGATCGTACCAAGGAATATGTAATCAGAAGAGAGATCAGAACTATTCCTGGAGAAAAATTCAGCCGGCAATTACTCATTCGTTCTGTTCGTGAATTGGCACAATTGAATTATTTCAATCAAGAAAAAATCACGCCTAATCCAGTACCTAATCAAGAAGATGGAACGGTAGATATTAATTATAGTTTAGAAGAAAAATCGAGTGACCAATTAGAATTGAGTGCAGGTTGGGGAGGGTTAATTGGTTTGACTGGAACACTTGGGGTTTCATTTAATAATTTCTCTATTAAAAATATTTTTCACAAAGAGGCATGGGATCCATTACCAATGGGAGACGGACAGAAATTGAGTTTGCGTGTACAAAGTAATGGTAAAGCTTTCCGTTCTTATAACTTCTCTTTTACCGAACCATGGTTGGGAGGTAAAAAAAGAAATGCACTTACATTCAGTATTTTCAATACAAAGTTTGGACAAACCTTTGACCCTTTAACTGGTGCTTTTAATCCCAATGTTGCAAATGAGAGATATATTTCTACTACAGGTGCTACAGTGAGTATTGCCAAACAATTGAAATGGCCCGATGACTATTTCTCTTTAACAATGGGGATCAACTATACAAGATATAAGTTGAGTAATTATGCAATTGACCCAGTGAATTTACCAGGATTGGATAATGGATTTGTAAACAACTTGAACTTCAGGATTGCTTTACAAAGATCTTCAGTAGATCAGCCTACTTTCCCTAAATCGGGGTCTAACTTTTTGGCAAGTTTAGCCATTACACCACCATATTCTTTGGGTGATAAAAATATTAATCCTGCTGATAACCCTTATAAATGGATCGAATACCATAAATGGCGTTTTAATGCAGAATGGTTTGTTCCATTGGGTAAACCACATGGCGAAGACAGAAACAAGCAATTTGTAATGCGTTTTGCCGCTAAGTTTGGATTCTTAGGCCGATTCAATACCGATTTACAAGTTTCTCCTTTTGAACGTTTTCAAGTGGGAGATGCAGGCTTGAGTAACCAGTTTGCTTTATTGGGATTTGATATCATTGCACATAGAGGTTATCCGGTTTATGATAATTCCAATCCAAGAATTAACCCCGATCAACAAAGAGCCAGTCAGTATTTTACCATCTTTAATAAATACACAATGGAAATGCGTTATCCATTGAGTTTAAACCCAAGTAGTACCATTTTTGCTTTGGCCTTTTTTGAAGCAGCCAATGGATGGTATAGCATGAAAGATTACAATCCTTTTCAATTAAGAAGATCGGTTGGAGTAGGTATGCGCTTCTTTTTACCAATGTTTGGATTGCTTGGATTTGATTATGGCATAGGATTGGATAGGTTTAATGGAACCAACTCATTTAGGGATGCAGCTCGCTTCACCTTTATGCTAGGTTTTGAACCTGAATAATCAACCTTTAAAAAAAATTGTATGAAAAAAACGGTACTTTTTTTATTTGTATTAAGTCTTATTTCGTTGGGTGCTCATGCTCAGCAGCGTTATGCCATCATCGATACCAAGTATATTTTAAGTAAAATTCCAGAGTATAAGGATGCCGATAAGAAATTGCAATTGGTGGGGGAACAATGGCAGAAAGAAATAGACGATAAGCAGCTGGCTTTAGATAAAATGTACAAGAACTACGAAGCCGAGCAGTTCATGTTAACCGAAGATTTGAAGAAAAAAAGAGAAGATGAGTTGTTTGTAAAGGAAAAAGAAGTGCGTGATTTGCAGAAAAAACGCTTTGGATATGAGGGAGATTTGTTTAAAGAACGCCAAAAATTGGTAAAACCCATACAGGATAAGGTGTACAATGCCATTCAAAAGATAGCTGTAGCCCGATTTTATGATTTTGTACTCGATAAAAGTGAAGGAATTACCGTTATATTTGCCGACCCAAAGCTGGATAAGAGTGATGAAGTGCTTAGGGAAATGGGTATTAAAAACTAGTCAATAAACAACAAACAATAAATTTCAACAATCAACTTTAGTACAATGAACAAATTTCTTTTAGTGTGTGTGGCATTCGCTGTGAGCGTGCTTTTCACCAACAGTGCTAGCGCACAGAACACCAAGATCGGATACTTTGATGAGCAAGCTGCTTTGTCTTTGTTTCCTGGAATTGGCAAAATTGATACCTTGATGAATAGCTATCGTATTGATTCTTTACAAGAAGAATATAAGTATTCAGTAGGTGATTTTCAGCGCAGAGACAGCATCTTCAAAAAAGATTCTGCAACTATGCCTGCAAAAGCTAGAGAATTAGCAACTAGAGAATTATTGCAATTGCGTTATAAATTAGTAAACTGGCAGCAGTACCAACAGCAAATGGAAGAAGCTAAGTATGAGCAATTGGTAAATCCTTACCGTATTAGAATTGCTGAAGCTTTAGCTGGTATTGTAGCTGAACAGAAATACACGATTGTATTGAAGTCTGATGCTATATCTCCATATGTACAACCAAACTTATTAGACAACCTAACTATTAGAGTTGCAATGAAGTTGAAGTTGCCATTACCAAAGGAAATTGAAGATGCTTGGAAAGCTGCATCTGGCGGTGGTTCTATGCCTTCTGCACCTAGTGCTAAGCCTGCTGCTAAACCAGCTGGAAAAGGATAATAAGCATATAAAATATTTTGAAAAGGACCTGTCTGTTAAGGCGGGTCTTTTTTTGTGTAGTATCTTTAAGTTATGCAAATACAAAAAGGACCAATCGGAATTTTTGATAGTGGATATGGAGGGTTGACGATATTGAAAGATGTTGTAAATGCTTTGCCTCAATATGATTATTTGTATTTAGGAGATAATGCTCGTGCTCCTTATGGCACCAGGAGTTTCGAAACAGTGTATCAATATACTTGGGAAGCTGTGCAATGGTTTTTTTCGCAAGGTTGTGAATTAGTGATACTTGCTTGTAACACCGCTTCTGCAAAAGCCTTGCGAACTATACAACAGAAAAACCTTCCTTTAATAGATGCTCATAAAAGAGTACTGGGTGTAATTCGACCAACGGCAGAAGTAATTGGGAATTACTCATCATCTGGTGAAATTGGTATTTTGGCTACTAATGGTACAGTGGAAAGCGAGAGCTATTTATTAGAGATCGCTCATTTTTTTCCTACTATAAAAGTGGTTCAGGAAGCTTGCCCTTTATGGGTACCATTGATAGAAAACAACGAGTTTAATAACCCGGGAGCTGATTATTTTGTACAGCAACATTTGCAAAGGATCAAGCAAAAAGGGCCAGCTATTGACACTTTATTATTGGCATGCACCCATTATCCACTGTTAATGCCAAAGATTGAGCAGTTTGTTTCTATGGGAGTTAAGGTAATTTCTCAAGGGACCATTGTTGCCAATAGTTTGGTTGATTATTTAAAAAGACACCCAGAAATGGCCAATAAATGTGCTGCAAATGGTCAAATTCGGTTCTGTACTACCGATTCTGTGGAGCATTTTGATGCCAATGGGGCAATTTTCTTTGGAAAACCCCTAAAATCGGAGCATATTCAGTTGGGTCATTAGATTTTTTTTCCTAATTTTGCCGTCCTTTCACAAGCGGCGGTATGGTGACTGCAGCGATGAAAAGAAACTATATTTTAGGGTTAGTAAAAAAAGTTAATAATGAAACGTACATTCCAACCACACAAACGTCGCAGAAAAACCGTACATGGTTTCCGCAAGCGTATGGAATCTGCTAACGGCCGTAAAGTATTGGCAAGCCGCAGAGCGAAAGGTCGCAAGAAACTATCTGTTTCTAGCGAAAAAGGTTTAAAATAAGCCCAACCCTCGGGTAGCTGTTTGATTTTCTGATTTATTGGAAAATTAAATGCTGGGATAAAAATATAAGCTCCGTCTGTTTGACGGGGCTTTTTTAGTTTTGTAGAAGATGAGTAAATTAAACGGATACGATAAGGAGCAAAAGCTAAAAAGTCGAAAGGCTATGGAAGCTTTATTTGCTAGCGGAAAATCCTTTAATGCTTTTCCAATAAAAGTTTTTTATACAATTGCTCCTATCATTCAAACCGACTTAGCAGCAAAATCAACTGAACGAGATGTTGTAAAAGCAGGAGTAGGTGTTTCTGCCCGAAACTTTAAAAAAGCAGTAGACCGAAATCGAATCAAAAGATTGTTAAGGGAAGTGTACAGAACCCAAAAGCAAGATTTAATCAATACAGTTGCTCAGCAAGTTTCGGAATTGAATGTCTTCTTTTTATTTGTAGGAAAAGAATTACCTGAATACATCGATCTTAAAATTTCGATGGAAAAAACATTGGAGAAATTGATTGGAAGAATTAGTGAAACAGCTAAACAGTAAATTTGATGTGCGATCAATGTGAAATAAACAATCAACGAAATTCCTTTTCCATTGCTAAAGGGTTGGGTTATTTATTCATTCCCTTGATCAAAATTTACCAATACATCATTTCCCCAGTGATGGGACCTAAATGCCGATTTGTTCCAACCTGTTCTCAATATGGAGAAGAAGCACTTAAAAAATACGGGCTCTTTAAAGGCGGATGGTTATTCATCAAAAGATTCAGCAACTGCAGGCCAGGCGGGGGTTCCGGATGGGATCCGGTGCCTTAAAGAATTCATTTATTCAAATAAGGATAAAAATTCACTTACGATAAAAGCCTATAATTTTCTTCATTTCGGCTGCAATGAAAAAACTCGCCCCGATAAATCGGTGCTCAAACAGTTTTCATTGCTTACGCCTCATTCAAAAATCATTTAACGGCTTTTCTCTGATGCTTATTTTTATTCCTTCTTTGAATAAAAAAGTACTATTGCTTTGGAGCAACAGTAAGGGCTTGCATTTTGGCGATCATTTCTCTGATTTCTTTGATACTGTAAAAGCGATAGATCTCAGGTTCTTTTCCATCGATCATTTCTGCAGAGCGCATTTGATGATATGGGCCAACCACTTCTGCTGCTGGGTTAGAAGATATCTTGGTGGCTTGATTTGGAAGAATAAAATAATTGCGATTAGCAGCGGAAACATTCTTGCCTTCAATCAATAAATTCAAAGAATCAATTTTTTGTTTCAATGATTCCTGTGTGATCATATTCTGTTGCAATTTAGGACTGCTGTATTTCTGGTAACTTCCTATGATAGTATCGTTCTTTACATTCACTATATACAAACCATTATCGAGCATTTCTACTGTTGCATCTCCGGCAGGAGTACTCAATTTAAAACTTACTTTCTTGCTATTCATGTCTAGTCTTTTCTCTTCATGACCTGCCCCGTCTTTCGATTTAATAGTGCCCGCATTTAAATCGATATCTGCTGCACCTTTACTCATTATAATCACTGTTTTTTGATCACCAGAACATGCGGTAAATAAAAAGGCTAAACAAATGCCAGCTATAAAACTTTTCATATAGTTTATTTAAAAAAAATCCCGCAGTAAATATTTACTGCGGGATAAAAATACAATATAAATAGGAGTTTATTTAGCTGCTCCGAAACGTTCTGCAACTTTATTCCAATTAACCACATTCCAGAATGCAGCTAGATAATCAGCCCTTCTGTTTTGGTATTTCAAGTAATAGGCATGTTCCCAAACATCTGCTCCTAAAATAGGTGCGCCTTTCACTTCGGCAACATCCATTAAAGGGTTGTCTTGATTAGGGGTTGATGATACTTCTAATTTACCATCCTTTACAATCAACCAAGCCCATCCGCTACCAAAACGAGTCATGCCTGCTGCAGCAAATTTCTCTTTGAATGAATCAAATGAGCCAAAAGCTGCCGTAATTGCTTCAGCCAAAGCACCTGTTGGAGTTCCTCCAGCATTTGGTGCCAAGCTTTCCCAGAAGAATGTATGGTTCCAATGACCACCTCCGTTATTGCGAACTGCAGGGCTAATGGTTCCAGCAACTTTTACCAGTTCTTCCAAAGACTTTCCCTCATTAGGCGTTCCAGCAACAGCTTTGTTTAAGTTGTCTACATAAGCCTGATGGTGCTTACCATGGTGAATCTGCATGGTTAAAGTGTCAATATGTGGTTCTAATGCTTCGTGAGCATAAGGTAAAGGGGCGAGTGTGAATGACATGGGTTCTTTTATTTATTGATTAAGTTATTTGTTACTAAGATATTACAAATTTAAGGAGCATTAGATAAACTTCGTGTTAAGAGAATGATTTGTTTCGGAAATCGAAATTGCTATTACAAGGTGAAGTTATTATATCGTTTGTTACTGAGGATTACATCATTCTTCAGCTTTTTTGCAAAAAGATATGGTTTCGAACAATTACCTATATGGTGAAGCAAATACAACGTTCGCTGCTGAGAAATGAGGGGCCTATTTTTTTAGAGACTTCAACCAATCATTTCTCAAAGGCTCACTTATGTATTTGCTTCACCATTAATTTATTAAGTTGAAAACAATGCATTTTGGTTAAATTAGGTATTTCCTTATTTTCACTTAAATCCAATTCATGAAGTCCATATTATATATTTTTTCGATAGTTATTTCCATTCAAATATCAGCTCAAACAAAAAGTAGATTTTCTGCTGAAATTAATTATGGTGTTCAAGGTAATTACTTTGTAAGAAGCTATAATGAAATTGGGAGGCCGGACGGCACTGCTTTTTTAAATAAAAATTTTATTGGAACCATTGGAGGAGCTGAAATAATTTATAGAGCAACCAATATGGCATCATGGGGTCTTGCATTTTCTAAAAGTACTAATACAAGAAGTGTAACTTATAATACCAGAATCAATGGAGTAGACGTTTATATTGGTGATTTTGATATAAAGCATGAAAACAGGTTTTATCAATTATTCTATCAAAGAAAGTTTTCTAAAAAACTACCAAGTCTCAGTTATGAAATTGGATTATTTTACGTACGTTTTCAACAACAAGAGATTAATATTGGGAGTGGTGTTTTATTTAATCAAAGAAATTGGAAAAGTAGTAAATTAGAAGAGGGCGGTGCTTTCGTAGGAATTAAATTTGAAAAATATATTGATAAAAAAATAGCACTAGGAATAAAATCAAGGTTATACTATATCATTACTGCTGATCAGTTAGAATCAATTACTTTAACTCCCACATTAACTTATCATTTCTAGCTTTTATCTTAAATCTCATTTTAATTCAATTTGTTGATTTAAAACAATTAATGATTCTTTTATAATAGAGGTTTCAAATAAATACAAGAGTGAGCCTTTGAGAAATGCTGAATTTAGTTTTCTCTAAAGTTTAGGACATGCATTTCTCAGCAGCGAACGATGTATTTGCTTGAAATTATATCTTTTTGAAAAGGGGTAGAGAAATAATGAATTGAATTTATCGCTTCGATCTAAAAAATGATTTCATTAAAAAAGCACATTCATTTTCGAGCACTCCATTTACCAATTCTGCTTTCGGATGAAATGGCCATTGTTCTTGTGTTAACCGGCGATATCCATTTTTTTCGTCGGATGCACCAAAAACAATTCTGCCAATCTTGCCCCAATAAATTGCACCACAACACATGATGCAAGGTTCGAGTGTAACATAGAGTGTTGCTTCGGGAAGGTATTTTGATCCTAATGAACTATAAGCAGTAGTTAATGCAAGTATTTCTGCGTGTGCGGTAGAATCATTTAATAGCTCTACCTGATTATGTGCTCTGGCAATTATTTTATTATTCATTACGACCACTGCACCAACAGGAACTTCATCTGAATCGTAAGCTAGCTGCGCCTCTTTCAATGCTTGTTGCATGAAATAATCATCATTCAACAATTGCATGTTATAGTTTTTTGATCATGATATTTCTGTACCACACTTTATCGCCATGATCTTGTAAAGCAATATGACCGCTGAATATTCTTCCAAAATCGGGTTTGTCTTTAAACTTACTTCCAGCAATTAAGTTTTTCCAATCTGCATCTCCGTAACTAGTAGAAACTACATTGATCCCATTTAAATAAAAATCGAGCTTACCATTATAGCTGACGATTTCAACTAAATTCCATTCGCCTACTTTATTTACTGCACCTTCTTTTCCTTCAATTAAATCGTATAAATTTCCTGCACGGTGTTTTTTTATTTTTCCGTCAGGATGGCCATCGTTATCGAGCACTTGCATTTCGGGCCCAGTAAACCAAACCTGCTTGTACTTAGTGGTATCATCTTGTACCCAGAAAATAATTCCGCTATTTCCATTTTTGGAAATCTTCCATTCTAATTTTAAATGGAAATTAGAAAAGCTAGCATCTGATACAATATCACCTCCTTCAGCTCCGGTTGTTTTTCTCGCATCTGCATCAAAAAACAAAGTGCCATCTTCTACTTTCCAAGCAGACCCTACCGATGTTTTACCATATTTGTGCCATCCCTTGGTGTTTTTTCCATTGAATAAGGAAATCCATTCATTGGGTTTTTGTTCATCAGGAATAGATGTTCCAAAAAAAGTATTCAAGATTGCTATTGCGCCAATTAGAAATGGATACATGTAGAATTATTTTACAATTGAGTATTATTTTTTTAACAGAAAAATATATTTCACCATCTGCTCAGCATCTGCTTCTGATAATTGAGCATGAGGCGTCATAGGAACTTCTCCCCAAACGCCCTTACCGCCGTTGATTATTTTTCCTGCAAGCATTTTTATGTTGGCCTCTGTGTTTTCATATTTAGCTGCTACATCGGCATATGCAGGTCCTATTAATTTATCTTTTACTTTATGGCAGGTTAAGCAATCTGATTTGCCAATCAATTCCAAACCTTTTTGATAATCAGGATTACTGCCAAGATCATCTTTAGTTGGTGCAGCTGAACCCAGTTCAGGTTGATTAGCAACTGTTTCTTTTTTTTCTCCGCCTCCACAAGCTGCAATAGTTGCTGCAAAAACAATTAGTGTAAAAAACTTTTTCAATTTGATTTATTTTATGGTTCTAAAAATACGCTTTTTAATGGATTGGTTTGCAACCTAATAACCAATAACTTATAACCAATAACTAATAATCAATAACTTATAACCAATAACTATGAAACACCTAAAATCTTTTTATTCAATTCATCATTAGTGCCAGTAGCTGCAAAATCATCAAATGCTTTATCTGTCACACGGATAATATGGTTTTTAATAAATGGTGCACCTTCAGCAGCACCCGTTTCAGGATGTTTAATTGCACATTCCCATTCCATCACAGCCCATCCTGTATAATCGTATTGAGCCAACTTACTAAAGATGGTTTTAAAATCTACTTGCCCATCTCCTAATGAACGGAACCTGCCTGCTCTGTTTATCCAACTTTGATATCCACCATATACACCTTGTTTGCCCGTTGGATTGAATTCTGCATCTTTTACATGAAACATTTTAATGCGTTCGTGATAATGATCGATATAAGTTTTGTAATCGAGGCATTGTAATACAAAATGAGAGGGGTCGTACAATAAACATGCTCGTTTATGGTTGTTTACTTTTTCTAAAAATAGTTCATAAGAAACGCCATCATGTAAATCTTCTCCTGGATGGATTTCGTAGCATAGATCAATGCCATGTGCATCAAATTCATCTAATATAGGTAACCATCTTTTAGCTAATTCGGTAAAACCGGTTTCCACTAAACCAGCTGGACGCTGTGGCCAAGGATACACCGTTTGCCACAACAATGCACCGCTAAAAGTAGCATGAGCATTGAGGCCCAGGTTAGCTGATGCTTTTGCCGCATATTTTAGTTGCTGAACTGCCCATGCTGTTCTGGCTGTTGCATTTCCTCTAATGGCTTCAGGAGCAAATCCATCAAACAATGCATCGTATGCAGGATTTACTGCTACTAACTGTCCTTGCAAATGAGTACTCAATTCGGTGATTTGCATTCCGGTTGATTCTACAATTCCTCTAATTTCATCTGCATAGGTTTTGCTTTCTGCAGCTTTTTGTAAATCGATGCATCGAGCATCCCATGAAGGAATTTGTACTCCAACAAAACCCAATGATGCCGCCCATTTGCAAATAGACTCCAAATTATTAAATGGAGCTTCATCACCCATAAACTGAGCTAAAAATATACCGGGACCTTTTAGAGTTGTCATATCTAGAGTTAAGAATTAAGAGAAATGAGATACATTTTATTGGTTGTTTATTTTATAATCAGTCCATTTTTCATTCGACTGTGCCGATGCAACTACATTATCAATAAATGCCATTCCACGAATTCCATCTTCTACCGAAGGAAAATCCAATGCTTCTTTACTGGGAACAGTACCATCTAATTTAGCCATTAAAGTAGCTGCAAAATTTTTATAAATATTGGCAAATGCTTCTAGATATCCTTCGGGATGTCCGCCAGGAGTTCTGCAGTTGGATGTTGCATAACTAGATAATCGATCAGTATAATTTGATCCAGCTCTCAATATTTGAGTGGGTGCATCTAGCCATTTTACTGTCAACGTATTGGGTTCCATCTGTGCCCATTCCAATCCGCCCTTTTCTCCGTAAACCCTTATTTTTAAAGCGTTTTCCTCGCCTGCAGCCACTTGAGATGCCATTAAAACGCCAGTAGCACCGTTATCAAAATGCAATAAAACGGCACCATCATCGTCCAGGGCCCTGCCTGGAACTACTGTATTTAAATCGGCACATAGTTTGGAAATTTTTGCGCCACTGATGTATTCCGCTAAATGTGCAGCATGTGTTCCTATATCTCCCATACTTCCACTCTTGCCTGATTTTTTGGGATCTGTTCTCCAGGCGGCCTGAGCATTACCCTCGCGCTCACTTAATTTACTGAGCCATCCTTGCGGATACTCCACCCATATTTTTCTTACTTTACCTAACACTCCATCAGCCACCATGGCTTTGGCTTGTTTTACCATAGGATAGCCCGAATAAGTATGCGTTAAACAAAGTACCAATCCAGTAGCATCTACCTTGGTTTTTAATTGTAATGCTTCATCTAAATTAAATGCAATTGGCTTTTCTATTACTACATGGAAACCATTGTCTAATGCCATCATCGCTGGAGCAAAATGCGCAAAATTGGGAGTCACAATAGTAACAAAGTCCATTCTTTTATCTGATGGCAAAGCGGCTTCCTTGGTGATCATCTCTTCGAAAGTCAGGTATATTCTATCTTTCGGAAGAAATAATATTTCACCAGATTCTTGAGCAATAGCAGGGTTTATGCTTAAAGCCCCACACACTAATTCAATTTGGCCGTCCATATTTGCTGCCAAACGATGAATGGCTCCAATGAAAGCATCTTTGCCTCCACCTACCATTCCCATTCTTAATTTTCTTGCCATAAGATCAATTTTAACTTTATATTCTTTGTTAATAAAAGTAAATAATTAGAAGGGGAGTAAAGCTAATTAATTAAAAGAAGTTTTTTTTCGATAACTATAATTATATTTAGTCTCTTATTTGCCATTTGATGAAGAACGAAAATAGACGATCTGCTATTAAAAATATTCTTGCAGGAACTGCTGCAATGGCTATAACTCCAATATCGCAAACCTTTGCGAAAACTAAAGACGCTACTTCAGTTTTGGAAAACCATAGCATGAACTTAAAAGGAAATATTAACCATGCAGTTTGCAGATGGTGCTTTAATGATTTTACACTGGAACAACTTTGCATCGAGGCAAAAAAAATGGGCATCACTGGTATTGACCTAATAGGTCCAAAAGAGTGGCCAATACTCAAACAGCAAGGCTTGGTCTCGAGCATGTGTAATGGCGCAGAAATCAGTCTGGTAAAGGGTTGGAATGATCCTCAATATCATGCTACCTTAATAAAAAACTACACAGAACATATAGAGTTGGTTGCAGCAGCTGGCTATATAAACCTAATTTGTTTTTCAGGAAACAAAAACGGAATGGATAATGAAACAGGCCTAAAAAATGCTGCTGCTGGGTTAAAGCAAATAATGGCGCTGGCAGAAAAAAAAGGCGTCATTATTCAAATGGAGCTTTTTAATAGTAAGGTTGACCACAAAGATTATATGTGTGATAATACCGCTTGGGGCGTTGAGCTTTGTAAACGAATTGGCTCACCTAATTTTAAATTATTATACGACATCTATCACATGCAAATAAATGAGGGAGACGTTATAAGAACCCTTACCAACAATCATGAATTCATTGGGCATTACCATACAGCCGGCGTACCAGGTAGACATGAAATTGATGAGAGTCAAGAATTATTTTATCCGGCTATAATGAAAGCGATTGTAGCCACAGGGTACAAAGGATTCGTTGCCCAGGAATTTATTCCGGTTGCAAAAGATAAATTGGCTTCTTTAAAAAAGTCAATAGAAATATGCGATGTATGAAAGAAGAAAGAAGAAAGAAGAAAGAAGAAAGAAGAAAGAAGAAAGAAGAATTGTTTAATCGATTTAAATAAAATATATGGCGGAACAAAATTTTGATGCAATCGTAATTGGCTCTGGAATCAGCGGTGGATGGGCTGCAAAAGAGTTAACCGAAAAAGGGTTGAAAGTATTGATGCTCGAGCGTGGCAGAAATATAGAGCACGTAAAAGATTATGTGAATGCCAATAAAGAAGCTTGGGACTATCCACACCATGATCGCAAAACGCAGGAGATGATTGCCAATAACCCTGTTCGTGATCGCGATTATCCATTGAATGAATCTACGTTCAACATGTGGGCCAATGAAAAAGAAAGCCCTTATACAGAAGTAAAAAGATACGATTGGTTCAGGGGCTACCATGTTGGTGGTCGTTCCTTATTATGGGGTCGTCAATCTTACAGATGGAGTGATTTGGATTTTGAAGCCAATGCCAAAGATGGTGTTGGTGTAGACTGGCCTGTTCGTTATAAAGACATTGCACCATGGTATGATTATGTAGAAAAATTTGCTGGTATCAGTGGGAACAGAGACGGTATTCCTGTTTTACCTGATGGTCAATTCATGCCACCAATGGATATGAACTGTGTAGAAAAAGATGTCGCCAAAAGAATTAAAGATTTTTATAAAGGACAACGTGCCATGATCATTGGTCGTACAGCCAATATCACTCAACCTTTAGAAGGAAGAACCAATTGTCAGTTCCGAAACAAATGTTGGCTAGGATGCCCATTTGGTGCCTATTTCAGCACACAGTCCTCTACTTTACCTGCTGCTATGAAAACGGGTAACCTAACATTGCGCCCATGGAGTATTGTTACTAAAATCTTGTATGATAAAGACAAGAAAAAAGCAACAGGCGTTGAAGTGTTGGATGCTGAAACCAACAAAACCTATGTATACAATGCGAAAATTATTTTCTTAAACGCCTCTACATTAAATTCTGCCTGGGTATTAATGAACTCAGCAACTGATGTGTGGGAAGGAGGTTTAGGAAGTAGTAGCGGAGAATTAGGACATAATATAATGGACCATCATTTAGGAGCTGGGGCAAATGGAAAAATTGATGGCTATGAAGACAAATATTATTTTGGAAGAAGAGCCAATGGCATTTATATACCTCGTTATCAAAACGTAAATGGAGACAAGCGGGAATATAAGCGCGGATTCGGCTATCAAGGTTCTGCAAGCAGAGAAGGATGGGGAAGACAAATTGCAGAAATGAGCATTGGTGGAGATTTTAAAGATGCATTAACTGAACCAGGTGGTTGGAGAATGGGTATTATGGGTTTTGGTGAAGTATTACCTGATCATGCCAATTTTGTTACACTCGATAAAACCGTAAAAGATAAATGGGGATTGAATGTATTGAAGATTGATGCAGAGCTGAAAGAGAATGAATTAAAAATGCGCAAAGACATGCAGGCCGATGCCATTGAAATGCTTACCAACGCCGGCGCTAAAGATGTAAAAGGATATGATGCTAATGGTGTACTAGGTAGAGGCATACATGAAATGGGAACAGCCAGAATGGGAGCTGATCCTAAAACATCTGTGGTGAATAAGCATAATCAAATTTGGGATGCACCGAATGTATTTGTAACAGATGGATCTTTCATGACTTCTGCGGCATGCGTAAATCCATCTTTAACTTATATGGCATTTACTGCAAGAGCAGCAGATTATGCAGTGAGTGAATTAAAGAAAGGAAATTTATAATTCAATAGTCTTAGTTGATTTAAATTATTTAATCAAGCCAGTTTAAAAATATAATTATGAATAGAAGAGAAGCATTATCCAGTGTAGCCGTTTTATTGGGCGGTACTTTGATTGGTGCAGAAGCTTTTTTATCGGGATGTAAAAATGCAACAAGTGATGTGGAGGCTTTTACTCCAGATGATATTGCTTTTTTAAATGAAGTAGCAGAAACCATTTTACCTAAAACAGATACACCTGGTGCGAAAGAAGCGAAAGTGGGTGATTTTATGGCGGTGATTGTGAAAGATTGTTACAAGCCAGCAGAAGCAAAAGCATTTATGGAAGGTATGGCTGCTTTGAAATTTAAAGATGCAAAAGCAAAAATCGGAAAATCATTTATGGAAGCTTCAGCAGAAGAGCGCCATAAATTATTGGTAGAGTTAGATGCAGAACAAAAAGCATTTCAAGAAAAAAAGAAAAAAGAAGACTTGCCGCATTATTTCCGCATGATGAAAGAACTTACTTTGTGGGGCTTCTTTACCTCCGAAGTAGGCGCCACCAAAGCATTGCGTTATGTTGCTGTTCCTGGAAAATACGAAGGTTGTATTGATTATAAGAAAGGAGATAAAGCTTGGGCGACGTAATAGTTGATAGTTATTGGTTATTGGTTACTGGTTGTTGGGTTAATTCGAAATAATAGTTGTTTAAAAAAGAAAAATATGTCATTGCAAAGAAGAGATTTTTTAAAAACAGTTGGTTTAGCAACAGCAGGTTTAACATTGCCTTTTACTGGCAAGAGTAATCTATTGGACAATTTTGCGGCCTATAAAAAACTGTCTGCATTTGGAATTCAACTGTGGACGGTGAAATCAGAAATGGGAGCAGATGCAAAAGGCACATTGGCTAAACTAGCCAGTAATGGATATAAGCAGATCGAAAGTTTTGAAGGCCCGAAAGGAATGTTTTGGGGAATGAAAAACACCGAGTTTAAATCATATATGGATGATTTAGGAATGAAACTGGTTTCATCACATTGCAATAACACTGTTGATTTTGAACGCAAGGCTGCAGAAGCTGCTGAAATAGGAGTGAAGTATTTAATATGCGCTTATAAGGGTCCACAAAAATCAATCGACAATTTCAAAGCATTTAATGATGAGTTTAATAAGTGTGGAGAGATCTGCAAAAAAAATGGGATAAGATTTGCCTATCATAATCATGACTATTCTTTTAAAATGATTGATGGGCAAATGCCTCAAACTGTAATGATGGAAGGAACTGACGCATCATTAGTAGACTTTGAAATGGATATTTATTGGGTGGTTGCTGCAAAAGAAAATCCTGAAGAATGGTTTAAAAAATATCCCAACCGATTTAAATTATGTCATGTAAAAGACCAGGCCAAAACAGCCACAGGAATTGAGTCTTGCCATTTAGGAAAAGGCGCTATCGATTTTAAATCGATATTGGCTACAGCTAAAAAACAAGGCTTGCAATATTATATTGTAGAGCAAGAAGCATTTAAAGGATCTACTCCTATAGAAAGTGCAGCAATTGATGCAGCTTATATGAAGACCATTTCTTTTTAAAAACTTCTATAATCGCGTTTGATAAACTGATTGGCTTCATCAAAGTTGGTGATCTTCATATTTGGACCATCCCACAATAATTTGATATTTCTTCCAGGATATGTAGTATTTCCGCTGGCGCTTTTCTTTTGTAAATCGTTGCTTCGTATAGCCAGGTTGCCCATCAATACACTTTCGGTTAGTGGACCTGCGATATCAAAATTAGAACTTAAGAGTTTTGCTTTATCAGAACCATATCCTGCAATAGCGGCTTCTACCCATGCTGCATAGTGCCCATTATCTCCATTGGGAACCCTTGCAATTGTCTGAGGAACGATGGTTTGTTTGCTCCTACTGGTTGGTAATAAATTAGGCAATGCTCCATATGTACCACAAATCATTTTTCCTTTTGTTCCTAAAAAGATAGTGCCATTACCGCCATCACCCATTAATTCGTTGGGTTCTAATTCTTCCGGACGATCCGGGCGAATGCCACCATCCATCCAATGTAATTTTACATCAGGCTTACCATTTTGTCCTTTGAAAGTTAAAATGATATGAGATGCTGTAGGACAACTTTCAGGATAATAAGCCCTGGTCCATGGTTGAAGGTATCTGGTTGCAACACTACATTCAGCAGAAACAGGATAACCCAATCCTAATACTGCAAATGCAGGAGCCATGATATGACAAGCCATATCTCCCAATGCACCAGTACCATAATCCCACCAACCACGCCAGTTAAAAGGAAGTAGTCCTTCTACAAAATCTTTGTAAGGGGCTGTTCCCAACCATAAATTCCAATCTAATTCTGCAGGTATTGGACCTGTAGCAATTGGCCATCCAATTCCTTGAGGCCAAACGGGCCGATCGGTATAACAATAAATAGTATGTACATCTCCAATGATACCTGCATTATACCAATCTATTAATTGACGAACACCATCACCTGATGCACCTTGATTGCCCATCTGTGTTACCACTTTGTATTTATGGGCGGCTTCGGTCATGGTTCTTGCTTCATAAATATCATGAGAGAGTGGCTTTTGAACATAAACATGCTTTTTTAATTGCATAGCTGCTAATGCTTGTGGGGCATGCATATGATCGGGTGTTGATACAGAAACTGCATCTATATTTTTATGCTCTTTGTCAAGCATTTCGCGATAGTCTTTGTACTTTTTTGCATTTGGATATCTACTTCGGCTTTTTGCAGTTTGACGATCATCTACATCACATAAAAAAGCAATATCTGCTTTGCCGCTTTGGTGAAAATTCCAGAGATCACTTTCCCCTTTACCGCCAGCGCCAATACCGGCCACTTGTAATTTATCACTTGGTGCAATAAATCCTCTGCCTAATACATGGCGAGGAACAATGTAAAAACCAGCAGCAGCAATACCTGCGTTTCGGAGGAAGGAACGACGAGATGCATTTTCTTTTTTCATGAATGGCAATTATGAACAATGAATATACAGAAAATAATAAAATAGGCAGCATTCATATGTTATGCCAAAATTATTCAATACAGGAGCCAGTCAGGCGCTTTTGGGTTAAAGATGCTAAAGGAATTACCCTAAATTTAATGGCGCATAGAAAGGAGTAATTTTAAGGAGATACCCAATGGACAAAATTTTAATAGAAATAAGGAACTGTAAAGAATGCATATCTCATCTTAAAGATGGAGTGAATCCAATAATTGCAGCAAGTCCAAAAAGCAAAATAATAATAATAGGACAAGCTCCAGGACGAGTAGTTCATAAAACAAGTATTCCTTGGAACGACAAAAGCGGAGATAATCTTAGGAATTGGTTAGGTGTTGATAAAACAATATTTTATGATGCTGATCAAATTGCTTTAATGCCAATGGGATTTTGTTACCCTGGAACAGGAAAGACTGGAGACCTTGCTCCACGACCTGAATGCGCTCCGTTGTGGCATAATAAATTATTCGCAATGATGACGAATGCAAAACTCATTTTATTAATTGGAAATTATGCACAGAACTATTATTTAAAAGACAAAGCAAAAAACACGTTGACGGAAACTGTTCATAATTACAAATTATATTTACCAAAATATTTTCCACTTCCACATCCTTCGCCAAGAAACAACATTTGGCAAGCAAAAAACGAATGGTTTGGAAAAGAAATACTACCAGTTCTTAAAATGAGTATTAAAAATATTTTATCATAACAATTTAAAATGAAATCATTACTAACCGTCACTGCATTATTGGAAGGATGTACCGGGCTGGCATTGGCTTTTGTTCCTTCATTGGTTGCTTCAAAATTACTTGGCACTAGTTTCAATGATCCAAGTGCAATGATCATTGCCAAACTTGCTGGTGCTGCATTAATAACTATCACAATTGCCTGTTGGCTTTCAAGAAATGATACTCAGTCTTCGACAATGGTTAAAGCTATGCTTGGGTACAACTTCTTTTCTATTGTTTTGCTTACATACTCTGCATTTTGCGAAAAAATTTCAGGACCTGGTTTGTGGCCGGCAGTTTTGCTTCATTTGGGTTTGCTGGTTTGGTGTGTATCATGCTTGTTTAAACGAAATAGTTGAATAGATTATAATATCGTAAAAATGAATGTAGCTGTTTTATTATTTGATGATTTTGAAACACTCGATGTTTTTGGTCCTGTAGAAATATTTGGAAGACTCAAGCAACATTATCAAGTGTCTTTCTATTCTGCTTCAGGCGGGCTTGTAGATAACAATCATGGTGTTTCTATACAGACAAAAAATCTTGATGAAATAATCAATGGAACAGACATATTTCTAATTCCAGGCGGGTATGGTACTCGACAAGAAGTAGAAAACATTTTTTTGATTGAAAAAATCACGAAAATTTCCAACTTAAGTAAATTTGTACTTTCGGTTTGCACAGGAAGTGCATTACTAGCAAAGGCAGGACTGTTGAATGGAAGAAAAGCTACATCCAATAAGAAAGCATTTGATTGGGTAATAACACAGGGGGAAAAAGTGCAATGGATTAAAAAAGCACGATGGGTAAAAGATGAAAAATTTTACACTTCCGCTGGCGTAAGTGCTGGAATGGATATGACACTAGGATTTTTGAATGATCTTCATGGAATTGAATTTGCTCGAAGTGTAGCATTTGAAATCGAATATGATTGGATAGAGGATAGAGATGATGATCATTTCTATCAACAAATAATGTAAATTCATTGATTACCTTTATTATAAACAAATGACCTATTCTGAATTTACCTTAAGAGTTTCCTTGGCATTAATTGCCGGTATGGTTATAGGCTTTGAACGGCAATGGAATCACAAGTCTGTTGGTCTAAGAACAACCACTTTAGTGGCACTTGGTTCTGCTATTTATGTTTTATTGTCTATTAATATCACTCAAACTGAAGGCGATGTAACAAGAATCATCGGGCAAGTAGTTACTGGAATTGGCTTTTTGTGTGCTGGAGTAATTTTCAAAGAAGGATTAAGTGTTCATGGTCTTACTACTTCTGTTACTATTTGGTGTAGCTCAGCAATTGGTTGTTTAGCAGCGGCTGGATATTTTATTGAAACAGCTATTGCAACAGTGCTTGTTCTAGTAGTAAATATTGGTTTGAAATATATAGATATATGGTTAACTGCCCGTAACCAGGAATCAGATAATAAGAAACAAAATTAATTTGATCATTATTGCAATTCTTTCATCCATTTTCAATCATGTAATTTTCAATGTCACAAAGAATTATCATTCGAAATATCAGCATCGTAAATGAAGGGAAAATCACTATTGCCGATCTTCTTATAGAAAATAATCTCATTCATCAAATTGGTCAAATCAATCAAACTGACAATGCATCAATCATTGACGGAACGGGTAAGTTTCTTTTCCCCGGGATTATAGATGGACAAGTTCATTTTCGTGAGCCGGGGCTTACACATAAAGGCGATCTCTATTCTGAATCTAAAGCTGCTGTTGCTGGTGGAGTAACTTCTTTTATAGACATGCCCAATACTATCCCCAATGCATTGACCATGGAATTATTTGAGGAGAAGTATCAAATAGCTGCAAAAAAATCCTTGGCCAATTTTGGTTTTTTTCTAGGTGTAAATGGAGACAATATTGATGAAATAATAAAATTGGATACTTCTAAACTCTTAGCTGTTTCCGATGATGGACTTTACTTTACCAAAAAAGGGAATTTGTTGGCAGATAATCCTGAAACAATGGAGAAACTTTTTGCCAACTGCAAATCGATCATTGCCATACATTCCGAAAAAGAACAAATAGTTGAGGAGAACGAAAATGTATATAGAGAAAAATATGGAGAGAATGTGCCAGTGGAATTTCATCCATTAATAAGAAGTGAAAAAGCATGTTATGAAGCAACTAAAAGAGCGATTGAATTAGCCAACAAACACCATGCTAAACTCCATATTCTTCATTTAACTACTGAAGCGGAAACACATTTATTCCGAAACGATATTCCATTAAAAGAAAAGAATATTACCACTGAAGTATCGGTGCATCATTTGTGGTTTTCCGATAAAGATTATCATCAGTTAGGAACTCTCATTAAATGGAATCCCGCAATCAAAACCGAAAAAGACAAAACGGGTCTTTTAAAAGCCTTATTAGATAATAGGATTGATATAATTACAACTGACCATGCTCCTCACTCGATAGAAGAAAAACAAAAACCCTATTTTCAATCTATGTCTGGAGCACCGATGGTGCAACACTCTTTGAATATAATGTTGGAGTTTTATAAACAGGGGCTCATTTCGTTAGAGGTCATTGCAGAAAAAATGTGCCATAATCCTGCCATACTTTATAGAATTGCTAATAGGGGGTTTATCAGAGAAGGGTATGCTGCAGATCTAACCATTGTAGACCTCCATTCCGATTGGACAGTCAGTAAAGAAAATATATTATATAAATGTGGTTGGTGTCCTTTGGAAGGCACCCATTTTCAAACTAAAGTGACGCATACATTTGTTAATGGAAATCTGGTGTATAATAATGGAAGTTTCAACGAAACAACAAAAGGGGAAGCGTTAAAGACAAACGATTAAAAATACAACTCCTAAATAGTACCTTTAATACCTCATCACAAAAAAATAATACTATGAATTTCATACTAAAATTCAGAACACTACTTTTTGTTTTATTGATAATAACAATCAGTAGTTGCAATCAGCAGCCAAAAACAGAAAGTTCAGCAACCGCATCCAATGCGGATGAATTTGACCGTTCTGTTTTGCCTATCAAAGAACCTATTTATAAGGCTGAAACAGAATTAGATGCTCGCAATGTAAAAGCGCCGGCACGGTTTGAAGTTACGCCACCAAAGGGGGCGCCCAATGTATTGGTTGTATTAGTAGATGATCAGGGCTTTGGCGTACCAAGTGCATTTGGAGGGCCGGCCAATGAGCCAACGTTAGAAAAGTTGGCCAGTGAAGGATTGAAGTATAATAATTTTAATACTACGGCATTGTGTTCTCCAACACGTACAGCCTTGCTTACAGGATACAATCACCACAGCAATAATGCAGGGGCAATTATGGAGATGGCAACAGCATTTCCGGGCAATACAGGAGTGCGGCCTAAAACAATTACACCGATGGCAGAAGTGTTAAGACAGAATGGTTATAGTACAGCCATGTTTGGAAAGTACCATGAAACACCACCATGGGAAACATCTACATCGGGCCCTTATGATCGTTGGCCAACCCATTCTGGTTTTGATAAATTTTATGGATTCCTTGGGGGAGAAACCAATCAATGGGCACCTAAAATTTATGATGGGGTAACAGAAGTAGAAACACCCAAAACACCCAATTATCATTTTACGGTTGATATGACAGATAAAGCAATTAACTGGATACAAACACAACAGGCATTAACGCCGGATAAACCTTTCTTTACTTATTTTTCCACGGGAGCAACCCATGCACCGCATCATGCACCCAAAGAATATATAGCTAAGTACAAAGGGAAATTTGATATGGGATGGGACAAGTTAAGAGAACAAACATTAGAGCGCCAAATTAAAATGGGTATAGTGCCTAAAGGAACAAAACTAGCACCGAAACCCGCTGGCTTGCCGAATTGGGATACATTGTCTCCAAAAGCAAAACAATTATTTGCCCGACAAATGGAAACTTATGCAGGCTTTGCAGAACATACCGATCATGAAATTGGTAGGTTAATGGATGCATTAAAAGAAATGGGGGAATTGGACAATACATTGGTGTTCTATATAGTGGGAGATAATGGAGCAAGTGCAGAGGGAGGAATGAATGGTTCATTTAATGAATTGGTGGGATTAAACGGAATGCAGGAAGATTTTGAATTTGTTTATTCCAAATTAGACCAATGGGGAAGTGCTTCAACATATCCGCATTTTGCTATTCCATGGGCTGTAGGGAGCAATTCTCCTTTTGCTTATACCAAACAAGTAGCGTCTGATTTTGGAGGTACAAGAAATGGAGTGGTAGTCCGTTGGCCTAATGGAATAAAAGCCAAGAATGAAATCAGATCACAGTTTACACATGCTATTGATATTGCACCTACTGTATTTGAAGCATGTAAAATACCTGCACCAAAAATAGTGAATGGAATTGAGCAGAGGCCAATCGAAGGAACCAGTATGTTGTATTCATTTGATAATGCTACCGCACCTGAAAAGCATACTACTCAATATTTTGAAATGTTTGGTAACAGGGCTATTTACCATGAAGGTTGGGTAGCTCGAACCATTCATAAGTCAGCATGGGATAGGGTAGCGCGCAATCCTTTGGATAAAGATGTTTGGGAACTATATAATGTAAAAGAAGATTTTAGTGAGTCCAATAATTTAGCAGCTTCCAATCCTGCAAAACTCAAAGAGTTACAAGAATTGTTTTTAAAAGAAGTAGCAAAATACAATGTGTTGCCAATTGATGATCGGTTTGAACAACGTTTTGATGCAGCCATTGCAGGCAGGCCAGATTTGATGGGAACAAGAACCAAGTTAAAATTATATGATGGTATGACAGTTTCAGAGTTTGCAGCCATCAATGTAAAAACGCGCAACTATACCATTACTGCTGATGTGGAATTATCCAATGCAAATTCTAATGGTGTTATCATAGCTCAGGCTGGGCGTTTTGGTGGTTGGACATTGTACATGAAAGGAGGCAAACTACACCATGAATATAACTGGTTTGGTCAGCAAAGAACAAATATTGTTTCGGCTAAAGCCATTACAACAGGCGCACATCAATTGAAATATGAATTTATAATTGACAAATATGTTCCTGGTTCTGGTGGTAAATGTATTTTGTATGTAGATAATGTGAAAGTGGCAGAAGGGTATATACCAAGAACTGAGCCATTTGGTTACTCGGCAGATGAAGGATGGAATGTAGGAGCCGATCATGAAACACCGGTTTCGAATGATTATAAAGAAAACGATAATAAGTTTTCTGGAAGAATTAAAGTAGTAACGGTGGAAACTTTTCCTCCTAAAAAACCTTAATTGATTGAACAACAACGGACATCTTAATGATGTCCGTTGTTATTTTAAGCTATCATTTTTTATTTCCTTAACTTGGTTTTCTAAATAGTGCAATATGAGTTCATTATCAGAAAAACTAGTTAGTATGCGCCGTTATTTTGAAACTGGCGTAACTAAACCATATGCATTCAGGAAACAACAATTACTTGCTTTAAAAAAAGCAGTTGAAGCAAATGAACAAGCTATTTACGATGCTTTACACTCCGATTTAAAAAAGAGCAAGGAAGAGAGTTGGGTTACAGAGAATGGTTTTTTCATGGCTGAATTGAAAGACACCCTTTCTCACTTAAAGAATTGGATGGAGCCTCAAGCTGTACCCACCAATTTATTAAATCTTCCATCGAGTAGTAAAATTGTGCAAGAGCCTTTGGGTGTAGTATTGGTGATAGGTCCATGGAATTATCCCTTTCAATTATTGTTTACGCCTTTAATGGGAGCCATTGCAGCAGGTAATTGTGTTGTACTAAAACCCAGTGAATTCGCACCAGCAACAGCTGCGATCATGCAAAAGATAGTTGAAGCATGTTTTAGTCCAGAACAGGTATTATATGTTCCAGGTGATGGTGCAACAGTTATTCCTGAGATGATGAATCATTTTGCTTTCGATCATGTTTTTTATACTGGTAGTACTTCTGTAGGAAAGATCATTTATAAAATGGCTGCTGAAAAGCTAACGCCTGTAACATTAGAGCTCGGAGGTAAAAGCCCTTGTATAGTGGAAGCCGATGCCAATATTTCGGTTGCTGCGAAGCGAATAGCTATGCCTAAATATTCTAATGCTGGTCAGATGTGTGTGGCTCCTGATTATGTACTGGTGCATGAAAGCAAAAAAAACGCGCTGATAGCTGAAATTAAAAAAGCCATTCCTGCAATGTACGGAACAGATCCAGCAAATACAGATGGATATGGAAGAATCATTAATGAAAAACAATTCAATCGAATCATTTCCTATTTAACTGATGGCACAATTGTGTATGGTGGTAAATATGATGAAGCTAATTTATTTATTGAGCCAACCATAATCGATGGAGTGAATATCGATTCGAAAATTATGCAGGAAGAAATTTTCGGACCAATTCTTCCAATACTCACTTTCAATACAATGGATGAAGCAAAATCCATTATTGCGCATAATCCTAACCCTCTAGCTTTTTATATTTTCACTTCATCCAATGAAAAAGAGCAAGCATGGATCGATGCTGTTCCTGCTGGTGGTGTATGTGTAAATGCAGCAAGTGTTCATTTAATGAACCCGCATCTTCCCTTTGGTGGAAGGGGTTTCAGCGGTACAGGCGCCTATCATGGTAAATACAGTTTCGATACATTCAGTCATAAAAAATCGGTAATGAAATCGGTTACCTGGTTTGATCCAGCATTAAAGTATCCACCATTCAACGGTAAATTGAAATTATTAAAATGGATGCTAGGATGAAAAAATTCATCTTTATATTACTCAGTTTACTCATCATTGCCATTGTATTTGTAAAACAAAAAAACATGACCTGGAGACAATCTATCCTTAAAGCCGTTTATCCATTGATTATGTTGAAAAGCAAAATTGCTGGAAATGATAAAGCGATTAAACTAAACAGTGGAACAATTCTACCTGCCACTTCTTTTTACGATTTATCGGCAGTGAAAAACAATGGCGATACACTTCAGTTTGCCACATTGAAAGGTAAAAAGGTTTTGATTGTAAACACTGCAAGTGACTGTGGCTATACAGGTCAATATGAACAATTAGAACAATTACATAAAAAATATGGCAACCAATTAGAAGTGTTGGGTTTTCCTGCCAACGATTTTAAAGAGCAAGAAAAAAAATCCGACACCGATATTGCAGCGTTTTGCAAAGTGAATTATGGAGTAAGTTTTCAATTAATGCAAAAATCGAGCGTCATTAAATCTCCGAATCAAAACAGTGTATTTAAATGGCTTTCTGATCCTGCAGAAAATGGTTGGAGTAAATACCAGCCTACTTGGAATTTTAGCAAATATGTGATTGACGAAAAAGGAGTACTACAAGGATTTTTTACACAAGACGTTTCGCCGCTTGATGCGGCAGTTATTAAGTTATTGGGTTATTAGTTATTGGTTATTCATACATCTACTAAGGTATCTCTTAATTTATATCTCTTATCTTATATCTCTTATCTTATATCTCTTATCTTATATCTCTTATCTTATATCTCTTCTTTCATCTTTCTTCTTTCATAATTCTATAAAGGGCAATTCTCATGATAATTAATCAACTCAATAGGTGTCCGCTCAAAACCGTATCCAGCATAAGTTACAGCCACTTCATCTAACACCCCTTCAATTTCAGCTGGGTCCATTAATGTAACTAAGCGTGCGCGATAATCTTTTATTCCTGGTAAACCTTTTAAGTAATTGGTATAATGACGGCGCATTTCGAATATCCCCACTTTCGGTCCCTTCCATTCAACAGATCGCTGCAAATGTTTTTTGCAAACTGCCACTCGCTCAATTAAAGTTGGGGATGGCATTATTTCACCTGTTGCTATATAATGTTTGATCTCTCTGAAAATCCATGGATAACCAATAGCTGCTCTTCCAATCATTATTCCATCTACACCATAGCGATTTTTATATTCCACTGCTTTTTGTGGGCTATCAATATCTCCATTCCCAAAAATGGGAATATGAATGCGTGGATTATTTTTCACTTTGGCAATAAGGGTCCAATCGGCTTCGCCTTTATACATTTGAGCCCTTGTTCTTCCATGTATTGCCAATGCTTTGATACCTACATCTTGTAAACGCTCAGCTACTTCTTCAATATTTTTATTGGCATCATCCCAACCCAAACGTGTTTTTACTGTTACAGGCAAAGAAGTGCTTTTTACAACAGCGTCTGTTAATCGAACCATTAGATCGATGTCTTTCAAAACACCAGCTCCTGCACCTTTTAATGCCACTTTTTTTACTGGGCACCCAAAATTAATATCTAGTAAATCTGGGTTTACCGTTTCTACAATTTTCGCACTTAATGAGAGTGCTTCTTCATCTCCTCCAAAAATTTGTATACCAACAGGGCGCTCATAATCGAAAATATCGAGCTTTTGACGGCTTTTGATGGCATCTCTGATCAATCCCTCACTACTGATAAACTCTGTGTACATCAGGTCTGCGCCATTGTCTTTACACACAGCACGAAATGGCGGATCGCTTACATCTTCCATTGGAGCAAGCAACAAAGGAAAATCAGGAAGTACTATTTGATCAATTTTTACCATATTGCAGTGTATACCTTTTATCCTTTTTTGGATATTTCCCTAAAAGGAATTTGCGAAATTACAATCTTATTTTTAAAACAATGAGTCAGAAGCCATCAGTTGGGTATGGAAGTCAGTTTGCTTTATTGCTTTCTTTATTGGGAGTTTTTCTCATTTTGGGCAGTTTATTGATGGGTTTTATTACATCCCAGGTGTTTAATGTGCCTTTATTACAAGCTGGAAATGAATTACTCAAGCCCCAAAATGTGCAAATTTCAAGGTTACTAAATACAGCTGCTACTGCTATTTCATTCTTTTTACCAGCTTTGATTGTAGCTAAAATAAGTAGCAGAAAACCTTTCGAATCACTTGGGTTTAATCGAGTTATTTCTTTTAAACAGATCATTTTAGTACTGTTCATCACATTAGGTGGGCTGTTTTTAAGCGGATCCCTGGCTGCTTTGAATGAAATGATCCCTATGCCAGCTTCCTTCCTAAAAAAAGCACGTGAATTAGAAGCTACCTATCAATCGGCAATGCTTACGATGGCCACTATGAAAAATTTTGGCGACTATTTATTGACCTTAGTAGTAATTGGTATGGCCCCCGCCATTTTTGAAGAAGTATTATTCAGAGGAAGTATGCAAAGCATTTTGATTCATTGGTTCAAAAGTCCCTGGATAGGAATCATTTTTACGGCCATTATTTTCAGCGCTATACATGGTTCTTATTTTGGTTTATTGCCTAGAATTGGTTTGGGTATCGTTTTGGGATTAGTGTATTATTTCAGTAAGAATTTATGGCTTTCTATAACCATGCATTTCTTGAATAATGCTGTAGTAGTTACTCAAATTTATTATTTAACAAAAATGGGAAAACCAGTTAAAGAAGCCATGGATGAAAGCATGCCTATCTGGTTTGGTGTACTTGCCATACTGGGATTAATGATTATCTTTCGTTTGTTCCAACATGCATCTCAACAAGTTCAGGCCAATCATCCAACAAATAATTCCTATGAACTCATGGACTAAAATTTTCTCCACCCGTAATATTGCTGAAGCGAGTATTATACAAGGCATGCTAGAAGAAAATCAAATTCCTGTACAACAACTCAATAAACAAGATAGCAGTTATGTAAATTTTGGGGAGATTGAATTGTATGTTCCTCTACAGTTTAAACTTACTGCTGCTCAATTGGTTGAGCAAAGTTTGTTGAATTGATCTGCTTATCTTTACAGTCAACAATTTATATTCAATGGCATTAAATCTGACTACACTTAGAACAAGGGCAATCACTGCAATTGTTTTTGTAATAATTATGTTAGTTGGTATCATTTGGAATGAATGGAGTTTTAGGATTTTGTTTGTGTTTATTCAAATTGGTTGTATTGCAGAATTGGTTAATCTCATTAGTATGATTAATTCAAAATTTACACAATTTCCAAATCCAGTCCTTAAATATGCTGCATTTGGATTTGCTTATATTTTTCTTCCTTTTGCTGCCATACAAGACTTGTATAAACATAGTGCCGATTATTTTACCGGACCAAATTGGGTATTACCTATGTTAATCATTGCTTCTATCTGGGTAAATGATACTATGGCTTATTTTGTTGGTTCACTTATTGGCAAGACGCCGCTTTCTCCTATTTCACCTAAAAAAACATGGGAAGGAACTATTGGAGGTGCTGTTTTAGCTGTTTTGGTAATTGGTATTGGGGGACATTTTATTTGGAATTTCTCGATCAATATCTTGGTAACCATTGCAGCTACAGCAGCCATAGCAGGTACTTTGGGCGATTTATTGGAAAGTAAGATCAAAAGAATGGCCAATGTAAAAGACAGTGGCAATATCCTGCCTGGTCATGGGGGTCTTCTAGATCGTTTCGATTCACTTTTATTAGCTGCACCAGCAGTTTGGTTGGTTTTAAAGCTTTTTTTATAAGCATTCTGCGTTTTAGGATTTACATTTGCTCTTCAATTCAAGCCAATGACCATACATAGAGAAGGATATAGAACAATTGCCATTAGCGCTTTTTTGTTTGGGGTTATCAATATGATCTCTTTTAGTTTTTTGAGCAGCCATTTGCCTTGGTTGGCCATTGCATTATTCATTGCTACTTTAGGTTTGTTTTTATTCTTGGTTTCATTTTTTAGAATTCCAAACAGGGTGCACACTATCAATGAGAATCAAATCATTTGTCCGGCAGATGGTAAAGTAGTGGTAATAGAAGAAATCACGGATGTAGAATATTTTAAAGACCAAAGAATTCAGGTGAGTATTTTCATGAGCCCTGCCAATGTGCATGTGAATCGCAACCCGATGGATGGAGTAGTTACCTATAATCAATACCATAAAGGAAAGTATTTGGTTGCATGGCATCCAAAATCTTCCACTGAAAACGAACGCTGGAGTGTTGCTGTAAAAAATAATCATGGAGAAATCTTATATAAGCAAATAGCAGGAGCATTGGCCAAGAGAATTTGTAATTATACTTCAGTTGGGCAATCAGTTAAACAAACTGAGGAGTATGGATTTATTAAATTTGGTAGTAGGGTAGATGTGTTATTGCCAGTAGGAACTAAAATAAATGTATCATTGAATCAGGTGGTAAAGGGTGGCGTTACTGTATTAGCCACTTGGTAATCAATCGGTTATAAATTTTAACATCCAAGAAGCTTGTGGTTTCTTGAATTTCAATAACTTTAATTATAAATTTAAAAACGATCTATATGAAAAAAGTATTGGTATTAGCAACAGCTGCATTTTTATTTACCGGAGTTGCATTCGCTGGTGGAGAAGGAAAAAAATGTGGTAAATCTAAAGATTGTGCAAAGGAAATGAAGGATTGCAAAATGAAAGATTGTAGTAAGGAAATGAAAGATTGCTGCAAGAAAGAAACTGCAAAAGAAACAAAATCGACCACTAAGTCTACTGCTAAAAAAGCATAATTTCTTAGAAGAATATATTGCCCGTCTGACCTTTGGTTGGACGGGTTTTTATTTATAAGATGGTCTCTAGCTCTTTTAGATGGAATATGGTGTAAGTAGGTTGAACTTCTGTTGTAGCATTAATATGGTTTACAAAAATTGTATCCATTCCAATATTCATCGCTCCCTTAATATCTGCTTCGATATTATCTCCAATCATAATGCTTTTCTTGATGGTTGCTCCTGTTTTTTGTAAAGCATGCTCAAAAATTTCTCTATTGGGTTTTAAACTATTACTACCCTCAGAAGTAATCACTTCTATAAAAAAGGAACCGATATTGCTTTTTTCAATTTTATTGTATTGTACTTTCTCAAATCCATTTGTAATTAAATGCATTTGATAGCCCTTGTTTTTTAAGTAGGATAGAATTTCAATTGTATAAGGGAATAGCTTGTTTTTATTGGGTAAGATCTCTAAAAATTCCAAACCCATTTTGCGTGAAACAGCTTCATCGGCAATTTTGAAATCAACCAATGATAGCCACATTCTTTTCCACCTCAATTCTTCTTGTTTCAATTGTCCTTTAGAATATTTGTCCCATAACCGGTGGTTATGATAACTATATCGGTCAAAAAAAGCATCAAAACTGGTCACCCCTTTTTCTTGTAATTGATTACTGGTGAATACATCTAGCATGGCTTCTTTTGAATTGGTTTCAAAATCCCAGATGGTATGATCGAGGTCAAAGAAAAGGTGTTCGTATTGCATGTAGCGAAATTAGTAGTTTGTTGTTAATTGTCAGGAGACTAATTGAATTGGATAAGTTGTATTTTTAAAGTATGAATATCATTATCACAGGAGCTTCTAAAGGAATTGGCAAAGCCATTGCAGAACAATTTGCAGTTAATTCGAATACAATTTTATTGTGCAGTAGAGGAGAAAAATCACTCTATGATACGGTTGCCGATTTGCAAACCAGGTTCCCCGAATCTATCATCAAAGGGAAAGTTTGTGATATGTGCGAAAAATCGCAAGTACTTGAATTTGCTGACTGGTGTTTACGCCAAGGCACTCCTGATATAGTGGTGAATAATGCAGGAAGTTTTTCTCCAGGTTCCGTTCACAATGAATCAGAAGGGGTTTTAGAAGATATGATCTCTGCTAACTTATACAGTGCGTATCATTTTACGAGAGCCCTTTTGCCAGCAATGATGAATGCATCCCGTGGTCATATTTTTAATATCTGCTCCATCGCTTCGTTAAATGCCTATTCGAATGGCGGAAGTTATAGTATTAGTAAATTTGCATTATTAGGGTTTAGTAAAAACCTTAGAGAAGAACTAAAGCCCAAAGGCATCAAAGTAACTGCTGTTTGTCCTGGGGCCACGCTCAGTGCCAGTTGGGATGGATTTGATATAGACCCTGCTCGCATTATGGAAGTAAATGATATTGCCAAAATGATATATACAGCGGCACATCTTTCACCGATGGCCGTTGTAGAAGACATCATCATGAGACCACAATTAGGTGATTTATAATCTATAACATAACATTTCCGTAATCATTTCGTAACAATTACGTTACATGTAGTTGGGAGTTTTGCTAAACTCCTATCAATGGAAAAACGCCAGCTCGATGTTGTAGTAATGAGCGACCTGCATTTAGGTACTTATGGTTGTCATGCTACAGAAATCGTTAACTATCTTAAAAGTATTCAACCGCAGATTTTAGTGTTGAATGGCGACATCATTGATATCTGGCAATTCAATAAAAGATATTTTCCTACCGCTCACATGCAGGTGATTAAAGAAATTATGAATCTGCTTTCAAAAGGAACAAGGGTTATTTATATCACTGGCAATCACGATGAATCATTGCGTAGATACAGTGATATGCATATGGGTAATTTTCAGCTGACTGATAAAGTAGTTATGGAAATCAATGGTAAAATGACCTGGATTTTTCATGGCGATGTATTTGATGCAACCACAAAAGGCAGTGCAAAGATTTTAGCCAAATTGGGTGGGCACGGATATGACTTACTCATTCTCATCAATAGCTTTTTGAATTGGTGTTTGAAAGTAATGGGGAGAGAGAAAATGAGTTTTAGTAAGAAAGTTAAGAACAGTGTTAAAAAAGCAGTTTCATGGATTGGTGATTTTGAACAGACTGCAGCTGAATTGGCCATCGAGAAAAAATACGATTATGTAATCTGTGGACATATTCATCAGCCACAGAAAAGAGAAGTGGTTACTAAAAATGGTTCAGTTACCTATTTAAATAGTGGAGACTGGATTGAAAATTTAACGTCTTTAGAATATTCTCAAAATGAGTGGACTATTTTTCAATACGATGAGAAAGATTTTATTACCTCTTCAGCACCTGTTGTTGCAATGGAAAGGAAATTACCTCAGCTCAATGTTGTTACTGATGAGATAGCCCTATTTATTCACTCACTAGCATTGCAATCATGAAGATATTATATGCTGTACAAGCAACCGGTAATGGACATATTAGTAGGGCTATAGAATTATTGCCTTTCATTGAACAGTATGGTACTGTTGATATATTTTTAAGTGGCAATAATTGTAATCTGGATTCGGAGCTTCCTGTTAAGTTCAGAAGCAAAGGGGTGAGTTTGTTCTACGGCAATAAAGGTGGATTGGATTATTGGAAAATGGCAAAAGATTTTAGTTTAAGAAGAATCTGGAAAGAAGCCAATAGTTTGCCAGTTGATCAATACGATATTGTTTTGAATGATTTAGATAGTATCACTTCACTGGCCTGTGCAATTAAAAAAGTACCCAGTGTTGGGTTTGGTCACCAGGCAAGTTTTCAAAGTAAATTTACTCCTAGAGCTGATAAAAAAGATCTTGCAGGAGATTGGGTATTGAATCATTATGCACCAGCTTCTACTTATGTTGGTTTGCACTTTAAACAATATGATCATTTTATTCTTTCTCCGGTGTTGAAACACCATATCATTAATGCCGAACCTTCTGATCGAGGACATGTAACGGTGTATCTTTCTCATTATAATGATACTGTTGTAAAAAAAGCATTGGCCCCAATTAAGGATATTCGTTTTGAAGTGTTTTCTAAAAAAGTTTCACAACCAGTAACTGATGGAAATATCACTTTTATTCCAATTAGCAATGATGCATTTACCCAAAGTATGATTCATTCTACTGGAGTAATTACCGGAGCTGGTTTTGAAACGCCTGCAGAAGCATTGTACCTAAGGAAAAAATTATTGTGTTTACCCATTAAAGGCCAGTATGAGCAACTTTGTAATGCTGCTGCACTGGAAGAATTTGGTGTTCCAATTGTTGATTCAATCAATGACCAATTTGCATGGACTATTAAATGCTGGTTGAATGGCTTATCTCCTAAGCCTTTACGACTAAACCATTCTACTTACGAGATTGTTCAGCATACAATGGAGTTGGCCAGAAGTACAAAGCGGGCTTCAACCAACTTTTCTGAACTTCTTAACAATGAAGATCTGTTGGTGCTGGACTAGCTTATTTGCTTACATCAAATATGTCGTTTTTGTACCACTTAACTCAGTTGCTTTTGTTGCAATTTCATGGTCTAAAATATTCCATATGCAACGAAAAGAATTTTTATCTAAAACAGCCCTCGCTATTCCTGCGCTAGGATTTTTGCATACCGCAATGGCGCAAAAGTCGAATAGTACCAGCGCTAAACCTTTTATAGTAGACGCCGGAAAGTCTCGATTTGGCGAAGTAGTTAAATTCTTGGGAGTTCATCCCAACGACTTAAAAATTTCTAGCAAAGACACAGGCGGTCAATTGTCGGTATTTGAATATATCGGTACAGCTAAAGTTGGACCTACATTGCATATCCATTTTAATCAAGATGAGATATTTACAGTTATAGAAGGTAGTTATCGTTTTGTTGTTGGTTCAGAAACCCATGTACTTACGCCAGGTCAAACCATATTTCTTCCTCGTAATATTGCCCATACCTGGATTCAATTAACTGATAATGGCAGGCTAATATATATGCTTCAACCCGCAGGGAAAATGGAGGAATTCTTTAGTTATATGAATAATTTAAAAGAAAGACCTTCAGATGAAGAAATGAACAAAATTCATGCTGCTCATGGTATGAAAGTAGTTGGACCGCCTTTGAGTTTATAATTTTTTGTAGCTTACATAAAAGATTATTGCCTTTGCTTTTAAAAGACTTTATACCGGCTCCTGATGTAGAAGATTATGTACAACTGTATAGAATTGTTCATCTTGTATTCAACAAAGGTTCAATTATTCCAGCCAAAGCCTATCCTCCAAGACCAGAACAATGCCTGGCTTTCTACCCCTTTGATAGAGAAACGGTTAGATTTTCTTCTTCAAATAAAGAGGAAAGTAATATTCCTGTAGTTCTCTATGGACAATTTACTGAAGTAACCCACCGAGCAATTGGTAATTCTTTCTTAGTTGTACAGATTATTTTTAAACCTGGTGCATTGTATCGTCTAACCGGAATTCCTGCTCATGAACTCAATAATCAATACATCAATGCAGAATTAGTATTCAATAAAACCGTTCATGCAATAAATGAGCAATTGCATTTAGCAAAGGATTATTTGCAAATGATTGAGATTGTTAATGCCTTTGTACGTACTTTAATTAGAAGGGCAAAGCAACCTATTCTCGCTATCGATCAAGTTTGTTTCAATATGCATTCTAATGAAAACAATTACTCTATAGATGATATTGCCAAACAAGCATTTTATAGTAATCGTCAACTAGAGCGAAAATTCAAGGAAAGAACTGGTCTTAATCCTAAAACATTTCAACGTGTAATAGCATTCGATAATGCCTTTCGTATGAAAAATAGTTTCACCAATAGAGATTGGTTAAGAATTGCTATCGAGTGTGGATACCACGATTACCAACATTTAGTTAAAGCATATAAAGACTTTACAGGCCTTACGCCCAATGCATTTCATCAATTAGAAGAAAAAGCACCTGAAAGAAGATTTGGATTGACAGAAGGGTTTTACAAAAAAGTTATTTAAACTTCTCCAGCCAATAATATTTGCCAGGCCGATTCTACTTTATTATCATTCAATAATTCTGCAGCGTAAGAATGCAGCTCTTTTTCCATTTCATTTGGGTTGATGGAATAGTATTGAAATATATTTTTTAATCGATCATCGTGAAAAGCAGGATCCACATGTGGTATTGAAGTTACATTCGCTAGTTGTCCTAAATGATTGCCTGTTAAAAATTTACTGTTACGAATACTTTCTGGTAAAGCATCCATTCCAATTCCTAATGCTGTATTTGGCTTAGCAACTTTGAATAAATTACTACTGTCTATTTTACTATACCAATCGCCTCCTAATCTCGCCACGTGGTGCATTTTGGTTTGATCGATCATAGTACCTTCTTCATTTAAAATCGAGTCATCTATATGCATACACAAAACTTCAGCAATTACCAATTGCCCTGCTCCACCCTGATCTCCCAAAGACTTCACTTCATTAACTCTACACTCTAATTTTATTTTTGCTTCTTTCACCATTGGTGGTTTCACTATGGTAGAAGCTTCTTTGGTAAAACCAGCTTTAATAAATTCGTCTACTCCTTTCGGAAACTCGCAACTCGATAAACTCATTTGTTGTACCATATCATAATCTACCATATTGATTACACATTCTGGCACTTCCATTACATTTTCTAAACTGTGCTTTAAGGTATTGTCTCTTCCTTTTCTTGAAGGAGAAAAAATAACGATCGGTGGGTTAGAAGAAAACAAATTGAAAAAACTAAAAGGGCTCAGGTTTACATTCCCTTTTGCATCGATGGTGCTGGCAAAACAGATTGGTCTGGGTGCAATTGCATGCTGCAGCCAAGCTTGTTTTTCCATTACTTTTAAATCTGCTAAACGAATAATCATATTTTCTTTTTTGCCAGGATAGAAAATTCAACATCATCTTTAACAATGGTATTACTTAATTTACCAATGCCTTCTATTTCCATATCAACTATATCTCCAGCTTGTAACCATTGCTCGGTATAATTCGGGTCGTTTAATTTCCCTGTTCCATTTAATTCTAAAAAACAACCAGTTCCTACTGTACCGCTTCCAATCACATCTCCCGGATGAATATCAACACCATAAGCACATCTTTCAATGATCTCTGCAAATGTCCAATCCATCTGGGCTACATTCCCCTCACTTACTTGAATACCATTCACCCAACACTTCATTGATAAGTTCCAAGCTTTTCCGGTATGCCCTTCTTTGCAAGGAACTTCAAATGCTGCTAATTCATCTAAAGTAACCAAGCATGGTCCGATTACTGTAGAGAAATCTTTTCCTTTTGCGGGCCCCAAGTTGAGCAACATTTCTTCCATTTGTAATCTGCGTGCGCTCATATCGTTCATGATCATTAGGCCGCCTATATAACTGTCTGCTTCTTCTGCTGGTACATTTCTTCCATTTTTGCAAATAACAATGGCTGCTTCTAATTCGAAATCTAATTTTTCGAAATGATCAGGCATACATTTGATTTCACCAGGGCCTTGAATACTATGATGATTGGTAAAATAAAATATGGGGTATTGATCAAACTCTGGAATCATCTCTACTTTTCTATTTCTACGAGCAGCTGCAACATGTTGTCTAAAAGCATATCCATCCCTGCAAGATGAAGGAAAAGGAACAGGTGCCAATAAATCCACATCTTCTATTGCAATTCCGTTGTCTTTACTAATCCTTCCAGATTTGATGGCTGCGTCTGTTTCTTTTGCAATAGGAAATAAATCCTCCCAATATTGTAAAAACATATTCATACTATTGGGTAATTCTGGATGCATTAAATCGCAATCGAACAATAAACCATCTACTAAAAAGGCCAATTGGTCTCTCCCTTCGGACATATAAGAAACAAGCTTCATCGTTTTGTGTTTTATCACACGAAATTAGGTGAAATGACTGCATTATCGTTTGTATATTTAAACATAAATTATAGGCATGGATAAAAAGTTGCTTTGTTTTTTAATAGCTTCAATATGGGTAGTTGCTTCTTTAGCAAATGAAACTGCTTGGATAAGAATTAATCAATTGGGTTATTTACCAAAAGGAACAAAAGTGGCTGTTTGGTGCTCCAAGGGAAATGAAAATACCAGGCAGTTTAGTTTAGTTGATGCTTTCACGAATCAAAAAGTATTTTCGAGCACTATTGACCATTTTTTTGGCAAATACGGCCCATTTAGCGAAACTGCTCGTTTGAATTTTTCTTCCTATACCAAACCGGGAAAATATTATTTGCAAATCGGTAAAATAAAATCTGCCAGCTTTGATATTAATAACAATGTATATAAAGGAACTGCTGATTTTTGTTTACAATATATGCGACAACAAAGAAGCGGGTATAACCCATTTCTAAAAGACAGTTGTCATACCCACGATGGTTATACTCAATATGCATCTTCAGTTGGAATAAAGGATAGCACATTTATAGACGCAACAGGAGGTTGGCATGATGCCAGTGATTATTTACAATACAGTTCAACTTCTGCTAATGCCACTTATCATTTGTTAATGGCTTTCAGAGATTTCCCATCTGCTTTTGCCGATCGTTTTTCAAGCAATGGGTTATTGGGAAGCAATGGAAGAGCAGATGTGTTGGATGAGGCCAAATGGGGTTTGGATTGGTTGATTAAAATGCATCCCAGCCCTTCATTATTATTCAATCAATTAGGAGATGATAGAGATCACAGAGGAATGCGCATTCCAAAAGAAGATACCTATTATGGAAAAGGTTTTGAAAGACCAGTTTATTTTATTGATGGTAAGCCACAACAAAGAGGAAAATATTTGAATAATACAACAGGCACAAGTTCTACTGCTGCTAAATTCAGTGCGGCATTTTCTTTGGCTTCCAATTTGTTTGAAAATGAAAAAGCATTGTATCAATCAAAAGCAAAAACAGCATTTCAATTTGCTGAACTAATGCCAGGAGTTACACAAACTGTTTCTGTTGTTTCACCATATATCTATGCCGAAGACAATTGGGTAGATGATATGGAATTAGCCAATGCCACCGCTTTTTGGAAGAACAAAGCTCAAAGAGTAGACGCATCGTTTACCTATGCTAAGAAAGAACCTATCACACCTTGGTTAGGAAAAGATACTGCAAGCCATTATCAATGGTATCCATTTATCAATTTGGGTCATTATGAATTAGCTAAACAATTAACAGGAGCTAAAAAAGATTCGATCATTGGCTTTTATCAAAAAGGAATTGATGCTGTTTGGCAAAAAGCAAAACAAAACGCATTTTATAGAGGGGTTCCATTTATTTGGTGCAGCAATAATTTAACCGTTGCCTTTGCCATGCAATGCAAGTGGTATGCTTCATTATCCGGCAATCATCAATATGATGAATTGGAGCAAGCAAATATGGATTGGTTATTTGGATGTAATCCTTGGGGTACCAGTATGATATACGGTTTACCATTTAATGGAGATACACCTGTAGACCCTCACTCTGCATTTACTCATATAAAAAATTATCCCATCAATGGCGGTTTGGTAGATGGACCAGTGTATACTACTATTTATAAAAACTTAATTGGTATTCAATTAAAAGATGCTGATGAATATGCAAATTTCCAAAGTGATTTAGCAGTGTATCATGACGATTACGGCGATTATAGTACCAATGAACCAACTATGGATGGAACAGCTAGTTTGGTTTATTTGTTGGCAGCACAAGAATCTAAGCAAACAAGTAAGGATGGCATTTCATTTAAACCCGGTGCGCCACATATTGTAGACCATGGTGCCATTATTAAAGCAAGTCCAGGAACTGAAAAATCAATAGCCCTTGTTTTTACGGGAGATGAATATGGAGAAGGATTCAATTTCATCGATTCTTTATTATCGAAAGAAAAAATAAAAGCCGGCTTCTTTTTTACTGGAAGAATGTATAGAAATCCACAATTCCAATCGGCTATTCAACAACTGATTAAAGCCGGGCATTATATGGGTCCACATAGTAATGATCATTTATTGTACAATGATTGGACAAAGCGGGACAGCTTATTAGTGGGCTTTCAGGAGTTTAGCGATGACCTCAATAAAAATTTAAATGCCATGGATGAAATAGGCATTGATGTGAAAAATGTCAAACTATTCATTCCTCCCTACGAATGGTGGAACGATTCTGTTGCTACCTGGACGCAATGGCGTGGTATGCAATTGTTCAGTTTTACTCCTGGTACATTTACCAATGCAGATTATACCTGGCCCGAAATGGGCAAGCAATACCGATCGAATGCTTTCTTAAAAGATAAACTTTCCGAATTGCTTATGCAGCCAGATAAAATGAATGGTGCTATTGTATTAATTCATGTAGGAACTGATCCAAGAAGAAAAGAGAAATTCTATCGAGAACTTCCGGCTATCATTCAATTATTGCGAAAGAACCAATATCAAATAAAAAGGGTCGATGAATTGATTGATTAAATTTACCATGCATCTTCACCTGCATCTGGTTTAGGTTGTTTGTATTTTTCTTTGGCTATTTTTTTTTCAATTTGCCTTTGTATGATGGCATCTGCAATGAGTATGGCTGAATTGGTATCTGTTCTGGTTTCTAATAGATACTTGATCTTGGCCTCATCAACATCAATTCGGTACAATGCATAAATCAATTTCTCAAAATCGTGTACAATTAAATAATTAACGGTATTGATCAATTCATCGCGGTTCAGCTGATCTACGGTTGCAATATCTAAATTGTATTCTATCATTTTTGTAAAGATTCAATATATTTAAGGTTCTAAAAGCGATTATATGAAAAAAGTATTTCTGGTACTCCAGTTATTTCTATTGGTTGGGTTAATTTCTGCTCAAAAAAGTTCGACCAATCTACCTGCTTATAAAAATACACAATTATCCATCAATCAGCGTATAGCCGATTTGTTGAAGCGCATGACCATTCAAGAAAAAGCAGGTCAGCTGAATCAGTTGAATGGCGGAGTTTTTACAGGTCCTGCATTAAATGACCCAGGTCAAAAAGGAAAAGTGCAGATGGTGCGTGATGGAAAAGTAGGCTCATTCCTCAATGTAACAGGGGCTAAAGAAACAAGAGCAATTCAAGAAGTTGCTGTAAAAGAAAGCAGAATGGGTATACCTATTTTATTTGCTTTTGATGTAATTCATGGGTATAAAACCATTTTCCCAATTCCTTTGGCGGAAGCCTGTAGCTGGGATTTGAAACAGATGGAAATCAATTCTGCTATTTCAGCAAAAGAATCTGCGGCAGCAGGGTTGCATTGGACATTTGCTCCAATGGTAGATATCAGTACCGACCCAAGATGGGGTAGGGTAATGGAAGGAGCAGGAGAAGACACTTATTATGGTAGCCTAGTTGCTGCAGCACGTGTTAAAGGATTACAAGGAAATTTAGACGATGCAGCGCATATTATGGCCTGTGTTAAACATTTTGCCGCTTATGGTGCTCTTGAAGCTGGTAGAGAGTACAATCATGTGGATGTTTCAAGAGTGGCATTATGGAATAAATACTTCCCTACTTATAAAGCATCTGTTGATGCAGGAGCTGCAACAGTGATGAATTCATTTAATGTTGTAGATGGAGTACCTGCAAGTGCCAATTCCTATTTGGTAGATGATGTTTTGAAAAAGCGTTGGGGCTTTAAAGGATTTGTGGTAAGTGATTGGGGTTCTTTTGGTGAACTAATCAATCATGGTTATGCAACTGATGATAAAGATGCTGCCCTCAAAGCTTTACAGGCTGGAAGTATGATGGATATGGAATCGAAAGTAGTAGTAGAACATTTACCTGCTTTGGTAAAAGAAGGTAAAATAACTATGCAACAAGTTGATGAAGCAGTTGGCAAAATACTCTATTATAAATTTAAATTAGGATTGTTTGAAGACCCTTATAAATTTTCTGATGAAGCAAGAGAAAAAGCTGTTTTATTTTCACCAGAAAACAGAGCAGTTGCATTAAAAGCAGCACAAAGTTCTATTGTATTGTTGAAGAATAGCAATCAAGTATTGCCTTTGAATAAATCGGCTTCCAAAATTGCGTTGGTTGGATTGTATGCGAAAAGCAAGGAAGATATGTTTGATTTTTGGGTAGCAAATGGAAATGCAAGAGATGCAGTGAGCATTTATGAAGGATTGCAAAATAAATTAGGTGCAGGTGCAATAGATTATACGCAAGGGTACAATGCAGACAATACCACCAGTGATGCATTAATCAATGAAGCGGTTAAATCTGCCAGCAATGCAGATGTTGTAGTAGCAACAATTGGGTTGAGTGGAAAATTAGGAGGTGAAGAAAGATCACTGGCCAATATTAATATTCCAGAAGCTCAAGTTCAATTATTGAAAGCTTTGCAAAAAACCGGTAAACCTATTGTAGTTTTAGTAAATAGTGGTCGCCCGATGGTGCTTACTCAAATTCAAGATCTAAGCACGGCAATTGTACAATGCTGGATCTTAGGAACAGAAACGGGTAATGCTGTAGCGAATGTATTAACTGGCGTATATAATCCTTCTGGAAAAACAGTAATGAGTTTCCCTTATGCTGTGGGGCAAATACCTGTTTATTATAATCATTTCAATACCAACAGACCTGCTCCAGAAACTGGTGATGGTGCCTGGAAATCTCGTTATCGTGATATTCCAAATGAACCGTTATATCCATTTGGATATGGCTTGAGTTATACAACATTTGCGTATAGTGGATTAAAGCTAAGTGCTGCTGCTATCGCAAAAACAGAATCATTAAAAGTGAGCGTCAATGTTACCAATACAGGTAAAATGGATGGGGAAGAAGTAGTTCAATTGTATATTAGAGATTTAACCGCTTCTATTGTTAGGCCTGTAAAAGAATTAAAAGGTTTTCAAAAGATCAATTTAAAAGCGGGCGAAACAAAATCGCTTGAATTTACATTGTCGGCTAAAGACTTGTCTTTTTTTGATGCGAATGGCAAAACACTATTAGAAGCTGGTAAGTTCAATGTATTTGTTGGTGGTGATTCAAAAAACACCATGATGAGTTCATTTGATTTGAAATAATCAATATTTTTCAATTACGCCCAATCCAAAAAGGGCAAAATCATATTTAGCTGGATCCTTTGGGTCCAGCTTTTTTAGGTAGGTAGTTAATTCTTCAGCAGCCTGCCAGTCTATTTGTTTTCTTTCCAATAAGTTAAATCTTTTAGCAACTCTGGCAACATGTACATCAATGGGGCAGATCAATTGTGATGGATCTAGCTTTCCCCAAATACCAAAATCTACGCCCTTATTGTCTTTTCTAACCATCCAACGCAGGAACATGTTCAAACGCTTACAGGTAGAGCCTTTGGCGGGGTTAGAAATATGCTTTTTGGTTCTGGATGGCGCATCTTCCAAAGAAAAAAAATAGTGATGAAAATGGACCAACGCATCAAATACAGTTGTTGGCTTTTTGCCCTTTATTAAAAATGCTTCTTCTAAAGAATGGTATTTTGAATAGTGTTGTTTGAAAAAATCAATGCAATACAATAAATCAGTGGTATTAAAAGTCCGGTGTTTGAATCCCTCTAATTGTTGCAATTCTTTAGCTGATGCATGGATACAAAAATCATGAGGCTGCATATGCATGAGTTGCATTAATTCACGCGACTTATTAATGATGGTTGTCCTATTGCCCCAAGCAAAAATAGCCGCGAAAAATCCGGCTATTTCTATGTCTTGTTTTTTTGAGAATAAATGTGGTATACAAACTGGGTCAGCAACAATAAAGGAAACTTGATTGTATTGCTTTACTTTTTTATCAAAAAAATCAACCAATTTGTTATGGTCTTCATTCAACATTATCCTAATGCTTGGTTCAGGTCTGCAATAAGATCATCTGCATCTTCTACGCCAACACTTAATCTGATTAATGTATCACTTAAACCATTGGCAATTCTTTTTTCTCTTGGTATTGAAGCGTGTGTCATAGATGCCGGATGATTAATTAAACTTTCTACTCCTCCTAAACTTTCTGCTAAAGAAAACAAATGGGTAGATGATAAAACTTTCATTGCAGCATCCATGCTATCGTCTTTCAATTCAAAAGAAAGCATGCCGCCAAAATCGCGCATTTGCTTTTTTGCAATTGCATAATTGTGATGGTCTTCGAAACCACACCAGTATACTTTAGCTACTTTAGGATGATTGCGCAACCAATGTGCGATGGCTCTTCCATTCTCGCAATGACGCTGCATACGTAAATGCAAGGTTTTGATACCACGTAATACCAGGAAGCAATCCATCGGCCCAGGAACTGCACCGCAACTTTTTTGTATAAAATACAATTGTTCTCTCAATTCCGAACTATTCATCATTAATGCACCTTGAATCACATCGGAATGTCCGCCCAAATATTTGGTAGCAGAATGCATAACAATATCTGCTCCCATGTCTAACGGGTTTTGCAAATAAGGAGAGGCAAAAGTATTGTCTACACATAGTAAGGCTTTGCTTGCCTTTGCAATGGTAGCAACAGCAGCTATATCGGTAATATTCATGAGTGGATTGGTAGGCGTTTCAATCCAAATGAGTTTAGTTTTGCTACTAATCGCTTTTTGAATATTGTTCACATCGGTTGTATCTACATAAGTAAATACAATCCCCATTTTCTCATAGATTTTAGAGAATAAACGAAATGTGCCACCATACATATCGTTGGCTGCAATCACTTCATCTCCAGGTACCAATAATTTAATGACCGCATCTGTTGCAGCAACGCCGCTTCCAAATGCCAATCCATATTGACCATTCTCAATGGCTGCATAAGCTTCTTCCAAGGCTTTTCGGGTAGGGTTCTGGCTTCTGGCATATTCAAAACCTTTGTTTACCCCAGGAGCTTCCTGAACATATGTAGATGTTTGATAAATGGGAGTCATAATAGCTCCAGTACTTGGATCTGGATTTGCTCCAGCATGGATGTATTTAGTAGCAATTTTCATGGAATCGTATATTTACTTGTAAGAGCAAATATAAGCTATTGCTTCTGTAGCGATTCAATTTGGGCTATTGCAAAACTTTGGGCATCTTTTATAAACGGCACAGCCATTATAGCTATTTCATTGTAATGAAGCATAAAAAGATCAAATGCTTCTTTCGAACTGTCCAAATGCTTAGCTCTTCTACTTAATCCCTCGAAACTTTTTTCTATTCCCCAGGTATAGCGGTAATTGTATAACCAGTTTTGAGATTGCATATAGGGGAACATAGTAGCAAATCTTTCTGGAAAGAAAGATTGTTGTTGGCCTAAACTATTAAATGTTCTTTCTGTAAAATCCATCCACTCCTGAGCTGTATAAATACTCGAATCAATGGCTAAAAAATGATCATACACTACATCTACAAATGCACCTGCATACAATCGAACTGAAGGCGTAAAGAATTTTTTTATTTCCCGGGTAATTGTATGCTCATCGGTAAACTGGTCAATTGCACGATGGAGTCTTATTCCCTTTTGTATTGTTGTTGGGTAGTCGTATTGCTTTTTACCCTTGATATAATCACTGATCATATTGCCCAATAACAAGTCTGGGTCTTCAAATGATAAATAAGCGTGGGCTAAATAATTCATTATTTATTATTAATCCAATTTGCTATTAGCTCTAATGCTAATGGAGAAATGGTTTCTTTAATTTTTTGATATTCTGTAAAGTCTCCGGTATTGGCTGTTTGTAATAAATGATTTAATCCAGGCAGTTTTTTGATCACTACCTTTTTATTTCCGTTTGCTTTTATTGTTTTTTCAATCAATGTTAAATTACTTATAGCATCCACTTGCGTGTCTTTTTCTCCATTAATGGCTAGCACCCTACAAGTAATTTTTTTCAAATCATCTACAGGATTATAATTAATAAAATACCTCATCCAATGTATATCATACAAACCATCATACATAAATTGAACACCTTGTCCTACAATTGTTTTTTCTGTAGCATATAATGACTTGATTATTGCAGGACTTTGTTGTTTAAGCCAATTTGAATAAACGGAATCTAATTGCTTATTTAACTGTTCTTTATTGGGTGCTGTAAATTTCGCTAACATTTGATTGTGTAATTCTCCAAATGCAACAGTAGCTGTACTATCAATTCCAGCTTTTCTAAGTTGAAATAAATTCTGACTAGTATTGGTTGCAACTCCTCCTATTGCTGGCGCTCCCCATAGCACCAAAAAACTAATTTCTTTTCTTCTAGCGGCCACCATTGGCGCTATTGCACCACCTTCGCTGTGCCCGATCAGTCCAATATTTTTAGCATTGATCTCTTTTCTACTGAGCAAATAATTTAAACTTGTTTCTACATCATATGAAAAATCGGCAGAAGTTAATTCTTTTGGATTAGGACCTTTAGTGCTTTTTCCTGCGCCTCTATCATCTACTCTTAGAACAGCAATTCCATTATTGGTTAAGTAGTCTGCTAATACCCAATACAATTTATGGTCAAATAAAGTTCCGTCTCTATCCTGTGTTCCACTACCTGAAATAATAATCACCGTTGGAAAATTCTTTTTATTTCTTGGGGTTGTTAATGTAGCACCATAATGAACACTATGGTCGGCATTGTCGTATTCAACTTCTTCTATTGAATAGTTGAAGGGTGGTTTGGGTGTTTGAGGTCTTTCTTCTTGTTGACCCATCACTATAGAAAGTGTAAATAGCCCGAAGATTAATAATGCAATTTTTTTCATGAAATCAATTTTTATTTATTTTCTGATTTTTATATAATTGATAAGAGTAAACTATAGGTAGAACAATCATTATTAATAAAATGATACCAGAAGCAATAATGCCAATTATGGGGCTTACTAACAACGAAATCACTGCCATCAAAATTCCCCCAGCTACCCAAATTTTACTTACTAAGTAATGTGTCTTTCTCCAATTCTCTTCGTTTTCCAATGTCCATGGTATTCTGAAACCAATAAAATAATTGGGTTTAATACTGTGCATGAAGTTTCCTAAAACAGCTAAAAATATTCCAATTAAAGGGAAAATAAATTTTGCTACATCAATCTGTTCTGCCAGACTTGAATGAATAATTATCATTTGAATAAGGCATAAAAAAACCAACACACTCATTGCTATTTTTTTCATTAATTCGGGAGATTGACCTGCAGCTTTTTTGGGATCAATTTTATGGATAAACTTTACCATAAAATAGGAGCCAACTCCAATTGCCGTCATCATAAATGTTGTAAAAATCAAAGTTGATTTATCTCCCCAACCATTGGCCCTGCCTTCTAAATCAAAATGCGTCGGAATGGTTTGTGGTAAGGCATTGTAAATAGTACTCAGATACCCAAATGGAGCAGCGATTATTATCAAAATAACCAGCCATTCTATTGTATTGTTTTTAAGCATTTTATTTATTTTTTAGTTTTTTTAAATTGCAACATCCACTTCAACATTTCATCCATTACAGTAGTGTTTAAAGAATAGGAAATAAATTGACCATCTTTAGCAGCCTCTACCAAACCTGCTTGTTTCAGTAAGTCTAGATGATGAGATATACTGGGTTTTGAAATATTAAAATGGTCGGCAATTTCTCCGGCATTTAAATCTTTTTCTTTGAGCAGCTCCAAAATCTCCCGCCTTGTAGAATCGTTAAGTGCTTTAAAAAGAATATTCACTTTTATTATTTATATATTTAGACAAATGTCTAAATACTATTTTACAACAACAAATCTATTATAACAATTAACTGTTTTTTAATTTTTTAGATCGGGTAATTGATTGATTGGAATAAAATCTCCTTCTTTTTGTAAGTCTTTGATCAGTTGTAATAGCCTGTTCACTAATGCAGGGCCACACCATCTTTTGGTATATGCTGGTAAACCAAATTCATTAATTGGGGTGAATTCCCATGGATGAAAATACAAACAGATATAACCGTCTTTTTGTAAGGTTTGAATACAAAGATTCCTAAATACCATATAAGGCATATTCTTAAAACTCAACCAGAACAAAGGTATCCGCAGATTGGGTGTAACTGATGCAGGGAGTCTGAGCATTCCTTCATCTAAATATACTGTTCTGGAAAGATGCAGATTATTGTATTTTCCTGGTAGCCAAGTTGGATTGATGGAAGAATCATATGTGTACCCAGCTGAGATCACCGACGGCATATCAATCACTTTCATTCTCGGCATGCGCAATCCTGTAACTGCTTTCCCTGTAATTGTTTCAAGTCTTAATCTTGAATTCAACAGATCCTTAATTACAAAAGAACCGTGGTAGTATGTGTGAGAAGCAATTTCGTGATGTTCAGCTAATTTTTTTATTTCTGAGGGAAAATGATCGGCAAAATTTGCAGTAGTAAATAATGTTGTAGGCACAGCATCCAATATTGGTGCAATAGCATCCAATCCTTTTTTCCCAATTTCCATTTGTGTTGAATCACTAATAGTTTGACCAAATTCCATCGGAATATCAAATTCTTCTACATCAAAACTCAACAAGATAGAACGGTTCATTAAAGCAGATTGGTTTCTTTAACTATATAATGAGGGCGTTGTTTGCTTTGCATGAATAACTTTCCTAAGTACAATCCAATAATCCCTAAAATCATTAATTGAAGGCCACCAAAAAAGGCAATGGTTGCAATCATTGATGCCCAACCAGACACTACATGACCATAGATAAAGCTGATTAAGATATAAGGAATGTATAATAAAGAAAATAAAGAGAAGAATAATCCCAGATAAGCGGCTATATACAAAGGTTTTGTGCTAAATGATGTAATGCCTTGTAATGCAAAACGGATCATTTTCTTAACCGTATATTTAGATTCTCCAGAACCTCTAAGCGCAGAAGTATATTCTATGCCAATTTGATTGAAGCCCATCCATTTAATTAAACCCCTCATAAAAATATCTGCTTCGGTAAATGTTCGAAATACTTTTACTACTTTATGGTCCATTAATCGGAAGTCTGCAGTTCCTTGCTCTAATTCTATATCAGATAAATTATTGATGATATTGTAGAAAATATTAGAGGTTTTCTTTTTTAGGTATTGAATATCCTGGTGATCATTTCTAATGGTATACACGATATCGAAACCTTCTTCCCATTTTTGAATTAATGTTGGTATTAATGCTGGGGGATGTTGTAAATCTCCATCCATCATAATTACCGCATCGGCATCAGTTCTGTCGAGCGCGGCTTTCAAAGCATTTTGATGGCCGAAGCTTTTGGTCAAAGAGATATAATAGATGTAATTGGTATTGGCTGCCTGATCTTTAATATACTCAAGCGTTCCATCAGTACTACTGTCTTCCACAAAAATGATGGAATAGGTATAATTCAAGGGAGTTAAAGCCTTTTTAATTTCATCAATTAAAATGGGCAAATTGCCTCGCTCATTCCAAACAGGAACAATTATCGAAATGGTTTTAATAGCTTCAGGGGGCTGCATATTCTATACACTGGTATGGAACAAAGCTAAAACTTATTTATTATGCTACCAATCTAATGGCCGCATTGCCTAAACCTCCTATTTAGTAGACTCGATCACTCGAGAAAGCCCTTCTTTCATGGAGAATTTGGGCTGCCAATTCAATATGGAAGCTGCTTTTGAAATATCTGCAATAGTATCCATTATTTCCGCAGTTCTGGTTTCGTTGCTACTGGTAACGGGATAATTGGTTCCACAAATTTGTTGGACCATTTCAATTATTTCTTTTACGGAATAACTGATGCCCGAACCAATATTAATAATTTCAAATTGATGAACGTCGAGGCATTTTATAATAGATGCTATAAAATCGTCAATAAAAATATAATCTCTTTTGGGTGCAAGGTCTTTTACATGAACCGCTTTTTTATGCAATACCTGATCAATAATCTCAGGAATTAAAAAGGAAGGATTTTGATTGGATCCGTAAATATTGAATGGCCTTAAAATCACCGTGTTCACTCCAAAAGAATCTGCATATAATTTACAATATTCTTCTGCATTTCTTTTTGATAATGCATATGGGTTGGGAGTATATACTGGGGCTTCTTCATTAATCGGCAGCGTCTTGGCATTCCCATATAAATAGGAACTGATATAGATCATTCTGGCTTGATGCTTTTTGCAATATTCTAAAGCTCTTAGTGTGCCAAGCGTGTTGGTTTCTAAAAATAAATCGGGTTGTTTCCAACTATCGGGTACAAAAGTTTTTGCAGCAAGATGAATTACTGTATCTGTTGCAGGTATTTGTTCCCAGGTTTTAATTAAAGAAATATCACCACGATCACTTGAAATAGCTACCACTTCATGGCCCTGGAGTATGAGTTGATTGCATAGTATTTTTCCTATAAAACCATTTGCACCAGTAACCAATATTTTACTCATACATTATTTTACTTTTCAATTGATCAAATTGTTCAATGGCTTCAATATAATCATCAGGCCTTCCGATATCTAACCATAAACCCGTAAAAGTATTTACAGCTACTGGTTCTTTCTTAGCTAATAGCTCCAACATCAATTGATCAAACCCATAAGGCGTATTATTCGGAATAAATGAAAGCACTCTTTTATTGAGCATGTATATACCCATACTCACTTCATAGGTATTCTTTGGCTTTTCTTTGAAACCAGTTAAATGGCCCGCTTCTGTTTGAAGTACTCCATAATCAATCATCTCTTCTCTTAAATGCGATGAAATAGTATAGATCGCCCCACTTTGAACATGTTTGTCATAAAAATCTGCAAAAACGATATCTGTTAAAATATCTCCATTCATAACCAAAAAATTGTCTGGCAAATCTTGAATCAATTTTAATGGTCCCATTGTACCGAGTGGTTGATCTTCCAAAGAATAATTGATCGCAATTCCCCATTTAGATCCATCTCCAAAAAATGCTTTGATCAATTCTGCTTGATGATTCACCGCTAAAGTAATATGCGTAAAACCCTGTTTCACCAATTGTCTGATGATGACCTCCAAAATTGGGTATTCGCCAATTGGCATCAATGGCTTAGGAAGTACTACGGTATAAGGTCTTAATCTTTTTCCTTTTCCTCCTGCTAAAATAACTGCGTGTTTACCCATGATTGAAATTATATATTGTAAGTATCCGTTTTATATCGAGCTAAATTAGCTGGTTGTGTAAACCAATTGATGGTTTGTTCTAATCCTTTTTTGAATCCTTCTAATCCACCATATGCTGGTTCCCAGTTCATTAAACGTTTTGCCTTATCATAACTGGCGAACAATCTTTCTACTTCACTTTTTTCTGGTCTAAGTCTTTCTTTGTCTAAAACGAATTCCACTTTTTCGCCCATTAAAGATGCAATCAATTCTGCAGTATCTAAAATAGAGATTTCAAATCCACTTCCAATATTGGTAACAGTGCCATTTATAGCATCGCATTGCATGGCTTTGATAAATCCATTGGCTGTATCTTCTACATATGAGAAATCTCTTGTAGGACTTAATGCACCTAGTTGAATGATTTTTTTTCCTGCTGCAATTTGAGAAATAATGGTTGGTATTACTGCTCTTGCTGATTGACGAGGGCCATATGTATTGAAAGGCCTTAATACAGCAACGGGTGTATTGAATGATGTATAAAAAGACAAAGCAATTTGATCAGCTCCAATTTTACTTGCAGAATAAGGAGATTGACCTTGCAATGGATGATCTTCAGTGATCGGAACAAATTGAGCAGTTCCATATACTTCACTGGTAGATGTTTGAACTACTTTTTGAATGCCTAATTCTTTCGCGGCTTGCACCACATTGAGGGTTCCTTTAATATTGGTATCAATATAAGTATCTGGTGAATGATAAGAATATGGAATTGCAATCAACGCGGCTAAATGCAACACCACATCACATCCCTTCATGGCAGTTTTTACTCCATAAGGGTCTCTGATATCGCCTGTAAATACCTCGAATTTCCCTTTTACTGCAGGGTCGCAATAATCTAACCAGCCCCATGTATTAAATGAGTTATACAACACAAATGCCCGAACATCAAATCCTTGTTTCACCAACATTTCTGTTAGATGAGATCCAATAAATCCATCTGCCCCTGTTACTAATATTTTCATGTGCTTGATTTTGTTATAGGGTTGATTTTTTTCCATGTAAATAATTCAACCATGCAAACTGCCCAAACAATAATACATGGAATTGCTTTGATATGGTAAGGCTTTAAAAAATTATCCCTTATTGGTTTAGGAAAAATTTCGGTGGGAGATAGGCAGGTAAAAATAAAAAGAACAATCATTAACCACTGATGCCATTTTAAACGGTCCAATGTGATATACCATATTGCAGCTCCTGCAACAGCAATAATATAAGTAGGTGATTCAACACCTGGGTTAAATACCACAGTGAATAATAGAATTCCTCCAAGATATAATTGTCTGAATTGACTATTTTGATACACTTCTTTTTTTAATAATACCAATAACATAGTGAGGGTTCCTGCTAAAATGATCCATCCCTGATCTATTTGAATAGACTTAAACATGCCAATTACTCCAATCAAGCTTAAAGAATCTCTTATTGATTGTAATTGCAATCGATGTACCCAACTCTGGTATAAAAACAATAACTGATCAATTGAAACAATCAATAATGGTAAGGAAAAAAACAATAAGGCCCATCCCAATCCTTTCAATGCAAATTCACCTCTTTTTTTATAACACAAAAAGAATACACCAGCTGTGAGTACATAAATTTTAAAGAAAAATCCAAAAACAAAAAACAGACTTGACCAACTTGTTTTTCCTTTTTCTTGATAAATGAAAACCAGCATTATTAAGGCGGTAACTGTTGCATTGGTTTGTACATTTTCTGCAGCAGTGATGTATTCGATTAAACAAAACCAGTAAATGAATATTTTTTTCTTAAGGCTGATAGGCATTAAGTGAATTGCAGTAAGTAGTGCTATTGTATGGGTAAGGTTCCACAATAAAATGCCTATCCAATCCGGAAAATAATAAAATAGCCCCATGAAAAAAGCAAATGAAGGACTATAATTATACTCTGTATGATATTCCGAAGGATACATCAGGTACAGATCATATTGCTTTTTCAAATGTTCAAAAGCGGCAACAAAACTATCGTAGTTATCATAGCTTTCTAAAAAAGCAATTTTCAAACTGATCAATACACATGCAATCAAATAAATACGAATGAGATTTTTCTCACTATTAAAGAATGGCTTCTGTGTTAATTGTTTGATTGAAAAAGACATAACGGTACAAAGATATATTTTCTAGATGCTCAAGCAATAGCTTATCCTGCTGCTCTGAAGTGTAATACATGGCAAAATACTTACTTTAAGTGCTGATTGAGCTGCAATGTCAAATACTTCATCCTTAGATAGCATGAATAATTGATGCGTTTTTCTTAATGAGTTGTATTTAGATAATTTTGCCCTAAACATGAATTGAATAAAGGAGAAAAAATAGCCATGCTTAATGCTATGCAACATAACGCTTAAAGCATCTTTCCAAAGTCCTTTTTCGTTTTCAATAACATCAACCAATAATATTTTGCCTCCAGACGATAATAAGGCTTTGGAATTTTCAATTAATTCAAGCACATCTTCTTTTGTCTTGAAATACTGAATCACACTCAATATGATGATGGTATCGAATTGGTTACCTTCTTGCTTAAGTAAAGTCAATGAACTAATTGATTCTTCCAATGGCAATTCTCTAAAAACAAATTCCTTATTTTTTTTGCATTTTTCTTTTGCAATTTCAATGTATTTGGCAGAAATATCTACTCCATAATAACTGTTTATTTTTCCTTTTAAAGCATTGGCCAAATAGCCTGGTCCGCATCCAAAATCAAATAAATGGGTTGACTTGTTGATCAATTGGTGCAATTCCAGCTTTTCAGCAACGAATTCGGTACTTTTTTCCATCACTTTCATAAAAAGTTTTGGATTTTCCTTCCAATAATTGCCCCAGCTTAACATATGACGATAATTGTTTATTTAATAACCTGTATTCAAGATAATACATTTACGGTATATGTGATTTTGGGTATACAAGTTTCAGGAATATTCATCACCAGTTCATATTAAAAATTTACTTTTGCCCCTCAAAATAATCATCCATGAGTAAAGGACCTGTTTCCCATTTTATTGAACATCATTACAGACATTTTAATGCAGCTGCTTTAGTAGATGCTGCTAAAGGATATGAAACCCATTTATTAGAGGGAGGCAAAATGTTGGTGAGTTTGGCCGGCGCCATGAGTACAGCTGAGTTAGGCATTAGTTTGGCTGAAATGATCCGTCAGGATAAAGTAGCTATTATCAGTTGCACTGGAGCCAATTTGGAAGAAGATATCATGAATTTGGTAGCTCATAGTCATTATAAGCGCGTGCCTAATTACAGAGATTTAAGCCCGCAGGAAGAATGGGATTTATTAGAGAATCATTATAACAGAGTTACCGATACTTGTATTCCTGAAGAAGAAGCTTTTAGAAGATTACAAAAACATATTCATCAGGTTTGGTCTGATGCAGATTCAAAAGGGGAGCGTTATTTTCCACATGAGTACATGTATAAAATGTTGCTCAGTGGAGACTTAGAGCAGTATTATGAAATTGATCCGAAAAATAGCTGGATGCTGGCTGCTGCAGAAAAAAACCTGCCTATTGTTGTTCCAGGATGGGAAGACAGTACCATGGGAAATATTTTCGCTTCTTATGTAATTAAAAATGAAATCAAAGCCAGTACCATGAAGAGTGGTATTGAATACATGGTTTGGTTAACAGAATGGTATCGTGCAAATAGTGGTGGAAAGGGAGTAGGTTTTTTTCAAATTGGTGGTGGTATAGCCGGTGATTTTCCGATCTGCGTAGTTCCAATGATGTATCAGGATTTAGAATGGCATGATGTTCCTTTCTGGAGTTATTTCTGTCAGATCAGTGATTCTACCACATCATATGGTTCTTATTCTGGCGCCGTTCCTAATGAAAAAATCACTTGGGGAAAACTGGATATTCATACACCAAAATTCATTGTTGAAAGTGACGCAACGATTGTTGTGCCGTTGATATTTGCTTACCTATTGGGCTGGTAAAACAATTTACTAGTAATTATTTTTTTTTGATAGCTTGAATTAGAACATAAAAAAACCTCGCAGCATTTACAACTGCGAGGTTTTTATTTTGACTCATTCCCTTTTCTGTATCTTATATCTCTTATCTCTTAATTCATCTTTTATCTTTCTTCTTTCTTCTTTCTTCTTTATCTAGCAGTCGCTGGTAAAGGAATATCTCTCTTGATCATATTATCTCTATTGGCCATTTCCCAAGCAGTGTAAAATACTAGTTGTGCTCGCTTCTGCATCAATTCGAAATTGATCTTCTCTACGGTATCAGTCGGACGGTGATAATCTGCTTTTAACATACCATCATAGAAGAATAAAATTGGAACTCCTTTTTTTGCAAAATTATAATGGTCACTTCTAAAATAAATTCTGTTCTGGTCATTTGGATCATCGTATTTATAATCCAACGTCATATTAATATGTGCTTTGTTAGCAGCTTCATTGATAATTGGCAATTCACTGCTTAATTTATCATGACCAATCACATAAATATAATTCAAGGTATCTCCTGTTTTGCGTTCAGTATCTACTCTGCCAATCATATCTGTGTTTAAATCAACTGAAGTTTTATCCATTGGAAAAATAGGATGATCAGAATAATATTGAGAACCTAATAATCCTTTCTCTTCACCACTCACTGTCATGAATACCAATGTTCTGCGAGGTTTAACACCTTTTTTTGCAGCTGCAGCAAAGGCTTCTGCCATCTGCATTACACCTACTGTTCCAGATCCATCATCATCAGCACCATAATAAATTACATCCCCATTTTTGCCTAAATGATCATGATGACCGGTCATAAAAATATATTCGTCTTTTTTATCTGTTCCTTCAATAATGCCAATTACATTGCTTGATTGTAATTCATTGACTTTTTTGTTAGACATTAGTTTTACTTCTGATATATATTTTCCTTTTTGAAGGTTGGCTAAATCAGTACTACTCATTTTGGAAGTTCTGCCAGCTAATGCAGATGCCACTTCTTCTGAAATAGTTCCCATAATAAATGATGCAGTCTCAGATTTAGTTAAACCCATTCTACCTTTTAATTGCGAAGGTGTTTTGCGAGGGAAATCTTTTGTTACAACCAATGCACCAGCTGCACCCATTGTACGAATCGCATTCATTTTTCCAATTGAAGATAAAGGATTAGGAGCTCTAGTTCCGGCTGCAACAACTGGAGCTTTATAATCTGAAGGACTACCATCTAATACAACAACAATTTTCCCTTTCACATCAATTCCTTCAAAATCATTTCTATTGGCGGTTTTGTCAACAATACCGTAACCAGCAAATACAATTTCGTTTAAAGTAATATCACCAGAGCTTTGTAAGGGGAAACTAAAATCTTTATCCCATTCAAAATTACGGCCGTTCACTCGTAATTGTTTGGACTCTAATTCATCAATATATAATGGATACAACTGTTTGTAGCTTTCGCCATTGCCAGGCTTTAGTCCAATTTTTCTAAAATGGTCTTCAATAAAAGCAGCAGCCTTTTTTTCCCCAGGCATACCTGTTTCTCTTCCCTCCATTTCAGCTCCTGCTAAAATGGTTAGTTTGTCTTTCATAGACTGAGGAGTAATCACTGCAGCATATTTTACAGCTGGATTTTCTTTTTGTGCATTGGCACTCACTGTAATAAACAGTAATGACGCCACTAACCATTTTTTCATTAAAAGTTGTTTTTTAGTTACAAGCAATTTTTCCAACACGGGTTGCGTGTCGACCACCTTCGAATGGTGTATTCATAAATATTTCCAACATTTGTTCAGCTAAAGCAAGTGCTACAAAACGTGCAGGAATACAAATCATATTGGCATCATTGTGCTGACGAATTAATTGAGCTACATCATTCTGCCAGCAGAGCCCGGCACGAATACCCTGGTGTTTATTAGCAGTAATGGCCACCCCATTTGCAGAACCACAAAGCAGTATTCCGAAAGCTGCTTCTCCTTTTTCTACGGCATTTGCAGTTGGATGTGCAAAGTCGGGATAATCAACCGAATCGGCAGAATAAGTACCAAAATCGGTAACAGTATATCCTTTTTCATTTAACTTTTTTACCAATGCATTTTTATAATCTAGTCCTGCATGGTCGCAACCAATCGCAATCGGCAAAGCAGCATTAAACACATAACTCATAACTCTTAATTCAATATTCTTAAACTGTATCTTTTATCTTTTATCTCTTATCTCTTATCTCTTATCTCTTCTTTCATCTTTCATCTTTCTTCTTTCATCTTTCATCTTTCTTCTTTCTTCTTTCTCAATCCCATTCTTTATCTTCTTCTTCCTTATTTTGTTTGTACACTCTTGCAGATACCAAGATACTTAATTCATACAATAACCATAATGGAACGAATACAATTAATTGACTCATCCAATCTGGGCTTGGTGTAATAAAGGCAGCTACAATCAATATGATTACAATGGCATATTTACGCGTTGTTCTTAAAAAACTAGGTGTTACTAATCCTATTTTAGTCAAGATAAATGCTAGCACAGGTAATTCAAATGCCAATCCACAACCTAAAATAATATTCGTAAGATTATCCAGATAGTCGGCAAAAGTTGGTCGGGTAACAATCATGTTTTCGGTACCTAATTGAAAGCCTGCCAAAAAATTAAAAGTAAAAGGGCCTAATAGAAAATATCCGAAAGCAGCGCCAGTAAAAAAGAAAAAGGAAACCCAAAAAATCACGAAGCGAGTATTCTTTAATTCTTTTTCTTTTAATGCGGGTTTTACAAAACGCCAGAACTCCCAGAAAATAAAGGGGAAAGCTATGATAATACCTCCAACAAAAGCCATGGTTATACTGCTCAAAAATTGACCGCCAAAAGTGGTACTCTGCATGGTTACCTGAACCGGAGGCATACAAAGTGCATCTCCCATATGTGCCCAATGACTAAAATCGCAAAGGGCCTTATAACTAACAAAATCTTTATTGATCGGGCCAATGATGATATGATCGAAAATCCAGTTTCGGTAAATAAAAATAAATATAGCTCCCACCAAAATAGCTAAAACTGATCGGATAATATGAGAGCGTAACTCTTCGAGATGATCTATAAATGTCATCTCTTCTTTTCCTACACCGGCTGATCTATTGAATAATGCCATATTACTAATTCTATGCTAGGGCGCAAAGTTAGGGGTATGGAAGGGACAATTTATCGTAAAACCTTCAATTTAACCATTTCAATACGGGTATCGCTTACAGTAAGGATATCGAACTTGAAATTATTGATGATAATGGTTTCCTTCTGTTTGGGAATGGTCTCATGTTCGTTGATAATATATCCACTCAAGGTTTCAGATTCACCGGCAGGTAGCTCCAAATTGTATTTTTCATTCAAATAGTCTAACTCAAGCCTTCCACTTAAGATGAATTCGTCATCTGCCAGTTGTTTTTCTACAAACTCCTCCACATCATATTCATCATGAATTTCACCAAAAATCTCTTCCAATACATCTTCCATTGTTACAATACCTGCAGTTCCGCCAAATTCGTCTACAACCCATGCAATACTTTTTCGCTCTTTGGAGAATTTATTGATGAGGTCTGTGGCACTCATGCTTTCAGGGACTGCAATGATCGGATGCAACATGTCTTTTACATTAGAAGGTCTGTCGAATAAATCTAATTGATGTATATAACCAATTATATTATCGATACTTTCTTCGTAAACCAATAGCTTACTCAATTTAGTACTTATAAACTCTGTTCTGGCTTCCTCTATGCTGGCATTGATTTCGAGTGCAACAATTTCTGTTCTAGGAACCAGGCACTGCCTGATTTTTATGGTTGGCAAACTCAAAGCGTTCTCAAATAATTCCGTATTTAGTTCCTGTGTTTCTTCGTCTTGTTCTTTTGTTTGCTGAAAAAAATGTTCTAAGTCCACTTTAGTAAAAACTTCATTTCTGTTGTTCACTCTAACATTGAATACATATTTCAAAATCCATTGAGACATGTTTACAAAAAAGTCGGTTAAAGGCAGAAATAAGTTGTGAAAGAAGTTAGCTAAAGGAGCAAAAAAAGTTAAGAGTGTATCATTTTTTGCCCTGAAAATAGCTTTGGGTAAGAATTCGCCAACAATCAATACTACAATGGTAGACAGGAAAGTATCAAAAGCTAATTTTAAATATTCGTTTTCTAGTTTTAAAGGATTCCAAATGCCCATTTGTAATAACTCATCGAAGAGCAAGCCATAGATAACCAAAAAAACATTCAATCCAATTAAACAAGTGCCAATGAATCTGGCAGGAAATTCCATGAAGCGAGCTAGTATAGTACCGCTTTTTTTCCCTTGCTTTTTTTTCAACTCGATCGTTAATCGGTTGGCGGTTACAAATGCTATTTCATAGCCAGCAAAAAATCCGATAAATAGCAATGTGCCTACTATACAAAGAATGGTATAGATATGTGTCATAGTTCAAAGTTAAGGGATATCTACACAAAAAAGTACCCCGTAGAAACGGGGTACGGTACCGATAATTTATTTACATGAGAAAAATCGGCTGATGTATCTTATTTAAAGTCGACTGTACAATTTTGACAGTTCATATTAATTTTTAGTGCTTTACCGTCTCCAACAAGGGCAGAAAAACGAGTATTATTATTGCTCTCATCACTCGAATATGCACGCATAACTGATCTGTTCACAGAGCGAATTTCTTCAGCCAATTTATCTTCCTTGTCTTTAGATGCAGGTTTTGGCTCTTCTTTCAAAGGTAATTTTTCAAAATTGCCATAAACAGTGCTATATGCACCTACATAATTGATTGAATAGCTTTTGTTGTTGCGTAAGGGTAGGCGGATATCGGCATATTTATTGTCAATTTTAACCATACTTAAATTTGGACCTACATTTCTAACTTTCACATCTGCATTGGTGCCATCTAATTCCATTGAGCCATTTAATTTGGTAATTCTTAGATTGCCATAATTCTTTCTTCCGCGTATTTCGCCTACTTCTTCCATTTCATATTCATCATTGGTGCTGCGGAAAACTATTTTTTTAACATTGCCCATTTCGATAGTAGAATACTTTGTATCAATATCTGCATCATCAATATTTTTTGCCGTGAACCTGCCATTGATAAAATCAACTTCAGCAGTAACAACATTGTCTAAAGTAACATTGGAATACTTTGAGCGCAATTGAAGCTTGTTGATATTTTCTGCATCCAGATTGCCATTGGTAAGATCAATGTTTGCATCGGTGAAAGCACCTGTTAATTGCACATCGGCATATTTGCTTTCGATATCTAACTTGCTTCCAGCAGGCACATATACTGTAACCAATCTTTTGATATTCGATTTCGTACCAATATTTTGACCATTTCCGTTGAAAACCGCTACACCATTGGTATTGCTGCCACCGCTCCATGCGTAAGTTCCTGAAGTAGTAGTATAACTTCCACCACCAATGCTGCCTGATTTTATTTTAACTGATGAACCCAACATCCTTAAAGAAAGATTCAATTTTTCTAACCATTCTTCATCAGAAAGCTTACCATCTCCTTCATAAAAAACTGTGGTAGTTATTTTTACTTTAGGCTGATCCCAAATTTTCACAACGATTCCACGAGATGAGTTATCGATATAAATATCCGGTGATTTAGAGGTTGAAATTTCCTGCGAAACTTCTTTGGATTTTAAATCATCTACATTGGTAAAATTTTTACCATTGAAATACGCAACTCCATTTACTTCTGCTAATTCACGCAATTCTGGCATTTCCATTCTCTCCGGAAATTCAGCCAAAGGGGCCATTGCCGGCATTGGTGGCATCGGAGCCATTGCAGCCAATGCGCCTAAATTACCTCGAATGGTTTGCGCAGATTTTGCATCCATCTCAGCCAATATTTTCATTTGTTGAGCAGCTTGTTGACTTTCGATAGCAGCCGATTTTTGTCTTTGATTAGCTGCCTTAGGTGCAGTAGCCGAATTTGTTTGTGCAGTTACCTGAACCATAATTGCAAGTGCAAGAATAGCTGTGGCAGCTTGTAGAAAAGGGTTTCTCTTGTTCATATACGTTGTTTAAATACTTAAGAAATAAGTGCGGGTAGTATCCACTGGTCCGCGGTTTTGTTTAAATCGATTGTTGGTTTTATTCATCTCCAGCTGCAGCTGTTTCAGAATACTAAGTTTTTGTTGATAGAGATTGATGAGCTGATCCAATAAGTCGTTATTGATTCCACGTCTGGAAATAGTGGACTTAATGTTCTTTTCTTCTTTCTCCATTTGTTTGATCTGAATATTAAAATCTTTGAAATAATCTGCACTTTCTGCAAACATCGGATAGGTGCTGATTCTTGCTTTTTGTAAATTAATTACTTGCGTAAAACTGGTTTCAACATTGTTTAATAATGCGGTATATGCAGGGTCATTTATTGGTTTAACTGCTGCATTTGGTTTTACAGAAGCGGTATTCATTTTATCTATAGAAGAGGGTTGTTTTTTATTTGTATTACTGGCAATAATGATAGGCTCATTATTTTTTATTGGTTGATTGATAGCTGAACTATCAACGGTATTTGGTAAAGTAGTACTTGGTTTTGAAATGGTTTTTGCTATTGTAGTAGGGGCTATTTCAGAAGGTTTTTTTGAAGTCAACAAATACCATGATCCAATACCTGCTAATGCAATAATACATGCAGCTGCAGCCCAGCGAATCATCCTAACAACAGGAACAGAACTTTTAACGGGGGTTATTCCCTGTTCAATATTATTCCAAACCCTTGGAGAAGGCATGTCTTCGTCCAATTGTTCTTTGTTGTTTTGAATATATTTTTTAAACTCATCCATGTATTGCTAAATATTGATTGATGCCCTCTTTTAATAATTTTTTTGCTCGATGGTATTGACTTTTGCTGGTTGATTCGCTAATTCCCAATTCATATGCTATTTCTTTATGAGAATAGTCTTCAGCCACATACAAAGTGAAAACCTGTTTACATCCTTCAGGAAGGTTTTTAATTTCCCGATGCACTACTTTCATGTCAACTGTTTTCCACCATTCTGTTGCGTCTTCTGCAATTTGATCTGCATTATTGTCTTCTAGATCATGTAAAACAATCGACTTTTTAGTGTACCGGATACATTCATTCACTACAATTCTCTTTAGCCAGCCACCAAATTGTTCGGCTTCCTTTAGTTGATGTAATTTATTGAATGCAATGATAAAAGCATCCTGTAAAAGATCTTCCGCATCGTTGCGGTTGGAAGCCATTCTGGTACAGATATTGAACATTGCCTGCGAATATTGTTCGTACAACCAAGCCCTGGCTGCTGCATCTCCTTTGCAGGCCTTTTTCACAACAGCCGTTTGTATGGTTAATACCTGTTCCAATCAGTCTTCTTATATAAGAGTAAAGGTTTTAATAAAGGTTGGAAAAAAGATAGAACTATTTTTCTGTAAGGGGGGATACTAAAAAGGCAGGAGATTAATCCTGCCTTTAGAAAATGGGTATTATTCATTAAAAATCAGCTAAAACAGGCTTGTTTTGCATGATTTCTTCTATTTTTTGGGTTATTTCAGGGGTAATTAGGGCAAAAGCATCTATTGCTTTTAGATTGTCCATTAATTGTTCTTTCTTGGTTGCCCCTAATATGGCGGTTGTAACATTTGGGTTTTTGATACACCAGGCGATACTTAAAGCGGCTAAAGAAACCCCTAGATCATTGGCAAGGGTTTGCAATTTCTTTACTTTTTCAATCTTAGCTTCTACATAGGTGCGCTCTTTTAACCAATCAAATCCTTCCACAGCTAAACGACTATCGGCTGGAATGCCATTATTGTATTTTCCAGTTAATAATCCTGAAGCCAGTGGACTCCAGATAGTGGTGCCTAAGCCCACATTTTTAAATACCTGTAAATAATCGTTCTCCAATTTCTCTCTTTCGAATAAATTGTATTGCGGCTGTTCAACTGAAGGTCCGATCAAGCGATAGGATTGAGCAACTCTATGTGCTTCCATAATTTCTACTCCACTCCATTCACTGGTTCCCCAGTACAAAATTTTTCCTTGTTGAATCAATGTATTCATGGTTTGCACCACTTCTTCAATAGGAACTGCCTTATCAGGGCGATGGCAGAAATACAAATCCAAATAATCGGTTTGTAAACGTTGTAAAGCTTCATGACAAGCTTCTGTAAGGTGTTTGCGACTTAACCCTGTTTGATTTGGTTTATTGTTTTTTCCTCTCCAACCAAAAAATGCTTTGGAAGAAAGCACATAAGAAGTTCTGTCCCAGTTTTTTTCTTTCAAAACCCTTCCCATCATTTTTTCACTTTCGCCCAATGCATACACTTCAGCATTATCGAAAAAATTAATGCCATTATCGTAGGCAATGCCCATCAATTCATCGGCGCTATTGTCTTTGATCTGTTTGTGAAATGTTACCCAGGATCCAAAACTTAAAGTGCTGAGTTGTAATCCGGTTCTGCCCATGTATCGGTATTCCATAAATAGTTATTAGTTATTGGTTATTGGTTCGGTTCTTTCATCTTTCTTAATTCTTCTTTCTTAATTCTTAATTGGCGTTGCTGTGGAATCTGGTAAGATAAAGAAACTCCCTGGTTGAAGCTGAAAAAAAGTATAGTCTGTAAACTCTTGGTTAGCAGTAAATCCATTTTTAGCAAATAATTTTTGACGCGGCTCTTTTTGGTAAATTTCTACAAACTTATCAGTGTAAAATCTTCCTAATGTTTGATCCCAGTATAATTCACTCGTAAACAAAGTATCTCCATTCACACGAATAATCACTACACTATCTCGCAAAAATACTTTTCTATCCTGCTCGAGGTATCTTCCGTATTTAGCCCTTAGTTTGGTTCCAACTTTAGCACTGTCATTGTAAAATTCTACATACAAGGAATTAGGAAATTCCGATTTTAATGCACTATCACCCTGATAACGCAATAAAAGCGGAGCCATTAATTTTGCCTTCATTACCCCAGCTACACTTAGATAACTTACAATGTCTTTGCCTTCTTCTATACCTGGTTTTTTAACGCCTAATTGTTTTACTTCATTCACATCGTTTTCGCATCCGACCATAAAAAAGCAGCCCATTAAAAAGGCTGCAATCCATTTATTAGTATGAAGGGTGTTAATCATATTTACGTTTGATGAACCAATTGTCGTTTAAGCTCAACCCAAATGTAAATTGAATGAAATTTTCGGTGATGTTATTTGTTCCAGAACCTCTTTTGCCAATTTGAAATGCAGTTTGTAGTACAGTGAACTGTGTTTCATATGCTCTCCATTTACGAATAGGGAAGCCTGCACCAAAAGAAGCGCTCATGGTTTTTAAACCTTTACCATCAGCATTTATATAATCCTGACCAAAATTAAAACCAACTCTATAATTTACATTATTCAAGTAATTTCTTTGTGCCTGCGGATTGGGACTGATTTGACCACCAATTTTTACCATCCAGCTATTATTCAATGCATCTGGCTGACCATAAAAGCGATAATTTTTCCATTGAGTGGAGCTATATTCAACACCCACTGACCATAATTCGAATAAACCACTTGTGTTACTAAGCGTTTTGTGTAGAACAAATCCAGCTTCATAAGATGCAGGTAATACAACTGTTCCTTTGATATTTTCTTGTTTGAAAACCGTATCAATGCCAATGGATGCCCCAACTGAATTTAAAGCAAAAGTTTCTTTGTTGATGTTTTGAGTAGCGTTCAATGATTGTTGCAAAGTACTGGTTGCTCCAAATCGCAATAAATAATTTTGAGTAGACTTAGTGATTTTATTCACTTTTTTGTAAACCGAAAATTCATATTGTAAGCCTAGGTGTAAAAATACATTTCCAAAATTAGTTTTGGTTGAAGAGCTAGATTGCGAATAAGATATAGTATCGTTTAAAAATGATTTAATCGTTTTGGTTTCTTTACTTCCAAATGCATATCCAGTGTTTAAGCCAATCTGCAAGTTTTTCCATTTTTTACCAATACCTACAAAAGCTTGATTTAATCCGCCGTTACCGTCATACACAGTCCCAACACTGTCACCTGCCGCTCTTTCCCTGGTAATTACTTGGTAATTGATTTTACTGACTGGCTTTATACCAAAAGCTAAACCAAGCCCTTTGCTTTTTTTCAAAGGCATTCCTATTGCAATATAATTGGGAATGAAATAAACGGAATTGTCTTTTCCATCAGGAACTTTACTAATTAAAGTTCTGGAATCTACTAGTAAAGCCAGATCATAAGAAATCATATAAAATGATCCATAAGTAGCTGGATTTCCGAAATTAACTGACTGGCCAACATTATTGCTTAATCCGTCGGCATATGCTGCTCTAATGCCGCCCATTCCTCTGCTAATAATATGATTAGAACCATTAAGGTCGCCAATGCCATACCTAGAATAAGGGGAATTTACCTGTGCAGATAAATTAATTGATATTATGATGAAACTAACCACAAAAGCCAGCCTACCTGTTGTTGAACTCACTAATCGCATATAAGCCTTTAAAAATTAGGTTTGGGTCGGCAAATATCCTGTTTTTTAGGTGCGGTACAAAAAAAGGCATGTCTCCACCGGTTAATAGCACGTTAAAGTTGCTGTATTTCAATGAGTAAGCGTCAATTATTCCATCAATTTCTTTTGACATACCCAAAATAACCCCACTTAAAAGGTTGGTTTTGGTATCATAACCAACTAAAGGGAAGTCATGTTCGGGCTGAACAATGGGTAAAAGTGCCGTAAACTCGTTCATAGACCTAAAACGCATGCTCATTCCCGGAGAAATACTCCCACCCAAGAATTCATGTTGATTATTCACAAAATTATAGGTAATACAAGAGCCGAGAGCAATGGCCAAATTGTGTTGGTTAGGGAATAAATGCACCGAGGCCGAAACCAATGCCAGCCTATCTGCGCCGATGGTTTCTGGTTTTCCAACAGGAGTGGAGATTGGTAATTTACTGGTATGATTGAGCCGGTGAAATTGAGTGCGTTTACTCAACAAATCTTCCATTTCTGGCGGATGTAGTATTACCGAAGATAATATGCTTTTTGTTGGTTGATATTGGTCTAGGATCTGCTCGATGGTTTGAGCATCAGCGTTAGGCAGAATTATTTCCTGAATAAATTCATTTTCATGAAAGATGGCCGCTTTTAGACGGGTATTGCCAAAATCGAAACAAATGGTTTTCTGCATGTTGTTGATTATTGATCAAAGTTAAATCCTTTCAATTCTTTAAAATGACCATTTAACTGAATCTTTTCTTTTAATGTTTCCATTCCAGCCACAATTGGCAAAACCTTGTTTAAATGTCTTTTTAGATATTCTATTCTAAATTGTTCTTTGAATAAACCCAATAATTCATATTCTTCTTCTAAGGATAATCCTGCATGATGCGCCAGATCATAACTCAATAATTCGCTGCTGGTTTTTTTAAAATCTTTTTTTACTTCGAGCAATCGATGTAATTCGAAGATGGTTGCCAATAGTTTTTTGATCAATAAAGTTTGGTTGGTGGTATCATTTTCGGGATAACTCACAATGGCTCCACTGTACAGTTTATCTGGAATTGATTTGACCAGTTCCAAAATGGAAAATACTTTGATGCCCTTTGTTTTAATATCCATTTTGCCGTCTGGATGAACAGCTACGATCTCTTCAATTTCTACTAAGGTTCCCATTTCCGCCACATTGGATTTAATCACAGTAGGGATGCCAAATGGTTTTTTTTCGGCAAAACAATCGGTAATTAATTCTTTGTAGCGGGGCTCGAAAATGTGCAGATTCAAAGATTCGCCAGGAAACACAACTATACCTAAAGGAAAAATTGGAATAAAATTAATCATGGGCTAATAGTGAAGTGAACCGAAGTTTTCGGTTCTTTGGGGCACAATTTAGGAAAAATGCTCATTTCAGGGTTCACCATTATCAAGAATGCGGTTTCAAACGATTATCCAATTGTAGAAGCCATCAAATCTATTTTACCTGTAGTAGATGAGATGATAATACTTGTAGGAGATTGTACCGATGAAACCCTTGCCCTGATGGAATCTATTGGCGATCCTAAAATAAAAATTCATCATTCCATTTGGGATGCTTCATTAAGAAAAGGTGGAACAGTTTTAGCGGTTGAAACCAATAAAGCATTTGAATTGATCGATCCTTCTAGTACTTGGGCATTTTATATTCAGGGAGATGAAGTGATTCACGAACAATACCATGGTGCTATTCGCTCAGCATGTGAACAATATAAAAACAATCTAGCAGTAGATGGATTACTGTTTAAGTATTTGCATTTTTATGGAACCTATGATTATGTCGGAGATAGCAGAAAATGGTATAACCATGAAGTACGCATTATTCGCAACGATAAAACCATTCAATCCTATAAAGATGCACAAGGTTTTAGAAGGGGAGAGCAGAAGCTAATGGTGAAAGCGATTGACGCATATGTGTATCATTATGGCTGGGTAAAATCACCAGAGCAAATGATGAAGAAGCAAAAAGAAGTGGGTAAGTTTTGGCATAACGACGAAGCGATGAAAGGCTTTGAATTGATCCCAGATTTTTTTGATTACAGTCAATTTGATTCTTTAGAAAAATTTAAAGGCACTCATCCTTCTGTAATGAATGAAAGGATTCAACGGTTGAATTGGAAAGTAGAACTCGATCCAACAAAAAAGAAATTCTCCATAAAAGATAAAGTGCTCTATTATTTCGAAAAAGCGACAGGTATTCGATTATTCGACTTCAGAAATTACAAACTGTTGCGTTGATTTGTTTTATAGGATTGCCAACAAATGAGTAAGGGCCAAACATGTAGGAATACGCCATATTGATAATTAAGCGTACTCTCCACTAAACAAGAGGCAGCAATAGCAAGGGTCCAGATAATTAGGAATGGATTTTTATGCTGGAACCCATACCAGGCAGGGTACATTAACCAAATGGTAAACACAATAATTCCAATAAAGCCGCTACCCATCCACCAAAATAACCATTGATTAAACGGCCATCCGTATTGGGTTTTACTGCCATTGAATTGTTGCGAAAATGTTGATTTGATCGTTGCAGGTATTGCCGACCAGCCAATTGCAGTTCTTTGATCATTTTTAATTGCGCTCCAGGCTACTGTATTAACAGCTCTTCTGACTCCGTCGGAATAAGAAGAGTCGTATCCCTTGCTATTGTATTGTTGCCAATCGTAAATGCTGTACCGAATTTTTTGTTGAGTTGTAGGAAAGATCCAAAACAAAGCAAAGATGATTGTAAAGGCAATAATTATTTTAGGTAGATTTTTTTTGAATGATTGTTGCTGTAAAAAAAACTGGATGCCATATCCAACAACTATAATAAAAGCCAATACCCATGCTGTTCTTACCGAAAGAAATAAAATAGCTGCTAATAAAACTGCAAACGATATTTTTTTATAACGTGCATTGGTTACTGGCAATAAAGTAAGTAATAATGCACTACATAAAAATATACTAAAACGTAAATGATCATTGTCCATAAAAACAGGCAAGGATTTTCCTGTTCCATATTCTTCAATAACTATGGCTGCATGAAATACAAACCAACCTGTCGGATACAATAATGCAATAAGGGCTGCATGTATCCATGGTTGTGAAATGGTCTTGGTAAAATTGAATTTTTCGGCAGCAATAGCAGTAAATCCAGCAATCGGATAAACCGAAAATGTTAGGAGTAATTGAAGGTTTATTGATGTAAATCCTTCCTGATAGATTCCCGTAAAAAGTAAGAGTATAGGGCTACAGCACCAAATGAATAAAGGGTTTTTAAAACTAACTGTGATGCTTTCTGCCGAGCTATTATTGTTTTTATTCCAATAATACAATGCGTAAATAAGCATCAAACCCATACTGATAGAGAGTAAGGCCCTGCTCCATAGTAATCCAACAAGCATTACAATGCTTACTATCAATAAAATATTTGTTGCTCTTTTTGGCATACCAATAGCATAAATTTACATTTACAGAACGTATATGTGGGATCAATTATTAAAAGACATTATTCAAGGCAATCAAAAGTCGTTGGCAAGGGCTATTTCATTGGTTGAAAATGAAGTAGAAGGCCATGCTGTTTTTTTGCAACAGCTTGCTTTGGGCAGTACCCCAGTGATTGGTATTACGGGTCCACCCGGGGCAGGTAAAAGTACTTTGGTAGATGCTTTGATCGGGCAATGGGCCAATGAAGGAAAAAAAGTTGCTGTGCTCTGTGTGGATCCATCTTCTCCTTTTAATTTAGGCGCTTTATTGGGAGATAGAATTCGCATGAGCGACTGGTACAATCATCCGAATATTTATATTCGATCACTAGCAACCAGAGGTTCGTTGGGTGGATTGCACCCTCATATCATAGAAATTACTGCATTATTGCAGGCTGCTGGATTTGATTATATCATTGTAGAAACGGTTGGAGTGGGTCAATCAGAAATTGAAATAGCTGGATTGGCAGATGTAACAATTGTGGTGGTGGTTCCTGAAGCGGGCGATGAAGTACAAACTATGAAAGCAGGATTGATGGAGATTGCCGATATTTTTGTGGTAAATAAGAGCGATCGGCCTGATGCGGAAAGTTTTGTAAGAAACCTAAAAATGATGTTGGCCCCAGCTTTCAACGCCGATAAAAAAATTCCTGTACTCAAAACGATTGCATCTTCTAAAGTAGGGATCGATGATTTGTGTCTGGCAATCAAAGAAAGTGAAATGGCTATTAATAATCATGATCGCAAACATTGGTTAATGGCCGATCGTGTCTATCAATTGATTCAAAGAAATAAAATGAAAGGAATTGATAAAGGGGCTATTAAAAAAGCAATCGGAGTGGCAATACAATCACCTGATTTTAACCTATTTAGTTTTACTCAACAATATTTGAATGACCAACCGTAATGCTGATACAATTATAACTGACCCACTCATTTCGGTTGTAATTGCTACATATAATGGAGAGCGATTTATTGGCAAACAGCTAGATAGTATTTTAGCTCAAACCTATTCTAATATTGAATTGGTGGTGGTAGATGACTGTTCCAGTGATCATACTGTTTCGATTTTAAATGATTATGCAAATCGCTTTAATAATATTCATGTTTATATCAATGAACAAAATTTAGGGTATGTAAAAAATTTCGAAAAAGGCATGTTATTGGCCAAGGGAGATTTTATTGCACCAAGCGATCAGGATGATATATGGTTACCTGAGAAATTAGCCAAATTGATGAGGGAAATTGGTGACAATTCAATTGTGTATTGTGATTCGGATTTGATAAATGATTTAGATCAACCAGTAGGGAAAAAGCTATCGGATATTAAACAATTGATCAACTTTAATAATCCGATCATGTTTGCAATTGGTAATTCAGCTCCTGGTCATGGCATGTTATTTCCTAAAAAATTAGTTGCCGATTCTGTTCCTTTACCTACAATGATACCCCATGATCATTGGTTAGGGTTTGTAGCCACCTTTAAAAATGGACTTAAATTTGTAAACAATCCGCTTGTACATTATAGGCAACATGATTCAAATGTATTTGGAGCGGCTAAAATAAAGTCGAACGAATTAAAAGCACCAGAACAGAGAAAAAAAAGAAAAAATATTGATTCAAAAATAAAGATCAGAGAAAGAGTTTTATTGATGTTTGAAAAATGCCCAATCCAACTAAGTGAAGAAAAATTATTCTTTAGCGATTTAAGTCAATATTATCAAGACTTTTCAATAGGGAATAATATTAATCGGGCTTTACTTTTTTTTAAATATCGGCATCAAATATTGTCATTTAAACGTAGGAGTAATTTCAGGAAATTACTTTTTTGCATAAAAATGATATGGAAAATTGAATAAGAAAATCAGTATTGATTGTGAAAGAATGCAATATCCAAATACTGGATTATATTCCTATTGCTTTTTCTTAACTCAAGCTTTAATTGAGTCTTTGAATAAAGAAGAGTGTTTATTTATATATGGCCAAGCTAATAATAAGAAGCTATTTGGAGACAAAGCCAATTATATCCAACAATCCCCATTTCATAAGATCATTTTTCCTTCCATTTCAGATATTGATATTTGGCATTCTACTTACCAAAGTACAGAATACTTTCCTTTTAATAGAAATGTGAAAAAAGTCTTGACCATACACGACCTCAATTTTTTGCATGAACAAACTAAAAGCACATCAAAGAAGAATAATTATTTAAGAAAACTGACTGAAAAAGTTAAGAAGTCAGATCATGTTGTTTTTATTTCGCATTTTGTAAAAGAAGATTTTAGTAAACACATAGACTTAAATGCTATTCCTCATTCAATCATATATAATGGCATCGGGTTAGAAAAAATAGAAAGGGTAATGGATCCAATAAATGCCCCATCGGGAGAATTTATTTTTGCTCTTGGGCTAATAACACCCAAAAAGAACTTTCACGTACTCCCGTCTATTTTAGTGAACAATCATTATAAACTTATTATTGCTGGAGACGCTCAAAATAAAGAATACAAAAACAAAATTATTGAAGAGGCAATTAAGTTTGGTGTAGTTGATCGAATTAAGTTTGTTGGGGCTATCTCTGAAAATGACAAACAGTGGCATTATCAACATTGTACTGCTTTTGCATTTCCTTCAATTGCTGAGGGATTTGGGCTTCCAGCAATTGAAGCCATGAGTTTTGGTAAACCAGTTTTTTTATCTAATCATACAAGTCTACCTGAAATAGGAGGTGATAAAGCTTTTTACTTCAATGAATTTGATCCATCCTCAATGCAAGCAATATTTAAAAATGGACTTGAACAATTCAAGGAATCAAATATGGCTGAAAAAATAATTGAACATTCAAACCAATTTAATTGGACTAAAGCAGCAGAACAATATTTAGCCGTTTATCGTTCTTTATACTAACCATTATTTATGTGCATAGCCCCAGAGTCCAGAGGGCATTGTGTGATTTTCGAAATTTGTATACCCTTTTTTATAAGTAGCGTATTTAAAATCATTTTTTATAAGGGTCCGATGGAAACAAAACATAAAAAATTTAACAATTAGTCTAATTATGCCTTTACTTCCAGATTGTTTTGCCCAAAGACTCATCATGATTAATAAACTATAATTAAATCCACCTCTTGGGTAAATTTCATTTTTTGAATAACCAGCATTGATGAATAATTTTTCAAAAGAGTAAGGGGTAAAGCGGTGGTGATCGTAAGGGACTTCGTGTAAAGAGTAAATAAACGGAACAGAGAAAAACAATGATCCGCCTGGCTTTAACACGCGTTTTATTTCTTTTAATATATGTGCAGTATCAAAATAGTGTTCCAAAAATTCAGTAGCAATTACCCAATCAACAGAATTATCGGGCATTGGTATATTGATACCATCCCAAAATAAATCAGGCTTTACTTTATTATGATAATCTGAAAATTCCAAATCAATACCAGTATAATTCAATATTTTACCATTTTCAATTAAGAATGATTTATATGGCATAACTCCACATCCAATGTCCAATACATTCCCATTAATTTTGCTTTTTAAATCAGTAACCGCTTCAATCAATGATTTTTGAATTAAATAATAACCATACCCTAATTTCAATGTAGGCTTAACATATATTTTATTGATCTGTTCTTGATTCATTTAATTACTTATTTAAATTACTGTAAAAACTAAGTTTTTCTTTTGCTCTTTCACTAGGGCGTTTAATTATTTTCAACCAATAAAGTAAGTATATAAAAGGGGTGATTGGGAAACGCATAATGTCTATATCGTACCGTTCTCTTATGTATGCCAATTGCACTAATTGTTCTAAAAAATAGGCAGAGTGTTTTTTTGCAATGTATCGATGGTTATCTACTATTCTTTGTTTTTCATTATATCCAGAAACAGTAGAATTCGCATTTATTCTATAATAAAATAGCTGTTCTTTAATAAAATGAAATCTAAATCCTTTTGATGCCGCATTTATCCAGAATTCCCAATCTTCAAAACCAAAATATGGTATAGCTTCATCGTACCCTAAGTTGATCTCCCAAATTGTTTTTCTATAAATAGCACATGCATCTGCAAAATTTCCTGTAACTATAGCTAAATGCTCAAAAGGTTTTACTTTATACTTTCTTTTTTTTATACCTGTTTCTCCAAAAAAAGTTGGCTTAGCATAAACTATATCACAAAGTTCATTTTCTAGGAGTGGTAAAGCTTTATTTATGTAATCTGGATTTATTTTATTGTCTGCATCAAGTGGTAGAATGTATTTCCCTTTTGCAACTCTTATTCCTGTATTTCTAGCTTTTGCAGGCCCTCCATTTGTTTGGTGAATAATATTGTATCCCTCTTGTTTTAATGCAGATAGTTTTTTAATTGTAAACTCATCTGTGGATCCATCATCTACAATAATTATTTCAAAAGAGTAATTTATCTTTTCTACAACTATACTGTCTATTGCTTCTTGAATGAATTTACCATGGTTGAAGCAGGGTAAAACAATTGAGATTAAGTTATTTAGATTGTTTTCTTTCATTGAATTATTATTTTCTTCTGTAGTTAAAAATCTACAAAATTTACGGTGTTTTCTGCAATAAATAAGTCAATATATTTAGAATAAATAAAATCAATTTTATGAAAAACAATTTATTTAAGTCAAGCTTACTTTTTTTTCTTATCCTTTTTTTAGCTTCCTGTACTAAAAATTTAGATTTAAATCCTAATGATTCAAACGATCCGAGTTCCTTAAAAACTTTAAAAGAAAGTTTTGGACAATCAAGTATAAAATCATTTGGAGCTAAATACTTAATTCAAGGTGATATGGTAGTTGATAAGTCTAATGTTAATTTAATCAGTGAAAAAATTAGTTCTAAAAATAATCGTGCATCTAGTATTAAATCACTACAAGCTTATGAGAGTAAAGTTACAGTTAATTCTATAAGTGTCTATATAGATCCTTCAATAACTGTAAATAGTGATTGGGTTAATGCAATTAATGCTGCAGCATCTGATTGGAATTCAATTTCTAATTTTGGTTTACAATTTTCTGTAAATACAACTAATTCAACCTCAGATATTAGCATAATAAGTGGTTCAGCGCCAACCGATGAAATTGTTATTGCTGATTTGCCAATTAGTGGTGCTCCAGGAGCTACAATCACTATTGATCTAAATCAAAGCGCAAGTTATGATTACATGCGTTTAAAGATAGCTCATGCAATAGGACATACAATTGGATTTAGACATACTGATTATTACGGTGAATCTGGGATAACTTATATTCCTGGATCAGTACCCGCTACATCAAGTAATACTAATCCAGATTTAATCTCAGTAATGAATTCTACACCCCGTTTTTATGTTCAACAATGGATTGGATTTTCACCACAAGATTTACTTTCAATTCGTACTGTTTATCCATTAGATAATACTCAGATTCCTATTTATAGATACTATAAAAATGCTAGACATTTTTATACAGGTAATTGGAATGAAATAGGTTATGATACACAAGGATGGAGTTATGAAGGCTATGAAGGATTTGTGTTTAATACTTCGGGGACTCAGCGAGTACCAATTTATCGATATTATGCTGGAGGAACTGGCGATTATTTATATACAACTAATTGGAATGAATTACAAAATGGACGATATGGTTATGGTTACGAGGGCATTCTTGGGTATGCTTTTAACTCCCAAGTTTCAGGTACAGTTCCGTTATATAGGTTTAGAAAACTTTATAGTGGAGTAACATTACATTTTTATGCAAGAAATTATTCTGAGGGAAATGGATGGATATATGAAGGAGTATGCTGTTACGTTCTTCAATAATAGTCGCTTACTATAATAAAAATAGGTTGAGGTAATAAAAACTTCAACCTATTTTTATTAATCAATCTTGATTAAACGCTTTTTCGCGCTTCCACCATTTATAGCCGATAAAACCTACAATAGCAAAGGGGGCAAATGCCAAGTAAATAATGGCAGAGTTCAGCGAAGCGGCAGGTCCATCTCCTAATTGAGAAGCTGTTTTGGTACAAATAGAGCATTGTGCGATCAATGATTCACTGCAACTGAGCAATGTCATTACTAAAACCAATATCCATCTTTTTTGAGTCATTCTAGAACCTTTTCTGTGCAAAGATATGCCATATCAATAACCCTAATTCAACCATATTGTTTATCTTAACCTATAAATTAACAGCATGGAGCAACGCAGGGGTTTTCTGAAAAAAATAGGCGCATTGTCTGGTGTAATAGCAGGCTATGGTATTTTTAATGAACTGAATGCTGGTTCTTTCTCGGATGCTGCGGAAAAAATAGCACATTTAAGCCCCATCGAAGCGGCCACCAATGAAGATTACTGGCAAGTAATTCAACAGGGATATACCGTCAATTCCAATGTGATCAATCTCAATAATGGCGGAGTAAGCCCATCTCCCCGTGTGGTTCAAGAAGCGGTAGAAAGGTATAATTCCTTGTCTAATCAAGCTCCTTCCTACTATATGTGGCGAATTCTGGACCAGGGCAGAGAGCCTTTGCGCAAAAAACTGGCATTATTAGCGGGCAGTAGTGCGGAAGAAATTGCTATCAATCGTAACGCTACTGAAGCATTAAATACGGTGATTTATGGCTTGAATTTTAACAAAGGCGATGAAATCATTGGCACCAAGCAAGATTATCCGAATATGATTCATGCCTGGAATCAAAGAGCACTCCGAGATGGAATAGTGTATAAACAAATCAGCTTTGATTTTCCTATAGAAAATGACGAAGCCATTGTAAGTGCATTCGAAAAAGCCATCACCCCTAAAACCAAATTATTGCATGTAACGCATATTATTAATTGGGTGGGTCAAATTTTGCCTGTACAAAAAATTTGTGCAATGGCACATCGAAAAGGAGTGGAGGTGTTGGTGGATGGGGCACATAGTTTTGGATTACTCGATTTTAATGTACCCGATTTAGGTTGCGATTATTTCGGCACCAGTTTGCATAAATTTTTAAGTGCACCCATTGGGAGTGGAATGTTGTGGATCAAAAAAGAAAAGATTGAAAAAGTTTGGCCTTTGATCTGTGCAGAAAAGCCCAATAGCTCCGATATACGAAAGTTTGAAAACCTTGGTACGCGTAGCTTTCCGATAGAACAGGGAATAGGAGAAGCGATTGCTTTTCATACTGCTATTGGCAGTAAACGCAAAGAAGAAAGAATCCGTTATTTAAAAAATTACTGGGCTAATAAAGTAAAAAATGTACCCGGTGTGCGCATACATACTTCATTAAAAGACGAGTATTCATGTGCTATTGCAGGAGTAACAATTGATGGATTAACTCCAGCAGAATTAGATCAACAGTTATTTGCAAAGTATAAAATACACACTGTAGGGATCGTTTGGGAAAATATCCGATGCGTTAGAATAACGCCTCATGTATATACCAGGCCCGCTGATTTAGATGTATTGGTAGATGCAATTACTACTATTGCAAGATCAACGTATAAAGATGCGCCACTGATAAAAACACCCTGATCAAAAGTAAAAACAGGAACAGTAAAATATTAAGCAAACATTCAACTGTTCCTTATTTACTCTTTAAGAAGCTTTCTCTTCTGCTTTCTTAGCTACTTTTTTTCCTTTAGTTGGAGTTACTGGTCTTGACTTACCAAATGAACCCTGGAATCTCTTTCCTTTTGCTGTTTTTTTGTCGCCTCTGCCCATAATAATTTTTTGTAAAATTGATGATTAAAGTGCAAAAATAGAAAAACCCCGCCAAAGCGGGGTTCAATTCTTTTTGTTAGATGGAATTAGAGCTTTCCGCTTAATTCTTTACCAGCCTTAAAGCGAGCAACTTTCTTCGCTTTAATTTTGATGGCTTCACCAGTTTGTGGGTTACGGCCAGTACGAGCAGCACGCTTAGATACAGAGAAAGTACCAAAACCTACTAAAGTTACTTTATCTCCTTTTTTCAAGGTTTTTGTAACTGCATCAACAAATGCATCTAAAGTTGCGTTTGCTTGAGTTTTAGTGATACCTGCATTGTCAGCCAATACTGCGATTAATTCAGCTTTGTTCATAGATGTGTTTTTAGTGTTTTTGTTAACTAGAACAAATTTATCTTCTTTTTAATAGCAACAAAATAATTCATCATTTTTTTTAAAATTATTTTTTGCGGTAAAACCCCTATAAATAAAGGGATATAGAAGAATTTGGATATTTATTTTTCTCATATCTACGAATAGAAAAACGCTGAAACTCAATGATATCAATGGTTTTAAGCGATGACTGCCGAAAATCAATACCCACAAGGGTTTCAAAGGAATATAAGGAAGTTTTTTAAATACCAAATTTGTTTTCTTAAACTATCCACACTCAATTCACATGTTGCATTAAACTCCTAAATGTGATGATTTGATTACCCCATCGGTCCATGGTATCTTTTCTAAGTGAGGGAGCAAATTCGGTTATATAGCGATCGTAATCTGCAAGGGTAGCTGCATGGTATTGAACTGCATAAGTGGGCCCATCTTCTTCGTCTATATCCAATAAACGTACAAAAACAGTATGGGTGAAACATCCTGTTGCTGTTACTGCAGGAATATGGTCATTTTTCATCCAGTGCAGCCAATCGGTATGTATTTCTGGAGCTACTTTGGTGGTAACGTTATATATGTACATAGTTATTGGTTATTGGTTATTAGTTATTGGTGGGTTATGGGTTATTGGGTGGATAGTTCCATATATATAGGGCAATGGTCGCTGTGTTTGATATCGGGTAAAATAGATGCTGCCTTTAATTGAGGCAAAAGGTTTTTGGTAATACATATATAGTCTATGCGCCAGCCTTTATTTTGCAATCGCACCGAAGGGAAGCGTTGACTCCACCAGCTATATCCGCCAACTGTATCGGGGTTAAGTGATCTATACGAATCAATCCATCCATTGCTTAAAAATTCAGTCATCCAGGCCCTTTCTTCTGGTAAAAATCCTGATGAATTTTTATTGCCCTTTGGGTCATGAATATCAATGGCTTCGTGGGCAATATTGTAATCACCCACAACAATCAGTTGCTTTCTTTTCTTTTTGAGTTCTTCTAAATATGCATTGAATTCATTCAACCATTGGTATTTGTATTGTTGGCGTAGATCTCCACTGGTGCCCGATGGAAAGTAGGCATTTACAATACTGATTTTTCCGAAATCGGCACGAATTACACGTCCTTCAAAATCACTTTGTTCAATTTCATTGCCGTAAAAAACTTTGTCGGCTTTGGTTTTAGATAAAATCACTACACCACTATAGCCTTTTTTTTGCGCAGAGAACCAATAACTGGTATAGCCAGCTTTTTCAAAATGGGCATGGTCTATATCATCTATAGTAGCTTTGCTTTCTTGCAAACAAATTATATCTGCAGGATTACTTACCAGCCAATCCGCAAATCCTTTTTTAATCGCTGCTCTAATTCCGTTTACATTGTATGAAATGATGCGCATAATTATTTATTGAAAAAATGAATTAAAACCGATAATGAATAAAGTATTCAATATTTCGGGTGAAATACTATTATCTAGTATAACAAATCTTTCAGGTGCAATATTTCCATTGGCTATACAGATCAATTCGTTATTGAGATAAAATTCACGAAGGTATCTATCTCCTGCAATTTTTATTTCGAAAGGTAATTCCTTTAGTTTCCCTTTAATTGAATAATCGTAAGTCAAAGGCATTTCACTTTCCAGGGATTCAAATCTAGTAACAGAACTTAAATCAAAACCATTGCTTATTTGATTGAGAAATATTTTTTTTGTTGAGTCTACATTATTTATTTGAATTTCAAAAATAGCTGCTGTGTCTTTTTCGATTAGTAAGAAATGGTTGTATCCTGAAATTAATTTAATAACTGGACGAACTGTGTTGAAATTTAAGTAGTATGGATCAACACCTAAATGTGCAGATAATTGAATTGTATAATTTTTATTAGCTAGAATATCTCTACCATCTTGAACTAAAAATACTGGATTGGTATCTGCTTCACCAATATTTTTTTCAAATGCTTTTAATAATTTTTCGGGAAGTATTGTTTTGTTTTTTCCGTATAGCACAACATCTTTATACAATTGATCCCCCCATCTGATCAATTGCTCTTGACCTTTGTATTTAAATTTACTGATACTCTTTGTGGTACTTACTTGGGTTCTAGTGAGGCCATTTGTTTTCGTGAGTATAAAATTGTCGCCCACAAAAGCCCCTCCAACCCTTAAGTCAATGGCTTCATTGGTTGTGGTAGAATCAAGTAATATGTTAAAAGATTTCTTTAATGTTTCTAACATTCCTTTTTTAGTAAAATGTAGGCTGTTAATGGGTATTCCAATTCCATTACTAGGGCCTTTTTTTACATAAACATCCAATTCTTTTTCAAAAATGACCAATTGATTTTTATCTTCTAATCGAACTTCTAATCGTAATACAGATAATACTTCTTTTATAAAACTAGAATCAACTATATCTAAGTTGAATTGCTTGATATATGCTGGTGTAGCATATTCAATGAAATCGATATTTAGATGTGGATACCTGGTTATTGATTTAGCGCTTGTGTTATTTTTAATTGCTGCAAATTGAAAATCATTGCTTTTATTTAACACCCAGTTTCTTTTTACCATTAATATGGAATCGAGTGAGATTGTAAATTCTTTTTTGGTACTGCTGTCGGTCCAATAATTCATAATAGGGCCATACACGGAAATGTATCTAAAGTTGCCAGGGTAAATAGTGGTTTGCCCTTTTGCATTTATTATACTAAATGTTAAAATAATTATAGCAATTGTTTTCTTCATCATTTAATTATCGAAAATAATCATTAAAGCCTAGTATAAATAATGTATTTAATGTTTCAGAAGATACATTTTGATCAAATAAAACAAATTTTTCGGGCTTTTTATTTCCGCAGGCCATACATATTAACTCTTTATTTAAATAAAATTCTCTAAAATAACCATCACCACTAATTTGAATTTCAAAGTCTTGTTGTTTAAATTTACCAGATACTAAATAATTATATTTTAAAAATTGCTCTTCCTGTATTTCATTAATTGTAAAAATTATATTGCTGTCCAACACATTGCTTTTATACAAGGGCAGATTTTTAATTTTAAAAATTGAATTACTATCCACTCCATTGCTCAATAAAAAGGGCATTAATTTCTTTACTGAATCAATTTTATTGGTTTCGATTTTAAATACTGCAACTGTATCGGAATCGTTCAATAAAATATGAAAGTCTCCAGGAATGAAATCGATTTTGGGTTGTTTACTTGCATAACGAAATGCATTTGCCCCATTAATTTCTTCAAGATTGGGCTTATCATTTAAATATCCAATTGGATCTGAAACTAAAATTGCAGCTATTTTTAACAGATAATTTTTATTTGCTACAATATCCCTTCCTTCTTGAACTAAAAATACAGGGGATGGTGGTTTTAATTGATATCCAGTAGTATTACCTTGATTGTCCCGAACTATAAATTCATTATTCGTATTTAAATTGCCAAGACTTTTTTCAAAAGCTTTGATTAAACTTTTGGGTATTGTTGTTTTGTTTTTTCCTTTTAGTAAAATTTCTTCATATAGTTTATCGCCCCACCTAATTAAATGGGTTGATTGATTTATATTGAATTTACTTAAATCTCTATCATTTGTAACTTGGATTCTTGGTAAACCAATTGTTTTTTGCAGAATAAAATTCTCGCCTAAAAAAGGCCTAGATACAGTAAGTTCAATAGCCCCTATATTATTAGTGGAATCAAAAAGAAGAGGAGTTGTTTTTTTAAGCGTTTCTACTATCCCTTTTTTGGTGAAAAACAAATTAGCTGCAGGTATACCAATTCCATTGTTGATGCTTTGTTTTATATATACATCAACTGTATTTTCAAAAATTAAATCTTTATTTTCTGTTTGAATCTGAACCATTAATCTCAATACACTCAATACATCTTTAAATAAGATGCTATCTTCAATATCTCTCGTTTCATTTCTAAGTTTTGTAGTTTTTTTAAAATCTTTAACTGAAAATTCAAAAAATAATAAATTTAGTGATGGATATTTACTTGTAAGAGAGTTATTGGGGGTGGTATTAAATGCAGTAACTTGTAAAGTAGTATTATCAGGTAATGCCCAATTTCTTTTTTTTCTTAAAATAGAATCTAGCATCTTGGTAAAAGTCACATTTGTATTAGAATCGGTAAAATAATTCATCAAGGGCCCAACACCAGAATATGGTTGAAAGGGTTTAGGGTATAGAATTGTTTGAGCCTTTAATACATTGATATGAAAGCATAGTATTAAAAATAAAAAAACTATCCGCATTTTTTTATTATAAAAGGATGGAAACATAAACCAACTCTGTTAAATTGAACTGTATAAATTTAAGTAGTTTTTATGGAGAATAAGCAACGAATCATTCCTGCAAAAAAATCGGTGTATCTAGAAGGGCCTAAGCCCAGAATGAATGAATTAGCATTTGCTTGGGAAGTATTTACCCAGTTTATCAAAGCGTTTCGTTTTTTGCATTTTGTTGGGCCATCAGTTACTGTATTTGGTAGTGCAAGGTTCAATGAAAATCATCCTCAATATAAAGCCGCAAGAGAAGTAGGTAAGCGAATAGCAGAATTAGGGTTTACTACGATGACTGGTGGTGGCCCTGGTATCATGGAAGCTGCCAACCGTGGCGCTTTTGAAAATGGGGGCATTTCAGTTGGGATCAATATCAAATTGCCTTTTGAGCAACATGAAAATCCTTATGTACACAAATCATTTACCCTCAATTATTTTTTCATCAGAAAAGTGATGCTGGTTAAATATTCCTATGCCTTTATAATAATGCCTGGTGGTTTTGGAACGATGGATGAATTTTTTGAAACCCTTACCTTGGTACAAACCAAAACCATCAATGATTTTCCGATCGTATTATTTGGGGTTGACTATTTCAAGCCGTTGATGGATTATTGTGCTTATATGGCAGAACAGGGAACTATTTCACCGGAAGATTTAAAACTGGTGCTACTCACCGATAATATGGACGATGCCATGAATCATATCAGTGCCTATGTAGAAAGAAATTACAAAGTAAAACCCCGTAGAAGATTGTGGTGGTTTTTTGAGAAGAGGTGAGAAAAATACTTTTATTTATGAAAAAACATTTTATTTTTTTGTTCTTTATTTCGAATTGCATTTATGCGCAAAAACAGCCTTATGTTCAGCTTAGCGGCAAGCTTTATAACTTTAACAATGCTGTTTTAGTTGAGGACAAATCTGAGTTTGAAGGAATAAATATTGAAGATGGGCAAAGAAAAATAGTTACTGATAGTAATTTCTCGTTTAAAATAAGTTTTCCATTAAGCCAACCTAATTATTTTCGAATTGGAAGGAACATCGTTTATTTATCCCCCAGTGATCAAATTAGGGTAACAATAGATTACCTCAATCCACAAAAAGCATTATTTGATGGTACACACTCCATTGAAAACACCTATCTAAAAAGCACTCCATATCCAAAACAAGGTTCTTACCTCGAAGCTGAAGATGGTATTCAGTCAACTATTCCATCAACAATTGAATATGTATTAAAACAGTATAATAATCGAAATAAAGACCTCTTAGCTATTAAAGAAAAAGTAGATAATAAATTCTTTCGTCTTGAATTAGCTAGATGTAATGCAGATTTAATTAATAGCTTGTCAAATATATCTTTTTATTACACTTATGTCAAGAAAATCAGTAAAGATAGTTTGCCCTATTATAAAAAGCAAATTGATTCTTTAACTGTTCCATTAATTCAAAAGTATTCTATTAATTTCTTACAAGAAGAAAATTTGCAGTTGGTAGTGTATCGAAACATTTTGGGCATAATAATTAAGTACCAACCTATAGGAACTGTAATTCCTCAAAAAATTCAGGATTGGATTACATGCAATGAGATTAAGGACAAAGCTCTTTCATTAGAAAATAAAACTGAAATAAATGCGCTAAAAAAAGAGGCTAATCAAATAAGTACAATCACTTATAAAAATGCTTTAATGAAGACGATTGATGAGCTTACCAAGATCAATGTTGGTGATGAAGCAAAAGATTTTATATTAACAGATTTAACTGGTAATAAAGTATCTCTCTCAGCTTTTAAGAATAAAGTTATTTATCTTGATTTTTGGGCTACTTGGTGTGGGCCATGTATACAAAACAGGCCTTATTTAGATAGTATGATACATTTATTCAAGGATAATAAAGATGTAGTGTTTCTCTCTGTTTCAATTGACGATCAAAAAGATCAATGGTTGACATATTTAAAGAAAAAAAATACTTATAAATATGAGTATATTGTGGATAGGAATGATATTCTGGATTATCACATTATTGGTGTACCGAGAATGATTTTGATTAACAAAGCTTTTAAAATAGTAAACCTGAATGCACCTCCCCCTAACGCTAAAGGATTGGAAAAGCTTTTATTGCAGTTGAGTAATAAAGTGCCGTTTTAACTAATCTATTTATAAAAATTAATTTTTAGGAATAATGAAAATTCAATGCGAAGTAACATTCTGATACTATTCTTTATCTCTTTTTATTTATTATCCTTCACTGATAAGGATATTTTCAAAGTTTTTGTCACTCCTATAAAATATTCTTTTCAAATTGGCGAGCCTATTGAATTTGTATTAGATATCTGCAGTACAAGTATCTTAAAAGACGAAGTGGCTTGTACTGTAGATGTTTTTGATAATCAAATGAACCTGGTTTACAGTGGTCTTTATTCTTTAGACAAATTACAAAATAGGTTCTCCATTATACTTCCAGATACTTGTCTCGATGGAAATTATTTATTGAATGCCTATATCTCTAATCAAAAACCACATGAAAACATCAATCCAGTAATTATTAGTTATGGTTCACCATTGGAGAGCGCTCAAAAAAAGGTAGAGACAGGATTCATAAATGCAGTTCCTCACAGTGATTATGCATTAACTAATTTTAATAATCGATTTATTATTCAGATTCACCATAAAGATACCATTCCAATACAACGGGATTTTCTAGTCCACAATCAAAACAATTTATTAATTGCTAAAGGCCAGACAAATCAATCTGGCATAGCTTTAATCGACATCCCTAACAAAAAAGGAGACATATATACAGTATCTGCAAAAGATTGTGATAAAGTTATTTTGTCTACATTTTCTGATACAGGGTTTGCAATTCAAGCTAATGGATTAGAACAAATATCTATTTCAATCTTAAAAGGAGAAAATGATAAAAGGATGCATCCTCGTTTATTCATTTATTTAGATACTTTATTAATCAGTGAATCCAATCTGAATTTTGAAAATCAAGTTGGTATAGTAGAAACTTTACTAGATGGGAATAAACTCTATGGAAAGCTATTAACTTTAAAATTAGTTGACCAAAATGATGTATTCATTTTAAAGCAACATTATTGGGTAACTAGTTCAAATACTAATGCATTAATAATACTTAAGAAATTAGAGAATAATTTAGATAGAGATATTCAAAATAGTATTGTCAGCACATTCCCTTTACAATTTCAAACAGACATTTCTCCTAACTCAAATCTATCATATTCATTGCTTGATTCTAATAATCAAATGATTAAAATAGGACAAACTAAAGTTGATAAAAATGGTTCTGTTGAAATACCTGATTGTTATTTTTTCGGAAAAACCTTCTTAAACTTATTTTTTACCGATTCAATACCCGCTAATACTAAAAAATATGTTTTTTCAAAAAAAGTTTCAAATGAATATTTACAAAAATTAGCAGCGTATTTTCCGAAGAAGCCGAAAATTCAATACCCTTCAAATAATTACCAATGGGTAAATGATACAATTTATAGTAAAGAAGCACTACCTGCTGTTTTAGTAAAAGCCAGAAAGAAAACGCGGATTCAGGAAATGGATGAAAAATATATATCCAATGGAATGTTTCGTAGCCCCATTAGTAGAGATATTGTAGTTGAAGATGATGAATCAGCACAGCATTATTATAGGCGATTCAAAGAGTATCTAATGAAATATATTCCTGGATTAAATATCATTAAAGGTGAGTTGAATTATAGGATGGGTTCTGTTGAAATTTATGTTGATGAAATGCAGGGGAAAGTGCTACCCGACGACATGGCTGAAATAGCCTATATCAAATTTATTAAAGGTTCACTAAGAGGGTCTAACACAAGCAGGAATACCGGCCCTTTAACAACAGGAAGTTCTTATAATGTGGGGGTGACTGCTTATGTAGCAGTCTATACAAAGAAATATGTTTCTCCTGTTGAAAAACCTGTTACAAAAATTCAATTAGAAGTATTGGGCTTTAGAAATTGATCTAAAACAATTTAGTATATAAAATAACTTATTCTCTCTTCCCCATCGGAATAGTATAGCCCAAACTTAAAATAAGTTGATACGATAAGAATGCTTCTTTGGCTGTTCCCTGGTATACTTTTAAGCCACTGTATCGGGCGTAGTCTAGTTTTTGAGAAAATTCCAGAAATACTTTTTTATAGAAAGTTGCTTTCAGTGCACCTTCTGTACCTATATTCCATCCACCTAATTGAAATCCATCTTGATTGGCTTTGCCGAAAAAAGTATTCTCCACATGTGGGATCACTGGACCTATACCAGCTTTTCCTAAAAAGTCTAATTTAAATTTTTCACTCTTGCTTTCATACCAGGTCCAGCGCTTCACAATATTAAATAGTAAAAAATTAGCGCCATTGTTTAAGTAATAGTTAAACCCATTTGTTTTGGCAAACAAAATACTGGTGTCTACATTTCTTCCGCCCAATGTACCCACTAAGCGAGCTGTTTGACCATCAGTTAAAATATGTTTGGTATGATCGAAATTTATTTCGAAAGCCAATCCTTTTTTCTTGTTGAAAAAATAACCAATGCGGTAATTGTATTGTGGTATACTTAGCGGCACATTAAAAATTCCCTGATCCCAACCCACATTATCATGTGATGTAACATTCTTTAAGGTATAGTTATTATTGAGGGATGGTTGATTTACTCGAACATTCGAATTGGTATACCATTCTTTATTATATCCCCATGAAAAATAAAATTCTCCCTTTCTTTCTTTCTTTGCTGTTTTTTCTTGAGCCATTGCGCTGTAAGAAAATAGCAATGAACATAATACAACTATCGATACAGTTTTCATCATACAAATGTCGTCAATTATTCTAAAATAGGGCTTAACCATCTTTCTGCTGTTGGAATATCCATGCTTTTTCTATTAGCATAATCTTCTAATTGATCACGCTGAATTTTTCCAATTCCAAAATACTGCGATTGTGGATGCGAAAAATACCAGCCACAAACCGAAGATGCTGGATACATGGCCAGGCTTTCTGTTAAGCTAATGCCTGCATTATTTTCTGCGCTTAACAAATCAAATAATTTGTATTTCTCTGTATGATCTGGGCAGGCAGGATAACCTGGTGCAGGGCGAATACCTGTGTATTGTTCTTTAATTAATTCTTGAGGGCTTAATTGTTCATTGGCATCATATCCCCAGAATTCTTTTCTGGTTCTTAAATGCAATACTTCCGCAAATGCTTCTGCAAATCGATCAGCTAATGCTTGTAACATGATTTTATTATAATCGTCATGCGCTGCTTCGAATGCTGCTAAATGAGGTTCGATTCCATGAATGCTCACCGCAAATGCACCCATATAATCTTTCGTTGTAGCCGAAGATCCACTGGCAGTTTTTGGTCTTATAAAATCTGCTAAAGATAAATTCGGCTGACCTGCTGCTTTCTTAATTTGCTGGCGATGAAATTCTAATTGTACAGCTCCTTTATCCGATTGCACGGTTATAGAATCATTTTCAGCTTCAGCTTCCCAAAATCCTATCACTCCTTTTGCAGTCAACCATTTTTCTGAAACGATCTTATCTAATAAAGCATTGGCATCGTTGTACAATTTAGTAGCTTCTGCTCCAACTACAGTGTCGGTTAATATCTCTGGAAAATTCCCATGCATTTCCCAAGTGATGAAGAATGGCTTCCAATCAATGAAAGTTCTTAATTCATTTAAATCATAATTATCCAACACTTTCACTCCAGTAAAACTAGGAGCAACGGTTTGATAATTATCCCAATTGATCACTACTTTATTTTGCAATGCTTCTTGGTAAGGCAAATATTGTTTTACTACTTTTTTATTATCGAAATCAAATTTCAATTTGGTGTATTCCGATGTTAACTCTCCTAAAAAAGGTTGCTTTAATTCTTTATTTAATAATGATCCAGCAACGGTAACACTTCTCGATGCATCCAAAACATGCACTACACCCAGATCGTATTCCGGTGCAATCTTTACGGCAGTATGCATTCTGGAAGTAGTAGCTCCACCAATCAACAAAGGCTGCTTCATATTTCGGCGCTTCATTTCTTTGGCAATATGTACCATTTCATCGAGGGATGGAGTGATCAATCCGCTCAATCCAATAATATCTACCTTCTCTCTTTGTGCAGCTTCTAAAATTTTATCTGCTGGCACCATCACCCCTAGATCGACAATATCATATCCGTTACAACCCAATACTACTCCTACAATGTTTTTTCCAATATCATGTACATCGCCTTTTACGGTTGCCAATAAAATTTTTGCAGCACCTGCTGTTTCTTCATTGGTAGTACCTGCAGCAATATGGGCGTTTTTTCTATCTTCTTTTTCTTGTTCGATATATGGAGTAAGAATAGCCACACTTTTCTTCATTACGCGTGCACTCTTTACCACCTGAGGTAAAAACATTTTACCCGCACCAAATAGATCGCCTACTATATTCATGCCATCCATCAATGGTCCTTCAATTACATCCAACGGACGAGGATATTTTTGTCTGGCTTCTTCTGTATCGGCATCAATATATTCTGTAATTCCGTTAATGAGTGAATGGGCCAATCTTTTCTCCACTGGTTCATTGCGCCATTTTTCATCTTTCACTTCCACCTTACCTTTTGCTCGCACCGTTTCTGCATGAACAATCAATTTTTCGGTGGCTTCGTTAGTGTCATTGTTTTTATTCAACAAAACATCTTCGCAGAGTTGACGTAAAGTAGGCTCTATTTCATCATAAACCACCAATTGTCCTGCATTCACAATACCCATATCCATACCGGCTTTGATGGCATGAAATAAAAACACCGAATGAATGGCTTCACGCACATGATCATTTCCTCTAAAAGAAAAAGACACATTCGACACCCCTCCACTTACTTTGGTGAGTGGCATTAATTTTTTGATCTCTCTGGTAGCTTCTATAAAATCTACCGCATAATTATTGTGTTCTTCTATTCCTGTAGCAACTGCAAAAATATTCGGATCGAAAATAATATCCTGCGGTGCAAAACCAACTTGCTCCACTAAAATTTTATATGCACGATGACAGATCTCTACTTTTCTTGCTTTGGTATCGGCTTGCCCAACTTCGTCAAATGCCATTACAATTACCGCAGCTCCATAAGCTCTACAGATATGCGCCTGTTCAATAAATTTGGCTTCTCCCTCTTTCATGGAGATGGAATTCACAATACACTTTCCTTGCACACATTTTAATCCTGCTTCAATGATCTCAAATTTAGAGCTATCGATCATAATAGGAATGCGGGCAATATCTGGTTCGCTCTGTAAGAGATTAAGAAAAGTGGTCATTGCACTTACGCCTTCCAGCAATGCATCATCCATGTTCACATCCAATACCTGTGCGCCGCTCTCTACCTGTTGACGTGCAACCGACAAAGCTTCTTCGTATTTATTTTCCTTAATAAGCCTTGCGAATTTTTTTGATCCTGTAACATTGGTTCTTTCTCCAACATTTACAAAATTGGTTTCCGGACGAACCACTAATGGTTCTAATCCTGCAAGACGTAAGTATGGTTTAATGATCGTCATGATTATATGGTTGCTTCCAAAACAGGCAATTGTCTTGGTTGAATTTTACGAACGTTATCTGCAATATGTTTGATATGATCAGGTGTAGTACCGCAACAACCTCCTACAATATTTACAAAACCCTGTTCAGCCCATTCTTCAATAAAATGTGCCGTTTCATGAGGTTGCTCATCGTATTCGCCCATGGCATTCGGTAATCCTGCATTCGGATAGGCTGATGTATAACATGCTGCAATTTGTGAGAGTTCTTCTATATGACTTCTCATTTCAGCTGCACCTAAAGCGCAGTTCAATCCAATACTTAATGGATTGGCATGCATCACTGAAGTATAAAATGCTTCGAGGGTTTGACCGCTTAATGTTCTGCCAGATGCATCGGTAATAGTGCCGCTGATCATGATCGGTAGTTCAGGAATTCCCTTATCGCGAAAATATTTTTTGGTTGCATAAATCGCACCCTTGGCATTAAGCGTATCAAAAATGGTTTCAATTAAAATAATGTCTACACCACCATCCACTAAGCCACCAATTTGTTCGTAATAAGCAGATGCTACTTCATCAAAAGTGACTGCCCTGAATCCTGGATTATTTACATCTGGCGAAAGACTCAATGTTTTATTTAACGGACCAATTGCACCTGCTACAAATTTGGGAGGAGTGCCAGGGTTCTCGGCCATAAACTGTTTAATAGCTTCTTTAGCGCATTTAGCAGCTGCCACATTCAATTCATATGCCAAAGATTGCATATCGTAATCGGCCATTGCAATGGTAGTACTGCTAAATGTATTGGTTTCGATGATATCTGCACCAGCTCCTAAATATTCTTTGTGAATGCCTACAATAATATCGGGCTGGGTAATACACAATAAATCATTATTGCCTTTAACATCGCTGTGCCAATCTTTGAATCGTTCTCCTCTGTAATCTTCTTCTGTTAATTTATGGCGTTGAATCATAGTGCCCATGGCTCCATCGATCACCAGTATCCTCTTTTTAAGTTCTTCTCTAATTTGCATATACATTGGTTCCTTTACCAAACTAAGTTTGGAGTGAATAATCAACCAATAAACGCAGGAAATGTATGGAATGTCACCTCGAGACGTTTATTAGTTCTACGGTACCGAACGAATCGGTCGACCCAGGCTGAACAATAAACAAATCTGCCTGAATTGACTGCAAAGATAAGCCTAGAAAGGTGTTTAACAAAATTATTGATAGATACAGTTGATTTCGGCTTTCACCTTCTCTGTAACGCTAGATGCATCAATTTTGAAGTCTTTCATGATGATCGGAAAGCTAGCAATGGCGGTCATTTTGCCGTCTTTTACAGTGATGGTGCCATTCACCGTAATGTTTTTGGTAACTCCATGGAGGGTAAGGTCGCCTTTTACTATGGCTTTATAAGTGCCATTTTTAGTAAAAACCACTTCTTTTAGGTTGGTTATTGTACCCTTGAAATCGGCCCTTGGGTAGGTATTGCTTTGTAGGTATTCCGTATTAAAATGGTCCTGCATTTCTGCATAGGCAAATTTAAAGCCTTTGATCAGGCAACTGAAACTCATCGCGCCATTGTCGGAAAGGCGGCTGGTGACTTCGTTGTTTGCTGCCTTAACGTCTTCATCGTTAGGCGCAATAAAACTTATTTTTCCATTTCTGGTGCTGTATACTTTTTGGGCTTCGATGGTGCCGAAAATCAACAACAAACCAATTGAAAGACTAATAATTTTTTTCATAAATTTTTTTCTAAATATCTCTTAATTTTTATCTTTTATCTTTTATCTTTTATCTTTTATCTTTTATCTTTTATCTCTTATCTCATCTTTCTTCTTTCTTCTCTCTTAATTCCCCACCAAAACTCCTTCGTTAATCACCACATTAGCATCCGGAATATATCCCGTACAAATTCCTTTGAAATTGATGGTATCACCGGGTTTCAAGCTTCCCGGATTGATTTTAAATGTGCAATTGATTACAAATAATGGGTCGTTGGTTTTAAAATTTACCACCGTTTTCCCTTCCTGATTGGTACTGATATCAAGTACTTCTCCGCTCAATTGAATGGCTTTGTCGAGGTATAATTTATTGGCAGCAGTTTCATCGGTTTTAAATGCATCAAAAATAGCCTGGGCAGAAATGCTCACTGCTTTTTCGGTGGTTACATCTCTATGTGGTTTGGTAAAAATGCGGTAAACCATAATTCCCCCGGTAACTGCACCAATTAATACCAGCACTAAAATGATTTTTTTCCAGTTTGTCATTGATTCGATGTTTAAACAATAAAGATAGGTTATTTTACATATTGCTGCACGGGTAAACGATTGGCAATACTTCTTGCCAAAGTCATTTCATCTGCATACTCCAGTTCTCCTCCAAAAGCAATGCCACGGGCAATAGTAGTAACTCGGCAACTTAAATGAGCCATCTTTTTTTGGATATAATAAATGGTGGTATCGCCTTGAATATTGGGGCTCAGGGCAAAAACCAGTTCTTCCACCGATTCAGATCCAATTCGGTTCACCAGCGATTCTATGCTTAATTGATCAGGACCGATTCCATCCAAAGGAGAAATGATTCCTCCTAAAACATGGTAAGTGCCATTGAATTGCTGGGTAGACTCAATAGCAATAACATCCCTTATGTTTTCTACCACGCAAATTACTTTTTGATTGCGGGCCGAATTGGCACAAATAGCACAAATATCTCCATCACTAATATTATGACATCTTTGACAGAATCTACTGTCGCGCCTCATTTTGGCAATGGTTTCTCCAAATAATTGCACTTCATCTACATCTTGTTTCAGCAAGTGTAAAACCAATCGCAGTGCGGTTTTTTTACCGATTCCCGGTAATTTTGAAAATTGAGCCACTGCATTTTCCAGTAAGGTAGAAGGGAGTTGCATAATGTAAAGATAATCGGTTTACTTTGCCATTCAAGATTTGAATATGAAGCTGCATAATTTTAATTCAGGACCTTCTATTTTACCCCAGCCTGTTTTGCAACAAGCTGCAGAAGCCATTATTAATTTCAACAATACTGGTCTCTCTTTATTGGAAATTGGCCATCGTACCAATTGGTTTCAGGAAATTTTACAAGAAGCCATTGCATCAGTTAAACAGTTGATGCAACTGGATGATTCTTATGAAGTATTGTTCTTGCATGGGGGAGCAACTACCCAATTTATGCAAGTGCCGATGAATTTGTTAGACACCACCGCTACAGCTGCATATTGCGACAATGGAATCTGGGGAAATAAGGCCTGGAAAGAAGCCAAACATTTCGGAAATGTGGAAGTAGTTGCAGATAGTAGCGACAAGCAATATCGTTATATCAATAAGCATTTTAACATCCCGGAAAATGCTGCTTATTTACATATTACATCGAATAATACAGTGGAAGGAACTCAATGGAATCAATATCCTACCACTTCAATTCCGCTAATTGCTGATATGAGTAGCGATATTTTTAGCAGACCAACCAATTTTAATCAATTTGATCTGATCTATGCTGGTGCGCAAAAAAATATGGGAGCTGCAGGAGTGAATTTGGTAGTTGTTCGAAAAAATATTTTAGGAAAAATTGCAAGGCCTATTCCTACAATCATGAATTACCAGAAACATATTGATGCTGGTTCTTTAATGAATACCCCACCTGTTTTTGCAGTGTATGTAAGTATGCTTACGCTTCGTTGGATCATTGAAAATGGAGGTTTGGCTGAAATGGGAAAAAACAGTTTGCAAAAATCTACTTTACTCTATAATACCATTGATGCATTGCCTATTTTCAATGCACCAGTAGTTAAAGAAGATAGGAGTGAAATGAATGCAGTATTTTTTCTAAATGATCCTGCATTGGAAGAACCATTCTTAGCATTGTGCAAACAAGAAGGAATGATTGGTGTAAAAGGATACAGAACCATTGGAGGAGTGAGGGTAAGTATGTACAATGCCCTGCCTTTGGAAAGTGTGCAGATTTTCTGCGATTTAATGCATTCTTTCGCTCAAAAGCACGGCTAGTAAGGGTTTGAAGGAGATTATTTCTTTTGTATATTAATTCCGATATTTGCAGCATGGCAAAAATCCAACCTTTTAAGGCATTAAGGCCTCAGCCTCAACTGGCAAAGCAAGTAGCTAGTTTACCTTATGATGTATTAAGCAGTGCAGAAGCAAAAATTGAAGCACAAGGAAACACTTTTACTTTTTTACATATCACTAAAAGTGAAATTGATCTCTCCGATAAAATTGATGTTCATGCTAAAGAGGTTTACCTCCAAGCAAAAGACAATTTAGATGCATTCATTAAAAGAGATGTATTATTTCGTGAATCAAAAGATTGTTATTATATCTATCAATTGATCATGAATGGGAGAAGTCAGTCTGGTTTGGTTTGTGTAAGTAGTGTAGATGATTATGAAAATGATGTGATTAAAAAACATGAATTCACCCGCCCAGAAAAAGAGTTAGATCGCATCAATCATATTAAAATATCTGGTGCTCAAACGGGTAATGTTTTTTTAGCATATAGAAATAATGACTCAATCGATTCATTGATTGATAAATGGAAAGTTACTAAATCGGCGGCTTACGATTTTATTGCTGATGATGGCGTACAACATACTATCTGGATTGTAAGTGATTCAGAAGTTATCGCAGAAATTACGCGTTTATTTAAAGAGGAAGTAGCCAATACCTATATCGCGGACGGACATCATCGTGCTGCTTCTGCTGCAAAAGTGCGCGCAGAATTAGGAGCAAAAGCCACTCCGGCAACTGATTATTTTTTAACTACTTTGTTTCCTTCCAATCAATTGTACATCATGGATTATAACCGTGTGGTAAAAGATTTGAATGGATTGACTCCGGAAGCATTCCTCGAGCAATTAAAGGTCAATTTTGAAATCAGCTTAATGGGCAAACAAGCTTTCCGTCCTGCAGTGATGCATCAATTTGGTTTGTATTTAGGAGGACAATGGTATTGTTTAATTGCTAAAGAAGGAACTTATTCCAATGATCCGATTGGCGTATTAGATGTTAGCATCTTACAAGAAAAAATATTGGCTCCTGTCTTAGGAATAATGGATCAACGTACTGACAAACGCATTGACTTTGTAGGAGGTATTCGCGGACTAACTGCTTTGGAACAAAGAGTGGATAGTGGTGAAATGGCTGCTGCATTTAGTTTATATCCTGTAACTATTGATCAACTTTTTGCCATTGCCGATAGTGGAAATGTAATGCCACCCAAGAGTACCTGGTTCGAACCAAAGTTACGCGATGGTTTGATTACCAATCTGGTTACTGATTAATTGCTGTTCATGAAGTATGTATTCTTTAGTTTAATGGTATGTTTTTTTGCAGGAGATATTACTGCTCAAACGCTTACTGTTAATCAATTACAAGAGAATGCACAGCAATTGATGCAGCAAGGCGATTATGAAAAAGCAGTTGCCGCTTTACAGAAAGCGAGGCAACAGGCTCCTTTAAATATGGGCTTGCTCACCAATTTATCTTTCGCTTATTTTTTGCAAAGAGATTTTTCCAAAGCCATTGAAACTGGCAAACTGGCCATTTCGATGGATGATGCCGATCAAAAAGCTTTTCAGGTACTTGGCTTGTCTTATAAATCGATTGCATCATATAAGGAAGCTAATAAAATGTACAAATCAGCATTGAAAAAATTTCCCAATGGTGGAGTAATCTATAATGAATATGGGGAAAGTTTGGCGCTAGATAAAAATCTGAAAGAAGCGATCATTCAATGGGAGAAAGGCATTCAGCAAGATCCTAATTATAGTGGCAATTATTTTAATGCTGTAAAATATTATATCGATCAACAAAATTGGTTGCGCATAATGCTTTACGGAGAAATTTTTATAAACCTTGAAAGTTACTCTGCTAAAACTACCGAGGTGAAAAATTATTTGTTCACTGCATATCAAAATTTGATTCAGCCAAATTTGGTAAAGCAACAATTAACTGATCGCTCTTTTTCGAGTTTTGAAAAATCAATATTAGCCATTTGGCAATCGCTTTTGCCAATCAAGGGCGCTACATTTAATATTGATAGTTTAACTTCTTTAAAAAATGGATTTCTCCAAAAATGGGATGCCAGCAATACTGAGCAATATCCTTATCGATTATTTGGTCATTGGCAACAGTTGCAGAAAGAAGGTATTTTAGCTGCCTACCATCAATGGATTGTTGGAGAAACCATGAATGCTGCTGAATATGCAAAATGGCAAGTTGAACATGCCAAAGAATTTGTACTGTACCAGCAGTTTCAGCAGAGCAGGGTTTTTAAAATTCCTACAGGGCAATACTATTTTTAAGGAATCTTTTTTATTTGTACTTATTTCACTAATTTGATTGCCCTTATACGATTGATATGCATTATAGCCGTTTATTTGATTGTTTAGAGCACCAGTTGGCTCATTTTCCAAAGAAAGATATGCTTGTTGCAAAAGAACAAGGTGTTTGGAAAAAGTATAGCACCCAGGATACTGCTGAAATTGTTAACCGATTTAGCGCTGGTTTACAGCAATTAGGAGTGAGTGGAAATAATTTTACTCCAGAAGGAAGCGATAAAATTGCCATTATTAGTAATAACAGACCAGAATGGGTATTTACCGATTTAGCCGTTCAGCAAATTGGTGCCATTTTAGTGCCTGTTTATCCAACTACCAATCCTTTAGAATTGGAATTCATTTTAAATGATGCTTCTGTTAAATATATTTTTGTTGCAAATGAAGAGTTGTTGTTAAAAGTAAATAGCATTCTGGGAAAAGTACCTTCCATTAAAACTGTTTACACTTTCGATAAAATTGATGGTGCTGCACATTGGAGCTCAGTAACTGAAATGGCTCATACTCAATTATTGCAACAAGTGAATGATATTAAAGCAACTGTTCCAGAAGAGCAGGTTGCAACCATCATTTACACTTCTGGCACAACAGGTACTCCAAAGGGTGTGATGCTCACCCATAAAAATATTTGTTCTAATGTAAAATTTTCGAAAGAAAGTTTTCCTTTTAATGATGCTCCAGACTCTAAAGTATTGAGTTTTTTACCTTTGAATCATATTTTCGAAAAGACCTGTACCTATATTTATCTCTTTAGTGGCATCAGCATTTATTATGCAGAAAGTTTAGAAACCATTGGTGATAATTTAAAAGAAGTAAAGCCTGATGGTTTTACTACTGTACCTCGCTTATTGGAAAAAGTGTTTGAAAAAATAATGGCTAAAGGCGCAGAATTAACTGGCGCAAAAAGAAAATTATTTTTCTGGGCAGTAGATCTGGCCGAGAAATATGATAATAGAATTAGTGGCGGCATTTGGTATAACGTACAGCTTGCTATTGCCAATAAACTGATTTTCTCTAAATGGAGAGAAGCATTAGGCGGAAATATTTCCTATATCATTACAGGAGGAGCAGCCTGTCAGGTAAAACTCTTGCGCATATTTAATGCTGCAGGTGTTAATGTATACGAAGGCTATGGTCCAACAGAAAATAGCCCTGTAATTTGTGTGAACAGACAAGAGAAAGGAGGTACTAAATTTGGAACAGTCGGACCTCCTATTACTGGAATTGAAGTTAAGTTAGCAGAAGACGGAGAAATTTTAGTAAGTGGCCCATGTGTAATGAAGGGTTATTATAAGCGACCTGATCTTACCGCTGAAACTGTTATAGATGGTTGGTTATTAACTGGTGATATTGGAGTTTGGGATGAAAACAAATTTTTGAAAATAACGGATCGTAAAAAAGAGTTATTCAAAACAAGTGGCGGTAAATATGTGGCTCCTCAGCCTATTGAAAACAAATTAAAAGAGAGCCCATTTGTTGAGCAGGTAATGATAGTAGGTGCCGAAAAGAAATTTGTGGGAGCGCTAATTGTGCCTTCCTTTGCTACTTTAGCTGAATGGATGCGTGAAAAAAATATCCCGTATACTACCAACGAAGACGTAGTGAATCATCCAAAGGTTTTGGAATTGTATCGAGGGTTGGTAGAAAGTTTCAATACTTATTTTAATCATGTAGAGCAAGTAAAGAAATTTGAATTATTGCCTCGTGAATGGACTATTGAAACGGGAGAGATGACTCCAAAAATGAGTTTGAAAAGAAAAGTAGTCATGGAGAAATTTAAAGATGCTATAGAAAGAATTTATGCCTGATGCCCCACCCCTTTTAACCATTTTAGTAGTGGAAGATAATCCAGCTGATTTGTTTGTGCTGGAAGGGCTGTTGTGGAAAACAAGGCTAAACATCGAAAAAATATTTCGCGCCAATAGTTTTGGAGAAGCCGTTTTGTTGTTAGAAAATAATAAGCCCCATTTAATTTTATTAGATCTCTCTTTAACAGATAGTGCTGGAATTGATTCCTTTGAACATATCAATCAAATTGCATCTGACATTCCGATAATAGTATTGACTGGATTAGCCGATATGGAAATGGCTTTGGAAACCATGTCTAAAGGAGCACAGGACTATTTGGTAAAAGGAGAATTCGAAGAAAAATTATTGGCAAAATCTATACAGTATAGTATTGAAAGAAAAAGGAATTTAGAAAATACCTTGAGCACGAGGATGGCGATGGAGCAAAAATTGGAAGAGGAAAGAAACTTAAAGCAAAAAGAAATTGCAGAAGCAGTAATTATTGCCCAGGAGAAGGAAAGACATGATCTGAGCAGAGAATTGCACGATAATGTAAATCAACAGCTCACTGTTGCCATGATGTACATAGCTTCAGCAGAAAAAAAGCAGGAAGGCGGTTCAGATATTTTAAAACAGTCTGCTAATTTTATTTTCAATGCTATTGAAGAGATCAGAAAACTCACCAAAAATTTAGTTACACCTTTAATTAAAGATTTTGGGCTGGTTAAAGCCATAGATAGTATAATAGATGATGTAGCTGCTTTGAACACTGTTCAAATTCATTTTAATTCGGATAGTTTTTTTGAGAACGATATTCGATACGATTTTAAATTAAGTATTTTTAGAATAATTCAGGAACAAGTAAGCAATGTGTTGAAACACTCTGCTGCAAAGAATTGTACTATCGAATTGGGTAGGAATGAAAAAATAATTTATCTAGTTGTAAACGACGATGGTATTGGTTTTGATACGAGTACCCAGAAAAATGGAATTGGTATTTATAATATTACCAGCAGGGTTGAATTATTTGGGGGAAGCATTAGTATTGTTTCTGCTTCAAATGCGGGATGCAAAATATCGATCGAATTTCCGGTAAATGATGCCATTTTAAACTAGTCGTTCATTCTCTTTTTAGAAGCCAAAAACTTTTGACGGATAATTGTCTGAACTGGCTTTTGCTGAATCTTACTTTCCAGCCACGATATAATATCTAAGTACATGAATGCCCTATTTTCTAAAGGTTGGTCGGAAATTAGTTTTAATTGAATTAATAAACTTTCAAAAAGTGGTTTAACCTTTTTTGGAGAGCTGCTAAATGCATTTCTCAAAAATCCAAAAATGGCTTCTTCTGCAGTACTTAAATTTTGCATTTTTGCCATAAATCGGTAGACCGATTTTAATAAGTATTGTAATAATTCATAATTCCCCAATTCGTAGTGAGCAATCAAGTGCAATAAACGCGCATAACATTGTAAGTCTGTTCTGAGGTCTAACTTTAAATTGATGATCTTATTTAAATAATCAATACTTTTTTCGCTATCCCCACTTCCAAAATACAAAGAAGCAATTTTATAATAGAAGACTAAAATTCGATGCCCATCTAAGTACAATTCATACTCTTTAAGTTTGGCTTCAATCTCAGGTACCAGCTGTATTCCCTTTGTAAATGTGCCTTCCATGAAATGCTTATTCAATTTCGCGGTATACAAATAAGTAAAAGTTTGTATTAAGTTATTCTGGTTTTCCTGAACAATGGGAGTATTGATGAATTGTTCAAATATTAAAATGGTTTCATTGAATTTTCTATAATTCCTTAAATCAAAATGCGCGGATAATAAATTGTGCATCCCTTTGATATAATGGGCAGTTTCCACTTCAATCATTTTCGGTTCTGAATGAAAAAGGTCCACCCATTTTTGTGTATGCCTATAATACAATAAGAATTCCTGATTAATAAATGCATACCAGCAATAACATTGATTTAGGTATAGTCTTTCGTAGAACCCTTTATACAATTGAGATTCATTGAAAACTGGGTCTTTAAAATAGGCGTCTAAACCTTTTTTATCTTCTTCATTTCTGGCGATTCCATGTTTGATATACCATGCATATAATAAGAGGGCAATATTGGATAGTTTACTGATGATTTCTAAACGGGCATTGGTTTCATCTACTTCATTACACAATACATCTGCTCTGTCTTGCATACTTCTGGTAATATGTAAGCTTTCAATTTTTTTCTCTAAAAATAATACCTGTTGTATATAAGTAACCTGGTTATTCGATTTTGCTAACTCTTTTACCCGGTCTAATATTTTCAAACTCTGCAAATACAAACCTTTGTTATATAAAATTCTGGCAAAGTCCAATTGTTCGTGTAATTGAAGATCAATATTGCTTTCTTGTTTCAATAATCTTAAACTTGCTAAGATCTCTTGGTATAGATGGCCCTTTAAATTAGATAACTGTTGTTTTTGAATGGTTGGATTTTTAAGCAGTAAGACCGACTCATCATAGTCCTTCATTTTATCGAGCGCATCGAATAACTGAATTACTTTAAGGTTGCCAGAAGGGGAATTTCTGGTCATATATAGCTTAAAATTGCGTTTTTCTGCCCTTTCCAGTGAATGAACCAATTGAAAAAGGGCATCTGCGCTTCTGTTGGGCATCGTAATTTATTTGTGCAAAAAATCAATACTGGTAAGGCTTTTAGCCAAATTATTGGCCCTTAACCGGTGTATTTTCGAATCAATATTGATCCAGTTTCGAAGATAATACATTCTACATTCGAATATGGCAGGCCGTATTCACGAGCCTGTCTTTTTATCTATATCATTCAAATTAGGGTTATGGATCAACAAATTCAGATTTTCGATACCACACTTCGTGATGGGGAACAAGTGCCAGGTTGTAAACTCAACACTAAAGAAAAATTAGCTTTAGCCCTTCAATTAGAAGAATTAGGGGTTGATATTATTGAGGCAGGATTTCCTATTTCCAGCCCCGGTGATTTTGAATCTGTTCAAGCTATTTCAAGGGTAATTAAAAAAGCTACTGTTTGTGGATTAACAAGGGCGGTACAAAAAGATATAGAAGTTGCAGCACAGGCATTAAAATATGCTGTTCGTCCTCGAATTCACACTGGTATTGGCACTTCTGATTTTCACATCAAAGCAAAATTCAATACTACTCAGGAAGCTATTTTAGAAAGAGCTATTCAAGCAGTTAAATGGGCAAGAAATTTCACTGATGATGTGGAGTTTTTTGCAGAAGATGCTGGTAGAACCGATAATGAATACCTCGCAAGAATAGTTGAAGCAGTTATTGCTGCAGGAGCTTCTGTAGTAAATATTCCTGATACAACTGGTTATTGTTTACCATATCAGTACGGCGAAAAGATCGCATATTTAATGAACCATGTTCCCAATATAGATAAAGCTATTCTATCTTGTCATTGCCATAACGATTTAGGTTTAGCAACAGCCAACTCCATCAGTGGTGTAATTAATGGTGCCAGGCAAATTGAGTGTACCATTAACGGATTGGGAGAGAGAGCAGGTAATACTTCTTTAGAAGAAGTGGTAATGATCATTCAACAACACAAGCATTTAGGACTTTATACCAATATAAAAACAGAAATGCTCAATCCTTTGAGCAGAGAAGTTTCTGATATCATGCGTATGCCAGTTCAACCCAATAAAGCGATTGTTGGCGCAAACGCATTTTCGCATTCTTCTGGAATTCACCAGGATGGGTTTTTAAAAGATGCTCAGACCTATGAAATTATTAATCCTGAGCAGGTAGGTGCCGAGGGAAGTAAAATTGTGTTGACTGCAAGAAGTGGTAGAAGTGCACTGGCCTATCGTTTTCAAAAATTGGGTTATGATTTTAATAGGAATGATATAGATCATTTGTATCAAGCATTTGTAACAATTGCAGATAGTAAAAAAGAAGTAGTAGAAAGCGATCTGAGAGCAATGGCAGAAGCCCATGTTCCAGAAAATGCAATTGCATAATCAATCTAAGAATCAATGGGAAAAACACTTTTCGATAAAATCTGGGACAAACATGTTGTAGAAACAATTAACAATGGTCCTTCTGTTTTGTACATCGATCGACATTTTATTCATGAAGTAACAAGTCCGCAAGCATTTAAAGGAATTGAACAAAGAGGTGTTGCTCTTTTCAGACCAAAGCAAACCATTGCAACAGCTGATCATAATGTTCCTACTTTAAATCAACATTTGCCTATTAAAGATGAATTATCTCGAATGCAGGTAGAGCAATTGATTGAAAATTGTGAGAAGCATGGAGTTGAATTATATGGCTTAGGTCATCCATACCAGGGTATTGTGCATGTAATTGGACCGGAATTGGGCATTACACAACCTGGTATGACCATTGTTTGTGGAGATAGTCATACTTCAACACATGGCGCATTTGGTACAATTGCTTTTGGAATTGGTACCAGCGAAGTTGAAATGGTTTTTGCTTCTCAATGTGTACTGCAAACAAAACCTAAAACAATGCGCATCAATATTGAAGGCTCATTGCAAAAAGGAGTAGTTTCTAAAGATATCATTCTCTACATCATTGCAAAAATTTCATCGAGTGGAGCAACTGGTTATTTTGTTGAGTATGCAGGAAGTACCATCCGATCACTTTCGATGGAAGCAAGAATGACCATTTGTAACATGAGTATAGAAATGGGAGCAAGAGGTGGAATGATCGCTCCTGATGAAACTTGTTTTGAATACATTAAGGGCAGAGCTTTCGCTCCCAAAGGAGAATCATGGAACGATTCCATCAACGAATGGAGTCAATTGTATTCTGATGGAGATGCCATTTTTGATAGCGAAATCAATATTAACGCAGCGGATATTCAACCGATGATTACTTATGGAACCAATCCAGGATTAGGTATTGCCATCAATGGGCATATTCCTAGAACTGAAAGTATTGTTGATGAAGGTGAGCGAAATAATATTATTAAAGCATTGAATTATATGGGTCTTGAATCGGGCGCTTCTTTATTAGGAATGCCAGTGCAACACATTTTTATTGGAAGTTGCACCAATTCTAGAATTGAAGATTTAAGAGAAGTAGCTGCTTTGGTAAAAGGTAAAAAGAAAAATAGTTCGGTGCATGTAATGATTGTACCTGGGTCTCAACAAGTAGCTAAACAAGTTCATGCAGAAGGCCTTGATCAAATTTTTGCTGAAGCTGGTTTTCAGGTAAGACAAGCAGGTTGTAGTGCTTGTTTAGGAATGAATGAAGACAAAATTCCTGCTGGTGAATATTGCATTAGTACATCCAACAGGAATTTTGAAGGACGTCAGGGTGCTGGAGCAAGAACATTATTGGCAAGCCCTTTAACTGCTGCAGCAGCTGCTATTACTGGTGTGGTTACAGACATTAGAGAGTTGATATAATTAATAAAAATGAAAGCTTTACAAAAAATACATAGTCGTTTTGTTCCATTGCAAATGGAAAATATTGATACTGATCAAATTATCCCTGCAAGATTTTTGAAAGCAACAACCAGAGAAGGATTTGGAAAAAATTTGTTTCGTGATTGGCGATATATTAATAATGACGAATCAATGCCAAAAACTGATTTTGCATTAAATCAACAGCAGTATACTGGAGAGATTTTAGTTGCAGGAAAAAATTTTGGTTGCGGTTCTTCCAGAGAACATGCTGCATGGTCCTTATTAGATTATGGATTTAATGCAGTGGTTTCAAGCTTCTTCGCAGATATTTTTAAGAACAATGCGTTGAATAACGGCGTATTGCCAGTTACTGTATCAGAGCAGTTTCTTCAAGAAATATTTCAACAAGGGAATGAATCAACGCTTACTATTAATGTAGAAGCTCAAACAATTACGATTGATGCCACTGGAGCTTCCTCTCATTTTGAGATCAATCCATATAAAAAAACCTGTTTATTAAATGGGTATGACGATATCGATTTTTTGTTAAGCAAAAAGGAACTCATCAGTGAATTCGAAAAAAAGCACTAAAGAATAATATGGATAAGAAAATAGCAGTAATCAACGGAGATGGAATTGGTCCGGAAGTAACAGCGCAATCTATAAAAGTACTGAATACCATTGCATTGGAGTTTGGTCATCAGTTTAGATTTGCTTATGCTTTAATGGGAGCAGATGCAATAGATAAAACGGGCAATCCCTTACCAGATGAAACCATTGCCATCTGCAAACAAAGTGATGCTATTTTATTTGGAGCGATTGGTCATCCAAAATATGACAATGATCCTTCTGCAAAAGTTCGACCTGAACAAGGCTTGTTGAAATTACGCAAGGAGTTGGAGTTATTTGCAAATATCAGACCCATCAATACCTATGCTTCATTGGCTCATTTATCTCCATTAAAAACAAAGCAGCTCCAGGGTGTTGACTTTATTATTTTCAGAGAACTTACCGGTGGCATTTATTTTGGAAAGCGTTCTTTAAACGAAGACCAGACTTATGCAACCGATGAATGTGCTTATCATTCTTATGAAATTGAAAGAGTAGCTCACCTGGCATTTAAATATGCTCAAACCAGAAGAAAAAAATTAACCCTGATTGATAAAGCGAATGTGTTGGAAACTTCACGATTATGGAGAAAAGTAGTACAGGCATTGGCAAGTCAATATCCCGATGTTTCTGTTGATTATATGTTTGTTGATAATGCAGCTATGCAAATCATCATTAATCCTGCGCAGTTTGATGTAGTGCTTACTGAGAATATGTTTGGAGATATTATCAGTGATGAAGCAAGTGTATTGAGTGGTTCATTGGGCTTATTACCATCTGCGGCAATAGGTAATGGATCGGCATTATTTGAACCCATTCATGGTTCTTATCCTCAAGCAACAGGAAAAGACATTGCCAATCCATTGGGGTCTATTTTGTCTGCAGCGTTAATGTTAGATCATTTTAACTTACAAAGAGAAGCAAATTTGGTAAGAGAAGCAGTCAACTGGACACTAACACACAGTTTTGTTTCAAAAGACATTGATCCAATTAATAACTATGGAACTGAAGCCATTGGTGATTTAATTGCAGACTTTATAAAGCGAAACAACAAAAAAGAAGCAAGTAGCAATGCTACACTGAATGCTTCAACCATTATATAAACGAACAGTTGTTTGTATAATAATATTATTTTGAATAGTTCTTTGTTTTCTACTTGAGTATGATTATCTTTAGTTCTCTAATGAATACCATTTTGAATAAAGGAATCTATACTACAATTAGTGCAATGACAATTATTATTACAATTGTCATTATTATTCCTTTGTTGAAAGGTGGTGTTTTATAAAAAGAAGCTAAAAACTTAAAAATATAAACCCTGCCTCAAGCGGGGTTTTTTTGTTACTTGAAATAAACGTTGTATGTATTATAATAACGAAACAATTATTTTTCACAATGGTCAATTTGTGAAAGCAGCCGATGCAAAAATGGATCTGTATTCTCAGTCTTTGCATTATGGGTATTCTGTTTTTGAAGGTATTCGATCATATCAAACTGCTGGGGGCGAAACTAAAATATTTAAACCCAGTGAACATTTTGAAAGATTGAAAGTTTCAGCACAATCTATCAATCTTCCTTATACCTATCATACGCAAGATCTAATTGATGCTACTTATGAAGTATTGAGAAAGAATAATTTCCAGAATGCTTACATACGTCCTGTAGTATATGCACCAGCAAATATGAGTTTTGCAGTAAACACAGAATCCTATTTATTTATTGAAGCATGGGAAATGGCTCCTTTCTTAGGAGATAAATTATTGCGGGTAATGACTTCTTCTTTTCAAAGACCTAATCCTAAAGCTTTTAAGATTCATGCAAAAGCAGCAGGTCATTATGTAAATTCTATTATGGCAAGTCAGGAAGCAAAAGCAAAAGGATTTGATGAAGCTTTATTATTAGACATGAATGATCATATTGCTGAAGGACCTGGTGCCAATATTTTCTTTGAAAAAGATGGCGCTTTATATACACCTGAATTAGGGCATATACTTCCTGGTATAACAAGAGCTACTGTATTTGAAATTTGCGAGCAATTACATATTCCGGTAACTGAAGGCACTTATACCATTCAACAATTAAAAGAAGCAGATGCTGCATTTTTTTGTGGAACTGCTGCAGAAATAATAGGATGGGAATCAATAGATACAACTGTATTTCCAAAACAATGGCAAAATAGTGTAGGAGCAAAAATCCAAAAAGCATATTCTGATTTAGTGCATGAAAAAAATTAATCAAAGCAATGGAATTAAATAGATACAGTAAAACAATAACACAAGACCCTACGCAGCCTGCAGCGCAAGCAATGTTATATGGAATAGGATTAACTGAATCAGATCTTAAAAAAGCACAGGTGGGTATAGTTAGTATGGGCTATGATGGCAATACTTGTAACATGCACTTGAATGATTTAGCTAAAGTGGTGAAGAAAGGTGTTTGGGAAAATGATTTAGTGGGATTGATCTTTAATACGATTGGCGTAAGTGATGGAATTAGTAATGGAACTGATGGAATGCGTTATTCCTTAGTGAGTAGAGATGTAATAGCAGATTCAATTGAGGCCGTTTGCGGAGCTCAATATTATGATGGATTAATTGCTTTACCTGGTTGTGATAAAAATATGCCAGGTTCATTGATCGCAATGGGGAGATTGAATAGACCGGCAATTATGGTTTATGGAGGATCTATTGCTGCGGGTCATTATAAAGGACAACATTTAAATATCGTTTCTGCATTTGAAGCATTGGGTCAAAAATTGGCTGGCAATTTAAATGAAGAAGATTTTAAAGGAATTGTACAACATGCTTGCCCTGGAGCAGGCGCTTGTGGTGGAATGTATACAGCTAATACAATGGCTTCAGCTATTGAAGCATTGGGCATGAGTTTGCCTTATTCATCTTCTAACCCGGCATTGAGTGATGATAAACAAAATGAATGTTTAGCTGCAGGTAAAGCCATCAAAGTTTTACTTGAAAGAAATATTTGTCCAAAAGACATCATGACTTTTAAGGCATTTGAAAATGCAATTACCATTGTAATGGTTTTGGGTGGAAGCACTAATGCGGTATTGCATTTAATTGCAATGGCAAAAAGTGTTGATGTAGAAATTACACTGGCAGATTTTCAACGGATCAGTGATAAAGTTCCTGTATTGGCCGATTTCAAACCAAGCGGTACTTATTTGATGCAAGACCTTCATCAATACAGTGGTATTCCTGCAGTAATGAAATATTTATTGAGTAAAGGAATGTTGCATGGAGATTGCTTAACAGTTACAGGAAAAACAATTGCTGAAAATTTAGCTGACATTCCTGATTTAGATTTTGAACAACAAAAAGTAATTCTACCTATTGAGCGACCCATTAAAGCAACAGGTCATTTACAAATATTATTTGGAAACTTAGCAACAGGAGGAAGTGTAGCAAAGATCAGTGGAAAAGAAGGAGAGTTGTTTGAAGGTCCAGCAAGGGTTTTTGATGGAGAAAAAGCTTTGATCGAAGGAATTAATTCTGGCTTGATTAAAGCAGGCGATGTTGTAGTTATCAGAAACGTGGGGCCTAAAGGCGCACCGGGTATGCCCGAAATGCTAAAGCCCACATCTGCCATTATAGGTGCAGGGTTGGGTAAGTCAGTTGCACTAATTACTGATGGAAGATTTAGTGGTGGAACACATGGATTTGTGGTAGGTCATATTACTCCAGAAGCTGTAAGTGGTGGATTGATTGGATTAGTAGAGAATGATGATATCATTGAGTTAAATGTTGCCACTAAAAAAATGACTTTAAGAGTTTCAGAAGAAATCATTGCTGCAAGAAAAGCAAAATGGGTAAAGCCTGCACCAAATGCAACAAAGGGATTATTATTTAAATACGCACAATCAGTGAAAGATGCTTCTGAAGGTTGTGTAACAGATGAATGACCCCCCCCTGCCCCCCCTAAAGGGGGGGAGAAAAAATTGATTAAAATTATTGTATGAATACAGTAGAAAAAAAATGGAAAATAAAATCGATCAACAGCCTTCTATTCCCCCCCCTTTAGGGGGGGCAGGGGGGGTGGAGCTCTCCGGCTCTCAAGCAGTACTGGAAGCCTGTATTGCCGAAGGAGTAGATACAATTTTTGGATATCCTGGAGGTGCTATCATGCCTATTTATGATGCATTGTATGATTACAATGATCAGTTGAAACATATTTTAGTTAGACATGAACAAGGTGGAATACATGCTGGGCAGGGTTATGCACGCAGTAGTGGAAGAGTAGGTGTTGTTTTCGCAACAAGCGGGCCAGGTGCAACCAACTTAGTAACTGGTTTAGCAGATGCAATGATTGATAGCACTCCATTAGTTTGTATTACTGGTCAGGTATTTGCTCATCTTTTAGGTACAGATGCATTTCAGGAAACTGATGTAATCAATATTACTACACCTGTAACAAAATGGAATTGTCAGGTAACCGAAGCTTCGGAGATTCCGCATGTATTAGCAAAAGCATTTTATATAGCGCGCACCGGAAGACCAGGTCCTGTTTTAATAGACATCACTAAGAATGCACAAATTCAAAAATTCAATTACGAAGGGTATATAAAATGTGATCATATCAGAAGTTATCGTCCTAAACCAATTATTCGTAAAGAATATATTGAACAGGCTGCTGCATTGATTAATGAAGCAAAGAAACCTTTTGTACTTTTTGGACAAGGAATCATTTTAGGGAAAGCTGAAAAAGAGTTTAAAGCTTTTATAGAAAAAGCTGGTTTGCCAGCAGCTTGGACAATTCTTGGGTTAAGTGCATTGCCAACAGATCATCCACAAAACGTTGGAATGTTAGGGATGCATGGAAACTATGGTCCGAATGTATTGACCAATGAATGTGATGTATTGATTGCAATAGGTATGCGATTTGATGATCGGGTAACTGGTAGGTTAGATAAATATGCTAAGCAAGCAAAAATCATTCATCTGGATATTGATCCTGCAGAAATTGATAAAAATGTAAAAGCCGATGTGCCGGTTTGGGGCGATTGCAAGGAAACATTGCCCATGCTTACTCAATTGATCGAAGCAAAACAACATACTGCTTGGTTGGCAAAATTCAATGAGTATACTCAACAGGAAATAGATATTGTTATACAAGAAGAATTACATCCCCAAGAAGGTGAACTTACCATGGGCGAAGTGATTCATTTATTAAATGAGCTCACCAACGGTGATGCAATCATTGTTACCGATGTAGGGCAACACCAGATGGTAGCTTGCAGATATGCCAAATTCAATCAATCTAAAAGCAATATCACTTCTGGGGGCTTAGGTACAATGGGCTTTGCATTGCCTGCTGCAATTGGAGCAAAATTTGGTGCGATGGATAGAACAGTAGTTGCTGTTATTGGAGATGGTGGATTTCAAATGACTTTGCAAGAAATGGGCACCATCATGCAAACCGAATTGAATGTAAAAATATTAATTCTAAACAATCGCTTCTTAGGCATGGTTCGTCAATGGCAGCAATTGTTTAACGATAAACGCTATTCATTTGTAGATATTCAAAGCCCTGATTATGTTCAATTGGCAAAAGCTTATGGCATTGCAGGGCAATCAGTAGATGATCGATCAATATTAAAATCGGCACTTAAAACCATGCTAGAACACAATGGTTCTTATTTGTTGGAAGTAATGGTTGGTAAAGAAAACAATGTATTCCCAATGGTACCGCAAGGTTGCAGTGTATCAGAAATCAGATTAAAATAATCCACAAATGAAAGCTGAATATACCATCACTGTTTATACTGAAAATCAAGTTGGTTTATTAAACCGAATTGCCATTATTTTTTCTCGCAGAAAAATCAATATTGAAAGCTTGAATGTGTCACCATCGGAAGCAGAAGGCATTCATCGTTTTACTGTGGTAATTAATGAAACTGAGGAAGTAGTTCGCAAATTGTGCAGACAAATTGAAAAACAAATTGAAGTACTGAAAGCATATTTCAATACCAATGAAGAAATTATTTGGCAGGAAATGGCATTGTACAAAGTTTCTACGGATGAAGTTGCAGAAAAATTAAAAGTAGAAAGATTATTGCGAGAATATGGTGCAAGAGCAGTTGTTATCAGAAAAGATTATACCATTTTCGAAACCACCGGACATAGAGAAGAAACGGATAAGTTAGTGGAAGTATTGGCTCCTTATGGTCTGATAGAATTTGTGAGAAGTGCAAGAGTTGCCATTATTAAAGCCAGTAAAGGTTTTCATGAAAAATTGAAAGAGTTTGAAGCTGTTGAACCAGCGGAAGAACTCATTGAAAATGAGTTTCTCGATAAAGCAGACCAGGTTTTTACCATGTAATTTTTAATTCAACATACAACAAAATTTAATCAACAGATAATCAATAAAAATGGCAAATTATTTTAACTCTTTACCACTTCGCGAGCAATTGAATCAATTAGGTACATGTGAGTTTATGGACAAAACGGCTTTCGAAGATGGTATCAATGCACTGAAAGGAAAAAAGCTAGTAATAATTGGATGTGGCGCGCAAGGGCTTAATCAAGGACTAAATTTGCGTGATTCAGGTTTAGACATTTCTTACGCATTGCGTAATGATGCTATTGAACAAAAAAGAGCTTCTTGGAAGAATGCTACCGATAATCAATTTAAAGTGGGTACATATGAAGAATTGATTCCATCTGCAGATGTGGTGATCAATTTAACTCCAGATAAACAACATAGTGCTGTTGTGTCTGCTGTAATGCCACTAATGAAACATGGAGCTACATTGTCTTACTCTCATGGATTTAATATTGTTGAGGAAGGAATGCAGATCAGAAAAGACATTACTGTTATTATGGTTGCTCCTAAATGCCCTGGAACTGAAGTTCGTGAAGAATACAAAAGAGGATTTGGGGTGCCTACATTAATTGCAGTTCATCCAGAAAATGATCCTGAAGGAAAAGGCTGGGATTATGCAAAAGCATATTGTGTAGGAACTGGTGGTCACAGAGCTGGTGTATTAAAGTCTTCTTTTGTGGCAGAAGTGAAATCTGATTTAATGGGCGAACAAACCATTCTATGTGGCTTGCTTCAAACGGGTTCTATTTTAAGTTTCGATAAAATGATCGAAAAAGGAATTGATGCTGCTTATGCTGCAAAATTGATTCAGTATGGATGGGAAGTGGTAACAGAAGCCTTGAAACAAGGAGGTATTACTGCAATGATGGACAGGTTATCTAATCCAGCTAAATTAAAAGCTTTCGAGTTGTCTGAAGAATTGAAAGATATTATGCGTCCACTTTTTCAAAAACACCAGGACGATATCATGAGTGGTGTTTTTTCTTCAACGATGATGGCTGATTGGGCCAATGATGATAAAAACTTATTGACCTGGAGAGCAGCTACTGGAGAAACAGCATTTGAGAAAACAACGCCAGGGTCAATGAAAATTGCAGAGCAAGAATTTTTTGATAATGGTCTTTTAATGGTGGCCTTTGTAAGATCAGGAGTTGAGTTGGCTTTTGAAACAATGGTTGAAGCCGGCATTAAAGAAGAGTCTGCATATTACGAATCGTTGCATGAAACACCATTGATCGCGAACACCATTGCACGTAAGAAATTATTTGAAATGAATCGAGTAATTTCTGACACTGCAGAATATGGCTGTTATTTATTTGATCATGCTTGTAAACCATTGTTAACCGATTTCATGAAAAAAATAGATACAGATGTAATTGGGAAAAATTTTAATGCTGGTAAAGATGCTGGTGTTGATAATAAAACCTTGATTGCAGTGAATGCAGTAATTCGTTATCATCCGGTTGAATTAATTGGCGAAGAATTAAGACAGGCCATGACCGATATGAAGACCATCAATACAAACGCTTGATATACTTAAAATGGAAAATGTTATAACTAATAATACCCTTTGTTTTGGATTAGATGTGGTGGGTGCAGCGCATAGGTTGCAGACAGTTGTAACACATACTCCCTTAACGTACAATATCAATTTGTCTAAGAAATACCAATGCAAGGTTTTTTTAAAAAGAGAAGATTTGCAAGTAGTTCGCTCTTATAAAATAAGGGGCGCATATAATATGATGAGTAGCTTGCCTACGAATCAATTAGAGAAAGGAGTTGTTTGTGCTTCAGCAGGCAATCATGCACAAGGATTCGCTTATAGTTGTAGAAAGCTCAATATAAAGGGTGTAGTTTTTATGCCCATTATTACACCCAATCAAAAAGTGAGTCAAACAAAAATGTTTGGCGATGGACATGTAGAAATAAAATTAGTTGGAGATACTTTTGACGATTGTGCTATAGCTGCTAAAGAATATTCGGAAGCATTTGGTATGACATTTATTCCTCCTTTCGACGATCATCGTATTGTAGAAGGTCAAGCAACTGTTGGTTTAGAAATATTAGCCGATCTTCCTCATGTAGATGTTATTTTTTCACCAGTGGGTGGTGGAGGTTTATCAGCAGGGGTTGGAGCGTATTTTAAAACCTTCTCTCCGCACACTAAAATTATTGGAGTAGAACCAGAAGGCGCTCCTTCTATGTATGAAGCTTTAAAAGCAGGTCATCCTGTTACTTTAGAAAATATTGAACGTTTTGTGGATGGAGCTTCAGTTAAACGAGTGGGAGATGTTCCTTTTGCTATATGCAAAGAAGTATTAGATGATATGCATTTAGTGAATGAAGGAAAAGTTTGTACAACCATCTTAAAATTATACAATGAAGATGCGATAGTTGTAGAACCAGCAGGTGCATTATCGATTGCTGTTTTAGATGATTATGCGGAAGCAATAAAAGGCAAAACAATTGTATGCATTGTTAGCGGAAGCAATAATGATATAGATCGTATGCAAGAAATTAAAGAAAGGTCTTTGCAGTATGAAGGATTAAAGCATTATTTTTTAATAAGGTTTGCACAAAGACCAGGGGCACTTAAAGAATTCGTCAATTATGTGCTTGGTCCAACCGATGATATTACTCGATTTGAATACATGCAAAAACACAATAAAGAAAGCGGTCCTGCTTTGGTTGGCATTGAACTATTAGACAATAGCGATTATGCCAAATTAATCAGTAATATGAAAAAGTACAATGTAAACTACACAGCATTGGATAAGAATGACAATGTGTTTGGATACCTGGTATAGAATTAAATAAGTTACATAAGTCAGCAAATTATGCAAGTTTTAAAATTTGGGGGGAGTTCAGTAGCCAATGCAACTAATATTAATAAAGTAGTTGATATTGTGTTGAAGGCTATTACAAAGGAGCCTGTAGTGTTAGTTGTTTCTGCGTTGGGTGGAGTGACAGATCAATTGATTTACACAGGTAATCTGGCTTCAATAGGGAATGAAAACTATAAGCAGGAAATAAAACAATTAGAAACCAAGCATCTTGAAGCAGTAAGATCATTATTGCCTATTCAAGAACAAAGTGCCACATTGAGTTGGGTGAAGCAGCAGTTGAATGAGTTGGAAAGTTTATGTGATGGCATTTTTCTATTGGGAGAATTATCTCCAAGAATCAAAGACAGGTTGGTTAGTTATGGAGAAATACTTTCCTCTTATATAATTGCATCTAAACTGCAATCGCTATCTGTATCTCAACAATGGGTAGATGCTCGGTCACTCATTACTACGAATGATAAATTTGGGAATGCAGCAGTAAATTTTGAAAAAACCAATGCTGACATTACACAGTATTTTAGTCAGCATTCATTTCATGTATATATAGTTCCTGGTTTTATAGCTTCCGATGCAGGTCAAAATACTACCACATTGGGTAGGGGAGGATCTGATTATACGGGAGCCATTTTTGCAGCTGCATTAAATTCTACCACTTTAGAAATCTGGACAGATGTAAGTGGAATGATGACAGCTGATCCCCGTTTGGTGCAACACGTTAAACATATTGAACGGATATCTTATCAGGAAGCAATGGAGCTTTCTCATTTTGGCGCAAAAATTATTTACCCGCCAACCATTCAACCGGTGATGAAAAAAAACATACCGGTTTGGATAAAAAATACTTTTGAGCCTGAAGCAAAAGGTACTATTATTGAAGAAAAAGTATTTTTTGATAATGAAATAATAAGAGGGATATCGAGTATTAATTCGATTAGCTTATTGAGTTTGGAAGGAAGCGGAATGGTAGGTATTCCAGGGTTTTCAAAAAGATTATTTGAAATTCTGGCTATTAAAAACATCAATGTAATTCTAATAACACAAAGTTCTTCTGAACATTCTATCTGTGTTGGAATTAGTGAAGCAGATGCCAGAAATGCCCAATTGGCAATTGATCAGGCCTTTGCTTATGAAATTGAAACAGGCAAAGTTGATCCGGTAAAAGTAGAAACCGGGTTGAGTATTGTTGCATTGGTAGGTGAACAAATGAAAAGTCATCCGGGTATTAGTGGAAAAATGTTTGGTGCTTTAGGAAGAAATGGTATTAATGTAAGGGCCATTGCTCAAGGCTCTTCTGAAAAAAACATTTCAGCTGTACTTTCTGCGAATGATGTAAAGAAAGCCATCAATGTACTGCATGAAATTTTCTTCGAAACAACCTATAAACAATTAAATGTATTTATTGCTGGAGCAGGTAATGTGGGAGGTAAGTTAATTGGTCAAATCAATCAACAATTAGCTTATTTAAAAGAGCATTTGAGGTTACAAATACAAGTGGTTGGAATTGCCAATAGTAAAAAAATGTTATTGGATGATGCGGGTATTGATTTGAATAATTGGAAATCCGCTTTAGACAATGCTCCTTCTGCAACAATTAATGATTATGTTGAAAACATAGTCCATAAAAACTTGCGCAATAGTGTATTTGTAGACGTTACCGCAAATGCAACGGTTGCTACTGTTTATGGGGATCTATTACAAAAAAGTATTGCTGTTGTAGCTTGTAACAAAATCGCTTGTTCCTCTTCTTATGAATCCTACAAACAATTAAAGTCTTTATCTCGTGAATTTAATGCACCATTTTTATTTGAAACCAATGTAGGGGCTGGTTTACCAGTAATTGGTACTTTAAATGATTTGTTGAAAAGTGGAGATAAGATCAATAAAATTCAAGCAGTGCTTTCTGGAACATTGAATTTTGTTTTTAATAATTACGATGCAACAGTGCCTTTTGCTCAAATAGTAAAACAGGCACAGGAAGAAGGGTATACTGAGCCAGATCCAAGATTGGATTTAGGTGGTACGGATGTTATGCGTAAAATAATGATTCTGGCAAGAGAGGCTGGAGAGAAAATGGAGATGGATTCTATCACCAACGAATACTTTCTGCCTGCTAGTTGTTTTAAAGGTTCAGTAGCAGATTTTTATTTGGAAATGGAAAAACAAGAACCCCATTTTAAGCAATTATATGAAACAGCAAAATCGGCGAATTGTAAATTAAAGTTTGTTGCTGTTTTCGAAAATGGATCAGCTAAAGTTGGGCTGCAACACATTCCTGCCGATTCCGATTTTTATCATTTATATGGTAAGGATAATTTAGTATTATTTTATTCTGACCGTTATCCTCAGCAACCATTGGTGATCAAAGGAGCTGGAGCAGGAGCGGATGTAACAGCTTCAGGGGTGTTTGCTGACATACTAAGAGTTATGAATTAAGAAAGAAGAAAGAAGAAATATGCGATATGAGTAGTAAGCAAATAATTGTTCATGCGCCTGCAACTGTGGCCAATATGGTTTGCGGATTCGATGTATTGGGTTTTGCAGTGAATGAGCCTTATGATATCATGAAGATTCGATTTTCTGATACGCCTGGTATTTCCATTATTAATGAAGACGAATATAATTTGCCAACTGACCCAACTAAAAATGTAGCTGGTGCTGCTTTGTTGGCCATGTTGGAAGAAATTCCTGAAGCAATAGGGCTTGAGTTATCTATTAACAAACAAATCAAACCGGGTTCTGGAGTTGGTTCAAGTGCTGCAAGTGCAGCTGGTGCTGTTTTTGCTGCTAATTGTTTATTAGATAATCGTTTTACTAAAGAAGATCTGGTAAGGTTTGCAATGAATGGAGAGAAGTTGGCTTCAGGTGTGAAGCATGCTGATAATATTGCTCCTTGTATCTATGGTGGAGTAACTTTAATTCGATCCATTTTTCCTTTAGATATTATTGAACTACTAGCGCCACCTTTATTTGTAACCATCGTACATCCACAGATTGAAGTAAGAACAGCAGATGCAAGAAGTATTCTTAAGCAACAGGTTCTGCTAAAAGATGCTATAAAGCAGTGGGGTAATATTGCGGGATTAGTTGCTGGCTTACAAAAAGGAGATTATGATTTAATCAGTAGGTCCTTGGAAGATGTATTGATCGAACCAATTAGAAGTATTCTTATTCCTGGATTCGATTTAGTAAAACAACAAAGCAAAGAGGCTGGAGCATTGGGTGGAGGAATATCAGGATCTGGCCCTTCTATTTTTATGTTGAGTAGAGACAGATCTACTGCTCAAAAAGTGGAAGCTGCAATGCATACTATTTATAACGGAATTGGCTTAGCGCATCATACTTATATTACTACAATCAATCAGGAAGGAATCAAAATAATCCATTCATAATTTTTCGACCGTATTTTTTAATAATATGCAGTATTACAGTTTAAACAAACAAGCACCGGATGTCAGTTTTAAGGAAGCAACCATTCTTGGTCAGGCTCCAGATAAAGGGTTGTATTTTCCAAGATCTATTCCAACGCTTGATAAAGAATTATTAAAACAAATTCATACATATTCCAAACAAGAGCTGGCATTCAAAATCATGTTGCCCTATGTGGGCAATGCCATTGCTGAAGAAGCCCTTTTTCAGATAGTGAGTGAAACAATTGATTTTGAATTTCCTTTAGTGCCTATTAATGATTCAATTTCATCCCTGGAGTTATTTCATGGACCAACATTGGCATTTAAAGATGTTGGTGCTCGTTTTATGAGCAGGTGCTTGGGATATTTTTCAAAAGGACATTCCGAAAAAATAACTGTGTTGGTAGCTACTTCAGGAGATACGGGTGGGGCTGTAGCAAATGGATTTTTAGGAGTGGAGGGTGTTGATGTTGTAATTCTATATCCATCCGGAAAAGTAAGCCCAGTACAAGAGTTACAATTAACTACCTGTGGGCAAAATATAACCGCATTAGAAGTGGATGGAAGTTTTGATGATTGTCAAGCGATGGTGAAATCGGCATTTATGGATGCAGACTTGAATAAAAAGATGCAACTCACTTCTGCCAATTCAATTAATGTAGCACGCTGGTTACCCCAACAATTGTATTATTTCTTTGCCTATCAACAATGGAAAGAAAAAAAAATACCTCCTGTTATAGCTGTACCTAGTGGAAATTTCGGCAATATTTGCGCAGGGCTTGTAGCATATATCAGCGGCTTACCTATAAAGCATTTTATTGCAGCATGTAATGTAAATGATTCCGTACCTGAGTATTTAAGAACTGGCACATACAAACCTAAGAAAGCTGTTTCAACTATTTCCAATGCAATGGATGTAGGAGCTCCTAGTAATTTTATACGTATCCTTGAACTATTTGAATCCAATCATCAATCAGTAACAAGCCTTATTAGTGGATACACTGTTTCAGATGATATAACAAAAGAAACAATTAGGAATGTATTTAATAACTATCAATATATATTAGATCCACACGGCGCAGTTGCTTACAATTCGCTCGAACAATACTTGAGTAATCATCCACATCAAAAGGGAATCATGCTTGAAACAGCACATCCTGTAAAATTTCCTGAAACGGTTGAAGCTTCTATTGGAACTTCATTGGAAATTCCTGCAGCTGCTTTAGCATTATTTGGAAAAGATAAGCATAGTATTACGATGAGTGCAGACTTTGGTGAATTGAAAAATTATCTATTAGCCAGATAATTTATTTAAGGAGTATCAATTCATTACTCTTTAATCTTGCACTGAGCCATTGGAATTTCTTCCATCAAATCGTTGTATCCTACTACTAGGCCTTGTACCTTAATTTTGTCTCCTGTTTTAATTTGCTGAATTCTTCCAATATTACTTGAATCTATATTGCAAGCAATGTTGTTCATTGAAACAGTCACACCTGTGATTTCTGTAACTATTCCCTCGATTAATACAGCTTGATTGATATACTTAGCATTAGCTTGTGTTGGATTGTCTTTGAATTCTTTTGTTAAAGCGTCTGCTGTTATTTCAAATTTTGCTTTTTCTGAAGAAGGGTCTCTGTGTTTTACCGATGAAGTCATTGACATTCCAAGGTCTACCACCATTTGCGTGGCTTTTTCTTTATTAAATGCAACCCAGATAAACACAATAACAATAACTCCCAGAACACCGTATAATATTTTCTTTTTCATTTGATTGTTTTGTAGAAGGTAGATGAATTTTTACAAATTTGATTTTTTATAAGTTCTCATTATATGATTTATATCATATTGTCAAGTGTTTTGAGTCATTTTAATCAAAATTTAAAGCAGATAGTTTTGTGTATTACTTTTCTATGACAAAGTACTTTAACTGTTTAAACAAAAGCTGCTACTGTACAATCAATCAATAAAAACTTAGGGTATGAAAAAAAAGGCGCTCTTCCAACAAGGCATAACCGGTCTGGTTTGTTTGCTCTTTGCTTCGCTGTTCTTTATACAGTGTAAAAAAGACGGTGTAAATGCTTTAACCGTTTCCCGTTCCTTGGTCAATACACCGGATACGACTATTTTCTCTCCATTTTATGATTCTACCATTGTTCCAAATTCCGATGCAGTTCCTGGTGTGAATGATGTAGTAATTACTAAGAGTGTAATTAGTATTATTCGAAACAACTGTGTTTCTGCTAGTTGTCATGGTGGATCTGGTGTTAAACCATATTTGAACACATATGAAGATGTAATGACAATGGTTAAACCAGGGAATCCTGAAGAAAGTGAATTATTTCAATTGATTACAACCAGTGATTTAAACAGAGCAATGCCGCCTATCAATTATGGGGTTGATTTAACTGTAACTGAAAAATCAATTATTTATAACTGGATTAAAAACGGGGCCAAGAAAGTTCCAACTTTAGTTGATTACAGACCTGCAGGGGTTGCCTTGGTTACTATTGGATGTTCATCAGCCAATTGCCATAATCAAGCAACAGCAACTGGTGCTTGGGCAAGAAAAGGATTATTGGGTACTCTAACTAGTTCCGACACATCTACATATACATATATTAACCCTGTTAATAATGTTCCAACCCTCTACGCTCAATTGAAAGAACCCAAATTGTCTTCTGTTTGGAATGCTTATAAAGACAGCGTCAAGAGATTTTATCAGGATACATTAGCAAATGCAAGCTTTCGACCATATAAAATTTTTGCAACTCCTATTTCATCATCTAGTACAAGAGGGCCTTTAAATACTTATGATGATGTTCTTATGGATATTATGTATCCAAAATCAGTTAGGTCTAATTCAGGAATTGTATTTGTTGGAAATGGTAAAAGCTATTATTCAAAGGGAGATCATTTGAATGCTACAAGTTCAATGCTTTCCAGAGTTGATTCTACTATTTTGCTTGCTAATCCTAGGACAAAAGTTTTTGCAACAGCCCATCAAGGAGACATGGCTTATGGTGATGGAGGATTAAAACCTTCAGAAGTAGCTCTAATTAAAGGCTGGTATTTTCTAGATCCCAATATTCCGGATGTTTGGAAATATGGAATAGATGGAACAGGGATATTTAAATATAGAAAAACAGGAAAAATAATTACAAAATAATTGTATAACAGTTAAAATCTTTTTATGAATAAGTTATTCAAATTTGCTGCGACTATCAGTTGTTTCTTATTATTTTTCGCTTGTTACAATAATAAGAAAGATATATCTACTCCAACTGCTAATGCGCTTAAAACAATCTCTTTTAGAGATGATATAGTTCCCATACTCACTTCTGGTGCCTGCGGTTGTCATAATAATGGAACTACCAGAGCAATTCAGTTTTCGATTAAAGATACTATTTACTATAGTGTGATTTTAGCTAGATCTGGAGTGTATAACGATATGGTAAATGGTAAAGAACATCCAGCAGAAGGGGGTATTTATTTTACTCCAGCCCAAGCCGCTATAATCAAAACCTGGATTCAACAAGGGGCAAAAGATAATTATGTTCCACCTCCAGTAACTGGTCCTGTGACCTATTCAACCAATATTGTGCCGATTTATAAAACTGTTTGTAAAGGAAGTGCATGTCATGGTGGTTTAGGACCAAATCTGGATTACGCAAAAATGGCATCTGTTAAAGACCAGCTCAGTGTAACTATGAGTAGTGGTGGCGCTACAGGGCATAAAGGGGGCTCCCTCAGTTTAGATGCAACTACAACTCAAACTTTTTTGGCATGGATTGCTCAAGGATTGCCTCAATAAAAAATTAACCATAATCACCTAATAAAATTAACATCATGAAAAAAGCAACACTATTAATCTTCTTGCTGGCAGCACTTGTATTAAACAATTATGCTCAAACCTATAAAACCAGAGATGGTGCAATATTCTTTAATCCCAATAAAGACCAAAGTCATAAAGATTATGCAGCAGCTAGTAAAGAAGGAACTGCAGTATTAAAAGTTGAAACTGGCGAAGTGGCATTATTGGTTGCAATGAAAACTTTTCACTTTAATAATGCATTGCTGGAAGAGCATTTTAACGAAAATTATTTACATACAGACAAGTTTCCAAATGCAACATTTAAAGGCAAGTTGACAGGATTTAGTGCAGCTCAATTAGCAAAAGATGGAGTATACAATATATCTTCTGAAGGTCAGGTAACCATGCATGGAGTTACAAAAGATTTTAAATCTCCAGTAAAATTGACTGTGAAAGGAAAAACGGCAACTTTCGATTGCGATTTTAAATTAAAAGCCGAAGATCATAATATCGATATTCCAAGTCTTGTAAAACCAAAATTGTCTGAGTATACACCCATATCAGCTACAATTGTATTTCAGTTAAATTAATCTGATAATTCAAAGGTTATGAAAAAATCAATACTATACTTCATCCTGCTTTTTTGCTTTTTTGTAAAAGCAAATGCACAAGACGACCTATTAGGCGATCTGATGAAAGAAGACTCTTCTAAAGTGAAACAGAATGTTACCATTGCTACATTTAAATCTACGAGAATCATTAATCTGCAAAGTGTTGAAATGACGGGTAGAAAAAATCTGCAGTTTATGATTAGTCACCGATTCGGATATCTTTGGAAAGAAGATAAGGGTTGGACAAATATTGCTCAACTATTTGGCTTAAATTCTGGTTTTGCAAATACGTATATGTCTTTTGATTATTCCTATACCGATTGGTTGAATTTAGGTGTAGCTGCAACTGGTGCAGGTAATTTTGAAGGCTGGGCAAAATTTAAGTTATTGAAACAACAAACAGGAAAAAAGAATGTGCCTGTGTCAGTTGCTTATTTCTCTTTATTTAATTTCAATGGTGCCGAAGGACCTAGCCCTGATGATTTTGCATGGAATAGATTTTCCTATTTAAATCAATTTTTGATTGCGCGTAAATTCAGTGATAAACTTTCTTTGCAATTTGTGCCTTCATACATTCACTATAATATTGTTCCTTATGGAATTAATAATACGAACGACATTTTTTCTTTAGGTATTGGCGGTAGGCTAAAGCTAACTGATAAAACAGCCCTTACTTTTGAATATACTCGTCAATTGAATGGCTATAAAAATTTGATGGATGAGTCTGCGTCTGCAGTAAATTATGTGCCTGATGCTATTTCCTTAGGTTACGATTGGGATACAGGGGGGCATATATTTCAATTCTTTTTATCCAGCACTTCATCAGCAACCAATATTGCACAATTAACTACTAACCTCAATAAAATTAAACCAGGTAATTTCTCTTTAGGATTTAATTTGAATAGAAGTTATTCCATTAAGAAAACTGTTCAAACAAAATAACTATTTTTTCGTTTGCTAATCCATCTATCAATGAAGCCCTGAGTAATAGGGCTTCATTTTTTTTCTTACTTTATGTTTTCGTTACTAACTAAGTATTTTTTCACATCTGGGTTTGCAATTAGTTTATTTAATGCATTTAATTCTTTACTAAGCTCAGCTGACAATTCAGCAAATACTTTATAAGCCCCATCGGTTGGTTTGCCTTCCCCTGTTTCTATACTTCTACCTAATGAAGCCAATCTATTATTTAATTTGATAGGAAAATTGAGTGGATCTTGTGAACTCTGATTTTTTACCTGGTATAAATTTTCTTCGATAGCACTCAATTGATTTACCATTGTTTTATTTGATTCCAGCACTCCAGCTTTAGCCATTTTTTCTTTGATTGTCCGAATAGAAATCACCGCATCATTTGCTTTTCCTACTTGTTCGTGAACTTTAATCGCTAGTTTAAATCTTTCTTCGGTATCTGCAATAGTCACTCCTTTAACTCTCGGATCAAGTTTAATATCGAAAGATTGTGTCATGGTTTTACCATCAGCAGTTAATCTAACCTGGTATTTTCCTGGTGTTGCCAATGGCCCTCTAACTGAACCACTCCATAAAATCATGCCCTTGAAAGAACTCGCATCAGGATATCGAAGATTCCACTCAAAACGATTTAAACCAATATTCACAGTTGGTGGATTAGGTCTTCTAAAATCTTCATCATCCTCTTCAGCAGTTTCTTTTTTTGGTTTATTTTTTGTTCCAATAAAAGTTTGAATTATTTTATTTTGAGCATCGAGAACTTCAATTTTAATATCGCTCGTATCCTTTAAAGTATATTGAAAAACTGCATTTTGAACATTTCTAACAGCATAATAAGGTTTAAATAAATGCACCGATTTACTTCTTGCGGAATCTGTATATTCTCTAATTGGAGCAATATCATCTAGCACATAGATAGATCTCCCATGAGTACCTATTACCAGATCTTTTTCGGTTACTGCTAAATCCGCCACTTGAACATCAGGCAAATTTAATTGAAGTGATTGCCAGTTTTCTCCATTATTAAATGAAACCCAAATGCCATGCTCTGTTCCTGCATAAAGTAAACCCTTGCGTGTAATATCTTCTCTTATGCTATGTACATAATCGTCAGAACGAATGCCTGTAATAATTTTTTTCCAATGCTTTCCAAAATCATCAGTCTTCCAGATATAAGGAGTACGATCATCCATTTGATAACGCTTTGCTGCAATATATGCAGTACCAGCATTGTATTTAGATGCTTCAATAATACTCACTCTGGTATTTTTTGGCAAATCAGTAGGTGTAATATTTTCCCAAGACTTTCCTCCATTTTTGGTGATATGAATTAATCCATCATCTGAGCCAGCCCATATAATATTTGCATCTTGTTTAGAAGGAGCTAGAGCAAAAACGGTTGCATAAATTTCAGGGCCATTCATATCTCTAGTGATTACTCCACCACTTGTACCCAAAGTATTTGTATCGGCATAAGTTAAGTCTGGACTAATTTTTTGCCATGTTTGACCTTCATTGGTTGTCATCCAAACATGTTGAGAACATACATACAATCTTTTTGGATCTACAGGAGAGAATACGATTGGATAAGTCCATTGCCATCTTTCAGGTAACGTTTTAGCTTCTTCTCCTGAAAAAAATCTTGGATATACCTGCACATCTCTATACTGACCTGTTGCTCTATTGAAACGAGTTAGTAAAGCACCCTGACTTCCTGCATAAAAAATATCAGGGTTTTTAGGGTCTTGTGCTATGTATCCGCTTTCTCCTCCACCAACAGCATACGCATATCCAATGCCTGGTTTGGTTGAATTGGTTCTGGTAGTCATATGATTCCATCCTTCACTCGGAACAGCAATTGTACTATTGTCTTGTTGCGCTCCTGCAACTTGATAAGGAAAATCAACTGTTGTTGTGATATGGTATAATTGAGCTGTTGGAAAATCTTCATCTGTCCAACTCATTCCACCATTAATTGAAACGGTGCCTCCGCCGTCATTGGCTTCTGCCATGCGCATAGGATCTGTAGGGTCAATCCATAAATCGTGATTATCTCCATGTGGTACTCTAATGTTTTGTTTAAATGTTACACCACCATCAACTGATTTATAAAAATCAACATTCAATCCATAGATAGCATCTTTATTAAGTGGATCTGCAACAATGCGAGAATAATAAAATGCTCTTTGACGTAATTTGCGTTCGTTGTTAACCATTTTCCAATTGGCACCTCCATCATCAGAACGATACAATCCGCCATCATTGGCTTCTACAATTGCCCAAACTCTATTGGGGTCTACAGGAGAAACAGTAACTCCAATTTTACCAACGGGCCCCTTCGCCATTCCTGGATTTTTGGTGAGTTCTGTCCAACTGGTGCCACCATCGGTTGATTTAAATAATCCAGATATTCCAACATCTGCCCACATTTTATAAGGTGTTCTATATACTTCCCAGACAGTTGCATAAATGTTTTCAGGATTTTTTGGATCAATGACTAAATCTGCAGCTCCTGCTTTATCTCCTTTATACAAAACCTTATTCCAAGTTTTTCCTCCATCAATTGTTTTAAAAACACCACGTTCTTCATTGGGGCCGAAAGCATGTCCTAAAACTGATACGTAAACAATGTCTGGGTTCGTTGGATGTATCCTTACACGAGATATTGATTGAGAATTTTTAAGCCCGATATTTTTCCAGGTCTTTCCTGCATCAGTTGATTTGTACACCCCATCTCCCTGCATAATATTTCCACGAAATTCTGTTTCACCAGTGCCAATATAAACAATGTCTGAGTTGGATTCTGAAACAGCAACTGCTCCTACTGAAGAGCTGGTAATTTGCCCATCTGTAACTGGCTTCCAATTCAAACCGCCATCTGTTGTTTTCCATAACCCACCACCAACTGCACCAAAATAGTATTCTAATTTTCTTTTTGAACTACCGGCAATTCCCAAAGACCTTCCGCCTCTGTTTGGACCGATATTTCGCCAATTCATTCCTTTGAAAGGGCTGATAGCGTCTACATTATTATTGGATTGAGCATTTACATTGAAGATTGATAAAATAATAGTGGAAATGCAAATGGTTAAAACCTTGAATTTGTTTGACATAATATATTTATTCTATTGGGCATTTAAGATACATAAAAAAAATAGTAGGTGAGTAATTTTGTAGTGATTGTTCGGAAGTCTTTTCGAATTGAACTTTGAAGAGAATGATTGATACAATCTAATCATAATTTTTAAAGCCAATTTTATTATGGGGTTTAGATGGTGCTGCTTGTTTTGATAGAAGTTCTTTTAGCACCACAAATATATTTTCAATGTCTTTAGTATTCCCACTTACTTCTTTTTCGATTTTTGCTATTTGAATAAGTATTTCTTTATTGGTAAGTGCGAATTCACACATTTTTGTGAAAACCCGAATTATTCAAATATTGACTTCTATAGCAGTATCGCTATTTAAAATACTAGATAACATAGCTATTCCTTGTTCTGTAAATGCTCTTGGAAGATTTCTTCTTCCACCCCAACTTGAAGTCGCAAAATGCGACTTCAAGTTCTCAAATTCTCTACTTGAAATCTCAAACATAAAATCTTTGGGGAAACGTTTTAACACTCGGTTTGTCTTCAAGCTATCGCCAAGACTGCCAGCCTTCGCTTCGCTCGGCTGTCTTCTTTATTAAAGCCAAGTCTGCCAAACCTCGTTACACTCGGTTTGTCTTCTACCGTATTGAACTTACTCAAACCCTTCGCATGCCAACCTTCGGTTGCCCTGCGGGTTCTTTATTTTCTCGCTTATACGAGTAAACTCGTAACGCTCGAAAAAAAAGAACCCTCGCAGCGAAAGCTGCGAGGGTTTGTGGTCTCGCCAAGAATCGAACTTGGATCTAGAGTTTAGGAAACTCCTATTCTATCCATTGAACTACGAGACCCAACCGGTATATATCCGATTGGCGCAAAAATAGTAGATTTGGTTACTTCATCACAAAGAAATCATCATGAAAAGACTATTTTCCTTCATTATCATCTTAATTATAGCTTCAAGCACATCTATGGCACAATCAAATAATAAACCAATCATCAACCATATAGCCATTACAGTTGCCAATTTGCAAGAAACTGTTCGTTTCTATACAGATGTTATCGGCATTGATACAATTGCCAACCCTTTCAATGATGGAAAACATGTTTGGTTGGGTATTGGCCCCAAAGCGGCTTTGCATATTATAGATAAGTCGCTATTGCCTGCTGGTGCTCCAGCTCAAATGACTTATTCAAAAGGGAATCATCTTTGTTTTAGTGTTGAATCTGTTGATGCAATTATGACAAAGTTGAAGAAACAACGTATTTCTTTTGAAGATTATCCTGGCACAAAAGGTTCCTTTAACCTAAGACCTGATGGTGTAAAACAAATCTGGTTTCAAGATCCGGAAGGAAATTGGATCGAGATCAATGATGCCAAGCAATAAATCAATTATTCGCTTGCACAATCAATTTCATAAAATCACTCAGCTTCGCATCATCTAACCAGCGAGTAACAATCACCATATCATGTTCTTTATCGATGATGATGTAATTGCCTCCATAACCTGCTGCGTAATAGATTGAAGAAGATACGCCTTTAATTTGCTCCTGATTGGTATTGAGCCACCACATATAACCATAACTTTTAAATGCAGAAGAAGGTTGTTGAACTGCATTCACCCAATTTGTTGAAATCAATTGCTGGTTTTTCCATTTACCATTTCTTAAAAACAATAAACCAAATCTTGCATGATCTAATGCACTAATAAAAATGCCACCACCATGGTGTCCTCCACCGCTCACTGACTGAACCATTTGACCATCCATATTTACAAAAGAATTTTCATAACCATACCAACGCCATGTTGTAGAAGCGCCGATCGGGTCCATAATTTTTTCTTTTAAAATAACTGGCAATGGTTTTCTCCAAACTTGCAATAAAGAATATGCCAATAGATTTACTCGAACATCATTGTATTTATAAACTGAGCCAGGTTGATTGAGTTTTCTATTTTTCCAATCATCAATTCCTCCTTCTCTGGGAGGGCGATCTGCCCAATCGTTCAATCCAAATAAAGTACCTGACCAGTCAGATGATTGTGTTAATAGATGATCCCAGGTAATGCTTGAATTATGCACTCCTTCAAAACTATTGTCCCAAACATATTGCCCCACTTTGTCATTTACATTTTTGATCAAACCATTGTCTATGGCTAATCCTGCAATGGTCGATAAATAACTTTTTGTAGTACTAAAAGTCATATCAACTCTATTAACATCGCCCCATTGAGCAACTATATACCCATTTTTCAAAATAATACCAGCTGGTCCTCCTCTCTGTTTTGTAGGCCCAATGATTTTGTATTCTGGTTCTCTAGCATATGATTTCAATAAAGAAATTCTTAAATCTCGCTCAACTTTATTGTCGTTGTTCATTGCAAATGAAACAGCGCTGTCTAATACATTTTTATTGAGCTTAAGTTCTGATGGATTTTTTGTTTGCCAATTCGCGTCAGGGTAATAAGGTTGTTGTGCCGCAATGGTAATAATGCATGCGAACTGAATCAGCAGTAAATAACTGGTTATTTTTTTCAAAGCAAAAAATTAATGTTTCAAGAAATTATAATAGACTAAAAAATTATTTTGTCTTGGTTAAGAACTCATTTAACATGGCTTTTGCCTGATCATTTGGTGCTTGTGACAATGCTTTATTAGCATATTCAATGGCTTTCTTGTTATCACCTGATGCAGAATAATAATACCAAAATCCAAGATTAACGGTATAATTGTCTCCATTTTTTTGTTGATTCTTAGTGAATACTTCCAAAGCCTTATCCATTCTTTTTGCAGCAATTAATGATCTTCCATACCCTAGATATTGATTTGCATTTGCCAATAGTAAAGCTTCATTCATGGTAGAATCTGCTTGAGCAATTTTATTGTTTTTGGTATAAGCAGTGGCCAATGTATTTAATATTGGATAGGTCTTTGTAGCAGCAGCTTTTTGTGCCCAAGCCAATCCTTCTTCCAGATTTACATTGTTATTGAAACAATAATTTGCTGCAGCTTGTAAATTCAATGCATTGAAACCTTTCGGGCCGGTAACTTCTTCTCTCAATTTCGCCACTACAATATTGTCTACATCCACATCAATTTTAAAAGGAATAGACAAGTATTCCCATTGTAATGCAACAACACAGTTTTTTGGTTTATGGTCAATAAACTCATACTTCAAGAACTCTACACTTTTGTCTGATTTAACTGGTTTTACATCAACCCTTAATACATCATTGGCCTCTGTATAATAAAAGCTACCCCATGCACCAATTTGATTAGAAAAAATCAAAGTTGCTTTGTCGGGATATAATGCAATGTGTAAGCCATAAGTTCCGGCTTTAATGTCTTTGCCTTCTACTTTTACATCATGTTCAAAACTGATCAATGTGTTTTCGTTAGCTCCGGCTCTCCAAGGCGAAGTATTTTTATTGGTGATAAAGCTGCCAGTACTAAAGCCGTAAGTAACAGAATTGCCATCACCATAAATTTTTCCTTCACGCTTGTTAACATCTGGCCGACTATATTTAATAGTAATGGAAGTGATTCCAACTTCTTCTGTTACAGTTGCACGAGGATTATTACCACTTGGTGGAAGATCCATTTGAGCATTCACAGATATGATGGTAAATAAAAAAAGCAAAGTGCTGATAAGAGATTTCATATTATTTATTTTTCTTTTTTTCTAAATGTTGTTTCATATAATTCAATCCATTCCTTTGTTGTCATTTTTGAAACCAGTTCTCCAATTAATTCAAAAGGAATATCAACTGCATTTTTATATCGAATACAACTTTTACCCATATCTAATTTTTTTGGTGAGGCTTTTGCGTGTGCTTCGGTAAACCATTTATAGAGTTTGGGGTCAGCATAAATTCCCATGTGATAAAAATTAATGCTGTTTTTTTGAGAAGCCAATCCCATAAAAGGCAATGGCAATGTAGGATCGCAATGGTATCCTGCCGGATAAATTTTATGCGGAACTACATAGCCAATCATTCCATAACTCATTACTTCTTCAAATCCTTTGGGTAGATTCTTTTTAATTACTTTTCTAAATTGCTCGATTGTTTTTTGACGATCTTCGGGCAACTCAGCAACATATTCTTTTACGGAAGCCGCTTTTGATTGCATATAAACATTTTTATTTTATACCAGGTTGTTTCAATACAAATCCTGTTTTCTTTTTTTCTGCATCCACCATTTCTTTCACGTCTGCCAATAGTTTTTTAGCATCATATACAATACCATCTTTAATGGTATAGCTCACACCACCGCGTCGAATCACTTCGTTATTGGCATTTAATTCAATGGCGCCTGTACCATACAATACTTGTAAATTTTGTAAAGGGTTGCCATCAACAATACATAAGTCTGCTAACTTTCCTACTTCAACCGATCCTAAATCTTTTTCTGCACCCAATGCTTGTGCTGCATATAATGTTGCTGAACGAATAACTTCCAAAGGGTGGAAACCAGCTTCACGCAAGAGTTCTAACTCTCGAACAAAACCAAAGCCATACAATTGATATATAAAACCATTATCCGATCCTGCAGTAACTCTTCCGCCACGATTTTTATATTCATTGATAAAAGTCATCCATAGTTGATAATTCTTTTTCCATTCCACTTCTTGTTCTGTTCCCCAGCTATGCCAATAAGATCCATGCGATACGCGACTTGGTTCATAAAATTTCCAGAGAGATGGTAGTGTATAATCTTCGTGCCATTCAGCTCTTCTTGCACGCATCAAATCTCTGTTGGCATCATAAATATTAAATGTAGGATCGAGTGTAAAATCCAATTTGATCAATTCGTCCATCACTTTATTCCAATGAGGGCTGAATGGAGCAGCAGCTTGTGCCCATAATTTTCCCGCTTCTTCAAAACGATTTTGTTCGTTGTTGTAATTATAACTGGGCGGAAAATTTTGAACCGTTTTATTTTCAAACAAAGCTTCTGGTAAGCCATACCAATGTTCCATCGATGTTAATCCAGCACGTGCGGAGTTGAGTACATTCCATCGAGCTACATCGGTTTGTGCATGATGACAAGCACTGCGTAAACCCAATCGCTTATTCTCTCTCAATGCGGCATCCATTACTTCTGGTGATGCACCAAAAAATTTAATTCCATCAGCCCCCTTTGCTGCATTGTCGTTAACCCATGCTTTAGCTTGATCTGCTGTTACTATTGAACTTTTGCTTCCCTGACCAAATGAAGTATAGGCATAAATGCGAGGTGCAGTAATGGAATTGGCAGCGGATTTTTTCTTATGATCGAGTACCCATTCCAAACCATTGCCTGCCGATGGGTCTCTTATTGTGGTAATGCCACTTGCCATCCAGAGTTTAAAAACATATTCTGCTGGTGTACCTTGTTCTTTTCCACCGATATGTCCATGCATATCTATTAAGCCAGGCAAAGCATACATGCCGTTGCAATTGATCTCTTTACCACCCTCTTTTAATTTGGGTCTTCTCCCTTCATTGATGGGCATACCTGGATTGCCCACATTGGCAATTTGAACGATTCTGTTTTTTTCTATTACTATATCAACTGGTCCAAAAGCTGGTGCTCCAGTTCCATTGATCAAGGTTACGCCTCTAATAATTAACTGAGAATAAGGCCCTATGCCCTCATTTTTTATAGGGGAAGGGGTGATCTGGGCCATTAAATTGAATCCATAACTGATCAAACCGATCAAAAACAGCCATTTTCTCATAATAAAGCTTTTGATAAATATACGTTTTTTGGGTAGACCGGCCCAAGCCGGTCAGACCGAAATGGTCTGACCATACCTACCTCAACTGACGGTGTCCTATAAAACATACCCTGTCTGACTGGTTTGGTCTGACCATGAAAGCGTATATTTGCCATCCAATTTTAGAATATGAAGTTTTACAATATTATTATTAAATATCGATTCTGGCTGAGTTTACTGGCAATCGTTTCGGCAATTGGTGTAAATATCAGCAGTGGATTTTGGCCTGCATTTATCCTTTATTTTATTGGAGTAATTGGTTTGGCAAGTCATTTTTTTATTGGGCCGCTTCGATTAATTCAAGAGCCGATGGAAGCAGGAAATATGGAAGAAGTGGAGCGTATTTTAAATACAGTATGGTATCCAGGTCTTTTGTACAAACCAGTTAGATCTACCTATTATACCATCAAGGGGAATATGGCCATGATGAATCAAGATTTTGATACTGCAGAAAAGCATTTGAAAATGAGTTCTTCATTGGGTTCACCTATGCCAGAAGCAGAAGGTGCCAATAAATTGCAGTTGGGAATGATGGCTATGCAAAAAGGAGATTTGAAACAAGGAGAGAGTTATATACGTGCAGCTATTCGTGCTGGAATTTCCGATAAAGAGAGTGAGGCAGTTGCTTTTATTAGTATGTGTCAAATCTTTATGAACAAAAGAGAGTTCCGCGCAGCAAAAGATTATTTTAGAAAAGCAAAAGCTTGTAAACCAAAGAGCAAACAAGTATTGGATCAAATTAAAGAGGTAGAGAAATATATTTCTCGCATGCCAGGTTAAATGCTACAACTAAAACATATTACACAAAACGATGCCGATCTGGAAACAGCTCGGCATTTGTTTAAAGCCTATGCCAATGAGTTGGCAGTAGATTTATGTTTTCAAAGCTTTGATGAAGAATTAAAGAATCCATTGAAAAAATATGGTGCCCCCAAGGGTAGTTTAATCATGGCTTTTTGGAATGAAGAACCTATTGGAACGGTTGCCCTGCAAGCATTAGAAGAAGAAGGCGTTTGCGAAATGAAACGTTTGTATGTGGAAGCTGCATTTAGAAAATTTGGCATTGGAGATGAATTGGTAAAAGCCATTTTACATGATGCAGCAAAGCTTGGGTATACCAAAATGAAACTCGATACTTTGGAACGCTTACAAGCAGCAATTGCATTGTATTTAAAACATGGTTTTATTATTACCACTGCTTACTATCATAACCCTTTGCCTGAAGTGGTGTATATGGAGAAAATGTTATTAGGTTAATATCATTAAGGAACAATCGTTAAAAATATATAAACTAAGAAAAGCAACAATAGTACAATGCCTTGTAATATGGTTGTTCTTCCTTTAATGAGCGATAGTATAAGTATAAATAAAGCAAGTAAGAAAAGAATAACAGATTCTGTATTAATACCTAGTTCAAGAGGAATTTTCGATATAACAGAAAATATAGCAACAACAGGAATTGTTAAACTAATACTGGCTAATGCAGAACCCAATGAAAGATTTAAACTTCTTTGAATCTGATTTTTATTTACTGCTTTAATGGCTGAAATGCCTTCTGGCAAGAGAATAATGCTTGCAATGATTATTCCAGCCAATGAAACTGGTGCACCCAATTGCACAATAAATAATTCTAAATCTGGCGCCATACTTTCAGCTAGTAAAACCACTGCAATTAAATTGAATGGGAGAAAAATAGCACTTATAAATGTTTCCCTTTTAGAAGGAATTTCAACAGACTCGTCAATTTCATTTACTGCAATAAAATGATCTTTGTGTCTAAAATTTTGTACAAATAAAAAACTACCGTATAAAAGCAAGGTTATAATTGCAACAAAAAGCAATTGCATTGTAGAGTAATAAGGGCCAGCCTCTGCTACAGTGAAATTTGGTAGAATAAGTGTAAGCACTGAAATTGTAACCAAAACAATAAAAACTGCGCTAATTCCATCAGTGGCAAAACTTTGTTCTTTAAATTTTATACCTCCAATAAATAATATTAGGCCCGTGATACCTGTCATGATTATCATAATTGCAGCAAAAACTGTATCTCTTGCCAATACACTTACCTGACTATTTCCGGTAAGCATCATCGAAATAATAATTGATGCTTCAATTACTGTAATAGCCAATGCTAATACCAGTCCTCCAAATGGTTCTCCAATTTTTTGTGCAATTATTTCTGCATGATGAACTGAACTGAGTACTGTTGCTATTAAAGCGATGATTGAAACCAAAGAAAAAAAGAGATTATGAATGCTAAAATGCAAGCCGAAAATAATAAATCCTAACAATGGAATGATAATTTGATTGAAATGCTTCATGCATATATAAATTAATGAATAAATTCCTTAGGGTTAAATTTAACCGAATTTAGTGAATTTTTAATCTTTGATTATTCATTTAGAACTTATTATGATTAGATTGCACCATTGAAAAAACCAATCGTCATAGCATTATTACTCTTATTTGCAGCATCTAATCTGCTAATGCCTTATGCTAATTTCGATGATACCCGTTCCCTACAAATTGTTTACAATACTTGTTTAGCGACTGATGCAGACATGAATGTGATGGAATTTGTGGGCGAAAAATTATTGGGTATGGGTTTTGAAGGAGATGAAGAAGAAGAGAAAGAATTGCCCGCAAAATCAACTCCTCCAATTAATACTGGCGCAGTTATACAAATTCAAAGTGGGGCCATGTATCAACAGCCTCAGATTGTATATGTTGCTTTGGCCATACCTGTAGTTAGAACCATTATACCTTTAATTAATGCAGGTGTTCCATCCGCTGATTTTCATCCTGCTATATTTCATCCCCCAACAGTAGCTGCTGCATAATCCACTATTTGCTGCCTTTAACAAAGCAGCTATCATTCTATTTAATATATCAATCTAAAATAATTGTATGAAACGTATTTTCATGGTACTATTCGTATGTATTGGCTTATTTGCTACTACAAACGCTCAAAAAAACAATATAACTCCAGCCGCAGAAAAAGCATTTGCTCAAAAATTTCCTACCGCTAAAGAAGTAAAATGGGAGAAAGAAGGAAAAGATGAATATGAAGCCAGTTTTGTAATGGACGGTAAAAAAGGTTCTGCTAATTTTTCTGGAAAAGGCGATTGGATGGAAACTGAAATGGCTATTCCACAAGCAAACGCACCAAAAGTAGTTTTGGATGGTTTCAATAAAGCTTTCGCTGGTGCTACCATCAAAGAAGTCTATAAGATTGAATCTAAAGCAGGTAAGAACTATTTCGAAATTGAATATAGTTTAAAAGGTAAAGACAAAGAAGCCAAACTTGATCCAACAGGAAAAATAATGTAAATCAATCTCTATCCACCGATTATACAGCTAACATTGCGCTAATTAATTTTAATTTGGCCAGGCTGTATAATTGGTGGTATTTTAAATAGTTTTCAATGAAATTTTTAGGTACAATACTCATACTGATAAGTTGTTATTGCAATTTATCAGCACAAAACAAAACAGGATCTGTAAACGGAACGGTAGTTGACAAAAAAACAGGACTACCCATTGAATATGCTTCCATACAGTTATTAGAACCAGCCAATAATGTTGCCATTAAAACTGCTATCAGTAATAAAAAAGGCAAGTTTAATTTAGATAGTATTGCACTAGGTAAATATTCCCTGAAAGTAAATTATATGGGATTGATAGCACCCATACAAACTGTTGTAGTAGCTGCCAAAGCTAGTACAGTTTCATTAGGTAATATCAGTATGGAATTAAGTTCCAATACGCTAGAAGAAGTAAGTGTTACTTCAAAGAAGAATATGCTCAGTTCTACTGTAGGAAAAAAAGTGTATAATACTTCTCAAGATATCATGGCACAATCTGGTTCTGCCAGTGATATATTGCGCAATGTGCCATCTGTAGAAGTTGATATTGAAGGTAATGTTAGTTTAAGAGGGTCGGGAGAATTAATGATACTCATCAACGGAAGACCTTCACCACTAATGGGCAAAAACAGAGCAGAGGTATTGCAACAAATTCCAGCGAACACTATTGAACGAATTGAAGTAATTACCAATCCTTCTGCCAAATATCGACCAGATGGAACAGCAGGGATGATCAATATCGTCATGAAGAAAAATGTGAAAGCAGGTTTCAATGGGAATGTTACAGGTAATATAGGTAACAAAGAAAGAGCCAATGGAAGCTTAACCCTCAATTATAAAACAAATATGCTCAATACTTTTGCAACTTATAGTTTGCGACAAGATGAACGAAACCGTTTTGGAAATACCAATCGCCGATTTTTAGATTCAGTTACTGGAGCAACTACAGGCTTCTACACGGAAAATTATCGATCCAAAGCCAGACCATTGTCTCATTTATTAAGAGGAGGATTTGACTATACCATCGATAAATTGAATAGTGTAGGGCTTTCCGGGAGTTATTTAAAAACCAGTTTATCTAGAAGCGATTTGTATGAAAGAACATTCTTTGATAAGAATATGCAAATTACCCAACGTTTAGACAGAACTCGGTATGCTCCAGCAGTAGAATTTGAAAAAGATATTACGGCCTATTGGCAACACAATTATAACAAAGAAGGGAAGGAGTTAAGGGTTGAGTTCACCGCATCTTCTCAAAGTGAAGATGAAAAAAATTATTACAATAACCAGTATTATTATCCTGTAAAACTATCTATTCCAGACAATAATTTTGTCAATCAAATTGAATACAACCAGCAAGCCACAGTAGATTTTGTAAATCCATTAGGCGAAGATGCTAAACTAGAACTTGGTTATGCGGGGTCTTTCATTCAGCAAGACATCGATTTTTTAACGGAGAACTATAATCCATCTACGGGTACGGTCATTAAAAATCCATTGACCTCCAATCGCTTTAAGTTGAATCAAAAAGTACATGCATTTTATGGTACTTATTCCAATTCGATTGGTGAGTTAGAATATTCATTGGGTTTAAGGGCAGAACAATCTTTTATAGAAAGCAATTTGGTTACCAGAGATTCAATCATTAAGAATCAATATTTCAATGTATTTCCAACCCTTCAATTATCCTATAAACTTTCCAAGGGTCAATTACAATTGAATTATAGCAAACGAGTGAACAGGCCTGAAGGAGATGATTTAAATCCTTTCCCAGAATACATGGATCCTATTAATTTGAGAGCAGGCAATCCCTATTTATTACCTGAATTTATTCATTCGGTAGAATTTGGTTATCAGTGGAAGAATAAAATATTCACTATAGTGCCTAGTATTTATTATCGTTACAAGTACAATGGATTTACTTCCATCACTCAAAAAATAAATGACAGTGCATTTTTAACTACCAAGCAAAATTTATCGAACGATCAGAGCACTGGCTTTGAGTTAGTAGTTTCTGCAAAACCTACAAAAACAATTACAGCCAATTTAAGTACCAATGTTTTTTATAATACCATCAATTTTGGTACAGTTACTGCTCCAGACAAAAAATCGATATGGAGCATGAACACCAATTTTAATGCAAGTGCTTCCATTACTAAAACAACCATGTTTCAATTCACTTGCATTTATAGATCTGCGAGACAAACTATACAAGGATTTTTTGACCCAACGTTTGTTGTGAATATGGGATTGCGTCAAGACATGATGAAAAATAAATTATCTGTTGTGGCTACTTTGAGCGATGTGTTTAGCACACTCAAACAACGTTCGGACCTTAGTTCTAAATTTCTAATTCAAAATCAATTGACCAGTAGAGATGCGCAGGTATTCTATATTGGATTTAATTACCGTTTCGGTAAAACCACCAAAAAGGCAGAAGATAAAATGCAGTTTGATAATGCGTTGTAAAAAAAATTATATGAAATTTTTATTTTTGAATATTCTCTTCTTCACCTTCTTTGTTGCGAATGCACAAACAATTAAAGGCACTATTAAAGATGCAGCAACAGGAAAAGGTATTGGAGGCGCTTCTATAGTAAATGTTGGAACCAAAAAAGGTGTACAGGCCGATTCACTGGGCAATTTTATCATGAATGGTTCGGGTAAAATGAAATTGGAATTTTCTGCAACCGGGTATGCCGATTTGGATACAACAATCTTGGCTAGTGCAAATAGCAATATTCAAATTGCATTAATGGCGGCAGCAGAAGATTTGGATGAAGTAGTAATTGTATCATCTTCCAGAACCAATTCACGCATAGAAGATTTGCCTACCAAAGTAGAAGTGTTGGGCTCAGAAGAAGTACATGAAGAAAATGGCATCAAACCAGGAAATATAGCCAGTTTATTAGGAGATATTGCAGGTATTCAAATTCAGCAAACCAATGCGGCAACTGGTAATGCCGATATGCGCATTCAAGGTTTACAAGGAAAGTACACTCAGATTCTAAGAGATGGAATGCCCTTATTCGGCGGTTATTCTGGCAGTTTTAGTATTCTTCAAATACCTCCATTGGATTTACAACAAATTGAATTGGTAAAAGGAGCCGCGTCAACTTTATATGGTGGAGGTGCTATTGCGGGTATGTTGAATTTAATTTCTAAAAAACCCAAACTGGGTAAACCCGAAGCAAGCCTCACTTTAAATAGATCCACTTTATTAGAGAATAATGCCAATTTATTTTTCTCAGGTAGAAATAAAAAAACCGGCTATACTTTTTTTGCAGGCGGAACTTTGCAAGATCCTATTGATGTAAATAAAGATGGATTCTCCGATGTGCCATCTGTTAAATCGGTATTCATTCATCCTCGATTCTTTTTATATGGTTCTGAAACATCTACCGTAGTGTTGGGTTATACCTTGAATTATGAAGACAGAAATGGAGGAGATATGAACGCATTGAATAAATCGACCAACGCATCTAAAGCATTTTTTATTCAAAATAAAAGTTGGAGAAATACGGCTGATATAGTTTGGGAGAAAAAACTAAAAGGCAATGCACAGCTCACTACCAAAGCTAGTACCAGCTTTTTTAGCAGAGATGTATTAACCAATAGTTTTGGAATGAGTGGAAAGCAATTGATCTGGTATACCGAAATAGCTTATTCCAATAAAACCGAACACCATAATTATGTGATGGGAATAAACTTCAATGGAGATGAATTCACTAAAAAATTACCTGATAGTACATTACTGCAAAACGAGAAAAACAATACGATTGGGTTTTTTGCACAAGATGACTGGAAGTTTCATCCAAAGTTTACTTTGCAATCGGGCTTACGTGTAGACATACATAATAATTACGGTACATTTTTTTTACCTCGATTATCGCTCATGTACAAAGCCAATCAAAAAGTGACTATGCGAATTGGAGGTGGACTAGGTTACAAAACACCAACATTGTTTAATTCAGAAATAGATGAAAGACAGTACAGGTATATCGCTGGATATAGAGCTGGTACCACCGCTGAAAGATCTTATGGTGCCAATTTTGATGTGAACTATAAAACAAATCTAGATGGTTGGAACCTCACATTCAATCAAACTTTTTTCTATAATCGAATTGATAAGCCTATCACGTTGGAATCATTGCCAACTGTTTTACCTACTCCAGTGTATATGTACGAAAACGAACTTCAACCTTTAGAAACAGCAGGTTTTGAAACTTATATTGCTGCACATAAGAAAGCATTGGAATTGTATTTGGGTTATGTATATACCAATGCCAAAAGAAAATATGAACCTTCACGACCTAATTTGCCATTGATAGCCAGAAATAAATTAGCTACCGTTATAGCTTATGAGTTCAGTAAAAAATTCAGGGCTGGAGTAGAAGCGGCATATACAGGCAAGCAGTTTTTAGACAACGGCCAAACTACAACACCCTATGTTTTTGCAGCAGTAATGATGCGTTACAATATTGGCAAAACATCTATTGTATTGAATTGCGAAAATTTATTCGACTATAGACAGAATAAAAACAATCAAGTAGTATTTCCTCCTCTCAATAATCCAAGCTTTCCAGAGATTTGGGCACCATTGGATGGAAGGGTAGTAAACATGTCAGTATTTTTTAAATTGTATTAAACAATCTTTATCATTATAATTTTCTTTTATGAAAAAAATCATTCTTCCTATTTGCATCTTGCTAGCAGCAGTTGCAACTAATGTTTCAGCACAATCAGGTTACCAACTAGTAAAAACATTTCATATTGCCAGCTCGGGTGGATGGGATTATCCTGCAGTAGATGTTAATTCTAATAAATTGTATTTGTCTCATGGCGGGCAAGTAAATATTTTAGATAAAACCACCGGTGATTCTATTGGTGTGATTCCCAACACAACAGGAGTTCATGGAATTGCCTTTGTACCATCTTTAGGAAAAGGCTATACCAGTAATGGTAGAGCCAATAATGTTACTGTATTCGATTTAAAAACAGGCGCAACCCTAGCACAAGTTGTCGTGGGTAAAAACCCAGATTGGATTATGTATGACGCATATTCTAAGAAAATTATAACGAGTAATCATAGCGGAGGAGATTTATCATTGATTGATGTAAATACCGATCAGGTAGTAGCAACGATAGCTGTTGGAGGCACTAAATTAGAAACAGTGGTAAGTGATGGAGCTGGAAAATTATTTGTGAACCTCGAAGACAAAAACCAAATTGCCGAAGTAGATATTGCAAAAAGCGCAATTACCAATATTTGGGAATTAACCCCATCAGAATCTCCAACTGGTTTAGCAATCGATATCAAAACAAAACGTCTGTTTTCTACCTGCGATAAAACCTTGGTAGTAATGGATGCTACCAATGGAAAAATTGTGACAACTGTGCCAATTGGCGAAGGTTGCGATGGAGCGGCTTTCGACCCAGCATCAAAATTAATTTTTACCTCAAACGGATCGGGTACTGTTTCTGTGGTGAAAGAAGTATCTGCCAATGAATATAAACTAGTGGAAACTGTAGAAACCAAAAGAGGTGCACGCACCATCACTTTAGATACTAAAACGCATATGGTTTATTTACCTACTGCCGATTACGAACCCATACCAGCAGATGCACCGAAAGGTACCAGGGCTAAAATGATTCCAGGATCATTTCAGGTATTAGTATTGGCGCCAAATAAAAAATAATTGATAATAATTAAATATTTATTGTTTATCAATAAATATTACTATGTTTGTACTGTTAAACTAAAACAACAAACATGGAAATTAAAATTAGTACTCAACAGATCTTGAATGGATTGTGTTTCCTTTCAGCATTGATTTTCGTCGGTCTTTGTATTGAAGCGGGAGGTTTTTTGTGGAATAGTATTTATACACTGGCGATGAATCCAGTAGGTGCCAAGTATTTTTGGAACCATTTGGATATGTCCAATCTGTATGCATTTGATCGAGGTCATTTTTTTGCAGAAACTACTTTTATGAATATAGTAGTAATATTAAAAGCGATCTTGTTTTGGGTGATTGTAAAATTCTTGTACAATAAAAAGCTTGATTTATCCAAACCTTTCAACAATAAATTGAAGGAGTTTATTCTTCTCATGGGATATATCACGCTTGGAATCAGTTTATTTTCTTCCTGGGGATCAAGTTATACCAATTGGCTGATGAGTAAATCCGTAATACTCCCAACACTCAAGGAATTAAGATTGGAAAGTGCTGATGTATGGTTATTCATGAGCGTAACACTTTTTATAATTGCTCAAATATTTAAGAAAGGAATTGAAATTCAATCTGAAAATGACCTAACTGTATAATATGCCTATAATTATTAATCTAGATGTAATGATGGCAAAGCGAAAAATGTCATTGAACGAACTCTCTGAAAAAGTAGGAATCACCTTATCCAATTTGTCTATTTTAAAAACAGGGAAAGCAAAAGCCATCCGTTTTAGCACACTCGAAACCATTTGTAAAGTGTTGGATTGTCAACCTGCAGATATATTAGAATACCTGAAGGATTAAAAAATTAATTTAGTATTCATTTTGTAATACTCCATAACAGAAGCAGCCAAAGCTTTTGCAAATACGGAACGTTGTGTAGCACTAAAGCGAACCTCTTTATTGCTTTCTATCTGCCAGCCAAATACATTGGGGTAGGTAGAAGTTGAAGTATACCTTTTGGTATTATAGCCCCCATCGAAATAGGATTCTGTTGCAGTGGGGGCTTTGTCTTGCATACTCGGAACTGATGGAATTCCTTTAGCAGCAATGATAGTACCGAATGCATTTTTTCCAGTGAGTAAATCTTCAGCAGACATTTTAGTGCTAGCAACTAATGAAGCAATGGATGTTTTAGCGGGAAGTATAGTTGCCGGATTGCGGAGTTCATCATCAGTTAATAAATATCCTATTTCCAAACGCTGGTTTGCATGACCATGCCCATGCAGATCGATATACAAAGATTGAGGCCATTGCTTTGATGCTAATTGTAAAGCTGTATCAATGCTATTGTGAAAACGATTCCAAATAGCAACTGTTTGTTCGTAGTTGCAATTGGCTTCAGGGAGGGGTCGATTCTGATCGAGCTTGGATCTTTTTAAATGTGTAATTACAAGCGAGGGATGCATTCCATAATCGGCCATGAAAACACTATCAATGGCTTTGGCCAATTCGATGGTATAAGAATCAGTAACAGTAGTAATTCCTGGGCATGCTCTAGTAGCAATGCTGTCGGGGGCAATACCTCCGCCATGTGGTACACTAATTACCAACGGCATATTGCCATATTGTACCCAGGTGAAATCGTCAACCCATTTTTGTTGAACCCCAGCAAGCATTCTGTTGGGTACTTGCTGTGATTGTATTTGGTTGAATTGTACATTGACAGCCGCAAATAGTAAAAGAAAAAATAGGGTATAGGTTCTGTTCATTGGTTTGGATTTAATCAGCTTTGGTATTTCGAGTAAGCTGTAGTAATTTGTAGTTAACTAATTCCTTGAAATAAATATAATGAATTTACCTAAACGCTTATTGCAGGCAACGAAATATTTTATACTAAGTCTATTTGTTTGCTTCAGTTTTTTTCAATTGAATGCACAAAAGGTGAATACGGATAGTGTATGGCATATTCTAGAAACCACTAAAAATGATAGTCTTAGATTATATAATTTTTATAAACTAAGTAATATATATAATAGTATTTCTTTCGACTCTAACTTAAACTATAACACAAGACTTTTAAAGCTATGCGAAAAACTCAATGAACCAAGATATAAAGCTTTGGGCATTCTTAATTCTTCATGGTTATATATTCGGATTGGAGATTATCAAAAAGTACAAGAATACATAACAAGAGCCGCTGAAATTTCTGAAAAAATTCAAGATTCAGAAGTAATGGCTAGTGTTTCATATTACAGGCATTTTATTGAAACAAATCCCAATAAAAAAATTGAACACATCCGTAAAGCAGTTCAATTAAGAAATGCACTTTATAAAATGGACCCTCGTTTTACTGTTATGTTAGGAAATTTTTCATCAGCATTTCTTGCTAATAATCAAATTGATTCAGCCTTTTTTTACGCCCAAAAAATGTATGAGACAGCTATAAAATTTAATGACACTACTTCAAGTTTTGTAACAGGGATAATGGGTAATATATATTTGAAAATGAATCAGCCAGATCTTGCCTATGTTTTTTTTAAGAAAGGCATCAATTTTGGGGGACAAAAACCAAGCATCGGAAATATGATGAGGGCTTATATGCCCATGGCAAATTATTTTAGTACAATTAACCAACCAGATTCTGCCTTATTCTATTGGAAAAAACCATTCGAATATGGGCCTAGGGAGTTATTTGTAACAAAAATGAATGCCTCTAAACGTATTTACGAATACTATTACAAAAAAGGTAATAATGATAGTGCTGTCAAATACATGAATTTTTACATTATTGCAAATGATAGCATTAACAGTACCAATAAAGTAGTTCAATTACAGATAGCCAAATTTGAGGAGGAGCAAAGACAAAAAGAACAGGAAAAAGCCAACGCAGAAGAAAAAGAATCTCGCAACCGCAACATCCAACTCGCTATAACAGCTATTGCTATTTTAAGCGCCATCATTTTATTCTTACTCCTTAGCCGAAGTATATTGGTAAGCCATAAAGTAGTGGAATTTTTAAGTGTTTTAGTTTTATTGGTGGTTTTTGAATTCATCAATCTGCTCATTCATCCTTTTTTAGAAAGCATTACCCATCATTCTCCAGTGCTTATGCTATTTGGCTTAGTTGCCATTGCTTCATTGATCATTCCATTGCACCATCGATTAGAACATTGGACCACCAAAATATTGGTGGAAAAAAACAAAGCCATTCGTTTGGCGAATGCGAAGAAGACCATTGAGGAGTTGGGAGAGGAAAATCAAGGTGGTTCTTCTTAAGATAAAGATTTACGTTTTTACTTTACCTTAGATTTTGCCAATACTCTTTCTACTGCTATTTTAAATATATCAAATGCGTAATATTAAAATTTTTGAAAGCAAAAAAATCCGAAGCCAATGGGATGCTGAAAAGGAGAAATGGTTTTTCTCAGTGGTTGATGTTATTGAAGTATTAACAGGAACCGACCGTCCAAGAAAATATTGGGGGGATTTAAAAACTAAACTTAAAAAGGAAGGTAGCGAACTGTCCGAAAAAATCGGACAGTTGAAAATGGAAGCCGAAGATGGCAAAATGAGGGATACAGATGTGGCTGATACTGAACAGCTCTTTCGTTTAATACAAACCATTCCATCACCCAAGGCTGAACCTTTTAAACAATGGTTGGCAAAAGTGGGTTATGAACGGGTTGAAGAAAGTCAAGATCCAGAAAAATCGATTAATCGGGCCATGGAGAATTATTTGAAATTGGGCTATAATAAAGCATGGATTAACCAACGTCTAAAAAGTATTGAAGTAAGAAAAGAATTGACTGACGAATGGGAAAGCCGAGGAGTAAAGAAAGGGCAAGAGTTTGCTACATTAACAGACATTATTACTCAAGCTTGGAGTGGCAAAACGATTAATCAATACAAGCAGCATAAAAACTTGAAACAAGAAAACCTACGAGATAATATGACCAATCTAGAATTGGTTTTAAACATGCTTGCTGAAGCCACCACTTCTGAAATAAGTAAAGAGAAAGCTCCCAAAAACTTTGATGAAAATAAGGTGATTGCAAAACAAGGGGGCACAATTGCAGGTAACACAAGAAAAGCTATAGAGGCAAAAACCGGAAAGAAAATAGTTAGCAGTAAAAACGCAAAAAAATTATTATCCAATAAGACAGTTAAAAATAAAAAATAAAAAGTTTCAAAACATACTATTTATGAAATTGTATATCCTACTTTTTATTTCCTTGTTTGCTGTCATTCCTTCTTTTGCGCAACCATCAAAAGTAGATCAATGGAAAGCTATTGTTAGCCAGGGGAAAAAAGACACAACAACGCTTATTGCCATTGACAGCTTATTTGCAAACTATAGTTATTCTTTAGATAATGATAGTGTATTTTATTTTGCTCGGAAAATGTTTGATTTAGCAGGTGTATTACACAATAATCAAAAACAATGGAATGTAGCAGGTAGAAGATTAGCTGAACGATATTTTGAACAAGGAAAAATAGATAGCTCTTTACAACTACAATTTAAAGGATTGGGTGTTTTTGAAAATTCAAAAGACAGTAACAGTATCTCTATAAATTATACAGGAATTGGTAATGCTCACAAAGAATATGGTGATTATAGAAAAGCAATTAATTATTATTTGAAAAGTTATAATATAGCAACATTGAAGCAGTATGATTATGGTATTTTTGCTTCAAGTGGAAATTTAGGATTTGTTTACGCACAAAATAATCAGTTAGATTCTGCACTTTATTATGCTAATATTAGTTATGAATATGCATTAAAACCAAAATCAAAAGCGTCTATTCTTTTTTCTGAATTTAGTCTTGGTATTGTTTATAATAAATTAGGGAATTATCAATTAGCTAAAGAATTCTTTCGTCTTTCTTTACAAAGAATTGCTAATGCGGGGAAAGTTTCTAGATTTAACTATCGAATTATTGCAAATCTATATTTAGGTATTGCTAATAGTAGTGTTGGATTAAACAATAATGATTCCTCTCTTACTTATGCTAAGATGGCATTAATAACGTCAAGTAAAATTGATTATTTAAAAGGAGTTGTTGATTCAAGGAAGTTGATTGCAGAAGCTTATTTTTTGCAAAATAAAATAGATAGTGCTTATTATTATCGTAATCTATATGATCTTGCTAAAGATAGTTTGTATAATAGAAACAAATCTTCAGCTATTGAGAGTATTACATTTGAACAAAAATTAAAAGAACAAGAACAACAGGCCGAACTTCAACATCAAAAAGAAGAAAGAGATCACAACATCCAACTCGCCATCACTGCCATTGCGATTTTATCTGCAATCATTTTATTTTTATTGCTCAGTAGAAGTATATTAGTAAGTCATAAAGTAGTAGAGTTTTTAAGTGTTTTAGTTTTATTGGTGGTTTTTGAATTCATCAATCTGCTCATTCATCCTTTTTTAGAAAGCATTACCCATCATTCTCCAGTGCTTATGCTATTAGGCTTAGTTGCAATTGCTTCATTGATCATTCCATTACACCATCGATTAGAACATTGGACAACCAAAATTTTGGTGGAGAAAAATAAAGCCATTCGTTTGGCGAATGCGAAGAAGACTATTGAGGAATTAGGGGGAAGTAAAGAGAACTAGATTTACTTATCTAAATATTTATATGTTAAAAATATACTAGATAATCGAATTTAATTCGATTAATGAGATAAAAAATTACATATATTTGTAATTATATTGCTATATAATCGGATATTTGCCGAGTATTTATACAAAATATTACATAATAATTTAGTATGGAGTTTCAGGAGTCAATCATGCAATATGCCGAAAGCCCTATAACTATGCAGGTGCTTTTTGATATACTCAAACAGTATAAACGCCCCCATGATAAAATAGCTGACTTAGTATCAGAAGGAAAATTGATTAGAATAAAAAGAGGAGTATATATACCTGGTTCAAATTTGAATCTTGCTTTACCATCTAATTTATTATTAGCCAATCATCTTTTAGGCCCAAGTTATGTTTCTGTAGAAACTGCAATGTCTTATTGGGGTTTAATTCCTGAAAGGGTATATGAGATTAGCTCTATCACTACCCAAAAAACCACCATCTTTCAAACACCTCTTGGGAGATTTAGTTATACCAATATTGCTTTACCTTATTTTTCATTTGGTATACAGCGGGTTAAATTAACCGAAAAACAAAGTATACTAATAGCAACACCAGAAAAAGCCATCTGCGATAAAATAATTACGACTGCTGGCATTTTATTAAGAAGTACTTCACAAGTAAAAGAGTATCTGATAGATGATCAAAGAATAGAAAAAAAGATGTTGCGTAATTTGAATCATTATGAAATCAGCAAATGGATTATTGATGCACCTAAAAAAAATAGCTTAACCCTACTTGTTAAAACATTGGAAAATTTATGATTAAACAATGGCTAGAAGAATACCAGCCTAAAACGCAGGATGACGCTGAACAAGCACTTCGCGAAATAATGCAGGAAATTACTTTGGCAGGCTTGCAACGGAGTGGATTTTTTGAAAAAGCTGCTTTTTATGGTGGAACTGCTTTACGTGTATTTTATGGACTTGACCGATTTTCTGAAGATCTTGATTTTAGTTTACTTGAAAATGACCCTGATTTTTCTTTGGAACCATATTTTCGAAGCATCCTAACTGAGTTTAATGCTTTAGGTATTCAAGTTAGTATTAAAGAAAAAAAGAAAATAAATCAATCCAAAATCGACTCTGCTTTTTTAAAATCAGATACAGTTTGGAATGAACTTGAATTAGAAGGAATCATACCGCAAGAAGGAATAGGTTTAAGACCTAGTATTAAAATTAAATTAGAAGTAGATACTGCTCCTCCTCTTGGTTTTGCAACCGAAGAAAAATTATTAGTAAAACCATTTTCATTTTATGTAAAATGTTTTAAACAGTCAGATTTATTTGCTGGTAAAATGCATGCTCTTTTATTTAGGAAATGGAAAACCAGGGTAAAGGGTAGGGATTGGTATGATTTGGAATGGTATATACAAAAAGGGATTCCTATACATCTTGATCATTTTCTTGCTCGTGCCATTGAAAGCGGCGATTGGCCAAAGAAAACTATCACAAAAAATGCATTTCAAAAACTAATCAATGACAAAATCAATACTGTTTCTTTTGAAAATATTAAAGCAGATATTGTTAGATTTATACCCGATAATAAAAAGTTGGCAATCTGGTCTGCAAAATACTTCATGGATTTAATTGAAAAGATCAAATACGAATAAAATAGCCCATGCCCAAACAACAACCCATCTGGAAAAAAGGACGCGGAAAATTAGGTGTACTTGCTCCATTAATAGGTTCTTGGATTGCCCAAACCGATTCTCCCATGGGTAAACTCAGTTGTACACGCGTTTTTAAACCAGTGCTTGGTGGCAATTATATTCAACTTACAGCTAAATGGAGTTTTTCGAAAGGGGTATACGAAGAAAAAGCAATGATTGGAATTAAGGATAGTAAAATATCGTTTTGGTCTTTTACTTCAGATGGAAAAAATTCCCATGGTACCATTGCCGATGGAACCGATATTCATGCAGAAGCTATTTGCTTTGAAGCAGAAATGCCAGCCGGACTTGCAAGGATGATTTATTGGCCCAATGAATCAGGCGGCTTTAATTGGGCAGTAGAATCTAAAACTAAAAAAGGGTGGAGCCGTTTTACACTTCACCATTATATATCTGCGTGAAAACAGTTTTGAAATAGGGTATTTCTACTCTTGATATTGAATCTTTCCTACAATAATATTGTATTCAAATGCACCAGGTAAAACATACTGTCTCGAACAGTAAAATTACTGTGTGAATTTCGGTAGCTACGAATGATGTGTTGATAGCCGTTCATGATTGCAGACAAGCAAATGAAAAAATCCGCCGAACATTCACACCATGGTGATAGACAGGTGTGTTTATATTCAATTCAATTTATGAAACAGTTAATCTATATTTTATTCGCCATTATTTTTTCAATTGGTTGTAAAAAAGAAACACAGCCAGGGTTACCTATAGATAAATCAACAGCTTTGTCTAATGACAATGAGTTTGTTGTTTTAATGGATGCAATGAAACGATTCGATCCGGTATATGTAGAAATCGTTTTTCGAAAAAACCAAAATCATACAACAATTACTAAAGAAGATTTTTTAAATCTAAATGAACAATCAACAGAAGAGGAATTCATTGCCAATTTAACGAATCGATATTATTTTAAAAATAAAGAAGAGGTCTTGCTTTATTCTACAATGATTCAAGAAGGCCTCACCAAATTGTTTAATACTTATTTAACTGGATTATCTACGAAGGAGCAAGCTAATTTGTTTTTTAAAGCAAGGAAATTATACGCCCAAAATAAATTAAGTAAAAATATACATCTTGGTAAAGATAAAAGTGTTCGCTCTATGTCTTTTGATATGCCCATTACAGAAGACGATTATTATAGAGTAATTACAGAGGAACAAGATGTAGATGATAATTTAACTGGAGATAATTATAATAGTGGTTGCACGGATGTTTGTTGCATCAATAAAAAAATATGTGTAAACAATGCTTATATAAAGTTTTTAGAAAATATGAAATTAATCACTGGTGCAGCTGTTGTAGGTGGAGGTTTTGGTTTTAAATTGGGAAGTTTATTTGGAGGCCCGCAAATTGGTGCAGCGGGAGCTCTTATTGGAGGGGTTTATGCTGCTGCTGGTGCAACTGCGGTATATTATCTTATATACAATACCGATAAAGATAATTGCGATCTTAATTATAGAATTTGTTTACAAAAAACATAAATATATTTTTTATGACAGTCTCATCTTTTTTAGACAAAATTGGGAATAAAATATATTTTCCTTTACTTATTGTATGTATATTATTCGATCTTGTTTTCAATCAAAAAATTGAATCAAGAGAAACAGAATATACATGGTTGTATTATGTAAGATATATTCTTCACACAATGATTTTTTTCAATCTCGCCATGTTTTTAGCTGTAAGGGTTTTTATTCCTATGCCCAAATTGGTTCCTAAGAAATGGGTAATATGGGGTAGAGCAGGAGTAATTATTTTATTACATGTACTACTTCTCCTGTACATGTTTAGTGATCGTTTTAATTTTTGATAGAATGCAGGCAGAGAAAAATCTGTCTGCATTTTTTATTGCAATAACCCCTCCACCACTTTTGCAAAATGCGCATGCTCCAATACATGAATCTTGGCAGCTAAATCGGCCGGGCTATCTCCAGGCTCCACTGGGCAGCTTGCCTGAAATATGATATTTCCCTCATCATAATGTTCGTTCACATAGTGGATGCTAATGCCACTTTCTTTTTCCCCCGCTTCAATCACCGCCTCATGAACCCTCATTCCATACATTCCCTTGCCCCCATATTTGGGTAATAAAGCCGGATGAATATTCACCATTTTCCTTGGGTAGGCAGCTACCAATTCAGCTGGTATTTTCCATAGAAAACCGGCCAAAACGATAAAATCGATATTTCGCTGTTTTAGGGCCAAAATGCAGCTTTTTGGGCCAAAAAAGCCCTCTTTTTCCACTAAAATGGCCTCAATTCCCCATTTTTTGGCAATTTCCAATACGCCCGCACCTGCATTATTGCACACAATTAACGCCACCCGAGTTTGCAAATTCCCGCTAAAATGTTCAATTATTTTTTCTGCATTGGTTCCGGTTCCAGAAGCAAAAATGGCAATCTGTTGCATGGGGTATTTTCGTATTTAGCTAGCTCTTTTCTTACTCATTGTATGCCAAATTCGAGTAAGATATTGTTTAAAAAAAGGAAACTGTCCAAAAGGGATGCTTACTATCAACACACAAATAGGCCATAATAAGGTAACTAATACAATGTAAATAATTACATATTCAGTTCCTCGCTCAATCGGAGAATAAGACAACAGTTTTTTGGCAACATAACTACAAGAGCTACCACCTATAGCAAACGTACAGAAGATCAGCGTAAACTGAAACCAACTAACTTTCCATTTCTCTTTTAATCTGGTAAACATCGCGCGAAGTTGCTTTAAATATTTCAGTTATAAGGCAAAAAACCAAGCTGTATTTACAGCATTTCAAAAAAAACTGGTCGCTTTGTTTGATTCCCTCAGAATTATGCAAAAAAAGTTAGAACTGAATGAGTATTTGTCACGCTTGTATCATATTTTTGCACCCGTTCAAGGATATTTTTCCTCACCAGAACCATAGAAGTGCATATGACATTGCCTAGACCTATAGCCAAAACCAGCCTAACGGCTCTATTTTTTCTCCTTAGTGTGTGTTTGAGTGTTGCAGTTAATGCACAAGACGGTAAAGCACTTTTCAGTGCCAATTGTGCCTCTTGTCATGCTGTTCATAAAAAAGCTACCGGACCTGCCTTAACTGGCGTTGAAGACCGTTGGCCTAATAAAGAACACTTATATGCGTGGATTCACAACAGTGCCGCTTTCTTAAAAACAGGAGATGCTTACGCCAACAACTTGTACAATGAGTACAATAAAACGGCAATGAACGCTTTCCCTAATTTAAAAAATGAGGAAATCGATGCTATCCTTGCATATATCAAATCGGTTCCTGCTCCAGGTGCTGGTGCCGCTGCTGGTGCAACAGATCCTGCCGCTGAAAAAGGGGTAGAAGGAGACAATACTTTATTATTTGGAGTGCTTACCTTAATATTAGCAGTTGTTGCCTTTATTATGTTACAGGTAAATGCCAACCTAAAGCGTTTAACCGATGAAAAAACTGGCCAACCTTTTCTGGAGCCTATTCCAGCCTGGAGAAACAAGAGCTACATTGCTATGGTAACTGTAGTATTGTTTGTGGTAGGCGGATACCTTACTTCTAAAGGTGCGATGGGATATGGCAGATCACAAAACTATCAACCCGTTCAACCGATTTATTATTCTCATAAGGTTCATGCTGGTGTAAACCAAATCAATTGTCAATACTGTCATACAGGGGTTTATCAGGGCAAACAAGCTACTATTCCTTCTGTAAATGTGTGTATGAACTGTCACTTGGCTATCAATGAATACAAAGGCGAAAAAATTTACGATGAAGCGGGTGAAGAAGTAAACGGTACTGCAGAAATTAAAAAATTATACAAATACGCTGGATTTGAAGAAGGCAAACCTTGGGATGCTAGTAAGGCCACTCCAATTGAGTGGGTTCGTATTCACAACTTGCCTGACCACGTTTATTTCAACCATGCTCAACACGTAAAAGCTGGTCAAGTGGCATGTCAAACCTGCCATGGTGAAATTCAAAAAATGGGTGAAGTAAAACAATTTACAGACCTAAGCATGGGCTGGTGCGTTAATTGTCACCGCGAAACCAAAGTACAGTTTAAGAGCAATGGTTTTTATAGCATTTATGAGAAATACCACCAAGACCTTAAATCTGGTAAAATCGATAGTACCAAAGGAATTACTGTAGAGAATATTGGCGGTACTGAATGTCAAAAATGTCACTATTAACCCCCCGGCCCCCTAAAGGGGGAGTAAGGTTAATATAAGTAATGAATAACAAAAGTTGGTCTGAATATTATTAAATAACGGTTTTAAATATCCCCCTTTAGGGGTTAGGGGTACATTATGGAGCAAAAAAAGCACTGGCAAAGTTTTGGAGAGCTGAATCAGTCTGAAGCGTACAATAAGGACGTTAAAGACGAGTTTAAAGAAGATTTACCCTTCGACGCAGCAGATGATGGGATGAGTTTTTTAGACGCGAAAGCTCCTCGTAGAGATTTCTTAAAATATTTAGGTTTCAGCACAGCCGCCGCAGCCGCAGCAGCTAGTTGTGAAATGCCTGTAAAAAAAGCCATTCCTTTTGCCAATAAGCCCGAGGATGTGGTGCCTGGTATTGCAAAATATTATGCAACAACCTATGTACAAGACGGAGATGCAGTAAGCGTTCTAGCCAAAGTTCGCGATGGTCGTCCGATCAAAATAGAAGGAAATGATTTAAGTCCTATCACCAAAGGCGGTACCTCTGCAAGAGTACAAGCTTCGGTATTAGATTTATATGATACTGCCCGTTTGCGTTTTCCTACAATCGATGGAAAAGAAGTAACATTCGAAGCTGCTGATAAAGCCATTGCTGCTTCCATTGGTGGACCAGCAGTTGTTCTAACAAGCACCATTACTTCTCCTTCTACTAAAGCAGTAATCGCTCAATTTTTAGCAAAATATCCTGGAAGCAAGCATGTTACTTATGATGCTGTTTCTTATAGTGCAATATTATTAGCCAACGAAGCTACCAATGGCGTTCGTGCTATTCCTTCTTATCATTTTGATAAAGCAAAAGCCATTGTAAGTTTAGGTGCCGATTTCTTAGGTACATGGCTTAGTCCAATTGAATTTGCCCGTCAATATGCTGTTGGAAAAAAATTAGATGAGAAGAACCCAACAATGAGTCAACATATTCATTTTGAATCAGTGGCTTCTCTTACAGGTTCTAATGCTGATGAAAAATATTTACACCGCCCTTCTGAAACCGCTGCTATTGCTGCTGCTTTATTGAGTGCAGTAAACGGTGGATCTGTTAGTGGCATTGCTGATGCTAAATTAAAAGCGGGCGTTGAAAAAGCAGCTAAAGCATTGAGCGCAAACAAAGGCGCAGCCTTGGTTGTAGCAGGTAGCAATGATGTAAATGTTCAAATTATTGTTAACGCTATTAATAATGCTATCGGTGCTGGTGGTTCTACCATCAACTGGGCAACTACTAATAATACCCGCGCTGGTGTTGATGCAGATTTTATTGCATTGGTAAATGAAATGAATGCAGGTACTGTTTCAACTTTATTGATCCACGGTGCTAACCCTGTTTATTCATACCATGAAGCTGAAAAGTTTAAAGCTGGTTTGAAGAAAGTAAAAACAGTGGTTTCTTTTGCTACCAAAGTGGACGAAACTGCCGAGCTCTGCAAATTTGTTTTACCTGATCATAATTATTTAGAAAGCTGGGGTGATGCCGAACCAAAAGCGGGTCATTTCTCTTTTTTACAACCTACTATATATCCTTTATTCAAAACACGCCAGTGGCAAGACAGTCTCTTAAAATGGAGTGGTGTTGCTGATGATTATTTGGCTTTCCTGAAGAATTTCTGGTCTGCTAAATTAGGCGGTGTTGCAGGATGGGATAAGGCTTTACAAGATGGTATTTTCAGCACAGCTACTGATGCTGTTTCTGCTGGAAGCTTTAATGGTGGCGCTGTTGCGGCTGCTGTTACTGCTGCAACTGCTGGTAAAAAAGGCGGTAAAGTAGAATTGGTATTATATCAAAAAGTGGGGATTGGTGCTGGTCAAGGCGCTTCCAATCCTTGGTTACAAGAATTACCTGATCCGGTTACTCGCGCTACTTGGGATAACTATGTTATCGTATCTCCTGCAATGGCAAGAACCTTGCTCAACATCGATCTAAACAACGGTGGTCAGGCTGATGCGTACGAAGTGAATCCTCCAAAAAAAGTAGTAAAAGTTACTGTTGATGGAAAATCTATAGAACTTCCAGCATTGATTATTCCTGGTACACACCCTGATACAATTGGTATTGCTGTGGGTTATGGAAGATCAGCCAACATGGGTAAATCTGCCGATAATGTTGGTAAGAATGCTTTCCCATTAGTTTGTTCTAATGGAACAACCTTAAATTATTTTTGTGCAGATGTAAGCATCTCGCTTACTGATGCTACATATCCAGTTGCACTCACTCAAACACATAGTCGCTACGATACCGCTCAAGGAAATCGTACCGAAGTGATGAAGGAGTTAACATTGGCTCAGTACAAACATCACCCTACAGAAATTCGCGATGAGCGTGATACTGAATTAAAACCTTGGGGTGGATTAGAAAAATTTGAATCTCAAGGAACAATATATCCGGTTTACGATCGTCCAGGTCTTAAATGGGGCATGAGTGTAGATTTAAATACTTGTAATGGTTGCGGCGCTTGCGTAGTTGCTTGTAATGCAGAGAACAACGTTTCTGTTGTTGGTAAGCCAGAAGTATTACGTGGTCATGAAATGCATTGGTTGAGAATCGATCGTTACTATAGTGGCGATATGGATAACCCGAATGTGGTATTCCAACCATTGATGTGTCAGCATTGTGATAACGCTCCTTGCGAAAACGTTTGTCCGGTAGCCGCTACCAACCACAGCAGTGAAGGATTAAATCAAATGACCTATAACCGTTGTATCGGTACTAGATATTGTGCCAACAACTGTCCTTATAAAGTACGTCGTTTTAACTGGTCTGATTATTCTGGAGCTGATAGCTTTGGAGACAATCAAAACGGAATTGTAAACGATGTAGTATTAGATATGAACGACGATTTAACTCGTATGGTGTTGAATCCAGATGTTACCGTTCGTTCTAGAGGGGTTATTGAAAAATGTTCTTTCTGTGTTCAACGTTTACAAGAAGGAAAATTAAAAGCGAAGAAAGACAGCAGACCATTGATCGATAGCGATATCAAAGTAGCTTGTCAACAAGCTTGCCCAACTAACGCCATCACTTTTGGTAATGCCAATAGCAAAGAAAGTGCCATCACAATGGTGCGTCAGGAAAATCCTAATCGCCAGTTCTATGTGTTGGAGCAATTGCATGTATTACCGAATGTAACTTATATGGCCAAAGTGAGAAACACCGAAGAAGGTGCACATCATGAAAGGGAGAAACATGAAGGCGAAAAGAAAGCAGAAGGTGCAAAAGCAACTACTGAAAAAGCGCACGGATAATTGTATTTAGAAATTGAAATTAAGCTGGCTTAATAAAATAAGTCGGGAACAAAATAAGAAGAGATGCATTTAAAGTACGAATCACAGCTCAGGGAACCGTTGGTGTATGGAGACAAAACATACAAACAGGTAACAGAAGACATCGTTCGCCCGATCGAAGCCAAGCCTACCAAATTATGGTATATTGGTTTTTACATTGCGGTTGCGTTATTGATGTTTGGTGTTTACAGCGTTTATCGTGAAGTTACTTATGGTATTGGCCAGTGGAACCTAAACAAAACCGTGGGTTGGGGTTGGGACATCACCAACTTCGTTTGGTGGGTTGGTATTGGACATGCCGGAACATTGATCTCTGCGATCTTATTATTATTCCGTCAGGGATGGAGAACTGGTGTAAACCGTGCTGCTGAAGCGATGACCATTTTTGCCGTAATGTGTGCGGGTCAGTTTCCTATCTTCCACATGGGTAGAGTTTGGATGGCTTTCTTTGTATTGCCTTACCCAAATACGCGTGGTCCTTTATGGGTGAATTTTAATTCACCATTGTTATGGGATGTATTTGCGATCTCTACTTATTTCACCGTTTCATTATTATTCTGGTATTCTGGTTTATTGCCTGACTTTGCAACTGTTCGTGACAGAGCGTTCACCAAATTACGCAAGCGTTTATATGGTATTGCTTCTTTCGGTTGGACTGGTTCTACCAAACATTGGCAGCGTCATGAAAGTTTATCATTGGTATTGGCTGGTTTAAGTACACCGTTGGTACTTTCTGTACACACGATTGTATCTTTTGACTTCGCTACTTCAGTTATTCCTGGATGGCATACCACCATTTTCCCTCCATACTTCGTTGCGGGTGCGATCTTCTCAGGTTTTGCCATGGTACAATCGCTGATGATCATTGTGCGCAAAGTATTCAATATGCAAGACTATGTAACCATTGGTCATATCGAAGCAATGAATAAAGTAATTGTACTTACTGGATCTATTGTAGGTATTGCATATTTAACCGAATTGTTCATGGGCTGGTATAGCCAGAACAAATATGAAGGATATACATTCTGGTACAGCCGTGCTAATTTATTCAGTCCTTATGGATGGAGTTATTGGGGTATGATGGCTTGTAACGTATTGAGTCCACAGATTTTCTGGTTCCGCAAAATGAGAAGAAACATTTTTGTTACTTTCTTCATGAGCGTAATTGTAAATATCGGTATGTGGTTTGAGCGTTTTGTAATTATCGTTACTTCTTTATACCGCGATTATTTACCAAGTAGCTGGTCTGTTTATTATAGCCCTTCTATTTACGAGATTGGTTTCTATGCAGGAACATTTGGATTGTTCTTTACTTGCTTCTTCTTATTTGCAAAATACTTCCCAGTAATTGCAGTAGCGGAAATCAAGTATGTATTGAAAACAACGGGTGAAGGATATAAGAATCAAATGGGTAATATAGAGGAGCAGAAATTAGAAGAGTTCGTACATGAGCATGCTCATTAACCCCCAGCCCCTAAAGGGGAGCTAGGGAACAGTAAAAAAAATGAAAGAGAACGACAATATTTTATAACTTTTTAATTATTCCCCCTTTAGGGGGATAGGGGGTGAAATATGGCAAAAAAGAAATTCGTAGTTGGTTGTTTTGATGATGAAGCAGTTTTATTTCCTGCTGTAAAAAAAGTACGTACTGCCGGATTTAAAATCCACGATGTATATACTCCTTTTGCAGTGCATGGATTGGATCATGCAATGGGCCTCAGAGAAACAAGCTTACACACTGCTGGTTTTATCTATGGCATCACTGGAACATCTACAGCAATCAGTTGTATCAGCTGGATCTTTACAAAAGACTGGCCTTTGAATATTGGTGGCAAGCCGCATTTTGCTTTGCCAGCCTGGATTCCCATCATCTTTGAATTAACGGTGTTATTTGCTGCGGTAGGAATGGTACTTACTTTTTGCTACTTATGTCAATTGGCTCCTTTTGTAAAGAAGCATCATTTTCATGCTCGTGCAACCGATGATCTATTTGTAATGGTAATTGAGTGTACCGATAAAACCAATGTAGACGATCTTAAATCTTTCTTACAAAACAACGGAGCAGTTGAAACAGATGTTCAAATTGCGGAAGATGGTTGGTGGATTGGCAGTTACGATAAAGACGAAATGAGATTTGAAAACAAACAAATAGTAGCTGCTTAATTTATATAGAAACATTGAATGAATAGAATTATGAAGAATACATCCATCATAGCTTGTTTAACTGCAGTTGTTCTTTTAGCAGCTTGCAGCGATGTTAAGCGCAAGCCCGGCAGTATTTATATGCCCGATATGGCATATAGCAGAGCGTATGAGTCTTATGCAGATCATAGCAACTTAGCAGAGAAAGGAATTAACTATACCAATATGCCTGTGGCTGGTACTATTTCTCGTGAAGAAGAAATGCCTTTTCATATTGCAAAAGATGTGGCTGGTGACACTACCAATTATAACGCATCTAAATTGGTAAAGAATCCTTACGATACTTTATCAACTACACAATACGATGAAGCAGAGCGTTTGTATTTAGTGAATTGCGGTGTTTGTCATGGAGCAAAATTAGATGGCAATGGTCCTTTATATAAAGATGGCAATGGTCCTTATGCACCAAAACCTGCAACATTGGTAGGTGATGCAAAATATGAGGCAATGCCTGCTGGTCAAATGTTTTATTCAGTGGCTTATGGTAAAAATTTAATGGGTTCTTATGCTTCACAAATGAGCAGAAAACAACGTTGGATGGTTATCGCCTACATTAAATCGAAACAACAACAAGGAAAAAAAGCGGCACCAGCAGCAGCTCCAGTAGCAGCAGCAACAGCAGCAAAATAATTTAAGCAAATCAGTATAACTGAACTAAAAGAGTAACAATGGCATCTTTAAGAACACAATTTGAAATTCCCGGAAAAATGAAAACTTGGTCTTATGCCTTGATTGGTGTTGGATTGGTTGCATTATTATATGGAATGTTCACAAAAGGATTTAGTTCCGACGAGCACGAACAGGTTCATTTCTGGGGTACATTAATGTATAACAGTATTTTCTGGACATTGATTTGCAATGCCAGTATGTTCTTTATTTGTGTAACTACTTTAGCTCAAGCTGGTTTCACTACGAGTTTCCGCAGAATTCCAGAAGCTATTTCTGCTATGGTCCCTATTTTTGGTTCCATCACTTTTGCGGTGTTGATGTACATCATTTTCGGACATAAGCATCATATCTATCATTGGTTAGATACTGAAGCTGTTTCCATTGATCCTATTTTAAAAGGTAAAGTTGGATTTTTAAACCCAACATTTTTTGTGATCTGGACCACTGCTACAATTGGTTTGTGGAGTTTCTTAGGTTGGAGAATTCGTCAGTTGAGCAGAGAAGCTGATGAAGCTGCAATGAATAAGGAAACCAGTGAGAAATTTATTTTAAGAGGAACTGTAAGAGCTGCTTTATTCACCGTATGGTTTGGTTTAACTGTAGGTTCTACTATTCCTTGGTTATGGATGATGAGTATTGATGCACATTGGTATTCTACCATGTATAGCTGGTATACTTTTGCAAGTTCATTTGTTGCTGGAATGTCTTTATTGGCACTTTGGTTGATCTATTTAAAGAACAAAGGATACATGGAATTGACCAGCCAGGAGCATTTACATGATATCGGAAAGTTCATGTTTGCCTTCTCTATCTTCTGGACTTATTTATGGTTCTCTCAGTATATGTTGATCTGGTATGCCAACATTCCAGAAGAAACTGTTTACTTCAAACACCGAGTTCAAGGTCCATATAAAGGAATTTTCTTCTTCAATTTGATTATTAACTTCTTATGTCCATTGTTGATTTTGATGAAGCGTTCTGCTAAGAGAAATTACACATTGGTTACATTCATGGCTGTATTGATCATCTTTGGTCACTGGATCGATTTTTATCAAATGGTAATGGGTTCTTTAATGAAAGAACATGTTGAATTGGGTTGGTTGGATTTTGGAATATTAACTTTCTTCGTAGGTATGATGATATTATTTGTAGGCAAATCTTTGGCTAGCAAACCATTGATTCCTAAATACCATCCTTATTTAAAAGAAAGTGTTATACATCAGGTTTAAACAAACCTATTGGTAAATTAATTGTTAGAATAAGATAATATAGATAAGACTATGACAATGTTTTTAATCATCGCGGTAACGGTACTGATTTTCTTGGTCATCTTTCAGATTGCTAAGGCAAGTGAATATGTAGCCGTATTAAAAGGGGAAGAGAAAAGCCGAAAGCAAGACAACAAAATCAATGGTTTTTTGATGGTGGTGTTTTTGGTATTAGGATTAATAGGAGTATGGTATTGTAATGAAATATATTTTGGAAAAACTTTGATGGCACATGATGCTGCAAGTGTTGAAGGTGCGAGAGTAGATTCTATGTTAATGGTAACAGTAGGAGTAACTGGAATTGTGTTTTTGGGTACTCAAATTTTATTGTTCTGGTTTTCTTATAAATACCAAGAATCAGACAACAGAAAACCTTATTTCTTTGCGCACAGTACTAAATTAGAATTGATCTGGACCATCATCCCTGCGATTGTATTAACTGTACTAGTAGTGATAGGATTGCGTAACTGGTTTTTATTTACAGGAGAGCCTCCACAAAATGCGATGGTAGTTGAAGTTACAGGAAAGCAGTTTGGTTGGATATTCCGTTACCCAGGTAAGGATGCTACTTTCGGAAAAAAATATTTCAAGAACATTGATAATGCCACCAATAATTTAGGTATTATTTGGGAAGATCAAATGTCGCATGATGATCTGGTTTTAGAACAAACCATGTATTTGGTAAAAGGCAAACCAGTGAAATTTATTATTGGTTCAAGAGATGTAATTCATGATGTAGGTCTGGTTCATTTTAGAATGAAGATGGATGCTGTACCTGGCATTCCAACAACTTTATGGTTTACTCCAAAGTACACTACTAAAGAAATGAAGGAAATTACCAATAATCCAAACTTCGCATATGAAATCAGTTGCGATCAAATGTGTGGTAACGGACATTATTCTATGAAAGGAGTAATTGAAGTATTGGATCAAGAAGAATATGATGCAAAAATGGTTGGAATCAAGCCTTATTATTATGCAGCATTCCCAGAAAAAGATCCTTCAGTAGCTAAACCTGCAGACACTGTAAAGTTAGCAGCAAAGCCTGTTGAAGCAGCAACAAAAGTTATCGCAAAAATGTAAAACAAGTAACAACCTTCTATTGTGGAAGTTGTTTAAAAAAATAAAGACCAGTGTATGAGTAACGAAGCAGTATTACACACACATGCTACAACAGATGTTCACCACGACGCACATGGTGATCATCATGGTGAACATCATCATCATGAAACATTTATTTCCAAGTATGTGTTTAGCCAGGATCATAAAATGATTGCAAAGCAATTCCTTATTACAGGAATGGTTTGGGCTGTATTAGGTGGTTTAATGAGTGTTTTGTTCCGTTTACAGTTGGGTTATCCGGATAGTACTTTTCCTTGGTTAGAAGATATTTTAGGTAAATGGGCTGCTGGCGGTAAAATTACTCCAGAAGCTTATTATGCTTTGGTTACAACTCATGGAACTGTATTGGTATTCTTTGTATTGACTGCAGGATTGAGCGGTACTTTCGCCAACTTTTTAATTCCATTGCAAGTAGGCGCAAGAGACATGGCTTCTCCATTCATGAATATGTTGAGCTACTGGTTCTTCTTCACTGCAAGTATTGTAATGTTATCTTCTTTATTTGTTGAAACAGGACCTTTCAGCGGTGGTTGGACAGCGTATCCTCCATTAAGTGCTTTGGGTGATGCTTCACCTGGTTCTAAAACAGGTATGGATCTTTGGTTGATCTCTATGGCATTGTTTGTGGTTTCTTCTTTATTGGGTGGATTGAATTATATCGCTACTGTATTGAATATGCGTACCAAAGGAATGAGCATGACTCGTTTGCCTTTAACCATTTGGGCATTGTTCTTTACTGCGATCTTGGGCGTATTATCTTTCCCAGTTTTATTCTCTGGATTTATCTTATTGATTTTTGATAGAAATTTTGGAACAAGTTTTTATCTCTCTGATATTTTTGTGAATGGAGTAGGTGCTTTACCTAATGAAGGTGGAAGTGCTATTTTATATCAACATTTATTTTGGTTCTTAGGACATCCGGAAGTGTATATCATTTTGTTACCAGCCATGGGTATGGTTTCTGAAATCTTATCAGTGAATTCACGTAAGCCGATCTTCGGATATATGGCGATGGTGGGTTCTTTATTTGCAATTGCTATTTTGGCTTTCTTGGTTTGGGCGCATCATATGTTTGTAACCGGATTAAATCCTTTCCTGGGTTCGATCTTTGTATTACTTACATTATTAATTGCGGTACCATCTGCCATTAAAGTATTTAACTGGCTAACTACTCTATGGAGAGGAAATATTCGTTTCACTCCAGGTATGTTATTTGCAATAGGTTTTGTGAGCTTATTTATTTCTGGGGGATTAACCGGTATCTGGTTAGGTAACTCTGCTTTGGATATTCACTTACATGATACTTATTTTGTGGTTGCTCACTTCCATATTGTAATGGGTGTTGCTAGTATGTTTGGTATGTTCGCTGGTATCTACCATTGGTTCCCTAAGATGTATGGTAAATATTTAAACAATACATTAGGCTATATCCATTTCTGGGTAACTATTGCTGGAGCTTATTTAATTTTCTGGCCAATGCATTACCAAGGTTTAGCGGGTATGCCACGCAGATACTACGATTTCAGTGCATGGGAAAGCTTTAATAAATTCGGTGATTTAAATAGATTCATCAGTACAGTTGCAATGATTGTATTTGCTGTTCAAATTTTGTTCTTGTTTAATTTCTTCTATTCTATTTTCAAAGGAAGAAAATTAACCAATCCAAATCCTTGGGACTCTAATACATTGGAGTGGACTACACCAATTCATCCAGGACATGGTAACTGGGTAGGAGAAATTCCTGAAGTACATCGTTGGGCATATGATTATGCGAAAGACGGGAAAGAATTTATTCCTCAAACAACACCAGTAGGAGCCGACGAAAGTCATCATTAATTGAAAAGCTGGAATACGAATCCCGTATTTTCAGTACAAATAGTTCAATGCTCCCGAAAAAACGGGAGCATTGTTTTTAAACGAAGTGCTGAGCATGACAAATAGTTCTGAACAACCAATAGCTTCATCATCTTTTTCGCTTGCTTCTAAAGTGAAAGATTATTTTTTATTGATCAAGTTCACGTTAAGTTTTACGGTTGTATTTTCTTGTGTTATTTGTTATTTATTGGCTCCAAAAGTGGTGCAATACGATTGGGTAATGATTTGCATTCTTTTTCTTGCGGGGATGTTGGTTACTGGAAGCGCCAATGCCATCAATCAAGCAGTAGAAAAAGATACTGATGCCATGATGAAGCGAACTTCAAAACGGCCGGTAGCCAATGGGTCGATGTCTCAACAAGAAGCCTATATTTTTGCTTTAGTTGCAGGAGTTGTTGGGGTTGCCATGATGTGGTACTTTTTCAATTTATCAGCTGCATTGGTTTCGGCATTCAGTTTATTTTTATATGCATTCATCTATACACCCCTTAAAAAAATCAATTCTATTGCAGTGCTGATTGGTGCTTTTCCGGGTGCATTGCCTTGTTTGATCGGATGGGTTGCGGGCAATGACGATTTTGCTGCAGGTGGTTGGATTTTATTTGGCATGCAATTTTTGTGGCAGTTCCCTCATTTTTGGGCAATTGCATGGGTGGCACATAATGATTATACCAAAGCTGGTTTTAAATTATTGCCTTCTGCAACAGGTCCAACAAAGTTTACAGCTGTGCAAACCATTATGTATTCTGTGCTGATGATTCCTGTAGGTATATTGCCTTACTATTTTGGATTAACTGGCATCACCAGTTTATGGATCATATTGGCCTGTAATTTATTTATGGTTGTTCAAAGTGCCCGATTGTATCAATCGATGGATGTAAAAGCAGCGAGAAGAGTGATGTTCAGCAGCTATATTTATTTGCCAATTGTATTATTAGCCATGCTTGCTGACAAAAGTTATTAGTTATTGGTTATTAGTTATTGGTTATTAGTTATTGGTTATTGGGTTATTAAGTTATTGGGTTATTTTAAAAGAGAAGTGCTATGACAACAGTTCAGGCCAATGAGCCACAAAGAATTCACCCGCAGAAATTTACCCTTTGGGTAGCCATGGGCAGCATCGTGATGATGTTTGCAGGGTTAACCAGTGCCTATATTGTAAAAAAGAACCAGAGTACTTGGTTGGAATTTGAATTGCCCCTGGTGTTTTGGTACTCTACAGGCGTTATTTTATTGAGCAGTATTACTATTCACTTAGCACAGAAATCCTTCAAAGCCCGCGAAATGGGTAGGTATCGAAGCCTAATTACTGCTACTGCACTACTTGGGGTATTGTTTATCACTTTACAGGTTTTTGGTTTTTTGAATCTGGAGAGCAGAAATATTGCCCTAATCGGGAGTAAAAGCAATTCAGCAGCTTCATTCTTACTCGTAATTACTGGTTTGCACATGGCGCACGTGTTGGGAGGGGTAATTGCGATTTTAGTGATTGTGATACGTGCATATATGAGTAGAGTGAAGAATTACAGTAGTTTATCCATCGATATGGTGAGTACTTACTGGCATTTTGTAGATGCTTTATGGATCTATTTATTTATTTTTTATAATTGGATAGGATAATTACAAAAAACTTGCATTTTATGCAGCTTTTTTGAGCGCTAGACAATACTTTTGTAACAGAAATTTAAGACCAATATGGCAACAACTGCAACAGCACATGTAACCAAATCTTGGAGTGGAGGTAAAAGCCCCTTCAACGTAGAGTACGGCAAGTTAATGATGTGGTACTTTTTAATGAGTGATGCTTTTACATTCGGTGCATTCCTTATTTCTTACGGAACCATTCGTTTCTCTACCAATGGATGGCCTGACCCAAATGAAGTATTCAAAAGTTTCCCTTTTGCACCAGAAGGAGTACATGCACCATTGGTGTTTGTAAGTATTATGACTTTTATTTTGATCATTAGCTCTGTTACCATGGTATTGGCCGTTCAAGCTGGTCATAATATGGATAAGAAAGGAGTTACTAAAAACTTGATCTGGACCATTATTGGTGGTATTGCATTTTTAAGCTGTCAGGCTTGGGAGTGGAATCATTTACACCACGAAGGTGCTTGGTGGGGTAGCAATCCATTTTTAAACCATGATGGAACCGCTTCTTCTACTAATTTCACCAATTACTTTTTTACGATTACTGGTTTTCACGGATTCCACGTATTTAGTGGAGTGATCATTAATATTATTATGTTGATCATGACGCTAACCGATAAGTTTGAACAAAGAGGACATTACCTCATGATTGAAAAAGCAGGATTGTACTGGCACTTTGTAGATCTTGTTTGGGTATTTGTATTCACTTGTTTCTACCTTATTTAATTTAATTTTTTTCACTATAACCTAGTATTTTATGTCACATACTGCAGAACATGATGAACACGCAGGCGGAGGAACCAAAGAAATTATAAAAGTTACGATCATTCTTACTGTATTAACTATTGTAGAATTGATCTTAGGATTCTGGATGATTGATATTCCATTAGATCAAAGTTCTTTCCGTTTAGCTATTAAAGGAACCATTGTTATTTTGATGATGGCAAAAGCATTTTATATTGTTGCTTATTTCATGCACTTGAAACATGAGTTCAAGAACTTGATAATGACCATTGTTGTTCCTTTGGCATTATTCATCTGGTTTATTACTGCATTCTTATATGATGGAAATTCTTTTAGAAACCTACGTAATACTTACGATCCTCATTTTAAAGAGCAAAGCACTATTAAAGTAGAAAAGAAAGAAGCTGCCAGTCATGGTGAGGCTAAGCATGCCGATGAGAAAAAAGCGGGACACTAGAGCGAATAAGATTACTCAATAATTTTAAACTGTCTGAACCATCCCGATTTTTGGGATGGTTTTTTCTTATAAAAAATTTATGAATCAAAAAGCCATTTTAGGATTGATCATTGCATTAGGTATTCCTATTGTCTGTTACTTAGTGTTGAAGTCTTATAGTGATAATGCGGTAGACATGCCTCGCCATTACTTATTAGATACTGTTGTAACAAAAGTACAACGAGGTAAAACAGTAGATGACAGTATCTGGCATAAGACGGCCAACATCACCTTAACCAATCAGTTAGGAGATACGGTGAGCTTGTATGATAAACAAGGAAAGATCCTGGTACTGGATTTTTTCTTTACCAGTTGTAGAAGTATTTGCCCAAGACTTACCAGAAATATGGCAACCTTGCAACAATCTTTTAAAAAAGGAGGCAATGTTCGCAACAAGATCGATACATCAATTGTTCAGTTTATATCGTTTACTGTTGATCCTGAAAACGATTCGGTATCGGTATTAAAAAACTATGCAGACAGATTTGGGGTAAACCATGATAACTGGTGGATGCTTACTGGGAATAAAAAATCAATCTACGATTTTGCTTTTCAGGAATTAAAAGTAGATCAGTTTTCGGAAGAACCTGTGTCGCCAGATTTTGTGCATACAAGCCGATTTGTTTTGTTGGATAGAGACTATGTGGTGCGCGGTTATTATAATGGATTAGATACTGCTTCTTTGAAAAAATTGTCGAAAGATATTGGGTTATTATTATTAGAAAAAGACAAGAATAAAAAAAGCAGTGTATTCCGAGATATCATCGATTTGAGTTGGTTGTGGTTGATTATAGTAGTGGCAGTGATCTTTTTTATGGTGTACATGCAGTCAAGAAGAAAGATAAACGGATAAATTTCAACGGTTAAAAATAAAATGGGTTTTAAAATACAATTTTAAATAGTCAAAAAATATAAAAGTAATCATGTTAAAGGCAAGTATAGAAAAGAATGATAAATTGGCTGGTTGGTTGATTGGGATTTTTTCTGTGGTGGTATTTGCAGTTGTTATAGTTCTTGGTAGAGTAAAATTGGAAGTCAATCTAGGTTTCGATGTTCATGTATTTGCAATGGCCAATGCGTTTATCAATGCAACCATTGCAGTGCTGCTGGTGGCTGCATTGGTAGCTGTTAAGCAGAAAAAATATGTATTGCACAAACAACTCATGATGACAGCGTTGGTTTTATCGGTAATGTTCTTATTGTCTTATATCGCACATCATTTATTTGCAGGAGAAGCCAAATTTGGAGATGCCAATCATGATGGATTGGTTTCCGAAGATGAGATATTAGCAGTAGGCAACATGAGGCTGATTTATTTTGTGATTTTGATTACCCATATTTTTTTAGCAGCTATTATTTTACCATTTATTTTATTTACTGCATATAGAGCATTAACGGCCGAATTTCCAGCGCATAAAAAATTGGCAAAAATTACCTGGCCGCTTTGGTTTTATGTAGCAGTGACTGGTCCAATAGTATATTGGATGATCAGCCCTTACTATCAATAGGACAGGTAGGATGGGGCCATACCCGCCTATTGAATGATGTAAGGTATTGCTGAACTAAAACGGGGGCGGATTAAATCAGTCTTACTAAGTACTCAAGCTTTTTTTGTAAGAATCAGGAGCTCGTTAGCCTGCACTTCAGTGATATATCTTTTCACACCTTGCTTATCGGTATAATTTCGATTAATGAGTTTTCCTTCAATCACTACTTCGGTTCCTTTGAGCAAAAACTTTTCTGCTATATCAGCTAGTTTACCCCAGGCTACTACATTGTGCCATTGAGTATCAGTTACTTTTTCGCCTTTAGCATTGCGATAATTTTCATTGGTAGCCACACTTATATGCGCTACTTTTTTGTCTTCGCCGATTGTTTTTACATCGGGATCCTGTCCCAAATTGCCAATTAATTGGACTTTGTTTTTCATTGCGTTCATAACGGTTCAGTTATTTGATTTTTAAAATTCAGCAGTAGGTACTGCCGTTAACAACACAAATATGGAAAGCTATTTTAAAGATTGGGTTATTTTAAACATCTATTGACGTAAGTAAACGATTGTAAGCAGATGTATTCGTTTACAAACATTTTTTAGCGTTTCTAAACGTTTGTAAACTATTTGAACCGCTTAACTATTTGTTCATTTCAGTGACGAATATATCTGCTCCTGTATTTGTATATTGTACTGTAAAATTTAAAGTATGCAAACAATACTAGGCTCTGGGGGCTCAATCGGCATTGAATTGGCAAAATATTTACCCGCCTATACAACTGATATTCGATTGGTTAGTCGAAATCCTAAGAAAGTAAATGAAACGGATCATTTATTTGCTGCAGACTTAACTGATAAAGAACAAATATTTCGATCCATTGAAGGGAGTAAAATCTGTTATGTAACCATTGGCTTTGATTACAAAACGAAAGTATGGCAAGAAAAATGGCCTTCATTTATGCGAAACGTTATTGACTCATGTGCAGCCCATCATACCAAACTGGTTTTCTTTGATAATATTTATGCCATCGATCCCAATCATGTTGGGCAGATCACAGAATCTTCTCCCATGAATCCAACAAGCAAAAAAGGACATGTGCGTGCTGCTGTAGATCGGCTCATTTTAGAAGCGGTAGATAAAGGAAAGATCAACGCCATTATTGCAAGAGCGCCAGATTTTTTTGGTCCTATAAAAGAGAAGAGCATGTTACTCAATTTGGTTTATGATAATTTTGCCAAAGGCAAAGCAGCTCAATGGTTTTGTAATGCTGATGTGGTGCATAGTTTTGGATACACACCTGATCTGTCAAAAGGCACAGCAATTTTGGGGAACGATTCTTCAGCCTATAATCAAATTTGGAATTTGCCAGTAGACCCTGCTTTGTTAACTGGTAGAGAATGGGCCAGTTTGATGGCCAATGAAATGGGGGTTAAAGATGCCATACAAGTATTACCTGCATGGGCAATCAAATTGCTTGGTCTATTTATTCCTATTTTAAAAGAAATGCCTGAAATGTTGTATCAATATGATCGGCCTTACTTTTTTGATTCTGCCAAATTCAATCAGCAGTATCAATTTACACCGACCAAAAACGAAGATGCATTAAAATTGGTTTTGCAGTCTTTGAAGCAATAAATGAATTCCGTTTTTTCAACTTAAAGAACAAGTATTTCTACTAGCAGCGAATAGTATGAGTTGATTATTTTGAGCATCGTTTGAACCCTTTTGAAATAATGACCGATGCAAGAAAAATGCTGTGCATATTGTAGTAAAAAAATCATAGGAAGAACAGATAAAAAATTCTGTAATAGTTATTGCAGAACCAGTTTTCATAATTCACAGAATGGCCCTTCCAATAATTGTATTCGGCAAATTAATTTATTGTTGCAAAGAAACAGGCGTGTTTTAGCCAATATACATGCATTGTTTCCAAAGAAGAAAAACATACCAATCAGCACATTGTATTTGCATGGGTTCAATACTGCGCATTATACGCATCAACAAAAGCACCAAAAATTGGGTACTTACATTTGTTGTTATGATTATGGATATAAAATGATTGGAAAAGATGAAGTGGAGATAATACAGTTATTGAGTTGATAGTTATTGGTTATTGGGTTGTTGGTTGATAGTAGTTCGGAGACTAGTTTAATCACTAATACTGAATCTTAACCTTGGCAACCCCCGTTCCAACCATATCTATTTTCTTGGCGGCGGATTTGCTGAGGTCGATGATTCTGCCTGCAACAAAAGGTCCTCGATCGTTGATGCGAACGGTCACCGATTTGTTATTGCTTAAATTGGTCACTTTTACTTTTGTGCCAAAAGCCAGTTTTTTATGGGCTGCGGTTAAATTAGATTGACTAAAAATTTCTCCATTGGCTGTTTTACGGCCGACGAATTCATCACCATAATAAGATGCATACCCTGTATCGGATCCGCTACTCGATTTTGAAGGGGATGTTTTTTTACTACAGGCACTGAATAATAAAAGGCCAATCAATAAAACAGGAAGTATTCTTTTCATCTTCCTAATAACGCAATCAAACAGGTTCAAGTATAACCGAGCCAATAAATTCTGTGTTCAATTGGTATACTACGCTTTTTTTACATATTGGTTGGCACGAATATTTTTAGCAGCCAACGAAACTGTTTCTTCGATCCTTTTTGCTCTTGTTGTTGATTGTTTGGCATTAATGATCCACTCATAAATGCCTCTTTTAGTAGAAGGGGGGAAAGATTCGAAATTGGCTAAAGCTTTTTTATTTTTTGAAAATGCTTTTTCTAGATCTTCAGGCATGATCAAATCCGAAATTTTATCCAATGCAGACCAAGTGCCCGTTTTTTGGGCCAAATCGATCATGGCTAAGCCAGGCGCCTGTAATCGATTTTCTTGAGTAAGTCTTTTTACTTTTTCTTTATTTACTTTACTCCAGTTGCTTTTAGGACTCCTTTGAGAAAACAGTTGGTAATAGCTTTGCTCATCTCTTTTGTTAATCTTGCTATCTATCCATCCAAAACAAATGGATTCATCCACCGCATCGGGATAATACACACTTGGTGTTCCAGATTGTTTATGATATATGATTAACCATATTGAAGCAGCTATGGAATGATTTTTTTTCAGCCATGATCGCCAGGCTTTTAAATCTTTAGCATAAAAACAAGCAATTCCTTTATGTATTTCCATACGCTACAATTATGCAAACGGCGCTTTCACAATTTTTGCTTTTACTAAGCTGTTGCGGATATCGATGAAAATTTCGTTATCAACAGCTGCATGTGCTGTTGCAACATAACCCATGCCAATGGCTTTATTCAATGAAGGGGCTTGCGTGCCGCTGGTAACTTTACCAATGGTATTTCCTGCTGCATCTTTAATTAAATAATCATGACGTGGAATTCCTCTTTCCAACATTTCAAAACCTACCAATTTCTTAGTTACCCCTGCTGCTTTTTGTGCTTGTAATGCTTCACTATTGGTAAATGCTTTAGTGAATTTGGTAATCCATCCTAGTCCTGCTTCTAAAGGTGAAGTAGTATCATTGATGTCCATTCCATATAAACAATAACCCATTTCTAAACGCAGTGTATCGCGAGCGCCTAATCCAATCGGTTTAATACCAGCTTCTTTACCAGCTTCAAAAATGGCATCCCAGATAATATTGGCTGCATTATTACTGTCTTCAAAATAAATCTCCACTCCACCCGAACCAGTATAACCGGTTGCACTGATAATTACATTGTCTATACCAGCCATTTTACCTCTGACAAATGTGTAGTATTTGAGGTTCATGATATCGGTATCGCAGATGGATTGTAAAATTTTTGTGGCATTGGGTCCTTGAATGGCCAGTAAACAAGTTTTATCAGAGATATTATGCATCTCCACATTATTGGTATTATGGGCCACTATCCAGTTCCAATCCTTTTCTATATTGGAAGCATTCACAACCAACATATAGGTTTTGTTTTGTTCGATGCAATAGACAATCAAATCATCAACAATTCCACCTTCATTATTGGGTAAACAACTGTATTGAGCTTGACCATTCGTAATTTTTGAAGCATCATTCGATGTAACTCTTTGTATCAGATCGAGTGCATGTTCCCCTTTTAACATAAACTCACCCATATGACTCACATCAAATACCCCGGCATTTTTACGAACTGTTGCATGTTCATCATTAATGCCTGAATAACTAATCGGCATATTGTATCCGGCAAACTCTGCCATTTTCGCTCCTAAATCAATATGCTTTTGTGTAAATGGGGTATTCTTCATTAGACTTATTTTGAGGAGCAAAAATAAGCCAAACCAACGGTTTATGATTCTTAAAGACTAGTTCTTGGCCAATATTTTTTCCTTGATTCCATTACTGAGTTCTTTTATACTCTTTAATGAAATGTCATCATTGGCTCTTTTGTCTAATACCATCTCAACATAACCCAGTTTAGACTTTATTTTAAACTTGGTTTCATCAGATAAAATCACTTCTTTGTCTGTTTGGTAGTTTTTAAAAAGATCAGTTACTCTGGACTGTGCAACAATATAGGATTGAACAGTAGCGGTTTTTTCTTTCTCAAAATATGCTTTGAATCGGTATTCTTTACCAGTTTCAGAAACAGTTACTCTTACATCACCATTTCTGGTTGTTTGATTGCGTTTGTGTTTACAGCAAACTAAAAATAGTATTGCCAGAACAATTAATAAACCTACTTTTCTCATAATAGTGTTTTTATTTAATGAAGAACCCCATCCCAACCAAGAGACGGGGTTCATAATCCAACCTTTCCAACCGAGTTTATGATTGTAGATAGAGTAAGGAAATTCTGCTTCCTTCTGCTCCTAAATCATATATATCTCTTTTTTCGTCTCCCTTGCCTGCCAACTTGGGATTAGTTGAATTGGGTGTTTCATAGTATGCTTTTTGATAACGATAGCGAGCACTGTCCACTGGTTTGTCCAATTCTTTCTTCAAATCATCAGCTTCTTTCTTTTTGCGCTCGTATTCTTTCTTCAACTCTTCTTTACTCTTCTTAAATTCTTCTACTGCATTGTTATCAGAACTATTATCGTCGTTGTTATAATGCTGACTATCATTTTCTTTTTTGGTTCTTTCCAAACCTCCAGGAGTCATGATGTATTCTACATTAGAACTGTATCCTCTGGAATCGTTACCATTCCAATCGTCTTCCCACTCGTAATCGTTGTTGTTGTGATTGATGTTAAACCAATTCAATCTTTTAGATACATTTCTATCCAGTTCTATTTTTTTACCTACTGGAACTTGAATGGTTACAACAACACCTTGATTGCGAAACTTGGTACCCTTTTTTAAGTTAAATCCTCTGTCTAGATAAATCATACTATCAGCCTGTACAACACCATAATTGATCTGTTCAATATTTCTTAAAGCAGCTTCTTCATCTGGTCCGTTACTGTATTTGTGGTAAGAAATATGGTACAATGAATCACTACTTTTAGCAATTCTTAAGTTGATATTATTCAATACCAGGCTATCATTGTCTAAACTAATGATGCCATCCAATTTCAACCATCTGCCGATCACTTGAACTTTTGCATCAGCTACTTTTACCATCATTTTCTGAGTAGTAGGTTGTACAATAGCAATGTCTTTTTTATCTCTAGCTCTTGCATCAAAATCCTGTGTGATAGATGCAATTAGGCATACAACACTAACCCAACCCAAGGTCCATAATCCTCCGAAAGTAAATCCTAAGTATTTGCTGCCAGCTTTTGCTCCAATGATCTTTCTGATCAACCAGATTACAATACCAACAACTGGAACAAATAAGAACAATAATAGGGTAGACCATGCCAAGAAATGCTGCCAGAAACCTTCTAGTAAAAAATCTTTTAAAGGAAATACACTAACGCTTCCTACTAACATTGCTAATAAAGCAATCAATAAAGAGAAAGCAATAATACCAGCGATGAATAAGAAGAATGCTTTGAATAAAATGGCAATTGCACTTCCGATTTTACTACCTGTTGATTTTGCAACGTAGCTTGCTTCAGATCCAAAACTTCTTCCTTTTTGATTCACTGTTTGTCCAAATTCTGAACTGAATTTATTGGCTTTTTCAGTAAATTCTCCACCCCATTTTTCTGCACGCTGCTTAAAACCTTCTAAATCTTCTTGAATGGTATTCTTGATTGTATTCAAATCTACTTTTTCGCCACGCATTTCTAATTTTTCTGAAGCACTATTTGCTTCTGGAATAACTGCCCATAGTACAGCATAGCTTATAAATAAGGAGCTACCAAATGAGCTAAAAACAAAGGATGGAAAAGAGTCAAAATGAAACCAAAAAGCAGACCCTATAATTGAACTAAAAATTCCAAGTACTAAAGGCATTGCAAAAATTAAACGAGGAACCCAGATTGCAATGTCAAAATAAGTTGCAATACCACTTGCCACGCCTGCCACAACTTTTTCTTCAGGATTACGATACAAACGTTTAGTAGAAGCTACATGATCCAACGGCTTAGATGGAAGAATGATCCACATTAATAAGTACAATAAGAATCCTGCACCTCCGCTAAATGTAAATACAACAAATATGATACGAATAATAGATGGATCTATTCTGAAATAAGCAGCTAAACCGCTACAAACTCCACCTAGTACTTTATCATTTGTATCTCTGTATAAACGACCTTTTCCAGGAGCAGTAAATTGTTCAAAATTAGGGCGATAGCTTTCTTCTTTATTGCCACCTAGTTGAGATTTCATATTGGATTCTTCACCTTCAAAATCTTCAGGTCGGCCCATACTAGCAATAATGCTTTCCACATCTTCATTGGTGATGCAGGTACTGCCTTTCTTTAATCGCTCGCCAAATAATTCGGCAATACGACCTTCAATATCGTTGATGATTTCGTCTCTTCCTTCTTCGTTCGCAAAGAATTTGCGCAAGCTTTCTATGTATTGTTTCAATACATCATAAGCAGCTTCTTCAATAGGAATTACCCTGCCTTGAAAGTTTATATTGATTACCTTTTTCATGGTATATGTTTTAATTGTAGTTAAGGTTGGTTATTTTGGTTTTCTTGATCTGACGGGTGCTCTTGGTCTGAATGAGCAATTGGTTGGGTAAGCACCTGAACGGCATCTGCCAGTTCTTGCCAGGTTCTTTCGAGTTCACCGTAAAAGGTTAATCCTTTTTCGGTCATCACGAAGTACTTACGTGGGGGTCCGCTATTGCTTTCTACCCAACGGTAAGTGAGTAACTCGGCATTTTTCAATCTGGTTAACAGCGGGTAAAGTGTACCCTCCAGAATATGCAGGTTGGCAGCTTTCATTCTATCAACCAGATCGGATGGGTAAACTTCACCCTGCCTGATGATTGAAAGGATACAAAACTCCAAAACGCCCTTGCGCATCTGACTATGTGTATTTTGAATATCCATGATAATTGATTTTATGGGGGTGATTGATGAAATACGATTAGTTCATGTTTCTTCTTGGAGCTCTAACTCTGCGCATGCGCTCGATGTTCCAAAAATCTGCTAAACCAAAAACTGGTTTGTTTACAGTTACTAAAGTGTTGTTGCTGGTTGTGTTGGTTGTTAAAGTTTTCATGACTTTTATTTTTAATTGTTTTTAGTTCATTTGTTTTGACATCACAAAGATGGGGATTATTTTAGTACCATGCAACACATAGTACCAAGTATTTTGAAGTAATGGGCAGACTTTAGATATAGGTTTAATATAATCAATTAATATACAAGTAGTTATGATTTTTAGATTTTTTTGCAAAAGGATAAACGGCAATAATTATGGGATGAATGGTTTTTTGGTGAGAAAGGGTGATTTATTCAACTGAAAACACCAGCATGCTGCTCTTTAAATATATATACATCATCGACTACATATATAGTAAAATAGACCTAACCATTCTATTCAATATAAACTGTCAAAATAATACTTATCGTTTTCGTACGATGAATAACTAAAATCCCTTAGCTTTGCTTTATCGTATAAAAACGATGAAGATGGCAACCCCGAAACTAGAAGAATTTATTAAAGCCGAACAAGAGCTGGCTGTGTTTGCAAAATCATTGTCGCATCCTGCGCGAATAGCCATATTAAAAGTATTGGCACAAAAAAATGAATGTGTGTGTGGTGAAATAGTAGAAGTCCTACCATTGGCCCAATCAACTGTTTCGCAACATTTAAAAGAATTGAAAGAAGCTGGTTTGATCAAAGGAACTGTTGATGGACCACGTAGTTGTTACTGTATTAATTGGAAAGCATTCGAAAAATTCAATCAATCATTTAATCATTTATTTCATAAGCTCAAAGATCAACAAGCAAATGCTTGTTGTTAAACATAAAAATAATACAATGAAAAACGAACAGGCATTAAAAGAAATAGTTAAAGAAAAATATGCAATTATTGCAGATCAAACCTTGGAACAAAATAAATCTTCATGCTGCGGTGCTGGTGGTTGCTCTACTGAAGTGTATAATATCATGAGTGATGATTATACGCAAATGGATGGCTATAATGCAGATGCTGATCTTGGTCTGGGTTGTGGATTGCCAACACAGTATGCAAAAATAAAAGAAGGCAATACTGTTGTTGATTTAGGAAGTGGAGCAGGCAATGATTGTTTTGTTGCCAGAGCAGCTACAGGAGCAACTGGTAAAGTAATTGGAATTGATTTTACTCCTGCGATGATTGCAAAAGCAAGAAGCAATGCAGCAAAATTAGGATTTGATAATGTACAATTCAGAGAAGGGGATATTGACGATATGCCTTTGGCTTCTGAAATAGCGGATGTGATTGTGAGTAATTGTGTTTTAAACTTAGTACCTAATAAAGATGGGGTATTTAAAGAAATTTTTCGTGTACTAAAACAAGGAGGGCATTTTAGTATTTCAGATGTGGTATTGGTTGGGCAATTGCCAGATGCACTTCGTAAAGATGCTGAAATGTATGCAGGATGTGTTTCAGGAGCCATTCAAAAAGAAGTATATCTAGAGTTGATCAAAAGCAATGGATTTACCAATATTCAAATTCAAAAAGAAAAAGCCATTATCATACCCGATGATATTTTAATTAATTATTTAAACCCAACAGAAATGGCTGCATTTAAAAATGGACAAACTGGAATTTTCAGTATTACTGTTTATGCAGAAAAGCCTCAAAATGAAGCATGTTGCAAACCAGGTTCGGGTTGTTGCTAATAAAAATAGAATACATATGAATAAATTTAAACTGCTTTTAATTTTAATAGTATTAAATCTCTTTTCTATGAATGCAAGTGCTGTTGATATCTTTCCATTGATCAAGCAGAATTTAGTAAGTGTTGAAAAAAACTTTTCATCCATCCCCAATGAACGTAAAAATGAATTAAATAAGCTAAGTGCATATATTCAAATCAGCGTTGATAAAAAACTCCCTGTTCAATTAACGTTTATCTGCACACACAATTCTAGAAGAAGTCATTTTGCACAAATATGGGCGCAAACAGCGGCCGCATATTATGGTATAACAAATGTCTATTGTTATTCTGGAGGAACAGAAATCACCGCATTTAATTCAAACGCAGTTCAGGCGTTACAAAAAATTGGTTTTGAAATTAAACAGTTGACTGAAGGTCCTAACCCTCATTATGAAGTAAAATATAGTGCCAATTATCCAGCGCTTGATGCGTATTCAAAAAAATATGGAGACGCTCCCAATCCTTCTAAAGATTATGGTGCAGTGCTCACTTGTTCTCAAGCAGATGCTTCTTGCCCAATAGTATTTGGAGCTGATGGAAGATTTAAAGTTCCTTACGAAGATCCCAAACTATCTGACGGAACCAATCAACAGGAAAAAGTTTACCAAGAAAGGTCTATGCAAATTGCTTTAGAAATGATGTATGTATTTTCTTTAGTAAAAGGTTAGTTATTATATTGTTTATTTTCAGGAGTACCAATTAATGATTCCAAAACTGAAGTTACCAAGGTAACCAGGAAACTAAAAAATAAAGCGGTCCACCATCCATCCACTGAAAATCCAGGAACTATTTTTGCTGCGATTTGAATGATAAAAACATTAATAAATAAGAGAAAAATCCCCAGTGTAAAAATTGTAATAGGAATAGTAAGTATTACTAAAATTGGTTTAATAAAATTATTGAGTAAGCCTAAGACCACTGCAACCATGATTGCTGTAAAACTATCCGCTACAGTTACACCGGTTAACAAATAAGCCGCAATCAACACTGCTACAGCAGTTGCAATTGTTTTTGTGAAAAACTTTCCCATAACGATTATTTATTGTACAATTTCGGAAAAAAACAAACACCAACATTGTTTAAATTCGATTAGATAACAGTCAGTTCGTAAAAATCATTTGGATTAAGATATTTTTTAGCTAGTTCCTGTAACTCATCTGATCCGGTGTTTTTAATGATTCCTACACTCTTATAAAAATATTGATCATCAATTCCGTTCAAAATATAGTTTTTCCATCTTGCAATTAATTGAAATGGCCCATCTAAATCTCCTAGAACAGATCCTATCATGTAATTCTTTACCAAACTCAATTCTTCTGCTTCAATAGATTCTTTGCATAAAATATCCATTTCTTTATAGACTTCTTCTATAGTTGCTTTGCACACATCTCTTCCTGCTTCGGTACTGATCATCCAAGCGCCTTCATGAATATGGTTTTGTATATAACTATGTATGCCATATGTATATCCTTTATCTTCTCTGATATTACTCATTAAGCGTGATCCAAAAAATCCGCCATAAATATTATTGAGAATTTGAACTTTTTGATAATCCGGATGATGTCTATTAGGGAAGGGTCTTGCCAATCGAATGGCTCCCTGAACTCCATTAGGGTCATTAATAATATGCATTTTTTTCTCTACTGCAGGATGCAAATGGTATTGAATATTAGGAATAGCCCTTTGCTGTAATGGCAATTGTCCGAAAATGAGATTTAAGGAACTGGCTAAATTTGCTGGTATCTTGCCTGCAGTAAAAATCAAACATTTGCCTTGCTGATAAAATTGTTCATAGAATGATACCAATTCTTCTCTATTCAATTGGTCATAATCTAAAGTAGAAGTGTATTTTCCGTAAGGATGATGGATGCCATAAATATATTCATCAATCAAACGGTTGGCAATAAAATCGCATTTTTTTAAATTTACTTCTAATCTTTGTTGCTGATTTTGTCGATACGTATTGAGCTCTTCCTCAGGAAAAATAGATGATGTTATTATTTCAGCAACTACAGGCAATAATTCATTGATATGTTTAGCTAAACAATGAAGTGTGATGGTAGCTGTTTCATTGTAACAGCTTCTGTTTAAATAGGCACCATAAAATTCGAAATACTCATTTATTTCAAAAGCAGTTTTCTCTTTAGTGCCATTTTTTAACATAAAATTGGTGGTAGCAGCAACTATGTTTTTCTGTTCATACCAATTGCCTGCATAAAAAACCCATTCTACCATTAATACTTCTTGAGTACCAGCATCCATGCTATAAACCGGAACCCCATTGTCTAAATTATATTGATCACATTTCTTCAATTGTAAATCGAAACTTACAGCATCAGTAATATGTGGAGTTATTTTTCTGTTCAAATTCATTTGTATTATTTGATCTATTGCTTTGCGTGATAGTAAATGGTATTGCTATTCGATTCCCTGAAAATTTGTTTGCTATATTCATGAAGATCAGCTGGAGTAACTTGTTGGTATTTATCTAATTCAGTATTCATTAAATTGGCATCACCCAATAATTCGTACATGGCCAAGCTACTAGCCCTGCTCATTACACTCATATCTTCAAAAGCAATAATGCTCTCCGTTTTATTTTTTACTTTGATCAATTCATTATCGGATACATGGTTTTGCTGAATTGCATGGATTATTTCTGCAACTCCATTTTCGGCTTGATCCATGCTAACTCCCTTTACGAGCTTACCTTCAATAGTAACAAGTCCTGCATCAGAACTTCCAAAATGATGACAATCTAAGTTGGAAAACAATTTTTGTTCTTTTACCAATGACTGGTATAATCTTGAAGATCCGCCACCGCCTAAAATCTCCGTTAATAAATCAGCTGCATAATATCCTTTTTCTAATCTGGCATCCATATGCCAGGTTTTAATAAATGCATCTAATGGAACAGCTGCTTCTATACTTAATTTTCTGGCTTCCTGTTGCACTGGTTCTTTCGCTAAACAGCGAATGTATTTTTCTCCCATTTCAATAGGACCAAACCATTTTTCAGCCAATTGTTTTACTTGTTCTGTTTTTACATTTCCTGCCACTACTAAAATAGCATTCACAGGTCTGTAATGCTTAAAGAAAAAAGCTTTCACATCATCAATATGTGCATTCTCTACATGACTCAATTCTTTTCCAATTGTCATCCATCGATACGGGTGAACTGTATATGCCAATTCACGCATTTTATGCCAAACATCACCATAAGGTTTATTCAGATAATGTTCTTTAAATTCTTCGCATACTACTTTCTTTTGAACAGCTAAACTTTTTTCACTGAAAGCCAAGCTCAACATTCGATCACTCTCTAACCAAAATGCGGTCTCTATATTTTGTGCAGGAAGCTGGCAATAATAATTGGTTAAATCATGGGTAGTATATGCATTGTTATCTCCTCCAGCTCTTTGCAATGGCTCATCGTAATCAGGAATATGTATGCTCCCTCCAAACATCAGATGCTCAAATAAATGGGCAAAACCGGTTTTAGAGGGATTTTCATCTCTAGCGCCAACATCATACAAAACATTCACAACTGCCATTGGGGTGGCATTGTCTTCATGTACCAATACGGTTAAGCCATTGTCTAAAATAAAACGGTTGTAATGAATCATAAACTAAAAATCGTTTTGCAAAATAGGTCATTGTGCGCTATTTACGTATATCCTGAACATCTAGCGTGAGAATCAACGGAGTCTCTCTTCTGAAAACGACTACTTTTATTTTTCCAAGGGCATTTTGGAATAGATTTTTATATACTTGTATGTTTTTTGTAAAATTACTTTCTACAGAAAAAATCACATCTCCTTCCTTAAATCCAGCCTTTTCTCCGGGAGAACCTCTCACAATGTCTACCACCCTTATTTCTCCTCCGATCAAGTAAATGCCTAGTCCTGTATAGCTATAGTCAAAATCTTCATTGAAATGAGAATTGGGTTTAATATGTATTGATTGTTCGGGATAATTGAGAATGACATTAAATCTTCTAAGTAAATCATTGCCTAAGATACCGCCCAAGACAGGGTAATTGGTTACATTATATGTATCGTCAAATACATGCACAGGAACGTTTTTAAATTTGAATTGTCCAATTTTTACAGACTTTACAACAGTGAGTTCCATCTGTTTTTTACCACCAAGGCCTTCCGCCTGTGTTGTAAAAAAGCGCCTGTTTGTTTTAAAAAAACTGCTGTCTTCAGTAAAATCTTTGGATAGTAAAAAACAAAGGCCAGCTCCAGTATCAAAAATAAAACGATTCAAAATTTCTCTTGAATCTTGAATGATGGCTAATTGCTGTGGAAGTGTGGTGAAATTGGGTTTTAATAGTTGGCCACCACGAGGATATTTATAAGTACCTGGGGTATAAATTTCTACCTTATTGTTATCATAATCTAACCGAACTATAAATCTTCTTAAAAAGCTATATCCAATAATCCCATCAATTCTTACTCCATATACACTGGTGAGTAAATCATAATCATTGATATGAAAATCCAAATGATCTACAGTAAGTCCCAAAAAATGCAGGGAATGGTCCATGGCAAAATCCACTTTCTTCAATCCTGCTATCCCACGGATGGTTTTTTCGGTTTTAATGAGCGGAATTTGAAGCAAAGCAGTAGTTGAAGAGTCCAGTGAAATCCCCCCACTGCCAGTATCCAGTATAAAATTGAGTGAATCTGGTATCTGATCGAACTTCGCCTTAATGATAATGATGCCTCCAGAAAGCTGTGAGAATGGCAACTTAGTAATCAATTTACTTTCAGGCTGTACAAATTCTTCTTGTGAATAAGCAACCAAACTACAGCAAATGGCAATTGTTAACAGCAAACATCGGAACATATAGTACAAGATAAGCGAAATGACCCTAACCGATAAATAGACAAATCAAAGAAGCAATTGGTTGCATCATAAGAACTATAACAGCATTACCTTTGTTATAGATTTAAATAGTCACATATGCAATTAGCTGATTTATACCAAAAAGCCCTTGATTTTGAATTTCTTTCTATTGAAGAAGGAATGTTCTTATTTGAACAAGCCCCTTTAGCCGATCTAATGCATATTGCCGATGAAATGCGGAAGAAACAAGTGCCTCACGGAAAAGTTACCTGGCAGATCGATCGAAATGTAAATACCACCAATGTTTGCATAGCCAATTGTAAATTTTGTAATTTTTATAGAATTCCCGGTCATGCAGAAGCATATATCACTGAAATGCCTGCTTATCGAACCAAAATTGAAGAGACTTTTAAATATGGAGGTGATCAATTGTTGCTGCAGGGAGGTCATCATCCAGCATTAGGCATAGATTTTTATGCTAAAACCTTCCGGGAGATAAAGCAAGAATATCCAACATTAAAACTCCATGCATTGGGGCCACCCGAAATTGCCCATATTGCTAAGTTGGAAAAAATGAGTCATCATGATGTATTAAAAACCTTGCAGGAAGCAGGCTTGGATTCATTGCCAGGTGCAGGTGCAGAAATTTTAGTTGATCGTGTGCGTCGTTTGATTTCAAAAGGCAAATGTGGGGCAGATGAATGGTTGGCTGTTATGCATGAAGCCCATAAATTGAATATTACCACAAGTGCCACAATGATGTTCGGGCATGTAGAAACCCTGGAAGAGCGTTTTATTCATTTGGTTAGAATTAGAGAAGTGCAAGCAATGAAGCCTGCAAATGCCAAAGGATTCCTAGCCTTTATTCCATGGACTTTTCAGGATGTAGATACTTTGTTAACCAAAATCAGGGGAGTTCATAACCTAACTACTCCAGATGAATATATCAGAATGATTGCTATTAGCAGGATCATGCTGCCCAATATTAAAAATATACAGGCAAGCTGGTTAACTGTAGGAAAACAAACTGCTCAGATTTGTTTACATGCTGGAGCAAATGATTTTGGTAGCATTATGATTGAAGAAAATGTGGTAAGTGCAGCAGGTGCTCCTCATAGATTCACATATAAAACCATCCAAGACGCAATAAGAGAAGCTGGTTTTGAGCCTCAATTGAGGAACCAGCAATACGATTGGAGGGAAATTCCAGCTACCATTAGTGAGCAGGTCATTAATTATTAAATATTTTAATAAGCCAATAATTAATGTATTTTTAGCGTTGTTAAGCCTGTAGGTCCAAATCTCATGAAAAATCTAGACAACCAATTCATTGTCTCATTTTTTAGGTAGTATTAATATGAATGTTTTTAAGTGCATTATTTGTAATGACTATACAGTTGCCCGAGCCCAAACTCAAATGGTAAGGGTAAAATCCAATGGGGTACACATGATTGGCATTATGTTAATTGCCAATGTGCTAAGTGCCTGTGGCCTATATATCATCTACTTTTTATTGAATAACGGCCGAAACGATATCTATTTTATACTAAATGAGCTACATTATTGGGAAGTAGCAGGTAGAGTAGGTATTATTATGATACTTGCTATGGTCTATTTAATTGCTTTTGCTGCTTTTGGAGGCAAGCAATATTTTTTAGAAACAATTAATGAGTTTATTTCAATGGATAAATCCAATCAAGAAGCCACTTCTAGAAAAGGGAGTCGGGTTTTTTATGGCTCATTAATGGTGTTTTTTATCATCTCCGGGACACTTTTTTACTTAGTTAAAGTGGCTGGTTTCTAATTATTTCATCTTTTTTTACAATTTTTGTAACAAAGTCTTTCCTGAACCGTATTATAGGAGTACATCATTCAACCATTAGTAACTGCTGTTAATGACTGAGAACCAATATAATCAATGCGTAAACAATCATTCCGATCATTTATTTCGGTTTATTGTTAAAAATCTTCGACACGAAGAAGACGCGCGTGATATTGTTCAATCGGCATTTGAGAAATTATGGAGAAATAGAGAAACAGTTGAAACGGATAAAGCCAAATCTTTTTTGTTTACTGTAGGCTATAATCAGATGATCGACCATATCAGAAAGCACAAAAGAGTTCAATTAAAAGATGATTTTTCAGATGATAATAGAACACAATATCAACAAGATGATAGTTTAAAGAAAACTTTGATGCAGGCATTGAATCGTTTGAATGAAACGCAAAAAAGTTTAGTGATGCTGAAAGATTACGAGGGGTATAGTTATGAAGAGATCGGAAAAATCATGAGTTTAAATGAAAGTCAAGTAAAAGTTTACTTACACAGGGCCAGGTTAACCTTGAAAAATTATTTAGTTAACCGCGAAAACGTATAACAAGAACATGGAAATAAACCGTCATAATTACGAAACATATTTTCTGCTTTGGGTAGATGGGGAACTGTCTAGTCAAGAGGAAGATATGGTTGAACGGTTTATAACAGAAAATCCAGACCTGGCAGAAGAACTGGCTGCATTGCAAGAAACTAAATTGCCTCTGGATGAATCCATTGTATTTGCCCATAAAGAAAGTTTATTAAAAGTAGAGTATCCTGCTTTATCAATGAGCAGTTATGAAACCTATTTTTTATTGTATATAGATGATGAATTAAGTGCAAAAGACAAATCCGATGTTGAATTATTTGTTTTACAACATCCAGCATTACAAGCTGAGTTTATGTTGTTGAAGCAATCTAAATTAACACCAGAATCCATTGTATTTGCCAATAAAGAAATACTATATAGAAAAGAAGAAAAAGAAAAGCCGGTTATTTATATGCAATGGCGTAGAATAGCAGTGGCAGCAGCTTTAATTGGATTGATCTTTTCTTTATGGATGATTGCACCTGGTACGTCTAGCAATCAAAATAAGCAAATACTGGCTTCAACAATTAATGCAAATAATTCAACAATAAATACAAACAAGAGCAACCCTGAAGCGACAAATAATAATAGTAAATCAATTGATGATATACAATCAAGCAATTTGATTGCAGCTAATACCTCCAGCATCGGAAAAAAACAAGACCATGCGCTTGGAGTTAATTCAGGTGCTCAAGAAAACACTTTATCGAATAATACAGTAACTGAAAAAATGAGCTCAGCAATTGAAGAAAAAAGAGTGGAGGAAGTTACTGCAATTACAAACACTACAGTAGAATCAATTGCAAATGATGTTCAGGTGGGCAGTAATCCAGCAAAGAACAATCTTTTAGCACAGGCAACAGTTACTGAAGATGAACAACCCAATAATTTGATCAAACAAGCAGTGTACAGAGAATTGGATACCGATGAGTCCAATAAAAGTTTGTATGTAGGAGCATTAGAAATTAATAAAGATAAATTACGCGGATTCATTCGCAAAGCTGGAACCATATTTCGTTCTAAATCAAAACAAGACGAAGATAAAATAGTCACTAATAAATAATACCATGAAACAAATCGTATGCATGTTTGCAGTATTAATTGCTGCAGGAACAAGTTTTGCCCAAACCGATAGCACGGCTAAGTCAACTGACACTGTTAGAGTAGGAAATTTTGTAATTATCAAAAAGAATAATGGCAGTGAAAAAACCTATAGTTCAAATAAGAATGATGTTAATATTAGCTATAGGATAGAGCGCAGGCCTGCCAAGAAAAAGAATATCAGTACCAATTGGTGGATCTTCGATTTAGGTTTTGCCAATATCAGGGATAATACCAATTATACAGCCGCTCAAGCAGGACCTTATTTTAAAACGCTAAGACCAGCTGATGGTCCTGTAAATCAAAACAGTTATCGATTGAATACTGGTAAAACAAGCAATGTAAATATTTGGTTGTTTATGCAAAAACTCAACATCAGTAAACATGTGTTGAACCTAAAATATGGCTTAGGTTATGAAATGTATAATATCCGTTATGACACAAGAATCAGCTATAGAAAAGATCCTCAGCCTTTTGTACATAACGACTCAATCAGCTTTAGCAAAAATAAATTATTCGCTGGCTATTTAACTGTACCGATGATGATCAATTTTAATCCAACACCTGACAGTAGAAAAGGATTTAGTTTGAGCGCTGGAATGAGTGCGGGATATTTACTAGAAAGTAGAAATAAACAAGTGAGTGGAGAAAGAGGTAAACAAAAAGTGAACGGTAATTTCGAGATGGAACCCTGGAGATTGGCTGCTATTGCTGAGTTAGGCATTGGACCAGTAAGATTGTATGGTTCTTATAGTTTGAACAGATTACAAAAAGATGTTACCCGAGTTGAACAGTATCCTTATGCAGTAGGTATTCGCTTTAGCAATTGGTAGAATAGTCTCTTTTTCTCATGTAATATATACGCTCCTTTTCTAGGGAGCGTTTTTTTTGCCAGAAAATTAACAGATGGCTACAATGAAATTTTGTACTTTTCGTTAATTATTAAAATCCTGGTCATGAAATGGGCATTTAATTGGTTTCTGTTAATTGGAGGAGTATTGCTCAATACTTCTTTTAAAAAGCATCATACCATTAATCCATTCACAGCCGATAAAGACACTTATTCGGTTTATATTATAAAAAGCGAATACGAGTTGAAAGTCTATGATTCAACAGGAGAGTGGATGGCTTCTTATCCAGTAGTATTTGGCAATAAAGATCTGGGTGATAAAATGATGCAGGGAGATCGCAAAACACCCGAAGGAGTTTTTCATATTACCAGCAAAAGGAAACACGAAAAATGGAATCGGTTTATTTCCATCGATTATCCCAACCAAGAAAGCATTAATAAATTCAATCAACGAAAAGCAGAAGGATTGATTCCAGCCAATGCAAAAATTGGTGGCGAGATAGGTATACATGGAACATGGCCTCATGAAGATTATGCCATTGATCAATATCGTAGCTGGACCGAAGGTTGTGTGAGCACCAAGAACCAATACATACAAGAGCTATTCAATTTATTACCAGTAGGCACTCGCGTAGAAATCCGCCAGTAACTCATCTTTCATCTTTCTTCTTTCATCTTTCATCTTTCATCTCTCTTCTTTCATCTCTCTTAATTCTTAATGGCTTTCAGCCAATCTACAATCCCAAATTGAATTTTCGAGGCAACCTGTGTATGAAAAATGGGTTTTACAATTCTCTTTTCATCTTCTTCATTACTCAAGAAAGCGATCTCTACCAAGCAATTAGGAAAGTCAGTAGGCGCATTTAATGCAAAATTGAAATGACCAATATTGCCAAACTCATCCAATTTTAATTCGAGCATTCTTTTTAAAATAGAACTGGTTAAAGGCCTGAATCCAATATGTTTATAATAGGTACTCACCCCTTTCACCGTTTCTTTTACACTGGAGTTTAAGTGTAAGGAAATTTCCAGATCAGGATTTTTTTCCTGTAGCCAAAGCACACGATCTTTATTGTCGAAACTGGTATCCGTTCGGCGCGTCATAATGATATTTTTAACGCCTAATTTTTTCAAGGATTTTTCTAAGGCTTTGGCAAAGAGTAAGGTTTGTTCTTTTTCTGATGCCTTTAGTTTAATTCCTGAAGCGCCAGTATTGGTTCCGCCATGGCCAGCATCAATTGCAATGGTCATTTTACGAATATCTAAATTGATTGGTTGACGTTTGATTCTTACACTTAATATCTTTCCTTTATAGCTGATATGGTAACCCCAATGTTGTGCATGCTTGAGTTCAATGGTTACCCTGAATACATCATCTTCTACCTGATTGTAATAAATATTTTTTACTTCTTTTAATGAACTGAGTTGAGTAATCCAATTGGTATTGCTTTGAACGCCATAAATGTCCACCATGATTTTACTCGGATTAATTTCCATCCAAGATTTATAAGGTAATTTCTCTTCGAGATTAATGTTTACATAATCAAACAATGAATCTCCTTTTGAAATAAATGAACCAGTTAGATAATATGGTTTTTTAATCGGCGAAGCAGAATCGGGTTTTACATAGGATTTTTCTAAAAGCGCTGTATGCCATTTCGATAATTGTATAGTATACATATCCTTTGTTGAATCAATTATTTTCAGCAACACATTGGTATCTATATAGCCCATTTTGGCACCCCCTAAACGATCTTCCCCCATGCCATAAGACAATGCAGGTAATTTGCCAGTTGTTCTTCCATAATAAACTTCGCCACTGGTATTGTTTTGTGCGATACAATAACTTGTAATAAAGGTGAATATCGCAATGATTAATTGATTCATTGCTTGAAGGTATTTATTTGTAGACTAGCAACAAAAAACCCCGCACGATTTTCTGTACGGGGTCGGGGGGATTTCTAGTATTTATTACAATTTATAGCCGTTGTCTGCTATCAATTGATCAGCTATTCTTCTGCGAGCATCTTTGGTATTGAACGGCTCTACTTTTGTAAAACGTTTCAAACCAATATGCATCATTCTTAATTCATCTCCATCTGCAAAACTATTCAATGCATCTTTACCAGCTTTATTAATTCTGTCAGCTGCATCATACAAATAGGTTTTCATGATATCGGTTTGAATTCCGATTGCTGCTTCTCCTTTGGTGTTGGCCAGTTTCATCACACGCAATAAAGCACTTTCTGCATGAAATACTTCGATAGACATGTCTGCAATATTCATCAAAATCTCTTGCTCCTTATCTAACTGCATCATCAGTTTTTGAACTGCAGCACCTGCAACCATTAAAATGGCTTTTTTAAAGTTAGCAATTGCTTTTAATTCTTTAGCAAAAACACCTTCTTCCTCTCCGCCAAAATCTGGAATGCTCATCAATTCTTTTTGAACAGCCATGGCTGGTCCCATCAAATCGAGTTTACCCTTCATTGCACGTTTCAATACCATATCTACGGTTAACAAACGATTGATTTCATTGGTGCCTTCGTAAATACGATTGATCCTGCTATCTCTATACGCTTTTGAAATTTGATATTCATCGCTAAAGCCATTTCCACCATGTATTTGAACACCTTCATCTACTACAAAATCAAGTACTTCACTACCATATACTTTTAAGATGGCACACTCAATAGCATATTCTTCTGCAGCACCTAATAAAGACTCTGCAAATGATTTTCCGCTAGCCGCTAATTCATGTTCCTTATCATCAATCCATTTTGCTGAACGATAAAGCGCAGACTCACATACCCACATTCTAATTGCCATTTCAGCCATTTTGTGTTTGATCGCACCAAATTTTGAAATAGATATTTTAAACTGTTCGCGGGCGATGGCGTATTGAATAGAAGTATCTGTTGCTTTTTTTGCTCCTCCCAATGTTGCAGCACATAATTTTAAACGGCCAATGTTGAGGATATTAAAAGCAATGATATGACCCTTGCCTATTTCACCTAATACATTTTCAACTGGTACTTTACAATCCTGGAAATACAATTGAACTGTTGAAGAGCCTTTGATTCCCATTTTATGTTCTTCAGGTCCTTGAGTAAAACCTTCTGTACCACGTTCTACAATAAATCCTGTGAATTTATCTCCGTCAATTTTAGCAAATACAGTATAAACATCTGCAAAACCACCATTGGTGATCCAGCATTTTTGTCCATTTAAAATATAATGCTTTCCATCATCGCTTAATTTGGCAACTGTTTTTGCACCTAAAGCATCACTTCCACTATTGGGTTCAGTTAAACCATAAGCACCCTTCCATTCTCCGCTTGCTAATTTGGGGATATATTTTAATTTCTGTTCTTCTGTACCAAAGTATAAAATGGGTAAAGAACCAATTCCAGTATGCGCTGCAACAGCTACTGAAAAAGAGAATCCACCGCCCAATCCTTGGTTAACAATAGTTGAGGTAATAAAATCTTTGCCTAATCCGCCATAGGCTTCAGGGAAAGAGGTAGAGAGCAAACCTTGCTCACCCGCTTTCTCCATCAACGATGGCATCAAGCCTGGTTCCATTTTATCAATACGATCTAGAATGGGAAGGATTTCTGTTTGCAGAAACTGCTCACACATATCCATTACCATGGTTTGTTCTTCATTGAAATCTTCTGGTATGAAGGTTTCATATGGATTACTTTCTTTGATAATCCACTCTCCGCCTTGAAGGGCTGTTGCATTTTTGGTGGTTTCCATTGTTTAGTTATTAAGTTATGAGTTATTGGTGATTTGTTATACTTCGAGGATTCCTAAAGTCAGGTTATCGTAAACACGCTGAAAAACCGATTTTACCACTTCAATCTCGTGTTTGTCTACACCTACCAGGGCTTCTGCCATTGTTTGATTGGCCAAGTCGATGGTGATATGTTGCAATTCCAATGCCGCATCGGTTAATTCAACTAAATTGATTCTTCTATCTGTTGGAGAAGCAATTCTTTTGACTAGCTTTTGTTTTTCCAAATTGTCTATTAATCTGGTAATACTTGGCTTGTCTCTAAAAGTTCTATTGCACAATTCCTGCTGACTGAGTTTGTCTTCTTTCCATAAATGGTACAAAACACTCCATTGTTCAATAGTTATTTCCAGTCCTGCATTGCGGAAATTCTTCTGCAAACGCCTTGCCACAGCGGTTGAAGCCATTCCGTTAATGACGCTGTATAATTCCCCTCTTCTAAAATGGTTGTTTGACATATAGTTAGTTATGCAACTAATTTCAAAATAAGTTCGTTTCTTTGACATTACCAAGAATTTATTGGTAAAATTTAGCCAAGTAGCATGAATAGTCAGTTTATTAAATTGGGAGAATCTCTATTTCATTATAATCGATATGGATCGGGCCCTAACTGGATTTTCTGTTTTCATGGATATGGAGAATCTGGAGAGAGTTTTGCTTTATTTGAACCTTATCTGGGTGAAACTCATACTTTGATTGCAGTAGACATCCCTTTTCATGGTAAAACCGAGTGGAATGGACCTTTGTTATTAGAACCCCAATTATTAATTCAATTCATCAATTCAATTACAGACGATAGCCAATCGAGGGTGACTTTTTTGGCCTATAGTATGGGTGGAAGAATTGCATTAAGATTATTTGAACTGATGCCAGATCGTATACAATCCATGGTTTTAGTAGCTCCGGACGGATTGCATCAAAATAAATGGCAATGGTTCACTACTAAAACAAGTGTAGGTAATTGGATTTTTAAGAACACTATGCAAAATCCTCAATGGTTATTTCAACTAATTAAAATGGCCAGGTTCTTGAAATTACTCAATCCTAGCATTAGTAAATTTGTTCATTACTATTTAGATGATCCAAAAGAACGTGCTGAATTGTATAAAATATGGACTACTACAAGACGTTTCAGACCCAGTTTAGCCAATTTGAAAACGCTTGTTAAAGACCATAATGTGCCATTACAGTTGATTTTCGGGAAATATGATCGTATCATTCTCACAAAAAGAGGCACCCATTTTAGTAAAGACCTGAAAGAATTAGTGAAAGTTTTTGAAATTAAAGCCGGACATCAGCTTTTACAAAAAAAGTATGCAAGCATAATTGCCGATTATTTTTAACCAATAATGGTTTTCTTTGCTGCTCATGATCAACTATTTTATTTATCTGCTTGCATCTATAGGATTGGCCTATTGCGTGTTGATCGGTATATATCATTACTGGTTTTTGCAATTAGAAAAATATGTACCAGCACAAAAACAATCGGCAAGAACATTTTTTAGCATCATTATTCCTGCAAGAAATGAAGCGATGTTCATCAAAGATTGTTTAACAAGAATTCAAGCTCAACATTATCCTTCACATTTGTTTGAAGTAATTGTAGTGAACGATCATTCTTCCGATGATACAGGCGAGATTGTAGAAATGATGCAGTCTTCTTTTGCATCCTTGCAATTGATCAATTTATCTGATCATGTTACAGGTAATATCAATGCGTATAAAAAGAGAGCTATCGAAATTGCAGTAGCAGAAACCAAGGGCGACTGGATCATTACTACCGATGCAGATTGTGGTGTATTGCCTAATTGGTTATTGAATTTTGATCAATACATTCAGGAGAAAGATCCTGTTTTTGTTGCTGCACCAGTGATGTTTTCATATACCCCAACATGGTTGGGATTATTTCAATTACTGGATTTTATGAGTTTACAGGGTATAACCGCTGCTGCTGTTGCAGCTGGTTTCCATAGTATGTGCAATGGAGCCAATCTGGCTTATAGTAAAAAAACTTTTTATGCCGTAGGCCAGTTTAAAGGAATTGATCAGTTGGCAAGTGGTGATGATATGTTCTTGATGTACAAAATAAAAAAGCAATTCCCTGGTCGTCTAGGTTTTTTATATAGCGATGAAATGATTGTTAGAACGGCTCCTATGCCCGATTGGAAAAGTTTTTTTAATCAACGTATTAGGTGGGCAAGTAAAGCAGATAGTTATTCGGAACGCACCATTTTTTGGGTACTGGTGTTGGTATATTTATTTAATGCAGGATTATTATTGGGATTGATAGCTGGAATTTTTGTGGAAGGAATGTATCCTAGCATTGCATATATCTTATTAATCAAAACGATTGTTGAAATAATTTTTCTTTATCCTGTTGCTGGTTTTTTCAAACTTAGGTCAACTTTATGGATATTTCCCTTAATGCAACCTTTTCATATATTCTACACAGTTGTAGCAGGTTGGCTAGGCAAATTTGGCACTTATCAGTGGAAAGGCAGAACAGTAAAATAATTATAAATGTTTATGGATTTCCGGAGGAGTGTTATCTGGGAAGAAAGCATAAATCAATAATGGTAATAATGCCAATAATGAAACGGTGAAGAGTAAAATCTTTTTCATAAAACATTGGTTTGAGTATTAGACTTACAAATCTGCAATAAGTTAAATACAGTGATTGGATTTCTTTTGGATTTCAAATTATAGATACATAGAAGGGTAGTTTTGTTGCTTAATTATCCGCAATTGAACATGATTCAATTCTTAATGTTTTTTTAAGCACTATTAATGCCCCGCCACAAAGCCAAAAAACACTTCCGATTTTATCCGTCTCAATCATATCACTTCCACAATTTATAACTCCAATCATTACTAAAACAATACCTATAACTAGTGATATGGTTTTGTAGAATTCACTTTGGAATTGATGGTAAAGAAATTGAGATTCTAAAATCAGGTAAATGAATAGGGCAGCAAATAAAATCAATCCAATCAGACCTTGTTCTATGGCAATCAATAAAAAGTAATTATGTACAGTAGAATGTTCAGGGTTATTACTTACCCAGGTTTTAAATGCACTTACGGTATATGGTTGGTATTGATGGTAAAAGCTATTGGGTCCGAAGCCAATGATTGGCTTTTCACCAATCATTCTTGCACCAGCAACCCATCGATGAAATCGTTCTGCATTGGAGATGTCTTTTCTGTTGATAGTAGCGGATAAATGTTCTCCGAAATTCTCATGAAAAATGGTTTGATCGTGATTAGGTGCAAAAGCAATATAATTTTTTTGATAGGAGAGGGTTGTGATAACTATACCAATTAATATGATTGATAGAATGATTGCTTTATCCATCCAATTTTTCCTGAAAATGAAGATGCTCAAAAGGCCAATCATCATGGCCAACCATGCACCCCTTGAATAAGACAGTATCAATGCAAAAAGCGCAATGATTAAAAGCGACTTACTGATTTTTTTTTGGAAAGTATTTGCTGGTGAGAATTTCCAAATGGCCCATCCAATGGGAATTAAACAAACCAATAGTGAAGAATAGTTTACATGATTTCTAAAAAAAGGGAACATGGCTTTTTTTATTGCGCCAAATTCAAAACCAAATAAACTTTGACGGAACAATATTTGTACAATTAATAAGCTCATCGGAATACATAAGCATAGTGCTATTTTTTTCCAGTCGCTTTTATTTTTTAATACAATCGGGGTAACCATTAAAAAAGGAATGATGTACCAGATTTTTGCTAAAAAGTATTTAAAAGACAAAAGGGGTGTTGCAGAAAAAAAACTACAGAACAAAATCCATACTAGATGCAATACCACTAAAAATAATAAAGGCGATTGAAGTGCATCATTAAATATACCTGGCTGGTGAAATAGTTTAGCTATAGCAATCACCGTGATAATTCCTAGAATTATTTCGATCGGAAAATCAATACTTAGTGAAGAAGTAACAGCTAGTTCTGTTGATAAAGGAATGAGTATTAATAATATCCAAAAAAGTTGTTTCGTTTCTACAATAATAAAATTTGAAACGATTGGATACAATGCCCAAGCAAATGGAATGATTAAATACCAAGGTTCTCTGAACCAAACAGCCAAGCCCCCTGCAATAAAAAAGAACAGGTAACTGATCAAATCCAATAATCGATATTGGCGCAGCAAGAACATTTTAAAATTGCTTAATTTGATTCCTACTTAATACTACTATAGCGCTAAAAACGAATCCCAATAAAGCGGATACAGTAATGATCAATGGCTTATTGGGCCAATTTATTTCACTAGCAGGAATTCCTTTTTCCATTACTTGAATAAAATGCGGCATTGTTTCAGATGCTATCCTTAATTCCTGACTGGCTTTTTGGGTTTGATCTAATTGATCGATAATTGTTTCCAATTCAGCCCCGATTAGTCTTTTACTGGCAGCATCATTCGAAGTATTATTTTTTGCTAACTGATTGTATTTTTCTTTTAGTATAACAGCAGTACTATCTAATTGATGAATGATCTGTTGGTTATTTTCTTGAACCATTTTTCGTAATGACAATTCTGCTTCAGCAGCAATATCGTTTACAATTTTAGCAGATAAAATTTTATCAGAACTTAAACAACTGATAATTAATTGGTCTTTATCGGTTTTTATATAATGCAATTTTTTTCGCAGCAGTTCGGTTGCTTTAAAACCTGAACTGGAATCGGATTTAGGTAAATCAAAATAAGCAATCAAATCATTTTTACTCACTACCTCAAGTAATGTATTATTCATTTCTGCAAAAGCTTGTATTCTATCTAAATCGTCACCTGATCCAAAATTGGTGTATAGATCTTTGATTTGCTGATTGAAGAGCCTCGCTTTGTCTGATAATTGCGGATTGCCTGCTAATAAAGTTGCACTTGATTTGAATTCTGGGGTCATTATAAAAACAAATGTGGCAGCAACCATTGCTGATAAAAGGGTAAAGCTTAATAATACCCGCCATTTTGATTTTAGCAAATGCATAACGTCAATTAGATTAAATGTTGATTGCATAGGATCGATTTTAAATAGGAGCTACTACTACATTTCTGTCTAAACTTTCTTCTAAAGAAATAAATGTTTCAGTTCTTTCAATGCCTTTTATTTTTTGCAATTCATCATGTAGCACAAAGCGTAGTTCTTGAATATCTTTGCATACTATTTCGGCAAACATGCTGTAATTACCTGTAGTATAATTCAGGCGAACGATTTGTTGTACCTTTTTTAATTCTTTTGCAACAGAATCATATAAAGAACTTTTTTCTAGATAAATACCAATAAAAGCAATTACATCGTAACCCAAAGATTTGAGATCTACCGATAATTTTTTACCTTTAACTACTTTTAGTTCTTCTAGTTTTTTAATGCGAACATGGATGGTACCTCCAGATACAAATAATTTCTTGCCTAAATCGGCGTAAGAAATTTCTGCATCTTCCATCATTTCCTGGATTATTTGAAAATCCAATTTGTCGAGATTCAATTTGCCTGACATATTTAACTGTTTAATTAGATAATATTCAATGAATATTCAAATATATTGAACATTATCTATATTATTAAATTATTTATTGAAAAATGATTAACTAATGTCCTATTTACTGTATTTTTGTTTTATCAAAGTAAGCATTGATACAAAACAATCGTTCTTTATACTGTGGGGTGATGAAATTTTTGGCAGACATACCCTCTTGTCTCGGGGGTGAGGATAACAGGACAAACTTAGCATAGAGCCGCAAGGGTAGCAATACTTGAGCGACCAGGGTCGACCACTGAACTTTGTGCTTCTGCTAACTGCCTCGTGGAGGTTCGATCCCTCCCCCTACAGCTTTAAGCCTCGTTGAGTAATCAACGGGGCTTTTTTATTTTTATTGATTCTTTTCTTTCACCACACCAGGTTCGGGGTCTTTCAATAAAATACTTTTTTCATTAATTAAATCCATTAAGATTGGATTGTTCAATGAATCCAAAACCATATTTTTTAAATAAAAGGTTTGAATGGGTTGATTGGGCTGATGCCAACGGATGATTTTACATTGACAACTTGCATTGGCCGGAGTGTTGATCACTTCTTCTATACGACCTCCCTTACCTAATTTCTGATACACTTCTCTGATACCAATAATCCTATTGTTTAGGCCAGCATCAAAATTCCAGGAAGCAGATATGGCATCTAAATAGTTATGATTGATATCCAGGCTCATTAGACTGTGCCGAGGATATTCAATTTTATGATCTGTATTCATGATTCTTGAATGAATCGACAAAATTTTTGGGGATTCAAATTGAACATATCCGGTATGATTAAAACTGGCACCATATCGGTGATAGGTGAAGTAACCTCCTTTGTATTTGATGTCTACTAAGTTGGCTACTACTTTGTGGTATCGGTTGGGATCAGACAATCTTGCTTGAGGAGAGCTAGTATAGCATAACCAAATGCCTTCCAAGCTATCGATCTCTGGTTGAGTGACTTTATAAGGAAGTAAATTAAAGTCTTCTTGTATGGTGTTCCACTTTTCTGAAGTGGTTTTATTGATATTCCAGTAATAAATGCTAGTCCCAAGAAAAAGCATACAAAGCGGTATAAAAATCATCCGGTAAAACTTCAATCTTTGAAAAATGGATTGTTCAGTTTCTTTTTTCAGTGCCGCTAAACGTAATTTAAGTTGCTGATTTTCGGTGATGATCGAATAACTGTCTTTGGAACTGCTATTGCTTTCCTCAGTAGCAATTAGAGAAGGGTCAACGGGGTTTAATTCAAACGCCTGTCTTCCCATACTGTATAAGTACACATAGCATGTATCGATTAAAAAAGGCCTTGGATTGGCAACCAAGCCCATTAAAGCATCTTTAATTTGCCCTCCGGTTATATCGTATTTTCTAAATGGGAAAGCTGCTTTGTCTTTCTGTGGATCGGCTTCATATGGAATATGACCAAATTTGTCGGATGTTTCCGGTAATCGATTACTGATTTCACTTAAGGCAATGGCTAGTTCCTCGTAATTCTTTCTATTCGTATTTTGAACGATCGATTTTCCAGTCTCCTGCTGAAATTTTTCGATTGCTTTGTTCAATAAATAGATAATTTCTTCTTTGCCTTTTTTTAGCATAATTTTTGTAATTGACTGTAAATCAATGCATAGCAAATTTCGGAAACACTGAAATCATTTCGGAAATTACAAAAAATATTTGAAAACCCTTTAGAAAGAACAAAATCAGCCCTTGATAGTTATGTTGACTACTTTGGCCCTTGAATTAAGTTCAAGTAAGCTATTTTAAAGCTATAACTACTGCTATATGAAAAAAAACATCCATGGTTTAATGGCAATGTTCGGGCTGGCAATCTTATTGCTGTCCAATTCAATCATTGCACAAAACACAAATTCCAACGCTGGAAATGATTTAATTACGGTTACAGGAAAGGTAACATCCATTAAGGATAACCAACCTTTGCCGAATGTATCGATTAAAGTGCTAAAATCTAAAGGAGGCACTATCTCAACTGATGATGGTTCTTTTACTATCAAAGTGAAAAAAGGCGATGTACTCCAGTTTTCTAGGGTTGATCTTATTTCACAGAATGTATCTGTTTTTGATCCAAAAATGACAATGGTGAAAATGCAGGATGCTGAAAACAATCTTTCAGAAGTCTTGGTTTTAGCGTATTCAAATCAAAAACGTAGTTCTTTCACAGGTGCTGTTGGTACTGTAAAAAATGCAGTTATTGAGAGTGCACCAAATGCTTCCGTTCAAGAAAGTATTCAGGGAAATATTGCCGGAGTTCAGTCTACCAATGCAAGTGGTCAGCCAGGAGGTGTTCCAAATATCAGGGTAAGAGGTATTGGTTCGATTAATGCCGGATCTGCACCATTATATGTAATTGATGGAATACCTGTTGTAAGTGGTGATATATCTGGAATGAATAGTAATACCATTGCTGGTTTAAATGCCAATGATGTTGAAACGATGTCTATTTTAAAAGATGCTGCTGCAACATCTTTATATGGATCAAGAGCTGCCAATGGGGTGGTTTTGATTACTACCAAGAAAGGAAAAAATGGTAGGTCAAAAATCAATTTCACTTACCAAAATGGTATCAATAATAATACTATTAGAGATGAACAGAAAACCTTGAATACTGCTCAATATCTTCAATATTATAGAGAAGGTTGGGTAAATGCAGGAAACCCTGCTAGTTCATACGATTCTTTATTAAATGCAAATAGTATTAGTAGAACAACTGATACCGATTGGTTTGATCAAGTACTTCGTCAAGGTAAGTATTCTCAATACAATTTGAATGCAAGTGGTGGAAATGAAAAATCTACTTATTTTGTTTCAGGAAGCTATTATCATTCTGATGCTCCAACAAAAGGAATTGATTATGATAAAGCAACTTATAGAGTAAATGTTACTTCTGAATTATCAAAAAGACTTTCTTTTAAAGGAGGATTTAGTGGAAGTTATCAGCGTACCAGTAACTTTTTGGGAGGTTCATTTTTTGCCAATCCTATCAGGGCTATGTATCGTTTAGCTCCATGGTTGCCTGTTTATAAAAGTGATGGACAGTCTTTTGAATATGGTTATAACAATGGTTACAATCCCGTAGCAGTTATTGAGTTAACCAATCGTAATGCCAAAACCTATAATATTTCAGGAAATGCTGCATTGACTTATAAGATCATGAAAGGATTAACTTTTGAAGGTTCTTATGCAATTGATTTTAACCATGCATTTAGTACTATTCAGTATAATCCAAATGTAGGAAATGCGATTGTAGCAGTTGGTGGTTCTATTGAAAATTACACACAAGACATCACGAACTGGGTAAGTACCAATATTGTTCGTTATAAAACAGAATTTGGAAGCAATCATAAATTAGAAGCTTTTGCAGGCTATGAGGCTCAAAGCAGATCTGATGTAGATATCAATATTGCAGTTAATGGAATTGCTCCAGGAACAAGCACTGCTGCTGGTGGATCTAGCCCTACTTTAACAACTGGAACAGGAACTGCAAATAGATTGCTTAGTAAATTCTTAAACGCTAATTATTCTTTCAAAGATTTGTATTTTATTTCAGGTTCTGTAAGAGAAGATGCTTCTTCTCGTTTTGCTAGGAATTTCAGAAAAGCTACATTCTGGTCCATTGGTGCAGGATGGAATATTTCAAATGAAAAATTCTATGATGTTGATTGGTTGAATGAAGTGAAATTAAGAGGTAGTATTGGATATACTGGAAATCAGGGTATTGATAATTTTGAATCATTTGGCTTATACAGTGCTGGTAGTGATTACAATTTACAATCTGGTTTAGCTCAAACTCAGCTGGCAAATGATAACTTAACCTGGGAGAAAAATTTCCCCATAAATGTTGGTATAGACTTTTCGATGTTTAAAGGAAGAATTTCAGGTTCATTTGAAGTGTATACAAGAACAACAAGTCAGTTGTTGATCAGTCAATCTATTCCTAGTGTGAATGGAGTAACCAATATTACTGTGAACAGTGGAGCAATGAAGAATTCAGGTGTGGAATTAACTGTTTCTTCCGTAAATATTTTGCCTAGAACACGTGATGGATTTAAATGGGTAACTGATTTTAATATCACTACCAATAGAAATGTAATCACTGAAATTGACCCGGCATATGTTGGCAACGCTAACTATTCCAGAGCTGTAGGAAATGATTTTTATACTCATTTTCAAAGAGGCTATGCAGGAGTAAATCCAGCTAATGGAGAAGCGCTTTGGTTTAGAGATGCAACAAAAGAATCAACTACCAATGCATTTACTACAGCATTACCTCGTCTGCAATATGGTAGTGCTTTACCTAAATTTTATGGTGGATTGACCAATGCTTTTTCTTACAAAAATTTCAAATTCAGTTTTCAGATTTATGCTTTTTGGGGTAATACCATTTATGACGATTTTGGCTACTTACAAAAAACAGATGCTAATCTTGGATTCTCTGATCAAAGTAATGGTTTGAGCAGATATGAGTATGGTAGAAGATGGACAACGCCAGGTCAAATTACAGATGTTCCTAAGCCAGTATTCTTAGGTACTCAATCTTCTTCAGGAAGTTTCGAAAGTAGCCGTTTCTTGTATGATGGGTCTTATATCCGTTTAAGAGATGTTACTTTATCTTATAACTTACCTTCTTCATTATTGACTAAGTACAATATCAATAATGTTCGTTTGTATTTACGTGGTCAAAATTTATATACCTATGTTAAAGACAAGCGTTTCAATACCGATCCTGAAGTAAGTATAGATGGTACAATGTCTCAAAGACCACCCGTATTTAATACATTTTTATTTGGCGTAGATATCAATTTTTAATTGCATAAAATTTCTTTTATGAAAAAAATATATTCAACAATTGCTATTTCATCTTTGCTTATAATGGCATCTTGTAGCAAAGATTTTCTAGAAGTTAAACCCCAGCAGAGTGTTTTAACTGAAGACGTATTCAACAGTATGTCAACTTCAAGAGCTGCCGTAAATGGTTTATACTCTTTAATGCAATCATACAGTTATTATGGTAGAGATGCCATGGTTATTCCAGAAATATTATCTGATAACGCTACAAGAAGCGTTAGAACTGGTAATCGTTACACAGGAATAAATACCATGACTCATACTGCCACTGATGCAAACGTTAGTAGAATGTGGAGTCAAATGTATCAGGTTATCAGTAATACCAATGCTATCATTGCCAATGAAGCTAATATCAAAAAAGTAGCTACTCCATTAGAACAAGCAGAAGCAGATCAATTGGTGGGAGAAGCATATGCGGTTAGAGCCTTGGTTTATTTTGATTTAGTGAAATTTTTTGCTCGCCCTTTAAAATTTACTTCAGACGGATCTCATTTAGGAGTTCCTTTAGTGATCAAACCAATTGTCAATATTGTGGATGTGGTTTACCCTCCTAGAAATACGGCAGCTGAAGTATATACTCAAATTGATAAAGATATCACCGCAGCAATTACACGTCTACCTGCAACAGGTAATGTATTGAGTAATGGATCGGTAAATAATACTTTGTTTAAAATTCGTTTGAACAGATTTTCTACTTTGGCTTTAAAAGCTAGAGTAGCTGTTTACAAAGAAGATTGGACTACAGCTGTTGATGCTGCCAATCAAGTAATTGCATCTGGAAGATATTCATTGTACAGTTTTGGTTCTATGTTACAAGATTTCAGAACTCAAAACAGTGCTGAGTCTTTATTTGAAGTGGCCAATAATACCAATGACAATCCTGGAACAGATTCTTATGCTTATATCTGCAGCCAACAAGGATATGGTGAAATGTTAGGTACCATGACTTCTATGAATAGCAGAAGTACAGGTGCAACTTTAACAACTTTCAGAGGATTATATGAGGCTTATGCTGCTACTGATGTTCGTAGACAATTTATTGCTTTAGGAAATAGAAATTCACTTGGTGGAGAAACCAATGTTCCTTTGCCAGTAAAGTATATCAATATTTCTACTTACATGGAAAACATTAAAGTATTGCGTTTTGCTGAAATGTATTTAGTAAGAGGTGAGGCAAATGCAAGATTAGCTGTTGCTACCAATAATAGCACATTGTTAACTTCTTCATTAACTGATATCAATTTAATCAGAAAATCTAGAGATACAGCATCTGCAACTAGACCTTATGCAGCAGTGCTAACTGGAACACCACCAGCAGGTAGTATTTCTGCAACCGCTTATTTAGACAGTATTATTGTTGAAAGAAGAAAGGAATTTGCATTTGAAGGTCAGCGTATTTTCGATTTAAACAGAACGCAAACCAATTATGTAAAAATCAGTTCTGGTGGAAATGCAACTTCGAGATTAATACAATATACAGTTCCTACTTCTACTTTTTATCAAAGAACAATTTTACCAATACCAGTTACTCAGGTTCAGAACAATCCTCAGATGGTTCAGAACCCAGGATTCTAATGCAGTAAATAAATTCTTCTATATGAAATGAGCATTCATGCAAATTGCTTATTTGCTCATTTCATATATTTAAAATCAAAAAAATAGATGAAAATGAATAAAATCATTTCCATAAAAGCTATTGCTTTATTCATTTTGTTGGGTTTAGCCCTGCAGGGTAATGCTGCTGAAAAAAAAGATACTTTACGTGTTTTATTTGTTGGTAATAGCTATGTGTATTACAATAACCTGGCTCAAATGATTGGTTTGATTACCGATAGTATGGACACCAAGATTATTTGTAAAAAATCTACTATTGGTTCTGCAACTTTAGAACAACATTGGAATGGATCGAGAGGATTAAAATCAAAGCAAATTATTGCTAAGAATAAGTTTGATATTGTTGTAATACAAGACAATAGTATGTGGCCATTGGAGCACAAAGATAGTTTGTTGTTTTTTGGTCATTTATTTTGTGATTATATCAAAACCAATGGAGCTAAGCCTTATTTGTATAATACTTGGGCCAGAGAGAAAACACCGGAAACTCAAATCAAAATCAACGAAGTATATAATGAATTAGGAAAGTCGGAAAATGCAACTGTTGTGCCTGTTGGTCCTAGCTGGGCATTAGCAAGACAAACTATGCCTTCTATGAATTTATTTCATTCAGATGGGTCACATCCATCTGCTTTGGGTACATTCTTGATCGCATTGAATTTTATCAAAAAAATGACAGGCAAGTTGCCTAAAAATTATGCTACTGTTTACAATTATTTTGATAAAGACGGTGAAACTTTTAGAATCATGCAATTAACAGAAGCTGAAATTCAGTTTTGTGTTGGCATTGTAAATGCAACTATTCAATAATTTTCCTTTTTAAGAAAAAATCTAATGGTAAAAAAAATAGCTTCAAACCTTACCTTCTGGGTATTGTTTGCCATAACTGCTGGTATTCTTTTGGGGCATTTTTCTCCAGATACTGGAGTTGCTATGCAACCATTGGGAAAATATTTTATTGATATCATTAAATTATTTATCAATCCAATTATTCTTGTTACTATAATAACAGGTATTTGTGGAATGGGTGATTTAAAAAAAGTGGGCAAAGTAGGAGGAAAGGCTTTGATCTATTTTGAAATTGTTACTACTGTGGCTTTAATAATTGGACTAGGAGTAGGATTCTTATTAGAACCAGGTGCTGGAGTAAATACAAGTGCTGTAAGTAAAGGCGATATTTCAAAATACAGTGGCGCCCCTATTTCTATTTCCTGGTTGCAATTTTTTAAAGACAATATCACTATTCAGGTTTTATTGTTTGCCATTCTTGCAGGTATTGTAATCAGTAAATTACCTCAGAAGGAAATTATTCTTAAAAAAATCTACTGGGTTTCCAAATACGTTTTTAAGGGACTGCATTGGGTGATGAAACTGGCACCCATTGGGGCTTTTGGAGGAATGGCTTATACCATTGGTAAATATGGGGTAGCTACTTTATTGCCTTTAGGTAAATTAATGGCATGTGTTTATATCACCATGGCATTGTTTATTTTTTTAATGCTAGGTGCCATTTTACGTTATTATAAAATCAGTATTTGGAAATTTTTGGGGTATATAAAAAACGAGTTATTAATTGTTTTAGGAACATCTTCATCAGAAGCTGCTTTACCATCATTGATGGAAAAACTAGAACATATGGGCTGTCATAAATCTGTAGTTGGCTTAGTTGTTCCTGCTGGTTACTCTTTCAACTTAGACGGAACCTCTATTTATTTATCGATGGCAATAGTGTTTTTAGCGCAGGTATTTGATGTAAGTTTAAACATGGAGCAAATCCTTACCATCATTGGAATTTTAATGGTTACTTCTAAAGGGGCAGCTGGTGTTACTGGCAGTGGCTTTATCATCTTAGCTTCTACACTCACTGCAACCAAAGTAATTCCAATAGAAGGATTGGCATTGTTGTTGGGAGTAGACCGTTTTATGTCTGAAGCCAGGGCCATCACCAATTTTATTGGCAATGGCGTGGCAACTATTTTTATTGCTAACAATGAAAAAATGTTCGACAGAGGAAGAATGTATAAGGCATTCGGCATTCATAAATCTGTTGAGTAATCATCATTTTATTTTAAACCTCCATCCTGCATAAAACATTCTCCCGGTAATTGGTCCCCAAACCATGGAAGCATCAAAGAAATTATTAAATGGTTGATCTGCTGCAATGATGGCGTTTTGCTGAAAGAAATTAGTAATGTTTTCTGCACCAACATAAAAGTCCATTGGGTTCTTTTTACCAAATGACTTACTTACTTGGGCACCCATATTAATGAACGCTGGTGATGTGTTTTCTAATTGATAATTTACTGGATTGGCACTGGTATTAGGAATTCTTTTTTGACCATTATAAGTAATGGTATAATCGAATTTCCATGTATTGAGTGCATAATCGATGCTTATAAATGCACGATTATTAGCTATGAATGGGCGTTCTAATAATTGACCACTAAAAGTAGTATTCACATCAAAATACCGATAAGCAATTCTTGTTTCTAATTTGGTGGCAGGAGTAAATGTTATTTCTGCCTGAAAACTATTGGAATATGATTTCCCTTGGAGATTATAAAATTTTACCTGACGTGCATTTTCCAGATCAACAACCACCTGATTATTAAAATCATTCCTGAAAAAATCCAAACTAAACATAGCATCTCTATTGAATAACCTGAACTTTTGATCGAAGCTGATTCCTTTATTCCAGGCAATTTCCGGATTCAACCCATAAGCTTTACCTGGCAGTGCATTGATAATATTCACTTGTCTTGCACTTACAAAAACACTCATATTTTCAGCAAAAATATTGGCTGTTCTTTGTCCTCTTCCTGCACTGAATCTAAAAATGGTTCCTTTAATTGGTTCATATCTTAGATTGAGTCTTGGAGTAACAAAAGTTCCAAATAAATTATTGTGATCGACTCTTATTCCCGCAACTGCACCAAATTTATCACTGGGTGTATAAGTGTATTCAAAAAATCCCCCTGGAACTATTTCTGTTCTTTGGTAATTGGCTTGCTTAAAATCTTCGTTGTATTTATCGTATTGAAAACTTATTCCGGTTCTAAATTTATGAATCGTTGTACCGATGATTGATTGATAAATTAGGTTACTATAAAAGCTCTGCTGCTTTGCATTGTAATTGGTCAATCCAAAATAGGATTGTTGATTATGACTGATGGCAGCAATTTGTAAACCTATACTCTTGTAAACTTTTTGTGGAAATACATAACCAATTTTAGCAAATCCCTCGTATCGTTCTGTATTGATTCCAAGACCATAATTGTTGGTCGTATTTTTATCTTTTGCCTCGTTAAATGCTACTTGCCCGCCAACTTTATTGTCTTTCATGGCTTTAAAACCAAATTGAATCAATAAGCCATTGGCATTATCAAATTTGTAACGGTTTACCACACTGAATTGATTGCCTGTAGGCAAATCTCTGAATCCATCTTTATTAAAATCGATGGTATTGTTGTTTAAAAAATTATCATGGAGTAATAATCCTGTAGACCACTTCTTATTCAATTTGGTGCTAAGATTCAGATTGAGGTCTACTTTGCCAAAATCATTCATATATATATTGGCCAGTAATTTTTCGCTGTTTTCAGGTTTCTTTAATTCAACATTAATCTGACCTGCAATGCTTTCAAATCCATTTGCAACAGAACCTACACCTTTGGTTAGTTGAATCGATTCAATCCAAGGTCCTGCAATGGAATTCAATCCCAATGGGGTTGCAAGGCCTCTAGGGCCCGGTAAATTTTCTACAGTTAGTTGCGTATAATTTCCATTCAATCCCAATAACTGAATTTGTTTAGAACCAGTTACAGCATCATTATAAGATACATCAACAGATGGATTGGTTTCAAAACTTTCGCTTAAGTTACAGCAAGCCGCCTTTAATAATTCTTTTGAAGTCATTGTTTCTGTTCTGATAGTGCTCATAGTAGCTACAAAACTTGATCGCTGGGTATTGGTTACGATTACTTCTTTCAGTTTCCGGTTATTGGTCATCACCACTTTAATCTCACTGGCGTTTACTATAGAAATTGTATCAGATTTATATCCTGTATAACTTACAACAAGATTACTTTCAGTACCAGGATGTTCAATTTCAAAATAACCTAAGCTATCTGTGAAAACGCCCTTATTAGTACCCATCCAAAGGATGCTTGCATTGTATAAGGGATTGAAAACTCCTTTATTACTTGCTTCTACAATGATGCCTCTGACTATTTTTAATTGAGGAGTATTACTTACTGTACCATGTTCTACTTGAACGGTATCTCTGTATAAACAACATGGTGTGAGGTCTCTATAAACAGCTTCTTTGGCTTTTTTATTTTCTAAATCATGCCCTGCACCTACAATTCTATTTTGAATTTTCTCAATGTTAACTTGAGATGGAATGTATTGAAGTTTTAATAGTTTACTTTCAATATCCCATTCGGCCAGTTTTACTCCTCTGCCTTTCGCTGCAGTTTCAATTCTTGCCTTACACATTTCGCAAAGTCCAAATACCTTAAATGTAACTGTGGTATCAGGTATTGCTTTTTCAGTTTGAGCGCTCACCATTAAAACGGAGCTTAACAAACAAAATATAGTTAAAAATATTTTTTTCATTTTCTAGATATAGTATAATGAATAGTATGACGATGATTGTCAAAACACGTGAGGCAACTATACCATAGTGCCTTTAGTAGCTATGTGAAATATCAAATACGAAAAACGCAATCGAGCTTGTAAATGGGTATTGCTCGATGTAAAGGAGGTGGATTGCAGTAATAAGAAACAACCGAAAATACCTGAGAAGTAAAAGGATTGTTTTTTTCGTATGGTTGTAATGCTACAATTGAATAATCTTGATCAGCACTATTAAAAGCAGGTTCACCAAAATGATTGTCTTTTACCTTGCAAAAAGTATACTTGGTCTTGCAGCAATTATCCATTTTGTTATCCATTCCACATTTTTTGTCGGAAGATGGCATAAAAGCAACGGTAGTAGACTTGAGTTTATGGCAGCAATAGAACTGTTTTACACTAAAACCAAAAGTGGCTGTAGTGTAAATGCTGATCAATAGTATCAGGATAATTCTTTTCACTTTTGCAAAGGTACCATAATTATTCAAATTGTATCTTCGCGGCCATGGGCCAGAAAAAACTCATTCGTTTTGAAGCAATTAAGTCTTTTCCTAATGTATTGGAATACCCAGTTGGAATGGCTGGAAACTGGTCCGATTTCCTTAAAAACGACCATCCAATTACCTTAGAATTAGCTTGTGGCAAAGGCGAGTATGCCGTAGGTTTAGGAAGGATCTATCCCGAAAGGAATTTTATAGGCATTGATATCAAAGGAAATCGTATTTGGAGAGGTGCAAAAACAGCTATTGATAGTGCATTGAATAATGTTGCATTTATCCGCTCTCATATCGATAAAATCACAGACTATTTTACACCAGGTGAAGTGTCAGAAATTTGGATCACTTTCCCCGATCCACAATTAAGGGCTTCCCGTTCTAAAAAAAGGCTTACTCATCCTCATTTTTTGAGATTGTATCAACAAATATTAAAACCCGGAGGATTGGTTCATTTAAAAACGGATAGTCCAAGATTGTACAATTTTACACTTACTGTACTCAACTTATTTGAACTAGAATTGTTAGAACATACTGATCAGGTTTATGCTTCTACTGAAATAAAGCCTGAACTGACCATTAAAACACATTACGAAGGTTTGGATATTGCTCAAAGCAACAGAATTTATTATATCTGTTTCAGGATCAATAAACCCTTACCTAAAGAAAAAGATATTTTATTAAAAACATTATTTAGTGAGCAAGAACCTAGTTGAGAAAGTAGACTTTTATTACGATGAAAATGGCTATATGGTATTTACTGAAAAATACCATATAGATAAAGGCCACTGTTGTGGACATGGATGTAGGCATTGTCCTTATGATTTCGATTCGGTTCCAGAACCCAAAAGATCGGAATTGATGGAGAAGAAGGGGGTTGTTAATTAGGGTTTATAGTTTGTACAAGTTCTACCACACGTATATTTTAGACAATGTACTCTCTTCTTTACCAACGTGCATTAGATTTATTCCATCAACATAATAAGATTTATTCACTACAAACCTATATGAAACTTCCCCTCTGGGTAGGTTTGCCTCACAAGTCCAGTAGCCATTTTCTTTTCGCATTTTTATAGGATTCTTTGTTCCATTGGTAAAATCACCTACCAGCCATACTCGTTCAGCGGCTTCAAAATCCCTTAGCTTAAATGTTATTTTACCTGCTTCTTGTTTGCCCCAAAGGGTTGCTAAATAATCGTTTGGTTCTTTTGCTAAAACTTTCGAAAAATAGGCATTGCTTTTTTCTATATTATTCATTTTTCTATTTGCTATACCTAACCAGGTTTGTATGCTGGAATTACTTGGTTCAAACTCATTTAAACATTCTAAAAGCGCTATTGCATCATTTGTTTGCCCGTTCTCTATCCAGCTAACAGCCAGTTTAAGTACATCATTATTTTTAAAATTGTATTGATTTGTCTTTGTTAGTCTTAAAGTATTGTAAAGCTCAAGGGTGGCTTTTATGCCATTTTTTTTATAGGTTTTTTCCAAGGTGGGTGTAATGTTTTCAGGAAAATAGGTTTCAATATCTTTATGATGTTTCCCTTTTTTTAATTCTTCTGATAAAGACAAAGAAGCAACAGTTGAAAAGTCGTGTTTGTAGTAAAAGCTAATGGTGGTTTCTTTTAAGTTTGCAGCCATGGAGACGTTTGTAGTATATTTATACGGAAACTTTTGAGCCGACTTTTCCAGTAAATTGGTTATATCGCTTAGCTGAAAACTTGCACTTTGGCTTAAGTATTGTGTAACAACATCTCTCCTATGACAGGCTTCTCTTTTACCATCTTTAATACTATAGTTAGTTAGTGCAAAACTGTTACTGGTTTTTTTCACTACATAATCTCCAGTAACTGTTGCATAGTTGCCAGTAGCATCGGCTATAAACAATTGAGCAGAATTGAGTTTTATTAAGTTGAATTTGCTCAAATAAGCCAATGCTTCATCTACTGTTTTACAATTTTTTAAAAGATCGGTTGCCACTTGCTTTTTTCTATCTTCCTTCTTTTCGTCTTTTGAAATGGGAATTTCATCTATAGCAGTATAATCTAAAAACAATCCATGCTCATTTAAACCACCTTGTGGGTTTAAATATGCTAGCATATTAAGATTAATGGAAGAAAACAGTTTAATATTCAAATCCGTCCAGATTGCGTAACCATACTCGCCTTGTTTTGCAGGGTAGAACCAAATCCTGTACTTGGTATTTTGCAATTCATCTTCATTATTTCCTATCCATACATTCTTGCCATCATTGGCCATAAATATGGTACAGGCGTTTGAAAATTGGGCTATTACCCAAAAAAATACCACAAACGCGTATTTCAATAATTTTTTTAAGTTCAGCATTTTTTAATGTTTTGATTAAATAATGCTCAAAAATAGATGTAGGATAACCCGTCAATGTTCGGATTTATACAACCGAACCTATTTGGGCCTATATTTTTTGTTCTTTACTGAATTGGGAGGGAGAAATACCTACTATTTTCTTAAAAGTGGTATTAAAAGTGGTCTTTGAGTTAAAACCTGATGCAAAAGCAATACCTAAAATATTCAATTGCTCCATTTTTGTGGAGGCCAACAATCTTTTGGCTTCTTCCACCCTGTACTTATTGATGTAATTATAAAAGTTGTCTCCAGCGGTTTCGTTAATTAAAAAAGATGCTTCATGAATGCCGATTCCCAATTTTTCGGCAATGGTAGGTAAGTTCAGGTCATTGTCTAAATACATCTTTTCCTTTTCCATTAGGGCAGTTAAATGGATAGACAAGTTCTCCATTTGGGATTCGCTAAGTCGTTTTATTTTGGGCTTTTCTATTGTAACTGTTTCTTTATCAACAGTTTGATAGATGGGTAATTCATTTGTTGCACTTGTAATAGTGTCATTTTCAAACAAGTCAACAATTTGGTCAATATCTTTTTGTTTAAAAGCGAAGATTGTTTTTTGCTGTATTGAATAATAGGCTAGGAAAAACACACAAATGGCATAGATTACATTTGTTGCTTCTGTAATATAGGGAAGCCCAAATAATGCGTCATTCAGCCAAATAATTAATATAATAGAAATGATATTCAAAAACTTGATTAGCCAATCTAAGTTTTTTTGATTCATGTTAGAAACTATTCGTTTCATATTTACCTGATGCCTCTTGAGCAATATATAAGCGTAAACTAAATATGGCAATAATATTAAGGGCAATAAATTTCTTATATAAAACGGGAGGTCTTTATCAATATCAAAAATGGCATAAGAAGAAATGCTTGCTTGATTATAATTCCATAAATGTTCAGCAAGAGCATAAATAATAAATGGTAAAAAATGAATCCAATGTAGTTTGTCAATTTTATTATTTGGATTGGTAAAACATAAAACACTCAAAAGAAAGCTTGGAGCCAAGAGAAATTGTGCAGTATTGGTACACTTAAATAGAAAATTATTTGAAGCTGTATTTTCTGTAATAAATAAGTATGATCCAATAAATGCAAAGCCAATCGTAAATACAAAAAAACCAAGCCACTTATTGGCTTTTACATTTTGTTCTAATGGGTGAAAAAAAAGCAAAAAACCAAGCAAAATGCTTGCACCAGATATAAAGCAAACTAAAAACTGATTCATTTTATGGGTTGAACATTTTCTTTAATTAGCTATTCCTCCTTTCTCAACAACTGGGATTTGCAATTGGTTAATACTTGATTTTATAGTTTTATATGGTTCGTAAAATCTTTTCTATTTTACGTCCTTTTGCTAATTCGTCTACTAATTTGTCTAAGTACCTTGTTTGTTTGGTTAGTGGATTTTCTATTTCTTCTATTCGATAGCCGCAAATTACACCTGTAATTAGTTGAGCATTAGGATGTAGTTTTGCCCTCTTGAAGAATGTTTCAAATGTTGCTTTCTCGTCAATGAGTTTTTGCAGTTTTTTTTCATCAAAACTTGTTAGCCATTCTATTATTTGGTGCAATTCTTTTTTTGTCCTGCCTTTAGCCTCAATTTTTTTGATATACAAGGGATAAACTGAAGCGAAAATCATTTTGGCAATTCGCTCATCATGTTCTGGCGTTGTATTCATTTGCTAATTTCATTTTTTATAAATAGTCTTACCCTCTTTTATTGTTTCCATCACTTTAATATCTTTTAATGTCATCGGATCTACTTTTAGGGGATTTTTATCCAACACTACCATATCGGCCAGTTTGCCAGTTGAAAGTGTGCCCTTATTTTTTTCTTCAAAAAATTGCTCAGCTCCCCAAATGGTAAAGGACTTTAAAGCCTGATAGGGCGTTAATCTTTCATCGGGCCCCATCACTGTGCCACTTCGGCTTATTCTATTTACGGTTGTCCACATGATCATCATCAGGTTTGGTAGTGCAACAGGAGCATCAGTATGACTGGTTACCCTTATTCCTTTTTTTAAAGCAGAATTTATTGGACTTATTTGCTGGGCTTTTTCAGGTCCAATGATTTCTTTATACCAATCACCCCAATAAAAAGTATGCATGGGAAAGAAAGAGCCAACTATATCATATTTTTTAAGGCTATCCAACTGATCCATACGAATCAATTGACCATGTATTAATATAGTACGTCGGTCATTGTTGCCATACTTGGCAGCAGCTTTATTTACTGCTCTGAAAAATTGATCAGCTGATGCGTCTGCATTACAATGGGCTTTTAATTGCCAGTTGTTGGCAAATGCAGTATCCACAATTTTTTGAACATCAGCATCATTAGGTATGGCAGGATAACCTTTGTAACCAGCTTTCTGGCCATCAGGTGGAATTAAGTAGGGAATTGTTCTCCATGCAGTTCTACCTTGTGGAGATCCATCGAGCGTGAGTTTTAAGCCTGCTATACGATAATGGTTTTTATATTCTTTGCTATACCACTCACTCCGCATATATTTTGGATAGGTATAATCGATCCAGGAATTTACATCAATAATAAATTTACCCCTTGATGCAAAATCTGCCATTGATTCATGATTGCCCATAGCTCGGCCTTCGTTAGCAGTTGTATACCCAAAACTGGCAGCCATTTTTTGTCCTGCATCCATATATACGTCACCTAATTCTCTATTGGTAGGAGTAATCAGTTTGATCATCGATGGCATAGCAGCTAACTCTTCCAAAACACCATTTGGTTCTTTACCACCGTTTACTCTTCTTATAATACCCCCTTCAGGATTCTTTGATGCCGCAGTAATACCCAATACTTCAAGACCCTTGGAATTAACACTACAAAAATGAGCAGAAATATGCATTGCCATTACCGGGATGTCTTTTGAAACTTTGTCTAAATCATCTTTTGTTGGAAAGCGTTTTTCTTTTAGCGCTGCATCATCAAAGCCGATACCTATAATCCATCCATTTGTTTTGTCAGTTCCATTTTTCTGATGCCATGACTTTAGTTCATTTACTAGTTCATCAATATTGTTGCAGTTGCCATCTGGAGCAGCTAGTAAGTTTGCTGATATAGCTTGTGCTCCAAATGCGAAAAAATGCGCATGACCATCAATAAACCCAGGCACAAGGGTTTTGCCTTCTAAGTTGAGCATCTTCGTACTATCCGTTTTTAATTTTTCAGCTTCAGACTTACTGCCAGTGAATACTATTTTTCCATTTTTAATGGCAACCGCTTCCACATAATTGGGCTGCTCACCTTCCATGGTTATGATATCGCCACCATAATAAATTTGGTCAGCAATATTGTTGGAATCGGTGGGTTTATTATTTTGATTGCATCCAAAAAGAAACACAACAAAACTGAGTAAGGTTAAGAATGATTGTTTCATAATTAATTATATAAGATGATCAATTAAAGGCCATTGAAATTAATAAATAATTACTAATTTGTTAGTGTTTTTCAAAGTACATTGTATGCTTTGTTGTAGGAAATTGTTTTATTTCTTCAGTATGGCTAATTTACAATGCTTTGAATTGATAATTCATTGAAAACCATCTCTTAATTATTATCTTATATCTTATATCTCTTAATTCATATCTCTTATCTCTCTAATAATGTCGCTTAAAAAATCTTCCGATAAGTTAAAATCAGTTCTCCCAAGTGGAACAAAAGACATTTCATTTTTCGAACAGGTTTTTGAAGTGGCTAAATTAATTCCCAGGGGTCGAGTAACTTCTTATGGCGCCATTGCCCATTTTCTGGGTACCAAATCGAGTGCAAGAATGGTGGGTTGGGCGATGAATGCCGCACATAGCATGCCTGAAATACCTGCACATAGGGTAGTGAATCGGAATGGAATGTTGTCTGGTAAAATGCATTTTGCTACTCCAACAAGAATGGAAGAACTGCTCAAAAAAGAAAAAATAAAAGTAGTGGATGATCAAATTGTAGACTTTAATGAAAAATTCTGGGATCCTGTAATCGAGTTATCTTAATTATATTTGCCGCCGATGAGCGCAAAACCAAACCTACACACCATTTTGTCTCCCAGACTATTAGATATCTATGATGTTTCTGAAAGTATTGTAGTAATCATTGATGTTTTCAGGGCTACTTCTACCATAGCTACAGCATTGTATAATGGTGCAACGAGAATTATTCCTGTGGATACAGTAGATAAATGTATAGAATTAGGCAATATCACTGGTGGTATTACAGCCGGTGAAAGAGATGGTAAAATTATACCTGGTCTGAAGCATGGCAATTCTCCTGCAGAATACCCTAGAGGTTTTATTGAAGGGAAAACCTTGGTGCTTACGACCACCAATGGAACAAAATTATTGCATATGGCATTGCAGGCTGGAGCGTCAGAAGTTATTACTGGATCATTCCCTAATCTTTCGGCTGTATGCGACCATCTGATCAAACAGCAAAAAAATGTTTTTCTGGGTTGCTCAGCTTGGAAAGACCGTTTCAATTTAGAAGATACATTATTTGCAGGAGCGGTAATTGATCGCATCAAAGCGCATTTTACCATTCATTGCGATAGCAGTCTCATGGCAGAAAATATGTATTCTTTGCACAAACATGATCTCAAATCATTTATAAGACATACAACCCATTGGCATCGCCTGGCACAATATGGTTTAGAAAAAGACCTTGAATATTGCGTAACGCCAGATCAGGCCAATATCTTACCATTTTATCAAAATGGAGACCTTATTGTTGCTTAAAACTTCAATTAACAAACATTTCATCCACAAAACGATTAAAAGGCTTCGATTATCGGCCTAGTTTCCTTTACTTTTGCAAATTGGTCTTTTTCGACTGATTGAACCTATGGCACTACCGTATTTAGTTAAACATATATATAACAACGCTACAGAAGAAGTAATTCGCAGAGGGAAAAAAATTCATGCTTTAGGAAATGTAGAGTTGATAGAGCATGATGATTTGTTGGGCAATATCGTTTTTCGTGTAAAAGATGATGGGTATGCTACATTTTATAAAGTTCATATAACCCAATTCAAAGACCCTAAAACACTTTCACTTCGTTGTACCTGCCCTTATAATTTATCTGAAGTTTGCAGGCACAAAGCTGGTGCGCTTTTTCATCTCCAAGATATGTTGGATAAAAACCTGTTAGGAGACAAAGAAACATTATACGACCAAAAGCATACAGTAGTAAAAATAAAACTACTTGATCTGAAACTTTTCAGAATGCTCACTTCCACAGAAACATTTGAAAAGGCACAGGAATATATTCGCACCAATACAGCCAACTTACTGGAAGCTAAAAATGAAAGAGTAGTTGCAGAAGTAGATTATGAAGGGGAGAAATTCAGAGTAGTATTGCAAAAAAATGAAGAAAGGAATTTCGATACAAGTTGCACCTGCAGTAGCGAAACAGATCACCCATTATGTATTCATAAAGCCATTGTTTTTCATCAATTATTAAAAAATCACGGTCCTGCCTATTTCGACAGCATTCGTAATTGGGATAAAGAAAAAAATAAGTTGTTGGCATTATATGGATATTCTCTAGAAGAAGATCTTACCAATAAGTTTGAGTTCACCTATACCGATGGGAAACCCTTCTTAAGAGTATTAGATAATTCCATTAAAAGAGTTAGTGTTAATCCTACTGCCGATTTTAAACCAAAATTGGCTGAAACGATGGTAACAGCTGCAGATACATTTGATGAGCCTGCAGCCGCAACTATGAAAATGGGCATAGTAATTACTACGCAACAATTGCAATACCCTTATGTGCAATTTGAAGTAGTTCAGGCTGAAGCGGATGATACCAATACTAAATATGTAACAAAAACAGTTAAGCTTGACCTCACTAAATTTATCAATACCGAAGTGTTTTCGGAAGACGATAAAATGTTGCTTCAACAGTTAAGAAAATTAATGCCTTCTGAAGTGAGTAGGTATTTGAATAGAAATTCTCCTTTCAGTGGAATATGGGAAAATATCATACAACAACATGATGATGAATTACCTGAAGAAACAAGGCATTTGATCAATGAGTACTTGCATCCCAAATTCAAAAAAATTGTTACAGAATTAAACAATAGTCCTTTTGTATTTTACTTGCCTGATAATAAAACATTTACCACTGCAAATCTAGAACAGGCAAGCTTTTCGGACCATTTCATTAGTCCTGAGTTTGAAATTAGTTATGTCAATAATCAATATATAGTTGATTGCAGAATCAAACTGCCATTGGCCGATTTGAATATTACCGAAAATGGATCCAGTTCTCATTTTTTATTTCAATATCATCAGCAATTTTTTATTTGGAAAAAGGCTGAAGATATTTTGTTGGTAGAAAAATTTCTTCCTTCAGGAAAAATGGTGATTGATGCAGAAAATTGGTCTAAACAATTACAAGAATTTATATTACCGCTATCCAAAGAGTATGGGGTTCATTTTACCAATGTTAAAAAGGAAGAAGTAAAAGATGCAAAGCCCGAATTAAAAATCTTATTGAAAGAAAAGGGCGATTATTTATTGTTCCAGCCAATTTTTAATTACAGAGGCTACGATGTTACCAATACCGATAAAGAGAAAATATTTTTCCCTATTGCCGACAAATTGTTGGTGATCCATAGAAATATTTTGTTAGAACAAGAGTTAATGCAAAGAATAGAATCCTTGCATTCTGGATTTGTAAAACCTGTTGATTCGAATATTTTAGCATTGAAAGGCAAAGATGTTTTAAAGAACAACTGGTTTTTCTTATTTATTGATGCGGTTAAGGAAATGAATATTCCTGTGTTTGGTTTTGACGCATTAAAAAACTTCAGATTCAATACTGCTAAACCCACTACTAAAATTTTCATTAGCAGCAATACCGACTGGTTTGATGCAAAAGTTGAAATTCAATTTGGGGAGCAGAAAGTAACTGTTGACGACGTCAAAAAAGCATTATTAAATAAACAACAGTTTGTTCAATTAACCGATGGAACCCTTGGAATCTTACCTGAAGAATGGATCAAGAAGTATTCATTGCTATTTAGGGTGGGTGATGGAAAAACGGGTGATATGAAGTTGAGTAAATACCACTTCAGTGTTATTGAAGAATTGTATTTACAAAGAGATGAAGAAGAACTGTTTTTTCAATTAGAAGAAAAATACGAAAGGATAAAAGGAAATCATTCCATCAAACCCATTCCAGCTCCAGCCCATCTGCAAGAAGTATTGAGGCCCTACCAGGAAAGTGGTTTTCAATGGTTGAATTATTTGCGCGAAGTTCAATGGGGTGGGATTTTGGCGGATGATATGGGTTTAGGAAAAACCATACAAGCCTTGAGTTTTTTGCATCATCTAAAAGTAGAGAATGGCAAATTAAAAGCATTGGTGGTCTGCCCTACAACCTTGTTGTATAACTGGCAGAATGAAATAAAAAAATTCACTCCTTCACTTACTTATTATATACACCATGGTGGCTTAAGGGTAAAAGAAGGGATTGCTGATAATGCCATTGATGTGATCATCACTACTTATGGAACACTCAGAAGTGATATTAAACAATTTGTAGAAGTGAATTTTGATTATGTGGTGTTGGATGAAAGTCAGGCAATTAAAAATCCGGGAAGTAAAGTTACCAAAGCAGCTTCTTTGTTGAAAGCTACTAGCAGATTGTGTTTGAGTGGTACTCCTTTACAGAATAATACCTTCGATATTTTCGCTCAGATGAACTTCTTGAACCCAGGAATGTTAGGAAGTATGGAATTTTTTAAACAAGAATTCTCTATACCTATCGATAAATTTGGAGAGAAGGAACAGAAAGAGCATTTGCGAAAATTACTCTATCCATTTATCTTAAGAAGAACCAAAGAGCAGGTTGCTAAAGATCTTCCAGAAAAACAGGAGATGGTGCTTTTCTGTGATATGGGCGATGAACAACGCAAAATTTATGAAGCATATAGAAATGATTATCGCGATAAAATTTTAGGAGTAGTTGAAAACCAGGGAATTCAAAAATCTCAGTTAACTATTTTGCAAGGTTTAATGAAACTCCGACAAATTTGCGATAGCCCTGCTATTGTAAAAGAAGAAGAAAGGTTTCCGAATGTTTCTGTAAAATTAGAAGAGCTGGGAAGAGAAATTACAGAGAATATTAGTAATCATAAGGCCCTGGTGTTTTCTCAGTTTCTGGGCATGCTTGCCTTGATTAAAGAGAAAATGAAAGAACTGGGAGTAGACTATGAATATTTTGATGGTAGCAGCACGATTAATGAAAGAGAGCGCGCTATTCAACGTTTTCAAAATGATGACAATTGCAGGGTATTCCTGATTTCTTTAAAAGCTGGAGGAGTGGGGCTGAACTTAACTGCTGCTGATTATGTATACATTGTTGATCCTTGGTGGAATCCGGCAGTAGAACAACAAGCAATTGATCGTACCCATCGAATAGGCCAGACAAAAAACATTTTTGCTTACAGAATGATCTGTACCGATACGGTGGAAGATAAAATTCTCAAATTACAAGAACGCAAAAGAAATTTAGCCAGAGAAGTGATTACCGATGATGAAGGCTTTGTAAAAACCTTAACCAAAGAAGATGTGGAATACCTCTTCAGTTAAGGAATTATTTATTTGAATCTCATGTTAATCGAAACGATATTACTTTGCATTCCATAGCTCTTGCTATAATGTCCATACCTTATTTCAAGCATTTCGAAATGCTGGACGCCAAATACCCCTTTCGGTGGTGTTAAGCGTATTCCTGCCCCATAAAAACTGCTATTGAAATTGGACAAATCGTAGTTGCTTGTATAGTATTGAGCAGTTGGTGAATGCTGTTGATACGGAGCAAAATATTTTGTAGCTGTTTGTGTATAATATCTATAAAATGGACTCACCGAAAAAAACGAATTGATTTTGATGGGTGTTTCTAAGCTGGCTGTATGGGCTGTAATTCCCCAATCATCTGTATAAAACCGATAGTAGCCTCTAAGTATGATGTTGTCGCCAAAAAAATAATTTGCCCTGATACCTAAAGGAATTTTTACTCTATTATTAGGAAGATTCTCCTGTACTACTTTTCCTGTAGATAAATAAACCCTGTGAAAAGGCAGCCCTAAATAACCATTCTGTGTAATGATATCGCCCAATAGCATAATTTGAAAATGCTGATTGATAATTTGCGAATAAGACAAAGCCAGATCAAATGTATTTCTTGGACTGGTAGGGTATATACTTCTATCTTCACGCCTACCAGCAGTAGGAAAAAGTGTTCTTATTTCTAAGGGTTGTATCAAACTTACTTGATCTAAAAAAGTTTGAAATTTAACACTGAACTCCCCGCTTCTGTTTTTTGTTTTTGCAGCAAAATTGATATTGCCTCCATAAGATATATAGTCAAATTCACGAGAATAAGAAAGACCTGTACCAATAGTGGTGCCTTTTTTTTCATTTTCTCTTGTCCAGTTAATAGACGGGTAAATTCTTGTATCGTTATAGGAAGCAGAAGAATTGGCTTTTAAATCGACCATATCAGAAGAAGCAGATGTGTAATGATCAATACCTAATTCGAAATTGAATGAATTCTTTCTGTATCGCTTATCGTACTTGTATAATTTCAACTCAAACGAATTGGACAAATCAGTTAACTTCTCCGTTCCAATTCCCCCAGTTACTGCAGAATTATTTCCATCCTGACTATAATAACTAGAAACAATATTGGCTTCCTCAAAACTTAATTTATGGTTTTTGTATTTGCTGGAATCGGCTTTGGATTGCGCAAAGCCTGCGAACAATCCAACATACAAACCAATCATTACTAGACTTAATTTTTTCATAATCGGTTTATATTAATTACAGCCACATCCTCCACCTGATTTTCCTCCATTTGCTCCAGACGCTCCTTCTCTGTACGTTTGAAAACTCGTTTCTGTTTTTTCAATTTTCCGATTGGCCAATACCATTTCTCCATCATTCAGTTTGTTTTTTTGGTATTCTTTTACTGAAGTACAAGAACTGGAGATGGCTGCAGCTACTACTACAGTGCCAATTTGTTTAAGTGTTTTAGTTTTGTTCATGAGAGGTGTATGTTTTTTGAAGTAAATACTTTATTGTTATCGTCAATGATAACACAGCCTATTCCAATTAATTGATTGATCAAAAAAAGCCCAGCTTCTATTCCCATAATAGTTACTGGCGTAGCCAAAGCATCTGCCATTTCTGCATTATTACAAATGATGGTGACACTTTTAATTCCTGTTACGGGTAATCCTGTTCTTGGATCGATGGTATGGGAATATTTTTTGCCATTAATGATTGCATATTTCTCATAATTACCAGAAGTGGCTATTGCTTTATTGGTAATATTAAGATAAGAGAATGGAGTATCTGCCATATCAGGATGGGCTATTCCCACAGTCCAAGGTTTTCCATCTGGTTGATGCCCCCATGTTGTTAGATCACCTGAAGCATTTACAATTCCATTTTCAACGCCTTCGGATAGTAGAATTTGTTTGGCTTTTTCGGCGGCATATCCTTTGCCAATTCCTCCAAAACCAATTCTCATTCCTATCTGTGTTAAAAAAACCGTGCATTTTTCTTCATCAATAATGATATTACGATAGTTGATTAATCTTACAGATTTTTTAGCAGTCTCTGCATCAGGAAGACTTTTTAAATTGGTATCGAAATTCCATAGTTTTTTATCAATTGACCCGTAACTAATATCAAAAGCACCTTGCGTTAGCAATGATATTTTAATTGACCTTGCAATTAATTGAATAATTTCTTTGCTCACTTTTACCGGAGCAATACCTGCATTGGCATTGATCAAGTTGGTTTCACTTTCTTCATTAAAAGTGGTCAATAATTTTTCGATTCTTTTTATTTCGTCAATTGCTTTCTGAATCAATGCTTCCCCTTTTTGAGGATCATCTACTACAACAGTAATTTCAAATCGATTCCCCATCAATTTAACAGCTTGTTTATGAAGGGTTGATTCTGCTACCATATTATTTTGCAGTATTGATTGTTTGCTTTAGCTCGTTAATAAAAGAAGATGAATTCATTTTAGGCAAGCCTTCCCACACTTTTATAATTTCTCCATTTGAGTTTAGCAATGCAGTCAAAGGGAAAATGCCATTTGGATTGTATTTTTCGGCAAGACTGTTATTGTTCTCTTGAGCTAATTTACTTAATTGATTCTTTTTTTGTCGAGGGAAATCAGCCCTTATAGGTATAAGTTGTTGTTGAGCAAAAGTTTCAAAATCTGGGGTATCAAAAATTTCCTTATGCATCCGAATGCATGGTCCGCACCAGTCACTTCCTGAAAAATTGAGTAAAATATATTTATGTTCAGCAACTGCTTTTTGTTTGGCTAAAGTCAAGTTACTCTCCCAATTCACTGTAAATGAACTTGCAAATAGTAAAACAGCAAAAAGGGTTGTTTTCATTTATCTAAGATACAGCATAAAGCAAAAATGTTGTTTGGTCTAAGTGATTCTTTTATTAAATCCTTTTTTCTCCTCTTCTGGTATAGGTTTCACCGATTTTTAACATCAAATTTCGGCTTATCCATTTAGCTTGCCATTCATCTATTTACTCAAATTGCGTTAATCAGACTGAGTAAATTTGTTTTACAATTAACAAAATTCACATGAAGTCAATTTTAACCTTCCTTTCTATCATTTTGGTTATTTCAGTCAATGCACAAAATACAGGAACGCTGAAAGGAAAACTAATTGATTCAATTGGTAAACAAGCGCTTAAAGATGCAACTGTTACTCTATTAGATGCCAAAGATTCTACTTTAGAAGTTTTTGGATTGGCTAAACAGGATGGGAGTTTTTCTTTAGAAAACATTGGATTTGGCGACATGTTGTTACAAATTAAGTTTCAGGGATACGAATCATATTCTAAAAAATTGAGTTTTACCAAAACCAATAACAAAATTGATTTAGGCAATATTTATCTACAAATTGCGGCCAATGATCTAGGAAATGTAACCGTAACACAGTCACCTATTACGATTAAAAAAGATACTGTTGAGTTCAATGCATCCAGCTTTAAAACCAAGCCCAATGCAGTGATGGAAGATTTACTGAAAAAATTGCCAGGTGTTCAGGTAGATAAAGATGGAAATGTAAAAGCACAGGGAGAACAAGTTCAAAGAGTGTTGGTGGATGGCAAAAGATTTTTTGGAGATGACCCCAAGTTAGCTACCAAAAATCTTCCTCCAGATATGATCGATAAAATTCAGGTTTTTGATGCTTTAAGCGATCAAAGTGCTTTTACCGGATTTGATGATGGGAATCGTGTGAAAACCATCAATATCACCACTAAAAAAGACAAACGCAAAGGATATTTTGGAAGAGCATCTCTGGGAGCTGGTGCCGATAGTAAAGAAGGTGTGTACGATAATAGTATTAATGTCAGCCATTTTAATGGAGATATGCAATTGACCTTAACGGGTCAAGGAAATAATGTAAACAAGCAGAATTTCAGTGTGCAAGATTTCTTGGGTTCTTTAGGAGGTGCAAGTTTTGGTGGAGCTGGCGGTGGTGGTGGAAGAGGTGGCGGTGGAGCACCTACTGGTGCTGTTGGTTCAGGATCGGGCGGAGGAATTGTGAATACATGGGCTGGTGGTTTGAATTACAAAGATATTTGGGGTAAAAAAACCAATATCTCAGGAAGCTATTTCTATAATGATCAAAAAACCTATCGCGATCAAAACAGCTATACTCAAAATTTAATTCCAGGTGCAGCTGATTCTTCTATTTTCAATACACAAACGCAAAACTCTATTACGCAAAACCAAAATCATCGAATTAATTTCAATATTGAACATCAGTTCGATTCTGCCAATTCATTGATTATAAGACCAAATGTTAGCTTTCAACATACCGACTCTCAGACAGATCAAATCACGTCTTCTACAAAAGGCTCATCTAAATTTTTGAATAGTTCTGTAGCAGCTGCAGATAGAGTGAGTAATGGCTATAATGCCGGATTAGAAGCTACTTTCCGCCATCGATTCAAGAAAAAAGGCAGAACTTATTCTATTGCTTTTAATCCCAGTATGAATACCAATGATGGTAATACAGCTAATTATTCTATCAATAACTATTTTAATACTGCAACTCCTTTTGCAGATACCATCAATCAACGTGGCATCACTAACAGAGATGGAAATACTTTTAATACAACATTGTCTTATACCGAGCCAATTGGGAAAAATCAAATTTTAGAATTCAACTACAACTATAATAATAATGTCAATAATTCAGGTACCAAAACCTATGCATTTAATAAAGTAACTGGTCAATATGATATTGTTGTTCCTAATTTGACCAACGAGTTCGAAAACACATTTAACTCCAACAGGGTTACGATGAATTATCGCATTCAAAATGCAAAATATAATTTAAGTATAGGCTCTGGGGTTCAAGTGGGAGATTTGACTTCTAAAAATGTTACAAGGGATAGTTCTATCCTTCAACATTTTGTGAATTTCTTTCCTACCCTGAATTTCAGGTATGATTTTACAAAAACAAAAAACCTGCGAATTTTCTATAATGGAAGAACCGCTCAGCCTAGTGCAGCTCAATTACAGCCAGTAATAGACAATTCTAATCCTTTAAATATTAGAACTGGTAATCCAGGGTTAAAACAACAGTTCATTCATTCATTCAGAATATTGTATAATTCTTTCGATTTGTTTACTCAGAAAATTGTTTTCGCAACAATTAATGCAAGCTTTATAGATAATGATATTCAAAATTTAACCGTATTCCTTCCTAATGGTGGCCAGATTACCAGACCCGTTAACTTAGGTGGAACCTATAATGTAAATGGTATTTTTAATTATGGATTTCCATTAAAGAAACCGAAGAGTAATATCAATTTAACTTTAAACTTATCTAACTCACAAAGTCAAACATTGGTAAACAATCAAAGTAACTACACTAGAAATACAGTTGCAGGATTTAATGCAGGATGGACAACCAATTTGAAAGATAATTTTGACATGAATTTTTCATCGAACTCCACATTCAACTTTGCTCGCTATACTTTACAACCAGAACAAAATGGGGACTTCTTTACTCAATCATTTACTGTTGAGCCTACCTATTTTTCTAAGAGTGGTTGGGTGATTTCCTCCGATTTTAGTTATGTAAAAAATATGGGAAGAACGGAAGGCTTTAATACCAGCATTCCTTTATGGAGTGCCAGTATTGCTAAACAACTCTTCAAGAAAAAAGAAGGCGAAATTAAATTCTATGTATTCGATTTGTTAAACCAAAACGTGAGCATCACAAGAAATGTAACAGGAAATACGATACAAGACGTATCTACAAGAGTGCTTACCAGGTATTTCATGATAAGCTTTACTTATAATCTTCGCAGATTTGGCGCTCAAGGTGCTCAACAAAGAAACCCAATGGGAGACATGTTCAGAGGTATGCGACCTCCGGGTACAGGTGGTGGAATGAATAGGAATTTCAGGCAGTAAAAGCCCCGTTAATCAAATCTTAACCTATTTTTCAAGAATAATGGGCTTAAATAAGCTAGAGATTCGTAAATTTGTTGTCTTATAAAGATGGCAACAATTAATACATATCATTTTTTTATAGCATTTGGTGCTTTTACCAGACAGCCAAATATCAATCCTTCTGTTGTATTGCCGCGATCTCGACGCGGTTTCTGATAGGACGAGCAACTGGCACTTGCCCCTATCAGTGAAAATTTCCCCGATAAAGTTTTGGCAAAAGTTCCTTGTTCATTTTTAATTCTCTATAAGTTGGATCAGCAAATAAATGTTCGCGTTGCAAATGGTAATGATACTCATTACGCTTCAATCATTACCGATGAAATGGAAGCCTCTGCAAAAGCAAGAGGAACTGGCATAGCTAAAAGAAGCCCAGATTATATTGCCCAAAAAATGGAGGAAGGTAAAGCGGTGATTGCTTTGGATTCTCAAGGAAAATGGGTTGGGTTCTGTTATATAGAAGTGTGGGGCCATGAAGCATTTGTTGCAAACAGTGGATTAATTGTTTCTCCTGAATATAGAAAGAGTGGAGTAGCTAAGCAGATCAAGCAAACCATTTTTAATTTATCCAGAAAAAAATATCCATCGGCAAAAATATTTGGATTAACAACAGGATTAGCTGTAATGAAAATCAATAGTGATCTGGGATATGAACCAGTTACCTATAGTGAGTTAACCGATGATGAAGAATTTTGGGCAGGATGCAAAAGCTGTGTGAATTACGATATTTTAATGAGTAAGGATCGGAAGATTTGTATGTGTACGGCAATGTTGTATGATCCGGCTGACCATTTTGAACCCGCAGAAACATCTGCAGAGTTTAAACAGAATTCTAAGTTGTATGAGCGTTTTATGAAAATTAAACAAAGCAAATTGATGAACTTCTTTAAAAAGAAAACCTTGTTTAATTATTTTTTCAATCTCTAATTGTATCATAATGCAATCAAAAAAATTGGTATTGGGTTTTAGTGGTGGTTTAGATACTACTTATTGCGCCTTGTATTTATCACAGGATAAAGGATATGAAGTACATAGTGTGATAGTAAATACAGGTGGTTTTAGTGAATCTGAGTTGGTTCAGGTAGAAAAACATGCTTACGCATTAGGTGTAAAAACGCATACAACTATTAATGCTGTTCAAGGTTATTATGATCGAATTCTTAAATACCTAATTTTTGGAAATGTATTAAAAAACAATACATACCCTTTAAGTGTTAGTGCCGAAAGATTGAGTCAGGCTGTTCATATAGCAGAACACGCTCAAAAATTAGGCGCTACTGCAGTTGCGCATGGAAGTACTGGTGCTGGAAATGACCAGGTTCGATTTGATATGATATTTAATATCATGATTCCCGGAGTAGAAATTATTACTCCAATCAGAGACCTGAAATTAAGTAGAGAAGAAGAGATTGCTTATTTAAAAGCAAAAGGGGTTGAAATGAATTTTGAAAAAGCAGCATATTCTATTAACAAGGGATTATGGGGCACAAGTGTTGGCGGAAAAGAAACCCTACATTCTAAAGGGTTGTTGCCAGAGTCTGCATGGCCTACTCAGGTTTCTAAAACGGAACCAGAAGAAATGGTAATCAGTTTTGAGATGGGAGAAATAAAGAAAGTGAACGGGCAATTGTTTGATCATCCTTCGGCAGCAATACAATTTATTCAATCTATTGCAGGTGCATTTGGTATTGGTAGAGATATACATGTAGGAGATACCATTATTGGAATAAAAGGCAGAGTTGGTTTTGAAGCTGCTGCACCAATGGTTATATTAAAAGCCCATCATGCATTAGAAAAACATGTATTGACCAAATGGCAATTGAGCTGGAAAGATCAGTTATCGCAGTTTTATGGAAACTGGTTACACGAAGGTCAAATTTTAGATCCTGTAATGCGTGATATTGAAGCTTATTTAATTCAATCTCAAACTCAAGTTACTGGTGATGTTTTTATTCAATTAATGCCTTATCGTTTTCAAATTATAGGCATTGAATCGGCATATGATTTAATGAGCAGTAAGTTTGGAAAATACGGAGAAATGAATACAGGCTGGTCTGGAGATGATGTGAGAGGGTTCTCGAAAATATTTGGTAATCAAACAGCTATCTTTCATAATATTAAATCTGCTGCAAATGATTAAGGCGGGCATAATCGGAGGAGCTGGGTATACAGGTGGAGAATTGATTCGTTTATTGATTAATCATCCTTCGGTAGACTTAAGCTTTGTACATAGCAGTAGCAATGCAGGAAATTATTTGTATAAAGTACATGCCGATTTAATTGGAGAAACCAATTTGCAATTTACCAATACAATCGATCAAACCGTAGATGTATTATTTCTTTGCGTTGGTCATGGCGATGCCAAAAAATTATTGAGTGAAAATGAAATAGCAGAAAGCATAAAAATAATTGACCTCTCACAAGATTTCAGAATATCCAGTAATGCAAAAATTGGCAAAAGAACTTTTGTTTATGGATTACCTGAATTAAACATGGCTGCTATAAAAGAAGCCAATAATATTGCCAATCCTGGTTGTTTTGCAACTGCTATTCAGTTGGGTTTATTGCCCCTTGCATCGATTGGAGTGCTAGGAGATGTTTATACGACAGGAATCACTGGATCAACAGGTGCTGGTCAGTCGCTAAGCAATACTTCTCATTTTAGCTGGAGAGCCAATAATATTCAAGCTTATAAAACATTAGCGCATCAACATATTTTCGAAATAACCCAATCGATCAATCAATTACAAAAAGATGATCCATTGTCTACAACAGGCGAAGGAAGAGGTGTAAGATTTGTTCCCTGGCGTGGAGATTTTACCAGAGGTATTTATGTAAGTTCTATTATCGATTGTGGCTTGCCATTAGAAGAAATAAAAAATGTCTATAAGACTTTTTATCAAAATACTGCTTTTACCTATTTGAGTGATTCAATGATAGATTTAAAGCAAGTAGTGAATACCAACAAGTGTTTGATTCATATAGAAAAACAAGGGGATAAATTAGTGGTACATAGTGCTATCGATAATTTATTAAAAGGGGCTAGCGGTCAAGCTGTGCAGAACATGAATATTTTATTTGGCTTATCAGAAAAAGAAGGGTTGCAATTAAAAGCCAATTATTTTTAAAACAGTGTTATGAAATTATTTGATGTATATCCTTTAAATAATATAGCCATTACTCGGGCATTAGGTTCTTATGTTTGGGACGACCAGGGAGTTCAGTATTTAGATATGTATGGTGGGCATGCAGTGATTAGTATTGGTCACACCCATCCACATTGGGTAAAACGAATTGAAGAACAATTAGAAAAAATTGCATTTTATTCTAATTCAATCATTATTCCACTTCAACAACAATTAGCGGATAAATTAGCTTCTGTAAGCGGAAAAAATGATTTTCAACTTTTCCTTTGTAATAGCGGAGCTGAAGCCAATGAAAATGCATTGAAGCTGGCATCATTTCATACTGGCAGAAAAAAAATACTGGCTTTTAATAAAGGCTTTCATGGAAGAACATCTTTAGCAGTAGCTGCAACAGATAATCCAAGTATTGTTGCACCAGTGAATGAAACCGACAATGTAGATTTTCTGCCATTCAATGATGAACATGCTTTGAATACTTATTTTCAATCTAATGGAAATGAACTTGCGGCTGTAATTATTGAAGGTATTCAAGGAGTAGGTGGAATTAATATTGCATCAGATGCTTTTTTACGTTTGATTCGAAATCTTTGTAATCAATACGGAGTTGTATTTATAGCGGATAGTGTTCAATGCGGGTATGGAAGAAGCGGACAATTCTTTGCGCATGATGTTGATGGTATTCAGGCGGATATTTATTCGATGGCAAAAGGAATGGGTAATGGATTTCCTATAGGAGGAATTTTAATTGCTCCGCATATTCAGCCCAAGCACTTTATGCTAGGCACCACTTTTGGTGGAAATCATTTGGCATGTGCTGCCGCTTTAGGGGTTCTAGAAGTGATGGACAATGAATCACTAATTCAAAATGCAAAAAATATTGGAACGTATTTAATGAATGAGTTGTCATCAATTGTTGGTATTGAAAATGTTCGTGGTAAAGGGTTGATGATCGGATTTGATGTGCCGGAGCATTTAAAAGGCTTGAAGAAAAAATTATTAGACAATCATCAAGTATTTACTGGTGAAGCAAAGCCGAATGTAATTCGTTTGCTTCCATCGCTAGCTTTGAATCAGCAACAAGCTGATGAATTTTTAACTGCTTTAAAAAAATCCATTGCTGAATTGCAGGAAAACTAATCAATATGAAACAGTTTATTTCCGTAAAAGATGTAAGCAATATCAATGATCTGGTAAAACAGGCAATCAATTATAAGAACAATGCCTTAGTAGATCAAACTTTAGGGAAGGGGAAAAGAATAGGATTACTTTTTTTGAACCCAAGTCTTCGTACAAGATTAAGCACGCAAGTGGCTGCAGCCAATCTGGGAATGGAATCAATTGTTTTTAATGTTGATAAAGAAGGATGGGCTTTAGAATTTGAAGAAGGTGCCATCATGAGTGGCAATACAGTTGAGCATGTTAAAGATGCAGCTCCCATTCTTGGGCAATACTTCGATGTGTTGGCCATTCGTACATTTCCTTCTTTAAAAAATAGAGAAGATGATTATAGTGAAATGTATATTAATCAGTTTATTAAATATGCTGGTGTTCCAGTAATTAGTTTAGAAAGTGCTACCCTGCATCCATTGCAATCTTTTACAGATATAATCACTATTCAAGAAGAAATGAATAGCCGAGCGAATGAATTTGTAAATAGAAAACCAAAAATTGTTTTGACCTGGGCGCCGCATATTAAACCTTTGCCACAATGTGTGGCCAATAGTTTTGCTCAATGGATGAATGCATGGGGAGAAGCCGAATTTGTAATTACTCATCCAGTTGATTATGAATTATCAACTGATTTCACCAAAGGCGCAACTATAACCAATAACCAAGATGAAGCGTTACAAAATGCAGATTTTGTTTATGTAAAAAACTGGAGCACTTTTACTGATTATGGAAAAGTGTATGAGAATGACCCTGTCTGGATGATGACCAATGAAAAATTACAGCATACCAATAATGCTAAAGTCATGCATTGTTTACCAGTTAGAAGAAATATAGAATTAAGTGATGAAATTTTGGATGGGCCAAATAGCTTGGTTACAAAGCAAGCAGGAAATAGGGTTTGGGCAGCACAAACAGTTTTGAGAAATATTTTAAAAGGGTAGAGTTAAAAAGTAAATTAATAACATTGAATAAAAATGGAGCAACTGTATATCATAAAAATTGGAGGTAATATTGTTGACGATGAAGCTACATTGTTGCAATTCCTTCAAGCTTTTGCTCAATTAGAAGGGAATAAAATATTGGTACACGGTGGTGGAAAAATGGCTACTCGTTTGGCAGAAACCATGGGGGTTAAACAGCAGCTTATTGATGGAAGAAGAATTACTGACGATGCTACTTTACAAATTGTAACAATGGTTTATGCAGGTTTTATTAATAAGAATATTGTAGCCCAGTTACAAGGATATCATTTAAATGCTATGGGATTGAGTGGAGCTGATGGCAATCTTATCAAGGCACATAAAAGAAAAAGCATTAGTACCGAAGGGCAGACAATTGATTATGGTTTTGTGGGAGATATAGATATTGTAAATACCAATTTGCTTAACGACTTACTGCAAAAAGACATCGTTCCAGTGATTGCGCCAATTACGCATGATGGCGCTGGTCAATTACTCAATACAAATGCAGATACAATTGCTCAGTCAATCGCTACATCACTTAGTCAGATATACAAAACCGTTTTGATCTATTCTTTTGAAAAAGCAGGAGTTTTATTAGATGTAAATAATAATCAATCAGTGATTAAAACCTTGGATTCGGCTTATTTTCATTCATTAAAGGATCAACAATTAATTTTTGCAGGAATGATTCCTAAATTAGTCAATGCTTTTGAGGCTATTAATAAAGGGGTTGAAAAAGTAATTATTGGTAAAGCAGAAGATTTAAAAAACCTGATCGATGGCAATTCAGGTACAACAATTATACATGGATAAGGCTGATTTATATGATATAGCAGTTGAATTACTGAAGCAACTGATTGCTACACCTTCTTTTAGCAAAGAGGAAGATAAAACTGCGACAATACTTGAACAGTTTTTTACTCAGCAAAACATACCAGTACAAAAATTATTAAACAATATTTGGGCTACCAATCTGCACTTTGATATTGCAAAGCCTAGCATTTTATTCAATTCTCATCATGATACGGTTAAGCCTAACAAAGCCTATACACTAGATCCATTTATGCCTGCCATTCAAGATGGAAAATTATTTGGTTTAGGCAGTAATGATGCTGGAGGTTGTTTGGTATCGTTGATTGCTGCATTTGTACATTTCTATCCTCAAAAAAATCTGCCTTTCAATATTGTTTTCGCTGCAAGTGCGGAGGAAGAAATTTCTGGATCCAATGGGATAGAAGCACTCTTGCCCCATTTGCCGCCTATTAGTTTTGGTATCGTTGGTGAACCAACGCTTTTACAAATGGCAGTATCCGAAAGAGGATTAATGGTATTGGATGCTTCTTCAATTGGTATTGCGGGCCATGCTGCCAGAAATGAAGGAGATAATGCTTTGTATAAAGCAGTAAAAGATATTCAATGGATAAGCTCTTATCGTTTTGATAAAGTGAGTGATTTGTTGGGAGAAGTAAAAATGACCGTAACTTCTTTGAATACGGATAATAAACAGCACAATGTGGTTCCAGCGCATGCTCAGTTTTTAATTGATGTACGTGTGAATGAATTGTATAGTTTCGAAGAAGTGTTGAATACCATCCAAAAAAATATTCAGTCTACAATCAGTCCTCGAAGTACCCGATTGCGTTCTACTTCAATTGCTTTGGATCATCCATTGGTAAAAGCTGGACTTAAATTAGGTTGTACTTATTATGGAAGTCCAACAACGAGTGATAAGGCGCTGATGCATTTCCCAACTTTAAAAATTGGACCAGGCGATAGTGCAAGAAGCCATACTGCAGACGAATTCATTTATTTAGTAGAAATCAAACAAGGGATTGAATTGTATATTCAGCTTATAAATAGTATGATATGAAATTATGGAGTAAAGCCAATTCAAATACTGCCGAATTAGTAGAACAATTCACAGTGGGTAACGATAAAGTTTTTGATCAATTGTTGGCACCTTTTGATGTATTGGGTTCTATTGCACATACTAAAATGCTTGCTTCTGTTGGTTTGTTAAAACCCGATGAAGCCAATTTCCTTGTAAAAGAATTGCAAAAAATTTATCAAATAGTTATTGCTCCAGGTTTTGTAATTCCTGAAGGAGTAGAAGATATTCATTCATTTGTAGAATTTTTACTCACCAAAGAATTAGGTGAAGTAGGTAAAAAAATACACAGTGCTAGAAGTAGGAATGATCAGGTTTTAGTCGATATTAAATTATATCTCAGATCAGAAATTCAGTCTTTGGTAGAGCAGTTAATTCTGCTATTTGAATTATTGCAACAACAAAGTGATCAGTATAAAAATCATTTGTTACCTGGGTATACACATCTACAATTAGCCATGCCATCTTCATTTGGTTTATGGTTTGGAGCCTATGCGGAAAGTTTAGTAGATGATATGGTTCAATTAGAAGCTGTTTTCCAAATTGTAAATAAGAATCCTTTAGGATCTGCAGCGGGATTTGGCTCTTCATTTCCAATCAATCGTACACTTACCACTCAATTATTGGGTTTTGAGCATTTGAATTACAATGTTGTCTATGCGCAAATGGGTAGGGGCAAAACAGAAAGAATTGTTGCAAATGGTTTGGCTAATATTGCTGATACATTGGCAAGATTGAGCATGGATATGTGTTTGTATTTAAATCAAAACTTCGATTTCATTGCTTTCCCTTCTGAATTAACAACGGGATCAAGTATTATGCCGCATAAAAAAAATCCAGATGTTTTTGAATTAGTTAGATCTTATTGCAATCGATTAAAAGCATTGCCCAATGAAATTGCTTTAATGACAACCAATTTACCTTCTGGATATCAAAGAGATTTGCAATTATTAAAAGAACATCTTTTCCCCGCATTTGGAAAGTTGAAAGAATGCATACAAATGATTCACTTGATGCTATCGAATATTGAAATCAAAGCGGAAATTATCAATGACCCTAAATACAAATATCTCTTTAGTGTTGAAGAAGTAAATAAGTTGGTTTTGGGTGGTATGGCTTTCAGGGATGCTTACAAGCTAATCGGAGAACAAATTGAGGCAGGGAATTTTACTTATTCAACTTCTATTAGTCATACACATGAAGGCAGTATGGGCAATTTATGCAATGCAGAAATTTCCAATTTGATGCAGCATGTAATTGATAAATTTAATTTTAACCAGTCTACAACTGCTTTCAAAGCCCTTTTATCTTAATATTGCAACTCATAATTATATATTTCAAATGAAAAAAGCACTTTTTACGATTGTTTCCTGTTCGCTTTCATTGATGGTTTTAGCACAAGCCAAACCTGCTGCAAAACCAGTAGCAAAGGCCACCGCCCCTGCGATGGTTTTTAAAAATACAGCTGATAGTGCCAGTTATGCATTAGGCGTTAGAATTGCTCAAAACTTAAAATCGCAAGGATTAAGTCCTTTGAATAGTGCAGCATTTCAAAAAGGAATGGCAGATGCTATACAAGCTAAAAAGCCATTAATTGCGGATGAATTATTAGATAATTGTATTGGCACCTATCAACAAAAAATCAGTTCCGAAAAATCGGCAGTAGCTAAAAAAGAAGGTCAAATATTTTTAGCTGCAAATGCAAAGCGTAAAGGAGTAATTACGCTTCCCTCTGGTTTACAATATGAGATTATGAAAGCAGGCCCAGATACTGCTGTTAAGCCAACTTTAGCAAGTACGGTTAAATGTCATTATCATGGTACAACCATTAATGGATTTGTTTTTGAAAGTTCTGTTGAAAGAGGTGAGCCAATCAGTTTTCCACTCGGCAATGTAATTGTAGGCTGGCAAGAAGCATTGCAATTAATGTCGGTTGGCAGTAAGTGGAAATTATTCATTCCTTCTGAATTGGCCTATGGAGATCGTCAACAAGGAGATAAAATAGCACCTGGTTCAACATTGATATTTGAGGTTGAATTATTGAGTGTTGAAAACAAATAAATCATTAACCTTGATTAACTTTTGAATCATCTTGGTTAACTGGAGTTTTGAAATTTGCCAGCTATTTTCGTACCTAAATTGGTAATATGAAACTAGCTGGCTTTTTTTTGATGGTGATTTTAGGGATTAGCAATCTGAATGCACAGTCAAATGCATCTGTTTCAGGTGTTGTATTTGATACCTTAAGCAAGAAGGGGTTGGCTTATTCTACGGTTTCGATTGTACATCAGAAAGATTCTACCCTTGTAAGTTTCACAAGAGCAGATTCCTCAGGAAAATTTAAGCTTTCTTCACTTCCCAAAGGAAATTACTTAATTACTTTCTCCTATGTGGGTTATGTTCCTGTTTGGATTCCCATTAAATTAACTGTTGCAGAACAATTGGATTTAGGAAAAGTAGCACTTACCGATTTATTGAATGCCAGTAATGTTACTGTTACTGCAAGAAGACCCCCTGTAACCATTAATAATGATACTGTTGAATTTAATACAGAAAATTTTAAAACCCAACCCAATGCAGTTGTAGAGGATTTATTGAAAAAGTTACCCGGAGTAACTGTAGATAAAGATGGAACAGTTAAAGTGAATGGTCAAAGAGTAAATCGGTTTTTAGTAAATGGGAAAGAGTTTTTTACAGGTGATCCTAAAATTGCTACGAAGAATTTAGATGCAGACGCGGTTGATAAAGTACAAGTTTTCGATAAAAAATCTGATAGAGCAGAATTTACTGGTATGGAAGATGGACAATCAGAAAAAGCCATCAACCTCAAATTAAAAAAAGATCGGGATAATGCCACATTTGGAAGAGTAACTGCGGGAGCAGGAACCAATAAAAGATTTGATGCTCAAGCCAATCTCAATAATTTCAAAGGAGATAAGCAAGTCTCTTTTATTGGTATGGCCAACAATACCAATAAGCAAGGGTTTTCGATTAGTGATGTGATGAATTTTACAGGAGACTTAGCACGTGGAATGCGAAGCGGAGGTGGAGTGAATATGAGGATTGGCGGAAATAATGATGACAATGGGGGTTTACCTATTTCTGGAATGGGTCCTAATCAGCAAGGTGTTGCTGATACTTATGCAGGTGGCTTGAATTACAACAATGTTTGGAAGAAAAAAACAGATCTTAATATTAATGGAATTTTTTCGGATGTAAACTTAGTTACTGATAGGGATATTAATCGAAAGAATTTATTACCAGGAAATAACTTTGATTATGTTTCTAAGTCCAGTAATGTAAAGCATAGCCAACAACAAAGGGTCAATGCTATTTTAGATCAAAAAATTGACAGCTTTACTTCTGTTAGATTTACGCCACAGTTGACTTTTCAAAAAAATGAGAATAGAACACTTAGTAATTATGTTTCAACAAATGATAAAGGTTTAAAACTAAACGAAGGTTCTTCCAATTCTACAAGTATTTCAGATGCAGTTAATTTTAATAGCAATTTGTTATTCAGGCATAAATTTAAAAAGAAAGGCAGAACCATATCATCCACAACAAGTATGGCTTATAATTCTAGTAAGCAGGATGGAAATTTGAAAACGACCAATCGATTTTATTTTGCAGGCATTCCATTACCTGACTCCATAGTGAATCAAACCAATTTAAGAGATGCCACTACAAGAAGTATCGGAACCAACTTGGTATATACAGAACCAATTGGTTTGAAATCTTTGTTAGAAGTAAATGGATTCTATAATACCAATAATGGAGAAAGCAAAAGAGACACTTATGATTATAACGGCAGTAGTGGTAAGTTTGATATCAAAAATACTGCTTTAAGCAATGACTTTAGAAGCATTTATAACTATGGAGGCGGTGGTGTTAGCGTTAGATCGAATTTTAAGAAGTTTAGTTTAACTGCAGGAACTAATATTCAATTTTCTGAATTAGAAAGTATTAATAATACCAATTCTTTTGTAATCAGACAAAAGTTTACCGATTTATTGCCATTAGTAAATCTACAGTACAAGCGCAAAAACACCAGTTCAATTGGTTTCAATTATAATACTTCTACAATTCAACCATCCACCTTTCAATTACAACCAGTGGCAGATATTAGCGATCCATTAAACACTTATATTGGCAATCCTAATTTAAAACGAAGTTATAGTCATAATTTATCTCTCAATATGTCTTCTATAGACATCTATACTCAGAATAATTTATTTGCATTTATCTCTTATAATCAAGTGAATGATGCCATAGTAACAGCTGATGAGATAAAGCAAAATGGCGCAAGGGTTTCTACTCCTGTTAATGCAAATGGAAATTTCTTTTTGGTTGGTAATGTAAGTGCTGGTTTTCCTATCAAAAAAATAAAATCAAGAGTAGATATTGGTTTGAGCGCAAATATTTTTAGAAATATGAGTTTTGTAAATGGAGATCCTAACGCAATTGATAATTATAGCATTACACCAAATTTTGGGTATCAATTTGCACTTGATACTACTTTTGATATTGCTTTATCAGCCAGAATTAATTTTAATACTGCGAAATACTCTTTACAACCTCAACTAAATAACAAGTTTTTACAACAAGTGTACGGGATTGATATGACCAATTATTTGCCTGGAGGATTTGTATTAAACAACAATTTAGATGTAACTATAAATTCAGGAAGGTCAGACGGGTTCAATGCAACCGTTCCATTATGGAATATTTCTTTGGCCAAAAGTTTCTTGAAATACAAAAAAGGAGAGTTTAAATTATCTGTTTTTGATTTGTTGAATCAAAATCAGGGTATCAATAGAACCGCCAACCAAAACTTTATTCAAGACACGAGATACAATGTGTTGCAACGTTACTTCATGTTGAGTTTTAGTTATCGTTTAAATAGATCTGGTGCTGGAAACAGTGGCGCAAGGGTAATGATTAGGACTTTTTAAATAGTTCAGTTATAATTATTGGAGAATTGAATGGAAATAGTGGCATTCTATTTTTTCTTATTCAATAGCGTTTTCCAATCATATTTATCTTTATCTGCTGTATTGCGTTTTGCTAAATCTGCAAGCATCGAATTGATTTTTGTTTTGTCTAACCATTTGCCATTAACAAAAACACCAGCAATTTTACGGGTATTATTAATATTAGTTAAAGGGTTTTCTTCTAGTAAAACAAGGTCTGCTAATTTTCCTGTTTCAATAGTTCCAATTAATTTATCAATACCAAGCCATTGTGCAGCAGTTGATGTTGATGACTGCAATGACTCTAAAGGGGTTAATCCTGCTTGAACCAACAATGCTAATTCATCGTGTAATGCAAAGCCAGCTACAACTCCTGAAACACCTGCATCTGTACCAGCAACAATGGGTACACCAGCGTCTTTAAAAGCCTTTACCAATTGAAAATGAAATTGAACCATATTATCAAAATAGGTCGCATTTTCAATTGAAGCATTCTTGACATAATTGTTGGCTGTTAGCCATTTACTTTGAAACAGTGGATGCACATATTTAAGCGAAGTCAAATTTTTAATACTATCAATCGAATGAGTTTGTTTTGCTATCCAAACCATTGTTGTTAAAGTTGGTGATAACCAGGTACCATTATCTTTTGAAAGCTTTGCAAAATTAGTTGCGTCTTGCGAGCTAAAGCTTTTTGAATTTTTAGAAAATTCTTCAGCATGAGCTACCATCCCAAAATGAGGAATAAATGCTTGTTCTATTTTTCCTTGAAAAGTATTTGGTATATGTCCAATTGTTTTCAGACCTTGTTTGTAAGATTCATCTATAATTGCATTATAAGTTTCAATATTTAATTTTGAATATACTTTAATGAAATCGTAACCTTCCGTTTTTGCATTTCTAACAAGTATTCTACCTTCTTCTGCAGTATTGGCATTTCTTCCCTGACCATTACCTCCATTTATAAGAGCTGCCAAAGCAATACGAGGACCAATGACATAACCTTTTTCAATTTCTTTCTTTTGACCAAATGTTTCCATTTTGGAATCGAGATCTAACACTGTAGTAACACCATTAGCTATTATTGGTGTCATAATATCTTGTGAATTAAAAACTAGATCCGGCTTCCGGGTTGGAAGTTTTTGACCAAAATATGCATCTACAGGTAAATGAACATGGGCATCAATAAGTCCTGGGATTAGCCATTTGCCCTTACCATCAATGATTATAGCATTTTTAGGGATTGCTCCATTTATAGATTCAATGAGGTTGTTAGCAATAACCACTGATGCATTTTCTACAATGGTATTGGGAGAAGTCATTGTAATAACATTCACGTTTTTAATTGCGTAAACAATTTCCTTTGTTTGCTCAACCTGAATCTGTTTTGGATTTTGAGCAAAGAGATTTGTAGCAATAGAACAAACAAATAATGGTACTATAAATTTTAGAATTTTCATATTGAATAAAATGGGTGACATAAAAAAGGGGCAGCTAAAACTGTACTTAATAGTAAATTAAGTAAAAATTTTAACTCCCCCTTCTTTTATTAATACAGTTTCCCTTTTCTTTTATCAATATAGAATTTTCTATTGATTATTCATTTCCCCTTCTCATTTGAAACATACCAGGCCCCTGTTGTTGCATCATGTCCATTTGTAATTTTTGAAACTCTTGTCTTCCAATTGGTTTCCCTTTTGTTGGCTCTTTTAGGTCTTTTTTATTGAGTGTGGATTTTACTTCTGTTGCTTTGAAAACAGTTGTTCCATTATCTACATCTATTTCCAAAATTAAGCCAGGTAACAAACCATAATTTTCAGGACCTGCAGGTGTAACAATATCATTTGTATACCAGGCAACTATTTCCATTTCCTTTGGTGTTGGCGCTGTAGCTTTTGATTTTGAAGTATCACCTGTATTTGGTCCACCTATACTCATACTCATCATCATTCTCGGAGCTGGTGTTTTTCTAGTGGCTTTGTAACAGGTATATCCTAAGATTTTTTTAGTTTCTTCTGTTAGTTTCCATGGCTGTGGCTTTAAAGTATCTACAATTAAGAAGTTTTTACCACCCATTTCGGTAGATTGAAGCCCTTTTTGTTGAGCGAAATTTTTATACATATCGCCACCGGATCCACCACCTATATTAATCACCACACCTCCACCACCACCTCCAGAAAAAGGATCTGGTGCATCTACTTCAGGAATTAAACGATAAACAGAAATACTATCACTAAATAATAACATATGATTGCTCGTTCGAAATTCTGGCAAAAATGCCTTCATTTGTTCATTGGGTATAGTCTTGTGCATATTCTGCTTTCTTTCATACAAAATTGTCCCTTCTTTTTGCTGGGCAGAAATAGTAGTAATTGCCATTAAGGCTAATGAAGTAAACCAAATTTTCATTTTTTATATATTTTAAGATACAAATGTAAATGAAGGAATATTAAGGATCCTTGCTCAAAGGTTAATTAAGGTTAATAGTACCTAGTATCATCATTACTAGCTTTATATTTGTTGGTAATAATGCAAAAACTATTTATTTCTCGGTTGGTGATGATAAGTGCAATCTGTATGATTGTTGCATTTCAACTCTATTGGGTAAATCGATTGTTTAAAGAAGAAAATGATCGATTGCAAAAACAGACCGATGTTCTTTTCAAAGAATTGGTTTATAAATTACAATTAAATAGATTTAAAGCAGACACACTAGTGTATAATACAGGCAAAGGGAATAATCTTTTTGCTTTAGAAGCTGTGAACTCTTTTTTAAAGGAGAGAGATAGTATAAAAGGAAATGTAAATGGTCATCCTAAATTAGAAAAACTAGTGATGAAGATGGCAAAAGATACAATGGTTAAGTCTTTGACCTTTACATCCAGAATGCCGAATGATACTAAAAGCATTAAACTTTTTTTTGATTCAAGTATTAAACAAAAGGTTGGCGAAAAAGCGGTTAGTGTTGTAATTAATGGTTTTAACTCAACCCCAACTAATTTGGATTCTTCTAAAAGAGCTATGCTAGATAAACTCATACAAGGTAATCCACAATCAGTCCTCGTATTTAAAGCAAACCCTAAAATTGAAACCAGCATTCAGACAGACAGTCAAACTGTAAAAGCAGAAAAAGTAGCTAAGCTAAGTTTTAAAAGAAATTTCACCAGCATTTTAACCAGGAGTAAACCAATTGCTGATTCATTGTCTTTAATGGAATTAGACTCTGCATTACAAACAGATTTAAAGAAGTCAGGTATTTTATTGTCTTATAAAATAAAAACTGGTCTTTCTGATTCAATTCACTTAAAGGATACAGTGTCTAATTCAGCATTTAAAACGAGTATTGCTACCGTTGGTTTCGTCAGCCCGAAATGGTATCAGATTGAATTTGAATCTCCTTCTAATTACTTGTATAGAAAAATTTTCCCTCAAGCATTATTTTCTTTGCTCTTAATTGTATTTACTACAATCGCTTTTATTTTTCTATATAGAAATCTATTAACTCAGCAAAAGTTGGCTGTATTTAAGAATGATTTTATTAGCAATATGACACATGAGTTAAAAACACCGATTGCCACTGTTAATGTTGCTATAGAGGCTTTACAAAGCTTTAATGTATTAGAAGACCCCAGAAGGACCAAGGAATATTTACAAATTTCATCTGCAGAATTGCAAAGGCTAGGTTTGTTAGTAGATAAAGTCCTAAAGCTTTCCATGTTTGAGTCAGATAGAATTGTTTTGGATAAAGAATGGTTTAATGTTGACCAGTTAATTGCAGAAACCATCCATTCGATGCAGCCTCTCTTTGATAAGCAAAAAGCGGAAATTCATTTTGTAAATAGCGAAGGCCCGGTAAATATTTTTGCAGATAAATTACATATATCTAGTGTTGTTTATAATTTATTGGACAATGCATTAAAATACAGTGGAATAAACGCAATCATTAGTATTAGATTATCAACTCCTTTAAACAATATCGTTGAAATAGGCGTTACAGATAATGGAATTGGTATTGATAATACATTTCAGAAAAAAATATTTGAAAAGTTTTTTAGAGTTCCAACTGGCGATACGCATAATGTAAAAGGATACGGATTAGGCCTTAGTTATGTAAGCCATATAGTTAAACAGCACGAGGGGCTAATTGAAGTAGAAAGTGGCTTGGGTAAAGGAAGCACATTTACCGTTAGGTTTCCTATTCATGCAAAGAATCAAAGTAATATTTGATGAGACATAAAAATTGCAATACTTAATTTGAATATTAAAATATGGCTATTAAAATATTATATGTTGAGGATGAAATCTTTTTGGGAAAAATTGTTTTTGAAACACTTAGTTCAAGGGGTTTTAATGTTCACATGGAATCAGATGGAAATCAAGTATTGAATGCATTTGAAAGCTTTGCACCTGATATTTGTGTGTTGGATATAATGCTTCCCAATAAAAATGGTTTTGAATTAGCAACCGACATTCGAAAGAAAAATGATACGATTCCGATAATATTCCTGACAGCAAAAACCCAAACTGATGATGTGGTAAAAGGGTTTAAATTAGGAGGCAATGATTATATCAGAAAGCCTTTTAGCATGGAAGAACTGATTGTAAGAATCGAAAGCGCTTTAAAATTACCAGCTCCGGATTTTGGCCCAATGAAAGATGCAATGATCAATCTGGGTAAGTTTGTATTTGATTCCAATAAGCAATTATTGCTTTTTAATAATGAACCCCTTAAATTGTCATTTAGAGAAACAGAATTACTGCGGTATTTATCTTTAAGTAATAATACCATTATTCAGCGTAAGGAATTAATGAATCATATCTGGGGGAACGATTCATTTTTTAATAGCAGAAACCTAGACGTTTATATCACCAAATTACGTGGATATCTAAAAGATGATCCTTCTATTCAAATTATCACGATAAAAGGGGTAGGATACCGTTTTGTAATAGGGTAGAAGCATTATCTACCTTATCTTTGCCGTTCTAATGAATTTACATTATGAACGAAAAATTTGTAGCCAGAATTGGCCAGGAATTAGCAGAAATTGAAAAAGCGGGTCTTTTTAAAAAAGAACGCATCATTACTTCAGAGCAGGGTCCGGAAATAACAGTAAATGGTAAGCAAGTGCTGAATTTCTGTGCCAATAACTATTTGGGTCTTTCTTCTCATCCTGATGTAATTAAAGCTGCACATGCTGCCATCGATTCTCATGGGTATGGAATGAGCAGTGTACGTTTTATTTGTGGTACTCAAGATATTCATAAAGAACTAGAAAAGAAGTTAGCTGATTTTTTAGGTACTGAAGACACTATACTCTATGCTGCAGCATTTGATGCGAACGGTGGTGTATTTGAACCATTATTTGGAGAAGAAGATGCAATAATTTCCGACGCTTTAAACCATGCTTCCATTATTGATGGAGTTCGTTTGTGTAAAGCTCAGCGTTTTCGTTATGAGCATAATAATATGGCTGATCTCGAAGCAAAATTGAAAGAAACTGCCAATTGCAGAAGTAGAATTATTGTTACAGATGGTTCATTTAGTATGGACGGAACCATTGCCCAATTGGATAAAATTTGTGACCTGGCAGATCAATATGATGCCATTGTAATGATCGATGAATGTCATTCTTCTGGCTTTTTAGGCAAAACCGGAAGAGGCACCCATGAATACAGAGGTGTTATGGGAAGAATTGATATCATTACTGGTACACTTGGAAAAGCATTAGGTGGTGCAAGCGGTGGTTTTACTTCAGGCAGAAAAGAAATCATCGAATTATTGCGTCAAAGAAGTCGCCCTTATTTATTTTCAAATACTGTCGCCCCCAGCATTGTTGGGGCTTCTATTGCTGTATTGGATATGCTTACTTCAGCAACAACATTAAGAGATCGTTTAGAATACAATACCAATTATTTCCGAACAAAAATGACTGAAGCGGGTTTTGATATAAAACCAGGTGACCACCCTATTGTTCCGATCATGTTATATGATGCTGTGGTTGCGCAAAATTTCGCCGCAAAATTATTAGAAGAAGGGGTTTATGTAATTGGCTTCTTTTTTCCTGTTGTTGCAAAAGGCTTGGCAAGAATTAGGGTTCAATTGAGTGCTGCGCATGAACAACAACATTTAGACAAAGCCATTGCAGCTTTTACGAAAGTAGGGAAGGAATTGGGGGTTATTAATTAGGAATTAAGAAAGAAGAATTAAGAAAGAAGAATTAAGAAAGAAGAGATAAGAATTAAGAGATACGGTTTGGTTTAATCTAATTAAGGAGAAAATGAAAAATATGGATTTTTACAAATTAAGTTCGGCGTTTATACTTTGTGCTTCAATCTTCATAAGCGCTTGCTCCCCCAATAACGTAAAAGAAGATAGTTCTATCAAAAAAATATTTGATGATCATCAGGTGAATGGATCTTTTGGAATTTATGATAATGGAACAGGACAATTTACTATTCATAACCTAAAGCGATATAAGGATTCTGCATTTCTGCCTGCGTCTACATTTAAAATTGTCAATTCTTTAATTGGGATTGAAACCGGTAGAATTGTTAACGAGAAAATGGTGATTAAATGGGATGGTATAGTAAGAAATATTCCTGACTGGAATAAGGACCTTACAATGGAAGAAGCCTTTAAGGTTTCTGCTGTTCCATATTATCAAGAAGTTGCCAGACGAATTGGAAAAGACACTATGCAAAAATGGTTGGATAGTCTTAAATATGGCAATCATTTAATAGGGAATAGGGTAGATAGTTTTTGGTTGAATAATACATTGAAAATCACTGCTGATGAACAATTGGGTCTGGTAAAGAAATTGTATTTTGGTCAATTGCCTTTTCAGAAAAGAACACAGGAAATTGTAAAAAAAGTAATGTTGCAACAATCCAATGCTAATTTCCAATTAAGTTACAAAACTGGTTGGGGCTTTTTACCTAATGGTAAATCTCTTGGCTGGATGGTAGGTTGGATTGTAGAAAACAAACACCCTTACTTTTTTGTATTAAATGTGGAAGGCCCTGCTGATTTGAAAATGGTAGAACTAAGGGCAGAAATGCTCACCCAAATTTTAAAAGAACAAGGTTTTCTAGAAGGTAAACGATAATAAAGATTTAGCCAATGCAAGTTTATTGTAATTCATTAACACAATATAGCAGACTCAAAACAAGAGAAGTTAAAATTGGTAATCTATTATTAGGTAATGGACACCCAATTAGGGCTCAAACAATGACCACTACTGATACCATGGATACCATGGCTACAGTAGAACAAGCCATTCTTTGCATTGAAGCAGGAGCAGAGCTGGTAAGAATTACGGCGCCTTCCAAAAAAGAGGCAGAGAATTTACAAAATATTAAAGACGAATTGCGTAGGAGAGGATATACTACTCCGTTGGTTGCTGATATTCATTTCACTCCTAATGCTGCTGAAATAGCTGCCCGGATTGTTGAAAAAGTAAGGGTTAACCCAGGCAACTATGTTGACAAGAAAAAATTTGAACAAATTGACTATACTGATGCTGAGTATATAGAAGAAATCGAACGTATTCGCGAAAGGTTCACTCCCCTGGTACTTATTTGTAAAGAGTATGGAACAGCCATGCGAATAGGAACCAATCATGGTTCTTTAAGTGATCGCATTATGAGCCGTTATGGAGATACTGCTATTGGAATGGTAGAAAGCGCTATGGAATTCCTAAGAATTGCTCGTTCATTGGATTACCACAATATTGTGTTAAGCATGAAGTCGAGTAATCCTCAAGTGATGGTTCAAGCCTATCGTTTGCTCATTCAACAAATGGAAGCAGAGTTTGAGGAGTGTTATCCTTTGCATTTAGGCGTTACTGAAGCCGGTGATGGAGAAGATGGTAGAGTAAAAAGTGCAGCAGGTATTGGCACTTTATTAGAAGATGGAATCGGTGATACCATTCGTGTTAGTTTAACGGAGGATCCTGAATTGGAAATTACGGTTTGTAAGGATTTAGTAAAACGCTATCAATCTAACAACGATATTCAAAATACAAACGGGATGATTCCTGTAGTTGATCAACTAAACTATGACCCGTTTAATTATGCTAGAAGGAAAAGTTTTGAAGTTGGCAATATAGGAGGCAAACAAGTACCAGTTGTAATTGCCGATTTTAGCAAGGTTGAAAAAATTACACCAACCAATCTCGAAGCTATTGGGTATACTTATAATCCATTAACTGATAAATGGAATATTGGAGATGCAGCAGCAGATTATTTATTCACTGGTAGTCAAGTGTTGGATTTTGCATTGCCAGGAACGCTAAAGGTAATTGTCTACCCTGCTACATGGGCAATTTGTACAGATCAAAATAAATATCTTCCCATATTCGATTCGGCTGGTTATGCTTCTGAAGAAAATAAAAGTGACCTCATCAATTTTGTGATGTTCGATTGTTTTTCTGATAATAATGCTATTAATGATTTTACTCATTTAGAAGCTATTGCCAATGACCCAACCGTAGTGTTGTGTTTGAGTAGTACCAACAAAAACGCAATGCCTTCCATTAGAAGAATGTTCATTGAATTAAATTCAAAGGCAATACAAAATCCAGTAATTATCATTACAGATAGTCATTGGCAAACTGCTGATGAACATTTGATTCATTATTCTACCGAATGTGGAGCTTTATTACTCGATGGTTTTGGGGATGGCATTTGTTTGGGGATGTCTTCAAAAAGCTATCAACAACAATCTTCAGCGGATAATAATGATACAAGTGGAAGAAATTATAGTATCAATAGTTCTGTAGAACAATTTATCAATTCATCTGCATTTAGCATTTTACAAGCTACTCGTACCAGAATTTCAAAGACCGAATATATCAGTTGCCCAAGTTGCGGAAGAACCTTATTTGAATTACAGGAAACTACTGCAAAAATCAGAAGCGTTACCAATCATTTGAAAGGACTCAAAATTGCTATTATGGGTTGTATAGTGAATGGACCAGGGGAAATGGCCGATGCCGATTTTGGTTATGTAGGTAGCGGTGTAGGTAAAATCACTTTGTATAAAGGCAAAGAAATCATGAAGCGAAATATTGATAGTGAAATTGCGGTAACCGAATTAATCAATTTGTTGAAAGAGCACAATGCCTGGATAGAACCAGCTTAGTTGCCCTTTACTTTTAAGCCTGCTTTTTTTGCAATATCCGTCCAACGATAAAAGTGAAAAGTTTTATTGGTAGACATTGCTACGAATAATCCACCCTTAAAACCTGGCAGGCTTACTGATGTTACATCGCTTCCATCACTTTGATCTGTTGAGATTTCAATAGAGGCAATTCTTGGGTGATCATTTGGATTAGCTTTTACACCTTCACGGGGATAGATATTGAATTTATTGGCAGATTGATCGGATACTAAAATATAACCAGTTCCATCATTAAACTTGTAAATAGAAATTCCTTCATTGTCTTCTTTGAATTCACTTTGACCGAATAAAGCCAATTCTTCATTGCCTTTTGATGGGTCAGCATAGTATTTTCTAATGCCTACTTGCTCATCGGAATAATAGACAAATCCTAATTCATTGTCTACTGCAATCGATTCGATTTCTTTTTTACCAGAATATTTTCCAAATTTTCTAACAAGTTCCCCAATAATTATTCCTTCATTATTTTCTTTCAATATATATTGAAATAAATATCCCTCAGAAGGCCCAGATTTTCTCCCCACGATTGCATACATCAATTGAGTAGTTGGGTTTTTGTAGATTGCAATTCCCATTGGACTTCTTTCTTTCTCCCCTTCAAAAACAGGAATGCCACCATTATCAATGAATTCAACAGAAGGTAGTTGAACAATCCGTATTGTATTTTTACCTCTTTCAGTAGCTACCGCAATATCAATTTTTCCTTTTGAAGTTGATAAACCATAAGCAATATCAATATTATTGATTCTGCTCATTCCTGTTTTGGTTCTACTTCGGTCTATTTTTCCTTTTAAATCAAAAATGTATATTCCGCCATTGGCGTCATGTTTGTCTGTTCCCAATATTAAACTCTCTTCTAAATTATTTGGATTAATCCAAATTGCAGGATCATCACTGTCTTCAAAAACAGTATCTGTTACAATTGAAGGTTTTAGTGATTGGTTGCCTGAAGTAGTAATTCCTTTTTGTGCATTTTTGCAACCAAAAAATAATAATATGCTAAGTGATAATGATGCTAGTTTATATACTGAACTCATAAATTGATTGTATTGAAGGTCAAAAAAAATGGAGATTAAAAATAATCTCCATTTTTTATATATTGGTGTTTAATTAAAACAAATCAAATTTCAAACCTGCATTCCAGCGGATCTGATAATATTCCACTTGCATGGTTCTTTCTTTGGTGCCCTGATAATAACGCAATGGTTGATTGGTAATATTATTGATCTCAGCAAATAATCTCAATCTTGGAGTAATGGCATATGATGCATTGGCGTCTAAGAAAAATTGTTTATCGTAATAGCTATCTTCAAATGAGCTAGCACCTACTAAATCAATATAAGAAGCTGCATAATTAGCTGCAATACGAGCAACCAATTTTTTATTTTCATAACTTAAACTTCCATTGAAAGTATGAGGTGCGGTTCCTGGTAATGAAATACCAGTTCTTTGTGTAACTCCATCGCTTGAAGTAATTCCATCTGCCTCACTCTTGGTGTAAGTATAGTTCAAATACACGCCAAATCCTTTCCATATTCCAGGTAAGAAATCCAATTGACGTTGTATAGACAATTCTACTCCATAAAATCTTGCTTTATTACCATTACGTGCTTGTGAATATCTCCATTTATCAGTTGGTCCTATAGGATTAGTTCCTCCAACAATGGGTAATATTTCATTTTCATAATCTGTAGCAGTATAATTATTAGTGTAGAAAGTGTAGAAGAAATTATTTAAGGTTTTATAAAATACGCCTCCTGAAATCAACCCTACATTCTTGTAGTATTTCTCTACCATCAAATCGTAGTTAACACTATTGGTTGCTTTCAAAGCTCCATTACCTCTTGTTATTGATTGATCATTGCTATTTACATTAACGTATGGAACCAAATCGAAATAGGCAGGTCTAGCAATTGCAGTAGTTATTGCAGCTCTGAAAATCAAATCATTTGTGGCTTGGTACTTTAAATTGATACTAGGCAAAAAGTTAGAATATCTTGAAGTTGTGTCATTTGTTTTTACTAAAGTATTTGAGTTGCGCAACACATTTCCTCTATAATTATTCTCTGTTGATTCAAATCTTGCTCCAACAATCATACTTAATTTGTCAGTGATTTCCTGATCAATTCTTATATAAGCGTTATACAATTTTTCACGAGCGGAATAATTTAATCCCAAGTAATCTGCAGGGCTCAATGTTTCGTTAAATTGTCCTTTGTCTTTTAAATTCAATACACCTAGGGCTTTAGGTAATGCAAAACTATCAGCCTGGTATTGGCTACCAGCTTGATAATTTGAGTTACTAGCGTTAAATGCAGGTGATTGAGCTAGTGTAGACAATGCAGTATTTCCAGCTGCTCTGGTATAAATATAAAATATATTATCTCTTTGTTTTTCTTTTCTGCTATACCTGCCCCCAACTTTAACAGTGGTTGCTTTATCATTGAATACTTTCACTGGAAATTTTACATTCAATTTATTGTTCCAATCTGTTTCCCAGGTATCACCAGCTTGCTCACTGATTCTTCTTAAATTGAAAGCACTCATGTTTCTTCTAGTTACTGGAGTGACGTTTGGTTTTTCCGGGTTAGATAAATCTTGCGAAAGAATGATATTCGTTGAATTAAAATCCAAATAACGCTCATTTGGTCTTTCTTCACTTGCTCTTGAAATAGCGCTACTCCAATCTAGGAATATGTTTTTACCAATAATATGTTCACCATTTATTTTGAAATTGGTAACTATTTGTCTTTCTAAACGCGCATTTTTTACCACTTTATCATCAATACCTCCTTTGGTTTCTCTTCTTACTTCTCCTCTATAAGAAGTAATGGTTTGAGTCGGTAAAGTAACCACAGCACCAGTGCCATCCAGCGGAACAATATTTCTTGTTCTTGCTCTAAAACGGTTTTCCCAGTCATTGCGTTGGTTGTACATTCCACTTATAAAAATGGTATTCTTTTTATTCAACTTAAAGTCAGTTGACAAATTAAAACTCATTCTTCTTCTTCTAACATCATACACTCTTATATCATGTTGAGAAACATATGCTTGTCCATTAGGAGCAAGCGCCCAAACAGCTTCAACATTGTCACTACCGTAATTATTGTCATTAATATTCATACTAGCCACAAATCCAGCTGCTTTGTTTGCAGAACGATTTCCAACTACCAAACTACCATTGTATAATGCTTTGCCTCTAATAGGATTGGTACCCGCGCTTAAAGTCCCGCTCACTCTCAATTTATTTGGAGCAGTTCTAGTAACTAAGTTTACACTTCCTCCAATTGCATCTCCTTCTAAGTCAGGGGTAAGTGTTTTATTAACAGCCACTGTTTGAACCATATCAGATGGGATTAGATCCATCTGAACCCTTCTATTATCACCTTCTGCAGAAGGCAAACGATCTCCATTTAGAGTAACTGAATTTAACTGTGGTGCTAATCCACGAATAACAATATCTCTTGCTTCTCCTTGGTCATTTTGCATGGCAACACCAGGAACTCTTTTTAATGCATCTCCAATATTGGCATCCGGAAAACGACCAATTTGATCTGCACTAATAATATTTGCAACTGTTCCACCATTCTTCTGTTGGTTAAGCGCTTTTGCCTGACCTTTTAATCGGTCACCCATAACTGTAACATTGTTCAATGTTTTAACGCCACTTAATAAGCTAACCGAAATTTCTTGAATGGAACTATTTACCGTAATTTCTTTGGTTTGATCTTGATAGCCAATATAGCTTACCACAATGGATTGTTTTCCATAAGGTACTCCGTATAAAGTAGCAAAACCAGCAGCATCTGTAAAAACAGTTGTTTTTGTATTAGCTAATTTTATCGCAGCTAAGGGTAGATTCAGATTGTTTTCATCTCCAACTTTTACTTTTACAATACCTGTTTGTGCTTTAATTCCAGATACTAATACCAAGATTAGTAAGCCTGTAACAAATTGTCTCATTGTCAATGATTTTGGTTGCTTAATTTTGCGCAAAAGTATTCTCCAGGCCTAGTGGGGGATAGATTTCTATGTTACCACATTATTAAGTTTTATTAAGTCCATTTTAACCTGTTTCAAATCATTGAAAATCAATACTTTATTCCAAAATCATGCAAACAGATTTTTTAGTTATTGGGTCGGGTATCGCAGGATTGACTTTTGCTTTAAAAACAGCTAAACAATTTCCTAATAAATCAATTACTATCATCACCAAAACCCAGGCAGATGAAACCAATACTAAATATGCCCAAGGAGGTATTGCTGGAGTTTGGGATGCTGCAAAAGACAGTTATGATAAGCATATAGAAGACACATTGATTGCAGGGGATGGTTTGTGTAATAAGGATATTGTTGAAATTGTTGTAACCGAAGGGCCGGAGCGGATCAAAGAGATTATTGAATATGGTGCTCAATTCGATAAAGATGAAAGAGGTGATTACAGTTTAGGAAAAGAGGGAGGACATAGTGAAAATAGAATTTTACATCATAAAGATGTAACTGGTAAAGAAATGGAGAGAGCGCTATTATCTCAATTAGCAGCTTTGCCTAATATCCATTTGCTCAATCATTGTTTCGTTTTAGATTTAATCACCCAGCACCACTTAGGATATTTGGTTACAAAATCTACCTTGGACATTACATGCTATGGAGTGTATGTTTTGGATTTACAAAAAAATCAAATTGAGAAAATAGCAGCAAAAATTATTTTACTTGCTTCTGGAGGTTGTGGTCAGGCATATAGAACCACAACAAATCCAAAAATTGCCACTGGAGATGGAATTGCCATGGTTTATCGTGCCAAAGGCAAAATAGAAAATATGGAATTCATTCAATTTCATCCAACTGCATTGTATGAACCAGGGGTTTCTCCATCATTTTTGATTACTGAAGCGGTCCGTGGAGATGGAGGTATCTTAAGAAATAAATATGGCGAAGCGTTTATGGAAAAATACGATGCCCGTAAAGACCTTGCACCCAGAGATATTGTGGCTCGTGCAATTGACAATGAAATGAAACGAACAGGTACTGAATATGTTTATCTCGATTGTACTCATATGAATCAAGATAAATTTATTCATCATTTTCCCAATATTTATGATAAAGCCAAAAGCATTGGAATCGATGTAATGAAAAATTATATTCCTGTTGCACCAGCGGCTCATTATAGTTGTGGTGGAATTAAAACCGATGAATTTGGAAGGACCTCCATCAAAAACTTATATGCATGTGGTGAATGCGCCAGTACTGGTTTGCATGGAGCCAATCGCTTAGCAAGTAATAGTTTACTGGAAGCCATGGTTTTTGCACATCGATGTTATTTAGACTCGATAGAAGTGATTGATCATTTGGATTTTAATGCTATGCTTCCTGATTGGAATGCAAAAGGAACATCTGATCCCAAAGAAATGATTTTAATCACCCAAAGCTTAAAGGAATTGCAATTAATCATGAGTGATTATGTCGGAATTGTAAGAACCGATGTTCGTTTAGAAAGAGCAATGAAAAGATTAGACCTGTTATTTGAAGAAACAGAGGAATTATATCGCTCTACCAAAGTATCTCCTCAACTTTGTGAGTTGAGAAATTTAATTACGGTAGCATATTTAATTGTAAAAAGTGCAGAGTTTAGAAAAGAGAGCAGGGGATTACATTATAATACAGATCATTTAGAAAAGAGTGTTATTTTACAGAATGTAATTTTATAGTTTTTAACCATTAAGTTTAAACATTTCCATGTACTATATCATTTATCCATTGTTATACGGTTTTTCTTTGCTGCCTTGGCGCGTTTTGTATTTTATTGCTGATGGATTATACGGGCTTGTATATTATATTTTTGGTTACAGAAAAGAAGTGGTGTTAAAAAATTTATTGATCGCTTTTCCCGAAAAAACCGAAGCAGAAAGAATTCGAATTGCCAAAGATTTCTATCACAATTTTATTGATACCATTATTGAAACAATTAAATTATTTTCTACCAGTAATGAAACACTGGCAAAAAGATTTACTTGCAATTTTGAAATATTGAATGAGCTCTATGATACTACCGATTTAAATGTACAACTGGAATGTGGCCATTTTTTTAATTGGGAGATCATCAATTTAAATGCAGCGAGAATTAGCAAATTTCCATTTGTAGGCGTTTACCAGCCGCTTACCAATAAAGTGATGAATAAAATCATGTTGGATCTGCGCAAAAGAAATGGCACTATATTAGTGCCAGCCAATGATTTTAAAAATAATTTTCACGATTATGTAAAAGACCGATATGCATTGGGGTTAGCGGCCGATCAAAATCCTCCCAATCCTTTAAAAGCACATTGGGTGCCCTTTTTTAATCGGTTAACCCCATTTGTAGTTGGGCCTGAAAAAGGAGCTAAACAAAAAAATACCATTGTTATTTTTGGCCATTTTTATAAAGTGAAAAGAGGGTACTATCATACTCAATTGGAATTGATTACCACCACTCCAAATGCTTATGCTGAGGGCGAACTCACTAAAGTTTACGCAGAACATGTTGAAAGAGCTGTTAGGCTCAAGCCCGCCAATTATTTATGGAGCCATCGTAGATGGAAATGGGAATTCGATCAAGAAAAATTTGGTCACTTAGTAGTGTAATTAATTCATCACTGCAACATCTTTTTCAATATCAAATTTATCAGATAGTTCAGCAATTTTAGCAAAACCTCCCACCACATTTCTGATATTATGAATCCCTTGGCGTTTGATTAAAGAAGATGCAATGATGCTTCTATAGCCTCCTGCGCAATGAATATAAATATTGTGGTGATCGTCCAGGTTAGCCATGCTGCCAGGATCAGTTAGATCATTTAAAGGAATATTGATGGCTTCTTTTACATGGCCATTTGCATATTCAGTTTCTTTTCTAACATCTACAATTACCATATTGGGGTCAAAGGCAATGTCCATAGCCATTTCATCGGCATCAATATCAATGATCAGATCAATTTTTTCTCCAGCATCTTTCCATGCTTCAAATCCAATAGCTAAAAAGCCTTCGATTTTATCAAACCCAACTCTTGCTAATCGAATAATACTTTCTTTTTCTTTGCCTTTTTCAGTTACCAAAATCATCGATTCATTAAATGGTAATAAGCTACCTGCCCATTCTGCAAATCTTCCATCTAATCCAATACTGATTGAACCTGGAATAAATCCCTGTGTAAAATCAGCTGAGTTTCTTGTATCTAAAATAATAGCGTTGGCAGCTACTTTTTGTTTAAAATCATCAATAGAAAGTGGTGTCATTCCTTTTAGTAAGACAGCATCTAATGAATCATATCCCTCTTTATTGATCTTAGCATTAATAGGGAAATAATTGGGTGGTGCAGCCAAACCCTCAGTTACTGCTTTTATGAATTCTTCTTTGCTTTGGTCTTGTAAAGCATAGTTGGTTAATTTTTGTTCTCCAATTGTACTAAAAGTTTCAGGGCCTAAATTTTTACCACAACTACTGCCTGCGCCGTGCGCCGGATAAACAATCACTTCATTTGCCAATGGCATGATTCTTTTTTGTAGGCTTTCATATAACATGCCAGCCAGGTCTTCCATGGTAATTTCATTTCCTTTTTGTGCCAGATCTGGTCTTCCTACATCTCCTACAAATAATGTATCTCCCGTAAAAATGGCATTGTCTTTTCCGTTTTCATCTTTTAATAAATAGCAACTGCTTTCTAAAGTATGACCTGGAGTATGTAAAACTGTAATAGATATTTTACCAATTTGAAATACTTCTTCATCCTTTGCTACATGTACCGGAAATTTGGTGACAGTTCCTGGTCCATATATAATTGTGGCGCCGGTAGAATTTGCAAGGTCTAAATGACCACTTACGAAATCTGCATGAAAATGAGTCTCAAAAATATATTTGATGGTAGCATTTCTTTCCTTTGCTAAAACAAGGTATTCTTCAATATCACGAAGGGGATCTATAACGGCTGCAACTCCTTCACTCTCAATATAATACGCAGCTTCACTTAAACAGCCTGTATACAGTTGTTTGATAAACATATTCAACAATTTGGTGCAAAGGTAATTTAATCAACCAAATTCTTAATAAAACCAATTACCTCGTTGAGTCGAGCATAATTTACAGCATAGAATATGAATTTGCCTTCTCTGGAGGTACTCACTAAACCAGCTCTTCTTAAAATAGCCAAATGTTGGGATGCGACAGATTGTTCCAATCTCAGTTTAACGTATAACTCTGTAACGGTCATTTTTACTTGCTCATCAAGCAGTTTGATGATCTGTTGACGCAATTTATGGTTAATTGAACGTAAGATTAATGATGCTTTTTTTGCATGTATAAAGTCTACTTTGATTGGTTCTCCACCGTTGGTTAGAACAATCGATTGTATTGTTGGGTTCATGACGTAGAGTTAAGGGGGGGTGATCAACTATGTCTTCGCTATAAAGTTAAACAATTTGTGAATCATCATAGTATGAATTTTAACAATATTTTTTATTCCTGTTGAAGCTTATTGCTGATTATTGTAAAATTCTTTCACATAAATGGGTTCTGAGTAGGCAATGTCAGCAAAATTTTGATCAAGAAAAGCCTTTTCTGATAACTCAATCATCTGATTAACAGTGTGTTGCGACTGAATTACTACATGTGTATCGCTTAATTGTAGCTTGTTTATTTTGATAGAACCATTCCCGCAAAAGAGCATCTTTTCATCTTTTTTTAAGGAAGAAAAAAAAGCATCATCTAAAATAAATGCTGACGTTTCATTCATTGGATACAACCTTGGGTTGTAAATTCCTCCAAAAACCTCCATTCTTCTCGCATCAATCATTGGGTAAAGCAGAAAGTCGGTCTTGGGTAAAATGTCTTTCTTTACTGCTTCAGCAAGCGCAGCAGCTGCAATCACCTGTAGGGTATTGATTACTATCAAGGGTTTGTTAAGGGCATAACATATCCCTTTTGCAGAAGACAGGCCAACCCTAATGCCTGTATAGCTTCCAGGGCCACCAGTTACCGCTACTGCATCTATTTCATTCAAGGTTTTGTTGGCTTTATTCAACACATTTTGTATAGCTATATGTAAAAAGCTAGCATGATTTTTTTGATCGATATCTTCTTCTTTGGATATAAGTTCGCCTTCTTGACTCAAACCAACTCCTGCATATTCAGTTGCTGTATCTATTTGTAATATTAAAGGCATGGACGAATTATTGGTTAAGTTCTTTAATCATAGCCGGCGCAATCGCATATCTGGCGCTGCTTTCATTGAGTTTCTGTAATAATGAATAGATGCTTTTTAGTCCTATCTTTTCGCTCCACTCAAAAGGTCCAAAAGGATAATTGGTACCAAGCTTCATTGCAGTATCAATATCTTTTTTTGAACTGATTGCTTCGCCCAATGCAAAATAAGCTTCATTGACAATCATAGCGACTACTCTGGCGCTCACCATCCCTGGTTGATCTGGTGCAATTAAAGCTTTCTTTTTTATTTTGGATAATAGTTGAACTCCCTGATCAAGTATAATTGAATTACTCGAAGCAATTTCTATTGACGATTCATGTAAAAATCCTGACCATCCATTGAATCGAATACAATTGGAAGGGATTGAGTCACCAGATTGAACAACTGCATTGATAAAAACGGGTTGTTGAGTAATTAATGGAAATGAATAGCCATCGCTTTCAAAGCAACAATCAAAATACAGATCTGCTTCAGGAATATGATCATTGCCTTCCATCCATATTAATTGAGCATCCAGATTCGAAAAAAAGGAAGCTAACGCAATTTGTTGATCTGGAGTTGATTTAATTACTATTTGCATTATTCAAAATAAATAACAAATTTACGTTGGCAAGTTGATCAAAATACATCAATTTGCCAGATCTCAAAATAAACATATGTCTAAACAAGTAATCAAAACGAATAACGCACCTTCTCCAATCGGTCCGTATAACCAAGCGATCAAAGCCAATGGATTTATTTTTGCCAGTGGCCAAGTTGCTTTTGTACCAGCTACTGGTCAGTTAGAATTATCCAGTATTGAAGCAGAAACACATCAAGTAATGAAAAATGTACAAGCAGTGTTGACCGAAGCTGGTGTAAGTTTTGAACATGTAGTAAAAACAACCATTTTTTTAAGTGATATGGCTTTGTTTTCTCAAGTGAATGAAGTTTATGGAACTTATTTCAAGGCAGATTTCCCTGCTCGTGAAACTGTTGCTGTGAAAGGCTTACCTCGTGGAGTGAATGTAGAAATTTCAGTTACTGCTGTGGCAGAATTGTAATACTAAGTTGCTTTATTCAAGGAATTATTATATTGAAAATATCGAATAAGAAGTAGTAAAAAAGTACTCTTTTTTAGGTTCTAATAATAATAGCCCCATCCCATTATTAAAATTATCAGGAGCCCCTGTAAGGTTCTCTATGGCTATACTCTTCCTAGAAAGAGGAGTGTAAATTTGTAGGATAGGATAACTATTATCTGGTTCAACAACCAGTTTTAATTCTTTGTTTTGTAAGACACATTGATTGATTTGATTGGGAGTAAACTCAAAAGAGTTATCCAAAAAAATTCCCTTCAAACTAATTCCTTTTAAAAAACGGTTGTCTTTCTGTTTTTTGCCTGTAGGCAATAATGCCTGGTCAAATACCAATTGTGTATTGCTATTAAACTGCAACTGGTAATTGTCTACTTTTCCTCCTAATGTAAAATAGGGGTGCCATCCATCGGCATAAGGAATGGCTTCTTTATGTTGATGTAACACTTTAGTTGTAACACTTATTTTATTACCTACAGATAAGGTCCAGAATAATTCAATTGAAAATAAAAAAGGATATCCTTGATCAGCAGATTCATAGGTATATGCTAATTTAACGGTGGCATTGGTTTCAGTAGCTTCCACTTCTTTTACAACATATTGGGCATCATAAATTAAACCGTGTATGGCATGTTCTCCCAAATAATGTTTATGCACTTTAAATTGTTGCTTGTTAAATGAATAAGTTCCGTTTTTCATTCTGCAAACAAAAGGACTGAGTTTTGCGCTTTTAAAGCTATTTGAAATATTTTTTCGAGCGTCGGCAACAGAACTAAATCCATCAATACAATTGTGGATTTTCCCTTTTAATGGAAGCTTGAATCCATTAATGAAACCACCAAAAGCATAAATTTCTGCCAGACAACCAGTTTGCTTGTCTTTTAATTGAATAATTGGATGGGCTTGTTGATTATTTACACTTACCGAAAAACGCATATGACTGTTTATACTTCAAGATAAAGTAAAAATCAATTTTTTAACAAGTTTAAAAAACTAACAATTGTTAACCAACCGATTTATACATTATTTTTGGGCCTGAATCTTGGATTGCTATGGCTTATACACTTCAAAATAAGGTTAGAATTGTTACTGCAGCTAGTTTGTTTGATGGTCATGATGCTGCTATCAATATCATGAGAAGAATTCTTCAATCTAAAGGAGCAGAAATCATCCATTTAGGGCATAATAGAAGTGTGGCAGAGATTGTTGAATGTGCTATTGAAGAAGATGCTCAGGGAATTGCCATTACCAGTTACCAGGGTGGCCATCTTGAGTTCTTTAAATACATGAAGGATTTACTGGATCAAAATGGTTGTGGACATATCAAAATATTTGGAGGTGGTGGTGGTACCATTCTTCCTGAAGAAATAAGGGTCTTGCATAAATATGGCATCACTAGAATTTATAGCCCAGATGATGGTCGTAAAATGGGACTGGAAGGAATGATTGAAGATGTTATCAAGCAATGTGATTTCCCTTTGATTAAACAAGCCAATCATGTAAAATCGATGACCACGGGCGAAGTTAAAGATGTGCGTAAGGTGGCCAGAATGATCACTTTGGCTGAAAATGGGATTGAAAAATGGGATGAAAAAAATGCCCATCCAACAAGGCGAATTCCTGTGTTAGGAATCACAGGAACAGGAGGTGCAGGAAAGAGTTCTGTTACTGATGAAATTGTAAGAAGATACCTGCATTTATATTCCAATAAAACCATCGCTGTGATTTCTGTAGATCCTTCAAAGAAAAAAACCGGAGGGGCTTTATTGGGCGATCGAATTAGAATGAATGCCATTGCACATCCAAGAGCTTATATGCGAAGTCTTGCAACCAGAGACGACAATATTGCCTTGAGTGCTCATGTGCAAGATGCAATTGATATTTGCAAACAAGCCGATTTTGATTTTATCATTATTGAATCTGCAGGTGTTGGACAAAGCGATGCTTCCATTTTAGATTTTTGTGACGTTAGTTTGTACATCATGACCCCTGAATATGGTGCAGCTTCTCAATTAGAGAAAATCAATATGCTGGATTATGCAGATGTTATTTGCATTAATAAATTTGATAAGGCAGGTGCATTAGATGCGTTGCATGATGTACGAAAACAATTCAAAAGAAGTCATGAACTTTGGGATGCAAAAGACGATGATTTACCAGTAATTGGAACTATTGCAGCACAGTTTAATGATACAGGAGTAAATCAATTATTTAGCAAAATTGTACAAGCAGTACAACAAAAAACAGGGATTAATTTTGATGAAGCAGGAAATGTTTCTGCCATTTTTTCTACTGATAGTACTACTACAAAATCAAAAATCATTCCTCCCAAAAGAGTTCGTTATTTGGCTGAAATCACCGAACAGAATAGAACCTATAATGAATGGGTTAATGAACAAAGTACGATTGCATCAAAATGGTATCAGATAATTGGCACAATTCAATCTATTAAAAACAATGATTCTCTTGTTGCAGAATTAAAAAAGATCGCCCAACAATTCGAATCTTCTTTAGACAAAGATTGCAAACAACTCATTGAAAATTGGCCAAATCAGGTTAAAAAATACCAATCCGATTTTTTTGAATATACCGTTAGAGACAAAGTAATTAAGCAGCCATTATCAGTAAAATCATTGAGTGGAACCAGAATTCCAAAAGTTATTTTACCCCGTTACAAAGATTGGGGGGATATTCTTCGTTGGCAATTACAAGAAGGAATACCAGGAGAATTTCCTTACACTGCAGGCGTTTTTGAATTGAAGCGTCAGGGCGAAGATCCAACCAGAATGTTTGCAGGAGAAGGTGGTCCTGAGCGCACCAATAAAAGATTTCACTATGTTTCTTTAGGGCAACCTGCCATACGTTTGTCTACTGCATTCGATAGCGTTACATTGTATGGAGAAGATCCTGCCCATCGTCCTGATATATTTGGAAAAGTGGGCAATAGCGGAGTGAGTATTGCTACAGTAGATGACGCAAAAAAATTATACAGTGGTTTCGATTTGTGCGATCCAAAGACATCTGTGAGTATGACCATTAATGGGCCTGCTCCTATGGTATTGGCATTTTTTATGAATGCCGCAATTGATCAACTTTGTGAAAAATGGATTACGGAGAATAATGATTGGGATAGAGTAAATGCCATTATTGCGAAAAAATTTGATCGATTACCCAAACCAATTTATTATAATCCAACATTACCAGAAAGATTACCCGAAGGAAACAATGGTTTAGGTATACAATTATTAGGACTAAGCGGAGATGAAGTATTACCTGAAGAAGTCTACTTGAAAATCAAGGCCGAAGCTTTGCAACAAGTTAGAGGAACAGTGCAGGCTGATATTTTAAAAGAAGACCAAGCTCAGAACACTTGCATTTTTTCTACAGAGTTTGCCTTGAAATTAATGGGAGATGTGCAAGCTTATTTTATTGATCATAAAGTTAGAAATTTTTATAGTGTAAGTATCAGTGGCTATCATATAGCAGAAGCCGGTGCTAACCCAATTACTCAATTGGCATTTACTTTGTCCAACGGATTTACTTATGTTGAATATTATTTGAGTAGAGGAATGAATGTAGATGATTTTGCTCCTAACTTATCTTTCTTCTTTAGCAATGGAATGGATCCTGAGTATTGTGTGATCGGACGAGTTGCCCGAAGAATTTGGGCAAAAGCGATGAAATATAAGTACAAAGCCAATGAGCGTTCACAGAAATTAAAATACCATATACAAACTAGTGGCAGAAGTTTACATGCACAGGAAATAGATTTCAATGATATCCGTACTACACTGCAAGCATTGTATGCAATCTATGATAACTGTAATAGCCTACATACCAACGCGTATGACGAAGCTATTACCACTCCAACTGAAGAGAGCGTTAGAAGAGCAATGGCCATTCAATTAATTATCAACAGAGAATTAGGAACTGCCAATACCGAAAATTTTATCCAAGGAAGTTTTGCAGTAGAAGAATTAACTGATTTGGTAGAAGAAGCTGTATTAATTGAGTTTGAAAGAATTACCGATAGAGGGGGCGTGTTAGGCGCTATGGAAAGAATGTACCAGCGAAATAAAATTCAAGAAGAAAGTTTGTATTATGAAACTTTAAAGCATACTGGAGAATTGCCTTTAATTGGGGTGAATACATTTTTAAATAAAAAAGGGAGCCCAACCATTTTGCCAGGAGAAGTAATTAGAAGTACCACAGAAGAAAAAGAACAACAGATTCAAAATCTGCAAGCTTTTCATCTGGTAAACAAAGATAAAAGCACACTGGCTTTAGAAAAATTAAAGCAAGCTGCAATTAATAATGAAAACCTTTTTAATGAACTAATGGAGACCGTGAAATATTGTTCATTAGGGCAAATTACCACTGCTCTTTATTCAGTTGGCGGTCAATATCGAAGAAATATGTAACTTGTTTTTATGAAGCACCAACTACTCCTCCTATTTATAGGAATAATGCCTTTAGGAACAGCTGTAAATGCCCAATTCAAAAAGATAGATACAACCATGAAAATTGGGAAAGCTGGCTATAAAGTACTTTGTAATAATAAGAGCGAAACAAAGAATACCGTTTCAATTACTCCAATTGGTTTCCAAAATTCAGCACGTGATGTAATGTTCGATATTAAAGGGAGAATTTTAAAAGCTGAGGTAGATGATTTAAATAATGATGTATTTCCCGATCTGGTTTTATATGTTTACGAACCAGGCGATAAGGGAAAAGCAAGTGTAGTGGGAATATCTTCAGTTAACAATGAAACTTTTGCTCCAATTAGTTTCCCAGACATTGTGAACGATCCAAAATTGAGGAGTGGATATGCTGGTTTAGACAATTTTTTACTGATGGAGGGTACATTGATGCGCCGCTTCCCTGTACATACTATCGACTCTACAGGTGCAAAACCAACTGGTATGATGAGGCAAATTCAATATAAGGTATTCAAAGACGAAAAAGAAGGCCTCAAATTCAAGCCCGTTAGAAGTTATGAATACGCCAAGCAATAATTGATGTTTAATTCATTTTCTTCCATTCATTTCTTTGCTCCAAAATGCTACCTTTAAGATTCTATAATCTTAAAGGTATGTACAAGGCTATCTTTTTTTGCTCGTTTGTTATAACTTCTTTCGTTTCATCGGCCCAAACGATAGAACAAGTTGAGAAAAATAAAATTACGTTGCCCAATGGTTGGGGTCTTACTCCGATTGGAAGAAATTTTCCTTTAGGTGATTTGCCTTTAAATTTAGTAGTAAGTAAATCTGCAAAATTGATGGCTGTGACCAATAATGGCCAAAGTGTTCAGAGTATACAATTGATTGATCCTAAAACAGAAACTGTTCTCGATACAAAAATCATTGGTAAAAGCTGGTATGGGTTGGCTTTTAGTGATGATGCTAAAAAGTTATACGCTTCAGGGGGCCATGATAATTTTATCTTAGTGTATGGCATTGATAAAAATACATTAACTAATCCTGATACCATTGTATTAGGAAAGAAGTGGCCGAATAAAGTAGGCCCAGCCGGAATAGCAATTGATGATGATCGTCATTTGATGTATGTAGTTACCAAAGAGAACAATAAATTATACATTGTTGATTTGCTCACTAATAAAATAGAGTTAGAGTTTTCTTTAGGTGGAGAAGGGTATGCATGTGTATTGTCTCCTGATAAAAAGCAATTGTATATTAGTTGTTGGGGATGCGATAAGCTCTACTTTTTTGATACCGAAAAAAGAAATGTCACTGTTGAAATACCAGTAGGAGATAATCCCAACGAAATTCTACTTACCAAAAAAGGGAAAACAGTATATGTTGCTAATTCAAATGACAATACCGTTTCTGTTGTTGATGTAGCTTCTCAAAAAGTAGTTGAAACCCTAAATGCTGCGCTTTATCCAGATGCTCCCAATGGATCAACCACCAATGGCCTTGCATTAAGTGCCGATGAAAAAACATTATATATAGCCAATGCAGATAATAATTGTTTGGCAGTATTTGATGTAAGTAAATCTGTTCAAAGCAAGAGCAAGGGATTTATTCCTGTTGGATGGTATCCAACCAATGTGAAAGTGGTCAATAAAAAAATATTTGTAACCAATGGAAAAGGATTTTCTTCTATGGCCAATCCTTATGGCCCGAATCCATTTGCCAATAAACAGATTGTAGTTTACCAAGAAGGAGATCCGAATAAACCCAAAGATGTGCAATATATCGCTGGGCTTTTTAAAGGAACAATGAGTGTAATTGATGAACCAAAAGAAGCTGAACTAAGTGTTTATTCTCAAGTGGTATATAGAAATACTCCTTATAATAAAGTAAAAGAAATATTAGTACAAGGAGAAGAGGGTAATCCAATCCCAAGAAAAGTGGGTGCACCCAGTCCTATCAAATATGTATTTTATATAATCAAAGAAAACAGAACATATGATCAGGTGCTAGGGGATATGAAGGAAGGCAATGGCGACCCAAGGCTGACTTTATTTGGAGAAAAAATCACACCAAACCAACATGCATTGGCTAAAGAATTTGTTTTATTAGATAATTTTTATGTAGATGGAGAAGTAAGTGCCGATGGGCATAACTGGAGTACGGGCGCCTATGCAACTGATTTTTTAGAAAAAAATTGGGTGAGTAGTTATGGTGGTAGAGGTGGAAATTATGATGCTGAGGGCAATCGTGCAGTTGCCAATAATAAAGGCGGATTTATTTGGGACCATTGTGCTAAAGCAGGAGTAAGCTTTAGAACATATGGAGAATTTGCAGATAATTTCAAGCCCAATATTCCAGTATTAAAAAATCATTTCTGTCCTTATTTTACAGGATATAATAATGCAGTTCAGGATACTGTTCGATTCAATCAATGGAGAAGAGAATTTGATTCTTTGTTACAGAAAAATGCAGTTCCTCAATTCAACTCTGTTCGATTTTGTAATGATCATACAGAAGGATTGCGTTTAGGAAGACCCTCACCATATGCCCATGTTGCCGACAATGATTTGGCAGTAGGATTATTTGTGGAATATTTGAGTAAAAGCCCAATCTGGAATGAAACGGCTATTTTTATTTTAGAAGATGATGCTCAAAATGGGGCTGATCATGTGGATGCTCATAGAAGTACAGCTTATGTGGCAGGAGGATTTGTAAAAAGAGGTTTTGTAGATCATACCATGTACTCTACCTCATCTATGTTAAGAACCATTGAACTTATCTTAGGAATACCACCCATGTCGCAATACGATGCTGCAGCAACGCCTATGTGGCGTTCTTTCGCTAGTACCGTCAATTCGAAACCATTTAATTCAATCATTCCTCAGATAAACTTAAATGAGAAAAATACTGCCATGAATGAATGGCAAAGAAGGTCTGAAAAATTTGATTTAAGTAAAGAAGATGCAGTGCCTGATCTGGAATTCAATGTTGTTCTCTGGCATGGATTGAAAGGAGATGCTACTCCATTTCCTGGCCCAAAGCGTGCAGCATTCTTTAAGCCAGTTAAAAAGGCAGATAAGGACGATGATTAATTCAGTTGTTTTTTAAAGAGCAAAAAATTGTCTTTGTTAGCAGGGAGTACTATTTTCTCTTGATAGCTCATACCTATATTTTCTAGCACCTGAATAGATTTTCTATTGATTTCTGTGGTTATTGCGCATACTTCTGCCAGCAATAATGTTTCTTTTGCCCATAATAATACTGATTTTGCTGCTTCTGATGCAAAGCCATTTTTTTCATATTCAGGCATTATGGCAAAACCCAAGTCAGGAATTAATAGCCCATCTCTTTTTACCAAACCACAAATGCCTATTGGCAATTTGTTGGTTTTCAGAATAATCAGATACAATCCAAATCCATTATTCCGGTAACTACTGATTATTTTTTCACTTATATAATTACTGGCAGCAGTTTTGTACCTAACGTTTCTATCTCCAATGAAAGATAACCAACTTGGAGTATTCATTAATTGCAACATAAAGTCGGAATCTAAAATGGAGAGTTCTCTTAAATACAACCTGTCGGTTTCAAGTTTGAATAAGGATTTCATTGGGCTATTGGTTGAATTAGGTCCCAAAGATTTCCATATAGGTCTTCAAATACAGCTACTGTTCCATATTCTTCCTGACTAGGTGGTCTGACAATCTTAATATCGTGCAACAATAAGTTTGCATAGTCTCTGTTAAAATCATCGGTATATAAAAATAAAAATACTCTTCCGCCTGTTTGATTACCTACTCTAGTAGATTGTAATTCATTGGCCGCCTTAGCAAGTAGCAAACAACAATGACCATTTCCTTTTGGTTTTACTAGAACCCATCTTTTGGTTTCACTCAATGTAGTGTCTTCGATAAGATCAAAATCCAATTTTTTTGTATAAAATTCTATTGCATCGTCATAATCATTTACTACAAGGGCTATATGTGCTATTTGTTGATTCATCTTCCGCTGGTTATAATGATTTTTGAAACTAGTTTTTCTTCTCCTGTATCATTTTTAATAAACACAAGATACAAACCGCTTGCAATTTTATTGCCATTATAATCTTTGCCATTCCAAACTGCCTGGCCACCTAAACTTCTGGTTTGAAAAATCAATCTTCCATTCAACTCTGTGATTTTTACTAATGCATTTTCGGTTAAACCTTTTATAGCAATCATTCCTTCATAACCAGCTGGCACCGGGTTAGGATAAACAAGTACATTGTTCAGTTTTTCCTGGGCTTCTATAGCTGTACTTCTATAACTGCAGATGCCATTAAATGTAGCAAAATACACTTCACCTGTTTCGGGGTCAATTCCAATCTTTTTTACATCATTACTTAACAAAGGACTATTTGCAATGGTAAAATGATGGATAATTTTTTTTCCATCCGAACTAAGCATCCATACTCCATTTTGAGTGCCTACCCATTTTCTGTTTGCTCCATCAATTGCAATGCATTGCACTTGCTCACCTTTAAACAGATATCCAGCAAATTGATCCTGTTGAATAATCGGTAGAATTGCATCACATCGCCCGTTTCCAAAAACATCATTGGTACAATTGATGATAGCAATTCCATCATCTGTACCTACCCAAATAGTACTATTTTTATCTTTTACTATACACAAAACATTGTTACTAGGAAGATTGCCATTGCCGATTCCTTGCTTAAACATTCTCCATTGATCGTCATTGGTATTGTCGATATTTTTTCCATATTGATAACAGATTAGCCCATTGTTTTTAGGAGAAACTATCCATATCTGATCATTGTCATCTGCAACAATCTGTGAAACTGCATTTTCAGTTAAAGTAAATGGAATAGTAAATGACTTCCATGCACCATCATTTTTTCTCACCTTCAATGCTTGAGGTGCACCATAATTACTGATCCATAAATGGTTATTGTTATCAAAAGCAAGTCCGCTAATTCGGTAACTATTAGGGTCTCCAATGGCTGGCTCTAAAGGGCTATTTTTTTGCTTGTAAATGATGTTTTCATTGTCTTTTATATGCACCAATCCACCTCCATAGCTACCTGCCCAAAGGCTTTCATTGTTTGGGTCAATGGCTAGGCTGATAAAATCAAGTGTAGAATCTAATTGAGGGGTATTAAATGCACCTTTGCTTTTCCAGGTACCACTGTTATATTGAAAAATACCATTCCGATTAAATAAATAATTCCATGCTGTGTTGACCGATCCTGCTGCAGCATAGACAGTTGATTTTGTTATTGCGAATTCTCCGTTCGCCACACCAATTGGTCCATTTGGAATAAATCTGTTTACGCTGTTTGCAAATTGAGCAAGGCCACCAAACTGATCAGCAACCCAAACCGTATTATCATCGGTAATTGCAGAACGCGGTTGGGAAATTGTACCAGCCTGACTCAAGTTCTTTTCTATAACTGCATTCGCATTCAAAACAATTACCCTTGATCCACCATTTTTATTTTTTTGACAGAGGTGTAATTTATCTGCACTAATGGTTGCATTGATTATTTGCCAAGCCGTATCAGTATACAGTAAACGCCAACTATTATTTGATAGCACAAATGCAGAATCGTTCTTTGTGATGAGTAATTGGTTATTAATGATGCCCGTAAATTGGATAGGTCCGGCAGATAATCCGTTCTGCCCACTTAGCAAAGTCCAAGAACTGTAATTGGCTAAATTAGTCCCATTTAATGGAGTTCTTTTTAACCCTTCGTTTGTAGCCGAATAAAAAAAATTATTATCGGAAATGACATTGTTTACATTTACTTGGCTTCCCGAATTTCCAATAATCCATGTGTCTTTTATTTCGTACTTGTTTAATTCTACCAATATAACCCCCAAGCCGCTTGATAAATAAGCAATTCCATTTTTGCAATAAATATGATTAATGGTTTTATTGCCAACAATTTTTGATTGAAAAATAGCCGAAATGTTTTTTACTATACTTCCTTTAAGTATATCAGTATTGCTATTTTTATAAGCTATAATTAATTGTTGACTTTGCTCATCCCATCCTATAGCACTAACCCCAACGTCGTTTAGACCATTGACTTTGCTATATCTTGAGATCTCGCCTTTGTTATCAATCGAAAAAAGATTACTGTTAGTAGCACAGTAAATTTGGTCTCCTTTTATAACTTGAATACAGTTTTGATAATTTAAATGCTCTCGCCAATTGCCAATGGGTATTTGAGCAATAAGAGTTGATTTTACTAAAAGAAGAAAAACGCTAATCCCAATTAAAAATCGCTTCAGCATTCATTAAAGGTAACAATTAATGAACAATTTAAAGTTCAACTATTCCATGTTTCATGGCAAAAACAATCAAACCAACTCGGGTATTAATTTCTAATTTTCTGAATAAATTATCTCTATGAGTATCGATAGTTCTGACGCTAATAAACATTTCTTTGGCAATTTCTTTATAGCTTTTATCCATACATAACCATTGCAAAAACTGTACTTCGCTCTCGGTAATATTGAGCAATTTAGTGGTGTTTAAGTCTGTATCCTGATCGTTAGTAATATAATTAACCAACTTATCCTTTACCAATTCGTTTACATAAAAATCATTTTTAATGATCGATTCCATCGCTTGTTTTAAAATGGCGGGTTTACTTTCTTTAAGGATGTATCCTTTAACACCATTTCTTAGCATGCGAATAATGGCCATATCATTTGATAGCATACTGAGCACCAAAATCTTTGTATTGGGTAGTTCGTTCTTAATCCATAATGCTGTTTCATATCCATCCATTACAGGCATAGTGATATCCAATAAAACAATATCAGGTATTTCCTCTCTATTTAGGTTGTCGATAAATTCTTGACCATTACCAGCTTCGGAAATAACTTTGAAGTCAGGAAATGTGTTGATTAGCCCAGCAAGACCTGATCTAAGCATTTCATGATCATCCACTAGCGCAACTTTTGTCATGATTTTAAATCTTAAGTTTTAAAATTACTGTAGTTCCAACTCCCAAGGAACTTTTTATTTCAACATCAGTATTGATCATTTTTGCCCTAGAGTAAATATTTTCTAGCCCAATTCCTTGTCTCTCTTGTCTTATAGTTGATGTGTCAAAACCTACTCCATCATCGATTATGGTAATGCTAATAGCTTTTTCTTCATTTTCAATTACAATATCTATGTTTTTTGCAGAAGCGTGGTTAATGATATTGTTAATGATTTCCTGGATCATTCTAAAAATGATGATGTCTTTTCCTACGATAAAGCCTTCGAAATCTTCTGCATGTGGAGATTTAAAGCTCGTAGTATATTTACCTGTTCTTTCAATTGTGTGCAGTAATTGAATAACAGATTCGTGTAATCCTATTTGGTGAAAACGATTGTTTTTTAAGTTGTGGCTGATGCCTCTTAAATCTGAAACTGCTTTTCCTAATAATTCATCTATTAAATCTGTTCTAGATTCAAAGGTTTCTTTGGTTAATTGAATATTACTTATTTTGGCCAAGGAAAGTATTTGACCAACATTGTCATGAATTTCATATGCAATATAGGAAAGTGTTTGGTCTTGTATTTCAATTTGAGTTTTCAACAAAGTTTGTTCGAAAAGATTTTTTAATTCTTCTTTTTCTTGTTGATTTTTTCTTTGTCTGCGTAGAAATAAAAACACCAATACCAAAAGAAATACTCCTATTAATACTAAGAATACAGACGCAACAATAATGGTTATTAATATTTCTTGCTGTTGTTCCGGCATAGTATAAATGAGAAAATAAATGCTGAGTATAATATTACATTTAAACTCTGGTTAATAGTTCCATAAATTTTCTTCCCTTCAATTTGCATATCGAAACTACGTAAGTATTCAAAAAGCGCATTGATAATCACAGAACCAAGGTAGAAAAGTAATAAACCAGTACAAACCCAGAAAAAGGGCTGTTTTGTAAGCGTGTTTTCCAAATATTCTGGCAAAACAGATTCATAAAAAAACAAGCAACAAAAAATGACAATAAAAAAAGAGCCAAGTAAGAAAGTGTATGTATGAAACTTTTCTATCCCTTGAAAATACATTAGGTTAATAAATACGGCTATAATATATAGCGGCATGAATGCCAGGCTTAATACTTTAAAATTATGTTTCCTATAATGTTTGTAAAAAAGAAACGAATAAAAAATAAATTCGAATGTGGTAAATACATTGAATAGTAGATAGTTCTTAATTCCATGCTGAGTCATCCATAGACCAGTAAGTTCAACTACCAAGGTTAAGAACAAAAATGGGAGAAAATATCTTAGTTCAGTGTTTTTGAGAGACTTATATAAGTATAAACAAACTAAAAAACTGCTGGTTTGCACCAGCAGGTAAACATAATATGAAATCATTAATGAAAAACTTTACTGAAAGATAGTAATTACTATGGCCAAATACTACCATGGTTAAAATAATTAGAGCCGTCGTCCATTACATCATCTGCTGCTTGGCTCTTAATATTACCAGTTTTTGTATTCATGTTTTTACCCATGAAAAATACAGTAACCCTGCCAATATCCGATTTTTTAACAGCTGTTTTTTCATCGTAAACTCCAAAGCTTACATAAACACTATCTGATTTATATTTTCTTTTCAATAAATCCATATAGTTGCGTAGATCTTTGGTAGAAAAAGCTATGTATTGTGAAGCATTTTTGGTTTTATAAGTTTCATTAAACTTTTCGCCCATACGTTCTGCTGCTTCTTTTGAAATTAAGCCTCTGATAGTATTACCTGCAGCCTGTCCAGTGATATTACCTTCATCAACAGCATTTTCAACTGTAGGGTCCATAACTTCTTCTTGTGCTTTCTGACAAGATACTAACGTTATACTTGCAATAGCCATAGATATTGTTAGCAATCTGATGTTGAAATACTTTTTCATAGAAATAAATTTAATTGTGTGCTTGATAGTTGCTCTATAACGCAAATTACATCAAAGGAGTATAGTTTGTTATGTTTTCTATCATATTTCAATAAAAAATTATCTATAAATAGATGTAATACATGCATATACATTTAGCACTACAAAAAATACGGTGAAATAACGCTTAAAAAACTACCCGATTTTTGTGTTGATTAATTTATTTCGGTTTTATTTATAGTAGACAATTGGCGAATGATCTTGTCCTATCTTTTACTGGTAAATATGTTTTTTTATAGTACGGGCATTCACCCACCAAATTAGCACCAATAAAAATAAGGCTGCTAAAGCGGTTATTGGTGAAATGAAAAAGTCAATATTAATCGACTGTTTCGTTAATACGGATCTAAGCAACAATTGGAGTATTAAAACAATGAATAATGCCCCAACAATTAGCCAGCAATATATGGGGAAAAATTTCCTCATTAAGAATCTGCTCAATTGTTTGGGCGAAGTTCCTAATACAATCAAGCGCTTTATTTCAACTTTACTATTGGCAATGGTTATTTGAATAAATAAGGTAAACACCAATAATGCAAATAAGAATAAAAAAATTCCTGTAAATCCTGCTATTCTTACAACTGCATCAACTACTTTTCTATATTTACTGAATCTCGTTTTATCGGAATCAGTTGTTAATTGATTTTCATGTAAAAATTGAGTGAGCATTGGATTTCCTGGATCCTTTGTTCTGATGACAAGTCTTGAAACTGATTGATTATTATCCGATGCATATAAATTATTTCCCCAGTTCATAAACTCATTTGGTACAATCATGGAAGAAATTCGATCGCTAAATCCTACTATTTTACCATTGAAAGATTTGCTGCCATTTTTTCCATAAATGGTTACTTTAAAGAGAATCATTTTTATTACGGCTGGAGTTAATTGCGGTAAGTTTTGGGATAATGAAAATTGAAAATTATAAAAATCCAAAAACATGGTTGGAATAATAATTGGAACATATGGAGATTGTTCATTCCATGTCCAATTGGTTCCATTCAAATCAATAAAATCGGAAGGGACACTTTCAAATGAAATATCAGTATAAAAGGGAAATCGTTCACTATTGCTTTCGATACTGGCTTTATACCGGCTTGGGGTTAAGAGGCCAACAGCATCAATAAAGGGTTGGGCTTGTATGCTTTTAATGATACTGTCTCCCAAGTTGGTTTTACCCAAAGTGGCATCTGTCATTTCTTTGTTGATCACCAGAAAATTAGCAATACTATCTCTATTTGATTTGCTATTTAATAACTGATTATAGTTTACCTGCAATTGAACTGAAATCAATAAAAGCAAAATAGCTACAAACAACCCAATGATGGCGGTAATCAATTTAGTTTTGCCAGAACTGTCCCGAATAATTTTTCCTAAAATAGTATTTAGCTGAGTCATTTATAAATACAATGTTCTTGAATAAATAAATGAATGATCATCGTTTAAATCTGTCAAAACGAAACCTGCATTTCGCTTATTGCATTCTTCGGTAATCAATTGAATAGCCAATTGTTGATTCTTCAAATCTAAATGACTAAATGGTTCATCCATTAGCAGCCAGTCAAATGGCTGTATCAATGCCCTAATGATACAAATTCTTTGTTGTTCACCATAACTGCAGGTAGAAGCAGATTGGTCTAATATATCCTGAATTCCCAGCAATTGAGCCATTTCTTCAATTGTTGAAGATTCGTAAAATGGAGTTTGCAGTATTCTTTTTAATTCTATATTTTCTCGCGCTGTTAACTGTTCAAATAATTGTAGGTCTTGAAAAATAATACTTATACGGGATTGCCTTTGAATGGCTGATTGGTCGGCATTGTATTGTTTAATGTCCTTTCCATCAAATTGAATTACACCATCATAATCTTTTCTAAGCCCGTATAACTGATGAATCAAAGTTGTTTTTCCGGTTCCACTAGGAGCAGTAATTTTTATTCTTTCTCCCGATTTGAATTGAACATGCTCGTTCCAGATTTCAGAAGCTTTCTCCCTTTTTTTTTCTTTTAAAGGGTATGGCATTACTTGATTCAGTTCAAACATCTGGATAGCATTAATTGGCTCTTATTACTGCTGGAACTCCTGTGGGAAATAATTTTTCCTCCATTTCTTTCTCACGTTTAGCTTGAAGTCTGGCATCTACTGCAATATTGGTAAACAAGCTCATTAGTGTTACTAAGCTATTTTGTTTTTCATTTTGCATCCTCACTTCAAAAATAGCTTTTATTGATCCACCTGAAAAATTTTCAGAACTTCCAAGAATATCTTTTACCGTATTCTTTGCAGTAATCATCGATTGGTGATAACTATCAGTTGAATCCTTAATAAAACCATTTACAGTATTTGCTACATCAATATAAATAACGGTAGACTTGCCTTTAAAGTAATCCAACGCCTCTTTATTTATAACTGATTTATTCGTAGAAGCAATATATTGAGCATAAGTAATGGAGTCACTAGAAATGATTAAATTTTTGTCATTTGCAACTAAGAATAATCCCATGGTTCTTAATAAATCGGCTCCTTTATATTCATTTCCTTTTTTCTGAATAGTACCCATTTCAACTGCCTTATCCATTAACTTTTTAAAATTCTCTTTATTTCCAATTGGTATATTCATGATCATTTTTCCTATTTGTTTTTGTTTCGACAAAAACAACTCATCTTTTCTTTGTTGAGGTTCAGAAGCACCAACTCCTATATCTGAAACAATCACTGCAATGTCTCCCTTAACAGCGCCGTACAGATCTCCACTACTGATACCAGATTTTTTCAAAAATTCATTTACGATGCCTTCTATTTCTAATTGTTGTAAGACTCCTCCAAAAATGGCAGGATTAAAGGAAGCCATCATAATGGCATTGATATTTTTTGAAGGATAATTTTCTAATAAAGAAAGATTTACTGTTGGGCCTGCATATTTAGATAAAATACTTCCTAAAAAAGGGTTAGTATAGGTAGAAGACCTTACAACGATTTTACCTTCTTCGAAAGCAAGTGTAGCAGTAGTATAATTGTCTTTAGTTAGCTCTTCTAGTTTAGGAAGTTCTAAAGGCATTCCAGTTAAGTTGCCTAATAAATTATTAGATGAACTAAATAAATATCCTTCTGCATTGGTCTTAAACATTTCACCGAAACCCTTTACAGACATAATAGAAGCATCTTCTTTTTGCGTAAACAACCTAGTCGCTTCTGCTATCATTTCTTTGCTAGAATTGCCTTTGCTTGGAACAATAAACTTCATTTGGACAGAATCATAATAGGGCTTAACTGTTTGGTTGTAAAACATGGCAAGTACGTGCTCTTTATCCCAGGCTAACAAAGAATTTTCTTTATTGTCAATATAGCTAAATGCTTTTTCTTCTTGAATATTTTTATTGGTTGAATAGTCGCTTGATTTAATAAATGAAGCTAATTTATCTTTATCGCTAATACTAGCAAGTACATTCATGATAGTAACGTCAGAATTGTCTGGGGCTTTTTTTCTAACAACAAAAAAATGTATTTTTTCTTTCCAATTGATACCTGCATTAGCACGTAGGTCGTCAATGATTTTTCTATCTTTTTTACTAGAAGTATCTTTTTCAAAGATTTTACTTAAAATGGTATCAATAGATATACCATCATTTTGGAGTTTATCTTTTAAAGAATAAGCGTTTAGTGAAACAACAGCTATTGCATCTTTAGGGATTAATCTTGTTTCTTTAGGGGCATTGTTTTTACATGCAACTAAGCTTCCGGAAAGCAAAAACGCGAACACTACATATTGTAAAGACTTCTTCATAACTGTATTTTATACAGTGAAGTTAAACCTTTAGCAAGTTTAAGCGGGTTTTAAAGGATATAATTACAATAATGCCTGATAAATGGCTTCCTGAATGTTTGAACGAACATTCATTTGACTCAGTTTATTATTATTTCTGGTTGGCGTTACTCTATTAGATAGAAATATGTAGACCAATTCTTTGTCTGGGTCGACCCAAACACAAGTTCCTGTAAATCCTGTATGACCAAAGGTATTTGATGAGACCGATTTAGAAGGATAGGGTTCTTTTCTTGTTAAATTGTCTTTTTCAGGTTTGTCAAAGCCAAGCCCTCTTCTACTTACTTCGCTGTTATACGCTGTAAATAATTGTATGGTCTCTTTCTTAAATAATTGAATGCCATTTAAACTGCCTCCATTTAATAACAACTGGTACAATTGTGCTAGATCTTTGGCATTGCTAAATAAACCAGCATGACCAGCAACACCACCAAATAAGGATGCGCCTTCGTCATGCACATCTCCGCGTATTAATTGACCCCTAAAATGTTTTTCTTCTTCAGTAGGAACAATGGTATTTAGAGTAAACCTTTCTCGTGGATTAAAACCAGTGGTGGTCATTTGCAAAGGTTTGTAAATATTTTTTTGAACATATTCATTCAATGGCAATCCACTTAATGCTTCCACTATTTTTCCTAAAAAAATAAAATCATTATCGCTGTAAACATATTTGCCTGCAGGGGTTAGTTTGCTTTGTACAATTCTTACAAACAAACTGTCTTGCCAATCATTTCTAAGGTATAAATTTTCAGCTACCCTACTTGTAAATCCATTGGTTGGCTCAGCTGAAAAGTAAGCAGGTAGCGGTTTTCCGGAAACCGAATCAATCAATTCTTTGTAGAAAGGAATGAATGGATTTAATCCTGCCTGGTGTAATAAAATATCTTTTATTTTCAATCCAGCTTTATCCCATCCTTTCACCCAAGGCAAGTAATCGCCTAAGGTTTTTTCTAATGAAATTTTTCCTTCCTCATACAATTTCATAATAGAGACTGTAGTTGCAGAAACTTTTGTTACTGAAGCCAAGTCATAAATCATGTTGGTATTGATGGCTTCTTTCTGATCGAAATTGGTATAACCAAATGCTTTTTCGTATGCAATCTTACCTTTTCTGGCTACGAGTACAACACATCCTGGGAAAGCCCCTTTATTAATGGCATCTGTAACAATTGCATCAATTTGCAGGAGTTTACTGCTATTCAATCCTGCAGCTTCTGGTGTTGAAGAGGTGAATTGAGGATTGAATGGAATACTTGTTCCAAATAACAAATTAGGTGCAACTGTTACGGGAAGAATTCCTTTTGCCTGATTTGCTCCTGTTAATACATCATAAGTGGCCAACTGTGTGAGGTCATCATCTTCATAACTTACCAGTAAATTTGGTGCATTGCTGCAATTCGATATGGCATATGGGTTTCCAAAAAAAACAGTGGTTGTTTTACTGCTCTGGAGCTGGTTCAATAAGAATACAGTTGATGAACTTAATCCAAAATTATTCGCTGGTCTTCTACTGTAATTGTGAAGCCCTATCACAATTGCGTCATAATTTTTTGATTGAATCAATTGAATGAGTTTGATTGCTGCATTACTATCTGACTTATCAGCAGGAATAATATTGGCAGATTGATCATCCATTAATTGTTTGCCAATAACAGCTTTTGAAGCAAATTGATAAATAGTGGCATTCAACTCTGTTTCCAACTTTGTGGCAATGAAATTTTTTCCGGCTGCGCCGATAGAGATATAGGCAATCTTTTTTTGTTTGTCTAAAGGAAATGCAGTTCCATCATTTTTGCGTAGTAATGTAATGGCATTCTTACTGAGTGATGCTCTGATAATATTGGTTTGAACATTCAGGTCATTCACTAAATTGGTTGTATCTATTGGTTGAAGATTATTCAATCCCAGATTGTATTTTGCTAGTAATACTTTTTTTACACGCTCATTGATTTCATCCCAGCTTAAACGACCTTCTTTTATGGCTGCTCTTATTTTAGCAATTGTACCAGGAACATCGCCAGGTAAACAAAGCATATCGTTTCCTGCAATCAATGCTTGTACTGATGCTTCGCCAGCTGGAAAAAATTTGGTGATCCCTTTCATCTCTAGTGCATCAGTAAATGTGAGGCCTTTAAAACCCAATTCTGTTTTTAACAGATCAGTTACATTTTTCTTAGAAAGTGTTGTTGCTAAATTAGCAGTAGTATCTATTGAAGGAATATATAAATGAGCAATCATCATGCTTCCAATACCTGCTTTGATCAATTCTCTAAAAGGGTATAATTCTAATGAATCTAATTGAGCCCTTGTTTTATTGACTAATGGAAGATCATAATGACTGTCTACTGCCACATCGCCATGTCCCGGGAAATGCTTGCCAGTGGCCATTACGCCCACTTCTTGCATCCCTTTCATATATGCAGTTCCAAATAATGCTACTTTATATTTGTCTTCACCAAAACTTCTATCATTAATCACCGGATTCATCGGATTATTATTGATGTCTATATCTGGAGCATAATTCACCTGAATGCCTAATCGTTTGCATTGTTCCCCAACAGCTTTCCCAAATGAATGGATCAATGAAGCATCATTTACAGCCCCCATCATTAACTGACGTGGGTAATTAATGACGCTGTCTAAACGCATTCCCAAACCCCACTCACCATCGATACTGATCATTAATGGCGTTTTGGCCATTTGTTGATATTGATTGGTTAAAAGTGCTTGTCTAACCGGTCCACCCTGAAAAAAACAGAGTCCACCTACATTATAATTTTTGATTAATGCAGTTACTTCTGCAATATGATCCTGTCCTAAATTGCTATGCGCCCTAATGATCATCAACTGGGCAATTCGCCGGTCTTTATTGAGTTTGCGAAACTGTTTTTTTACCCAACGTTTGGCTTCAGGACTTTGCGCATAAAATTGTTGAGCATTCAATAATTGAATACTCGATATAAGTAGCAATAGTAAAAAAAATCGCTTGATCATTCTTGTGCATTTAGGATGCACAAGTTAGGGATTTAATAGAACCGTTTCGGCTATTCAGCAGAGGCTTCTTCTGTTTCTTCAGATAATTTAGCTTCGATATTATTGGCTTGTAAAACGCCAAACCATTTGACCATTTTCTTCATATCGCTTGCATAAACTCGCTCGAAATCCATATCCGGATATACTTTTTGAAAATAGGCTTTCACTTTTGCAGGTTCTTTTTCTGAAGGAATGGTTTCTTTACTTTCCTTCATAGCTTTGAAAATATCCACCAAGTTTACGTTTTCTCTTATGGTAAATATTTCTATACTCTCTAAATGAGAGAAATTATGCACCCTACTGCTAACAAATTTGGTTGTTTTGTCTTCTAAAGATTTAAGGATAGCCCCGTCATTCTTACTGCTCACTAATTCAAACAAACCGCTCATTCCGGTAACTGATATCAATTTATTGTACTCCATAGTCTAGTTATTGAGGTGCAAAGTAAAGGAAATTGTAGCATGCAAAAGCCAATTATGTCAATGTTGCCAATAGGGTATCCAATCTTGGCTTTAATTGGTCATAGGGTGTAAATCCGCTGGCCAACAAATGAAACTTTGTTTCGCTCAATTGAAGCAACACACAGGGAAAACCAGTTACCTGTAACTGCTTTACTAAAGCAAATTCATAATAGGCTTGTTCTTTATACTGATCACTCTTTAATCTTTCATAAAACAACTCAGGTTGAATGCTGTATTTTTCTAATAAGTGCTTATAGGATTCGTCATCAGTCAGATCTCGTCCTTCTACATGCAAAGCTTCTTGTAAATCGGCGGCAAATGCCACTTGATTTTCTGGATAAATCTCTTTAAAAATGCACATTGCAATAGCTGGTTTCTCGGAATTTGGGTACCAATCGCTTAAATCTGGATTGTTGATATGCCATAAATAATCTTTACCAAATTCAACCCCTGCAAATTCTTCAACAGTTTTGTAAGCTTTTTGGATATATCCAGCCGTGGTACTAATATGTACAGGTGTTTCAGGTAAGATCATTCCACCTGAAAGTACTTCAATTTGTAAATTGGGAAATGCAGCAGCAATTTTTTTAATAACGGGGCTAAATCCAAAACACCAGCCACAATAGGCGTCATAACAATAGAATAAAATAGGATTCATATTGCAAATATATTGGAGGATCTGAAAATGAGCTAATAAACACAAAGGTGAATACTTAGATTCGTATGTGGATTCTCAAAGTTTATTTAGCTTTGCTAACTGTATAACAGTTTATTTGTATGTAACTTTTCAACTTTATAACTAAACAACTGTATTACAACCAATAACCAGTAACTATTAACCAATAACTAGTAAAAATGCCAGGATTCGAACTTTTTGGAGCAGAAGAAAGAAAAGAAGTAAATGATGTGCTTGAAACTGGCATATTAATGCGTTATGGGTTTGATAGCCCCCGCAAAGGAATTTGGAAGGCGCAGGAATTGGAAAAAGCCATTACTGAAACTTTCGGATGCAAATACGCACAGTTAACCTCTAGTGGAACTGCAGCTTTAACTACTGCCATGTTTGCTTTAGGAATTGGAGCTGGTGATGAAGTAATCATGCCCGCTTTCACTTTTGTTGCAAGTTTTGAAGCTGTGTTGAGTGTGGGAGCAATCCCTGTACTGGTGGATATTGATGAAACACTTACATTAAACCCAGAATCTGTACGAAAAGCCATTACTGCAAAAACAAAATGCATTATGCCAGTGCATATGTGTGGAAGTATGGCCGACTTAGATGCATTGTCTGCTATTTGTGCTGAGCATAATTTGATCTTGTTAGAAGATGCCTGTCAAAGTATTGGCGGAACCTATAAGGGGAAAGCTTTGGGAACCATTGGACATGCCGGCACATTTTCTTTTGATTTTGTAAAGATGATTACCTGTGCAGAAGGTGGTGTTGTAATGACGAATAATAAAGAAGTGTATATCAAGTCTGATGGTTATACCGATCATGGGCATGATCATTTAGGGGTTGATAGAGGAGCAGACTTACATCCGTTTATTGGATATAATTTTAGAATTAGTGAACTGCATGCTGCAGTGGGGTTGGCTCAGATTAGAAAATTAGATACTTTCCTTGCGTTGCAGAAAAAAAACAATCAATCATTAAGGGCTTATTTAGAAACGATTCCTGAAATCAGTTTTAGAGTTGTTCCTGATGGAGGAGTGGACAGTTGTAGCTTCTTGAGTTGGTTTTTACCAACTACAGAATTGACACAAGCGGTTATAACCGCTATGAAAGAAGAAGGAATTTTAGCGGGCAATTTTTATTGGTTTGCCAATAATTGGCATTATATCAGCAAATGGGATCATCTAAAAAACAGTACTACACTGAGTAGAATTAGCCCTGAACAAGAAGCAGCATTAATTCAATTAAAATCGGCTTCTTTTGCACCAAGCGATGCAATTATGGGACGTTGTATTTCAACGGCTATTAGTTTGGTTTGGACAGAAGAGCAAATTAAAGACAAAGGAGAGAAGATGGTTGCGGTTATTCGAAAAGTACTTGACAAGAGATAAAAGATAAGAGATAAAAGATATAAGATAATAATAAAGAAATGAGCACTTATTATTTTATTCGTTCAGAAGAAAATGTATCAATCTGGAAAAAATATAGTTGGTCTTTTATATGGGCTGCTCTAGCAATTTTTAAAATTATTGATTTTGTTAATTCGAGGAAATATTGGGATCTTTTCGTGGGTTTAATTTTTGTATTGAATGTGGCCATGCCTTTTTTCTATAGCAAGAAAAAAACCAAGCCTTATCTTAAAATAGATACTGGAGGAGTTGAGTGGTTTCTTGATGGTTTTAATCATCCAGTGATGCTTACTTGGAATGAAATTAAAAGGGTAAAGTTTGAAAAAGAGGGCGTATCCCTTTATCAGGAAAGTAGTTTTTGTGATTTTATTTCACTTAATGGATTAGAACAATCAAATATGGGAGAATTACAGGATGAATTTAGAAAATATGCTGTAGTTACTTAATTTTCTTACCCTCAAGTTGATCTACATAATCCACACTCCCTAACCTAAACCGAAAAGGCACTTTAGTGACCTTTTCGAATTGCAATTCTTTTTTACAAAAAAAAGCTAAATTTTTGGTGTAATAGTTAGACGGGATGATTTGTATAGGTGCATTTCGTAAGCTATCAATTCTTTGCTGTGATTGAATTGACTGATTCTGCAATTGTTGCGCATCTGCATGAACTGCAGTTATTAGCAATAAAATCACAAACAAACAAATTCTTTTACTTTGATGCATCATTTGAATTCTATGTAAATTTACATTGTTATTGTATATAAAATGTCGTTAAGTCAATCGCTACAGCAAAAATTATTACAGAAACTGTCTCCTCAGCAGATACAGTTAATGAAATTATTGCAAGTACCTACTGCTAATTTAGAAGAAAGAATAAAAGAAGAGCTAGAAGAAAATCCTGCTTTGGAACAAAGCGAAGAAGGCCATGAAGATGAATATACCGATGAATTAAAAGATGAGTTTGACAGTATGGGAGAAGAGGAGCCAGAACCAGATGGGAGTGAAGATGATTACGATAATGTAGACATTAGTGAATATGTGGCAGATGATGATGGCGAAATAGCGGATTATAAAACCAGGGACGACAATTATCCAGAGATGGATGATCAAAAAGTAATTCCGATTCGGGTTGAAGTGAGTTTTCATGAATTGGTTTTGAATCAATTGGGGATGCTTGAATTGGATGAAAGAAATTATAAAATCGCTGAGCAAATTGTAGGTAGCTTGGATGATGATGGATATTTAAGAAGAGAATTATCTTCTATTGCAGATGATTTGGCTTTCCGTCAAAGTTTAATAGTTGAATTAAAAGAAATTGAAAACATCATTCAACAAATTCAACAATTCGATCCACCAGGAATAGCTGCAAGAGACTTGCAAGAATGTTTATTGCTTCAATTAAAAAGAAAAACCGCAGAAGGTCAATCTGTGGAATTAGCGGTTCAAATCTTGAGCAAGTATTTCGATGAATTTACCAAAAAACATTACGAAAAAATTCAGCGAAGTTTAAATTTAACGGATGATCAGATTAAAGAAGTAATTAATCAAATCATCAAACTTAATCCAAAGCCAGGCGGTAATTTGGGAGAAACAAATAAGGGCGATAGCTATATTATTCCTGATTTTTTTGTGATTAATAATAATGGGTCTCTAGAATTAACGCTGAATTCTAAAAATGCTCCAGACCTCAGAATCAGTGACGGTTATCGGGATATGCTGAAAGATTATGAGAAAGGAAGTAAAAAAGACAAACGTCAGAAAGAAGCAGTGCTTTTTATTAAACAAAAAATAGATGCTGCGAAATGGTTTATTGACATGATCAAACAAAGGCAAGATACTTTGATAGGAACCATGAGCGCTATTATAAAGCATCAGCAGGAGTTTTTTCTTACAGGAGATGAAACAACTATGCGACCAATGATTTTAAAAGATATTGCAGAGATCACTGGATTGGATATATCAACTGTAAGTAGGGTAGCCAATAGTAAGTTTGTACAAACAGAATTTGGCACTTACCGATTAAAATTTTTCTTTAGTGAGTCATTGAGTACAGATAGTGGAGAAGAAGTAAGTACAAGAGAGGTTAAAAAAATTCTGAGTGATATGATTGAGGCCGAAGATAAGCGCAGACCTTTGAGCGATGAATTGTTGACCGAAATGCTTCAAGAAAAGGGTTATAATATTGCCAGAAGAACGGTAGCGAAGTATCGAGAACAATTGAATGTACCTGTAGCAAGATTACGCAAAGAATTATAAATATGAAGCAACTTATTGCTGAGCCTATGCAAACACAAATTGCGAGAAAAACGGGAACTTTTATAGCAAAAGTTGTTTCCTATATTGTTCACCCCATTTTTATACCTACTTATTTCTTTGTTTACTTAATGTGGCAATTTCCCTATGGTTTTGCGGGAATAACAGAATGGCAATTAAAAATGCGTTTGTTCGGAGTCTTTTGGCTAACAGCATTTTTCCCGTCATTTGCAGTATTCTTATTGTGGAGATTAAAGTTTAGTGACAGTATTTTTTTGAGGACTCAAAAAGAAAGAATCGTACCCTATATAATCACCATGTTCTTTTATTGGTGGATGTATTATTTGAGTAGAAATTTTACCGATCAGCCTGAAGTGTTGAAATTCTTTTTCATGGGAATATTTATTGCTACTGTTGCAGGGCTTATACTGAATAATTATTTTAAAATCAGTATGCATGCAATGGGTGTTGGTGGATTTGCAACTGCTGTGGTATTAACTTCTTTTTTTTATGAAACTGCAAATGGACTTCCCATTAGTATTGCATTAATAATTGCAGGGCTTGTTTGTACAGCAAGAATAGTGGTAAGCGATCATTCTTTAAAGGAAATCTATACTGGATTATTCGTTGGAGTTGCCTGTCAGCTGATTGCGTATATGGTGGTGATGTAAATTAAAACCTAATACACCTCACTTTATCGAGTGAACTACTTCTGATTTTTAAAAAATTGGTATATGCCATGGAGATTTCCATACCACCTCTCCAGTTGCTGCTTGTTTTCAATGAAGAAATATTCACATCATAACTGACTCCTAATTTAAAATGATTAAAGCTCAGTTTTACAACAGGTATTACAGCATCTCCCCATCTTAAAAAACTCCCTACATAAAAAATGGTAGGTTCCTCCTCACGATAATTTGTTGTTGTACTAAAGCCATATAATACGCCACCAATGATTTGACGATTACCATTTTGAGAAATATAATCTGCAAATGCAGTAATATAATCTCGATCATTGATTTTACCATTAATGCCTATATTGAAATTATACCTTGGTAAGATGGCATCGTTTATTGTTGTTGCCAATGATTTAATAACAGGTTTATTTACATGCGAAATACCGCCAGCAACATATAATCTTAACTCTTTTCCGAAAACAGTCGTATAGGAAATTCCGGTAGATAAATCCCAATAATTGTATCCAGTTCCGCTCAATACTTGCATGGTAGGATTACTGGCACTAAACCCACCAGTTTGATATTGATCTCCAAATTTAATTTGAGTAGGGTCGAATTGGCTAAATACAGGGCCACCCATAAATGCCAATGATAAATAACTGTCTTTATCTTCACTCAGCGATTTGTGATAATTAATGGCTGGTAAAATTTGAGTTCTTTTTAAACGAATATCTCCTGCACCATCCATGCTCATTTGTGATCCAATGGTTAGAAAATCATTTGCATTTCCTATACTGGTTTTATGCTCAATGCTTAATGAAGTTGTTCTAAATGGAACTGTAATGGAACCCCATTGATCTCTGTATTGCATGGAAACTCTTAAGTCTCCATTAAAAATTCCTGCCAAAGCCGGATTGCGTAATAATGGTTGTTCATAGAATTGCGAAAATGTAAAGTCCTGCGACATCGAATCGAAACAAGTAAAAAGAAATAATATAGAGATTAGTCTTTTCATCATTTTAATATGGCTACATTTCCTTTTAACAATTGAACTGCACCTTTTTCGCAAACCACTTCACAGAGGTAAACATATACATCTGGGTTGGCTAAGATTCCTCTAACCCTTCCGTTCCAACCAAGACTTTTGTCGTTTGGTAAAAAATTTAATTTTTCAAAAACCAATTCGCCCCATCTACTGTAGATGCGCATTGATTTTACCATACTGATACCTCTTGCTTGAACAAAGAATAGGTCATTCACTCCATCGCCATCAGGCGTAAATGCATTTGGAAGAAATACTTCGGTGTTCGGACAAAATGTTTTAAATCGAATGGTATCAGCACTAATACAGCCATATTGGTTGGTAGCCGTACAAACAATTGTTTCATCATTTACAATTTTTGCAATCGGATCTGAACATGCTACACAGGATAAATCAGCCCCACCACTCCATTTCCACTTGATAATATTATTTTGTTGAGCACTTGCTTTCAATTGTATTTTGCTGCCTGCTACAAAGCTGCTGTCTTTGCCAATTTTAATAGGTGTTGATTTTCCCACAATGACTCTAACATATCCAGTATCTGCAAAACAATTATATGCGTCTTTGGCAATCACTTTATAAGTAGTAGTAGTTTGTGGATTGACTATTGTGGAAGCACTATTGTAAATGGTTAAACCATTTGCTGGTAACCATTGATAACTATTTGCACCGTTTGCCCATATCCGAATACTCGATCCTTCACAGATGACCGCTTCTGGCGCAACCGATAATGGCGATCTATTGATTACCTGTATGTTTGTTGCAGCCACTTGCGTACAACCAAATTCATTATAGCCAATTACTTTGTATTCGGTAGATCTCTGTGGTCTAACTTTTACTGTTAAACAATTATTGCAAATGATATTGTCTTGTTGATCTTTCCAGACATAACTGGTTGCCCCATCTGCTTTAAGAGTCAAACTATCACCATTACAAACTCTGCTATTGCTTGCTATTTTGATAGTTGGTACTGGATGAATCGTTAGTTGTTTAAAGGCTGAGTCGTAACAATTATTAACCGTTGCAGCTGTAAGTTTTATGGTATATTTTCCTTCATCGAAATATAAAATTCTCACTGTAGAATCACTGATTTTACTCCCATTCCCCAGATTCCAGATTCTATAAATAATAGAATCGATTGAACTGATTTCGGATTTCAATTCCATCAAATTATTTAAACAGGCTTCATTGATAGAATTGATATTCACCTGCGGAAAGCTATATATACTCACTTTGTAAGCTCCGCTGATGCTATCTGTGCAGCCCCAGTTGCTGGTAATATACAGGTTGGTTTCGTTGGTGCCGGTTTGTTTGAAATCGATTGAAGCATTTTTTGAATTGGCGTATTTTACTTTATTGAGCATCCAAGTATATTGATTGATTCCACTCAGTGATGATGAACTGTCTTGAAAATCAAAAGTGGTTATACCACAATTAAAAATTGTTTTTACTGAAAAGCCGGCTTTTACGTTTTCAATAAGGATAGAATCTTTTGCAGTCAGCGGAATTCTGCAGCCTGCATTGCTGATTAAGGTGAAACTTGGAAAATAAATACCTGGCTTACTATATTGATGTTGGATCGATCTTGTATTGTTGGCGGTCATTTTAGTTCCATCCCCAAAATCGTATTCAATCATATCTGTGTCAAAAACAGCTGGATTAAATTGCACTATATTATTACTGTTACAGTATAGCCCCGATTTAAAATTGATTTTGCCTTTTGGAGATTTGATTTGAATGGTTGAACTATCAATGAACGTACAACCACCTGCATTTTTTGCAAACATTCTGATCTTGTAAATACCTGGTTGTTCATAAATATAATCAGTTGTATCTCCTATGATTGAATTGCCATCTCCCATGTCCCAGGTGGTAGATATTTTCTGATTAGTTTGATTGATGAGATGAACATTAATAGGTACACAATTTCCGCTCAATGGATTGATATTTGCTTTTCCGGATTTGGTTGATATGATTGAAAAGCTGGCATTCAACATATCACTACAAGTTTTTCCAGGATTCAATTTGCTAATCAAAAGTTGAGATTGATAATTTCCAGCAATGTTAAAAGGCAGTTTGAATGAAGATTGCGTAGAATAGATGCTATCATTTATTTTCCATTGGTAATTTGCTGTTGAATCTCCGGTGCCACTGAATAATATTGAATCTCCAATGCATTGATTGGAAGGGATTGCCAGCATACTGGCTTTTATGGAAGGATAAATTTGGATCTGTTTACTAATGCTGGTATCTCCACAAAAATGTTTGATTTGCTGACTAACAGTGTAGATCCCGGCTTGCAAATAAGTATGTTGTTGATTGATGGCTGTTTTTGTTATGCTCTTGTTTCCATCTCCCCAGTTCCATTCATAAGAACTTCCACCTGAACTATTATCGCTCACTGAAAAACTAAATGGCGCACCACATACTGCAGTGTCTTTTAAATTGGTGTTTATTTTTAATTGACTGGCAATTGCTTGAACAGTTGCAAAAGCAGTGTCTGTTCCGCAACTATTGGTAGCTAATAATATTGGTTGAAATAATTGTGTTTTATTTCCAAAGTAAGTATAATTGAAATCACTATTTTGTTGAATGACCGAATCCTTGCCATCTCCAAATAGAATTGTATAAGTTGTATTCAATCCACTGGATTCATTTCGTACAGTGGTAATTAGTGGCAAACAAGTATTTTGAGGACTTACTGTGAATTGAGCCAATGCCTTTCTTTTCACTTTTATTGAACCAGTATAAATCACCGTATCGCATTTGGAGATTGCTTTTAGTACAATAGTGTAAGTGGTATCTAGCCCAGTGGACGAAGCAAGAAAGTTTACAGGCAAAGGATTAGCGAGTGAAGAACTTAAGCCATTTCCAAAGTTCCAAGAATAAGTGTAGCTGTTTTTATTTGGAGTATTGTTGGTGAAAACAATCGAAGCAGGTCCACAAACAACGGTATCCACCAAGGAATAACTTGGAACTGGTTTAGGCGTATAATTTAGAATCAGCGTATCTGTATTGGTAGCACAATTATTTCCAACAGACCAGGAAAAAAAATATTTACCAGGAACCAGATTTGCTACAACAGTATTGGCTTTGGAACTATCTGCAAAGGATGCAATCGAAGGTCCGCTGATTTGTTTCCAAGCAGCTTGGCCAACGGCAGGATTAACGGCATTTAATGCAATAGATGTACCGCTACAAATAGTAATATCTGTTCCTGCATTTGCTAAACTTGGTGTTGGTAATATATTTACAAATGTATCGATGGTATTGCTTTTGCAATTTGCAATTGATTGTGCATAAATGCGGTATCTGATTTTACCTATTGATGTTCCGTTATTGTTAATGATAGAAGAAAAACTACCGGTTAGTTCAGGATTTGTAACTGAAATATTCCCTGCAATCGAACCACTTACAAATGCATTATTCCAAAAGAATTTACTATTCGGCAATGAACTTTTCATTGTTAATTTTCCTAATCCACCAGTACAAATGGTATCTGTAATTGATTGAACAGAGAGTGCGGGTGTGCTGTCAATATTGATGACTAATCCAGTTGAATCAGTACATCCTTTGCTATCAGTTACCTGAATAGTATAAAGCCCACTAGCTGTAGTTTTTACTGCAACAATTGAAGTGTCAGCCCTAGAAGATTGAAATGATGCTGGTCCTTTCCATTGATAATTTGAATAAACGCCTGAACCCGCTGAAGCATTTGCTTTTAATAGTAAATCATTGCCAGAACAGATTGGTGCATTTGAAGTTGGGGTTAATTTAGGTAAAGGATTTACAGTGAAGAGAACCCCATTTGATACTGCACTACAAGTGGCATTCAAAACACTTAATGTAGTAGGAGCAACCTGAACCCTATATAATCCTCCATCTGTGGTAACTGCATTGGTGATATTATAACTATTCAAACCAACACCTGGTGTTCCGATATTGTTCCAAACAGTTCCTCCATCAATACTTTTCTGCCATAAATAATAGGGATTAGTATATGGGTTGTTTGTAAGTGTTGATTGTAAATTGGCCAATCCACCTATACAAACATTATCATTACTACTAGTAAGTGCAACTGTAATTTTTGGAACACATGCTTCAAAAAGTATATCGTCTATTGCTACATCGTTTCCACAGGCAGGTCCTCCACCCCAAGCATCAATAATTTCTAATTTAAGTTCTCCTGTATAAGAAGGCATTGCAAATTGAAAACCATATTTCTGCCAATTCAAAGGACCGTTAACGGGAGATAATGGAATAAGTATGGTTGTATAGGTTGCTAATAAAATATTCGAAGTGTCTTTGATATTGAATTTAATTTTTGGATAGACCAGCCCACTTCCACAAACACCTTGTGTATTGGGAGAGTTTACATTGGCAATCCAGGCAGTGAAATTATAATTTGAACCTGCACATAATCCGGGTACATTTTGTTGAAAGAAGATGGAGTTGCTTCCTCCTGCATTCACCAAAAACATATTGCCATTCGGATTTCCCGTATGATCACTTCCTTTTGCCCAATCTGCTTTATTGGCGTTTTGTACAAATGGTGTGATGATATAATTTCCATCCGTACCTACATTTCCGAAATTGTAATTGGTAGAACCTGCAGGGGCAATTGATGTTGAAGTAGATAAGCTTCCTTGTCCGAAATCCTGTTTGAATACAGGGACCATGGCCGTATTATTACAATATGTGCCAACAACCTGCGATAAGACGCTTACAGGCAGTAAGACACTACAAAGTATCCTTAGCAATATGGGGGGAGCTAGGAGTCTCATAAATATTGGAATGTTAAAATTAACCTATAATGGCTTCAAACCCTTTATAGACAAGCATCACTACAAGAAATACGGTGAAAAAACGGAACTGCAACTCGGATTTTATTCTGTGAAAAAGTTCTAACTGTTTTTAGTTTCTTTGCAATTCAATTTTTCGTCGATATGTGGTATCAAATAGGCAGGTTAATTTTACAATACAGGGTATATTTATTGATTTTTCTTTTTGGTTCAACCGCATTTATGGGATGGCATGCCAGTAAAGTGCAGTTGAGTTATGATTTTACGAGGGCTTTGCCAACTGATAATCCGAAATACATTGACTATCAGAATTTTTTGCAACAGTTCGGATCAGATGGAAATACGCTCGTTATAGGAATTGATTCGAAAGCATTTTATTCCCTTCCTTTTTTTAATGCAGTTGCCAATATGCAAACTGATTTAAAGAAAGTGCCTGGTGTAAAAGATGTATTAAGCGTGCCATTAGCCGTTAATCTAATCAACGATACTATACATCAACAGTTGGTGCCCCAGAAAATTTTTCATTACCCTTATTCCAATCAAGCTTCACTCGATAGTGATAAAGCCGTTTTTGAAAACCTGCCTTTCTATCAATCGCTACTGTATAATCCCTCAACAAGTGCATATCTGATGGCTGTTACTGTAGATAAAGACACCATCAATTCTAAGTACCGAACTACAATGATCAACAAAATTATTGCAGTTACTAAGGCATTCGAAAAAAACAATCAAACGACTTTGCATTTGAGTGGGTTGCCGTATATCAGAACGGTAATTGGTGATAGAATCAAACATGAAATGAATTGGTTTTTAATTGGTTCATTGTTATTGTCTGCCATTACATTATTCATTTTTTTCAGATCATTTAGTGCAATGATCATGAGTTTACTGGTGGTAGGCATGGGTGTAGTTTGGAGTATTGGCACATTGGTTTTATTAGGATATAAAATCACTTTGCTTACTGCTTTAATACCACCACTGGTTGTAGTGATTGGCATACCGAACTGTATCTATTTTTTAAATAAATACCATACATCATTTAGAGAAACGGGGGAGAAGCAAACAGCATTGGTGCAAATGGTGGGTAAAATGGGTATTGTAACCTTGTTCTGTAATATAGCTGCTGCCATTGGCTTTGCGGTATTTGCGCTTACCAAAAGCGATTTATTAAAAGAGTTTGGAGCCGTTGCTGGAATCAATATTTTATTATTGTTTTTTATCTCCTTGATTTTTATTCCACCTGTGTTAAGTTTTTTACCTGCACCAAAAGAAAAGCATACTCATTATCTGGACAATGCATTCTTAGCAAGAGTGTTGGTTAAAGTAGAGCATTGGGCTTTTAATCATCAAAAAATGGTGTACGGAGTAACCATTGTGCTAACACTTGTTGCCATAGTTGGTATTTTCAGAATTAAAAGTGAAGGCTTTATTGTAGATGATTTACCCAAGGGTGATGTAATTTATACCGACCTCAAATGGTTCGAAGAAAATTTTGGAGGAGTAATGCCTTTAGAAATTGTTATAGATACTAAAAAGAAAAATGGATTACTGAGATCTACCAAGCCAATTGCTAAAATTGATGAGTTTGCTGATTATCTAAATGCAGATTCTTCGGCAGGAAGACCATTGTCATTTGTGGATGGACTAAAATTTGCCAAGCAGGCTTTTTACGATGGGGATAGTTTAAGTTATGCCATCCCTTATGAATCTGATCTGGCTTTTATCGGACCTTATTTAAAAGCAAAAAAAGACAGTGGAACAAAACAATCAACTGCATTAACAAAACTCTTAAACAATTTTATCGATAGCAATAAGCAAAAAGCCAGGATCAGTGTGAATATGAAAGATATTGGAAGTGCAAAATTGCCTTTGTTGCTTGATCAATTTGAAGCAAAATCTCGTGAAATATTTGATACTGCCAATTACAAAGTAAGTTTTACTGGCAGCAGTGTAAGCTTTTTGGAAGGGTCGAGTTTTATCATTAAAGGACTAAAAGAGAGTATTTTCTGGGCATTTTTGCTCATTACTCTTTGTATGTTCTATTTATTTAGATCAGTTAGAATTTTAGTTTGCTCCCTCATCCCCAATTTGATACCATTAATCATTACTGCCGGGGTAATGGGTTGGGTAGGAATAGCTTTAAAGCCATCAACCGTGTTGGTTTTTAGTGTGGCATTGGGAATTGTTATTGACGTAACTATCAGATTCTTAATCAATTATAAGCAAGAACTGCCTACACATAGAGGAAAAGTGGCCCCTACTTTGGTTCAAACCATTAATCATACAGGCATAAGCATTATATATACCTCTTTGGTATTAATAGCAGGGTTTATCATCTTCTGTTTTAGTGAATTTGGGGGAACCAATGCTCTGGGATGGCTTACTTCATTAACATTGGTAGTGGGTACAATTACCAATTTAGTGCTGCTTCCTGTGTTAATATTGAGTACTTCAAGCAAAAAATAGCTGTTTTATAGCTGTTAGCTATATATTTTTTTAACATAAAGCAGCATTATTTTAACTTCAACTGCCTATATTTGACATCTTCTTAACTAAAAATTAAACGCAAATGAGAAAACTAGCAGTTCTTTTGACGCTTGTCTTGTTCAGTTTTGTACAGACTTTCGCTCAAACAAATCGAACTGTTACCGGTAAGGTAACTGATGATGCAGGCAATCCGCTTGCTGGGGTCACTGTTTCTGCTGCAGGAACAGCTAAAAATGCAATCACCGATGCAAAGGGGGTATATACCATCCAGGTACCGGCAAATACATCTTCTTTAAAATTCTCTTCTGTAGGCTTTGGTGAAATCGAGTCTAGAATTGGAAGTAGAACTACTATAGATGTAAACATGATTTCTGAATCCAAAGCACTTTCTGAAGTGGTGGTTGTAGGTTATGGTGTTCAACAAAAGAAAGCATTTACTGGTTCTTCTTCAAAAGTTGATCCAAAACAGTTTTCTGATTTAGTTACACCTTCAATCGATAAACAATTGGGTGGACGTGCTGCAGGTGTTCAGGTAGCTAATACAGGAGGTGGAGTAGGTACTCCAGCAAGAATCCGTATTCGTGGTGTTAACTCAATTAGTGGAACACAAGATCCATTGGTGGTTGTAGATGGAGTTCCTTTTATTTCAGGAAACCTTGCTGCTGCTACTAACTCTAATACTTTAGCAGATATCAATCCTAATGATATTGAGAACATCGAAATTTTAAAAGATGGTTCTGCAACTGCTATTTTTGGTTCTAGAGCTGCTAATGGAGTAATCATGATTACTACCAAAAAGGGTACAAAAGATGGTAAAATAAAAGTAAATTATGATGCTACAGTTGGTTTTACTTCTCCTGGAAGTACATATCAATTGTTAAATGCTGATCAGTTTGTGATGATTGCTAATGAAAAAAGAGCAAACGCAGGTTTAGCTATTGCTGCACGTCCTAGTCCACTAGGAACCAATACAGATTGGCAAAATGTTGTGTTGAATCAAAATGCACTTTCAGTTCAACATAACTTAAGTTTTTCTGGTGGTACTGCTAAATCTACCTATTTCTTCTCATTGAACTATTCTGATCAAAAAGGTATCATTATTTCTAACAATCAAAAAGCTTATCGCTTACGTTTCAACTTCGAAACTGAAGTGAATAAATTTGTGAAAGTTGGAAACAACCTAACATTATCTAAAGTAATTGATAACGATCAAAACAATGGTACCAATGCTTTAAGTGGTGCAATGGCATCTGCTTTAAGAGCTTTACCTAACGTAGATCCGTTTAATGCTGCAAATGTAACAGGGTACAATATTCAATGGCCTTTACTTAACCAATTTGGTTTAGGCCCAAATACTATTCCTGTAGATGACAACTATACCAATCCTGCGTTTACTTTAAATGTCAATAAATTAAACTCTGATAAACTACGTATTAATAACAATGCATTTGTTGAAATTAGCCCTATCAAAGGATTGAAATTCCGCTCTGCACTAAATTTTGACGTATTAAATGATTATTCATTTTCAAGCAATGATCCAAGACATGGAGATGGATTTTCAAGTGGTGGTACAGTAGGAAATGATCAAATAGTAAGACAAAGATTGGTATGGCAAAACTTTATCAATTACAATAAGTCATTCGGCAGCCATAATTTATATGTAACTGTTGGTCAGGAAGCACAAAAGGATCAAGCTAAAAGTTTTGGAGCTAGTTTAAGTACTATCTCAGATATATTTTTCCAACAAAACAATATCATTTCAGGAACTGGTGCTTTGCAATTTGCGAATGGTAGTTCTGGAGGTGGTAGTGGATTTAGCAGATCTGGTTTCCAATCAATATTTGGACGTGTAAATTATGATTTCGCTAATAAATATTTCTTCCAAGCTTCAGTTCGTAGAGATGGACAATCATCTTTAGCACCTGAAACACGTTTTGGTGTTTTCCCTGGTTTTTCTGGTGGATGGAGAATATCTCAAGAAAAATTCTGGGATAAGAGTACATTCTTAAGAAAATACTTGAGTGATGTAAAAATTAAAGCATCTTATGCAATTGTTGGAAATGCTTTGGGAGGTTTTCCTTATTTGAGTACTTTCTCAGCAGCTAACTATGGTAACTTAAGCGGTTTGGCTCCAAACTTAATTGGTAATCGTGCTTTACAATGGGAAAGAAGTAAGAAATACGATATAGGTGCTGAAATTGCAATTTTGAATGGACGATTCAATTTTGGAATTGATTGGTTCTTAAATGATATCGATAACTTGGTATTGGCTGTTCCAACTCCACCTACTGCAGGTATTCCAGGTAACTCTATTTCTCAAAATATTGGTACTCAAAGAAACAGAGGTCTTGAAATTACATTTGGTGGTGAGTTAATTCGTAACAAAGATTTCTCTTGGAATTTTAGCTGGAACCACACCATGTTAGACAATAAAATCACTTCATTATACACAATTGGAGGAGCTCCAGTTAACAGTATCCCAGGAACATATAATACCATCAATGTAGGAAGTTCATTGAACGTTCTATATGGTTATCAATATGCTGGTGTAAATACGGCTAATGGAAATCCAATGTACTTTAATGGTATCGGTCAATTGGTGCAACACAATATTGCCAATGGAGCATACTTTTTCGCAAATGGAAAGAATGATCCTACTTTAGGAGTACAAACTTCACTAGGATTGAATGATAGAAAGTTCTTAGGATTAAGCTTACCAACCTATTTTGGTGGTATAACCAATACTTTCCGTTACAAGCAATTCAGCCTAGACTTTATGCTTAGATACTCAGGTGGTAATAATGTAATGAATATTACCCGTCAGGAAGCATTGTTAAGCCAAAACTTTCACAACAATGGAGTAGAGATCTTAGACAGATGGACTACACCTGGCCAGGTTACCAATGTTCCTCGTTTGGTTCAAGGACAGAGTAATAACATTAACCAAAATGGTTTAGCTGTTTCTCGTTTTGTAGAGTCTGGAGATTTTATCCGTTTACAGAATGTTTCTTTGAGTTATACTTATAATAGCAAGCGTTTAGCAGAACAAACCAATGGTTACATTAAAAATTTACGATTCTTTATGCAAGGCCAGAACATGGGCTTGTGGACAAAGTATACTGGTTTAGATCCGGAGAATGCTTCTCAGGCTGGACAGGATAACGCTGTTTCACCGCAATTAAGAACCGTATCTTTTGGTATAAATGTTGGGTTCTAATAAATTCTTAAACTGATTAATGACATTAAAATAATAACAATGAGATTCAATAAATTTTTAACAGCTACAGCAATCACCGCCATTGTGATGGTTGCTTCGGGTTGCCAGAAAGTACTGGATGAAGCTCCATACAATGCATTCACTGATGAGAGTGTTTTCACTACTCCAGAAAGAGCATTATTGGCTTTAAATGGTGTTTATGATGCAGGACAAACAGGAAGTACAACCCTTGCAGGTCGTGGATATCCTTTTGGTGCAGCTACTGTTGAACAAGGAGATATGCGTGGAGAAGATATGGTCAATTTGGCTGCTTTCTACCAAATTACTTATCAGGGAACGTATAATCCGACTACTGCTAATAACCGAGCTATGTGGGATAATACCTACAATATGATCAATAAAGCCAATATTGCGATAGATGGTTTTAGAAAAGTAGGATCAAGCGGGGTTATTTCACCTGCTTTGGCATTGCAATACGAAGCTGAATGTAGATTTCTACGTGCTTTAGGTCATCATGAATTATTAATTCATTATGCTCGTCCATTCTTGGATGGTAACGGAACTGCTGCTGAAGGTGGTATTCCTTACCGTGATTATGCAGTAAATGGTTCTGCTGCTTTAGATAAATTAAAAACTGAGCCAAGACCAACTGTTGCGGCAGGTTATGCCAAGTTAATTGCAGATTTAAATTTTGCTGAAACCAATTTACCAGTTACTCAATCTTTAGGAGTTATTAGAGCTACTAGAGCAGCTGCAATTGCATTGAAGCAAAGAATTTATATGCATATGGGACAGTGGACTTTAGCAAAAGCTGAAGGAGATAAATTGATCCCTGCAACACTTACTCCTTTAACACCAAATACTACCGTTTCTCCAATTGGTGGTCATAGATTGATGGCTACTCCTGCAGAACCATTTGGAATTCCTGGTGGAAATAGTATAACAGCGGAAAATATTTTCTCTGTTAAAAATGACCCATTAGATAATGGATCAGTAAATGGAGCAATGGCACAGATGTACGGTTCTGCAGATTTAGGAGGACGTGGACTTGTATCTATTTCTCCAATTATCTGGAACCAAGCGGCATGGTTAGCCAATGATTTAAGAAGAACCCAGAATAACAGATTAGGTGGTACTGCAAATGGTACAAGTGCAACTGGCTTAGCCTTTATGACTACTAAATATACCGATTATGTTAACCGTGGTGATAATTGTCCAATTATCCGTTATGCAGAAGTCTTATTGAATCAAGCAGAAATTGAAGCCCGTTTAACAGTAGGTACTGTTTCTCAAAGAGCAGTAGATTTATTGAATATGGTTAGAAATCGCGCTAGTGTTGCTCCTGCAGCTACTCAATTTACAGTTGCTAGTTTTGCAAATGATGTTGCAGAAGTTGGAGCAATCTTATTTGAAAGAAGGGTAGAGTTTTTATCTGAAGGTCGCAGATGGCCAGATATTCACCGTACTGCAATGGATCCAATTGTTGCTTTAAGAGCTGCTGGTATTCCTGCTAAAGTTGCTAACGGTACTACTGGAAGTGCTTTATATGGAATTGGAGTTCCAGTAACAGCGTCACAGGCTGCAATACCTTATAGTGATTTCCGTTTTATTTGGCCTATTCCAATTGGAGAAGTAACACAGAATCCTGCAGTTAAACAAAATCCATTCTATTAATCTTGATTTAAATAATAAAGCATGAAAAAAAATATTTTTAATAAACTAGGGATCTTCGGATTAATGCTTGGTGCAATGGCTTCTACAAGCTCTTGTAAGAAGGATTTGCCTGCAGCTGAAGTAGATCCAAATGCACAGTCATTTGTTGCAGTACACAATTTTGCCATTCGTGTACCATCGAATATTACCGTTAATTTAAATAGCACCAATTTATTGGTTGGTGGAGCTCAATCTAGTGTTGCTTATAATGGAAGCCTTGCTGGTCCTTATGCTGGTGTTAAACCAGGAAGCAATGTAGTTGCGGTTAGAACATTAACTGGTACTGCAGATCTAGCTTCTCGTACTGTAACATTGGGTGCTGCTAGTGCAACATCATTTTTTGCATACGATACTTTAAGCCCAACTAACACAGTTAGAATGTTGGCATTAAACAATGATACAAAAGTGCCTGCAGCAGGAACTGCTAATGTACGTATGTTGAATTTTGCACCCAATGTGCCCACTTCAACCATTACTTTAACCAGAACTGCTGATGGATTTGGCGTAGCTGCAACAGGAACAACTACATTCTCTAATGTGAATTATGTTGGAGCGGTTGCATCACCTAATGAAACGCTTTTATCTGCTTACACTAACATTCCTTCAGGTACTTATACTTTGACAGTAACTGCTGGAACAGCAACTTTATTTACTACTGCTGCATTTACTGTAAGAGATGGTAAATCTTATTCTTGGATGCTTCGTGGATTGAATGCAGGACATCCTAATATTGGTACATTTACTTTAGGAGGTGCAACAATTTTGCATAACCCTTAGTAGATATAGTATATAACTAATATATGAGCCGCCCCGATATTATCGGGGCGGCTTTTTTTTGTTTTCACTCGTTTTTTATCTTTATTCACCGATTTTTTGTTTATTTTTTTCAATGTTTAAACATTTTAGGAGTAAAGTATGTTCTAATTGTTAAATTCTTTAACTAATTTCGGCACTCTTAAAACTAAAAACTGAATTATGAGAAAACTAGTCACAGTATTCCTGTGTATGGTATTAACCGTTTTGCAGCTTAACGCTCAAAACCGGACAATCACTGGAAAAGTTACGGACGCAGATGGTAAAGCAGTATCTGGCGCATCTGTACTTGTTAAAGGTACCAAATTGGGTACTTCAGCTAATGAAGAGGGAAAATTCTCCATTACTGTTAATCCTTCTGCAAAAGTGTTGATTTTTTCTGGCGTAGGTCTTTTACCTCAAGAAGCAAAAATTGGTACTGAAAATTCTTTGAATATTACATTGTCTCCAGGCGATAAGAGTTTGGATGAAGTTGTAGTAGTAGGGTATCAGGCCGTTAAAAGAAAAGACCTAAATGGCGCTATTTCGGTTGTTAGTGGAAAAGAATTGGCTCAAAAGCCAATGCAAAACTTCACTCAATTATTGCAAGGTAAATCAGCAGGATTACAAGTTGTTGGATCTAGTGGACAACCAGGTGCAAGTGGATTCATTCGCATTCGCGGAACAGGATCAATCAATGCTTCTTCTGAACCATTGATCATGGTTGATGGAATTCAAGTTTCATCAACAGCATTTGCTTTGATCAATGCAAATGATATTGAAAACGTATCAGTTTTAAAAGACGCTTCTTCTGCAGCCATTTATGGATCAAGAGCTGCAAATGGAGTAATTGTTGTTACAACCAAAACTGGTAAAGCAGGCTTACCTCAAGTAAGGTATTCTTTCCAAAGAGGCTTTGTAACTTTACAAGAATTACCGAATGTTCGCTTAATGAATTCTCAAGAGAAATTGCAATGGGAATTTGATGCAGCTATCACTAATCCAATTTTGGATTCAATGATTACCAATAGAAAACTATCTGGCGCATTTCCTGCAACTGCCACTTTATTTAATTTAACTGGTGATCAGCGTCAAGGACTTTGGAATCTAGCAGCATCTCGTGGGGCTGGAGAATGGAGAAATTATTATTTGCAAAATGCCAAAACTGAATCTCATGAAGTTTCCATTAGTGGAGCAACAGATAAAATGAAGTACTTCTTTTCTGTAAATAAATTTGATGAAGATGGATTGGTTTATAGAAATTACAGAAATAGAATTGGTGCAAGAGTTAATATGGAGTATAAAGCTTTAGATTGGTTAACAACTGGCGTGAATTTATCTACGGCTTATTCTAAAGAATATCAAACAAGAGAGTTGTTTAATTCACAAGCTCCTTGGACAGCATATTTCTTGACCAATCCTTATGAACCAGTTTATTTACCGAACGGTACATACAACTATACATTCCAGGGATTTTCTGCTTTAGAAGGTCAGGATAATAATACTTCTTTCAATAATAATATTGCTGCTTTTGCAACAGGCTTTTTGGAAGCAAGATTCTTTAAACATTTGACTTTGAAGTCTGTGGTTGGTTTGAACTATAATACTTTAATGGGCGAAAGTTTTACACAGCCAGGATCTAATTTGGCTTTGATTCTAGGATTTAATGGAAAAACTGATAATGGTAACCAAGATTTGAATACTGTATTTACTAATACCGCTTCTTGGAATCAAACTATTAAAAACAAACATAATTTTAATATTTTGGTAGGTCAAGAGTTTACAAAAAGAAATTTTTATTCTTATTTATTAGAAAATAGAACATTCCCAACTGCAACAGTTACAACTTTAGAGAATGGATCATTACCTCAAAGAGCAACCACAAGCAGACAGCAATGGTCGTTGATCTCTTATTTTGCAAGTGCGGGTTATGACTTCAATAAAACCTATGGTGTAAAATTAAGCGCGAGAAGAGATGGTTCATCTCGTTTTGGTGCTAACAATCGTTTTGCAAATTTCTGGGCTGCCAGTGCTTGGTGGAATGCTAAGAATGAAAAGTTTCTTGAAAATAGCAGAACAATCAGCGAGTTGAAAGTTCGCGGTTCAATTGGTACTTCAGGAAATGTACCTAACCAATTCTATGGTTCATTAGGAACTTATGCATTAAGTTCTGCGTATAATAATATTCCTGCTGCAATTCCTGCACAATTAGCAAACCCAGATCTTACATGGGAGAAAAATAAAAACTGGGATATTGGTATAGACTTTGGATTCTTAAATAATCGAATCACTGGTACTATTGATTATTATAATAGAGTTACCAATGATTTGATTTTTAACCAGCCGGTGAGTTTGGCAACAGGATTTTCAAGTGTCTTAAGTAATATAGGAAGTATCCGTAATAAAGGATATGAAATAACACTTTCAGGTGATATCATTCGTAAGAAAGATTTTAAATGGAATGTTACATTCACTTATACCAATAATGACAATCAAATTACCAGCTTGATTTCAGATAATATTCCTTCTTCTAATAATACAAGATTTGTTATTGGACAACCTCAAAACACTTTCTTCTTAGTTAGATGGGCAGGAATTAATCCAGCGAATGGTAAAAATCAATATTATAAAGCATCTGATAATAGCATAACAGAAACCTATTCAGCAAGTGATGCAGTATTATTAACTGGTAAGTCACCTTTAGCTAAATTCTATGGTGGATTGAGTAATAATTTGACTTATAAGAATTGGGATCTATCATTTCAGTTTTACTACTCTGGAGGTAATTACACTTACAACTCACAGTACCAGAATAATTTAGCTGATGGTGGTGGAACCTCAGTTGGTTTACGTCCTCAATATACAGACGCAAATAATTACTGGCGTAAAGCAGGTGATATTGCTCAATTTCCAAGCTTAACTGATGCTTCTCAAAAGCAAAATTTAACTACTGATAAATATTTGGAGAAAGCTAATTACATTACGTTAAGAGACATTGTTTTTGCATATAATTTGCCTATTGAAATTGCAAGAAAAGCAAAATTAAATGGGGTGAGATTTTTTGTACAAGGAACTAATTTGTGGTTAAATACAAAGTTCCATGGCTTACCTGAAGTAGGTATTCTAAATAGAGAGAATGGAACACCTATTCAACCTGGAGTACAAAACTTGTATGCATATCCTTCATCTAAAGCAGTAACTGTAGGTTTAGATATTAGATTCTAAAAGTTAAACTAAAATATTATGAAAAAGATTTTCTATTTATTATTACTAACCCTCTTTTTTGCAGGTTGCAAGAAAACGGAATTAGAATTAACACCTTTCAATCAAATTGAAACGTCCAGCGCTTTTAAAACTGAGCCCGATGTTACTTTAGCATTGAATGGTATGTACAATGGTTTAAGAGTTAATAACTATGTTAATGGTACTTGGAATATCATTGCAGATGTGATGGCTGATAATTTGATTATTAGTAGTTTGGGAAGACAAACATTGACCACTTTTGGAGACTGGAGATACAATGCAGATAATACAAATGGTTTTTTCCAAACTGGATATGTTATCACTAGAAGAGCTAATGCAATTCTAGAAAATATTGATGCATTTCCTGCTGGAGCTTTTAAAGATAATGCAAAAGGTGAAGCGCTTGCTTTGCGTGCAATGGTTTATCTTGACATGGTAAGAATGTATAGTAAAACATTTGAAAATGCGGCAGCTACAGATTCTACAATGAATTATGTTACTTCTACAGATGCTAAAATTTTACCAGTTAAAGAGGGTGTGAAAGGTTTTTACACAAAAGTAATTGCTGATTTAAGTGCAGCGTTACCTTTAATTGCATCATCTAATGGTGTTGGTAGATTAAATAAAGCTGCGGTATCTGGTTTGTTATCTAGAGCATATTTGTATACCGGAGATTTTACCAATTGCATTTCTGCTTCTTCTGCTGCATTAGGAACCACTCCTGTTTTACCAAATTTGGCTGATTTTCCTAAGGTTTGGACAGATGAAACCAATAATGGTGTTTTATTCAAAATCTTGAATACAGTTGTAGATAATCTTAATACTCCTGGAGTAAATTATTTTCAAATTGTTGGTGGTTTAGTTAAATCAGAATATGTGGTTGATTTTAACTTAAGACAATTGTATACTGCAACAGATGTAAGAACAAGCTCTTATATTCAAACAAGTTTATTCAATGGAGTAAATCAAAACCACGTTGTAAAATATCGTGGAAGACCAGGAGCTGTTTTGGGCGTATTAGATTATAAAGCAGTTAGAACAGCTGAAGTGCTTTTAAATAGAGCAGAGTCTTATCAGCGTTCTGGTAATGATGTATTGGCTTTAGCAGATTTAAATTTATTAAAATCAAATAGGTATTCTCCTTTTACCAATATTGTTGGTTTAACTGGAGCTGCTCTTTTAGCTGAAATTATTAAAGAAAGAAGATTAGAAATGGCTTTTGAAGGTGATCGTTTCTGGGATTTGAAAAGAAGAAATCAACCCGTTACTCGTGATGCAAATGTTGGTGATAGAGCAGATGGAACTGGTGTAAAATATATCTTTACATCTTTACCTGCAAGTGATTATCGTTTTCAACTTCCTTATCCATCAACAGAAATTAATTTCAATACAGGGTTTAAGCAAAATCCCGGATATTAATTTATTTGTTAAACAATTTTGTATTATCCCGCATCAATATTATTGGTGCGGGATTTTTGTTTGTGTTAAAAGTACACATAGCATTGAGTTTCAGCTGATTGGTTAAATCAATTTTTCTTTCAATTTATTCCTAAAAGCTATAAATCGGCCCTGCTTTTATACTATTATTTTAAGTTTAATTTTTAGCTTCGCCCCTCAAAAACTAAAAATTAACTTATGAGGAAACTAGTCACAGTTCTCTTGTGTTTGTTTTTTGCTGTTTTTCAACTATCAGCTCAAAATAAAACCATTACAGGAACAATAACAGACGCCGACGGCAAACCCGTTTCTGGAGCATCGGTTCAGGTAAAAGGAACCAAACAGGGTGTTTCTGCAAATGATGCAGGTATGTTCTCTATCAATGTTCCTGCAAATTCAACAACACTTACTATTTCAGGAGTTGGCCTTGCCTCTCAGGATGTGAAAATAGGGTCAAATAGTGTTTTGAATATAAGTATGGTATCTGCTGATAAAGATTTAGATGAAGTGGTAGTTGTAGCATATGGAACTGCTAAAAAATCAACAAATACTGGATCACAAGGTAAAATTAGCGCAAAAGAAATCGCTACCAGACCTTTGACCAATATTACCACGGCTTTAGAAGGTGCTATTCCTGGTGTAATTACAGGATCTGCAAACGGTCAACCTGGTTCAGCAAATTCAATCCGTATTCGTGGATTTGGATCAATCAATGCAACATCAGATCCATTGATAGTTGTAGATGGTGTTCCTTATGTAGGCGGTACATCTAATATCAATCCTGATGATGTAGAAAATATCACTGTTTTGAAAGATGCATCTGCCACTGCGTTATATGGTTCAAGAGCTGCAAATGGTGTAATTGTTTACACCACTAAAAAAGGAAAGAAAGGAAGAAATAGTCTTTCACTTCGTTTGTTACAAGGTATTACTTCAAGAGGCTTGGAAGAATATGACCGTATAGATGCTTACCAGTATTATCCAATTATGTGGGAATCTTATCGTAACTCTTTGGTTTATCCATTAACAGGTACTGGTATTTCTTTAGACTCTGCAAATAGAGTAGCCAGTGGATTAACTACCCGCACTGGTATTCAAGGCCTATTATCTTATAATCCATTCAATGTAGCCAATAATGCAATTGTTGGAACCAATGGATTATTAAACCCAAGTGCACAATTGATTTATGGCGATGATTTAGATTGGACCAAAGAATTGATCAATACAGGAAACAGAAAAGATTATACCGTTAACTTCAACGGAGGATCAGACAAGTCGGATTATTTTCTATCCTTAGGTTATTTGGATGATAAGGGATATACATTACGTTCCGATTTGCAGCGTTATTCTGCAAGATTAAATGTGAATGTAAATCCATTACCTTGGTTAAAAACAGGATTGAATGTTTCTGGTAATTTCTCAACATCAAATACTGCTGCAGATGGTGGATCTACAAGCTTTGTAAATCCTTTCTTTTACTCAAGAAATCAAGGCCCTATCTATCCTGTGTATGCACATAATATGACTACTGGTGCTTATTTATTGGATGCAACTGGGAATCGTTTTTGGGATTTAGGAAATATGGGTGGAACACAAGGTGTACCTAACAGACCAAGTGGTGGTTTTGCAGGAAGACATGCTTTGGCAGAAACTTCTTTAAATGAACAAAATTTTAGAAGATCTGCTATAAGTGCAAGAAACTATGTTGACATTACTTTTTTAAGAGACTTTAAATTCACTAATAATATTTCAATAGATTATCAAGGTCAATATGATGGTTCTTATGAAAATACATTAGTAGGAGATGGCGCACCAGCTGGAAGATCTTCTCGTGATTTTGGCTCAAATATGGGTTTTGTATTGAGTCAATTATTGAACTATGGGAAAAAGTTTGGTGACCACAGAGTTGATGTTTTATTGGGTCACGAAAGCTTTAATCAAAGACAGGAAGCTTTAGGTGGATTTAAACAAGGACAATCTTTATCTGGTAATACTGAGTTAGGAAATTTTACCACCATTAACTCCTCAACATCTTCTGTAGATCGTTATAGAATTGAAAGTTATTTCTCGAGAGTGAACTACGATTACAAAGGAAAATATTATGTATCAGGTAGTATTCGTAGAGATGGTAACTCACGTTTTGCAGAACAATCAAGATGGGGTACTTTCTGGTCAGTTGGTGGAGGATGGAATATTGATCGTGAAAATTTCATGAAAAATATTAGTTGGATCAATCAATTGAAATTAAGAAGCTCATATGGAGTAGTAGGAGTTGCTGATGGAATAGGATTTTATGCATATCAAGGACTATATAATTTTGCCAATAATGCAAATGAACCAGGAATTGTACAAAGTCAATCAGCTTTCTTAAATAGAGAGCTTACCTGGGAAACCAATAAGCAATTTGATATTGCTCTTGAATTCTCATTATTTAAAAATAGATTGAATGGTACAGTAGAATATTATAACCGCGTTTCTTCTGATTTATTATTTGCAGTGCCTCAGCCTTTGTCTAGTGGTGCTTTAACTGTTAATCAGAATACGGCTACAATGTTTAACAAAGGAATTGAAATTCAATTGACTGGAGACGTTATAAAAAACAAAGACTTCAATTGGAATATGGGCGTTAATTTATCTACAGTACTTAACCGTATCACTAAAATGCCAGCAACTGTTCCAGAATTTGTTACTGGTACAAAAAAGTATGCTGTTGATCAATCAATTTTTGATTATTGGTTGCGTTCATATTATGGCGTTGATCCTACTGATGGTACAGCTTTATATAATGCTCAAAACACTGCAGCAAGTGCCACAAGAAGATTGATCACCAATAAAAATGGAGGAGTAGATACTGTAACTACTTCTATTTCAAATGCTAAGTTTGAATACCAAGGATCTACCATTCCAGATTTCTATGGCAGTTTCACACAGTCGTTCACTTATAAACAATTCACTATTAGCGCATTGTTTACTTTCCAAGTAGGTGGCTTAACTTATGATGCCAACTATGCTGGTTTAATGTCTACAGGAACATACGGAGGTGCAATTCATACAGACATGTTAAACAGATGGCAGAAACCTGGTGATATTACCAATGTTCCAAGATTGGATGCAGGAAGAACAACTGATTTTAATGGTGCTTCTTCAAGATGGTTAGTGGATGCTTCTTACTTAAATATAAGAACTGTTAATTTGACTTATAATTTACCTAAATCATTAACCAGTAAAATGAAAGTAAGTAATGGACAATTCTTTATTAGTTTAGAAAATGCATTATTTACTTCAAAGAGAGTTGGTTTAAATAATCAACAAGCATTCTCAGGAGTAACTTCTAATGCATATCCACCTGCACGAACTTTCACAGCAGGTATAACTTTAAATCTCTAAAATGTTTAACATGAAAAAATATATTTTATCATTATTAGTAATCGCATCAATTGCTTTTACTTCTTGTCAGAAAGAGTTTTTGGATACCTATCCAACAACATCTGTTGCTGCAGCAGATGCTTTAGCAAGTACACAAAATGCTATAGCAGCATTGAATGGTATACATAGAGTGATGTATACTCAATATGATGCACAAGGTCAATCTGGAGAAGGTGCTTGTAATTTGTTCAGGGATTATTTAGGCGAAGACATTGTATTTCCATTAGCAAATGGTAGTACAGGTCATCTTACATGGGTGCAATGGCAAAATCACAGAAATGTGAGCGCAAGCGATATGCGCTTTGTTTATCGATTCTACTATAGATTGATTTCCAACGCAAATATCTTGATCAATGGTATTGATGCGGTACCTGGTGCTGCAACCGATAAGAGAATGATTAAAGGGCAAGCCTTGGTTTATCGTGCATGGGCACACTTTCAATTGGTACAGTTATGGGGTGAAAGATACAAAGCTGGCGGAAATAATACACAGTTGGGTGTTCCATTGTTGTTAACCAATACTTTAGAAGGGTTGCCAAGATCTACCGTTGAAGAAGTATATACTCAGGTTAACAAAGATCTGGATGAAGCGATGACTTTATTAGCAGGGTATACCAGAACAGGAACAGCTGCAAAATCAAATTTTGATGTAAACGTAGCTCGTGGTATCAAAGCAAGAGTAGCTTTAGTGCAAGAAAATTTCGAAGTAGCTGCAACCAATGCAATCGCTGCCAGAACTGGTTATACACTTATGACCAATGCAGATTATCTTAGAGGGTTTAATGACATCTCTAATTCAGAATGGATCTGGGGTAGCCGTCAAATTAGTGATCATAACACTTTCTTCTTCTCTTATTTTGCCTATATTTCTTGCAATTTTAACTCTACTGTATTGAGAACTCAGCCTAGAGCAATCAATGCTAATTTGTACAATGCTTTACCTGCAACAGACATTCGCAAAAGTGTTTTTGATTTAACAGGTGCAACTGTACCTGTACCTCCTGGAGGAGCTAGAGTTCCATTTCAGAATAAAAAATTCTTAGCTTCTAGTGATGCTTTGAGTATTGGAGATGTTCCTTATATGCGTGCTGGAGAAATGTTGTTAATTGAAGCTGAAGCAAGAGCAAGGCAAGGGCAAAGTGCTGCTGCACAAACAGCTTTGTTTACTTTGATGAGAAACAGAAATCCAAGTTATGTTCAAAGCACAAACACTGGACAGGCTTTATTGAATGAAATTTATTTAAACAGAAGAGCAGAGCTTTGGGGTGAAGGACATCGTTTCACAGATTTGAAAAGATTGAATTTACCAATGAGCAGAGTTGGAATTCCAAATCATGTTCTTGCCTTAATTCAGGTACAAACAATTCCTGCTGGAGATATTCAATGGCAGTTCTTGTTTCCTCAAGATGAGATCAATCAGAATAAATTGATTGTTCAAAATCCACTTTAACTTTCATTTATCTGAATAGCAATAAAAAAGTCCCGAAATTTTCGGGACTTTTTTATTATACGATGCTGAATTATTTTATTTCAATACTTCTGCAAGTTTATTGATTAAATCGGCTCCTCTCAAATCAGAGGCAATGATTTTTCCAGTAGGATCAACCAATACATTAAAAGGAATTGCATTGAATTGATATTCCTGTGTCAATGGATGACTGTTCCAATCTGCTAAGATGCTTACATGGTTCCAACTCAACTGATCAGCTTTTATTGCCTCAAGCCAGGCAGTTTTGTCTTCATCCATTGATACACCCAAAATAGTGAAGTTCTTGCTTTTAAATTGTTTGTATGCAGCAACTACATTGGGGTTTTCTTTTCTACAAGGTCCACACCAGCTGGCCCAAAAATCTACCAGTACGTATTTTCCTTTGAAGCTATTGAGTGATACTTGCTTTCCATTTTGATCAGGCAAAACGATAGCAGGTGCAATAGTGTTGAGCAATGCATAGGCTACTGGTTCTGGTGCTTTTTGTTTTGCAGTGGTATTAAGGGCTATTTTAATTTTTTGTAAACCTGAATGCTCTTTAAATTTTTCAGCTGACTCATTTACCAATACTTTTAATTCATCGGTATTCAAAGTTCTAGAAGCCATACCTAAAGCATAATACCTTGCTGCTGGGCTATTGCTTTCCTTAATGAAGTTGCGAACAGAAGTATTGATATATTTTATTTGTGATTCTCTTTCTTCTTTAGCAATATTCAATAAACTGTCATTGCCTGGCTTTTTTTGAAGGGTATCTATTTTATTAAAAGTAAGATACAGTGCAGAATCTTGTTTGCGGTAATTTTCAAACAATTGATGCAAACTTTCACTTGCTTTTGACCCAACTATTTTATAAGCTCGATAATTGTTTACATCCATTTCCACTTCAATTACATCATTGTCGTTTACAATTAAAACGTCTGGTCCGTTTTCAACTACTAATCGATAAAGACCTTCTTCTCTGGCAATTCCCTTTAAAGAAAACTTGTTGTCTTTTTCTAATTTACCAGAGTCTAAAATGATAGGCTCCTGCCCACCAAATGGCAGTTCTTGTAAAAATACTTTTGAATTGGGAGCATTTTTAATAGTTCCTGTAACAGTAAACCCACCGTATTTTTTTTGCTGACAAGCAGCTATCAATACTAAAAAGAGTATCGATAATAAATAATTTATTCTCATATCCTTTATTTTAATTTTTCTTCTAATAATTGAGTAACCATTTTAGGATCGGCCTTGCCTTTGCTTTTCTTTTTTACCTCGCCAACAAATAATCCGATCAATCCTTTCTTGCCTTTTTGATATTCTGCCACTTTCTCGGGCATCGCACCAATAACTTCATCTACCCATTTTAATAACTCATTCGAATCACTTACTTGTAAAATTTCCAATTCTTCTGCTATACACAATGGAGAGTCATTGCTTACGAATAATTGAGGTAAAATTTTAGCCGCAGCAATAGAGAAATTCACTTTACCTTCTTCCACAATTTGTATTAATTCGGCAAAGTATTGTGCATTTAAATGGAGATTGTTAAAGTCTTTTGAATGTTCATTTAATAACTGACGCAAAGGGCCAAGCATCCAGTTGGCAGCTTGTTTGTATAGTTTAGTGTGTGCAATCACCATTTGAAAATAATCAGAGGTTGCTTTATCTTCTGTTAACTGAGCAGCATCATAATTACTCAGTCCATATTCTTGTTGATATTGTTTAAACAATTGTTCTGGTAATAGAGGCATTGTTGATTGAATATTGCTCAAGTACTCATTCGTTAGAACAAAAGCGGGTAAGTCTGGGTCGGGAAAATACCGGTAATCATTGGCTTCTTCCTTATCGCGCATGGCAAAAGTAGTATCATTGTTGGCATCAAAACTCCTGGTTTGTTGTTTAATGGTTCCGCCATTCTCAACAATATCGATCATTCTGTCAATTTCAAACTCAATCGCTTTTTTTACGTTTCGAATAGAGTTGAGGTTTTTTACTTCTACTTTGGTCCCTAACTTTGATTCGCCTTTTAATCGAATAGAAACATTGGCATCACAACGCAAACTTCCTTCCTCCATATTTCCATCACAGATATTCAACCACCTTACTAATTTTCTGATTTCCGTCACATATTGCCATGCTTCTTCAGAAGAAAAAATATCCGGCTCAGTAACAATTTCAATGAGAGGAGTACCAGCTCTGTTCAAATCGATACAAGTATAGTTTTCATCAATATCATGAATACTTTTTCCTGCATCTTCTTCTAAATGAATTCTATTTAGTTGAATATATCTTTCTTTATCAGCAATTTTTATTTTTACTTTCCCGCCTTTGCATATAGGAGTAGTATGTTGTGATATTTGATAGCCTTTAGGGAGGTCGGGATAGAAATAGTTTTTACGTGCAAAATAATTGGTTTGGACTATTTCACAATTGCATGCCATCCCCATTTTTACAGCATATTCAATTGCCTTTTTATTTGTCTTTGGCAAAGTGCCCGGATGGCCCATTGTAATAGGGCTGATATGCGTATTGGGCTCAGCACCAAATTGAATACTATCACCGCAAAAGAGTTTACTGTTGGTAGACAATTGTGCATGTACTTCTAAACCAATTACCACTTCATATTTATCGCTACTACTCATCTTCTACTAATAGATCATTTGATCAGTTCTTGTATGGTGTCAATTACTTTTTGCAGATTGGAAGCATCTTGGCCACCTGCTGTTGCCAATGTCTTTTGTCCTCCACCGCCACCTTTAATTAAAGGAGCAACCTGTTCTTTGATCATTTTTGGAGCTTCCAATCCTTTTACCTCTACTATGCTGTCAGATAATAAAATACTAACTGCAGCTTTGCCGGCTATATTAGCACAAAGTACTACCAAGTAATTTTCTCCTAATCCGGTTTTTAAATCGAAAGACAATTTCTTTAAATGATCAGCATTACTCACGTCAACAATCTTTCCAATAAAATACGCTTCTTGATTATTACCAAGTGTAAAAGGTATTCGCTCTCCTAATAAAGATTCTTTCAGTACTGTCAATTGTTTGGCTTCTAAACTTTCTACTTTCTTTTCTAATTCCTGTTTTTCCGCGATTATTTTTTCAACTGCTTTTAAAGGGTCTTGCGTTTTTAATAAGTTGGCAACTTCTTTCAATCCAGCAAATTGCTCATATAAATAGTTAAATGCCTTGCCGCCGGTTAAGGCTTCAATTCGCCTAACTCCAGCTGCTACTGCAGATTCTGCTGTTAATTTGAAAATTCCAATCATTCCCGTATGCATTACATGTGTTCCTCCACATAACTCTACCGAGTAATTGGGGTCTGCCACAACAACCCTAACAGTATTGCCATATTTCTCTCCAAAAAGCGCCATAGCACCTAATTTCAATGCTTCTTCTTTTGGCATTTCTGTAATTACAACAGGAATATTTTCTCTTATTTTATCATTCACCATTTTTTCGATCTCACGAATTTCCTGGTCTGTTACTCTCGCAAAATGGGAGAAGTCAAAACGAAGATTCTCTTCATTTACTAATGAACCTTTCTGGGCAACATGAGTACCTAGTACTTTTCTTAAAGCGGCATGTAATAAATGGGTAGCTGTGTGATTGTAACAAGTGTACAATCTTTTCTCTACGTTAATTCTTGCCGTTATATTTCCAGCAATCTCATTGGGCAATTCGTTGACGAAATGAACAATTAAATCGTTTTCCTTTTTGGTATCTGTTACTTCAATAGTTTGATCTCCAAATTCGAGCCAACCTGTATCGCCTACCTGTCCGCCACTTTCTGCATAAAAAGGAGTAGTGTTTAAAACCAATTGGAATTGCGTTTTTCCTTTAGAGCTGATTTTTCTGTACTTGGTTACTTTACTGGTTACCAATATATCTTTATAGCCTACAAATCCTTCGCCTGGTTCATCAGAAACAACCATCCAATCTTCGGTATCTAAAACAGAAGCGGCACGGCTGCGATTTTTTTGTTGTTGCATTTCGGTTTCAAAACCAGCTTCGTCAATGCTCAAATTATTTTCACTTGCAATCAATCTGGTTAAATCTGCAGGAAACCCGAATGTGTCAAACAATTCAAAAGCTGCTTTGCCGTCAATTACTGCGTTTTTACTTTGTTTAATGATATCATCCATTCTTTTTAAACCTTTGTCCAAGGTTCTTAAAAAAGCATCTTCTTCTTCTTTAACTACTTTGGTTACAAAATCTTGTTGTTGCTGTAATTCAGGAAACACATTTTTAAATTGTTCTGCAATAACTGGAATCAATTGAAACAGCAATGGTTGCTTATAATCCAAATAAGAATAGTAATACCTTACTGCTCTTCTCAATATTCTTCTGATCACATAGCCGGCACCTGTATTAGCAGGTAATTGACCATCGGCAATGGTGAATGCTATTGCACGTATATGATCGGCTAATACACGAAATGCAATTGCTTCTTTACTGTCGGATTGGTCGTATTTTTTTCCTGTAATTTTTTCTGTAGCTGCAATGGTTCCAGTAAAAACATCTGTATCATAATTACTTTGTTTCCCCTGAATTACTCTTACCAATCGCTCAAAGCCCATACCTGTATCAACATGTCTTGCAGGCAGTGGAACCAAACTTCCATCTTTCAAACGATTGTATTGCATAAATACATTGTTCCAGATTTCAATCACCTGGGGATGATCTTTATTTACCAATGTTCTTCCAGCAATCAATTTTCGTTCTTCATCTGGTCTACAGTCCACATGAATTTCAGAACATGGTCCACAAGGTCCTGTATCGCCCATTTCCCAAAAATTATCCTTTTTATTGCCAAAAACAATATGTTCATCAGGAACCAACTTTTTCCATTCTGATAAGGCAATTGAAGAAGCAGGTAAACCCTCTTTTTCATCTCCTTCAAAAACTGTTACATATAATCGGTCTTTATCTAATTTGTATACTTCGGTTAATAGTTCCCAACTCCAGGCAATGGCTTCCGATTTAAAATAGTCACCGAAGCTCCAGTTCCCCAACATTTCGAACATGGTATGGTGATAGGTATCTACACCCACTTCTTCTAGGTCGTTGTGTTTACCACTTACTCTTAAGCATTTTTGCGTATCGGCAATCCTACTAAATTCAGGTTTTTTATTTCCTAAAAAATAGTCTTTGAACTGATTCATCCCAGCATTGGTAAATAAAAGGGTAGGGTCATCCTTTACTACAATTGGGGCAGATGCAACGATTTGATGCTTTTTTGAAGCAAAAAAATCTAAAAATTGTTGGCGAATTTCGGCACTCGTCATTATTGTTTACTTTTTATAGCCTATTTAGGCAGTAGAAACTATATTTGTTAGCATTTCAAAGGATGGCAAAGGTAAGGATTTAGCCACTTTGCCCCATGATTGAACTATAATGAAAAAGGTAAAATACTTCTTTAACACCCATACAATGCGCTATGAGAAGCTGGCAACTCCTCTTAGGGTTCGCTTATTGCAGGTTATTGGGTATATCGCTGCCTCCATTGTTACCGGTATTGTCATTTTTGCCATCACTTTTCAGTACATCGATTCTCCAAAAGAGAAGTATTTGCGCCAGCAAAACGATGATTTAAAGCAGAACTATAGTGTTTTGATTGAAAGGGTGAAACAATTGGAGCTTCAAATGGATGAAATTGAGAATCGAGACAATAATGTTTATCGATCTATTTTCGAATCTTCTCCAATACCAGACAGTGCAAGGATTAAAGACCAGGAAATCAAAAAAGAGGTAAAATTAGTTCAAAGCTTAGGAGAAACTGAATTAGTCAATAGCATGGCTAATCAATTGAACAATCTTTCTTTAAGGTTGGCTTTTCAGGCAAAATCATTTAAAGAAATCACCAATCTGGTTAAAAACAAAGAAAAATTATTAGCAGCTATTCCATCTATTCAGCCCGTAAGTAATAAAAAATTAGACCGCATAGCCTCGGGTTTCGGATATAGAATTGATCCTATCTATAAAGACAGAAGACTGCACGCTGGCCTTGATTTCACTGCATCATCTGGTACTCCAATATATGCCACTGCAGATGGTGTTGTAAGAGATGCTGGCTTTAACACGGGCGGATATGGTAATAGGGTATTGATTAACCATGGTTTTGGTTATGAAACCACATATTCTCATATGTATAAAATAAAAGCCCGGGTGGGAGAACGTGTAAAGAGAGGAGAAGTGATTGGGTATATTGGCAGTACTGGTAAGAGTACTGGGCCACATCTACACTATGAAGTTCATAGAAATGGAGTTCCCGTAGATCCAATCTATTATTTCTATAATGATCTTACGCCAGCTCAATTTGATCGAATACTCAAATTAGCGGCTGCAAGTAATCAAAGTTTTGATTAATAACCCTGATGCAGTAAACAAAAGTGCATTTGTTTTGTACTTATCTATACAATATCAATCATTTTGGAACCCGGAGTTAGAGAATACCTTATTCGAATATTAAACACCATAGCGGTTGGCTTATTATGGATGGCCATCAATTCTACTATTGGAATTATGCATGATTATGCATTTATCCATGATAGTATTAGTACCGGAAATATTGTATTCTATATTTGGTTTATAATTAGCCTAACGCTTTTTTTATGGTGGGTTATTCGCCTATGGAGCAAGCCCATTCATTTCGAAGACCTTTAATTTTTACCATCCTTGGTATCTAAAATAACTGGAGTATTGCCTTTGCCCAATACAATCACTTTAGAATTATTGGAGGTAACCAAAGCTTTCATCACTTGTATTTGTTCGTATTGTAATTGCTTATCGCCTAAGCCTGCGCTAATGATTTTTTGATAGTCTGCAATACCCTGTGCTTCAACACGCTTACGCTCAGCTTCTTGCTTTTCTTTTTGTAGAACAAATTCCATTTTCTGTGCATCTTGTTCAGCTTTAATTTTTTCTTCAATAGATGTTTTTACATTCTGCGGAAGCGTAATATTTCTTACCAATAACTGTTCTAAAATCAATCCTCTTTTCTTAAAATCGGCATCGATGCTTTTGAAAATCCTGCCCTGAAATAAATCTCTTTTAGTAGAGTACAAGTCAATGGCAGTAAAGTATACAGCGTTGTCGCGAATCTTTGTTCTGGTAAGTGGCCTTACAATTTTATCTCTATAATCCAATCCTGTTTCACGAATTAAACGAGGCGCTTCATCGCTGGTTACTCTATATAACACAGTTAAGTCTATTACCACTTCCAATCCGTCAGCAGTAAGCACTCGAATAGCGTCATCGCCTTCTTTATCGCCTTCATCGTGTACTCCACTCATGGTATAATTCAAGGTTTTTACATCCACTGTTTTTACATCCATTAATGGGTTAATAACATTTAAACCACTTGTTAGTACATCATTATCAATTTTACCAAATAAAGATTTTACTCCAATTTGACCAGCATCAATTTGCTTGATACAGGATGTTAAAAAACCAAGTATAATAATTGCTAATCCTGCAATACGAATTCCTTTTGCTAATTTTTGAAATTCTTCTCTTTGTTTATTGACGAAAAATGAAACGGTTAGAATGACGATGCCTAAAAAAATGAGTATCATAAAAATGTTTTATACTATATGAGTAGATAAATTGGATATTTATTACAAGGTAGCCTATTGATTTCAGATAATTTGATTTTCTAACTACTATGGTCAACCACAATTACCCATTCTCCTTTTATTTTTTTAAAAATCAAGGTATAATGTCCGCTTACATTTCCAATTGACCTCGTTAGCGCCCATTTGCCTAAAACAAACCATGTATCAGTTGTTAAGGGTTTTACTTGAATTAAAGTGAAAGCCAGTTTGCCCATACTTGCTGTATCGGGATATCCTTTTTGGTAGTTTTTTAAAGCAGCAGCATATCCATATGATGGTCCATTTTTACCTACAAACAGCAAGCTATCGTTATTCCAATAACCTTTCATAAAGTTGACAAGGTCTCCCTTATTCCAGGCTTGGGTTTGTTCAGCCAGAATGGATCTGATTTGTTGATCGGGATTTTGAGCATTTGCACTCGTAAAAATACTTAGTAATAAAAAAAGGATGATTTGTTTCATAGCTTTATTGGTTATTGGTTATTGGTTATTGGTTATTGGTTATTGGTTATTGGTTATTGGTTATTGTAATTAAATGCAAATAAAGATAGTTGAAAATTGATGTAATTTAACCCTATGAATTACATTGAACATCTTCAAAAAGATAAAAAACTAGCTTCTATACTTGGTACTGAAATTCATGAGTTGAAGTGCAGAAAAAATATTCCCATTCGATTAATGGCAAGTATCATGAGCCAGCAACTGAGTACAAAAGTTGCAGCAGTTATCTTCAAAAGATTCCTCGAAATTTATAAGGGCAAAGAACCAAAACCCCAGCAAGTATTAAATACACCTCATGAAACACTTCGGGCAATTGGATTAAGCAATAACAAAGTTGGCTATTTAAAAAATGTCGCGGAATTCTGTATTGAACATTCAATCAATGACAAAAAATTAGCAAAAATGGATAATGATTCGATTATCGATTTGCTGGTTCAAATAAAAGGGGTAGGTCAGTGGACGGTTGAAATGTTATTGATGTTTAGTTTAGGAAGAGAAGATGTATTTGCTGTGGACGATCTAGGAATACAACAAGCAATTGCTAAGCTTTATAAATTAGATGTTTCTGATAAAAAAACAATGAAAGCCAAAATGCTCCAATTGTCTTCTAAATGGAGCCCCTACAGAACATATGCTTGTATTCATCTTTGGAAATGGAAAGATGAATAATCAAGCCGAATTCCTGGCCGCATTGATAATGCCAAACATAGACCTTGTAACTAACTTCTCGTAGGTGTTTCGAAGTTCTTCGTCCAGTGAATGATTGTGTAACTGATTCAGTGCATATTGTTGTATGGTTAAAAGTGGCAATACAATTTTATCGCGCATCAGAATGGAAGCTCTTCCTGTTTTATCTTCTTGCATCAATTCTTTATTACCTGCTAAATCCAATACCAATTCTTCAGTAAGATCATATTCTTTTTTAATCATTTTCCAAACTGCTCCGAATGTTGGATCGTCTTTTACAAATGCAGTTAGTGGAAAGAATGACTTTAACATACTCATCATACTATTGTCTATCAATGTTCTAAAAAAGGGAGAACTATTAAATAGAGATTTTACGGCTGGCCATTGTCCATCAGATTTCATTTTTGCCAATGCTGAACCTACACCAAAATAACCTGGAACATTTTGTTTTAACTGACTCCAGCTCCCTACAAAAGGGATGGCTCTTAGGTCTTCAAATTTCAATTGATCAGCACTTCCTCTCTTACCTGGCCTACTTGCAATATTCGATTTGCTGTAATAATTCAATGGACTATATTGCTGCATGTAAGGCAGAAATTGTGGGTCCGCTTTGAAAGACTGGTATACTTCATAGCTTAACCTGCCCAATTCGGTTAATATATTTCTTTCCGCTGCTGATAGTTGTTTTCTGTTTTCTGCAAAAACAGTATTGCTAATGCCTGCACTGAGTAATTGTTCTAAATTATATTGTGATGATTGAATGGTGCCGAAATTGGAAGTAATTGTTTGCCCTTGAACAGTTAATTGAATTTCTTCATTCTCAATATTATTGCCTAAGGAGGCATAAAACTTATTGGTCTTTCCACCACCACGTGATGGAGGACCACCACGACCATCAAAAAACTTTACTTTGATATTGTTTTTTTGTGAAATGGATGTGAGCTGTTCTTTTGCTGTATAGATACTCCAGTTGGCTTGTAAATATCCGCCGTCTTTTGTTCCATCACTGAAACCTAACATGATTGTCTGTTGTTGATTCCTGTATTTAAGATGGTTTTTATAAAGTGGAAGATTATATAAATACTCCATAATCACTTCGGCATCTTTTAAATCGTCGATGGTTTCAAATAAAGGCACTATATCTACTGATAACTGATTTGTATTCCAGCCACATAATCTAAATAGCGTGAATACTTCCATCACATTCAATGCAGTCTGACAATTGCTGATGATATATCTATGACAACCCGCTTCACCATTAATTTGTTGAATAGAATGAATGGCATAGATACTTTCAATGGTGTCTTTTGAAATTTGTGCTGATAAATCTGAAACTTCTATAACTTGGTTGACGCTGCTTAATACATTTATTTTTTCTTTTTCACTAAGCTTTTCATAATCGGCAGGGAAAATGCCTATGCCTGTTTTTTTCAAATATGTTTCATTGATATCTGCCAACACTTTTGTGTGAATCCTGCTGTCTTGTCGAATATCCAATGCAGCAAACCAGGTACCGAAAATGGTTACTTTATTAATTAAACTATCTACCCTTGAAATATACAATCCATGATGCTGGTCTTGAATAATCGCTTTTATCTTCCCTAATTTCTGTAAGAGTTCTAATTGATGTATGCGTTTGCTTTCTTTCGGACGGAAAACATTTTCATACAATTGAGCTTCTAATTCATTCATTAGAACATCGACCTCAGAAAATGTCAATTTTCTTTTGAGTTTTCTGATATCTCTATAATAGCAAACAATGATTGCGCTTCTTAGTGATTCAGCTACTTTCAAGGTTGTTGCTGCATCAACAAATGGATTTCCATCTCTATCACCACCTGGCCAAAAACCCAATTCAATAAATGGATTATTGCTTTCTAAATTTCCATCAAAAATATCTCTTTGAATAAAATTGTAAATATTACCAATAGAATGGTATAAAATATTTTCTAGATACCACATGAGATTGATTGCTTCATCATATGGAGTAGGTTGTTTTTTATTGAAAAATGGAGTAATACCTAATTGTTGTATGAATAAATTGATCGTTTGAAAATCGTTTTTTGCAATGGATTCTCCCAAATCGTGAATGATCCCTAAAACACTTCCTGGATAGAATTGAGTGGGATGTGCTGTAAGCACTACACGTACTTTAAAATGACTTAATTTTTCTTTTAGTTCAGGAATTTTTCCAGCAAAGTATGCTTCATTGTACAATGCTTTTAAACTTCCTGTGCCATTGATATTATTAACTGAACTGAACGCTGCATCTTCAATAGCATCAAATAATACTACCTGACGTTCTATATATTGTACAAATTTGAATAATCTTGCTACTTTATCTTTTTCGGTCAACGCATTGGTATGCTGGCTAAAAAAATGGTCAATGATTTCCATTGGATTTTTCCCTTCTTGATACCCTTCTATACAAGCTTGTAATAAAATGGGTAATAGAGCCCCAACATTAGCAATACCTGAAAAAGGCAGAGCAGCAAATAAACTATTGTAAATAGTATATTTATCAGTTACATTTTGTCTGAAAGACTGTATATTCGATTGATTGGGCATATGAAGAATTCTACCTCAATTTACTGTTTTTTATTGCATTTTAATTCTTCGATTAAACCTATCAATTTAATTTTGGTCTAATCTATAATTAACACTCCTTCATGTTAACTGATGATCAACAATTAGTATTACAGTTTAAATCGACTGCAACAAAAGATGCTGCGTATACCACTCTGGTAAAAAAATACCAGGAAAAACTATATTGGCATATACGTAGAATGGTTGTAGAGCATGAAGATGCCAATGATGTATTACAGAATACGTTTATAAAAGTGTGGAAGGGTTTGGAGAATTTTAGAGAAGATAGCAAGTTATATACCTGGTTGTATAGGATTGCAACCAATGAGAGTTTAAGCTTTTTGGAACAATTGAAAAGAAAATTAGTTATTCCATATGATGAAATACCGGGTGATTTAGGTAATAAAGTAAAAGCAGATGCTCATTTTGATGCCAATAAATTGGAATGGAAATTACAGCTGGCTATTCAACAACTGCCTGAAAAGCAGAAATTGGTATTTAATCTTCGATATTTCGATGAAATGCCCTACGAAGAAATGAGTACTGTATTAGATACAAGCGTGGGGGCTTTGAAAGCGAGTTATCATCATGCAGCCAAAAAAATTGAAGATTTTATCATAAATAGTTAAACTTTGGGTAAAAAAAATAGTCTAAGTATTGATCATGGAAACGAAAGTTGAAATAAAAGCAGAATTAATAGCGGTAAGTCCTTTCTTGGTGGGTATTTCTAAAAGTATGCCTCAGACGCTGCCAAATGGATATTTTGATTCATTTTCTGCTGAAATGTTGCAATTGGCCAAAGAATCATCTCTTTCTGTTGAATCGGAATTAGCATCAATTGCACCTTTACTCAATCAAATATCAAAGACCCCTGTTCAAAACATGCCTGAAGGGTATTTTACCGATTTTACCATTCAACCAACTAAAGAATCAGCTAAAATTGTTCAAATGCGGGTGATTCGTAAATGGGTAAGCTATGCTGCTGCGGCCATGATCGCAGGCATATTAATTACTGCAGGGTTTGTGTTTAACAATAAAAATTCCAAATCTTTTGATTTTGAATTCTACAGTAAAATTGATGTTCCTGCAGCATTAAATCAGGCTTCTGAAGATGCATTGCAGGATTATTTAAATAGCACTGCATCTTTGTCTGGTACTGAGCATATAGCCATTCCAGAGGAAATGGAAAATATCAATCAAGGAAATTTTCAACAAATTTCTGATGAAGAATTAAAAGAGTATTTAAAAGAAGTAGGCAGTGAAACTGTCAATCAAAAAAGAAGTTAAAAATTATTGTATGAAAAAAATAGTATTAGTCATTGTACTTTTTTGTTTTGGAGTAGTTGTTTCCAATGCACAAAACAAACCAGAAAGACAATTCAATAAAAATAATATTGAGGCCCTAAAAGTTGCTTATATAACCCGTCAGTTAAATTTAACTCCAGAAGAAGCACAGAAATTCTGGCCTGTTCATAATATTTATTTTGAGGAGCTTAAAAAAGCCAGAAGAGAGAATATGGATAACGAACTGGTTTTTGAAGAAAAAGCATTGAATGTTCGAAAAAAGTACAATGCCGATTTTAGAAAGATTTTGATGAGTGATGAAAGAGTAAATAAGATGTATAAGTTAGAAAAAGATTTTAATAATGAATTGCGCAAAGAGTTAATGAATCGAAGAATGAATAATCCAAAAAAAGCGATTGAGCAAATTCCGATGAACAATAACAATTAAGTGTTTTGAAAAATTGGTGAAGCAATGTCGTGATAGAAAAGAAATTTCCATTGTTCATTATTGCCTTTTTCCCACCATAGTCTTCTTAGTTCCATGCACTTTTTTCCATCGAAATCATATTTAGCTACAAAGCGGCTCTTCATTTGCTGTAATTGAGGAGCATCATCACCCCCAAAGAATAAGGTTTCGTTATTTTCTCTTATCCAAAATACCTGATGAAATTTACTGTGCGCTCCTGTTAGTTCATATTGAATATACTCATCGATATATCCCATATCATCTTCCAGCCATTCCACTTTGCTAAACTCCGATAAAATGGCTATGTCTTCTTTTAAATAAGATGCAGATCCAATGCCCATTGCAAATTCAAATTCTCTACTCTGTACATAATAAGTTGCATATGGAAATGCAATAAATTGCTCTCCAGTTATTGCATTCTTAGTGGTTATTCCTCCTGCATGATCTTTGTGTAAATGACTCATCAGTACTTTAGTTACCTGAGATGGATTGATGCCTGCTTTTTCGAGGTTATTATAAATTTGAGGTTGACCATTCGATAAATTATAGCCTAATCCGGTATCTATTAAAATGACATCTTTAGAAGTGATGATCAGAAAGGGTTGAATCTCTACTAATAAACTACCAATTGGCCGATTATTCAAAACCTCAGTTGCTGTATCAAATGGAACAAAAATCTTGGTTTTATCAATAGTAAAACTGCCTTCGGATAATGGAATAATTTGCATGATAAAAGTTTAACGCAATACCATTTGACGGTCTGCATCGAGTCTGAGAAGAATAAATATGAGCATAGTAAACGAGACCAAGGAAGAACCTCCATAACTAATTAAAGGTAATGTAACCCCTGGAGAAGGAAATAGTCCGATGGTCATGCAAATATTAAATGCTATATGGAAAAAAATAATACTCGCAACGCTATACGCATACACCCTGCTAAATGTACTTCGTTGCCTTTCGGCGAGCATAATAATTCTAAATAGTAAAAATAAATAGATGCACAGAAATACAAAACATCCAACAAAACCAAATGCTTCTCCCAATGATGCAAAAATAAAATCTGTATGTTGTTGAGGAACATATTTTCCTCTTGTTTGTGTTCCTTTTAAGAAACCCCTTCCCCAAAATCCTCCAGAACCAATGGCGATTTTACTTTGTCGAACATTATAATCATCAGGTTTTTTCGGGGCTTTTTCCGATTTCTTTGCGGATCGTTGATTCAAACTACAATCATAATCCTTTCCAAAAGCACTATATACTCTTGCACTTTGATAACATTCCAATACGTTATTAAAAATGAAAGGAACAGCAAAACGTTGAATTCCTACACTGGTAAACCAAATGATCAATATTAAATAAAGTAACCCTTTGCTTTTTTTGATTATTTTTCTAAATGCATAAATGCATAAAATAGCAGCTGCTGAAAGTATTATTGCTAAAGTGTTAGGTTCTATTAACAAGGTTGAAACAATTAATGCAACAAATGAAAACCCTATAATTAAGACAATTGGGGAAAGACCTTCTCTAAACATTACTAGAAAAAAACTAAAATATACCAAAGCCATACCAGCTTCGTGTTGTGTCACTGAAATTACCGCAGGTAACAAACAAATGATGCCAGCGAGTATTTGCGATTTCAGTTTGCTAAAGTCGGTTTCTTGCCGAGATAAAAATTTAGCCAAAGCCAATGCTGTAAATATTTTACAAATTTCAACCGGCTGTAAATTAAAACCTCCGCCTAAAGGAATCCAGCTTTTTGAACCATTGATGTTTTTTCCTATTACAAAAGTGGCGAACATCAATAAAATGCCAAATGCATAAAACAAATTGGCAAATGCAGTAAAGAGTTTGCTATCAGTTAATAATATTAATGTGGCTATTATAACACAGACACCTGCAAAAATGAGTTGTTTGCTATAATTGGTTTTGCCGCTCAAAAATGATTGGACCCAATTGGTATCCGTTCGATATTCCACCATAAAAATGCAAAGAATTCCTATAGCCATTAATATGCCATAAAGCCATATGATTGTATAGTCTACACCTTGGGATATATTTTTTTGTCTATTCATGGTTTACCAATCGCTCTTTTCTTCTTTTTATCATCATTTAATAATAATGATGGTTTGGCTTTTATTTTTGGTTCAGTATTTTTATCGCCAATTGGAGTTGAATTGTTTTCTAAGGTTGCTTCTGTAATAGGTTTATTATTTTCTTCACTGACTTCTGCTTTTGCAGCCGCTTCTTCGAAAGCTATTTTTGCTAACCGCGCAGAATCTTTTTTATAATACCATCTTTTGATAGCGTCAGGAATTAAATTGACTTTCGAAACACGTTCAACTTCAATGAGCCCAGCTGTGGATATAGTATCATTCAAATATTTTTCCATCATAAATCCAGCAATTGGAGCAGCTGCAACAGAACCATATCCTCCATTTTCAACTACAACTGCAATTGCAATTCTTGGATTATTTTTTGGTGCAAATGCTACAAATAATGAGTGGTTTTTACCATGTGGATTTTGTGCAGTTCCTGTTTTAGCACAATATTGATGGCCTGGAATTTTTATGGCAGCCGCAGTTCCATAAAGTGTTACATCGTTCATTCCATCGTGAACTGCTTTGTAAGAACTATCAGAAATATGTGTAACGATATGCTGCTTTCTGTATTTGCCTAACATTGCAGTATCTGATTCTGTTTCGTTTTCTATACTATCCACAAAATGGGGCACGTAGTAAAATCCTTTATTCGCAATAATGCACATTAGGTTGGCCATTTGAATAGGAGTTGCTGTCATTTTATCTTGCCCAATTCCCAAGGTTAATACACTGCAACTATTCCATCTTCTTGCTCCTCCAAAAAACTTATTGTATTTACTGGTGTCAGGGATATTGGCTTTATCTTCACTAGGCAAGTCTACTTCTAAAGTTCTCCCTAATCCAAAAGCATTCATATACTCTTTCCATTTCAGGTAACCTTGAATGGTATTACCATAATTTTTATTGTCGATGGCTTTTCTAAAAACGTCTGAAAAATAGGAATTGCAGGAATTGGCTAATGCCAACCTTAAATTAGCAGCATGCCCCGGATTTTTGTGTTCACATCTTACATATACTCCGTTACATCCTCCATAACCTCCATAACATGCTACTCCGTATGAAGGAGTAATTAACCCCTCATCTAAAGCTACCAATGCGCCTAATGGTTTAAACGTAGATCCCGGAGGATATTGCCCTTTGATGGCTCTGTTATACATTGGTTTTGCAGTATCTAAAACCATTCGTCCCCAATTCTTTCTTCGTTGATTTCCGGTGAGTACATTGGGATTATACGAGGGGCTAGAGACCATTGCAATGATTCCACCAGTTCTTGGGTTGATAGCAACAGCGCTTCCAATTTTATTTTGTAATAATTTTTCAGCTAATTGTTGAACTTCCACATCAATACTGGTGTATAAATTTTTACCTGCAATAGCTACCGTATCAAAAAGGCCATTCTCATAAGGGCCCTGTATTCTACTTTTATTGTCTCTAATAAATCGCTTTATTCCTCTCTGTCCCATCAATACTTTCTCATAGGTTTTTTCTAAACCATTCATTCCTGCATAGTCGCCCATTTCATATCCGTCATTTTTATATCTTCTCAAATATGCAGTATCAACTTCAGCAATATAGCCCAGTAATTGTCCTGCAGTATTGAACGGATAGGTTCTCACAGATCTTTCACTCAAAACAAATCCGGGAAATTTGTACATATTCTCATTCAACTTGGCATATAATTCCGGTCCGAGTAAAGGTTCGAATATGCTTGGTTTTACGCGGGTGTTTTTAAAAATAGCGTCTTTGATTCTCTTTTTATATTCAGTGGTATCAATTCCTAATAATTCGCATAATGCTGCTGTATCGTTACCCTTTGTTTCACTGGGGGTAACAACTAAATCGTAACTGATTACATTTTCTAATAAAGCTCTTTTCTTTCTATCGAAAATGATCCCTCTATCTGGGTAAACAATTTTTCTGAAAATGGCATTGTTTTCAGCAGCCAATTTATACTTCGAAGAAAAAACCTGTAGGTTGATTAATTGAAAAGTGATGATTAAAAAAACGGCAGCAAAAATAATTTGAATGATTCTACCTCTGCTTTGATTAAATACGGACATAATTGGAAAAAAGCGGTTTTAAACCTCTTATCAAAAGTAAGATTTAAGTTTATTGGTTCGTACGAAATTTAGCATTTCTACTAAACAACATTTCTGTAACAAAAATGAGTAAAAGGCTAATTCCTGTTGTAGCAGTTACTTTGCCGATAAAGTAAACAAAATTGCCAAATTGCAGCCATTCTAATAATACCAGGTAGAAATGATGAATGAAGGTTAAAAGCACAACATATAAACTATAAGGGGCCCATCCCATACTGCTAATACTCGGTTCTATATAGCTTTGTTCAGTAGTTTCTTGTGGAATCAATAAATTCAGGAGAAACGGTTTTACGTAGGCAATCAAAACACAGGCTGCAGCATGCAAGCCCATTGTGCCGGTGAAATAGTCTAAGGTCAATCCAAATACAAAAGCAATGATTAATAATGGTAATCGAGCTAAATTAAAGGGAAGCCAAAGAATAAATAAAAAATACAAATAAGGAACAATGAACTGATGTAAAGGGGGTATCTGGTTTAAGATAAACACCTGCATCCCGATGAACAGAATGAATCGAAACAAGTTTTTAATTAAGGTACTCATTGATTTTTTCCGCTGTTTTCTAAAATTAACTGTTCATTGTATCTCGAATTCCCAATAATATCAACATATTGTATGGTAAAAAAATTAGTAGCTGTTTTTACTTTTAATGAATAAAAATTAGAGGATGGGTCAGCAATGATAGAGGCAACAGTTCCAATTAATAAATGAGAGGGGAAATTGGCAGAATAGTTACTGGTGACCACTGAATCTCCTTTATTTACTTTGGAACTTTTTGAAACATTTTTTAAAATCAAATAACTTGGGTCTGCTCCGTCCCATTCTATACTTCCAGCTGAATTGTCTTTTTTTAGCATTGCACTTACCTTACTATTGCGATGCAACAAACTCATTACTTTGCTGATATTGTCTGTTGTTTCTACCACTACACCTACAATTCCTGTTGGTCCAATTACAGACATTCCTTTTTTAATTCCCTGTAAACTCCCTCTTTCCAACATCAGGTAATTATTTTGAAAGGTATAGGTATTGCCAATTACTTTAGCAGGTAAATATGTATACTTTCTAGCTCTGCCTAAAGTATCTTTTACCGTAGTGTCTTTTACATTGATAATGGTGCTATCAGGAAGTTGAAAATTAGCGGATAATGAATTTCGTAATTTAGTATTTTCAAGCGCTAATAGTCTGTTGGTTTCTTGCAAGGTAAAATAGCTTCTTAAATTACTATATCTGCTATTAATTTTTCCGGTTACTTCATTTGCTGCACCAGCAAAAAATGTTTCATGTGTTTTACTCGATGAAGACAATAGTACAATACATACTACTTGTAACAGTAGAAAACTGATTAAATTAAAGTATTGCCGTATGAATAGAAAAATGTTTTTCAATGCAGCTAACTAATAAACTATCTCATGATAAAAGGAAAACGTTGGTAATTTTTAAGCGCAAGTCCGGTACCCCTTACAACACTCTTTAAAGGGTCATCTGCCACATGTACTGGTAATTTTATTTTTGCGCTCAAACGCTTATCTAGTCCACGTAATAGCGCACCACCACCTGTTAGATATAAACCTCTTCTGTATATATCAGCAGCCAATTCAGGAGGTGTTGTTTCAAGTGCTTTTAAAATGGCTTCTTCAATTTTAAAAATACTTTTATCTAATGCTTCTGCAATTTCTTGATAGCTAACCATGATTTGTTTTGGAATTCCTGTTACCAAATCTCTACCATTCACTGGCATGTCTTCAGGAGGATTATCTAAATCTTTCATTGCAGCTCCAACATTTATTTTGATCTGCTCTGCAGTACGTTCACCAATTAATAAACTATGGTATCTTCTTAAAGCCTCCATAATATCTGCAGTAAATTCATCACCTGCAATACGTATACTTTGGTCACAAACAATTCCTGCTAATGCAATTACTGTAATACCAGTTGTTCCACCACCAATATCAATAATCATATTTCCAACTGGTTCTTCTACATCAATTCCAATTCCGAGTGCTGCTGCCATCGGTTCATGAATCATATAAACTTCTTTAGCTCCGGCTTGCTCTGCACTATCTCTTACAGCACGTTTCTCTACTTCAGTAATGGATGAAGGGATACAAATTACCATTCTCCAACTTGGAGGGAATAATGGTTTCTTTGGGTAGATCATTTTCATGAGCTCCCTGATCATTAATTCTGCAGCATTAAAATCCGCAATAACTCCATCTTTTAATGGACGAACTGTTTTGATGCTCTCATGCGTTTTTTCATGCATCATCAACGCCTTTTTTCCTACAGCTAAAACCTCCTTCATATTATTGCGGTTCAAAGCAATAATGGAAGGCTCATTCACTACCACATCATCATTGTGAATAATCAATGTATTGGCTGTTCCTAAGTCCATCGCAATTTCTTGCGTAAAAAAGTTAAATAATCCCATTTTATAATAGAGTTCTTATATGTTAAGCAATAGCTACAAAGATGATAGAAAATAGTGGAATTAACAAGGGAATTCAAAACCAATATCCGACCTAAAATACATTCCTTCAAAATGGATTTTTTGAAGGACAGATTTTGATTTGGCCGCTGCTTCTTCAATGCTATTTCCGTAGGAAGTTACTGCTAAAACCCTGCCACCATTTGTTAAAATTGCTTCACCTTCGCCTTTTGTGCCTGCATGAAATACAATACTGTCCTTCATTTCAGCTATTTCTGGGGAAATTGAAATGAGTTTGTTTTTTTCATATTCTCCAGGATATCCGCCACTTACTGCCATAATGGTTGCTACAAAACGTTGATCGAATGAGATATTGGCGTCTTCAAGGGTTCCATTGTCCATGGCTGCAAAAAGTGCCACTAAATCAGTTTCTAATCTGGGTAAAACCACTTCAGTTTCTGGATCCCCTAATCTGCAGTTATATTCAATAACATAGGGTGTTCCATCTACGTTCATTAGTCCAAAAAATACAATTCCATGATAAACAAGCTGTTCCTTTTCTAAACCCATAATAGTAGGTTGAATGATGGTTTCTTCTACTTTTTTCATGAAAACATCATCCATAAATGGAACCGGGCTTACGCAGCCCATACCGCCTGTATTCAACCCTGTATCGCCTTCTCCAATTCGTTTGTAGTCTTTTGCATGCCCAATTATATGGTAATCTGAACCATTGGTAAGTGCAAATACACTTACTTCGATTCCTTTTAAAAACTCCTCAATCACCACTTTTTCGCTGGCAGCTCCAAATTGTTTCCCTTGAATCATTTCTGTGAAACTGGCAATGGCCATTTCAGTGGTTGTTGCAATCACCACTCCTTTCCCCGCTGCTAAACCATCTGCTTTCAACACCACTGGTAATGAGTGTTGTAAAATATAAGCCTTTCCTTCTTCAAAATTGGCTTGGGTGAATTCGGCATATGCTGCAGTTGGAATACCATGTCTTTGCATGAATTTTTTGCTGAATGCCTTGCTGCCTTCTAGTTGAGCCGCTTTGGCCGATGGACCAACTACAATAATTGGTTGTAAAGCAGGATCCGCCTGAAAAAAATCATAAATGCCTTTTACCAATGGTTCTTCTGGCCCTACAACCAACATATTGATCTGATGTTCTAAGCAACTTGCTTTAATTGCTTCAAAATCGGTTACCGAAATAGGTAGATTTTTACCAAATGCAGCTGTACCAGCATTTCCAGGGGCTATAAATAATTGGTCACAATGATGACTTTGTACCATTTTCCAAGCCAAAGCATGTTCTCTGCCTCCCGAACCAAGTAATAAAATATTCATGAATTGTAAATTGGCTGCGAAAATAACCCTTGCTTTTCACTTTTATCACTATTTTGGGTGATTAACGTAAATGATTGCTATGAATGAGAAGTCGGTTTCTACAGCTCATCCAAAGGGGCTGTATGTTTTATTTGCTACAGAAATGTGGGAAAGGTTTAACTACTATGGGATGCGGGCTATTTTGGTGCTATTTATGACCAAAGCATTGCTTTTCGATAAAGTTTTTGCATCCAATCTTTATGGATCTTATACCGGATTGGTTTACTTAACACCGCTTTTAGGTGGATATATTGCCGACAGGTATTGGGGCAATAAACGATCTATTATTGCTGGAGGATTAATCATGGCTATTGGAGAATTCATTCTTTTTTTCTGTGGATCCTTATATAGCAGTAATCCGGAACTATCTTCTTGGCTTTTCTTTTCTGGCCTTGGTTTTATGATTGCCGGAAATGGTTTTTTTAAAGCCAATATTGCTTCTTTGGTAGGTCAATTATATCCAAAAGGAGATAAACGAATCGATTCTGCCTATACCATTTTTTATATGGGAATTAATGTAGGAGGTGCTATCGGACCTCTTGTATGTGGTTTGGTAGGAGATACAGGTAATCCGGCAGATTTTAAATGGGCTTTTTTGGCAGGTGGAATTGCTATGTTAATCGGGGTACTTGTTTTAGCATTTTTTCACAATAAGTATATAGTTGATGATAAAGGAGAAACACTTGGATTAACTCCGATTGGTGCTACAAAAAAAGCATTACAACCAATTGTTATGGTTGTTGGATTATTGGCCTTTTCTTTTTTAACCATCGGCCTTATTTATACTGATGCGAAAATTTTTAGTTATCTATTTTATTTATTAATTGCTTGTATTTTATTAATTGCCTTTATTGTTTTTTCTGATAAAAATTTAAGTTCGATCGAGAAGAAAAAAATTGGTGTCATTTTTATTGTTTCCTTTTTTGTGATCTTTTTCTGGAGTGCTTTTGAACAAGCGGGGGCATCACTCACTTTTTTTGCAGAAGAACAAACACAACGCGATTTGGGCGCATTTGTAGTTCCCACCAGTTTCTTTCAATCTTTGAATTCCATTTTTGTAGTTGCATTGGCACCAGTGTTTGCATGGCTTTGGGTGAAGCTGGGAAAAAGAGAACCTGCATCTCCTACTAAAATGGCACTTGGATTATTTTTATTGGCGATGGGATATTTGTGGATCGCTTTTGGGGTAAAAGATGTTCAGCCAGGAATTAAAGTAAGTATGATCTGGCTAACCGGAATGTATTGTATGCAAACCTGTGGTGAACTATGTTTATCACCTATTGGATTATCATTAGTTAATAAATTGGCTCCAATAAAATTTGCTTCTTTATTAATGGCGGTATGGTATACAGCCAATGCATTTGCCAATAAATTGGCAGGAGTGTTGAGTGCATTGTACCCCGACGGAAAAACAACTTATATCATTGGGTTGCCAATCAATAATTTGTATGAGTATTTCATGATGTTCGTAGTAATGGCAGGGCTTGCTTCGATTATTTTATTTATCATTTCCACCAAGCTTAAAAAAATGATGGATTAATTCTACAATTAAAATCAACAATATGTCTGACCAAAAGAAAATTTTTAAGCCTTTTGTTGCACCTGAAAGTAATATGGCTGAACTTACTGTAAAGTCCATTTTATTAGGTAGTTTATTTGGAGTAATTTTTGGGGCTGCAACGGTATATCTTGCGCTCAAAGCGGGATTAACTGTTTCTGCTTCTATTCCCATTGCAGTGATTGCCATTACATTGGGACGGAAGTTTTTCAAAACAACTATTTTAGAGAATAATATCATTCAAACAACTGGTTCTGCCGGAGAAAGTATTGCTGCTGGAGTTGCATTTACTTTACCAGGGTTTCTATTTTTATCATCACCTTCTAGTGCTGAATATTTTAATTACCTCACCATTTTAATACTTGCGATTATTGGTGGAATATTGGGCACATTGTTAATGATTCCTTTGCGAAAAGCATTAATTGTAAATGAACATGATAATCTACCTTACCCCGAAGGAACTGCCTGTGGTGATGTTTTAAAAGCAGGAGAGAAAGGAGGAGATTTTGCAAAAACTGCATTCTGGGGTTTGGGAGTTGCATTTACTTATGCCATTCTTCAAAAGGTATTGCATGTGATTGCAGAGACGCCTTATTATGCTACAAAACAAATCAATAAATTTTTCCCCTCAGCTAAAATCAGTGGCGAGATCACACCAGAATACATGGGTGTGGGTTATATCATCGGTCCTAAAATAGCAGGTGTATTGGTAGCTGGAAGTGTGTTGAGCTGGTTGGTATTTATTCCATTGCTATCTACTTTAGTTCCTGGCGATGTTATTGCCATGCAGTTGATCAAGTTGGGTTATTTAGTAGACATTGCCAAAGCAGGTGGTAAAGGAGGATGGGACCCTGTCACACATCAATTTTCAGACTATTCAGCGGCGATCTATTATGCATATATCCGACAAGTGGGGGCTGGAGCAGTAACAGCAGGAGGAATTATTACATTATTAAAAACCATCCCTACAATTGTAAAATCGATTAAAGGAAGTTTTGCTTCATTGAAAAATAGCAATGATCCAGGTGCTGCTGCAGTTTTAAGAACGGAGAAAGACCTTAGTTTAAAAGTAGTCGGAATAGGAAGTTTAGCGTTGATCGCATTGATTGCAATTCTGCCTCAAGTGCCAGGAGAAAGTTTTATTCAAAAATTGTTAATTGGTGTATTAGTGATTTTATTTGGGGCTTTATTTGTAACAGTATCTTCCAGAATTGTAGGATTAATCGGATCATCTAATAACCCTATTAGCGGTATGACCATCGCCACAGTAATGGGAACAAGTTTGATTTTTTTAAGTGTAGGCTGGACTGGTCAAGCGTTTGAACCATTGGTATTGGTAGTAGGTGGAATGATTTGTATTGCTGCAGCTAATGCGGGTGCTACTTCACAGGATCTAAAAAGCGGATATATCGTTGGAGCAACTCCAAGAAATCAACAGATCGCTTTATTTGTTGGAGCAATTGTTTCTTCGATAGTAATTGGATTAACAGTTAAGTTCCTGGATCGTCCAACAACTGAAATGGTACAACAAGGAATTAATCATGCAATTGGTTCAGATAAATATCCTGCACCACAAGCAACATTAATGGCCACTTTAATTAAAGGAATTCTTTCTCAAAATTTAGATTGGCAATATGTGGTGGTGGGCATTTTTCTCGCCATTACAATGGAATTGTGTGGAATAAAATCATTGAGTTTTGCGATTGGCGTTTACTTGCCTTTAGCAACTACTTTACCTATTTTTATTGGTGGTGCAATTCGCGGATTGGTTGAATCAAAACAAAAAAAGGAAAACACACAACTCAATGCAGAAGAAGAGGAGTTGGGTAAGGGTAATCTTTTTGCCACTGGATTAGTTGCAGGAGGTGCTGTTGCCGGAGTAGTGATTGCCTTTTTAGCGGGGTCTGATTTTGGGGAAAGGTTTTTACATGCAGTAAGTCTGGAAGAAGGAATTGTAGGTGCATTATCGCATGGTGGATATTTTATTCTCGGAACAGTCTTGTTTGCCATTATGGGAACAATATTGTACAGAGTCGCTATTAAAAAATAAGTAAATACTACTTAATCTTTATCACTTTATTAACTAACTAAAGTCTGGGTGCAAGCCCAGACTTTTTTGTGTATTCTTTTACATTAAACCTTTGGTATAAATTTATGTCCAATACTAAAATTCGGGCCATGCAATTGAAAAGAATGTATAAGTCATTTATCGTAGGAGCTGGATTTACATTATTAAGCTCCTTTACAGATAGTACAGGCATTGTTAATAATAGTGCTATTAAAATGCCCTATAAAAAATATGGCTATTCCGAAAGGCAGGCAGCTGCCCGTTTATTAGATCGATTCACCTTTGGAGCAAAGCCAGGTCAAATAGATGAAGTACTTAAAATGGGAATTGATCAGTGGATGGAGCAACAACTGGAGGGGACATTGCCCGATTCGGATTTAACCCAAAGATTAAGTAATTATGAAACCTTGGCATTGGATAATGAAACGATTGTAAATAAGTACATGAATGCAGGACAAGTAGTTCGATTTGCTGCAAAGCATGGATTAATAGACAGAGATACAGCAAAGGGTGACAATAAAAAAGAATACCAAGAAACGGTAAGACAGTTAATGTTGAAAGAAGGGTTTAAGCCGATCGTCCAATTGCAAAGCGAACTCATCAATCAAAAAATTATTCGAGCAGCATATAGCAATAATCAATTGCATGAACTCTTAACAGATTTCTGGTTCAATCATTTTAATGTTTCCATCACCAAACAACAGTGCCAGCAATATATTCTTACTTATGAACGTGATGCCATTCGACCCAATGTAACGGGCAATTTTGAGACAATGCTCGAAGCAACGGCTAAGCATCCTGCAATGTTAGAGTATTTGGATAATGCCAATAGCGTCAGTAACAATAATAGTGTTGCCAATAAAAGGGGAAATGCATTTGTTGATCGACAAATGAAACAAAAGGCCGACGAAATGATGGCAACCAACCCTGCTGGTGCTGAGATTTTAAATAAAACCATACAGGCAAGAAAAGTACAGGGACTTAATGAGAATTATGCCAGAGAGATTATGGAATTACATACCATGGGGGTAGATGCAGGCTATACACAAGCCGATGTTACATCTGTAGCAAGAGCTTTGACTGGCTGGAGCGTAAGGCCTATGATCAAAGATGCACCAGGTAGAAATTTATATGAAAGAGCAGGAAAAGAAAATTTAGAAAAAAGAGGCTTTGTGTTGGAAGGTGATTTTTTATTCCGAGCCGATAAGCATGATGATTCAGCAAAAATAATTCTGGGCAAAAACTTTCCTGAAAATGGAGGATACAAAGAAGGAAGAGAGGTGATTCATTTATTGGCAACTAGTAATGCAACTGCACAATTCATCTGCAATAAATTAGCAACCCGTTTTGTAAGCGATACGCCTTCTGTTGCATTGGTAAATCATATGGCTGCCACTTTTCAAAAAACCAATGGAAATATTAAATCGGTTTTGATTACGATGGTAAATGACCCTGCATTCTGGAATCAAAAAATTGCCAGAGAAAAAATTAAATCTCCATTTGAATTGGTCATCAGCACTGTTAGAGCAACCAATGCCGATGTTCAACAACCCTTTCAATTATACAATTGGTGTAATAAGATGGGACAAAAGATTTATTTCTATCAAGCACCTACAGGATTTCCGGATAGAGCCGCTTATTGGATCAATACAGGTGCTTTATTAAATAGAATGAATTTTGGATTGGCTTTTGCTGCACAGAAAATTCCTGGCGTTAAGTTCGATCTAATGGCTTTGAATAATAATCATGAACCTGAAAGCCCCGATCAAGCATTGGTAGTTTATAGTAAAATATTATTGCCAGAAAGAGATCAGGCTGCCAATATTCAACGACTGAGTGCAATGGTAAGAGACAATACAGTTGCAGATAAAATTAATCAGGCTGCAGAAAAAAATAGTCCACCACCAGTGAATGATATGATGAATGAGGGGATGATGAACAGAAACGAAAAAGGCAATAAATCAAATAAGGAAAAAGCGAGTAAAGAGAAAGAAGTGCTTGGCAGAAAAAACAGACCCATCACCATGCAGTATTTAGCAGGAAATAATACCATGGTTGCTCAGGTTACAGGTATCATTATTGGTTCACCAGAATTTCAAAGAAAATAATTATGACAAACAGAAGAGCTTTTATGAAATCAGGTGCGATGGCTTTGTTTGCTACAGGCATTGCAGGGGGTATTCCTTCATTTATTGCAAAAGCTGCCAATAGTGTTAAATCGAATTACCTCTTCAAGAAAAATAAAACACTGGTTTGTATTTTTCAACGAGGTGCAATGGATGGTTTAATGGCAGTAAGTCCATATACCGATCCAAATTTGAAAATCATGCGTCCTACTTTGTACATGAGCCCGGCACAAACGGAGGGTAAGCAATTTGATTTAGATGGCCGTTTTGGTTTACATCCTTCATTTGAATCGCTTTATCCTTTTTTTGGCGATAAAAGAATGGCAATTGTTCATGGTGTTGGAAGTCCGAATAATACCAGAAGTCATTTTGATGCACAGGATTATATGGAAAGCGGAACCCCATTCAGCAAAGGAACACCAAGTGGTTGGTTGAACAGAGCGGTTGGATTAATGGGACACGATGCCACGCCATTTAGAGCCGTTAGTTTAACCAGTGCAATGCCCCGAAGTTTATATGGAGACAATGAAGCAGTTGCTATTAATAATTTGCAGGACTTTGCCATTCAAATGCGTGGAAATCCAATGGCCGCAAACATGGCAGCAGGTTCATTCGAAGAACTCTATGATCAAACAAGTAACAATATTCTGAATAAAGCCGGAAAGGAAAGTTTTGATGCATTGAAAATGCTCAATGTAAATAATATTAAAAATTACCAGCCCTTGGCTGGAGTTGTTTATCCAAATAGTCCACTTGGAAATTCATTAAAGCAGATTGCCGTATTGATCAAAATGAATATTGGTGTTGAAGTAGCATTTGCAGAAAGCGGAGGATGGGATACGCATTTTAACCAAGGTGCAGCCAACGGAACCTTCGCCAGAAATGCCAAAGATTTCAGTGATAGTATTGCTGCTTTCTGGAATGACCTTGCTGCCTATCAGGATGATGTTTCTGTGATGACCATGACGGAATTTGGAAGAACAGCTGCTCAAAATGGCACTGGAGGAACCGATCATGGAAGAGCCAGTTGTTTATTTGTTTTGGGCAATGATGTTCAAGGAGGAAAAGTATATCAAAACATAGGATCATTGGCAAAAGAAAGTTTAGAAGACGGAAGAGATTTACCTGTGAGCACCGATTTCAGGGCTGTATTCAGTTCTGTGGCCAATGGACATTTACAAATCAATAATAACGGAGTTTTATTTCCTAAATGGGAAGGACGAGGGATAGGAGTTATGAGATGAAAGATGAAAGATGAAAGATGAAAGATGAAAGATGAAAGATGAAAGATGAAAGATGAAAGATGAAAGATGAAAGATGAAAGATGAAAGATGAAAGATGAAAGATGAAAGATGAAAGATGAATATTGGGTGGTCAAGTTATGGAGATATTGGTTAAATTGAGAAAAAATAATCAATGCATTGGCGCTTGTTTAAATTCTGTTCTCCCTTCATTGTTTTTGGATTAGCATGGATTGCATTTAGTTCCAAAGGTTGGTATTGTTATCTTCCATTGATCTGGGCCTTTGCGTTTATTCCTTTTGTAGAATTATTTATAGAACCTAATCAACACAATTTAGATGCTGCAGAAGAAGAGCTGGCCAAATCGGACAAGCGATATGATTATCTTTTGTATTTGATCGTTCCTTTTCAATTTGGTTCTCTTTTTTATTTTCTTTTTTCCCTTCAAGATTCCACACTGAGTGTTATTGATATAATAGGTAGAATTATCAGCATGGGATTACTCTGCGGTATTTTTGGAATAAATGTGGGTCACGAATTAGGCCATCGGGCCAATCGATTCGAACAGTTTTTAGCGAAAGCGCTATTGTTGAGTTCTCTATACATGCATTTTTTTATAGAGCACAATAAAGGGCATCATAAAAGAGTAGCAACAATAGAAGATCCTGCCAGTGCGCGTTTGGGGGAATCTGTATTTGCATTTTATCCAAGAACGATTGTCTTTTCATATATAGGCGCTTGGCAGATCGCTAATAAAGAAATGAATAAAAAAGGCAATTCGATTTTTATTTTAGCAAATGAAATGATTCAATTCTCCATTATTCAAATTGTTTTTGTTGGAATCATATTCTTCCTTTTTGGAGCAGTCATTGTTGGTTATTTTTTACTGGCTGCAATAATCGGTATTGGCTTATTGGAAGCGGTCAATTATATTGAACATTATGGTTTACAAAGAAAGAAAATAGATGGGGAGAAATACGAAAGAGCATTGCCTATTCATAGCTGGAACAGCAATCATGTTTTAGGAAGATTCATGTTATTTGAATTGAGCAGGCATAGCGATCATCATTATTTAGCCAGCAGAAAATACCAGATATTGCAGCATCATGAAAATGCCCCACAAATGCCCACAGGTTATCCTGGCATGATGATATTGGCGCATTTCCCGCCATTGTTTTTTTGGGTGATGAAAAAGCGAATTCAAGCAATCAATAATTAATTGATCAGTCTAAATCGGTATTCCTGAATTAAACCTGGATTCTCAGGCGTTAGTGTAAATGAAACTTTTGCTGATCCCTTTTCGCATTCAATAATAAATGACCCCCTCAATTGGTTTTCTGGGATCAATTCTTTCACGCTAATAATTTTTCCAATTTTGTCAAATATTTTAGTTGCTTCATTTTTTAAGGAGTCAGTAAAATAATCATCAAAAAAATTGTCAGCAAAAATGCCTGATTGCTTTGCATTGGAATAATTAGGAAGCAGCACTAAGATTTCTTTTTTTCTTTGGTTCAAGATACTTGATGCGGATAATTGACGTGGCTTTAAGCCAGCCAACTTCACTAGTGTATCAATCATTCTGATATTAATAGCGCTTGTTGGAGCATAAGTAACATTGGCAAAAAGCATTACTCCCAAACCATATTCTGGTAATATATTCCAGTTGCTCCCAAAACCAGGCAATCCTCCTGAGTGTCCTACAAATACACGATTATCGCAGTCTCTTCGAATGGCTAATCCATATCCATAGGCTGTGGTTGTAGCACAAACTCTTCCATCCGAATAAGTATAGCTGGGGCTTAAACTATTAAAATTCCAAGGCTGGTGCATTTCTCTGATAGTGCTTCTATTGATCAAAGTATTTTCTTCGTCATTTCTTGCTGGCCAGGCATTTTGATGCAATGCTACATATTTGGTGAATGATTCAATGGAAGTAATCATTCCGCCCATTGCCCCATAAATACCATCATGTAACAATGCTTCTTCTCTCCAATCGTTGTTGATCCATCTATATCCTTTGGCTAATTGATTAGAGGGTACTTTACTATATTCCCAGGCAGCTTGCATGCCTAATTTTTTCCAAATATTATTTTGTATATAATCGCTATAGGGAATACCCGTAACTTTTTTAATGATATAGCCTAAAGTTGCAAAGCCAAGATTGCTGTACTCATAAGCAATGCCATTTGCATTGGAGAAACTGATTCCTTTTTTGATCAATGCCAGCAATTCTTCATCGGTATCTGCCAATTGACGATCTCCCCAGGGATTGTCTTCAGGAAATCCTGCAGCATGGGTGAGTAATTGTCGGATGGTAATTTCTGGTGCATCTTTGGTTAGGCCTTGGTTTTTAAACTCTGGAATATATTTAGATACTGCATCGTCTAATTGTAATTTTCCTGCATCTCTTAATTTGCAAATGGCCAAAGCAGTAAAACTCTTACTCATAGAGGCAATGCGAAACATTGAATTGGTAGTTGCTGGAATTTTATTATTGATATCCGAATATCCTTTGCTCCCAGAAACGATGAGCTGCCCATCAATTACGATTCCATAAGCATAACCTGGAAAATGATTGGCTTTTGCAAAGTCGGCATACATTTTTTCGATAACAGGGGCCAATGCTTTTATTTTGGCTGCTCTATTGGCATCCACAAATGTTGGTGGAATATAGCTGGCATTAGGATTGGTTTGAGCCAATAAATGAATGGCAAGATTTGTCAATACGGCAAACGCAACAATTTTTTTTAAAATCATCATTGATTTTTTTAAGTTGATTAATATCGCATCAATTGTTGAACATATTCATCCAACCTACTCTTGGCCATATAATTTTTTTCCAATTCAATATTGAATGGAATCGGTGTATCTAAAGAAGCGCATCTTAAAACAGGTGCATCTAATAATTCAAAACAATGCTGGCTGATCCATGCACTGATTTCACCACCAATGCCTCCTATTAAATTGTCTTCATGCAAGATTAATACTTTACCTGTTTGTTGAACGGCTGCTTTAATGGCATCATAATCCAGTGGAGCCAAGGTTCTTAAATCGATAATATGCAAAGAAATTTCAGGATGTGCTGATTGGTAGTCTAATGCCCAATGCACCCCTGCTCCATAAGTTATGATTGAAATATCCTCTCCTTCATTTACTATGGAAGCTTTTCCAATTTCAATTTCATAATAATTGGTGGGTAAAAATCCGTTCACCGATCTATATAAAGCCTTGTGCTCAAAAAACAATACTGGATTAGGATCATTGATGGCTGCAATGAGCAAACCCTTTGCATCTTTTGGATTAGAAGGGTATACCACTTTTAATCCTGCAACATGGGTGAACCATGCTTCATTGCTTTGTGAATGAAACGGTCCTGCACCAACACCGCCGCCTGTTGGCATGCGAATGACCACATCGGCATTTTGCCCCCACCGGTAATGTATCTTGGCCAAATTATTTACAATCTGATTAAATCCAACTGTAACAAAATCGGCAAACTGCATTTCCATCACCGATTTAAATCCTTCTAAACTCAAGCCCAAACAAGTTCCTACAATAGCGCTCTCACATAGTGGAGTATTGCGGACTCTTGCCCTCCCATATTTTTCTACAAAACCTTCAGTGATCTTAAATGCGCCTCCATATTCAGCAATATCCTGACCCATTAAAATTAAATTCGGATGATGGTCCATACTTTGACTCAATCCTTCTGAAATGGCATCTACTAATCGGGCTTCTTTTTGCTCATCACCAATGATTAAATTATTTTCATTAATAGTTGAAGAAGCAAAAACATCCGCTATTTCATTTGCAGTATTTACTTGAATTGGGGCAACTTGCTGAGCGAGCGCTAATTCATCTTCTATATGTTTTTTGGTAGTATTTCTGATATCAGCAATCTCCATTTCGCTAAGCACATTTTCAGCAATCAGCAATTGCTCATAATTTTTTACTGGATCTTTTCTGCCCCATTCTTCAAACAATTCTTTGGGAACATACTTAGTGCCACTTGCTTCTTCATGACCACGCATTCTAAAAGTCATGCACTCAATCAAATAAGGTTTTTGATTTTCGATACAATAATTTCTTACTCCTTGTATGGTGTCATATACCGACAAAAGATTGTTTCCATCAATTTGAACACCTTCCATTCCATAGCCCTTTGCTTTGTCTACCAGATTTTTGCAACGATATTGTTCATTTACAGGAGTGCTCAACCCATAACCATTGTTTTCAATGATAAAAATGACGGGTAAATTCCATACTGCTGCCACATTCAACGCTTCATGAAAATCTCCTTCACTTGTTCCACCATCTCCCGAAAAAGCTACTGCTACTTTTTGTTCATTCCTTAATTGGTGGGCCAGTGCAACACCATCTGCAATAGCCAGTTGTGGACCTAAATGAGATATCATTCCACATATATGATGTGGAGCAGAACCAAAATGAAAACTTCTTTCCCTGCCCTTACTATATCCTTCTTGATTGCCCTGCCATTGTATGAATAATTGATGAAGCGGCATTTTGCGGCTGGTGAAAACGCCCAAATTTCTGTGTAAAGGCATGATCCATTCATCTGTATCTAAAGCCAATGTGGTACCTACTGATATAGCTTCCTGGCCAATACCACTAAACCATTTGCTAATTTTCCCTTGACGTAATAGCACCAGCATTTTTTCCTCAATCATTCTTGGGAGGAGCAAATTTTTATATAGCTCAATCAGTCTGTCGTTCGAAAAAGACTGTCTATTAAATTCCATTTTCAATTCATTTATTCAAGCGTAAGTTAATGGTATTTGCGAAAGGGATAAAATGAAAAAACCCCGCCAAAGGCAGGGTTTTTGTAAAATATTTTCAAATTAGTTGCGACTACTCAATTTGCTTAACAACTTCAGCATTTCAATATATAACCATACAATGGTTACCATCAAACCAAAAGCACCGTACCATTCCATGAATTTAGGAGCCCCTCTTTCTGCACCTTGCTCAATCATGTCAAAATCTAAAATCAAATTCAAAGCTGCAATGGCTACTACAAATAAGCTGATGCCTATGCTTAGCATACTGCTATCGTACATGAAACTTACGTTTACACCAAATAGCCTTAATACCATTGTAAGTAAATAAAATATTCCAATACCCAAGGTAGCAGTAAAAATGACAGATTTAAAACGCTCTGTTGCATTGATGATTCTGAAATTGTATAAAATGAACATCGATATAGCAACACCAAAAGTTAAACCAACGGCTTGCATTACTAATCCTGGATAAGATTTAGCAAAAGCAGCATTCATAATTACAGAAATACCGCCAATGAAAAGACCTTCTAATAAAGCATATAAAGGGGCTAAAAATGGAGCCCAGTTTGGTTTAAAGCTGATAGCAATTGCTGTAATCAATCCTCCAAAAATACCTACCATCATCAACACATTCATTGTGTCTTGTTTCAGTTCCTCGAATAAATGCCAGTTGTAAGCAGCGCCTGCAATCAACATCAACATCATAAAACCAAATTTATTGATAGCGCCTCTAACCGTCATTGTGCCTTGTAGACTGGCATCCAATTCTAAGCTTTTATCAAACATTTTCTCCGTTAGGGTAGGATTACCCGATTTAAAAATTGCCATAGTGATTATTTTTCTGTTTTCAAATTTACATTAAAGAAAATGGATTCTCAATCTAGGAATAAAAGAGGGCTAATTTTAACGATTCATTTACCATTTTAATCCTGGGTAATGATCGATGGTCTCAAACACATAATTTGGATGTTGTTTGAGCAGAACAATCATTTTCCTAAGGGAATCTAGGTCTTCGGGGCGATGAAAAATACGGTCGTGGGTGAGTACAACCAAGTGATTTTTGGTAAATGTTTCGTTTTTTTCTAATAGGGTTTCAATCTGTTTGACCATTAATTCTGCAGATTGTACTGGCCGCTCTGTTTTATGACCAAATGCCCATTCACTGTCCCATCCTATAATATTATATCCCATGGAATCAAGTCCATTGCAAACCGCAGTTACTAAATGAGACTTTTTTGCACTGTCTTTTAATACCCAGGCATTATTGCCAGGAAGGCGAATGATTTTATAGGGCACTCTTAAAGTATCCTGCGCTCTGTTAAATTCCAATAAAGTAGTTTCTGGATGCTGATAGAATGCCTGGTATTTACCCAATGCATGCGTATAACTGTGATTGGCTAATAGAAATTGAGGGTATGCATTTTTAATTTTAGCCACTATATCATTGCCATCTTTTCTCATTTGAGAATGCAATCCAACCATAAAATAAGTGGCTTTAATACCATTGTCTCTGCAAACACCAAAGGTTTCTAAAGTGCCATTTTGGGGGCCATCATCAAAACTGAGGTAAATGTATTTTTTCGAAGTATCATAAACAAATGGGGTTCGATCAAATTTGCTTGTTGGCAGGCTATTAGTTGCTTGATTTGACTGATTTTCTGCAATAGGGGCAGGGGTTTCATCATTGATCAATTTCATCTCACATGCTCCCAAGAATATCACCAAAATGCCCAAAAACCAATATGAAAACTGCTTCACCTTAATGCTTGTTTAACTTTCCTTCAAAATCTATTGCAAATAAAGGTCCAATTTCTAAAAAAAAGGAAAAAAGATGCCTAATGGGCAGAATAAATAAGCATCAGAAATACTACCTTCGTCACACAACAAGAATCAATGAATATTAAAGAAGAAGTTTTACAGAATGTGGTAATTAAGTTTGCCGGAGATAGTGGAGACGGTATGCAGTTGACTGGTCAGCAGTTTACGAACAATACTGCCATGTTAGGTATTGACTTGGCAACCTTTCCAGATTTTCCAGCTGAGATCCGTGCTCCAATAGGAACACTACCTGGTGTGAGTGGATTCCAGTTGCATTTTTCCTCTAATAAAGTATTTACACCGGGTGATATTGCAGATGTATTGGTTGCCATGAATGCGGCAGCATTGAAAGTGAATATGAAAGCCATTAAACCTGGTGGAAAAATCATTGCCAATATTGATGGATTTGATGCAAAAAATTTACGTCTGGCGAATTATCCTGAAGGAGTAAATCCTTTGGAAGATGGAAGCTTAGATTCTTTTGAAGTAATCAAAATTGATGTAACTAAATTAACGCGTGAATCGCTGAAAGACTTTACAGACCTAGGTGTTAAAGAACGCGACCGTGCAAAAAATATGTTTGTATTGGGCTATATCTATTGGATGTACAATAGAAGTCTCGAGAATACCATTGATTTCTTGAAAGAGAAATTTGGCAAAAAAGACAATATCCTTCAGAGTAATATTAAAGTATTGCAAGCTGGATATAATTATGGAGACACTACTGAAACTTTTGCTGCAAGATATACAGTGGAGAAAGCAAAAATGGCTCCAGGTGTTTATCGCAGTATAATGGGAAATCAATCATTGGCTATGGGATTGATTGCCGCCAGCGAAAAAAGCGGATTGCCTTTGTTTTTAGGATCTTATCCTATCACACCAGCTTCTGATATTTTACATGATTTAAGTAAGCATAAAGCATTTGGAGTTCGCACATTTCAAGCAGAAGATGAAATTGCTGCTATTACATCAGCTATAGGCGCTAGCTATGGCGGCGCTTTGGGAGTAACCACTACATCTGGTCCGGGAATGGCATTGAAAGCGGAAGCTATGGGTTTAGCGGTGATGATGGAATTACCTTTGTTAATTATCAATATTCAACGCGGTGGTCCATCTACTGGTTTGCCAACAAAAACAGAACAAAGTGATTTGATGCAGGCTTATTATGGCAGAAACGGAGAATGTCCGATGCCAATTATTTCTACAGCTACACCAAGCGATTGTTTTGATGTAGCCTATGAAGCAGTAAGAATTGCGGTTCAACATATGACACCAGTTATTTTATTGAGTGATGGATATATTGCCAATGGTGCAGAGCCTTGGAAATTTCCTCAGTCCGCAGATCTAGCTCCAATAGAAGTTTCTTATAAAAATGGATTGGATGAGGGCGAGGAAAAATTCATGTCCTATAAAAGAAATGAAAAATTAGCCAGACCATGGGCTATTCCTGGAACAGCAGGATTAGAGCATCGTGTGGGCGGATTGGAAAAACAAGACATTACCGGAAATATCAGTTACGATTCCGATAACCACCAGCATATGGTGAAGACTCGTCAGGCTAAAGTAGATAAGGTGGCTGATTATATTCCTTTGCAAAAAATTGAATGTGGTGCAGAAAAAGGAAAAGTATTGGTATTGGGCTGGGGATCTACATTTGGCGCCATTAAAAGTGCGGTGTTGGATTTGATTGCCGAAGGTCATTCTGTGAGTCATGCACATATTCGCTATATAAGACCATTCCCTAAAAATCTAGGAGAGATCATCAAGAATTTCGATCATGTATTGATTCCTGAAATCAATAATGGACAGTTGATTAAAATTATTCGTGATGAATATTTTGTAGATGCAAAAGGCTACAATAAAATCATGGGTATTCCTATTACCAAGGGTGAATTGATTACAGCTGTTAAACAGTTGTTGGGTTAATGCATTTAGATGAAATTCGGGAGTATTGTTTAAGCAAGCCAGGAGTAGAAGAAGCACTTCCTTTTGGCCCTGATGTTTTGGTGTATAAAGTAAAAGGCAAATTATTTTTGCTTACTGGCTTTGATAACGACCCTGTTCAATTCAATGTAAAATGCGATCCTGAAAAAGCTATTGAACTCCGCGAAGAATTTCCGGATACAGTGCTACCTGGTTATCACATGAACAAGAAACATTGGAATACGGTGTTGGTGAATGGTGTATTATCTGTCAAACAACTGCGAGCAATGATCGATGATTCTTATTCATTGGTTGCAAAAAAGTGATTTCCTTTTAAAACTTTCCATACCCCTTACACCATTCCTTCAACCCGCATTCAGTGCATTTAGGGCTTCGGGCTAAACAAGTATAACGCCCGTGTAAAATCAACCAATGGTGAGCACGATGCACATGCTCTGGAGGAATATGTTTGATCAATTCTTTTTCTACTGCTAATGGGGTGGTTGCCTTAGTGCTTACCAAACCCAATCGATGACTAACCCTAAACACATGCGTATCCACTGCCATATTGGGTTGCTCATCTATTACACTGGTAATTACATTGGCTGTTTTTCGGCCCACTCCGGGTAATTGCACCAACTCATCTACCGTCATAGGAACTTCTCCGCCAAATTTTTCCAAAAGCATATTAGACATGCCAATTAAATGTTTGGTTTTATTATTCGGGTATGAAATGCTTTTGATCAATGGAAATAAATCATCGAAACTTGCTTTCGACATTTTTTGTGGACTAGGATATTCTTTGAAAATATTCGGTGTGGTTAAATTCACTCTCTTATCGGTGCATTGTGCTGAGAGTATCACCGCCACCAATAATTGAAAGGGATTGTCATATACCAATTCGGTTTCTGCAATAGGGGTAGTTTCAATAAAATAATTGATCACTTGTGCATAACGTTCCTTCTTGGTCATGCGCAAAATTAACAGTTAAAAACAATATTTATCAATACTGTTGAAGCAAGTAAACATTAATCCTTCTGCGCATTCTTTGCATATTGCAAAATGGCTTTGATTGATTGCTTAGATGGAGATTGAAGCTTGAGTTTGTCTAATTGATTCACTGAACGTTGTAAAACTTCTAAACGATTTTTTAAATCACCATCTTCTTTTATAGCTTGATTGATAGCGCTTGTTAATTCAGGTGTGCAATCCTTATATATATACATAATCAGTTCCTCTTCTTTAAATTTTTTCATAAGCAGTGATCTGCGTGAATAAGAGGATACGGCGCTTTTATTAAACGAGCGCATTAAAATTATATTGTAGCTATTTACCTTAAAAGGGGGTTAAAAGCCACCCAACGTTCTTTGAACTATTTTATTTTTTAGCTGCAGTAGAATCTTCAAAAATATAAATGTCCTCCCCGTCTTTTTTCATGAGGTATCTTTCGCGGGCATATTTTTCTAAAGCTGCAGGGCTATTTTGTAAATCACCCAGTTCTTTGCGGGTTTTGTCTATTTCTTGCTGATAATAGGCTTTTTTTTGCTCCAGTTTATGCAACTCATCCCTGCGTTCTTTTTGTTGAAAATAGTCTCGTTGATCGATGAATAACATCCATACAATAAAAAACACTCCTGCAAGTAGAAATTTATTGGTTATGATGGGGATGATTTTTTTCATACTGGTAAAAAAAATTGGCAGATAAAAGTAATCAGAAACTCTTATCTGCCAATAGATAATTAATTCACAACTGTGTGTAGCTAATTATTTGCCGAATTTTATTTTCCCTTTTGGATAAATGCCTGTGCTGCCCAACATTTCTTCGATACGAATCAATTGATTGTATTTGGCAATACGATCTGTACGAGAAGCTGAACCAGTTTTAATTTGGCCACAATTTAATGCTACAGCAAGATCTGCAATTGTGGTATCTTCTGTTTCACCACTTCTATGACTCATAATCGTATTGTAACCATTGTTTTGTGCCAAAGAAACTGCATTGATGGTTTCTGTGATGGTGCCAATCTGGTTTACTTTTACTAATAAAGCATTGGCAATATTTTTATCCAATCCTTGTTGTATACGGTCTACATTGGTTACGAATAAGTCATCACCTACCAATTGACATTTGCTTCCAACAGCCTGTGTCAATGCTTTCCAGCCATTCCAATCGTCTTCTGCCATTCCATCTTCAATAGAAACAATTGGATATTGCTTCACCCATTTTTCCCAGAATTTAACTAATTCATCGCTGCTTAATGCTTTTCCGCTGCTCTTATGGAATACATATTTTTTCTTCTTTGCGTCCCATAATTCACTATTGGCGGCATCCATAGCAATTACTATCTGTGATCCTGTTTTATATCCTGCAGCTTGAATAGATTCTAATACTGTTTCAATAGCTTCTTCATTGCTTTGAATATTTGGAGCGAATCCACCTTCATCACCAACATTGGTGCTAAAGCCTTTTTTCTTTAATACCGATTTCAATGAATGAAATATTTCCACACCCCAACGCAATCCTTCGCTAAAAGAAGGAGCGCCTACAGGCATGATCATGAATTCCTGAAAATCGATTTTATTATCGGCATGTGCACCTCCATTGATAATGTTCATCATTGGCATCGGCAAGGTTTTGGCATTGGTGCCACCGATATATCTGTACAATGGCAATCCTGCTTCTTCTGCAGCAGCTTTAGCTACAGCCATACTTACTGCTAATATTGCATTTGCACCTAATTTTCCTTTATTAGGAGTGCCATCTAATTCAATCATGGCCTGGTCAATTGCAGCTTGTTGGGTGATATCATATCCAACAATAGCTTCCGAAATAATATCATTTACATTTTTCACTGCTTTTAAGACTCCCTTACCCACATATTTTTTCTTATCATTATCGCGTAATTCTACCGCTTCATGAATCCCCGTGCTTGCTCCACTAGGTACAGCAGCTCTTCCCATTGCACCATCGTCGGTCAATACTTCCACTTCAACAGTTGGGTTACCACGGCTGTCTAAAATTTGTCTGGCATGTACTTCAATAATGTAGCTCATTTGTTAGTTATTAATTATTAGTTATTTGTTATTGGTTTGAGGGATAAAGATAAGCAATATGTAGTTTATACACTTAAAGGCTTTGTTAAGTCTGCGAAAACTGCCTCCAGAGGCTTACTGGCTTTGAGTTTGGCTAAATTATCATCTGCCACAATATTGCCTTTGTGAATGATTATTACTCGATCGCAAATGGCTTCTACTTCCTGTAAAATATGGCTCGAAAATAATACCGTTTTGTTGGCCCCTTCTGCTTTTATTAAATTCCTGATTTCAATTATTTGATTGGGGTCTAATCCACTGGTTGGTTCATCTAAAATCAATACCTCGGGTTGATGAATGAGGGCAGCTGCTAATCCCACTCTTTGTTTATAACCCTTCGAAAGTTGACTGATTTTTTTGTGTTGTTCAATGGTCAATCCCACTTTTTGAATAATATGATCACTTGCACTTGCATCTTTTATTTGATGAACGCCTGCAATGAAAGAAAGGTACTCTTTAACATACATATCCAAATACAAGGGGTTGGCTTCCGGTAAATAACCAATTTTTTGTTTGCAGGCAATGTGTTGTTCCGCAATATTTTTTCCGGCAATTAATACTTTTCCTTCATCGGGTTGAAGGTATCCAGTAATCATTTTTAAAGTGGTGCTTTTGCCTGCTCCATTGGGTCCTAAAAATCCAACTATTTCTCCTTTTCCGATAGTAAAAGAAATATTGTTTACCGCTTTTTGTTGACCATACAATTTGCTTAGCCCTACTACCTCAATCGCCATAGATTTCCTTTGGTACAAAAATAATCAAATTCCTCTTTCTCATTTGTTAATTACACTTTATCGTACTCTCCCTTTAATGCATAGTATCCAAAAATCATCAAACCAACTGCAATCGGAAGAAATACTATCCCGAAAACCGCCCACTGAATTTTTGTATCGATACCGGGTTTAGCAATTATTTGAGACGCCGCTGTTTGAATGAGATAGTACATGGCTACTGGACCTAATAAAATCCAGATAATTCCTGCATATTTTTTTACTTGATTCATCAGTTTATTGTTTATACCTCTATTGGAGGATCTATTTTATTTTGAATATACAATGTACCAATCACTAAACATATCGATGCTACAATTATGGGATACATCAATCCAGCGAGTTTATCATTGGTGTAAATGGTAGTGAGTAATGTGGCAATGAAGGGTGTTAATCCTCCAAAAACGCCATTGCCTATATGATAAGGCAAAGACATAGAAGTGTACCTGATTTTTGTAGGAAATAATTCCACTAAAAATGCAGCTATCGGTCCATAGACCATGGTTACATATATGATCATGATAAAAACAATCCCTACCATTTTCCAATAATCTGTATTGCCTACTTTTTTAATGATTACAGGTGTTGATGCCTTGATTTGTTGTTGGCCACTTGCATACAATGTGTCTTTGGTTGTTTCAGTAAGCTGCATTCCATTTTCAAATTCATGTATGGATGTATGCGTAAGTAATGTATCGTTGTTTTTTAAAATGGTTCTTTCGTGCTGAACAGTTTTTTGTTGTACCAACTCAACTGAATTTGTTGGGTCGGTAATTTTCAATAATTGTCCAAATAAATACTGGTAAGAAATGATCGCTAAGAACATGCCACTAAGCATGATCCACTTTCTGCCAACTTTATCACTCCATGCACCAAACAATACAAAGAATGGAGTGCCGAATAAAATGGCCCAAATGATTAAAGTGCGGGATTGATCAAAATCTATTTTACATACATTTTCAATAAATGATTGGGCATAAAATTGGCCTGTATACCAAACCACTCCTTGCCCCATGGTTGCGCCAAAGAGTGCCAATAATACCATTTTCAAATTGGTCTTATGACCAAAACTTTCTTTAATCGGGTTGACCGAAGTTTTTCCACTCGCTTTTAGTTCTGTAAAAAGCGGTGATTCTTTCATTTTGAGTCGAATGTAAATCGAAACGATAACCAATAATATAGAAACCAAAAAAGGAATGCGCCAGCCCCAGTCATTGAATTTGGCAATTGATTTTGCTGCATTGGCATCCAATGAATGTCTTGTTAAAAGAATCACTCCCAGGGAAACAAATAAACCCAATGTTGCGGTTGTTTGAATCCAAGAAGTATAGAATCCTCTTTTGTGTTCTGGAGCGTGTTCGGCTACATAAGTGGCGGCGCCACCATATTCTCCACCTAAAGCCAGTCCTTGTAATAATCGCAACAACAAAACCAATATGGGTGCTGCATACCCTATACTATCAAAACCAGGAATCAAGCCAATTGCAAAGGTAGATCCACCCATGATCACTAAAGTGAGTAAGAAAGTATGTTTCCTGCCGATGATATCGCCTAGTCGCCCAAATACCAAGGCGCCAAATGGCCTAACGATAAATCCTGCAGCAAAAGTAGCTAGGGTAGAAAGCAAAGCTGCAGTTGGATTTGTTTTTGGAAAAAACTGATTGGCAATTACCGTTGCTAAACTTCCAAATATGTAAAAATCGTACCATTCAATCAGCGTTCCCATAGAGGAAGCGGTGATTACTTTGCGCAATGTTTTTGTTTCGTTCATGTTATACAATGAAACATCAACTTACGCCAATATTAGCATATTGCCAAGCAAGTATTGGCGTATATTTATACCCGAAATTTGTTTGTCATGAGTTATCCTTATCAGATCAAGAGTTTAGCCGAATATCAAATTGCCTATCAAAAAAGTATAGAAGATCCTGCTGGTTTTTGGGAAGAGATTGCCAATCATTTTACCTGGAAGAAAAAATGGAATAGTAAAGCAGATGTGCTCAATTGGAATTTTAAAGAACCCAAAGTAGAATGGTTTAAAGGTGCCAAATTAAACATCACTGAAAATTGTTTGGACAGGCATCTGGCCGAAAGAGGCAATCAGCCTGCTTTAATTTGGGAGGCCAATGATCCTGATTATCCGAGCCGTATTTTAACCTATAAAAAATTACACGAAAAAGTTTGTCAGTTTGCTCATGTTTTAAAAAACAATGGGGTGCAAAAAGGCGATCGGGTTTGCATCTATATGGGAATGCTTCCAAGATTGGCTATTGCTGTATTGGCTTGTGCCAGAATTGGGGCAGTGCATAGTGTGATTTTTGGCGGATTTTCGGCACAGAGTATTGCAGATAGATTGGAAGATGCCCAGGCTACATTTATTATTACCTGCGACGGTGCATACCGTGGAGCAAAAGATATTCCATTAAAAAGTGTAATCGATGATGCGTTGATCGGAAATAAATCGATCAAAAAAGTAATTGTTGCAACACGTACCAGAACAGCAGTTTCTATGATCAAAGGAAGAGATGTATGGTGGGAAGATGAGGTACAACAAGTAGAAGACAGTGGGATCACTTTTATTGAAGCAGAAGAAATGGATGCAGAAGATCCACTATTCATTTTATATACTTCAGGTAGTACAGGTAAGCCCAAAGGTGTTGTGCATACCTGCGGTGGATATATGATTTATGCCAACTATACTTTTGTAAACGTATTTCAATACCAGCCTGGTCAAATTCATTTTTGCACTGCTGATATTGGATGGATCACAGGCCATAGTTATATTGTATACGGTCCATTGAGTGCTGGTGCAACTACGTTAATGTTCGAAGGCGTCCCTACTTATCCTGATGCAGGAAGGTTTTGGGATATCGTAGATAAATTCAAGGTAAATATTTTATACACTGCACCCACTGCAATCAGAAGCTTGATGGGCTTTGGTTTGGGGCCATTACAAGGAAAGGATTTATCTTCTTTAAAAGTGCTTGGAACAGTAGGAGAGCCTATCAACGAAGAAGCATGGCATTGGTATGATGAAAATGTAGGAAAGAAAAAATGCCCTATTGTAGATACCTGGTGGCAAACAGAAACGGGCGCATGCCTGATTAGTAATTTGGCAGGGGTTACACCTTCTAAACCCAGCTGGGCAACATTGCCTATGCCTGGCGTACAAATGTTATTGGTAGATGAACATGGAAAAGAAGTGATTGGAGAACCAGGCCAAACCGTTTCTGGTAATTTATGTATCAAAGCACCATGGCCAGGTATATTAAGAACCACATGGGGTGATCATGAACGTTGCAGAACCAATTATTTTGCTACATACGAGAACTTGTATTTTACAGGTGATGGAGCATTACGCGATAAAGACGGCAATTACAGAATCACCGGTAGGGTAGACGATGTGTTGAATGTGAGTGGTCATAGAATCGGAACAGCAGAAGTAGAGAATGCGTTGAATATGCACGCTGGAGTAGTAGAGAGTGCTGTTGTAGGATATCCGCATGATGTAAAAGGGCAGGGCATTTACGCCTTTGTTATTTATCAGGGTTCACATGCGCAGAATACCCATGGAAGTGGCGACTTGGTAAGAAAAGATATTTTACAAACTGTTACCAGAATGATTGGGGCGATTGCTAAGCCCGATAAAATTCAATTTGTAAGTGGCTTGCCTAAAACAAGAAGTGGAAAAATCATGAGAAGAATTTTGCGCAAAATTGCGGAAGGCGAAACAGAGAATTTAGGGGATATATCTACTTTGCTCGATCCGGGAGTTGTAGAAGAAATTAAGAATGGAAGGATTTAATCCATCATTGCATTTTCTAATTGTTTGATCATTCTTGCAAAATTGGGAATGGCATTATTGCAAAGTACAATCAATGTTTTTTTGCTGTGGATGAATCGAACAATTTGCGTTTTGTAGCCAGGATTATCTCCATTGTGCGATACATATTTATTGCCTATTGCATCTGTTCTAATATCCCAGCCAAAGCCATAATTAGATAGAGTTCCATTGTTTAATTCCGCTGGAGAAAATGCTTCATCTAATGTAGATTGCTTGATGAGTTGTTGCGTATATAATGCCTGATCCCATTTTAATAGATCCGCCGCAGTAGAACTGATTCTGCCTGGCCCTTTTCTATTGCCTAACCAAATGGTGTAGTTGGATGAAGGAAAAGAATCTGCACGAACAAATGCTTGTTTTGCTGGTATGTATACATGACCAATAGCAAAATTTTTTGTTGATTGCTTTTCTTCTAGTGTTCTGATATCGGTGTCTTTCATTCCGATTTTTTTAAAAATTTCCTTTCTGCAAAATTCAATAAAATCAATGCCACTTACTTTTTCTGCTATACTTGCGAGCAATACATAACCGGTGTTGCTATAATTGTATTTACTTCCTGGTTCAAATAAAACAGGAGGCTGGTATTTGTATAGATAGTCCAATATATCTGGGTTTCCGGCCACTTTGCTTTTATCCCAATATTGATCCATGATAGCTTGGTAATCGGGTAAACCACTTGTGTGATTCAATAAGTGTCGTATAGTAATTCCTTTATAAGGAATATGTAGATATTGTGAAACGGAATCATCAAAAGATAATTTTCCTTTTTCTTGCATCATCATGATCACCATTGCAGTGAACTGTTTGCTAACAGAAGCCAATTCAAAAATAGCTGATTTCTTCAAAGGTGTTTTTTCAGCGAATTCTCGGAATCCATATGCTTTTTCAAAAACAACTCTCCCTTTGTCGGCAAATAAAACCACTCCACTAAATTGATCAGCCCGAACAAAAGAATCTACAATCGATTCTATATTTTGTGCCTGGCTATTTAAAACTCCAGTGAACAAACAGCAGCAGAGAAGAATTATTTTTTTCATTTCATTTTATTGATTCGCTCTTAAAGCTTTACCACTTCTAATGGTATTTTGTACTCCATTTTCTACTTCGATCTGGCCATTTACCAATACATATTTAAAACCCACACTGTATTGATGCGGTTGTTCGTATGTAGATAGATCGTTTACTGTTCTTTCATCGAATATTACAATGTCTGCAGCAAATCCTTCGCGCAATAAACCTCTATCTGTTAGTTTGAATTTTTGTGCAGGCAATGAAGTCATTCTGCGAATGGCTTCTTCCAAAGAAATGATTTTTTGTTCACGTACATATTTACCCAAGACTCTTGCATTGGTTCCATAACCACGGGGATGAGGAGCTCCTTGCTTAAACACTCTGATCCCTGCATCACTGGCAAACATATTGAATGGATAGCGCATGATCGCATTTACATCCGCATCGCCCATTCCATGAAAAACCATACTTGCTCCGCCCTTCTCCATCATTTGAATAATGGTTTCTGCTTCAGCGGAAGCCTTGTGTTTATTGCCTTTCATCAGATTCACTTCTTCAATACTTTTTCCATTATACGAAGTGTCTGCTTTAAATGTGGCAACTACAGGATAACTAAAATGAGATAGTTTTCTATTCTTTAGTTTCTTCAACATATAAGCAACAACTTCTTTTCTAATGGTTGGATTGGCTAATCTTGCTTTAATGGAATCTTGCCCATCTGCTAATACCCAATCTGGTAATAATGTACCTAAGTTGGTGCTACTTGCAGTATAAGGATATTGATCGATGGTTACATCCAATCCTTCTTCACGTGCTTTGATAACCATAGGAATGGTTTCCTTACTTCTTCCCCAGTTTTGCTGACCACTCAATTTAAAATGAGAAATCTCCACAGGAATATTGGCCAGTCTACCAATGCTAATTGCTTCTTCAATCGCTTGAGTAACACTATCACCTTCATTGCGCATATGACTGGCATATACACCATTGTATTTAGCTGCTACTTTTGCTAAGCGAACAATTTCTTCTGTTTTAGAATAAGTACCAGGTATATAAATCAATCCAGTAGAAAGTCCAACAGCTCCCTCCTTCATTGCCTTATCAACAATGGCTTCCATTTTTTGCATTTCAGCTTCTGAAGGATCACGATTGGCGGAACCCATTGCAGCTTTGCGAACATCGTTATGCCCAATCAATGTAGCCACGTTAATAGACAATTGCAAACTATCAAGCATATTAAAATAAGCAGTGAGATTTACTTTTGAACCTCCGCAGTTTCCTGTAACTACCGAAGTAACTCCATCGTAAATAAAATTAGAGGCCAAAGGATTGTTTTTTTCATCGCCTTCAATATGGGTATGCACATCTATAAATCCAGGGGCGACGATTAAGCCAGTAGCATCAATGTTTTTAGCTGCCTGCCATTTACTCAGGTTACCCATTTTTATAATCTTGCCTTTTTGTATTGCAATATCTCCAATGAACCAGGAATTACCAGTGCCATCAAGAATTTTACCGTTTTTGAGTAAGATGTCTGCGCTTTGACTATGGAGTGAAGTGCTCCCAATAATGACTGAAATACAAATTGATAAAACAGTAAAGGTTAATTTCATTTGGCAAGTTTAACTCCAATGAAATTACTGTTTTTTACCCATTTTATTGAGCTAATTGATCATTTCTCCAAAGCAACAAATAACTCAGCCTGCAATTTCCATTCGCCATCTTTCTTCTTCCATTGAGCACTGTAACGACCACCTTTGCTGTACGTATTAAACCCTTTCCAATTTCCGCTCTCCCAAGCCAAATCAGGGTTATTCTTGCTGATGATTATTTCTGATGGAATACGTTCGTAATAAACCTGAGGAGTTTCTTTAAAACCTTTGATCCAATCAACTTTACTTGCTTCTTTTCCAATTACAATCACACCACTTCCACGAATAATCAAAAAATCATCTAACCAATATTTTGAGATTTCTTCAATATCTCGCTTAGCAATAGCTTCATTGGAACTTTGTCTTGCTTTACGAATTAATTCTTCCTCTTTTAGGTTTTGGGAGAATACTGATTGAGTTGAAAGGAACAGCATTGCAAATAAAATTGTTTTCATATAGCATTTATTGATTTGTCTTGATATTATCAATTTTACCAAAATATAAGGTAATTACTGCTGATTTTTGCAATAATGGCCTATTTTTCACTGCTTAGAATGGCGGTTAAAACCGTACTTTTGCCACCTGAAATTGAAGAAATATGCTGAATAAGCTGGAAGCAATAAAAGCGCGGTTCGATCAGGTTGGTGTGGCACTTACCAACCCTGAAATCATTAATAACCAAAAAGAGTTTGGAGTATATAGCAAGGAATATCGTTCCCTGGAAAAAATTGTGCAACCATATGAAGTGTATATAAAAGTATTGGCCGACCATCAATATGCTAAAGAAGCCCTCAATAGTACCGACGAAGAAATGCGTGAATTGGCAAAAATGGAACTGCCAGAACTCGAAGAAAAGAAAGAAGCCCTGGAAAAAGAACTCACTAAATTACTCATACCTAAAGACCCTCAGGACGATAAAAATGCCATTTTGGAAATTCGTGCAGGAACTGGTGGAGATGAAGCCAGTTTATTTGCAGGAGATTTACTGGGCATGTATTTAAGGTATTGTTCTAAAAAAGGTTGGAAAACGGCGATTGTTACAGAGAGCGAAGGTACAGTGGGTGGTTATAAAGAGGTTATCGTAGAAGTTACTGGTGAAGATGTGTATGGTACATTAAAATTTGAGAGTGGTGTGCATCGTGTACAAAGAGTACCCAATACAGAAACACAAGGAAGGGTGCATACATCAGCAGCAACTGTTGCTGTAATGCCTGAAGCGGAAGAAGTAGATTTTGAATTGAAAGAAAGTGATGTGAAGATGGAAACTGCCCGAAGTGGTGGAGCGGGTGGACAGAATGTAAATAAAGTGGAGACCAAAGTTTTCTTAACCCATATTCCAACTGGGGTGGTAGTGGTATGTCAAACAGAACGTTCTCAATTAGGCAATAGAGAAAAAGCCATGACCATGCTTCGTACCAAATTGTATGAAGAACAGGTTCGTAAGCAGGAAGATGAAATTTCTCGTCAACGAAAAACATTGGTAAGTACCGGAGATAGAAGTGCTAAAATCAGAACCTATAACTGGCCTCAGGGAAGAGTTACCGATCATCGTATAGGACTTACATCTTATAATTTAGATGCAGTTGTTGGTGGTGATATCGAAGAATTTATTGAAGCCTTACAAATGGCAGAGAATGCTGCCAAGATGGTGACCAACAATTAATTCTCTTTCATTTGTTTATCGAGAGAATGAAGATGCAATTCCCATTTCCAGGCAGTATCCATCATTTCTGTAATGCCATATTGAATTTTCCAGCCTAATTTATTTACGGCAGCATCGTTATTGGCATATATGGCTACTACATCACCTGCTCGTCTAGGTCCGATTTCATAATTCAATTTTACACCACTTACTTTTTCAAATGTTTCGATTGCTTCTAAAACAGACACTCCATTTCCGGTCCCTAAATTAAATACATCGCAAGCTGTTTCATTTTTCTCAGCGGTTAAATATTGTATAGCTAAGGTATGCGCGTGTGCTATATCTGAAACATGAATATAGTCTCTGATACATGAACCATCGCGCGTATCATAATCATTGCCATGTACTTTCATTTTAGGTAATTTCCCAATCGCAGTTTGTGTAATTGCAGGAACTAAATTCTGTGGTTTGCCAATCGGTAATTCGCCTATAAGTATGGAAGGATGTGCTCCTACAGGATTAAAATACCTCAATAATATAGCATTGGTTGCATTGGCTTTGGTAAAATCTTTAATGATCACTTCCCCCATTTGTTTAGTTGCTCCATAGGGAGATTCTGCAGGTTTGATAGGCGTTGTTTCAGTTACTGGAATCGCATCTGGATTGCCATATACAGTGCAAGATGAAGAGAATACAATATTGGGTATACCAAATTCCTGCACACATTTTAATAGATTCACCAATCCAAACAAATTGTTCTCATAATATAAAATGGGTTCTTCCACAGATTCACCAACTGCTTTGTATGCGGCAAAATGAATGATGCCATCTATATCGGTGTGTTCCATGAAAACCGCTTGTGTCTCGTCAAAATTCTTGAGGTCAACGGAATAGTTTTTTATTTTTTTTCCGGTGATTTTTTCGATACCAGTAATAGCTATTTGAGTAGAACGAGAAAAATCGTCGATTGAAATGACTTCGAATCCATTTTCTAATAAATCAACGATGGTATGAGATCCAATAAATCCACATCCACCTGTAACCAATATCTTAGCCATGCAATAAAATTATACTGCAATTTAATTCTATAATTTCAAACCGAAGTAAAAGAAATTAAACAAATAGTTTAATGATGTAGAACACAATTGCTGCTATTGCAGCTGAAATTGGTATGGTTAAAATCCAAGCCCATAAAAGGTTTACGGTTACACCCCAGCGGACTGCACTTAAGCGTTTTGTTGCGCCAACCCCAATGATAGAGCCAGTGATGGTATGTGTAGTAGAAACTGGAATATGAAAATGTTCTGTTAGAAATAAAGTTATTGCGCCAGCTGTTTCGGCAGCTACACCTTCTAAAGGAGTTACTTTGGTTATTTTGGTACCCATCGTTTTTACGATCTTCCATCCACCACTCATGGTACCTAAACCAATACATAAAAAAGAAGTAAATGGTACCCAAGGATAAGCGACTACAAATTCATTGAAATTCATATTCACTCCCTTTGTGTTTTTCTCATAGAAAATAATTGCTGCTCCTATGATACCCATTACTTTTTGAGCATCGTTGCCACCATGTCCTAAACTAAATGCAGCGGAAGAAACCAATTGCAATTTCTTGAACCAGTTTTCAGCTTTGTAAGGATTTGATCGCTTGCAGAGATGAACTATTAATATTGTTATAAAAAATGCGATGAACATTCCAATTAACGGTGCAAAAAAGATAAATAAAAATGTAGGAATTACTTTCGCATAATTGATCACATCAACATCTGCCACGCTCAATGCTTTTGCATTGGCTATGGCGGCCCCTACAAACCCACCCATTAAAGTATGAGAAGAACTTGAAGGAATTCCGAACCACCAGGTGAATAAATTCCAAATAATGGCAGCAATGATTCCGGCCAATAAAACCTCAAGCGTAATAAATTCAGCATTTACCCATTTTGCTACTGTATTGCCAATCCCAAATTCTTTAAAAATATATTTTGATATAAAAAATGCGGCAAAGTTGAATACAGCAGCCCATAGAACGGCTTGAAACGGGGTTAATACCTTTGTAGAAACGATGGTAGCAATTGAGTTGGCTGCATCATGAAAACCATTGATGTAATCAAAAATAAAAGCCAAAACAATAATCAATATTAATAAAGTAAACATAAGCAGCTAATTCTTAATTCATCATTCTTAATAATGAGGAGGTTATGCGTATTTGATGATGATCGATTCGATCACATTTGCAGCGTCTTCACATTTATCAGTGGCAATTTCCATCACCTGGTAAATTTCTCTTTTCTTAATTACCTCTTTAAAATCGTTCTCGTTCTGAAAAAGCAATTCGATACTCATGTCAAATACGTCATCAGCCTGGTTTTCGATACTATTTACCTTTACCATCGCTTCCGTCATTTCCCGAAGATTTTTCATGTCTCTCAATCCAAATACAGCTTTTTTAATTTCTACGGTTCCTTGCAAAATCAGGTCAGCCATTTTTTGAATTCCAGTATCATTCGGATTTACGCTATAAAAATTAATTTTTTTAGCAGTTGCAAAAATATAGTCGGCAATATCATCTAATGCAGATGCTAAATAGTGAATGTCTTCTCTATCAAATGGGGTAATGAAATTTCTACCTAATTCTGTAAAAATGCGATGGGTATTGTCGTCGTTCTTGTGCTCTAGATCTTCAATTTGTGCCCTTATTGCTGCCCTTTTATTAGCATCTGGCTCACTTACCATTTCCTTCAGTTTAACGCCCATTTCATGCGACTTCTCAGCAACATCTTCAAATAGCTCATAAAACACTTTGTTTTTTGGCATAAAAAACTTTCCGAATGTATTTGCACTCATAGCAGCTTGTATTTTGGCAAAAATAGGCTTCCGTACGTATGGCAGCCTATTTCAACATAATTTAATAATTAGTTAATATTGAAAATAAGTAAAACCCTTTAAATATGTAGGCAAAAGGTAATGATTTGGTGGCATTTAATTTACAATTTGTTCATTTTTGAGTTCCATTTTTGCAGCACAGTTTATAGCAATAGAGCATATTAGTAGTTTTCTCATGCGAGCCCCGATTTCCATTGGGGCTTTTTTAATCTTTTCTACTTTCCAATGTAAAACCCAAGGTGGTTCCGATATCGAGCTTACTTCTTACATGAATGGTTTGTCCATGTGCTTCTATAATATGCTTACAAATGGATAATCCCAAACCTGTTCCCCCAACATCTCTGCTTCGGCCTCTGTCTGTTCTATAGAATCTTTCAAAAATTCTTCCTAAATGTTCTTCCGCAATACCTATGCCATCGTCGCTCAGTTCAATTAATACATGTTTGCCATCTGTTTTATAAATACTGGCCACTACATTTCCATCATCTTTGCCATATTTGATAGCGTTCTCCAAAAGATTATTGATTACCTGTCTGATTTTTTCCTGGTCTGCAAAAACAGTAATGGGAGATTCACATCCTTTTTTGATGCTACATTTAATATTTCTTACACTTATTTTTATAGAGAGGGTTTCATACACTTCCTTAATTAAATCTTGTATGATAAAATTCTCTTTATACAAAGGCTGTTCGCCACTTTCTAATCGAGAAATTTCGTCGAGATCCTCTACCAGAGTAACCATTCTGGATACATTCTTTGAAGTGTTTTCTAAAAATCTTTTGCTCAAAGTAGGATTCTCTATTGCTCCATCTATTAATGTATCTATATACCCCTGAATGGCGAAAATCGGCGTTTTGAATTCGTGTGCTAGATTTTGTAAAAATTCTTTTCTATAAGCCTCATTGGTTTTAAGCAATTCAATTTCAGCACTTCTTTGCTCTGCCCATTTTTCTACATCTTCTCTTACTTCATCGATGCCTTTTTGTGGTAAAATATATTTATAATAAGTTTCTTCTCTTTTGGATGCCTTGGTTTGGTAGATGTATTTGTAAATCAATTTGATCTTTCGATAAATAAATGATTCCAACACAAATCGAATCAATAAATAACTTCCTAAAAATGTAATGATCAAAGCACTTAGGGCAATAAGCCAATCGGGTCGAATAACATATACACCCATTGAAATTGGAACTGATAAAATCAATGCCGTGAAAGCAGATAATTGCTGGGGTGAAAGGTTTTTGGTACTAAACATAGCTCAACGCAAGGTAAGCTTATATCTCAAATTTGTAACCAACCCCTTTTACTGTTGTTATACAATCCATGCCCATTTTCTGACGAACTTTTCTAATATGTACATCGATGGTTCTATCTCCAACGATCACTTCATTACCCCAAACCTGTGATAAAATTTCATTGCGTAGAAAAACCCTGCCAGGACGAGAAGCTAGTAAATAAAGTAATTCAAATTCTTTTTTAGCCAATGTAACTTCAGTGCCATTGATGGAAACCAAAAATTTCACTGGATCGATGGTCACTTCACCAATTGTGATGGATTTACCAGTTTCTTTGTTACCTACTCTTCTAAATAAAGCATTTACTCTGCTGGTAAGTACTTTAGGGCTGATTGGTTTATTTACATAATCATCTGCACCGGTTTCTAACCCTTTTATTTGTGAAGCTTCATCGCTCATTGCCGTGAGAAAAATGATCAGTGTTTCTTGAAAAGCAGGTTGAGCCCTTAATATTTTGCATACTTCTACGCCCGTTTTTTTAGGCATCATTATATCGAGTATGATTAGATCGGGATTGAGTTGTCTGGCTTTCTCCAACGCTTCGTTGCCATCTTTGGCAGTAAAAACTGTATATCCTTCTTTTTCTAAATTGTAACTTACGATTTCTAGAATATCGGGCTCATCGTCTGCAATGAGTATTTGTTTTGATTTGCCTTCCATGTTAACACAATGTTTACACAAAGTTAATTTCATTATGCTGCATTACACTAATTCGGCATTATTATCTAATTGTTAACTAGATGAGCATGATTTTGCTAAATTCGTTCTAAACGAGCCTATTTTTGTGCGATATATGCCGCGACTTTCCCATTTTATGCTAGCATTCCTGCTATTTTCAGTTGGTATTTCTACCATAAGTGCTCAAATAGCTATGCCGGCCATTCCTGCAATGAGACAATTGCATCACGAATATATTATTCGGTCGATGGATAAAATCGATTCATTGGCCTTCAACCCCGCTAAATTAAACCCATCAGAAATCGAAAAAACTAAAATAGTTATTTCGAATATGCGTGCTTCTATCGAATTAAATGATTTGTTGGATAATAATAGCAAATTCAAATGGTTGAGAGGGGTCAATGAATTATTGACTGGTTTTATTTCGGCATATCAATCGAGGGTAATTTCGGCAGATCAATATCCTACATTAATTGGCAATTTTGATTCTGCCATGCATTTGGATTGGTCCGCATTGTCAATCGAACCTGTTATTAAATCGAGTTCAATTATCGTAGGCAGTATTTTGGTAGATAATTTTGCTTTGAAAGAAAATATTGGCATCAGTGCATCAAAAGATTTAATTGTTTTAAAGCAATGTCAACTAACACCATCAAGAATTTTACCTATCCTTTCTCTCAACCCAAACAATCGATATGCAGATTCATTGATTGCAATTGCCGGATTTAGAAATCCCGAAGAATTGTATAATTATGCAGCAGCTCCGAATCAATTAGGTAGAAAAATCCAATCAGTGAATCATCCTTTTATAAAATTGGTAGCTAGTTTGTCTTTGACCAAAACGGGTAGGATGTATTTTCCTTTTCTAGACAATATTTATAAAGGAGTAACTCCCATTGATTCTATTACTCCCTATGTTGTAAGCGATTCTTTGAAAGGGTATTTTCAATTATTGGTGAAAACCAGAATACAGTATGCCGAAAGAATGCAAAAGGGCGATACTCCAATGGCAGCAAATATTTTAACCGCTAAGCTCAAATCGAAAGCCATCGAAGGTTTCATCAATGAAATCAATGCGCTACATAGCGAAAAAAGCGATTTAATTCGTTTCAAAAAATTGGAAGGTCTTTCACCAGTTGAATTGTATTATTTAGCCGTTTTGGGAGAAGAAGAAATGTATACTTCTAGTTTTGTTTCAGGAGTTTACCCAAGAATTTTTGCCCGGATGAACATTCCAAGATCAGATTCCTTACTTCAATTAGTCAGGTTTGATTATTATAAAAAGTTTGTAAAAATCACAGCCTCTTATAATATGCTGGACGATTTTCTGAGTAGAATGGATACTTGGGATGCGCAAAAATTAATCAAAGGTTTTGTGAATGGTCTGGAAAAGACCAATTCCCTTGAAGATGCAGTAGACGTTGCGGATTCTTATTCTAGTATTTATACACTTAGTTTAAGAAGCTTGATTTTAACACAAGTGCAAAAAGAACTTTTACGATGTAAAGACATTGCTAATAAAAGAGGGATAATAATTTACGACTTATTGAATACTATTTTCCTTTCCATGGATTCGACAAATAAAATCGATTTGTCTGCACGCCTAGGAATTTTACCTATTTACGAATTACCTAATAAACTGTTAAGAGATACTGCTACCGGTAATATTGCTATTCAACAATTTTTTTATGGAGATAAAGATGGCTTGGTAGTGTTTAATTCATTCTTAAATAAATTTCGCAACCCCAATTGGCGAATCATTAAAAAATCTCAGTGGGTTGAAGTCAATTCTGTGAGAGGAGTGCCCGTTACTATTTATGCGAATTTACCTTTGGATGAAGCCTTAGAGCTAGATGAAAAAGCCCAGGATAGTTTGATCAATTACTTATCTAACAATTCTATTCAACCTACTGTAGCTATCCATAGAGGCCATAGTTATTATTTAAAAAATACCATTAATAAGTTGCCTGCAGGTTCAAAACTGGTATTGGTAGGAAGTTGCGGAGGTTATCAAAAATTAAATGATGTTTTAGAAATTTGTCCTGGTGCACATATTATTTCATCGAAACAAATTGGTACTGGAATTATAAATCAGGGTTTAATAGATGTGATCTGCGAAAACCTTCGGTTGGGTAAAGATCTTAACTGGCCTGCACTTTGGAGTAGTTTGGCCATTCGATTTAATGGATCTGCTAAAGAAAAATTTGATGATTATGTGCCGCCTTATAAAAATTTGGGCGCGATTTTTATCACTGCTTACAATAAAGCTTATCCATCAGACTATGATTCAAATTATTGACAAAATGGGTTATTTTGTTTTTCGTAACCAATGGTTGTTTTAATTCCATGACCAGGAAAAACGACCACATCGTCTGGTAAGACGAATAATTTTTCACGGATACTTTTTAAAAGGGTTTCATGGTTTCCTCCTGGCAAATCGGTTCTTCCAATACTTTCCCTGAACAGTACGTCTCCCCCAATTAGGAATGCCTGTTCCTTACAATAAAAACAAATACTTGCCGGAGAATGACCAGGCGTTAAAATAACCTGGAGGGCATCATTTTCTAGTTGAATTGTATCTCCTTCCTGAAGGTAATTCAATGGGCCGGAATAGTTAATAAAGGGTAATCCCCATTTTTCCCCTGATAAAGGAGCCAATTGTAGCATCTCTTCTTCTTTTGGATGGATAAAAAGGGGGGTATGATAGGTGTCATATACCCATTTATTGCCAAAAACATGGTCGAGGTGACAATGGGTATTTAATAATTGAACAGGAACCAAGGATTCTTTTTGAATAAATGCTTGTAAAATATCCTGTTCTTCTGTTGAATAACAACCTGGGTCGATGATCAGTGCTTTTCCGGTTTCGTTGTATAAAACATAGGTATTTTCTTGGATTGGACTAAATGTGAAAACCTTAACCTTTATCATAAACCTATTTTTACCAGCTTTTAACTGTAAATGACTAATTTTAAATGCCAAAGTTCGGATATGCAATTGAATCAAATCAGGAAAGCCCTATTTTTTATTTTATTTCTTTCGCCTTTTATTTTGTTATCACAGGTGAACACAGTTGAATTCGGTAAAAACCGAGTACAACATAAAAAATTCGTTTGGAAATTTTATCAATCTCCCAATTTCAATACTTATGCTGCACAAGGTGGAGTTGAATTAGGAAAATTTGTTGCTCAATTAGCAGAAGAAGAATTGAGATCAATTGAAAATTTTGTGGAGTATTCTTTACAGAGAAGGGCCAATATTGTTGTTTACAATAATTACAACGATTTCAAAAGTACCAATATAGGGTTAGGAATTGATATTCAAACACCTGGTGGAACTACTAAATTGGTGAATAATAAATTGATGGTTTATTTTGATGGTAATCATGATCATTTAAGAACACAAGTTAGAGAAGGAATTGCGAAAGTGCTTACAGATAATTTATTGTTTGGAGATGATATAGGAGAATTTGCAAGCAATCAGGCATTATTGGATTTGCCAAAATGGATGGTAGATGGTTATGTGGCTTATGCAGGTCAGGCATGGAGTACGGAGAAAGACGATGAATTAAAAAGTGCCATATTAGGTGGCCGGTACAATAATTTTTATCAATTAGCATTTGAAAAACCTTTATTGGCTGGGCATGCTTTTTGGAATTATATAGGAGATAAGTATCGTAAAGAAAATATTACCTATCTACTTTATCTGTCACGTATTTATAAAAATGTAAACAATGCTTGTTTAAAAATATGTAAGAAAAAATTCAAAGAGGTTTTGGATGATTTTATGGTGTATCAGCAAACCAAATACATCAGTGATATTAAACAAAGAAGAAATCAAGTAAAAGGTCAGTTAAGCGTTTCGGAAGAAGTTACCAAGAAAGATTTTTTTCGTTTTCAAGCAAATCCAAACCCCAAGAGCAATACTTATGCGGCTATGGAGTTCAAGAAAGGCATTTATAGCATTAAACTGACTGAGAATTTTTATGACACTAAAGTGTTGTTGAAAAGTGGTGTTAAAACCAATATGAATGATGTTAATCCAAGTTATCCTATTCTGGCTTGGGATGGAAAAGGGTCTAGGCTTTTGGTGATCTATTGGGAAATGGGCAAAACAAAAATGTTTGTTTACGATATCATTGCCAAATACAAAAGGTACAAGCAAACTATAGAAGGTTTCGATCAAATATTGGATGCTTCATTTATGCTTGATGCCAATACCTTGGTAATGAGTGCAGTTAAAAATGGTCATTCAGATATTTATACCTATAAAATTGAAGAACAAAAAGCAACACAGATCACCAATGATGTTTATGATGATTTACATCCAACATTGGTAAGCTTTCCAAATCGTGTTGGAATTATATTTTCTTCTAACCGTCCTGGTCCAATTGCACCAAATCAAGATACAGTGTTGCCAAGCAGGTATCGATTCAACATATTTATGGTGGATATTCTCAATGATAGCAAAGACAAACAAATTGCTCAGTTGACCAATTTGAAATTTGGCAATGCAAAATATCCAATGCAATACAATACCAACCACTTCACCTATGTTTCTGATGAAAATGGTATTGGCAATAGATGGGCTGGATTTTTTGCCACTAAAAGAAATGGGTTAGACACATTATACTATATAGGGGATGAGGTACTCAGAAACCCTGCTCCAAAAGAATTTGATTCTACCTTATTGGCCTGGCAAAAACATGAGCCCGATAGTGTGAGCTATTTTCAGGTGTATAAAGACTCGACTTATACATTTCCAATAACCAATTATCAAAGCAGTTTATTAGAAACAAGAATTGCTGGAAACAATGGTCAGGTAAGTGAAGTAAGAAAAGAAGGAGATTTTAAATTCTTGTATAAACTCAAAGTAGATTCCATTGCGCTAAACAAACGGAATATTAATGCTAGACCTACCGAATATGCACGTAAAGCGATAGAAGAAAAGAAAAAAGTAGAAGGAAAGGCAACCGTTTACAATACTAAATCTGCCAATGATACTATAAAAAAAGCAAAAGACTTTTTTCAAAATGAATTTGCAGATGAAAAACCTGATACCAGTTCAAAGAACTTATTCAAAATTCCTTTAACGAGTTCAAAGCAATCTACTTTAGCGCGATCTAAATTATATGATTACAAATTGAAGTTTAGTACAGATTATGTGTTGAGTGGATTCTCTAATAATATATTGATTAACCGTTACCAACCCTATGGTGGTGGTTCTGGTCCTATTCAGTTGAATAATGGAAATGATTTTAATTTTACATTTCGTGTGGGTGTTGTAGACCTTTTTGAAGACATCAAATTTGTTGCAGGAATTCGTTTTGGAACCAATCTTAGCGATAAAGATTTGATGTTCTCATTTCAGAATTACAAAAAAAGAATTGATTGGGGACTTACTTATTATAGAAGTAATATCACCAATTTTTACAATACCCAGTTCAACAATATGTTGATCACTAACCTTTATCAATTCAATGCAAGATATGCATTGAATGAAGTGAAGAGTTTTAGATTGACCATTGGAATGAGAACCGATAGAGGTATTTTAAGGCCATTTGATAATGCTACAGGATATTCAAATCCAAATGCTTTGGCTTATAAGGACACTGTTTCAAGATTTATTTTATCTAGAATTGAATATGTTCATGATAATACATTGAATCCTACTCAGAATATTTGGAATGGTCTTCGATTTAAAGTTTACTTGGATGTTAACATGCCATCTATCAAAACGCAATTAAATGAAGGTAAGCCAACTATGAATTTTGGATTTGATGGCAGGTACTATCATAAAATTTACCGAAATTTTATTTGGGCTGGTAGAGCGGCAGCTGATTTTTCCTGGGGCTCTCAAAAGCTTATTTATTATTTAGGTGGAGTTGATGGCTGGCTTGGACCAAAATTCAATGATCAAAATAGGCCAGCTGCAGATCAGTCTTATGCGTTCCAAACCTTGGCTTTAAATATGCGAGGGTATACTCAAAACATTGCAAATGGTAATAATGCATTCGTAATTAATAGTGAATTCAGGTTGCCTGTGTTTTCTACTTTTATTGATAAGCCTATCAATAATGCTTTTATACGCAATTTTCAATTGGTTCAATTCCTGGATTTAGGAACTGCCTGGAATGGCAAATACAACGGCATTAAAAGACCTGGTGATGTAATTTCCGACCCTAACTCCTCTGTTATTGTTAAAATTGATGCAGGTGGATTAGGCCCTTTTGCGGGCGGATATGGTTTTGGTGCCAGAAGCACATTACTTGGTTATTTCCTAAAATTTGATGCTGCATGGCCTATGAAAGGGTTATTCCTTGGCAGACCTTTGTATTATTTTGCATTAGGATTTGATTTTTAGTTTCTTTGTTTCATAATTACACGGAGTAGGATGTATAGGATTTGCAGTTTGTTTTTATTATTGGTATTCTCTTTCTTATTGAGCGCTAGTTCTTTTGGTCAATCAATCAAACTTGCTGGTATAGTAAGAGATAAACAGAGCGACGAACAAATCCCTTTTGCTTCAGTTAAATTTAAACAATCCGGAAGAGGAATGCTTACCGACTCAGCTGGTAAGTTTACCATTCTTTTAAAAAATCAAATAGTTAACGATACACTTGAAGTTTTTAGTGTAGGTTATAAAGTATTGGCTGTTCCAATTACAACAATCAAAGATTCTGTATTTCTTACTTTTACTTTGGAAGTATTAGCTCCCACTAATGAAGCTGTAGTGAAAGTAAAATACAATAGGGCATTATGGTTTTGGAAAAAAATCATGAGCAATAAGAATAAAACAGACAAAAAATTCTGGGATAATTATTCCTATGAAATCTATAATAAGCTGGAGTTAGACATCAATAATATTGAAAAGGAAAAACTGAGTAAAAATTTCCTAATTAAGCCGTTGAACTTTGTTTTTAATTATATCGATTCTAATTCGGAGAGCAAACCTTTTTTACCTGTTTATTTATCTGAAACATTATCTGATTATTATTTTCAGAAAAGTCCCGAAAAAATTTATGAACGTATAAAAGCTACAAAAGCCAATGGTGTTGAAAATGAAAGTTTCATTAAAGAAATGGGAGGTACTTTTCAGAACATCAATGTAATGGATAATTTCATTCCTGTTTTTAATAAGGAAATGATCAGCCCGTTTAATTCCAATGCCGACTTCTATTATAAATTCAAATTGGCTGATACCGCTTATTTAAACGGAAAACGATTGGTGCATTTGTTTTTTTCTGGTAAGAGAAAAGGGGAAAGTACTTTTGATGGGGATTGTTGGGTGAATGATACCAGTTTTGCATTGCAAAGAATTACTTTAAGGCCTTCATCTGATGTAAATATCAATTTCATTGAAGGATTAACATTGCTTCAAGAGTATCGTCAAATCAATGATACTACCTGGTTTTTGTACAAAGACCGATTCGTTGCAGATATTTCTCCAATTGCAAAAGGTAAACTAGGTTTTAAAGGAAGAAAAACAACTACTTACAATAATGTTGTGGTGAATAATCCTGCAACACCCATTCAATTGGAAAAAAATATTCGAAATATTCAAGTAGACTTATTGCCGAATACTGAAAATTTTACGGACTCATTTTGGTTATCCAGAAGACACGAACCATTGAATAAAAATGAACAAACAGTTTATAAAGTATTAGATACACTCAATAAAAATCCTACTTATTTATTTTACAAGGATGTAATTGAAATTGCTGCAAAAGGCACCAGGGATTTTGGAAATATAAGGTTAGGTCCTTATTTCTATTGGATCAGTGGAAACTATTGGGAAGGTGGGAGATTTAGATTTGATGCTGCAACCAATAAGGGCTTCAGTAAAAAGTGGAACTTCTCTGGCTATCTGGCTTATGGAACTAAGGATGGATTATTTAAAGGGAAAGCCCAGGCTAAATATTTATTGAATAAAGATCCGTGGACTTATTTAGCTTTCTCCTATAAAAGTGATATCGATAATCGACAATTGTATTATGACCAATTAGGCAATGATAATATTTTTGCTACCGTTTTTCGAAGAATGGAGATTCCATTTAAATTTCAACATGTTAAAGAAACCAAGTTGGAATTTTTTAAAGAAACAGGTTCTGGTTATAGAATTGAATTAGCAGCAATTGATAAACAGTACAAAGCATTGTTGAATTTGCCAGGCGAAGAATTATATAAAACTACTAGAGCAACACCTACAGATCTTACCAACCCATTTCATTCTTTTGAAACAGTGGTAAAATTACGATACGCTTATCAGGAAAGGTATTTGGAAGAAAATTTTAATAGAAGAAGTTTGGGGAGCCAGCACCCTATTGTAGAATTGAAATATACCAAAGGTTGGGCGGGAGTTTTTCATTCGAATAATAACTATGACAAATTCGATTTTACTGTTTCACATAATTTAAGTGTTGCACCTTACGGTAAATTATATTGGAATCTTTTTGCTGGAAAAGTATATGGCACCATTCCATATCAATTTTTAGACATTCTTCCTGGAAATGAATTGTTCTATTACAATAAGTATGCATTTAACCTCATGAATCAATTTGAGTTTATTGCAGACAATTATGCTGGTTTTAATTTGGAGCATAATATTGGCAATGGGTTGTTTCGATTTATTCCTCTTACTCGCAAATTAATGTTTCGTCAGTTCTGGAGTGTAAAAGGAGTAATAGGTTCTTTATCTGATGCTAATAAAAAATTGAATTTTATTGGCAATTACCCTTACAAATCTTTAGATGATAAAATGTATATCGAATTGGGGACAGGTATAGATAATATACTCAAATTCTTCCGATTAGATTTGGTTTGGCGATTGTCTGAACATCCCGCAGGGAATGCAGTTGTTAATAAATTTGGAGTATTCGGAAGTTTTAGATTTACTTTCTAATTGATCATTTAGCCATATCTCCAGACTCTTCTTCTTCTACCAATACAGGCTCTCTTAACTCAACAGGCTTTCTTTTAGATTTAAGCATTTGCATATTCAATATTTCTACCCCAAAAGAAAAGGCCATTGCAAAGTAAACGTAGTTCTTTAAATGTAATTCATGTGCACCTTCCGCATCCCATCCTTCTACTAATAATACAAAGCCGATCATTACTAAAAAAGATAAGGCCAGCATTTTTAATGTTGGGTGTTTGTGAATGAATGCGGAGATCTTCGGACTAAATAAAAACATTACAATCATTGCAATAACCACTGCGCTCACCATTACTTCTAAATGTTTAGCCGTACCACCAGCTGTAATAATACTATCAAAACTAAAAACCATATCTATCAAGATAATTTGAACAATGGCATTGCCAAAACTGAGTTCTTTTTTTGCGATTCCAGCTGCAACTTCTTCTTCGCCTTCTAATTTGTGGTGAATTTCTTTAACCGTTTTATACAACAAAAACAATCCTCCAGCAATCATTACCAAACTGGCTAAATCAAAACTTTTATCAAATACACTAAAAACAGGCTTGCCCTTTTGGGTAAGTAGCCAGCTTAAACAAAACAATAATATTGTTCTTGATATAATGCCTGTGATCATCCAAGTAAATCTGGCTTTTGGTTGTAATGCTTTAGGGAGTCTGTTTAAAATAATGCTTACAAAAATTACATTGTCTATGCCCAGTACAATTTCTAAAATAGTTAATACTAAAAAACTAATAATACTTTCTGAGGTAAATAGATATTCCATGTTATGATTGATGATTGGCTAAATAAGTGCAAATATTTTTTACAATAGAAGGTCCTTCGTATACAAAACCTGTCCATACCTGCACTAAAGAAGCACCGTTGTTTAATTTTTCTGCTGCATCTTCACCTGTAAAAATTCCTCCACTCGCAATGATGGGAATTTTTTGTTCTGTTTGATCGGAAAGGTATTTCACCACTTGAGTTGATCTTTCTTTAACTGGTTGGCCACTTAATCCTCCCATACCGATTGAGTTAGCTAAAACGGATGATGCAGTACTAAGGTTTGTTCGGTCAATGGTAGTATTGGTAGCAACCAAACCACTGAGATTCATTTCAATGGCCAATGATACAATATCATCCAATTGTTCTTTCGTTAAATCCGGAGCAATTTTAAGTAGTAATGGTTTGGGTTTATTTTTACCAGCATTGTCATTTTGTAAAATCGAAAAAATTTTACGCAGTGCATCTTTTTCTTGTAATTCCCTTAATCCAGGGGTGTTGGGCGAACTTACATTCACTACAAAATAATCTACCGACTCATGTAATTCATTAAAACAGATCTGATAATCCTTCCATGCTTCTTCATTGGGGGTCACTTTATTTTTACCAATATTTCCTCCAATAATGAGCTGAGCTTTTTGTCGAATATTTTTTGTGCTGTTCCAATTGATCAATTGTTTTTTCACTGCTTCAACACCATTATTATTGAATCCCATTCTATTGATGAGTGCTTTATCCGCCGGTAACCGAAATAATCTTGGCTGTTCATTGCCATCCTGTGCTTTTGGGGTCACCGTTCCAATTTCAACAAATCCAAATCCCAAAGCCTCTAATTCATTTAAATAGAGCGCATTCTTATCAAATCCGGCACCCAACCCAACTGGGTTGGAAAACTCAAGACCCCATAATTCCTTTTTTAAACTGTTTGAGTTGAATTGGAAGGTATTTCTAATCAATTGATCAGTTAGACCGATGCTACAGGCTGTTTTAAGGCAACCCATCGAAAAATAATGCACTTTTTCTGGATCAAATTGGAATAAAAGATTTCTGAGAGAAGCGTACAAATGCATTGATTTTGAGCGAAAATAAAGTATTTAGCTATATCCTTTTAACCTTAACATAGTTGCATAAACAACTTTTAATCATTTTTCCTACATTTGGAGACTAAAAAATTGATTTTATGCAAGAAGCATATATAGTAGCCGGTTATAGAACAGCAGTTACAAAAAGTAAAAAAGGGGGCTTCCGTTTTTTTAGACCCGATGATTTAGCAGTAGAAGTAATCAAAGGGTTGATGGCAACAGTGCCTCAATTGGAAAGTAAAAGAGTAGATGATTTAATAGTTGGTAACGCTGTGCCTGAAGCAGAGCAAGGCTTGCAATTTGGTAGAATTATTGCTGCAAAAGCATTGGGAATAGAAGTTGCAGGTATTACTATAAATAGATATTGTGCCAGTGGATTAGAAAGTATTGCAATGGCTACAGCTAAAATTAGGTCTCGAATGGCTGATTGTATTATTGCCGGTGGAACAGAGAGCATGAGTTTAGTACCTACTGTTGGATGGAAAACCGTTCCTTCCTATGCCATTGCAAAAGACCAGCCAGATTATTATTTGGGCATGGGTTTAACTGCTGAAGCAGTTGCTAAGGAGTACAAAGTTTCAAGAGAAGACCAAGATGAATTTGCATACAATTCTCATAGAAAGGCCAAAGTTGCCATTGAAAGTGGATTTTTTAAATCGGGAATTTTGCCAATCAATGTGGAGGAAGTTTATGTAAACGAAAAAAATAAGAGGGCTGTACGCAATTATATAGTTGATACGGACGAAGGTTTGCGAGCTGATACCACAGTGGAAGGATTAGGGAAATTAAAAGCAGCTTTTGCAATTGGCGGATCGGTAACAGCAGGAAATTCATCTCAAACCAGTGATGGCGCTGCTTTTGCCATAGTAATGAGTGAAAGAATGGTAGTAGAACTTGGGATAAAACCTATCGGCAGATTAGTGAATTGTGCTTCTGCAGGAGTTGATCCAAGAATTATGGGCATCGGACCAGTTGCTGCAATTCCAAAAGTATTAAAGCAAGCCAATATGAATTTGGCTGATATAGATTTAATAGAACTCAATGAAGCTTTTGCGTCTCAGGCATTGGCGGTAATTCGCGAACTCGGTTTGAATCCAGACATTGTAAATATTAATGGAGGTGCCATTGCTCTAGGTCACCCTCTTGGTTGTACTGGTTGCAAACTCACTGTTCAATTGCTGAATGATATGAAGCGTTTGAATAAAAAATATGGGATGGTTACAGCCTGTGTTGGCGGTGGTCAGGGTATAGCCGGAATTATTGAGCATTTATAAACTGAAATAATGGTTTAATTTCATTCAATCTTGAAAAAGGGTTTTTTTATAAGATTGATGATCGTTTTCTCCACTATTGTTGGGATTCATAGTGTATTGATTGCAGGTCAATACATGGGGGGAGAAATTCTTTACGAAATATCAACTAAGGGTACTGCAGTTAATACCTATAAAATCACTTATAGGGTCAATAGAAATTGCAGAAGTTATGCAGAGTTTGATCCGCCAGTAATTTGGTTTTTCAATAGCCAGAATGGTATTCCACATACCAAAGGGTTTAAACTTTCTCCAACATTATTTTCAAAAAAAAGATTGAATGGAATTAAAGTAGACGATTGTGCAATGAATCTTCCAGAGACCTGCAATGATTTGTATGAATTTGTTGGATACATCGATTTGCCAAATGATGACAATGGATATTTAGTATACGCTTCAGATTGTTGTAGAAACGATCATAAAAATTTAGCGTTTGAATCCTGGAATAGAGGAGAAGAAATAGTAGCTGGTATTCCCGAACCTGGATTTGCTTTAACTTATTATACAAGAATTCCTGGAAATGGTATTGCTGCTTTCAATAGTAGCCCTATCCCAACAACAGATTCTATAATTAATGCTTGTGTAGGAAAGCCATTTCAATATAAATTAAATTACAAAGATATTGATGGAGATGAATTGCGTTTTTCTTTTGGAGACCCAATTGGAAAGACCGATTTAGGTATTTCTCAAATTAGAACATTGAATTATTTTTCCGGAGCTGATATTCAAAACCCATTAGGTGCTGCTGGAAATATAACGCTCAATCCTTTGACAGGAGCGATTGCTGGAAAATCAAATCAAGCAGGAAATTTTATTATTGTAGTAGATATTCAAGAATGGAGAAATGGGGTTTTAATCAATACACATAGAAAAGAAGTTGAAATAAATATTGTTGAATGCGGAGCCAAGCTTCCCACTCCACCGGTAAGTTGTGAAAACCCAGTAGTGTATTTTGGAAATCATTATAATGACCCTACTTTAAAATACCAATGGGATTTTGGTGTACAAGGAATTAATTCAGATACTTCCGACCAAATGAATCCAATCTTTAAATATCCTATTGCAGGACAGTTTAAAGTACAATTAATTTTAACCAATGCTCAAAATTGTAAAGATACTGTTGCTGCAAATGTGGCTGTGTATCCCGATTTAAAAGCAGATTTTGATTGGGCAGAACCAATTTGCAATGGAATGCCCTTGCAATTGAGAAATAAATCAGCTTTTCCTTCAGGAAATATCACTTCATATAGATGGAATTTCACTTCATCAAATGGCTCGCAAGTATTTTCCAGAGACAAAGACCCTTATTTTAATTATTCTTATAGAGATTCAGTTCCATTGGCTTATTCTATTCAATTAAATATTACTACCGATAAAGGGTGCAATGCAATAATTAATAAAGCACCGATCATATACCCAAGACCAGATGCTTATGTTGGTGTTGATACTACCATATCATTTGATCTGCCCTATGAAATTCCATTAAAGCCCTCTGTTCAAAACAGCTATTTATGGACTCCTACAATTGGCTTAAGTAATCCAAGAATTGCAAATCCTTTGGTTACAGGGGGTAAAAATCAATGTTATCAATTGAAAGTGTGGGGGAAAGACAGTTTATGTACCAATACCGATAATATTTGTATAAGTTATTCGAAAGGCCCGGATGTGTATGTTCCTTCTGCCTTTACGCCTAATGGAGATGGTTTAAATGATCGAATTTCATTTAAAGCTGTTCAGGTTGAAGTTGAAGAATTTGTTATACTAGATAGATGGGGTAACCAAATTTTCAAATCTAATTCTTCATCCCAATCCTGGGATGGACGTATCAAGGGCATTAAACCTGATACCAATGTATTTTTATGGGTGGTAAAAGGCAAGGGCCCTGGAAATAAGCCCTTTACTAAAAGTGGTACGATATTACTCATGCGTTAGAAAACACTTAAAATGGTTAATATCATTGAATTTCATGACATCTGTCATAAATAGAGTCTGACTTATTGAGGAACTTTACCTCAAATTCCAAACCATGCATACGATTATTGTACCAACTGATTTTTCAACTACTGCAGCCAATGCTGCAGCATATGCTGTTCAATTTGCAGAACAAATCAATGTAAAAAGAATTTTATTATTTCATGCCTATGAATTGCCTGTAGCATTAGATCCATTAATGCCTGGAGTTCAGATGCTCGAACTAGATTCATATAAAGAAGTAGCAACTACTAACCTAGAAAATTTCCGAAATGAACTGCGATCAAAGTTTCCGAATACAACTATTCAATTGGATGTAGTAGTGGAATATGGTTCTATCACAGGTGGAATTGAAATGATCGCAACAAGAGAAAAAATTGAATTGATCATTATGGGAATCACTGGTGGAGGTGCATTAGAAGAAACATTAATTGGTAGCAATACTACTTCTGTTGCTGGTGCATTAGGAATGCCTGTGTTGATTATTCCGCCACATGCCGATTACTATCCCGTTAAAAAAATAATGCTATCCTGCGACTTTGATCATGCAGATAAATATATTCCGGTAAACATTATTCGAAGTGTAATTAATGATACCCATGCTAAATTGCTTGTATTCAATATTGAAGTTGATATGGAAGAAACAAATGCAAAATATCCTGCCAGCATGATGGGCGAAGGATTTGCAGTACATACTTTATTGCAAGAGTTTCAACCTGAATACCATTTTACAAAAAACAAAGAGTATGTAGATGGAGTGAATGAATATGCCGATTCACATGAAGTGGATATGATTATCTCAATCCCTAAAAGAAAAGGATTTTTCGAAAAATTATTCATTAAAAGCACCACTAAAAAATTGGCTTTTCATACCCATTTACCATTGTTGGTAGTGCATAAACAAACTGACTAATTCAAATACTTGCCCACAATTGGCACCCTTCTACCAACTCCAAATGCTTTGGGTGAAACACGAATGATCGGGCAAAATTGATTGCGCTTGTATTCATTATTGTTCACCATTTTTAAAGTGCGATCTACCAATGCTGCATCAAATCCTAGTGCTTTTATTTCTTTAGGGCCTTGACGCTTTTCAATATATTGATACAAAAGTTTGTCCAGTATTGCATAATCTGGCAAACTATCGCTGTCTTTTTGATTGGGTCTTAATTCAGCGGATGGTGCTTTGGTAATGATATGATTGGGAATGATTTCCTGATTTCGATTGATGTATTTGGCCAATTCGTAGACTTGTAATTTGTAGCAATCTCCCAATACGCCTAAGCCTCCTGCCATGTCTCCATACAAAGTGCCATAGCCGGTAGCCAATTCACTTTTATTGGAAGTATTCAATAAAATATAACCGAACTTATTGGCAATGGCCATTAAAATATTTCCTCGGCTTCGGCTTTGAATATTTTCTTCAGCCAAAGAAAAGGGTAGGCCTTTAAATATCGGATCGAGTGTATCTAAAAAACTTTTGTAAACATTGTTGATCTTAACAATGTCATATGGGTTTTGTAGATTTTTACTTAATTGAACAGCATCATCTACTGAATGACTGGTTGAATAAGGAGAAGGCATTAAAATAGCTCTTACATTTTGAGCTCCTAAAGCATCACATGCGATTGCTAATGTTACGGCAGAATCTATTCCTCCAGAAGAACCAAGAATGGCTTTTTGAAATCCCATTTTTTGAAAGTAATCTCTAATACCAAGAATAAGTGCGTCATAAACCTGAGCAATATTCAAATCAGCCTCCAATGTTTCAGGATTCAATTCTTTATTAGGAACCCTGTTGGCTGGTTCGATTATTGGACCAACAATTGTTCCATCCTCATTTAAATTAACTTCTACCAATGCCTCTTCAAACATGGGTAATGCTTTGCATAAATTGGCTGATTTGTCAAATACCAAAGATGCCCCATCAAATACCACTTCTGTTTGACTGCCAACTGAATTGCAATAAAAAAGTGGGATCTTATATTTTAATACATTCGATTTAATGACTGCTTTTCTATCTTCATCGTGTGTGTAGTCAAATGGAGATGCACTCAGGTTCAACATAAAATCGGGTTGCTGCAACATCAATTGATCCATCGGACAAATTCTGTACAATGGGTTATCACCCAAATTCCAAATGTCTTCGCAAATGGTTACTGCAATTTTTTTTCCTTTGAAAGGGATTACATTCCATTCAAATGCAGGTTCGAAATAACGGTATTCATCAAATACATCGTAAGTGGGTAATAATGTTTTATGAATTTCTGCTTTGATTTCTTTTTCATGTAAGAACCATGCAGCATTGAATAAATCTTTTCCTTTTTGTTGTTTATTTCTGGCAGGCCCTCCGATCAATACCCCAATGGTATCTGCATGCTGTTTGATTTTATCAACAGCGTAATTGCATTGCTCAATGAAATCATTGAATTCTACAAAATCCCTGGCTGGGTAACCGCAAACACTCATTTCGCTAAATAATATTAAATCACCCCCAGCAGCTTTGGCTGTTTCAATAGCGTCGATGATTTTATTGGTGTTGTATTCAAAATTACCAATATGATAATTTTGTTGGGCTATAAAAATCTTCATGCCACAAATTTCAGCATTTTAACAACAAGATCACCAACCTTTCCGTTAATTCGCGTATGAAGCAGTTGATTTTCTTTTTTTTAATCGGATTTTTCCTGATTGGTTGTAACCAAGGCCCCCAAACCCCCGATGTTTCATCCATTAAAATTGATTTGGTTTCCCAGCGATTCGAAGAACAGTTTTTTGCCTTAGATACCTTGCATTTAGATGCTTCGCTTAATCAATTGAATCAACAATATCCTGGATTCGCCAAAGATTTTTTGTACAATATTCTGGGAACAACGCCCAACACAGCTGCCAAAGATGTTCCTGCATTTATTCATTCCTATCAGTCTATTTATTCCAATACCCGTTCGAATAATACTTCCTATAATAGTGCAGTAGCATCCATAAAAAAAGGTTTTCAATATGTACATTATTATTTCCCTGAGTATCAATTGCCTAAAAAATGCATCAGCTTTATCGGCCCTATAAATAGTTATGGTTCAATTATTACCACTGATGCAATTGCTATTGGGTTACAACTTTTTTTAGGGAAAGACCATCCTTTATATACCAGTGAGCAGGGACAATCGCTTTATCCCGCTTTTATCGCACGCAGGTTCGACCCAGCCTATATCCCAGTAAGTGCTTTAAAAAACATTATTGATGATATGTATCCCAATAAAAGTGTTGGAAAACCATTGATAGAGCAAATGGTAGAGTCAGGGAAAAGAATGTATTTACTAGACCTATTTCTTCCACATATTGCTGATTCACTTAAAACAGGATACACGCAAATTCAATTGGATGCTTGCTTTAAAAGCGAACAAAATATCTGGAGCATGTTTATTCAAAATGATTTATTGTTTCAAACTGATCCTCAGTATACCAGAGATTATGTAAACGATGGTCCTTCAACCCAAGCTTTAGGAGAAGGTTCACCTGGCAATATTGGTCAATTTGTAGGATGGCAGATCGTAAAAAAATGGATGAATAAAAATAAATCGATTAAGCTGAAAGACTTGATGGATAAGGATCCTGGAAAATTATTTGCGGAGTCTAAATACAAGCCTTCTTAATTCAATTTAGAAGGTGCAATCAATTCGAAAGAAGGAATGTTTACCGTAAATATTTGTTTGTTGTTTTCATTTTCCATTTCGTAAGTACCATGCATTTTGCCCATTTCTGTATTTAAATTACAGCCACTTACATACTGGTAATTTTCATTGGGAAGAATAATGGGTTGCACCCCTACAACTCCTTCGCCCTCTACTTCTCTATGCTCAGCATTGCTATCGAAAATAAACCAATGCCTTCTCAACAGTTTTACGGTGAATTTATTGTGATTTTCTATTGTAATACGGTAGGCAAACATATATTCCCCTTTGATTGGATTGCTGTAATCGGACTGGTAGAATGTTTCTACAGTGATTTCAATTCCGGCTGAAATTTTTGATATCATAGGTAGTAATATTAAGATGTAAGAGCCGCCTTTAGTAAAAATAAGGAATTTAACAGTTGATACAACCTCTTGGAATGAATTATCATTTTGTTTTTGTCGAAAATTGTCGATAGAGGTTGTACTTTTGCGGCACTAAAATTTTGATAATATGACTAAGATTGCTGTTGCAAAAGGAGATGGAATCGGACCGGAAATTATGGATGCTGTATTATCCATTTTCGAAGCGGCTAAAGTGCCATTGGAATATCAGTTTGTAGATATGGGAAAATGGGTTTTCGACAAAGGATATAGTAATGGAATGACGCCAGAAGCGCAGCAGGCCATCGAATCTTTAGGCATTTTATTTAAAGGTCCAATGGAAACGCCCAAAGGAAAAGGCGTAAAAAGTGTAAACGTTACTGCCAGAAAAACCTGGAATACATATGCCAATAAAAGAACATTTCAAACCTTGCATGGAGTAGATACCGTTTTTAGCAAGGCAGGAATTCCGATTGATATTACGATCGTAAGAGAAAATATTGAAGATACTTATGGCGGTATTGAGCATATGCTTACCAATGATGTAGCGCTCAGCAGACGTTTTATTACCCGTCCTGGTAGTTTACAAGTGATCAAATATGCATTTGAAATGGCCAAGAAAAAAGGGGCCAGAAGAATTACTTGCGGTCATAAGGCCAATATCATGAAGTTAACAGACGGATTGTTTTTAGAAGTGTTTTATGAAGTGGCCAAAGACTATCCCGAATTGCAATCGGATGATGTGATCGTAGATGATTTATGTATGAAATTGGTGATCAAACCCGATTTATTTGATGTGGTTGTACTTACTAATTTACAAGGAGATATTGTAAGTGATTTATGTGCCGGATTAGTAGGAGGTTTAGGTTTTGCTCCTTCAGCCAATATAGGAGACCATATTTCTATATTTGAAGCAGTTCATGGCACAGCGCCAGATATTACCGGGAAAAATATTGCCAACCCAACCGCACTTTTATTGAGTGGATTTGGCATGTTGCGTCATTTGGGTTTAATGGAAACGGCTGCTATGATTGAAAATGCGTTGTTATATACGTTAGAAAGTGGTCAACATACCGGCGATTTTGGAGATAAAAACACCCCTTCATTAAATACGACAGAATTTGCAGCGGCTATTATTGCCAATTTTGGTAAAACACCTCATCATAATCCAAAACCAATCTTAGATAACCATTATGTTACACCAACCAATTTTAAACTGGAGCGTAACCCAATGTTGGAATCCATTGACAATAATGAAGAATTTATTGTAGGGGTTGATATGTTTATTGAAAGCAATGAACAACCTAATTGGGTAGCAGAGAAATGCCTGAAACACACGATGGGACTATTTAAATTGATTACAATCAGTAACAGAGGTACCCAGGTATGGCCAACTGGTTCTGTATTTACCAATTTAGTGAATCAATACCGAGTGAGGTTCGAAAGTATTGGCAATGTTCCTGTAACACAAACGGATATTTTGGAATTATACAAGCTTTTAATGGTAGATTTTAAAATATGTTCTACAGAACTCCTGAATATGTGGGGGGATAAAAAAGCATATAGTCTTGCCCAAGGGCAATAATTGAGTCGATTTTTAATGTAATTTCACGGCTCATTTAAAGCATACAAGAAAGATGGCTGAAGTGATTTTAATGCCCCGTTTGAGCGATACCATGACAGAAGGTGTAATTGCTGCATGGCACAAACTAGTAGGTGATACGGTAAAAAAAGGCGATTTATTAGCAGAAATTGAAACTGATAAAGCAACCATGGAACTGGAAAGTTACCAGGATGGTACTTTATTGCATATTGGTACACCCAATGGTGGAAAATTACAAGTGAATGATTTGTTGGCCATTATTGGAAAATCAGGAGAAGATATTACTGAATTGGTTAAAATACATAGTGGTGGTGCTGCTGCAGTTCATGCAGCTCCAAGTTCAGCTCCAGCTGAAACTGCAAATGCTGAATCTGTTTCTACAGCTTCAACGCCATCAACACCAACACCTGCATCCTCTTCCGCGCTAGATGTTTCAGCAATGGAAGAAGTGGTTTTAATGCCTCGCTTAAGCGATACAATGACAGAAGGCGTGATTGCTGGATGGCAAAAAAATGTTGGAGACACTGTAAAAAAAGGAGATGTTTTAGCTGATATAGAAACCGACAAAGCAACCATGGAATTGGAAAGCTATAAAGATGGTGTGTTGTTGTATCAAGGTGCTAAAGCTGGAGAAAAAATATTGGTGAATGATCTATTGTGTATAATTGGCAAAGAGGGAATGGATATAGCTTCTATAGTTGCTGCTGTGAAAGCATCACCTACAGCTCCAGCAAGTGCTCCTGCTCCATCTGCACCCGCAGCAACACAACCAACCTCATCAAATACAAACAGTGCACCTGTTGTAGAAAATATTGTTGTTAATGAAGGAAGAATTTTTGCTTCTCCATTGGCTAAAAAATTAGCTGCTGACAAAGGAGTTGATTTGAAATTTGTAAAAGGGTCTGGTGATAATGGAAGGATCACAAAATCTGATGTAGATAATTATGTACCTGCGGTTGCAAGTGCTGCACCAGTTGCAAACACTGCTTCTCCTGCAAAAACTGCTGTAACACCAGTTATTGCTTCAGCTCCAATTGGTCAAGTGAGCTTTACTGATGTACCAGTATCTCAAATGCGTAAAGTAATTGCTAAGCGCTTGAGCGAAAGTTTATTTACTGCTCCACATTTCTTCCTCACTATGAGTATAGATATGGATGCAGCTATTGCAGCTCGTGCTAAAATGAATGAAGTAGCGCCTGTAAAAATTAGTTTTAACGATATGGTGTTGAAAGCAACGGCTATGTCATTAAAACAGCATCCGAAAGTGAATAGCAGTTGGATGTCCGCCCGGCCCGGTACGGACGGGGGAGATTTTATCAGATACAATAATCACATCAATATTGGGGTTGCCGTTGCAGTTGAAGATGGTTTATTGGTGCCTGTAGTTCGTTTTGCTGATGGAAAATCATTAAGTCAAATTGGTGCAGAAGTAAAAGACTATGCACAAAAAGCAAAAGATAAAAAATTACAACCTGCTGATTGGGAAGGAAGCACATTTACCATTTCCAATTTAGGCATGTTCGGAATAGATCAATTTACTGCAATCATAAATCCACCTGACTCCTGCATATTAGCAGTCGGTGGAATTTCTCAGGAACCAGTGGTAAAGAATGGACAAATTGTTCCAGGAAATATCATGAAAGTTACTTTAAGTTGCGACCATCGTTCAGTTGATGGTGCCACTGGAGCAGCTTTCCTACAAACACTGAAATCCTTATTAGAAGAGCCAGTTAGGATGCTGGTTTAATTTTTTATTTAAAATAATTCGGTCCAATCGCAACCAATTGGCGCTCCTGGTGGAATTTCTTTGTGTTGAGGTAAAGCAATGTCTTTTGGTTTTTCAATGCGCTCAATTGCATACAAGAAATGCGCTTTATCAGCAGCTGTTTTACTCATTTGTGTTGCGTATTTTTTAAGCGATTCTAACCGATCAAAACAAATAGATTTTACCTGGTAATTACTTTGTTCGCTTTGACTTAGCCCTAGCATCCAAGTTAGTACCATTTGTTGCGTTTGTTGTTGAACCGATTTTTTCAATCCTTTTTCTTCTGTAGATTTCCAGGTAGCGTTGATAATAGCATCCAACACTTCATCCCATCCCAAAGTATTGGCCCTTGCTTTTAATTGTACCAAACGGTTGGCTCTTTCTGGATTGAATAAAAAACTCAACTCAAAATTGGTTAATGCCTCTGCTGCTGCCAAAGCATCAAAGCTCATTCCTGTTCGTTTTGGAAATAGTTCCCCAATACCATAATAAGCAGGTGGGCGAGGCGGTATGATACCAACAATTTTTTCAGGAAGTGTAAGAACGTTGGGAGATAAGCAGGCAAGCACTTCTTTCAAAGCGGCTTCTTGCGTGGCTTTTGGTAAAACAGTAGGACTCACTTGTTGATCGCCCCTAACATTATAACTGTAATTGATGCCACCAATTAGTTTTGATGCTGCTTCTACTTGATATCTATGGTAATTGTAAACTGGAACCAACACATCTTCTAATTTGCTCATCGGTGTGTTTAATCGAATTACATCTGCACTAAATTGATCAATGGCTTTTTGGCGTACAGCCAAAACATTTTTTAATTCAGTAACCGCATCTTTTCCATTGTCCCATAAATGTGCACTTGGATGGAAACCACTTACAGATCTTGCATCGGCGTCTGCGATAAACAATAATCCTCTTTTTGTATTTTCTGTTAAGATATCATTCAAAGCCTGATTTTCATTGGTGCCTGGTGCAAAGTCGGAATAGCCATAAATGATTGCTCTTTTGTCCCATTCACCAATTTGATTGGTATATACGGTAGAGAAATCTATTTTGCCTTGATCATTTACAAATACATTAGGGTGAGGATAATCCATCACGGAAGCACGATCATTTACACTTGATGCATAATTGTGTTGTAAGCCTAAAGTATGTCCTACTTCATGGGCAGCCAATTGCCTCAATCTTTGCAAAGCGGCTTGTTTCATGGTTTCAGGAACTGGTTTTCCGTTTTCATAAGGAGCTAGCAATCCAGTAAAAATTAAATAATCTTGCCTCACCCTTAATGAACCCAAGGTTACCTGACCTTTGATGATTTCACCAGTTCTTGGATCATCAATGGAAGCTCCATAACTCCATCCTCTTGTAGAGCGATGTACCCAGTTGATCATATTGTACCTAATATCCATTGGGTCAGCAGAATCGGGCAACACTTTTACAATAAATGCATTCTTATACCCAGCTGCTTCATAAGCTTGATTCCACCATCTTGCCCCATCTAATAAAGCAGAACGAATTGGTTCTGGGGTTCCATTGTCTAAATAATAAGTAATTGGTTGAACTGGTTCGCTGATAGTTGCTGATGGATCTTTTTTATTGAGTCGATGTCTTTTGATGTAAATTTTTTCGATCGGTTCTGTAAAATCGCTGCTATAATCAAAAAAACTCATGCCGATATAACTGCTTCTGATATCGTATCTACGTGGTTTGTATTGATTGTCTGGTAATTCTACAAAAGAATGATGCATTCGTAATGTAATGGCTTCAGTAGATGGAGTTACGCTACTAACAAATCTACCGGCATCGGCACCACCTGTGAAAGTTACAGATGCTTCAAATTCACTGTTTTTAGGAAAATTTTTAGTGTTGTTGATGTATATCGCAGATCTGGCTTCGTTAATAGTATATGTTCCCTGACGCATAGATCTTATTTTATCTGCAATACCATGTGCATCTCTTAAAAGAAATGATGTAATATCAACTAATACCTGATTATTTTCTTCTTCATCAATGGTAAAGCCAGCCAATGTAGATTGAGCAAATGATTCTCTAACCGCACGTTGCTCATTTTTATCAGCTGTAACTGCTCTATAATCGTAATTAGGCTGAATGAGCAATAATTTCTTACCTACTTTATGAAAGTAAACAATTCTTGAATCTCCAATTTGGCCACGATCTAGCCCAACATCATTCGAACCCAATCCTGCAGGTAACGAATTAACATATAAAAATTCTTGGTCTAATTTATTCACCAAGAGCCAAACTTTTCCGCTAGAAGCATCCCACCAATAATTGAAAAAACCTTCAAAGCTTTTCATGTTTTTGGTTTTTTCGTTGATTTTTGAACTGGGTTGTGTAAATGCAAAAAATCCAGTTAGGCAAAATAAAACAATGAGAAATCGGCGCATGGTTTAAATTTTTAATCTGTAATAAATCTACCTTTTAAAGATATTCGAAAAAATGATACAATAAAAAACCCCATTCTTGATAAAGCGCAAGAATGGGGTTGGATAAACTTAAAAAATAAAATTAATTATCGGAGCCAGTAACTGGTGTTTCTGGTGTAAATAGTGTTGGTGCTTCAACTGGAGCAGGAGTGGCAACTACAACTGGTGCAGGAGCAGGAGCTGGTGCAGGTTTTTTAGCTGCAGGCTTCTTCTTTTTAGCAACCGGTTTTTTAACAATAACTGGCTTTGCTGCTTTTTTAGCTGCTACTTTCTTTTTAGGAGCTGCTTTTTTTGCGGCTTTCTTTGGAGCTGCTTTTTTAGCTGCAGGTTTTTTAGCGGCCACTTTCTTTTTAGGAGCTGCTTTTTTTGCGGCTTTCTTTGGAACTGCTTTTTTAGCTGCAGGTTTTTTAGCGGCTACTTTCTTTTTAGGAGCTGCTTTTTTTGCGGCTTTCTTTGGAGCTGCTTTTTTAGCTGCAGGTTTTTTAGCGGCTACTTTCTTTTTAGGAGCTGCTTTTTTAGGTGCTGTTTTTTTAGCAGCAGGTTTTTTAGCGACTGCTTTTTTTGCTGCTTTCTTTTTAGATTTTGCCATGATGGTATTAGTTTGTGTGTTAAAGTTGAGAAAAAAAGTAAGTTAGAATATTATTTTTAATAACTGCATTTAATTCAAAAATTTTTACAAAGAAATAATTTTTTTTTATTTTTTTTTCGATTGGGTGAAACCATTTTTTATAAGCCATTGCAAAACTTTATCTCGTTGGTCTCCCTGAACAATCGCTTCACCATCTTTTGCACTGCCTCCAGTTCCACAAAAATTTCTCAAATTTTTAGCTAATAATTCCAGATCCGAAACAGTTCCTAAAAACCCTGTTATTAATGTCACCGTTTTTCCTCCCCGTTGTTTTTTGTCTAACTGAATCATTAGTCGTTGATCTGCTGGTTTAGCAGTTTCTATGATGTCTTCATTTTCATCTTTGAATTGAAAATTTGGATCGGTACTGTATACAAATCCTTGTAAATCGGCTTTATTTTTTTTACTCATCACTGTAGATTTTAGAATAATTATCGGCTTAGCTCGGCTTTTAAACTTAAATCCAAGCTCTTTGCCTGGTGGATAAGTCCGCCAACACTAACAAAGTCAACGCCTGTTGCAGCATATGCTTGAATATTCTCTAGATTAATTCCACCACTTGCTTCAGTTTCGAATGCTCCATTAATGATCATTAATGCTTGACTGATCTGATCGGGAGAAAAATTATCGAGCATAATTCTGAAAACCATCTCTTTAGCATGTTCACAAACCAATTCCACATCTTTAATTGATCTTGTTTCAACTTCTATTTTTAGTGGTACTGGGAGTGTTTGGGAATATTGATAGGCTTTTTGAATGGCTTTTATAATGCCTCCACAATAATCGATATGATTGTCTTTGAGCATAATCATGTCATATAAGCCAAATCGATGATTGATTCCACCCCCAATTCTGACGGCTTCTTTTTCTAATAAACGGAAATTGGGTGTAGTTTTTCGGGTATCCAATAATTTTGTTCGATAACCAGTTAGCTTCTCTGTATACTTTTTAGTAAGTGTTGCAATTCCGCTCATACGTTGCATACAGTTCAACACCAATCTTTCACCCTTTAAAATGGTATGCACAGATGATGCTACTTCAAAAGCAATTTCTCCGCTATGCATCAAATCTCCATCTTTTTTGAAAGGGGAGAATCTGCTGCCAGGATCTAATTGACTGAAAATCATGCCCGCTACTTCAATCCCAGCAATAATCCCCTCTTCTTTAATTTTTAAAATGGCTTTACCTTGTTGATTAACGGGAACGCAACTAAGGGTAGAATGATCACCTTCTCCTACATCTTCTTTTATAGCTGCATCAACTAAAATTGGTAATGCTTCGTTGAATTTCATTAACTAATTCGAATAGTGATGATTTCAGGTTTGCCGTTTTTCTGCTTCATTTGTATGGTAACATTAAAGCTTTTATTTCCTGTGGTGAGTTTTCCAATTAAATAAATCAGTGTTCCTTTTCCGCCATCTGATACTTTTTCGAAACCTTTTATGCCATTTTCGGTATAAAAAGCTTTTAAAGCAATTGAAGCCTGATTTTTGCTCATATTTTTTACTTCCTCTTTGTCAAGCAATTTGAGGTCAATAAATTCATCAAAATGAGCTGATATATTGTCAATATTGCCCGTTTTAAATGCTTGTACGATTGGATCAGTTTCTGTTTGAGCAAAAACACTAGAGCTAAACGCTACAAATAGAAACAAGTATAAGAATCTTTGCATAATAAAAGTTTTCGTTTGATATGTTGCGAAAAACATGCCAAATTTGAATAATTAGCAGATATTGATAAAAGTACATAAAAACATTAATTTTTTTAACCTTCATAGAAAAACCATGAGCAAAAAAGTAATATTAATCATAATGGATGGATGGGGACTTGGAAAAATCAAGTCTGCTGATGCTATTCAACAAGCAAATGTGCCATTTGTAAGTTCACAATACAGTAAATATCCAAATGCTACATTGATCACCTGCGGAGAAGATGTTGGTTTACCAGAAGGGCAAATGGGCAATAGTGAAGTTGGACACCTGAATATTGGAGCGGGAAGAATTGTTTACCAAGAATTACAACGGATCAATGTTGCCATCAAAACAGGTGAATTCGTGCAAAATGAGGTATTATTAAAAGCTATTCGCTTGGGAAAAAATAGCCATAAAAAAATGCACTTATTAGGTCTTGTAAGTGATGGAGGGGTCCATTCTCATACCAGTCATTTGAAAGCCATTTTATCCCTTTGTAAAAATGAAGGATTGTCTGAAGTGTATTTGCATGCTTTTACAGATGGGAGAGATACAGACCCAAAAAGTGGATTAGGTTTTGTAGATGCGGTGGAGCAACACATGAAAACAACAACTGGTAAAATTGCTTCAGTAAGTGGAAGGTATTATGCCATGGATAGAGATAAAAGATGGGAACGGGTGCAATTAGCATATGATTGCATGGTAAAAGGTGAGGGCAACAAATCAACTTCAGCGTTGTCCGCAATACAAGCATCTTATGATGAAGGAAAAACAGATGAATTTATTTTGCCAACCGTTATTGTAAAAGAAGATAGTACCCCAATCGCCACAATTCAAGATGGTGATGTAGTCATTTGTTTTAATTTCAGAACAGATCGTTGCAGAGAAATTTCAGAAGTACTTACTCAATCCGATTTTCCGGAGTTCCATATGAAAAAACTGGATTTGAATTATACCACCATGACCTTATATGACCATAAATTCAAGAACGTTTCGGTCATCTTTGAAAACGATAATTTAAATAACACATTAGGGGAAGTTTTAGCTAATAATGGAAAAAAGCAAATCCGAATTGCCGAAACTGAAAAGTATCCGCATGTGTCATTCTTTTTCAGTGGTGGAAGAGAAGAGCCTTTTGCAGGTGAAAGCCGAATAATGGTTCCTTCTCCTAAAGTTGCCACATATGATTTGCAACCCGAAATGAGTGCAAGAGAAATAACAGCAAAACTATTACCAGAAATTGTGGGCGAAACTGCCGACTTTATTTGCTTGAATTTTGCCAATACCGATATGGTTGGTCATACTGGTGTATTTGCTGCTGCCATTAAAGCAGCTGAAACTGTAGATGATTGTGTAAAACAATTGGTAACAGAAGCACTTAAACACGATTATACAATTTTCTTAACTGCCGATCATGGCAATGCAGATTTCATGATCAACGAAGATGGTTCTCCAAATACAGCACATACGTTGAATTTGGTGCCTCTTTTTCTAATTGATAATAATTGGCATGGAAAACTAAAAAGTGGTAAATTGGGAGATATTGCACCAACCATTTTGCACATGATGGGTCTGGCAATTCCAACTGAAATGAAAGGAAATATTTTAACCGAAGACTAAACACTAGTTAATGAAAATTATTAAAAAATTAGGCCTGATATTGCTTGTTGCTTTCTTGCTATTACAAGCTTTCAGACCTGCTAAAAATGATTCAAATAATAAAGCAAAAGACATTACAACCATTTATCCCGTTTCGGACAGTGTGCAACAAATTTTTACAAAGGCTTGTAATGATTGCCATTCGAATAATACCAATTATCCATGGTACGCAAATATTCAGCCAGTGGCATGGTGGTTAAACGATCATGTAAATGATGGTAAAAAACATTTCAACTTCAATGAATTTGCAGGGTATAGAATTGCAAAGCAATATAAAAAATTAGAAGAATGTATGGAAGAAGTAAAAGATGGTGAAATGCCTTTAGAGTCCTATACAATGATCCATAAAAACGCTATACTTACAGCTAGAGAAAAGGAATTATTATACGATTGGGCTAATGCAGTAAGAGATTCAATTAAAACCAAATATCCGGCAGATAGTTTGGTAATCAAGAAAAAGAAATAAATATTGGAGCGTACAAAAAAATACACCATTTTTTTTCTTTTTGGTATTCTTATGATTCCATCAGTGCTTCTGTTATTTGTACAAGCCAAAAGAACAATCATTCGATACGAAACTGCAACATTATTAAAGCAAACTCAACTACAAGAAATTACACTCAAAGAGTCCGATTTGATATGGGAAGAAGAGGGGAGCGAATTGTGGGTAAATGGAAAGCTTTTTGATATTAAATTCAAAGTTCAATCCAAAGATGGATATATCAGTTTTAAAGGGCTTTTTGATGAAAAAGAAACAGAGTTAAATGAGCAGGTGGATTCTATGCTTAATGGTAAACATTCAACACAAATTCTATTAGCAAAAATTATTTCCTTACAGTCACCAACAATAATAAAATCGCAAGCTATTTATTTTCATTATGTTGAATTAACCGATCAAGCTTTTTTCAATTTTAAGCAAGCAATTTATACGCGTTCAATAAAAAAGAATATTCCTCCTCCCAAGCTATTTGTTTAGTTAATTATTTATTTTTTTTCCTTATCAATGGAGCGTTTTTATTTCCATTAAATCTAAATGTAATTATATGACTAAACAGTTAATACCTGTATTAATTGGGGTACTATGTTTTAACTATAGTAATGCTCAAAATCGAACACAATCAGATACTTTATCAAACCCTACTACTTTAAATGAAGTAATAGTAAATGCCAATAAATTTCCAGAGAAATACAAAAGAATTACTCAATCAGTTGATGTTATTAAAACCAAAGAGCAGTTGAATTTTCAAGCCAATACTGCAGATGTTTTAATTAATTCTGGAAAGTTATTCGTGCAAAAAAGTCAGCAGGGTGGAGGAAGCCCAGTTATCAGAGGTTTCGAAGCAAGTAGAATCTTGCTCATGGTAGACGGGGTAAGGTTAAATAATGCCATTTATCGTGCTGGTCATTTGCAGAATATCATCACCATTGATAATATGGTATTGGATAGGGTAGAAGTATTATATGGGCCATCTTCTACCTTGTATGGAAGCGATGCATTAGGAGGTGTCGTAAATATGTATACAAAAAATCCAGTTTTATCAAGCAATGGGAAAACCAAGTTTTCTGGATCGGCTACATTGAGATATACAAGTGCTATTGATGAGAATAGAGGAAATTTTAGTTTGAATGTGGGAGGTAAACAATGGGCTTCATTAACATCGGTAACCTATGGATCTTTTGGAGACATGGTTCAAGGAAATAACAGGAGAGATGCTTATCCAAATTTTGGTAAACAAGATTTTATTGTTCAAAGAGTAGGCAATACAGATATTGCTACTGTAAATCCTGACCCAAATAAACAAGCTCCTTCTGCATACAAGCAGATTGATGTAACCCAAAAGTTTCTTTTTGCTCCATCAGCAAAAATTCAGCATGTACTTAATTTACAATTTTCAAACTCGAATGATATTCCAAGATATGATCGGTTAACAGAAAAATCTGCAACCAATGTGCCTGTTTTTGCAGAATGGTATTATGGACCTCAAATTAGAAATTTGGTTGCTTATCATTTTACTGCGAAAGAGCAAAATGGTTTTTTTCAAGATCTGAAATTTACTGCAAGTTATCAGGATGTTGAAGAAAGTCGTATTCAAAGAAGATTTCAAAGTGCTAATAAAGATTACCGCTGGGAGAGAGTAAATGTTTTCGGAATCAATTTTGATGCAAAACATTATAGTGGAAAAAATGAATTACATATTGGTGTTGAAAGTTATAGCAATTTTGTACGTTCTACTGCTGAAAGATTGAATATTGCAACAGGTGCTAAATCCAGAATAACCACCAGATATGCAGATGGACCAACTACTATGTCTACACACGCTTTGTATGCTCAGCACACGTATAAAATTAGCGACCAGTGGACCCTTAATGATGGACTTAGATTTAATCTAGTAAAAATGGATGCTCGCTTTGTAGATACAGCATTAACTAAATTTCCCTTCACAAGAGCAACTCAAAGCAATAAAGCAGTTACGGGAAATCTCGGATTGGTATATGCAAGTCCAACAGATTTAAGATTGGCTTTTGTTTTAAGTAGCGGATTTAGATCTCCTAATGTAGATGATCTGTCTAAGGTATTTGATTCCAGAACTGGAGTTGTAGTGGTACCTAACACTGATGTTAAACCAGAGTATACCTATAATGCAGAAGTTAATTTAAATAAGTATGGTAAAAAGTTCTCTTATGGGGCATCACTTTTTTATACTTTGTTCAGAAACGCTTTAGTGCTTGATAAATTTCAATTCAATGGTCAGGACAGTATTTTCTTTAGTGGAGTAAAAAGCGGTGTTTATGCCATGCAAAACAAGGCAAGGGCAAATGTGTATGGCTTTAGTGTAAATGCAGCTTATACGCTTGTTAAAGGAACTTCAGTTGACGGAGTTGTAACCTATACTAAAGGAACTTATACCGATCAAAACGGCAATAGTGTTCCATTAGATCATATTCCACCAGTATATGGTCGTTTTGCATTAAAGCATCAAGCATCTACCTGGAATGCTGAATTCTATGTATTGTTTAATGGTTGGAAAAGAATTGCAGATTATAATCCTAATGGGGAAGACAATCAACAGTATGCAACCCCAGATGGTATGCCTTCATGGACAACCTTAAACCTTCGTTTAGGTACTAACTTGGGCAAGAACTTGGCGGCACAAGTATTATTGGAAAATCTAGCAGATAAAAATTATCGCTATTTCGCTAGTGGTATTTCTGCACCTGGTAGAAATATTTCACTCACTTTAAGGGCATCATTTTAATCTATTTTCTCTTTTTATTGATTTGCGACCACAGGAATCCTAACCTGTGGTCGCTTTTGTTTAAATTGCAGGATGGAAATCAAAAAAGCAGTTTACCTGATTTCAAATGCGGATTATGCAATGTGTCCAAAAGCGGATCGACCAGAGTATGCATTTATTGGAAGAAGTAATGTGGGTAAATCTTCATTGATCAATATGATTTGTTTGCAAAGCAAATTAGCAAAAACATCTTCTGCTCCTGGTAAAACGCAGTTGATCAATCATTTTGAAATTGAGAGTTCAGTTAAAAACAGCCGAGATCCTAAAAAATGGTATCTGGTTGATCTGCCAGGCTATGGATTTGCCAAAGTGGCTCAGTCGAGCAGGAGGAGATGGGAGCAAATGATAGAAAACTATTTACGCAAACGGACCAACCTGACGCATGTTTTTGTTTTAATTGATAGCAGACACAAACCGCAAAAATTAGATTTAGAATTTATTGGGAATTTGGATTTTTGGGAAGTTCCATTTTCATTGGTATTTACTAAAACGGACAAAGAAAAGCCAACAGTTGTTGCCAATAATATCAAAGCATTTTTAGATACTTTAAGAGCAACATGGCAGTTTTTGCCACAGCATTTTGTTACAAGTGCAGAAAAAAAACAAGGAAGGGAAGAGATTTTACAATTTATAGAAATGAAGAACGAATCAGTTGCCTAAAATTTGGTTCATTGCCTTTGCTTTCAACATACATTCCTCGTATTCTTCTTCAGGTTTGCTATAGGCAGTTATTCCGCTTCCTACTAAGTAGCTTAGGAGTTTATTTTCTGCATTATAGAGTAAACTTCGGATTACTACATTAAAGTCGAAATCTCTTGAAGGACTAATGTACCCAACTGCTCCTGAAAAAATACCTCTTGTAGAAGTTTCATATTGTTCAATTAATTCCATGACTCTTTTTTTAGGAGCACCTGTCATGCTTCCCATGGGAAAGCTGGCTTGAATAATGGATGAGAAAGATGTATGTTCCTTTAATTGACCTTTGATTGTTGAAATCATTTGATGTACCTGAGGGAAACTATAAATACCAAATAGCTCTTCTACTTCTACGGAACCTTCTATGCAAACTCTACTCAAATCATTGCGCACCAGATCTACTACCATTACGTTTTCACTTCTTTCCTTGCTACTGGTAAGCAGTTGTTTCTTTAATTCATCATCAGATGCTTGATCAGTCAGATTCCTTTTACTGGTTCCTTTAATCGGTTGCGAAATAAGCTGATTGCCTTTTTTTTGAAGGTATCTTTCTGGGCTGGCACATAATAGATGTGCATTGTTTTGTTTGTAAAAGCAAGAAAATGGATTGGGAGAAATATTGGTTAAGTTGATATATGTTTGAATGGGATCCAGACTCACTTCTTTGCCAAAAAATGTTTGACAAAAATTGATCTCATAGCAATCCCCTCTCTGTATATGTTTTAAAAGCTGCTGAATGATCTCAATATATTCGGATTTTGTTATTACAGGCTTAACTTGAATAGATGCTATTGTAGCTGGTTCAACTATTTCAATTGCCAATATTTCAGCCAATATTTTTTCTGGAGAAGGGTTTACCGTTTCGATGAACAATTGATTGTTTTCTAAACGCAGAACAGTTTCTGGTTGAAAAAAATGAATGGTGTCAAAACCAATTATTGAATCATTCCCATAATTGATATGGCCAAAAAGCCAATCTGATTCTTTCAAATAAAAAGCATCGATGGCTAATAATGTATGTAAACCTTTTAATGATTGTATGCATCCAGCTGCAGCCAAACACTCTGCTTGCTGATGAACAGAACTGTATAGATGATTATCTAAAAAAGAACAAATGCTGAACCGGTTTACCCAATGCAGCATTTGTTCTTTTAAGACTGAATTGCCTGTTACATTAAAACAAGCGATGTTTCTTTTCAATTGTAGATAAGCGTTTTAATAATCGTCATCATCATCATCAAAGCCATCTTTTTCATTGAACAGATCGAATTCTTTGAAATCGTCGTCCACTTTAAAATCTTCTTCTTCCTCTTCTTTTTTCTTACCACCTACTGCTTTCTTGCCTTTGCTTTTTGGTAAGTCAAATTCATCGAAGTCAGGGTCCCAGCTATCTTCTTCTTCTGCTGATTTTTCCCACTCATCATCTACTTCAACATCATCATCATCGTCGTCTTCATTTGATTTTTTTGAACTCGATTTTGAACTACTCTTTTTTACTGGAGTTGTTTCTTCATCGTCATCATCAATATCATCATCGTCTAGCTCTTTCTTGCTTTTAGGAGATGATTTTGCTTCGGCATTTTTTGCCGGCACTTTGGGTGTAGAGGATTTTTTATCCTTATCAGACTTCGCTGCCATATTTCTAATAAGATTTATTGCGTAAATTTTACTCGCAAAAATGTATTAACCAAAAAAATTTTTCAATATCAAAAAAAATGCCAATTATTTACAACGTAACGATCTGGTCTCTTCCCGGACCATTCGATACAAATTTAACTGGAACTCCAATATAATGATTAATAAAATCAATATAATTATTCATGTCTAAAGGTAATTCATTCGAAGTTTTCATTTTAGTTGTATCTGTATTCCAACCTTTAAATGCTTCAAGTACTGGATCTATTTTTACTCTCGACAATTGGAATGGCACTTCTCTGGTTTCTTTGCCATTGATTCCATAAGCAACACACATTTGTAATTCTTTAAAAGAATCCAGTACGTCTGCTTTTGTCATGATTACCTGGGTAACACCGTTAATCATACAAGTGTATTTCAATGCAACTAAATCTATCCATCCACAACGTCTTGGTCTTCCGGTGGTTGCTCCAAATTCGCTGCCAATTTTTCTTAATTCTTCTCCGGTTGCATCTTCTAATTCGGTAGGGAATGGTCCGCTTCCAACTCTTGTGCAATAAGCTTTAGTTACACCCAATACTTCATTGATTTGTTTTGGTGAAACTCCTAATCCTGTGCAAACTCCAGCAGAAATAGTATTAGACGATGTTACAAATGGGAATGTGCCAAAATCAATATCAAGCATGCTTCCTTGAGCCCCTTCAGCCAATACTTTTTTACCATCTGTAATAGCATTATTAATATAGTATTCGCAATTGATTACGTTGAGTGTTTTTAAGAACTCTAATGCTTCAAAAAATTCTTCTTCCCAAGCAGATATATCTTCTATGAAATGGAAATTATCAAGTAGTTTCTGGTGTTTTAATCTCAGCTTGATATATTGGCTGGTAAAATTTTTATCTAATAAATCGCCCACTCTCAAAGCATTTCTGCCCGTCTTATCCATATAGGCAGGTCCAATTCCTTTTAAAGTTGACCCAATTTTGCTTTCACCTTTAGATAATTCAGAAGCCTTGTCTAAGGCGCGGTGTGTTGGAACAATAATATTGGTTCTCTCAGAAATAAATAAATTCTTTTTTACATCTATGCCATATGCAGCTACTGCATCACATTCCCTCTTTAATGTTACTGGATCCAATACAACTCCACCACCAATAATATTTACTTTGTTTTGGTGAAAAATGCCAGAAGGGATTTGGTGTAATACCATTTTTTTGCCTTCAACATATAAAGTATGTCCAGCGTTTGGACCACCTTGAAATCTAGCTACAATATCATAATTGGGCGCGAAATAATCTACAATTTTACCCTTTCCTTCATCACCCCATTGTAATCCTAAAATAACGTCTACCATATAGTTTGTTCTAAGGGGCAAAAATAGGGGTTGGCATTACTAATGCCTAATTAATTTATCCCAAAAATTATAAGACTTATTCATTCAAATCTTAGCAAAGGCTTGATGCTGAATGAATAAGTCTCCTATGTTGAGATAAAATGCTTTGTATTTAGCTCTCCGTTTCAAAGCGATCCACTGTTTGGATTCCTTTTAAAGATTTGAGGCGGTCTACCAATAATTCAAGCTCTTCTTTATCGTGTACAAAGACTTTGATGGTGCCTTCGAAAAGTCCTTCTCTGGAATCAATGCTTAAACCTGCAATATTGATGCGAAGGTCGCCACTAATAACATTAGTTATTTTATTAATAACCCCAACATCATCCATTCCAATAATCTTTAATCCGGTAAGGAAAGAAATCTCCTTGTTTTTAGCCCATTTGGTTTTCACCACCCGATGACCATAATTGGCCAATAATTGGGTGGCATTGGGGCAAGTGGTTCTATGAATGATTAATCCTTTTCCTGTACTTACAAAACCAAAAACATCATCTCCTGGTATTGGATGGCAACATTTGGCAAGTGTATACATGATTTTGTCACTGCTTTCGCCAAAAATGATCAGTTCGGAATCTTTTTTTGAATGAGACTTAACATGAAAATCGGAAGGAGTTTCTACCACCAAGGGTTTAGGTCTAGGAATTTCTAATTTATCTCCTAAAACATGAAAATCTTTCAATTCCCTTAGATCAATGTATTTGGTAGCAATTCGATAATGTAGGTCCAAAGAAGAAGTGAGTTTGTAAAACTGAACCAATTCTTCAATATTATAGTGGCTATAAGCAGCCCCCATCGATTCTAATTTACGTTGAAGGGTGTATTTTCCATCTTCGGCGATGGCTCTTTTTTCTTCACGTAAAGAATCTTTGATCTTATTTTTGGCCTTGGCAGTTACTACCAGGTTCAGCCAATCTTCAGATGGTTTCTGTTTATTGCTGGTAATAATTTCAATCTGGTCACCACTTCTTAATTTATGCCCAATAGGTACTAGTTTATGGTGCACTTTTGCCCCAATACATTTGGTTCCAATAGCAGAGTGAATAGCAAATGCAAAATCAAGCGCCGTGCTACCTGTGGGCAACATTTTTACTTCTCCTTTAGGTGTATACACATAAATTTCTTCTGCTAAAAAGGAGGTCTTGAAATCTTGTAGAAAATCTACTCCATCGGTGTCAGGAGAGCTCAATACTTCCCTTATTTGCCCAAACCATTTATCAAAACGGTCTTCGTTGCTATTTTCTTCTTTGTACTTATAGTGTGCAGCCAAACCCTTCTCGGCAATCTCGTTCATTCTTTTGGTTCTGATTTGAACTTCTACCCATTTCCCTTGAGGTCCCATCACTGTGGTGTGCAAAGCCTCGTAGCCATTGCTTTTCGGGTTGCTCAACCAATCTCGTAAACGTTCAGGAGATGGATTGTATTCATCAGTTACCATCGAATACACTTTCCAGCAGTCTTCTTTTTCTTTTTCTGGAGGTGAGTTTAAGATCACTCGAATGGCAAAAAGATCATATACCTGTTCAAATGAAACCGCTTTCTTTTTTATTTTGTTCCAAATGGAGTGAATGCTTTTAGGTCGGCCATAAATTTCGAAGTTAAAATTACCTGCAATTAATTTCTCTTTGATCGGTCGAATAAATTCATTGATATACCGGGTTCTTTCTCTTTTTGTTTCAGATAATTTTTTCGCGATTTCTTTATAAGCATCTGCTTCCATGTATTTCATGGAAAGATCTTCCAGCTCTGTTTTTATATTATATAATCCCATTCTGTGGGCGAGCGGTGCATATACCCAAACAGTTTCGGAAGCGATCTTTAATTGTTTCTCCCGCTTCATATGGTCGAGAGTGCGCATATTGTGCAAACGATCTGCCAGCTTGATTAATATCACACGAGGGTCGTCTGTAAGTGTAAGCAAGATCTTTTTGAAATTCTCTGCTTGTTGGCTGGTATTGGTATCAATTACATTGGAAATTTTAGTGAGCCCATCTACAATTTTGGCTATTTCAATTCCAAATTCCAATTCAACATCTTCTAAAGAAATATCGGTGTCTTCAACGGTATCATGCAACAATGCGCAAATGGTACTTCTTACCCCCAGGCCAATTTCTTCTACACAAATCATGGCTACTGCAATAGGGTGTATTATATAGGGTTCTCCGCTTTTTCTGCGCATGGTTTTATGCGCATTGGCGGCCATTTCAAAAGCATGACGAACCAGTTCTTTGTCTCCTTTTTTTAATTTGGGACGCAGGCTTTTTAACAGTGCACGATAATGCCTGATAATTTCTTTTTTTTCCTGCTCTTCGTTTAAAGAATACTTGACCGCTACAGGCTCAACATATTGTTCATCCACTTGATCCATACAATACGAATGTACGAAAACTTGTGTTTGATTAAACTAGTTCTAATGAATTGATAAACAAGACATTAGCCTTTACATAAAATCCCATATCATTTTATTAGGAACTGATTTAATAAGTCGAAAATAATTAAAATCAATTTAATTAATCACATGTAGTATAAACACTACAAATATCACGGTGAAAAACACTTGGTTCTTTTACTCTATTTTTTTTTTTTTTGTAAAAATTTAAAAAATGAAAAAAACAATATTTTTAGGTGTTCTTTTAATTTCTGTTTTGATATTTAGTTGCACAAAATCTGATAAAAATGTTAATGAGTTAACTGAAAAGCAGGTATCTTCTGTGAATAAATTTAATTCAATACTTATAAGTAATAGCGCAAATATTGGAAAATTTATGAGCAATAAGGGATTAACCAAAACTAATTTTAATCCAATAAAAACTAATTCAATTGCTAATTCCAAAATGAACATTAAAAATCTAGAAAAAATTCAAGAAAATCATCAATCCATAATTGTTAAACAATCGGAACTCTCTAATGCTCTAACTGAAGCAGAAGCACAAGCGCTTATGCAGCCTATTTATATTTCTAGTATAGAGTTATTGACTGACTTTGAAATTTATCAAGATTTGGTGAATGAGTTTCAAGACCCTACTATATCAGATATTATTATGTCTGCAATATTGGTCTCAAATTCAGCTTCTCAACAATCCAACCCTGGTATAACTGAACACGAATTTCGTCATTGCTTAATGGATGCATTAGGAATAGGTGGCCCTTCAGCAGGTGCAATAATATGGGGAAGCTCAGCACATACAGTTAAAAGCTTAGTGCTTACAGCTTCAAAATATGCTGGAAGGCTTTTAGGTTGGATTGGAATAACTTATTCATTATGGATATTTACTGATTGTTTGTTTGAAGCATCTGGAAATTAAATTTAAAATATGATTTATTTAAATATTGCATTATTAGTCTTTGGGATGATAGTTTGTGTGTTTGACATCATAACTCAAAAAATTTCAAATATTAAACCTTGGGGTAAGTATATGCGTATAATTTATGCAATAATGATTATATTACTTTATATTGAATTAATTGAAAGACAGTGGTCAAAATTCTAGGCAGATAATCTAAAATCTGCTCTACCTTTGTGGTGTATGAGTGGAAAAGAACCAAAAAAAGTTTTCAATTTCAGTTTATTACAAAGAATTTTCTTTTTTGTAAAGCCCTATAAAAACCAATTTTACCTCAGTTTATTATTGGCCATTTTTATGGCCATTGCATCCCCCATTCGGCCATACCTTATTCAACTTACAGTAAATACGGCCATTGGAAAAAACACCGTTTTACCCAATTGGGTTAGTACTGTTTTGTTCGGAATAGATCTTTCCGATATTTCTCGATTCATTATTGCAGTTACCATTTTTCAAATAGTTTTTTTATTTTTCGAAACCGCCATTCGATTTTTATTTTCTTTTATCACAGCATGGATGGGGCAACATGTAGTAAAGGATTTGAGGGTAACGGTTTATAAAAAAGTGTTGGGTTTAAATCTCCGACAATTCGATCAAACACCTATTGGAACTTTAACAACACGTACCATTAATGATATAGAAAGTATCAATGATATTTTTTCTGATGGATTGATTCCGATAGTTGCAGATTTGTTAACCATTATTATCACTTTAGGAACCATGTTTTGGATAGATTGGCGATTAACTATAATTAGTTTAATTCCTTTCCCAATAATGATCATTTCTACTTATTATTTTAAAGAAAGCGTTAACAAAAGTTTTATTCAGGTTAGAAATGCAGTGGCTGCACTGAATGCTTTTGTGCAGGAACATATTACTGGAATGCAGGTATTGCAAGCATTTGCAGCAGAGGACAAGGAATATGCTGCATTTAAAAAGATCAATGAAAAACATCGGGATGCCAATATCAAAGCCATATTCGCCTATTCTGTTTTCTTCCCTATTGTAGAAGTTGTGTTAGCTGTTAGTACAGGTATATTGGTTTGGTGGATTGCCGACAGATCATTGGATGCAGGACTCCTGGTTGCATTTATATTATACCTCAATCAAATTTTCCGACCATTGAGGGTTATTGCGGACAAATTCAATGTATTGCAAATGGGAATGATTGCAGCAGAAAGAGTTTTTAAAGTGTTGGACAATGATGATGAACTTCCTCCAGCAAAACAAAATGCGTATAGCCCGGCTACTATCAAAGGTGATATTGAATTCAATCATGTTTCTTTTGCTTATGTGGGAGATAATTATGTGCTGAAGGATATCAATTTTAAAGTAAAAGCAGGAGAAACGATCGCATTAGTTGGACATACAGGTAGCGGTAAAACATCCATCATCAGCCTATTGAACCGTATGTATTCCATTCAATCTGGGACCATTAAGATCGATGGAGTCTCTATCGATGATTATGATATTGATGCTTTGCGCAAAGGAATTGGTGTGGTTTTGCAAGATGTTTTTCTCTTTTCAGGGTCAGTAATGGACAATATCACCCTTAGAAATCCGGCAATTACCCGAGAACAGGTGATAGCAGCTGCAAAAATGATCGGGGTTGATGAGTTTATTGAACAATTACCTAATGGGTATGACTATAATGTGATGGAAAGGGGGAGCACACTTAGTTTGGGTCAACGGCAATTATTGTCATTTATTAGAGCTTTATTGTATAACCCTGCCATACTTATTCTGGATGAAGCTACTTCTTCGATAGATACCGGAAGTGAAATCTTAATGGAAAAAGCAATCGACACCCTCATTGCTGGTAGAACTTCCATAGTTATCGCTCACAGACTTTCTACTATACGTAAAGCAGACAAAATCATTGTTTTAGACAAGGGAGAAATCAAAGAAATGGGTAATCATGAGGAATTGCTTCGCCTAGGTGGATTTTATGCAAAATTGCATGAGATGCAGTTTCAAAATAAAAAGATCCAGATCGAATAAGTTTTTTGTTTTTTCCCTTGATTTGGCTCCGTTTTTTAGCCTGCTACCCTTATCTTTGCCGCAAATTTCGATATAGGTATGGCCAAAAAAAGCATAAAATCGTTACTGGTAGTAGTTCTCAGCATTTTCACATTGCTTTTTTCTTCCAATGTATTTGCTAATGAAACACCTCAAAAAGAGGGTGAATCAACAGGTAGTCACGAAGAAGCTGCTTTTGACCCAGCGAAATTGATCATGGAGCATATTATGGATGCCCATGAGTTCCATTTTTTCTCAGTAGGAGAAACACATGTAAGCATTCCTTTACCGGTTATTTTATATTCTCCTCAGAAAGGTCTTTCTGTATTTTCTTACGGAAAATTCCACCATGGACATGAAGTGTACAATGGTTATAAATCCGAAGAAGGTAAAATTGTTGCAGTGAATGAAGCAGGAGAACATGATGCAAGCATTCAGGTATATGATTTCAGTTTAACCAGAAATGTGGTCCAATTATTCTTGGCCCTGGCTTTATTGGTATGGTTAATGGTTGGTGTTGCCAATAAATATAAAAAGAACGGTGCAAAAACCGCTCCTTCAGGGTTTCAAAATGCCATTGAGCCGGTTATTACTTTTGTAAGAGATGAAGTAGGCAAGCCTAATTTGGGTCATGCATATGAAAAATACATGCCTTATTTATTGACCGTGTTTTTCTTCATTTTAATTAACAATATTATTGGATTGATTCCTGGAACTGCTAATGTAACCGGAAATATTGCTTTTACTGTTGTATTGGGAGTGATTAGCTTTTTTGTAATTGTATTTAGCACCAACAAACATTTTTGGGCGCATATTTTTAACCCACCAGTACCATTTGCAGTAAAGTTTATTTTGGTACCAGTGGAGTTCATTGGCATTTTCACTAAGCCTTTTGCTTTGATTGTCCGTTTATTTGCCAATATGGTAGCAGGGCATATCATTATTACTTGTTTCATCATGTTGATTTTCATTTTTGGAGCGATGAGCAAAGTGGCAGGCATCGGTTTCGCGCCAGTGTCATTAGCATTTACCGTATTTATTTATTTTATAGAGATATTGGTTGCATTTATTCAGGCTTTCATCTTCACTAACTTGACCGCTGTTTTCATCGGTCAGTCAATGGAAGGTGCTCACCATGAAGAAGCGCATCATTAATTTTTTCATTCATTAAAACAAACAGTATGTCAGTAATTAACACTTTGTTGGATGTTAGCATGAGCCATTTAGGCGGAGCTATTGGTGCAGGTTTAGCTGCAATTGGTGCAGGAATCGGTATCGGTCAGATTGGTAAAGGTGCTGTAGAAAGCATTGCTCGTCAACCAGAAGCTTCTAACGACATCCGTGCGAACATGATTCTTACAGCGGCTTTCGTTGAGGGTGTTGCCCTTTTCGCGGTAATCGCTGGAATCTTGGCTGTATTAAAAGCCTAGTAGCACAAAATTATTACTGCACGGTGAGCACAGGGCAAGCGGTGCAGTAATTCCTTTTAACATTATTCGATTTAAATATATTTTATGGAATTGTTATTACCCGGGTTAGGATTGTTGTTCTGGACATTGATTGCCTTTGGCATTGTGTTTTTTATTTTAAAAGCCTTTGCTTGGAAACCAATTCTTTCTTCTTTAAAAGAGAGAGAAACAGGTATTGCTGATGCAATTGCTTCTGCTGATAAAGTAAAAGCTGAAATGGCAGCGATGAAAAACGAGAATGAAGCCATGATGACCAAAGCTCGTGAAGAGAGAGCAGTGATGATTAAAGAAGCCAAAGAAACATCCGACAAAATGGTGTCTGAAGCAAAAGAAAAAGCAAAAGCCGAATACGATCGTATTGTTGCCGATGCTCAAACTGCTATCACTCAACAAAAAAATGCAGCACTAACTGAAGTGAAAAACCAGGTGGGCACTTTAGTAATTGAAGTTGCAGAAAAAGTATTACAAAGAGAATTATCCAATAAAGCAGAACAAGAGAAATTTATTTCACAATTAGCTGAAGTTGCTAAATTAAATTAAACAATGTCGAATCTTAGATTAGCAGATAGATATGCCAAGAGTTTGATTGATTTGTCTACAGAGAGAGGTCAGTTGGATAAAGTACGCGAAGACATGATCTATATTCAAAACTTGTGTAAAGCAAGTGCTGAGTTTTTAAATGTATTACGCAGCCCAATTATTAAAGCAGATCAAAAAGAAAACATTATTCTTGCTGTAACAAAAGGCAACGTGAGTGAACTTACTGGAGCTTTTAATACACTCTTGGTTAAAAAAGGGAGAGAGAGCGATCTGCCTGCAATTGCAAATGCATTCATCAATCAATACAATACAATTAAAGGGATACATATTGTGAAACTTACCACTGCAATGGAAGTTTCTGAAGAGATGAAAAAATCAATTCAACAAAATGTACAAAAGGCCAATAATTTCGATACAGTTGAATTAGAAACGATTGTTGATGCCTCTATAATTGGAGGCTTTAAATTATCATTTAATAATAAAATGGTAGATGCTAGTGTTGCCAATGATTTACATGAAATCAAAAAGCAATTCACAAAGAATTACTATATACACAGCTTGAGATAATCATAATAAAAACTTTTTAAACTATACAAAATGGTAGACATTAAACCGGATGAGATTTCAGCGATACTAAGACAACAGCTTAGTAGTTTTAACGCTTCTGCAGAATTAGAAGAAGTAGGTACTGTATTACAAGTGGGTGATGGTATCGCTCGTGTATACGGATTGAATGGAGTAAGAAGTGGAGAGCTTGTAATTTTCGAAAACGGTGTTAAAGCAATTGCTTTGAACTTAGAAGAAGACAATGTGGGTGTGGTATTGATGGGAGAGAGTGCTTCTATTAAAGAAGGTGCAACAGTAAAAAGAACCGGACAGATTGCTTCTATCAAAGTTGGTGAAGGAGTTGTTGGACGTGTAATTAATACTTTGGGTGAACCTATTGATGGTAAGGGTCCAATTACAGGTGAATTGTATGAAATGCCTTTGGAGCGTAAAGCACCAGGAGTAATTTATCGTGAGCCGGTAAAAGAGCCATTGCAAACTGGTATCAAAGCCATCGATGCAATGATTCCTGTAGGACGTGGTCAACGTGAGTTGGTTATTGGAGATCGCCAGACAGGTAAAACTGCTATCTGTGTAGATACCATCATCAACCAGAAAGAATTTTACGATGCAGGAAAACCTGTATACTGTATATATGTTGCGATCGGACAAAAAGCATCTACTGTTGCTGGAGTTATGAAAACTTTAGAAGACAATGGTGCGATGGCATTTACTACAATTGTTTGTGCTTCTGCATCTGATCCTGCTCCATTACAATTCTACGCTCCTTTTGCGGGTGCAGCGATTGGTGAATTCTTTAGAGATACCGGTAGACCAGCTTTGATCATCTATGATGATTTATCTAAGCAAGCGGTAGCTTATCGTGAAGTTTCTTTGTTGTTGAGAAGACCTCCAGGACGTGAAGCATATCCTGGTGATGTATTCTATTTGCATAGTCGTTTATTGGAAAGAGCTGCAAAAGTAATTGCCAATGATGATGTTGCTAAAAACATGAATGATTTACCTGAGTCTATCAGACATTTAGTAAAAGGTGGTGGTTCATTAACTGCATTGCCAATTATTGAAACACAAGCAGGTGACGTATCTGCTTATATTCCTACGAATGTAATTTCAATTACCGATGGACAGATCTTCTTGGAAGGTAACTTGTTTAACGCAGGTATTCGTCCGGCGATCAACGTAGGTATTTCTGTAAGCCGTGTGGGTGGTAATGCACAGATCAAATCGATGAAGAAAGTTGCAGGTACACTTAAATTAGATCAGGCTTTATACCGTGAGTTAGAAGCCTTCTCTAAATTTGGTGGAGACTTGGATGCTGCAACCAAATCTGTAATTGATAAAGGTGCAAGAAACGTAGAAATTCTAAAGCAATTGCAATATTCTCCAATGTCGGTAGAAAAGCAAGTAGCGATTATTTACTTAGGTACATTGGGTTTGTTGCGTGATGTAGCTGTAAAGAAAGTGAAGGAATTTGAAATTCATTTCTTAATGGAAATGGAGAATAAATTACCGGATGTATTGGCTGAGTTTAAGAAAGGTAATTTACCTGAAGATGGCTTGAAGAAAATGACTGATTTAGTTGCAGGTTTGGTGCCTCAATACAAGTAATCAGTTTCTTTATAATTCATTAACCCCTGTCTACTTTTGTAGATGGGGGTTTTGTTTTTTATTAAAGTATTGCAAATCAATCAATTAGCCACTTTTCACTTAAAAATCAATTAATTTCAAAAAATATTTACAAAATAATTTAGTTTATAAAATAAACTAGTCTATGTTTGCAGTGTCAAATTAAAATAATGAAACACGCAATCATCATAATCGCTACTTTATTGCTCGCAATCTGCATTCAAGCACAAACAAGAGTGAGGGGCTCAGTAAAAGATAATAGAGGCAGAATTTTGGCTGGGGCCAATATCAGTGTAAAAGGTTCTTATGACGGAACTACTTCGGATTCCACAGGAAATTTTGCTTTTAAAACATTTGAGAAAGGTCCAGTAGTTTTAGTAGCCAATAATATTGGGTATAAAATTGTTGAAGTTCCGGTTACTATCGGAAAAGATACGGTAACGGTAGATTTTCAGTTAAAAGAAGAAATCAACGAATTATCAGCTGTTGTAATTACTGCTGGTTCTTTTGAAGCAAGTGATAAGAAAAAAGGAACTGTTTTGAAGCCCTTAGACATTGCAACCACTGCAGGTGCTAATGCTGATATTTCAGCAACTATACAAACTTTACCTGGTGCTCAAAAAGTAGGAGAGCAAGAAGGTTTATTCATCAGAGGAGGAAGTGCAGAAGAAGCAAAAATTATCATTGACGGGTCTGTAGTAAATAATTTCTTTTATAGCTCTGTACCTGGTATTTCTCAACGTGGTAGATTTTCCCCTTTCTTATTTAGTGGAACTGTTTTTAGTTCTGGTGGATATTCTGCTGTATACGGCCAAGCGTTGAGCAGTGTGTTGAGTTTAGAAAGTGTAGACATTCCTGAAAGAAGTGAAATTCAAGTAGGATTTTCTCCCATCTTTTTAAGTGCTGGTTTTCAGGAAGTAACTAAAAATAAAAAATCAAGTTTTGGCTTGAGTTATAACTGGGTGAATTTAACGCTCTATCAAAAATTAGTTCCTCAAGCACCTGACTTTTTCAATGCTCCTTCTTTTCATACGGTTGATGCCAACTATCGTTTCAAAACCAAGAAGAACGGCATGTTTAAAGTTTATGCCTATTACAATTCAGGTGATTTGGGTGTTCGTAATCCCTCTTTGGATAGTATTGGTTTGAAAAATGCATTCAATTTAAAGAACAGAAATTTCTTTACCAATATTAGCTTTCGTCAATTCTTAGGAAAAGGATGGAAACTCAATACAGTAGCAAGTGTGAGCTATAATAAAGACAATATTAATAATGAAGTTCAAAATCAACAGAATCAAAAAATTCCTGTGGTGAATATTCCTGTAATTGATTTTACCAATTTCAATTTGGAATCTCGTCAATGGATGGTGCAAGCACGTGCAGTGTTAGATAAAAGATTTGGAGCCATCAACACATTGCGTTTTGGCGCTGAAGTTTGGAATAATGCAGACAGTAGCAGGTACACCAATTTGGCTGGAACATTCCCCACTAAAGTAACTGATTTTTATACTGCTGTATTTACTGAATCTGATTTGTATTTGTCGAATAATGTTGCGTTTAGACCTGGTATTAGAATAGAACATAGTGGATTGTTGAATCGATGGAATATAGCTCCGAGAGCTGCATTATCCTATAAGATAGATAAGAGCAGTCAATTCACCATCGACTACGGAATGTTCTATCAAACAGCAGAAAGAAGATACTTGGCCAATAATAGTAATTTCGATTTCTTAAGAGCAGATCATTATATACTTACCTATCAACATTTATCTGCCAACTATACATTTAGAGTACAAGCTTTCTATAAAGATTATGTGAATCTATTAAAAACAGATGCTGCTGTTGTAAATGCGGTTAGCACCAATGGAGAAGGGTATGCCCAAGGCGTTGAATTATTTTGGAGAGATAAAAAAACGTTCAAAAATTTCGATTACTGGATCAGTTATTCATACTTAGATACTAAGCGGAATTACAACAATTACCCTAATTCAGCAATGCCCACATTTGCAGCCAACCATAGTGGAAGTGTTGTGTTAAAAAAGTTCTGGGTAAAACAAATGTTTGGAGTGAACTGGAGTTGGAACTGGAGTACTGGCCGACCTTATTTTAATCCGAATAATTCCAAAACAGATTTTTTAACCGATCGAACCATATTTTATAGTACCAATAATTTCAGCTTAAATTGGTTACCTAAATGGGGAAAATCCAATTCGGTAGTAGTCTTAGGTATCAACAATGTGTTTAATGAAACTCAAATTTTTGGATACAATTATAGCAGTAGATTAAGAGATCCCCAAGGTCAATTGATAAGAGAAGCTGTAATTCCTCCGGCACCACGTAGCTTTTTCTTAGGTGTATTTTTAAGCTGGGGTGTAGATAGAACACAGCAAAATATTAATGGAAACTTATAATTAATAATTAAAACTAAACAAAATGAACAACGATCAACAACGCGATGAAGAACTTTGGAAAATTGCCAAAGAAAGAGTGGCTTTTAAATGGAGTTTTGCCAGCTATATCATTGTCAATAGTTTTTTAGTGGGCATTTGGTATTTCTCTAGTAATCACTACACTTATTTCTGGCCCATCTGGCCAATGCTGGGCTGGGGAATTGGCATTGCATTTCAATATGCAAGGGCTTATCAGGGAAATAATTTTAATTCAGTAGAAAACGAGTACAATAAATTAAAAAATAAACAAAATAATTAATTAACCAATTTAAAAAAAACAACAATGAAAAAGTTACTTGTAGCCTTGTCGATGTTCTTATTCGTAACTACCAATGCACAAAAATTTGAAGGTGCTATGGAAAAGGGGTTGATGCAATTTAAAGATGCAAAATCACCTGACGACATGTTGGCCACTTCTGCATTTTTTGAACGTGTAGCAGATGCTGAAAAAGACAAATGGTTGCCTTATTATTATGCAGCCCAAACCCAAATTCTAGCAGCCTGGATGAACCCTAAATCAGATAAAGATAAAGTTGCAGAAAAAGCAAATGCACTCATTTTAAAAGCAGAACTTTTAAGTCCAAATAATTCTGAAATCTATTGCTTAAAGCAAATGACTGCTGTTATGCAATTAACGGTTGATGCTATGAGCAGGTGGCAAACTTATGGTGCAATAGCCTCAGAAGCAATTGCCAAAGCCAAAGCAGCTGATCCAACTAATCCGCGTCCATATATGTTAGAAGGTCAATATTTAATTAATGTTCCAGAAGCATTTGGTGGTGGCAAAGCAGTGGCAAAAAAGATTTTAGAAAAATCATTAAGCATGTTTGAAACTTTCAAACCAGCATCTCCATTTCATCCAACTTGGGGTAAAGATCAAGCAACAACTTCTTTGGCCGCTTGTCAGTAATTTGTGTATCTAGTATAGCCCCGACAAATTGAATGGGGCTATATTTATCTTTTAAATTTTTGTTATGGAAAATAACGAATCACTATCAGCCAATGATAGCCTGAAGTTGATCGAAAGTATGATTCATAAAGCGCAGAATCGTTTTTCTGAGAATGGAACTTTGTATTTATTGTGGGGATGGACGATTTTTTTCTGTTCTTTGGTTCAATATTTTTCTTTAAAGTATACTAGTTTTTCAAAAGCTTCTTATGTATGGTTGTTGGTTGTATTTGTATTGATTTATCAAATATTCTATCTCTCCAAAAAACAACAAACCGAAAAAGTAAAAACCTATACCGATGAAATTATCGGATATGTATGGATGACTTTTGGAATTTGTATGGGTCTACTTTCTTTTATCATGAGTAAACTGGATGTATGGATGTTGTTTTATCCATTCATCTTCTTGTTTTATGGCGTACCCACTTTTTTATCAGGAGCCATTATGCGTTTTAAACCTTTAATGATAGGTGGTATTTGTTGCTGGGTACTTTCAATTGCAGCTACTTTTATTTCATCTATTGAAGTGATTTTATTATTGGTTCCTGCGGTATTATTTGGTTGGATAATACCTGGATTTTTATTAAGAGCAAGATTTAAATCAGCATAATATGTCGGAAGAAAAAAAATTATCTGAAAAAGAAAGTCTGGAGTTGATTTCATCAATGATTCAGAAAGTTAAAAATAGCTATCACGATACTGGTATCGGCTCTTTATTATGGGGAACGGTTGTTTTTATTGCTTCCTTTGTGTCTTTTTTAAAGTTCCGTTATGACTTAAACATTGGCTTTGATATTTGGTTAATTGTATTGGGAGCCATTATTCCACAAGTGTATTTGTCTATTAAAGAGAACAAATCTTTACAAGCAAAACGGTATGATGATGATGCCATTGATACTGTATGGTTGGTATATGGATTAACCATTTTTGGTTTGTCTTTTTACCAGTCAACTGTTGGTGATACTACCAACAAAATTATTCAGGAAGAAGGATGGATGATGATGAAACATTATATTTCTGGAAATAAACCCGATGAACAAATAAAACCGTTTACTTTAAGTGTTTATTCATTATATATTTTAGTGTATGCATTTCCTACACTGGTTACTGGTTTAGTAAAAAAGTTTAAACCAATGATTATTGGAGCAATCATTACCTATGTATTGTTTATGATTTCCTGTTTCGTTGAGAGCCAGTATGATTTTTTATTAGGGGGAATAGCCGCCTTACTTTGCTGGTTTATACCTGGCGTTATTTTAAGAAGAAAATACATAGCTCAAAAAAAGGGAAATGTTTAAAGAGTTAGATCCCATATTACATTCACAATTGCGACTTGCTGTAATGAGTTTACTTATTGGAGTTAAGGAGGCAGACTTTACATTCATCAGAGAAAAAACCAATGCAACAGCTGGCAATCTGAGTGTGCAAGTCCAAAAATTGAAAGATGCAGGCTATATTGATGTGGTGAAACAATTCAAAGACAATTATCCTCAAACTACTTGTAAAATTACTCCTGAAGGCATTTTGGCTTTTGAAGCCTACGTGAAAGCCTTGCAGGAATACCTGAAGGTTTAGTTGATAGTTATTGGTTATTAGTTATTAGTTATTGGTTACTGGGTTTCGGTTATAAGTTATTGAGTTGGCTGCTTTATCCTATAAATTTTTGTTTAAATCAACTTAATTTAAACATCTTGACTTGCAAATTGTTATTATTGTAACAATGAGTTCCATCGTACAAGTTAATCACCTCACCAAACAGTTTAATCAGTTTACTGCTGTAAATGATTTGTCATTTTCGGTTGAAAAAGGCGATGTCTATGGATTTTTAGGACAAAATGGAGCAGGCAAAAGCACTACTATTCGTATGATGCTCACTTTGATCACTCCTACACAAGGTCAAATTGAGCTATTCGGATACGATTTATACAAACATCGTAGAGATATTTTACAGCAGATTGGAGCAGTTATAGAAAAACCCGATGTATATAAGTATTTATCTGCATACGAAAACCTGCAATTATTTGCTCGTTTGAGTGGTATTAAACCTACCCGTGAGATCATCATGGATCAGTTGGAAATGGTTGGATTGGCCGATCGTGCAAAAGATACGGTTAAAACATTTTCTCAAGGAATGAAGCAAAGACTAGGTATTGCTATTGCATTGGTGCATAACCCTTCGTTGATTATGCTGGATGAGCCTACCAATGGATTGGATCCGCAGGGAATAGCAGACATTCGAAACCTTATTTTACAATTAAGCAGAGATCATAAAAAAACGGTGATTGTTTCTTCGCATTTACTCAATGAAATCGAACAAATTGCAACAAGAATTTTAATTATAGATAAGGGACATAAATTGGTGGAAGGAACTGCAGCTGAATTATTCGACACGAGTCAAACTATTGTTCAATTGCATACAACTGATAATCAAACGGCAGTAGAAAAATTAGCTAACAGCAGCTGGAAGAACAATTTAAAGCCCATGCGCGATGGTCATATTTTAATTCAGTTAGACCAGGAAGCTATTCCAATGTTGAATCAGTTTTTGGTAGATCAGCAGATAGGTGTTTTATTACTTCAGCCAAGACATAGTTTAGAAGATTATTTCTTACAAATAACAGCAGGCAAACAACATGTGGGTACATTTACGAATTGAGTTGTATAAAATATTTCGCAAACCAAGAACATACTTGGCATTTGCAGCCATTACCGCGTTGATTGCTGTAATTCAAATTGGCTTATATGTAGATGGGAAAGAATATACCGAGTTTGTGATGGCGGATTTTGCCAATTCTTTTGCAGTTGATGGAAAAATCCTGAATGGCTATTTTATCTGTTATGTAATTCTTCAACTCTTATTGATTCATGTTCCATTGCTAATTGCTTTGATTGCAGCAGATATGATTTCTGGAGAAGCCAATATGGGCACTTTGCGATTATTGCTTACAAAGCCTCAATCTAGAACCGCCATTGTTACCGCTAAATTTTTGGCTTCCGTAATTTATACTTTAATGCTACTTATTTGGATTGCGATCTTAGGATTATTTGTAAGTATGTTGGTTTTTGGAACGGATGATTTGTTTATCATGAAAAGTAGTTATGTAGTTATAGTTAAAGAATCTGATGTATTCTGGAGATATGCCGGTGCGTTTTGTTTTGCTGCTTTGGCAATGGTTACAGTAGCTTCCTTAGGATTTTTCCTGTCTTTTTTTGCAGAGAATTCTATAGGTCCAATAGTTGCTACCATGAGTGTGATCATTGTTTGTACTATTCTAAGTACCATGAATATTCCCATTTTCAATATCATCAAACCATATTTGTTCACAACGCATATGATTACCTGGAAAGAGTTTTTCGATTTCAAAGTAAATGATGCCAATGAAGCGATTGTTGGCAGTATTCAATATCCTGGAAAAATCATTCAATCTTCAATAGTATTATTGGTTCATATTATTGGATTTGCGGGAACTGCAATATTGCTTTTTAGGAAAAAAGATATATTGAGTTAAGGTTGTTAAAAGATTAATCACTCATTAGAAGAAAAATTATTCATGAAAATATTCAAAACATTTATTCAAATTTTCTTTTTTACTTTCATTGGCTATAATGGTATAGCACAAGAGGTGAATACTTTGGTCATGAAGGTTAAGAATAAACTTGATCAGGTAAATGATTACACAGCAGAGGGGAAAATGAAAACGGATATTGCCTTTATCAAAGCACCTGTTGGAGGGGTTAAAGTTTTTTATAAAAAACCCAACAAGTTTAAATTACAACGCAATGGTGGAATCTCTGTATTGCCAAAAGGTGGGGTAAGTATCAATATTGGTAATATGATCGTTACCTCTGGTTTTACAGCGATCGATGCTGGATTTGCAGACATTGGAAAAGTAAAAACAAGAATAATCAAGCTCTTGCCCAATGGAGATAATAACGATGTCATTCTTTCAACACTTTATATAGATGAAGTCAATTTATTGATCATGAAGTCGATTACTTCTACCAGAGAAAATGGTACTTATGAAATGGAAATGCGTTATGGCAAATTTGCAGAATATGGATTACCAGATAAAGTGTTTTTTAGTTTTAATGCAAAAGATTACAAGTTACCTAAAGGGATCACCCTTGAGTTCGAAGACGTAGATCAGGCTACTAAAGACAAGTTAAAAGGTAAAAAAGGAAGAGTTGAGATCACTTATTCTGCCTATGAAATCAATAAAGGGATAGCTGATTCCATTTTTAAATGATTTTCTGAATTTTGAATGAAATTGGTTTTTTCAACATTTCATGTTATTTTCAATCCAAATTTTTTAATATGGATAAAGTAACTACTCTCTCTCAGCAAGTACAGCATTGGCTTATTACCTATGGTCCACAAATTGTATCAGCCTTATTGGTTTTTATAGTGGGTTTAACCATTATCAATTGGTCAGCAAAAGTGATTTCCAAAACAATGACACAAAGAAAAGTAGATGCTTCATTGCAAACTTTCTTTTCTAGTATGTTTTCAGTTGGCCTTAAAGTCTTGTTACTAATTACAGTAGCTGGAATGTTGGGTATTCAAACTACTTCTTTTGTGGCCATCATTGGCGCATTAGGATTAGCTGTTGGATTGGCATTACAAGGATCTCTTGCCAATTTTGCCGGAGGTGTATTAATATTGATGTTCAAACCTTTTAAAACTGGGGACTTGATTGAATCTGGTGGACAAAAAGGGGTGGTACTGGAAATACAAATTTTTAATACCATTTTGCTTACTGGAGATAACAAAACAATTATTTTGGCCAATGGGGCAGTTAGTAATAATACCATCATCAACCACAGTAAACATGGTAGTATAGGACTAGACCTTAGCATTACTATTGCTAATGATCAAGATATTGCCAAGACAAAACAAGTAGTAATGAATGTTCTATTGGAAAATGAAAAAGTATTGAAATCACCTTCACCAGCTGTATTCGTTTCAAAAATTGGTGGAAGTGTAACGCTTGCTATCAAACCTTTTACTACACCCGATCATTTTGGAGATGCAGCTGCTGAAGTACAAGAAGCATTGCATCATGCATTGATAGCACACAATATTGCTGGGCCAGTTCCAACTAGTATTGTAATAGCAAAATAAAATTAAAATAATTCTACACTCCAGGTGCGGCTCATTAACTCACCTGGAGTTAATACATTCATTCCTTCCTTTTGATTCAATTCGCCCGTTGCATCAACGCTGTCGGCAATTCCGCACCAAGGTTCAATACAAACAAAGTCGGCATTCTTTGCACTCCAAATTCCCATAAAAGGAAATTGATCGTATTCGAATTTGAAACCATGTTTATTTTTTGCATTCAATAATGAAATATTTTTTGATTTCAATTGTTTGAATACCAATGCGTCTCCATAAAAAAGATCTTTTACCAAATCAATCCGATTGGTATTATCAAAAAAAGGAATCGGAGTTGTTTGAATAAGTCCTTCTGGAGATAAAGGCCATTGATTAGCGGTTTCTTTTGAATCAAACAACAAGTGGTAATCTTCAAAGGCCGTTCCATTAACCAATGGTACTTTAAATGCAGGATGAGCGCCAACTGAAAAGAACATTGGCTTGATATCTACATTGGTAACCTGATAATTGCAGCTTAATACATTTTTATGTAATGAATAAGTAATTACAAAGCGAAATAGAAATGGATATTGCTCTAAAGTCTGCTTATCTGCATTCAGTGTAAAGCTAATGCTGTCTTTGCTTTTGGCAGAAAGGGTAAATTCCATTTCTCTGGCAAATCCATGCCTGTTTAACTGGTAACTCGATCCTTTATGTTTGTATGTATTGTTTTTCAACCCTCCAACAATAGGGAAAAGCACTGGACTTTTCTTCCCCCAAAATGCAGGGTCTCCATTCCATAAATACTCTAGTTGATTGTCTTTGCAATAAATACTTTGTAATTCAGCACCCATCTGGTTAACTGAAATACGAATATGGTTGTTCTCAATTTGAATCATAAAAATTATCCTTCGTTTTCTTCAATACGTTCATCAACTGCGTTTGCAAAAAATCTTGCACTCATTTTTCGCAATGGATTTTTGCGCATATCGGCATAACCGAATCTTTTATTGATGATCTCTAAGCATTCAAAAGTAGCGGCTAAAAAAGAACTATGGTCGGCTTTGCCTTTCCCGGCAATATCAAATGCTGTTCCATGATCGGGGCTGGTTCTAACAACCGGTAAACCAGCTGTGTAATTAACACCTTCTCCATATGCCAATGATTTAAAAGGAATTAAACCTTGATCGTGGTACATCGCCAGAACAGCGTCAAATTTTTCATGTTGGCCTCTTGCAAAAAATGCATCAGCACTAAACGGTCCAAATGCCAACATTTGATGCCTTGCATCTTTGATGGCAGGTTTAATGATCTCTTCTTCCTGTTTTCCAATCAGTCCTTCATCACCTGCATGTGGATTTAATCCAAGCACCGCAATTTTAGGTTTATCAATCCCAAAATCTTTTTGTAAACTGGCATGAATAATTTTTAATTTACTTAAAATACTTTCTTTGGTAATATGCTTGGTTACATCTTCAATTGTTACATGTTCAGTAACCAATCCAACTCTCATATTTTCTGCAACCAATAACATGACCACATCTGATACGCCAAAAAATGATTTTAAATAAGGGGTATGCCCACTAAAATTAAATTGCTCTGATTGGATGTTCTTTTTATGAATAGGGGCTGTAACTAAACCATGTATTTTACCTTCTTTTAAAGCTTTTACAGCTTCTTGTAAAGACAATAAAGCATAATTGCCGCCAATATCATTTAATTGGCCAGGTGTAATAGCTACTTCTTCTTCCCAAACATTGAAAATATTCACCTGTTTTGGGTTTATTTTATTGAACTCTTTGATGCTGGTATAATTGAAATTGGCATCTGGCAAGCTTTTTCTATAAAAGTTAAGTGTTTTATTGCTTGCAAATACAACAGGGGTACAGAAATCAAGTAAACGTTGGTCAGATATGGTTTTGATAATAATTTCCAATCCAATGCCATTCAGGTCTCCACAACTGAAGCCGATTATTGGTTTTTGTAATTCATTACTCATGAGCCGCTATTTAGGTTGCTAAAATACTACTTTTGTAGTCATGCAATATACGCTCAAAAAATCGCTGGGTCAGCATTTCCTTATAGACGAATCGGTTTGTGTAAAAATATTGGCTTCTTTACAAGAAGAACCATTTACCCAATTATTGGAAGTTGGTCCTGGAGCTGGGGCATTAACTAAATTTCTTTTGCCATTACAAAATATCCAATTTAAAGCTGTTGAACTAGATAGGGAAAAAGTGGACTATTTAAAGCTCACTTATCCTTCATTAAAAGATTCCATCATTGAAGCTGATTTCTTAGAGGTCGACATCCCATTTGAAGAGGCATTTACTGTAGTGGGTAATTTTCCATATAATATATCCACTCAAATTGTGTTTAGAATATTGGAATGGAAAAACCAGGTTCCAGTAATGATCGGTATGTTTCAAAAAGAAGTGGCAGAAAGAATTGTTTCAAAACCTCATACAAAAGTGTATGGAATTCTGAGTGTATTAGTACAAGCCTTTTATGATGTTGAATATTTGTTTGATGTGCCGCCTAGTAGTTTTAACCCTCCACCAAAAGTTAATAGTGGAGTGATTAAATTAAAGAGAAAGGATCATTTTGTAGAAATGAAATCTGAAAGAGCTTTCTTTACTTTAGTAAAAGCGGCATTTAATCAAAGAAGAAAAATGGTTCGTAATCCATTAAAGCCATTTTTTGACGCGAGTACTTTACAAGAAGCAATATTTACCAAACGTGCGGAACAATTGACTGTAGAAGACTTTGCGGCGTTGACATTTAGAATGAGCTAGTTAGAAAGAAGAAAGATGAAAGAAGAAAGAAGAAAGAAGAAATGATGAAGAAAAAAATAATAATTACCGCAAAGGCGCATCCGATTCTTCAAAAAACATTTGAAGAGAAAGGCTATGATGTGTATTACGAGCCTGGTATCAGTTACGAGTCGCTTTTAGGTATGCTCGATCATGTAGTTGGTTTAATTGTTACTACTAGCATTCCAATAAATAAGGTGTTAATTGATAAAGCAACATCATTGAAATGGATTGGTAGGTTAGGCAGTGGAATGGAATTGATTGATGTGGACTATGCACAATCAAAAGGAATACAATGTGAAAGTAGCCCGGAAGGAAATCGCAATGCCGTGGGGGAGCATGCATTGGGTTTATTATTGAATTTAATGAATCGAATTAATCTCAGCAGCAGTCAAGTTAAAAATGGACAGTGGTTACGAGATGAGAATAGAGGAGAAGAATTATCTGGAAAAACAGTAGGGATTATTGGTTTTGGAAATACAGGTGCTGCTTTCGCAAAACTCTTGAGTTCTTTTGATGTAATTGTTTTGGCCTACGATAAATACAAAACAGGATTTACCAGTGGAGCTATTAGAGAAGCTAGTTTGGAGCAAATTGCTCAATCTGCCAATGTGGTGAGTTTGCATTTGCCTTTAACAGAAGAAACCTATCATTTTGCCAATGTCCAATTTTTTGAACAATTCATTCAAAAACCCTATTTTATCAATACTTCAAGAGGTAAAACGATGGATACCCAAGCATTAATTGCAGCTTTAAAAAACCATCAAATTAGGGGTGCTGGACTAGACGTATTAGAGAATGAAAAAATTGGTCAATTGAACTCCGAGGAGAAACAGCAATTTCTCAGCTTAATGAATTTGCCTCAAGTAGTAATAACTCCCCATATTGCAGGCTATAGCGAAGAAGCGTTAGAGCGAATGGCTACGGTTTTACTCAAAAAATTATTTATTTAGTAGGCAATTTTACCCGTTTTCCTTAAATTTGTACATATGCAACGCCGCAGTCAAATGTGGCGTTGTATTTTTTTTATGATATTTAAAGCCATTGTATGAGTGAGAATATGTATGTAACGAAGGAAACCTTCGATAAAATGAGGGAGGAATTACATCAAATGAAATCGGTAGATCGTCCTGCGGCTTCGAGGGCAATAGGTGAAGCAAGAGAGAAAGGCGATTTGAAGGAAAATGCAGAGTATGATTCAGCAAAAGAGGCCCAAGGTATGCTGGAGGCAAAAATCAAGCAATTGGAAGGGATGATTGCCAATGCAAAAATTGTAGATACTACTACTATCGATACCAGCAAAGTAACTATTCTCACTAAAGTTACTATTACCAATATGGCTACTAAGAAAACCGTAACCTATCAATTGGTTGGAGAAAAAGAAGCCGATTTAAAATTGGGAAAAATATCTGCAGCATCTCCTATAGGTAAAGGTTTAATGGGAAAAGTAATAGGTGAAGTAGCTGAAATCAGTGCACCAAATGGAGTGATGAAATTCAAAATTGAAAAAATCACTGTTTAATTCATTTGCTCAAATGACCATTTTCTCTAAATTAATTGCTCGTGAGTTTCCATCTTATATCATTTTAGAGAATGATCGTTTTTTTGCGTTCCTAGATATATTTCCTTTAGTAAAAGGGCATGTACTGGTTGTGCCTAAAGTAGAGACGGATTGTTTTTTTGATTTATCCTCAGAATATCTTTCGGAAATTTTGGTTTTTGCGCAACCAATTGCAAAATCCATTGAAAAAGCTTTCCCTTGTAATCGTTGTGGATTAAGCGTTGTAGGATTAGAAGTGCCACATGCTCACTTACATCTGGTACCCATTAACAGTGCGGATGATTTAAATTTCAATCGCCCAAAGTTGCAATTGTCTGCTGCTGAATTGAAAGAAGTGCAATTGGCAATATTGGAACATTTACAATAGTATTTGCACCAACATTTTAACGTTTTAATCTTTCCGGATTTTTAGCTAAAAAATCTCCCCAGCCTTTTAATGGTTTACCGGTTTTATTGATCACCGAATTGTTTTGATAAAAATGACAAAGTGCTACAGATAATGCATCGGTTGCATCATAGTGTTTTGGCTGTTCCTCTATATGCAGAATATGCTGCAACATTTTCCATACTTGGTCTTTGTCGGCATTTCCATTGCCCGTTATAGATTGTTTTACTTTTTTGGGAGCATATTCAGTAACCAATAACTGGGCTTGCATTGCCGCTGCAATGGCCACTCCCTGTGCTCTGCCCAGTTTCAACATGCTCTGAACGTTTTTCCCAAAAAAAGGAGCTTCAATGGCAAAGGAATTGGGGTGATATTCTTTTATGAGTGCAGTGATTTTTGTATGAATCATTTCTAAACGGGCATAAATGTCTTTTTCTTTGGTCAATTTCAGCACATCCATCAACAATAAATTGGGTTTGCCTTTTTGTATACCCAATAAAGCGTAGCCCATTATTTGAGTTCCTGGGTCAACTCCCAAAATAATCGTATCGTATTTCATTATTCGTGAAAATACGAATCGTTTTCCAACTCACTACATCTTGTGTCTTATCTTTGTCCAAATCATATGTTTGAACAAAAAGCTCAAAAATATCCTCAATTATATAGTTGGTCCAATTCTATTTATCTGGCTTTCCTATTCTATATACCAACAAATAAAAGGTCAAGTAGATGTTCAACAATCCTGGAACTTAATTCTGAAAGCCTTTCAAGAAGAACATCGTTGGAAACTCATTACTGCAATTGCATTAATGTTTGTGAATTGGGGTATCGAAGCAAGGAAATGGCAATTGCAAATTAAAGGAATTGAAACTATTAGTTTCTTGAATGCGTTCCGACAGATTTTAGCTGGGCAGGCATTAGGCTTTAATACCATCAACCGAATTGGCGAATCTGCTGGTAGGTCAGCATTTTTAAAGGAAGGAAATAGATTAAGAGGAATAGTGCTTTCTTTTGTTGGAAGTATGGCTCAAATAATCGCCACTTTCACGATGGGAGTTGGGGCTTTGTTCTATGTAAAAATTTTCATTTTAAATAATACCAATCAATTAACTGGGTTGTCGGTGTTTTGGTTGGATGGATTGATTTATGTGATTACAGCAGGAATCATTCTTTTTACTTTGGCCTATTTTAGGTTATCAGGTTTGATTGAATTATTGGAGAGAATCCCCCTCATTTCTAAGTATCGTTTCTTTATAGAAAAATTGGAAGATTTTCATTGGAGAGAATTGATTCGAATTCTATCTCTTTCATTTGGAAGGTATTTTGTTTTTTTGGTTCAATACACTTTATTGTTGGATGTGTTTAATGTGTCTGTTTATTGGCTGGATGCCTTTGCTTTAGTAGGCGTACTTTTTTTAGTTTTGGCCATTGTTCCAACCATAGCATTGGCAGAAATGGGGGTTCGGGGGAAAGTGAGCTTGTTGTTATTTGGCTTGGTTAGTACTAATTCAATCGGAATTATTGCTACTGCAGGAGGTATTTGGTTAATTAACTTAATCTTACCAGCTATTGGCGGTACTTTATTTATCTTGGGATTAAGATTATTCAGAAAAAATAGTTCAAATTGATAAAACGCCTCTTTTTTTTATTCATCGTTTTGTTATCTACAAAATCAATTTCTGCAGGAGATGATTTTTGTGGACTGCGCAACAATGCTTTTCAGCAAGGAGAATCAATTAGCTATACTATTTTCTATTCAGTAATTGGTATTTATATAAATGCAGGAGCAGCTACTTTCTCAGTGAATACAGAAAAACTCATGAATAAGCCTGTGTATCATGTAATTGGTTCCGGAACTTCAAACAGTAGATATGATTGGATTTTTAAAGTAAGAGATCAATATGAATCTTTTATCGACACCAATACTTTACAACCTTTGAAGTTTATTAGAAATGTTGATGAAGGAGGTTATAAGATAAACGAAAACGTCACTTTTAATAAGGATCAAAATACGGCTGTATCAAGCAAAGGCGTTGTAAAAATTCCTGCATGTGTGCAAGACGTATTGAGTGCCATTTATTATGCTAGAAATATTGATTATAGTAAGTATAATCCCGACGAAAAAATACCCTTCTCCATGTTTCTAGACAATGAAGTATACAATTTATACATCAAATACTTGGGTAAAGAACAAGTTAAAACCAAGTATGGAACATTTAAAGCCATCAAATTTAGTCCCTTACTAGTAAAAGGCACTATTTTTTCCGGAGGTGAAAAAATGACTGTTTGGGTTACCGATGATGCCAACCATATTCCTATACGTATTGAAAGCCCTATTTCTGTGGGTGCTGTTAAAGTAGATATGATGGGATATAAAAATTTAAGGCATCAGCTTTCTTCCTTGATATCACAACGCTAGTTATATACTGTTTAAGGTAAAAATGTCTTTTACACGAATCCCTTTTTCGGTTTCTTGAACAGTACAGCATTCATTTACTGGGTCATGCTCAAAAAATAATACATAATTATTTTCGGCTGCTTCTTTCAGGAATGATTTCTTTTCTTGTAAAGTAGTAAAAGGAAACATGTCATAACCCATCACATAGGGCAGTGGAATATGTGATGTTGATGGAAGTAGATCGGCCATATAAACAATGGTTCTTCCTTTATAATTGATTTGAGGAAGCATCATTGAATTGGTATGACCATTAACAAATCTAATCGAAATGTCTTTGATGAAATCGCTCGAACCTAAGTGATTGTCTGCATCAAAATTGGCAAAAGGTGTATCAACGAAATGTAGTTTTCCTGTTTCTTGAATAGGGAGAATATTCTCTTTTAGAAAAGAAGCTTTTTCTCTTTCGTTGGGGTTAACCGCCCAGTCCCAATGTTTTTCATTGCTCCAGAATTGCGCATTCGGAAATGCTGCAATCAATTGATCGTTTTCTCTTATGATAGTTCCTCCGCAATGATCAAAATGCAAATGAGTATGAAACACATCAGTGACATCATTTTTGGAAAATCCATGCTGAGCTAATGAGCTTTCTAAACTGTCGTTTCCATTGAGGTAATAATGACTGAAAAATTTGGCATCTTGTTTATTGCCCATTCCTGTATCTATTAAAATCAGTCGATCATCAGTTTGAATCAATAAACTTCTTAATGCCCAATTGCATAAATTATTTTCGTCAGCAGGGTTTAATTTATTCCACATGCTTTTGGGAACTACACCAAACATAGCGCCCCCGTCTAATTTAAAATAGCCTGTATTAATACTAAATAGTTGCATGATTTTTTTGACGTTTTTGCGTTACTGCTGTACTGTACAAAATAATTAATCCAATCACAAAAAATACCATTAACGCCAAAACAGAGTTTCTCTGTGAGCCTGTAAATTCATTGATATAGCCAAAGCTAAACATGCCTATTACAATGGCAATTTTTTCGGTAACATCATAGAAACTGAAAAACGAAGTAGTGTCTTTGGTATCAGGCATTAATTTAGCATAAGTGCTTCTGCTTAAAGATTGAATACCACCCATAACAAAACCAACCAATATTGCTAAGCCATAAAATTCATAAATGCCATTTTTTGGAAGATTGTAACCTACGATACATAGTACAATCCAAAAAAATACGGTTACCATCAATGCCTTAAAGTTGCCAATTTTCTTAGATAAATACGCAATGGTATAAGCACCAGGAATAGCAATCAATTGAATAATTAATATAGCGATGATGAGATTAGTTGTAGGAATATTTAATTCGCTTTTGCCATATAGAGTAGCTACCAACATCACCGTTTGCACACCCATATTATAAAAGAAAAATGCCAATAAATATCTTTTTAACACTGGCATTGCTTTTACCTGATGCCAAACCTTAATTAATTCTTTATAACCCTTTGTAAATATATTTTCTGTTTTTGTATTTCCTAAAGGGGTGCTATTGGGCAAACGCTTTAAAGAAATTTGCGCAAAGCCCCACCACCAAATTCCTACCAATAAAAAAGAAATTTGTGACGCCTTGCCTACAGTTATGCCAAAACTGTCTGGAGATAATACAAAAACAAAGCAGATGATCTGTAAAATCATGCTACCAATATAACCCATTGAAAAACCTTTTGCGCTTACCCTGTCTTGATCTTCAGGAGCTGCAATTTCAGGTAAGAAAGAATTGTAAAAAACCAAACTGCTCCAAAATCCTATGCAGGCTATAATTAAGCAGGTTAAGCCAAATGCTAAATTGTCTTTGGTAAAAAAGTACATGGATGAACAGGCGATGCTGCCAATCGTACAAAAGAAAAACAAGAATTTCTTTTTATTACCCCGATAGTCGGCAATAGAAGATAATATAGGAGAGCTGATTGCTACAACTATAAAAGCAATTCCCAATGCATAATTGTACAAAGAAGTATTTACAAATTCTCTTCCAAATAACTTAACTGTATCTACGGAAGTGCTTTCATTTCCATCACCAGTAATAGCTTCATAATAAGCAGGGAAAATGGTGGATGTAATTACCAGATTATAAGAACTGTTTGCCCAATCGTACATTGCCCATCCATTGATTACTTTTTTGCTTGCTGTTTTCATGAGTTTATTTTAAATACCCTGTATAAATGAGTGTAATCAAAATCAATCCAACAATTACCCTATACCATCCAAAAAAACGGAAACCATATTTTTGTAAAACAGTGATAAAAAAACGAATAGCGATCAACGCAACTATAAACGCCACTACATTTCCGATACCTAATAATACCAGATTGCTTTTAGTGTTGAGCATATGAGGGCTTTCTTTGAAAGCTTTTAGCAATTTATACCCTGTTGCAGCAGCCATGGTTGGTACAGCTAAGAAAAAAGAAAATTCCGCTGCTACATTTCTGGTTAATTTTTGTTGCATTCCACCAATAATACTGGAAGCAGATCTACTCATTCCTGGTATCATAGCCAAGCATTGAAAAGCTCCAATGATAAATGCTTTTAGATAAGAGATATCTTCTTCTTTATCTATGGTGTGTACAGTAAATATATTGTCAATAAATATAAGAATTACACCACCCACTAGCATAGTAATTGCAACAGTCATTGGGCTTTCTAACAAGGCATCTATTTTATCGGATAATAAAAACCCCAATACTAGTGCAGGTATTACTGCAATAATTAATTTTAAGTAAAAGCTCCAATGATTGAGGGGGAAGAATTTTTTTCGATACAATACAACCACCGATAGAATGGCCCCTAATTGAATGGCCACTTCAAATAATTTGGTAAAATCATCTTTGGCTATTCCCATAAAGGAACTCACAATAATCATGTGGCCGGTGGATGATATAGGAAGGAATTCGGTAATTCCTTCAACAATTGCTATTATAATGGCTTCGAATATGGTCATAAGGATGAGTTTATCATTTAATTCTAGATAAATATAAAGTTTATGCTGAAATTATCACAACAAAAAAGCGTTTCATATATGAAACGCTTTCAACTAATTGATTTATACAGTCTGAAATTGGAATGAGGTTCTAAGCTGCTTTCTTCGGACTTTTAAAGATTGCGTACACTTCAATCAACAAACCAAAAACGATCATTATTGGAGCAATAGTGATGCGTGTAGCACTGTACACTTCTTTGGTATCAAATACATTCGGATCTGCACTCTTTCCTCCACTCATTAGTACCATGCCCAATGCGATTACAACACCGCCTATAAGCATCCATGTATAATTATCTTTTGAAAATAGTGTTGTTGCTTTTGCTGTTTCGTTAGCCATTGTGATTTTTTCTAAAGTTATTAATAAAGTTCGTCTAATTTCATTTTCAAGTATTTCAGTACGCTTTTATAGGTACTCAATACAGATATTCCCACCCCAAGTATGGTAATTCCTCCAAATAGTATCAGGGTATGACTCATATTTCTAATGACTTTTAATTGAGGGAACTGGCTTTCTGCCCATCCTATCAAAGAAAAGAGCAATACAATGGCAATGCCTGAACTAATCAATCCATTGATCAGTGCTCGAATATTGAGTGGTTTTGCAATGAATCCTTGGGTCGCACCTACCATTTGCATGGTCTTGATCAAAAATCGATTGGAGAACATTGCCAATCGTATGGTATTATCGATGCTAAAAATCACGATCAAACTCAATAAAATAGCTACTACCAGAAAGATCAAGCCAATTTTAGATGCTTTTTCATTGAGGTTATTTACCAAAGTTTGAGGATATTGTAAATCGGTAATTTGATTACCATATGCCCCCATTAGATCTTCGGAAATTTTTAATAAACTGTCTTTGTTTACATATTCGGCTTTGGCATAAAAATCAATGCTCTCCGGCAAAGGATTCACATCCAAAATTTTTGCCCAGTCTTCATTGTTTTCTTTATTCCAGATTTGTTTGGCTGAATTCTTATCTACATAAATGACATCTTTGGCATAGGGTTTAGATGCAATAAATTGTTGAATTTGACCAATCGTGTCTTTATTTAAGGTTCTTAAATAAGCACTTAATCGAATATCTTCTTTGAATGTATTGCCTACTGAATTGATATTTAGAAAAAACCAACCCATGATACCCATTATAAAAAGTACCAAGGAAACCCCTACAATAGTGTATATATAATTAGGCTTGCTTCTTTTAAGAGATGACTTTCCGACTTCTGCCATGAGTGATTCGCTATTTTTTAATAGTATTAACGGATGTACAAATGTACGGTTTTGGTGGCTAAAGACTTACATTTGCAGCCACTAAAACGCTGATTTTATCATTGAAATTAGGGGATTCATGGTTGCTTAGCGTTAATGAAATGCAAATAAACTAAACCCTAACAAAAATAAATCGCTTCGGAGGCCTTAAAAATGGACTATCAATTCAGATCAATCGAACAAAAATGGCAACGCAATTGGGAAGAAACAAATGCATATAAAGTTAGCAATAACAGCAATAAACCAAAGTTTTATGTGCTCGATATGTTTCCCTATCCTAGCGGGGCAGGTTTACATGTTGGTCATCCATTGGGCTATATCGCTTCAGATATTTATAGCAGATTCAAAAGATTGAAAGGTTTCAATGTATTGCATCCAATGGGCTATGATGCTTTTGGTTTACCTGCAGAACAATATGCTATTGAGCATGGAGTTCATCCTGCAGTAAGCACTGTACAAAATATTAATAATTTCAGGAATCAATTGAATAATATTGGGTTCTCTTACGATTGGAGTAGAGAAGTGAGAACCTGCGAGCCACATTATTATAAATGGACCCAATGGATTTTTTTACAACTCTTCGAATCCTATTTCAATCGAGCTACTCAAAAAGCAGAAAACATTGATTCATTGATTGATGTTTTTAATAAAGAAGGCAATCGATCAAATGAATGCCCTGCCAACGATAAACTTATTTTTTCTGCTGAAGATTGGAAAGGGTTCAGTGAAAAAGAGCAACAGGATATTTTAATGCAATATCGTTTGGCATTTTGTGGCTTTGGAGAAGTGAATTGGTGTGAGGCTTTGGGAACTGTGCTGGCCAATGATGAAGTAGTGAATGGAGTGAGTGAAAGAGGCGGTCATCCGGTGGTGAAGAAGAAATTACGTCAATGGTATTTGCGCATCACAGAATATGCAGACCGTTTAATTACTGGACTGGATCAAATTGAATTCAGTGACGCCATGAAAGAAATGCAACTCAACTGGATTGGCAAATCTTATGGGGCGGAAATAAGTTTTGATATTTCAACGTCTAATATTGCTTTAGTTAATTCAGGGCAGCCCAATGTATTGACGGTTTATACCACTAGACCTGATACTATTTTCGGTGTAGATTTTATGGTAGTTGCTCCAGAGCATTCATTGATTGAATTGATCACTACAGCCGATCAACATACTGCTGTTGAAGAATATATAGCTTATGTAAAAAGTAGAAGTGATCGCGAACGTCAGGCAGAGAAAAAAATTACAGGCTGCTTCACAGGAGCGTATGCCATCAATCCATTTAATGGAGTAAAAATTCCTATTTGGATATCGGAATATGTATTGGCAGGATACGGAACTGGCGCTATCATGGCTGTGCCATGTGGAGATGAGCGGGATCATAAATTTGCACAACATTTTAATATACCTATCACTAATATTATTGGAGAGCATTATAATGGCACTGAAGCCAATTCCACTAAGGACGTCATTTTGCAGAATAGCGATTTCTTAAATGGAATTGTGATGCGTGATGCAATTGCTTTTGTTATTGATAAATTGGTAGAGCGGGGAATTGGTAAAAAGAAAGTGAATTATAAAATGCGTGATGCTGCATTTAGCAGACAACGATATTGGGGTGAACCATTTCCTATAGTTTGGAAAGAGGGGATTGCTTATCCATTAAATGAATCACAATTGCCTTTGTTATTGCCTGAAGTTGAATCATACAGTCCAGGGCCTGATGGTGAGGGACCTTTGGCTAATATCCATGAATGGGTTGAGCAATTCTCTAATAATGCTCCCCCTTTAGGGGGTGGGGGGGTGTTGGAAACCAATACCATGCCTGGTTATGCGGGAAGTAGTTGGTATTTCCTACGTTATATGGATCCTGAAAACAGCACTGCTTTTTGTGATAGAAAAGTGAGCGACTATTGGAATCAAGTGGATTTATATATTGGAGGAACAGAACATGCTGTTGGGCATTTATTGTATAGCAGAATGTGGACCAAAGCCTTGTATGATCTAGGGCATATTGGTTTTGACGAACCTTTTAGAAAATTATTGAATCAGGGGATGATTCAGGGGAGTTCGAGATTTGTATATCGTGATAAAAATAATACCAATCAATTTATTTCAGCTGGATTGATTAGTAATTATGAGGTTCAACCAATACATGTTGATGTGAACATGGTAGATGGTTTTGAACTTGATATTGAAGCGTTCCGCAAATGGAGAAATGGAGAGTACGCAAATGCAACAATAATTGATGAAGATGGTAAAGTCTTAGCATCTAACACTCCCCTTCAGGGTTCGGGGATGAAATATATTTGTGGTGCTGAAGTAGAGAAAATGTCTAAAAGCAAATTCAATACGGTTAACCCAGATATATTAGTAGAAAAATATGGAGCCGATACTTTTAGAATGTATGAAATGTTCCTAGGTCCTGTAGAACAAAGTAAGCCTTGGGATACCAAAGGGATAGAAGGGGTACATCGATTCCTCAAAAAATTATGGCGCTTGTTTTTTGATGAGATCAAAGGAAAGGTTTGGAATACGGATGCCGCAACACCTGAAGAATTAAAAGTGTTGCATAAGTGCATCAAAAAAATTGAAGAAGATACAGAACGTTATAGCTTTAACACAGCTGTAAGTACATTCATGATTTGTGTGAATGAATTGGCAGATTTAAAATGCAATAAGAAAGAAGTATTGGAGCAGTTATTAATTATGCTTACTCCTTATGCTCCGCATATTAGCGAAGAATTGTGGATGGCTTTGGGCAATACCGGTTCGATTTTAGATGCTCAATTCCCTATATTCAATGCTGCTTATGTAACAGAGTCATCTAAAGAATATCCAGTAAGTATCAATGGTAGAGTAAGAACCAATATCAATATTAGTTTAGATGCGGATGAATCTACTGTTCAATCAATTGTATTGGCCAGTGAACTGGTACAAAAATGGTTGGAAGGAAAACCAGTTAAGAAATTCATTTTTGTAAAAGGAAGAATGATCAATGTGGTTATTTAAAAAGCTGTTACTCATTGCATTCATGTATTGTTGTATTCATCCATTGAATGCACAGGATAGCAGTAGGCGTGAACCGAAAAAAACCATTCGTAATTTCATGAACCCTGATTCTTTGGCATTGATCAATTTAAAAATTGTTCCAATTCCAATTTTAACTTCTACTCCAGAAACAGGGGTTAGGTTTGGTGGGGCATTAGAATATTTTTTCAATTCAAAAGAAAAAGGAAAGAATACAGAAGCAAGAGGTTCTTACGTGCATGGACAAATTACCTATAGCACCAAAAGTCAACTGGATTTGAGTAGTAGCTGGCAAATTTTTGGAAGAGGAGAAAGATATGTATTCAGGGGAAATGCTGGATTTCAACGATTCAATGAAAGGTATTGGGGGGTTGGAAATAATACGGTAGGTAATGATGAATTTAATGGCCAATTTTATAATCGATTGTATTTAGAAAGCAGGACCTATAAATTATTAAACAAGCAAAACTATTTGGGTTTGGCTGTTAATTTTAGTGATACCTATAACCTCACTTATTCCAAACCACTAAGTAATCTAGATAATTCTATTGATGGTATCAATGGTAGTAAAGTATTTGGTCTGGGCCCAGCGTTTTTACACGAAGGAAGAGACTTCCCTTTTAGCGCACATCAAGGTTCTTATTTAGAAGTATATTATCAATACCATATTCCTGTTTTAGGAGATCAATACAAATATGGGGAGTGGATGTTGGATTGGCGAAAATTTATTCCTGTTTCAAAGTTGAATACATTGGCTTTTCAGTTCATGAACAGAACAACCATTGGGGATGTGCCGCTTAGAGAAATGCCAAGATTGGGTAGTTCAAACTTGATGCGTGGATTTTTTACTGGGAGATTTAGGGATAAATCTTTTACAGCTGCTCAGTCAGAATTTAGATTTCATATATGGCGTTGGTTATATGGTTCCGCATTTGGTGCTGTTGGGATAGTTGGGGAATCTGTTTCAAATTATGAATCTAATAATACAAGATATGCCGGTGGCGGAGGACTTAGATTTCTTGTAAATAAAAAGAATAGGATGTTTATCCGATTAGATTATGCAAGAAACAGTACTGGGGGTTCTGCATTTTATATTAAGTTGAATGAAGCTTTTTAGCCGTTCATGTAAATTAAGCTTTTAGGCCTTTTTCTGCTGCTATTATCATTATATTTATCCTCCAAATTCATAGCTATGTATAAAGTATTCTTTGGTATTGCAATGATGGCAATACTGTCTGTATCAAGTGCTCAAAAAAAGCAATTGGAAAATGCCGACCTGTTGGCCAATAAATTGCCAAAAAATTTCATCAATACGCTGCCTTCTGTTGTAAAATGGCTGGATGATGAATCGGTAATTTTAAGACAAAGAGTTCATCCTGATTCTGCACAGAAAAATTATGTGATGGATGTTAAAACAGGTAAACTCACTGAAGCCACTGCTGATCAAATGAAAGGCGCAGTTCCGCCAACCAAATCAGTGAGTGTAAAAAACAATGATTTGTATTATAAAAATGGTTCGGTTGAAAAGCAAATTACTTTTGATAAAATAGAAGAAAAAAATCCGACTTTTTCTCCTGATAGTAATTATATAGCTTACACAAAAGGCAATGATTTATATACTTATAATTTAAGTGCCAATAAAGAGAATCGATTAACCACAGATGGTACTACAACTACTTTAAACGGTTTTGCAAGCTGGGTGTATTGGGAAGAAATTTTTGGTAGAGCAACTCGTTACCGTGCATTTTGGTGGAACCCTAATAGCAAACAATTGGCCTATATGCATTTTGATGAAAGTATGGTGCCTATGTTTCCAATCTATAATAGTGAAGGCCAGCGAGGTTTTGTAGAAGAGACTCGTTATCCTAAGGCTGGAGAAAGAAACCCAGAAGTAAAGGTTGGATTTGTGAGTGCAGAAGGAGGTGCTACAACCTGGGCAGATTTCAATGATAAAGACGACCAGTATTTTGGATGGCCTATTTGGAGAGAAGATGGATCCAGTTTATTGGTTCAATGGATCAATCGTGGCCAGGATCATTTAAAAATATTCGATGTGAGCCCTTCCAACGGAACTAAAAAAATTATGTATGAAGAAGAACAAAAAACCTGGGTTGATTTAGAGGATAAAGCAGGAGGTAGAATTACTTTCTTAAAAACAAAACCAGCCTTCATTTTAGAAAGTGATAAAACAGGTTGGAACCATTTATACCTCCATAACAATAATGGCAGTTTAGTAAACCCAATTACTTCTGGTAATTTTAGAGTGCTGAATGTGTTATTGATAGATGAAAAAAATAGTTTGGTGTATTTCACTGCAAGAGGAAAAGAAAATTCTGCTCGTGTAGATTTGTATTCAGTTAAATTGAATGGAACTGATATGAAACGATTAACTTTTGGAGATTATCAGCATCAGGTAAGTTTATCTCCAAACGGAAAAAATTTCATCACTACTTATAGCAATACTCAATCACCTGCTAAAATCGCATTGTTTGATTCAAAGGGAAAATTAGTTCGTGAATTAGGAGATGCTAAAGGAACAGATTTAGACAATTATGCTTTGGCAAAAACCGAATTGATTCGTATTAAAAGTGCTGATGGTTTATTCGAATTGCCAGCATTGGTAACCTGGCCTACTAATATGGATCCAAACAAAAAATATCCATTATTAGTAAGTATTTACGGTGGTCCAGATGCTGGAACGGTAATGGATGGTTGGAAATGGAATGCGAATCAACAATTCTATGCGCAAGAAGGTATGATCCAAGTTGCATTCGATCATAGAGCCAGCGGACATTTTGGAAAAGCTGGTGTAAATTATATGCATCGCAATTTAGGTTATTGGGAGATGGAAGATTATATGACCATGGCAAAATGGTTCATTGAAAAAGGACAAGCGGACCCCTCTAAAATTTGTATCACAGGATTTAGTTATGGTGGATACATGAGCGCATATGCATTGACCTATGGTTCAAGTGTATTTACACATGGTATGGCTGGTGGCTCTGTAGTAGATTGGAAATTATACGATAGCCATTACACAGAAAAATTCATGGATACACCCGCTGAAAATCCTGAAGGATATAAAACTGGAAATGTGTTAACCTATGTAGACAAATACAAAGGAATGTTGCAAATTGTACATGGTACCATGGACGACAATGTACATATGCAAAACAGTATTCAGTTAATTAGTGCATTAGAAGACAAGGGAAAAGATTTTGAATTCATGTTGTATCCTGGTGGAAGACATGGATGGGGTGGAGCTAAGGGTGTGCATTTTGCCAACCTTAAAACCAAATTCATTTATAAATATTTATTGGAGAAGCCAGTTCCAAAAGGTGCATTGAGATAATCAATTCTATAAAATTAAAATCATGAAAAAAATTATTGCATTGGTTTCATGGGCATTTTTCTTCAATCAAGTAGATGCTCAAATTGCTGAAACTCGCTTTTTGTCTAATCCTTGTATAAGCCCAGATGCTAAAATTGTTGTTTTTAGTTTCGAGGGTGATTTGTGGAAAGCCAATATTGCAGATGGGCAAGCAACTAGAATAACAGCCATGCAGGGATATGAGACCAATGCAAGAATTTCTCCAGACGGAAAATGGCTTGCTTTTACCGGCCAGCAAATGGGCAATAACGATGTTTTTGTAATGCCATTGGAAGGTGGTGACATCAAACAAATCACTTTTCATAGTGCATCTGATATTGTGAACAATTGGAGCTGGGACAGCAAATCAATTTATTTCACTTCAACCAGAACTGGTCAGGCTGCTGGTTATGCTGTACCCTTTTCAGGCGGTACCCCCACTCGATTATTTGGTGATCATTATTATATGATGGATCATGGCATTGCAGAACATCCTCAATCTGGAGATATTTATTTTAATGATACCTGGGAAAGCAATAATCAGGTTGCAAGAAAAAGATATAAAGGACCTTTCAATCCAGATATTCAATCATACAATCTTAAAACCAAGTTCTATAAAAAGCATACTAATTGGGAAGGGAAAGATTTTGGAACAACCATTGATAAAAAGGGAAATATTTATTTTATTTCTGATGAATTGAATGGGGAATATAATTTGTACACTTTGGATAAGGAAAAGAAAAAGGCCCTTACTAAGTTCAATACCTCCATTAAAACTCCAGTAGTAAGTGCAGACGGAGCTAAATTGGTTTTTGAAAAAGATTATACTATCTGGTTGTATAATACCAATACGGATAAAGCAGAAAAACTATCTCTTCAACTGCTAAGAAACAATACTTTAACTGCAGATAAAGATTTTGATGTCAGAGCTGCTATTACCAACATGGATATTTCTCCTGACGGTAAAAAAATCGCTTTTATCTCAAGAGGAGAATTATTTGTAAGTGATGTGGAAGGAAAGTTTATTCAAAAGATCAATAAGCAAAATGCAGAAAGAGCAAAAGAAGTAAAATGGTTAAGTGATAACAGAACCTTATTATTTAATCAAACGATTAACGGGTATTTGAATTTGTTTACCGTAAATGCAGATGGAACTAGTGTGCCTAAACAGGTTACAACCGGAAATAAAGACAATAGATCAATTGCTTTAAATAAGTCAAAATCAAAAGCAGTATTTCTTTCAGGTAGAGATGAAGTGAAAATAATCGATACCAAAACCTGGGTTTCCACTACAATGGTTAAAGATGAAATATGGGCATTTCAAAATTCATCTCCTAGTTTTTCTCCCAATGAAGAATATATTCTTTTCACTGCGTATAGAAACTTTGAACAAGATGTCTTGATTCATCATATTGCCAATAATAAAACAACCAATTTAACCAATACGGGTATTTCAGAAACAGATCCTATCTGGTCTCCAGACAGCAAATACATTTATTTTATCAGTAACAGAACAAAGCCTGCATATCCAATGGGTATGGAGAATCCTAGGATTTACAGAATGCCATTAGATAAATATGACGAGCCATATCGAGTAGATAAATTCAATGATTTATTTAAAGCTGAGAAAAAAGATTCCACTAAAAAAGACAGCACTAAAAAAGAACCAACTATTTCACCCATTGTAATGAATATTGAAAAAGCAATGGATCGATTAGAGCAAATTGGACCCTCATTTGGTTCACAATACATATTATCAGTTTTGCAAAAAGGAGATAAGACAACTGTTTTGTATGTAAGTGATCATGCAGAAGGAAAACCTTCTTTATGGAAAACTACGATTGAACCTTTCGAGGCCATCAAAACCGAGAAAATTAATGGAGCTGATGCAGGTGGAATCGATATTGCTGAAGGAGGAGATAAAATTCTATTATTATTTAATGGTACAATTGCCAAATTAAATATTGATGCCAATAAAGCAGATCCTATTGCAACCAGTTTTGTTTTTAGAAGAAATCTGGCAGGAGAGTTTACACAAATTTTTGAAGAAGCCTGGGCTCAGGTAGAGCAAAATTTTTATGATGAAAAATTTCATGGCATAGATTGGATAAAAACAAAGGCAACTTATCAGGCATATCTACCTTTTGTTAATAATCGTGCTGATCTGCGTATTTTATTAAATGATATGCTCGGAGAATTAAATTCTTCTCATCAAGGATTTAGCTCTAATGGAACTGAAGAAGCCATTCGTTTAACAAGCAGCACCATGGAAACAGGTATAGTGTTCGAAAATGAGAAACCATTTACAGTTAAATATGTGCTTTCGAAAAGTAATGCCGATAAAAAATCAATCAATTTACAAGCTGGAGATGTTTTGTTAAAAGTGAATGACGAATTAGTGGATACTAAAATAGACAGAAACTATTATTTTACTAAACCGTCTTTAGATAGAGAAATAAAATTGCAATTTAATAGGGGAGGTCAAATAGTAGACGTTAATGTACATCCTCAAAGAACTATTGCCGCCAATCTACAAGATGAATGGATTGCGAATAATCAAAAAATGGTTGATTTAAAAAGCAATAACCGAATTGCCTATCACTGCATGAAGGATATGGGTGAAGGAGAGTTAGAAAAATTTCTGATCGATATGACACAGGATTTTTATCAGAAAGATGCTTTAATTCTCGATTTGCGGTACAATACCGGGGGAAATGTGCATGATGAAGTGCTTAAATTTTTAAGTCAGAAAACATACCTGCGTTGGAAGTACCGTGAGGGAAAGTTAACACCACAATCCAATTTTGCACCTTCAGATAAACCCATTGTATTACTCACCAATGAGCAATCTTTAAGTGATGCAGAAATGACCGCATCTGGATTCAAGTCTTTGAAGTTGGGTAAAATCATTGGTACAGGAACCTATCGTTGGATTATTTTTACAAGTGGAACAGGATTTGTTGACGGTTCTTTTGTAAGATTACCTAGTTGGGGTTGCTACAATATGGAAGGCAATGATTTAGAGTTTGCTGGGGTTAGTCCGGATATATATGTGCCAATGAACTTTGAAGATAGAATCAATAAACGCGATCCTCAATTAACAAGAGCAATTGAAGAAATAACCAAACAATTAAAATAGTTGAAGCGTTTTTTAATGTTTTATTTCAGAGCATAAACAAAACAATGGCAACAACTATTTATATGTTAAGTTTATACCATTATGTATTTCAATTTTAACTGGCGTAGTGGGTTACTGTTGATTTTCTTTGTTCATGGATTGGTCTATGCTTTTCTATTGCTGAATAAAGGACTCAAAAAGGAAAGCAATTCTGATATTTGGTTGAGTGCATTTTTATTTTTATCAGTGTTGTTTATTTGCCCTTGGATGTTGGGTTATGCCGGATGGTATAATGGAACTACCTGTATGGAATGCAGGAATTTTATGTTCTATATGCCAATGACACATCCTTTGTTGATGGCTCCCATCATTCTTTTTTACATTAAAAGTCTTTTAAACCCGAGCTTTGAATTTTCGAAAAAAGACCTTTGGCATTTTTTGCCTGGCTCATTATATATTTTATGGAACATCATTGTTGCCGTTGTTGATAATCTTGTTTTGAAAAAATATTATTTAATGGATGGGCAGAACGATCCGGATTTTCAAGATTGGTATATTGCTGCTGGTTTGTTGAGTTTATTAATTTATTTAATACTTAGCCTTCGATTTTACAAAAGGTACAGGGCTTTTATTGTTCAGGAACTATCATTTGCAGACAATGTGCAATATAAATGGGTCAGCAATTTCTTAATTGCCTGTTTTATTTATTTTTTTTCTACGCTGTTATTAAACTTACTCAACCTTTTTGGATTTAATATTGAATACACTACTACCTGGTGGTATTATTTATTATTTGCCCTTTTGTTCTATTATATAGCAATAACCGGCTATGCTCATTCCATAGAACAAAAAAAGAAATTCAAACTTGATTTTCTTCGATATCAAATGCCCCCCCAGTTAGAAAATAGAGCTGTTCAAACTGAAGAAACCTCTTTTGAACTTATAGAAACAGAAGTAGTACCTAGTATAAAGTCTGACAATGAAATTCCTGAACAATGGAAAAATAAAGTAAAAGAAGCCATAGAAACCAACAAAATGTTTCAGGATCCTGAACTTACCCTTACCGATTTGGCTGTTGAATTGGGTACCAATGCCTCTCTTTTGTCTAAGATCATCAACCGAAGTTTTGGTATGAATTTCAATGACTTTATTAATTTATATCGGGTTGAATCTGTAAAAGCTAAGTTGGCAGACCCTGCCAATGCCCATTTGACCATCATGAGTTTGGCCTATGATGCTGGCTTTAATAGCAAAGCCACTTTTAATCGGGCATTTAAAAAGCATACCGGAGCCAATCCTAGTGAGTATCAAATTAAATAGATTCCTTCTCTAACTCGTTGATTTACAGTAGATCATTATTTGAGACCAGCCTTACAAGCCTCAAATAATGTTTTGAGGCGGCATAGGAACTGAATTCGGCCAATTTGCATCCATAATTAATCAACGATGCAAAAATTACTTTTTCTCCTATTTCCTTTATTTGCAATTACTGCAATTGGTCAATCAGTAGCTAAAGAACAGGCAATACCTAAAGAAGATACACTTGTAGCTAAAGCAATTAGTGAGCTAACAGTTGTTTCTAGTAAGCCATTTGTTCAAACCTTAGTTGATAAAACGGTTTTAAATATTTCAGCACGCCCTTCATTGGCTGGTCAAAATGTGCTGGACATACTTAAATCTGCACCAGGTGTAGTTGTTGACCCGAATGAAAACATTCAAATGGGAGGAAAATCTGGAGTAACAGTAATGATTGATGACCGAAATACACAATTGGCAGCTCAGGATCTAGCACAATTATTAAAAAGTATTGATGCAGACAATATCAAAGAAATAGAAATTATCAGCAATCCATCAGCCCGATTTGATGCTGCAGGTAATGCAGGTATCATTAATATCAAATTAAAGAAAAGTATTTCCAATGGTTTGAATGGATCTGTATCGGGTTCTTATGTGCAAAGTACCCATGCAAGAACTAGTGGAACAGCAAATATGAATCTCAGAAAAAATAACTGGAATTTTTTTGCAAATGGGGGACTGAATAAAGGATATCAAGTTACTATCGCCAATAACGAAAGATATAACCCAACTCGAAATTTTATTCAGCAGGGTTTGGAGGGAGATTCTTTTAATGGGGCTAATTGGAGAGTAGGAATTGATTACACATTGAATAAAAAAAGCACATTGGGTGTTCTGTGGATGCACAATGATCGCTTCACGGAAATGGATAATAGTAATTATACCGTTGTCAATACTATAGCTGCCGCAGATACCAATGTATTAACCAGAAGTATTGCGCCAAATGCAACCAATAGAGATAATGTTAATATCAATTATCGGTTACTGACTAATAAAAAATCGGAACTGAATATTGATGCTGATTATACTTCATTCAAGTCTACTTTAAACAATGCTATCTCAACAGAAACCTTGAATCAATCCAATACTAAGTTGGCTACTTCTGCCATTCAAAACGCAGCATCCTTGCAAATTAACATTCGTAGTCTAAAGTTGGATTATCTATATCGCATGAATGAACATACAAAAATGGAAGCTGGATTTAAAACCATTTATGCTCATTCGAATAATCAAATAAAAGTGCAGCAATTTAAAAACAACAGCTGGTTAACCGATACCGGAAAAACCAATCAATTTAGTTATGATGAATTTATACAAGCTGGCTATTTGAGTTTTCAAACTACAATCAAAAAATTTACTGTACAGGGCGGATTGAGAGCCGAATACAGTAAGGTAAACGGACAATCCATCGATCTAAAAAATCAAATCAATAATAAGCCTGACACCAACTATTTGAATCTGTTCCCTACATTATTTGTACAATATCAGTTAAACACCAATCATCAAATCGGATTTTCAATAAGTAGAAGAATTGATCGCCCAAGTTACCAAGATCAAAATCCATTCATCTATGTATTGGATGCTTTTAACAGTGAGCAAGGGAACCCCTATTTAATTCCGCAATTGACCAATAATGTAGAATTGAATTATACTTATAAGTATGCGCATAGTATTAAACTAAAATATGCGATCACTAATCAATACATTGAATCCATTACTTATCAATCAGGCAACCAAACTATTTTAATTCCACAAAATGTTGGAACAAGAAAAGTATTCAATATAGGATTGAGTAGCGCTGTTTCACCAGCTAAATGGTGGGATATATATGCCAATGCAGAGCCCTATTTTCAACAATATGAAACTCGTTTGGATGGATATGGAACCAAAGAATTGGTAAAGCAGGAAAGCTGGGGATTTAATGGATATTTGAGTAATACCCTTGATTTGACAAAAGGATGGAAAGCGGAATTGAGCGCCTGGTATAATTTTCAAAATGCCACTACCATCTATCAATCAAAACCATTAGGAAGTGTTAACCTGGGCTTTAGTAAAAAACTATTACAGCAAAAAGCAACCCTCAAAATTGGTATTAATGATATTTTCAATACACAAAGATGGGAGCAAACAGCATTAACCAGTAACCTGAATTTGCATACCTATCGTAAATGGGAGAGCAGAAGTATAAGCATCAATTTTAGCTATCGATTTGGAAATAGTAAAATAAAATCGGCAAGAGACCGGGAAACTGGCGCTACTGATGAATTAGGAAGAATCAAATCAAACAATTAATCCAACTAACAATTAATATTTTAAACTTTAAATCAACAATGATGAAAAAAACAATCCTGCTTACAGCCATTTGCTTAATGGCAATCTCTTTGTGTCTCTTTGCGCAAGAACAGAAAAATCAAACCGTAAAAGTTTATTTAAAAAACGGAACATGGCTTCCGAAAAATTTTCTTATCATTACCTATGCGCCAGGTGAAACAGGAAATGGAACGAATGGTTTCTGGATAGTGCCAGGGTTTAAAAAAACAGTCAATTATAAAGTAGGTACAAAAATATATTTAGCCAATCAGCCTCAAGTAAATACTGTGATGAGCGGAAAGCGAATTGATAATGATCCACCATTTATGATTATAAAAGAGACTGACAATGAAAAAGCATTTTATTTAAAATAAAATCTACACAACAATTATTAATTATATCAATCAAGCTTTATGAAAAATTGCATACTGTTTATCGCCATTATTTTTTCTAGTTTATTTATTAATGCAAACGCACAAAAGCCTACAGTATTGCAAAAGGCTGATCTGGCCATGCTATGTGGTTCATGGAAAGGCAGCTTAACTTATTTGGATTATCAATCCGGTAAGCCCTATACCATGCCTGCCAATACCATTATCAGTGCAATACCTCAAACCAATCATTTATTAGTAGAAATGATTTACCCAAATGAGCCCAAAGCCAATGGAAAAGACACTTTATTGGTGAATGCGGGACTCACCAATTTTGATGGCAATGCAGTTGTTTCCAGAAAAGTATTACCAGATGGCTCTGTAGAAATAATTACTAAGCACAATGGGCAGGATGGAAATGATAATAAGAATGCCATCATTCGAAAAACATATACCATCGGGAAGAATAAATTTATCAATCGTAAGGATGTTCAATTTGTAGGAACAACCGAATGGATCAAGCGGAACGAATACAGTTATACCAAGTAATAAAAAAACCCGTAACAATTTTGCTACGGGTTTTTTATGTTTTTCATTTTTATTTTTTTATTGTCTTCAGCATTTCTTTCACTGCTGCTTCTAATTGTGCATCTTTCCCTTTGATAAATTCTTCATAAGGTAATAGCACTTTAATATCGGGCTCCACTTGTAAGTTTTCTGTTGGTCTGTTTTCTTTTCCAATAGAAGCTACCATTGGAATACCGAATACAATAGTAGGGTCAATTTGTGTTTCCCACCAAACCGCTGTTCCTGTTCCTGCAACCGGCATGCCTACTAATTTGCCATATCCATTTTGTTTGTAACTGTATGGAAACATAAATGCATCGGAATAATTCCCTTCACTCATTAACACACAGCTTGGTTTTTGCCAGCGCATAAAAGGTTCTCCAGCAGATACTTTATTTCCTTGGGGTGCAAAATCCAAATAACGCTTACCACTTAGGAAGGTATTTAGCTCATCGTGTAACCAGCCGCCCCCGTTAAATCGGGTATCTACAATTAAGGCTTCTTTATCAATGTTCTTGCCTAGTACTTCGTCTAATACTACCCTGAAACTTCCGTCGTTCATACCTTGTACATGCACATAACCAACTTTGCCTCCACTTAATTCATCGGTCATTTTGCGCATTTTATTTACCCAACGTTTGTACATTAAGGCAGATTCTTCACCTGTTGTAAATGGTTTTACTATTTCTTCTAATCTGGCATTGCTTGCAGGATCGAATACACTGAGTAATACATTTTTACCAGCTTTTCTGTTTAATAATTTAGCCCAATCATCTGTTGTAAGAATTTCTTCTCCATCTATTTTTTCAATGATATGGCCGGCTTTAATTTTAGAACTGGCTTTATCCAATGGGCTACCAACAATTACTTCGGTAATTTTTAAACCATTGCCTGTAAAGGTTTCATCATATAATAAACCAAGCGCAGCAGTTGCATCTCCACTTGCACTAGGAGGAGCAGAAAACCTACCACCTGTATGTGAACCATTTAATTCTCCCAATAATTCGCTCAACAATTCCTGAAAATCATAATTATTATTAATGTGGGGTAAAAACCGTGCATAACTGGCTTTGTACATAGGCCAGTTGATTCCATGAATTTTAGGGTCATAAAATTTCTTTTGAACCTGTCTCCAAGCATGCTCAAAAATATAGGCTCTTTCTGCAGCAGCATTCAATACCATTTCTCCGCTGATACCTACAGGGTTCAATTTGCCACTCTCTGTTTCTATTTTTAATATGGAACCATTATTTACGATGAATAATGTTTTTCCATCTTTACTGGCTTCTATACTGCTTGGCGAGCCACTTAGTTTTGCTAAAATTTTTGTTTCTCTTGTTCTAGGTTCGGTAACCCACAAATCATAACCTTTTTCGAATGCTGATAAATAAAATACTTTAGATCCATCAGCTGCAATAAAATAATCTGCAATAGAAGAACTATTGATGGTTAATCGAAGCACTCGGTCTTCAAAGCCTTTTAGTTCAGGATTAAAATTGGCTTTTGCTAAAGAATCTTTCTTGCCCTTTGTAGTATCGGCTTTTTTGTCTTTTTCTTCTTTTTCTTTCAATAAGGCAAAATCTTCTTTATTCAAACGCATACGATCATAACTGTCCTGATCTAAAAATCCTGCATAAATATCTACTTCTCTACTACCTTGATTGGCAATTGATTTTCTACCCAATCTTTCATTTACCCAAGTAATGGTTTTGCCTTCCATGCCCCATTTAATATTGTTTTGACCAAAACCAGAGCGAATTGGTTTTTCAATAGTACTTGTTCCATCTGCCTTTATCAAAGCAAGGTTTCCATATTGCCAGGAACCTTCTTGGTCATCGCAAATGATCCATTTAGAATCGGGGCTCCACTGAAAATCCCAGTCCCCATCGCTATAACTATAGTTTCTTCCTGAAGGTAAAATGGTTCTTGTTTTTTTATCTGCAAGCGTATAAACTTTCAAAATATTTCTATCAGCGATATATCCAATTTGTTTGCCATCAGGAGAAAACTTCGCATCAAATTCTTCTTCTGGAGTAGCAATAAGTGCTTCTTCTTTTAAAACAGTGGAAGCATAAAAATAGGGTTCTTCTTTTCTTACGATACTGGTTTGAAATATATCCCAATTATCATTGCGTTCTCCAGCATAAATTATTTTTTTACTATCAGGGCTCCAACTTACCATTCTTTCTTGTTGAGGTGTATTGGTGATTCTTTTGGTAATGCCACCTTCTACGCTGGTAACAAAAACTTCGCCTCTAAAAATAAATGCGATCTCTTTACCATTTGGTGCTAACGCAATTTCTGTGGCCCCGCCATTGATTGGAACAATTTTTTCTGCATTATTTCTTGCATCTGCATTGATGGTAACAGCCAGTTTCTTTGCCTGGTCGCCTTCTTTCATGGTGTATATTTCTCCGTTCCATGTAAAGCAAAATTGATTATTATTCGAACGAGATAAATGTCTTACAGGATGATCTTTGAATTTGGTCAACTGTGTCATTTTACCATCTTCTGTTTGTTTGAATAAATTCTGGTCACCATTTTTTTCGCTCAAATAAAAAATGGTTTTATCATCTGTTCCAAAAACAGGTTCTCTGTCTTCTCCTTCAAAACTGGAAATTTTTTTATAAGTACCCAATTTGACATCCATCACCCAAATATCTCTGGTAACTGCAGAAGTATGGTGTTTTCTCCAGGGATCTTCATATCCTTTTCTATCCTGATAAATTACTTGAGTACCATTACTATTGTAATGAGCAGATTCAAAACCTGCTTCGCTCATTAGAATAGCTTTACCACCTGTAGCTGAAACGGTGTATAAATTTATGAACAAACGCGGGCTGTAAAAACGTACATTATTATTACTGATTTGTCTGGGAGAGCCAAAAATAAGTTGCTTATTATCAGGTGAAAAATCAAAAGGATAATCAGGAGCACTGTTAAAAGTTATTCTAGTTGGATTTCCTCCGGTTGCTGGTATAGTGAATACATCAAAATTGCCATAACGGTCTGATGCAAATGCGATGGTTTTACTATCGTGACTCCAGACCGGATAATAGTCTTGTGCTTCGTGCATGGTAAGTGCAGTTGCAGTGCCACCTGCACTTGGTACTGTATAGAGATCGCCTTTGTAACTAAATACTATGGTTTGTCCATCAGGTGAAATGGCAGGGTAGCGCATCCATAGTGGATTGTTTTGTGCAGTCAAACTACCTGTAATTACAAGCAGTAAAAATGCTAATATTGTTTTTTGCATAATGTTGGTATTTTTGAAGAGTACTAATATAGAAATTAATTGGCATGAACACAAGTAAAGTTGAAGACTGGTTGAAACAATTAAAAACGGTTGACTTGCAATCTATAATTGCATTTGATCCATCTAATATGCGCTTGCTCAAAATGGATTTTTCTGATTCAAATAAAGATCTTACGCAGGCTATTATTGGTGATACCGGTTCATTTGCTAAATATGTAACTGATACGCTGAAAGCGGCTAATGCCAATTTTGGCATTGGCGGATATAACGAAAACAGAACTGTTTACAGCAGAAGCAGGGTGTTCGATGCACCGGTAGGTCAAGAAGCCAGAAGCCTGCATCTAGGTGTTGATATTTGGGGGCCTATTGGAACCAATATTTTTTCTCCGTTGGACGGAATTGTTCATAGTTATGCATTTAATGATCAATTTGGAGATTATGGCGCAACAATTATTTTACAACATGAAATAAATGGTTTTGGTTTTTATACTTTATATGGGCATTTAAGTTTGGCTGATCTATCAGATTTGAAAGAAGGACAGATAATTAAAGGAGGTGATTTGTTAGCACATTTTGGCCCACCAGAAGAAAATGGTCATTGGCCTCCTCATTTACATTTTCAAATTGTATTTGATTTAGAAGGGAAGCGAGGCGACTATCCTGGGGTTTGTGCATTATCTGACAAAACACATTTTTTAAACAATTGCCCTGATCCGGATGCAGTGCTAGGTTTATTTAAGTATTTATAAAATTTTCTTTTGTGTTTTATTAACCTTAATTAACCTTTCATTCATAATAATGCTATCTATTAATTTTAGATTTACATCAAAACTTATAGAATGAAGCATTATTTATTTTTATTTTTTAGCATTTTATTTTTGATGCAGGCTAGTGGACAGGATTTAGTGAAAAAAGCTAAATTAACCTATCAAGTATATAGGACTTCAGAAAATAAAATGAACGATAAAAAAACTGAAGTCACTTCTCCTTTAGAATTTATGTTTGATGATAATGTTTTGCAAAGCAAAAAAATGATTGCAAGGTTGCAACTAACATCAATCAAAAAAGCTACAGAGGAATTGGCAGCTAAATATGCAACCAATAATGAAAAGTTTATTTCTTTTACTGAAGCAGAGGATCAGCTTTTTGAAATGGGTTTATATAATAAGGAAAATTTCAAATATCAGTATCTAAAAGATACCCTAACCATTAATGGGCTATTATGCAATAAAACCATTATTCATTGCCCAATTGATGATCAAAATATGGATATTGAAGTTTGGTATTTTAAGGACTTGAAATTAGACTTGAATAATTTTAAATATATTTTTAGTGAGTTAAATGGATTGCCAGTAAAAATAAAGTATAGGGAAGCCCCCAAAATGAAATTTCCAGGTATGGAGAATCTGCTGGTTATGAATGAGATTACTTTGATAAATTATACGGACAGCTTTTTGGAGGATGTTGCCAAAGTAGCCAATGAAGAAAAATATGTTGTAGGAGATAATAGTACCTATCAACAAGAGATTATTGGCATGATGGGAATGAATAGTAGGGTCAAAGCAGATTTCACCCCTAAAGGAGAGCCGATTAAATCTACTATTCTCGGAGGAAATGGTACCTCTTTAGAAGTTACCAAGTACAATCCTTTTAAATTAAATGAACCGCTAAAACCTTTTGTTGGTAAAACACTTGCTGGCAATGAAATAAAATCGACAGATTTTAATAATAAAGTGCTTGTGCTCAATTTTTGGTTTGTTGAATGTCAGCCATGCATTAAGGAAATGCCCATTTTAAATAATGTAAAAGCTAGTTTTGAGGGTCAACCTGTTGTATTTTTAAGTGTCAATCATCAATCTGCAAAAGCGATTGAAACCTTTTTAAATGCTAAACAATATAATTTTACCCATATTGTTAATGCGCAACATTTAATTGATTTATATGGGGTATCTACCTATCCTGCTACAGTTATAGTTGATAAAAAAGGTATTATACGGTTTATAGAAATTGGGGATATTAAAAATGAGCAAGCCTTGAGTAGTGAAATAAAAAAATTATTATCGTAATAAAATTTACTAGACTACAAATGATCGTTGGAACAAAAAATAATAATCAAGTTCTTTTACGAAAACTGCACTCTAACGATTTGGATAGTTTGCTTTACTATCTTGAAAATTTGAGTATGGAAACAAAAAAGCGTTTTGGACCCCACCAATTTGACAAACAATCTGTCATTGACTTTTATGATAACCCAGCTATTCATTTGGGTTATGTAGCACAAACAATTGATTCAAATGATATTATAGCTTACTCCACTATCAAATTAGGGTATTTGGAAAGTGATTATAATAGATATCTTTCGTACGGAATTCATCTCGACAATAAAATTGACTGTGAATTTGCTCCATCGGTTGCTGATTTATGGCAAAGTTTTGGCATTGGTAACAAACTGTTTTCTTTTATACTTGACGACCTTAAAAAGTCCGGAGTTAAAAGAATTGTTTTATGGGGAGGCGTTCAAGCAGACAATGAAAAGGCAGTGAATTATTATAAAAAAAATAGTTTTGTACCGGTAGGACAATTTTCGCATAATGGAGAAAATGTAGATATGTTATTAAACATTTAAGTTTGTAAGCGCAAGGCCAAATTCTAGAAACATAGAAAAGATACAATGGATCCAATTTATATAGATGACAAGACATTTGAGAAAGTAGACTTTACACTTAGTGCATTAAAGAAAGGGGAGTATGAAAACTGCAGGTTTATAACATGCAACTTTTCCAATACTGACCTTACAGACATCAAGTTTTCGGAATGTGAATTTTTGGGTTGTAATATAAGTTTAGCAAAACTAAATAACACTGCATTCAGGGATATCCAATTTAAGGAGTGTAAAATGCTGGGACTTCACTTTGAAAATTGCAACCAATTCGGGCTTTCATTTAGTATTGTCAATTGTAATTTAACGCATGCCTCATTTTATCAGACCAAACTCAAAAACACGATATTTAAAAATTCCCAATTTCAGGAAGTAGATTTTGTGGACTGCGATTTAACTGCTGCTGTTTTTGATAATTGCGACTTAACAAGAGCAGTGTTTGAAAATACAATTTTGGAAAAAACGGATTTTAGAACTGCTTTCAATTATTCCATCAATCCTGAAATAAATCGAATTCATAAAGCCAAATTTTCTTTATCAGGAATTGTTGGTCTTTTAGACAAATACGACATAAATATAGAAAATTAGAAATTCTATATCTCCCCACTTAAAATAACCTGATTTCCTGTTTGACCACTCAACGCATGCTTCAACATAGATGCCGCAATGTCTGCTGCTTTAACTGGTCGATAATTTCGTAATGGACCAATCATTATTGGGGAAAGTATTTTAGAAATAACTATCCCTATTTTCTCACCCATACGTTCCTCTTTTCTATCTCCCACAATAAAAGATGGTCTGAAAATATACAAAGATTCAAATCCAATTTTAGCTAATCCTTCTTCCATCAATCCCTTTGTTCTACAATAAAATATTGAAGATTTTGCATTTGCACCCATTGCACTCACTACTAAAAATTGTTTGCTGCCAGCTTTTTGCTGAAGGGAAGCGATCTTCAAAGGATAATGTAAATCTACTTTTTCAAATGCTTCTTTTGTTTTGGCTATTTTAATAGTGGTTCCTAAACAACAAAAAATATCATCTACATCTACAGCTGTATCAATTGCATCATAATTGATTATTTGTTCAACCAATTTTGGGTGCTGTTTTTGAATAGACTTTCGAACATATATAATCACTTTCGTATAATGGTCAGACGCTAATAGTAAATCAAGTAATAATCCACCCGTTAAACCAGTGGCTCCTAATAATAATGCTGTTCTTTGATCCATTTCTACAATTTATTCAAAGATAGGACGGCATTTTTTGTAATTTCGATGATATATGCCAAACGACCACCTCAATAACGAATTAAATCAGCTGAATCCTGCTGATAAGGAATTTGAGAATGCCATCAGACCCAGTCAAATTGATGACTTTTCTGGTCAACCTCAATTGATCGAAAATTTGGTGATTTTTATCAAAGCAGCCAAGTTGAGGGGTGAGGCTTTAGACCATGTTTTATTTCATGGTCCTCCAGGTTTAGGTAAAACCACATTGAGCAGAATAGTTGCCAACGAGTTAGGAGTTAATATTAAAGAAACTTCCGGACCTGTGATAGAAAAGCCGGGTGATTTAGCAGGTTTGCTTACCAACCTTCAACCGAATGATGTGTTGTTTATCGACGAAATACATCGCCTCAGTACTGTTGTGGAAGAATACCTCTATGCTGCCATGGAAGATTTCAAAATCGATATCATGATCGATACGGGTCCTAATGCAAGAAGTATTCAAATTAATTTAAACCCATTTACCTTAGTCGGTGCAACAACAAGAAGTGGTTTACTGACTGCTCCGTTATTATCCCGTTTTGGAATTAAGTCGAGACTTGAATATTATAATGCAACCGTTCTTCAAAAGATCATCGAAAGAAGTGCTGGTATTTTAACTACCAGTATTACCAAAGATGCAGCAAAAGAAATTGCAGGAAGAAGCAGGGGTACTCCAAGAATTGCCAATGGCTTGCTCCGTAGGGTACGTGATTTTGCTCAGGTCTTGAATGATGGCAATATCGATTTAGGGATTACCCAGCATGCATTAAAGGCATTGAATGTAGATGCTCATGGTTTAGATGAAATGGATAACCGCATTCTTTCTACCATTATTAATAAATTTAAAGGTGGCCCGGTAGGCATTACTACCATTGCTACTGCTGTAGGTGAAGAATCGGGTACCATCGAAGAAGTATATGAACCCTTTTTGATTCAAGAAGGCTTCCTACAAAGAACCCCAAGAGGGAGAGAAGCTACGTTGAAAGCTTACAATCATCTTGGGGTTACTATGAAAAGAGGGGAAGCGGGGGAGCTATTTAGTTAGCATCCGATTCAGTAGGTTGCCCAGGTTTAAGGAGCAACTAATCTGAATCCGTTTCCATGAATATTTACAATTTCAATTGTTGGATCTTCTTTTAGATATTTACGCAATTTAGCAATATAAACATCCATGCTTCTTCCATTGAAATAAGTGTCACTGCCCCAAATCTTTTTTAATGCACGTTCACGTGGCAATAAATCATTTTTATGTTCAGCTAACATTTTTAATAAGTCATTTTCCTTTGGAGAAAGGGTTTGTACTGAATCTCCTTTTTTGAGTTCTCTTAATTTTGGATTGAAGTGATAAGATGCTAAATCAAATTCAACATTATCGCTGATTCTGTTTTCTTCTTCGTTCCTTTTAAGGATTGCTTTGATTTTCATTAACAATACTTCGCTATCAAATGGCTTAGTAATATAATCGTCGGCACCTAATTTATACCCTTGAATAATGTCTTCCTTCATCGTTTTTGCACTCAGGAAAAACAAAGGCACATCTGGATCGATATCACGTATTTCTTCTGCCAATGTAAATCCATCCATATTGGGCATCATCACGTCTAACAGGCAAATGTCAAATTTTTCACGTTGGAAAGCGGCTAAGCCAAGACGTCCGTCTCTTTCTAAAGTTATTTCATAGTCGTTCAGCTCGAGGTAGTTTTTTAAAACCATTCCCAAATTAGTATCGTCTTCGCAAAGTAAAATCTTAAACTGTTTTTTGTCGTCCATATTTCTTTTATTTATATGAATGTAGAATTATTGTACCTGCAAGTTAACGATTTGACCTTCCAATTTTTTGTTAAAATCTTCAAATCATTTCGGTATTTTGCAATAAACTTCAAGCCATGTCCGATAAAGCCGCATTCCTCGAAACAGTTCAACAATCCTATACTTTCAAAGGAGAAAATGTGCAAATCGGTGCTGGTATGTTAGACGGAGATGTGGTAGCAGGCGCTTCAGTCTTTCTTCCTCTAAAAACAATGAATAGGCATGGGTTAATTGCAGGCGCTACGGGAACTGGAAAAACAAAAACGCTTCAAATGATCAGCGAATGCATAAGCGATAATAGCGTTCCTGTATTATTAATGGATATAAAGGGAGATTTGAGTGGTTTGGCTGCAGAAGGTTCTATTAATGATAAAATTGCAGATAGATCATCTAAGATCGGAATGTCTTGGAAAGCTGCTGCTTATCCAGTAGAGCTAATGACACTCAATGAAGGTAAAGGGGTAAGAATGAGGGCAACTGTGAGTGAATTTGGGCCAGTGCTCTTGAGCAAAATTCTTGGACTCAATGATACCCAGGGTGGGGTAGTGTCCATGATTTTTAAGTATTGCGACGATAATGCCATGCCTTTGCTCGATCTAAAAGATTTCATCAAAGTATTACAATTTGTGGGTGCAGAAGGGAAAGCCGAATTAGAAAAAGCATATGGTAAAATATCTACCACTACTACGGGAACTATCTTACGAAAAGTGGTTGAATTACAACAGCAAGGTGCTGATGTTTTTTTTGGCGAAAAGAGTTTTGAAATAGATGATCTTATGCGGATCAGCGACGATGGGAGAGGTGTATTGAATATCCTCAGGGTTACTGATATGCAGGATAAGCCAAAATTATTCTCCACATTCATGTTGCAATTATTGGCTGAATTATATGCATCTTGCCCCGAAGAAGGAGATCTAGACAAGCCAAAACTCATTTTATTTATAGATGAAGCACATTTGATTTTTCAGGAAGCATCCGATGCATTATTGCAACAATTAGAAACGATCATCAAATTAATACGATCAAAAGGGATAGGTATTTTCTTCTGCACACAAAATCCTCAGGATATTCCTGCATCTATTCTTAGCCAGTTAGGTTTAAAAGTGCAACATGCTTTAAGGGCATTTACCGCTGCAGACAGAAAAACCATCAAACAGGCTGCAGAAAATTTTCCTGAATCAACTTATTATGACGTGGATGAATTACTTACCCAATTGGGCATAGGGGAGGCATTTGTTACACTATTAAATGAAAAAGGTATTCCAACTCCATTAATTCACACCATGCTTTGTTCTCCAAAAAGCAGAATGGATATTTTGACTGAAGCAGAAATTGATGCGTTAACTGCAAAGAGTAAACTGGCTGCTAAATACAATAAGGTAATAGACAGTGAAAGTGCTTATGAAATATTAACTGCTAAACTAGCCACTGCTCAGGCTAATTCAGCTGCTGAAGAGGAAGAAAAGGCTAACACAAAAACAACTAAAAAAGAAGATAATTTCTTTGACAATCCTGTAGTAAAACAAGTTGGCAGAACTGCAGCTGCCATTATTACCAGAAGTTTATTGGGTGCGCTGGGCTTGGGAGGAAGATCCTCCAGTAAGAAAAGATAATATCATTTCAACCATTTTATTTCTTTCAATTCTGAAATATGAATTTTCTCTTCAGATTGAAGAAAATCGAGTACGGTCCATATTTGTTCTTTATTGTACTGTTGAAATGACTCGAGAAATGTATTTAATTGAATCGGATTAGGTGCATATTTTTTAATTTCATTTTCAATGAATGCAAAGTCGGAAGCTCCAATTTTTTTCTTTTTTGCTTTTAAACAATTATCACAAATTCCACAATCTTTACTGTCATTATCTCCGAAATATTGTGCGATGAATTTGCTTCTGCAATCGGCATATTCACTTGTATAATCTATAATTGTTTGAATTCTTTCTTGATATAATTTTTTTCTTTCTAAATAAGCATCTTGGTGAATGACCAGATAAGCTGCTGGCGCTCTATTGAGTAAAAACTGGATTTGCGGACTCTCTTTTTTGGGCATATATTCTATAATGCCATGTGTACTTAATTGCTTTAATGAATGATTGATCTCTTCTATTTTACAATTAATTGTTTTTGCTATTTGCTGTTCATATACCGAAACCCGATTGTCAAAAATACCTTCATAGGTTCTTAATAAGGCTTTGATAACAGGTTCTAATTTTGGATGTTGGTTTTCAAATAAATCCAGGTCGGCCTTGTCTACAGTAAATGAAATTTGGGTGGGTAAAAAAATGTTTTCAGAAAATTGAATATGGCCTTCCTGTTCTAGAACCTTTAAAACATTGATCACTAAAAGTAAATCAAGTTTAAAGTTTTTTGTAAAACTGGCTAAATCAAAATTGTAATACATGCCTTCTCCACTTCCTACAGGTATTTGCAAATAATCAGCAATTGCCTGGTAAACTTGCTTGATCACTTTAATGGTTGGAAATTTTTTCTGGGTATTGGTCATCAATTCTATTGTATCTTTTTTCTGATGCAATAAAACTGCATATGCTCTTTTTCCATCTCTTCCAGCACGGCCAGCTTCCTGATAATAGTTTTCTAAACATTCAGTAATATCATGGTGAATCACCACACGTACATCTGGTTTGTCTATACCCATTCCAAATGCATTGGTGCAAACCATGGTACGAATTTTATTATTCAACCAGGCTTGTTGCTTCATTTCTCTAATGGGTTGTCCTAAGCCTGCATGATAAAAATCGGCTGCAATTCCTTGCAGTATCAATGCCTCGGCAATTTTCTTTGTTTGTTTTCTGTTATTACAATAAATGATACTACTGCCTTGTACTTTTTGTAGAATATCGAGTATTTTATTGATCTTACTTTCTACTAAAAAACTACTATACGACAAATTAGGTCTTTCGAAAGATTGGCGAAATACCGCTGTTTCCTTTAATCCTAATTGCTTGATTATATCTTTTTGTACTCTTGGAGTTGCAGATGCAGTAACCGCAATCAACGGGATATTGCCTAATTGTTTTCTAGTAGATGCAATTCTTAAATATGGTGGCCTAAAATCATATCCCCATTGCGAAATACAATGCGCTTCATCAATCACCAATAATCCAATTGGTAAGGCCGGAATGAAATCAATAAAGAGTTTGCTTTCTAATCTCTCTGGAGAACAATACAAAAATTTATACACTCCATCTGCAGCATCTCTCAAAACCTTTTTTACTTCATAAAATGTTAACCCACTGTGTAATGCCGCCGCAGGAATTCCTTTACTATTTAGATTGTCTACCTGGTCTCTCATTAAAGCAATCAATGGGCTTATTACCAGGCATAGTCCATCTAGCATTAAACCAGGAATCTGAAAGCAAATCGATTTTCCACCTCCGGTTGGTAATAAAGCCAAGGTATCATTTCCTGCTAAAACAGATTGAATGATTTCTTCTTGTAATGGCCTAAAATGGGAGTACTTCCAATATTGCTTTAATATGTCTGTTGGTTGGCTCAATGGTTTTTAAACAACTTTCTTAAAATTAAGCCTTACAGAATTGATGGCCAATACAACATCGCTTAGTCCCATTGCTAGTGCACTAAAACCAGGGCTTAAATAGCCCATTGCAGCTATAGGGATGGCCGCAACATTATACAACAATGCCCAAAATAGGTTTTGTTGTATGGTTAAAAAAGTATGCTTGCCAAGCCCTAAAGCCAATGGAAGATGTTTTATACCATTGCTCATTAAAACCACTTCTGCACTTTGTACAGCAATTTGTGAAGCTTCACTCAATGATATGCCAACCGTGGCTTTTGCTAGTGCTGGTGCATCATTGATGCCATCTCCTACCATTACTGTTGGTTTATTGGCAGAAAGTGATTCTATTCGTTCTAATTTTTGTGCAGGTGTTTGTTCTGCAAAAACCTGATTGATTTTTAATTGTTGCGCAATTAAATCGCAGGAAGCTTGTTTGTCTCCACTTAATAAAATCGTTTGAATATTTCTTTTTTGGAGGTATTGCATTACAGCGAATGCCTCAGGTCTTATTTCGTCGGATAGATCAATCCATCCAAGTAATTCCATGTTTTTGATTATATAAATATTGTGGCTATGGTCTTTGGTTAATTGTATGGCTGTTTGAAATGATCCAGCACTATATTCATTGCCATCTTTATCTACTGCTTTCATTCCATACCCTTTCAGCTCCTCTATTTTAGTAAAACGTAGTTCATTGCTTGTTTTCCATTCTTTTGCAATTGTTTTTGCCAATGGATGATTGGAATATTTTTCCAATGAATAGGCAATCTTTTTTATTTCTTCAAGACCATATTTTTCTCCTTCATCGGACAATCCAACTTGTTGTATTACAAATTTGCCCGTTGTTAGCGTTCCTGTTTTATCAAAAACAACTTGTTGAATATCTTTAAAAAGTTCAAGGCTATTGGTGTTTTTAAAAAGCACTCCATTTCTTGCAGCTCTGCCTAAACCCACTGCAATAGCAGCAGGAGTAGCTAATCCCATTGCACATGGGCAAGCAATTACTAATACAGCAATCGCACGCATTAAGCTATTTGTAAATGTTTGATCAGCAATGGTATAATTGAGAATGATCGTAAGCAATGCAATGCCAATCACCACAGGAACAAATACGGCACTAATTTTATCAGCCAATTGTTGAACAGGTGGTTTTTCAGTTTGAGCATTTTTAACCAATTGTAAAATATTTCCCAGAATACTGTCTTCGCCAACGGCAGTTACATATGCTTTAACAGAGCCATTTACAACAATACTTCCACCAATCAAAAGGTCTTTGCTTTTTTTGTCGACCGGAATAAACTCTCCAGTTACAATCGATTCATCCACACTAATTTCTCCGGATAGTATTTTACAATCCATCGGAACAGCTTCTCCACTTTTAATTAAAATCAAATCTCCAACTTTCAAGGTATTGCTTTCAACAGGAAAAATATGTTCTTGGTGCTGATCGTCATAAGCAATCATATTCGCCATAGATTGTTGTGCACTTACTAATTTTCTTAAAGCCTTTTGAGTAGTTTCCACAGATTTGTCTTCCAGCCAATTTCCTAAAAAAACCAAAGTAATGATAGTAGCAGTTGTCTCGTAAAATAGATACTCTGCTGCCTGGTTCGTAAATGTGCCATATAAACTATACACAAAAGAAGCGGTTGCTCCTAAGGCAATCAGCACATTCATATTGGGTATGCCTTTCGATAGGCTATGAATAGCACTTCTTCCAAAAAAATCCATACCAACAATAAACACAGGAAGCGTTAGGGCTATTTGTAGATAAGGATTCATTAAAAAATGAATATGCAATCCAGGGATCATGTGCAGCATTAAAGGGAAAGTAAAAATGGCACAGAATAAAAATCGTTGTAAATGAGACTTAAAAAATGGTTTCTTGGATTGAATATTTTCTCCATTTTTTACTAGATACCCTAAACCATCTATTCCTTCCTGGATCTTAGCTTTATTTATTCCATCAGGTAATTGAAAACTCACTTCGCCTCCCAAAAAATTTACTCGAACGTCTTGCATTCCTTTTCCTTGTAAATATTTGTCTATTGTCAGTGCACAGTTAGTGCAGCTCATACCACTTACTTTCCAGTTCACTTTTTCCATAATAATCCTTTCAATACAAAATTACGAAACTGCTCCGCCCTTTCATTTTCGAGATAAGGATAATATTAGCCCTTCGAGGATTATCTTTGCCTCATGGATGCAATTTTCGAATTAAGCCAAATACATGCTGTTGCCGCCGCCACCTGGAAAGAGGGTCAGCATTTTCGGGTTTGGGCATTTCATGCAAGTATGGGTTCGGGTAAAACTACTTTCATCCATGCACTTTGCGAATCCTTAGGGGTAAAGGAAGCCATCAGTAGTCCAACATTTGCCATAATCAATGAATATCAAAGCGAAAAAGACGGGTCGATCCATCATATGGACTGGTATAGAATAAAGAATGAATTAGAAGCGATAGATGCTGGAGTGGAAGAAATACTATTAAGTGGAGATATTTGTTTTGTAGAATGGCCCGAAAAAGCACCGGCATTATTGCCCGAAAATACCTTTCATATTGCAATTGAGGTACTCGATGAGCAAACTCGCAGAATTTATTCGTTTACACCTGAAGCTTAACGTAAAGCTTCCATTTTACTAAAGAGTTTTCGTTAACTTCATCCTTTAAGAAAACACATGGCAGTAAATAAACCAAGCATTAGTCCTTCTCTTTTGTATGAAACACTCGAAGAGGTATTGGACATAAAAATTCCAGGAGCTAAACTCGATATTGGCATTCCAAAAGAAATTGCATTTCAAGAGAATAGAATAGCGTTAACTCCTGATGCTGTTGGAGTATTGGTGGCCAATGGAAACAATGTAACGGTAGAACACAAAGCTGGAGAAGGAAGCCATTATAAAGACAAAGATTATGCAGAAGCAGGAGCTACGATTGTTTACGATAGAGCAGCTGTTCATAAATGCCCCATCCTGGTAAAAAGCGCTCCTCCAGTAGAAGAAGATATGCCTTTGTTGCAGTTAAATCAAACGATCATTTCTCCTATTCATTTGTCTGCTCTCAAAAAAGAGTACATCGAAAAGATGATGGAGAAAAGAATCACTGCACTTAGTTTTGAAAATTTTAAAGACGATAGTGGCACTTATCCCATTGTACGCAGCATGAGTGAAATTGCGGGTAGCGCTGTGATGCTTATTGCTGGTCAATACCTAAGCAGTTTTAATGATGGGAAAGGAGTTCTTTTAGGTGGAATAAGTGGAATACCACCAACTAAAGTGGTTATAATCGGGGCAGGAATTGTAGGTGAATTTGCAACAAGAAATGCTTTGGCCTTAGGTGCTTCGGTAAAAGTTTTTGATAATAATGTGTATCGATTAAAGCAATTGCAAAATAATTTGGGGCAACGTGTTTGGACAAGTGTATTGGAACCAAGAATTTTATCTAAACAATTGAAAACCTGTGAAGTTGCAGTTGGGGCATTGAGCAATGAATCGGGAAGAGCACCAGTTGTGGTAACAGAAGAAATGGTAGCAGCAATGCGACCCGGTAGCATCATCATTGATGTGGCCATTGATAGGGGTGGCTGTTTTGAAACCAGTGAATTAACCAATTATAAAGAACCTACTTATCTTAAGCACGATGTGATTCATTATTGTGTTCCCAATATTCCTAGCGGATTTGCGCGTACTGCTAGTCAGGCCATTAGCAATGTGTTGATGCCCTTGCTTTTAGAGGTAAGTGATGAAGGAGGGTTGGATGAAATGATCTGGCATAAATTTAATCTTCGTGAAGGGGTATACTTATTCAAAGGGTCATTGACTGATTTTTACATCAGCCAAAAATTTGATCTTAAGTTCACCGATTTGAATTTATTAATTGCTAGCCGAAGATAGTTTAACGTGCTGCTTTTTTCACCATATTAACTAATTGATGTACATTATTGATTTTGTGCGCATCTTTATCTGAAATAACAATTTGAAAACTTTGTTCAATTGCATTGAATAAGTAAGTGATCTCCCAATCTGTTAATTCCATTCCATTTCTAAAATCTGTTTTTGCAGTAAACGATTTGGGATGAATATTCAATTTTTTATACAAGATTCTTTGTATGTCGTCCATGTATGATTGCATTCAAACGTTTTATTTGATTCTACTATAAGAACCAAATGACGGTCCAATGTTTATTAAGGATCTGTTAAAACGAATCTTATTATTTATTGTGTATAAGGAATAGCGGTTCCAATTGGATGATTACTCGTAAATGTGTAACCTAGTAAATGGGCCATTGTTTGTGCAAATTGATTTTGATACAATTGCATGCGCTTATTTACTTCACCTTTTTTTTCAATACCAGCACCAATTAATGCAAACCAAATTTCATCTGCCCCTTTGATTGTTTTACCATGACTTGCCCACTGACGTTTTATATCATCTCCTCTGCCATGATCTGTGGCTATCATTAAAGCAGTTTTATCTTTATAATAAGGATCCTGTTGAATGTATTCCCAAATTTCTTTGATCCATGCATCTACCTGATGAGCTGCATTTAAGTACGATGAATATTTTTCTGCATGTGCCCATTCATCTGTTTCTCCATAGGCAATATATAAAACACTTGGTTTTTTTTCTTTCAAATAATTTATTGCAGCATAATGAGTAAAAACATCTAAACATTCTGAATAACCCCAGGGCTTGTAACTATTCAGTAGCATTTCATCAATCAGCATTTGTTTCTCTGTAGGATTATATTTGTTTGCTTTTTCAAAAGCAGCAATTACAGGAAACCCAGCTCTTTTTTCATTGAGTATTTGATTAAAAGGATCCCAAGCGCCGAAAGCTGCCACTTTGTTTTTGAGAGTAGCTTGTTGTTGAAAAAATTCCAAGACAGTTGTATTAGGATTATCATCAAAATCATTGCTATTGATAAGCGTATCTCCATAGCCTGTAAAAATCTCATTGTAACCTGGATAACTTATTTTATATGGGTTAGTAACGTTTACTTTATTTCCATTTCCTCTATTGCCATAGATCTGTCCATTTTCTGATATGGTAGACCATAAAAATGGCATTAATTTTTTTCTTCTTTCTTTTAGATTACTTGAATAATAATTGCGGAATATTCTATTGCTATCATTTTCATTGTAATTTTTATTATTTGCCAAAGAAGTATCCATGCCAGTAAATACTTCTTGCCATCTAAAACCATCTGTAGTGATAACAATTAGATGCTCTGCTTTTTGTGCTTTGGATTCAACAAAAAAAGCAACCATCAGTAAAATGAATAATGAGCGCATTTTTTTTTATTTGTAATCTACAATATTCAAACGCTTTGTACAAATTTCAATTTCTGCTTCTTCGTTGCTACAGATAATGATTAATTTATCTTTGCAATAGGAGCTAATTAATTGGTGGTACAAATGATATCCATCTTTGTCGAGATTGGAACAGGGCTCATCTAATAATAGGATTGGGCAGTTGGAGAAAATCGCTTGTGCCAATCTGAGCCTTTGTTTCATACCACTGCTAAAATAGCGTATTTGCTTATGTGTAGCTTTCTCCAGACCTATCAATGCAATCATATCAGGAAGGGAGAGAGCTGATATAAAAGGTTTAAATTGTTGATGAAATTGAAGCATTTCAATAGTAGTCATTTCTTCTACTAATTCTAAATAGGGTGCACAAATTGCCAACTCTTGATAAATATTTTCAATTGAGATGGATAAGTTGTTGGAATGATTATATGCTATGCTTCCTTCCGATAAAGCCATACTGCCGCCTAAGCATTGTAATAAGGTAGATTTTCCGCTTCCATTAAAACCGGTAATTGCATAAGCATTGCCCGACTTAAATTCATAGTCTAAGCCCTTAAAAATCCATTCCCGATTAAATCTTTTGCCTGCATGTTGTAATGAAATGCTGATATTATTCATCATCATTGGCGCCCTTTGAAAAACGCTTAATAATTCCTCTACCACTTTCTCTGATAAAAGTTACAATTTCGTCTCTTTCATCGGTTGCTTGTAATTCTTCCTCAATATATTCAAGCGCTTGAGTAGTATTAAATCCTTTGTTATAAATGGTTCTGTAAACGTCGAGAATATGATTGATTTGTTCGAGTGAAAACCCTCTTCTTTTTAATCCAACACTATTTACTCCCCCATAACTCAAAGGGTTTCTAACCGCTTTAATATAGGGTGGCACATCTTTGCTTACTAAACTTCCTCCAGCAATAAAAGTATGTTGTCCAATATTTACAAATTGATGCACTGCACTAACTCCGCCAATGATACTCCAGTTGCCAATTGTTACATGACCTGCAAGTTGAACACTATTACTTAAAATACAATGATCTCCAACTATACAATCATGTGCAATATGGCTATAGGCCATTATCATACAATATTTACCAATAACTGTTTTCCCGCGATCTTCTGTTCCTCTATTGATGGTCACAAATTCTCTGATGGTAGAATTGTCTCCTATTTCAGCAGTAGATTTTTCGCCATCAAATTTTAAGTCCTGAGGTATGGCGCCTAAAACTGCTCCTGGAAATACTCTACAGTTCTTGCCAATCCTAGTTCCATCCATAATGGTAACATTACTGCCAATCCAAGTGCCTTCACCAATTTGTACATCACCATGAATTACAGTGAATGGATCAATTTTTACGTTTGGCGCAATTCTAGCATTTGGATCGATATAAGTATAAGGATGTGTCATAATTATTTTGTTCAATAATTTATTATTGTTTTTTAAAAGCTAGGGGCGTTTTACTACTTGAGCAACCAGATCTCCTTCTGTGGCAACTTTGCCACCCACATAAACAGTTCCTCTCATTTCACAAATTCCTCTTCTAATGGGTCCTTTGAATTCCATCTTTAAAACCATAGTATCTCCAGGCCTCACCATTTGTTTGAATTTACAATTATCTATTTTTAAAAAATAAGTATCGTATTGCCCTTCAGGCATAGAATTGATGCACAGTATTCCACCAGTTTGTGCTAATGCCTCTACTTGCAAAACACCTGGCATTACAGGGTTTCCGGGAAAGTGGCCAGGGAAAAACCATTCATTATAAGTTACATTTTTAATGCCCACAATATACGTATCGGTCAATTCTATTATTTTATCAACCAATAAAAAAGGATGTCTGTGTGGTAATGTTTTTTCTATTTTTTCTAAAGTATAAACAGGCGGCATAGTTGGATCATAAACCGGTACATCTTTAACATGTTTGTTTTTCTTGATATACTGTTTGATCTTTTTTGCAAACTCTACATTAGAACTATGGCCAGGTCTGTTAGCAATAATTCTTGCTTTTATCGGATATCCAATTAAAGCAAGGTCACCTACAACATCTAAAAGTTTATGTCTTGCAGGCTCATTTGGAAATCGGAGTTCAAGATTATTTAAATAACCTTCACTCTTCACTTCTATTTTATCTCTTTTAAAGACCTTAGCCAATCTGCTCATTTCAGCATCAGTCACTGCTTTATCTACAACAACAATTGCATTATTGATATCTCCACCTTTGATCAAATCGTTGTCCAGTAATGCTTCTAACTCATGTAAAAAACAGAAAGTTCTACAAGGTGCAATTTCAGATTTAAAATCTTTAATGGTTTTCAATCCTGCGTGTTGAGTACCTAAAACCGGGCTGTTGAAATCGATCAAAGTGGTTAATTGATAATCAATGGAAGGCAAGGCCACCATCTCTACTCTTTTATTATCATCATAATGATAAATGTTTTCATCGAGGCTGTACCAGGCTTTGGTAGCGTCTTGTTCTAATACACCAATCTCTTCTATCAATTCTATAAATGGAGAAGAACTTCCATCCATTATAGGAATTTCTGGTCCGTTCAATTCAATTAAAACATTGTCTACACCCATTCCGACCAATGCAGCCAATACATGTTCTACCGTACTTACTTTGGCATCCCCAATTTGTAAAGTAGTTCCTCTGCTCGTATCAGTAACCAAATCACAATCAGCTTTAATGATGGGTTGATTGGGCATATCAATCCTTTGAAATTGGATACCAAATCCTGGATTTGCAGGCTTTAAAGTCATATCAACTAGAATGCCCGTATGTAAACCAGTACCACTGATACTGATCGGTTGGTTGATGGTATGTTGTTTATCGGGATTGAAATTAAGGTCCATATTGATTCATCAATTTAAAACAAAGGCAACCAAGGTTGCCAATTAACAATTAAAGTATGCAAAAATAAGCTTAAAGGCTGGTTTTTTGTCCTAATTTAGGGATTAGACGGTCAGCATTGAGTTGTTCAACCAATTTCTCCAGTTCTTTTACCCGTTTTTCTAATGCTGGAAGATTTCTAGTATGAGCTTCAATTCGTTTTGAAGTAGAAAAATCATAGGCAGGGTTGCCATTAAATGACTTATTTGATTCTTTAATGGTTTTAGTTACACCACTTTTCCCATTGATTTTACTCCCATCTGCTATTGAAATATGGCCAGAAACGCCAGTCTGCCCCCCAATTTGCACATTTTTACCCACTTTACTACTCCCACTTATACCAGTTTGGGCAGCAATAACTGTATTCTCATCAATTTCTACATTATGTGCAATTTGAACCAGGTTGTCTAGTTTAACTCCTTTTTTTATTACTGTTGAACCCATTGTAGCTCTGTCTAATGTAGTATTAGCCCCAATTTCTACTTCATTTTCAACAATGACATTGCCCAATTGAGGTACTTTTTTATAAGTTCCATCTGCTTGTGGGGCAAAACCAAATCCATCACTTCCAATTACAGCACCTGCATGAATAATTACACGATCGCCAATAACACAATCATTATAAATCTTAACTCCAGCATGTATAATTGTATTAGAACCAATTTTAACTCTATCTCCTAAAAAAGCGCCTGGATAAATTTTACTGTCATTGCCGATGGTTACTTGTTCACCTGCATAAGCAAAAGCGCCAAAATATATATTATTGCCCAATTGAGCAGAGGGTGAAATATAACTGGGTTCCTGAATTCCTGTTAATTGTTTTGCAGCTAATTCTTGGTATTTGGTCATTAAAGTAGCAAAAGCAGAATAGGCATCTTTCACTCTAATGATCGTTTTATTGATCCCAGATTTTAGTTCCAAAGAATCATTGATAATGATGATTGAAGCTTGAGTAGTATATAAATACTCTTCATACTTTGGATTAGCCATGAAAGACAATTGGCCATTTACAGCCTCCTCAATTTTTCCGAAAGAAGAAATTGCTATAGAAGCATCTCCTTCTACTGTTCCTTGAATCATCAAGGCTATTTGAGCCGCTGTAAATTGCATAATAGCTATTTAAGTTAACAGACAAATGTAGAATTTTTTTACTTGTATAGACAGATTTTGCTGAATCATTGTATTGTCTACTTCTGTAATGTCTTTTACCGTTCCATCTTTAAACAAAATATTGATCTTTTCTTCTTTTTGTTGGTAGGCAGTATTCGTTGCAACCCCTGTAAAGCATAGATAATGAACGTCTTCTGCTTTGATGCCAAATTGCTGAATAACCTGATTTTGTTTTTCTTTAATGAACTCTTCAGAAAATGGGTCGGCCTGAATTTTGGATTTATAAAGGCGCCGATCTAAAAATCGATTACAAAGTAGGGATAATATGGGGTCTGGATGTCTGGACCATTTCTTCAATCCACTAATTACATCATAATCATCCAATTTGCAAAATTGAGCCAAAGAAGCATTGTCCATATGCCCATTAAAATCACCTAAAAAATAGTCAAGAGCAGATTGTGTAACCAATTTTTCATCACTTGAACTATAAATAGCCCTCACTCTTTCCATTATTTTAACCAACATTTTTTCCGCAGAAAGCACTGTTTTATGTAAATATACTTGCCAGTACATTTGCCTTCTTGCCACTAAAAATTTCTCGACGCTGTAAATGCCTTTTTCTTCAACCACCAACTGATCGTCTTTTACAGCCAACATTTTTAATATTCTGTCATATCCAATAACACCTTCACTAACGCCTGAAAAAAAACTATCCCTGCTTAGATAATCCATACGATCTACATCTAACTGACCACTGATTAATTGATGTAAAAAAGCTTTATGGTATTTATTGGTAAATAGTTGAATAGTGAGATTCAATTGTCCATTCAAAGACTCATTCATCGCTTCCATTATTTGAAGCGAAAGTTGCTCGTGACTTATATGGAGAATCAACACTTCTTCTAACGCATGTGAGAATGGTCCATGGCCTATATCATGCAATAGGATAGCGGCTTTTGCAGCTATTTCTTCCTCATAAGTAATTGCTACACCTTTGCCCTTCAATTCGGCAATAGCATTGCACATTAAATGATATGCGCCCAGAGAATGATGCAGTCTTGTATGAACAGCTCCTGGATAAACCAGCTGAGCCATTGCCATTTGTTGTATACGCCTTAATCGTTGATAGTATGGATGTTCAATAATCGAAAAAATCAGCGGATCGTTTATGGTAATAAATCCATAAACCGGATCATTGATTATTTTTCTTTTGGTACTTGGCATGATGTTGAGAAATTGTTAAATCAAAGCAATTGCTGAATGTATGAAGATACAAAATTGTGAAAGAATCAAATTAATAAATAGCTTTAACGGCATTAGTTACTGATTATTGGTTATCAGTTATTAGATAAATAAATAAAGCATATGGCGATAGCAAACATACTTTGGGTAGATGATGAAATTGATAGCCTTCAGTCTCAGAAAATATTTCTGGAAAGCAAAGGTTATGCTGTTCATACCTTAACCAACGGATTTGATGCTTTAGAGTATATTAAAACAGCAGATGTGGATGTGGTTCTAATGGATGAATCAATGCCTGGTATTACTGGCTTAGAAACACTCACCAGGATGAAAGCAATTCATCAACATTTACCGATTGTACTCATTACAAAAAATGAAACGGAGAATTTAATGGATGAGGCAATTGGCAGTCAAATTAGTGACTATTTAATTAAACCGGTAAATCCCAATCAAGTTTTATTAAGTCTAAAAAAAATCATTGACAACAAAAGATTAGTAGCTGAAAAAACAACAACTTCCTATCAGCAACAGTTCAGCGAAATGTTCATGGCTTTATCAGGCAACCCCGATTATCAAGAGTGGATAGACTTGTACAAAAAATTGGTTTATTGGGAATTGGAAATGGAAAAAAGTGATAGCCCCGAAATGCGCAGTATTTTTTATGAGCAAAAAAAAGAAGCCAATGCTGCATTTTCAAAATTCGTTTCCAGAAATTATGAATCCTGGATGAACCCGGTTTCTTCGGAATCACCAATCATGAGTCATCAGTTAATGCAGTTTAAAGTATTGCCACATGTAGAAAAAGACATACCCCTTTTCTTTATTTTAATCGACAACCTTAGATTAGACCAATGGAAAGCCATTCAACCTATAATGGCATCTAATTTTAAAATTATAGAAGAAGACGCTTTTTATTCAATACTCCCAACGGCTACACAGTATTGCCGTAACGCCATTTTTGCTGGGATGCTGCCTGCAGAGATCGCCAAAAAATTTCCTGATCAATGGAAAAACGATGAAGAAGAAGGCGGTAAAAATTTGTTTGAAGAAGAATTCTTAAGAGCATTGTTGAAGAAGCATAAGAGAGAAGATATTAAAATGAGTTATCATAAAATAGTAAATCACCAAGACGGTCAGCAGTTGGTGAATAATATTCATAATTTACTCAATAATCAACTGAATGTAATTGTATACAATTTTGTTGATATGCTAAGTCATGCCAGAACAGAAATGGAAGTGTTGAAGGAATTAGCCAGTGACGAAGCCAGCTATAGAAGTTTAACCAAAAGTTGGTTCGAACACAGTCCCTTGCATCAAGCATTGAAAAAAATCAGTGATAAAAAAATTAAAATTATTCTGACGACCGATCATGGGAGTGTTAGAGTAAAAACCCCGCACAAAGTAATTGGCGACAAGCAAACCACTACCAATTTGCGATACAAACATGGAAGAAATTTGAATTATGAAGACAAAGATGTTTTAGCATTCAAAGATCCAACGAAAGCCGGTTTACCCATTCCAACCATTAATTCCTCTTTTATTTTTGCCAAAGAAGATGGATTCTTGTGTTATCCCAATAATTACAACCATTATGTCAATTATTATAAGAATAGTTTCCAGCATGGAGGAATCAGCCTCGAAGAGATGATTATTCCCTTAATTAAAATGGAAACTAAGGGTTAATGACACCAGATTGTGGATAAATGGATCTATATATCCAGTCATGTAAACTTAAATTTGTACATATGAAATATACACAATCAGTAGTTGATAAATTAGAAGACATTTTAGGTGAGTCTGGCTATGTGGTTCGGTATGAGCGTGGTACTTTTCAAAGTGGCTGGTGCTTATTGGAAGCAAGAAAAGTAGTTGTTTTGAATAAATTTCTCAATACAGAAGGCAGAATCAATACTTTGATGGAAATCATTCCTCAATTGGCAATTGATTTTGATAAACTAACCCATGAGTCACAGAAACTGTACGAAGACGTGGTAAAAAAATCCGTGACAGAAGCATAGTCTATTGCGGTAAATACTTTACTGGATTCATCTATTTCTAGTAATTTTATAGTGTGAACAAACCAGCATTAACCATTCAATTTTTAGGCACTGGAACAAGTACGGGCATCCCAATGATTGGTTGTAGTTGTGATGTTTGTTCTTCAAAAGACGATAAGGATAAAAGGCTTAGAACTAGCATTTTAGTTAGTTCTCCAAACACTACTATAGTAGTAGATACCACCCCAGATTTTCGATATCAAATGTTGCGTACCAAAACAACGAAGTTGGATGCAGTCTTATTTACTCATTCTCATAAAGATCATTTAGCTGGGTTAGATGATATACGAGCGTTTAATTTTTTCTCTCAGCAATCTATGAAAGTGTATGCCAATTCTCTTACTGAAGAAGCAGTGCGAAGAGATTATTATTATGCTTTTGGAGATAAGAAATATCCTGGTGTTCCTGAAGTAGATTTAATTACTATCGATAGCGAGCCCTTTATGATTGGCGATATACCTGTTATTCCAATTGAAGTCATGCATCATAAAATGCCTGTATTGGGTTTTCGATTTGGCGATTTTACCTATATCACGGATGCGAATAAAATAGAAGATTCAGAGAAAGAAAAAATTCGCGGCTCTTCTGTATTGGTTTTGAATGCGCTTCGTAAAGAAAAACATATCTCTCATTTTACACTAGATGAAGCCGTAGAATTGGCAATCGAATTATCGATACCTACTGTATATTTTACCCATATAAGTCACCAATTGGGTAAGCATGCTGCAATTAATAAAGAATTGTCTGCCCATATACAACTGGCCCACGATGGATTGGTTATTTGTTTGTAAGCCCTTTTAAAAGCTTAAAAGGCATGAAATTTTATTTCACAGATTGGCTTAGGTTTTCTAAGAAAGAAAGCCTTGGAATTATTGCAATGCTGGTTGTGCTGGTGTTTTTTTTATGGCTTCCAGAATTCTATTCGTCACCTATCGTTACTCCAAAAGTAGACAGCGGATTAATTCATTACCTGAATGAAAAATCAAATAGTTTAACTGATTCTACGTCAATTCTTGAACATCATACAACTACTAATGTGGCCATTAAGATGTTTTATTTCGATCCAAATGAATTGGATAAAAATGGTTGGGAAAGATTGGGCATCAGTCAAAAAACAATTGGTACCATCTTTCGCTATCGCGAAAAAGGAGGGCGTTTTCGAAAGCCAGAAGATCTTCGAAAAATTTGGGGATTATTGCCCTCAGATGCTGATAGAATAATTCCTTTTGTGCTTTTTTTAGCAAACAATTCTCTATCTCATAATTCTGTTGATGTATCAATCAAAAAACAACCCATAGTTGATGTAAATACTGCATCAGTTTCAGATTGGGAGTCTTTGCCAGGAATAGGCCCCGTTTTAGCAAATCGTATTGTACATTTCAGAGAAAAATCAGGCGGATTTACTAGTATAGATCAGGTGGCCAAAACCTATGGTATTGCTGATTCTGTATTTAGCATCATCAGACCCTTTTTATCCATTCAGCCAATTGGATTATATAGTTCTACAAATAACCCCGTTGAGTCCAATAAGACTTTCATTAAAAAAGACAGTATTGTAAATATCAATACAGCATCTGTAGCATTATTAGTGCAAGCTGGTATTGAGGAAGGTTTAGCCAAAGCCATCGTTTTATACCGAAAACAGTATGGAAAATTCACTCAATTGGCCGACCTGAAGCAAATCATCTTGATTAACGAATCAGTTTACCAACAAATCGTACCCAAACTAAAAGTTGATTAGCACTTGTACAATAAACAATTTGGTCATGAACTTTTAAAAGCTACTTTTGTATTGAAAACTAACTAACGATTGTTTGTTTTTAGGGGGTCACTAACCAGATTTGCTTAGCGGCCCCCATCTATTTAAAACCTATATATGCATTTTACAGAATCAGAACTCACCCAACAAGTTGCAGCAACTGCCAAGCAATTTGCTGAGCAATATATTCGTCCAAACCTGATGGATTGGGATGAATCACAAGAATTTCCTGTTCATCTTTTTAAAGAGATGGGAAAATTGGGTCTAATGGGAGTTTTGGTTCCACATGAATTTGGAGGAGCTGGCTTAGGTTATTTTGAGTATAATGCAATCATCCAAGAAATTGCAAAAGTATGTGGCTCAATAGGGTTGAGTGTTGCAGCACATAATTCACTTTGTACCAATCATATATTGAGTTTCGGAACACAAAAACAAAAAGAGCAATGGTTACCAAAATTAGCCACTGCAGAATGGATAGGAGCCTGGGGTTTAACTGAACCTAATACCGGTAGTGATGCTGGCAATATGCAAACTACTGCGGTAAAAGAAGGGAATAACTGGGTACTGAATGGAACTAAAAGCTGGATTACCCATGGAAAATCTGGGGATATTGCAGTGGTCATCTGTAGAACAGGTGAACCTCGAAAAAGTGGCAACTCAACTGCATTTGTGGTTGAAAGAGGAACTCCTGGCTTCAGTGCTGGTAAGAAGGAGAATAAACTGGGCATGAGGGCCAGTGAAACGGCAGAAATGATTTTTGATAATTGCATCCTGTCAGATGAAAATAGATTAGGTGAGGTTGGTGATGGATTTAGACAAGCCATGAAAATATTAGATGGAGGTAGAATCTCTATTGCCGCATTATCCATTGGAATAGCAAAAGGGGCATATGAAGCCGCACTAAAATATTCACAAGAACGGTATCAATTTGATCAGCCTATTTCTAATTTTCAGGGAATCAGCTTTAAATTGGCTGATATGGCTACTGAAATTATGGCTGCTGATTTGTTGGTATGGCAGGCCTGTGATCTTAAGAACAGGGGCAAAAATGTAACAAAAGAAGGTGCTATGGCCAAATATTATGCCAGTGAAATTGCCGTAAAAACGGCTAATGATTCGGTTCAGATTTTTGGAGGGTATGGGTATACAAAAGATTTTCCAGTTGAAAAGTTCTATCGTGACGCAAAATTGTGTACTATTGGGGAAGGAACTTCTGAAATTCAGAAACTCGTAATTTCAAGAGAAGTACTTAATCAATAGTTTTTTCGATTGCTTGCTTATAATTCAAGGCCCTGCAAAGGGCCTTTTTTATTGTTAAAAATTGTATCTTGTCTTTATCTAAGATCAGCGTGTTAAACCAAAATCCTACATATTCAATTAGATTAATTGTACAGTTACTACTGTCAATATGTATTCTTAGTAATGCTGCATCACAATCGCCAGTAGATACAATTGCCTTAATTAATTCCTACAATCAAGTTGGCTTCGAATCTAAAAAATCGGATATCACCAAAGCATTGACCAATTTGCATTTAGCCCAAAATCTATCCAAGAAAATTGGGTATAAAAAGGGGCAAGCCATTTCATATATGTATGAAGCTGGTATTAATCAGCAGCAAGGATTTTCAAAAAGGGCGCTCTCCGATTTTTATAATGCATTGGTTCTCTTCAAAACAATCAATGATACTTTTAATATAGCGAAGGTTAATCAATTAATTGCGTACTCTTTGTTAACTACCGGAAATTATGATTCTGCATTGAAAGTGTATGATAGTTCATTAGTAGTGTATGAAAAACTGAAGAAAAGCCAGGAAATTGTAAATGTGAATAATAGCATTGGCTTTGTGCTTTTGAAAAAAAATCAAGTTAATGAAGCAATCACTTTTTTTGAAAAAGCACTATTGATCAGTAACAGTATAAGCTACAAATACGGTATTAAAAAAGCTTATTATCATTTAGGCCTGGCTAAAGAACAAGCTGGTTTTGATTTTATTGCCAATGATTATTTTTTACAATCCTTGGCGATTGACAAAGAAATAAACGATCGATATGGTATTGCACTTAATGAAATTAGCATTGTATCCATTTTAATTAAACATCAAAAATTACTGCAAGCCGAAAGAATAGCTATCAATGCTTACTCAAATGCTAGAGAGGTAGATGCATATGAGTTAGAAGATACCTTAATTAAACAGATCGTGCTGATTAATCGACTAAATGGAAATTCCAAAAATGTTGCAGACTGGCAGGATTCTTCAATTGCTTTATTGAAAAAGCAACGAATAAAAGAAAATGAATATGCTGCTAATTTATTAGAAATTATTAAAGATCAGCTCGAACAACGTTTAGAAAATGAAAAAGCCATTCAACGTGCTGAAAGGGTTTCAAGCGAACAGTTCTACATTATCACGGTTGGTACATTTATCTTAATTATACTGGCCGTATTAGTGATAATGGTTTTTATCAATTTTCAAAAGCAAAAATTATTCGGAAGGGAATTAAGGGCAAAAAATATTTTAATTGAAGCGCAGATCTCTGAATTGGGCACACTTAATAAAGAGATATCTCAGCAGAATATTATGTTGGAGGACGATAATAAAACAAAAGATAAATTATTATCTATCATCTCACATGATCTCAGAAATCCATTGGTCAACACAAAAGGAATTTTGAATTTAGTCAATCAGGATATGGTTCCAGAAGATGAAGCAAAATTATTGCTTCTTCAGTTAGAGACCCAATACATGTCAACAACCTCCTTATTGGATAATTTGTTGTTTTGGCTGAAAGGGCAGATGTTAGGTAAGGATGTTGAAAAAACCAAAGTCACCATTTTTAATATTGTAAAAGGTTTAGAAGATGAACATCAATTATTATTAAAGAGAAAAAGTATTCAATTCAATAATATGATTGAACCAGACTTGAAAATTTTAGCAGACAAAGAAATGATCAGAATCGTACTTAGAAATTTGATTAGTAATGCAATCAAATTCACTCCACAGAATGGCGTTATTTATGTTATTGGAAAGCATTTTAATAACGAAACCAAGATTATGGTAAAAGATTCAGGTATTGGAATGACTGTTGAAACCATTCAAAAAATCACGGCTAAGCAATACTATACAACTGCAGGTACAGCTTTGGAAAAAGGCAGTGGATTTGGGTTAATGCTTTGCACAGACCTTGTAAATAGACAAGGGGGCAAATTGACTATTGAAAGTGAATTTGGGAAAGGAAGTAACTTAATTATTACTTTGCCAGATTAGCAATTACTCGTCGTTCTTATTTCCAGCACCAAAAATTTGATCTACTGCTCCTCCTAACATTGGAAATTTTTCTTTCACAAAACTGGCAACAGTTGCAATAACTTTTTCAGCTTGTGCAGCATCTAAATTTACTTCTTTCATTATTTTTTCTAAAAGCTCGTTCATCGGAATGATATTATCAAATTGAAAATAATAAGGGACTAGGCTACTTTTAAAGCGCTTAATTTACTCTTGCCGAACATTTTTTCTGCATACAATAAATCAACTCTAAAAGTTTTGGTATTGGTGCCTGGTAATTCAAACATAGCATCTGTAAGAATGCTTTCGCAAATACTTCTTAAACCTCTTGCTCCTAATTTGTATTCCAGTGCCTTGGTGACCATGAAATCAAGCACTTCGTCTTCAATTACCAGATCAATTCCTTCCATTTCAAATAAACGGGTAAATTGTTTGATCAAAGAATTTTTTGGAACAGTTAAAATGCTTCTTAAGGTTTCTGTATCTAATGGATTTAAATAAGTTACAATCGGCAGCCTTCCTAACAGTTCAGGAATTAAGCCAAAGCTTTTTAGATCTTGGGCGTTGATAAACTGCAATAGATTCTTGCGCTGGTGCTCTTGTTCTGCTTTGTTTACGCTAAAACCAATAGCATTGGTATTTACTCTTCTTGCAATCACTTTGTCTATACCATCAAATGCTCCACCGCAGATGAATAAAATATTCTTAGTATCTACTTTAATCATTTTTTGTTCAGGGTGCTTTCTTCCTCCCTGAGGTGGAACTAACACTTCTGTTCCTTCCAACATTTTTAGTAATCCCTGTTGAACACCCTCACCACTTACATCTCTTGTGATAGATGGGTTATCTCCTTTACGGGCAATTTTATCGAGCTCATCTACATAAACTATTCCTCTTTCAGCAGCGGCAACATCGTAATTACAATTTTGTAATAAACGGGTTAGCATACTTTCAACATCTTCCCCAACATATCCTGCTTCAGTAAAAACAGTTGCATCCACAATGGCAAACGGTACATTCAACAATCTGGCAATTGTTTTGGCCAATAAAGTTTTTCCAGTTCCTGTTTCTCCAACCATGATGATATTGCTCTTTTCAATCTCAACATCTTCAGAAACCTGCTTATAATTGATTCTTTTAAAGTGATTGTATACTGCAACGCTTAAAATCTTTTTGGCGTCGTCTTGACCAATCACGTACTCGTCCAGAAATAATTTTATTTCTGAAGGCTTTCTAATATTTAGTTTGAAATTGGAGCTATTATTACCTGAACCGTCTTTTTTAGTATTAAGTTCCTGTTCTATGATTTCCTGTGCATGATCTACACAGTTTTCACAGATATGCCCTTCTTGACCAGCAATCAAAATCTTCACTTCATCACGGCTTCTACCGCAAAAAGAACAATGTAAAATGGATGTTTTAGGCATATGAATACAAAAATACTACACTTCAACTTAGAAGTGATTAAATTATAAGAGAATTAGGTAAAACCGCTTGTTTATGGGCTAAATCTGGTTGAGAATACCATCTACAATGCCATATTCAACAGCTTCTTTAGCATCCATCCAGTAATCGCGATCAAAATCTGCCATGATCTGATCAAACGTTTTACCGCAATTGTTTGCCAAAATAGTAGCACCCAATTCTTTGGTTTTCTTGATTTGATTGGCTTGGATTTCTATATCGGCACTGGTAGCCTGAAAATATCCGCCTAAACTAGGTTGATGTATCATCACTTCTCCATGAGGATAAATAAATCTCTTCCCTTTGGTTCCTGCACTCAATAGAATAGACCCCATACTTGCAGCCAATCCCATACAAACGGTACTTACCGGGCTTTTAATCATTTTCATGGTATCATACATAACCATGCCACTGGTTACTACACCACCTGGGCTATTAATGAATAGTTTAATTTCTTCACCAGGTTTATCGGCATCTAATACCAATAATTTACTAACGATATCTCTGGCAGATTTATCATCTACAACTCCCCATAAATAAACGGTTCTTTTTTCGAAGAACATTTTCTCCATCTTCTTAGTCATGAAGCTTCCCATTGGTTCGGGTTTAGCATCTTTCTCTTCATGTTCGTCATCGTCATTAGAGAGGTAAGGGTTGATAATATATTTAGACTCTATCATGGTGATTTTTTTTGTTAATTGATCATTTAAAATACTAATACAATTTGTCAAAACTTGATTACAAGGTTTTCTTTTCTTTTCTTGGATTGGTTAATAACACTTCGTCAACCAAGCCATATTCTTTGGCCTCAGTAGCCGTCATCCAAAAATCACGATCACTGTCTTTTGCAATGATATCAACTGTTTTGCCAGTATGGTTTGCAGTGATGGCGTATAATTCGTGTTTTAATTTTTTAATTTCACGTGCAGTAATTTCTATATCTGTTGCCTGACCACCAATTCCACCACTAGGCTGATGCATCATAATACGACTATGTTTAAGCGCAGTTCTTTTTCCTTCTACACCTGCACATAATAATATCTGTCCCATGCTTGCAGCAATACCTGTACAAATAGTGGCAACATCAGGTCCAATAAATTGCATTGTATCATAAATGCCTAGTCCTGCATATACACTTCCTCCGGGGCTATTAATATACATTTGAATATCTCTTCCTCTATCCGTACTTTCTAAAAACAATAATTGAGCAGTTACTATATTAGCTACATAATCATTGATGCCTTCTCCCAAAAAAATAATTCGGTCCATCATCAATCTGCTAAAAACGTCCATACTGGCAACATTCATTGGGCGTTCCTCAATAATGTATGGGGTTAAATTAGTAGGCTGTCCGAAAGTTTTGTAATTGTGTAAAACAGCACTGCTGATTCCCTGGTGTTTTACCGCATATTTGTCAAATTCTTTTCCAATATTCATAGTATCATTTTTCGCTTTGAAGATAAGTGTTTTGCCATTTCAGTAGCAATTAGTTATTCAAATTTTGTGCAAAGACTTGATTTCCGCCAAAAGGGCATAAAAAATCCTCCATTTCGCCCATTGTATGGCGGGTGCAGTCTTAATATAAGTAATAAAAAACCCGGTCGCAATGGCAACCGGGATATATTAATATCAATGAATTCTTTGAATAGTACTGAAAAAGCATCCAGATTAATGATGATGATTCTCTACCATCTTAGTAAAATCTTCAATTGAAATAGGAGTGTCAGTTGCACTAACATTTGCTTCTAATGCCCCGAATAATTTTTCTGCATTTATTCTGTGGTAGCTGTCTTCAACAAAACGTTTGTCTTGCATCATTCTATTTGCATAGTCGTCCACCCATTGCTGATTGTCACCCAATGCGCCTAATTGACCACCCATATAGCTGAACAATTGCATTTTAGCAAAATTGCGAATATCTTCAGGTAATACTTCAATTTTATTGTCTTGACTTAATTTGGTACTAATCAATGTCCACTTCAATTGATTTACAAATGTTGGGTATTCATTAGCAGCTTCTTCAGCAGTTTTTGGTTTTTCTCCACCAGTTTGTAACCAACGCTTTAAGAAGTTTTCAGGGAACTCCATTTTAACATTGTCTAATAAGTGATGATAAATTTGATCATGGGTTTGATTGCGTGTTGATTGCTCATAGTATTTAGCAATTTCAGCTTTAATCTCATTTCTAACATCTGCTTCAGACTTAATACTGTCGGTATTCGGATATGCCGCTAAAAAGAACTCTTCATTTAATTCAGCTTTTTCTACAAAACCAACTTTTGTAATCAACATATTAAAATAACGGTTGCCATCTTCTTTGGTCAAACCTAAATCTGCTAAAATGGTTTCTGCTTCTTTATCTTCAAATGCAGCATTGATCTGCAAATGAACAGTATCATTATTTTTCTTACCAATAAGGTTTTTTCTAAACCCTTCAGCGAAATATTTTACCAATACAGAATTGTCTTTTTGTACACCATTCTCAATGATATTGCCATTTTCATCAGCTTCAGTAAATGTTACATTCAACACATTCTCCTCTTTGTCAACCATTTCTGGTTCTGTCATTTTGCCAAAACGAGTTTGTAAACGACCCAATTCTTCGTCAATCATTTTCTCGGTAACCTCTATAAGGTAACGCTTCACATTAATGCCTTTTAGGTCTACTTCAAAATTTGGTTTTAAGCCAATTTCAAAAGCAAAAACATAATCTGAAGGATTATTCATGTCTAGGGCTCTTGCATCATTATCTAAAGGAAGTGGTTGGCCAAATACTTCGATGGCTTCCTTGCTCATGTATTGATTGAGTTGAGATTCTACCGTTTTAAGCACTTCATCCGTAAAAACACTCTGACCGTACATCTTTTTAACCAACCCTGCAGGCACCATTCCCTTTCTAAAGCCAGGAATATTGGCAGTTTTAGCATATTTCTTTAGGTTTTGTTCAAACCCAGTAACATAGTCTTCTTTAGAAAGTGTAACGGTAAGCTTATCATTTAATAAGCCAATGTTTTCTCTGATAATAGTTGCCATAAGAATTGTTTAAAACTTAATTTTCGGGCAGCAAAGGTAGGGGTTTCGCACAAAAAAACCGCTCTAAAAGAGCGGTTAAGTGCGGATGATAGGGGTCGAACCTACATGCCTCGCGGCGCTAGATCCTAAGTCTAGTGCGTCTGCCAATTTCGCCACATCCGCATTTGGGCAGCAAAAATAGGGGTTTTTACTAAAATTGTACGGTAAAAATGGTTCCTTTATTGGGTTCACTCGTAGCTGAAATATTTCCGCCCTGGTCTTCAATCTGGTTTTTAATCAGGTATAATCCAATTCCTTTGCTTTCAAAACCGCTATGAAAGCTTTTCTGGAACTTGAATAATTGTTTTCCAAACCTTGTCAGATCAATTCCTAATCCATTGTCTTTTACTGTAAGAAATACATGAGGTCCTTCAGCGTATGTGGCGATGAAGATCTCAGGCATAATTCCAGGTCTAGCATATTTTAAGCTATTGCTTAATAAATTATATACAATGCTTTGTAAAAATATTCTAGGGTAGAAAATAGTTGAAACCTCAAATTGAATATTCAGTTGAGCATTTTTTTCTTGAATCAGATCATGTAATTGAATGCATACACTATCAGTCACTTCTTGAAAACTACAAGTTGATGCCGGAATATCTTTTTCTAAATGGATTTGTAAAACCTGAATGAGTTCATTCAGGTTTTTATTTAAATCAGCACTTAATTTTTTTAAATAATCCAGAGCTGCCTGCTTGATTTCAGGATCATTGGTGGCCGCGTGCATTTCCATCATTTTAAAGATATTGTGCGCGGGACCCCTTACATCATGAGTAATAATGCCAGCAAATTCTTTTAATTGAGCAATTTTTTTTTCTAAAGCTTGATTGCTTTTTTGCAAAGCTGCATTCTGAGCATCCAATGATTCATTGAGTTTCAATAAATGAACGATGCTATCTTGTTGATTTATTTCTTCACTCATTTGATGCAATGACTAGAATTAATAGTTGTTGGCTTGCAAAATAAAGTTACCAAAAATTACTCAAATTGATTAACGCTTGGCAGAACTTCTATTATAGCTGCTTTTTTGATTGCTAAATCTTCCTCTTGGTGTAGGTTTTGATTGTTGCACTTTAACAGCAGCTGCATTCATAGGTATAGAAGATACAAATTCATGTTCTTTTACAACAGGAAGTGTAATTTTTATGAGTTTTTGAATATCATTCAAATATGCTCTTTCCTCTGCATCGCAAAATGAAACGGCCATTCCACTAGCTCCAGCTCTACCTGTTCTGCCGATTCTATGCACATAAGTTTCCGGAACATTAGGTAATTCAAAATTGAACACATGAGATAATTGATCTACGTCTATCCCTCTGGCCGCAATATCTGTAGCTACCAATATTCTGGTTGTACCAGCTTTGAAATTACTCAGTGCTCGTTGACGTGCATTTTGAGATTTATTTCCATGAATGGCTTCAGCAGAAATGCCTACTCTGGTCAATTCCTTTACCACTTTATCTGCACCATGTTTTGTTCTGGTGAAGACCAATGCAGTTTGTATGGCTTTGTCTTTTAGCAAATGAATCAACAAATGTTTTTTCTGGTCTTTCTCCACATAATAAACTGCTTGTTCAATTTTTTCAACGGTAGAAGACACTGGAGTTACTTCTACTTTTGCAGGATTATGCAAAAGTGTAGAAGATAATTTTTCAATCTCTGTTGGCATTGTTGCAGAGAAGAATAATGTTTGTTTTTTTGCAGGTAATTTTGCAACGATTTTTTTAACGTCGTTGATAAATCCCATATCTAACATGCGATCTGCTTCATCCAATACAAAGAAATCAATTTCGTGTAAACGGATATAACCTTGTTGCATCAAATCTAATAGTCTTCCTGGTGTAGCCACTAAAATATCAACACCATTTCTTAGTGCATTTACTTGCGGCACTTGAGATACCCCACCGAAAATAACCTGGTGTTTTAAATAAAGATATCTGCCATAAGCAGCAAAACTTTCATCTATCTGTATGGCCAATTCTCTTGTAGGAGTTAATACCAATGCTTTAATGGTTTTTGAACGATTGCCATTTTGGATTGATTGATAAACCAATTGTAAAATAGGTATAGCAAAAGCAGCAGTTTTACCTGTTCCTGTTTGGGCACAACCCAATAGATCTTTGCCTTCTAAAGCCAAAGGAATTGCTTGTTGTTGAATGGGGGTAGGGGTTGTATACCCTTCTGTTTCGAGCGCCTTTAATATGGGCTCGATGAGTTGTAATTCTTTGAATAACACAATATGTATTTAATAATGAACACCTGATTTTCAGATGCTATATAACCTAACTTTTTGGGGAGTACCTTGTCACTGAAGTAGATTCCAGCCTAACCGAGAGCCTATATGAATGGTGCAAAGGTAACGAATTTAAAATAAATCGATTTTTATGAAGATTTTCAGGTCGTTTAATGAATAAACCTGTTATGTGTATCCCAAATTCGTTCTGCTGCTAAATACCTATAATTTTCTCCATCGGCTGCAATGAAATAACTCGCCCCGACAAGTCGGGGCTCAAACAGATTTCATTGCTTACGCCTTATTCGAAAATTATTTAACGGCATTTAGCAAAGGATCTCATTTGGAATAACCCATCCCAGTTTTATTCATGGAAAAGGCAATTCAATCTGTTATGTGTATCCCAAATTCGCTCTGCTGCTAAATGCCTATAATTTTCTCCATCGGCTGCAATGAAATAACACGCCCCGATTGATTTATGCTCATAAATATTGCAACGCTCACTGCTGAGAAATGCATTGTTTTTATTTTAAGGGGTAACTATTACTGCATTTCTCAAAGGTTCGCTTTTGCAATATCTATGAGCCATATATAGGCATAGTCCATCTCAGTATTATTCATTTAAATTACAATCAATCCCACTGGATCAATTGTACAATTTGCTCCAGATATAGTTGATCGGTTGTATCGAAACTATCTAATTCACTGCTATCTACATCGAGCACTCCAACAACTTGTACATTATGAAAAAGCGGAATGACAATTTCTGATTTAGATAAACTACTACAGGCAATATGGCCTGGAAATTTTTCTACATCAGGAACAATTAAAGTTTTTGCTGTTGCCCAACTTGTTCCGCAAACACCTCTTCCTTTTGCAATTCTGGTGCATGCAACTGGTCCTTGAAATGGCCCTAAAACTAGTTGGTCATTTTTAACTAAATAAAAACCTATCCAGAACCAGCCAAATTGTTCTTTCAATGCGGCAGCGATATTAGCTAGATTAGCAATTAAATCAGGCTCTCCATCAAGCAAAGCTTTGATTTGCGGAATGAGTGCTTGGTATTGTTCTTCTTTAGAACCAATTACGATTGATAAGTCTTCTGCCATATCTAAGAATTATGAATTAAGAAAGATGAATTAAGAATTATGAGTTTAGAATTAAGAATAAAAAGTATTAAATTATTAGGTTATTGAGTTAACGCGAAATGAATTTGTTAAGGATTGGAATTCGTTGAAATTCTTTTTTCTCCGCCCAAAGAATCAGCCAGGAAAACAATCCAATGAAAATTAGTCCGGCAAGAATCCCTACCCAAAGGTGTGGTATAAAAAATAAGATTAACTTATGCATTGCGTAAAAAAAACAGACAATTACTAAGTAGGCGATAATTTTTTTGGTAGCATAAGGAACTGGGTAATGCTTTTGCCCCATCAAATAACTTACAATCATCATTACAAAATAGCAAGTAAAAGTAGCTATTGCTGCACCTAAATAATGCAATTTCGGAATCAGTAAAATATTTAATCCAATGGTAATAAGTGCCCCTGCTATTGTAATATAGGCGCCCATTCTATTTTTATCGGTTAATTTATACCAGATACTTAAATTATAATATATCCCTAAAAAAATATTACCCAAAGCAAGCAATGGAACAATGTACAATCCTTCTGTCCATAGCGGTTTGTTGATGGCATTGAAAAACCAGGCAAATATTTCGATAAATAAGCTGATGAATAAAAACATATAACAACAGGCAATCACAAAAAACTTCATCACTCTTGCATAAACTTTTTGTGCGTTTTCTTGCCCACTTTGTTTAAAAAAGAAGGGCTCAGCGGCCATTCTAAAAGCCTGAATCAAAATAGTAATCAAGACTGCTATTCGATAAATATTTGAAAAAATCCCCAATTCGTGTTTAGCTTCTTCGGGGGGTAAATTCACTACATGCTGGTATATCAACCTGCTTAACATATCATTCACCATACCGCCCATTCCAACAATAATCAATGGGTAACTGTATTTCATTACTTTATTCCAAAGTTCAGTACTGAATTGAAATGAAATCTGTTTAAACTCTTTGAAAAGCAATATAAATGTGAGTATGCTTCCAGCTAAATTTCCTATTAAATAATACCCAATACCAATCTCATTTTTGGTAAAAAAAGACAATTGACTTTCTGGGTGATTCATCACATATTTTGGTATAATTCCCAGGAAGAACAATACACATAATAAATTAACCAATACACTAGAAAGCGTTACTGCTGCATATTTTCTTGGTTTGTTTTCTTGTCTTAATCTGGCAAACGCTAATGTGCTAATGGTATCAAAAAAAATAATGGCAATCATCCAATGAATAAATTCCGGATGGGTTTCTAGTTTTGCCCAACTAATTATTTGAGGACTAAAAAGAAAAATTATGCCTGTGAACAAAATGGTAGAACCTATCAGCGATATTGATAAGGTACTATATAGTTTCTTGGGGTCCTCTTCTTTACTGAAACGGAAATAAGCAGTTTCCAATCCATAAGTAAACAAGACATTTAGAAATGGTATAATCGCATATACCTGAGTCAGATCTGCGGTAACTGATGGTCGAGCAAAAAATAAGGGTAGGGAAAGATTCATTAGGTATCCAAGAAACCTCCTTGTAATTGAAGGAATTCCGTACCACATGGTTTGACTTGCTAATTTTTTTATTTCGCTCAATGCTCTTTGTTTATGATTTCTATTAATTCAAATCCTTAATAGTTATTCAGTAAAAATACTGCTTTGCTTAAAGGTTACGCGTATCAATTTTTTTTCTAAAAATTTTATTAGTGCCCTGCTTCTTTTTAGATTCAATTCTTTTTTCCTTAGAAGCCTTGGTGGGCTTTGTTGCTTTTCTGGGTCTTTGCTTTTCCAATGCTCTTGTAATCAAAAGGTTCATTTTATCAATTACTATAGCTTTATTGCCCAATTGTGACCTGTCTTCCTGAGATTTTACCAATAAAAATCCGTCCCCTGTAATTCTATTGGCTAGTTTTTCGGAAATGGTTGTTTTCTGTTCTTCTGAAAAAAGCAACGATTCAGCCACTAACCACCTTCCTTCAACCATGGTTTCTACCTTATTCACGTTTTGGCCTCCTTTTCCACCACTTCTTGCCGTTTGAAACTGAATTTCCTTGCTAATATCTATCTTCATGGGGTCAAATTTCGGATAAAAAATCAAGCAATGCGTGTAGTTATTCAACGGGTGTCATCTGCATCAGTAAGCATCGAGGGAAAAATCAATGGTGCAATAGAGCAAGGATTGATGGTATTAGTAGGAATAGAAGATGCCGATTCGATTGAAGACATTCAATGGCTTTCGAATAAAATGGTGAATCTGAGAATTTTCAATGATGCAGCAGGGATAATGAACTGTTCTGTAGAAGAGATTGGGGGAGACATTTTATTAATCAGTCAATTCACTTTGCATGCAAGTACTCAAAAGGGAAATCGACCTTCTTATATTAAAGCATCTAAACCCCCCATTGCCATTCCCTTGTATGAGCGATTGATTCAACAAATAAGTACAGATTTAGGCAAACCTATCCAAACCGGTATTTTCGGGGCAGATATGCAGGTGAGTTTAGTTAATGATGGACCTGTTACGATAATTATCGATAGTAAGAATAAAGAATGATGAATTAAGAGATAAAAGATAAGAGATAAAATATAAGAGTTTTGAAATATAAATGATGAATTATGAGTCAACAGAACGCTTTAACCATTGTTGAAGCACAAGAACAAGTAGATCAATGGATCAAGACCATTGGGGTTCGTTATTTTAATGAACTCACCAATTTGGGCATCTTGATGGAAGAAGTAGGGGAGTTGAGCCGCATTATGGTTCGTAAATATGGTGAACAGTCTTTTAAAAAATCGGACGAAGGACATGATTTGGCCGATGAAATGGCCGATGTGCTCTGGGTATTGATTTGCTTGGCCAATCAAACAGGGGTTGATCTAACCAAGGCCTTGGAAAAAAATATAGCCAAAAAAACGCTTAGAGATAAAGACAGGCATCAACAAAACGATAAGTTACAATAGGATGCCCTTTTAAAATTGGAAACACTTATTTTTGCGCCTCTATGAGTAATACTACCGAAAATACCTTTCAAGCAATTATATCGCATGCCAAAGAATATGGCTTTGTATTTCCTAGCAGTGAAATCTATGACGGCTTAAGTGCTGTTTACGATTATGGCCCCAATGGTTCGGAATTAAAGAAGAATATCCGCGATTATTGGTGGAAGAGCATGACTCAAATGCACGATAATATTGTAGGTATTGATGCGGCTATTTTCATGCATCCTACTACCTGGAAGGCAAGTGGACACGTGGATAATTTCAGCGACCCAATGATCGATAATAAAGACAGTCAAAAAAGATATCGGGTTGATCATTTGATTGAAGCTAAAGCCGATCTATTAAGGGAAGCTGGAGAAAATGCCGGGGCAGACGCTATCATTGCTCAAATGGAGCAATTATTGGGAGCTGATGATTTTGTAGGATTAAAACAATTACTCACCGATAATAAGATTGTTTGTTCGGTTAGTGGAACTGCTAACTGGACGGAGATTCGCCAATTTAATTTGATGTTCTCTACCCAGTTGGGTTCTGTTGCAGAAGAATCAGATACTATTTATTTAAGACCAGAAACAGCCCAGGGAATTTTCGTTAATTTTTTGAATGTGCAAAAGACCGCTAGGATGAAAATCCCCTTTGGTATTGCACAAACTGGTAAAGCTTTCCGTAATGAAATTGTTGCAAGACAATTTATTTTTCGCATGCGCGAATTTGAGCAGATGGAAATGCAATTTTTTGTAAGACCTGGCACTCAAATGGAATGGTATAATTTCTGGAAAGAAGAAAGAATGAAATGGCATATGAGTTTGGGACTGCCTGCGGAAAAATTCCGTTTTCACAACCATGTGAAACTGGCTCATTATGCCGATGCGGCATTGGACATTGAATATGAATTTCCTTTTGGTTTTAAAGAATTAGAAGGTATACATAGCCGTACCGATTTCGATCTAAAAAGCCACCAAGAATTCAGCAAAAAGAAACAACAGTATTTCGACAATGATATAGATGAAACAACTGGCAAACCATTTGGCAACTATATTCCTTATGTTGTAGAAACTTCTATTGGTTTAGATAGAATGTTCTTATTGATTTTATGCAATGGTTATGAAGAAGAAACCATTACTAAAGAAGATGGAACTACCGATAGCAGAACTGTGCTTAGAATTCCAGCTAAAATTGCTCCTAATAAATTAGCCATTCTTCCATTGGTTAAAAAAGATGGATTACCTGAAATTGCCCGCCAATTAATGGACGATTGCAAAGGATCTTTCAAGTGTTTTTACGAGGAGAAAGATGCAATTGGTAAACGTTATCGCCGACAAGATGCGATCGGCACTCCATTTTGCGTAACCATCGACCATCAAACCAAAGAAGACAATATGGTTACCATTAGATATCGCGATTCAATGAAACAAGAAAGAATTGCGTTAAGTGAGGTGAAGCAGTTGGTGTTGAATGCAGTAAGTTAAATGTGATTACGAAAAGTTAAATGAACTTTCAACCGATTCGTAAATCCATTAATTTATCTGTTAACCATAAAGCTCCAAGTGAATTGCTTTTTTATCGTAGCCCATTGCAACTATTTTCTCTTTAGCGCTATCGATCATGTTCTTCCAGCCGCAAAGGTAAAAATATGCGCCAGGTAAAGCACCATCGGCAGTTTTAGAAGCATTCAACAATTGCTCATACACATCGTGAACATAGCCTTTGTGCTGACCTTCGGTAATATTTTCTTCTCTGGAATAACAAGGATGAAAATGAAACCCAGACAATTCTTTTTCCAATGCTTTCAATTCGTTGATGTATAAGCCATCTTCAAATTTTCTGCATCCAAAAATAATATGCACTTGTTGATGAGGGAGTTTTGCAGAATGAATATAATGAGCCATTGAACGGAATGGTGCAATGCCAGTTCCAGTACAAATCAAATATAAATCTTTATCAATTGTTTCAGGCATGGTGAATTTACCCTGTGGTCCTCTCAGCGTTAATTCAGAACCTACGGAAACTTCATTAAATAAATAAGGTGTACCTAAACCAAATTCATTCAATACAATTACCAATTCAACAGTATTGGTCCCATCAGGTGCAGAAGCAATAGAATAACTTCTCCATCTTTTATTTTTTTGTTCATGGATCGGCAGGTCGAGTGTAATGAATTGACCTGGTGCAAAATCAAACTTATCCATTTCCGGAATCTGAATCCAGTATCTTTTGGTACTATGGGTTTCATCCACAATTTTAGTAACAATTCCTTTTTGCCATTCCTGTGCCATATCAGTTATTTAATGCAATGTAATGAATAATGCCATAAAAAAAGATGCCATAGCTCTTTTATAACTATGGCATCGATTGCATTATGAAATTTCCTTATTATTGAGGAAAGACTGTTTACAGTTTATCTTTTATCGTTGAAGAATGATCTTTTGTAAATAGGTCTTTTTATCGTGTTGAATTTTTAATAAGTAAAACTCACTGCTCAATTTCTGTAAATTGATTGATTTATTATATCTACCTATAAACCCAGATTGCGAATTGGTAAATACACGTTGTCCCGAAGCATTCAAAATCTCTATCGATAAATCACTTCTATTAGCCACTTCAAATGACAATTGGAAAATTCCATTATTTGGGTTTGGAGAAACTGTTAGTTTTATTTCTTGTGGGTTTACTGTATTTAATGCAGTAACTATAGAATTTACATTCGCAGATGTTCTTGAACATCCCAATGCATCTGTTACTATAACTTTATAATTACCTGATCTTGATGGTTTAATTGAAGAACCATTTGCTCCAATAACGGTTGCTGTATCATTGAATATCCATTGGAAGGTTCCTGTTTTAATATTAGAAACCAAAGAATCTGCAACCTGCGAAATGGTAGCTGTGGTATTGGCTGCAGCAATTACAGGAATACGATCACTTACACATCCTGCAGTGGAAATTCTTGTATCATAAAAGAAATACCAAAACTGATTTTGATTTTGACCAGTTTGAAGAGACACACTATTACCAGTGAAATTCATGATATTATTAATTCCAAAAGGATATGGAGTTCCACTAATAGTATTGTTTCTATAAATAGTGGCCCCATCTAAACACTCTACTATAATTCCGTAATCAAAAGCAGTTGGCACATTCAAATCTAGTCTATAAACCGCACCAGAATCAGCAGCGTCGTTTTCAGTAAGTGCTCCACTATTCGCTACTGGCCTTGTATTATAAACATCAATTGTTTTTACTGCCACCGCATTATACGTAAATGATCCTGAAGTACCTGAAGCAGTGATATTTCTCGCCAACGTAAAACGAATTCTACCAGGATTGCCAATGTACAATCGAACTGTTTCAATAGTTAAAGGTGCAAAAGCGGTGAAGTTCATAAAGTTTCCTGAAAATGTATTATATCCACCATTAGGAAAAGTTAATTTAGAAACAGCGCCTACTGATGCTCTTGCTTCTTTTTGTAAATAATAGGTTCTGTCAGTTGGTATGCTTGTATTTGTAACATTTGTTCCTGTAGCAAAAGGAACGGTTGAGGTATTAGTAGGGTACCAAAAATAATTGGTTGATGCAGTTGGACTTAAAGCCCTTAAAATGGCACTGGTATTACAAATTACACCATCACCTGTAGGTGCTGATGGATTTCCTGCATAAGCAGCAGTAGCAACGAACTGGTTATTGCCAGGAAATTGATCTCCAGTTAAATTAACTCTTGCTGTAATAGTATATGTAACACCTGCTAAAGCATTAAATGGTGTTTGAAATGTGTAATCTATATTGGAAAGCGATGCGATTGTTCCAGCATATGTAGCATTAATGGTAGCTATTGTTGTTGCACCATTTGCAACAGTTACTGATAATGGAATATTTGATTGAGCCACCGACCCATTATTGGCAATATTTACGGTGATGAATTGTGCAGGATTAGAACAAGATCCTGATTGAGGGGAAACAATATTATTCAATGACAAATCATTGCTCGGGCTAACTACCTGTAATCGATAATCCTGGGTTTCTCCTTTAGCAAAATTATTACAAGCATTAATATCTGTTGCTGTTAGCGTCTCTTGTACAATAATTCTCATTAATGTAATGGTGCCAATGGTTAAAGCAGAAGGTGTTGTTATATTGGTTGTGAAATTTTGAGCGGCACTGGTTAATACTCCACTAGTGGCTACTAATTCATTGGTATCAAATACTCCGTTATTATTGTAATCAATAAAAATCTTCACCATTCTGGATTGTGTGGTTGCATCACATGTTGCAACCCTAACTGTAATTGGTAATGTTTGCTGTGATTGTATATCCCCAATAATATTTGTGTTATTGGTATATGTCTTACATGATGTTGAGTTTTTAAAGCGGATATTAGAGAAAGCTACACTATCAATATATGCACCTCCACCTGGGTTTGAAGCTGAAGCACAATAGGCGGTTCCACCAACACCGCTAACTATTAATGCATAGGCTTGTGTGCCTCTTTCTAAAGTGCCTTTATGACTTACTGTTATCGTATATGTTTGGCCAGGAATGGTGCTATCTGCATCAATTCTTTCAACATTATCTGTATTATTATCGCCTCTTTGTGCTGGGGCCGCTGGGTTATCTACATTCAATCTCCAAGGTAAAATAGTTTGTGATCCTCTTGTAATTTTAATATCCAGATCATTCACTAATTTTTTTGTTCTATCATTTAAATTAGTCGCTGAATTATTATTCACTGAACCTTTTGGATCAGTCCAGCAAATGGTAGCTTTCAAGGGAACTTTTCCAGTAGCTACAACGGTTCTTGTGAAAGTTTGACCATTGTTCAACGTGTTTTCAAAAACTAAATCGGAGCTAGTAGTAGCGTTATTAGAAGGTATTGCATTGGTTAATACAGAGGCAGCTCTTTCTACATTGAGTAAACCCCACCCAAACTTATAGTCAGGCCCTGGAGCATCTCCAGCTTCATCAGTTGTATGAATAGCTAATCCTTTAAGGGTAGAAGAACGCAAAAAAGTACCTGGTTTTAGTTTGTTGTAATATTCTTGAATCAATAATAAAGAACCTGTTGCATTTGGTGCAGACATAGAAGTTCCGCTTAAGGTAGCATATGAAGTGTTGCTGAAACTTGCGGTTGATGTAACACTTACTCCATTGGCTACTAGATCGGGTTTAATTCTACCATCATCTGTAGGACCCCATGCGCTAAAGCTACTAATGACAACATCTTGAGGTTTAGAATAACCCGCAGGTAATCCAGTAACTGCTCCAACAGTTAATATATTTTTTGCTAAAGAATATTGAGTAATGATATCATATGAATCATTACTACTTATGCCACTAGGTCTGTTGCCTGCGGCTGCCATTACACCAGAAGCATTGGCTCTAAAATAAGGCTCTCCAACTGCAGGGCCGTTATTATTTCTTGGGTTACCTGCACTAAATACCAATAAATGGTTGGGAACATTAAATGCCAAAGAGTCAACTAATTGTGTAACAGGGCTATAATACCCAAAAATATAATCTTCATTTTCATTTGGTCTACCTAAAAACTCCCATCTATTTGCCTGGTCTGTATTTCTTGACCATCCACCTGTAATGCCATAAGAGTGATTAGATAATAATAATCCAGTTTCAGCGAAAAGTTCTGAAACATTACTTTTAGTATCATAGGAGATCAAATTAGGAATTTGGAATGCCATTCCTTTTGCTATAGGATTAATTCCTGTAGCAATCATTGTTCCTGCAACATGGGTAGCGTGATCACCAGCTCCTGCAGTAGGCGCATCTTTCTGAACTATTCTACCTGTTAGCTCAACATGGGTTGCTAAAGGACTTTGATCTTCTGCCTCCCAAATGCCTAATTTATTGGCCATTGAAGGAGAATTTCCAGATAAGTTTAATCCAGAGCTTCCTCCAGGCCATAATTGATTGGCACGGGTTGTTGCTGCAGCAATAGTATTATTATAAGTCTGCAAATAAATGGGGAAACCAAAATCATCTACCCCAACCAATTTAGCAAACCCTCCATCAGGATATGTAATTTTTAAACTCCAATTTTTTGATTTAGCCATAGCAATTGCTTTGGCATAATTCAATTCTTGTTCTAACTTTAATTTTAGAGAGATTAGCTTCAGTGTTTTCTCATTATTATTTACCTGTGCCAATACAATGGTTGCTCCAAAAACAATTGTCAAAACCGACAGAATAATTTTTTTCATCATGTGAAATAGTGCTTTTTTTGCATCTTTATAGTCATATCACTATAAACTGCTCTAAATTAGATACTTTAGTCCTTTAATTTGTAGTATGAGACCAATTCTTTTTTTAGTTTTTTGTATTTCCATAGCAAGTTTCTCTTGTAAAGTGTCTAAACAACAAAAAAAAGTGGAAAATACCCCAGCATCTTTACCAAATGTTAAACAAGGTGTTCGAGGGCTAGTCCTGCAAGTTAATGGCAATCAGATGCCTTCTCCCAATAATTCAGGGCAAAAAAAGAATGCTGGAAATCCTTACCCAACAACGGTTTTTTTCTATGAACCCACCAATATTAATCAGGTAATCAGAGTCAATCAGGGTCCATTGTACAATATAATCAATACAAAATTGATTAGTACAGTAAAAACGGATAGTACAGGAGCTTTTATTGCAGATTTACCAATCGGCACTTATTCCATTTTTGTACAAGTTGATAAGTTGTTTTTTGCCAATAACTTCGACATTAGGAATAATATTTCATTGGTTAGTGTAGAAGCGAATAAAGTAGCTGAGATAAAAATTATCGTGAATAATAACGCTAATTATTAGTCTTATCTTTGCACTCCTTAAAGAAAAATCAATTTAGATTAATTAGGGATTTGGCAGATATATGAATTTGGATCGGTTACTGGAACAATACCAAGAATCACCCCTGGTAAAACAGCTGGTGAACAGGCTTTCTTATGCCGATACTCAAAAAATCTTTCTTAAAAATATAGTAGGGAGTAGTGCTGAATTTTTAGTGACCGCTGTTTTTGGTCATCCTGATGCTCAAAACCTCAATCATTTGATTGTATTGAATGATGCAGAAGAAGCTGCTTATTTTCATAATACCATCGAGAATTTATCAAGTGCGCTGGATCTTTTTTATTTTCCATCTTCCTTCAAAAACAGAAAAAATTTCAGACTACTCAATAGTTCTCATTTAATGTTGAGAACAGAAGCACTTACCAAACTGGCAAGGGGTGGAAACAAGAAAATTATCATTACTTATCCTGAAGCTATTTTCGAAAAAGTAATACAACCTGATACGATCAGTAGCAATATCATTAGCATAAAAACAAATGATACCATTAATCCAGAAAGCTTAATGGATTTGTTTGTGATGTATGGTTTTGATCGAACCGATTTTGTGTATGAGCCAGGGCAGTTTGCATTAAGAGGTGGAATTCTGGATATCTATTCTTATGGAAATGAAAAGCCTTATCGAGTAGAATTATTTGGAAACGAAGTAGACAGCATTCGTATTTTCGATCCAGAAACACAGTTGAGCGAAAGAAAATTATTGCAAGTAAATATCATTCCCAATGTAGATCAACTGCCTGCCACCTTTGGTTCTGGAGCAGGAGCTAAAATTTCTTTGTTGGAGTTTTTACCAGAGAATACTATTTGCTGGATCAAAGATTGGGATGTAGTTGAAGAAAAAATCAGGGTACAGGAAGAAGATCTGGAAGGTTTTTTAGCACTGCAAAACGAAGGTCATTTTCAGTTGAATAAGGAAGATGATGAAATACATGTTTTAAAGGATATACAATGGGGAGATTTTATAAAAAGGGATGATCTAAAAGAAATCATTAGCAAAAAAGTATTGGTTGAATTTGGGTACAAACCCTTTTTTGCTAACTATGAAATTGAATTCAATACCAAGGCACAACCTTCTTTTAACCGACAATTCGATCTGTTGATCAAAGACCTGAAAACCCAAGAGGCAGCAGGTTACAGCATATACCTATTTGCAGAACAGATCAAACAATTAGAAAGATTAAACAGTATTTTCACTGACTTAAATACGGAGATTCAGTTCATTCCTGTAGGTACCAGTATTCATGAAGGATTCATCGATCATTCATTGAAAGTTATTTGTTATACCGATCACCAGATATTTCAACGGTATCATAAATACAAAGTAAAACAGGCATATAATAAAAGCAAAGCCCTTACATTAAAAACCTTGCGCGATCTGCAACCCGGCGATTTCGTTACGCATATTGATCATGGCGTAGGAACTTATTCTGGTTTACAGAAATTAGAAGTGAATGGAAAAATTCAGGAAGCGGTTAGAATCATATACAAAGACAGCGATATTTTATATGTGAATATTAATTCATTGCATAAAATAGCCAAGTTCACAGGCAAGGAAGGAACTGTACCTAAAGTAAATAAATTAGGTTCTGATGTTTGGGTGAGGCTGAAAGAAAAGACAAAAATCAAAGTAAAAGAAATTGCTTTTGATTTAATAAAACTTTATGCGCAAAGAAAAGCCCAGCATGGCTTTGCGCATGCCCCTGATACCTATATGCAAACAGAGTTGGAAGCTTCTTTTATTTACGAAGACACTCCCGATCAGAGCAAGGCAACTGCGGATGTAAAAAAAGATATGGAAAGCGAAGCTCCGATGGATCGATTGGTTTGTGGCGATGTTGGGTTTGGTAAAACAGAAATTGCAATAAGGGCTGCATTTAAATCTGTAGTTGATGGAAAGCAGGCAGCAGTATTAGTGCCTACCACTATTTTAGCCTTTCAACATTTTAAAACCTTTCAAGACCGATTAAAGGACTTTCCTGTTACAGTAGATTATATTAATCGATTTAAATCAGCAAAGGAAAAAAAGGAAACCTTAGAAAGAGTAAAGTCAGGAAAAATTGACATCATTATTGGTACACATGGATTACTAGGTAAGGAAGTTCATTTTAAAGACCTGGGTGTAATGATCATTGATGAAGAACAAAAGTTTGGCGTTGGCCATAAGGAAAAACTCAAAACATTGAAAAGCAATGTAGATTGTTTAACACTTACTGCTACACCTATTCCTAGAACATTGCAATTTAGTTTGATGGGGGCCAGAGACCTGAGTATTATGAATACTCCTCCTCCAAATCGTCAACCTATTCAAACGGAAGTGCATGTGTTTAATGATGATTTTATAAGAGATGCCATTTATTATGAAACAGAAAGGGGGGGACAGGTGTTTTTTATTCATAACAGAGTTCATGGGTTGCCTGAAATGTGTGCGATGATCCAAGGCTTATGCCCCGATTTGAGTATTGGTTTTGCGCATGGACAATTAGAAGGGCATGAACTGGAAGAAAGAATTCTCGATTTTATTGATAAAAAATATGATGTACTGGTTTGTACCAATATCGTAGAAAGTGGGGTAGACATACCCAATGTAAATACCATCATCATCAATAATGCTCATCAATTTGGATTGAGTGATTTGCATCAATTAAGAGGAAGAGTAGGAAGAAGCAACCGCAAAGCTTTTTGTTATTTATTAGGTCCACCAATGAGTACGTTGCCCACCGATTCTCGCAAAAGATTGCAAACCCTGGAACAATTCAGTGACTTAGGTAGTGGTTTTCAAATTGCCATGCGCGACCTCGATATCAGAGGAGCGGGTAATATGTTGGGTGGAGAGCAGAGTGGGTTTATGGCGGAGATCGGTTTTGAAATGTACCAGAAAATTTTGGAAGAAGCCATTCGGGAATTGAAGCGAACTTCCTTTAAAGAATTGTTTAAAGAAGAAATCAGCAAGCAAGATGATTTTGTTAGTGACTGTACAATTGATACCGATTTAGAAATTTTGATACCAGACAGTTATGTAGAAAGTATTTCAGAAAGACTTTCACTGTATACGCGATTGGATGATTGTGAAAACGAAGAAGCGCTTACTCAATTTCATCAGGAAATGGTAGACCGTTTTGGACCGATGCCTTCGTCGGTAGATGATTTATTTACAACTGTTCGTTGTAGATGGTTGGCTGTAAAAATGGGATTTGAAAAAATGACTTTAAAAGACAATACCCTGCGTTGTTATTTTATCAATCGTCCGGATTCGCCATATTTTGAATCGAACCTGTTTAAAAAATTATTGGCCTATTTGCAAACCGGTACTAACAAGGCCCGATTAAAACAAGCAGGTAAAATGTTTTTATTAGTGGTAGATCAAGTTCAAGGAATGGAATCGATGCAACGCTTTCTTACACTCATGCACAAAGAAGTAGTAGGGGAATCAGCTCCGCAGGTTTAAAGCTCCTTATCTATAAAATAAAAAACCGCTCAGTTATTCACTGAACGGTTTCTTAAGAAGTATTTTTTGATACTTAGAATCCTTTTTTAGCAACGCCATCAGCAATTGCTTGTAAAGCTTTTGCTTCACTCATAATAGCTGCCATTTTATTGCCTTTTCCATCATGACCACCGGCCATGTAACCACCTTTAGCAGTTTTAGTAATAACTGCATCCTGCATTGGTACATTTTTTTCTTTTGTCTTAAGGCAATATGCTTTAATCATTTTTGAAGTGTCCATAGTTGTAGAATTTAATTGTTTTTAAAAAGAGAACTTTGGTTAGTGTACACAAGTTAAGGGTTTTTTGGGAAAATAGGCCTACACGTCAATTCTGGCATATTTAGCATGACTTTCGATGAATTCCCTTCTCGGAGCAACATCATCTCCCATGAGCATACTGAATATACGATCAGCTTCTGCAGCACTTTCAATGGTTACTCTTTTCAAGGTTCTTCTTGCAGGATCCATAGTAGTTTCCCATAATTGTTCTGCATTCATTTCACCCAAACCCTTATATCGTTGAATTGTAACGCTATCTTCTTTACCTGCACCCAATTTCTCCACCAGGCCTTTGCGTTGTTCTTCGCTATATGCATACTCCTGTTCTTTTCCTCTTTTTACCAAATAAAGTGGGGGTTGTGCTATATAAACACCTCCTTGCTCCACCAATTCTTTCATATATCGGAAAATGAATGTAAGTATCAAAGTGGCTATATGCGAACCATCCACATCGGCATCGGTCATGATGATGAGTTTATGGTAACGTAATTTGGTAGTATTCAATGCTTTGGGATCATCAGGAGTTCCAATAGTTACACCCAGAGCAGTGTACATATTTCGAATTTCCTCATTCTCATATATTTTATGTTCCATGGCTTTTTCTACATTCAGAATTTTACCTCTTAATGGTAAAATAGCCTGGTAACTTCTATCGCGGCCTTGTTTGGCTGTTCCACCCGCCGAATCTCCTTCTACTAAATACAATTCACATTTTGCTGGATCTCTTTCGCTACAATCTGCCAACTTACCTGGTAAACCACCACCGCTCAATACGGTTTTTCGTTGTACCATATCACGTGCTTTTTTTGCAGCTACACGGGCTTGGGCGGCTAAAATAATTTTGGAGATAACATTCTTGGCTTCACGAGGGTTCTCTTCTAAAAAGGCTTCTAATGCACGAGCAACGGTAGTTTGAACAATACCACTCACTTCGCTATTACCTAATTTGGTTTTTGTTTGTCCTTCAAATTGAGGTTCTGGAACTTTTACAGAGATGATTGCACTTAAGCCTTCTCTAAAATCATCCCCTTCAATTACTACTTTGGCTCTTTCAAATAATCCTTGCTTATCACCATAGGTTTTAAACACCCTGGTAAGTGCTTGACGGAAACCAGTTACATGGGTTCCACCCTCAATCGTATTGATATTATTTACATAGGAAAAGATGTGTTCCTTAAAATCATCGTTATAGGTTAAAGCTACTTCTACAGCAACATTGGAAACTTCATCATGCCCATCTACATAGAGTGGTTCAGGAATCAATGGGGTTCTGTTGCCATTCTTGTCCAGCATTTGAACGAATTCAACAATTCCTCCTTCAGAGTAAAAGTTCTTAGAATAAGAAACACCCTGTTCGTCTTTTTCGCGTAGATCGGTTAATTCGATATTGATTTTTCTGTTTAGATATGCCAATTCTCTTAACCTTCCTTCTAAAATATCTCTTTTGTATACAGATTCCTGAAATATGGTTAGATCGGGCCAGAAATGTACTTTGGTTCCAGTGATTTCACTTACACCAATTTCTCTTACCGGATAGTTCGGAATACCAGTATGGTATTCTTGTTCAAATATTTTTCCCTCACGCTGTACTGTTACCAATAGTTTGGTACTTAAAGCATTCACACAACTTACACCCACTCCATGCAAACCTCCGGATACCTTATAGGTATTCTTGTCAAATTTTCCACCTGCATGCAATACGGTCATTACAACTTCTAAGGCAGACCTTTTTTCCTTGCTATGCATGGCTGTTGGAATACCTCTTCCATCATCTTGTACGCTGATAGAATTGTCTTCGTGAATGGTAACATAAATGTTTTTACACCATCCTGCAAGCGCTTCATCAATCGAGTTGTCTACTACTTCATATACGAGATGGTGAAGGCCTTTTACGCCCACATCACCAATGTACATGGCGGGTCTTTTCCTTACTGCTTCCAGGCCTTCTAAAACCTGTATACTATCTGCTCCGTAATTCTTATTTTCTGCTTCGTGTTGTCTGTCTAGTTCTTCGCTCATAAAAGTCTTGTGGGTCTTGCGTTTTAGTTAAAATTTGCAAGTGGGCAAATGTACTTATAAATAAGCCAAAAATGGCGTTAAAAATGGCCTAGTTTTCCCCATTTTAACAGTCCAAATAGGGCGTTTTTTTGTAAAATAGATGTTTATACATTAATTTTGACTTTGATGAGCCAAGTAATGGACATATTAAAACTATCTCAAAGGACGGTTATTGACCCTAATTTGGATTTATTGTACCAAAAGGAACAACATATTCCAGGTTCCATTCAGTACAGTATTCGGCGCTATTTTGCCCATCCTGCTTGGGTAGCGGAAGACACAGGTATGTTGGTATATCATTACAATGAAAAAAAGCCCAAAGAGAATTTTTTAGAATTAAGATATTGCACAACAGGCAACAAATATTGTCCTGAAAAAAGTTGTTCTCAATGTGCACATTTACCTACCATGAATTGTGGAGGTAAACAGGAAACCATTGATGTATTTACTTTCCATTTTACTGCTACTTTCCTGCACCAGTTTGTGCACAATATAAAATTGAGTAATCATAAGGATGAAGTGCTTGCATTTAAACATCCCAATGCATTTACCAAGTTATTTCCAGTTTCAATTAAGAAAAGAAACATATTAGATGCGGTACTGAATCATTCTTATTCTGGTTCTTTAGAAAATATTTTTATCAATTCCAAAGTACATGAATTGTTATTGCATAGTTTGGAATGTTTAATAGAAGAAAAAGAAGAAGGATTTGTTTGTAAGTTTTTGGCCGACGATAGTGGTAAAGAAAGAATTTATCAGGCAAGAGAAATTTTATTGCAACATATTGGTGACCCCATCACCATTAAAGAATTGAGTAGAAAAGTAGCCATGAATGAATGCTACTTAAAAAAAGGGTTTAAAGAAGTTTTCGGAACAACGATTTTTGATTTTTATCAGCAGCAAAGAATGGAACACGCAAAATATTTGTTGTATGAGAAAAGCCTTAGTGTTACTGATGTTTCAGCCCTTTTAGGGTATTCGTCCATCTCTCATTTTTCTGCCGCTTTTAAAAAGCATACTGGTTTGAAGCCTTGCGAGTTACTGAAGTAATTCAGTTGTTAGTTATTTGAAAGAGATAAGAATTAAGAGATAAAAGATAAGAGATACGCAAAGGGAATTAAGAGATAAGAGCTTTGCGATTCAAATACGTATCTTTTATCTGATATCTTTTATCTTATATCTCTACAAGCCTTTGTATCCCTTAATAACAATTCTCTGTATAATATTGGAAGGCGTATTGGGGCTATACAATTTCTGTTCAATCATGCCTATTCCTTTGGCATAAAAAACATCAGCAACCAATAGGGTTTGTTCTACTCCACTGGATCCATCTGGAGTAAACAACATTTCTCTTTTTACTTTGATGATATCTGTGAATGTTGTCCCTAAATAACTGCCTGTTTGATTGATATCTGTGACTGTAATTTTTAAACGGGCATTTCCATAAAACATAGTTCCACCTTGAATTGTTCCTGCTCTAACAACTGAGGTAAACCAAGTAGCATTTGGCGTTCCAGGTGCAACATTATCTTTCAAATAAATATAGGGTACATTATTTGTCACGGTATCATATAAATACAAATAATCGTATTCTGGTGTTCCAAGGCTCCAATATTCTCCCGAACTATTTCTGCCTGTGACCGATAAAGTATCTAATGTTGGAGTTGTCTGGTATTTAAAATATGTCTTGCCCAGATAAGTATAAGAGAAAGGAGAGATGGTGGCCCTAAATGTATCAAGGGTTGAGCCTCCTGTTAAATTAAATCCGGGATCCAAAGAATATTTGATCCATCCATCTGCAGAAGTAGGACAATAAGATGAAGTGCCACTTCCGTTATTAGGACCTCCAACCAATAAACTAAATCCGCAGGTACTAGTGCCAAAATAAGTTTTAAAATCGGTGGTTCCTGCATTCAAAGGGCGCCCCTTTCCTTTTAATTTTATGTCTTTAGCACCTGTTGATATAACATAACCAGAATCGATAAACCATATTCCATTGATGGTATCTGTATAGATTAAATATTTGCCTAAACTGGTAAAATTCACATTTACCGTTACAAAATTGGTGTCTGCTAAATCACTATTAATATAATAAACTCCATTAATGATCGCTTTTTTGCATTCCCCTAAACTATCGGTTAAAATTCCAGCAGCTGTTCCACTAGCAGCGCCAGTTTCAAGGCTTACTTCTTTGGTACAACTATTCAATACAATTGCCAAAAAAAGGATATATGCTAGATTTTTGAACAGAAATTTCATGGATGCTACTGGCTTTATTCTACGAATATCAGATATTATTTACACCAATAACGCAGCCTGTGGGCTTATATTATTGGTTTTTATTAATTGACTGATATTAGTAAAAGTAATATTGGCAATTTGAGTCAATGCTTCATCAGTAAAAAACGCTTGATGGGCCGTAATTAGTACATTGGGAAAGCTCATTAATCGTTGAATGGTATCATCCTGGATAATGTCTTCCGATAAATCTCTGAAGAATAATTTTTCTTCCTGCTCATATACATCAATGCCTAAAGCACCTATTTGTCCGGTTTTTAATGATTTTATTACTGCTTTTGTGTCGATCAAGCCACCCCTGCTTGTATTGATCAATACAGCACCTTTCTTCATCATGGCAAAAGTGGTTTCATTCATTAAATGCTTTGTTTGTTCATTTAAAGGGCTGTGTAATGAAACAATATCGGCTTTTAAAACTTCCATTAAAGGATGATATTCTACCCCAATGGCTTCTAGGTCTTTATTGGCAATGATATCAAAAGCCAAAACCCGGCAACCAAATCCCAGCATAATTTTGGCGAAAGCCTTTCCAATATTACCTGTGCCAATTATACCAATTGTTTTTCCATGAATATTATACCCCAATAATCCGTGCAAGGAAAAATTTTGTTCACGTACTCTGTTATACGCTTTATGCGTTTTTCTGTTAAGGGTCAACAACATGGCTACAGCATGTTCTGCCACTGCTTCTGGCGAATAAGCGGGAACCCTGCAAACTCTTATGCCATTTAATTTTGCTGCTTCTAAGTCTACATTATTGAAACCAGCACAGCGAAGGGCTACAATTTTGATGCCATGACCAGCCAGTTTTTCAAAAACAGCGGCTGTTATTTTATCATTTACAAAAGCGCAAACTGCTGCAGCTCCAGCAGCTAATTCAACTGTTTGATCATCTAAAGGGGTTTCCAAAAAAACCAAATCGTAATTCTCTGTATTAAATTGGGTAAAAAAAGTCTTATCGTAGGGTTGGGTTGAAAAGAAAACAATCTTCATGACCTAAATATACTGCGGCTTTGCCTTAGATCCGTACCTTTGCCACCATTTTTTAACCAATTGCCCAAAAGGAATTGTTGATTGAATAATATGAGTGCGAAGTATGCTGAATTTACGGGACTGAATCTCCCACAGATTGAACAAGAAATTTTAGCCAGATGGACAGAGAGCCAGGCTTTTGAAAAAAGTATTACTCTAAGGGAAGGAAGTAAGCCCTTTGTGTTTTATGAAGGCCCGCCTAGTGCCAATGGCATGCCAGGTATTCATCATGTAATTTCCCGAACACTAAAAGACATGGTTTGTAGGTATAAAACCATGCAAGGATTTCAAGTTAAAAGAAAAGGCGGTTGGGACACTCATGGTCTTCCAATAGAATTGGGAGTAGAAAAAGAACTGGGCATTACCAAAGAAGATATTGGGATCAAAATTTCCATAGAAGACTATAATCAAAAATGTAGAGAAGCAGTTCTCAGGTATAAAAAAGAATGGGATGATATCACCAATAAAATGGGGTATTGGGTTGATTTAAAAAACCCTTATATCACTTACGAAAACAATTACATAGAAACACTTTGGTGGATTTTAAGCGAATTGTATAAGAAAGGATTTTTGTATGAAAGTGTAAGTATTCAGCCTTATTCACCAGCAGCAGGAACAGGGTTGAGTTCACATGAATTAAATCAGCCTGGCACATATAAAGATGTGAAAGACACTTCTGCTGTGGCTATGTTCAAAGCAATCAATAATGAACAATCTGCTTTTTTGTTTGATGCAGTTGCAGCGAATAACTTAAACCATAATGGTGAAGTTTTCTTCATGGCATGGACCACTACTCCATGGACATTGCCTTCCAATTTAGGGTTAACCGTTGGGCCAAATATTGATTATGTATTGGTAAAAACATTCAATCCATATACACATTTGCCAGTATTTGTTGTACTTGCAAAAGCCTTATTGAATAAGCATTTCAAGCAAGAAGGAGAAAATGGAAATTTTGAAGAATACAATGAACAATCAAAATTATTGCCATGGTCTGTAATACTTGCTTTTAAAGGAAGTGAAATAGAAAACGCAACATATGAGCAATTGCTTCCTTATGAAGCAAATTCATTAAAAGTTATCACCGAAATCACTCCAACGGCAAAACCTTTTAGAATTATTTCTGGAGATTTTGTGACAACTGAAGATGGAACAGGAATTGTTCATACTGCTCCTGCATTTGGAGCAGACGATTATAAGGTTGGAAAGAAATTTGACATTGGTATTTTGACCATGGTTGATCGCCAAGGAAAATTTGTAGATGGATTGGGCGAATTCAGCAATCGCTATGTCAAAAATTACAAAGACGATGCCGATTATGTAGATGTAAATATTGATATCTGCGTAAAATTAAAAAAAGAAAACAGGGCTTTCAAAGTAGAAAAATACGAGCATAGTTATCCGCATTGCTGGAGAACAGATAAACCCATTTTATACTATCCATTGGATGCATGGTTCATTAAGACCACTGCTGTAAAAGATCGAATGGTGGAATTGAATAAAACCATCAATTGGAAACCAAAATCAACAGGTGAGGGCAGGTTCGGCAATTGGCTGGAAAATATGGTTGATTGGAATCTGAGTAGAAGCAGGTATTGGGGAACGCCTTTGCCAGTTTGGAGAACAGAAGATGGGACAGAAGAAATTTGTATTGGGTCCATTGCCGAATTAAATGAAGGAATTAGAAATGCCAATACAGTATTGGGTGGTGATATCAATAAGCATTATTTACATGAAGGTATTTTAGATCTACACAAGCCATTTGTAGATGATATTATTTTAGTAAGCAAATCAGGAAAGCCAATGAACCGCGTTCCTGATTTGATTGATGTTTGGTTTGATAGTGGTGCTATGCCATATGCACAATGGCATTATCCATTTGAGAATAAAGATTTAATTGATAAGGGTGAAGCTTTCCCTGCTGATTTTATTGCAGAAGGTGTAGATCAAACGAGAGGTTGGTTTTATACTTTACATGCTTTGGGGGTAATGTTGTTTGATAGCGTTGCTTATAAAGCAGTAGTAAGTAATGGTTTGGTATTGGATAAGAATGGCAATAAAATGAGTAAGCGTTTGGGTAATGTGGTAAACCCATTCGAAACCATTGAAAAATATGGAGCTGATGCTACCAGATGGTATTTAATTACCAATGCATCTCCTTGGGATAATTTAAAATTTGATTTAGCAGGAATTCAGGAAGTACAGCGCAAGTTTTTTGGAACCTTATACAATACTTACCAATTCTTCTGCTTATATGCCAATGTAGATGGATTTGCTTTTAAGGAAGCTTATATTCCTTTGGAACAACGTCCTGAAATTGATCGTTGGATTCTTTCATCCTTAAACACTTTGGTAAAAAATGTTACCGAAAGCATGGATGATTTTGAACCTACTATGGCAGGTAGAGCTATTGAAGAATTTGTGGATGCTCAATTGAGTAACTGGTATGTTCGCCTATGTAGAAGAAGGTTTTGGAAGGGCGAATATGAAATGGATAAAATCAGTGCTTACCAAACACTATATGAATGTTTAGAAACCATTCTTCGTTTAGTTGCTCCAATTTCTCCATTTTTTAGCGATGCAGTATTTACCAATCTGAATGAAGTCTCAAAAAGATTTGATGCTAGTTCGGTGCATCATATCAATTATCCTGAATATACGCCTTCTGCAATCGATCCATTATTAGAAGAAAGAATGCAATTGGCTCAGGAAACCTGTTCCCTGGTGTTATCTCTTAGGAAAAAAGTGAATATAAAAGTTCGTCAGCCATTACAAAGGGTAATGATCCCTGTGATGAATGCTCAAATGAAGGGTCAATTGGAAAAAATGGAAGACCTCATTAAAGCTGAAGTGAATGTTAAAGAAATAGAATATATCACTGAAACTGCGGGAGTAATCAGTAAAAAGATCAAAGCCAATTTCAAAACCCTTGGTGCAAAAATGGGCGCATCTATGAAAGAAGCAGCAGCAATCATCAGTTCATTCGACCAGAATCAGATTGGTAAAATAGAACAAAACGGAAAAACTACCCTTCAATTAAGCGCCGGGCCTGTAGAAATAGACCTGACAGATGTAGACATTATCGCTGAAGATATTCCAGGTTGGAGCGTTGCCAGTAAAGGAGCACTTACAGTAGCATTAGATATTACGCTTTCCGATGCATTAAAACTGGAGGGAGAAGCCAGGGAGTTTGTAAATCGTGTACAAAATATAAGAAAAGAAAGCAGTTTTGCGCTTACAGACCGTATATTCGTGCGTGTTGAGGAGGGCTCCGCAATCCGAAACGCTATTATTCAATTTAACGATTATATTTGCCGCGAAATTCTGGCTGATGGCATTGAATGGGAAGCTCAAATTTCTGATGGAATTGAGATAGAAGTTAATGAAATCAGCTTAAAAGTGGTAGTAAACAAAAAAGGATAAACCTTATGGCTACGAAGAAACCAGCCCCTAAAAAGGCGGCACCAGCCAAAAAAGCAGTAAGTAAACCAGCCCCTAAAAAGGTTGTAACAGCTAAACCAGTTGCAGCTAAAAAAGCCGCTCCTGCAAAACCAGCAACAAAATCTGTTGCTGCAAAGCCTGCTCCAAAAGCACCAGTTAAAGCACCAGCAAAACCTGCTCCAAAAGCAGCAGCAAAAGCCCCTGCGAAAGTGGTGGCTAAACCTGCTCCAAAAGCAGCGCCAGTAAAGCCTTCAGCAAAAGCTGCCCCTGCAAAAGCTCCGGCTCCAGTTGCTAAGCCTGTTGCCGCAAAGTCCGCTCCAAAAGCGGTACCTGCAAAACCTGCTCCTAAGGCAGTACCAACAAAAGCTGCAGCTGTGGTTGCAAAGCCAGCTTCAAAAGCGGCCCCAGCAAAAGCACCGGCACCAGTTGCTAAACCAGCTCCTGCCCCTGCTGCTAAGCCAACCCCACCACCAGCTCCACCAAAGCCGGTAGTTAAAGCACCGCCAACACCTCCAGTGAAGCCTGTAAAAAAAGTACATGGACCAATTAAGGATGTGAAAGTGCCTAAAATCAACTCTAAGTCTAGTGTTCCTTATAATCCAGGGTATACACCTCTAGAAAAAAGAGTAGAAGTGCAAAAACCTCAGGGTCCATTGGTGAAATACAGCGATGCAGATTTAACTGATTTCAGAGATTTGATCAATAAAAAATTAGAAGCTGCCAAAAAGGAATTGACCTATTTACAAGGGTTAATTACCCGCAAAGATGAAATGGGTGGCGATAATGACGATGCTCGTTACATGACCATGGAAGATGGTACAATGAGTATGGAAAAAGAACAGCTTAGTCAAATGGCTAGCCGTCAAATTACCTATATCGATCATTTGGAGAAGGCAATCATGCGTATTGAAAACAAAACCTATGGTATTTGCAGAGTAACAGGTAAATTAATCGACAAAGCTCGCTTACGTGCCGTACCTCATGCAACACTAAGCTTAGAAGCTAAATTAGGTTTAGTGAAGCCTTCGGCAGAGTAAAATAGTTCTTATAAATCCAAAGCTTGATACAAACGTCAACTGCTTTAAAATTGCTGAATTCTTCTCGCTTCGCGATGTCGAATTCAAAGTGCGCAATTTTAAAAAGGTTTCCTTTTTGTATCAAGCTTTTTTTATTACTTCACTTCCTGCATATCTACTAGCTTCTTGTAAATCCCTCCTTTAGCCAATAAACTATCATGAGTTCCTCTTTCTGCGATCTCACCTTTTTGTAAAACAATTATTTCATTGGCATGTCTGATGGTAGATAATCTGTGTGCAATTACAATCGAAGTTCTGTTTTGCATCATATTATTGATAGCGTCTTGCACCAGTCTTTCACTTTCTGTATCCAATGAAGAAGTTGCTTCATCCAAAATAAGGATGGGTGGATTTTTTAATACGGCTCTTGCAATAGTAACCCTTTGTCTTTCCCCTCCACTTAATTTAGAGCCTCTGTCTCCAATATTGGTATCGAATCCATCTTCTTTTTTACGAATAAATTCCAGGGCATTGGCCACTTTAGCTGCATGCTCAATCGATTCAATCGAAGCCACTTCTGTTCCTAAAGAAATATTGTTGGCAATGGTATCATTAAAGAGAATTGGTTCCTGGGTAACGATGCCCATTAAATTTCTGATACTATTTAATGAAAAGGATTTGATATTGGTACCGTCAATTAAAATTTCACCTCCACTCACATCATGAAAACGAGGAATCAAATCGGCCAGACTGCTTTTTCCAGCGCCAGAAGAACCAACCAGGGCAATGGTCTTACCCTTTTCAACAGTTAGATTGATGTTTTTTAGAATCGGTACTTCATCATAAGAAAATGATACATTCTTAAACTCAATTTGATGTTTGAATTCAGCAATTGTTGCAGCATTGGGTAAATCGGTAACAGTTAATGGTGCTTGCAAAATTTCCTCAATTCTTTTAATTGCCGCACTGCCTCTTTGCGAATTATAAAATGCGGTTGACAATGATTTTGCAGGATTAATGATCTGTGTAAAAATCAAAATATAACTGATAAAACTATCTCCTTTTAATCCGGCTTCGTGCCCTAAAACCAATTTGCCTCCAAACCACAAAATGCAACTCAACACCATTACGCCCATAAACTCCGACATGGGAGAAGCAAGGTCCCGTCTGAAATTCATTTTATTGCGAATATGATTTAAATTATTATTCGTAGTAAAAAAACGGGTTCTTAAAATCGCTTCTGCATTAAAAGCTTTGATCACTCTTAGCCCGCCCAATGTTTCATCGAGGATCGACATTAAGCTTCCTAATTCCTCTGCAGAAGCGGTGGATTGTTTTTTTAGTGATCTACTCATCCTGCCAATTAAAAAGCCAGTGAGTGGCAATAAGACCAATAAGAACAAGGAAAGTAATGGACTGATATAAACCAGTACCCCTAAAATGATTAGAATATTCAAAGGGTCTCTGATCAATCCTTCCAAAGTACTCATTACACTCCATTCAATTTCGTTGGCATCATTACTCATTCGGCTAATAATGTCACCCTTTTTTTGTTCTGTAAAAAAGCCAATCGGAAGCTCTAAGATTTTGGCATATAGGTCGGATCTTAATTTGGTCATCACATAATTGCGCATTGGAGCCAATACCCTATAAGACAAATACGTAAAGAGGTTTTTAAAAAAAATGGACACGATGATAATGATACAAACCGTTCCTAAAGCATACACGGCACCTTCACGGGCAATCAATTCATTGTAGTGATATTTAAAATAATCCACTAAGTTTTTCAACCCTTCAATGGAAAAACTCATAGCAGGTTTAACTACTTCCTCTTTTTTATCAGTAAAGAGCAGTTTCAAAATTGGCGATAACATGGCCAACGAAACCAGGGAAAATAGAATAGAAAGCAGGTTAAAAACAACGTATAAGACGATATTTCTCTTTTGGTTGCTCAGGTAAAATAAGATCCGTTCAAATCGTTTCATACAGGAATAAATGGTAAAACACCCCAAAGTAACTAATTTTACACCCAATAAACAGTAGAATATGGAGGAAGGTAAACGTCAAAGACAAATTGCAGGTGCTTTACAGGAACAATTTAACGAAATATTTAGAAGGCTTAATCTATCGATGATAGATGGAGGAATGGTATCTATCTCGAGTGTTAAAGTAACCCCAGACCTATTAGAGGCAAGAGTATACATCAGTTTATTTCAAGTGAAAGATGCTGCTAAAGTGATGAAAACGATTGAAACAAGGGCCTGGGAAATCAAAAAGGAGTTAGCTGAAAGAATGAAAAACCAGTTAAGAAGAATTCCGGTGATTCATTTTTACAATGATGACACTTTAGATTATGTTTTTAAAATGGAGCAAGTATTTAAAGAAATTAAGGAGGGCGGAACAAGTTCTGATGATAACACCAATGAATAAATTTAATACATTGAACAATGTATCTCATAATTCATATCTCATAATTCATAATTCCTTTCATTGAATCTGCTTTTCGCCTGGCGCTATTTTAGATCAAAAAAATCAACCAATGCAATCAATATTATTGCTTGGATTGCCGTTACGGCTATTGCGGTAGGAACAGCCTCATTGATCATCATATTAAGTGTATTTAATGGGTTTGAAGATTTAGTAAAAGGACTATACGGAGATTTTTATGCATCCGTTAAAATTGTGCCTTCACAATCAAAGACTTTTCATATTACTGCGAATCAATTAAAGCAAATCAAAGGCGTAAAAAACATTGATGCAATTAGTTTTATTGCAGAAGAGAAAGCGTTACTAATGGGTAATTATCAAACCATTGTAACTGTAAAAGGAGTGGAGGCGAATTACAACGCCATCAATAACATTTCAAAATATGTAAAACATGGAAATTTTGGAATTGGTGATCGTGAAAACCCCGGAATAGTAATGGGTGCAGGCATTGAGAATGCAGCAGGTGTAGATGTTTACCGAGGTATCACGCCCACCATTCTGTATATGCCCAATCAAAATGCAGCTTCACTAAATTCCTCAGATGGATTGAATTCTTACATAGTTAAACCAACTGGAACATTTGTTATTCAACAAGATTTTGATAATAAATATGCATTTACCAATTTGGCATTTTTAAAGTACATGCTGAATATGTCGGATGATGAGTATAGTGCTATCGAAATAAAAACAAATGGAGAAGATGTACAGGTAAAAAATGATTTACAGCAATTATTAGGTACTAGGTATAAAGTGCAAACCCGCTACGAACAAAATCAATCTTTATATGCGGTAATGCAAATGGAAAAATGGGTAATCTATGCAATACTTTCTTTGATATTGGTAGTTGCTGCATTCAATATGATTGGTGCATTAACCATGTTGGTTTTAGAGAAACAAAAAGACATTGCTGTTCTCAAAGCAATGGGCGCAGACAGTACAAGGATCCAGCAGATTTTTTTATTGGAAGGGTTGTTGTTGGCTGGAATAGGAACTGGACTTGGATTATTATTGGCTAAAGGTATTTGTTGGTTACAAATACAATTTCATTTAATCAAATTAGGAGGGTCAACTTTTATCATAGATTATTATCCAGTAAAAACAGCCATCTCCGATTATTTATTGGTATTTGTAACCGTGAGTTGTATTGCTTTTTCTGCAGCCTGGATCACCGCCAGAAAATCAAGTAAGGCCAATTACTCCCTCAGAACCTAAAAATCCAACAAAAAATAACCCAATAACTCAAGAATCCAATTACATAATAACGCAGTAACTTTTATTTCTTCTTTCATCTTTATTCTTTCATATTTTCTAATAGTCTCCTAATGTCTCCGGTAACTGTGCCAAAGCCTTGGCTAATTGATCATCATTTGGAGCAATACCATGCCATTCGTGGCTTCCTTCCATAAAATCAACCCCTTTTCCCATTTCTGTTTTCATTAAAATACAAATTGGTTTTCCTTGACCAGTCATTGACTTTGCTTTATCTAATACTGCCACAACATCATCCATGTCATTACCATTCATTGATAAAACAGTCCAATTGAATGCTTCAAATTTAGTTTTTAAACTATCCAAATTCAAGACTTTGCTGGTTGGTCCATCAATTTGTTGGCCATTAACATCAATGGTAATAATCAGGTTATCTACATGATTATGAGGAGCGAATAATATAGCTTCCCAATTTTGTCCTTCCTGTAATTCACCATCACCGTGTAATGAAAAAACCAGGTGCGGATCTTTATTTAGCTTTTTGGTAAGTGCAGCGCCAATAGCAACACTCATGCCCTGGCCTAATGAACCACTTGCAATTCTCACTCCTGGAAGGTGTTCGTGAGTGGTTGGGTGACCTTGTAAACGGGTATTGATTTTTCTGAAACTGGCTAATTCCTTTACATCAAAATAGCCAGAACGAGCTAGAACAGAATAGAATACGGGCGAAATATGACCATTAGACAAAAAGAACAAGTCTTCATTTTTTCCATCCATTTTAAAATCGGTATGATGATGCATCGAATGAAAATAAAGTGCAGTCAAAAAATCAGCACAGCCCAGGGATCCTCCTGGGTGTCCGCTTTGAACGGCATGTACCATTCTAACTATATCTCTTCTTACCTGACTGGTAATTTTCTTCAAATCATCAATACTTGCCATATGAAAGGGGTTATTTTGGATTGAGCAGCGAAGATAAAACCAATTGTATCATTATAAAAAGTAAAATACTAGAATATTGGTATAGCGAACCAAAAAAGCAATGTTTAGGTTTGTAAATCAATGAAACAATAATAAAGAGCTAATTTTATATACCAATCCTTGAAAAACAACGTTTAATACGTAGCAAATGGAAAATATTTTACTGGGGGCAGTTATAGCCTTCGTAATCACTTTTTATGCAATTCCTGTGATCATCCAGGTGTCGAACATGAAGAAATTGTTTGATTTACCTGGGGAAAGAAAAATTCATGCTACACCCGTACCTTCTCTTGGAGGATTGGGCATTTTTGCTGGTTTCATTATGGGGTTATTGTTGATGGTAGATTTAACCGATAAAGTTGCAGCGTCTACCTTCCAATATTATGTTACTGCTTTTATGGTGATTTTCTTTTTTGGTATCAAGGATGATATTTTAATACTTACTCCATTCAAAAAATTATTGGGCCAATTGGCTGTTGCGGCTATTTTGATTTTTAAAGCCAATTTGGTGATTGATAATATGCATGGTTTCCTAGGAATACAGCAAATTGATACTAATCTAAGTGTTTTATTATCTTTCTTCACAATCATTGTAATTGTCAATGCATTTAATCTGATTGATGGAGTGGATGGATTGGCCGGAAGTATAGGAATCATCACTTCTTCTTTCTTTGCTTTTTTTGCTTTAATGAGTGGAGAATTTTATTATGCTTTATTTGGATTTAGTTTCTCAGCTGCATTAGCTGCATTCTTAATTTACAATTATTCTCCTGCTAGAATATTTATGGGAGATACTGGAGCTATGTTGATTGGGGTGGTGAATGCTATATTAGTAATACATTTTATTAATACTGCAGAAAACTCTAGGATTCTTCCTGTATTGGCTTCTCCGGCGATGGGCTTCGGTGTATTATTGATTCCATTAATGGATACATTGAGGGTTTTTGCTATCCGAATTTTACATGGAAGATCTCCTTTTTCTCCTGATCGAAATCATATCCACCATTTACTTTTAGATAGAGGAATGTCTCATATGGCCGTAACGCTTACGTTGTCTTTAATTACTATTTTATTTGTTGTACTTAGTTATTGTTTACTCCCTTTAGGAACAACCAAAGTAATACTTATTCAAAATATTTGCTTTTTTGGGGGTATTACCTTCCTAAGAATTAAACAGCATTCGCAAAGAAAATTGCATGTAGTGAAAAGAGAAGACGATTTCATCGAAGCCAATATTTTCCAAAAAGGCATCAATAGTTTTAGGGCCTATACTTCTCCCGATGTAAAAGTGGCAGATAAGGATTAATTTAAAATGATTCAGTAGATTTGCGGCTATTAAACAGGTATTATGACGGAAGATTTAGAATTAATCTTAGAAGATGCTACTGATAGTATGCAAAAAGGTATTCAGCATTTAGAAGCTGAATTGGTAAAAATTCGTGCAGGCAAAGCCAACCCATCTATGTTGGATGGTTTAAATGTAGACTACTATGGAACTCCTACTGCCATTAATCAGGTAGCCAATATTCAAGTCTTGGATGCACGCACCATTAGTATTCAGCCTTGGGAAAAAAATATGTTACAAGCCATAGAAAGATCAATCATGGCCGCCAATATTGGTGTAACCCCTCAAAACGATGGAAGCCAGATTCGATTGTTTATGCCACCTCTAACCGAAGAGCGAAGAAAAGAATTATTTAAGAAAGCCAGTGGAGAAGGGGAACAATCCAAAATAGCTATCAGAAATATCAGAAGGGATGCCATTGAGCAAGTGAAGAAATTACAGAAAGACGGCTTAAGTGAAGATGCAGCAAAAGATGCCGAAAAAAACATTCAAGAAGCTACCGATAAATTTATCGTTTTAGTAGACAAGCATTTGGCTGCTAAAGAGAAAGAAATGATGGCTATTTAGTTTTTTTATTTACCAGATATACTCCCACTAATATGATGGCTAGGCATACAACCTGTTGAAGGTTTACATGCTCACCATCCCAAATGCCCCATCCTATTGCTACAAATGGAATTCCATAAGTAACGGTTGATGCAAAGAGAGCACCAGCACGTTTTACCAACATGTAAAAAAGAATGGAGGCGATTGCAGTGCCAAAAACGCCCAATGTGGCAGATGCCAGAATTGATTGTACATAGGATTGCTCGGATAATGGCAAAGCAAAGAATCCTGTAAATTGCAAAATCACTGCACAAGGAATAATTAAAAAAATAAATGCCATTGCTGCAATTTCTAATGAGCCAATTCCTTGCATGTGTTTGCCCACTAAATTTACATTGATGCCATATAACAATGTGGCCAATAATACGAGCAATGCATAGCTTATATACTGAACACTAATATTTGCACCTGCAGCTACCAATAAGGTCAATCCAATGAATCCAATAATAATTCCTACCACCTGATTCATTTTCACCTTAAGTTGAAAAAATCCAATTCCAGTGACAATTACAAATAAAGGAGTGAGTGCATTTAAAATGCCTGCTAATGCGCTATCGATTTTTGTTTCTGCTATGCAGAATAGATAAGCAGGGAAGAAGCTGCCCAATAAACCGGAAAGAATCACCAGCCATCTTTTTTGAGCAGGGATATGCTTAAACGCTTTGATAGCAAAAGGCAATAGAATAATGCCAGCACTCATAATACGAATAGAAGCTACTTGATAGGGGCTTAATACATTCATTCCTCCTTTCATTAAAATAAAGGAGCTGCCCCAAATTAAACAGAGCACTAAAAAAATTAGCCAATTAATGATTTTCTTTCCCAAGGGTAAATTTTAGTCAAAGATGCAAATTAATGTTGCATTATGATGATTAAATAAAATGCTGTATTTTCATTACCACATTTAAAACAACCAATTTATGGGAATGCTAAAAGAATTCAAAGAATTTGCAGTTAGAGGCAATTTGGTAGATACTGCTGTAGCTTTTATTATGGGCGCATCATTTGGTAAGATCGTTTCTTCTTTTGTGGATGGAATGGTTATGCCACTTATAGGAATGCTTACAGGAGGAGTAGATTTTAACGATAAGAAATTGGTTTTAAAAGAGGCAGTTGAAGCAGTAAAAGACGCTGCTGGAAAAGTATGAACACCTGCTATTGCAGAAGTTTCTGTAAAATATGGAGTATTTATTACCAATCTAATAGATTTTGTAATAGTTGCTTTTGCTGTATTTATGGTGATCAAAGGGATTAATAAAATCAAAAAAGAACCAGCAGCTGAAGCAGCACCTTCCAGTACCGACGCTTTGCTGATGGAAATAAGGGATTCTTTAAAGAAATAGCCCCTTTTTGGTGGATAACTATTTAGTAAAACAGGCTTTTTTAAAGCCTGTTTCTGTTTCTTTGTATCAATCAATGTATTTGAAGTGAGTGCAGTAAATTATCAGATTAAGTTAGACCAGTTTGAAGGCCCATTCGATCTTTTGTTGTTTTTCATAGAAAGAGATGAATTGGATATTTATAATATTCCGATCACCAAAATCATCAACGATTTTTTAGATTTTATTCATAGCTCTGAGAAATTGAATATTGAATTGAGTAGCGAATTTATTCTGTTCATTTCAACCTTGATGAGAATCAAAGCACGATTATTATTGCCTCGAAAAGAAATTGATTCTTCTGGAAATGAAATAGATCCTCGTCAAGAATTGATCGATAAAATTCTTGAATACAAACGTTTTAAAGAAGCAGCTGTTCAAATGGCAGAAATGGAAGCTATGAGAATGCTCATGGTAAAACGTGGAAACCTTCAAAAAGAAATTGCAGAAATAGGAGAGGAAGCTTCTGAAGGAACTGAAATTCAAAATATTACTTTGTTCAAATTGATGAAATCATTTGAGAAAGTAATGCAGCGGGTTCACGACAGACAAAATAAACCAGTACACACAGTTGTTCGCTATAATTATACTATGGAAGGAAGCCGGGATTATATGCTCGACTTTGTTGCCAAAGAAAAAACCGTAGCATTCGAAAAAGTATTTGAGATCTGCGAAGATCGAATTCACGCCATTTTCTTATTCCTTTCTATTCTCGAATTATCTCAACAAAAATTCATGAAATTATTGGTAGGCCAGGGCATGAATAATTTTATTGTTGAATGGAATGATAACAGGGCAGCAGATATTGCGGAGGAAGGCGTAACTGAAGAAGAATTATAAAAGATGAAAGATGAAAGAGGAAAGATGAAAGTGCATCCAAATCTCTTCTTTCTTCTTTTTGCTTTCTTCTTTCTGCTTTCTGCTCTCTTAATTCTTAACTAAAACTTTCTCGCTCATTAACAACCTTACTGCATCAGCAATACCTTGTGCATCGTAAGCGCATTCACGGTGCAATTCTTTAGGTGTTCCATGTTCTACTAAGCGGTCTGGAATGCCCAATATGGTTACTTCAGCTTGATAATTATTCGCGTTCATGAATTCTAAAACTGCAGAACCAAATCCACCCACAACAGTGCCATCTTCAACTGTAACTATTTTTTGGTAGTTGCTGAAAACTTCATGTAATAAGTCTTCATCAATTGGTTTTACAAAGCGAAGATCATAATGTGCCGGATCAATTCCTTCTGTTCTGAGTTGGCGTATAGCTGCTTGCGCAAAATTGCCCGGATGACCAAAACTTAGAATAGCAATTTCTTTTCCATCTTTTAATTTTCGGCCTTTACCAATCGTAATTTCTTCGAAAGGTGTTTTCCATTCTGTCATTACTCCTTCACCTCTTGGGTAACGAATTACAAAAGGATATTTATTGCTATCCAATTGTGCAGTATACATGAGATTACGCAATTCTTTTTCGTTCATTGGAGCACTCACCACCATATTAGGGATACAACGCATATACGGTATATCGTAACATCCATGATGTGTTGGTCCATCTTCACCAACCAATCCTGCTCTATCTAAACATAATACAACTGGTAATTTTTGTATAGCAACATCATGCACTACTTGATCGTAAGCACGTTGCATGAAAGATGAATAAATATTACAAAATACCCTCAATCCTTGAGTGGCCATACCGGCGCTCACCGTAACTGCATGTTGCTCACAAATACCCACATCAAATGCGCGATGTGGCATTTTTTCCATCATGAATTTTAATGATGAACCACTTGGCATTGCAGGTGTAACTCCCATTATTAAATCATTCATTTCGGCCAACTCAATGATGGTATGACCGAATACATCTTGGTATTTAGGAGGTTGTGGAGCGTCTATTTTTTTCTTGAATATTTCCCCAGTCACTTTATCAAATAAACCTGGTGCATGCCATTTGGTTTGATCTTTCTCTGCCAATGCATAACCCTTTCCTTTTACTGTTACAATATGTAAAATTTTCGGGCCAGGCATTTCTTTCAAGTCTTTTAAAGTATCCACCAGCTTAGAAATATTGTGTCCATCAATTGGGCCAAAATAACGCAGGTTCAATGCTTCAAATAAATTACTACTCTTGCTAACAACTCCTTTGATGCTGGCTTCTAACTTACTAGCCATCTCTCTAGAAAAGTTTTTACCAATCGGTAATTTGCCCATGATATTCCAAACCTCATCCCGTACTTTATTGTAAGTAGGTGATGTAGAAATGTCCGTTAAATACTCTTTTAATGCACCAACATTGGGGTCGATGCTCATACAGTTATCATTTAGAATAATCAGTACATCACTATCTGCTACACCAGCATGATTCATCGCTTCAAATGCCATACCTGCAGTCATAGAACCATCTCCAATAACTGCAACTGACTTTCTGTTTTCACCTCTGTATTTTGCAGCCATTGCCATTCCTAATGCTGCAGAAATAGAAGTAGAAGAATGCCCTACTCCAAATGTATCATATTCACTCTCCGATCTTTTGGGGAAACCACTTAAACCATTGTATTTTCTATTGCTGGAAAAATTGTCTCTTCTTCCTGTTAGAATTTTATGCCCATATGCCTGGTGACCCACATCCCATACCAATTGGTCATGTGGAGTATTATATACATAATGAAGGGCGACACTTAATTCAACTACGCCTAAACTGGCAGCAAAATGTCCACCTTGCACACTCACTACATCAATGATATATTGCCTTAATTCATCACAAACCTGATGCAATTGTTCCCTTCCTAATTTCTTAAGATCCGATGGGCTATTAATATTTTTTAACAATGGTCCTGGAATGAACTCCATGTATAGTTATTTAATGGGTAAAAATACGATTTTGGGCCCAAATGCCCCAACTCAGCATTAAAACACCCAATTACACCGATGGTTCGGTGAAGGAAAACAATATTTTTAGCCAATTAGCAACCTAATTTGCCATTAGTCCTAAATTAGGTTCCAGTGGGGTTCCCTAAAATTATCTTTGTAGAACATGAGAAATCAGCGAAAAGCAGTTTTATATTGGTGGTGCCAAATTGGTGGATGGATGATGTATGGGTTAACAATGGTATTTTTTGCCTTTGTTTTCGACAGTAAAATCAACACCATTTTCTATCCAAAATTGTTGGTGATTATCACTACAGGTTTATTTTTCACGCATATTCTAAGGGAATTAATCAAAGCATTTAAATTAAGACCTCCCGAATTGTCCAAAAAATGGGCAATATTTACGGTTATACTCTTAATCATTCTGGTACTTTTTAACTTAACCAATAGCGCCTTGGCAGAATGGTGGGGTTTGTATAATCCTAAAACTAAAGTCTCTGTTGAAAAAAGGTTTCTGGTAAATCTAGTTTCTGACTCTCCCTTGATATTGGTTTGGGTATCTATTTATTATCTATGGCATTATATAGAGCTGGGAACAAAAATTGAAATTCAGAAAGTGAAATTGGAGAGCTTGGTAAAAGAATTAGAACTCAATACCATCAAATCTCATATCAATCCTCATTTTATTTTTAATGCACTGAATAGTATTCGTGCTTTGGTAGATGAAAATCCGGAGAGAGCAAGAACAGCTATAACAGAACTGAGCAATATTTTGAGGAGCAGTATGCAATCAGAAAAGTTGACCACAGTGCCTTTCGAAAAAGAATTGAATATTGTAAAAGATTATCTAGCTTTAGAACATATTCGTTTTGAAGATCGATTAATGGTTGAATTTGATATTGATGAAGATACTTTAGACCAGCCCATCCCTCCAATGATGTTACAAACCTTAGTGGAGAACGCTATTAAGCATGGAATAAGCAAGCATAAACAAGGTGGATTGGTGAAAATAATTTCCGATTTCAAAGACAATCATCATGAAGTGATTGTACAAAATACTGGAACATTTGTGCAAAATGATTTATCAGATGGATTCGGAATAAGTAGCACACACAATCGATTGAATTTATTATTCGGAAGAAAAGCCAATTTTACCATTTGTGATAAGGGCGATAATCTGGTTGAAGCCATGATTATTATGCCAGTTCATGATTCCTCTCTTGTAGTTAAAAATTAAATATATATGGCTATTAAAGCAATTATTATTGATGATGAACGCTTGGCTCGTAATGAACTAAAAAAGTTGTTACAAGATCATGGTGATATTGAAGTGATTGACGAAGCAGCAAATGTAGACGAGGGTATAGAAAAAATAGAGACCTTAAATCCTGATTTGATTTTTTTGGATATTCAAATGCCAGGCAAGACAGGGTTCGATTTATTGGCCGAAGTAGAAAAAGCGCCTAAAGTTATTTTTACAACTGCTTATGATGAGTATGCAATTAAAGCATTTGAAGTGAATGCGTTGGATTATTTGTTGAAACCCATCGAACCAAAAAGATTAAGTGATGCAATCCAAAAGTTGCATGCTGAATTATTTAAAGAAAATATAGGATTAGCTGGCGTAAACAGAGGTCCTTTGACCGAATACGATCAGGTATTTGTGAAAGATGGAGAACGTTGTTGGTTTGTGAAATTGGGTGAAATAAGATTATTTGAAAGTGTAGGGAATTATGCAAAAGTTTTCTTTGGAACCAATAAGCCTCTTATTTTAAAATCCCTTAATGCATTAGAAGAAAGATTGGATGACAGAATGTTTTTTAGAGCCAATCGTAAGCATATCATTAACCTTCGTTGGATCGAAAAAATTGAGCCTTATTTTAATGGAGGTTTAATTGTAGATTTAAAAGGTGGGGAAAAAATTGAAGTAAGTAGAAGGCAAACTGTAAAGTTCAAAGAGATGATGAGCCTTTAAGAGATAAGAGATAAGAGATAAAAGATAAAAGATAGGGGAGAAGCATTACGAATTATTAATTAAGCGTTATGAGAAAAATAGTTGGTTTAATTACGGTGTTGTTTTGCGCGAGTGTAGTTACTGCACAAAATATTGATATCATTATCAATGCTGCTGAAGTTGAAAGAATTGAAAAAACCTTGTCTTCTGATGATATGCAAGGAAGAAGAACTTTTACACCTGGTATAGACAAAGCAGCAGCTTTTATTGCAGATGAGTTCAAAAAATCTGGGCTTCAAACTTTTAAGCAAAATGGTAATTACCTGCAATCTTTCAACATGGTGAGAGCTAAATTCATTAGCGCTTCAGCCAGTTTTGATGGAAATGAAATTGATACCAAAAATATAATTGCACTCACTTGTAAGCCCGATTTACTCATTAATGAAAAGTCAGGATATGAATTAGTAAGAATTACCAAAGCAGATAATTTTAATACAGAAGCCAGAAAATACAGTAGTATGGCTAAGAATTGTATTGTATTGGTGGATAGTTCTTATGCAGCTAATTTCAGTCGCTTAATCAGATTGAAGTCAAGCATGTTTCAATCAGAGAATTCAGTCATTTTTATTTTATCTCAGGCAATTCCTTCCAAATTTACTATTCAATCTAAACATGAAATTTCTACTCAGCCTTTGAGTAATGTAGTAGGAATTATTCCAGGTAAATCTTTGCCAAATGAATATGTAATTTTCTCCGGACATTATGATCACTTGGGTATCGATAGTAAGAAAGCCGTTAATAACGATTCTATATATAACGGAGCCAATGACGATGCTGCAGGTACAACAGCTGTGATGTTGCTTGCCAAATATTATAGAATGATGAACAACAATGAGCGCACTTTGGTTTTTGCTGCTTTTACTGCAGAAGAAGTGGGTGGATTTGGAGCAACTTATTTTTCTAAGCAATTCGATCCAGCTGATGTTAAAGCCATGTTCAATATAGAAATGATCGGAACCGAAAGCAAATGGGGTGCCAATAGCGCTTATATAACTGGATTTGATAAAACTGATATGGGTACCATCTTACAAAAAAACTTAGCTGGTACTTCTTTTAATTTCTATCCTGATCCATATCCTGATCAAAATTTATTTTATCGTTCAGATAATGCAACATTAGCCAGATTAGGCGTTCCAGCACATACTATTTCTACTTCTAAAATGGATAGTGAACCCAATTACCACAAAGTATCCGATGAAATTGGTACGCTGAATATTCCCAATATGACTCAGATCATTAAATCGATTGCATTAAGTGCAAGGGGTATAATTAGCGGAAAAGAAACGCCAACTAGGGTAGATGTAAGTGCCTTGAAGTAATAAATAATTCATGATTAATACAAACGCAATCCAATTTTATTGGATTGCGTTTTTTCTTTTTATAGCTTTCACTAATTCATACCATATTACGGAAATCAATCCAATACTTATACAAATTAAAAGCTCGTTCAAGCTTAAGGGTTCAAATTGGAAAAATGATGCCAAAATGGGAACATATAATAATAGTCCTGTAATGAGTAATGTGATTCCTATTATTAACAATACCAGGTTGTTTTTAAACTTTAATGTAGTAATGATAGAGTAATAAAATGAGCGGTTTACCAGTGTCAGAATTATATTAGCTATGATTAATGTGGCAAATACCATCGTTCTGGTATGTGATTCTGAATATGCATGAAAAACACTGTATTGATAAGCAAATAAAGTTCCTGCAGTAATAGCCAAACCTTGAATAATACTGGTAGTCAATTCTTTCCAATTAAAGAATGTATTGCTTATTGGCCTTGGAAGTTGGATCATGGTATTTTTTTCCATTGGTTCATTCTCATAAATAATTGAACAGGTAGGCCCCATAATTAATTCTAAAAATATCACGTGTACGGGAGTGAAAATGTTGGGATAAATCCATCCTAAGGCCAATGGAATAAATACAGTTAATACTATTGGTATATGTATGGATATAATATATTGAATGGCCTTTTTCAAGTTTGTATAAATTTTCCTTCCAATGGCAACAGCATCTAACATTTTTGAAAAATCATCTTCCGTTAAAATAAGTGAGGCTGCTTGTTTGGCAATTTCCGTGCCTTTTGTTCCCATGGCAATACCTATATGTGCTGCTTTTAAAGCTGGGCCATCATTTACTCCATCACCTGTCATGGCAACTATTTCATTATTGGCTTTTAATGCGTTAATGATTCTTAGTTTTGCTTCTGGGAACATGCGTGTAAATAGCATGGTGTCTTTTACTTTTTGTTGTAGGGCTTCATCTTTCAAATTCATCAGTTCATCTCCAGACAAATGATGTTCATATCCTTTAAATTGAATTTGTTTTGCAATAGAGATGGAAGTTGCTGCATTATCGCCTGTAAGAATTTTAACTGAAATGCCTGCATTGTAAAATCCTTCCAGCACTTTTTGAATATTGTCTTTTGGTGGGTCATAAAATGCTACTAAGCCTTTAAATTCAAAAGGGAATTCTTGTTGTTCTTTTGGATAATTATTGCCAGTATATGTCGAACTGGCTACACCTAGTATTCTATATCCTTCTATCGCTAATTGATCAATGGCTTTTTCTATTTTAGCTTTAGCTGAAGAAGTTAAATTGGCAATTGCCATTATAGCTTCTGGTGCTCCCTTCGCTGCAATGATTCTTTCACCGGTAGTATTCTCAAAAATATGGGTCATCATTGGCGGCTTTCCACTCAATGGATATTCATGAACCATTTTATATTCCGGACGTTCATCATTCTTATGATTATCTCCATAGCTTTTATGTAAAGCTATTTCCATTGGGTCGAAAGGAATAGGTTCGCTAGCCCACATTGCTGTGCGTATCAAAGCAATGGCTTCTTCTGTATTGAATTGTTTTGCTTCAGAAATGGTATCGGATTCGAATAAATACAATTTTGCCAAACTCATTTTGTTTTGAGTAATGGTGCCAGTTTTATCTGTGCAAATAACAGTAGCACTTCCAAGTGTTTCAACTGTTTTCATTTGTTTTACTACAATACCCATTTTCATTAATCTCCATGCACCCAATGCCATGAAAGTGGTAAATGCCACAGGAATTTCTTCAGGTAAAATACTCATTGCTAATGTTAATGCTTTGAGTAAGCTATCTAAGACATCATGATTATTAAAATAATTTATTAACCACACAATCACAAAAACGATTGCTCCAACAGCTACCATTAATTTTACAAAATGATTGATCTGAAGCTCTAAAGGAGTAGGTTCTTCTTCTATGCTTTCTAAGCTTTTTCCTATTTTGCCAAGCTTTGTATTATTGCCAATAGAAGTTACTTGAATGATAGCTAAACCACTTCCTACAGTTGTTCCGCTAAAAACTTTATTGTCTTCTGCAAATTGATCTTTGTATACGGTTAAAGACTCACCTGTAAGAATTGATTCATTCACAGAAAAGTCATTAGAATGAATGATGGTGCCATCAGCTGAAATAGAGACTCCTTCTTCAATCATTAAGCAATCCCCAATAACCAAGTCTTCTGTATTAATTTCAATCGTTTTTCCTTCTCTAATGACTTTGCAGTTTGGCTGGGTAAACCTTTTTAATTTTACCAATGCGTTTTTGCTCCGGGAATCTTGATATAAAGAAATAGTAGCTACCAATAAAATCGCAGATGCTAAAAATATACCATCTCCTGTTTTTCCACTAATAAAATAAATGATTGATGCAACCAATAATAAACTAACCATTGGTTCTTTGGCTAAACTTTTGATTGCGTCTATAAAGCCATTCTCTTCTTTAAAAGCCATCAGGTTCTGACCATGTGCTTGCCTGGAATCAATCACTTCGGTTGCTGATAACCCGCTAATATTAAAATTTTCTACTGCCATAACTAGATATGTATAATTAGTTGCCAGAAATTTGAAAATAGACCAATAGTCCAGCGGCAATGGTCATTATTAAAAATGCGATAATTCCAAGAATATTCGATATCCTGCTATTGGTAAATTTTCCCATTACTTTTTCGTTGTTACTTATATGTAGTATAATCGCAATTAACACCGGCGCAGTTAATCCGTAAAGAATTGCCGTATAGATCAAAGCATCTATTGGTGATATCCCTATATAATTTAAAGAAAGGCCTAATAATAACGAAATTGCAATAATGATGTAAAACCCTTTTGCTTCGTGAAATTTTTTATCTAAGCCTTGTTCCCATCCAAAAGTCTCAGTAAAAATATAAGACAAAGAACCACTTAATACCGGAATGGCAATTAAACCTGTTCCGATTACCCCAATAGCAAAAAGCAGGTAAGCAAAATTCCCTGCTAAAGGCTTTAAGGCCATTGCAGCTTGTTCTACGGTATCAATTTGATGAACTCCGCCTTTAAATAAAACGGTACCTGTTGTTAGAATGATAAAAAACATCACGAAACCAGAGAATGTCATACCAAAATCAACATCTTGATTCATTTCTCGAATGATTTTTTTGTTTACTACTAAAAGCGGTTGCTTGTTTTTCATCTCTTCTACTTCTACCGATGCCTGCCAAAAGAAAAGATAGGGCGAAATAGTAGTGCCCAAAATGCCTACAATTATGGCAATAAATGCTTTATTGAATTGAATGGTTGGTATAAATGTAGATCTCAATATTTCCCCAAAATCTTGCTTGTATAAAAAAGGAACGATAAAATACACCAACATTACGATGCACAAGTACTTTAAGATAGCAGCGATTTTTTGATAGGGTAAGTAAATAATCAATCCCAATAATAGCAAAGTAAAAAATACACTAAAAAAACCAGCATCGATACTGGGGAACAATAAATTACCTACCGCCCCCATTCCAGCAATATCTGCACCAATATTCATCACAATTGCCGGGAAGCTAAACACCAGCATAATGTATAATATAGGCCTTGGATAATGTTTTTTTAAAGTACCTGTTAGACCCTGCGAGGTGACCAGCCCTATTCTTGCACACATTTGTTGTATGGCGGCCATCAATGGAAATGCAACAATGGAAGTCCAAAGTGTGGAAAGCCCAAATGCTGCACCTGCTTGAGAATAAGTCGCAATGCCAGAAGGGTCGTCGTCGCTAGCCCCGGTTACTAAACCAGGCCCGATCATTTTCAAAAAACGAACGAAACGATTATTCTTTTTTTCAACAATTTTCATGTGCGGAGAAAGCGAATGCTTCTCCTCTAAAGGTAAGAATAATTATATCGAATTAAGAATGTCTTCTGCGCTTGTCCAATTAATGGAAGGGTATCTTTCATTATCTAATTTTGAAAGTCTGGCTCGCTCGTCAATCATATTACGCATGTATTGCATTCCTTGCCAGGGGGGATATAATTCATTTTCGCCACCCGACATAAAGCGAACAATTTTGATCATAGTGCTCAAAAAGCCTGATCCGCCAGCTCTAAATATCTTGTATCTATTTCCAGAAATTTTACTAATAATTGATTGTAATTCTTTTGGACTTTTAATATCTCCTGCTATATGTAAAAAACGAGGAGTTGAGTTGTCTAGCGCTACATAAGCAGTGTATTCTGCTGTGTTGTCGATTGAGGTAAAACACATTGGATGATCTGATTTGCCCCAATGCAATACTAATTTTTGTTTAAAAAGTATCAATGGCATCTGACCGGTCAGCATATCTGCAAATGCGCCATTGAAAATGGTAGTAGCTGCAATATTTCTTTTTTCTAGAATTCGATGAAATGATCTTCTCCAGTCAAGATTTCTGTTTTCACCATCATTGAATGGTGTAAAATCCAATGAATAATCTGAAGGGATAAACCTTGGCACACCTGCTTTTACAGCAGCGTCTAGTAAAATAGTTTGCGCATCTATAATAACTTCCTTTAAACCTGCCAGTGCAGAAACAACACAGGTGGCACCTTCACAAATTGAAGTAATAGTTTCGATATTCCATACATCAATTTCCTTAACTGTAGCTCCTGTATTTATTAATGCTTCAACTTTTTGTTGATCACTATTTTTACGAACAATTACAACCACTTTAGCACCTAAGCTTGTTAAATGAGTAACTATTTTCCCACCTAGGTTACCTGTTGCGCCAGCTACAACTATTTTTGAATTCATGATGAGGGATAAGAAATTTAATAATTGTGTATGATAGATAGTGCTCCAGAAGGACATTTTGAAACAGCAAGTATTATTTCCTCAGAAGATGCGTTTTCGGTTTTTATCCAGGGCTGTTCTTTGGGGTTAAAAACGCTGTTTAAATTTTTTACACAATTGCCGCTATGCTGGCAAAGACCTGATTGCCAAACTACTGTAATTTGGCCATTGCTGTATTCTTTTTTAAGATGTTGTTTATCCATTATAGTTATTTTAGAATAATACGTCATTATAAGATGGATCCTTATCGAAAACTGATTTTGCAAAAGGACAAAGCGGCATTATTTTTATTTTCTTATCTCTTGCAAATTGAATGGTTGCAACTAACAATTGTTTCCCGATTCTTTTGCCTGCTAATTGATCACTTACTTCTGTATGATCAATAATTAATTTATCCGTCCCAGCCCAAACATAGGTCATTTCTGCAAGTATTTTATTTTCAGATTCAATATAAAAGCTCCCTTTTTTTCCATCATCTTTCTGAAGAATTTCCATAAAAAATATTAATTTAATCTACAAATTATCATTTTTTTCTGATTTCTTTTCTTTGGCAAACATCAATCCAAGCATCATTATTAAAGCACTCATTAAAATCACCTGAATGATCAAAGATTTATTGGCTAATGAACTGGCCTGACTGATTGGGATCGACAAAAACAATAAAATGGTAATTAAACCTCTTGGTGCAACATATAAAATGGGAGCAAGTTCTAATTGAAATAGTTTCAAAAAAATCGACCTTAGAATAAAAATGCTTGATACAATTGCAATGGCCCATATAATGGTTTCTGTATTAAGCAATTCTTCGGGTTTTATCAAGAATCCAAATAAAATAAAAAATAAGGCTCTTACAATAAAAGTAATTTCTGTTGTTAAATCTTTAAACTGATGAACTTCTTTGTTGAGTAATTCTGGCTTTAATCTTTTGATTAGTTTAATGTGTTTTAATTCATCTAAATTTCCCATGAACAATCCAAAAAGCAAAATAAATATCAAACCAGGTAAATGATACAATTTTGATGAAGCATAAATTAATATAATCATTATAATAATTGGTAAATATTTTACATGGTGATTGATTTTGTTTAATAAAAATGCAAGGAATATTGTTGCAATGAATGTAATGATTAGGATAATGATTATTTGAAGAAAAAATTCACTAAATGAGCTTCCGCCAATATTATCATTTAAAGTAATAAAATTGAAAAATATTACTCCAAAAATATCCGATAAACTACTTTCGTAAGTAATGAATTCTTTGTGTTTAGCTGTTTGATTTTGAACACTTGGAATAGCAATAGCACTGCTAATAATAGCAAATGGGATGGCATTTGCCAAACCATCTTTATAACTGATCTGGCCGAAATAATGAAATGCATAGCCGAGAACAAAACTCAATATGAGCATAGGAATCAATGCGATTAAAGCCGCTTTGCCAACAAATGTAATTTTGGCTTTATTGAATTCTAATTCCAATGAGCCTTCTAAAACAATTAGGATTAAACCAACTGTGCCTAGAAATGGCAAGATTGAAGAAAGGTCTGGAATTGAAATATTAAAATAACTGGTGATTATATTTACAGCATATCCTAAAACCAATAAAAGAATTACAGAAGGAATTTTTGTTACTGATGCACTAATGTCGAATACATAGGCAATTAGTAAAAGGATACAAATGGCAATTATTAATACTGTAGTCATTTTTTATTTTTGTTCAATTAGGCTAATTGCAAATCCACCTCCAGGGGCACTTGTTAATTCTATAGCAGACTCGCTATTTACAATTTGCTTTGTTATAGTATATGCTTGCGGATTAGTTTTATAATGTGCATCTTTTGCATCTGCATAAATAATGGCCTTGTATTTTTTTCCTTTTTCTAAAAAGTTGAAATGAATTGTTGTTGTTCTTGGTGTTTCTCCATTAACATTGCCTACAAACCAGTTCGACTTATTTTTTGCCTTACGCGCTACTGTTATATACTGACCAGGTTCGGCTTCTAAATATTTACTGTCGCTCCAGTCTACAGCAACATCCTTGATAAATTGAAAAGCATCTAAAAATCTGTTATAGTTTTCCGGTAAATCAGCCGCCATTTGCAAAGGGCTATACATTGTTACATATAATGCCAATTGATTAGCCAATGTGCTATTCACATGTGATTGATTATTCGGGTTGATTTTACTAATATCCATTTCAAAAATACCTGGAGTATAATCCATTGGACCACCAATTAATCGAGTAAAAGGTAATAGAGTCACATGATTGGGTTTAGATCCACCAAATGCCTGGTATTCGGTTCCTCTCGCAGATTCGTTGCCAATTAAATTTGGATAAGTTCTACTAATTCCGGTTGGGCGAACGGCTTCATGTGCATTCACCATGATTTTATACTCGGCAGCTTTTTCAATTGCATATTGATAATGATTTACGATCCATTGGCTATAATGATTTTCTCCTCTTGGTAATATATCACCCACATAACCACTTTTTACTGCATCATAACCATTGTTCTTCATAAATTGATAGGCTTTGTCTAAATGTCTTTCATAATTGCGAACTGATCCCGAACTCTCATGATGCATGATCATTTTAATGCCTTTTGATTTAGCATATTCATGTAAACCTTTTACATCAAAATCTGGATAGGCTGTGGTAAAATCGAATACATAATCTTTGCTATGACCAAACCAATCTTCCCAGCCTATATTCCATCCTTCAACCAATACTGCATCAAATCCATGTTTTGCTGCAAAGTCAATGTATTTTTTTACATTCGAATTATTGGCACCATGCGTTCCATTCGGTTTGGATTTTACAAAATCGGTAACTCCCAATTGTACAGTTGGATAATCATTTGTATAAGACCAGGAGCTTTTTCCAGTAATCATCTCCCACCATACGCCTACATATTTTGTTGGCTTGATCCAATCCGTATTTTTTATTTTAGATGGTTCGTTGAGGTTTAAAGTTAATGTAGAAGCAAGAATATCTCTTGCATCATCACTTACTATTATTGTTCTCCATGGAGAGTGGGATGGGGCTTGTATATATCCTTTATCTCCTTTAGCATCTGGGGTTAGCCATGATTGAAAAATCATATTCTTGTCATCTAAATTCAAATGCATGCATGAATAATTAATTAAAGCTGCTTCATGTAAGTTAATGAATAAGCCCTCGGCTGTTTTCATCATCAAAGCAGTTTGAACACCTGTTGTAGCAAAACTGGTTTGAGAAAGATTGGCTGTTTTTGCTTTCTCTGATAAGCCCCTGATTTCAGATAATTTAGAAGTGGTGTAATCGTATTCTTGTGTATCATAATCACCAGGAATCCAAAATGCAGTATGATCTCCAGTTAAAGCAAATTCTGTTCGCTCTTCTTTGATGGTAAAATAAGTGAGGTTTTTTTGTTCAGGAAATTCATATCTAAATCCCAGTCCATCATTAAATAAGCGGAACCGTATAATAATGTTTCTATTAGAAGATGTTTGATTTAGTGAAACAGCTAGTTCGTTATAATTATTTCTGATAATAGATTGTTCTCCCCAAACTGGTTTCCATGATTCATCCAATTGAGCAGTTTTTGTAGATACTATAGTGAAATTTTTGAGTAAAGAGATTGGGTCTTTTTTTAATTCAAGACCGAGTTTACTTGTTTTAATAACTGCTTTGTTTTTGTAAAAAAGGGTATAGGTAGGCGTACCATCTTCCAATAATCCAAAATTCATGGTTAATTGATTGTTGGGAGATTTAAGTACTTGAGAAAAAATTTCATTTGAGTAACTGCATCCAATCAAAATAATAATAATCAATAGTGGTTGTACCAGTACTGATCGATTGTTCATTGTAAAAAACAGGTTGAATATTGATTTTTTCATTGACTTAGTTTATTCATTAAAACTACCCTTTTGTTTGCAGTTTATAATGTTGAATTTGATGCGAAATCTTCCATTAAATGTACTATTTCCAATATTTGGAATATGTTCGTTAAATAATGTTTTATAAAATATTGATAATCAAGTACTTGTGTTTTGGCTTTAAATTGGCATAATGAAAGAAAAATAAAATCATGAAAATTAAGAACATTAAGAGAACCTTTATTGTGGACGACGATCCATTTTGGACAACCTTGTTAACCCAGATGTTAGCAGATTTGGGCTATTCAAATGTTGTAAACTTCGAAAATGGTCAAAATTGTATAGACAATTTGCATTTTAATCCTAATCTGGTGTTCCTTGACTATGAAATGGATGTAATAAACGGAATCGAAGTGCTTAAAAAAATTAAAGAATATTATCCTGGAATCGGCGTAGTCTTTTGCACAGCACATGAGGATTTAAGTGTTGCAGTAGATGCCATGCAAAATGGTTCGTTTGACTATTTGCTCAAATCGAATGCAACTAAAAAAGAATTGGCAAGAATAATGGGTAATATGTATGAAAAGCAAATTTTTGCTGATAAAGTATATTAGTTGTTAGTGTTATTCTTTTTTCAAAGGTGGCATTTTCCAGGTTTGGTCAATTATTTTTTTGCTAGGTCCGTACAATCGAAACACCACCCAGAAATCTTCTGCCGGTGAAGGTAGCCAGTTGTCTTCTTTATCTGCACCAGGAGAATCTTTTTGAATATATAATGTTAGGCTGCCATCATTAGCTAATTTAAATTTACTAGCTAATGACCCTATTGACCAACGGTTAATGGGATTGTGTACTAAATTATTGGTTGTATCGTACATTGTTAGTGACCAAAAATATTTTACATCTGGCAATTGGTTAGGCTCAAAATGTATCGTGTATTTGTTAGCGCCATTCAGCACTGTTCCATTTACATCTGCGTGTGTATTGAGGTAAATAGCTTCTTCAGGATCATGTGAAATAATTCCACCAAGACATTGCAGAGCAATGGTATTAAAATCATTATTGATCATTGCTCTTCCCATAGTTTTAGGAGGAATACTCCATCCATTAACCTTTGGATAATCATCGCCAGTAATTGAAATTGCTTGCAACATTTTCATTCCATCAATTGATGCTCTTGCCAATCCCTTTTTAGTGGCTTGGTCTAATTTATCTATATCAATCCCAGGCCCAATTCCAATTGTTTTAAACATATCTAGCAAAACAGCATGTTGTTGTAAAGCCGGATTTTTAATCATTGCACGATTAATCGTTTTCCAATCGGCAAGCGGATCTGTTTTAGGATTATAAGGAACTAATACATCGTGATTTTCTGGAACCACATAATTGGGGTTTCCTATTTGACTTAATGGAGTTAATTGATAAGTAGCTTGTTTTTTTATTGCTGAAGGGCCATCAGCTTCACCCTTAACAGCGGTTCTCCCAAATATCAACACATTATCAGTTGGAGAAGCTGGTAATTTTTTTACACCTGCTGGTAATGTTCCTTTCCAGTTTCTGCCAACAATGGCAAATTTACCCGCTTTAGATCCGGTTGTTCTAGCACCTACATATGCAAAGTTGTCTGAATTAAAAGATGCTATTTCAAAAGTAAAATATTGATCTCCCATATCTCCATGACTAAGAATAATGGGCTCCTTGCTCACATCTAACCAGGCAACAGAATAATAAGTATCGTTGTTTGGTGTACCTCCATCTCTATATGCATCAGTAATATTTTTATTATTGTGCCAAAACTGATTCATCGACATATTGGGAGTGCCAGGCAAAACGACTTGTTTAGCAGATACCCAGCTATATTGTATTTTGGATAATAATGACCAAGGGTAGCAAAAAATATATGCCTGAACACCTAGTGTATAAGCCTGTTCTTCGTTTAAAGAATTTAATTGGGTATTTTGTTGAGCTTGCAAAAAGCTTGAAACCAAAAGTAAAATCCAACAACTTACTGCCCTGCTAATTTTTTTCATTTTATCTATTTAGAAAAATGAAAATAAGCAAAATATTTATTTTAATAAACTGTCTATAACCTGTTTAAATAATGAGCCAATTATGATGATTAAGATTTGACACTTATGAGTATTCTAGTAGATAATCCTTGTTTTTTTGAATTGAATGAAAATAGCCTCAGAATTGAGTTGAAGGACAAATACAATTTGTTTATCAATTTTTCAGACAATGATGAATATTTAAAGTAAAGGTTGATCAATCTAAATGGTAATAGCCCCAATTGGTTGAATGGAGGAAATGAGGTTTGCGAATTATCAGATTCATCAATTGAAAAATTATCGATACCATTTTGAATTGAGAATCTGCCAAATTTCTGCTTTAATCGGAGTAAGAGTTCAAGCTCAAATAATTGATCATCTTCAAATTTATCTTTAAATATAAAAGGTAAAAGATGCCTATTAAATGTTTTTGCATTGCAAACAATATCTTGAAAATCGGTTTTAATAAAAACTTTTTCAAATCGTTTAATTAAACTGTTGGCAAACTCTACAGATATTGGCTTTCTTTTTTGGACAATACTTTTTTTGTTTGATGAAATTCTACTTCCAAAAGTTGCACTGAATTGTTTTGCATACTCCTGTTGTTTTGCCATTGCAAGCCATTGTTCAAAGGATATATTAATGTTAGGATCTATGAAGCCAATAATTTCCGATTTGGTGTGGTTGTATGCAAAAAGCATTCCTTGTCTTATTGCTTCTACTTGATTGGAGAATGAATCATGAATATTGATCACTATATTCTCTGGACATAAGCATTGAATATTTTTTAATAGACTGATTGTTTTTTTGCTATTAGAGTCTATAGTAAAAGACAATAGAACCGATGGGTTTTGTTGAGAAAATTGTATGATTGCTGATTCGGTAATGGTCATACGATCATTTAATACCGGAATTACTAATGCGATTTTTTGATTAATTGAATTTGAAGCTAAAACTGAATGATTCATTTTTTTTATTTTTAAATGGATTTTAATTCCAATGATTTTTAATTTTAGCCAATCACCTATTTTTTTCTCAATATTGGATGTGTAGTAGATGCATAAACTAACAAAACAAATGATCAACAGTAATGGCAAAATAAAACCAAATGGCAAAAAGTATTGCCCGATTGAGTAAATGATCAAAATGCCAATATTTTCATGTATGAGATAAAGGAAATAAGACGATTCGCCTGCTTTGGTTAAACTTTTGTGCTCCAAAAAACTAAGTACATTAGGGATATAAACAAAACAAAAGAACAATGCGATCATTAAAATCAACAAGGCTTTTTCTGTCTTTGTAACACCTTGAAAAACGATGTAGATAATGAGGAGAGTAAGTATAAAAACAATAAAATTTGAAGTGATGATTTTTTTTTGATTGTTCTGAAATAGCAAATAGAAGATTACTCCAATACTGAAAAAGGGAAGGTAGGTGATTAAATTAAAACCATTCTTGATCCATTTTGTGTACCCAATTAAAAAATCATTCGGAAGTCCTATAAAATTATTACCTGAAAGTAGAATAAAGTTAACCAGCTGGTTAAAGCCTATCAATAGAATAATTAGTATTATGAAGTTTCTAATAAAATTAGCTTTGTTTAAAAAATATAGAACACTCGCTAATAAATAGAATTGAATTTCAGGCCAAAGGCTCCAGTATGAACCATTGATATAATTAAAGCTTTGCTGGGAACTGCTAAAAATATTGTTTAGTAAATTTGGTGAAATAAAACTTAAACTCGGAATTAAATTATTTGTAGAATGACTATCGGGGAATAAATTTGATTGATCGAAAAATGTGAAAATCCCAAGTGTGATCAGACTGGCTAAAAGCATTGAAGGAATCAATCTTATGAATCTATTTTTCCAGAATAGGTTCATATTCTTGGTGTTTTCTAATGTAAAAAATATCACAAAACCACTGATAATAAAGAAGAATTGTACACCTAAATAACCATAGCCAAAATAGGAATAGTCACTATTGTATGGATATAATGAAACGGGGTTTTTAGGTGTGGTCCATCTAGAGAAATAATGGAAAAGCAATACCATAAGAATTGAAATTGCTCTAAATCCATCTAGAATAGTTATGCGTGATGATTTCATTATTAACTAATTGATAATTTCTTTTCATAATTGAATTGATTATTCAACATGAAGATCTTGATGAATTTGTCAAATGCATTGTTTATTGTACTTGATAAAGAATATTGATAATGAAGGTTAAACAGATTTATTGGTAGCAGAGCATATTGATTTAATGCTAAGGGAGAACTTGGGTATTCGCTCCATTTAAAAATGGGGAATTCTACTATTCCTTTCTTTGTGGAAGATTTGCCAAATTTTTTCTGCAGCCTTAATAATAATTCAAATTCAAACAACAGTGTATCCTGAAAAGGTGAATCAAAAAGAAAAGGAATAAGGGTTCTGTTAAACAATTTTGCCCCACAAAAAATATCCTGGAAATTAGTTTTCAAAACTATTCTATCATAAACTTCATACAACTTAAGGATAAATGATTTGGATGTTGAAGAAGGTATTCTTTTATATTGTGCATTAACATGTGGAATTCTGCTTCCAATGGCTATTCCAAATTGAGGGAAATGGTCTTTGTACTTTGCCAAAGCAAGGTAATTGTCTAGACTTATATCCGTCGCTGGATCTAAGAATCCAATATTTGGGACTTTCGTATAATGGAACATAAAAAGCATCCCTTGACGAATGGCTTCAACTTTGTCTGTCAATGTTTTGAATGCATTTACCCTAATATTATCGGGGCATTTTAGTTGTACCCTCTTTAATAAGGGTAGCGTGTTTTTACTTGTTTCATCTAGAATAAATGAAATCAACACTGAAGGATTGTTTTGAGCAAATTGAATAATTGCCCTTTCAGTAAATCTAATATTATCATCAATAATTGGGATAACCACACCATATTGATGATCGGTCGCATGTTGAAGGGCAGTCGAAATTTTCATTTTTCTTTATTTGTTTTACTACTATAGCTAAAACCTATGCCAAAACGTAAGTAGTTGATAATCAACAAGTAAAATTTTTAATTACATCAACCTTTGTCCAAATATTGGAAAAATTACAATTATTGGAAGTTTTCCAGTATATTTAAATACCTTTTTTGATCAATCAATTCTAATAAAGAATGAAGCCCTATCAAATATTTATTGTTGAAGATGATTTATGGTATGGAGAAATTTTAGCTTACCATCTAAGTTTAAACCCAGACTATAAAGTAACCCGTTTTGAAACAGCTAATGAATGTTTAGCCAAAATGAGTTTAAAACCAGATCTGATCACCATAGATTATTCTTTGCCTGATATGGAAGGCGATGTGCTTTTCAAAAAAATTCGCGAAATTAATCCTGATGTACCTGTTGTAGTGATAAGTTCACAGGAAGAAGTTTCAGTTGCTGTTAAATTGTTGAAATTAGGAGTGACAGATTATTTTGTAAAAGATGAGACCACAAAAGACCTATTGTGGAATGCGGTAGTAAGAATTCGGGAGAATCAATCTCTAAAAATTGAAGTAGAACAGTTAAGAGAAGAAATAGGGCAAAAATATTCATTTCAAAATTCACTCATTGGACAAAGTGATCAATTGAAAAGAGTATTTGGATTAATGGAAAAAGCAATTAAGACGAATATTAATATTTCGATCACTGGCGAAACGGGCACTGGTAAAGAAGTTGTTGCAAAGTCCATTCATTATAATAGTGAAAGAAAAAGAAAGAATTTTATAGCAGTTAATATGTCTGCAATTCCAAAGGAATTGGTAGAGAGTGAGTTGTTCGGGTATGAAAAAGGGGCATTTACCGGGGCTTTAACCAGAAAGGCTGGTAAGTTTGAAGAAGCCAATGGAGGTAGTATTTTTCTTGATGAAATTGCGGAAATGGATTTGAATTTGCAGAGTAAAATGCTCCGGATTTTACAAGAGCGTGAAGTGGTAAGAATAGGAGGGAATGAGAAAATTAAACTTGATTTTCGATTAATTGTTGCTACACATAAAAACCTGTTAGCAGAAGTTCAAAAAGGTAATTTTAGAGAAGACCTGTATTTTAGAATTATGGGCTTGACCATAGAGCTTCCAACATTAAGATCTAGGGGTAATGATATAATACTGCTTGCAAAGTATTTCGCTGATGGATTTACTAAGGACAATCAATTAGATCCTATAAAGTTTTCGAAGGAAGCAAAGGAGAAACTATTAAAATATCACTATCCTGGTAATGTAAGGGAATTGAAAGCAGTGATTGATTTAGCTATTGTATTATCTGAAAACAATGAAGTGTTGCCTGAAAATATTCAGTTTTCAAGTCCTCAAAAGCAAGATTTTATGTCTGGAGACAAAACTTTGAAAGAATACAATAATGAGATTATTCAATATTATTTGTCGAAGCATAATAATGATGTGGTTGTCACTGCAAAGGCATTAGATATTGGGAAAAGCACTATTTACAAATTGATACAAACCGGAGACATTAAAAACAATGTTGATTAATAAGTTCTGGTTTTTGGAAAAAAATTCCAAAAAATGGAAAAATGCTCAAAAAGTGTTTTTATAATTTATTGTCAATCAATGTTTTGTGGTATTTTTTATGCTTGGCACGAATTTGCCTGTAATAAATAAATACACTCATTAAAAACCAAAAAAATGTACGGAATTGTAAACAAGGCAATACAAGAATTAGTTACCCAAAATTTCGGGGCAGACAAATGGGAGGCAGTGAAACTAGAGAGTGGCGTTGATGTGGATTATTTTTTAAGTAACGAGCCATACAATGATGATATCACCTATAAATTGGCTGGTGCAGCATCTGTAGTGCTGGGAATAACTGTTGGTCAAGTGTTGAATGCTTTTGGAGAATGGTGGATATTGAAAACTGGTAAAGAAAAATATGGTGGATTAATGGAAGCTGGTGGAAGTAATTTGAAAGAATTTCTCATCAATCTTCCATTATTTCATAACCGGATTATGTTGATGTATCCGAAACTAACTCCTCCAGAATTTAGAGTAAGTGATATTGAACTCAATTCTATCTGTATTCATTATTTTTCGAAACGCGAAGGGTTACAAGAATTTGTAAGAGGCTTACTTTGCGGATTAGGAAAAATGTATAATGTTAATACAACAATTGAGTTAAATCAATCCAGAGACGATGGCAATACTCATGAAATATTTAAAGTAAGTTGGTAAATAAATGAATAAACAATTCTCTTTCGATTCGGATCAATTTAATCGCCTATTTCCCTTTTTTCTATTGATTGATAGAAACCTGGATGTGGTCTCTTTTGGAAAGTCCATAGGTAAAATAATTGATTTAGAAAACCAGAAAGGGATTAATCATTTTTTTTCTATATCAAGACCGAACACACCGATTAACCATTTTGATGATTTAGTGGCAATATCCAATCAATTGGTTGTGTTAGAATCTTTTAGTTATCCTAAATTAATTTTAAGGGGTCAGTTTGAACTATCAAATGACGCTGAAACTATCTTGTTTATAGGTTCACCATGGTTTAATTCTATTACACAAGTAAGAGATAATAATTTAGTAATAGACGATTTTGCAAAACACGATCCGTTAATCGATTTGTTGCATATTTTGAAAACACTGGAAATTACCAATGATGATCTTAAACATTTGGTCACTACCATCAATCAACAAAAAAATGAATTAAAAAATGCTAATAAACAAGTAGAGGAAATTGCATTATTCCCCATGCAAAACCCCGATCCTTTAATTAGAATACAATCTGATGGTACAATTTTAATGACGAATCCAGCTGCAGAAAAGTTGGAATCATATGTATATAAAAATAAACCATACACAAAAGAAGCATTTTGGAAATTCATTTCAAATGAAATTGATCCGAATAATGATCGTTGGACATTTGAAGTTGATTGTAATGAACAAGTTTATTCTTTTGTTTGCAAATTTATTCCGGAACAATCCTATTATAATGTTTATGGAAGGAATGTTACTCAGCAGAAAAAAAATGAAATTGAATTAGAACGATTGTCTTTGGTAGCGAGTGCTAATCATAATGGAGTATTATTTACTACTTCATCAGGTGAAATCACTTGGGCCAATGAAGGTTTTTGCAAGCTCTCTGGTTATTCATTGAATGAAATCATCGGTAAAACGCCAATCCAGCATTTTAAAGGACCTCTATCAGATTCAGGAGCAATTCAAAAAATAGTTGATTCATTTAATAAAGGTGTTTCTTTTGGTACTGAAATTATTTATTATAGAAAAGATGGCACCTGGTTCTGGGGAAGAACAACCAGTCAGCCAGTTGTAAACCATTTGGGTGTTATTACAGAATATTTTGGAATTATCGAAGACATTACAATAGAGAAAGAATCGGAGAAGCAATTTAGAAAAGCGTTAGAAACCATCGGAGATAATGTTTGGGAGCATGATTTCAGAACTGGGGTTACCTATTTTTCAAAATCGACCAGCGAATTTTTAGGCTACTCTACAGAGGAGTTGTCTAGCAATCAACAAGCTTGGTGGGAAAGTGTGCATAAAGACGATATTCATTTGTTAATTGACAATGATCAAAAATATCAAAATGGACTATTAGATGCACATAATTTAGAGTATAGAATTGTACTTAGAGATGGAAGTATAAAATGGGTATTAGACCGTGGGGTTGTAGTGGTTAAAGATGCCAACGGAAAGCCACTTAAAATTACAGGCACACATACCGATATTACTGAAAGGAAAAATATTGAAGCGCAATTAGAAACCCAGCGTCAATTTTATGAAGATATTTTAAATAATATGCCCTCCGACATTGCGGTATTTAGTGCCAATCACGAATACCTTTTTGTCAATCCAATGGGTATAAAAGATGATGAATTGCGAAAATGGATTATTGGGAAGAGAGACGAAGATTATTGTGAGCTTAGAAATAAACCAATGAGTATTGCTGCAGGTAGAAGAGAAACTTTTAATAAAGTGATTGCTTCTAAGAACCCCAGTGAGTGGGAAGAAAAAAATATTGCACCCAATGGAGATGAAAAGCATATTTTAAGAAGATGGTATCCTGTAATTGAAAATGACAATAAAGTAAAGTTGGTAATAGGGTATGGTATGGATATTACCGAAAGGAAAAAAACAGAACATGCTTTAATCAAATCAAGAGAGCAAGCAGAACAACTTACCATCGCAAAAGAAAATTTCTTGGCTAATATGAGTCATGAAATCAGGACTCCAATGAATGCGATTATGGGTATGGGAAATCAATTGCTCAAAACGAATCTTTCTGACCAACAAAATTTTTATTTGTCGACCATTAACAAAGCTGCGGATAATCTTTTGGTCATCATCAATGATATTTTAGATTTATCTAAAATAGAAGCGGGTAAACTCAACGTTGAAAAAATTGGATTTGAACCAGGTAAGGTAATAGATAATGCCATTCAAGTAATGATGTATAAGGCAGAAGAGAAAGGATTAAAATTGACCAACTCTTTCTTAGATCCTCAGATTGCCGGCGTCTTATTGGGTGATCCTTATCGAATCAATCAGGTATTATTAAACTTGATCAGCAATGCTATTAAGTTTACTGATAGTGGTTCAGTAGATTTAACTATGACACTGATCAGTGAAGACAATGGAAAGCAATCCATACTTACGAAAGTAATAGATACCGGAAAGGGAATGGATAAAGGGTTTACTGAAAAATTATTTGAAAAATTCAGTCAAGAATATGAATCTGCTTCGAGAAAATTTGGTGGAACAGGATTAGGCATGAGCATTTGTAAAGAATTGATTGAATTAATGGGGGGGGGATATAGAAGTGATTAGCATTAAGGGCAAGGGGACCACCATTATGTTTAAACTTGATTTTGACAAAGGTGAATCAAGTGATATTCATGAATCAACAATCGAAAAAATAACGGATAATTTTTTACAGAATAAAACAATACTCATTACAGACGATAATGATATGAATAGGTTGGTAGCTGCTACTATTTTAGAAAATTATGGAGCTACAATAGTAGAAGCATCCAATGGTGAAGAAGCCATTGGGATAATCAATAAAACATCGGTTGATCTTATTTTAATGGATTTGCAAATGCCAGTTTTGAACGGATTTGAGGCAACCAAAATGCTTAGAGCTCAAAAATGTGGAATTCCAATCATTGCACTCACTGCCAATGCAATTAAAGGGGAAACCGAAAAATGTATCTCCGCTGGAATGAATGATTATATTTCAAAACCGTTTAAAGAAGATGTATTTTTAAAAACGATTGCTAAATATTTGAATACTTCAATTTCAAATATATTAGATGGAAATATAAAAGAAGTAACTGAAGATGAATTATTATACGATTTATCTATGCTTGAAGAAATTAGTCAGGGAAATAATGCATTTATTTTAAAATTAGTAAAACTATTTTGTGATCAATCTCCCAAAATGGTTGAACAAATTAAGGATGCATATCAAGCTAAAAACTATGCATCCATGAGCTCTATTGCGCATAAAATAAAGCCTAGTATCGATAATTTAAGAATAACTTCCCTGCAACAAGCCATTCGAAAAATTGAAAAAGTAGGTTTAACAGAAGTCGGTCATGAATCGATTGATACCGAAATCAATTTAATTGAAAAAGGCATTGCTACTGCAATTGACCAAATGAAGCATCATTTCAGTTTATCCTAAATTAGCCTGTTCAGACAATTGCCATTTTTATACAAATATTTTAATTGTATAAAATTAACCATGAATATGATTTAAGTTGAAATATGTTGCAATATTCAATTCAGCTTAAACCAAAATGAAGTAAATTTGTTTACTTATAATTAAACAAGTAAAACTTTCAAAAATGGATAGTAACAACGGTGCAGGAAAATGCCCATTTACGGGTGGTATGTTGAAACAAGTTGCTGGAGCAGGTACTCAAAATACAGATTGGTGGCCTAATCAGTTAAAGCTAAATATACTTCGTCAAAATGCTGACCTTTCGAACCCTTTAGGCGGTAAGTTCAATTATGCTACAGCATTTAAATCACTCGACTTAGCGGCATTGAAAAAAGATATTTTCGATTTGATGACCAGTTCTCAAGATTGGTGGCCCGCAGATTACGGCCATTACGGTCCATTTTTTATCAGAATGGCATGGCATAGTGCTGGTACATACAGAATTGCTGATGGCAGAGGTGGCGCAGGTTCAGGAACACAGCGTTTTGCACCATTGAATAGCTGGCCAGATAATACCAATTTGGATAAAGCCAGATTATTACTTTGGCCTATCAAACAAAAATATGGCCAACAAATTTCATGGGCAGATCTGATGATTCTTGCAGGTAATTGTGCACTAGAATCAATGGGTTTCAAAACATTTGGTTTTGCCGGTGGTAGAGAAGATGTTTGGCAGCCTGAAGAAGACATTTATTGGGGTTCGGAGCGCAAATGGTTAGATGATAAACGTTATACTGGTGATAGAGATTTAGAAAATCCTTTAGCAGCCGTTCAAATGGGGTTGATCTATGTTAATCCCGAAGGACCTAATGGAAATCCTGATCCAATCGCTTCTGCAAAAGACATCAGAGAAACATTTGGCAGAATGGCCATGAACGATGAAGAAACGGTTGCATTAATTGCAGGGGGTCATACATTTGGAAAAACACATGGTGCTGCAGATCCTGGAAAATATGTAGGCAAAGAGCCTGCAGCTGCAAGCATTGAAGAACAAGGGCTTGGTTGGAAGAATAGTTTTGGATCTGGTAACGGAGTAAATACCATCACTAGTGGATTGGAAGGTGCATGGACAACTACACCTACTCAATGGAGTAATAATTATTTCGAAAACTTGTTTGGATTTGATTGGGAATTAACCAAGAGTCCGGCTGGTGCACATCAGTGGAAACCAAAAGCCAATAAAGGTGCAGGCACTGTGCCAGATGCACACGATGCTTCATTAAAGCATGCACCTACAATGCTTACTACTGATCTGGCATTGAGAGAAGATCCTATATACGGTCCTATTTCAAAAAGGTTTTTTGAAAACCCGGATCAATTTGCAGATGCATTTGCACGTGCTTGGTTTAAATTAACCCATCGTGATATGGGCCCAATTGCTCGCTATCTTGGAGCAGAAGTGCCGTCTGAAGAGTTGATTTGGCAAGACCCGGTTCCAGCAAATCAACATCCATTAATAGATGCAACTGATATTGCTCATTTAAAAGCTTCTTTATTAAATGCTGGACTAACAATTGCTCAATTAGTATCTACTGCGTGGGCATCTGCATCTACATTTAGAGGATCAGATAAAAGAGGTGGTGCAAATGGTGCTCGCATTCGTTTGGCCCCTCAAAAATATTGGGCGGTGAATCAACCTGCTCAATTGTCTAAAGTACTTGAAGTTTTAGAGGGCATTCAATCTTCATTTAATGCAACAGCAACAAATGGTAAAAAAGTTTCAATAGCAGACCTAATTGTTTTAGGTGGTTGTGCAGCAATTGAGAAGGCCGCAAAAGATGCTGGACATGTTATTGAAGTTCCTTTTACAGCAGGTAGAACAGATGCAACAGAAGCACAAACTGATGTTGCTTCATTTGCAGTGCTTGAGCCAAATACTGATGGGTTCCGTAACTATTCCAAAACTAAATACACTATTTCTGCAGAAGAAATGTTGATAGATAAAGCACAGCTCTTAACATTAACTGCACCAGAAATGACTGTATTGATTGGTGGTATGCGTGTTTTAAATACCAATTTTGATCAATCTCAACATGGTGTTTTCACTAAACGTGCTGGATTATTAACCAATGATTATTTCGTTCATTTACTTGATTATAATACCAAGTGGTCAGCTATTTCTCCTGTAGCAGATACATTTGAAGGTAAAGATCGTTCAACCAATGAAACAAAATGGACGGCTACACGAGTTGACCTGATTTTTGGTTCAAATTCAGAATTGCGTGCATTGGCAGAAGTTTATGGATCTGCAGACGCAGGAACTAAATTTGTAAATGATTTTGTAGCAGCTTGGAATAAAGTTATGAACTTAGATCGTTTTGATCTTGCATAGCAGCTACTAAAAAATTTTTGATTGGAAAGGTGGTCTGAAATAGACCACCTTTTTTTGGCCCATTGATATTATTGATTGCAAGTCTGGCCATCAAATAACTCAAAGTAGATTCTGCTCCCTGATTGAGATTTACATTATGTGCTTCTAGTCCATCATAACAGCCTCCGGTACAAGGGTTATACATGATTTGATGTAAATGGTTATTGCCTAAAAACCAATTAAAAGCAATGTTTGCTTTTTCTTTATAACTGTTTTTGTTAAAGACAGAATAAAATTTATCTAGAGCCATTAAAGTGTATGCAACATCGATCGGTTGTTCACCACCATTTGGAGTTTTATCAATTTTATCTTTTAGGTGCCAACCCAAATTGGAGATTACCTTAATTTTTCCATCTACAAATATTTTCGATAACAAAAAATCAAAACTTTCCAGGGCTATTTCTTTATATATCATTTCATCAGTACTTAGATAAGCACATAACATAGCTTCGGGAAGCGAACTATTGCCATAAGTCAAATAACCCTCAAACCATTGCCAGTCTGTAGTTTTTTCATGTTTATACATTTGTACCAATCGGTTAGCTAGTGTTCGAAGCAATAATTTATTTTCTTTTTTATGCTCAAAGTGCAAACCTTTTATAATAAAAGCCATTGCTCTTGTGGAGTGAATTTTATGTAAACTTGGTGTTGCTAATTCGAGCAATTGAGTTGCTTGCTCTACTAAATTAATAGGCAAAATGGATCTTAAAGATATCAGGTAACCCAATGCCCATATGGCCCTGCCATTGCTGTCCTCTAAGTTTTCAGAATAGTTTTGTACTGAAAATACTTTTTGTTCAGTTACATAATTTAAAAACACTCCATTTGGCTGCAAACAAAATTTAATAAAAGCCAGATATTTTTTTATAAGAATGAGGTCCTGTTGATTTTGAAATATTTCAAAATGCTGACAAAGTGCAATCATTGCCCTGGCATTATCATCTAAAGTATAGCCCGAATGGATATCCGGAGTAGCAATATTCGAAAATTGGATCATTCCAAAATGAGTGGTCATCTTTTTTATATGAGTCAGATTCAAAGGAGGGATTCGATAATTTATTTTGAATGTTTTATTGGTTAATTTTTCAAATAGTAAAGCATGGGCAATTGCTGCATTTTGCCATGCAGTAACAGCCATTTTTTGAAAACTATTGGAAGAAATTTTATTTCTTAATTTTTCATCATCCAATAATCTATTCACAGCTCCAGACAATTGTTTTGGGTTTTCAAAATCTATTAAGATTCCATTATTATCATTTACCACTTCTTTTGCATGAGGTATTGGCGTATAAATGACTGGACAACCACAACTTAATGCATATGATAATGTGCCACTTACTGCTTGATTGGGATCTTTTGAAGTAAATAAGTAAATGTCTGAAAGTTGCAAATATTCCAATAATTCATTCAGTGGCAAATATTCATTTACAAACTGTACATTTTCTTGAATGCCTAAATCAACAACTTTTTTCAACAAGGCGTTTCTGTATTTTTCGCCTTCGTTTTTTACAACACCCGGATGCGTTTTACCTAGAATTAAAAATAATACTTCTGGATGGCGAAGGATAATGGCCGGTAATGCTTCCAGCGTTGTTTCGATACTTTTGCTAACACTCAGTAAGCCAAATGTAGAAAGTACTTTTCTATTGGATAATTGATGAATTTCTTTTAATATTTTCCTTTCTAATGGTGGAACCAAGTGGGTACCATGTGGAATTACAGTTATTTTATGAGAAGGAATATAATATTCATTCATTAAAATTAATGCGGCATCATTTGTCATAACTATAACAGATGAAGCAATGACTCCCATATCGTAGACCTTTTTTTGTAGGGCATCATTAGGTTTTGGAAGTACAGTATGAAAAACTATAACAATTGGTTTGTTAATGATGTCTAACAGAAACATAAATTCATTTTCTTTTTTGGCAAAAAACCCAAATTCATGTTGTACTACAACCAATTTAACTTGTTCATCTCTGTTGATATTCAATGCAGTTTTTGTAAATGCATTTCGCTCATCCGTATTTAAAATATATTTTGGTTGCTGCACATAATGATGTTGTTCTGCAGCTGATTCTAATGCACAAATACTGCAATTAAAGGAGTTCTTAAACTGATTGCTTAAAGCGCTCACCAAATCTTGGGTATAAGTGGCAATGCCACATTCTCTGGGAGGAAAAGATGTAATAAAAAGCATTTCTGGGATGGTAGATTCGACAGCTGGGTTCATATTTTTATTTTATTCAATTTTAATTCTGCTATCAGTTCGCTTAAACTAAGAGAAGCAACTGCAATTCTTTGATCTGCAGCGCCATAATAAATATAGAGTGTATCATTTTCTACAATTGCTCCTGTTGGAAAGCATACATTGTTGACTTCGCCTTTTAATTCCCATAGTTTTTCAGGAAAAAAAAGTGGATAAGGTAACCTTGCAATTTCTTTTTGAGGATTTTCTAAATCGAGCAAAGCCGCACATGCTGAATATATATATCCTTTTACACTATCATGCACACCATGATAAATGATGAGCCAACCATCTTTGGTTTCAATAGGTGGACAACCACCCCCGATATAGCTTACTTCGTGATCATATTTTGGTGATAGCACAATATGCTCATCAAAATGCATAAAATAGTTTTGCCAAAATTCTACTGTTAAACCAGCTAATTTTTCTACAGCAACTATTATTTGTATATCTGGCTTTATTCTATGTAGAAAACAATATTGATTATTTATTTTACGGGGAAAAAACACTAAATTTTTATCCCATAAAAAAATTCTTCGGTCTTGCCTTTCGTGACTTTTTTGGTAATCGTTGAAGCGAATGTATTTTTCATGGATTGCTCCTGCACATTCTGTAAAATGATGAAACTCTTCATACGTAATTTGAGGTACTATGATTCCTTTTTTTTTCCAATGCACCAAATCTGTTGAAGTTGCCAATGCTCCTAAAGCATTCATGCCATTATATGCGGTATAAGAAAGATAATAAATTCCTTCAATTTCTACAATCCTCGGATCTTCTAATCCTTGATATTCGTAATCGGCTTGGGGAACCAGTAGAGGTTGGTCATTTCGACTTTGTACTTCTGTGGGCGAAGACAAAATGCAATATCCAATAGTAGAGTAATTGTCTTTTGCGACAGCTCTGTAAAACATATGAATCACTGAGCCTACTTTAATTACAGCAGGATTGAGTACACCTTCATTTTCAAAACTATTGCTTGTGCTATTAAGCACAATACCTAACTTGTTTACCTTGACCACAAGAATGAGTTTATTTATTGAGTACCTGCGTTGATTAATTCATCAAATGAATCGAAGGCAAGTTCTCTTTTTTGGTCAAGGATAACCTTACACAATTCTCACTAAATGTTATAAATATCTGATCGGTTGTTGAAATGAGCTGGAATCAAACTGTGTAGATAGCATTAAAAAATTGCTCCAATTTATAAGGGTCTAATTGTTGATCAGTTCTAACCCCGCTGCATAAGTCAAGTCCGAAAGGTTGAACCTGTTCAATAGCAGCTTTAACATTGGTTGCGTTTAGGCCCCCTGCTAGATATACTGGAATTGTTGATTGTTCAACAATCTTTTTACTGAGTGACCAATTATGCACCCTGCCAGTTCCTCCTAATTCTTTAACGGATAAATTGGGGTTACCACTGTCCAATAGCAAAGCGTCAACTGAATCAGCAATTCTTAAGGCTTCGTCTATCGTTTTTTCGTCAATTACGTGAATAACCTGAACCAATTTAATGGCCGGAAGCGCTGCTTTGATTTGTTGATAGGTTCCTTCTTTCAGTTCGTCTACTATTTGAATGGTGTTGGTTAAAGTTTGTTGATGGTGTAAAATGATTGAATGTGCCGTGGTTTCACTCGTCAACATAAAACTGGCTATTCCTGGAGGAACAATGGTTGAAATGGATCGTATTTCTTCATCAGAAATAATGCCTGGCCCACTGGGCATATTGGCAACTAACCCTAATGCTGATGCGCCAAAATGAATGGCCATTCTTGCTTCAGCAATTGAACTTATACAACAGATTTTTACTTTTGGAATCATTTCCAAAAATAATCATTTAAGAAATTGAAATTCAATAAACTTCTCTCTTTCTGTGAAAGAAAAATCGCAATGTTTAGGTGCGGTTGTATATGTATTGCCACATACAGGACAAACATAATATTTGGGAGGCAAACTATTTAATGTATTGCTATTGATATCGCCCAAAGCCTGTTCGAAAAAGTATTTATGTTTTTGTTCTGTTTTCATTGCATAAGATAGGCTCAAATAGGCAATTTGATTACCTGCATTTTCAGCAGTTTTGAGAAAATCAGGATACATTATTTTTGCTTCATATGCTTCTCCATTGATGTCGTCGTATAAGTTTTCTTTGGTGGTTTTTACTTTGTATTCTGGAATAATTATAGGAACAATGGAGCCGGCATCTTCAATCACAGCCTTGTGATTGGTTGCATGTATGCTTTCGGCAACGGATACTGCATTATATAGTAAAGCAATACTACGGTATCCCTCTTCTTCGGCTTTTTTAGAAAATGCTTCATATTTTGCTGTAGCAGTTCTTTCTCCTTTATATGCTAATTGCATATTCTCAATTGTTTTTGTACCAGCATCCAAGATCTGCTTTGTGGTTAATGCGGTTTCTTTCTTTTTGTTATCACAAGAAATAAGTAAAAAGCAACAAAGAGTTGCTGAGAATATAAAATTGCCAACGATGAACTTTTTCATATTAAATGGATTAAGATTAGGTAAAGTGTAAAGTTATTATCAATTCGTTTTTTTGTTATTGCAGTAAGAATAGCAATATTTACATAAAGCACTGTATTCACCTATCATTCTATGAACTGTGATTATTGCAAATATTGCTTATGGTTTTACAAGTTAAAAGCGATGAAAATTTTGACCTTTAATGTTCTTAAATTTTATTGCCATGAATCCCACACATATTCATTTATTGATAACCCATCTTCCTATTATTGGTTCTTTACTAGGCAGCCTCGTTTTAATACATGGGCTTTTGACAAAAACCAATCAGACCATTATTGCCGCATACAATCTTTTGATTATTTCATCTATTGGAGCTGTGGTTGCTTATCTTACTGGAGAAGGGGCAGAAGAGACTGTTGAAAAAATTCAAGGAGTTTCTAAAGATATTATTGAGCAACATAGTGACTTTGCAGTATATGCTTTAATATCACTAAGTGTTTTAGGAGTAGCGTCTTTATTCGGGATTTTAGTTTCATTTATCAAATCTCCATTTTCAAGAACGATCGCAACAATAACATTGATCATTTCATTAATAAGCTTTGGATTAATTGCTCGAACAGGCTATCTAGGTGGACAAATAAGGCACACTGAAATAAATGATTCTAGTTCAAACGCTTTACAAAATAGCGAGAAGGGAAAAGATGATTAATGCATTTTTTCAGCAAGTTTTAACCGATCTTAACAGTAGCAACACTATGCACTGCATTGCTGATTTCTTTTATTAAGTTGAGGTCTTTTTCTATTGCGTTTCCAACAACAATTACATCGGCGCCGGCTTTGCAATTTAAATAAGCTTTTTCAGGCTCTGTAATGCCTCCGCCCACAATCAATGGGACTTCAATATGGTTGGCCACTTTTTGGATCATCTCCTCTGTAATAGGGCGTTTAGCGCCACTTCCGGCATCCATATAAATTAATTTCATTCCCAACATTTCACCTGCCATTGCAGTACACATGGCAATTTCATTTTTATCTGCTGGAATTGGTGTAGCATTTGAAATATAGGAGACAGTTGTTGGGGCTCCACCATCAATCACCATATAACCAGTTGGCATAATTTCTAGACCACTCTTTTTTACAAAAGGGGCACTAATAACATGCTGGCCGATCAATAATTCTGGGTTTCTGCCAGATATCAAGGATAAATACAATAAAGCATCTGCATATTTACTCACTTGAGAAGGAGAGCCTGGAAACAAGACCACTGGAATTTTACAACTTGCTTTAATCTGATGTATACATTCATCTAAATGACTTGAGATAACCAAGCTTCCACCGACAAAAAAATAATCGACCTTAGCTTCTACACCCAATGATACCAATTGTTCTATAGCAGCAGCATCTACCTTATCTGGATCGATTAACACAGCAAAAGATTTTTTTCCCATTTGCTTGCGTTCGGTAAATTGATGATATATAGCTTGCTTCATACCTCGAATAAATCTGATACTTGCAAAAATGCAGAAAAGTTTTCGTTTATAGGCGGATTTTGATGTTTCATTCGGGATTTTGCTTATTTCAGATATATTTTCAGCCCAAAATGCCTTTTTTTAGCATTTTAAGACCATTCATTGGATTTGTTTAAGATTTTTTGGCCATTTGTATTGGTTTTAATCAACCAAAAATTTGTACCCATTTTTTTCTACACCTGTGTATAATCGAGCAAATTCAATCAGGATTTGAGGTACGAATTTATCCACCTTCCTTATCCACAACCTGTGCATATTTACGGTGTTGAATTATGAAAATGGAAAGATATTTTCGTCAACCGCCTTAACAAAGCACCGTTAAAAGGGAACCCATTAAAACAAGTTTAAAACGCAACTGCTTTATGCCCAACCCACGCACTACTAAAGGCCTGCAATTCAGCCGCCGCTTCACCCAAGATGGTGTAAGCCCCTATGACATGTTCGATTATGATTATCGCGACAGCATCATCAAAAATCCGAACGGAGAAAAAGTATTTGAAATGAATAATGTGGAGGTTCCCAAACAATGGAGCCAAATCGCCACAGATATCTTAGCGCAGAAATATTTCCGTAAGGCAGGCGTGCCTCAGGCGGATGGGTCTCTGGGCAGAGAAACCAGTGTGAAACAAGTAGCACACCGTATGGCCCATTGTTGGCGAGTATGGGGTGAGCGTTATGGATACTTTGCTTCTGAAAAAGATGCACAAGTTTTCTATGATGAATTAGCATATAGCATTTTGAATCAAGCTTGTGTGCCTAATTCACCACAATGGTTTAATACAGGATTGCATGAAGTATATGGCATCACTGGTAAGCCACAAGGACACTACTATGTAGATCCTAAAGACAGTAAATTAAAAAAATCAACCAATGCATACGAGCGCCCTCAACCTCATGCTTGTTTCATCCTTAGCGTGAGTGATGATCTGGTGAATGAAGGTGGTATCATGGATCTTTGGACGCGTGAAGCCCGTATTTTTAAATACGGTTCTGGTGTGGGAACCAATTTCTCTCAGATTCGTGGTGGTGGCGAAAAATTAAGCGGTGGCGGTACTTCTAGTGGACTAATGAGTTTTCTTAAAATTGGTGACCGTGCGGCTGGTGCCATCAAAAGTGGCGGAACTACCAGAAGAGCGGCTAAAATGGTTTGCTTGGATTTAGACCATCCTGAAGTGATGGAATTTATCAACTGGAAAGTAGGTGAAGAAAAGAAAGTAGCGGCTTTAGTTGAAGCTGGTTATGATAATGGATATGAAGGAGAAGCATATGCAACTGTTTCTGGACAAAACTCTAATAACTCAGTTCGTATTCCAAATGAGTTCTTTAAAGTGTTGGCAGAAGGCGGAGATTGGGAATTAAAAGCCCGTACCGATGGACGTGTAATGCAAAAAATTCCTGCAACTAAAGTATGGGAACAAATTGCTTATGCTGCATGGCGTTGTGCTGATCCTGGTACCCAATACGATACTACGATCAACGAATGGCATACTTGTCCTCAAGGTGGACGCATCAATGCTTCTAACCCTTGTTCTGAATACATGTTCTTAGACAATACAGCATGTAATTTGGCATCTATCAACTTGCGTAAATTCCACGATAACGATACCAATATTTTTGACGTTGAAGGTTTTGAATATACTACTCGTTTGTGGACCACTGTTTTGGAAGTATCTGTATTGATGGCTCAGTTTCCTTCAAAAGAAGTTGCTCAATTATCTTACGATTACAGAACATTAGGTCTTGGCTTTGCCAATCTTGGTTCTATGTTAATGGTAAGTGGTATTGCTTATGATTCTGAAGAAGCCCGCGGTATTGCTGGAGCTATCTCTGCTATCATGACTGGTATAGCTTACAAAACATCAGCTGAAATGGCTTCATTCTTAGGCGCTTTTGATAAGTATGCTGAGAACAAAGAAGATATGCTTCGTGTAATGCGCAACCACCGTGCTGCTGCTTACGATGCTACAGATGCATATACCGGAATCGAAATCAAACCACAAGGAATTAAAGCACAATATTGTCCTGATTATTTATTGAAATCTGCTACCAAAGCCTGGGATGATGCAGTTCAATTAGGAGAAAAATATGGCTACCGCAACGCACAAACAACTGTAATTGCTCCAACAGGAACAATCGGGTTGGTAATGGATTGCGATACAACTGGTGTTGAGCCTGATTTTGCCCTGGTTAAATTTAAAAAATTAAGTGGTGGCGGATATTTTAAAATCATCAATGAGTCTGTTCCACAAGCATTAAAGAATTTAGGTTATACACCTGAAGAAGCGTTGGCTATTGAACAATATGCAGTAGGTACAGCTAGTTTTGAGAATGCACCTTATATCAATAATGCATCATTATTAGCAAAAGGATTTACACCTGCTGAAATTGAAAAACTAAATGGTGCAGCTCGTTCTGCATTCGAAATTGGATTCATTTTCAATCGCTTTACTTTAGGCGATGAGTGTATGCAACGTTTAGGATTTACCGAAGCCGAATATGTAGACTGGAGTTTCAATTTATTAGAAGCAATTGGATTTACCGAAGAAGAGATTGATGCAGCCAACGACTATATATGCGGTACCATGACCATCGAAGGTGCTCCATTGTTAAAAGATGAACATTTGTCTGTTTTTGATTGCGCTAATAAATGTGGTAAAAAAGGAGAAAGATATATTCATGCATATGGTCATATTCGTATGATGGCTGCATGTCAACCATTCTTAAGTGGAGCTATTTCTAAAACCATCAATCTCCCTCATGAAGCAACTGTAGAAGAAATTGCTGATTGTTATAAGTTGAGTTGGGAACTTGGTTTGAAAGCAAATGCTTTATACCGTGATGGTTCTAAGTTAAGCCAACCATTAAGTACTAAATCGGATAAAAAGAAAAAAGCGGGCGAATCTACTGAAGCTGTTGCAGAAGAAACTGCTGTAGACGCTACTGCATCTAATATCGTTGATCTCAGCAAATTAACTGTTGATGAATTATTAGAAGAAGTACAAAAGCGCATGGCTGCTTCAACCGATACTAAATTAAAACGCCAACTTTCAGGTATTGTAGAGAAAAAATCTTTACCTGCTAAGCGTCGCGGATTTACACAGAAAGCCAAAATTGGTGGTCAGGTAATTTTCTTGCGCACTGGTGAATATATGGATGGAACTTTAGGTGAAATTTTCATCGACCTTGCTAAAGAAGGTTCAACTCTTCGCAGCTTCATGAACTGTTTTGCTATCGCTATTTCTGTAGGATTACAATACGGTGTTCCATTAGAAGAATTCGTAGAGAAATTTGTATTCACTAAGTTTGAACCATCAGGAATGGTGGATCATCCGAATATCAAAACAACTACTTCATTAGTAGACTTTGTATTCCGTGCGTTGGCTTATGAATATTTAGACAGAACTGATCTGGTGCATGTATTAGACAAACCTACCATCGGCAATACCGGTGAAGGAGAAGGAGAAGCCACTTTTTTGGGAAAGCCCGAACTGAGTAGCATTCGTGTAACGGCTCCAACTGCTAATACTACTCCAGCTGCGGTTCCTCAATCGCAAAAATTACAACGTGCAACTGCAGTTAAAGCAGATGCAGGAATGGATGCTGTTAATGCACATGCAAAAGGAATGCAAAGCGATTCGCCTTCTTGCAGCACTTGCGGTCACTTAACCATTCGTAGCGGAACTTGTTATAAATGTTTGAACTGCGGAACCAGTATGGGTTGCAGTTAATCACCATAGTTAATCCTTGCCGTTTGAAAGAGACGTCCCGATAGTATCGGGGCGTTTTTTTTTATCCCTAAAATCCGGTCAGACCATTTCGGTCAGACCATCTTGGTCTGACCAGTTTTTCTTAAATTGCATTGTTTGTAACCCGGAAAATTTGATCTATGCAAATTCAACCGGACAATTTGTACCATGTTTACAATCAAGGAAATCGTAAACAACCCATCTTTTTTGAACCAAAACAGTACCAATTATTTCTTGTTCTAACTAAGAAGTATATAGTACCTAACGGTAATATTCTAGCATACTGTTTAATGCCGAATCATTTTCATTTCTTAATTCATACGAATGAAAATAGTGCAGTGAAATATAAATTAGGAAATATTGAAATAAGTATGCTAAGTAATTCATTTAGAATGCTTTTAAGTAAATATGCGCAAGTTTTGAATAGAGAAAAAATAGAATCGGGCTCTGTTTTTAGACAAAAAACGAAAGCGAAATTAATTGATCCCTCATCATTATATAATGCTGAAAATTGTTTTAGATATATTCATACTAATCCAGTTAAAGCTGGATTAGTAAAACAAGAGAGAGACTGGAATTTTAGTTCATTTAATGAATACTTGGGCTTATATAAAACAGGGTTAGTAAATATGGAAATTGCTAAACTGAAGCTGGATATTGTACCACGCTTTTTCTTCCGGTCAGACCAAAATGGTCTGACCGGTTTTTCATGATAAATTACTATATTCATACTCGTTAATAAAGTCGATTCTATGGAAGATTTTCAAATCAAAAAGCAAACAAAAAAATACGATGCAGTAATTGTTGGATCTGGTGCTGGTGGTGGTATGGCAGCATATACACTGGCCAAAGCAGGTTTAAAAGTTTGTTTACTAGAAGCAGGTGCAGACTTTGATCCTGCATTGCATTCAGCACAATTAAAAAATCCCTGGGACTCTCCAAGAAGAGGTGCCAGTTCTAAGTTTCGACCCTTTGGAGAATTTGATGGATCTTTCTGGGGCTGGGAAATTGACGGTGAGCCATATACTCAATCTCCAGGCAGCGAAAAATTTGAGTGGTGGCGTGCAAGAATGATGGGAGGACGAACCAATCACTGGGGTAGAATTTCTTTGCGTTTTGGTCCGAAAGATTTTAAAAGAAAAAGTATTGATGGGTTAGGAGATGACTGGCCAATTGGTTATGAAGATGTAAAACCTTATTACGATAAAATAGATAAACTAATCGGTGTTTTTGGAAGCAATGAAGGATTGGAAAATGATCCTGATGGAATTTTTCTTCCTCCGCCCAAACCTCGTTTGCACGAATTGATGATTAAGAAAGCGGCAACCGGAATTGGTATTCCTGTAATTCCTTCGCGCTTGTCTATCCTTACTAAAAAAATAAATGACGAACGCGGGGCTTGTTTTTATTGTGCACAGTGTAATAGAAGTTGTAAAGCATATGCCGATTTTTCTTCGGGTTCAGTTTTAGTAAAGCCTGCAATAAATACAGGTAATGTAGATGTGATCACACAAGCAATGGCTCGTGAAGTAATTACCAATGAGGCAGGTTTAGCAACAGGTATTTCTTATGTTAGTAAATTAGATAATCAAGAGTATCAGGTAAGTGGTAGAGTAGTAATTTTAGCAGCAAGCACTTGTGAAACTGCCCGTTTATTACTCAATTCAAAATCGAAAAGACATCCAAACGGATTGGCCAATGAAAGCAATGTAGTGGGTAAATATTTACATGATTCTACAGGTGCAGCCATGGGTGGTGTATTGCCAGAACTCTTTGGCAGAAAGCGTTACAACGAAGATGGTGTTGGGGGTATGCATATTTATACTCCATGGTGGAAGGACAATAAAAAATTGGATTTCCCTCGTGGATATCATATAGAATATTGGGGAGGAATGAGTCAGCCTGCTTATGGTTTTGGAATGGGCATTCAAGGACAGAATGGAAAATTTCAAGTGAACGGAAAAACTAAAGAGGCAGGAGGTTATGGTGCTTCATTAAAAGAAGATGTGCGCTTTTTTTATGGAGCTGGAGTAGGTATGGCAGGAAGGGGAGAATCCGTTCCAAATATTAATAACTATTGCGAAATAGATCCTACTGTAGTAGATAAATATGGCATTCCTGTTTTGCGTTTTCATGCTAAAAATTCGGAGTATGAGATCAATCAAGCAAAACACATGAAAGAAACATTCAAAGAGATCATGCACAATATGGGAGCGATCATCACCTGGGGTGCTGAAGACGATGCTTCTAATAATTATGGATTATCTAACCCAGGCAATATTATTCATGAAGCAGGCACTGTGAGAATGGGTAACGATAAAAAAACCTCTGCACTCAATAAATGGAGCCAGGCGCATGATTGTAAAACATTGTTTTGTGTAGATGGATCTCAATTTGTTTCTCAAGCAGATAAAAATATCACCTGGACCATTTTGGCATTGAGTATGCGCGCAAGTGAATACATCATCGACGAAATGAAAAAACAAAATATTTAATATGGATAGGAGAAAATCGATCAAAGCCTTAATGATTGGCACTGTGGGTGCTGGTGTTTTGGTAGAAGCTTGTAAAAATGCCGATAAGAAAGCAATCGCCAATGCTGCTGATGCTTCTTTGGAATATCGAATGCAGGAAGAGAAAGATTATTTAGGTAAGCTGAGTAAAGAAGCTACTTTCTTTGATGCGCATGAAATGGCCACTATAACTGTGTTGGGCGATATCATTATTCCGAAGGATGAAGTGAGCGGATCAGCCAGTGATGCTAAAGTGCCGGAGTTTATTGAGTTTATTGTAAAAGATATGCCATCACATCAAACTCCTATTCGTGGAGGTTTGAAGTGGTTGGATTTACATTGTTATAAATTATATGAAAAGGCATTTATCAATTGTGATGCAAAGCAACAGATTGCAGTGGTTGATTCGATCGCCTATCCCGAAAAAGCAAAACCTGAATTAAAACAAGGCGTTGCTTTCTTTTCTGCCATGCGCGATTTAGTAGCTACAGGCTTTTATACTTCTGAAATTGGAGTGAAAGATGTGGGCTATATGGGCAATGTTCCGAACCAATGGAATGGTGTGCCAGCCGATGTTCTGAAACAATACAAATTATCGTATACCGAAAAGGAATTGAAAGAATGTGTGAGTTATGATTAACTCACACCAGATCCATTATCAATAGCCGTTTCTGGATTAATAAAATGCAATTTTCCTGCAGCATCTTCTGCCATTAAAATCATGCCATTGCTTTCAATGCCGCGCATTTTGCGAGGAGCTAAATTGCAAACTACGGTTACTTGTTTGCCAACAATTTCTGCTGGATTAAAATGCATAGCGATTCCTGAAACGATGGTGCGTGTTTCAAAACCAAGGTCTACCTGGAGTTTCAACAATTTGTCGGCTTTCTCTACTTTTTCAGCTGCAACAATGGTACCTACTTTTAAATCGATTTTTGCAAAATCATCGAAAACGATTTCAGGCTTAACTGCCGATGCCGTTGGTTCGGATCCACCGTCTGACCCAGCCTTCGGCAGGGTGCCGACTAGTGGTTCTTTATTCACTGCTGCTGCTTTTAATTTTTCAACTTGTTTAGTAATTTCTTCGTCTTCTATTTTGCGGAATAATAATTCTGGTGCACGCAAGCTATAACCAACACTTAATAATTTCATGCTGCCTGCATTTTCCCAATCCAATATTTTATCTACTACTTTTAATAAGTAGCAAATCTTCTTCGCCGTAAAAGGCAAGAATGGATTAATTAAAATCGCTAGGTTGGCCGTTAATTGTAAACAAATATGTAAACAATTATCAATTAGTTTTTGTGCTTCAGGGTTGGTATCTAATTGTTTAGCAACAATCCAAGGTTCTTTTTTCTGCATGTATTGATTGCCGATTCTTGCCAAATTAATTACTTCAAATAAAGCATCTCTGAACTTGTATTCTTCTAAAAGCTTCTCCACTTTTTCTTTAGTGGCTTTGATATTGGCAACTGCTTCTTTATCTAGCTCATCCAATACATCGGCATGTAATGGCGGCACTTTACCTCTGCATAATTTATGCATCAATACCAATGCACGATTAATAAAATTGCCGAATATGCTTACCAGTTCACTGTTATTGGCATCCTGAAAACCCTTCCAGGTAAATTCACTGTCTTTGCTTTCGGGAGCAATCAATGTTAGGTAATAACGAAGTACATCGGCCATATGACTGCCACCATTTTCCGGCTTGATAAAATCATTGATATAATCTTCCATTTCGAGTTTCCAGTTTCTGCTGGTACTCATTTTATCGCCTTCTAAATTCATGAATTCATTTGCCGGAACATTATCTGGCAAAATATTACCGTGTAGTTGCAACATCACTGGAAAAATAATACAATGAAATACAATATTGTCTTTCCCTATAAAATGCACCAGCTTGGTGTCTTTACTCTCCCAATATGGTTTCCAATCTTTATCATTATTCAATGCCCATTGTTTGGTAGCACTAATATATCCTATTGGTGCATCAAACCAAACATACAATACTTTTCCTGCAGCGCCTTCCACTGTTTCGGGAACTTTTACTCCCCAATCTAAATCGCGGGTAACTGCACGAGGTAATAATCCACCATCAATCCAACTTTTGCATTGACCTACTACAGTAGAACGCCAGTCATTGGCATGTTCTTCTAAAATCCATTTGCGTAAAAATGATTCATGTCTATCCAGTGGTAAATACCAGTGTTTAGTGCTTTTTTTGATCGGCGCGTTTCCACTTAATGTGCTTACCGGATTAATGAGTTCATCAGGGCTCAAGCTTTTTCCGCAATTCTCACATTGATCTCCGTAGGCTGCGGGGTAAGCGCAATTTGGGCAAGTGCCTTTAATATATCGATCCGCTAAAAAACTACCTGCTTTTTCGTCGAAATATTGCTCAGACTCTTTGGTGATCAAATCTCCTTTATCATTCAATGTCTGAAAAAATTCCCTTGCTGTTTCATGATGAATCGGATCACTGGTACGATGATATATATCAAAAGAAATACCCAGGTCGTTGAAATTTTGTTCAATGATTGGATGGTATTTATCGATGATGGCTTGCGCTGTAGTTCCTTCTTTGGTGGCTTGAATAGGTATTGCTGTTCCATGTTCATCACTTCCGCAAACAAATACCACATCGCGCTTCTGTGCCCTTAAATACCTTACATAGGTGTCTGCAGGTAAATAGGCGCCCGCCAAATGGCCAATATGTTTCAAACCGTTTGCATAAGGCAAAGCGGCGGTAATTAAATATCTTTTAGGTGTTTCTTTATTACTCATATAATTAATCTAGGAAGCCGCAAAAATAAGCAAAGCAAAGCTAAGAACCGATTATTCGTAGTGAAAAGCCCGATATAGCCCAACATATTGGTCTTTTTTGTATTTTTCATTTATGCAACGAAAATCATTTTTACAATTAGCATCGTTAGGGTTGCTGCCTTTAGGATCATTGGCTGCTACTGAAAACAATTCCAATCGAAATCGCATCAAAATCCCTCCTTATTTGCAAAAAGGAGATACGATTGGTATTTGCTGCCCTTCAGGGTTTTCTACAATGGCAGATATTCAGCAATCGATCATTCAAATGGAAAGCTGGGGCTACCAAATTAAATTGGGCCAGACAATTGGCAAAAGAGATTTCACTTTCGGAGGAACTGATGCAGAACGTGCAAAGGATTTTCAGGAAATGATGGATGATGCTTCTGTTAAAGCAATCATGTGTGCTACTGGTGGTTATGGTGCAGTTCGAATGGTTGATTTGCTTGATTTTTCAACATTTAAAAAAAATCCTAAATGGGTGATTGGTTTTAGTGATATCACCGTTCTGCATAGTCATATGCATCAGGTGGTTAATACTGCAAGTTTGCATTCAAAAATGTGTGGCAGTTTTCCCAAAGACTGGGCAACTGCTGATGAAGTTCAAATCAATACCATTCTTTCTGTAAAGAAAGCATTAGAGGGAGAAAAAATATTTTATCCAATTGTTCCAAATGTCAATAATCGGATTGGAAATGCTGAAGGTGTTTTAGTAGGCGGTAATTTAAAAATCTGGGAAAATATGAGCGGCTCTGTTTCCTCCATTAATACAGAAGGAAAAATCTTGTTTTTAGAAGATGTAAGTGAGCCATTGTATAATATCGATCGAATGTTTTGTAACTTATTGCGTGCAGGTAAATTAGCAAAATTAAAAGGCCTGATCATTGGTGGATTCACTAGTATAAAGCCTGATACGCCAGATTCGCCATTCGGTAGAGATATTGTTACCATTGTTAAAGAAAAAGTGGATCAGTTTAATTACCCAGTCTGCTTTGATTTTCCGGTAGGACATCAAAAAAATAATTATGCTTTGAAATGTGGTGTTGTACATCGTTTAACAATTGAGCAAGATGCTGTTTCATTACAAGAAATCCATTAGTTTGCAATATGATTAAGATACCACCCTATTTAAAAAAAGGAGATACCATTGGACTTACTTGCCCTGCGGGATATATGGAATTGGAGAAAGTACAAAACTGTATTCATACTTTACAAAATTGGGGTTATGAAGTAATGGTGGGAAAAACCATTGGCAGTAAAAGCAAGACTTATTTTAGTGGAACAGATGAAGCCCGTAGAGATGAATTCCAGGCTATGTTAAATGACAAGAATATTCATGCAATTCTTTGTGGAAGGGGAGGGTATGGTGTGAGTAAAATTATTGATCAATTAGATTTTAATTCATTCAAAAAAAATCCAAAGTGGATTATTGGTTTTAGTGATATCACTGTTTTTTTAGCACATCTACATACTCAAATAAAATCGGCTTCTATTCATTCACCAATGGCCAGTGCATTTAATGATGGTGGGGATAAAAGCATATATGTGCAATCATTACAGAAAGCTTTAAAAGGGATAAAATCAAATTATACAGCAGCGCCAAATTCAAAAAATAAAATTGGCAAAGCAAGTGGTCAATTAATTGGAGGAAACCTCGCATTATTAGCTCATTTGTGCGGTACAAAATCTGCTTATAAAACAACTGGTAAGATCTTATTTATAGAAGATATTGGAGAATACATTTATAATATTGATCGAATGTTTCTTCAGTTGAAAAGAGCAGGACATTTGGAAAATTTAGCTGGATTAATAGTAGGAGGGTTTACAGATATTAAAGACAATCCAAGGCCTTTTGGTCAATCCATTCCTGAACTTATTTTACACCAAGTGGCTGAATATGATTATCCTGTTTGTTTTGATTTTCCGGTAAGCCATGAAAAGGAAAATCTGGCTTTAAAAGTGGGAGTTGAGCATGAATTAGTAGTGAGTACTAAAAAAATTAAGCTCAAAGAAAAATGATTTTCTGGCTACTACTTACTTAATATACTATCTATTTTTTGTTGCATCATTGGAAAATCATTTAGGTTTTTATGTTCTCCATTTTCAATGGTAATAAATTCATCAATAGGTTTTAAAATAGCTGCTAATCTTATTGCATTTCTGTAAGGTATTACTCCATCATTTGTACCGTGCATAATAGTAATTGGAGCAGATACTTTCAATAAAAATTCATTGGTATAAAAATGATATTTTAACATGCTTTTCAGTGGGTACATCCACATGTACATACCTATCAATGACTGCATACTATAATATGGAGTTTCTAGTATTAACCTTTTGCAGTCTCTAACCGAAGCCAATTGGGCAGCCATACCAGTTCCCATTGATTTTCCGTAAATAATTATTTGATCAGGATTAAATTTTGTTCTTGCTAATTTATATAATTGAAGTGATTGTTCGTATAGATTGGCTTCAGTTAAATCTCCTGTTGATTTTCCATAACCCGGATAATCAATCATCCAGACATCATAACCGTTATTGTTAAACCTATCTACAAATCGTTCGTATCTTTTTATATTGCCTTTGTTTCCGTGGAAATAAAGCACGACTCCCTTTTTAATCGTTTTTGTAGTATTGAATTGGGCCAAAAATGATTTAGAAGATTCGTCAATTGAAATCCAAACTGGTACATGAGCATGTTTCAAATCATAACTACTTTCAGGTTCAATTTTTGTGGGATTAAAAATTATTTTTTCCTGAAAGGTGTAGAAAAGGATACCAATTACTGCGTAAGTAATGGCTATTATTTTTAAACTGCTTATTGCTTTCTGTAAATTCACCGGGTAAAATTAAGCAGATGCCGTCAATACTTTAGAATATCTCTGATGAAATTATGGTATTCATCAAAAGAAGGCAGATTATTATGACCTCCGCCATGAATTCGAATCAAAGTGATTTTATGCGGATTAAATCGCTGTAATTCTTCACTGTGTTTAATTGGAATTAACCAATCCTTGGTGCCATGAATTATATAGGTATGACAATTAACCTTTCTGATCCATTTGTCTGTCTGAAGTTTAAATCTTAAGGTAAGTCTGTGCGGAATAAATGGGGTAAATCTTTCAGCCACTTTAATGAAACTATAATAGGGAGCATCTAAAATCAGGTAACGCGGCTTATTATCTGCTGCAATTTTTGTAGCAAATCCACTACCTAAACTTCTACCATAAACAAGAATATGGTGTTCATCATATTTTTCTTTTAAGCGTTCGTAAATAAATTGCATGTCCGCCAACATGGCTTTCTCCCCTCTTTTTCCAGTGCTTTTTCCAAAACCTCTGTAATCTACCAAGAGTACATCGTACTGAAATCTAAAAAAATCCCTGGCATATTTTGCCCATCCTTTAATGCTTCTCGAATTCCCATGAAAATATAATATAAGCCCTTTGGGTTCCGGAACATAAAAATGAAGCCCGTTAATGCGAACCCCTGGTTCTATATCAAAAAATAATTCTTCGAAAGGGGCATCATATTTATAGGTGAAATCTTGTGGAAGTTTTTCTGGTTTGAAAATCATTCTCTCTTGTAACAGATATGCTACAATTACAAGAACCAAGTATCCCAGAATAATATATATGATGGTTGAAGACAAGCTTTCTCAATAAATCAAACAGTAATATCTGCTTTTTTTGCAAGATTAACAAGAAGTTTTCCAGGCTTCCATGCCACCAGATAAATTGACCAGGTTGAGTTGAGGATTTTTCAAATGTAATTTCTGTATTGCAATCATGCTTCTAATTCCTCTTTTGCAATAAAGCACTACTTTTTGATCTGTTGGAATTTCATTGATTCTGGTTACGATTTCCCCCAATGGAATTAATACCCCTCCAATATTGTATTCATCATGTTCATATTGCTCTCTAACATCCACTAAAAAAATAGCTTGATCAGATAACAGCAGTTTTAACTCTATTGGGCTAATACTCATCATTGATATTCACTCTCTTCGTTGAATATTCTTTTTAAGCTCATCTTAGAGATCGGCGCAACAATTAAAGGGAATTTTTCAACTGTTACATTGCTTGGATCCAATCCAAAACCTCTTTCTTCACTCAAGCTAATTTCTTTAAGCCAGAAATATAATTTCATAACAATGCGCTCGAAAATAGGAAGCTCATTGTCCTGACTTAAATATTTTTCTAAAACGATAAACTGAAAGTCGCCGACTATATTGTTTTTTTCCAAACTTTCATATCTGCTCGTAATGTTCACTTCTTTGTTTTTCACCAGATCTTCTACCACTTTTCTGAACATCAAATTGATCTTTTGCTCCATTCTAAATCCTAGCCTAAACTCTACTCGGATAATATCATTTGGAATAATGTGTTCCACTGAATATTCACAAACATATGGTTCATCAATAACGTCTACATGAACAAACCAATATATATCAGCCCTTTTGGGTTTTTTGTTGAGAATTGAATAAATAATCTTGTGCTCAATTTCATTGTGGTTATTGGCACTAGTCATATACACCAAATGGGTAGCGTATTTCGGAATTACTTTATCATTACTCAATTCTTGAATCATTGGAATATAATGCTCCAATCGAACAAATTCAATATATCGGTTTTTGATCTTCCGGCTTCTAAACCATACATACATTACTGCAAATAAAGCTCCCCCTACAATAAAGGTCACATAACCTCCATGCATGAATTTTTGCAAATTGGCTATTAGAAATGAAAGCTCAATACTTAAATAAACAATCAGGTATACATAAATCCAAATTGGAAATACTCTTTTACTTACCAGATAATTGGCAAATAAAATGGAAGTGCTGATCATACACATGGTTATTGCTAAACCGTATGCAGCGCCCATATTTGCAGACTTCTGAAAATATAATACAATGCCTATACAACCCACAAAAAGCAATAAACTGATTCCTGGAATATATAACTGGCCTTTTTCTTCGGTAGGATAGTTGATTTTCATTTTTGGCCATAAATTCAATCTCATGGCTTCACTGATCAATGTAAAAGAACCTGAGATCAATGCCTGGCTCGCAATAATGGCAGCTAAAGTGGAAATGATAATTCCCGCCAGTTTAAACCATTGTGGCATAATGCCAATAAATGGATTAAATCCATCGGCCATCACTTCTGGTGGAATAATATGGTTTTTATGATTGGCCAATAACCAAGCACCCTGCCCCAAATAATTTAGAATCAAGCATGTTTTCACGAAAATCCATGAAACCCTAATATTGGCCCTTCCACAATGGCCTAAGTCGCTATACAGTGCTTCAGCACCCGTTGTACAAAGAAAAACCGCTCCCAGTAACCAAAATCCTTTTGGATAGGTGGTTAATAAATCAAATGCATAATAGGGGTTGAAAGCATTAAATACGTGCACTTCATCTAGAATATGGGATAAACCTAAAATGGCTAACATGGTAAACCATAAAGCCATCATTGGCCCAAAGAACTTGCCGATTGAAGCTGTGCCAAATTGCTGAACAATAAATAAGAGTGTAATAATGGAAATAACAATAGTAATGATGGTGCTTTGTTGAATATTTCTCAAAGCGGGTAACTGACGCAGGCCTTCAATAGCAGAGGTAACGGTAATAGGTGGAGTAATGATGCCATCCGCTAAAAGCGCTGCTCCACCAAGCATTGCAGGGATTACCAGCCATTTTCTTCTGCGTCTGACCAAAGCATATAAACTAAAAATACCTCCCTCACCCTTATTATCTGCTTTAAGGGTTAAGATCACATATTTCACCGTCGTTTGTAAAGTCAGTGTCCAAATTATGCAAGACAAAGCCCCGATAATTAGTTTCTCAGATATGACTTTTTCACTGATGATTTCGTTTAATACGTACAATGGAGAAGTACCAATGTCGCCGAAAATTATTCCAAGGGCGATGATTAATCCGGCCGAGGTTGCTTTGTTGAAATTTTTATTCACGAAAGTACTTTGAAGCTTAAATGCTTAATTTGCTTTAACAAATGTATGGGTAAATTGAATACCGTAAATAAACTGAGCTAACGTACATTTGAATATTAAAGATTTATCCCATAATGAAAAATACAATTGTCTTTTTTCTAAGCATATTTTTAATGAGCATTTTCACAGTAAATGCCCAACAATTGGTCTTTTCCGAACCCGAAAAAGACGATGCTAGAACCTTGAACTTTGAGATTTTAGGTAAAATTGACGGTAAAATTCTCATTTATAAGAACACCAGGGATCTACACCAAATGGCGGTATATGATGCTGATATGAAGTTATTGGATAAAGTGAAGTTGGATTATCTTACCGAAAAAGGAAAAGTATTGAGTACCGATTTTATTCAATATTCCGATTTTGTATACATATTATATCAATTTCAAAATAAAAGCACTGTTTTTGCCATGGCCGTAAAAATTGACGGTAATGGAAAGAAAATAGGAGATCCAGTAGTTTTAGATACTACTTCTAATATAAACTACAATGTAGATAACAAAATTTATACGTTTATCAATAGTGAGGATAAACAGAAAATTGTTGCTTTTAAAATCAGTACAAGAAATGAAAAAGAACATGCAGTTACTTCTTGTATGTACGATAAATCACTTAACCTTATTGAAAAAGTAAGAGTGCCTGTGAGTATGCCTGAAAAAAATGATTTTTTAGGTGAATTTGGTTTGGCAAATAATGGAAATATCGTTTGTTTAAGACAATCAGGAACAACTCAGAATGATAATATCAATAAAATAAGTTTATTGGTAAAACCGTTAGGTGCAATTAATTATAAATTGAACATCCTGCCCATCAACAAGATTTTTTTAGATGATACCAGAGTTAAAATTGATAATAGAAATGGGCATTGCATTATCACTTCTTTTTTTAGTAAAATCAGAAGGGGAAATGTTGACGGATTGTATTACACTTTATGGGCTTTAGATGGAAGTAAAGAATTATTAAATGCAACTACAACATTTACCGAAGAATACCGGTCTGATGTAAGAGGGGATGGTCCACAAAAAATGGCATTCAATGATTTTTACCTGAAAAATTTAATACTAAGAAAAGACGGCGGCTTTATGATCATAGCGGAAGCTGCTTATGTAACCAATCGGGGAAATACATTGAACAGGTGGGATTACATGAATGGAAATCCATTCTATAACCCATATGGAGGTGGATTTTCTAATTACCCATTGAACTATTATCCAATGAATGGAATGAATTCACTGTATTACCCATGGGGAGGGATAAATAATATGGGGATGATGAATAATAATATGGGTAATAATGTTAACCGATATTATGCAGAAAATGTAGCCATCATTTCATTTGAACCTGATGGTAAAATGGAGTGGAGTAATGTAATTAGAAAAACACAATACGACGATAATACAGATAATTATATTGGATATGGTATTGTTAATAGCGGAGATCAAGTTCATTTCTTATTTAATCTCCAAGAAAAAAGAAACAATGTTTTAACCGACCAAAGTATGTCGCCAACTGGTCAAATAGATCGTAATCCAACAATCAAAAATTTAGACAAAGGATATGATTTTATGCCAAGGCATATTAAACAAGTAGGGTTAAGGCAAGCTATAATGCCTTGTATGTACAGAGGGTATACCTGTTTTGTAAAAGTTGACTTTTAAAATCAAGCCGTGGTTTTTTTATTTAAAGACAAATCAATTGTTAATATTCTTTTTCTTTTACTGTTAAGTATTGGTGTTCATTTTCATTTCTTTTTCAGTACACCAGTAATGTTGTTGAATACCAATGATGGATTATTGGCTGTTTTGATGAAGGATTATTTTTCTACAATAAACAGTAATTTTTTATTTGTCATTTACATGATCGCTTTATTGATACAAGCTATCAGATTGAATTTTTTGTTCAATGAAATTAAATTATTCCAGCAATCCAATTATACGGTTGCAATGACCTATGTTTTGCTTTCTGGATTATTTACAACATGGTGTTATATCACTCCAGCCTTATTGATTAACTTTCTTTTAATCTGGTTAGTAATTAAACTTGTACAGCTATACAATCAGCCAAACCCAAAAGAAGTGTTGTTTAATATTGGATTATTACTGGGTGTTTCAACGATCGCTTATCATCCTATTGCTTTAATGATCATTATCACAGCATTTGCTTTAGCTATTTTACGACCACTTAAATTGCAGGAGTGGTTTGTCTTGATAATGGGCATATTGGTTCCTTATTATTTTTTAGGCGGATGGTTATTTATAACAGACCATTTTAATAATTTTCTATTTTATCTGCCAAATTTTCATTTCGAAGTTCCTGTTTTGCTTCTCAATAAAAGTGTGATCATTAGTTTATCTGTTTTTCTGTTAAGTTTTTTAGCCGGGTTTATTTACTGGCAACAATTTAATAGCAGATTAGTAATTCAAATCAGAAAGAACTGGTCGGTTCTTTTATTAATGAGTTTATTCTTAATCACAGCACCCTTTGTATTTAAAGGGGTAGGCATACAAGCGTGTTTTATCTGCCTGGTGCCTGTTTCTGCTATTGTTTCTAATGCATTTTCTTATCCAAGACGCCCAATTTTCCCCAATTTGCTTTTTTGGCTGATAATTATGGCAGTTGTGTATAATAATTGGGAATTGGTCAAAAATTAAGGTTTCTTTCCGACCTTGATTTGTACCTTTGGCACATAAAATAAAATTAGCCCATGAAATTTGGAGTGGTAGTTTTCCCCGGCTCAAATTGCGACAGAGACATGCAGGATTCACTGCAAAATGATCTCAATAAGGAAGTAATCATGCTTTGGCATAAAGACAAAGATCTTTCGGCTTTTTCCACTAATGATTGTATTGTATTGCCTGGAGGGTTTTCTTATGGGGATTATCTTCGTTGTGGAGCAATTGCCCGCTTCAGCCCAATGATGCAATCAGTTATTGAATTTGCCAATAAAGGCGGAAGGGTTTTGGGTGTATGTAATGGATTTCAAATATTATGTGAAAGTGGTTTGTTGCCTGGCGTTTTATTGCAAAATGCCAATCAGCAATTCATTTGTAAAAATATTTTTATCAAAAATGGGGAAGGTGGAGCGTTAAAAATTCCTATTGCTCATGGTGAAGGACGTTTTCATGCTGATGAAGCTACCTTAGATCATCTGGAGAAAAACAATCAGGTGATATTTAAGTATTGTAATGAATTAGGAGAGATCAATGAAATGGCCAATCCGAATGGAGCTGTAAGGAATATTGCTGGCATACGTAATCATAATAATAATGTTTTTGGTATGATGCCACATCCTGAAAGAGCCACTTCAACATCATTAAATAATATTGATGGCCATAAAGTCTTCGAATTATTAAACATCAATTAACTAGTATTCAATGAAAAAATTTCTGTTTGTTTTTATATCGATGTTGTTTTTAGGAAATGCAAATAGTCAGGTAAAAGACCCAGTTTCTTGGACTTATGTAGCAAACAAAAGAGCCCCTGGTATTTATGAGATCGTTATAACTGCAGATATTCCGAAGCCATGGCATATGTATTCTCAATCAACTCCTGCAGGAGGGCCTGTTCCTACCAAAATAAGTTTTAACAGTAATCCATTGATTGTTAAAGAAGGTAAAATAAAGGAAACAGGAAAAATGGAAAAAATCAATGACAAGGTATTTGGTGTTCAAGTATTTTATTATTCAGGGAAAGTAGTTTATTCCCAGGTAGTTAAAGTTAAAGGAGGCTTAAGTACCAATATTACTGGCACTGTTAATTTTATGGTTTGTGATGATACACAATGTTTACCTCCAACTAAGAAAACTTTCGATTTGAAATTACAATAAGCAGAACAATATTCGTAAATGAAAAAAAGGCTTGGTTTATTCATTCTGGTTTCGTTTTTTTCGATAGCGATTTATGCACAGGAAAAACAACCTGTTCAAATTAGTTTTCTTACTAAAAGAATCAATGATTCAATTGTACATCTTTTGGTAAAAGTGAATCTGGATAAAGGAACTCAGGTTTTTTCAGTAAAAAAAAGAGGTGAAGATGATCCTTTTGTTTCTTCATTGGAGCTCGACAGTTTGAGCTCAACATTTCGGAAGCAAACAGATACGATTACAGAAAATGGAACAGTAATATTGGTTCCTGAGAATAGTACAAGCTTATCTAAATATCGCTTATTTGCAGATAGTGTTGAGTTTGTTTTTCCCTTGCATATCAATAGTGCCGATAGTGCTTTAGTGAAAGGTAAATTTATTTGGTTAGGCAAGTCAGGCAATAATTTCCCCAGTGGTGAAATGGCATTTAGTACTCCGGTGAACAAACCTATTTCAACAGAATTAAATAAAAATGATTCGGGTAATGTAGAAGGCAAATCCCTTTGGCAGATTTTTCTTTTATGTTTTTTAACAGGACTTATTGCTGTAATTACGCCTTGCGTTTTTCCATTGATACCAGTAACAGTTAGCTTCTTTTTGAAAAGGAGTAAAACAAAGCTGGAAGGATTAAGAAATGCTTTATGGTATTCTTTATCGATTGTTTTGATCTATACAATTCCCACATTTGTTTTAGTATTGATATTTGGGGATGATGTGTTGTACCAAATTTCTACAAGTGCTGTTTCTAATCTTATTTTCTTTGCCATATTTCTCATTTTTGCTATTTCATTTTTTGGCGTTTTTGAAATTCAATTGCCTAATAGTTGGGCTAATAAAGCAGATCAGAAAGCAGGTAAAGGCGGGTTAGTGGGCATATTTTTCATGGCACTTACCTTGGTAATTGTTTCTTTTTCTTGCACTGGCCCCATTGTAGGAACATTATTAGGACAGGCAAGTACTGGGGGTGTTTCTTCAGCTCCAGTTATTGGCATGCTGGGTTTTGGCGCAGGATTGGCATTGCCTTTCTCCTTATTTGCTTTTTTTCCTACTCTATTACAGTCTTTACCAAAAAGTGGTGGCTGGCTGAATTCAGTGAAAGTTTGTTTTGGATTTATAGAATTGGCATTGGCGCTGAAATTCCTATCTAATGTAGACCTGATCTATCATTGGCGTTTGTTGGATAGAGATGTTTTTTTAGTATTATGGATTGTTATTTTCGGATTGATGGGCATTTATTTATTAGGAAAAATTAAATTTTCACACGATAGTGATTTGCCTTATTTGAGTGTGCCAAGATTGTTTTTTGCAATTGCAACATTTTCATTTGTGGTGTATTTAATTCCAGGTTTATGGGGTGCACCTTTGCGTCACTTGAGTGGATTCATTCCGCCAGATGAAACCCAGGATTTCAACTTAGATTTACTCAAGTATCAACAAAATGGTTCAACCAATTTATCGAAAACAACTTCTTTAGCGGAACCTCCAAAACGATTAACAGATAAATTGCATGTGCCTTATAACCTTACTGCTTATTTTACATTAGAAGAAGGCTTAGCTGCTGCAAAGGTTTTGAAAAAGCCTATTATGATCGATTTTACCGGTCATAGTTGTGCCAATTGTAGAAAAATGGAAAAAGAGGTATGGAAGGATCCAGAAGTGTTGAAAAGAATGCATGAGAATTTTGTTTTGGTCACTTTATATGTAGACGAATCAACTGAATTGCCTTTAAATGAACAGTATACTAAAAAGGATGGAGATAAGGTAATTACAGAAGGAGATCGCAATCTGGATTATGAGATCACTCAATTTGGAGGCAATTCTCAGCCTTTATATATGTTTCTAAATCTGGAGGGCAAGCCAATTAGCTCAAGAAGATATGGCTATGATCCAGATGTTAGCTTATTTATTGCCCATTTAGACGCGGTAAAAATGAGTTTCGAAAAATCGCTGGTCAAATAAATTTATGCTTATTTTAGCAAAAGCACTTTAGCGGATTTTTTTTTCTTATTGTGTGAAGGTTTTTACTCCATTTCACATCTAATCATTTAACAGGCTGTATAATTTGACAGAAACTGCACTCATAAAAGCTTTACAGGAGAAAGACCAAGCAGCTTTTAAAGAGTTGGTGGACAACTATCAGCAAATGGTATACAATATTGTTTTGAGTATAGTGCAACAAGAACAGGAAGCAGAAGATCTTAGCCAGGAAGTATTTATTCAAGTTTATATAAGCATCGCTGGTTTTAGACAGGATGCCAAATTGTCGACTTGGATTTATAGAATAGCTACGACAAAAGCATTGGATTGGGAAAGAAAGAAAAGAACTAAAAAGAGATTTGGTAAAATTTTGAACCTTTTTGGTGGGGACAACGAGCTTGAATATGAGCAAGCAGATTTTAACCACCCCGGTGTTCAAATGGAAAATAAAGAGCATGCAGCTCTTTTATTTAAATCATTACAGGCACTACCAGAAAATCAAAAAGTAGCGTTTGTATTAATAAAGATAGAAGGACTGAATTATCAGCAAACCAGCGAGGTGATGAATACAACAGTGAAAGCAGTGGAAGCATATATGCACCGGGCAAAAATAAATTTGCAAAAAAATATAAGTAAATCATAATAGTAAAATATGGAAAAAATTTACTCAAAAAATATAGATGAAATAATTGAAAGTGTTGAGGGAATACAAAGAGCCAATCCATCACCTTATTTTTATGCAAAGCTGATGCATAAAATGAATATGATGGAGGAGGAAAAATCACCTTCTTTCCTGTTTCAATTCAAGCCAGTATTGGTTATTGGAGTACTAATAGCCATTTTTGGCATGAATGCTTTTTTGCTGATCAAGCAAACCAATAATCGGCATCAATCACAAATAGGTATTTCAAAAAAAGCATCATCAGTAAATGATTTTTCAAGTGAATACAATTTAAACACCACTACTGTTTATTAAACTCATTGTATGAACCAATTATCTAAAAACCGTAGTTTAAATATCATCGTAATTGTTTTATTGGTAGCCAATATTGTGAGTTTTGGTATTTTTTGGTGGCGCCAATCTTTGCCTGAAAATAATAACCAATTTCCTCCGCCAAGAATGAATAAAGGTGGAGATTATTTAACCAATGAATTGAACTTTTCAAGTACACAGCAAACTGCTTTTGAAGCTTTAAGAAATGAACATCGCAATGCAGTGGATCCAATCAGGAAAGAAATAGAGCAGTACAAAAATGATTTTTTTGCATTGGTTAAAAACGATACTGCAAGCAGCACTACTATTAATAATGCTTGGAATAAAATTGCAACAGCTGAAAAAGGGTTGGATTTAACTACGCTAAATCATTTTAAAGCGGTTAGACAAATTTGTGATTCAACACAAAAAATCAAATTCGATCAGATTATTCAAGATGCCATCATCCAAATGCGGAATCGACCCAAAGGCCCACCACCTTCTGATGGTAATCGTCCACCGCAAGATGGGCAAGGTCCACCTCCTCCAAAAGGTCATCGACCACCGCCAGATGGGAAGGGCCCACCTCCAAAAGGTCATCGACCACCACCAGATGGTAAGGGACCGCCCCCTCCTCGTGGACATCGACCGCCTCCTCCACCTGATCAAAATTAATTCAATAGGTGAGCGAGTGTTTTTGTTGAATGCTACGTCTAATCATTCAAGTTTAGCAATCGAAAATTTCAACTTTTAAATTACATTTTATGAAAATGATTAGCGCCCTACTCTTATCAGTTTTAATTGCTTTGAGTGCATGTAAAAAATCGGCAGATACAGCTTCATCTACAACAACTACCAGTACTTCGGTACCTGCTGTTTATTTGAAGATTTATGGAGCTAGTAGCATAACTTCTGATGGTACATATATTACCATCAAATCAAATGGCGCTCCTGATCACAAAAGCATATATTATGCAACTACTGATCCTTTATATGAAAATTTTAGTGGTACTACATTTGGTGGGAATACATTTTCTAAAAACCCCAATTCAATTATTACGCAATCTTATACATTCAAAATTCCTATCAATCCACAGGTTTCTGCAACCCATCCTGCAACTGCTTTAGGTGCAATAGGTGTAGCATTGAACGGAGTGCCTTTCTATAACCAATATGCCGGACCAAACCAACCATTAACAGGAGAAGTAGTCAGTTTTGATCAATCCTGGGGGCATCCTGCACCAGGTGGAAGATATCATTATCATGTAGAGCCTTTATACCTCACCACGGTGAAAGCATCTAAGTCAGCACTTTTAGGATTTTTGTTAGATGGGTATCCTGTATATGGGCCAACAGAAAATGGAGCTGCAGTAACGAATGCCATGCTTGATGCTTATCACGGACATTCTCATGCTACAACAGAATATCCGAATGGAATTTATCATTATCATATTAATGCAACAGATCCTTATTTAAACGGAAGCGGTTATTATGGTACACCAGGCACAGTTACTCAATAAATGCTTAGTTGGATTTTGTTTGCTGTTCTTTGCATGCAATCTTTCGAATAAAGAACAGGACAAAGCAGTTCGGTCTGAGAAGCTAAAAGGCACAACAACTCTTTTAGTTAATCAATCAGACAGTTCCATTCAAAATCAAAACGGCATAATTTATCAAAAGAATCAGCCTTTTACAGGATTTTTGTTTGCGCTGTATTCCTCAACAACAGATACATCAATTAAACAGCAGTATCTTAAAGGATTAGAACATGGAGAATGGAAAAAATGGTATCCTGGTCATCAAATAAAAGAGAGTCGATTTTTTGAAAATGGAAAAAAAGTAGGACTGTATACTATTTACTGGGAGAATGGAAAAAAGCAATTAGAATACCATTTTGTGAATGATGAATATGAAGGTCTTTGTAGAGAATGGAATGAAGCGGGTAATTTAACCAGAGAAATGAATTATGCAAAAGGTCATGAAGAAGGAAGCCAAAAATGGTGGTATGATAATGGAAAAATAAAAGCCAATTATGTGATCATAAATGGAAGAAGGTTTGGATTATTAGGAACAAAAAATTGTGTAAATGTATCGGACAGCATCTTTAATAAATAAATTATTTTTCGTACTGCTAATTTTGTCTGCTTGCTCTACAACCCAGCATGAGAAAGCGCTTCCGTATTATAATACACCCGAATTCACGCCAACATTTTTACATTCCGATAAGGAAGTTGCCCAAAAGATCAATCATATAATCGGCAATTTTTCATTTACCAATCAAAACAATCAAATCATTTCTGAAGATCAGATAAATGGCAAAATTCATGTTGCTAATTTTATTTTTACAAGTTGTGGCAGCATTTGTCCTGTAATGACCAAACAAATGAAATTAGTAGAGAAAGCATTTCTCCAAGATACTAATCTGGTGATCTTGTCTTATAGTGTTACTCCATGGATCGATTCGGTGAGTAGGTTAAAAAAATATGCAACTGCCAATCAAATTCAAAAAAGCAACTGGCATTTATTAACTGGTGGGAAGAACGAGATTTACACCCTGGCCCGGCAATCTTATTTTGCAGAAGAGGATCTAGGATTCACCAAAGACAGTAGTCAGTTTTTACACACCGAACATGTATTGCTGGTAGATAAAACCAAAAGAATCAGGGGAATCTATAATGGTACCCTGCAATTAGAAATGGAACAACTGGTAAAAGATATTCAAAAACTTAAAGAGGAAGAATAAAAAACCCCCGTTGCTCACAGGGGTTCTTTGTTAAAGTGCAATTTGTTTTTCGGTCATCATTTTCCGAAGATTGATCAGACCATACCTCATTCTACCCAAAGCAGTATTGATACTGCAGTTGGTAATTTCAGCAATTTCTTTAAAGCTCATATTAGCGTAATGCCTAAGGACTATGATTTCCCTTTGTTCTTCTGGTAAAAGGTCGAGCATTTTTCTTACTCTATCGTGGCTTTGGCCTTGCATGATTTTTCCGTCTGGAGCTTCTTCGGAAATTTGCAAGACATCAAAAATATCTTTGTTGTCGCTGGTTTTAATGGCCGGCGTGCGTTTTACTTTGCGGAAATAATCTACACATAAGTTGTGGGCAATTCTCAAAGCCCATGGTAAAAACTTACCTTCTTCGGTGTAACGCTTGTTTTTTAAAGTGTCTATGATTTTGATAAACACATCCTGAAATAGGTCTTCAGCTAAATAAGTGTCTTTTACGAAAAACAAAATAGAAGAAAAGATCTTGTCTTTGTAACGATAGATGAGTGTTTCAAAGGCATCGGTATCGCCATCTTGAAAGGCCCTTATCAACTCATTATCAGACGCATGGTCCATTGTTCTCATAGTTTAGGTTTTTGAGTTAGGATGTTCAAAAAATCAGGATATTGGATAACGAACTTTAAATCGAGAACAAATTAGAATTCTTTTACATTCACAATTACTTTGTGGAAATCATGTTTTTGGTCACCGAGGTTATACACATTCTAAATCATTGATTTTTTGATACTTATTCATCATTTGCTCAACTAAAGCTGCAATATTCTGTTACTTTTGTACAGCTAGGACAATTCACTATGACAACTAAAAAAGCACCAGAAGCATCACTTATAACCAATACATTAAACGGAGATATTGTGGTAACTGGTGCCCGAACGCATAATCTCAAGAACGTTTCAGTCAATTTTCCCAGGAATAAGCTCATCGTAGTTACCGGTGTATCTGGTAGCGGAAAGTCTTCTTTAACCATCGACACATTATTCGCAGAAGGCCAAAGGCGCTATGCTGAAAGTTTAAGTGCTTATGCCCGTCAATTCATGGCGAGGATGGTCAAACCTGATGTAGATTATATTAAAGGGCTTTGTCCTGCCATTGCCATAGAGCAAAAAGTAATCACCCGCACACCCAGAAGTACCGTAGGAAGTATGACGGAGATTTATGATTACTTGCGTTTGATGTATGCTCGTATTGGTAAAACTATTTCGCCGGTTACGGGAAAGCCAGTCAAAAAAGATGATGTGGCAGATGTGATGAATGCCATATCAAAACTAAAAGAAGGAACTAAAATTGTAATACTGGTTGGGTTTAAGCAACATGCCAATAGAGCTATTAGAGAGGAGTTGAATATATTGATGCAGAAAGGGTTTTCAAGAATGTATCAAAATGGAAGTATACAAAGAATAGAGGAACTACTTGAACTCACTGATGCAGCTTTAAAAAAGCAAGTGGCTGCAACTGGATCATCTTTCTTTGTACTCATCGATCGTATTGTAGTGAAAGCTTTTGATGAAGAAGACTTGCATCGTTTATCTGATTCAATAGGTACCGCATTTTATGAAGGCGATGGAGAGATGAATATTGAAATTGATGGGACCAAACTGATTCATTTCAGTAATAAGTTTGAAGCCGATGGAATTGTTTTTGAAGAACCATCACCCAATTTATTTTCTTTCAACAACCCTTATGGAGCTTGCCCTGTTTGCGAGGGCTACGGACAAGTATTGGGCATTGATACCGATCTGGTGATACCTGATAAACGCTTATCATTGTATGAAGGGGCTATAGCACCTTGGAAAGGAGAGAAATTGGGATGGTGGAAAGAACAATTTATTAAAGGAGCCGGTAAATTTAATTTCCCTATTCACAAACCCATCATGGATTTATCCAAAGAACAGTACCATCAATTATGGAATGGGGCAACTGGTGCTTTAGGTATAAATGATTTTTTTAAGGAGGTTGAAACAAATTTATATAAAGTACAATATCGTGTATTGCTGAGCAGGTATCGTGGAAGAACAACTTGTAATGAATGCAATGGATATAGATTGCGCAAAGAAGCATTGTATGTAAATGTGGGTGATAAACATATTGCGGAATTATGTGAGATGCCGGTACGTGATCTTCAAATTTGGTTCAATCAACTAGCTATTTCAGAACATGATGGGCAAGTCGCCAAAAGAATTTTATTGGAATTACACCAACGCATCAAAACCTTATTGGATGTAGGTTTGGGCTATCTTACTTTAAATAGATTGGCCAATTCTTTGAGTGGAGGTGAGAGTCAAAGAATTCAACTCACCAGAAGTTTGGGGAGTAATTTAACTAACTCCTTGTACATTTTAGATGAGCCATCTATTGGGTTGCATTCAAGAGATACTAAACGTTTAATTGAAGTGCTAAAATCATTGCGTGATTTAGGCAATACAGTGGTAGTGGTAGAGCACGATGAAATGATGATGCGAGAAGCAGACTACATAATTGATATGGGGCCTTTGGCTTCTCATTTAGGTGGTGAAGTAGTTGCAGCAGGTAATTACGATTATATTATTCATCATCCAGATAGTTTAACGGGCAAATACCTTACAGGTCAATTAAGTATTGAAGCGCCTAAGCAAGTTAGAAAATGGACCAGCAGTATTTCTGTAGAAGGAGCAAGGCAAAATAATTTAAAAGATATCACCGTTGAATTTCCGCTCCATACATTAACCGTTGTTGCAGGTGTTAGTGGAAGTGGTAAAACAACTTTGATCAAACAAATATTGTATCCTGCCTTGCAGAAAATAAAAGGTGAAGCTGCAGATAAAGTAGGAATACATAAAAATATATCAGGAGACATCGATTCAATTAATTCAATTGAAATGATCGATCAAAATCCAATCGGTAAATCTTCAAGAAGTAATCCTATCACGTACATTAAAGCCTACGATTCAATTAGAGATCTGTATTCGAAACAAGGCTTGGCGAAAATGCGAGGTTTCTTGCCCAAACATTTTTCATTTAATGTAGATGGAGGAAGATGCGACACTTGTAAAGGGGAGGGAGAAACAGTAGTAGAAATGCAATTTTTAGCAGATGTGCATCTTACCTGTGAATCATGTGGGGGAAAAAGATTTAAAGAAGAAGTGCTGGAAGTGAAATACAATGGCAAATCCATTTTTGAGTTACTGGAATTGAGTGTTGATGAAGCCATTGAATTTTTCAAAGAAGAAAAAGCCATTCAGAAAGCCATACAACCCTTACAGGACGTTGGTTTGGGCTATATCAAATTAGGACAAAGTAGCGATACATTAAGTGGGGGAGAAGCGCAACGGGTAAAATTAGCCAGCTTCTTAGGCAAAGGAAAAGGCATCGGACATGTATTGTTTATTTTTGATGAACCGACAACAGGTTTACATTTTCATGATATTAAAAAATTGTTGGCCTCCTTCAATGCATTGATAGAACAAGGGCATTCATTGATTGTAATTGAACACAATACCGATGTGCTAAAATCTGCAGATTGGTTAATTGAACTTGGCCCTGAGGCAGGTGATGCTGGTGGTGAACTGGTTTATGCTGGAGTACCTGCTAACATTAAAAAAAATAAGCGCAGTGTTACTGCGCCTTATTTGTAAATCATTTATTAGAGATGGAGAATTATTAATCGACAATTCTTTTATCTCAATCTATCAGCACTCTTTACTAATTTATCGTCGTTGTAAATTGCTTTTGATGCTAGTGCCAGACAAGCCGGTATGGCAAAAACAAGCAAAGACCCAAGATCCAGATTGGCTTCTGTGAATGAAGATTTGGCATTAAAGTATAAAAAGATCTGAATGATTGAAACAACTGTTGTACTCAATGTTACCAGCATTTGACGCTTGCGGTCTTTGTACATAAAAATGGCAATCAATGCAGCAACAGCAATGGCCACCGCAATGATCATGGTAAATACACTTTGATTGGCAGTGAATTCTATCCATTCTTTTACATTGGTAGTTGCATTTAATTTATTGCCACTGAAAAAAGACAATTTAAAACTAGCTCCAGCTAAAACCGCTGCAACCAATAACCATACTGATTGAATTCTTTGTATCATAATGACATATTTAAATATACAAACACTGAAATCTTATCTTTCTTCTTTCTACTTTCATCTTTCTTCTTTCTTCTTTCATCTTTCATCTTTCATCTTTCTTCTCTCTAACCCATTTCAGGATACAGTATAAACTGCTCCATGAATTCATTCACCTGCTTCTTAACTGTTGCAATTACATTGGTATCATCAGCATTCATCAATACATTGTCAATTACATTCACTACAAATTGCATATGCTCTTCTTTGAATCCTCTGGTAGTAATTGCTGGAACACCAAAACGAATTCCAGAAGTTACAAATGCGCTCTTGTCATCAAATGGCACCATGTTTTTATTGGCGGTAATATCGGCCTGAACCAATACTTGTTCTGCTTTTTTACCACTGATATTTTTATTGCGAAGATCAATCAACATAAGGTGATTGTCCGTTCCTCCACTAATAATATGGTACCCTTTTTGAACAAATGCAGCGGCCATGGCTTGCGCATTCTTCTGGACCTGTTGCTGGTAAACTAAAAATTCATCTGATAGAATTTCTCCAAAGGCAACTGCTTTAGCTGCAATAACATGTTGCAAAGGTCCACCTTGTATACCTGGGAAAACAGCCATGTCCAACAAATTACTCATCATTCTAATATTGCCCTTTACATCTTTTAAACCCCATGGATTTTCAAAATCTTTGTGCATCATGATGATTCCACCTCTTGGTCCGCGCAAAGTTTTATGCGTAGTAGAAGTAACAAAATGGCAATGTTCAAATGGAGAATTCAATAATTTCTTAGCAATCAATCCTGCCGGATGTGCAATATCTGCCATTACCAATGCCCCAACCTCATCGGCTACTTTTCTTATACGTGCATAATCCCAATCTCTACTGTATGCACTCGCGCCGCAATAAATTAATTTGGGTTTTACTGCCCTTGCTTGCGATTCGAGCATGTCATAATCAATTAAACCAGTTTCTCTAACAACACCATAAAAATGGGGTTTATATAATTTACCACTATAATTTACTGCACTACCGTGTGTGAGGTGACCACCCATACTAAGATCTAAACCCAAAGTGGCATCACCCGGTTGTAAAACTGCTAATGCAACTGCAGCATTTGCCTGTGCACCACTATGAGGTTGAACATTGGTATATTCTACTCCAAAAATCTGTTTCAAGCGATCTATTGCCAATTGTTCTGTCTGGTCAACAATTTCGCAACCTGCATAATACCTTCTCCCAGGATACCCCTCTGCATATTTATTGGTCATCACATTTCCCATCGCCTGCATTACCTGTAAGCTGGTGAAGTTTTCTGACGCAATCAATTCAATTCCATGACGTTGTCTTTCTAATTCCTTGCGAATGAGGTCAAAAACCAGGGTATCTCTCTGCATGTAAAAAGTTTTGGCGAAGTTAATTCATCACCTCGTCTGAACCATATTTTAATAACCCATTTTTAACCATGATTTCCCCACAATAGTTGGTTAATTCGCGTTATTTGCTATTTTCACAGTCCATTTGGCTTTTGTGTGAGTTGTACATATCTTTTTAAGGGGCCATTTGGATTGATAAAGAACCTAAAAATGAAAGCAATTATCCCCGTTGCTGGTGCTGGAACTAAACTCAGACCGCATACATATACTCAACCAAAGGCCCTAATTCCTATTGCCGGTAAAACCATCTTAAGTTTTATTGTAGACCAGCTAAAAGATGCTGGCATTCATGAATTTATTTTTATTGTAGGCTATCTGGGAGAAAAAATTCAGGATTATGTAAATCAAACTTATCCTGAACTGACTACCCATTTCGTTTTTCAGAATGAAAGGCAGGGTACAGGGCATGCCATTGAACTCACCAAATCCATTGTTGGAACAGATGAGGTTTTTGTTGTTTTGGGAGATACCATTTGTGAATACGATGTACAAGAAGTAGTAGATAGTCCTTATAGCATGCTGGGTATTAAAAAAGTAGACGACCCAAGAAATTTTGGAGTAGCTTCTATTAATGAAGAAGGATTTATCGATCAAGTAGTAGAGAAGCCTGCTATTCCAAAAAGCAATATGGCTCTGGTTGGTTTATACAAAATCAAAGAAACTCATTTTTTGTTTGAATGTTTGCATCATTTGTTTTTGCAAGACATTAAAACACAGGGAGAATATAATTTAACTGATGCCCTCGACTGTATGATTAAAAGAGGGGCGCAGTTCAAATCTTTTAAAGTAAAGAATTGGTTTGATTGTGGTAAAAAAGAAACTTTATTAGAGAGCAATGCCACTTTGTTAAAGAAATTCGGAGGAAATACCGACTACAACCACGGATATTTAAATACCATTATTATTCCACCAGTTAGCATTGGAGCAGGCTGCGATATTGCTAATTCAATTATTGGTCCACATGTGGCCATTGGTGCGAATACAAGTATTAAACATTCTATTGTTCGCGAAAGTATCATAGGCTCTTATACCAATTTATTTGAAGTAGTTTTAGATAACTCACTTATAGGAAGTGACGCTTCTGTAAAAGGACTCAGCAGAAGTTTAAATATTGGAGATAATACAGAAATTGATTTTGGATAAAGCGCATTGATTAGCTTTATAGTTCAAACCACAATAATTAACAATGGATCAGGCAACTACTGCAAAGCCATCTCGTATTACTGACCTTTTCAATATTCAATATCCCATTATTCAAGCTGGAATGATTTGGGCTAGTGGCTGGCGTTTAGCCAGTGCGGTGAGTAATGCTGGTGGACTGGGCTTGATTGGAGCAGGTAGTATGTACCCTGTAGTATTAAGAGAACATATTCAAAAATGTAAAGCTGCAACCAGCAAACCATTTGGAGTGAATGTTCCTTTGTTGTATCCGAATATTGAAGAAATCATTCAAATTATTATTGAAGAAAAAGTGCCGATTGTTTTTACCAGTGCAGGAAATCCAAAAACATATACTTCTCGTTTAAAATCGCATGGTATTAAGGTAGTGCATGTAGTAAGCAGTAGCAAATTTGCGCTAAAATCTCAGGAAGCTGGATGTGATGCAGTTGTTGCAGAAGGCTTTGAAGCGGGCGGGCATAATGGTCGTGAAGAAACTACAACGATGGTGTTGATACCAGCAGTTAAAGCTGCTATTACTATTCCATTAATTGCAGCTGGAGGAATTGCTACAGGTAAACAAATGTTGGCTGCAATTGCTTTAGGTGCAGATGCAGTTCAAATAGGGAGCAGATTTGTATGTAGTGCAGAAGCTTCTTCTCACGAAAATTTTAAAAATGCAGTTATAGCATCTGCAGAAGGGGATACTCAATTGAGTATGAAAAAATTAGTGCCTGTTCGATTGCTTAAAAATGATTTCTTTAAAACCGTTGACGAGGCTGAATCTAAAGGTGCTGATGAAAATGAGTTGAAAGAAATTCTTGGGCGGGCAAGGGCCAAGAAAGGAATGTTCGAAGGAGACCTCGTAGAAGGCGAATTAGAAATAGGGCAGGTATCATCGCTTATTAAAGCAATAAAACCTGCCGCTGATATCATTAAGGAAATTGTTGCAGAGTTCAATACAACTAAACAGGCTATTAGCTATCTACAATTATAAATGATAGCTCTTGTTACTCTTTAATTGCACCACTTATTATTTATGCAAATAAAATGAGTTTGCTTGAGATAAGCAGGTAACTGTTAAATCATTGATGCAAACATGCTCCGGCAAATTAGCAGTATAAAAAACTATATCCGCTACATCTTTTGATCCTAAAGCTTTGTATCCATCATATACCATATCTGCTTTTTGCTCATTGCCTTTGAATCTTACTAATGAGAATTCAGTTTCGGCGGCTCCAGGATGAACAGCGGTTACTTTTATTTTATAAGGCAATAAGTCAATACGCATTGCTTTGCTAATAGCATCTACAGCATGTTTGGAAGCACAATATCCATTACCATCCTTATACACTTCTTTACCAGCGGTTGATCCAATATTAATGATATGCCCTTTTTGTTGATTGATAAAAATGGGTAAGACTGCTTTAGTAACATACATTAATCCTTTAACGTTGGTATCAATCATGGTATCCCAGTCATCGAGCGATGCATTTTCAAAACTATCTCTACCTAATGCCAAACCTGCATTATTCACCAATACATCAATCGATCTCCATTCAGCTGGTAAGTTTTCAATTGTTTCAAAAACTGCTTTTCTATCTTGTACATCAAAACAACAAGACAATACTTTTACATTGAATTGATTGGTGAGTTCACTGGACAATTCGGTTAAGCGATCAGCTCTTCTCCCAGTAATGATACAGTTCCAACCTGCGGCAGCAAATGTTTCAGCAATTGATTTTCCAAAACCTGACGTAGCTCCAGTAATTAAAATAGTTTTAGGCATATAAATTTTTATAAAAATGGGTTGATAAAAGTTAATATTAATTGATTGATCTCTTGAGGCGCTTCCCACATTCCCATATGTCCAACGCGCTCTAAAATATGAAAATCAATTAAATTGGATAAAATAGATTGTTCTTTTAAATCTTTCAATGGAGCAGCAATGTCTTCTGTTCCTGCAATAAGCAGAATGGGTACTTGTGCATTAGTTAGCACATTGGTTCGATCTGGCCTGGTCATCATTGCATGGCAATATGCTTGCAATGAAGTATTGCTAAAACTTTTGCTTTTTTGAATTAATTCTTCAACCGACTCTTCGTTGTTAAATTTAAATTTTACACTGAATAAGTTAGGGATCGTATTTTTTAAGAATGAATAGCCACCATATTCTTCGATAATATCGATACTCTTTAAGCGATTTTTTTTCTTCTCTTCATTATCTGCATAAGCCGTTGAATGAATCAAACCAAATCCTTTTAGGTATTGAGGATATTTTTCGGCAAAAGCTAATGTAATATATCCTCCCATACTATGCCCCAATACAATACATTGATCGATATTATCATCATCTAATAATTGTTTGATATCATCTGCCATTGCTTCAATGCTAAGCATAGATTTATCTTGCATCAATGGAGATGAACCAGTTCCTTGAAGATTAGGGACGATCAATTGGCAATGATTACTTAAAAAAACAATTTGATTATTCCATATAGTATTGTCTTCGCCAAAACCATGTAACAATATAACAGGAAATCCTGTTCCGTATTTGTTGTATTGCAATGTTGATTGCGCTTGATTCATTTTAATGGTTAATTGGAATGAGTTAAATTAAATGAATCGTTTTTTAATTTTATTATATATGCCCAATATGATAATCAATATAGAACCAATCAATCCTATTAAAAATATATAATCACCATGTTTAACATAAAAGGTGATTTCATTGTTTAATGGAATATTGTATTTAATAATCGCAGATTTGTTCCAAGGTTGCTGTTCTACAATCTGGCCCTTCTCATTGATAATTGCTGAAATGCCTGTATTGGCACTTCTTGCAACCCATCTTCTGGTTTCTATAGCACGTAATTTTGCATAAGCCAAATGTTGCAAATGCCCCGGAGTATTGCCCCACCATCCATCATTGGTGATGATGGTCAATAGATTGGCACCTTTTTGAACATAACTGTTTACATATTCTCCATAAATACTTTCATAACAAATTATTGGAGCTGCGATTATTTCATTTCCGGTTGATTTAAAAACAGATGAAGTAGCAGATCGTCCATATCCGCCTGTGCTTCCACCAAATTGTTCAAACACCGGACTCATGAAACGAAGAAAAGAAGGCAATGACTCAACACCAGGTACCAGTTTGCTTTTATTATATAATTGAATGGGTTCACCTGCTTTGATGGCAATGGCTGCATTAAATGCATCATAATACATGCCTGAAGAACTTGCATGGGCGGTAGGCGTTTCTTTTACTGTCCCATAATTTTTAAAAGTTTCAATTCCTGAGAGAATGGTAATATTCGGATGCTGTCTGGCAAATTCAAAGATGGGTTGATAATAAGGGTTACTCGTAATATTCTCCTGCCATTCGGCTACACTCATCGCTGTTTCCGGCCAGATGATTAATTGGGTATTGCTGTCTAAAGCCGATTTTGAAAGTGATAATAATAAATTGATCTGCTGACTTGCATTGCTTAATTCAAATTTTTGATAAGGATCAATATTGGGTTGAACAACAATGATGTTTTTATATGCAGTTTTTTTTTCGCGATTAACTAAAGCGTTAAAATTAAAAAAAGCAGTAATTACAAATGGTAAAACAAGTAATAGTACATTTAAGAAGTTCCTTTTTTTTGACCTTTGTTTATTTAAGTCATGGTTGAATTCATAGCTCAATAAATTAAAATACAGCACCAACAAAGTTCCGCCACCAACTCCGGTGTATTCATACCATTGCACATAAGTGGTATGACCTGCAAAAACATTGCCTAGTGTGAGCCATGGCCAGGATAATTCCCAATTCAGGTGAATATATTCAAAGCCTAACCAGAATAAGCCCAATGCAACCAAAGAAAAAGGTTTACTGTATTTGGATTTACAAATGGCATATCCCCACCAGGGCAAACACATCAATAAACTATTGGCAATGATCGCCGCGATAGCACCTACACTAGTTGAATTCCAAAGCCACCAGGTGGTGGAGGCATTCCAGATAAGCATGGTGATAAATGTGTAGCCAAATACTTCCTTAGGACTTTTTGAATGGTCAGCTACAAAGAGCAATGGAACAAAAGCAATAAAAATTAGAAAGGTAAAGTTCACATTAGGCCATGCAGCAAAAAGCAGCAAACCCGAAAGAACAGAAAGGACGAGCTTATGTATTTTTTTCAATCCAATTTATTTTAGAAGGTTTTATTTCCTGCTATAATTAGGCGCTTCTTTGGTAATATCTATATCATGTGCATGGCTCTCTTTCATTCCGGCATTGGTGATTTTAATAAAAGTGGCTTTTTGCAATGCATTAATATTTTTTGCACCACAATAACCCATTCCAGATCTTAATCCCCCAACATATTGATAAATGATTTCACTCAAACTTCCTTTATAAGCAACTCTTCCTTCAATTCCCTCTGGCACAAATTTTTTGATATCGGCTTCTACATCCTGAAAATACCTGTCTCCACTTCCTTGACTCATAGCGCCTAAACTTCCCATGCCTCTGTATTCTTTGAATTTTCTTCCTTCATAAATAATGGTTTCACCTGGGCTTTCTTCTACACCAGCAAAAACACTTCCCATCATTACCATATTGGCTCCAGCAGCTAAAGCTTTAACCATATCGCCTGTATATCGAATACCGCCATCAGCAATCAATGGAATACCCAAAGGCTTTAATGCAGCAGCAGCTTCCATCACAGCAGTTAATTGAGGTACACCTGCACCAGCAACAATTCTTGTTGTACAAATAGAACCTGGGCCAATACCTACTTTAACACAATTGGCGCCAGCCAAAGCTAAAGCTTTAGCACCTGCAGCAGTTCCTACATTGCCTGCAATAATTTGTAAATTTTTGAAATTCTTTCTCAATGCTTTTAAGGCTTCAATCACTCCCTTGCTATGGCCATGGGCACTATCTAATGTTACCACATCTACACCCACCTGTTGCAATGCATATGCTCGGTCCATTAAATCTTTGGTAATACCTAATGCAGCACCAGTAAGCAATCTGCCTAAATTGTCTTTTACCGCATTCGGAAAATTGCGGATTTGTAAAATATCTCTATAGGTAATTAATCCAATTAACTTGCCTTGTTTATTTACAACAGGCAGTTTTTCGATTTTATAATTCTGTAATATTTTTTCGGCCTTTTTAAGATCGGTGCCTTCTGGGGCAGTGATGAGATTTTCTTTTGTCATCACTTCTTTTACTTTGCGTTTTTTATCGGTCTCAAAACGCAAATCTCTATTGGTTAATATACCTACTAATTTTCCGCCACCATCTACAATTGGAATTCCTCCAATTTTATTATCCTTCATTAATAATAATGCATCTCCAATGGTTGCATCAACTAACAAAGTGATCGGATCGATGATCATGCCACTTTCGCTACGTTTCACTTTACGTACTTGTTCGGCTTGTTTTTCAATCGACATGTTTTTGTGCAAAATTCCTAAGCCGCCTTCTCTTGCAAGGGCAATGGCCAAATTGGCTTCAGTAACAGTATCCATCGCAGCCGATAAAATGGGCACATTCAGAATAATGTCTTTGGTAAGATGAGCACTTATGTTCACTTCTCTGGGAAGTACTTCGCTGAATGCGGGCATCAGCAGAACATCGTCAAAAGTTAATCCTTCACCAAATAAACGGGAAGTGGTTTTGCTTTTTGTGGAGCGGTTGAGGTTTGTTGCCATGTGCAAAGATAGTCCTGTGAGTAAATTCCCTCCAAAAATATTTATAGTAACTTTGCTGCTTTCTTAAAATTGACTGCTCCAAACAATGTCTGAATTAAAGCCAACTGCTACAACTCCCTATTTTACATTTCAGTTTGCGCTACTTTGTTTAAGCAATTTCTTATTTGCCACTAGTTTTAATATGATGATTCCTGAGTTGCCAGGTTATCTCACTTCTTTAGGGGGAGCAGAATACAAGGGGTTGATTATTGCTTTATTTACATTAATGGCCGGCATTTCCAGACCTTTTAGCGGAAAACTAACCGATACCGTAGGAAGGGTTCCAGTAATGATTTTTGGTTCATTGGTTTGTGTGGTATGTAGTTTATTATATCCAATGCTTACCAGCGTAGCAGGCTTTTTATTCCTTCGATTCTTACATGGGTTTTCAACCGGGTTTAAGCCCACCGCTACTTCAGCATATGGAGCAGATGTAGTGCATGAGTCTAGAAGGGGAGAAGCATTGGGGGCATTATCGATAGGTTATACTTTAGGGTCTTCAGCAGGCCCAATGATTGGCAGTTATTTAGTAGACTATTTTAGTTATAACATCATGTTTTATGTGTCTGCCGGATTTGCGCTTGCATCTGTTGGAATTTTATACAATGTAAAAGAAACATTAAAAGACCCACAGCCATTTACACTGAAATTATTGAAGATTAACAGAACAGAAATATTCGAAAAAACCGCATTAAGGCCGGCCATTATTACATTACTACTTTGTTTTTCAATTGGAACGATTTTAACTATTGCGCCTGATCTAAGTGAACATTTAGGATTGCACAATAAGGGTTTGTTCTTTGCATTTTTTACCATTGCTTCCTTATTAATAAGAGTAGTAGCAGCTAAAGTATCGGATCGGTTTGGAAGAGTGCCCGTTTTGCTGGTATCTTCTTTTGTATTGGTAATTGCATTGATCGTTCTGGCATTTTCAAATTCGGTAACATTAATGATGATTGGATCAGTTATTTATGGATTGAGTTGGGGAATTAATAGTCCTGCTTTGAGTGCATGGACGGTTGATCTTTGTGCTCCAGAAAACAGGGGGAAAGCCATTGCATCTATGTACATAGCTTTAGAAATTGGGATTGGAGCTGGGGCAATTTTTTCTGCTTGGATATACAATAACAATGCAGATCATTTCACCTATGCGTTTTTATTGCCTGGTTTTTTTGCATTGCTTGCATTCTTCTTATTGATTCGATGGAATAAAAAAGCTAGACCAACGCAATCATTTTCCCAGGGATAATTTGAACTATATGCTGAAGTTCTAGATTCAGAATTATGCCTGCCATATTACTAGCGTTAAATCCTGTTTTAATAAACAATTCTTCCATAGATATAGCCGACTCTTTTTGCAATATCTCCATCACTATTTTTTCTTCATTGGTTAGTGATTCAAATAATTCCAATTGTTGTTTATAGGGGTCTTTTTGACCGGACCAGTTTAATGTTTCCAGTAAATGTTCGGGCGAGGTAAACAATATGGCTTTGTTTTCTTGAATCAGTTTTAAACATCCACTACTTTTTGGGTCGTTGACTTTTCCGGGTACTGCAAATAATTCTCTATTATAATGAAAAGCGAGATCTGCTGTAATCATACTTCCTCCTTTAACGCCAGTTTCAATAACAACAGTAGCATCAGACATGCCAGCTACAATGCGGTTCCTTCTGGGGAAATTGTATTTATCTGTTGGCGTATTGCGATTGAATTCTGTGAGTAAACCTCCCTGCTCAATCATTTCTTTAGCTAAAGATCGGTGAGCTCTTGGATATAAATTATCCAACCCATGTGCTAATACTCCAATAGTGTTTTGCTTGTTTTTTAGTGCAGCTCTATGTGCGATTGCATCTATACCAAATGCCAGACCGCTTATTACTAAAGTGTTTGAGGGTAATTGTTCAATTAATTTTTCAGTGACTAACCTTCCATAATGCGAATTGGTTCTAGTGCCAATCACACTGATTATTCTTGTTTCATTCAATAGTGCATTGCCTTTATAATAGAGTATAGTAGGTGCATCGTAACAATTGAGTAATCGCTGAGGGTATAAACTTTCGCCAATCAATAATGGTTGTATTGCATGCTTTTGGATGAAATTCATTTCTTCGTCTACTCTGTTATAATCATTCCATGCAATGATTTTACTGGCAGTCCATTCGCCAATACCTTCTATTTGACACAATGCAGTTGCTGATGCTTTAAAAATATCCGCTGCATTGGTAAAATGGTCTAACAATTTTTTTTGTAAAACTGGTCCGATGGTTGGAACCATGGTAAGGGCAATCCGATGCCTTAAATCTGGATGCATAAACTCTTTATTCCAAAATGCGATAAATATGGATCAACGAATAGGGTATAAATACCTTAAATCTGGGTGATTGTAACGGTGATTCTTCTGTTTTTGGCTTTCCCTGATTCTGTTTTATTGTCTCCAATGGGTTGGCTATCTCCAAAACCTTTGAATTTAAGTCGGTTGGAATTAATGCCTTTATTGATCAACCAGTCTACAATGGATTTGGCCCTGTTTTGGGAAAGAATTTGATTGTCTGATTGCTTGCCAATATTATCGGTATGTCCGCTAATAATTACTTGAAGAGAAGGATTTTCGATAAGTACCTGCAATAATTTTTCTAATTCAATATAGGCGTCTTGTGGAAGTTGAAATGAATTGGTAGTAAATTGAATATTTCTAAACGTTAATGAAGCATTCAATTCAATTGGTTGTAATGCAATGTCTTTTTGATAAACACTGTCTGCTTGTTTATTGCTGAGTTCGTATAACTCATTAAAGTATAAATATCCTTTTCTGTTTACAGAGAAAGTATAATCTTTTCCTATGGGTAATGTAATAAAATACTCTCCTGTTTCATCTGTTTGAACTTTCATCAACACGGTTCCAGTTGCATTATTGATCAGCTCAACTGAAGAAGGTAATTTTTTACCCGTTTTTTTATCGATGATTTTTCCTTTTACATATAAGGTTCTGTTGGGTCTGATATCTGGCCGCATTTCAAATTTATACAAATCAAGTTGCCCTCTGCTATCACTTCTGTCACTTGCATAATATGCAGTTAAGCCATCTGCGGAAACTGCCAGACTACCCTCATTTTCAATCGTATTAATTGGATAGCCCAGATTTTCCGGAATACCCCATTCTCCTTTATTGTTTTTTCGAACAATGTATAAGTCTGATCCACCATAACCAGGTAAACCATCTGAAGTAAAATACATGCTTTGATTATCAGCATGAATAAAAGGTGCTTGATCATCACCAGCCGTATTGATGGTTGGGCCCATATTTACTGCAGCAGCCCATTTTCCATTGGGTTGTAAACGACTCATGTAAATGTCGGAACCTCCAAATCCACCGGGTCTATTGCTACTAAAATAAAGCACTCTTTTATCTGGGCTAATGGTAGGAGAACTTTCCCAGAATTCTGTATTAATACTTTCTCCCAGGTTTTGTGGTTCACTCCATCCCTGCGGTGTGTAATACGAAATATACAAATCGAAATTGCCATACCCACCTTCATTAAATCTTGCAGTAAACAACATCCATTCACCATCTTGAGAAACGGTGATGGCACCTTTTTGTGCTTCAAAATTAATATCACCTTTAATTAAACTGGCTTTACCTAGTTGATTTCCCTGAATGGTGCTTTGAAAAAAATCTTCTCTAATTTGATTGCCTCTTCTTGTAAAGACCAATAAACTATCGGTTACTGTTACAGATGGATAATATTCTGCAGCAGGGGAGTTTACACTATCTCCTAAATTCACTGGATTAAACTGATAGTTATTGGAAGGGTGTTTAGCTGCGTAGTCCAATGCAAATTCAAAACATTTTTTTCTAAAACTGGCACTCTTAACACTTCTATCATTCAATTTTGGAATTTGTAGAAATTGATTCACTGCTTTTAATGCATCTGAGAATCGACCATTGCCCGCCAGATTAATTGAATATGGAAGCTGGTATACTGAAAAATAGATCGAATCCTTTTGTTTGGCTATTTCATAAAACTGAATGGATCGCTGGTATTGTTTTAATTCACCAAATGTTCCCGCAAGCGATAAATAACCATCTACAAAATTACTGTCTTCTTTAACCGTGGTTAATAATAATGGAACAGCCTCTTTGAAAGACTCCTCTCTTAATAGTGTTATAGCTTTTTCATAAATGGCTAAAACTTTTGGACTTACCCGATCTGCACTATAATTGAGTTGTGCGTCCGATGATAATGCCAACAGAAGAATCAATATGGTAAAATATGCTTTCATCTATTTTCAGTAAACAATATCGGAAAAAAATGGGCACTATTTTGTTAAAATAAAAAACCCTGCAATTTTTGGTTGCAGGGTATCAATCAATACATCTAACTTAAAAATTCTTTGTTCCGTTTGGTTGATAGGTAAATCGGAAAGTATAATAGCGTTGTTCATTTAATTTAATCGCATCTGATGCAGATGCAGGAGGGGTTACGCCGCCTTTGTAATAACTTAAGATCTCTACTTTGGCATATTTGCCTGATGCAGTTCTAATTACCAAAACCCTTCCAGGAATGGGGTTTACTAAATTATTGATGGCATCATAAACAAACCATCCTCTATTACTCCCTGCAGTAATTGCATAAGAAGTAGGTGCATTATCTACTTTAAAAGTAGAATCAGCAGGAATGGTATTAAGATTATTGTATAATCCAACAAACACAAAACCACCGCCTGATCCAGGACCGCTATTGCCACCATTTACAATGATGGAAGTACCTCTAAATCCTAGATCCCATTTTGTGGTCGCACTGTCTGAAGATGGTACGGATTTATTGGATTCTACACTATAAAAAGAATATTTGCCTGCTCCAAAAGGGATGCCTTGAGTGGTTAACCCAATAATTGTATCAGCTGCAAAATTATTGACTGTTACAGAGGTAACAGGAGTATTGTTGGAATTGACTGTGTTGGTGTCTTTGCTGCATGAAGCCAAACTAATAATCAATGCAATCATCATGATTCCTTTTTTCATATATCTATTTTTTAGTTTTTTGTATAAATTGATAGGTTAGGGTAGTATAAAAATTTCTTCCAGGCATATTGGGTAAATTGCTCACATCTGCATAATCCAATAAATTGTTTACACCGATTTGCAGATTAAATTGCTGAGCAATTGTTTTTCCGATTGCGGTATTTACCTGTACAAATCCATTGGCAAATGCATCATTGGTATTGAATAGTCCATTGCCATCGGTGTCTGTAACTGCCCATTTACTTCTATAAATCAAACGGATATTGGCAAATGCATTGTTCTTTTCATATTGCATTTTAAAATTGGCCATATGCTTGCTTCTATTGGGTAAACCAACATATTCGCTTCTTTGCATCAATCTGCTAAATCCATTTGCATCTCTGGTAAATACTTTGCCATCGTTTATTTTACTGATCTCGTCTTTGTCTCCAGTGAGTAATAATTGATAGCCAGCATTTACATTGAATGAATTGGATAATTGGTAATGAAGATCGGTTTCAACACCCTGGGTAAATGCATTCTTCAAATTCAGGTAACTAAAAATTTGTGAACCACCAGTTCTATATGCTACCAGTCTGCTATCAATCAGGTTTTCGATATTATTTCTAAAGAAATTAAAAGTGAATTGTAATTTGTCGTTTGGTTTAAAACTTCCACCAATATTGATTCCAGTTGAAAATTCTGGTTTGAGCTCCCCCAACTTATAAAAGTCATTTTCAAAACTGGCTATTTGACCAATACTGTTTAATTGGGTGATTATTTTTTGTGCTTCAACAGTTCCGAAAACACTGTATCCGCCAGCGGCTGCATTGGTAAAATTGAGATAGAGTTGTCTGAAGTCTGGTGCTTTAAAACCTCTTCCAATACTAGCTTTAAGTTGGAAGCTTTTATTGATCTTGTATTGCAAAGCAAGTTTAGGGCTGAATGCAGCTGCATATAATTCGTTGTTATCGTATCTGGCTCCCGCAATCAGGGTTAATTGTGATAGCGGTCTCCATTCAGTTTGTAAAAAAGCATAACCGATCTGATTTTTTTTGGTGCTCTCTGTTTTGTCGTAACGGTTGCTATTGGCTGTTTCAATTGTATAGCCAACGCCAGTGTTTATTTCAATTAAGTCATTGATGGTATAATCGGTCTGGTTTTCTATTCTTCCAAATTGTTGTTTAAAATAATCTGTATAGGGTGAGCCATTGCTCGTAAGGAGTTCTTGAGAAGATTCGAATTTTGTTCCGTAAATTCTGGTACTGTTTTTTAAGTGATTATTGAATCGATGGGCAAGCTGAAAAGTAGCATTATAGTCTTTGTTTTTCTCTACGCCATTTGATGTTGTAACTGCACCATTATTGGTTACTGCTATAATATTGATGATCTTCTCTTCATTCATCCTATAGTTGAAAGATGCGCTTGTTTTAGGAGAAAAATAATAATTCAAATTGTGTTGCATAGTGAAGCGCTTAATAGGCGCTATTGACCTTTCAACACTATTGGGTCGAATACTAAAACCGTCAGTGGCATAGCCATTTACAAATCCCTGATAGGCAAATTTATTTTTGCGAATACTTCCACTCAAATTCAAATCTGAAGTATTGTAACTTCCATAACGGGCTGAAGCTTTGATAGTAGTTTTATTTGGCTTATCTGTGATAATATTGATCACACCTGCCATTGCTTCACTGCCGTATAGGCTGGAAGACGGGCCTTTTACAATTTCAATTTGTTTGATATTACCTACAGTGATTCTGTTTAAATCCAGTACACCAGCCGTTCTTCCAACCAAAGGTTCTCCATCAATCAAAATTAAGGTATAGTCTGGGCTAAGCCCTTGCATTTGAACTCCTGTGCCAAAACCAGAAGTCAAAAAAATACCTGTTTGTTCCTGAAGAATATCGTTTAATCTAAGGGATCCTGCTTGTTGAATTTTTTTTTGTGAAATGATGCTAACAGGAACAGCTACATTGCTTAATTTTCGCTCTGTTTTAGTGGCAGTTACCACCACTTCGTTGCCAACGCCAGAGAGCGTATCCGATTGTTGAGCATAGATAGTTAAATGTGTAAAAAACAGTATCAGTCCTAGTAAGCAGCTCTTCAACATAATCCGAATTTCTTATGCAAAGGTGCCACTACTAAAAAAAGCAATTGTCATGAAACTGTAGAACGAGACCCGTTTCCTGATTATTGACGTATCTGTGACAATTCAAGAAGACTTAGGGAATATTAAGGTATTTGTGTACTTGTGTACTCATTCTCCATTGAGGGTTTAACTGAATATACTCAATGATGGAAGGTGTTATTTCAGCTGCTTTATCCCATTCAGGTTGTAAGTACAGTAAACATTGATCATTCACCAATGCAGCATATTGTTCTGCCCATTCAAAATCGTGCTTATTGTAAATCACCACTTTTAACTCATTGGCTTTGCTAATAATTTCAGGCAAAGGTGCTTTGAATTTTTTGGGAGATAAACAAATCCAATCCCAGGTGCCGGTTAAAGGAGATGAGCCAGAGGTTTCAATGTTTGTTTCAAACCCTTTTTGTTTTAATAGATTGGTTAATGCATTCAAATCATGCAATAAAGGTTCACCTCCGGTAATAACTGCTAATCTGGAAGGATGGGCTATAGCCCCATTGACAATTTCATCAATTGTTAACTGTGGATGTTTACTGGCATCCCAACTGTCTTTAACATCGCACCAAAAACAACCCACATCACAGCCTCCCAAACGGATGAAATAGGCAGCCCTTCCCTGATGAAATCCTTCACCTTGCAAAGTATAAAAAGCTTCCATTACAGGAATGCTGCTTGCTGTTTGAATGCTCATACTACCCTCGGTTATTTTGATATGCTTGCATGGTATTCTTCAATAATCCGGCAATAGTCATTAAACCAACACCTCCAGGCACTGGTGTGATGGCACTGCATTTTGGAGCAACTGTACTAAAATGCACATCTCCTTTTATTCTAAAACCTTTTGCAGCTGTAGGGTCTGTAACTCTGGTGATACCAACATCAATTACCACAGCTCCCTCTTTTACCATTTCTGGTAAAACAAATTCAGGTTTACCCAATGCAGCTACAATAATATCGGCCTGTAAACAAATTTCCTTCAGGTTATGCGTATGTGAATGACAAATAGTAACCGTACAATTACCTTGAGCAATATTACTACTCAACAAAATACTCATTGGTCTGCCAACAATATTGCTTCTTCCGATCACAACAGCATGCTTGCCCTTTGTTTGAATGTTGAAGTGCTCGAGCATTAACAAAATGCCATAAGGTGTTGCCGGAATAAAAGTAGGTAAGCCTTGAACCAGTTTTCCAATGCTTGAAGGATGAAATCCGTCCACATCTTTTGAAGGATCAATTGCTTCAATTACTTTTTGTTCGCTGATATGTTTTGGCAATGGAAGTTGAACTAAAATTCCATCGATGTCTTGATTACTATTCAACCTTTGAATCGCCGACAATAATTCGGCTTCATCCACTGTTTCTTCAAAGCGAATTAAGGTAGATTTAAATCCACACTCTTCGCAACTTTTTACTTTGCTGGCCACATAGGTTTCACTGGCTCCATTATTGCCAATTAAAATAGCAGCTAAATGAGGCGCAGGCTTTCCGGATGCAGCAATTGAAGCAGTCAATTTTTTTAAATCTTCCTTCACCGATGCTGCGGCGATTTTTCCATCAAGTAATAACATGCGGCGAAATTAAGTTAAATAAAGTAATTCTATCTTTTAGTAACTTTTAGGGATATCGGTTTGGCGCCCTTTATAATGATGGCTGGGTTGATTGTTGGTTCTTTTCTGGAGATTTTCTCAAACTTAAATTCACCAATCAATTTTGATAATATGATCTGCATTTGAATATTGGCAAGTGCATGGCCCAGGCACATTCTTTTTCCTTGGCCAAAAGGCATATAAACAAATGCTTTGCCTTGTAAATTCTCTTTTTCAAAATTTTCTGGTTGGAATAAACCAGGGTTTTTCCAAAAAGATTCATGTTGGTGAAGTGCAAAAGGACAAATAAGTATCAGACTCCCTTTTGGGATATATTTATCTCCAATATAATCATCTTCTAAAGACTCCCTTATATATAACCAAACAGGTGGGTAGAATCTCATCGATTCTTTGATAAATCTGATTAAAACGGGTAATTCATTGACCTGAATTAAATCGGTATTATTTTTAATTTTAGTTTGTAGAATTTCTCTCGCTACTTTTTCTTGTTCAGCAGGATGCTTTGCCAGGCAATATATTGACCAGGAAATGGCGGCAGCACTTGTTTCGAAACCAGCAAAAATAAAATTCATTACAGTGTCTCTTACTTCCTGATAGGTTATCTCTTTTGCATTGTATTTTTCAAGCAATAGCTGGGTTAATGCTCCGCATTCACTTTTATTGTTTTGCAATCTGTCAATCAGCTGTTTTACCAGGATGTCTAATTTTTCAACATGTATTTCATGATCTATTGGTTTTCTTTTTATACCTATGGCTCTTAGTAGTCCTATTTTAATAAAGTTGCTAACCGATTCTTTAAAACTGGCAGCCTTCATTATATTCTGGAAAGTATCAAAGATCTCCAGATAGTTGAAGTCTTCTGCAGTGATTAAAAAACTTTTAAAAAGAATTCTAAGCATTCTAAAATGGACACTTGTTTCTATGTCAATTTTATTTGAAATAGCTATTTTTTCATTCCATTCAAGTATTAATTGGTCTGTTTCTGATTGAATTGTTGCATGTGTTTTTTCCAAGGATTCACCTGAAAATAAAATGCGTAACATTTTATGTTGTTCTTCCCAAACTGCTCCGTCGCTCATGAATATTCCATTGCCCAAAAAACTGTCTATGCAAGCAAGATCTTTCCTTTTTTTAAATACAATTCCTCTGGAATAATTGGCCTGATTGTCTTTTAAAATATGTTTAATGTAATCAGGATGATGAACAAAAATGGCTGGTTTACTGGATTGTTTCGCGAAAGTATTGATATTGCCCAGCTCAAAAATATCACCATATTTTTTTGACATTAAAGTGATTTCTTTAATTGGATTGCGTAACAGACCCAGTGCATGAAATACAATTCTTATAGATGGAACGGACTTTAATTTAGATTGCTTCATATTATTGGAAAGAAAACTGTTCTACGTTGGAAATAAAGTCATTGCAAAATCTACCCAAATCTGCTCCGTTGATAATTGCATGATCGGCAGAAACACTGACTCCGATTGTTGTTTTGGTCTGCCCGTTTTCATTTTTACAGCTGGTAAGGCTTATAAACATTCCAATTGGATGAAAATTAAATGGCAAGGAATAAGATGAAAAAGAATTTGTTTTCACTGAATTTACCAGCATAGAAAAAAATGCATTGCCAAACATTGCTTTTCTATTTAAAGGCCTTTTAAAATGATAATCATAAATCCAATGTCTGAGAAACTTGGGTAAAGCCAGAAACTTTTTTTCTTGAGCTGTTGTTACATCGGATGATTTAGGTAAATCATTTAGTTGAGCCGCAATTTCATTCAGTGATAGTTGGTTGGCTTTTTTAAATATTTTTCTTCCAATATTTTTTTGAGTTGAACGGCTATCTATTTCATAAGGGAAAAAAACATCGGCATCCTCAAACAGATAAAGTTTGTCATTATTATTTTTTAAAGCAAATACCCGCTTATGTGCAGCTAAAGTTTTTGTATAACAAAAAAACAAAATTGCAATTATTGAAATGTTCGGTTCTTTTTTTTGTGATTTGATCTTTGATCTTAGTGCAGTAATATCCAACTCAAAAAAAGTGGCCATTTTAACCACTTTAGTAGATAAGTATGTAGAATCTTCTATTAATCTTCTATCAATGCCATATGTTTCTATCACATATTCTTTATTCATGTTTAGTTCTTAAAGTCATCAATTAAGATATTTGTATTCATTTTTTAATGAACAAAAATTGCATTTGTCAATTTATAAAATTAGCACTTTTTTGCAATAGACGTATAAGTTAAATCAAGCATATACTCTTAATATGCCTGGTTTTAAATGTTGTTTGATCTAAACTTATTGCACCCTGCATCAAGTTGTATCATGTAAAGTTTTTATTATTTATTTTAAATTATTAAATCCATCCGTACATTTGTTCTTAATCATTATTTATGGAGCAGCAACCAACCAATCAATTGAATATAGAAATCAGCGAGGAAGTAGCTGAGGGATCTTATGCCAATCTGGCGATAATCACCCATAGTAATGCCGAATTTGTGATTGATTTTGTGAATGTGATGCCGGGCACACCAAAAAGCAAAGTAAAGTCTAGAATCATATTTACCCCTATGCATGCCAAGCGTTTTATGAAAGCCTTGGAAGAAAATATTGAACGTTTTGAAGCAGCCAATGGTGCTGTTCAGGATTTAGAGCAAATTGAAATTCCGATGCATTTCGGAGGGCCAACTGCGCAAGCATAGAATTCTCTTTTTTATATTTATGCTTATAGATATTGCAACGCTCTCTGCTGAGAAATGCATTGCTTTCCTTTTAAATGCTTGGATAAAAACACCTCACTCACGCAGAGAAATACCTATAATTTCTTTCGTTCGGCTACAATGAAATAACTCGCTCCGACAAGTCGGAGCTCAAACAAATTTCATTGTTTACGCCTCTCTCAATCAATTATCGACGGTATTTCTCTAAAGTTCATTCGGTATTTTTTCTCCAAGCATTATTTGAAAAAGCATGCACATTGCTTCTGCTACAGTTGATTTCCAATTTTCTCCAAACATTTAAAAAAAACACTTCTTCATCATAATAGAATTTATGATTCAATGAAGTTGCAAAAACGAGCCTTTTAGAAATGCGGTGCTAGGTAACTTTTGCAATACAGGCTTGCATTTCTAAGCAGCGAGTGTTGCAATTTCATTGAATCTTTACAATTTGATTGTAGCATTAAATGAAGTGATTTTTTAAATCATTCCTTCATCTGCAAAACTGAAATATCCTTCTTCACTTACGATGATATGGTCTGTTACTAAAATGTCGATAAATGATGCGGCTGTTTTGATCTTTTTGGTAAGCATTTCGTCTGCAGTGCTGGGTTTGAGGTTACCGCTGGGATGATTGTGGCATAGAATAATTCCTGTGGATTGGTGTTCTATTGCTTTCTTTAAAATGATTCTGGGATCGGCCACAGTGCCAGTTATGCCACCTTCGCTCACCACTTCAAAATGAATAATTTTATTGGCCCTGTTTAAAAACAATACGGCAAATACTTCTCGCTGGTGGTATTGAAAATTGGCTTTTAAAAAATGAGCAACATCTCTGCTACTGGTTATTTGAACTTTAACGTGTTTTGAAACATCTCTCCGTATACCTAATTCGAGGGAAGCCTTAATAGCAATGGCTTTAGCTTCACCCAGACCTTTGATTGGAAGTGTTGCCATCTCTTTTGCACTCATTGTTCCTAATTTGAGTAAGTCATTTCCAACAAATAGGAGCAATTGCTTCGCAATGTCCAATGCAGAATGAGTGGGAGTGCCAGAATTGATCAAAATAGCGAGTAATTCAGCGTTCGTTAATGCTTCAGCACCCTTTAAAATGAGTTTTTTGCGTGGTTGATCATCATTTGCCCAGTCTTTGATAGAATATTTCCTCATATTATAAACAATTGCAAAATCAATATACAATTTGTTAATCGGTTTAATATCTTCGCGCAACCCAACTCACTACTATTATGAATCCTTCTGTTAAGATATTCTCCGGCACAGGTTCTCAAAAGCTGGCAGAAAAAATTGCTCATCGTTTTGGCGCTTCTATTGGAAAAATCAATATCCAAAAATTCAGTGACGGAGAGTTTCAACCTATTTTTCTGGAAAGTATTCGTGGTGATTATGTTTTTTTAGTGCAAAGCACTTATGCACCCACAGAAAATTTGATGGAATTATTGTTAATGATTGATGCTGCGAAAAGAGCAAGTGCCTATAAAGTAATTGCAGTAATTCCTTATTATGGTTTTGCACGTCAAGATAGAAAAGATAAGCCCCGTGTAGCTATTGGCGCTAAACTGATTGCAACATTGTTAGAAGCTGCTGGTGCAGATCGTATCATTACTATGGATCTACATGCTGCACAAATTCAAGGGTTCTTTGATGTACCGGTTGATCACCTAGACAGTTCTGCCATCTTCATTCCTTATATCGAACAATTAAAACTAGCAAATCTTGCATTTGCTGCACCTGATGTTGGCAGTACCAATCGTGTTAGAGAAATTGCCAGTTATTTTAATGCAGAAATGGTGATTTGCGATAAACACCGCAAAAGAGCCAATGAAATCGCCAGTATGGTGGTAATTGGAGATGTTACAGGAAAAGATATTGTACTGGTAGATGATATTTGCGATACAGGTGGAACATTGGCAAAAGCAGCAGGTCTATTAAAAGAAAAAGGTGCTAACAGTGTAAGGGCATTAATCACTCATCCTGTACTTTCTGGTAATGCATATGAGAATATTGAGAACAGTGTGCTAGAAGAATTAATTGTTTGTGATACCATTCCTTTGCAAAAAGAATCAAGCAAAATAAAAGTGATTTCGGTGGCTGATTTATTTGCAATTGCTATTAGGAATGCATACGAGAATAAAAGTATTACCAGTTTGTTTATTCATTCTCAGTTGAAGAGTAGGGATAAATAGGCTTTGTTCTGTAAAAATCTGCAGTATGAAATATTTATTGTTGATCAGTTTTTGTTGCTTAATTGAATTTTCATTTTGTCAGTTACCTATTTCAAAAGATGATTCAGTTGAATTGGTTTGGAAGAACTTAAAGGGTGCTTCTTTTCCAGCAACCATACAAGAAAAACAATTGATTTATTTTACTAGTGATTTAATAGCAGATACGCTTGAATTAACCATTCCTAAAGGCAAAATTGCAGAAACCAATATCAAAATAGAAGTTAGAACTTCGTCAAAAAAGCGGATAGTTTCCTATACTGTACCAACAAAGTTTTTTTCAGGTGGAGCTTTCAATTTAGCATCTATTTCAAATGAACTTCCAATAGATGAAATTTTAGCCATTCGTAAACAAAGAACTTTGGCTACAAGCAAGGCAGCCATTGAATTAAGTACAAAAAAAACAATTGATTCCATATTTAATACCATTTTAGTTGATACTTCGGATTTAGCTAGCTTATATTCGACAAACAGTTTTTTTAAAGAAGAAGAGTCGTTAGTGAAAACTATGGTCAACAGTAAAAAAAGAAAAGCCTTAAAAGAGATTACCGATTACAATATCTCAAATGGAGAAAAAACTTATGAGAATTATATTGCTTATTCTATTAAGGATAAAAAGGTAATTCAATTTGCTGCAGTTGGAGTTAATTATACTTTCAGTGAATCTCAACTAAGAAAAGACCCATCAATTGAAATTTGGAAAACATTAAAGGGTGCTTCATTTACAGAAAAAATTACTAAAAAACTATTATTTAATTTTTCTGACAAAAATAAAAAAGCCACACTTGTATTGACCATTCCAAAGGGAAGAATTGATACGACCAATATCAACATTTCCGTAATGTCATCAGCAAATAAAATACTATATGATTATAGTATGTCATCCAAATTATTTGCGTATGGTTTTTTTGATCAGGTATCTAATGAAGGGCAAACTCCTCCTGGGGTTATTGAATTTCATGAACAAAGAATTATTCGTGATAGTAAATCTTCCATCCAACAATTCACTTTAAATAAAATCGATTCATTCTTTAATAAGTTAATTGTAAACGAAATGGAGCTTGAGGGCTGTTTGCATTTTGGAAATTTTGATAAGGATGAAGAAAAGCTTTTTATGACGCTACTCAATGATGATAATCCAAAAGCTATTAAAATATTTTTTGAGGATGAAGAGTTGCCTTATATCGTTTGGTATTATAGAGCCTACTCCCCACAAAAAAAACAAGTGGTTAGAATTGCCTATCGTAGGGATTGAATAGCTGATTGAGAAAAATGTTGAAATAGTTTTTTAATGTCAAACTTGTTTGTTTTTATAAGTTATTGATTTATATGCTGTTAGATATTTTTTAGTTGAGTTTTTATAAAACCCCTCTTACATTAGTTTCTTTTATTATATATAACTATAAACCCACGATTTCTAATTAATATCTCCTAATTCATATTTCTTATCTCATATCTCATAATTCTTCTCTCATATCTCTTTTTTCCTTACCTTCGCCGTCCAAAAATTTAAACAATGAATACAATTACAATCGAAGGTGTTCTGAGGACCGAACATGGCAAAAAAGCCGCCCGCCAAATTCGCTCTCAAGAAAATGTGCCAGGTGTAATTTACGGGGGTGCTGAGGAAGTAAATTTTTACGCTCCAGCTAAGGCTTTCAAGCCCTTAGTGTACACTGGTGAATTTCAGTTAGCAGAAGTTAGCGTAGGTAACAAAAAATACAAATGTATTTTGAAGGATCTACAGTTTGACAAAGTGAGTGATCAACTTATCCATGTTGATTTACTTGAGTTAGTAGGAGACAAAAAAGTAGTAGCTACATTGCCATTAAAGTTTACAGGCGTTTCTGTAGGTGTTAAAGGTGGTGGTAAATTGGTTACTAAGATGAAGTCTTTAAAAATCAAAGCTTTGCCTAAGGACCTTACTTCAACTATTAATGTTGATATTACTGATCTTGATCTGAATGGTAATATTCGTGTAGAAGACGTGAAAACGCCTAATATCGAAATTTTAAACTCACCACGTATTCCTATTGCATCTGTGGTGATGACCCGTCAGTTAAAGCAGGATGAAGCAACTGCAGCAAAAGACGAAAAGAAGAAATAATACAAGTAGAAACTATAAAAGAGTCCGTTTGGGTTTACCTGAACGGGCTTTTTTTATGGACCTGCAATCAATCTAAAAGCTATTTTTGTAAGCAGTATGCATAAATTTTTAATTATTGGATTGGGTAATATTGGCGATGAATATAGGCATACGCGTCACAATATTGGATTTGATGTATTAGACGCTTTTGTGCGAAGGCAGAATGGGTTTTTTAAATTAGACCGCCTCGCAGAAGTAGCCGAAGTAAAATGGAAGGGAAAAACATTCATTTGTATCAAGCCTACCACTTATATGAATTTAAGCGGTAAGTCTTTTAAATACTGGCTGGATAAAGAAAAATTGGATATCGCTTCAACCCTAACAATAGTGGATGATCTGGCCTTACCCATCAATAAATTAAGATTGCGTGGAGCTGGCTCCGATGCGGGCCATAATGGCCTAAAAGACATTCAATTAACCCTGGGTACCGATGTGTATGCCAAATTAAGGTTCGGAATAGGGAATGATTTCCCCAAAGGTGGTCAGGCAGACTTTGTTTTAAGCAAGTGGCTTCCCTCAGAACAGCCCATTGTGGACCTCAAAATCAAGGCTTGTTGCGATATAATTGAGCAGTTTGCCGCAATTGGCCTCGAAAAAGCCATGAATATGGCAAATACTTTAGCCTTCACATAATAAAAAAGCATATTTCATAGTTATTATCATTGGAAATATAATTTATGTAGTCCGCTCTGTACCCAAATCGCCTAAAAAGTGATTGATCAAAGGACTACCTGGTTACTATTTTAAATGAAACTGTACTATGAAAATTTTTTGCGTAGGCCGAAATTATGCCGATCATGCAAAAGAACTAGGCAACGCCGTACCGGAGGAGCCGGTGATTTTCATGAAACCAAAGACTGCGCTGTGGCAGTCTAACACGCCTTTCTATTATCCGGAATTCTCCAACGAATTACACTACGAAATAGAACTGGTGCTACGCATCTCTAAAAACGGAAAGTACATCCCCGAAAATCAAGCCGAAAATTATTACGATGCCATATCTATTGGTATCGATTTTACTGCAAGAGATATACAAGCTGAATTAAAAAAGAAAGGATTGCCTTGGGAAAAAGCCAAAGCCTGGGATAATTCAGCCATTGTTGCTGATTGGGAGCCTTTAACAGAAGAATTATTGAGAAACCCCATTCATTTTTCATTGTTGAATAATAAGGAAACGGTGCAAGTGGGTAATTCAATGGATATGATATTTTCTTTTAACAAAATCGTGTCGCATATATCTAATTATTTTTCGTTAAATATTGGAGATATGATCTATACAGGTACACCTGCAGGAGTAGGTGAATGTGTAGTAGGAGATGTGTTGGAAGGATATTTTGAACAAAAAAAAATGTTTGAACTCGAAATTAAATAATGTTAACACCCAACATACTATTACAAGCATATAAACTCATGATGACTGCCAAGTCTATGAGTGAAACCTACGATGCCAATCGGACGGTATGCAAGTATGTGCATTCTACATCGAGAGGACACGAAGCCATTCAATTAGCAACAGGATTACAATTATTGCCTTGTGATTGGGTAAGCCCTTATTATAGAGATGATAGTTTAATGCTGGCTGTTGGATTTACTCCCTATGAGTTAATGCTTCAACTATTGGCAAAGAAGGATGATCCATTTTCTGGTGGTCGTTCTTATTATTGCCATCCTAGCAGTAAAGACGAGAACAGACCTTCGATCATACATCAAAGTAGCGCCACAGGAATGCAAGCTATTCCTACAACTGGTGTTGCACAGGGCGTTCAATTCTTAGAAAAATCCAATCCAAATGCACTACGCAGATCTGCTGATGGAAAATCTCCTGTGGTGATTTGTTCTTTGGGCGATGGAGCAATGAGTGAAGGAGAAGTGAGTGAAGCATTGCAGTTTGCAGTATTGAAACAATTACCGATCGTATACCTGGTTCAAGATAATCAATGGAGTATTAGTGCAAGTGCAGATGAAATTAGAACCATGAATGCATATGAATATGCATGTGGATTTAAAGGATTGAAAAGAATGCAGGTGGATGGAAGTGATTTCATGCGTTGCTACGAAACCATGGAGCAGGCGGTTAACTATGCGAGGAACGAAAGAAAGCCAGTGATCGTGCATGCGAAAGTGCCATTGCTCGGACATCATACCAGTGGAGTTAGAAAAGAATTTTATAGAAGCAGAGAAGATCTATTGAAGCATGGATTGTATGATCCAATTCCTAAACTAAGAATGTTGTTGAATGGAGTTGGATTTTCTGATCATGAAATCAATCAAATAGAAACGGATACACTTGAACTGGTGTTGAATGATTTTAAATTGGCACAAGCTGCTGCAGAACCAGATATCCGTTCGGTTGATGAGCATGTATTTGCTCCAACTTCGGTTAGAGAAGAGAAAGGAATGCGATCTCCAAAATCAGGCGAACGTGTAATGATGGTGGATGCTGCATTACATGCAATAGATGAATTAATGGATGAGCATCCAGAAGCAGTTTTATACGGTCAGGATGTTGGTGGAAGATTGGGAGGAGTATTTCGTGAAGCTGCAACACTTGCAGAAAAGTATGGTGAGAACCGAGTATTTAATACCGCTATTCAGGAAGCCTATATTATTGGATCTACAGTAGGTTTGTCTGCAATGGGTTTAAAGCCGATCGTTGAAATTCAGTTTGGCGATTATATCTATCCGGGATTGAATCAATTGGTTACTGAAGTAGCCAAATCATGTTATTTATCGAACGGAAAATTTCCTGTGCAAATGTTGTTGCGTGTTCCGGTAGGAGCATATGGCGGAGGTGGTCCTTACCATAGTGGAAGTATTGAGAGCACTTTATTATCTATCAAAGGAATAAAAATTGTTTATCCATCGAACGCTGCAGATATGAAGGGTTTGATGAAAGCAGCATTCTTAGATCCTAATCCGGTGATCATGTTAGAGCACAAGGGATTGTACTGGAGTAAAGTGCCAGGAACGGATGATGCAAAAACTATAGAACCAGCAAAAGATTATATACTTCCACTCGGCAAAGCCAATGTGATTTTACAGGCAGACATGGAGAAGATCAGGAGAGGGGAAACAGTTTGTATCATTACTTACGGAATGGGAGTGTATTGGGCTAAAGCAGCAGCTGAAAGATATCCGGGGCAGATTGAAGTGCTCGATCTGAGAACATTGTTCCCGCTGGATGAAGAAACGGTGTTCAATTCGGTAAAACGCCACGGAAAAGTGTTGGTTTTGAGTGAAGAGCAGCAGAATAACTCATTTGCAGAAGCATTATCATTAAGAATATCCAACGATTGCTATCATTTTCTGGATGCAAAAGTGGAAGTAATGGGAGCCAAAAACCTCCCTGCAGTGCCTATTAATGTGGCATTGGAATCGGCTATGTTGCCTACTGCCAATAAGGTAGCAGAGCGAATCAGCAAATTGTTGGCCTACTAGCCTTTTTCCTTTTACAGAAACCCCCTATATTTGCAGCCCGAAAGGATATTTTATCTTTTTACGGCGAGGTAGCTCAGTTGGTTAGAGCGCAGGATTCATAACCCTGAGGTGATGGGTTCAATTCCCATTCTCGCTACAAAGCCCCGACAAGTAATTGTTGGGGCTTTTTCATTCGAGGAAGCGTCAAAAGCTTGCTTGTGTAAGCTGATGAGAGTGAAAAAGACTGCGGCTGCGAAGCAGCTGCGGGGCTTTGTAAAGCCCCCCAACCAGAAAGTCGGCGCAGCGAAGCGGAGCCGACAATTCTATGTACGGCATAGCCGACAATTCCCTTATTCACTTTAAAATGGGGAATTAGTTAAAGGAATTATTTATTAGAAGTTACAATGTAAAAAACTGTATCAATAAAATAGAGCATACCGTTTTGTGTAAGAACGTTTTCGTCATGCAGATCTTCTAAAATTAATTTTAGTTCTTCATTATAATAATCATGATTTTTAGTATTACGGAAACCGTTATTTTCTAAAAATGTTTTTACATTATCTAAATCTGTTTTTTCAGTAGCCTTGACAAATGGTTGTTCTACTACTGCATAAACTACATTCTGATCTTTGTAAAAGCCCAATAAATTATATGCTGTATCAGGGAAAAATAAGTTATTGAGTAATAAGTTGTGAAAGTAATCAATCCAAGTTGCGTAGTATATGGAATCATTCAATTTTAATACAGAAGCGCCGTCTTTTAAATAAACCTTTTGTTCTGCTCCTTGAGATACGTATAAGTCAATATTGATATTATTTACCCAAAGATTATTATCATCCGCAAATTTAATTAATCTCTTTGTTTCTTCTTCTTTGAACTGCTGTTGGTTTTTAGCCATTGGGCTTGTTCCTTGGCTTCTTTTAAGGTAACTGCAGGTTGTTTGGATAAGATAGTGGTGCTTAACTTGGCTCGTTCCAGAAAGGATATCTTGAATGTCATCTTTCATGAGTTATTTGATTTTACAAAGATAATCATTTTGAATCAACATAATTTTGGCTGACCCCCACCACTTCTATTCACAAAAAATCGGTAAAAATATAAAATCAGCTGCATAACCTTGGAATTTTGGGTAAATCCCCCAACAAGAAAGTCGGCGCAGCGAAGCGGAGCCGACAATTCTCACTAGATATTTTCATACATTTACCGTGATAATATCCAATAATGCTTCTTAGAAAAATCTATATAATACTATTTATATCTATTTGTGCATTCGCAAAGGCCCAGCCTTTAATTACATCTTATTCTCCTAGGGCTGCAACAATCGGTTCAACTATCACCATCAACGGCACTGGTTTTAATACGGATAAAACAAAGAATATTGTTTGGATAGGTTCTGTACAAGCAAGTGTTTTAACTGCATCAGCAACTCAATTAACTGTTGCTGTTCCACAAGGGGCATGCAATGGAATTGTTTCTGTAACTAATAATGGGCTAACTGGAGAAAGCAATAGAATCTTTTCTACTTTATTTAGAAAGATAAATGCAAATGATACCATTCAATTTGGAGCCGCAGTTAAATTAACAGATCCGATTACTGATAGGAATGGAGGCAATGGGTTTGAAGACATAGATAGAGATGGGAAAGCAGATCTTTTTCATATTAATCTACAAACCAAGCAAATTATCATCCGAAGAAATATTAGTGTTGGAAGCCAAGTAATATTCGATACTATTCGTTATTTAATTAATCTTCCAAACGCATATATCGTTGAGGCACCTGAAGATGTTTCTAGTTATATCTCTGGTGAAATGGTGGATATGGATGGTGATGGCTTAAAAGATATTTTGTTAAGTGGGCAGTTTAAAGTTAATGTACCATTTAATTGTTGTGATTATATTTTTGCAGCTTATTTGAAAAATGTAAGTCTTCCTGGTAAACCATCCTTTGCTAATGCAAAAATAGTATTCTCAGAAAGAAAAAGTCCTCCAACTCTCGTTTTATATTATGGGTATACAAAAGATATAAACAAGGATGGTAAACCTGATGTTTTGTTATTCACTACGAAAGGATCAGGAAGAATACTTACAAATATATCTAATAATAATAATATTCAATTCAGTACTATTCCTGGAGGATCCCTTAGTGTTTTTGTTAACGGAGTTAATCCTAAAGTGAATCTAATCGATCTTAATGAGGATGCTAAACCAGAAGTATTTCTTGATAAGAACCAAATCGGTTCTTTTAATGCATCTTTTAATTTAGGCCAAAATCTAAGCACTACAACAAGTCCGAAATTCATTGAAGCACCTAGACAATATGTATCCCGATTTCAAAGTACGGAAATGGGTATAAAAGTGATTGATTTGAACAATGATGGAAAATTGGATATAAGTTTTCTTTCAAGTGCTCTTCGCGATACTAGTTTTAAAAATGGTTTGTTATTAACTAATTCACGAGTTCATTCTCTTAGTATTTTTCAAAATTTAAGTACTATTGATACTGCAAAGATTGGCAATTCAAAGGAATTATTTTTTGACTCTGTTTTGAAAGGGGTTAGGGCATTTGAAGTGGCCGATTTAAATAGTGATCAATTGCCGGATTTAATTTTCCCTCGGTCAGACACCAATGCCATCAGTGTTTTCATCAATCGATCTACTGCAACAGAGTTTAAATTTTCTAATCCAATTCATTTGAGTTATTCTCCCAATTCAACCAATATTAATTCAATAAAATTATCAGATTTAAATGGTGATGGCATCCCTGATATTGTTTTGCAAAACCTTGATGGAAGTTTATTTATGCTAAACAATACAACGGGTTTTCAGGACACTGTTTATAGAACTTCTTTGCCAACTGTTATAGAACAAAATGTAGTTACAAATAAGGTATATAATATATGGCCAAATCCTACAAAAAATATCTTATACTTAGAAAAGCCAATTACCCAAAGTTCTTTATTTGTTGAAGTGTCTACTTTAAGTGGGCAAAAAGTTGCATTAATTAGTCCATCGGTTAATGCACAGTCTAATTATATTAGTGTAAATGTATCTACTTTAGTTTCGGGTATTTATGTTGTAAAAGTATTTGATTTGAATGGGCTGATTTTTAGTAAGCAATTTATAAAGCAGTAAAATCTAGACCAAGGAAAATATTAGTTAATACCATTTAGTTGTTTAACAATAGATATTCAATAAATCAGTAACTTCTAACACCCCAACAATGAAGAGTGTTTTTGCCATATGCTGCTTAATCATTTTTTTCTCAACAGCAACGATTAATGCCCAGCAAATAAAGTCTCCTCTAGAAAACTCATTTCAAACATTTAAAGAAATGAAGAGGGATACTAAATATAAACTTGACTGGGTTTCTATAGGACCTGCGGTAAATTCTGCAAGAGCTGATGTGGTGCAGGTGGATGCTGCACATCCCGGTACGATGTATGTTGGTTTTGGTTCGGGTGGATTATGGAAGACAGTAAACAATGGCGTTAGCTGGGATTGTGTTTTTCAGGATCAGGCATCATTGGGTATTGGCGATATGGAATTAGCACCATCTGATCCCAATATTATTTATCTCGGTACTGGAGAAAATTTAAAAAAGCCCAGAAACTTTACTTTGCCGGGAACAGGAATGTACCGGTCCAATGACGCCGGCAAAACATGGCAGCATATTGGGCTTGAAGATTCATGGTCTATTGCAGAAATTGCTATTCATCCTACAAACCCAGATATAGTAATGGTAGCAGTGCTGGGTCATTTGTGGTCAACAAACAAAAACCGAGGACTTTATCAAACAACGAATGGTGGCAAAACCTGGCAACAAGTATTGTATATAAATGATTCAACAGGGGCCAATGAAATTGTGATTGCGCCTTCTAATCCCAAAATAATGTATGCTTCTATGTGGGAAGTGTATCCTGGTATTAGTGGAAAAAACAGTGCTGTGTACAGAAGTACAGATGGAGGAAAAAAATGGATAGCCTGTAAAAACGGATTGCCAACTGGCCCAAAAACAGGACGCATCGGTTTGACTGTTTCCTATACCAATCCGTTAAAAGCATATGCCCTAGTTGACAACCTTGATAATTCTCCTGGCACATCAGGAGAACTTTATAAAACGACAGATGGTGGTATCAGCTGGAAAAAAACGCATAAAGATTCTTTGATGTTTTTCTCAGTTATTGGATGGTACTTTACTGATGTTTATGTTAACCCCAAAGATGATGAAGAAATTTATTGTCTTGGCGTACGCCTTACCCATAGCAAGGATGGAGGCAAAACATTTTCTAATATCGGAGGCAAGGTGAACCGTGTAAATAATGGGTTGGCAAAAGGATTTCACCTGGATCAATGTGAGTTATGGATCAATCCAAAAAATCCAAACCATTTAGCTGCCGGAAATGATGGAGGATTTTATGTTAGCTACGACAAAGGAGAATCATGGCTTCATTATAATAATATTCCTGTTGGTGAATTTTATGACATCACTATCGATCAGAAAAATTATATGATTTATGGCGGCACTCAAGACAATGCAACAGTGTATGGACCATCTAAAGAATTTAATCCAACAATTCCTGACCCCTGGAAATATATTTGGATCGACCCCTGGGATGGAGGCGATGGTTGCGTAACACAGGTGGACCCAGAAGATGATAATACCGTTTATTATAGTTCGCAACATGGTGGAATTGTACGGCTTGATAAGAGTGCTGATACTACAAAAGGTATCCGCCCAAAACTTCCTTCAGCAATAAAAGATGAGTTGTTGTTTAATTATATGACACCATATTTGATCTCACCTCATCAAAAGGAAACGCTGTATCATGGAGGCAATTATATTTTCAAAAGTTCCAATAGGGGAGATGCATGGAAAGTAATCAGCCCGAACCTTACTGTTACATCTAGTAGTGAGAAGAAATCATTTTCCACTGGGGCATTGGCAGCATCTTATCTGCAAAAAGGGTTGCTCTATGCAGGAACCGATAAAGGTGCATTCTGGGTTACTCAAAATGATGGAGAAAGTTGGGAAGAAAATGATAATGGTCTTGCCAATAATTATATTCGGAGTATATGCGCATCCCGTTTTAAAAAAGAAAGAGTTTATGTTGCCATGACGGGTATTAATTATGATGATTTAAAAAGTTATTTATACGTTTCGGAAGACTATGGAAAAAGCTGGAATAGCATTGCAGCTGGCCTGCCAGATGAGCCAGTAAATGTTATTTTGGAAGATCCTACTAATGAGAACATTTTATATACAGGCACTATTCGTGGAGTTTTCATTTCAATTGATAGGGGAAAAAATTGGTCTTATCTGGGTAACAATATGCCCGGAGCTGCTATTGCTGATTTGGAGATTCATGAGTCAAGCGGTGATTTAATTGCAGGCACTCATGGCAGAGGTATTTATAAAATCAATCTTAACCCTGTTCATGATTTTGTAAGCCAACAATTTTCAGCTGAAAAGGATTTCCTTTTTCAAACAAAAGAAAATCAGTTGCCATGGTTTCAGTCTGCTTCTAATTATCCCGACTTTCGCAGTTTTGAAAAAAAGGATATTGTGTTTTGGTTAAATGAAATGAAACCGGTAACGCTTTCTATTTTGGATGCAGCCAATAAAAAAATCTGGTCAATCAATTTACAAGGTCAAAAAGGTTTTAATCAATACCGGTGGGATATGATTGTAAGCAGGCAAACAAGCGATTTGCCTTACTTTACACAGTATGAAAGATACCTGAGATCAGGGAATTATAAAATCATTTTGTCTGATGGTAAATCGGAATTGTCACAACCATTCATTGCAATAAAAAATATAACTCCTTATAAAAAATAATATTATTGATCACTTGTATGTTATTTTTCCGGTGTTAATTTATTTTATTTTTCAAATTCAATAAAATGTTCTGAAGCATATTCATCATCTCCGGGCTTGATTCGTTTTACAAAAAAACGTGCACGCTTTCCTAGTAGAACAGAAGTATACTTTTCTTTTATGTCATTGGGGTCGTTTAATGGTTGTAAAGAAGGGTACCAGAGAATATACCCAGGTTTCTGAAAAACCAATGCTGGTTTTGACCAATCTTGACTATTGTTCCCCGCACCCAAGTCTTTATTTTTATTAAATGAAATAAAGATTTTATCTCCCTGCCAAGATTTGCCTTCTACTTTACCCATCATCATTACCCAACACTCTAAATACGTGTTCCAGCTAACAGATGGTCCCCAATGAAATCCACCAGTTGGAGAAGAAGCAGCTCCGCCACCTTCTTCTAAAGGAATTTGTAATGAACGAACAGGAACTCCATAGCTATCATATGGAATCGAAAAAGATTTGCCATCCCATCTTTTTGCTTTTCCTACAGGATTGTCTAAGTCTTTTAAGGCAATTCGTGCAATGCTGATACATTGACCACTCCATTCGGTTTTAGCGCTGTATGTTGTTTCATTATAGATACCAGGATACCCATACTCGCCATAAAATAAATACAAATAGTCTCCACTTGCTACTGCTGAAGGATCTCCAACACCACCTGCAAAAGTATTGGAAGTATTGAATGGTTTACGAATCATCCTTGGATCATAGTCTTCTATGAAAATGCCTTTATTTATCCAGCTTTTACCGCCATCAATCGATTTCATAACACCAATGCGACAAACCGCTGCAGGGCTTTCCGGACCTGTTAAGCCCTGGGGCCAACGCAGGTTTTGATATCCTTCTTTTGTTATTGAATAATAGGGTAAAGTGATGGGATAGTTTTCGTTGTGATAAATTCCAAAAAGCGTTTTACCTGAAGGATCTTTTTTATCTTGATAAACAGTCTCAAACCAAACTGCACCATGTAATCCTTTCTGACCAACAGGAACATTGTTGGGCATTATAGGATTAAAAAATTTGTTAGATGGATTTTTAAAAACGGCTTCTGCATTTTTGTCATCGGAATATTTTAAATCTCTTGCATATCCCCATAAAGGGTCTTCGCCATATTTGCCAGGAAAAATTCTAAAAGTATCTGCTATCCAAACTTCTGCCATATTGCAATCCACAAAAGAATTGAAAGTTATTTTAGGGGCAGGGATCAATTTAAATTTTGGTGTAGGGGATGGTTGATTATTGATTGGCATTGTAGGCTCTCCTAAGAGTCCAAGTATAATGGGCAGCCATGTAAAAATCAGTAAAATTTGCATTTTCATTCAAGTTTAAAATGGTCAATCTCGATATTTTAAATTTAAGGATATTCAGGAGCCCCTGCAAGAAATTTTCTGATAGATGGATTTAATTGCTGGACTAATTTAATTATACGCCTAGTACCAATTTATTTTATATATTCATATTCCCCCAATTATTTTATTCCTTTTAAGCTTTTTCATGCTGACAACGTTTTTAAGTAAATGTGGGTCAGGTGGCATTGCCGTAAAATAAACAACCATAATTTTCCAGCGTTTATTTTTATTAGAAAATTGCATTAATTTAGACATACAACAGTAACCCCGTCAAAAACTGGCAATAAGGATTGCCTCCACTGTTGTTATGCAAAAAATAGTTTTAAAGACCTTTCAACAAAAAGGAACCGGCGATATCATTAAATCCTCGGATGAAAGCATTGATTTTGGTACTGTTGTAGACCCCATCAACTTACATGTTATACCTGCAATGAGGGAGCATTTGATACTGAAAGCTTATAGTAAAAACACTATTAAAACCTATCTCAATGAGATGCAACAGTTGTTGTACAGATTGGGGAAAATACCAGCAGATGATTTAAAACCAGAACACTTAAAAAGGTATTTTGTATACTGTTTCGAAAAATTGCATTTATCGGAAAACACCTTGCATAGCAGGATGAATGCTGTAAAGTTTTATTATGAGCAGGTATTGCATCGGGAAAGATTTTTTTGGGAAATACCCAGGCCCAAAAAGCCACTTCAACTTCCGAAACTTTTAAATGAAGATGAATTAAGAAGATTGTTCAACGCTTTAACCAATAAGAAGCATAAAGCAATGTTGTTTACCGCTTATAGTGCGGGGTTAAGGGTGAGTGAAATTGTGCAATTGAAGATAAGCCATATCGATAGCGAACGAATGCAGATATTTATTGAAAATGCAAAAGGTAAGAAAGACCGATTTGTGAATTTGAGCCCAATGCTGCTTGATATTTTAAGGGCATATATAAAAGAATATTCTCCAAGGCCAATTACTTATTTATTTGAATCTGAACAAACTGGGGCAGCGTATCCCACTAGAACTGTTCAGCAAATCTTTAGTAATGCAAAATCCAAAGCAGGGATATTGAAAGATGTTGGCATCCATAGTTTGAGGCATAGTTTTGCCACTCATTTGCTGGATAAAGGAACCGATATTCGATATATTAAAGAATTGTTGGGTCATTTTGATATCAAAACAACTGAGCGCTATTTGCATGTAAGTAAACGTCAATTGGTAAATATCTTAAGCCCCTTAGATGAATTATTTAAAAACAAAGAGATTGAATGGTAACTCAGACTCCTTTGCCGACAATACAAAATGTATAACCAGCACCAATCCCCCCGACAATGCAAAATATATAACCAGCATCAATTCCCCCGACAATACAAAATATATAAGTGCATTGACGTTACGACAATACAAAAAGTATAACAATAAATCTATGTCTATAAGCGCCTACTTTTTTGATATTTATTCGAGAGTGGCGTATATTTAAGTGTTAGCAGCCATTAAACAGCACTACAATGATACCAACCTACGAACAAATAATGTTACCCCTTTTGAAGTTCTTAAGTGACAAGAAAGAACATTCACTCCAGGAGTCTCATGATATTTTAGCTAATCAATTTAATTTGACAGAGGAAGAGCAAAGGGAATTATTGCCAAGTGGACAACAGCCAATATTTAGAAATAGACTTGGATGGGCGAGAACATATATGAGTAAAGCCTGTTTACTTGAATCCACAAAAAGAGCTCATTTTAAAATTACCGATCGAGGCCTTTCTCTAGTAAATGAAAGCCCATTAGAAATAACTGCCGAATATCTTAATAGATACCCAGAATTTGTAGAATTTAAACTATTTCGCAAACCTAAGGATGGTAATACTTCAATAGATTTCAATCCACCTACAGAATATAAAGAAATCGAAAGTAATATAACCCCTGAAGAAACTTTAGAGTATGCATTTCAAAAATTAAGGTCCGAATTAGCAAAAGATGTTTTAGATGTAGTAAAAAGTTGTTCCCCAGCTTTTTTTGAAAAACTAGTTGTTGACCTGTTGATTAAAATGGGATATGGAGGTTCAAGAAAAGATGCAGGACAGGCACTTGGCAAATCTGGGGACGGTGGAATTGATGGAATTATCAAAGAAGATAAACTCGGACTTGACACAATTTACATTCAAGCAAAAAAATGGGAAAACAGTGTCCCTGTAAAAGAAATTAGAGATTTTACAGGAGCATTAGCTTCAAAAAAGGCAAGGAAAGGAATATTTATCACTACATCATCATTTCCTCAAAGTGTATATGATTTTGTAACTCAAGTTGAATACAAAATTGTTCTAATTGACGGAGCCCAACTGGCTTATTTTATGATTGAAAACAATGTCGGACTATCAACGACAAACGAGTATCAAATAAAAAAAATAGACACAGACTACTTTGAGGAAACTTAACGGCTGCTAACAAAAGGTTTGCCGCAAGGCTGGCGGACGGAATAACAATCGACTGTCGTACTACTATCAGCTAATATCGGGCTTGACCGAATTCTATTTGGCTTTTAGTTGTTAACTTCAACATCAGTTTTTCAATCGGCTTCAGTTGCCGGGCAGACAGTTATAAAATACCAGCCCTGCGGCAAGCCTCGAACGTTGGGCGAAATATTTTATAAATTAAAAAACTAGTCTAATGTTTCAAGATTCTAATCTGACGTACATTTTTGGAATAGCTGTAGCTATTGCATCAATCATATTGTTAATATCAGCTTATTTCATTAAATATGGTAAAGGATCTAATGAATTAAATAAATTAGTCAATCACTTTATATTTTCTACAGTTCTTTTTGGATGCTTAACTGTGATATTAATGTTGTCTCTCCCTATAACGGCAGTTTTAAAAACATTTAGATTTCCTAACAATGTTTCTGACATTAAAATTGAAACAGAAGTGCTACATCTTTTTCAGCAATATAATAAATCCATTGTAAGGACAACTGAAGTTGTTTATTGGTTCCTGTTTTTATTTGTTTGGTGGTTTTTGCCCAATTTGATCATATTAGTATGGCGATTTAAAAAATGCAAGGGTATTACATTAACTAAACAAAATGAAGTGTAAATATATTTTACCTGACAATAGTATTATTTCACTGTTATAGTATCATCATAATAGATCACACTTCCTTCTTAGTTTAAAAAAACTGAAAACTATTTAAAAGGTATCAAGACTGTCAGTTCTTAAGATATTTTAAAGAATAATAGTACTTCGCCCAACAAAAGGCTTTGCGCAATTTGGGCTTCCGCCTTTGGCCCATCATCTTTTGGTATTGCTAATCAACTGTAGTAATTTGGCTTTAGCTAATCGCGTCTGTAGTGGCCAAGCCAGCAGTGGGATCACAGATTATCCAAACTGCGCAAAGCCTGGGACGTTGTGCGTCATGCGACCGAAGACTCTAATAACTAAACCAACTAAAACTAAATGGCAGACAATACAGACGAAGAACATTTAGATAATCCGATAAACAATCGATCGGAAAATCCTCCTGACGAAATTATCCCTACCACTGAAATGGAGGCAATTAACTCAAATCAAGAAACTGAAAATATGGAAGTACATCATCATGCACACAACCCAGCGGAACCTCATCACAAGAAAAACTGGAAGAGTTATTTCTGGGAATTTTTAATGTTGTTCCTGGCGGTGTTCTGTGGTTTTCTGGCTGAGTACCAATTAGAGCATGTAGTTGAACACAACAGAGAAAAGCAATATATTCAATCAATGATTACAGATTTAAAAGCAGATAGTATAAGGGTTGGGTTTGTTATTAATTATAATAAACAAAATGTAGCAGCATTTGATAGTCTTTTACAGAACATCTACCATAAACCTTATACTGACAGTAGTATAAGAACTTTGTATTACCACAAAGAAACATACACCCTTGTGAGAAGTAACATGATTTTTTCAAAAGGAACAATAGCCCAATTGAAGAATTCAGGAGGGTTTCGATTGATAAGAAACAGATCAGCGGCTGACAGCATTAGTAAGTATGACCTTTTTACTGAGAGGGTGGAAAACCAGGGAGAGGGAGTGGATTTCGCTCTAAAAAAACTGCTTGAGTTGTCCGTAAAAATATTTGATGGCGAATGTGTTGTTGATTATAACAGTGCATCAAACTACAGAGAAATATTAAACTCTACTAAAAAATTCACCTTACTTGCCAGCGACGAAAAATTAATTAAAGAATATGCCAATCTTGCAAAATATAAAAAGGATGTTGCTATAAATTATATACGCCAGTTAACAACTATGCAAAGCAGAATTCCCGGAATCATAGAATTTCTGGAAAAAGAATATCATTTAAACTGACTAATATGAAGCACGAACGCACAACATAAGGCTTTGCGTAATTTGGGCTTCCATCAAAGGCCCATCATCTTTTGGTATTGCTAATCATCTGTAGTAATTTGGCTTTAGCTAATCGCGTCAGTAGTGGCCAAGCCAGCAGTAGGATCACAGATTATCCAAACTGCGCAAAGCCTGTGACGTTGCACGTAATTTTATGAAAAATAATTTTACCATTAAAACTTCCATTTTGAAGTATTTATTTATTTTAATTCTTGCATTTAATTGGTCACTTTCATTGGGACAAATGTCACAAAGTAAAGATTCGATTCTTCCGCCAATTTACGACACAACAAGTCTTGAAATTAAAAGCACAAACTCATTTTATTTCCTCTCGAAACTTTATGCAATTCCAAGAAACTGTGACAACAAATACGAATTAGATTGCTGTACTTTTAGTGCTTATATAAGCAAATTGGATAATGGAAGCTTTGAAAGTCAATTAAGTTGTTCAAATGGGACAACTTTAATATGGTCGATTTTTGATACAGAAGAAATCGCAAAACAAAATCTTGAAACTTCTCTCAATTCTCGAAGCCAAATAAAAAAACAATTTAAAAAGTTCAAACAAGAAGAAGTTGATTTTTTTGTTTTTGACAATAAGGTTAAAGCATACAGACAAAGCTACACAACTCAAGGTGGCTATTATTATATTGAATATAAATTTTATGGGACAATAAATCGGCAGAGTATTTTTGGACGTCTTGTATCACTTAATAAAGCAAAATCAAGCAAAGAACTAAGTCAATTATTTCAACAGTTGGTTAGGTTCTAGTAAAGCTAAAACTACGTGCAACAAAAGGCTTTGCGCAATTTGGGCTTCCGCTTTTGGCCCTTCAACTTTTGGTATTGCTAATCAACTGTAGTAATTTGGCTTTAGCTAATCGCGTCTTTAGTGGCCAAGCCAGCAGTAGGATCACAGAATATCCAAACTGCGCAAAGCCTGGGACGTTAGTGGCAAGGCTATGACGACACAACCCGACAGACAAAATCGGGTTCTTTTTGACATTCTGTATTTAAGTAGTTGCTTAAATAAACAAATTGACTATCTTTGTGCTATGGACAACATTTCTTGTATAAGACAACAGGCGGACATTAAGCAAATCAACCGTTGCAAAGACCGAGTTTCAGAACTGAACGGTTCGTTTGACTATTTATCGAACGGACTTGAATTGGCGGGTAACAACGTAAGACTGAAAATCCTGTTCCTACTTTACGAAGAGAAACAACTTTGCGTTTGCGACCTGAGTGACATTCTCGGAATGACCATTTCGGCAATTTCACAACATCTCAGAAAACTCAAAGACAGAAAACTCATTGAGACGGAAAGGCAAGCACAAACCATTTTCTACTCATTGACAAAAGAGTATGAAAAAATGCTCAAACCGTTTTTCAAAATACTTCACGAAAATAAAATTTTGGAAACAATATGAAAACAGACAAAAAATTAATCGGTGCAGGACTTTTAACAGCAATCGCAGCATCACTTTGTTGCATCACACCAGTATTGGCTCTTATTGCTGGGACAAGCGGACTTGCTTCTACTTTTTCGTGGCTCGAACCTTTCCGACCGTATTTCATTGGTTTGACAATTTTGGTTCTTGGTTTTTCTTGGTATCAAAAGTTAAAACCCAAAAAGCAAATTGACTGCAATTGCGAATCGGAAGAAAAACCAAAATTTATTCAATCGAAAATGTTTTTAGGAATAGTAACAGCATTTGCAATAGTAATGCTCGCCTTTCCTTATTATGCTCACATTTTTTATCCAAAGACAGAAAAACAAGTCATTGTGGTTGACAAATCAAATGTTCAGACAGTTGAGTTTACCATTAGCGGTATGACTTGTGCAAGTTGTGAAGAACACGTAAACCACGAAGTGAATAAACTTTCGGGTATTATCAAATCAACCGCTTCATTCGAAAATGAAAACGCAATTGTAGAATTTGATAACTCAAAAACGAACATTGCCGAAATTGAAAAAGCAATCAACGGAACAGGATATTCAGTAACAGACAAAAAGGAAAAATAAAATGGAAATCATATTACAATCAACAATCACTTGCCCAAACTGTGGGCACAAAAAGGAAGAAACTATGCCGACAGACGCTTGCCAATATTTTTACGAATGTGAAAATTGCAAGACCGTTTTAAAACCACAGCAAGGCGACTGTTGCGTTTATTGCAGTTATGGAAGTGTAAAATGTCCGCCAATTCAACAAGACAAGAAATGTTGCTGACAGACCGAAAACAAAGAAGCCCAGCCACTAACAGCGGTTTGGCGTAATGGCGGGTGACGTTCTTCGTAGAAACATTTGTGTTATATTTGAAGTGTGTGCTTCGTATGAACATTTGTGGTAGAAATCCGCCACTACGCCAAGCCGCAAACCGTTACCAGTAATTTTAAGACAACACCCACGCAATGAACAAACTCAAACATATCGGACTAAAAGGGCAAGGTTATTTCTGTATCGTCAAACAATATTTGGACGAATCGACAGGCAACGAATTTGCTTTGAAGGAACTTAAAAAAGACCATTATCCAAAGGAAGAATATCGTTACCGACTTAACAGAGAAATTAGCATACTCGGAGAACTTCAAGGATGTGAAAATATAATCGAACTGCTTGACTCGGGTCACGACACGGACAAAGAAAAAATGTGGTATTTAATGCCTTTTGCCAAACAAAACCTTTATGACTTTATAAAAAAACATAACGGGACAATTGACAAGGAAACAAGATACAACTTAGTTGAGCAAATTATTAATGCTATAAAATTTGCACACGACAAGCATAAATTACATAGAGACATTTCGCCAAACAATGTATTGGTCTTTGAAAAAGACGGGAAAATAATTCTAAAAGTTTCTGACTTTGGGCTTGGCAAGGACTCTGAATCATTATCATTCTACACAGGTTCAAGTGCTTCGGGTTACGGACAAATTTTATATGTTTCGCCTGAGCAACGTATAAAATTGAAAGATGCGACAGAGAAGAGTGATATATATTCTTTGGGTAAGTTAGTTTACTTCATTTTTACAGCCAAAGACCCTGATAATTTGAAACAATTTGAATTGTCATCATTAGTCACCAAATCAATCGAAGAAAATCCAGACGACAGATTCGCTGATATTCACGAATTTGAAAACCATTTCCTTTCTTTAAAAGATTTACAACTAAACCAGAAAATTGCAGTTGAGCATTTAACACTAAAGGAAGTTGTAAGTTCGACAGACAAAAAAGAATGGATTCAATTGCACGAACTATTAGTTAAAGGCAATTATCTTGAACACGTTTATAGTGATTACATCTCGCCTGTTAATGTTTTACTTCTTACAGACAACAATCTTAAAAATTACTATGCTACTGTTGGTAACGCTATTAGAGATTTTGTAAGGACATATTCTGAAAGACTGAATGAATGCTATCAGACAGTCAGATGGCCTTTTTCATCAATGGGGACATTTGGTTCAGTTCTAATTAAAATTATCAAAACAGTTAACGATGACGAAACAAAACTTATCTGCTTTAAACAGTTGTGGTATTTAGCATTTGAATCTGACCAATGGAGCGTTCAAAAAGAAATTAAAGAAGTGTTGAATGACAAATTCATAACTCCAGCAATTGAAACACAGTTTGCTGAATACATAATACAGTCAGAAACAAAATTGGAAATGACACATTTTTCAAGTTTGACACTTCCAAAAATTATTAAGGCAAGCATAATTAAGGGAAATGAGACAGCGGAGAAAAAGGAAGAAGAAAGAAAAGCTAAACAAAAATTAGAAATGGACAACTTTGAATGGTAAGAAAAACTACTGGTAACACGGGTTTGGCAAAAGTGGCGGTTCAGTGCTCCGCAGACACATTTGTGGTTAATCAAACATTGGTTCTCCGCATCAACATTTGTGGTGAAAATAGCCACCTTCGCCAAGCCCGAAAACGTTACCTGCAAGCTTAGCAAAACCCTTTCTATTTTGAGAAATTTTCTCAATTTGGATACATTTTAACAACTTAGATAAAAATATTTCCTATTTTTGAGAAATAATCTCATTTACTAATGATAGTACAATTCACAGTTGCAAACTTTCTTTCTTTCAATTCAAAAAGGACTCTAAGCTTTGAAGCTAAAGGAATTTCGGAGTTGAAAAATAATGTTATCCGTTCAGATAATCATAAATTGTTACGCTCAGCAGTTATTTATGGAGCAAATTCAAGTGGAAAAAGTAATTTAATCAAAGCTCTTGATTGTATGAGAGATGGCTTATTACTGTCTGTTAAACTTAATGATTCTGACGAATTGGATTATAGACCGTTTTTATTATCTACTGAAACAGAATCGAATCCAACATTTTTTGAGATTATCTTTTTAGATAACAAAACAAGATATAGATATGGCTTTGAATATAATTTAAGAGAAATCGTAAATGAATGGTTATATGTTGGGAAAAATTCAAAAAGCGAAACCCCTTTATTTATCAGAACTCTTGATGGTATTGGTGTATCAGAAAAGTTCGAGGAAGGAAAAGGTAAAGAAGGCTCAACAAATAACAATAGGCTTTTTATTTCACTTGTAGCACAATTAGGGGGGACAATCTCAAAAAAAATAATTGAATGGTTTAGGGGCTACAACGTATTATCTGGTCTTGACCACAAGGATTACAATGGATTTTCAACAAGGATGCTCGACAAACAATTAGATGGGTGTAATGAATCTTTAGCATTATTTCAATCTCTTAAATTAGGATTTAATGATGTAAAAATTGCTAAATCTGAATTTAATCCTTTAGAAGTCCCAAATGATATGCCCAAAAGTTTAAAATCAAAAATAATAAAAGAATTTACTGGAAAAACTCAAGTAACCATAAAGACAATTCACAATAAGTATGACAAGAAAGGAAATATTGTTGATACAGTCTTACTTGATAAAATTGATAATGAATCAGAAGGTACTAATAAAATTATTGATTTATCAGGTCCAATTTTTGACACATTAAGTAGTGGCAATATTCTAATAATTGACGAATTAGATGCAAAGTTGCACCCACTAATAACTACTCACATTGTGAACCTGTTTAATAACCCAAAAACAAACAAACACAATGCTCAACTTTTATTTGCTACACACGATACAAATTTATTAAGTACCGACCTTTTTAGGAGAGACCAAATTTGGTTCGCAGAAAAAGATGAATTAGAACAAACAGATTTATACTCGCTTTATGACTTTAATTTGCCCGATGGAACTAAAGTTAGAAATGATTCGAACATTGAAAAAAACTATATTAGAGGTAGATATGGTGCTATACCGTTTATTACAAATTAAAATAAGAACCGTATGGCAAGAATAATTAAAATAGATAATGCTTTACAGAAAAGGTTTGCACAAAAAAAAGCAAATAAAAAAGATGCAAAAGAACTGGTTGCATATTTTCTAATTGTTTGTGAAGGCGAAAAAACAGAGCCTAATTATTTCAAAGCATTTCCTAAAAAGACTGGTAAAATCATATATGATATTGAATTTGACGGGGGTGGTATAAGCACTTTGGGGGTTGTTGAGAAAGCAATTGAATTACGTGACAAATCAAATCAAAAATTTGATAGAGTTTGGGCTGTTTTTGATAGAGATAGCTTTAAATCAACCTCTTTTAATAGTGCAATCTTAAAAGCAAGAGCAAATGGTATAGACTGTGCTTGGAGCAATGAGGCTTTTGAACTTTGGTATCTTTTACATTTTCACAATCGAATTACAGCAATGGATAGGAAAGAGTATGAAAAAGCTATCGAGGAGGCTGTAAACGATAAACTTACCAATAAAAAAAGAAAATTCCTTTATAAGAAAAATGACCCAAATATGTATTTATTGCTTAATAAATTGGGTAATCAAGAATTGGCTATAAAGTGGGCAAAAGGGTTAAATGATAAAGTTTTAGAAGAAAAATTTGCTGACTACAATCCTGCGACACAAGTATTCAAATTAGTAGAGGAATTAATTGGAAAATCAGAACGCTTAAACAAAGAAATAATTGAAAAATATGATGATGGAAAGTAGAAGAAAGCCTGCAGGTAACATTAGGTTTGGCATTATTGGGGCTTGACGAATATTGCCTCAGCATTTGTTCTTTATTGTACTTCAGTTCGGGCTAGACGTTATAAATTTGGCTTATGAATAAAACATCAGCAATATTGCAATCATTGGGCTTTGGTTATGGGCAGACGGAATGCTAATTCCCCAACAAACGCCAAGCCTTTTTCGTTAGCTGTAATTGTACCGACACCCTTCAAATGACAACAGACATTAAAAAATACGACTTCAAAGCAGGACTTTCACAAGAATTTGAAATTGTGGATTTGTCTGAACTATATACACAATCTAAAAATATTTTAACAAAACTGCACAGGTCAGCTTTCTATCATATAATTTGGTTTCAAGACTGTAACGTGACACATTTGGTAGATTTTAACTATGTGAAAATTAAACCTAATTCATTACTATTTCTTAAAAAAGACGTAGTTCATAGGTTTGACATTAAAGAACAAGTGAAAGGCAAAGTGTTTCTTTTTACAGACAGTTTTTTTTGCCAAACAGAAAGAGATACCAAATTTTTAAGAAACAGTATTTTATTCAACGACTTGTATTCTGTTTCACAAATTCAAATAGAGAAGAAACAAAGCAATTTATTTACTGAACTTTTGAAACTGATGACAGATGAATTGCAGAATGTTAAAGACAATTCCCAAGCCGACATTTTACAAAACCTGTTACATAATTTCCTGTTATATTCCGAACGAGAAAGACGAAAACAAAACTTTATCGAAATTCCCAAAAGTGCAGACCTTGATTATATAATGCTTTTTAAAGACCTTTTGGAAAAGGATTTTAAAACTCAAAAGCAAGTTTCATATTATGCCAAGAAAATTATCATTACCGAAAAACGATTAAATCAAGCAACTACAAAAACATTAGGTAAAACCCCTAAAGAAATTATTGATGATAGAATAATATTAGAAGCCAAAAGAATTTTAGCACACACTACAGAAAGCGTAAAGGAGGTTGCTTTTCATTTAGGTTTTGAAGAGCCAACAAACTTCATAAAGTATTTTAAAAAACACAATTCTCAAACGCCTATTAAATTTAGAGAAAAATACACTTTGGCGTAAAAGTATCATTCAAAGGCATATTCTTACCTTTTCCATTTTTGCAATCCGCTGCACCTTTGCATCATCATTAAAAATCACAAACAATGATGAAATTATTAGTTATCGGTGGCAGTAACTCAAAACAGTCCATCAATAGAACATTTGCCTTGTATGCCGCTAATCTTTTTTCAGATGTCTGTATAACTGTAATTGACATTAGCCAAACGGTTGTTCCGATGTATAGCATTGACGAAGAAAAAGAGAAAGGTATTCCAAGTACCATTCTTCAAATTGCAGAGCAGATAGACCAATCTGACTTTATAGTGCTTTCTCTTGCTGAAAACAATGGATCATTTAATGCAGGCTTCAAGAACCTTTACGATTGGATTTCCCGAATAAAAGACCGTAAGATTTTTAACAGCAAACCGATGCTATTAATGGCTACTTCGCCAGGCGAAAGAGGTGGAAAATCGGTCTTAGAACACGCCCAGCGTATCTTCCCGTTTGCGGGTGGAGACATAAAAGCAACTTTCTCGTTGCCGTCTTACTATCAAAATTTTGATAATGAAAAAGGTATTGTAAATGAGGAACTTTTGAACTCTCTAAAACAAATAATCAATGAAAATTATAAAAATTAAAAATATTGTTACGTGTTTCGTTACACTTACTCTTGGAGTAGGAAGAATGATGGCACAAAATGTTGTACCACCAATCCCAGTAGAACTAACAATTGGAAACAACAATTTTGGATTGCAAACTGTGATCACTAGAAATTTACCCGAAAGTAAAAAATTTTCCTTTTTGTCCGTTAGTGTAGTGCAGTCTGACTATGAAAACAATATTCAAAGTTTAGACTTTGTAAACAACTCACAAATATCCTACAACTTTTATAAGGGGTTAGGCATTTCTGCTGGACTTAATACCACAAAAAATACTGGAATGTCGCCACAAGCAGGATTGCAATATGTTTTGGCAAATCAAAATATATTGCTGGTACTTTCTTCAAGCTATCAATTTAACCAAAGTAATTCGGTTTCATTATTATCAATATTTGAATACAAACCAAAAATTAGCGAAAAACTAAGGCTGTATAGTAGAATTCAAGGTTTTTACACTGAAGGGTTAAAAAATAGAGACCACGAACGAAGCTATGTTCAACTAAGGCTTGGCTTGGGCTTGAAGGGCTATCAAAGTGGCTTGTTTAGCAACTTGGATTATTATGGACCAAATAAAGTTTTTAAAGACAATTATGGTGTTTTCTTTCGAATAAATATTTAATAACAAATAATAATTTAAAAAATGAGAAATTTCAAAATCACAATCGCAGTCGCTTTACTTTTTACAGCATCAATTGCTATGCTTAGTTCTTGTAAAGACAATCAGACAACATCAACAAACGATAAATTATCAGCAGACTCATTACGAGTAATAGTTGATAACTTAATCAAAGGCAAAGAAACGCTCAATAAAAATTTAACTGTGTTTGATACGCTTGATTTTGTTGTGTATTCAAAACAACAGTGGGATAGGCTACACGAAAGTCATAGCAAAGATATTATAGTTCATTATCCTGATGGTTCTATTACTACAGGACTGGACGACCATATAAAGATGCTGGATCCTCTATTTGTTTTTGCACCTAATACTCACATTGATGTACATCCCATAAAATTTGGCACTGAAAATGGCGAATGGACTTGCGTTACGGGTATTACACAAGGTACATTTTCAAAACCAATGGATATGGGCAATGGAAAATCTATGCCACCAACAGGTAAATCATTCAAAATGGAAATGTGTACAATAGGCAAATGGAAGAACGGAGTAATGGTGGAAGAATGGCTGTTTTGGGATAATTATACAATGATGAAACAAATTGGAGTGGCTCAATAAAAACAATTTGGCGTAAAAGTATCCTTCAAAGGCACATTCATACCTTTTCCATAGTTCAATTTCATTGCAACTTTGCATCATTATTAAACGATAAAAAAATAAAGACAATGCAAGTAATAGGCAACAAATTTAAAAATAACTTTAACGCCAATAGATAAAAAAAATAAAAATGAACAAAATATTAATTGGTGCAACGATAATTTTAGGAGTTGGATTTAGGAGTTGGATTATCTTCTTGCAGTACAAGTCACAACTCAATTTTACAATCTAAAAAAATCATTAAAATGGATAATAAACAAAAAGTAGTAGCTCTACTAAAATCAATCGAAACTGGAGCAACTGAGCCAGTAGGTTACGTTAACCCAAACAAGTACATTCAACATAATTTGGGAGTTGGTGATGGGTTAGCAGGTCTTGGTGCAGTTTTACAAGCATTACCGCCAAATTCTGCCAAAGTAAACACCGTTCGTGTTTTTCAAGATGGCGATTATGTTTTTGCTCATACAGAATACAATTTTTTTGGACCAAAAGCAGGCTTTGATGTTATGCGATTTGAAGATGGCAAAATAGTAGAACACTGGGACAACCTTACAGAAATTACACCACCAAACCCAAGCGGTAGAACACAGTTTGATGGCACAACAGAAGTAACAGATATTGACAAAACCGAAACTAATAAAAAGATAGTAGAAGGCTTTGTAAATGATGTATTGAAAGGAGGTAAAGTAGAAATGCTTACTACCTACATCAATCCTACCAAATACCTACAACACAATTCAGGTGTTGCAGATGGATTGGACGGATTAGGTGCTGCACTGGATTATTTTGCTAAAAATGGGCTGGTAATGGTTTATGACAAAGTACATAAAGTATTAGGAGAAGGCAATTTTGTTTTAGTAATGAGTGAAGGGAAATTTGGGAAAGGCGAACACGTAGCTTTTTATGATTTGTTTCGCTTAGAAAATGGACAAATTGTAGAACATTGGGATATTATAGAACCAATACCTGTCAAAGAAAACTGGAAAAACAACAACGGAAAATTCTAAACAAAATTCAATAAAAGTTAAGAGCCATTTGCATATATTTGTGAATGGCTTTTGACGTTGAAAGAAAACAACTACAGCTAACAGGGGTTTTGCAAAAGTGGGGCATTTGTACTAAATTTGAGCATTGGTATTCTATTGAACTTGGGTGCTGAATTGAACATTTGTACTTCTAATTCCCCACCTTCGCAAAGCCCCAAAACGTTAGCAGCCATTAAACAGCACTACAATGATACCAACCTACGAACAAATAATGTTACCCCTTTTGAAGTTCTTAAGTGACAAGAAAGAACATTCACTCCAGGAGTCTCATGATATTTTAGCTAATCAATTTAATTTGACAGAGGAAGAGCAAAGGGAATTATTGCCAAGTGGACAACAGCCAATATTTAGAAATAGACTTGGATGGGCGAGAACATATATGAGTAAAGCCTGTTTACTTGAATCCACAAAAAGAGCTCATTTTAAAATTACCGATCGAGGCCTTTCTCTAGTAAATGAAAGCCCATTAGAAATAACTGCCGAATATCTTAATAGATACCCAGAATTTGTAGAATTTAAACTATTTCGCAAACCTAAGGATGGTAATACTTCAATAGATTTCAATCCACCTACAGAATATAAAGAAATCGAAAGTAATATAACCCCTGAAGAAACTTTAGAGTATGCATTTCAAAAATTAAGGTCCGAATTAGCAAAAGATGTTTTAGATGTAGTAAAAAGTTGTTCCCCAGCTTTTTTTGAAAAACTAGTTGTTGACCTGTTGATTAAAATGGGATATGGAGGTTCAAGAAAAGATGCAGGACAGGCACTTGGCAAATCTGGGGACGGTGGAATTGATGGAATTATCAAAGAAGATAAACTCGGACTTGACACAATTTACATTCAAGCAAAAAAATGGGAAAACAGTGTCCCTGTAAAAGAAATTAGAGATTTTACAGGAGCATTAGCTTCAAAAAAGGCAAGGAAAGGAATATTTATCACTACATCATCATTTCCTCAAAGTGTATATGATTTTGTAACTCAAGTTGAATACAAAATTGTTCTAATTGACGGAGCCCAACTGGCTTATTTTATGATTGAAAACAATGTCGGACTATCAACGACAAACGAGTATCAAATAAAAAAAATAGACACAGACTACTTTGAGGAAACTTAACGGCTGCTAACAAAAGGTTTGCCGCAAGGCTGGCGGACGGAATAACAATCGACTGTCGTACTACTATCAGCTAATATCGGGCTTGACCGAATTCTATTTGGCTTTTAGTTGTTAACTTCAACATCAGTTTTTCAATCGGCTTCAGTTGCCGGGCAGACAGTTATAAAATACCAGCCCTGCGGCAAGCCTCGAACGTTATATGCCATTATGGAAATCCCTAAACATATAAAGCTTCGACTTCTTCTTTCATTTGAAGAAACCATTCTACGCAAATTCTATTGGTTTGAAATGAAGCAAAATGATTTTTATTGGGGGTCAGCATATAAATCAGCACGATTTCAAAATTCAGGCATGAAGAAAGGAGATGAGAATGTAGTTTTCACAATTCCTGATGACTTTGATTCGCTTCCAAAATTACCTGGCAAATATTCATATCATGAAAGTGGTCAGACGCATTACAAAAGCCACTCAACAGACGGAAGTTCAAATTTTGAGGAACATTCAATTTGGAAAGTCAAAGACAAAATATCTCAGCCTGTGCGATTTTATGCAACCATAGGACGCACTCTAGAAAACTATTCTGAGGTAATTAAAAACCCTACAAAGGGAAAATCATACGCTTTAATTCTTAGGTTTCCATCAAGTAGCGCAAACAAAAGGGTTTACTTTGAGTTTTTTCTTTCACCCATAGGGACTTTTCCAATTCCAGAAACATTGCTAAAATTTAAAACAGGAAATCTTGATACCGTCACACATACTATAGGCGAAAATCTAGTTTTAATAATACGTTACGCAGTAATGGCAAATGCTAATGAATGGCATCCCGACAAAGAAATAGCAATAATCCCAGACGATCTAAATTAACGGCATATAACATGCGGTTTTGTGCAATTGGGGCATGACGTTGAAGCAATCATCGGCAGTGCATATCCAAGCTTCATATTCGGCGGACGTAATTCTGCTGGGCAGTAGTTCTTAACTTCGGCTTTTAGTTATAAATTTAGCTTCAGTTCCGGGCAGACAGTTGGTCAATTCCCCAACTACACAAAGCCTCGAACGTTAGCGGCAACCTTAACCATCAACCCATTTTATTATGAGAATATTTTATTTTTTGCTTTTCTTGCCTTTTTATTCTATATCGCAGAATAACAGCACCGGTTCTTCAATAGCAAATACTTTTATTAACTCTTTAGACAGTGTACAAAAGAGCAAAAGCGTTTTCCCCTTTGATACGATGTCACGTTATGACTGGCATTATGTTCCTGCTTCTAGTGTTCCCAGACAAGGGATTGCTATAAGAGAATTAGACAGCATCCAAAAGCAAAATATTTACAATTTGCTTAAGACTTATTTGAGCAGCAATGGTTATACACGGTCTCAGGACATTATGAATACAGAGTATTTATTGAAAGAACTAGAACCTAATAGTAAAGGACGTATTCCTGAAAATTATTTTGTAGCCTTCTACGGTAACCCTGGGAAAGATAAAGTTTGGGGTTGGAAATTTGGGGGGCATCATTTAGCACTGAATTATACAATTGTAAATAATCAATTGGCATTTGCTCCTTTCTTTTTTGGAGTTTATCCTGCTGTTAGAACTAAAGGTGAAGGCAAAGAAAAAAATATATTTAAGGACGAAGAAGAACTTGGATTTAAACTGGTAAACTCATTGACACAGGAACAAAAGTTGAAAGCAATATTTAAACTTATTCCATTTGCAGATATCGTAACTAAAGTTTCCCCAAAAGTTGTCCCTTTTGACACAGTGGGAATCATAGCAAAAGACCTGACTTTTGAACAAAAGCATTTTTTAAATCAACTAATAGTAACTTATCTCTCTAACATGCCAACTAAGATTGCTAAACTTAGAATGAAAAGAATCATATCAGAAGATTTTAATCAAATAAGTTTTGGATGGGCTGGAAGTACAAAAGTAGGAGAACCACATTACTACAGAATTCAAGGAAAAACGTTTTTAATTGAGTTAGACAATACACAGTCCAATGCTAATCATGTTCATACAGTTTGGCGAGATTTTAATGGTGACTATGGAATTGACCTTTTGAAAGAACACTACAAAAATAGCAACCACCATAATAAATAAGTTTTTGACACTTCAACTATTTCACAAGGCAGCCGCTAACATTGGGTTTTATGCAAGTTGGGCATGACCAGCAAACATCAACTAATTGCAAATCCAAGCTGTGGTTCGGGCTGGACGAATAAATCTCAACTTTAGTTCTTAAATTCAACTTAATATTTTCAATCAGCAGCGGTTGTCGGCGGACGGAACACTAATTCCCAACCTGCATAAAGCCCTGCTCGTTGCACGTAATTTTATGAAAAATAATTTTACCATTAAAACTTCCATTTTGAAGTATTTATTTATTTTAATTCTTGCATTTAATTGGTCACTTTCATTGGGACAAATGTCACAAAGTAAAGATTCGATTCTTCCGCCAATTTACGACACAACAAGTCTTGAAATTAAAAGCACAAACTCATTTTATTTCCTCTCGAAACTTTATGCAATTCCAAGAAACTGTGACAACAAATACGAATTAGATTGCTGTACTTTTAGTGCTTATATAAGCAAATTGGATAATGGAAGCTTTGAAAGTCAATTAAGTTGTTCAAATGGGACAACTTTAATATGGTCGATTTTTGATACAGAAGAAATCGCAAAACAAAATCTTGAAACTTCTCTCAATTCTCGAAGCCAAATAAAAAAACAATTTAAAAAGTTCAAACAAGAAGAAGTTGATTTTTTTGTTTTTGACAATAAGGTTAAAGCATACAGACAAAGCTACACAACTCAAGGTGGCTATTATTATATTGAATATAAATTTTATGGGACAATAAATCGGCAGAGTATTTTTGGACGTCTTGTATCACTTAATAAAGCAAAATCAAGCAAAGAACTAAGTCAATTATTTCAACAGTTGGTTAGGTTCTAGTAAAGCTAAAACTACGTGCAACAAAAGGCTTTGCGCAATTTGGGCTTCCGCTTTTGGCCCTTCAACTTTTGGTATTGCTAATCAACTGTAGTAATTTGGCTTTAGCTAATCGCGTCTTTAGTGGCCAAGCCAGCAGTAGGATCACAGAATATCCAAACTGCGCAAAGCCTGGGACGTTAGCAGAAATGCTACTACATGCATTCTACACTTTATGAGGCTAAAATAAAATTTCCCATTTCGGGAACTTTCCTTATTTTTGCTCAAACTCTATTAAGTTGAGAATTATAGCTAAAAAAACTTTACGAGATTTTTGGGAAGAGCATCCTGACAGTGAACAACAACTAAAATCATGGTATCAGGAAACTTCAAACGCAGAGTGGACTAGTCCATCCAAAATAAAGATTGACTATCCCAGTGCAAGTTTTTTAGCAGACAATAGAGTGGTTTTTAACATTAAGGGGAATCATTACAGACTAATTGTAAAAATCAATTACGATTATCAAATGGTTTGGATTCGATTTATTGGAACACATGCAGAGTATGATAAGATAAATGCTAAAACAATTTAAAATGAACATTAAGCCAATTAAGACAAAAAAAGATTACGAACAAGCACTCGAAAGGCTTGAGCTAATTTTTGATGCAAAGAAGGGAACACAAAAGGGAGATGAGTTAGAAATATTGGGCATGTTAATTGACAATTATGAAAAGGAGAAATTTCCTATTGGCTTTCCTGACCCTGTAGAAGCAATTAAATTTCGGATGGAACAATTAGGTTACAACCAAACCGATTTAGCAAATGTGGTTGGACTTAAAAGTAGGGCAAGCGAAATTCTTAATCGTAAACGAAAGTTATCCCTCGAAATGATCAGACAAATACATGACAGGTTAAATATACCTACAGAGGTTTTAATACAAGCATACTAATAAACGCACTTCTGCTAACAAAAGGCTTTGCGCAATTTGGGCTTCCGTCTTTGGCCCTTCAACTTTTGGTATTGCTAATCAACTTCAGTAATTTGGCTTTAGCTAATCGCGTCATTAGTGGCCAAGCCAGCAGAAGGATCACAGATTCTCCAAACTGCGCAAAGCCTGGGACGTTGGGCGAAATATTTTATAAATTAAAAAACTAGTCTAATGTTTCAAGATTCTAATCTGACGTACATTTTTGGAATAGCTGTAGCTATTGCATCAATCATATTGTTAATATCAGCTTATTTCATTAAATATGGTAAAGGATCTAATGAATTAAATAAATTAGTCAATCACTTTATATTTTCTACAGTTCTTTTTGGATGCTTAACTGTGATATTAATGTTGTCTCTCCCTATAACGGCAGTTTTAAAAACATTTAGATTTCCTAACAATGTTTCTGACATTAAAATTGAAACAGAAGTGCTACATCTTTTTCAGCAATATAATAAATCCATTGTAAGGACAACTGAAGTTGTTTATTGGTTCCTGTTTTTATTTGTTTGGTGGTTTTTGCCCAATTTGATCATATTAGTATGGCGATTTAAAAAATGCAAGGGTATTACATTAACTAAACAAAATGAAGTGTAAATATATTTTACCTGACAATAGTATTATTTCACTGTTATAGTATCATCATAATAGATCACACTTCCTTCTTAGTTTAAAAAAACTGAAAACTATTTAAAAGGTATCAAGACTGTCAGTTCTTAAGATATTTTAAAGAATAATAGTACTTCGCCCAACAAAAGGCTTTGCGCAATTTGGGCTTCCGCCTTTGGCCCATCATCTTTTGGTATTGCTAATCAACTGTAGTAATTTGGCTTTAGCTAATCGCGTCTGTAGTGGCCAAGCCAGCAGTGGGATCACAGATTATCCAAACTGCGCAAAGCCTGGGACGTTAGCCGAAATCATACGAAATTGCAGCACCTATACACATATCTTTATTTTATACTCCTTCTATTTGCTTGCAATATCAATGATATTGATACAAAAAAGCAAGACGACCATGAGCCAACTTTTTCTAAAGAATTAAACACTAAAATTAACATCGAAATATATCGGCAACAAGCTATATTGGCTAAACAATTTGTAAAGAAGAAAAATTTAAATAGCGATTTTTATTTCTTAATTGACTTGAATCGACATTCCGGTTTAAAGCGATTCTTCCTTTGGGATTTCAAAAAAGACACTATTGAAAATGCCTTCCTTGTAAGTCATGGATGCGGTCAAAATCCTTGGGGAAGAGAATATTCAAAAGAGAAGGCTGAAATTAGTAATGTAGATGGTTCGCACGCTTCCTCAATAGGCAAGTATATCATAACAGAAAGAGGCTTTAGTAATTGGGGAATACACGTAAAATACAATTTAAAAGGACAAGACTCTTCAAACAGTAATGCTTTTAAAAGGCAGATAGTTCTACATTCATGGGAGCGCATTCCAGATGATGAGGTTTTTCCAAAAGGCTCACCCGAGGGTTGGGGTTGTCCCGCTGTTTCAAATTCGAGCATGCAAATAGTTGATAAAAAACTTAAAAGCTCAAAAAGGAATGTATTGCTGTGGGTAATACAATAATGATAATACTAAAAGACTTCGGCTAACATAAGGCTTTGCGCAATTTGGGCTTCCGTCTTTGGCCCTTCAACTTTTGGTATTGCTAATCAACTGTAGTAATTTGGCTTTAGCTAATCGAGTCTTTAGTGGCCAAGCCAGCAGTTGGATCACAGATTATCCAAACTGCGCAAAGCCTGTGACGTTGTGTGCCATTTTGTTTGACAGCCTAATAAACGAGTAAAAATTGAAAAGAAAACTCACATACGGTCTTTTGACAATGGTTTCAGTTGTACTTTTCTATTTTGGACTTAAACAACTTTTTGGAATATTCACACCTTATAACTTTTGGACAGCGAAGCAAGACATTGCAAATAATAAATTTCAAATAATTGTAGTTGGGTTACCAAATTACCCACAAGTTGAACAACGACTAGCAAAAAACTATGGATTCAATTTTAATTATTTAGGCTGCAATGCAACAACAGAATTACTCAATGGGACAAAGTATTATAATAAGCAAGTAGAATACTATTTGGCAAAGAAGTACGGTGACAATTTTTGGGAAACTTTTAAATTACAGATTGATAGTAACATTGTGAACCAAATTAAAACAGACTCAACCTTAGACCAAGTAAGCAAAGTTGTTGAGTCACTTAAAATTGTAAAAGATAAGATAAAACTTATTGACAGTTTATCAAATAGCAAAAGGCATATTTCACTAATTCCAATTTTGGACGATACATTGAAAAATATTTATTTAGTTAAAGTGTCAGAGGACAATGGAACGAACTATGTGACATACTTCAACTTTTTAGTTGATGGCAAGACAATGAAAATAATCAACCCAGATGGAAAACTTGAGGGACAAGAATAAAAACGGCACACAACAAAAGGCTTTGCGCAATTTGGGCTTCGGCTCTTGGCCCATCATCTTTTGGTATTGCTAATCAACTGTAGTAATTTGGCTTTAGCTAATCGCGTCTATAGTGGCCAAGCCAGCAGTAGAATCACAGATTATCCAAACTGCGCAAAGCCTGGGACGTTAGCGGTCAGCTTAGGACAGAACATCATAGACAGTTGAACAAAAAAAAATGAATACCAACATCGAAAATAAATTAGTCAGTAAAAACACTAAGCCGACAAGTATGCGGATTTTGGTTTATGACTTTCTTTCCAACCAAAAAACTGCATTGTCCTTATCAGAAATTGAAGATCATTTTCAGTATGCCGACAGAATTACGATATATCGAACATTAAAAATATTTGAAGAAAAGGGAATTATTCACAGCATTCAGGAAAACAACACTACCAAATATAAGCTATGCAATGATGATTGTAATGAAAATACTCATAGAGATTGGCATTTACATTTCTATTGCAAGATATGTAAACAAACTACTTGTAAAGAAGATATTGTCTTACCCGAAAGTATAAAAGGAGATTTCAGAATTGATGAAATTCGTTTTTTCGCCAAAGGTATATGTGAAAATTGCCTTAGTGAAAGTTTGCAATAGGATTGCATTGTTCCCCATTATAGTTTTGAGCCATAAAATCAAAAATATATGGAACAAATTTCAAGAATCGCATTACCGATATACTTCATTATTTACTTTGGAGTTGCGTTTGTTTTAAAATCAGTTGTTGTTGCAAAAAGAATAGGAAAAAATCCACTTGTTTTGCCCAAAGATGACAGTGCTTACGGTCTTATTGGGCGTTATTTCAAATTGACATTGATAACAATGTTTATTTATGTTGTTGTTTATGCTTTGTTCCCAACTTTGAATGAGAATTTTTTGCCAATTACACAACTTGACAAACAGTCCATAAAATATGTTGGACTTGCTGTTCTTTGCATTGCTTTAGTGTGGACAGTAATCGCACAAGGACATATGAGTAATTCTTGGCGTATTGGCATTGACATAGAGACCAAAACAGAACTAGTAACAAGCGGACTTTTCGCAATTTCTCGAAACCCGATATTTTTCGGAATGATTCTAAGTTTAGTAGGACTTTTTTTGACAACGCCTAACATGTTTACAATTTTGTTTTTGATTTTAGGTTACGTCCTAATTCAAATACAAATCCGACTTGAAGAAGATTTTTTATCCAAAGAACATAGACAAGAGTATTCAAACTATAAACAAAAAGTAAGACGACTGATTTGAAAAAGCCGAACCGCTAACAAAAGGCTTTGCGCAATTTGGGCTTCCATCAATTGCCTTTCATCTTTTGGTATTGCTAATCAACTTCAGTAATTTGGCTTTAGCTAATCGCGTCTTTAGTGGCCAAGTCAGCAGTAGGATCACAGAATATCCAAACTGCGCAAAGCCAGGGACGTTAGCTGTGATTTTAGAAAAACTCAACCATTTTTTTGGCGAATTACCAAATATTGGTAACTTTATGGCAAATAAATTCTAATGGGAAGGAATACATCAGTCTCACTCGGCGACCACTTTGAAACATTTGTTGATAAGAGAGTCATAGAAGGAAGGTTTAAAAATGCAAGTGAAGTAATTAGAGCAGGACTTCGATTACTTGAAGAGGAAGAGGACAAACTACTCGTATTGCGCAAAGCAATTAAAGATGGCATTGATAGTGGAGTTGCAAAAGATTTTAACCAAAAAAAACATTTGAAATTTTTAAAAAATCGAAAGGAAAATAATGGCTAAATTCCAACTGACAAATAAAGCTGTTGAAGATTTAGCAAACATATGGGATTATACTTTTGAAGTTTGGTCGGAAGAGCAAGCTGACAAATATTACAATTACTTATTTGATTGTTTCCAAAATCTTTCCGACAATCCAAAACTTGGAAGAACTTATTCTGATGTGACAAATGATTTAATTGGATATCGAGCTACACAACACATAATCTTTTTTCGAAAAATTAACCCAACTACTATAGAGATAGTCAGAGTGCTGCATTCCAGAATGGACTTGAAGAACCGCATTTCGGAATAAAACTACAGCCAACAAAAGGCTTTGCGCAATTTGGGCTTCCGTCTTTGGCCCTTCAACTTTTGGTATTGCTAATCAACTGTAGTAATTTGGCTTTAGCTAATCGCGTCAGTAGTGGCCAAGCCAACAGTAGGATCACAGATTATCCAAACTGCGCAAAGCCTGTTACGTTAGCGGCAAGCTTAAATGACCACTGTGGATAATCAGCTTAAACTTTTAATTTCCCTATACGAAGAAGAAAAGCTTCGACTTCATAAACTTATTGACGAAAGTTTAGTCGAGTCTGAATATTTGATGGCTCATTATCATACACAAGCTTTGTATCAATTAAATGGCAGACTTCATGCTTTAAAGAATATTGACGATAAGCTATTTGACGAGAAATATCTTATTCAAAGACGAATTGAAGGTTTACAAAAACGGATGGAAACGGAAAGTTCAGACTTTATGAAGGAGTACTATTTCAAAGACCTTCAACGTACCAAAGAAGAATTAGAAAAACTAAATCAAATTCCAAAACAGGCAACAATTCCAGACAACGACAACTTGCTTGACGAAACTCTTAAAAAGTTGGTAGACAAGAAAATTAAAAACCTAAAGCTAATTCTAAAAAAAGGTGACAATTTATTCTTAGGGTTTAGTTACTCAAAAAAAACACTAAAAGTAACATTGCCGTATGTTAAGCAGCATATCAAAAAAATGGTACTTTATGACGACCACATAAATTCATTTAGAAATTTAGGCTTCGACTTAATTGAAAATGAAACTAAACTTACTTTAACACTTAGAGGCGACAAAGAAGATATTTTAAATAGATTGAAAGTCATTTTATCAAAAATTTTTTTTGAAATTTTGTACTTTAAAAAGTTTGGAAATGAGAGCTACATTCAATTCACGGACATAGCCAGCCGCTAACAAAAGGCTTTGCGCAATTTGGGTTTCCATCAAAGGCCTATCATCTTTTGGTATTGCTAATCAACTGTAGTAATTTGGCTTTAGCTAATCGCGTCAGTAGTGGCCAAGCCAGCAGTAGGATCACCCATCATCCAAACTGCGCAAAGCCTGGGACGTTGTGCGTCATGCGACCGAAGACTCTAATAACTAAACCAACTAAAACTAAATGGCAGACAATACAGACGAAGAACATTTAGATAATCCGATAAACAATCGATCGGAAAATCCTCCTGACGAAATTATCCCTACCACTGAAATGGAGGCAATTAACTCAAATCAAGAAACTGAAAATATGGAAGTACATCATCATGCACACAACCCAGCGGAACCTCATCACAAGAAAAACTGGAAGAGTTATTTCTGGGAATTTTTAATGTTGTTCCTGGCGGTGTTCTGTGGTTTTCTGGCTGAGTACCAATTAGAGCATGTAGTTGAACACAACAGAGAAAAGCAATATATTCAATCAATGATTACAGATTTAAAAGCAGATAGTATAAGGGTTGGGTTTGTTATTAATTATAATAAACAAAATGTAGCAGCATTTGATAGTCTTTTACAGAACATCTACCATAAACCTTATACTGACAGTAGTATAAGAACTTTGTATTACCACAAAGAAACATACACCCTTGTGAGAAGTAACATGATTTTTTCAAAAGGAACAATAGCCCAATTGAAGAATTCAGGAGGGTTTCGATTGATAAGAAACAGATCAGCGGCTGACAGCATTAGTAAGTATGACCTTTTTACTGAGAGGGTGGAAAACCAGGGAGAGGGAGTGGATTTCGCTCTAAAAAAACTGCTTGAGTTGTCCGTAAAAATATTTGATGGCGAATGTGTTGTTGATTATAACAGTGCATCAAACTACAGAGAAATATTAAACTCTACTAAAAAATTCACCTTACTTGCCAGCGACGAAAAATTAATTAAAGAATATGCCAATCTTGCAAAATATAAAAAGGATGTTGCTATAAATTATATACGCCAGTTAACAACTATGCAAAGCAGAATTCCCGGAATCATAGAATTTCTGGAAAAAGAATATCATTTAAACTGACTAATATGAAGCACGAACGCACAACATAAGGCTTTGCGTAATTTGGGCTTCCATCAAAGGCCCATCATCTTTTGGTATTGCTAATCATCTGTAGTAATTTGGCTTTAGCTAATCGCGTCAGTAGTGGCCAAGCCAGCAGTAGGATCACAGATTATCCAAACTGCGCAAAGCCTGTGACGTTAGCGGTCATGCTTAAGATCAAATGTCCCATTCCGAAGTGCATTTGAAGAAAAAGATTTAAAAATTCGTAATTTTAATAGAGGGTATAAAAAATTAATATTTATTTATTATTTTTATTTCATCATAAATTAGAAAATCATGAAAATGAAAACTCAATTAAGCACTCTACTTATTGCAATGCTATTTGCAAGTTGTTTAGGTGATAGTGGTAATACCCAAAATAGAAATGATTCTACAATCACGACAGACCAAACCTCTACAGAGCAAGTTTCTAAAAAAGTAACAAGCGAAACTTTTATCCGGGCCGAAACCGATAGAATGTTTTATGACATTGCTTCACTGGCAGGAGGTATCAACAAGTTTTATCACATCAGGAATATAACTCCATTGGAAAAGCAAACTGTTGTAAGAATGAATCGTGATGTTCTATATTCTGGTGCAGTGGTAGATGCGGGAAAAGGGGCATCTGTCATTTTTCCAAAAATGCCAGACAAAAGATATGCTTCCATTTTAGTGATTGATAATGACCATTACTGCCCAACGGTAATTTATAAACCCGGAAAACACGAACTTCCGCATGACACAAAATATATGTTCATGGCTATCCGTATTCAAATATTCAACCCAAAGGATACCGCTGAAATAGCTATGGTAAACAGGCTGAAGGATCAATTTATTATTGAATCCAACAGTGCCGATGAATTTGCAAAGCCAACATGGGATAAAGCATCTCTTGATTCACTTCGTGTAGAATATGAAAAAGAGTTTTCGAAATTCGACCGTTATCCTAACGAATGGATGGGACCAAAAGGAACATTGAATGAAGAAACAAGGAAATATGCTGCAGCGGGTGCATGGGGATTATTTCCCAACAAAGATGCTACTTATATTAACTACAATGGCGGCAATCTTTCTGGTGATAAATGTTATGTTGCAACCTATAAAGTTCCTGATGTTGGTGGTTTCTGGTCAATAACCTTGTACGGAAAGGATGGCTATATGAAAAGCGAGAATAGCGTTATCAATGCATCCAATGTAAAGTATAATAAAGATAAAACCTTTACTGTGTATTTTGGATCAGCTGATAAATGTCCTAAAAATGCAAAGAACAGATTGGATATCGTAGATGGATGGAATTTCTTAATGCGTTGTTATCTCCCAGGCAAAGAAGTGCTTGACGGCACCTATAAATTACCAGAAGTGACCGAAGTAAAATAATAGTAGTTTAGAGATTTGAAAAGGCACGAACCGCTAACATTGTATTGGCAATAGTGGGGCTGACAGTTGTAATGCTATTGGACGTTTGTAAAAATGTTGGGCTGACGTTTTTCAAATGCCCCACCATCGCCAATACCTAGCCGTTGCAGGCTAGCTTTCAATAGACTCTAAAAATTTAGAATCGTAAACTTTACAATAAATTGGACACAATTATAAGGCAACAACTTACCCTATTTGTTGACAGAAAGTATTCTCAAGAGATTGAGGATGTTCGAAGTTTATATAATTCAAAACAATACGCACTTATTGACAGTCACGTAACACTTTGCAGAGAGGATGAGATTCAAAATAGCGAAGCCATATTCAACAATTTGAATCAACTCGAAGCTTCAAAAATTATTATAAGATTCGGACAAGTTAAACGATTTGAAAATGGACGTGGAGTTGTACTTCCCGCGTTTGGCGACAATGAACAATACCATTTACTTCGTTCAAAAGTGCTAAATAATTCAGGAGCTTCAGTTAGGAGACCAGAGCCTCACATAACATTGATGCATCCAAGAAATTCGAATTGTACAGACTCAAATTTTACAGAGATTCAAAAAATCAATTTTCCAACTCACTTGGAGTTTCATACTATTTCTTTGATTCAACAAATTAATGGAGGACAATGGGAAGTTTTGAAAACTTATAATCTAAATAGCACATAATGCATAATGGAGAGTACCAGCCTGCAACATGGCGTTTGGCAAAATGGCGGCATAGGTAATGAGTCTTTCATCTTTAGAATTTAACATCGGCTTTAGTTCCAGAAAATAGAATCTTTCTTGGACATTGGAATATAAAATCAAATTCATAGCTTTAATCAGCAACAGTAAGCCAGGGTGACAGTAAGCGGCAATCCCTCAACTTCGCCAAGCGAGGTACGTTATAGGCTAGCGGGTAAAATTAAATTTTTTGTTACGTATTGAATTCGTATCTTTGTACGTATAAAAAATGGCTCATGGACTCTAAACTTACATTAAAGCTTGACAACGCTGTAATTGAACAGGCAAAGTCATACGCTAAAAGAAAAAATACAAGTCTTTCAAAATTAATAGAATCATATTTGGGTCTACTTGTTGAACCGAATGGTACTCAAGAGGTGACACCCTTGGTTAAAAGTTTATCAGGTGTAGCTGACTTGCCAAAAAACTTTGACTACAAAGGAGAATATAGGAAGCATCTAGCAAATAAATACGCTAAGTAAAATGACCAAAGTATTTGTTGACACAGACGTATGTATAGACTTGCTCTCAGGACGTAAACCGTTTAATGCAACGGCTGAGATTTTGTTTTCGCTTGCTGACTCTGGTAAGATTAAAATATATGTCTCATCTCTATCATTTGCTAACATAGACTATGTATTGCGTTCGCAGTACTCTACAACAGATTCTCGACAAATAATTGGAAAGTTTAAAACTTTAGTAAATGTATTACCGGTTAATAGTAAGACAATAGATTTAGCAGTAGCTTCAGATTTCAATGACTTTGAAGACGCTATACAATACTCTTGCGCTATTGAAAATAGCTTGACTACTATTGTTACTAGAAATATAAAGGACTATAAAAAATCAATGATTAAGGTATTGACTCCGGAGACATTTATCTCTATAAATCATTAAGATAATCCGCCAGCCTATAACATAAGGCTTTGCGCAATTTGGGCTTCGGCTTTTGGCCCATCATCTTTTGGTATTGCTAATCAACTGTAGTAATTTGGCTTTAGCTAATCGCGTCAGTAGTGGCCAAGCCTGCAGTAGGATTACAGATTATCCAAACTGTGCAAAACCTCGAACGTTGCCAGACAAAGTAAGTTTCATATGAAGAATACCCTGACATTAAGTTTGATTCTTTCAACACTAACAGCATTTGGACAACCCAAGACAATTGAGTTCAAGCCGACAGCATATTACAGAAATTTTTCGCACAAGATTCCTCCTGTACTCAGAATTTCCCCCGGTGACACATTAGTGAGCGAGACGGTTGACGCAGGTGGATTTGACAAAACTGGTAAGAGTGTTGCGGAAAGTGGAAATCCACAGACAGGCCCATTTTATGTTGAGGGCGCAATGCCTGGAGATGTTCTAGCTATAACGCTGACAAGGGTTTCTTTAAATAGAGATTATGCGCTTACCGTAGAGCAATTTGTAAAAAGAAGCCTCCCCTTTGAGGTTGCTAAACCCATTTTTGGCCGAAATGCAAAACAAGTAAAATGGACACTGGACAGAGAAAAAGGTTATGCTTTTCCACAGATCACTCATGAACATCTTAGCAACCTCAAAGTTCCACTTAGTCCATTTATGGGTTGTGTGGGGGTAGCGGCTCCGTCAAAAGACAAAGAACCACTAACATACTTCGCTGGACAATTTGGCGGAAATATGGACTTTTATAAAGTAGCTCAAGGGGCGACCATTTATCTGCCAGTGTTTCATGAAGGAGCTCTCTTATATATCGGAGACGGGCATGCACTTCAGGGAGACGGTGAAATAAATGGTGATGCATTGGAAACATCTATGGACTTTAAGCTGGTAACTAGAGTTATCAAATCAAGTGAACTACAACTCAATTTTCCTAGAATAGAGGATAGCGAACATATAATGGCTATTGCGACAGCAAAGACTTTGGAAGAGGCTTTGAAGCTAGCGACACTTGGGCTACTTGAATGGGTACAAAAAGACTATGATCTTTCACTCAACGAAGCAACTCAAATATTAGGACCTTTAATGGAATATAGAATTCCAACATTAGCTGGGCCAAAAGTTGAAATTGCAGCAATGATAAAAAAGAAATTTTTAATCGGGCTAAAGAAATAAGATTAGATAAAAATGTGTAAAGCTATCGTTAGCGGTCATTGTAATACAATCTAAAATTTAAAATTCATGCCATTACAAACTCCAATAAAAGTACAAGACAGAGAAGTTTTCATGGATATCTTACGTGGTTTTGCCATTTTAGGAATTTTTATTGCAAACCTGGGTGCTGGTTTTTCTTGGTACAATGAAGATGCACATCTTACAGGCAGTTTTTTAGTTCCTGGTTGGGATGCTAAAATGCTTTTTTTGCATCATTGGTTAATAGAAGGGAAATTTTATTCCATTTTTAGTTTATTGTTTGGTTGGGGAATTGCTTTGCAAATTAGTAGAGCAGCTGACAATAATAATGCTATTGCTACTATTAGAAGACGTTTGTTATTCATGCTTTTATTGGGCTTTTGCCACTTGTTAATTTGGACAGGAGATATTGTTTTTTTATATGCAATGCTTGGTTTTGTGTTGTTGCCAATGAGAAAGTTTTCTAATAAAACCTTATTAATAATAAGTTGCATACTTATCCTTTCTCCAATACTGTTGTATGGTTTAAAGATGTTGTTTCCGATCCTAAACTTACCATCAAATCTATTAATGCAAACAGGGCAATACTTAGAATTAAAGCTTTTCCCTGCTTTTGAAAATGCCCAATCTGAGGCCGATTATCTCAAAATTATAAAAGCATTTAGTTGGTGGGATATACTAAAAGATAATTTTGCAGGCATTTTTTATCGTTATAGCTATTTAATTTTGATTAGCCGAATATCAAAAGTATTTGGGATGTTTTTAATTGGCTTCGTGATCGGCAGAACCAATTTTTATAAAAAAATGGCGGAGCACAGAAAAATGATACTAACAATCATTTTTGTTGGATTGGCAATTGGTTTGCCTGCCAATTATTTGTTGGCACATTATATGTCTACGGCAAGTAGTGATTATTTTCAATTTAAGCAAAAAGGTATGTATCAAACAATAGTGTATGCGTTAGGTGTAGCATCATTGGCTTTGGCATATGTTGGAATTTTTATGTTCGCTTTTCAGACTCAATTTGGCAAGAGATATATGTTGATTTTAGCACCAGTTGGTAAAATGGCATTTAGCAATTATGTTATTCAGTCCTTAGTAGGTAATTTTGTATTTCTTTCGGCAGGGTTAGGTTTAATGGGGACGATAGGACCTGTTTGGTATACTGCTTTTGGCACCGGTTTTTTTATCTTTCAAATTATTTATAGTACCATTTGGTTGAAATATTTCAATTTTGGTCCATTGGAATGGCTGTGGAGGAGTGCTACTTATAAAAAATGGCAAACAATGAAAAGAGTATAATATCCTTTTCTAAAGAATTAAAAACAAGGGTTGTTATAAAGGTCGAACTAAAAATTAATCCTAGGAAATGAATTTTACAAAATTAGTACCCAGTATCTTTTATACAGACATATCAGACGGATTGAACTTATTTGTCGATTGTCTACATTTTAAAATTGAACACAAAGACTTTAATACATCTCAACCCTACTGTGTATTAGAAAAAGACGGAATAAGAATTATGGTTTTTCAAGATGAGCAATTAGCTAAAGAACATTACCCTGAGCTAAGACTTGAGACAAATAATATTGAAGAAGCATATGCGAAAGTGTCTACATCTCATCCTCATTTACTTCACCCAAATCTTGACGAAGTTACACTTAGGCCTTGGGGTGCAAAGGAATTTGCCATTAAAGACAGTCAGGTTGGTATTAGATTTCAACAATGGTAAGGAATAATGAAAGGCTACAAGAACAGAGAATCGCTAACATGGCATTTGTTAAAAAAGCAGGCTTTAGAAAAGAGTCCTTCATCTTTTAAATCTAATATCGGTTTTGTTCCAACTGTCAGGATCTTAATTGGTCTAGGAATATAGAATCAAAAAAAATAAATGCGAACATTAATATTGACAATAATTTTCCTTTTCTCACTGACCAAAATTTTTGGACAGACTCAAGAACCTAAACTTAAAATATCGCACTTGACTGGCGACTTTTATATTTATACAACTTACAATACTTACGAAGGAAGTCAAGTACCCGCAAATGGAATGTATCTAATCACAAATAATGGCCTTGTATTGTTTGACACACCTTGGGACACCACACAATTTCAACCATTGCTTGACAGTATCAAATTGAAACATAATAAAACTGTAACGATGTGTATTGCAACTCATTGGCACAGCGACAGAACCGAAGGACTTGAATATTATAAGAAACAAGGAATTAAAACCTACACAACCAAACTGACTGACGAATTAAGTATAAAGAATCATCAAAAAAGAGCGGAATACATTATTGAAAAAGATACCGTTTTTAAAGTTGGTCAATATTCTTTTGAAACTTATTATCCTGGACAAGGACATACAGAAGACAATATCGTTATTTGGATTAACAATGAAAAAATACTTTACGGCGGTTGCTTAATTAAAGGGGCAGCGGCTCAAAATTTAGGCTATTTAGGAGACGGTAATGTTTTGGAATATGAAACCACTCTTAATAATGTGCAAAAAAAGTATTCTAACCCAAAATTTATTATCGTTTCACATCACGATTGGAATAACATTAACTCTTTAAAACATTCAATAGAATTGGCAAGAAAACTTAAAAAGGAAAATAAAACCACTCCAAATAACTAAATAAATGGAAAGGCAAATTCAAATTATAGTTGCTGATACATCAGTTTTGACAGGAATCTTCATAGCAATTTGGCTTAAAGTATTTTTTAAAAAATATTAATATAATTTTTTTGAATTGCTTATAATGTTATATTTTGTTCAAGGAATTTCAATATTAATTTTTGCTGTTTTTGCAGTGATTGAAGGCCTTTTACATTTCAAACTATTGACTTACTAACAAAACATTAATATTATGAAGGAAAAAATAGGTTTCAATTTTACTTTTGCAATACTTGCATTTCCAATAGGATTAGCGTTACTTAAGGATACAAACTTTGAGAATCTTACATTTAAAAAACCAGTGTTAGATAGTTTTTATTTGATTATATTTTGTGGATTGATTTTTTTTATGTTGAAAAAGCAAGATAAAAAAACTAGCAATTGAAAAATGCCACTAAAATTAAGCTTCTCAGAATTGCTAAGCCTTTTTCCAGCTCGATACGTTGGTTATACTTTAAAAGTTATATCTTAAACTATTAATTTAAAAGTACCCAACAAATTGAAAAATGATTTCAAACAAAAATATCGCACGAATTGCTGGACTGTTCTATTTAATTGTTATAGCTACAGGGTTATTTGCAGAAGTATTTGTAAGACAAGCATTCAAGATTTCAGGAGACGCTTTGGCTACTGCAAATAATATACAATCGTCAGAAATGTTCTTTCGATGGGGGGTAGTTGCAGACGTAGTCAATTTTATTTGTGGCTTGCCATGTGTTCTAATCGTTTATTATTTATTCAAACGAGTAAACAAATTTTTACTTCAGCTTGCACTAATATTTGTTATCATTCAAACTGCAATTATTGCTGTAAATCTTTTAAATCAGACCTCACCTTTACTAATACTGGGTAACAATGCTTACTTAAAAACATTTCAACCTAACCAGCTTGCTAGCCTTTCACAATTATCACTCAATATACAGGGAGTAGGCTATGCTATAGGCCTGGTATTCTTTGGCTTTTATTGCTTGTTAGTGGGCTATGTTATTTTCAAATCTAAAATGGTGCCTAAATTGATTGGAATACTGTATATGATATCAGGAATAGGATACCTTTTAAACAGTTTCACAATGCTGCTTTCAAAAGGATTTGCAAATCCTATATTTTCATACGTCGCTATTCCAATTTTTATCGGCGAATTATCATTTTGCCTGTGGTTATTGATAAAAGGAATTGACAATTCAAAAATGTTCAACCCTAACGACTGAGAAAACTGACACCAACTTAGGCTTTTGTTTCAACTATGACATTCTTAGTTGGTCTTTGGAATATAAAATCACCAATAACTAAAAATAAAATGTTAGGACTAAGAACAACAATTTACAAGGTTGACGATATCAACAAAGCGAAAGAATGGTATGCAAAGGCTTTCTTGACCCCACCCTATTATGACGAACCATATTATGTGGGATTTAATATTGGTGGTTTTGAATTGGGGCTTCAGCCAGATAATACTCCTTCGACTGATAAAGTTGAAACTGTAGTATCCTATTGGGGTGTGGACGATATAAACGATATATACAATAGGCTAATAAGCATTGGTGCAACAGAAAATGAAGCTCCTTATAATGTTGGAGGTGACTTAATGACTGCAACAGTTAAAGACCCTTTTGGCAATGTAATAGGGCTTATTTACAATCCACATTTTAAAATCAAAGAGTAAGTATTAAGCTATCTAACCAAAATTTCGTTGACTTTCTAATTGAACAAATTAAAAGCCCGGCTCTTTGAACCGGGCTTTTGTGTCTTTGATCTTAGCGAGCTTTTTTCTTTGGATCCGCTTTCTTCTGTGCAGAGCTTTTCTTTTTACTAGGTTTATTCTTCCTAGGTTCCGCAGTCTTCTTTGCCATACTTTTAAATTTAAGGTTAGTGAATTATTTACATATGGCTGCAGCGTTTTTCTTCCATTTCTTACCTGTAGTCATTTCAGAAGATGCAACTGTACAGCCAGACTGTAAGTCAGTAAAGATATAGCTATATGTGTAAATCGAAATTTAATCAAGGTTTGGTGTGGCGATTGCATACGTCAATGACTAGTTCTTGAGAAGATTTAGGGACTGACTGTGAACAACTATGTTATTGCTGCAAGTAGGGCCTAACGTTAAAACTTCAACTTTTGGAATTCCTGATCAACTTCAGTAATTTGGCTTTAGCTACAACTTTAAAATGATAATGAAATACATAATATTAGGCTTGACTTTCGGAACATCAATATCAGTTGTTTCCTGGATGATTGGGATTATATTTAATGGTATTTTTGGGAAAACTGAATTCTACAATAAATTTTCTAACCTAAATTTTATTGAAAGTAAATCTCTGAATAAAAAAATTGGAATGGGATACTTTAAGTGGATTGTGAAGAACAGCTTTTTTAAATTCTTTAATCAAAAAATAAAGTTGGATAATAAAAATATTGATTTACAATATTTGAGAAATGAAATGGTCTTAGCTGAAATTAGTCATTTAGTTGCATTTGTTTTTGTTGCAATTGTTGCGATTTTTTATTGCTTTAAGGTAAACTTAATATATGGTCTCACTATAATGATCCCTAATATTTTTTTAAATTTATATCCCTCTTTATTGCAACAAGAAAATAAAAGAAAAATTGATCAATTAATTAAAAGAAAAATTACAGCTAACTAATGGGCATGCAAATTTTAATTGGCTTGAAATAATTAAATTTAAACAAATAGGTACATGACAAAATATAAGAATCTTCATCTATGGATGCTTATTCCAATGGTGATTATGCAGGCTGGTATCTTTTATGATTACTGGGGCGATTTTTCAGACAACGCTTGGTCTGTACATATTCATTACTTTACTGGTACTGTATGGTATCTCTACCTCATCATTCAGCCTTATTACGCTACTCACGGACAAATTGCAAAACATCGTACCAATGGTATCATCGGAATGTTCATTGCTGGGGCGGTATGTATCACTGCACTGAGCATGTTGCATCGGGATATCGTATCTGCAGAAAGTTCATTAGCTGATCCTGAAAAGTTCGGTCCATTCAAGCCCTGGTTCTTCCTGGGTGTAGCAGCTGTAGAGATTGTGATGATGATTGCATTTGGATATGCTGTTATAAAAAGTATCATCCACCGTAAACAGATGGAAGATCATGCTTGGTGGCTGATATCAACTGTATTTTTAATTATGATGCCGGCACTTGGCCGTGGCGCACAATTTGTGACGATAGCATTGTATGGCAATAACTGGCCCAATATTGATATAATGTCCTCACTTTATTTTACAACAGCCCTGATCATTGTAATGTTGCTTTTGTTTGCATGGAAATATGGAAAACTAAAACACCCTGCTACCTTGCTGGCTTTAGCAGTGAATGTTTTCAATCTTTTTTTAGAACCTATTGGAAGATCAGAAACTGTTCAACATTTCTTAAAAACAATGATAAAAGGGTAAATATTACCAGAAAAATATACCTACACAAAACCAGGAAAAGTTCTGTATGCTGAAACAAACACTAATTTCACTTTATGAAAGAGATTTGAATAGAGTTATTAATGAACTCAATCAATATCAGTCAGCATTAAACATTTGGAAAATTGAAAATTGTATTTCGAATTCTGCAGGAAATTTAGTTCTTCACTTAATTGGAAATTTAAACACCTACATCGGAAAAGAAATTGGTAAGACAGATTATGTAAGAAATAGAGAGCATGAGTTTTCTCAAAAAAATGTTTCGAAAGATGAATTGATTGATAAACTAAATCATACAATAGTTATGATTAAATCATCGCTCACCATCTTGACAGAGGAGGATTTAAAAAAAGATTATCCAATTTTAGTTTTTTCAGAAATCACCACAACGGAATATTTACTCGTTCATTTGGCAACTCATTTAGCATATCATTTAGGACAAATTAATTACCACAGAAGACTAATTGAAAAATAAATCATTAAGATTTCAACAAATGGATATTCAGTCAAATTGGGCAGATATAAAAAAACATTTCAATAAAAGTTTTAAGTCAACTTTTCATGTGCCTATTGCTTCTGTTGACAAAATAACAAACAATCTTAAATAATACTAATATGCCACTAATTAACCCGTACATCAACTTCAATGGAAATGCCGAAGAAGCATTCACTTTTTACAAATCAGTTTTTGGAGGAGAGTTCGCACAAGTGATGCGATTTAAAGACTTGGAAAGCCCAGGATTTGCAGTTTCAGAAACTGAAGCCAATAAGATAACGCACATTGCATTACCCGTTGGTAAGAACATTTTAATGGCCAATGATGTTCCAGAAATTTTAGGAAAAGTAAATGAAAATGAAAACAGAAGTAAAATTTCGATCAGTGCTGAAAGCAAAGAAGAAGCCGACAAGTTATTTAATGGACTTTCAGCTGGAGGGCAAATTGAAATGCCCATTTCTGATAGCCCCTGGGGTTCGTACTTCGGCATGTTCAGAGACAAATATGGAATTGAATGGATGGTAGATTTTGATCCAAAATATAAAAGTGAATTTTAAAAATGAAACAAAAACTAAGTTTATTTCCCATTTTATTCTTCATTTTAATCAGTTTTTTTTCTTCTGCACAACCCTGGCAATCCAAATGGGTAAGCATTAATAAAAAGGGTAGCATTACTTATACTCCCGATGATAAAGGCAATACCATTCCCGATTTTAGTAGGGTAGGGTACTTTCATGGAGATCGATCCATACCTAACAATATTCCCATTTTTGTTAAACTGAAGCCATCCGACAATGATGTAGAAAATATTCAATCAGCAATTGAATCATTGAGCAAAAATCAGCCTGATGAAGAAGGTTTCAGAGGTGTCATTTTGTTGACAAAAGGTACTTATTTTATTCCCAATACAGTTTATATTAAAGCAAGTGGAATTGTAATTAGGGGAGAAGGGCCTGAAACCAAATTAATTGCAACGGGAAAAATGCAATACAGTTTGTTCAAATTTACTGGAACTGGTTCTGTAAGTGAAAAGAAAAATTCAAGAGAAAAAATTACAGATGAATATGTTCCTGTTGGTGCATTCTCATTAAATGTTTCAAATGCCAAGAATTTTTCCATAGGTGAAAAAGTGATGGTGTATCGCCCTGGAACAGCTGCCTGGATCAAGGATCTGCAAATGGATCAGATTGAAGTAAGAGAAGACACCAAACAATGGACCCCGCAGGAATATGGTTTCAATTTTGAAAGAACCATCACCAAAATTGAAGGGAATAAGATCTTTATAGATAATCCCATTGTATTGGCCTTGGAAGCCAAGTACGGGGGTGGAGCAATATATTCCTTTAGTTTCAATACCAGAATCAATCAGGTTGGTATTGAAAATTTGTATTGCGAATCGGTTTTTGAAAAAGATACTTCCGAAAACCATGCATGGGTTTTAGTAGAAATGGATAAAGTAGAAAATGGTTGGGTACGCAATATAACTTCTCGCTATTTTGGTAATTCATGTGTTCAGTTAAATACTTGGGCTAAAAATATTTCTGTATTGAATAGTAATTGCTACGATGCAAAATCAATCATTACCGGTAGCCGCAGGTACTCTTTTTCTAATGATGGGCAACAAAATTTGTTCATGAATTGTGTTGCAACAGAAGGTAGGCACGATTTCGTAACTGGTGCCAGGGTTTGCGGTCCCAATGTATTTTATAATTGTTCTGCGACTAAAACGCATGCAGATATTGGTCCGCATCATCGCTGGACTTCGGGCACTTTATATGACAATATCATTACCGATGGAGAGATTGCAATTCAGGATAGGGGCAATTGGGGTAGTGGTCATGGATGGAGTGGGGTAAATCAAGTATTGTGGAATTGTACAGTGCTTAAAGCAGTTGTTCAAAGTCCTTGGGTGAATGGGAAAAATTATTCCATTGGAGTACAAGGTGAAAAATACGAAGGCAGGTTAAAGGGTAAACCCGATGGGGAATGGGAGGGCCACAATAAAAAAGGATTAACCCCCGCTTCATTATACCTGGCTCAACTAAAGGCCAGAAAATAATTATACCCTCAAAAAAACTTTCTTCTTATACAAAAAGTACAAGAAGAACCATTTAATAAATACATAGGCAATAGAAAGCGCTACAATATTATAAGGGCTTCCGATGAGTTGGGCCAACCATCCAAATCCGGCTTTAGTAGTAAATTCCCAATCAATGAAAACGCTGGACATATAAATCAATATTGAATTCATGCCAATTACCCTGAAGAAAAAAGCCCATTGCTGATAGCCCAATATATCGATGATATAATAGAATAATGATAATAACAATAAACTCAATCCTCCCACTTGCAAAACAAAAGAACTGGTCCATAAATTTTTATTGATGGGAAATTGAATATTCCATATTTGCGCCAACACAATAAAAATTACACCTACAGCGGCCATATAAATGGCTTTTTTATTTTGATCCAATGAGCTTTTCCTTAAAAAACTTCCCACCATTATACCCAATAAACCAGTGCTTATAGCAGGAAGGGTAGAGAGTAATCCTTCAGGGTCATGAATCTCTTTGTGTAATTTACCGGGCAAAATAATTCTATCGATATAGGAAACAAAATTTCCCTCCATCGTTAAATCACCTGCAATATGACCTGGGGCTGCTGTAAAATTTAATAATAGCCAATAGCCAATGAGTATGCTTGCAAACCAAATTTTCTGCGCAGATTCGCTACAATATAAATAGATGATATTGGCAAAAATATAGGCCAGTCCAATTCTTCCTAAGACTGAAGGAAATCGCATTTCATTAATGGGTAAAATATGTTCTATCCCATTATTGTAAAGTATGCCTAACAAAACAAGTGTCAGGCCCCTTTTTATTACGCGGAGCAATAACTTGCTTTTGCTTTTCCCGTTTTCTAATTGACTACCCACCGAGTAAGAAGTAGAAACTCCAGCTAAAAAAAGAAATAAGGGGAAGATTAAATCGTAAGCCCTGAATCCATTCCAATCTGGGTGATTTAATTGATAAGAAAAAACACCGGCCATTGAATTGCCACTTGTTTTATACCATGCATGTACAATTTCCTCTGCACCCATGATCCAGAACATATCAAAACCGCGCAAAGCATCTAAGGAATATAGTCTATTAGATGGTTGGGTTGTTAGTTGGTTCATAGATATGAAATTATCTATTATTTAGTGTATTCTACCGAATTGATTGAACTTTTTCTGATTCTTGATTTATTTTTAGTTGACTTTAATATTTTTTAAATTAATCAGTAATGCAAGAATCAAGGTTTGTTCAATTTTTTTTAGCCGTTGTAGTTTTATTAGGGATGAATTTTTTGCAGGCAGCTCCGCCAGCAAAACATCCTAATTCAATGTTTAAATTGTATACCAATAATTTCGAATCGGTGTTAGGTACTTCGATGGAAATGAAAGTGAAAGCCATCTCCTCCAAGAAAGCCAATGAAGCCGAAAAAATAGTTCTTCATACCATCAGTCGATTAAACAATATTTTAAGTGGATATGACGCCAATAGCGAGTTTAGTCAATGGGCATTAACCAGCAATCAACCCGTAAAAGTATCTGCTGATTTATTTAGAGTTTTACAATTATTCGATCAATGGAAATTATCAACCAATGGCGCTTTGAATCCATCCGCCGAAGCTGTTAATCTGCTTTGGAAAAAAGCAGCTGCAAATCAACAATTGCCTTCTTCCGATGATGTTAATATTGTTATACAACAAACACAATCGCAGCACTGGTTATTAGATCCAGCAAATCAAACAGCTACTCATTTAACCAATGCTCCCTTAATGCTTAATACTTTTGTAAAAAGTTATATCATCAACAAAGCTGTTCAAGCAGCAAAAACAATTGATGGCGTAGAAGCAGTTCTGGTGAATATTGGTGGTGATATAGTTGTTTCAGGAAATTTGCAAGAATCAATTAATATCACCAACCCCAAAGCTATTGCCATTAATGATCCTTTATTAACGCAAATAAATGTTGTAGATAAAGCTGTTGCTACCAGTGGTAATTATCAAAGAGGGATCAGTATCAATGGACAATGGTATTCTCATATAGTAGATCCAAGAACTGGATTTCCTACAAATCAAATAATTAGTGCAACAGTAATCGCCAATAATGCAACAGATGCCGGAGCATTGGCTACTGCTTTTAATGTATTAAGTCCTGCAGAGAGCGAAACAGTTGCTAACAATATACCTGGTGTTGAATATTTACTGGTCACAAAAAATGGTGAACTAATAAAAAGCAAAGGATGGGCTGCCTACGAAAGCATCTTACCTGAAAAACCAATTGAGAAAACTTTATTGGCCAATCAATGGAATACCGATTACGAATTAGTTGTAAATCTTGAATTAGCCCAGCAGCCAGGATTTGCTCGTAGGCCATTTGTTGCGATTTGGGTGGAGAACGAAAACAAAGAGCCTGTTAGAACGCTTACCGTTTGGTACAACAAACCAAAATGGTTGCGCGATTTAAAATCTTGGTACAATGCTAATAGTGGAAAGTTTAATCAAGAAGCGGGTAATATGCCATCCATTACAGGTGCTACACGATCTGCTGGAAGGTATTCAATTAAGTGGGACGGAAAAGACGATGCCGGCAACTATGTAAATAAGGGAAAATATTTTGTACATATTGAAGTTGCGAGAGAGCATGGAACCTATCAGCTAATTTCCAATGAAATTAAATGTAATAATGCTCCTGTTCAAATAGAGTTGCCAGCAAATGTTGAGGTTGCTTCAGCTAGTTTAGATTTTAGAAAGAAAATTGTATAAGGATGAATAAACAAGTAGCTCGAATTTCAAGATGGCTTCATATTTATTTATCGATGGTCAGTTTTGCAATTGTTTTGTTTTTTTCTATTACAGGGTTAACATTAAATCATGCAGAATATTTTCAATCGCCTATTGCTACTTCAACAGTTAAAGGAATTGTCAATAAAGATTGGGTAAATATTTCCGACACTTTAAAGATCGATAAATTACAATTGGTTGAATATTTTCGTAGTCAACACAAAGTGCATGGGGCTGTTTACGATTTTCGAATTGATGATTCGCAAATAACCATATCTTTTAAAAGTCCAGGCTACGAAGCAGATATTTTTGTAAACAGATCTTCTGGAGAATTTGAATTAGCTCAAACCAATGCAGGGTTAATTGCTTTTTTTAATGACCTGCATAAAGGAAGAGATAGCGGAAAATCATGGTCCTGGGTGATTGATATTTCAGCCATACTACTGGTCATTGTTTCCCTTACCGGGCTCATTTTAATTCTGTATATTAAAAGGAAAAGACTAGCAGGTTTATTGATGGCTTTTGTAGGCCTTTTGGCAATGATATTGATCTATTATTTTTGGGGTCAATAAGTTTATAATAAAATCATTTTATGCATTCTCATATTATTTGTGCAACCATTCAAATTCTGCCTCTGGCGCAAGACAAACACCCTTATGATTGGGTAGATGAAGCAATTCCAATTATTGCCCGTTCAGGGATTAAATTTGAAGTTCGCTCTTTTGCTACCGAAATAGAAGGAACCTATGCGGAAGTGATGCAAGTAATTCAGGATGTGAATGAGCATCTATACCAAAAAGGATGTGCGGAATGGATTACCAATATTCAAATACAAATTCGTGCTGATAGAGCAATATCTGCTTGTGAAAAAACAGAAAAATATCAAAAATAGGGAATTGAATAAGCGATTAATAACAATTTATTGACCCTACAATAATTTTTTTGTATATTTAAGTCTTAAATAATACAGTTATGGCACTTGGTACAGTAAAATGGTTCAACGACGCAAAGGGTTTTGGTTTTATTAAACCTGATGATGGCGGCGAAGATTTGTTCGCACACTTTTCAGCAATCAACATGGGCGGATTCAAATCATTAAAAGAAGGTCAAAAAGTTTCTTTTGATATAGTCGATGGTAAAAAAGGTAAGCAAGCGGGAAATATTCAAGCTGCAGAATAAAGCGTATTAAAAGCAATCTAATCTGGTGGTATACATTTTTTTATTGAAAGGATGTATACTCATCATTAGATATCCTCCTCCATTTAATAGTGGGTCTTTTTTCAAGATTCCTAAGCTATGTATGCCAGCTACCAGCGGGCCTATTTTAAATGCTGCACCCATCCAAAATTGTCCTTGAGTATTGTATTGAAGCGGAAAATAAATTCCCCAAACAAGGGTTTCCCATCTTGGTGTTATGGTTAATAAGCTCAATTCTCTGGTGTTTAATTTATTGAAATTAGAGCTACTTCTAAAATTCAAACTCAGCTGCCCATTTATAAATAAATGATTCCCTAAATTTCGGTCTGCATTAATGATCATTCTTGTAGGATGATTGATGCTAAATGTTTTATTAATAGGTATAGATCCGAATATGGTTGCCAAAGAATCTCTTAGATCTTGTGATGAGCCAATTACTTCAAATTTTTTGCTTAGATCTCCATTGGTGACAGTATTGGATGGATTAATGAATTGACTGCTGAATTCACTTGGTTTGAATGTAGATGCACCTATATCCATAATGCTTATTCCAATTTTCCAATCATATGGAATGGGCTCGTTTTCATCTACTGAAATACTTTGATTGTATTTTATGTATTCAATACCCAGATTAAGTCCAAGACTCAATGTGCCCGATTGAATCATTTTATTAATGTTTCCTTGTAAATTAATATAGGGGCTAATTGCATCGTAGTTGGATGAATAGGCATAAGTACCAGCACCACTGGTAAAATTATATGTAGTATCTACGGGAGTTGGTTTTGACTCTATAAAAGTCAACCGGTTTATTTTGGTATATGCACCGGATACATTTTTATTAAATTGTAAAGTAGCACCAGCACTAATTTTTCCTTCGCTGGTTTCTTTAAGCACCCTACTGTAATTTAAATTGGCTTCCAGCCAACCAGCATGTATTCCTTTCGCCTCAAGAAATGGTGTAGTTCTGTTATTAAATAAAAATACTTTTAATCGATCTGTTGTATCATTAATATCAAAAGAATTTGTTTTTATGTGGAGGTATGATCTTATTCTTAATCCCCAGCTGATGGCCTGTTTTTTATCTATTTGATACATTGCATTGAACAAATTCAAATCAATAGATTGATGATTATAGCGACTTAATTTGCCTTCTGTTAATTGAAGATTCGCATTTCCTATCGATGGCAATTTCATGCCCTTAAAATAAAAGGCGTTGCTGATATTGCTGACTTGAACTGAAAATACATTGACATCCCATTTATATAAACTATTGATTGGGGAGGCTGGGTTATTGAAATAGCTTGTAGCTCCTGCATAGGAGGAGCCTTGGATCGCATGAAAATTTTGGGCAATAGTATGCTCACTGGTCAAAACTCCACAAAGCAATGCCATTCCAAAACAGATGTTTTTCCTCAGATTAGTATACATAACCGTCAACTATCCATTAACGGTAAACCGATTGGTTTATTCAATATGGAAGGAAATATTTCAAAATAGAAATCCCCTCGTAGAAACGAAGGGATTTTTTCGATTGCTTGCCATTATAAGAGAGTCTTTATCTGCGGTTTGATTGCACAAATATACATCAAACAGCGTAAAATTCAATTATAATTAATTATTATTTGTATTTTTTGAGGATTTGTTTAAGAAAAAACAGCAATTTGGTAACAAAAATATAATATATAAATAATTTTAATATTATATTATACTTTCCCAGGATATACTTTGATCGCTTCTTCTAAACAATCCATAGCCTTATTTATATCATCTAAATTCAATACATAGGCCAATCTAACTTCCTGCTTGCCTAAACCTGGTGTACCATAAAATCCTGTAGCTGGAGCAAGCATCACCGTTTGATTTTCGAAACTGAAAGATTCTAAGAGCCATTGGCAGAATTTATCGGCATCGTCTATTGGTAATTTGGCCATTGCATAAAATGCTCCTCCAGGATTAGGACAAAATACCCCTTCCATATTATTGAGCCTTTTCACAATCAAATCTCTTCTTGATTTATATTCTGCTTTGGTGGTATCGAAATAATTAGCAGGTAAATCAATAGCTGCTTCACCAGCAATTTGCGCAAAGCTTGGCGGACTTAATCTTGCTTGAGCAAATTTCATAGCAGCATCCAATACCAACTGGTTCTTGGTTACAAATGCACCAATTCTTCCTCCACAGGCACTGTATCTTTTGCTGATGGTGTCCATAATAATCACATTGTCATCAACACCTTTCAAATGCATGGCACTTACTTGTTCTCCACCATAACAGAATTCACGATAAGCTTCATCAGAAAATAAATACAAATTGTATTTAAGGATCAATTCTTTTAATTGTTCCATTTCTGATCTGCTATACAAATACCCGGTTGGATTATTTGGATTGCAAATAACAATCGCTTTTGTTTTTGAAGTAATCTTTGCTTCAAAATCGGCAATCGGCGGAAGCGCAAAACCATTTTCTATATTGGAAGTGATTGGAACAACTGTTACTCCTGCAGCTACTGCAAAACCATTGTAGTTTGCATAAAAAGGTTCTGGTATAATCACTTCATCTCCAGCATCCAAACAAGCCATGAATCCAAATTGAATGGCTTCACTTCCGCCTGTTGTAATGATGATCTGTTGATGATTTACTTCAATTCCAACGGATGTATAATATTGTACCAGTTTTTTTCGATAGCTTTCATTTCCTGCGCTATGACTGTATTCCAACACTTTGAAATCACTGTGCCTTACTGCATCTAAAATGGCTTTTGGAGTTTCAATATCCGGCTGGCCGATATTTAAATGATATACAGTTGTGCCTCTTTTTTTGGCAGCTTCTGCATATGGTACTAGTTTTCTGATAGGTGAAGCTGGCATGGCCAACCCCCTTTGACTAATTGCTAACATAACTTGGAAATAGGTTTAATAAACGCGATTATTTCTTCTTTGCCTCAATCACTTCTCCATCGATTGTAAGTGTATAAGGCTGGTTAGAATGGGCAAATTTTACATCAATATTTTTCTTAAAGGCACCTAAAGTTGCTGCATTATAAGTTACTTTAATGGTACTTGATTTTCCTACTAGAGTGGCATCTTTCGAATAAGTTGGCTTAGTACAACCACATTCTGCATTGGCAAATTCAATTACAACAGGTTTTGTAGACTTGTTGGTATAAGTAAAAACAAATGTTGCAGGAACATCTTTTTTGATCTTTCCAAAACTGTGTTTTTTTTCTTTGAAACTGATATCTGCTTGTGCAAAACTATTGATACCAAATACTAAACAAACAACTAAAAGAATTGACTTCATCTTTATTTTTTTATTGACTTATTATATGATTATTGCTGAACCCCTTCTCCACTAAAACTCACTTGCTTTACTAATCCACCACTCAATACAATATCTGTGTAGCGTGTAAAATTACCCAATACACTGCTGTTGAATTGAATTAAAATTTTCACAGATTGGCCTGGTCCAAATTTTTGATTTGGCGTAAAATTAGGGGTGGTACATCCACATCCAGCTCTGGCAGTTTCTAAGGTTAGGGTATCGGTACCTGTATTTAGAATTTCTACGGTATACTCCACTGGTTTGCCATAAATGATTTTACCCATTTCGTATTTTTCGTTCTTAATGCTAATGTTTTGGGCTTTTAATCCCACAAAAACCATAAAAAAGGAAGTGATTAGTATTAAATGTTTCATACTTATATCTTTATGCCATAAAATTACACAATCTTATGACTAATGAATTATCTTAGAATAAATTAAGGACATTTTTTTTCATAAAGATTACTTAATTGTTCAGATTATACTAATATTTGTTAGTCTTTAAACACCTAGACTTATTTTTGCCATATGGAATCAGCTGAAGCTATACAATTGAAAGAAGATATGATCTCTTTTGAAGGATTTCGGAACACTGTTCTGGAAGACTACAAAACTGCCATTATCAGCAGGGAAGTAAGTTTACTAGGAAGAAGAGAAGTACTTACTGGAAAAGCTAAATTTGGCATTTTTGGAGATGGTAAAGAAGTGGCCCAATTGGCCATGGCTAAATTTTTTCAGCCAGGTGATTTTAGAAGCGGGTATTACAGGGATCAAACTTTCATGTTTGCAACTGGTTTATCGAGTGTGGAGCAATTTTTTGCACAACTCTACGGAGATCCCGATTTAAGGAATGATCCTTTTAGTGCAGGCAGACAAATGAACGCCCATTTTGCTACCAAATTTGTAGATGATAATGGCAATTGGTTAGACCTTGCCAATCGAAAAAATATTTCTGCTGATATGGCACCAACAGCATCTCAAATGCCAAGGGCATTGGGGCTTGCTTTTGCGTCAAAATGTTTTAGACAAAGTGCTTTCCAAAATGAACTTCAACACCTGAGTCATAATGGCAATGAAATTTGTTTTTGTACCATTGGAGATGCAAGCACATCGGAAGGGCATTTTTGGGAAACCATGAATGCAGCAGGTGTTTTACAAGTTCCATTAGCAGTATTTGTTTGGGATGATGGGTATGGCATCTCTGTTCCGAAAAATTTTCAAACTACCAAAGGATCTATATCCGATGCATTAAGAGGATTAGAAAAAATGGAGGATACCAATGGTATTCGCATTTATAAATTGAAAGCATGGGATTACGCGGGTATGTGTCAGGTTTTTGAAGAAGCGATTCAGCATATTCGTGATACACATGTGCCTGTATTATTTCATGTGGAAGAAGTAACTCAACCTCAAGGTCATTCTACCAGCGGAAGTCATGAAAGATATAAAACAGCAGAAAGATTGGCATGGGAAAAAGAATGGGATTGTATTAAGAAGATGAAGGAATGGATGTTTGAGAATGGATTGTCTAGCGAAGAGGAATTATCTGATATTGAAATTGAAGCAAAAGAATATGTTAGAACCTGTAGATTAAATGCATTCAATAAATATTTCGACCCAATTAAAGAGCAAGCTGCCAATGCAGCTACTTTATTGAAAGAAATGGTGGTGAATGATATAGATAAATACAATCAGCTTCAGCAAATGGCCAATGAATTAAGTGGCTTAAAGGAACCACAAAGGAAAGATGTATTAAGGGCTTTGTGTGTAGCAACTGAACTGGCTCCTCAATCGCCTTCTGTGAATGATGTTCAATTGTATTATCAAGAATTATTAACCGAGAGCAAAAATTTATACAATTCTCATTTATACAATCAAACACAAAAAAGCGCATTGAATGTTGCAGAAATTAAACCATTGGTTTCTTTTGATGCACCATTAGTAAATGGCTACGAAATACTGAATAAATATTTTGATGCTTTGTTTACGCAGAATCCAAAAGTGTATGCTTTTGGTGAAGATGTAGGATATATTGGAGATGTAAATCAAGGGCTGGCCGGATTACAAGAGAAACATGGTAAAGACCGAATTTTAGATACTGGTATACGTGAGTTGACCATTGTAGGACAAGCACTGGGAATGGCTTTGCGTGGGTTAAGACCTATTGCAGAAATTCAATACCTCGATTATTTATTATATGGTTTACAAGTTCTTAGTGACGATGTTGCAACTACCCATTTTAGAACGAAGGGGCAACAAAGTGTTCCTATTATAATTAGAACAAGGGGTCATCGTTTAGAAGGGATCTGGCATAGTGGATCGCCTATGGGAATGATCATTAATGCTTTGAGAGGAATTTATGTTTGTGTTCCTAGAAACATGGTTCAGGCAGTAGGGATGTACAATACTTTATTGGCATCTAATGATCCAGCACTGGTAATTGAATGTTTAAATGGATATCGATTAAAAGAAAAAATGCCTGCTAATTTATTAGAGTTTGCAGTTCCATTGGGTGTTCCGGAAATTTTACTGGAAGGAGATGATGTAACAGTGGTTTCTTATGGATCAACTTTACGCATTATTCAAGATGCTGCAGACAGATTAGCACAGGAGGGTATTAGTTGTGAAATTATTGATGTGCAAACACTTTTACCTTTTGATATTCATCACCGAATTATAGAATCACTCAAAAAAACAAATCGTATTATTTTTGTTGATGAAGATGTTCCTGGTGGTGCAGCGGCTTATATGTATAATCAAGTAATTGAAGGCCAGAAAGCTTTTCAATGGTTAGATGTAAGTCCAAGAACCTTAACTGGTCAAGCTCACAGACCTAGTTATGGTACTGATGGAGATTATTTTAGTAAGCCTAATGCCGAAGATGTGATTCGCGTGATTCGTGAAATGATGCACGAATAAATCAATCAATATGAAAAATCAAATTGGTGCAATTATTATTGGTTTCGTTATTTTAATTGGAACAATTGTTTTGGGGAATGCTTACAAATACAAGTTCATTAGCAATGAAACCATTGTAGTAACAGGATTAGCCGAAAAAGATTTCACGAGTGATCAGATTGTATGGAAGGGAAGTTTTAACAGGTACGGATTTGATTTGAAAGAAGCCTATTCTTTTATTAAGTCGGATGAGGCAATCATCAAATCTTATCTCAAAGAAAAAGGATTGCCAGATAGTGCTGTTGTTTTTTCTGCGGTAGATGTTCAAAAAAACTTTAGCAATGAAAGTGGAGCTAACGGAAGTTATAAATCTGTATTTACCGGGTATACGCTCTCAGGTGGTGTAAAAGTAGATTCAAAGAATATTGTTTTAGTGGAAAAAATTTCACGAGAAGTAACTGAGTTACTTCAAAAAGGAATTGAATTCAATTCTAAAAAACCTGCTTATTATTACAGCAGATTAAATGAATTAAAAATTGATCTATTGGCTAAAGCTGCAGAAGATGGGAAGTTAAGAGCGGAAACAATTGCCAAGAGTTCTAAAGTAGGTTTAGGTAGTTTAAAAAGAGCCACCATGGGTGTGTTTCAAATTACTGGCAAAAATGACAATGAAGATTTCAGTTATGGGGGTTCATTCAATACTTCTTCAAAAGAAAAAACTGCTTCTATTACCTTAAGGGTAGAGTATTTAGCTAATTAATTTAATCGATAAATAAGTGTTGTAATGCTGGAGATGGTATCCAGCAGCTTTCTTTTTTGCCAAACCATTTATATCTATTCTTAGCGAAGACTTGATAGACTGCATCCCTTATAAATGCAGGTACAATAATGAATACATAGAGCAAATTCCAACCCTTTGAGAGCCGCCTTGCTACTTTTAAAGCAGCCGTTGATTTAGTATCAATTTTATTATTTTCTAATAAAATAAATGATTGAAGCGAATTGGTCGGTAAATCAAATTTTGTTAATACTGATTGGCCAAAATCACTTTGCAAAGAGGCAAATCTAAAATGACGTTGAGGGTCGTGACGGATTACAAACTGAACAGAGCTGTTGCATAAATTACATACCCCATCGAAAAGTATTATTGGGTGCTTCTCTACTTCCTGTATTTCATCTTTCATCTTTCTTCTTTCATCTTTCTCTAACCCATATTGTGAAACACTTTATTCACATCTTCATCCTGTTCTAATCTGTCAATTAATTTAGAAACATCTTCCGCTTGTTCATCGGTCATTGGAACTGTAGTGGTTGGGATCCATTCCAATTCGGCACTCAAAGTAGCGATGCCTTTATCTTCCAAAGCTTTTTGTAAGTTTCCGAAATCAACAAATGCGCAACGCAATACTAAAATTGGATTGCCATTATCATCATTGCTCTCACCTAATTCATCTAATCCATGATCGATTAATTCCAATTCCAAATCATCCATAATCAATCCTTCTGGATTCAATTTAAATACCCCCATTTTTTTGAACTGAAAACTTACACTTCCACTATTACCTAAAGCGCCGTTTCCTTTATTAAAATGACTTTTTACATTGGCAACTGTTCTTACATGATTGTCGGTTGCGGTCTCCACTAAAAGGGCTACACCATGAGGGGCATAACCTTCGTATAAAATTTCTTCGTAATTGCTTGTGTCTTTGCCCATTGCACGCTTGATAGCTGCTTCAACCCTGTCTTTAGGCATTCCAACACTTTTGGCATTTTGGAAACACCTTCTTAATGCCGGATTAGTAGCAACATCTGGTCCGTTTGCTTTTACTGCAATAACAATCTCTTTACCTATTCTGGTAAAATTTTTGGCCATTTTATCCCAACGGGCAAACATACTGGCTTTGCGTACTTCAAATATTCTTCCCATCTGGAATTATGATTTAAGATTGCAAAATTAACGCATCGTAGCGTAGCTGCCAACGAAAATGCATAAAAAAACCGTCCCTAAACAGAGACGGTTTTCTTTTCAAAATATATAATTAGTGCTTTTCGAAATCTGATGCATGTGTTACAATGTCACTAGGGTTTTTTAATTTACTTCTGCTTCTACTATAAGTAAAGTAAACAACCAATCCTACTGCCATCCATCCGAAGGCTGCAATTAGTGTATTAGAGTCTAAGCCAACAATCATTGCCAGGCAAATTACAGCCCCAAGTGTTGAAACAATTGGAACCAATGGCGCTTTAAACGGACGCTCAATCTCAGGAGATTTGATCCTTAACATCCAAACACCAATACTTACTAATACAAACGCAAACAAAGTACCAAAACTGGTTAAATCTCCGGCAACATGACCTGGCACAAAGGCTGCAAATAAGCCTACGAATACAAACAAAATCAAGTTAGCCTTATAAGGAGTTTTAAACTTAGGATGTAAATCTCCAAATGCTTTTGGAATCAATCCGTCGTTACTCATTGTATAGAATATACGGCTTTGACCCATCAACATCACTAATATAACTGAAGAGAATCCTGCAAGAATTGCAATGGTAACTGCTTTTGCCAGCCATCCATATCCCGTCATATAAGTAGAAATAGCATATGCAACCGAAGCTTCACGTCCTTTTTCTGGATCAACAAAATCTTTCCAATTAGCAACTCCAGTTAAAACGTGTCCGAATAGAATATATAAAATAGTACAAACAACCAATGATCCTAAAATACCAATTGGCATATCTCTTTTTGGATTTTTCGCTTCCTGAGCTGCAGTAGAAACTGCATCAAACCCAATGAATGCAAAAAATACAATGGCTGCACCACCTAATACACCTCCCCAGCCATGTTTGTTCCAACCAGAATAGTCAGCTATGACTTTACCTGCCTGGTCTTTAACAGCTGCTGTTCCAGCAGGAATCATATATGGAGTATGGTTTTCAGGCTTAATAAACTGCCAACCTATTGCAATGAATAAAATTACAATAGCCACTTTTACAAAAACAATAATAGCATTTACTGTTGCTGATTCTTGTGACCCTTTGATCAACAAAAGTGTAATCAATAATAAAATGATTAATGCCGGTGCATTGATGATACCAGCATGATGTACGCCTAATGAATCAGTGAAGCTTTCAAAAGGCGAATGGCACCATTCATAAGGAATTTGCCCTCCGAACAACTTGTTTAAGTATTCACTCCAAGCAATGGAAACTGTTGCAGCACCAAGTGCATATTCCATAATTAATGCCCAACCAATAATCCATGCGATCAATTCTCCCATGGTCACATAAGAATAAGCATAAGCACTTCCTGCTATAGGAATCATTGATGCAAACTCTGCGTAACACAATCCTGCAAAAGCACATCCAATGGCGGCTACAATAAATGATAGTGTAACAGCAGGTCCTGCTGTTTGTCCGGCTGCTGCGGCTGTTCTTACAAAAAGTCCGGCTCCAATAATGGCTCCAATTCCAAGCGCAATTAAGTTTCCGGCACCTAGTGTTCTTTTCAATCCTTTTTCTGCGTCTTCAGCAGAAGCTAGCATGGCTACAAGCGATTTTTTTCTAAATAAACTCATAATGTCAAATAATTGGGGTTCTTATTTCAAATGATGGAGCAAAATAGGCATTAAATTCCTTTTAATCATCAAAACTTTAAACAAATCAGGAGTATGGGTTTTCCAATTTTAACGGCTATATTGCCGTTTCAAATACTTCCTAGATGAAGAATAAACTAACGATTTATATTTTGATTGCCATGTTTTTGGGTATTGTGGCAGGCTATATAGTTCATGAAACAGCAGCTCCAGAAACCATTGGTTCATTTTCTAAGAATATCAAACTACTAGGAACCATCTTTATTCGATTGGTTAAAACCATTATTGCCCCTTTAGTATTTACCACTTTAGTAGTTGGAATTGCCAAATTGGGCGATTTGAAAACCGTTGGTAGGGTAGGTGGCAAAGCAATGCTTTGGTTTATTAGCGCCTCTTTGGTGAGTTTATTATTGGGCATGTTACTGGTGAATGTTTTTAAACCAGGATCATATATTGACCTTTCTCAAGCTGATAATTCTGGCCTAAAAGATTTAATGGGAAAAACCACTGAATTCTCTTTACAGAAATTTATAGAGCATGTTGTGCCCTCCAGTATTTTCGACGCAATGGCAACCAATGAAATTTTACAGATTGTTATTTTCTCCATTTTATTTGGTGTGGCTGCGGCCAATTTAGGAGATTATTCAAAACCATTGATCAAGGCATTTGATGTTGCAGCCCATATTATTTTAAAGATCGTTGGTTATGTTATGAATTTTGCTCCATTTGGTGTTTTTGGAACATTAGCGGCTGTTGTAGCAGAAAAAGGATTGAGCATTTTTAGTTTCTATTTTATTTATTTTGGATATTTTGTTTTAGGCATAGCACTTCTTTGGGTGATATTATGTGGTGTAGGTTATTTGATTCTTGGAAAAAGAATGAAAAGCCTCTTAAAACATATTGCTAATCCATTATTGGTTGCATTTAGTACTACAAGTAGTGAAGCAGTATTTCCAAAACTAACAGAAGAGTTAGAACGTTTTGGATGTAAGAATAAAATTGTTTCATTTATTCTTCCATTGGGTTATTCTTTCAACCTAGATGGAAGTATGATGTACATGACATTTGCAAGCCTCGCAATTGCACAAGCCTATGGTATTCATATGCCATTAGGAGAACAACTCACCATGTTATTGGTGTTGATGCTTACCAGCAAAGGGATTGCAGGTGTGCCAAGAGCTTCCTTGATTATTGTATTGGCCACCTGTGCCATGTTTAAAATACCACCTGAAGGGGTTGCATTGATCTTGCCGATCGATCATTTTTGTGATATGTTTAGAACAGGAACCAATGTTTTAGGAAATGCTTTAGCAACTTCAGTTGTAAGCAAATGGGAAGGCGAATTGCTACCTGAAACAACCAATTAATTTATTGAAAGTCAAGCATATGTTACTCCAAATTTTAAACGATTTTCATTGGACTCAATTATTACAACCACAGTTTTACATTGAACATGGAGGGCTTTGGTTGATTCTATTTGTGGTATATGCAGAAACAGGTTTATTTGCTGGTTTCTTTTTACCTGGGGATAGTTTATTATTTGTTGCTGGTATCTATAGTTCCAATATTGCCAATGAATTTATTCCTACGGGAAATGAATACCTCGACTTATTGCAATTAATTGCACTCATTTCTTTAGCCGGAATCCTGGGAAATACTACCGGATATTGGTTTGGAAAAAAAGTGGGTCCAACTATGTATCAATGGAAAGAAAACTTTTTTTTCAAACAAAGATTTCTCGTTCAAGCACATGATTTTTATGAAAAGCATGGGGGAGGTGCAATTGTAATTGCCAGATTTATTCCCATCATCAGAACCTTTGCACCAATTGTTGCTGGAATTGTACAAATGGATAATAAAAAATTTTCCTTTTATAATATTATTGGATGTATTGCCTGGGTTTCGAGTATGTTAATCGGTGGACATTTCTTGCAGAAATGGATCTTGGCTCAGTTTGGATTTGATCTGAAGCAACATTTAGAAATAATTGTATTAGGGATTGTATTTATTACAACAGCTCCCGTGATTGTAAAATTGGTGTTCAATAAGACCGACAAAAAAGCCCAATAATTGGATGTGCTATTATGACCCAACCTAAACAACATGGAATTTTCGCGCTCCCTGTAATTGTTGGAGCATTAGGTTTCTTTGTAGACGTCTATGATTTATTGTTATTTGGCATTATCCGAAAGCCCAGTTTAAGTTCCTTAGGTTTATCGCCTGCGGAAGTTTTGCATCAAGGAGAAATCATCATTAGCGTACAAATGATTGGGTTGTTGTTAGGCGGGATTCTTTGGGGCATTATGGGTGATAAAAAAGGAAGACTGAGCGTACTTTTTGGATCTATTTTACTTTATTCCCTGGCCAATATTGCCAATGGATTTGTTACTACAGTTCCTCAATACACATTAATGAGATTTATTGCAGGAATAGGCTTGGCGGGAGAGTTAGGGGCTAGCATAACTTTAGTGAGTGAATTGCTTCCCAAAGAAAAACGTGGAATTGCCTCTTCGATCATTGCAGGATTTGGCATTTTTGGAGCGGTGGTAGCTTTTTTTCTGAAAGAAAATTTTGATTGGCGCACCTGTTATTTTATTGGAGGCGGAATGGGTTTAGCATTACTTGTATTGAGGGTGAGTATTTTTGAGAGTGGCTTGTTTAAAGAATTGAAAGAAACCAATATTGTAAGGGGTAATTTCTGGATGCTTTTTAACAACAGAGAAAGATTTCTACGATATCTAAAATGTATTTTAATTGGAGTGCCAGCATGGTATGTAATTGGTGTATTGGTTACTTTCTCAGATCAATTTGGATTGGCATTTGGAATTCCCAATGTTGATCCTGGCAAAGCGATCATGTATCAATATGGAGCTATTGCATTTGGTGATCTAACTGTTGGGTTATTGAGTAATTATTTAAAAAGCAGGAAGAAAGCCTTGTTCATCTTTTATGCGATCACAATTTTTTTTACAGTATTGTATTTTTTACAGGATGGTGGAACAGCCCAAGGGATGTATTGGATCTGCGCAGGTTTAGGATTTGGAACAGGATTTTCAGTGGTATATATTACTATGAGTGCAGAACAGTTTGGTACCAATCTTAGAGCCACCACGGCTATTTCTGTACCCAATATGGTTAGAGGTGCTTTGCCATTAATTATCCTGCTTTTTAAAGTAATTAGAGAATATACAGGAAGTTATGTAACTGGTGGTTGGGTAACAGGTGTCATATTGATGGGAGTGGCTATAATAGCAGCTTTCAATATCAAAGAAAGCTTTGGTAAAGATTTAAATTTTGTAGAATATTGATCGTTCAGAAAAAAATGATAAATTGATTTTATGACAGCAAAAAAAATGGGCGTTTTATCTTTACCTGTAATTGTAGCAGCGCTTGGATATTTTGTAGACATCTATGATCTGTTATTATTTACAATAGTGAGAGAACCTAGCTTACAAGGTATAGGAGTAGAATTGACTGATAAAGTTCAAGTATTGGCTGCGAGTACAAAGATCATCAATTGGCAAATGGTGGGTTTATTAATTGGTGGAATTTTATGGGGAACAATTGGCGATAAAAAAGGCAGGCTTAGTGTTTTATTCGGTTCAATTGCTTTGTATTCCATTGCTAATTTTATTACTGGTTATGTACAAACAGTAGATCAATATGCATGGGCCAGATTTGTTGCTGGTGTTGGATTGGCGGGTGAGTTGGGCGCTGGTATTACTTTGGTAAGCGAACTGTTGCCAAAGGAAAAAAGAGGAGTTGGAACTTCTTTAGTTGCCGGCATTGGATTATTTGGAGCAGTGTTTGCTTATTTTATTTACAAAACCACCAACGACTGGAGACTCTGTTATAAAATTGGAGGTGGTTTAGGTATTGGATTATTATTAATGAGAATCTCTGTTGCTGAAAGTGGAATGTTTACCAATGTAAAACAACAGGAGGGGGTTCAGAGAGGTAATTTTTTTATGTTTTTGAATAATCGAAAAAGATTCAAGAAATATATTTTAGCCATTTTAATTGGCTTACCCACCTGGTATGTAATTGGCATTTTGGTGAACCTAAGTAATCGATTTGCAAAAGAATTGTACGGAGATAATCATATTGAAAGTGGTAGAGCTATCATGTATGCTTATGTTGGAATAGCTATTGGTGATATATTAATTGGCTTAGTCAGTCAGTATTTCAAAAGCCGTAAAAAAGCATTGCTCTCTTTCTATTTGTTGTGTATGGTAGCATTGGTATTGTTTTATAGTGGATTCAATAATAGCGATAGTAGTATGTATGCTATATGCGGATTATTAGGATTTAGTACAGGGTTTTGGGCCATTTTTATTACCATGGGAGCTGAACAGTTTGGAACAAACCTGAGAGCTACAGCGGCAACTACAATTCCCAATATGGTTAGAGGGGCACTGCCTTTAATCAATTTATTGTTTTTAGATCTTCTTCAAAAATCTTTGGGCTATAGTTTAATACAAAGCGGCATCATAACTGGAGTAATTATTATGGCTATTACTATGGTTGCTTTTTACTTTACCGAAGAAACTTTTCATAAAGATCTGAATTATATAGAAACAGCTGAATTACCTTAAGTTAGCAAGAAATCGTCGCCATGCTTTTTTTCAAAAAGAAGAAACAAACATCCATTGAAGATTCCGAAAATCCGAAACGAAAAAAATTTCTGGTGATTCGTTTTTCTTCCATTGGCGATATTGTGCTCACTACTCCGGTGATGAGGTGTTTAAAACAACAGGTAGAAGGAGTGGAGGTTCATTTTTTAACTAAAAAATCTTTTAAAGCCGTAACCGAAGCCAATCCTTATATAGATCATTTTCATTATTACGATAATAATTTAAACGATTTGATCATTGAATTTAGAAAAGAAAAATTCGATGGGATTATCGATCTACATCAAAACTTTAGAACAGCATTGATCAAATTTCAATTGAATGTTCCTGTCTATTCTTACAATAAAGAAAGTTGGGCCAAATTTTTATTGACCAGGTTTGGTATTAATCAAATGGCAAAAAGGCATATTACCGATCGATCTATGGATGCTATAGCGCCATTAGGTGTGGTGAATGATGGAATGGGTTTAGATTATTTTATTCCTGAAGACCAGGATGTTCCTGCAACAGATTTACCCACTTCGCATTTGGCCGGATTTATTGCCATTGTTATTGGTGCTTCTTATTTTACTAAAAAATTACCTGTAGAAAAATTGAAAGCACTTTGTGCAGCTTTGGATTTTCCTGTTGTATTGATTGGAGGCAAAGAAGACGCAAAAGAGGGCGATGCTGTTGCATCAGTTGATTCTGTAAAAATTTATAATGCCTGTGGGAAATTTAGTTTACACGAATCTGCTGATTTAATCAGGCGTTCTAATTTGGTTATTTCTCATGATACTGGGTTTCAATATATAGCATGCGCATTGAATAAGAAAGTACTTGCTATTTGGGGTGGTACTTCTCCCTTATTAGATGTGGAGCCTTATTACGGCATTCATCAATTGGTGGCACATGCGAATTCAGAAGCTTATAAAAATTTTATTGTACCTCATCTTTCCTGTCAGCCCTGCTCCAATTATGGCACAAAAAAATGCCCCAAAGGGCATTTTAATTGTATGCAAAAACAAGATATTCAAGCCATTGCAAGCACCGCAAAACAATGGGTATAAAAATTAAAGGGTTTTCAACACTTCATTCATGCTTCTTACAGCTTCTGCGCTTTTATTAAATTCAGCTTGTTCTTCTGCATTTAATTTAAAGTCAAGTACTTTTTCCCATCCATTTTTGCCTATCGTTACAGGAACTCCTAAACAAATGTCTTTCTGCCCGTATTCACCGTCAAGGCTTACACAACAAGTAAATAATTTCTTCTGGTCACGAACAATACTTTCAACCAACGCAGCTCCTGCAGCTCCTGGCGCATACCAGGCTGAAGTGCCAATGAGTTTAGTTAAAGTTGCTCCACCAACCATTGTATCATTTACAATTTGCTTTTGTTGATCGGCACTTAAAAAATTGCTTACTGGTGCAGAATTCCAAGTGGCATGTCTGATCAATGGAATCATGGTTGTATCTCCATGACCACCCACTACAACAGCATTCAAATCTGAAGGGCTGCAACCTAAATGCTGGCTCAATTGATATTTAAATCTACTACTATCTAAAGTACCACCCATTCCAATAATTCTGTTTTTTGGTAAACCGGTAGAAGTAAGTGCTAAATAGGTCATTGTATCCATTGGATTACTGATAACAATGATGATGGTGTTAGGAGAATATTTTAAAATATTTTCACAAACACCTTTTACTATTCCTGCATTGGTGCCAATTAATTCTTCTCTTGTCATTCCAGGTTTACGAGGAATACCTGAAGTAATTACCACTACATCACTACCTGCGGTTTTTGCATAATCATTGGTGCTTCCAACAATTTTTGTATCAAAACCCAATAGAGCAGCTGTTTGCATCATATCCTGTGCTTTACCTTCTGCTAAACCTTCTTTAATATCCAATAAAACCAGTTCAGTACAAAGTTCTTTACGGGCAATATTGTCGGCACAAGTGGCTCCAACGGCTCCTGCACCTACTACGGTAACTTTCATAATTGCAATGTTTAGATTGATTAATTGTGGGTGTAAAGGTACAACTGTACTTTTACTTTCTGTTGATAAATTCGATTAATTCGGGCATTTCTACACCCATTTCCCAGGCTTTTAAAAATTCCTTCTTATTGTCGTATAAAGCTACAAATGGAGTGAATTTTACCTGATAAAAAGAAGGGATCAAGTATTTGGGATCCCTGCCAACTTTCATGTTGGGGTATAGATTGAGTTTGTATTTGTAGTAGAATTTTTTAATGTCATCAAATTCTCTATAAGAAGCCCAAATAAATAATACATTTTTAACACTGTCTATGTTTTTTACGATTTCAACTGCTTCATGCTGGCAATGACTGCATTCGGGGCTGAAGTATATAATAGCTGTATAATCGTAGGTAGGTAAATCCTTTTTAGCCAACCAGCTGCTATCGGTTTGAAGCAGCCTGAATTCTGGCATTGCCTTATTTTTTTGGTATGGCGGAATGGTATCGATGGGAGATTGTGCATTTGCTAATAAACCAACAAATACACCGAGGAATAATAATGTTGTTTTTAATTTTATCATAATTACTTCTTTGCCTTACAATTTTTCGATAAAGTTATGGTTAAGATGCCTGATTTATCAAACCTATTCGGAAAAAGAGAAAAAGATACTATATTCAAGTAAAATATGTCACCGTATATGAAATATCTTTTTACATTGTTCCTACTTGCTTTTTCTTTAGCAATAATTGGGCAGGATTCTACCAACTATACTATTTATTATAGCAATCGGCATGCCGGATTTGTAAAAATTAAGCGGTTTGAGAATGGTTCCAATACGGTTCATTTTATGTACAACGACCGTGGCCGGGGGCCCGATCAAACTTTCGAAATACTAATTAATCAGCAAAAGGGAATTGAGGCCTTAGAACAAAAAGGAGTTGGCTATAATAAGGATACAGTTTCCATGAAAATTATCAAAAAAAATAATGAGTATTTAAGTATCAGAGGGAAAGACAGCACCCGTGCAAGTTTTAAAGCATTGAACTTGTATGGATTAGGCAAAAGTGGATTGTATGAGTTTTTCTTCCCATTAATTACAGATACCCTTACGCATGGTAGTCAGGGTTTTGTTGCTGAAAAAATATTGGAGCGTAAAATGAAATGGAATAACAAAACATTTACAGCAATATTGTATAATTATAAATCCATAAAGTCTACCACACTTGGATTGGTATGGATGAATGAAAAAAATCAAATGTTGGCCGAAATTAGCCCTTGGAGTGATATCATTCAAAATGGCAAAGAAAGTTTGCGTAAGGAGTTGCGCCGAATCAATGATAGTGTAAGCAATAATCGATTAGAACAAGAGTCGTCTGAACTGATTAAGAAATCTTTCGACAAAGTGGCACTCTTTAATAGTAGTTATGTGGATATAGAAAATGGAAAGCTTATCACCAATAAAACAATCTTTATTAGCAATGGGAAGATTGAAAATATAACCGACACATCATTTATTATTCCCGAAGAATATAAACGTATTAATGCTAGTAATAAAACTGTAATGCCTGGATTATGGGATATGCACGCACATACCTTTCCTGGCGAGGGGATTAATTATTTAACAAATGGCATAACTGCTATCCGTGATTTAGGAAACAACCTTCAATTGCCTGAGGTAAAACAAAAATCTGCAGAAGGCAAACTTTTACACCCACGCGTAGCCTGGATGAGTGGTTTTATAGATTTTAATGATGATATGGCTGGTCCATGCGGTGTGTTTATCAATAATGTGAAAGAGGGAATTGAAGCCGTTCGTTTGTATAAAAGTCTTGGGTATAAAAGCATTAAACTATACAGCAGTATAAAACCAGCTTTTGTAAAGCCGATTGCTGCTGAAGCGCATAAACTTGGATTAATCGTACACGGACATGTACCTGCACACATGACTGCTACAGAAGCAATTACAGATGGGTATGATGAAGTAAATCATTTGAACATGCTGGTGCTTGGATATTTTGGGAAGGAAGTAGATACAAGAACAAGGGTTCGTTTAACCTTAATGAAAGAACGCGCTTTCGAAGCATCTCCAAATAGTGTATATGCCAATCAACTTATCAATTTAATGGTTCAGAAAAAAACGGTGCTCGATCCAACGAGTATTTTGTATGGCCCATACCGGATGAGTGGTAATTTGAACAGGAAAGATAGTATTGAAAAACAATGCACAGATACTTTATTTGCTTGGCTAAAAATTTTATATCAAAAAGGGATAAAATTTGTTCCGGGTACAGATGCGGCCGGTGGCGCAGGCTTGGTAAATGAACTGAAGAATTATGCAAGTATTGGAATGAGTAATGCAGATGTATTGCGCTCAAGTACTTTATGGTGTGCGCAATATGCCGGACTAGCCAAAGAGCTGGGTACAGTAGAAGTAGGAAAGGTTGCCGATTTAATTATCTTAGGAGGTAACCCATTGCAACGGTTAGCGGAATTAGATGTTATTCAGATGGTAGTTACCAATGGCCGACTGTTTTATACAAAAGATTTACGAGCGAGGTAAATTTGGAGTTTTAAAGGGGGTGTCTTTTTAAGTTGGTAAAATAAAATGTATAAGGGATACTATTATTTACTGACCCTCTCGGCTTCAATCATTCTCATTTCTTTTGCATCTTGTAAAAACTCAGATGCGAAAATAAAATTATTCAGGAGTTGATCTTTACTGTAAATAATATCTTTGTTGGTTCCTTCCCATTGTTTTTTTCCTTGGTGTAAATAAACAATATGGTCTCCAATTTCCATCACACTATTCATATCATGGGTTACAACAATGGTAGTGATATTGTATTCTACCGTAATTTCTTTAATGAGTTTATCTATCACCAAAGATGTTTGAGGATCTAAACCCGAATTGGGTTCATCACAAAAAAGGTATTGAGGATTTAATACGATCGAACGAGCAATGCCTACTCTTTTTTTCATTCCTCCACTTATTTCTGCTGGAAATCTATTATGTGCCTCTGTTAAATTTACCCTTTCTAAAACTTCTGCTGCTCTCTTTCTTTTTTCACCAATGGTCCAATTAGTAAACATATTTAGTGGGAACATCACATTTTCTACAACTGTCATCGAGTCGAATAAAGCATTGCCCTGAAATAGCATGCCGATTTTTTGACGGAGTAATTTTCTGTCTTTTGAATCCATCGAAATCATATCGGCCCCATCATATGAAATAATTCCAGACTCGGGAGCAAATAATCCAACAATACATTTAGTAAGTACAGTTTTACCACTTCCGCTAGCGCCAATAATCAAATTGCACTTTCCGGTTTCCATAATGGCACTAATTCCATCTAATATGGTTCTGCCCTGAAAACTTTTGTAAATATCTTTTACTTCGATCATGTATCTGCAAACTACAAATAAGTTATCAATCTATCTCGATCTGATTTCTTAATAAATCCTCAAAAACATCTCTTTTCCTGATTAAGTAAACCTGACCATTTTTTAACATTACTTGTGCAGGTAAAAACCTTGAATTGTAATTGGATCCCATTTCAAATCCATAAGCCCCGGCATTATCAAATACCAGTAAATCGCCTTCTCTCACTTCATTCAATGGCCTGTCCCAGGCAAATGTATCGGTTTCGCAAATATTGCCTACTACAGCATAGTTTTTGATAGGTCCTTCTGGATTGCTGATATTACTGATTTTGTGATAGGATTCATAAAACATTGGTCTGATCAAATGATTGAAGCCACTGTTAACGCCAACAAATGTGGCAGCCTTGTTGTTTTTGATCACATTTACGGTGGTAATAAAAGTTCCAGACTCACTTACCAAGAATTTACCAGGCTCAAACCAAACTTGAAAATTTCTATTATAGGTATCTTTTAATTTTTGCAATGTTTCATTCACTTTCTGGGCCAATAATGTAATATCAGTGCCTGTTTCATTTTCTTTATAGGGCACTTTGAATCCCCCACCTAAATCTAAAAAAACCAGTTCAGGAAAAAGTGGCACCAAGTCAAAGAAAATATCAGAGACCTGCATAAATACAGATACATCTTTTATTTCGCTACCAGTATGAACATGAAGCCCAGCAATATTGATTTGATATTGTTGGACCAATGCAAGAATATTATCCAATTGTTCTAATGGTATACCGAACTTACTTTTTTCGTGACCAGTAGAAATTTTTAAATTACCACCAGCCATAATATTGGGCTGTAGTCTTATGCCTACAGGATACCCATGTCCATATTTTTTCCCAAATTTTTCTAAATTAGATAAGCTGTCGATATTCACATTAATTCCCATTGCAACTGCTTCTTCAATTTCATCGAAAGCAATTCCATTGCTGGTATAGAGAATATTTTCAGGCTCAAAGCCAGCGATTACAGCCAGTTTAGCTTCATTGATAGAACTGCAATCGACGTTGCAACCTAATGAACGAATATGTTTTAAAATATTGATATTGGTCAACGACTTGCAAGCAAAAAAGAATTTTGCATTTACATCAGTAAATGATTTTTGTAGATGTTGGTACTGATCGGTGATCTTATCTGCATTGTAAACATACAATGGAGTACCAAAATTTGCTGCGATTGAACTTAATTGATTGTTGCTGATGGTAAGAGGCATAACGTAAAGATAATAACCATTCTTATTCAGGGTTATTTTCTTCTGTTGAATTGTCTGATTCTTCTTCTTTTTTAATGATCAATTCACCTTCTTCATTCACTTCAATAGCAGAAACATCTCCATCAATAATTTCCTCATTTATGATGGCTTCTGCAATTGGCTGGTCGGTAAAGTCTTCCGGTCTGATGATCGTTCCTTCAATCAATTGTTCCGCCAATACCTCTTTTATTTTTGGAAGATCAGATGTGTTGTTGATGCCGAAATAATCCATGAAAGTTTTAGAAGTTGCATATACCAAAGGTTTGCCTGGCATTTGCTCATTTCTTCCACTAATTAAAATCAATTCTTTTTCCAATAGTTTTTGAATGCTATAGTCGCTATTCACGCCCCTGATAGCTTCAATTTCTCCTTTGGTGATGGGTTGCTTATAGGCAATAATGGCCAGTGTTTCCAAAGCCGCATTCGATAAACGTTTTAAAAATTTATCTCCATTTAATTGGGCAATTGTTTTATGGAAATCTTTTTTTGTTAGAAATTGCCATCCTCCGCCACTTTCGCGAACTTCAAATGGATAAAATTCTGAATCGTATTTCTCCCTGATTCCTTCAACAGCAGATTCAACCTGATCTAGCGAAATTCTTTCTTCTAAAAATCCAAAACTATTGTTGATTAACTCAACAATGTCTAAAGATGTCAGTGGTTTTTCACTGGCAAAAATCAGCACTTCAATATGTGGTATTATTTCGCTTAAATCCATCTTAGTCTGTTAGTAGTTATTGGTTATTCGTTATTTGTAGTAAACCAAGTTATCCTTGTAATGCTGCTGCTCCACTTACGATTTCTGTTAATTCAGTAGTAATAGCTGCCTGACGAGCGCGATTATAACTGATCTTCAGCGATTTCAATAATTCATTGGCATTCTCACTTGCTTTATCCATGGCAGTCATTCTGGCACCATGTTCGCTGGCATTTCCATCTAATACTGCTTTGAATAATTGGGTGTTTAAAATTTTTGGCATCAACTCAGCTATCAATTGCTCTTTTGCTGGCTCAAATATAAAATCAGATTTTTTTTGATTGACTGCTTTAGTCACTTTTGGGATCGGAAGAAATTGTTCAGCAGTAAATACTTGAGTTGCTGCATTTTTAAATTCACTGTACACAATTTCAACAGCATCAAATTCTTTGTTTTCAAATGCTTTCATGGCAGCTTGTGCTGCAGCTTGAACTGCTTCGAAATGAAGGTTCAAATAAATATCTTTAAAAGTTGCATCTGTTTTATAGCCAGCCTTTGTTAATCCTTCAAATCCTTTCTTGCCAATATTCCAAATATGCACATTGCCTTTTTTAAATTGGGCATCATATTTTTCTTCGATGGTGCTTTTTGCTAACTTAATCAAATTGGCATTATATCCACCGCAAAGACCTCTATCGCTGGTAACAACAATTAATAATACTTTTTCAATAGTTCTTTCTTCTGCTAACGCTAATGTCATTCCGCCTTCGATACTGCTCACAATATTGCTAAGCATCTCTTGTAACTTTTTAGCATAAGGACGCATCTGTGTGATTGAGTCCTGAGCACGACGCAATTTAGCAGCACTTACCATTTTCATGGCTTTTGTAATCTGCTGAGTGCTTTGTACACTTTTGATTCTGTTTCTTACCTCTTTTAATTGACCTGCCATACGATAGAACTGTTTTGGGCTGCAAAAGTAGCCAAAACAGTCATAAATTCCAATACAAACTTGGCTTATTTAAATTGATAGGAGATCCCAATCCCATTTGCAGTTGGAGCCAATTGCCAGCTCCCCATTTGTTGTTCCAGTAATTTCCCGTTTTTTCGGTGATTACCATACTGCACCAGGTCGAAAATGAATAAAAACGCACCCTGTAAAAGCAAGCTATTCCCAATTCCAGTTGCCGATTCACTATTCATTCTGTTGCCCCTTTCTTTCAAATAAAGACCGGTAGTTATATAGGCCAAATCGAGCCCTGTATTCAATAAAAGCAATTTTTCGGTTTTTTGCTGGGCAATTAGATTTTCATTAAAGGAAATTGATCTTTTGAGTTCATTTCTTACGCCAATAAGGCCATAAACAGCTACCCCCATATTAACCAGGTTCCAATAAGCGTTGGTTTTAAAAAAATAACGATCTGATCCAATAGCATTGGTAGCTGAAATACTCCCTTGAACGATATTCACACCCGCCCAGGCCGCCAAAATGGTACTATTTGTCTTGTTTTTATTGATTCTGTCTAGTGTCAAGGAATCATGCATAATTGCTTGGCCATGAAGATTTTTACCAATTAATAGACTGATAAATAACAGATATAATAGATTCGAACTTGGTCTCATGTTGATCTCAATCAAAAGCTTACCTTTGCCGGCTCTCAATCAGAGTGCCAAATTGACTAAAAAAAATCTTTTGCACGCTGTTTGACTGTTAAATTTTTTCTTATTAGAGCAATTATTATATGTTGAAGTTTATTTCTAAGTTATTCGGTGGCAGTAAAAGTGAAAAAGATGTGCAGGTTTTAATGCCTATCGTCGAAAAAGCCAAACAGTTTTTTCAGCAGTATCAAACCCTTTCAAACGATGAACTTCGGGCAAAAACCAGTTCATTTAAAGAAAGGATCCAAAACCATCTTTCTAGTATTGATGCAGAAATTGCTGCTCAAAAAGCAGAAGCGGAAGCCCTTCCTGAAAATGATATTCATGGCAAAGACAGTATATATCAACAAATCGATAAATTAAAAAAGGAAAGGGATCAAAAAATTGAAGAAGCACTGAGTGATATTCAACCTGAAGCTTTTGCAGTGATAAAAGAAACCGCTCGAAGGTTTAAAGAGAATGCTGTTTTAACATCAACAGCTACTCAACACGACAGAGACTTGAGTGTTCGAAAAGATTACATCACCATTGTTGGTGATCAAGTTGAATATAAAAATACCTGGACAGCTGGCGGTGGAACTGTTTTATGGAATATGGTTCATTACGATGTTCAGTTAATTGGTGGTAGCGTATTACATCAAGGCAAAATTGCTGAAATGGCTACCGGAGAAGGTAAAACATTGGTATCAACATTACCAGCATATTTAAATGCATTGGCAGGAGAGGGCGTTCATATTGTAACAGTGAACGATTATTTGGCAAAAAGAGATAGCGAATGGAATGGCACTATATTCGAATGGTTGGGTTTAACAGTAGATTGTATTGATAAGCACGAACCTAATAGTGAGGCAAGAAGAAAAGCCTATTTAGCGGATATTACTTATGGTACTAATAATGAATTTGGTTTTGATTATTTGAGGGATAATATGGTGCATAATCCAGAAGAAATGGTTCAAAGAAAACACCATTTTGCGATGGTGGATGAAGTGGATTCAGTATTGATTGATGATGCAAGAACACCGTTGATCATTTCTGGTCCTATAGGTCATCAAACTGGCGAACAGCAATTCTTTGAATTGAAGCCAAGAATTGAAAAATTAGTGGATGCACAAAAAAGAGCTACTCAACATTTCTTAACAGAAGCGAAGAAAAAAATTGCAGAAGGCAATGACGATCCTAAAGACGGTGGGTTGGCTTTGTTCCGTGCACACAGAGGGTTACCTAAGAATAGTGCATTGATCAAGTTTTTGAGCGAACCTGGCATGAGGGTGAAATTACAAAAATCAGAAAATTATTATCTGGCAGATCAGCAAAGAGAAATGCCTGTAGCAGATAAGGAATTGTATTTCTATATCGATGAAAAAAATAATTCGGTAGAACTTACAGATAAAGGAATTCAATTGATCACTGGTGCAGGTGAAGACACCACTTTTTTTGTATTACCTGATATTAGTTTGTCTCTGGCTGCAGTTGATAAAGATGCATCATTAGACGCCGATCAAAAATTACATAAGAAAGAATCAATCATTAATGAATACTCTGTAAAAGCCGATCGCATTCATACTGTTCAACAGTTATTAAAAGCATATACGCTTTTTGATAAGGATGTTGAATACGTAGTAATGGATGGAGGTGTAAAAATTGTTGATGAACAAACAGGTCGTATTCTAGATGGAAGAAGGTATTCCGATGGTTTGCATCAGGCCATAGAAGCTAAAGAAAATGTAAAGATAGAAGCTGCTACTCAAACCTATGCTACCGTTACGTTACAGAATTATTTCAGAATGTATCATAAGCTGGCAGGTATGACTGGTACTGCAGAAACGGAAGCTGCTGAATTATGGGATATTTATAAATTAGATGTGGTAAGTATTCCAACGAATGTTACTGCTATAAGGAAAGATGATCAAGATTTAGTGTTTAAAACCAAACGCGAAAAATTTGGAGCTGTAATAGATGAGATTGTAAAATTAACCTCCGCAGGCCGACCTGTTCTTGTAGGTACTACTTCTGTTGAAGTAAGTGAATTACTGAGTAGAATGTTGCGTCAGAAACAAATTCCTCACAATGTATTGAATGCAAAGCAACATGCAAGAGAAGCGCAAATTGTTGCGGAAGCTGGATTTGCAGGAGCTGTTACAATTGCTACGAATATGGCGGGTCGTGGTACGGACATTAAATTAGGACCAGGTGTAAAAGAAGCTGGTGGTTTAGCTATTTTAGGTACGGAACGTCATGAGTCTCGAAGAGTAGATCGTCAGTTGAGAGGTCGTGCAGGTCGTCAGGGAGATCCAGGTTCATCTTTATTCTTTGTTTCATTAGAAGATGATTTGATGCGCATGTTTGGAAGCGAAAGAATTGCAAAAGTAATGGACTTTGCAGGATACAAAGAAGGAGAAGTGATTCAGCATAGTATGATCACTAAATCAATTGAGCGAGCTCAAAGAAAAGTGGAAGAGAACAACTTCGGTATAAGAAAACGTTTATTGGAATATGATGATGTAATGAATAAACAACGTACCGTAATTTATTCAAAAAGAAATCATGCATTGTTTGGAGAAAGGCTGGCATTGGATTTAGACAATGCCATGTATGGCGTTGCTGAAGGATTGGTGAATGCATTTAAAGAACAAAATGATTATGAAGGTTTCCGCCTGGCAGTAATCGTGAATTTTGGAATCGACTCAAGCATTAGTGCAGAAGAATTGAGCAAATCTTCAGAGAATCAATTAACTGAAAAATTATATTCAGAAGCTGTTACTAATTATGAAAGAAAGAAACAGGACCTCATGGTGCAATCGGTTCCTGTGTTTAAAAATATCAAGTTGCAACAAGGCTCACAAATAGACAATGTAATTGTTCCATTTACCGATGGCAGAAAACAAATGCAGGTATTGGCCAATATGGACAAAACATTGAAGTCAAATGGAGCTGAACTATTGAATGCATTAGAAAAGTCTGTGACACTGGGTTTAATTGATGATGCATGGAAAGAGCATTTGCGTTCTATGGATGATTTGAAGCAAAGTGTGCAGACAGCTACTTATGAGCAAAAAGATCCTTTGGTAATTTATAAAATGGAAGCTTTCGAGCTATTCAAAAAAATGGATGGGGAAGTAAATAAGGATATCGTTCAATTCTTATGTCATGCGGGCATTCCATTAGCGGAAGGTGATGAGTTAAAAGAAGGTCGTCAGCAAAAAACCGACATGAGCAGAATGAGTGCAAATAAAGAAGCTGTAGATGCGGCCGGACAAGAATTTGGGGCAAATGAAAATGATTATTATGACCCTAGTTCTGTAAAACAAGAGCCTGTAAAAGTGGGTCCGAAAATTGGACGAAATGATCCTTGCCCTTGTGGAAGTGGAAAGAAATTCAAAGCATGTCATGGAAGGGAGAGTTAAGAGATAAAAGATAAAAGATAAAAGATAAAAGATAAGAGATACTGGAATTGATGAAATTAAATGCTTACATAGATCATACATTATTAAAGCCAACGGCTTTGGTAAGTGATATTGAAAAGCTTTGTAAGGAAGCGATCGAGTATCAATTTGCTGCTGTTTGTGTGCCGCCTAATTTTGTAAAAAAAGCGAAAATATTTTTAGAAGATAGTGCTGTAAAGCTTGCCACAGTAATTGGTTTTCCATTTGGTTATTCTGCAGTAGAAGCTAAACTGGCAGAAGTTGTTTTGGCAATTGTTGATGGTGCAGATGAGTTAGATATAGTGGCAAATATAAGCGCCATTAAAAATGGGGATTGGCAATATTTAGCCAATGAGATGAATCATATAATGCCCATTATTCAAGGCAAGGGTAAAACAATTAAAGTAATCATTGAAAGTGGCGTACTTACTGATGATGAAATTATCAAATGTTGTGAGCTATATGGTATAGCTGGGATCGATTATCTAAAAACCTCCACTGGATATGCAGAAAAAGGAGCCACAATAGAAGCTGTTAGATTATTTAGAAAACATTTACCCAGTAATGTGCAAATAAAAGCATCTGGAGGCATTCGTGATTATGCTTTTGCCAAACAATTGGTGGATGCTGGTGCTACTCGGTTGGGATGCAGCGTAAGTATTGCTATTGTTAATGGTAATCATGCAGATAAAATAAACGGATATTGAGGTTTTAGTACCTTTGATTCCCAATTGCATTAACTTTAAACTATGTCAATTATCAAAGCATATAGGTGTTTATATGTAGCAATTTTTTTAATGATTGCATCATTTGCTTTAGCAAACGATACGGTAATTGTAATCAAAGATGCAAGAATGGATATTTTAACTGCTAAGCAAGCGCAGATCAATAAGCGAACATCCATGATGACAAGTGGAGGTCAATACAAAGGTTTTAGGATTCAGGTAGTCAGTTCAACAAATAGAGACAATGCTACGCTGATCAAAACCGATTTAATGAATAAATTTCCAGAACATAAGACTTACATTCTTTTTCAGTCACCTAATTTTAAAGTTCGTATTGGAAATTTTATTAAAAGAGAAGAAGCAGAAAAATTACGAAAGCAATTGAATAAATATTTTCCTCAAGGAGTATATGTGGTTGAAGATGCTATAGAATACTTCCCTAAAGAAGAAATAAATTATTAACTTAATTGAAGCTAATGCTCAATGATGAAATAAAAAAACTCGCAAAAGAATTCGCACCAGCATTTATTGCTGTTAGAAGATATTTACACGCGAATCCTGAATTAAGTTATCAAGAAGTCAATACAGCTGCTTATGTTAAAGCACAATTAACTGAATTGGGTATTTCTTTTGAAACAAAAGCTACTACAGGAGTATTAGGAATTATTAAAGGGAAAAACCCTGATAGCAGGGTGATTGCTTTAAGAGCAGATATGGATGCACTGCCTATTCTGGAAGAAAATGAAGTTTCGTATAAGTCTACTAATCCAGGAGTGATGCATGCTTGCGGTCATGATGTTCATACTTCCATTTTATTAGGTGCCGCAAAAATTTTGAACGAATTAAAAGATAAATGGGAGGGAACTGTAAAATTAATTTTTCAGCCCGGTGAAGAAAGAAATCCTGGAGGAGCAAGTTATATGATTAAAGACGGAGTGCTAGATAATCCAAGACCGAAAGGAATCATTGGACTGCATGTGCATCCGGGATTGAATTTTGGACAATTAAGTTTTAGAAAGGGAAGGGTAATGGCAAGCGCCGATGAGATTTATATTACCATTAAAGGAAAAGGTGGACATGCTGCTGCTCCTCATTTAACGGCAGACACTGTTTTAATTGCATCACATTTAATTGTTGGTTTACAACAAGTGATTTCGCGTAACAAAAATCCATTGTCACCTTCTGTTTTATCCATTTGTTCTATTCAGGGAGGTAATACAACCAATGTGATTCCATCAGAAGTAAAACTAATGGGCACGTTCAGAGCAATGGACGAAACCTGGAGATACAAAGCACATGATCTGATTCGTCAACAAGCAAAAGGAATTGTAGAAAGTATGGGTGGTGAATTAGATCTACATATAGATATTGGATATCCTACTGTAGACAATGATCCTGCATTCACAGCGGAAGCCTGGATATTAGCTGATGAATACATGGGAAAAGAACATGTTGAAGAAACAGAAATGCGAATGGGTGCAGAAGATTTTGGCTACTATACACAAATCATTCCTGGTTGTTTTTATCGATTAGGCGTTCGTAATGAATCCAAGGGAATTATTCATCAAGTACATACGCCTAAATTTGACATAGATGAGTCTGCCATAGAAATTGGTATTGGAATGATGGCTTATTTAGGAGTAAATGCATAATTTTTTAAACACAGATTTCAACTAATTGAAAATATGTCTAAGCAAACAGATTTAAGAAGAGAACAAGCATTGGAATATCACTCTAGTGGAAGACCTGGAAAGATCGAAGTAGTATCTACTAAGGAAGCAAAAACGCAACGTGATTTATCTCTAGCGTATAGCCCTGGTGTTGCAGAACCTTGCAAAGAAATATTTAATAATGTTGAAGATGTTTATAAATACACTGCCAAGGGAAATTTAGTAGGCGTTATTACGAATGGCACTGCTGTATTAGGTTTAGGTGATATAGGGCCTGATGCAAGTAAGCCGGTGATGGAAGGGAAAGCCGTATTGTTTAAAATCTTTGCAGACATTGATGTTTTTGATATTGAGATCAATGAAAAAGATCCTGAAAAATTTGTACAAATTGTAAAAGCATTAGAACCCACTTTTGGTGGAATTAATCTGGAAGATATTAAAGCTCCTGAGTGCTTTTATATTGAGCAGCAATTGAAAGAACAAATGAAGATTCCTGTGATGCACGACGATCAACATGGAACAGCTATTATTAGTAGTGCTGCTATGATAAATGCACTCGATCTACAAAAAAAGAAAATTGAAAAAGTTCGATTTGTAATTAATGGAGCCGGTGCAGCTGCAATGGCCTGTATTCAATTATATGTTGCTCTAGGAGCTAAGTACGAAAATTTTATTCTCTTTGATAAGGATGGCGTGTTGCATGAAGGCCGAACTGATTTGGGCCCAATTCGTGCAAAGTTTGCTGTTAAAAAATCTGATTGGACTTTAGAAAAAGCGTTGAAAGATGCAGATTGCTTTTTGGGTCTAAGTGTTGGTAATGTAGTTACACCAGCGATGGTAAAAAGCATGGCTAAAAATCCAATTGTATTTGCCATGGCTAATCCCGATCCAGAGATCTCCTACGATGATGCTATCAAAGTGCGTAAAGATTTAATTATGGCCACTGGAAGGTCGGACTATCCTAATCAAGTAAATAATGTTTTGGGATTCCCTTATATTTTTAGAGGTGCATTAGATGTTCGTGCAACACAAATTAATGAAGCCATGAAATTGGCTGCAGTAAGGGCTTTGGCAGATTTGGCTCGTACAGCAGTACCTGATATTGTGAATATGGCATATAACCAAACCAATATGAGTTATGGCCCAGAATACATTATTCCAAAGCCACTTGACCCTCGCTTATTATCAACCATTGCACCGGCTGTAGCACAAGCAGCCATAGCCAGTGGAGTTGCACAAAAAGAAATTACCAATTGGGATGGATACGCCCTGGAATTAAATAAAAGATTAGGACTCGACAATCAATTGATCAGAGTAATTGGTAGTAAAGCCAGAAAAGATCCTAAGCGATTGGTTTTTGCAGAAGCAGATAATTTAAAAATATTAAAAGCTGCAAGCATTATTTATGATGAAGGTATTGCGTATCCAATTTTATTAGGAGACCCTATTAAGATCAATAAAATTGCTGAACAAAATAATTTAGATCTAACAGATATTCCAATCATCGATCCACGTAGCGAAGAAATGGAATCTAAAAGGGAGTTTTATGGTCAATTATTTTTCAATAAACGAAGCAGAAAAGGGTTTAACCAATATGAAAGTTTAAAGATCATGAAAGACCGAAATCATTTCGGTTGTATGATGGTTGAAACCGGAGATGCAGATGCAATGTTGTCGGGGCTTACTAAAAATTATGCAGAAGCTATTCGACCTGCATTACAAATAATAGGAACTGAAGAAGGAGTCAATAAAATTGCTGGAATGTATTTATTGCTCACTAAGAAAGGTCCATTATTTTTAGCAGACACAACAGTAAACTTCAGCCCATCTGCGGAAGAATTAGCAGATATTACGATGATGGTTGCAAAAGAAGTAAGAAATTTTAATCTTACTCCAAGAATAGCCATGTTGAGTTACAGCAATTTTGGTAGCAGCGATTCTCCGGAAGCAAAACTGGTAGCGGAAGCAACCAGAATTTTAAAGCAAAGAAATCCATCCTTGATTGTTGATGGTGAGATGCAAGGCAGTTTGGCGTTTAACAAAGAAATATTAAAAGATAATTATCCTTTCAGTGAACTAGTGGATGAAGATGTAAATGTGTTGATGTTCCCCAATTTAACTGCAGGTAATGTTGCATATAATCTATTAAAAGAAGTGGGTGGCGCAGATGCGATTGGTCCAATTTTATTGGGAATGAAAAAACCAGTTCACGTATTGCAATTGGGCAGCTCTGTTCGTAATATCATCAATATGGCGATGGTTGCCGTGGTTGATGCTCAATTAAAATGCAGGGTTGATACAAACGAAGAAGTTCAGCGTAGTGTCTGGTGGAAACGAAGAAAACGTGTTAAATAAAATCTTACCTTCATAATTCATAACTCTCCCAATGTCTAGTTTTCTCAATCATTTTGGCGCATACCTCTTGATGTTAAAAGGCATGTTTACAAAGCCTGAGAACGGCAAAATGTATTGGAAGGAGTTCATGCATCAATGCGTAGAAATTGGGTTTGGTGCATTGCCTATTGTAATCATCATTTCCTTGTTTTTAGGTGCGGTAACCACCGTTCAAACTGCTTACCAATTAGTGAGTCCTTTGGTTCCTCAAACAACTATTGCCCAAATTGTTAGAGATAGTATGATCCTGGAATTATCTCCTACTGTATTAAGTATTGTACTAGCTGGAGTAATTGGGAGTAAGATTGCCAGTGAATTGGGTAATATGCGGATCAGCGAACAAATAGATGCATTGGAAATTATGGGCATCAATACCAAAAGCTATTTAGTAATGCCTAAGATCTTGGCTGCACTTGTAGTGATTCCTTGTTTAATTGTTATTTCTGCGGTTCTGGGTATCTGGGGAGGTAGAACTGCTGGAAATTTAGCTGGCATTTTGGCTACTGATATCTTTGATATTGGATTAAGGCAAAACCTCAATTTTTACAATATTAATTTTGCTCTATATAAAGCTTACACATTTGCATTTATTATTAGCAGCATTTCCGCATATTTCGGATACAATGTTAAAGGCGGTGCCCTCGAAATTGGTAGAGCCAGTACCAGTGCTGTAGTGGTTAGCTGTATTTTGATTTTAGTAGCAGATTATCTATTGGCTGCATTATTGTTATAAGTGAAATATTGTTTATCTTGAAAAGGATAAATTAAATACTCATAACAATTTCTTCTAGTATGAATCCTCAGTTTGATCGGTTTCAAAAACTAATCACTAATCGATTTCAATTTGGTTTTTTTAAATTAGTAAAATTACCAGCTGCATTTTTTGCAGGGTTGAGAATTGGTAAATTAAGTTCAACAGAAGCAGTGATTCTGGTGAAGCATAATTGGTTAAACCAAAATCCATTTCGTTCGATGTATTTTGCTGTGCAATCAATGGCTGCTGAAATGAGTACTGGACTATTTGCGGTTGGTCAAACCTATAAACGAGAGCCAACAGTGAGTATGCTGGTTGTAGGTTTAGAGGGAAAGTTTTTCAAAAAAGCTACCGGACTTATTTCCTTCACCTGTAAGGATGGAGCAAAAGTGGAAGCGATCATAGAAGAATGTATTCAAACAGGAGAAGGCCGAACATTGGAGTGCTTATCAGTTGGAACAAATGAGCAAGGAGAAAAAGTGTCGGAGTTTATTATTCATTGGAGTTTTAAAGCAAAGTCAAAATGAATATTAGCTTTCATGGTGCAGCAAGAACTGTTACAGGTTCCAAGCATTTACTGAGTTTAAAAAACGGTAAAAAAATATTACTCGATTGCGGTATGTTTCAGGGAATGGGAAAAGAAACCATTGAACTGAACGCCAACTTTGGGTTTGATGCTACTTCAGTTGATTGCCTGATCTTATCACATGCCCATATCGATCATTCTGGTTTAATTCCTAAATTATACAAAGAAGGATTTAGAGGAGTGATTTATGCTACTCCGGCAACCAAAGAATTGGGCGCCATTTTATTAGAGGATTCTGCAGCAATTCAAAGAGATGATACCAAATTTATCAACAAGCGAAGAGCAAAACAAGGGTTGCCTCCTTTTGAGCCATTGTATGATTTGGAACATGCAGAAGAAGCGCTAGAATTGTTTCAAACCATTCAATACAATGTTTGGACGACCATCAGTGAAGGAGTTGAATTATTATTTACAGATGCTGGTCATATTATTGGTAGCGCTGCTGTGCACTTACGTATCAAAGAAGACGGGGCTTCCACTCGCATCACATTTAGTGGAGATGTTGGCAGATACAATGATGCCATACTTCGTTCTCCTCAGGAATTTGATCAAGCTGATTATATACTTTTAGAAAGTACCTATGGCAATAAACTACATAATGAAGTTTTTGGAATGGTGGATGGCCTCGAGCAATGGATCAGGCATACATGCATAGATAAGAAAGGAAAATTAATTATTCCTGCATTCAGTGTTGGCAGAACCCAGGAATTGCTCTATGCTTTGAATCAACTGGATTTAGAAAACAGGTTGCCCAATGTTCCTTTTTATGTAGATAGTCCATTGAGTGGAGAAGCTACAGCAGTACTCAAAAATTTTCCTAATTATTTTAATAAAAAAATCCAAAAAATAATGGAAACAGATGCTGATCCATTTGATTTTAAAGGATTGAAATTTATTAAAACGGTGGAGGAAAGTAAACACTTGAATGAACTCAGTCAACCTTGTGTAATTATTTCCGCCAGTGGAATGGCAGATGCAGGAAGGGTTAAACACCATATCATGAACAATATTGGTGATAGCAAGAATACTGTTTTACTTGTAGGCTATTGCGAACCAAGATCATTGGGGGGAAGATTAATGAATGGTGCCAAAGAAGTAAAAATTTTTGGTGAAATGTTTGAAGTGGTAACAGAAGTGGGGTCTATGCGCAATATGAGTGCACACGGCGATTACGATGATCTATGTCAATTTTTAGCCTGTCAAAAACCCGAACTGGTTAAAACCCTTTTCTTGGTGCATGGAGAATATGAAGTGCAACAAGATTTTGCCATAAAATTGAGGAAAAAACATTTTGTGAATGTAGAAATACCCGAGATGCATCAGTCGTATAAGTTAGAATAACTAGTATGCTAAAAAAATCAACTTTACAGTTACTTCGTTTTCCTTTCTCCTTTTTTCTGATGCCTGTTTTTTGGTTTGCATTGAGTATGCAAACCAATATTGATTGGTATAATGCAACATGGCTATTTATTATTTTGCATGTAATTGCTTATCCTTCGAGTAATGGATACAATAGTTATATGGACAGAGATGAAGGGAGTATTGGCGGAATAGAAAAGCCACCAGCGCCATTGAAGGAATTGTTTTATGTTTCTGTTGTGATGGATGTCATAGCAATTTTTTTGGCTTTTTCTGTTAGCACTTTAACAGCTTGCTTACTTAGTATCTATATTATTTTTTCTCGTTTATACAGTTATAGAGGAATTCGATTGAAGCAATATCCAATAATCGGGTATCTAACGGTGGTGTTAAATCAAGGCACATTGGTTTTTGCCATGGTTTTTATGGGAGTTGGTGATCTTGCAGTTTTGCCTCCAATTTTACCTTTAGTGGCTTCAGCATTCTTAATTGGAGGATTTTATCCGATCACTCAAATTTACCAGCATACTGCGGATAAAGCAGATGGAGTTAACACAATTTCATTATTACTAGGTAAAAGAGGAACATTTATTTTTTGCGGTTTCATTTATAGTATTGCATTTACCTTATTATTCTTGTACTTTACATCCATCGACCAACTTGGTTTGTTCTTTACGTTGCAGATTTTCTTCATTCCTGTGATCATCTATTTTTTGATTTGGGCAATTGATGTTTGGAAGGATGAAAGGAAAGCCGATTTTGTACGTACTATGCGTATGAATTGGATTGCATCAATAGCATCTAATCTTGGATTTATCACTTTACTTATACTAAAATACCTTGGCTGACATCATTTCAATAGCAACCACGGAACCAGCCTACCAGCATTTACAGGCTAATATTTGCAATTTCATGCTGGCATCTTATCAGTTAGATGCCATCGAAAGCCGTAAGCTTAAATTCTTATACGATCATAGTGGAATTAATACTCGCTATTCTATTATAGCAGACTATAATGCTGCTTTGGCAGTTCATGATTTTATTCCCTTACAAAAAGATCATCCATTTCCCGATTTGGAACAACGAATGGAAATTTTTGAAAGAGAATCATTGATATTATCGCTCGAATCAATTAAGAAATGCATCGATGGAGTAATTGAGGCTAATGAAATTACCCATTTAATAACGGTGAGTTGCACTGGCATGAGTGCTCCAGGTTTAGATCTGCAGATCATGCAATCAATGGAATTGCCTTCCACTATTTTTCGAACCTCGATTAATTTCATGGGATGTTATGCTGCTATACATGGTTTGAAACTGGCAAAAATGATTTGTGATAGTACGCCCAATTCAAATGTAATTGTGGTAGCTACTGAATTGTGTACGCTTCATTTTCAGCAGGCATTTTCTGAAGACAATGCTGCCAGTAGTTTGCTTTTTGCAGACGGTTCGGCTGCTGTATTAATGAGCAACTGTATAGCATCAACCAATTCGATCCAACTAAAAGATTTTTATTCTCAGGTGGAAGATAAAGGCCAAAATGATATGGCCTGGAAACTAAGCAGTAAGGGCTTCTTAATGACCCTGAGTAGTTATATACCACAGTTAATTGAATCAGACGTAGAACAACTCATTGCAAATGCACTGGCAAAAAATGATTTAGCATTTTCTGACATCACCCATTGGTGTATTCATCCTGGCGGCAAAAGAATCCTCGATCTGGTACAAAGAAAAATGAGGCTGAGCGACGAGCATTTGAAACATTCAAGGAAAGTATTGTTTAACCATGGTAATATGTCTTCGCCTACTATTTTGTATGTGTTGAAAGAAATAATGGAAGCTACTAATAACGACCAGGCTACCATTGTAGGAATGGCTTTTGGTCCTGGGTTAACAATGGAAACATTTACTGCAGTAAAGCATTCATGAGTATTGCTAAATCATATCAATTAGAGCTGCTCGATCAAGACAATATTCCTTTTGAGGATATTTTACTCAATATGCAGGAGCTCAATACCATCAATACAATATTGGGTGGACATGCCATTACAGTAAAAGGGTTTAAGCAATTATTAAGAGGTAGAAGAAAAATAACTGTTTGTGAAATTGGATGCGGTGGAGGAGATAATTTAGTAGCTATTCAACAGTATTGTACTAAAAATAATATCGATGTTCAACTTATTGGTGTAGATATCAAGTTGGCATGTATTGAAGTAGCTCAACAACATCACTTATTACAGACTAATACCAATTTTATATGTTCTGATTATTCAATGGTTGAATTTGATAGCAAGCCTGATATTATTTTCTCCAGTTTGTTTTGTCACCATTTTAATGAAGATCAATTAGTGGGTCAGTTAAAGTGGATGAGCAATCATGCGAAACTGGGATTTTTTATTAATGATTTACACCGACATTGGTTGGCTCATATTTCCATAAAATGGTTAACTAAATTATTTTCAAGTTCCTATTTAGTGAAGAACGATGCCCCATTGAGTGTACTCAGAGGGTTTCTTCAATCTGAATGGAAACAACTCTTTAGAACCGCTGGATTGCCTTCTGCACAAATTAGCTGGCAATGGGCTTTCAGGCATTTAATTGTTTATCATCAATCTTCATTACCGAATGAATGAATTATTTGATATAGGAATTGTGGGTGGTGGACTAGGCGGCTTGACCCTAGCGATTCAAGCTGCCCAGCAGGGATTTAAAGTAGTGTTATTTGAGAAAGAACAATATCCTTTTCATAAAGTTTGTGGTGAATACATCAGTTTCGAAAGTTGGGATTTTTTAGAAAGATGTGGTATTCCATTAAGCAGTTGGGAATTACCACAGATACATCAGTTAAGTATTTCTGATACTAAGGGGAAATCATATGGATTTGATTTGCCCTTGGGAGGATTCGGCATTAGCCGATATAAATTGGACAATGCACTTTTCCTCATTGCCCAACAAATGGGGGTAGTAGTGTACACTTCTACCAAAGTATCGGATGTTCAATTTAACAACGACTATTTTACAATAGAGTCCGATCAACCAAATGTTTTCGCCAAATTAGTAGTGGGGTCATTTGGGAAAAGGACCAATTTAGATGTAAAATGGAAAAGACCATTCATTCAAAAAAAGCCCAATAAGATCAATCATTTTATTGGGGTTAAATACCATATTAAATATCCGCATCCTGCTGATCAAATTTCATTGCATAATTTTCCTGGAGGCTATTGCGGCATTTCAGCTATTGAAGATGGTAAATGTTGTTTATGTTATTTAACCAATTCGCAAAACTTAGTGGCATCTGGTAATTCAATTACTGAAATGGAGAAAAAAATATTATCCGTCAATCCTCAGTTGGCAAATATTTTTTCTTCAGCAGCATTTTTATATGATCAGCCCTTAACAATTTCTCAAATTAGTTTTGATAAAAAAGAACAGATTCAAAACCATTTGCTCTATGTAGGAGATGCTGCTGGTTTAATTACTCCACTCTGTGGCAATGGCATGAGTATGGCCATGCATGCTGGTAAATTGGCATTGAATCATATGAGTCAATATTTAAATGGCGAAACGGATCGGTCGATTATGGAAATGAATTATATCAAAGATTGGAATAAGCATTTTGCCTTTAGAACGGCTACTGGAAGGCTGGTGCAACAATTTTTTGGCGGAAAATCGACTTCTATGTTTTTACAATTGATGAAGCAATCGAGCGTTGTTTCTAGACGCTTGATTCAACAAACGCATGGACAACCATTTTAACAAAAATGTAGTAATATTGAAAAAAAATACGCATGCGTTCAGCTTGTTTCCTCAATAAGTTAATACTGATCATGATTTTTGTATTTAATCTTGATAAGCTGAATGCTCAAACTAAAACTGATTCGACAGTCTCCAAAAAGAAAACACTAAGTTTCGAGAAATCAGTTTTTGTTGGTACAGATTTTAATAGTTATTTAATACTTGGGTTTTCAGGGCCTCAATTAATGTTTGCGATTAATGAGCATACTAAAATTGGCCCTTGTTATTATCCTTCTTTATGGTGGAATTATAACACAGGGGAGTTCGATACAAAACTAGGAGTAGGGGCTAGGATAGATTACAAACATGCGATTGTTGGTTTCAATACATTTAGAGTAGCCAATAATGTTTGGTTAGGATCTTTAATACTTGGCGTAAGATTTTAAACTAGTGAAGGCAATTCTTCATAATTAAATGCTTCTTTTGGATTTTCTGCTCCCCGGTTAAAATCCTTTACAATAGGGTAAGCCATCATTTTCTCAGAAGGATATTGATAAGCTGCAATTGATTGAATTCTCTCTTGTGTTAATGGACCAATCCATTCTTCTGCTAATTCCTTATTTAAAATGGTGGGCATTCTTTTTTTAGTGTTATGTATCTGTTGCATCATAGAATTAGCAGCAGTTGTAACAATAGCAAAACTATGCAACATTTCTCCCGATGATTGGTCGGTCCAGGGTTGCCAAATTCCTGCCATATAAAACAAAGGTTCTTCTTCTGTTGATTGAACAGAAATATGATAAGGGTATGCCTGTTCTTTTTTTGCTCCATCGGGTTTAAAATGCCTCCATTCATAAAATCCGGAACTCAATACCAAGCACCTTCTGGCGGCCGCAGCTGATTTATACATTTTGCTTTCGAATAATTTTTCTGCTGTTGCATTGAGTGTGGTGAATTTTTTCCTGCTTTCTAATAATGCCGTTCCATCATTGATCCACCAGGGAATGAATTCCCAATGGGCTAATTCTGCTTTCCATCCTTCGGCTGGATCTGCAACAATGATTGGCCAGGAGTCATAACTAAAACCAGATTGTACCGTTTTGGTAATGGGTGCTATTTCTTTTTTATGCTTGTTGAATTCAAGCATTTTCTTTTTAGTGAGTTGAACGGAATTGTAGTAGCACATTGTATAAATTTATTAATTTTAAACTAAAAATCGGTTGAAAATGTCTTTGTTAAGTATTTTTATTCTCCTAGTAGGTGCTTTTTCTTTGATCAAAAAATCTCGAGAACTCTATATTTCGATTAAGCAACAAAACAAAGAAAAAATTAAGGTGGATATTTTATTTACTGTATTAATATTTCTTTTAACTGTAGGCTTGCTTTTGTATTCACATTTCTTTATTGATGGAAAAAGACATTAAACTGATCTTGGAATGTTGAAGTAAGGGACTGTCGGCTTCACTTCGTTTCGTCGACTTCCTATTTCGGGACTGCCAACTTCGCTTCGCTGGTTGTCTTCCCAAAAGGGGATTTACTCAAAGCCATCGCATCGGCTTCGCCGCTGCTGGGTTTTTACATTTACTCACTTAGCCGAACAAGTTCGGCACGTTCTTAAATGCAAAAACCCTCTCGCTTGCGCTTGAGGGCTTTGTAGCCCTTATAGGAGTCAGTTTGGAAGAATTTGCTGCTGATATTACTGCTGTTTTGGAGCTGAAAATTAAATGTTAGCTATAAAAGCCATAGTTATTTAGGTAAACAAAACTATTAATGAGAATGTTAATTGAACCTATTGTAAGCTCACATGATATTTTTCTAAGAATTGAAATAAGTATTATTTCCATTTTAAAATTCAATTTGATTTAAAATTTTCATTTAAAATCTTGTTAACGGCAAATTCAAGTAGTTCATCTTTACCTTTTTGAATTCCTTTAATAGTAGGTTTAATAACATAATCTATCTTCACACCCCTCCCTTGAGTTGGTGTAAAATCTGGATAGTAAACTCCTAATCCAGAAATTGCGGTATTTATTTCTCCAGGAAGAATCAATGATGAAACATCACCATCTGCTCCTGCTGTTTGGCTACCAATAACCATTGTATTTTCTCTGCTTTGTAATGCCATTGCTGTGAATTCTGCTTGACTTTGTGTGATTGAATTAACCAATAAAACAACAACTCCTTCAAATTGATTCACAGAAAGACCTCCGTTTTTTAGGATACTGTTTACCTTTATTAAACCTGGCAACATCATATCTGGCCCTGTAAGTAAAGCAAATGGGGATTCATTCTTCTTTAAAAATAAACCATAAGTATATGGCATAAAAGTAGAAGGATAACATCTTAAATCGAAAATGATGCCTTTCGCCATTTTAAACGAGGTTTGAATACTTATCAAATCCATTTCACTAAGTCGTGCGGTATTTACATACCCAATATTATTTTCATTTAAAAAATAACCTCTATACTCATTTTTATTTTTAAAGTCTGACATTTGGTTTACTGTTGCAATTGGCATATTTCGAACAGTAACTATTCTAGAAACACCATTTCTTCGTAATTTCAGGGTTGATTCTTTTAGGTTAGACCTTGTAAGAAATCCTCGAGTTGATGAAAGTTCCCTTAAAATAGTTTCATAGTTAGAGCCAGAAGTATATGGAACAAATCTTTTAACAAGGCTATCGGTATTTACTTTATTTATATTTTCAATAATATCTCCTATTCTTATACTAGTATTTGAGTTTGAAGAATTATGAAAACTGTTTACAATTAATTTTCCTTCAACAAAAGAAGTTTGAAAGGGCAAAACATATAACCCTTTTAAAGAATCAATATTCTTATTCCAAGTCGAAGCATGTGAATCATTAATTTTGGAAATTAAATTCAGGCAAGATAAAGTGTAAGAATTTTTATCACTAGCCTTTAAAAAAATTGGAATAAATTCGTTTAATTGGCTATTCCAATCTTTTATACTAAGATTACGATATGGATAAAAATAATTAATAATATTCCAATATCTAAACAAAGAAAGCAACCTAACACTTGGATCTGGCGAATTCTTTTTATAAATCAATTCGTTTTTAAAAACAGGATTTCCAGCACTGCCAAGTCCAATATATTTTCTATCAAAATTAGTTTGAAAATTATCTTTTATTTCTTTAAGTTTTATGATTAAAGATTTACTTAAATTACCTTCTGAAAATAAATCACTGTAATTAGGTTGAAGTATTGTTTTTGTGCTATCATTTACAGCCTTTGTTTTTTCAATATTATTAACTTTTCCTAACTTATCTATCATTCGCTCTAACATATCTGAAACTTCTGCATTACTTCTACAATAAGAAAATTCTGATAAGGCTTTTAATAATTCAAAATCCCAGTTGTAGTTAATTGAATTAATACCTGAATGATAGTATTTTAGAAACCCCCAAACTTTACAAATATTTGCAAGTTGACTAATTTGAGATTGACTTAGAATTACATTGTGGGAGTATAAAGAATCAAAAGAGTTTATTTTGTTTATTCTTAAATTGGTTTTTAAAGTGCCGTAATCTTTTCCATCAACTTGTATAGTAAAATCATCAAACCAAACCTTTCCATTTCCTGTCAACAATCCACCAAAATAAATACTTTCACTATATTCTGAATCATAAGGCACGGTAATTGAAATTTTATGCCAATCAGTTGTTCCAATAACACCATTATCATTCATATTGTCAAATGAAATTATACTTCGATTAGTCCCTTCAACTCTAATCCAAATACCGCCGTAGCCTTCTGACACATTTTGAGTTTTTATATAAGCAGATATTTTTATATTCTTCCCATAAAGAACAGCAGGTGATGTATTAGTAAAAAATTCAAACCCGTTAGGCAAAGAATCAATTTTTGAAATGCATAAAGAGTATTTACCTGTTTTTCTATTTGTTGAATCCAAGAAATTAAAATATTCTTTATTAGCTGAATTTGAATTAAGTGCCCATTTTAAAGGTTTATTTGAACTAGTTAATTCGAAACCTAAATTACTTTCATCAGAAAATGACTCTTTTGTTGTGCATTCAGAGAAAAAAAATAAAAGAGCACAGAATGAATAACTATAAAACAAACGCATAAACAAATAATTAAATTTCTGCAATAGAATATATTAAAATTTTAATTTGTATAGTAACTCAATTTTATTTTTTCAAATAGAATTAATGGATTAGGTTATTTTTAGTCATTGTCTGCAATTATTCATTAAGTTTGAATAGGACGAGAAAATAATGTATTTAACGAAAATGGGAATTGAAGAGATGACCTTTGTTGTAGATACAAAACTTTGATAAAGATATAATATTACACGAAAAAAGACTCATGCAAATGTTACATCAAAGTGTAATTAAGTATCCCATTTTTCCAAACCAATGCTTTTTGCATATTCAATTACCTCTTCTTTGGAATTGATGCCCAGTTTGCGATAAATAGAGTTGCGATAGTTTTCAATGGTTTTAGGTGACAAACAAATTAAATCAGCTATTTCTTTTATCTCAAGCCCCTTTACCTTGTATTTCATAAAAGCCATTTCAGCATGTGTAAAAGGTATTAAACCATGAAATTCATTTTTTTTCCAATTTAGGGCTTCAATTTGCTTATGAGTATAATGCTGATTTTTAAAATAGCCTGTTTCCAACATTTCTGTAAAAGCAGATGGAAAATGTAATTTTCCATCTGCTTTATCTATAAAACCATTTATACCTACATTGAATAGATGTTGTATAGCATTTGGTTCAATAACAAAAGAGATGATAAGTATTTTTGAGGAAGGATAAAGCTTCTGTAAATGGGGAATTAAATCGTAGCCGTTCATTACAGGCATAGATAAATCAACAATAGTAATATCGGGAATTTGTTTACTTTTTTCGATGGCATCCAGTAATTCTTTTCCATTATCAGCTTCGGCAACTATATCAATTGTTACTTGAGATTGAATCATCGACAATAGACCTTTTCGAAACAATGTATGATCGTCGGCCATAGCGATTTTAATGGTATTCATGAATTATTGGATTTTGTAATGTATATTAGTATTTTAATGCATACCAAACAACTGTGTCTTTACACAGGCAGTGTTTAATCTTTCAGACTTCTTATAGTTCATACATTAAACGTGCAATTTATATACCCTCAAAATACAGGTGCGTACCTCTTTTTTAATTGAAAATTAAAGTTTTGTTTTGAATTCTATTCAGGCCAGAATAACGGGATTAGTCTTTAATTACCCGCAACTGCCGGCCAGCAGCAAAAAAAAAGGACGTTGGTAGTCACGATACTACTTGGGATTTAAACATATACAGCCCAGCCAAAAGCGAACTGGAAAAACAGAGTTTACGGTATGGGATACATTTTGTCATTCGTTAAAGTCACTCTGTTAATTACAACTATTTTTTAAAGAATTTAAAAACATTAAAATGGAAAATTATTCAATCAAAATTCTTTCCGTTGATGAAATGGAAAATGTTGAAGGTGGAATGTCTTGTTGGTTAGCAACTGTTCTAGCTATTGGAACTGCTGCAGTCGGTGGTGCTGGATGTACAACTGGTGTGGGTTGTGTTGGAGGTGTAATGGCCACTATGTACGCATATGATACATGGCTTTCAGCTTGCGGATATCAGTCGCATTAAATTTAATGGTGGAGGTTTTGATTTCTAATTCCTCCACCCATTTTTTGGATACAAACCTGAAACTCCATCATTTCGAGTTTCTTAGGATGTGGATTTAAAATAAAATGTATTTTCAAATGATTCTCAAAGACGGTAACATTTTTAAACCCAGTTGGATATATCTCAGTATAATCCTGATTATTTCTTACTTCTTTATTTATTATTTATATTATTCGATGGTATTAGACTACACTTTTATTGAAAAGTTATTCTATTTTGCTCCAAAAGAACATATCTTAAAAATTGTCCAAGATGCCAAAAAAAATATTTGGGCGTTTCCATCTGTAATAATCGTTTTTGTTGTGTTTAGAGTTTTTTTTCTTTCCGCCATCTTGTTAATGGGTGGTTTTATTAGCGAAAACAAAGCAATTTCATTCAAACTAATAATTTCAATTCTGATTTTATCAGAATTTGTCTTTCTACTTAGAGATATTTTGATAATCGGCACATCTCTTTTGAGCCACGATCCTCGTAATCCCTTCATAGACATGTCTCTTTCAATAGACAAACTATTTAATTCTTCTGTTATTTCTTATCCAGGACTCAATATAATATTGAAGTCTTTAAGTGTTTATTTAGCAGTTTATTTTTTTGTTACATCCTTGTTACTTTCCATCGCGATAAGAACTAAATTAAAAGACTCATTAAGATTTACTTTAACTTATATTGGTACTGGATATGCGATATGGCTTATGCTTAGCGCAGGAATGAACTTATATGTCTCCTATTAATCCACAAATGACCATTTAACCATCATTAAATATGAAGAAAAAGATTGGATTTTCAGTAATAATAGCTCTTACTTTACTCTCACTTTTTTTTGTTGGACGAAAACAGTATGAAATTTATAGTGTGTCAAAAAAACAAAAAAATACTACCCAGCAATTACCAGAGTTGAATCTTATTTCAATTGACGAAAATAAAATTAACACAACTTCTTTCAAAAAATTACCAATATTTAAATTATTTGTGATTTTTAATTCTAATTGTGATCATTGCGACAATCAAATAACTGAATTAATTCAAAAAGTAGAGAAGCTTAATAAGGTGTTTGTTTTTTTTATTTCTCCTGAACCTGTATTATCACTTAAAAAGTATGGAGAAAAATTTAAAATTAAACGATTTAATAATATGTTGATGCTGAATATCGATGCAACTACATTAAATAAAACATTTGACTGCACAACAACACCTACACTCTATTTGTATAATGCCGATAATATTCTTGAGAGAAAATTCAAAGGAGAAACTCCGTTTGAAGTTGTATTTAAAGATATCTACTAATGAAGTTAGCCTATAATAAGAAATTCCCGACTTTACAAAATGACCAATCAGATTGCGGAGTGGCTTGCTTATCTGCTATAATAATACATTATGGGGGTTATATTGGTTTAGAAAAACTAAGGGAGCTAAGTGGAACTTCCAAACAAGGAACTACATTATTGGGACTTTCTCAAGCAGCAAATAAAATTGGACTGAACAGTACTGGCCAAGAAACAACATTGGATAATTTGAAAAGTATTGACTCTCCTTGTATTTTGCATGTTATTATAGATGATAAGTTCAATCACTATGTGGTTTACTATGGATATAAGAACGGTTTTTATTTAATCGGCGATCCAGCCAAAGGAATGCTTTATTTTTCTGAAAAAGAGCTTTCTAAAATATGGAAGTCACATATACTTTTGACTTTAAAAAAAACTGATTGTTTTAAAAATAATGCGGATGCTTATCAGGATAAAAGAAAATGGTTGAAGCAATTAGTTTATAGTGACATTTCCATCTTACTTACAATTACCTTTCTAGGATTGATTGTTTCTTTGTCAGGAATTATTATATCCGTTTTTTCACAGCAATTAGTGGATCAAATTCTACCAACCGCCAATACTCGTAAGTTAATAATTGGGTTATTACTGGTTTGTTTTATTCTTTTAGTAAGGAGCATGATTGGTTTTTTACGTAGCAGTTTGTTAAATGTTCAAAGCAGGGAATTCAATAATCGTTTGATCAATTACTTCTACAGCAGCTTGTTATTATTACCAAAAGGGTTCTTTAACAACAGGAAGGTTGGAGAACTTGTGGCCCGAATGGAGGATACTTCAAGAATTCAAACAGTTTTGGCTTTTATTTTTGGAGACCTGATAAAGGATATTTTGATGACACTGATTTCCATAAGTATCATTTATTATTATTCCATAGAGATAGGGCTTCTGGCTACCGTTTTCATTCCTGTTTTTTTTATTATTGAAAAGTATTTTCATAAAAAAATTATCTACCATCAATATGAAGTAATGAATTTAAATGCCCAAAAGACAAGTAGCTATATAAATACACTTTCAGGCGTTGATACAGTAAAAATTCACAACAAAGAAGAAGCTTTTGCAATTACAAACAAACTTATTTACGGAATATTCCAAGATAAAGTCTTTCGATTAGGGAAAGTTGGTATAAGTCTACAATTGGTGGCAGACATTGTTTCAGTTATACTCCTTATGGCTGTATTAGGTCAAAGTGCTTTTCTTGTCTTGGCTAAAAGTATGCAAATAGGTGAATTTATAGCGATAATTTCTTTAACTGGGACTATGCTACCTTCAATCGGGAATATTGCATTTGCCAATACAAGAATACAAGGTGCAAAGGTGGCATTTGAGCGTATGTATGATTTTACAGGACTAGATCCTGAATATTCAGAACAGAATCAACCTAACATAAATAACAAATCAATTCCCCCAATCATCTTTAATTCTTTGTTGTTCAAAGATGTGACGTTTCGTTTCCCAGGGCGAAAACCTATCTTAAACAAGTTATCGTTTGAATTCAAATTTGGAGAAATCACGGCATTAGTTGGCGAAAGTGGAGGTGGGAAAACCAGTGTCCTTAATCTGCTTCAACGGTTTTACGAACCTGATACTGGCCATATATTTCTGAATCAAAATCCTATACAAAATACTTCAGTATTCTTATGGAGAAACACTATCGGCGTAGTACCGCAGGAGCCCAATATCTTTAATGGGTTTCTTTTAGAAAATGTCTGCCTTAGTTCTGAACCAGAAGATATCCGTCTTGCTCATAAATTTTGTACAGAATACGGTTTTGACAAGTATTTCATTAAATTACCTCAGGGATATAGCACTCTTTTGGGTGATGAGGGTCTGAATATTTCTGGAGGACAAAAGCAATTAATAGCGTTAGCACGGGCACTTTACAAAAAACCTAAAGTACTTCTTCTTGACGAACCAACATCGGCAATGGATAGAAACCTTGAAGATTTTGTAATCAATTTGCTTTTGTCCCTTAAAGAGCAAATGGCCATTTTTGTCATTACACATCGCTTGTCTATGACCGAATTCGCAAATAAGATATTTGTCCTTCAAGACGGGTATATTAGTGAGAAAAATCTGACAAATAAAATGTGCACAAGCCCTCATTAGGTCATGATTAAATAAAATATTAAGGTAATGCTAATAAAAAATCTTTTCCATCATCAACTAAAAAGGTTTATCAGAAATGAAAACTGGAGGCGGAGCCTTATGGGTAAAATTATTTTAGCCATAGTCACTGCTAATACGATTTTCATTTTCCTATTCTTTGGAATATTTATTCGTGAAATATTAGAAAAATCAGGAAACAATCTTGTGATCTCTTTTAATTCTACTATATTATGGTATATGGCAGCCGATTTATTCTTTAGATGTTTTTTTCAAACTCTGCCAAACTTGCACGTTGCTCCCTACCTCCGTCTTTGTATTTCTCGTAAAAAAATATTATTGTATTTACTTTCCAAAAGTTTTCTTAATTTATTCAATTTATTACCTTGGCTCATTCTTATTCCGGTAGCAGTTAACATTATAGCACCGGCTTACGGAGCATTTTCAGCTTTGTTGTTTGTATCTGTCTTTCTTCTTCTGCTTATTTTAAATAACGTATTTGCAGTGCTATATGGCTTAATGAGCAAAAGAAATATCACTTACATTGTATTTGTCTTGGCAATACCGATAACCTTATTTCTCCTTGAGCAGAAACATATTTCAATCTCTAATGCTTCAATTGTACTGGGGAATTGGCTGTTAACAGGAAATTTTATACTTGTCATTATTTTATCTACCCTCATTTTAGGGACTCTAATGGTCATATTCCGTATTTTAAGCAATGAACTCTATATCGATGAGTTACCAAACAATAAGCGTTTTCAATTTTTTTCTGGGATTGGAGATTGGGATGCCGTTAAACAATCCAATGAAATTAGATTGCTTATTTGGCTGGAAGTAAATTTGTTATTGCGAAATAAACGAACAAGGCAGCTTTTGACCATGATCCCTATTTTTATCGGTTATTTCCTTTTTATGTTAGCTAATGATCATGGAAGAAATCAGTTCTTATTGTTATTTCTAATTCCTTTTGGGATAAGCTTCGGCTCTGCAATGTATGGTCAGATGATTTTCAGTTGGGAAAGCACCTATTTTGATACTCTTATGGTGTTAAAGATTAACTTTTCAAACTATATTAAGACTAAATATTACATTATGGCAATCTTGTCATTTCTTACCACTATTTTATTTTATATTGTTCTTTTAATAACTAATCAGGTTGATTTATCATTACTTCTTTCTTTTTTAGTTTTCAATCTGGGTGTCACACCATTCATAATATTGCTCTTTGCCTGCTTCAACGATGGGCGAATTGAACTAAGTAGAAAGCAATATTTCAACTATGAAGGATTAAAAGGGAGCCAGATGTTCTTATCCTTTTCGCTTGTATTGATCCCTGTTGGAATATACAAATTATTCAATTTTCTTTTTGACGATTTTACAGGGAAAATGATGCTAGTAATTATTGGAAGCCTTTTTGTCCTCACTCATAATTGGTGGATTAAAAAAATCATAACAAATCTTTTTTTTAAACGTAAGTATAAAAATCTTGATGGCTATCGTAAATTGAGTATATAAACTAAGTAATTATGATCACAATTCAACAACTAGAAAAAAAATATAATAATCATATTGTTTTAAACGTCCCGGATCTAAAGATAGAATCTGGAGAATTTTTAGGCATTGTAGGTAACAATGGGGCCGGGAAAACCACTTTGCTAAGATTGATGCTTGATTTGATAAAAGCGGATAATGGAGTAATCTATTCGGACAACGAGCTGATTTTCGACTCTGAAAAATGGAAGAGTTATACAGGGTCTTATTTGGATGATGGATTCCTGATTGATTTTCTTACTCCCGAGGAGTTTTTTCACTTTGTAGGCAATACATATGGTTTAAATAAAAAAATAGTAAATGAAAGAATCAGCAAATTTGAACCTTTTTTTAACGGTGAAATCATTGGAAAAACGAAAAAGTTAATCCGTGATTTCTCGAAAGGAAACAAACAAAAAATAGGGATTTGCTCTGCTTTATTATCCAATCCATCGGTATTAATCTTGGATGAGCCTTTCGATGGCCTTGACCCAACTTCTCAGATGACGCTTAAAAAAATATTAACCAATTATAATAAAGCAAATAATGCTACAATCGTACTTTCAAGCCACGATTTGAATCATGTAACAGAATTAAGCAAACGAATAGTACTTATTGAAAAGGGACATATTATTCAAGACACAATAATTACAAAATCAACTTTGTTGGAGTTAGAAAACTATTTTAATGTGACCAATGAATTAATTTAGTAGGAATGACAATTAAGGCGACATTCACTGCTTCAATGTGTATTTCTTTGCGTTTTAAGTACCTTTAATTTTATTTTTTCTTAATCTAAGCATTACGATTATCAGTAAAAGCAAAAGGCATAAAAAAGAAAATGGTATTTTGGTCTGAGCTGTTTCATTGATATTAATTAGAAAAATTTTAATAACTAATGATATAATTGATATGATAGATAAAATAATTACAGAAAAATAAATTACATTTTTAACACTTGAGCTTAACAAATTATTCATCAATAGAAGAACAACGAATAAAAAGAAAGCCAATATTCCTGGAACAATATACAAAAATTGCATGATTTTAAATTTACTTATTCATTCTTATTTATGAAGTCAACTTCAAATATACGGAATGTTTTATTTTACTATCTCTAGAAAATAAATAAACTTTTTTCTTTTTACATTGATTTATTTACATAATTAAAACAGCTTTGAATCATAATCAAAGCATAATACTTGAACACAAGTCTCTTTTTTAGAAACACTTTGCTTTTCTATTTCAAGAATCTTTTTATAATTGAGTTTAAATTCATTTTCATAATAAATAAAAGGTGTAACTATTAAGGCAGGCAAACATTTTACTGACTAAATTTGTCAGAACGTAATCCTACTTGAAACAAACCAAACTGTCACTTCCAATTGTAGGCTTCCCCTAAGTTCGGCCAGTTAAAGTTAGGGTTAACAAAAAATGCTTGTTAACTTTAAATTTTAATAGTCATGAAAAAAGGAAGATTAACCGAACACCAAATTGTATCTGCATTAAAGAAACACGAAGCAGGTATATCCGTCAAAGACATCAGCAGGGAACTCGGTATTAGCGAACCAACGTTTTACAATTGGAAAGCCAAATATGGCGGTATGGAAACCAGCGATGTTACAAAGCTCAAAGACCTAGAAAAAGAAAATGCCGAACTCAAGAAAATGTTTGCTGAGTTAAGTATTGAGAACCGAGCTATCAAAAACCTGCTTGAAAAAAAGCTTTAACGCCTGAAGAGAAACGAGAAGCTGTTGTATATCTGGTAACAGAAGAACAGCTAAGTAACCGCAAGGCGTGCAAACTGATGGGAATATCTCGAACGACCTGTCAGTATCAAGCAAAACCCAAGGATGATCTTGAAGTACAAGAAGCATTAACGGCGCTTACAACCAAACATGCAAGTATTGGCTATTGGCAATGCTGCTATCGTCTTTGGAATAAAGGCTATCTGTGGAATCACAAAAAGATTTACAGGGTGTATACCGACATGAAATTAAATATTCGCCGCAGGGCTAAAAAACGATTACCAGAGAGGGCTAAACAAACGCTATCGGTTCCCAATGCACCAAACCAAGTATGGAGCATTGATTTTATGAGCGACACATTGGTTGATGGAAGAAGATTCCGCTTGTTCAATGTTATGGATGATTTTAACAGAGAATCATTAGCTATTGAAATAGATACATCTTTACCATCATTAAGAGTCACTAGAGTGCTTAATAGGATTGTTGAGCAAAGAGGTAAGCCCGCAAATCTTCGTTCTGATAATGGTCCAGAATTTATCAGCCATATATTGCAGGAGTGGTGTGAAAAGCAGCAGATTACTTTGCAATACATCCAACCTGGTAAACCAACACAGAACGCATATATCGAAAGGAAAAATGGAAGTATCAGAAGAGAACTCCTAAATGCTTACTTGTTCAATAGCTTGGCAGAAGTAAGATGCTTGAGTGAGGAATGGAGGATTGATTACAATACAGAACGACCTCATAAATCACTTGGATATCTATCGCCACTATCTTATGCTGAGCAGCATTACAAAAGTTCAAAGAACGATTTATTGCTTTATCCACAAACAGCGAACGCAAATAATCAAAATATTGAAGAGAGCTGTTTAGTGGATAAAATCATTGGAAACAAAAAAATGAATAACTTAGAAAACTCTAACAACCGCTGGCACTAAAATAAGGGGAGCCTACACAATCACTTAAGTCGGGTAAACAAAAAAAATGGATCAAAAAGTTGATATGAAAAAAAAAGTTATAGAAGCTTTTGAGCGTTGCCCTGAAATATTACGAATAGTTATTGATGTTTCAGAAAAAACACTTTTCCTTGCCCGTAAGAAAGAAAAAAATATGATGCTTATTTTCTGTATAAGCATGCTTGAGAGAATACATGCGGCTTCAGAAGGTATAGCTGTTTTGCTAAAAGAATACTCACATAACCACCGGAAGTTTGATTTTTCCATCGGTATCATAATAAGGAGCGTTTTGTTGGATTACCTAATCATGCTTAATGTTATAGAAATATTACATCGTAAAAATCATGACCCTGTTGCAAAGCAAGAGGAATTGGAAACATTTTGTTTGACTATGTTGAGTGACAGTGCTATTCATGCACTAAAATATTTTAAGTCTAACTTGGATAGTATACCGAAAGAAAGATTAAAAGGTATGTATTCCATGCAGGTAAGATTGCATGAATATTGTTTTGAACCTTATGCTCATGACGGCTCCGAACCCATTCTTAAAATAAAGAAACAATTCTCTCAACAGGAGCTTGTCAAACGATTGAAAAAGCCAAAAGAGCTATCTCATCTTTCCCGGAAGGAAGATTGGTATATGTTTTACTCTAAATATGACCATTTTGGTCAGATGTACCATGGAATTTCAAAACAATCTATCGCAGATGAGTTTTTGAACATGGATTTAGCTTTACGTGAATTTCCCCTTTCCCTAACCTTAATGCTGATGCTACTCCAAATTTTATATAAGGAGGATGAAAGTATCGGTAAACAGTTGAGTATGATAAGTCATTTTGCACAAAAAATCTCAGAAATTGATGATACAGAAAAATAAGCTACTAAATGAGAATAAATAGTATGAATTATCTAAGAACTGAAAAAATAACGAAATCAAAAACGATTAAATATTTTCCACTTTTGGGGTATCGAGATTTTGTTATTTTAATCTTTCTCTAATGGAATTAAAGTACCTATTCCTAAAAATTAAAAGGTCGTCAGCTGTTTCTTTATATTTTATAAAATATAAAACAGTTCCAGCTAAACCGGAAATTCAAGACCCATTGACCCCCTTTCTCCAGAAAACCTTGATACATCATCTCCATTTTCAATGACCCAACTTCGGAAGATCAAATTGATACCCAAAAAGTATTGAATTTTATGTGGTTGTATCAATTTTACAAATACTGTACAGAACTAATTTATAAAGGGTCAAGTAGAAATGGCGTCCGGGGTACTAAAATGGTGGTTTTCCGGTAACTAATACAGTCTGTTTGGATCAATCCGTTGGGGCTTTCTTTTAGTTATCGTTTCTTTTAATAACCAAGGAATACCGGAAGGTAGGCTGTTTATTTCTTCTTCTGATAAACGGTGTGCAGTTTCAAGTGTGTCCTCTTCATCATCATCATAATACTGAAAATAAAGCTCATAATAGCCTTTTATATGATACCTGAGTGCAAGGGTAACATTTGAATACTGATTCCATGGCATTATCGCAACCTCATCATCTGCTGTCAGCCCAGTTTCTGCAGACTCATCTTCCATCCACTGTTGGATAAGCAAGTGGATGATCTTCCCAGCATTGGCTGGAATCGATTTGCTAAATTCAGCGCTGTTGCCCTCAATATATTCCCAAAATAATGCGGTGTCCTTTTCCATGTCTGAAAGATAATAAAATTACTACGATGCGTTTACAGTGAGTTTGATGGAAAATGTATTGGAGTATTGCTTTAGTTGGTTATCATAATTGTCTTTATGCAATGTGATTTCTAGTGGCGGGGAGGTAAGGGTAAAGTTCTTTTTTTTCCTAATGTGTTCTGCAAATTTGTTTGGCAAAACTTTGTTAGTTGCGCGCATGTATAGGAGGTAAGCTGCATCATTGAAAAAGGCCAGTGCCTGTTTTTCATACTGTGGGTATGTTACTGTCAGGCATAATTTGAGTTCGGTTGCTGCATGACTGGTACCGAAGATATAATAACTTATATTATTTGCCAGGATATCTGTTCCGAGTTGTTTGTAGGAAGAGGATGCTGACCATTCATCACCATAAACATTCTGGTAATAGCGTGTTTCAAGCCCCATAGAAATAAGGAAGTCCTTTGCTGAATACGGGGACCAGCCTTGGGAAGGATCTATCCGAGGCGGATTTTTTTCTGTCTTTTGCAATGCTTTAATTTGTGCAATGGATATATCAATGTCATGTGCATTTTGCGGTTTATAAAAATTGAGGCTCATCTTCCAGCGTTCAAGGCCCTTGATATTAAAAAAGAATCCAAAAAAAGCTTTTCGTTTTGCAATTGCTCTTAAATCTGGTTCCTGTAATTGAAACTGTAACATGATAAACGCTGCTTCAAAACGCATGTACAATGATAAAAAGAATAGCCAGGGAAGAAACCACAGCGCCAGGAGCGGGGAAAGAATAAACTCACGTAATTTTTCTAATGAGGCAAACTGTTTAAAATGTAAGATCACCTGGTAAAAGGAATGACCGATAGTTGCAAGAACAAAGGCAGTGATAAGGAAGTTCAATAATTTCCTTATAGTTTCATATTTTGCTTCTTTCCCTGCAACTGACAAAGTGCCCCCAAAAAGGACCAGCAGCGGAATCAAAATCAATTCAGCCGCAAGACCGAAAGTATAGGCCTCTGAAATAAATTCAACGATCACTGCAAATTTGAGATTCTCCCTGACCGCTTTTTTAAAAAAGAGTTTGTCCTTTTCGATATTTTTAACATTCATCAGCGTCTTCATAATCGTGTAAGTACACCACAGCACAGTGCCTTTTAATTCATGAATAGTCCAGCCATGTATTCTGTACAATAGAAAAATTGCAATGCAAGTATACCCAACCGAAAGCAGGTATATCCCAAATACCTTGCGGTTGAAAAATGATCCAAGCAAGTCTTTATAAGATGTCCTGATCGAATTTTTAAATAGTGAGGCCAGCAATGCAACGCCAAGCCATATTGCGATCGCTATTTCACGGTTATTTAGTCCTTCTATATCAGGCATAGATGTCTTTTAAAAATAATCAAACTATGTGAGTTTTGAAAACGCAAAATGATGATCCTTAACCTCAACAAAATCTGTTGCGGCACAACCTGTATAACTTTTTGGATTAGAAGGATGACGCGTAAACTTATACATCATGACCATTTCCAGTTCAAGATAACGGTCAACGGCTTCAGGAGTCAGAACGATATTGATGCCATTGTATTCAGTCATACAACTGGGATAGATGATGCCAAGAATTGGCATGTTATCAAGTCTCCTGTAATATTGCCTGGCAGCTACCCAAAAAGCATTGGTGATAAAATAATGGCGATTATCCGGATCTTTTGCTCCAGCCATCTCAGCAAAAAATGCCATAAACTGTTTAATCAGGTCAACCGTTTGCTTTTCCAATATTTTTTCGGAAGCTGTAAAGTATTCGTCCATATAGGAGCGGAGATAGGCGCTGTTTTGGATTGTCGGTTCATGATAACAAAGGTTTAGAACATGAAACGGTTCTTTTACTTTCCATTTGCCAATCGTGAGGTAATGATATTTGTCAGTATTTAGTGGATCCAATAATTTCTTGCAGCTTTCAAGGGTGGCAGTCGCGACATTGTCGCCCTTATGATCATTGCCCTTTAAAGCACCGTAAAACATTGACTCGTATTTGAGATTAAAGCGACTCGGACATTTGATTTTATCAATTTCCCTTGAATTGTAAGATACCTGCCATTCTTCGCTGAACACTTCTCCAGCTTCATTTGGTCTTGAGCGGACTATAAAATTTGCATCAAGCCAATGAGTTGCCATGGGAAGCCGATGAATTACCCACCAGCATAATTCGCATAATTGATTAAAGTTTTGATCATTTAGTTCTTTGTCAATAGAAACGCGAATGCTGTCGATTATACCAGTAAATGCAATGATGTCTTCAGGAGTCATTGCAAAATCACGATTATTTTCTAATCCGTCGAACTTATAAATTGACATCGTATCTAGTCTGGTTGTAAAATTAAGCGAACCTGTTACAAAAGTCAATATTATCAAGCAGCGCCAGTTCTAATATTGATTTCCAATAATTCGCTCCAAATATGTTTTTGTTTCCGTTTGCGCTTGAAATAGATACCTCTTTAGCATCCTGGAAACTTAATTTCTCCATGCCGGATTTTATATCTACTTGTAATGCATCAACCACATCATCAACATTTTCATTAAATCTTGTGTGTAAATGCAACAAATCGTAATGTTGATGTAAAATGTCGAAAATATCTTGGTCAACATTGTTTCTATTGTCTAAGAAAAATGTTGTCGTTACATCCTTATCGGTAACGATGAGATCAACAAAGAGATACTGTTGTTGGGGAAGTGTGTCAAGATAAAGATTTAGAAAAACTCGGTTGTTATTTTTGCGCCAGTTTGTGCTTTTATATCCATTACATTTACCACAACTCGGTATCAGGTTTTTTGGATGCACTGCAAATTCAGCAAACTCGCCTTTAGGTACCATATGATCAAAACTGTTTACTTCACCAATAGTACAATGCTGACAAGTATTTACTTTCCTGTTGAACTCGTTTGTCGTCAATTTGTTTTTCAAGGCCTGCATAATCGAATTACTGTAGGAGTATAACGCAATAAGGTCCTCCTTAGACTGCCCAATGTATCCAATTGCGTTCAATGCTGGTAAGGTGTCGGTTTTGAATTCTTTGTCGTATTCGACATATTGTGCCCTTACATTTGCTTCCAACGGAGTAAGCCTCGCTTTATAAGTGGGATCTTTTACAGAGTTTCTTTTATTTTTTACCACGTTTTGATAAAACTCGAAACTATCATCCGTAAATGCTTTTAGATTTCTCATTTTGTAACGGCTTTTATATATAATCTTGTGTGACGGCTTAAGGGCATATCCTGTGATTCCAGTAAAGCAATAATCTCTTCAAAATTATTTCCCTCATCTGCCAGTTCATTTATAATTTTCTTATACTGCTTTGGGATATCCTTGTTGCCGAAAACTTCTTCTGTCAAGGTAGAAATATTTTCACCAAATGACTCGATACCTATTTTCCTGACTGCGGGAATATTGACATCTCTATCTAGAACGTAAACATTTCGTGAAAATAATTCTCGTATGATCATTGGCGAATGTGTTGCGATGATACAATACGATTCAAATTCTGTTGTCAACTCATAAATGGTATTCATGAGTTGTGTGATGGCATTGGGATGAAGATGAGTTTCTGGTTCATCATAGAGTAACAGTGAGTCATACCTGATGTGAGCCACGATCTCTGTTATAATGTATAGAATAATGCTTTGTCCAGAGCTCAACCTTTTCTTTGCCTCTGCAAATTCTTTGTTATTGATATTATACTGATTGGCGAATGTGGATTGTTCTTCATTGCGTATGACAAATAAGTCAACGATTTCTTCGTCTATAAAATTCAACAACAATTTCCGCCATTGATTGACACGGATCATTTTTGTAATTTTCCTGCAGGTTGCATAAAATCCCATGATCAAAGAACGCTCCGTCCGTTCTTCTCCTTTTTCGTCTCTGAGGCCGCAATAAACATAATCAAAGCTTGAAGTTTTTTTTGGGATTTCAAATTGATCGAATACACTGTATGAAACTGCAATCACTTTGCTAAAAAGAGGAACACGGGGAAGGAATGCATCTTCATTTTTCTTTGATATATTTAGTGGCAGCGAAGTAATCAATTGCGTTTTGCCGGTTCCATTTTTTCCTATCAATGCGTAAATGCGATTTGGAAGTGTTTTTTCATTGTTAAATTGGAAGTCAATATCCACAGGCTCAGTCGCGAATGGGGCCTGAAAGGAATATTTGAATGAATAAAGGTTGGTCATGTCAAAGCCATATACAGCGTATCTTGCTTCACGTAACAATCTTTCTTGTTTGTTATTACGGGCGAGTGAGGACGTGAATTTTCTATTTTTCTCAAATAGTTCCTGGATAGGAACAAAAAATGCAGCATCGCGAAGTGCGTACAAGATCGACTCAAAATCTCTCCCAAATGTCGTCTTTAATTTTTGATAATAGTCAAGGTTTTGACCAAGGGAACAAAATGACTCACTAAGATTTGTAAATGGATCAGTAATAACATCTGTTGTAGTTTCTTCTGGCCCGGATGAAATAATTTTTACTTCTCCAATATATTGCCAGTCTGATTCAGTCTTATAGTAAAAAAGTCCAAACTCCGATCTGGTTCCGTAATCATTCCACCCGCCGTTAAAAGCTAATAAAAACGCTGGTGTAACAGGTGGTCTTGTATGTGATGAACGATTGTAAATCCTGCCCGTTGTGGAAGGATCAATATAGAAAGGGATTGTATTTTTCGGAAGGTCTATGTGATCATTACTTTCAGGGCTTACAGTCTGAATCTTGTACACCGGCTCTCCTTGAACATTGTACCTTAATAATACTAATGCGAGATTGTATTTCTCAAGATAGCTGTTGATCAAAAAAACAAATCGTACTATTTCATCCTCACCTTTCTTAAATTCAGGATCAACAATTGTCTCAAGAAATTTTGTAAACACCTGGTTGTCTTCAAGAACTTTAAGGCGCAAAACAAACAGCTCTTCCTGCGTCCAGTCGTTGTTGTTGATGGTATGTTGAATGATATCTTGTCTTGCATTGTCAAAACGATCATCCTCTGAAGGCATCGAATCGAGTTCCCAGATTGTTTCCAAAAATTTGAATGGAGCTATTTCAGCGCTTTGGTCACCAAAAACATTTTCCTCTTTAATCAATGCATTAAAAAGTTCCAGTTTAACCTTTGGAGGTATAGTTTGCATAAATAGTAGTTTGTTCAAATGTGGTTTGTTGGTAATACCAAGCAAGTGGGATGCCGAAAGTTCAAATAAACGGAAAACACACCGTTACGCCAAAGATGTTGTAGAAAAACACCATTTTTGTACCTTTGGTACTATTTACGTTTAACCCCTTATAAAATATTTCTGTATCGTCTTTGTAAAATTAATACAACCCTGTGATATTCAATTCTTGCAGGGACCGATTTGTTCTGGAAAAGAGGGATCATTGAAAAATTGAGTTGATAGGTCAACTTGCACTGGGGAAAAAGGATCAATAAGTCTAGTTTTTCCACAGATTGCAAATAACCATTTTGTTAAGGCTATGAATTTTTTCAATACTTTTCTTCTATTTGATAAGAAAGGCGGAATGGCAAAAGGAAAATTTATAGCAAAGACCCTATTATTGTTGGAAAGAATATCAGCCATTATCGTATAGAGGATTATTTTATTCTGTGTATAAATATGCATAATTTCCACCTTTTTTATGTTCCAGAATAGTAGTGAACATTACAGAACGTACAGGTGCTTTCCTGAATGTTACAGAACGTTCCAGAACAGAATAAAACGTTCCGGAACACTAAGTTCCTATCGTATTTTCTGTAAAAATTAGGAATTACTATGTATGGCTACTTTTTGTAACCTTATGTAATTCTGCTAACAAGGACTTTCTTTCATTGCTTAATGTCTCAATAATTGATTCATTCTGTTGTAGGTCGTATTCTAGCATTGCTGTTTTTGAGGTTAAATTATATATGGATTCGAGGTTTTTCAATTTATTACCCCTTAACTCTAGAATTTCCTTTGACATTGTAATTGACGATTTTATTGCAACATAGGCGACACCTATTATGCCTAAGCCGATTAATATATAGGTTGTCTTAATTTTTACGTTTTGTGCTGGCTTATGATAACGTTCTACCATCCACATTACTTGTTGGTTTGTCATGTTTTTGAAGTTTTATTGATTCTTTAAATGGGTTTATTATTATGTTATAGCTTAAAAATTCAAGGATACTTTCTTGATATCCATGGCTGATTGTTATGTAGTTGTTTAATGCAATTCCATATGCCTCTAATATTTGTAGGGTTACAAATTCGCCATGTGTGGCAACTGCTTCTTCTATTTTTGTTTTTGTTTGCCTCTGTACCGCTGCCCAATCCAAAAGTCGATCTTCGTGTATTTGGTGTTTCTTCTGGTGTTTTCTTCTACGGCAATTGTGTTGAATGCCATATTCGTCAACATACGAAGTGCAATGTCTTTTTGTTTTACGTTCTTGATCCGCAATTGACTCTCCGCAATCCTCGCATGCGCGTCCTAAAAGGTAGGTTAAGGATGGTTTACTGGATATTTCTTTCTTTTTCGAGTTCATTTTATTAGTATTTAAACATTAGAGATTGTAAGTTTTTTTTGATAAAGGTATAAAATTACTTACTTTTATTTAAAAGTAGGATAAAATAACGTATAAATTTTAAAATATGGAAAATGATTACTTGAGTTTGTTGGATTTGGATATGATCTACTTTCAACCAATTTTACCATTAAAGAACTTTACTGGAAAAGATGGACAATCACTTTATAAAAGCCTTCCTTTTTGGAGACGTAATAACTTATTACCTTTTATTAAAGAAGGTGGTTGGGGATTGGAAGTAAGTTTGTCTCAATTAATTTGGCTAAGAATATTGGACAATCTTCGGGCTTTAGGCTACCCAGTTAGGGATACTGAAAAAGTAACCGACTATTTTTTTAAAGATGCTTACTTTGATGATCTGCCCACAAAAAATTTATTGCATCAAAAAGAAACGCTTGTTAAAAAGCAATCAAAAATTAAACTTGATGACTTTGAACAGCAAATGTTAGTAGATATTGAATATATATTAGGAGATAAATTATTATTATATGGGTTGAAATTTGACATTAGTTACTTATCAAATTTGGTTGTTTGGTGTGTAAAGCTGGGAAAGGAAGCCGGTATTTTAATCTATCCGAATGGTTTGGTTGTAGAAAAAAGAGGTGAAGATTTTACTAACCATAATAAATCACCATTTGATGTAGAAGCACCGCACATATATATATCAATAAAGGGCATGCTTAAAGAATTTGTTGATAATAAAGAGCTTTCAAATATTATTATACCTTATTTACTGGAAGATGAGGAGCGCTTAGTTCTTAAGGAGTTAAGAAAGAAGAATGTCAAAGAATTAAGGATAGTTGTTCAATCTGAAAAAATTGTAAGAATTGATTCGCAAACACAACAAACAGTTACAGACGAACAAGCAGAAGAAGTAAAAAGATTACTGCATATGAAGAACTACGAAGAGGTAACAATTAGTACCAGAGATAACAGAACAATTACATTTAATAGAACAACAAAGAATATGACTTCCGGTAAAACCGGCTCGAAGAATTAACAGCATACTAATCGCATCCCATTAAAGGGCCGAGTGGTGAAATGTTAAATCATCATGGATCAAAAATTTCAATCCAATGAAAATGAACTAAAAACAATTCAAATTTTGTCAGAGATTATCGCTAATCAAATTATCAAAAAATTACTTCAAGATGAACAACTTGGAATTACAGCTTCAGCAGATGACAACCAAATTTGCCAAAAAAGCGAAACCTCCTAAATGGAGGGAGGGCAATAGTATTGTAAATTATACAAGGGTGTCCGATGTCTCACAATTTGACAACACATCTCTAGAAACTCAACGAAAAGATGCAATCGTATTTGCAGTCAAAAGGTCATTTGAAATCAAAGAATTTTTTGGTGGCGAGGCAGTATCAGCTAAAACTGATGAACGTAAGGAGTTCAAAAAAATGCTTGAGTATGTAAAAAAGAACAAAAGTATAGTTGCAATATTGGTATACTCTTATGAGCGTTTTTCAAGAAGTGAGCATGCGCAGCAGTTAATAATTGACCTTTCGAAAATTGGTGTTAAAGTGTTGAGTGTATTACAGGATTTTGACGTTACTACTATGTCAGGTAAGTTGCAACAAAATATTTTTCTTGCCTTTGGTAATTATGACAATGAATTAAGGAGGGCAAAATCCATGCGTGGAACATTGGAGCTAATTGAGCAAGGGTACTATATTGGACATTGCCCATTCGGATATACTAACCTCAATAAAAAAGCCAAAGCAAAATACCATGAGTATATAATTAATGAGGAAGGCAAGTTCATGAAAATGGGTTTCAAGTTAAAAGCAGAAGGTAAATTGAGTAACAAAGAAATAGTAGACCGATTGCGCCAACTAGGGTCAACAATCGAATATAAAAGTTTCTATCGCCAAATTACCAACCCATTTTATTGCGGATATTTTGTGAACGCATATTTTCCTGGTAAATTAATTAAAGGGCACCATCCTGCGCTAGTTTCAATGGAGCTTTTTATGAAAGCAAATGCTGTTGCAATAACTAATCCGCATAAAGGGATTGCTAAGAAATTTAAAGACCCTGACATGCCATTAAAGTCGTTTTTAAGAAGTGAACTTACGAACTCTCCGTTTACTGGCTATAAACAAAAAGGATATATCTATTACAAAACCCGTGGGCATGAAGAACCTGTTAATGAAAAGGCTACAATTATAAATAAGCTATTTATGGAGGAGTTGGCAAAATATAAGATTAATGCAGATCATGTAGATGAGATAGAAACACAAGTAAAGGAAATTGTATCACAGAAGTTTAATGACAAAATACAAGAAGATGTCTCAAGAAAAAGGAAGATTACTGAATTGACTGATAAAGTTGAAGCACTGGAAGAAAGGTTTATTAATCAGGAATTCACCAAAGAACTTTACGACAAATACAGAAACAAATACATGGATGAAAAGAAGCAATTAGAAGAGGAAATTGTCAAAAGTGATTTTAAGAGTTCGAACTTAGAAAAAGCCGTAAAAAATGGATTGGAAATTTTGCTAGACCCTTTGCAGTTATGGGTTTCATGCGACTATGACGATAAGCAACGTCTTCAATATTTGCTATTCCCAGAGGGAATGAGGTATGATAAGCAAAATAAGCGAGTTCGAACTCCAAGAGTGAATAGTGTGGTATCTCTAATATCAAGTGTGGCAAGGGTTTCGGAGGAAAATGAGAAAGGCTACCTCGTTGGAAGTAGCCTTGATTCTCATTTCGTAGCCGGTACGGGAATCGAACCCGTCTTTGCCCCGTGAAAGGGGGCTGTCCTAACCGATAGACGAACCGGCCGTTTTTTAATCGGGATGCAAAAATAGGGTTACGAGGCTTTTCAGCCAAACTTTTTACCTTCTTTATTATTCTAAGTTGAAATATTGGTTGGATAAGACGTAAATTTGCCATCTAATTAGCAATTTATCATTAAAATCAGCATCAAATGAGTACAGTTAAAGTCGCCATCAATGGCTTTGGAAGAATTGGAAGATTGGTTTTCCGTCAGATTTATAACATGAAAGGGATCGACGTTGTTGCGATCAATGATTTAACAAGTCCAGCAGTGTTGGCACATTTGTTAAAGTATGACAGTGCTCAAGGACGTTTTGACGCTACTGTTACTTCAACTGAAGATTCAATTGTTGTAAATGGCGAAACAGTAAAAATATACGCTCAAAAAGATCCAGCTCAAATTCCTTGGGGAGCTCATAATGTAGATGTTGTTATTGAATCTACTGGATTCTTTACCGATAAAGCAAAAGCAGAAGCACATTTAACTGCAGGAGCTAAGCGTGTGGTAATTTCTGCACCAGCAACTGGAGATTTAAAAACAGTGGTATTTAATGTTAACCACGCTATTTTAGATGGTTCTGAAACCATTATTTCTTGTGCATCTTGTACTACCAATTGTTTGGCTCCAATGGCTAAAGTATTGAATGATCAATATGGTATTGTAACAGGTATCATGACTACCATTCATGCTTATACCAACGACCAAAATACGTTAGATGCTCCACATCCTAAAGGAGATTTAAGAAGAGCGCGTGCAGCTGCTGCTAATATTGTTCCAAATAGTACTGGTGCTGCTAAAGCCATCGGCTTGGTTTTACCTGAATTAAAAGGTAAATTAGATGGAAGCGCACAACGTGTTCCTACAATCACAGGTTCATTAACTGAATTAACTTCTATCTTATCTAAAAAAGTTACTGCTGAAGAAATCAATGCAGCAATGAAAGCAGCTAGCAATGAAAGCTTTGGATACAATGAAGATGAAATTGTAAGCACCGATATTATTGGTACTCATTTTGGGTCTTTATTCGATGCTACTCAAACTAAAGTAATGACCGTTGGAGATACACAAATGGTTAAAACAGTTAGTTGGTACGATAACGAAATGAGTTATGTAAGCCAATTGGTGAGAACAGTAAATTATTTTGCTGGATTGATCAGTAAGTAAATAAATTGTTATTTTTTAGAATGCCATCCTTTTAAAAGGGTGGCATTTTTTTTGAAATATAGCTCTATATTGTAGCATGATTAGTTTTTTCAATCTCATTACAGGTGTACATATTGCGGCAGGCACTGTTGGTTTAATTACAGGGATCATTTCCATGAGTACTACCAAAGGAAGGGAAGGCCATAAAAAAGCAGGAAAAATATTTTTCTATGCAATGGTCATGATTTTCTTATCAAGTATTTACATGAGTATAGTAAAGAATAATATTTTCTTATTATTAATTGGCTTTTTTAGTATTTACCTGGCAAGCACAGGATACCGCATATTGTCCTTAAAAAAGATTGGTGAGCATGCAGCAAAAGCAACGTCAATTGATTATTTGCTTGGCTTAACTGGCATTATTGCAGGCCTTGCAATGGCCGCTCTTGCTATAATTTATTATAGTGAGGGAAGTAATTTCGGAATTGTACTTTTAGTATTTGCAATCGTATCATTTGGTTTTGGATTTCAGGATTTATACAAATTCAAAAAGCCTCCTACTAATAAAACGCATTGGATCAATGGTCATGCACTAAGAATGGGTGGCGCATTTACCGCTACGGTAACTGCCTTTGTAGTGGTGAATTTCAACATCAATCAACAATGGATATTATGGATTCTGCCAACATTGATTATTATTCCAATTATTAGAAAAATGGTTGCGAATTTCATTCAACCTAAATAGTTGCATCAGATTCATTTTAGTACCTTAGCGATGTTAAATTTCAAATCTTTTTTATGAGCCTTTTTTCAACACACAATTTTGCCGCCCAAAAAGCATTGATCCGTGTAGATTTCAATGTTCCTTTAGATAAACAAACCTATGCGATTGGTGATGATAACCGCATGCGTGCAGCCATACCAACCATTACAAAAATTTTGAAAGATGGTGGTAGTGTAATATTGATGAGTCATTTAGGACGTCCCAAAGATGGTCCTGAAACAAAGAGTTCATTGATTCATATTGTAGGACACTTGCAAACTTTGATCAGCAATGCAATGGGAACTTCAGTGGAAGTGCAGTTTGCCAATGATTGTATTGGCGAAGAAGCACATCAAAAAGCTGCTTCATTAAAACCAGGAGAAGTGTTGTTGTTGGAAAATCTTCGTTTCTATAAGGAAGAAGAAAAAGGGGACGCTGACTTCGCTAAAAAATTAAGTCAATTAGGTGATGTATATGTGAACGATGCATTTGGTACTGCACATAGGGCGCATGCTTCTACCGCAGTGATCGCACAGTTTTTTGAAAAAGGAAAAAAGATGTTTGGTCTTTTGATGGAAGGAGAAGTAAATGCGGCTGAATTGGTATTGCATAAAGCAGAGAAACCTTTTACTGCAATCATTGGTGGAGCCAAAGTGAGCGATAAAATTTTGATCATCGAGAATTTATTAGAAAGAGCAACAGATATTATTATTGGGGGAGGAATGGCCTATACTTTTATGAAAGCTCAGGGTGGACATATCGGGAAAAGTTTGTGCGAAGATGATCGCATTGATACTGCTCTTGAAATTCTTAAAAAAGCTGAAGCAAAAGGAGTCAATATTCATTTGCCTAGTGATAGTATTATCGCTGATAATTTTGCAGCAGATGCCAATACTTCTACAGCGCCTTCTAATGCTATACCAGATGGTTGGATGGGCTTAGATGTTGGTCCAAATGCATGTATTCAATTTGCCAATGCAATTAAAAGATCTAAGACCATTTTATGGAATGGCCCAATGGGTGTTTTTGAAATGGAAAAATTTCAACATGGTACTAAAACCATTGCTATTGCTGTTGCAGAAGCTACGGCTGGTGGTGCGTTTAGTTTAGTTGGTGGTGGCGATAGTGTTGCAGCAGTGAATCAATTTGGCTTTGCAGATAAAGTAAGCTATGTGAGTACGGGTGGTGGAGCAATGCTTGAATATTTTGAAGGAAAAGTATTGCCTGGTATTGCGGCAATTAGTGAATAATATTCATGATTGATAGTAAAAGCATCAGCCAAAAGCTGGTGCTTTTTTATGCAACGTCTTCGCCAGTTGCCGCAGCCAATAATTGAAACCAATCTTCGCGGGTAATTTTTATCTTACTTGCTTTTAAAGCTTGCATCAATCTTTCTGCTTTGGTTGTTCCTATTACAGTAACAATACCAGCCGGATGTCTGTGCAAAAAAGCCAGTAAAATTTCATTCAACCCGGTCGCATATTTTTCAGCCAACATCAAAGCTGTCTGCGTAATTTTTCTGAAGTTGGGTTGAAGATCATCCGTTAATAGTCCACCTCCTAAAGGAGCCCAGGCCATTGGAATGATTTTATTTTCTAAACAATTATCTAAAACTCCATTGGTAAAAGGGGCTAAGCAAATAACAGATGCTTCAAATTGGTTATAACTGATGGGAACATATTTCTTCAACATATTTACTTGATGGGGCATAAAATTAGACACACCAAATTCCAGGATTTTTCCTTGTTGTAATAAGAGCTGAACAGCTTCTGCAATTTCTTCAGGATCCATTAATGGATCAGGTCGATGTATTAATAGTACATCTAAATAATCAGTGCCAAAATTTTTCAATGATTGTTCTGCAGATTGTAGGATATGTTTTTTACCGGTATTATATGATTTGATCAAATGCTGCGGTCGATTCTCCGTAAGCATTTGAATGCCGCATTTGGTAATGATTTTAATTTTCGACCGAATGGTTTTATCTTCTTTCAATGCATCTCCAAATTCTTCTTCTGTTGTATAGTCGCCATAAATATCTGCATGGTCAAAAGAATGAATGCCCATTTCAATACATTCTTCTATGAGATTTCTATATTCTGATGTAGAATAGTTAGCGCCCCATTTGCCCCAACGCATGCATCCGGCAACAGGTGAGAGTATAGGAGTTGATGAATTCATAATAGAAAATTAAAAAAAAATCCGTTCCGAAAAAAATCGGAACGGATTGAAAATTTGCTGGTTGGTTGGTTTAGTATCTGTTGTATCCACCACCGCCGCCGCTGTTTCCACGATCACGACCACCGCCGCCACCGTATCCACCGCCACCGCGATTTCCACCACCACCACCACCGTAGCCGCCACGACTTCCGCCGCCGCCACCACCGTAAGGCTTCTTCTTAAAGCCGCCTCTTTCGCCTTCTGGGCGTGGGGTTGATTCGTTTACAACAATTTTGCGCTCCATAACATCAGTGTCATGTAAGCCTGCGATGGCAGCGCGAGCTGCTTCATCATCAGCCATTTCAACAAAACCAAAGCCTTTGCTACGGTCGTTGTTGAATTTGTCAGTAACAATTTTTGCACTGGTTACTTCACCAAATGGAGTAAACAGGTTCTGCAGGTCTTCACTAGACATGTTCCAGTTAAGATTTCCAACGTAAATGTTCATTTTTAAGAAATTAAGTGATCAAAAAACCAAAGCCAAATTAGTAACCAAAAATCTGAACCATTTACGTAAAAACGTTCTGAGACCTGGAACCCTTTGCATTTGGATGCATAAAGATAGGGGTTTTCGGCAAATACCAAAAAAACCCCGATAAATCGAGGTTTTTTTTCAAAAGTATTATTTGAGTAAAGTCTACCAATTGGGCTTATTCGCCAATCACTTCGAACTCAATTTCGGTATTGTTACCGTTACCGAAGTCGATTGTAGCTTTATAAGTACCTAATTCTTTCACTTCATCAGCAATAGAAATACGCTTACGATCGATTTCATATCCTTTTTGGTCGCGGATGGCACGAGTAATCTGAAGGGCAGTAACTGCACCAAAGATCTTTCCACTTGTACCAGTCTTAGCACCCACTTTAACAGGAGAAGCTTTCAATACTTCGATCACTTTATTGATCTCAGCAAGCATTGCAGCTTCTTTCTTCGCTTTTACCTTTAATTTTTCTTCTAGTTGCTTTAAATTAGAAGGGTTGGCTTCGATAGCAAATTTTTGTGGGATCAAAAAGTTACGAGCATATCCGTTTTTTACGGTAACTAACTCTGATTTGCCACCTAAATTGTCTACATCTTGAATTAAAATAACTTGCATTGTTCTTGTTTTAGCCCAGCGCCCAATCGATTATTTTGATTTGACTGTCTCCCGCTTTCGCGAGATTAGGGATGGTTCACTAATTGGTTTATTTGTATAAGTCAGTTACAAAAGGCATTAAAGACATTTGACGTGCCTTCTTTACAGCTTCTGTTACTTTGCGTTGATACTTCAAAGAGTTTCCGCTTAAACGACGAGGCAATAATTTACCTTGCTCGTTTACGAATTTCTTCAAAAACTCGATGTCTTTATAATCAACATACTTAATACCGTATTTCTTGAAGCGACAAAATTTCTTCTTAGGCTTCTCCTGCTTAATTGCTGTCAGGTATTTGATTTCGTTCTTTGCCATGATTAAGCTACAGTTTTATCAAGTTTCGGAAATCCGCCATTTCTTTTAGTGTAATTGTACTCGACGGCGTTTTTATCGAGACGGGTCATCATGTGACGCATAACTTGCTCGTCACGTAAAAGCTGAATTTTCATTTTTTCGATTCCTTCAGCAGGGAGTGTGTACTCCAATACCCAGTAAATACCTGTGGTTTTCTTCTGGATAGGGTAAGCGAGTGATTTCAATCCCCAAGGATTGCTGTGCACTGTAGATCCGCCTAATTCGGCTATAAGATCTTGGTATTTCTTCTGTGAAGATTTGAAATCTTCTTCAGATAATACCGGAGTGAAAATCACCATCAATTCGTAATTGTTCATTACTTGAATTTTTTTGGTTAAAAATTGGTTTATCCCAGTGGATTCCAACCGAGGTTGGAAAATCTGCCAATAACAGATTTGGGGCGGCAAAGGTAAGGAATCCCAGCGATTTATAGCGAATAAATTGAAGCCTATTTTGAAAAAATCATTGGTATTACTGCAATTTTAGTTGATTTAGAGCTTACTTGAGTGTTTTTTCTAATACGGTATAAGTAGGAAAATGGTCGCTGAACCCTCCTCTATAGGTATTTCCGTCCCAGGTTCTCATAGGGTAGCCCCTGAATTTCCCCTCGGGTTCGGTCATGAAAGGTTTGGAATAAATATGGGCTTCTTTAAAATGTAACCCCGACTTTGATGTATCCACAAAAGATGCAGACAATAAAATCTGATCGAACAAACCCCAAACATCACGGTTGGCTAAAGTGCCTATTCCATTTTTGTAAAATGCCTCCCAAGGATTGAAAAGCTGATCATCTCTAATATTCTTGGTTTGTCCAACTGCATTCAGCGTTTTTCGAATGCTCTTGTCGGAAGGGTTATCGTTGAGGTCGCCCATTAAAACAATTTTAGCAGATCGATCAATCTGTTGAATTGAATCCATCAATTTTCTGCATTCATTGGCTGCCGATGCTCTTGCTGGTGCACTTCTTTCTTCTCCACCTCTTCTGCTCGGCCAGTGATTTACCAATACATGCACCCATTCTCCATGAAGTTTTCCTTTTACATATAATATATCTCTAGTAGTTGCAGATTCTTTGCTTTTGCCAGGAAGGAGTACTTCGATGGTTTTAGCAAATTGAGGAAAGAAATCTTTTGGATTATAGAACAATGCCACATCAACCCCTCTGGCATCTTTGGAATCGTAGTGGATGAATTTCCAATTATTACGATACAATAAAAAATGATGGGTAAGATCGAGCAATACGGTGTCGTTTTCAATTTCTGCAACCCCAATAATGGAAGCCCCTTTAGAAGAATTTGTTTTTCCAATATCGCTTAGTACCGTTGCTAGTTTTATTAATTTATCGCGATAGATAATTCCATTGTATCGTTTTGCTCCTGTTGGAATAAATTCATCGTCATTGACCAACTGATTATCAATGGTATCATATAAATTTTCTAGGTTATAGAATCCAATGACTATTTGTTCTTTTTTGGTTGCATTGTTTGAACCAATTTGATTCAAGAATATAAAGATTATGAGAATGATTGCTTTCATAGTTGGTTGAAAATAATTGAACCATTTATTTTGTTATAAAGTAGGCACACTAAAATTTTCCGTTTTTTTAACGGTCAATCAAACCGTATTCAACACAATTTTTTTGGGCGGACAATTTTATAATGGTTTGATTTTTATTTTCGTACTGTTTGTAATCCGTATTTCAGTATCTATGAAACGGATAGCCATTTTATGGGGATGTTTTTTATACTTGGTTGGTGGAGTATTTGCACAATCAAAAGCCATTCAGCAAAAAGTAAAAAATCAATTTATTGATTCTTCAGTTGTAGCTGCTGTTTCAACATCTGGTGTTGATATGGCAGTAGGGGAGCTGAATACCAATGGAGATGAAATCAATACTAGTCAACCTTATGTGCCTTCTGTTTTAAACGCAGGCAATCATTTGTTTTCTTCAACTGCCGCTTTTCATTTTGGTGCAAGACGTTATCGATTAAAGGGCTATTCTTCCGACTATTTTCAAGCATTCATCAATGAAATGCCTATGAATAATTTAGTTGATGGAAGCAGTCCTTGGAATAATTGGAGCGGACTCAATGAAATAATGACTAACACCACTGTGTTAATTGGATTGACTAATAATGAGTTTGGATTTGGCGCTTTAGGATCGGCTACTTATTTACAATTAAAAGCATCTAAACTAAGACCCCAAACAACTATTTCATTGATTAATGGAAATAGAAATTATCGGTATCGTTTTGCATTTACCAAAGTCGTTCCATTTAATAAAAACGGATGGGCATTTGCTGTAAGCATGGGTATGCGTCTTGGTGAAAATGTTTTAATTCCCGGTAGTTTTTATCGCAGCTATTCTTTTTTTGCTGCGATTGATAAAAAGATCGAACAACATCTGCTCTCTTTGACCATATTGGGCACTTCCATTGAATCTAGTCGAAGCAGTTCTATTACTAAAGAATTGAAGGAGCTTGCCGGTTCTGAATTGTATAGCCCCAATTGGGGTTTTCAGAATGATCAAAAAAGAAATGCCAATATGCAAAAAACAGTTGCACCAATGGTGTTTCTTTCTCATGCGCATTCCAGTCAAGATGGAATTTCTTACAATACTGGTTTCTTTTTTTCGGTAGGGGAGAGAACCAATAGTGGATTAGATTGGTATCGCGCTTCCGATCCGAGGCCGGATTATTATCGGTATTTGCCCAGTTTTCAAAGTGATTCTTTATTGCAATTACAAGTGAATGATCTGTATAAAAATCAATCTGATTTATTGCAAATCAATTGGCAAAGAATCTATTCGATCAATAAAAATTCTTTTGAAATAGTGAATGATATCGATGGAAGAATAGGGGATAATCGTTTGATCAATCGATCTAATTATATACTGGAAGATCGAGTAGAGGCAACCAGAAAATGGGGATTTACTTCAAGAATTGTTCAACAAGTGAATGAACGATTTTCGATTGGAGCAACCATCCATTATCAATGGCAACAGTTTCGTTACCAGAAAAGGATCAATGATCTTTTGGGTGGAACATATTATGTTGACTGGAATAATTTTGCCGATCTGGTTAAGCCCGATGATGCCAGTTTACAAAATGATTTAAATCGGCCCAATCGCTTGCTATCTGTTGGAGATGTGTTTGGTTATGATTACCAACTGGATCTGCAGAAGTTAATTGCTGTTGGCAATGCAGCTTATCAATTGAATCGATTTGATTTGTTTGCCACTATTGAATTAGCTGAATTGAATTTTAATAGAACAGGCTTTATGCAAAATGGAGTCTTCCCCAATAATTCTTTCGGACAATCAACACCATCCAGATTTTCAACTGCTTCATTTAAAACTGGAATTACCTATAAATACAATGGCAGAAATTATTTGTATTTCAATGGAGCCATACTTTCTAAAGCTCCCTATGCCAATGATGTTTATGTTTCCCCAAGAACCAGGGATACCAAACAATTATCCCTTTTAGTAGAAAAAACAATCAGCATCGAAACTGGATATATTTTAAATGCCCCTTCGCTAAAATCCAGATTGAATGCTTATGCTACTTTCATACAAGATGGCATGAATGCTTTTACTTTTTACCATGATGGATATAAAAACTTAGTAAATTATTTGCTTTGGAATATCAATCAATTACATATGGGGATGGAGATGGCAGCCGAATGGCAATTTTCCAATCGATGGAGAGCCAACATGGCAATAGGTGCAGGAAGATTCATTTACACCAATCAACCTTCATTTAGTGTTGCCATAGATAATGAAGATTATCCCACAGAAGATGGGATAGTGTATTATAAGAATTTTCCTATTGGCGGAATGCCACAGCAGGGGTACAATATTGGTTTTACTTATCAATCTCCCAGTAGTTTTTTGTTGAGTATCAATGGAAATTATTTGGCTAATTATTGGTTGTCCATCAATCCAATTCGAAGAACCTACGATGCACTTCGAAATCTAACTCCACAGCAATCAATCTCTTCCATTTCATCTCCAGAAAAATTACCTGATCTTTTTGTTGCTGATTTGGCAGCAGCTTATTCATTTAGGGTAAATACAAAAACAAAACATATATATCATTTTTTGCAGTTGTTTTTAAGTGTCAATAATTTATTGAATCAAACATTCATCAGTGGCGGATTCGAACAATTGCGTTTTGATCTGGAGAATGCCAATCCCCAAAAATTTCCTTCCAAATATTATTATACCAAAGGGGTCAATTATGCTTTAAGTATTCGATTAAGACTTTAATATAAAAATGATGAAGAATAATTTGAGTTATATCTCTTGGGCTTTATTATTACTCGCTATTTTTTTATGGCCGAGTTGCTATAAAAAGTTGGATGAACCTCCGCTCTATACAGGAACGATGATTCAAGCTACTCAATCCATCCGTGCTATGAGAGCAGCGCATATACCAGGTAATTTTGAAAAGTTAAGCGACAATCAAATCATTACAGGGGTTGTAATAGCCAACGATGCAACTGATAATTTTTATAAAACCATTGTCATACAAGATAGTACTGGCGGTATTTCTGTGCGATTAGATGGGTTTGGGCTGGCTACAGATTATCCCATTGGTCAACGTTTGTTTATCCGATTAAATGGCTTGTGGTTAGGGGAGTATGGCGGCATGTTACAATTAGGTGGAAGTGTAGATTATACTGATCCTTCCTTCCCCGAGATCATTCCCATACCTGCGCCTCTTTTTTCAAAATATATTTTAGTGGGAAATAGAGAAGCAGTTCCTGCACCAATAAAAGTTCGGTTTGAACAATTAAAAGATTCTGTGCAAAGCAGATTGGTTCAAATTGATTCCATTGAATTGGTGGCAGCTGATACTGCTAAATCATTTGGAGATGCTATTAATAAAGCTACGGTAAGTCATACTTTAGCTGTATGTAATGGAGGGAGTATTTATTTACGAACAAGTGGTTTTGCGAAATTCGCTGCGCTTAAAACACCAAGAGGCAATGGCACCATTACTGGTGTTTACACCATTTTTGGTTCACAGAAACAATTGGTCATTAGAGATACTTCGGATCTTGCCATGAATAATTTACGTTGTTCTAATGGAGGACCTAAACAATTATTCTATGAAGATTTTGAATCGATTCCTGTGAATAGTAATCTTTCAATCAATGGGTGGAAAAATATTCCTGAAACAGGTGGCAAATTATTTTCTGGTAATATAGCTGGAGGAAATCGGTATGCAGAAATCAGTGCATTTGCAACCAATCAACCTTTGATCAGTTCCTGGTTGATTTTGCCTCCAATCAATTTGAATAATAGTTCCAATGAACAATTGAGTTTTTTGACAAAAGATGCATTTGACAATGGTGCGAGTTTACAAGTGTATATATCTACCAATTATGATGGAAGCAATACTCCCTGGAAAGCCAGATGGACTTTGTTAAAAACAATTGTTTCAAAGGGCAATATCAATGGGATTGCTCCAAAATGGACTGAATCGGGTAAGATCGGCCTTACTGGCTATACGAATACCATCTATATTGTATTTAAATATGATGGCAATGACCTGCCAAACGCTGTAAATAAGCGTACGACTGCATTTCAGCTAGATGAAATAAAAATCATGGGCAACTGAATAGATGATAAATGTATCATTACTTGGCAGATTTAGTAATTTGCCCTATTAATTAGTAACTAATGGAGGTTAAAAGCACCAAAAGAATCATTGTGGTACGTATGCTCGACTGGGCAATCGTAGCATTGGTTCTATTGTTGATTTTGATCGTTTTGGTTGGATTAACTACCAATAAACCCATTTCGTTTTGGGGAATCCAGTTTAATTTAAACAATAATTATACAGCTACTGAGCCAACTAATTTAGTTGATAATTCAAGCCCGGTTGTTTTGCCAAAAACCAGCAATTCAGCTATTCCTATAAATACAAGTGCTTCGGGTTCAAGTAAGGTAATTGCGAATAACAGCAATGAAAATTCAAAACCTGCTGTAACCTCAAAAACAAATACGGTAGTTCCGAGTAATCATCAAGATGCTTTTACAGTTAAAGAAGAGAAAGCTGCAAGAAATGAATCTAGTTCATCTACAAATATCATAGCGCAAAAAAAAGAACCGGTAATAAAAAATGAAGTGGTTATTCCTGTTCAATCCAATAGGGCTGTTCGCCAAAGTCAATATGCAGCTTCATCACCCTATAACAATGAAAGGAATTACCAGTCAACACAGGAGCAATCAACAGAAACTGATTATAGCAATTCTACCAATGGCAATCCCTATATTAATAACGGAGCAAACAGAACACCAAAAGAAAGTCCCCGAAGCAATAGTGGTGGTAGCGTGGCTGGCTCAAGAAATTTTTCGCAATCTGAAATGAATGAATTCATGCGTCAGTTCCCCAATAAAAAAACAGATATTCATTTTGTGAATTTTGGCTATCTCGATGCTGAAATGGAAGCAGTGAGAGCACAAATATTAGCAGCATTGAATAAAAACGGCTATACCAATATAGACGCTAATTGGAATAGGTACACCGATTATACCACCATCAACGAAGTTCATTTTGGGGTTAATGGTTATTCCGGGGCCAATTTTTACATACCCAAGGCCAAGAATTAGGGTAGAATCTGTCAAAAATTACTTTCAATTTTAGGGATAGTCTTATTGCTTGTCATCCTGTCAGCAAATCGCCTTTTGGTACTTTCTTTGACCTAACTAGGAAAAAATTGCTATGCAAAAAGGACAAATACGAGTACAGACGGAAAATATTTTCCCCATTATTAAGAAGTTCCTTTACAGTGACCACGAAATTTTCTTACGTGAGTTGGTAAGTAATGCTACTGATGCTACCCAAAAAATCAAAACCTTGTCTTCTATTGGAGAAGCCAAAGGAGATCTGGGAGAATTAAGAATAGATGTGAGTTTGGATGCCAAAGAAAAGACCATAACCATCGAAGATCGTGGCGTGGGAATGACCAAGGAAGAGGTAGATAAATACCTGAACCAGGTTGCATTCAGCGGAGCTGAAGAGTTTTTAACCAAGTACAAAGACGCCAGCATTATTGGTCATTTTGGTTTAGGATTTTACAGTGCTTTTATGGTTGCTGCAAAAGTGGAAGTATTAACACAAAGTTTTCAGGAAGATGCACCAACTGTTTACTGGAGTTGCGATGGTAGCCCTGAGTTTGAATTATACGAAGTAGAAAAAAAGAAAAGAGGCACTAAAATAATTTTGCATGTTAATGAAGAAAGCGCAGATTTTTTAGATACACATAAATTGAAAGGCATCCTAGAAAAGTTCTGTAAGTTCTTGCCGATTCCAATTTACTTTAAAGATGTAAATGCAGAGATCGAAAAACCAAAAGAAGGAGAAGAAGCTCCAGCAGAAAAATCAATCAACAATACCAATCCAATCTGGGTTAAGAAGCCTAGTGAATTAACCAAAGAAGATTACGAAAAATTCTATCGCGAATTATATCCTTTTGGAGAAACCCCTTTGTTCTGGATTCACCTCAATGTAGATTATCCATTTAATTTAACAGGGGTATTGTATTTCCCTAAAATTAAACAGAGCTACGAAATACAAAAAGACAAGATTCAATTATACAGCAACCAGGTTTTTGTAACGGATGAAGTAAAAGACATTGTTCCAGAATTCCTGATGTTATTGCATGGGGTGATCGATAGCCCAGATATTCCTTTGAATGTAAGCCGTAGTTATTTACAGGGCGATCCGAATGTGAGAAAGATCAATTCTCATATCACTAAAAAAGTAGCGGATAAATTAGAAGAAATCTTTAAAAACGAACGCAGTGAATTTGAACAGAAATGGGAGAGTCTTGGTTTGTTTGTGAAATACGGTATGATGACCGACGACAAGTTTCTAGAGAAAGGAAATAAGTTCTTGGTAATGGAAGATACCGCTGGTAAATTCCATACACTGGAAGAATATAAAACAGCTACTGAAGCAACACAGAAGAACAAGGATGGTAAGCAAGTTGTATTGTACACTACTAATCCGATTCAACAAGACGCTTATATACAAGGGGCTGTAGCCAAAGGTTATGTGGTGGTGAAAATGGAAACATTGGTAGATGCAGCATTCCTCAATACCATGGAAATGAAATGGGAGAATGTAACATTCGTTCGTGTTGATGCAGATATCGTTGATAATTTGATTGACAAACAAGAGTCTAACGAAACGGTATTGAGCAAAGAAGAAACCGAAAAATTAAAAGAACTCTTCACCTTACAAATTCCTGAATTGCATGTTACCACAGAAGTAAAAGGATTGAGTGTAGATGCTGCGCCAGTAGTTGCTACTCGACCTGAATTCATGCGCCGTATGAAAGACATGGGTGCTGCTGGTGGCGGAATGACTGCATTCTATGCGCAAATGCCTGATGAAGTAACGCTTACTGTAAATGGTAATCATCCGATCTATCAAAGCTTACTCAAAGAAACCAATGATGAAATAAAAACCAAACAAGTTAGAAATTTAGCAGACCTGGCTTTATTGTCTCAAGGTTTATTAAAAGGTGCAGAGTTGACCAATTATATCAACAGAACAGTTGAAATGATGCAGAAAGAATCGGCGACTGCTTAATATAAGTACTTAAATCAAACAAGAGAAGGCCTGCCTGAAAGGGCAGCTTTTTTTTGGTTTACGGCCTGAAATTTTTTCTTCCCGTTATTTCACCGTATTTTTTGTAGTGGTCGATGTAGTGTTGAATTTATTTATATCATTGGTTTATAAATAAATGCATATATGCAAAACTCCAAATTAACAACTACAATTACCCCCCCCCCACACACACACAGATTGTTTAAATTTAGCTTTTAAACAATTTAAAATATTTGTTCTTTGCGTTTTTCTTTCTTTCCTATTTTTACAATCTTGTAAAAAAGATGCAAGTGTTTCTTTTGAGAATCAGAAAGAAAAAAGTAAAGCTGAAATTATCAATATCAATACTTTTTTTGCGGAAACAAAAGGTAGCGAAAGAGCAGAACTTAAAGGAGCAAGCGAGAATAGTCAATTACTTACTTTTCGAATTGATTCCACCAAAATATATAAAGTAGTTGAAAATAATGGAACAGTAACTTATTCAATGCGTTTAATTCCTTCTAATGGTGATAGTAGAAGAGTTTTTTATAATTTATATTATAAAAAAGATTCTTTAGGCAAGGTATCACAGATGATTATTAAATTCAAACCTACGTCAGCAAGTATAAAGAGCGGATATTCTTTTTTTGAAGGTGAACATGAAATTATTTCAACAGAACCGATTAGTCAGGGATTGATTAAAAGCAATAGTGTTAATTTGAACATTAAGAAAAATGATGTTGAGCTAATGTGTGTAGAAATTGCATTTGATAGACCTTGCTCCAATAATTATGTTCATTATGAAAACGGTCCTGGCCCATGGTGTCAGGTGGAAGGATCTTATAAATTTACGATAAGAGATTGTTGGTCGTCAGGAAGTACTTCAAGTATGGCCTCTTTTGGGCAATCTATAAATGCTACTGGAAATGGATCGAGTGGAACAGTTTTTGTTTCCCCAAGTTCATTGAATGACATTGTTCTATGTGAATCTGAAGAGGGCGATAATTTTATTTTGAGTCTTCATCAAACCTACTTGACATGGATTCAAAGTAGTACTGCGAACTTAAATTCATTTAATCAAATAGTCGGAGGAATTTGCGGAAACCTATCAAATGATAATAAAGTAGAAATATTGAAGAAACTTAAAATTGTTAAAGAGGCTAATATTTCTATCCAGGAATATAATAATTGGTTTGAAGGAGTAACAGAAGGATATGATGGTGAGGCTATCGATCCGAATGATTTGGAATATGAAACACCTTTAACACAAGAGCAATTACCAAGTTTGAATGATTGGCTTTCACATTTTCCTAAAATTTCGAACACTGTTCAAATGGACGCGGGTTCAGTTTTTAATTTGATAGGTGGGGATTTATTACTAGCCAGGAATACAAATCTTTCCAATTTTAGAAATGCTTGTGCAATTAGAGGTTCAAGAGGACTTCTCTATTCAGGTGTATCTATACCAATATTGAAATATGGCAATCCCCCAAAACAAGCTACAATGAAAGGCTCAGATAATAAAAATTATATATTATCTGCACTAAACTTTAATAAGTTTATGATTGATAAATTTGGAGATACTCCAGACAAATTAATTGGCTCTGACGCCAATGATCCAGTTAAAGTTGCTAATTTTTTGAAAGGGAAAAATGGTATCTATGTAATTGTAAATGCACAACCTGGCAATGCAGGATATACTGGTCATGTTGATGCTATAATTAATGGTCGATGTATATCAGACGCTTATGCAAATCCAAATGGTGGAGTATCTTCAATTAGAGTTTGGCAATTAAATTAGATATATGAAAAAAAGCGATTTAATTTTTACGTTTATTGCATTATTGTTTTGCAACACTTGTTTTTCGCAAAAAAACAAAATTAACCTTGGGAAGTTTGAGTATACAATAAATTATGAAAGAAAAAATGAAAAGGTAGGTGATGGGACTTTGATAAATAATACTTTTGCTATTATTAGACATGTTATTAGTAAGAAAGATTTGCTTTCCTATTTTTTTATTGCAAAAAGGAATGACTCTTTATTCGCAAATGGTACTTATAGATTTAATGAAAAAACAAAAACACTTATCACTAAAAATTATTTTTTTTATCCTTTATATTATAAAATTGATTCATCATACACATATTTCCTTCAATTAAATAATGGTAGCTTTAAATTAAAACAACAAAGTCAGTATATTAATGGAAAAGAGAATAAGATGATGTTTTAATCTCAATTAAAATCATATTCAGCTTTTCATATATATTGATTATAATTTATTTAATTGGAAAAATTATTTTTCTTCTTTTGTGTTTTTATCTTACTTCAAATTTTAGTTTGTAGAACTTAACTTAAGCTTTCAATTACTCAGCAACAAATCCACCACTTTCAACTGCAAACTTACATTGCCTTGAAATTCATTTTCATCAATCGTAAACACTATATCAAATGGTTGTTGAGACAAGAGTATCGGAAACTTATGAGCTAAATTAAAACCGATGCCATTGAATGTAATGCCGTTTTGTTTTACTACAAATTTTACATGATGGTCTTTGACGATTTTTGAGAAACCTGAATCGGTTACACCTTTAGCAACAAATACTGGTCGCATATTATCGGGGCCAAATGGTTCCATCTGACAAAGTATTTTATAAAAACTGGGAGTGATGGTTTTGAATTCTATCTCTGTATCAATCACCAATTCAGGAATCAATTGTTCAGGTGTAATTTGAGCGCTTACTTCTCTTTCAAAAGCTGCAGCGAAAGCTTCGATCTGATTAATCTCCAGCGTCATACCAGCTGCTGCAAAATGTCCACCATATCCCAATAGATGCTCTCTACATGCATGTATTGCTTCGTATAAATTAAATCCTGCAACACTGCGGGCACTACCTGCTGCGTATTCTCCACTCCTGGTCAATACAATGGTTGGTCTATAATAGGTATCAATCAATCTACTGGCTACAATACCTACAACACCCTTATGCCAATGTTCCTGATAAACCAATGTGGAACGCTTTAAATGATTATTAGGTGTAGTTTCTAATAAGGCCAAGGCTTCTTCTGTAATAGTTGCATCTGCTTCACGGCGATCACTATTATCACTGTGCAACATATTGGCAAATTCAATGGCTTTTTGCTGGTCTTTTTCTATGAATAGTTGAACTGCTTTTTTGGCTTCATCCATTCTGCCTGCAGCATTCACTCTTGGTGCAATTACAAAAACCAGACTGGTCAAACTCATTTTCTTTTTCACCCCAGCCAGATCCATCAAGGCTTTAATACCAACTGATGGGTTGCTGTTTACTTTTTCTATTCCGTAATAAGCCAATGTTCTATTTTCTCCGGTAACTGAAACAATATCTGCAGCAATAGCAATCGCTGCTAAATCGATGTATTCTAAATAACTCGAGGGAGGCAATCCCAATTTTTCACTGAGTGCTGTCATCAATTTAAATCCAACACCACATCCACATAATTCTTTAAATGGATAATTACAATCTGTTTGTTTTGGATTTAATATGGCTATTGCAGGTGGTACAATTTCATCAGGTAAATGATGATCACAAACAATAAAATCTATTCCAATTGATTGAGCATAAGCTATCAAATCGGCTGATTTAATTCCGCAATCGAGCGATATGATTAAACTAAAACCATTGTCTTTGGCAAAATCGATTCCAGCTTTTGAAATACCATAGCCTTCTCTATATCGGTGTGGTATATAATAATCCACCAATGCATGAACCTTCGATAAAAACTGGTACATACTTGCTACAGAACTTGTTCCATCCACATCATAATCTCCGAAAACCAAAATGGGTTCTTTGGTTTCAAAAGCCCTGCAAATTCGATCGACCGCTTTGTCCATGTCTTTCATCAACCATGGACTATGGAGGTCGGTTAAAGCTGGTCGAAAAAATTGTTTGGCTTTTTCAAAATCATCAAAACCACGTTGAATCAATAAAGTACAGATAGTAGCATTGATCTGCAATGCTTCTTGCAGAGCCGCAACTTTATTAGTAAGAGCAGTTAATATGTTCCATCTTTTCTGCATCAATATTCTCTATCAGTGGTATACCTCACCAATTCTTCTAATGCATCTCTCACTTCAGAAGCAGGGAATTCATGTAATAAGGCCAAAGCTTCATCTCTAAAAGCAAACATTTTTTCAGTTGCATAAGCAATGCCACCGTATTGTACAACTGCATCAATCACAAAAGCTACTTTGTCTTTCTGGGTGTTCTCATTTTTTACAATATGAATCACTTTTCTTTTGATATCATTTGGACAATTATTCAACATATAAATCAATGGCAATGTCAATTTTTTTTCTTTGATATCATTGCCGGTTGGTTTACCTATATCTGCACTACTATAATCGAATAAGTCGTCTTTAATTTGAAAAGCCATTCCCACTTTTTGCCCAAACATTCGCATTTTTTCTACATCAGCCTCATTGTTGAAAGTACTTACTGCACCTGCTGCACATGCGGAAGCCAACAATGAAGCTGTTTTCCCATTGATGATTTCGTAATACACATCTTCTTTTAAATTGAGGTTGCGGGATTTTTCTATTTGCAATAATTCTCCCTCACTCATTTGCTTTACTGCTTCCGATAAAATGCGCAATACTTCATGGTCTTTATTATTCAATGACAATAACAATCCCTTTGATAATAAGTAGTCTCCTACCAATACTGCAATTTTATTTTTCCAGAGCGCGTTGATCGAAAAAAAACCTCTTCGCTCCATCGATTCATCCACTACATCATCATGCACCAATGTAGCAGTATGTAATAACTCTACTAAAGAGGCAGCCCGATATGTACTCTCTGTTATTTCTCCTCCCAACTTGGCACTCAACAATACAAACATGGGTCTTAACTGCTTTCCCTTGCGTTTTACAATGTATTGCATGATCCTATCCAGCAAGGCTACCCTGCTCTTTACAGCCTCTTTGAAATGTGCTTCAAAAAGGGTTAATTCTGCTCCAATTACTTTTTTTGCTAAATCCATGTTATAATTATGCTGCAATATATGCCTGATATGGGCAAAATTAGCTTTAAAAGGCAGCGTTTAATGTATATTTGTGGTCAATAACCCAAATACTTGAATATGAATACCAGAAAGATTTTTTTAACATTAGCAATGGCAATATTTGCACAGGTATCGATTTTTGCTCAAACAGACTGGGGTTGGGATTGGAAGGATTCTTCTAAAATAGCCAATAAAGACCTCCCACAGTTCAACGAATTTCTAAATAATCAATATCCTTATCCGGCTAAACCAAGAAACCAATGGGAATTAGGATATGGTATTGGGCCATCATTTATTTTAGGAGATGTAAATTCTAAAATTGGATTTGGTGCTTCTGTTTCTATGCGCAAAGCATTGGGGCATGTTTTTTCTTTTAGAGGATCATTATCTGGATTATGGAATTCAGGTTCACCCAGCGCTTATGGAAAAGCTGTTGGCCAGGTTGATTATAAAAACCAGGCATTTATTTTAGGTGGAGATTTTATTGCTTCCTTAAATACCATCAGTCATTATAGAGGAAACCCCAAGTCAAATATTTATGCATTAATTGGATACAGTCTAATTGCTACTAAAGTGCAATATAAAAATGCATTGGGAGCTCAACCAGATGGCTATAGCATATTTTATGGACAACGTCCTGGAATGACTAATACACAAGAGGGATTGATCACTACTGTTTTAGGTGAAACTGTGAATAATAGAAAGTCATATTCATTAATGCATGCTGTGAATGTTGGAGCAGGTGTTTCGTTTAAGATCAATGATAGAATGAATGTTGGGGTTGAACAAAAATTTATTATAACAACTCCAGGGTATGATTATTTAGATGCATTCAAAGCAGACAATAACAATGATTATATCAGTTTTACTACAGTAAGATTAAACTTGAACATTGGCAATTCAGACAGAAAAGTACAACCATTGTATTGGATCAATCCTAACAATTTTGTCTATAGCGAAATGAATTCTCCTAAACACATGAAAGTTCCTAAAGTGATGTTGCCTGATGGAGATAAAGATGGTGTTACTGATCAGTTTGATATGGAACCAAATACACCAAAAGGTGCTCCTGTTGATTCTCATGGAGTGTCTAAGGATACCGATGGAGATGGTGTTCCAGATTACAGAGATAAAGAATTACTCACTTTACAAAAATGTTTCCCTGTAAATAATGATGGTATTGGTAATTGTCCTGAACCTGCTTGTTGCAAGGAAATTAAAGACATGATGAGTACGATGAAATCAACAGCTAATGATAAAGCTGATTGTGCCATCGGAGCATTACCAAGTGTTCAATTTAAAGGAACCACTAAATTGAGTAAAGACGCTCAAGCGGTATTAGCTGCAGCAGCCGCTAGTTTAAAAGCCAATCCAACTTGTAATGTAAGAGTGATCGGTTACGGAACAACTAGCAAATCTGCTCAACAACAAAGTTGGGAGCGTGTAAATGCAGTCATTAAATATTTAGTAGAAAAACAAGGTATAGCTGAAGGAAGATTGTTATTTGTGTATGCACAAGATGGAGATGCTAACACAGTTGACCTTCAAGGTACTACTGAGCAAGGACCAAACACAGTACCTGCGCCTCATCCAAATTTAAAAAGTAAAAATTAGTAGTTTATAACTAAATCAAAAGCCTCTCGAAATAATCGGGAGGCTTTTTTTGGTATAAATATTTACTCTTATTAATATGAATCAACAAATCATTCTAATTATAAAACATTATTGATTCAATATATTAAAATGGAGTTCTCCAAAATTTTGTAAAGAAGATAATTTTAAATCTGCAGCTCCCCATTTTTCTTCCTTACTATTATATGCATGTGGTATCACTACACATTTCATTCTTGCCGCTTTTGCAGCAATCATTCCATTGAAAGAATCTTCAAAACAAATACATTCCAAAGGACTACTATTCATTTGAGTTGCGCAATTTAGGTACACTTGTGGATGTGGTTTTCCATAGGGTAATTCTTCTGCAGATGCCGTTGCGTTTAAGAATGGTCCGATACCTGTCATACTCACTACTAATTCAATTAATGATGGGGGTGAAGAGGTGGCCAATCCGATTTTAAAATGCTTTTTAGCAAAAAATTCAAAAATATGCGCAACACCCGGCAATATTTTTCCTTTCTGTTCAATCTTTTGTAAAACTAGTTCAACAATTTTTTTTTCTGCTCTTTCCGATTCGGTGAGGGGGATTTTAAAATAGGTGAACCATAGATGCACAAATTCTTTTGTTCTTAATCCAACACTTGAATTGTATTGATTCACAGTCATTTTAGTACCATATAATTGAAATACTTCAGCTGCAGCTTCCTGCCATAATGGTTCACTGTCTATCAATAATCCATCAATATCAAAAATGACTGTATTTAAGGGCATTTTATTTTTTTAGTAATGCAAATTTATTGTTGCAATTTCATAGTCTGTTAACAAAGAAGGAGTTAATTTTAAAAATAAATGGTTAACAATTTATTTACATTCCTTATTTTGCACCGCTTGCTAATACAACTACAATGAATTTAATCGAAAGATTTAAGCAAATTAAGGTTGTCCGCTCACTTGTTTATGGTGTTGTGGGTGCTGCTACCTATCCTGGCCTTGCTATGATTAACAAGATCAGAATCGAGGGAACGGAAAATTTAAGGAACCTTCCAAAAAGTAATGTGCTTTTTGTAAGCAACCATCAAACCTATTTTGCTGACGTAATTACTTTTATACATATTTTTTGTGCTATCAAATGGAGAAAGGAGAATAAATTAGGCTTGCCTTATTATTTATTGAACCCGTTTACCAATGTTTTTTTTGTTGCTGCAGAGGAAACCATGAATGGTAGTCTGATCAGCAGAGTTTTTAAATTAGCAGGTGCATTAACGGTTAAAAGAACCTGGCGTGCAGAAGGTAAAGACGTTAGTAGACAAAGAGAAGAAGGGGATACCCAAAAAATTGATCAGGCGCTAGGTAAAAGTTGGGTCATTACATTTCCTCAAGGAACTACCAAGCCATTTGCTCCTGGCAGAAGAGGTACTGCTCACATTATTAAGAATAATCAACCGATCGTTGTACCTGTTGTTATCAACGGATTCTGGCGTGCATTCAATAAAAAAGGCCTGGCCTTTAAAAAGAAAGGCTCTTTACTTTCTGTTCGATTTAAAGAACCAATGATCATCGATTATACTCAATCAGTAGACCAGATTTTAGATCAAGTAATGGAAGCCATTGAGCAAAGCAAAACTTATATGCTCAAGAGTAAGCACCATTTCATGAGCTTAATGGATAAATAATTTAGTCTTTAAAAAACAGCGCTTTTAATTCATTGGCATCATCTGGCTTCATCTTTCCTGCCAGGATTAATCTGATTTGTCTTCTTCTTAATGCGCCTTCATATAATTTCTGTTCATCTTCTGTTTCAGGAACCACTTTAGGAACAGGTCTGGGTTTACCATTGGGGTCTAATGCAACAAATGTAAAGAATGCTTCATTGCTTTCGTATTTGTATTGATGCAATAAATCTTCGCCCCATACTTTGATATGGATCTCCATAGAAGTATTGAATGCTCTGCACATTTTGGCTTCTATATGCACCACATTGCCTAATTTAATAGGGGTCTTAAAACTTAAATTGTCTACAGATGCCGTCATTCCTGGAGTATTGGAATGTCTTCCTGCAGCAATACCTGCAGCTATATCCATCCAATACATTAATCTTCCTCCCATTAAATTGCCGAAAGTATTGGTATCATTGGGCAATACCAGCTCATTCATTATAGTTAAACTTTCACTTACTTTTTTTGGTTCCATGTTGCAATTTGAATGGCAAATATACGGTTGCTTTAAATTGGCTGTTTTAATTAAATTCGAACAGATTCGAGCGTTTGTAAAAATGACTCATTTACATCTGCCCCAATTCCTGGTTCATTGCTTAAGATCAATTTCATTCCATCATATTGAACTCCATGCGTTACCGGATCTGTTTTATGGCCTAATAAGCAAGTATCTAGATCATAAAAATGAATATTCTCATTTGCAGATGCAAAATGAACTTTAGCAGTTAGTGCAACCCTGCTTTCTAGCATGCCACCCATCATGCAAGGCATATTATTTTTTTGGGCAACAGCATTAATTTTGATTGCTTCATGAATGCCACCACTTTTTGCAAATTTGATATTGATGTATTTACAAGCATGATTGCGTATCATTCTTTCAGCATCATGATGCGTATAAACGCTTTCGTCTGCCATAATTGGAATGGGTGAAATGCCGCATAATTCAGGTAATAACTCATCGTTCCAGGTGCGCATAGGTTGCTCACAAAATTCAATATCGTATTTTCCTAATGCAGTTAATGCAATCACCGCATCATCAAAACTCCATCCCTGGTTGGCATCAATTCTTATTATTGTATTATAGCCAATTGCATTTCTGATCTGTTGAATTCTTTCAATATCTGTATTCGGGTCTTTGCCCAATTTTACTTTTAAAATTTTTACTCCATTTGCAACAAATTCAATGGCTTGTTTAGCCATATACTCAGGGCTATTAATGCCAATCGTTAAATCAGTCTCTACTATTTTTTTCTTTCCCCCTAAATAAGCAAAAAGAGGTTGGTTGGCATTCTTTGCTGCGATATCATACAGTGCTAGATCGAATGCACTTTTTGCAGTATAATTTTTAGCAGTAAATAAATCCAATTCAGTTAATCGCTGATCGATATCTAATGGATCTTTTCCCTTCCATAATTGAGCAAAATCTTTGGCCATTTCAAAACAGGTATTCTGCGTTTCACCAACTATCATTGGAAAAGCAGAACATTCGCCAACACCAGTAATTCCTGCATCTGTATGTATTCGAATAAAAAGATTTTGTGCGTAATGCATGGTGCCTGTAGCAATGGTAAAAGGAACCATTGGAATGGAGTACTTATAAATTTCTGTCTGAGTTATTTGCATGTAGCAAATTTCCTTTTTTTACCTGAATAAAGCCAATCATTTATAGAAGTTCCCAACAATATCTTTTAGTTGATGTTATAGTTTATGTAAAACATAGTCAATGGAAACTTTAAAAGGCAAACAAGTAATTATAGTTGGTGCAACTGGTAGTATTGGGGCTCATACTGCTAAATTAGTCAGTGGAAGCGGAGCAATAGTTTATATCACTGGTAGAGATGTGCAAAAATTGAATCAATTATCTGCTGAGTTGGCTATTCCGCAAGAGCGGGTGTTTGTGATGGATATTGCAGATGAAAGCGCAGTAAATAATACTGTTCAACAAATTCTTGCCATCACTCCCAATATTGATATTTTGGTGAATGCTGCAGGAATTGGCATTATCAAACCGATGGAAACATTGAGTACAGAAGACTTTACTAAAACCATTCAAGCCAACCTCTTTGGTAGCTATTATCTGGCTAAAGCCGTTTTGCCTGCTATGAAATTGGTGAAAAAAGGCCTTATTATCAATATTCCTGGGGTTTTGGGTAAAGTACCTATGGCAGGCGCTGCTGCCTATAGTGCAAGCAAATATGGCCTTGTAGGAATGATGCAAAGTATACGGGAAGAGTTAAAAAGAACGGATATTAGAATTACCAATCTCTTTTTAGGTGGTGTTGACTCTGCATTTTGGGATAATATAGACCTCCGGGTTCAAAGAGAAAAGATGATTCAATCGGAAGAAGCTGCAAAAGCCATCTGGTTCTTGTGCCAGCAACCAGTCAGTGGGGTGGTTAGTGAGATGGTTTTACAGCCATTTAATCATCAAGCAATCTGATGGTTTAAAAATATTTTCTAATTATTTGTAAAAGGTTTTCGTACTTAGGCATAGTGTTCCGATATTCGTAGTACGAACAATCGTTAGTATGAATATATCCTTCGATAATACTGAAAATGCTTTTGCTTATAAAACGGATAAAGAACTCAAAAGTGCTCGTTTCTTATTTGGCACAATGGGGTACTCCTGGTTTGTACAGTTAGGCACAAGGCTTACTCCTTTTATCATGAAAACAGGTATTCCGCTTGTTCATAGTATTATTCGTAAAACTATTTTCAAACAATTTGTTGGCGGAGAAACATTAGCTGAAACTGCAAGCGTAGGAAATGTGTTGGGCAAGTATGGTATCCAGGTGATTTTAGATTATGGAGTTGAAGGAAAAGAAGGCGAAGATAATTTTGATCATGCAACCGAAGAATTTATTCGTGTTATCGATTATGCAGCTACTCAAAATAATATTCCATTCATCAGTATAAAGGTTACTGGATTGGCACGTTTTGAATTATTGCAGATCTTGAATGAAGCACCAAGATTAAGAAGTGGCATTCATGATCATGAAGAAGAAGTAAATGAGTGGGATCGGGTAAGAGATAGAATGTATGCCATATGTGAAGTTGCAGCAGAAAAAAATATTGGTGTATTGATTGATGCAGAAGAAAGTTGGATACAAGACCCTATTGATCGGCTCTGCATGGAAATGATGGAAGAGTTCAACAAAGAAAAAGTAATTGTTTATAATACCATTCAGTTGTACAGACATGATCGATTGAGTTTTTTGCATCTATCTCATCGAATTGCTAAGCAACAAGGATTTAAATTGGGAATGAAATTGGTACGTGGAGCATATATGGAAAAAGAGCGTCAACGTGCAATGGAAACAGGAACTGTTTCACTCATTCAAAAAACAAAAGCAGATACAGATTCGGATTTTAATGAAGCAGTTAAATATTGCATCGATCATATCGAAGAAATTGCAGTGATCATTGCCTCTCATAATGAAGAAAGTAATTTATTGGCTGCCCGTTTATTAGACGAGAAAGGAATTGGTCATCATCATCCAAATATTCATTTCTCACAGTTATATGGAATGAGTGATAATATTACTTTCAACTTAGCTAAAGAAGGCTTTAGCGTTAGTAAGTATCTTCCTTTTGGGCCTATTAAGGATGTGATTCCTTATCTAATGCGCAGAGCCAAAGAGAATAGCAGCGTTAGTGGACAAACAGGTAGAGAATTGTCCTTAATTACCAAAGAATTGAATAGAAGGAAAGGGAAATAAGGCTAACCCACAATTTCTTCACAAGCAACAACCTAAAGTGCAATATCAGCCTATTTCTTTGTTAATTTGCTTATGCAAGCATACCACGATTTATTAAGGCATATTTTGGCCACTGGTACCGATAAAACAGACAGAACTGGTACGGGTACTAAAAGCTGTTTCGGTTACCAAATGCGTTTTGACCTGGCCAAAGGGTTTCCAATGGTTACCACAAAAAAGCTTCATTTAAAAAGCATCATTTACGAATTACTTTGGTTTTTAAAAGGGGATACCAATATTCAATATTTAAAAGAACATGGAGTAGGTATTTGGGATGAGTGGGCTGATGAAAATGGCGATTTAGGTCCTGTTTATGGAAAACAATGGCGCAGTTGGGAAGGAGCAGATGGAAAAGTAATTGATCAAATTTCGGATCTTATTCACCAGTTAAAAACCAATCCGGATAGCAGAAGAATGATCGTTAGTGCCTGGAATGTAGCGGAATTACCTAAAATGGCTTTGATGCCATGTCATAGTTTGTTTCAATTTTATGTTGCCGATGGAAAATTGAGTTGTCAATTGTATCAACGAAGTGCTGATGTTTTTTTAGGCGTGCCTTTTAATATTGCTTCTTATGCTTTACTTACTATGATGATTGCGCAGGTTTGTGATTTAGAATACGGAGATTTTGTACATAGTTTTGGAGATGTGCATATTTACAATAACCATATGGAGCAGGTTCATTTACAATTAAGCAGAGAACCTTTTCCTTTGCCAACAATGAAAATCAATCCTTCCATTAAAAATATTTTTGATTTTAATTTTGAAGACTTTAGTTTGGAAAACTACCAAAGCCATCCAGGAATAAAAGCGCCAGTTGCCGTTTAATTAATTTTATAATTCTCACTATGACCATTTCTCTAATTGTTGCGGCTTCGCTAAATAATGCAATTGGCAAAAACAATGACTTATTATGGAAGCTGCCCAATGACATGAAACATTTTAAAAATGTTACCTGGGCAATGCCGATTATTATGGGAAGAAAAACCTTCGACTCAATGGCTGGTAAGCCATTAAATGGCAGATTGAATATTGTTATTACTAGACAACAAGATTGGAAAGCAGAAGGTGCTGTGAAAGTGGATAGTGTATATAAGGCATTGGAAATTGTGCAACAGAATAATTACAAAGAAGTATTCATTATTGGAGGTGGTGAAATATACAAAGCTGCATTGTCTATAGCAGACAGAGTGTATTTAACAAGGGTAGAAGCAGAGATAGAGGGAGATACTTTTTTCCCTGAATTGAATACTGCTAATTGGCAACTAATTGAAGATAATCCACATCCTTCAGATGCTAAGCATGCTTTTTCGTATCGATTTCAAGTCTGGCAAAAAAAGGGATAGTAATTATGGATTTATTTCCAATCATATATTTTATTGTTCAGTTTTTATTAATAGTAATTATAGGAATTACGCCTCCAATTAAAAGACAATTATTGTATAATCTAATGGCCACTTTAAATATGATTTTGTGGTTTTATGGTTTGTATTTAATAAGAATATTGATTGGATTGATTCAATTTCTTCGTCCGATTATACAAAAAGTAGACATGAATCATTATGATTCAACTACCTATATAGAACCTATTCTAAGAATGGGTGGGATGGTTTTTTTGCCATTCTTTTTTTTAATCCCCTCTCTTCGTAAAAGTATTGTATTTACTATTTTGATAAGTGTGTATACTTTTTGGAACTTTTCATCAAGCTATTTGAACTCATTTGAAATATTGCTTAAAATATTTTTTTGTGTAAGTGTTTTTGCAGCAACTTATGCAGTACTTTGGCTCTTTCAAAAACTTCCTTCACAAACCGTAGCAAATTAATGTATAGTCCTTTTCAATTAGCCATAAAATACATCACCTATTATTTAAGAGCAGATAATGGAAAAGGACATGGAGTGCATTCTCCTTTTGTGTTTGATATCATCACAAAAGTATTAAATGATGATCGACAATTTTATTCTTTTGAGCCAATAGAACAACTAAGAACTGAATTGTTGAAGAACAGCGAAACTGTTACTATTGAAGACTTTGGTGCTGGTTCGAGGGTGAAGAAATCTCCGATCAGAACCATTTCGGAAATTGCTCATTCATCTTTAAAACCTAAAAAGTACAGTCAGTTACTGTTTAAGTTTGTCAACTATTTTTCTCCATCAGTCATTTTAGAATTAGGTACCTCTTTAGGAATCACTACAGCTTATTTAGCAACTGCCAACCAAAATAGCAACGTAATTACCATGGAAGGTTCAACAGCAGTTGCAACAAAAGCAAAGGCTAATTTCAAGCATCTCTCCATCAATAATATACAAGTTGTTGAAGGGAATTTCGATAATACATTGAGCGATACCTTAGCCCATTTACAACAAATAGATTTTGCTTTTTTAGACGGCAATCACCGATACGAGCCAACCATTCGGTATTTTGAACAAGTGCTATTGAAATCCAATGAAAATACAGTGATAGTATTGGATGATATCCATTGGAGTAAAGAAATGGAAGCTGCATGGGCCTATGTACAACAGCACCCATCAGTTACCCTTACAATTGATTTGTTTAATATTGGATTGGTATTTTTCAGGAAAGAAAAATTAGCCAAACAACATTTCTTGATCCGTTATTAAATAGAACTTGTTTCAGCCAATTTTATTTAACAAATGGAAAGGAGAAAAATAATTGAACAGTAGATCCTGTTGTTGATCCGTAATTACTTTTATTGATCATTTCACTTGCTCCAATATTATACCTGAATTTGATATCCATGCCTTTTCCTTTTCTAAAATCTGATAAAGTATAACCAATTTCTAAGGGAACAGTAAAATAAACAGATTTAAAGTTTTCTTTCATCTTTTCCTCAATATCTACATTGGGTCCGGCGGGGAGAGTTCCTGTAGAAACTTGTTTTGCGGAGCTTAGAAAACTAAGTTGTGGTCCTGCACCAACAAAAAATTTAGGTGTAAGTTTATACTGAGCAATAATTGGAACATCTATATAATTTAGTTCGATGTCGTAATTGATATTGGACAATACAGAAGAATAGTCGCGCAATGGCAAAACAGATCTTGCTCCTCTAGGTGAAATAGGTTTGAACTCTGGAGTAAGCGCCCATTTATCATTGATTTTAATAAACGTTCCTAGTCCAAAATACACGCCATAAGTAGATTTTCCGGCTTTCAAACCAGGCATAGATGAAATATTAATACCCGCATCAATACTTAAATGAAATTTTTCTGTGGCAATTTTATCTCCAAATATGAGCACTAAAAGCGCTGCCTGGCCATTAACAATAGATGATGTTGCGAAAAATAGTGTTAAACTGATAAAAATTCGGGTAAACAACTTTTTCATTTAGATGATTATTTTAGGATAAAAATAGCAGAAAACCAGAATACTTTTTCATTTAGACTGATTTTGGTATTTGTAATTATTCTATTGCTTGATTTATGTAAATTACATTCGTTGGAAATCATGCATCATAATTTACAAAATTTGGAACAAAATTGAGTTTACCAGCGCCATTCTTAGAGTCACTAGTTGGAATTAAAGGATTTAATCGGTCATCCTTTGAAAAAGTGCATGCTTCTGGAGAGCAAGTAACTTCAATCCGAATGAATCCATTCAAGCAAGGAAATTCACATGCTGAATTGTTTGATGGGGAAGTTCCCTGGTGTAAACATGCTTTTTACTTGAATGAACGACCTTCTTTTACTTTAGATCCCGTTTTTCATGCTGGTGCATATTATGTTCAGGAAGCGAGTAGCATGTTTTTGTGGCATGTGATAGAGCAATTAGTTGGAGAAAATACCAGTGGTAAAAAAGTATTGGATCTTTGTGCAGCGCCAGGGGGTAAATCTACTTTACTAGCCAGTTATTTTCATGATGGATTGGTTGTAGCCAATGAGCTAATAAAATCTAGGGCTTCCATTTTAGTAGAGAACCTTGTTAAATGGGGGCAACCCAATATTATTGTTACCAATAACGATCCTAGTCATTTTAATCAATTAGAAGGTTTTTTTGATGTGATTGTTGTAGATGCTCCTTGCAGTGGAAGTGGATTATTTAGAAAAGATCCCTCCGCCATTAATGAATGGAGCTTAGACAATGTTGTACACTGTAGTCAGCGACAAGAGAAAATACTTGAATCGATTCTTCCTTCTTTAAAAGAAGATGGGATATTGATTTATTCAACCTGTTCTTATTCAAAAGAAGAAGATGAAGCAATACTGGATTGGTTAATGAATGAAATGGAAATGGTTTCATATAAAATTTCCGTAGAAGATGAATGGAAAGTGGTGGAAATTCAATCTCCTCAAAAAAATGCTTATGGGTATAGATTTTATCCAGATGTATTAAGAGGAGAAGGTTTTTTCATTGCTGCTTTTCAAAACAAACGCAATACGATTAGTTCCAGATTGAAAGAAACTCAATTAACAAAGCCGACTCGAACAGAAACAGAACAAATGAATCGGTTTTTTTCTTTGCCTGGATCTTTTGTTTATTTCAAACAAAATGATGCTTTAAGGGTAATCCATCAGGAATGGATGATCACTTTGCAACAATTAGCGGCTTCTTTATATATTAAAAAGGCGGGTATTGAAATTGGCTCTATAAAGGGGAAAGATATTATTCCTTCCCACGAATTGGCAGTATCTATTTTCGATAAATCGGAATTGCCTCAAATTCAGCTTACATTAGCTGAGGCTTTGCAATATATTCGAAGAAAAGAAGTAAACTTGAGTGCTCCAAAAGGTTGGTGTTTGGTAAAATATCAAGATTTGTTTTTAGGGTGGATAAAAGTATTGCCCAATAGAATCAATAATTATTATCCTGCTGAATGGAGAATATTAAAAGATTAACTTTATATAATTGAATGTTATATTATGGTGAGAAAGCTATTGTTTATACTATTGATTTGCCTCAATTTGCAAGTTCGAGCACAGGACAGGTTAGTTATTGCTGGTTCGAATGGAAACTATTATGTAGTGCATACTGTTCTAGAAAAAGAATCGCTCTCTAGTATTGGACGTATTTATGGATATACTGCAAAACAATTGGCACAGTACAATTCTTTAAATTCAAATGCAAATTTGCCCATTAGTGCAAAATTGAAAGTTCCTTTAACAGCAGATAATTTTAGCATTCAATCTGAATCCAATAATGGCATTGCTTTATATCATATTGCACAAAAAGGCGATAACCTATTTAGATTAAGTCAGCAGTATTACAAAGTGCCGCTTGCTTTGTTAAGAACCTGGAATGACTTAACTACTGATGCGGTGAAAGATGGTCAAGCGATCATTGTAGGTTTTTTTGCTGGCACTAGAATAAATACTACAAAAACGAATGACCAAGAGACTGGTAATAATTCTGTAGCAACTTCTATTGCTGTAAATAAACCAGTTTCTACCGATAAACCACCTTTGAAAAACCCGAACGTAATGGATGCAGCAGTTGATGGTGCTAGAACTTTGGAAGGAGAAATGAAGCCATTAACAGAAAAAGAATTATTGTTATTAGGAGCTGCACAAGCAAGTGTAAAACAACCATCCAATAGTTTACCTGCTTCTCCAGCACCAAATGAATATTCTTTAGATGATTTTGAAATGAATTATTCTCCCAAACCTGGCGATGAAGGATATTTTGCATTGTTTTACGATCAATCAACTAAATCTGGTGAAAAAGTGGCTAAATCAGGGGATGCTGCTATTTTTCAATCTACCAGTGGTGTTGCCGATCATAAATATTATCTTTTAATCAATAATGTTTTGCCTGGGACCATTGTAAAAATTACTGTACCTAACAAGAAAATAATTTATGCAAGGGTGCTTGGCTCGATTCCAGAAAACAATCATACAGCAAATATATTGTTATACATGAGCAATGCTGCTGCAGCAGCATTAGGTGTGACAAAATCCAACGCTTTTGTAAGTATCAATTATCATCAATAAACCATGAAATTATCTACCTTATTTTTTGTTTCCATTTTTGCAATTGCTTGTTCGAGTAATAATAGTAATAGTCAAACTGGAGTGTTGAGTACCACTGTTTTTCAACAGAAGTTGAGTCAACCAAATATTCAAATTTTAGATGTAAGAACTGCAGAAGAATATCAAGCCGGTCATTTAAAAAATGCGTTGCAGGCAAATTGGTTGGATAAAGCACAGTTTGCTGATAGAATACAGCATTTAAATAAAGCTATTCCAGTCTTGGTTTATTGTGCTTCAGGAGTAAGAAGTGGTCAGGCTATGAAAGCTATGGCACAAGAGGGATTTAAAGAAGTATACAATATGGAAGGAGGAATGTCTGCTTGGAAAGTAGAAGGAAAACCTTTTGAAGCTTCTGCTGCTACAGCTGAAATGACAGTAGATGCATTTCAATCGAAACTAAATGAAACATCAATAGCATTGGTAGATATAGGTGCAGAATGGTGTCCTCCATGTAAAAAAATGGAACCAGTGTTGGCTCAATTACAAAAAGACTTGGGGAATAAATATGCGTTGATAAAAGTAGATGGAGGCAATGATATTACTGTAATGAAGTATTTGCAATTTCAAGCATTGCCAACATTTATAGTATTCAAGAATGGTAAAGAAACTTGGCGCAAACAGGGTATTGTAAGTTTGGATGATTTGAAAAAAGCCCTCAATCCTTAATTGTTGGATGTTGTTATTCTATAGCCTCTTAAAAAATCGGCAATCAACATTCTTTTTTTCCCTTCCATTTGCAGGTCGAGGATATGAATGAAACCATCTTTGCAGGCAAACTTTAAGTAATTTTTCCCATCTGAAATTATTGAACCAATCGGTTGATGATGCTCAATAATTTCTTTTTCACTTTTATATACTTTCAATATTTTTTGATCTAATTGGGTGATTGCTCCAGGAAATACAGAAAGACCTCTGATTAAATTATGAATTGTATTGACCGTATTGTTCCAATTGATTTCGCAGTCTTTTGTAAAGATCTTTGGAGCATGTTTTGGTGCAGCATTCTCAATGACCTGAGGTTGTTCTTGAATATTGGCTTCCATTAATCCTTGAATCGTTTTTACCAATAAGTTAGCGCCAATTATTTTCATTCGATCATGTACTTCTGTTGCAGTTTCGTTTTCTCCAATCAACATTCGGTCTTGTAATAAAATGTCACCTGTATCAATTTCGTGTTTGAGTTTAAAAGTAGTAACCCCAGTTTCTTTCTCACCATTGATTACTGCCCAGTTAATAGGGGCTGCTCCTCTGTAATTGGGCAGTAAAGAACCATGCACATTGATAGTGCCCATTGGAGGCATATTCCAGACAATTTCGGGCAACATTCTAAATGCCACTACAATTTGGATATCAGCATTTAATTTTTTCAAAGAATCGATGAAATCTGGGTTCTTTAATTTTTCTGGTTGAAGGATAGTCAAGCCATTTTCTTCGGCATATTTCTTAACAGCACTTTGGGTTAATTTCATTCCTCTGCCTGCTGGTTTATCGGGAGCTGTTACAACTGCTACTATATTAAATCCAGCTTTGACAAGGGCATCCAAAGATGCTACTGCAAAGTCAGGAGTGCCCATAAAAACAATTCGTATATCCTTCATTTGATTCTCGATACTTTAGCGCAAATGTATACCCTTCATTCAATCATGTTCTTAAAAGTCTTTGTATAACAAATACTTTTTCCGTATGGACATAAATTGAGTAAGTGCTGGCTGCCAGCTTAATTTTATTTCCTTTGCTGTTTTGCCGGCAATTAATTGTTCTCTTAAACTGTTGCTACCAGCCAATTTGTTGAAAAAATAATCAGTTGGTTTGCCGCTTTTTGGGCGAAGAAAAAAGCTGTCTTTCTGAGGGAAAAGTTGATATGCATTTACTAAGTATTCTATATTGATTTGATTGTTTAATTTTTTTAGCACTTCGTCGCCTTCACCAAAAATGTTCCATCCATAACTCAATTGATTTTTCAATTTTGGTTCTTTAGCACCATCTCTGCTTGTTGGTGTAAATGCATATAGCTTGTTGGATAATGAAGGATGCCCAAAAATACTAAATGGATGATCTGTGCCTCTTCCTTCACTTAATGCTGTTCCTTCAAAATAACAGGTGCTTCCATACCAATAGATCGAAGACATATCGGGCAAATTAGGGGAGGGCCTAACAGGTAAAACATATTTACTTTCATGTGTATAGTTGCCGCATTTAATCACTAAAAAATGAAAGCCAGTATCTTTAGAATTAGCAGCTCTTTTATAATAATCATGTTGCAAATTGGCTAAGGGGTTAAGCCATCTTTCCCCTGCTATCATCATGGCATATTCACCAATGGTCATTCCATAAACTACAGGAATGGGTTGCATCCCTACAAAACTTTTGTAAGCAGTATCTAAAACAGGTCCATCTACATAAAATCCATTCGGATTAGGCCTGTCTAAAATCATTAATGGTTTCTTGTTTTCGAATGCTGCTTCCATAAATTCCTGCAAAGAAGAAATGAAAGTATAATATCGAACCCCTACATCCTGTATATCAAATATGAGTATATCTACATTGGCAAGGTCTTCCGCAGAAGGCCTTCTCTTTTTTCCATACAAGGAAATCACTGGAATTCCGGTGGCAGCATCTGTATAGTTATCAATTTTTTCACCCGCATCAGCTGTGCCTCTAAATCCATGTTCTGGACCAAAGGCAATGGTAATATTCACCCCTAATTTTTGCAAACTATCTACTAAATGTGATTTGCCGATTGTTGCGGTGTGATTAGCAAATACACCGATTCTTTTGCCTTTTAATAAGGGCAAATACACATCCGTTCGATAAGCGGCAGGCAAAATGGGCTTTTGGGGCTGTGCTATAGCAATGGTGGCTATAAAAAAAGCGATACAAACAGTAACAAAATTTCTCATATGAACAATAATTAAAGGAAAGTTAGCTAAAAATACTTCCTCTTTTACGTCAGGGATTGTACTTTTGCCGCTTTAGGCCATTCATTCAGTTGGCCGTAAACAAAAATAATATGCAACCAGCAAAAAAAGGTGATAAAGTAAAAGTACATTATCACGGAAAGTTAACCAATGGAAATACATTTGATTCTTCTGAAGGAAGAGAGCCGCTTGAATTTGAAATCGGTGGTGGAATGGTAATTGCCGGATTTGATGATGGCGTTACTGGAATGGTCATTGGAGAAAAGAAAACCATTAATATTCCTGCCGACCATGCATATGGTCCTAAGCAAGAAGAAATGATCATGGAATTTCCAAAAGATCGTTTCCCTGCAGATATGGTCCCTGAAGTGGGTATGCAGTTAAATATGAGCAATGGTTCAGGACAAAATTTTCCTGTAGTAATTGTAGAGTTGAAAGATGAGATTGTGGTTTTAGATGCCAATCATCCTTTAGCTGGTGAAGAATTGGTTTTTGATCTTGAATTAGTAGAGATTGAGCCTAAATCTTTGATCATTACTGTTTAATTGTCGATAATAGTAAAGGGGTTTATAAAGGATGATTTCCTCTATAAACCCCTTTTTATTTGTATACTTTTAGGCTTTTCTATTCAACCACCAGCCCAGCCAGATTCCGGTCAATCCCCACATGGCAATTACATCTATTAAAAATGCCCTGATGTCGAACAAATGATACCATACATGGCTCGTATAGGCACTATTTAAATATACAATGAAGCCAACCGCTAAAGATGCGCTTAATGTTTTGCCAAAACTATTGTTATTGAATTTGCCCAATAACCAGATGAGCAGCCAGGCAAGCAACAAGTTCACCATTAAAGCCCTCCCCATATTCATACCCATATTGTATTCTAAACTGCTATGGTATTGAATGGTTGCCCAAGGTTTGCCAATGCTTTGGTTCGTAATTTTTTCCATGTCTTCAAATGAAGTTCCTTTTGGTGCTGTAGGCAAAAAATATCCACCTTCTTTTTCTAAGTTGGAAGTTAAAAAAGACAAAATACTGTCTTGTTTTGGAGTATAGTCCTGGGCAGGCCGATGTAAGTCTAGTGCCGTCCAGGATAAGAACTGCCACATGAATAAAATAATACCACCAACAATAGTTCCAACGATTGTTTTTTTCATTTTTGGGGAGTTTAGTTGCACTAATTTAAATATTACAATTGGAATTGTCAAGAGGATGCAGCACAAATATTACCTTGTGAAAAAAATAGCATGTTGTTGAATTATCCTCATAGTGTTGCTGAAAGATTGATGCGTTATGTTCAAATAGATACACAAAGCGATCCTCATTCTAAATTACATCCAAGCACTCCTAAACAAAAAGTATTGTCTAATTTATTGGCAACCGAACTTCAAGAAATTGGAGTAGCAGATGTGTTAACGGATGAATTTGGTTATGTATATGGAACTATACCTGCAACAAGCGCAAAAAAAATGCCTGTAGTTTGTTTTTGCAGCCATATTGATACAGCCCCGGATTGTAGTGGAACAAATGTCAAACCAATCCTTCACTCAAAATATGATGGACTGCCAATCATATTGCCTGATGACGAAAGTCAAGTTATTTCTATAGAAAAATATCCTTATTTAAAAAACCATATTGGCAAAGACATAATTACTGCTAGTGGTAATACTTTACTAGGTGCCGATGATAAAGCAGGGGTGGCCATCATTATGGATTTTGCGCAATACTTAATCAATCATCCAGAAATTTTGCATGGAACAGTAAAAATATTGTTTACACCAGATGAAGAAATTGGAGAAGGGACGGTTAAGTTGAATCTGGAACAATTGGGAGCCAATTTTGCTTATACATTAGATGGGGGAAAGCTGGGTAGTTTTGAAGAAGAAACTTTTAGTGCCGATGGAGTGACTATTCAGATTGAAGGAATTATTGCACATCCCGGAGATGCCAAGAACAAAATGGTTAACGCAATAAAAATTGCTAGTGAAATAGTGGATCAATTGCCGAAAGAAAAATTATCACCAGAATCTACAGAAGCAAGACAAGGGTTTATTCATCCATTACGAATAGAAGGATTGGCCGAAAAAGCATCCATCGATTTCTTGATCAGAGATTTTGATACCAGTCAACTGAAAATACACGAATCTTTTTTGCAATCTATTGCAGAAAAAGTGATGGCAAAATATAAAGGGGCTAGTTACACATTTAAAGTAGTTGAGCAATATAGGAATATGAAGGAAATTTTGGATCAATTTCCGTTTACTGTTTCGTATGCCGAAGAAGCCTATCGCAGAATCGGATTGCCCTTTATAAAGGAGCCCATTCGGGGAGGAACTGATGGGTCCAGATTGAGTTTTATGGGTCTTCCTTGCCCTAATATTTTCACAGGAATGCAAGCAATACACAGTAAGCATGAATGGATAGGAGTTGAAGACATGCAGTTGGCTGTAGAAGCATTAGTAGAACTGGTAAAGGTTTGGGAAGAACGGTCTTGAATTTGTTTTATTTAGATTTACATTTACTAAAATATTTTTTATGAGTACATTATTGGCATTCTGGTGGGTACCTGTTCTGTTATTTATTTTTTTTAGTGGACTGGTTACTGTTAATCAAGGAACAATTGATGTAATTACCATGTTTGGTAAATACAGAAGAATTTTATTGCCAGGTTTAAATTTTAAAATTCCGCTAATTGAACAAGTGTACAAAACAGTGAGTATTCAAAATCGTTCAGTAGAGCTGGAATTTCAGGCAGTAACGGTTGACCAGGCAAATGTGTATTTTAAAAGCATGTTATTGTATTCGGTGATCAATCAACAAGAAGAGACTATTAAAAATGTGGCATTTAAATTCATCAGCGATAAGGATTTAATGCAAGCATTGATAAGAACTGTAGAAGGATCCATAAGGGCTTTTGTTGCTACCAAAAAGCAAGCGGAAATTTTATTATTACGCAGAGAAATAGTAGAAGATGTAAAACAACAAATTGATGTTTCATTAGAAGAGTGGGGATATCATTTGCAAGATTTACAAATCAATGATATCACTTTCGACCAGCAGATCATGGAAAGTATGAGTAAGGTGGTGGCGAGTAATAATTTAAAAGCTGCTGCAGAAAACGAAGGCCAGGCTTTATTGATTACTAAAACAAAAGGAGCAGAAGCAGAAGGAAATGCCATAAAGATTGCAGCAGAAGCTGAAAGAGAGGCGGCCAGATTAAGAGGTCAGGGAGTAGCATTGTTTCGTGCAGAAGTAGCTAAAGGAATGAGTCAGGCAGCAGAAGAGATGAAACAAGCCAACTTAGATACCAACGTGATTTTATTCAGCATGTGGACAGAAGCAATTAAAAATTTTGCGGAAATCGGCAAAGGAAATATCATTTTTCTGGATGGTAGCCCAGATGGCATGCAAAACAATATGAAACAGATCATGGCTATGATGAAAATGAAGGAAGCAGAGCGTAAATAATTTTCTTTTGCAATGGCTTAACAATTCATTTTTTATCTTGAGCCCATGTTTTATTTATTACAAGCCGATACAGTTCAAAAAGTTGCCTCAAATGTTGTTGTGGCTTCTGAGAAAATTTCTTTAATTACATTGCTCGAAAAAGGCGGCTGGATCATGTATCCGCTATATCTGTTATTGATTGCAGCCATATTTGTTTTTGTAGAAAGAGTGATTGCTATCAGAAAAGCATCAACTATCGACGTCAATTTCATGAATATTGTACGTGACCATATTTTAAATGGAAATGTACAAGCTGCAAGGAGTATGACAAAGAATACCGAGAATCCGGTAGCTAAAATGATTGATAAAGGAATTCAGCGGATTGGAAAACCAATTGACGCCATCGAAAAAAGCATGGAGAATGTTGGCAAACTCGAAATGTATAAAATGGAAAAGAACCTATCCATTTTATCATTGATTGCGGGTATTGCACCAATGTTTGGATTTTTAGGAACTATCATTGGAATGGTTCAATTGTTTTATGGTATTGCTTCCACGGGAGAGTATACATTAAATACCATTGCAGGTGGAATTTATACGAAAATGATTACCTCAGCAACTGGTTTGATTATTGGACTAATCGCCTATGTTGGTCATAATTATTTAAGCACACAGATAGATAAAACGGCGAATAAAATGGAAGCGGCAAGTGCAGATTTTATTGATGTGCTTCAAGAACCCCTTAAGTAAAGAAGAAAGAAGAAAGAAGAAAGAAGAAAGAAGAGTTAAGCGAAATGAATATTAGAAAACGTTTTAGAAATCATCCTGAAGTGCATACTGGCGCTTTGAATGATATATTATTCATATTGCTGTTATTTTTTCTAATCGTTTCAACATTGGCAAATCCGAACGTTATTAAAGTGTCTAATCCAAAAGCAAAAGCCGACACCAAAGCCAAACAAACGGTGGTTGTAACGGTTGATAAATCCCAACAGATTTTTATTGGTGCCGAAAAAATATCGATGAATGAATTGGAAGCAAAATTGAAAGCATTCTTATCCAAAGAAACAGATAAACCTTCTGTAGTAATCAATGGCGATAGCACAGCGCATTTAGGAACAGCTATACAGGTTATGCAGATCATCAAAAAATTAGGCGCTACTCCTGTAATGGCTGTAGACAATAGTGGTGCAAGGAATTAATTGGGCTTTTTGATTTTTACCATTCTATCTTTTCCAAATATATCTTTCTTCAATTCAACTGATGTATAGTAACTCGAAAATAGTGCTACCACTTCTTTGCCTAAAGCTTCGTTTATTTCTAAATAGATAGACCCTCCTGGCAATAAATGAGATTGGCTGAATCGTAAAATTGCTCTAAAAAAAATGAGTGCGTCATCATTGGGCACAAACAATGCCTGATGAGGTTCAAAATCAACTACATTTTGATGCATGGTCGATTTCTCTAATTCTTTAATGTAAGGAGGGTTGCTAATTATGATATTTGTTGGCTCCAAATTTATCCAAGTTGATTCATCTAAAAAATCCAACACTCTAAACTGTATAGGACAATTTAATTGAGTGGCATTCTCTTCTGCAATTGCAATTGCATTCTTGCTGATGTCAACAGCAACAATATTTGAAGATGGGACTTTTACTTTGATACTTATAGGAATACAACCACTTCCAGTGCCAATATCAATTAATTTAATATTGTTTAAATTGAGTTGTTGCAGGTCTTGCAATACCCAGGCCACCAGTTCTTCTGTTTCCGGTCTGGGAATGAGGGTGTCTTTGCTTACTTTAAATGGATTGCCCATAAACCAAGCTTCTCCTACAATATATTGCATTGGTTCACCCAGGATCAGCCTTTTAGAGAATTCGTTGACAGTGTTGATTTGCTCAGGAAGTAGTAAAACAGTTTTGTTTAGCAACATTTCTGTTTTATTCATTTTTGTAATCCATTCCATTAACATGGAGGCAATATTGGTAGCTTCTCTTTTATCGTAGTGTAAAAGGATACTGTTTATAATGCTTTGTTTTGCTTCCGAAATTGTCATACTGCAATGTACCCATCATTTGGCTATTTTTGCAAATCTGAACAATATGGTGCAAGAAGAAAAATACATGAAACGCTGCATCGAACTGGCTTTAAAAGGAGCGGGTTCGGTTGCACCTAATCCAATGGTAGGATCGGTGTTGGTTTACAATGACCGTATTATTGGAGAAGGCTATCATGCAATATACGGGGGGCCTCATGCTGAAGTGAATTGTATCAATTCCGTAAGCACTGATGATAAAGCATATATTAAGGACGCAACTTTATATGTATCTCTTGAACCCTGCGCTCATTATGGAAAAACGCCTCCTTGTGCTCATTTAATTGTAAAGAATCAAATAAAGCGTGTTGTTATCGGGAGTATTGATCCTTTTGATTCAGTTAATGGAAAAGGCATCCATATTTTAGAAGATGCTGGAGTTAAAGTTGAAACAGGAATTTTGGAAGAAGAGTGCAAGCAGATCAATGCAAGCTTTTTTACTTTTCACCAAAAAAAACGGCCCTATATCATTCTGAAATGGGCGCAAACTGCAGATGCAAAATTTGCTTCAGCATCGGATGAACGACTATACATAACCAATCGTATGTCGAATACGCTGGTTCATCGATGGCGGTCGGAAGTTGCAGCAATCTTAGTGGGTACCAACACTGCTTTAAAAGACAATCCAATACTCAATAATAGATTATGGTCTGGCAAATCACCTATGCGCCTGGTAATTGATTTGTCTTTGCGATTGCCCGCTCATTTACACTTATTTTCGGATGGGCAACCCACCATTGTTTTTAATCATACAAAAACGGAAAAGGTTGGGGCGGTTCAATATGAGCAAGTATTGAGTAATCAATCTGCAATTGCTCAAATCATCGATTATTGTTATTTGCATAATTATCATTCTGTTTTGGTAGAAGGAGGAGCTAGAATTTTGCAATCTTTCATTGATGAATCTTTATGGGATGAAGCTAGAGTAATTACTAATCATTCCTTATTTATTCGAAGCGGAATGGATGCACCTTTATTCAATCAATTTCAAGTTGAAAGCAATAAAAAATTGCTGGATGATGAAATAGTCATTTATTTGAACAAATAATCGTGTCTATGTTTTACTTAATTGGAAGCATTGTATTAACCAGCTACCTCATTCTTTCTTTTAAGGCATGTGAGCGATTTAATGTGCCAGTATTTCCAGCCATTGTGTTTAACTATATTACTTGTGTAATTACTGGCTCTATTGTAAATGGGGCTTTTCCTATTAATGCCGAAGCCGTTGCTAGTCCATGGTTTAAATGGGCTTGCTTCATGGGCGTTCTATTTGTATCGATATTCAATGTAATTGGAATAACTGCTCAAAAAATAAGTGTGGCTGTTGCATCCGTTGCGAATAAACTTTCATTGATCATTCCAGTTGTATTATCGGTGTATCTGTATAATGAAAGCGTAGCAGGTTGGAAATTGGTGGGAGTTATTCTTGCATTGATCGCTGTAGTACTGACTTGTTATCCGAAAAAAACGAATGACACTGATCGAGCAAGCGTTTCAACAACTTTAAAATATGTATTGCCATTGGTATTGTTCATTGGCAGTGGTCTCCTAGATGCATTGATCAATCATGTGCAGCAAAAATATGTGAACGATGAAAACAGCAATGCCTATTTAATTACAGGATTTTTTTCGGCAGCAATCATTGGTTTCTTCATTCTATTGTATCAATATTTATCTGGTAAGCGGGCATTTTCATGGAAACATATTTTTGCCGGTGTTTTAATTGGCATACCCAATTATTTTTCTATTTGGTGTTTGATCCATTTTTTAAAACAAAGCCCATGGCCAAGCAGTTCCAGTATTCCTATGAACAATATGGGAATAGTACTTTTTAGTACATTGGTTGCTGAAATAATTTTCAAAGAAAGATTGTCGAAATTGAATTGGATTGGGGTAGGACTTTCCGCAATAGCTATTTATTTGATTGCATTTGGTTTGCCATTCTAGGCTTTACCTGTAAAACGGTAAACAGCTAAGCCAACAAGTTCATGTAAATAATATTGCCAGTCATATAATAGTCTTATATCAGGCACTATTAAATCTAATAATGAAAATCTTCCTTTGATTACTTTGTAATCGCATGGTATGGGATCAATTGATTGAAATCCAGCTTTCTGAAATACAGTTAAAGATCTTGGCATATGCAGTGCTGATGTGACCAGTGCATAGGGAGGCTCTAATCTTAAAGAGTCAATAATTCTTTTTGAAAATATTGCATTTTCAAAGGTATTTCTTGATCTATCTTCTATAATAATATCTTCAGCGAGAATTCCATTTCTCAATAATTCTTTTTTCACAAATGCAGCTTCAGTAGGTTCATTTTGAAGTAATTTACCCACGCCGCCTGTCATGAGTATTTTTTTGATTTTCCCTGTATGATACAGGTTGGCTGTTTGAATAAATCGATCAGCATTGTTGCCAAAATATCCTGAATCAAATCGATCATACATGGCAAAGCCACCTAAAAGAATTCCAACGCTATATTGTTTATCTTCTTTAATAACAGTTTGAGGTGTTTGCCATTGGTGAACCAAGCTTCTATAAATCCAAGGATTGGTAAATACTAGGAGAATAATAATGATCAAAAATTTGATCCTTTTTTTAATGATTGCAGATTTGAAAAACAATAAAAGTATAGCTAGTATTATTATCCAGTAAAGAGGGGTTATTAAAAAATGCAACAGTTTTGATAAAACAAAAAACATGTTCTTTATTTAAATTGATTGCTCACGATTAACTCCTTTTTTCCTGGGGAATAGATATAAAAGCCTTCTCCTGATTTAACGCCCAATTTTCCAGCAGTAACCATATTTACCAATAATGGGCAAGGAGCGTATTTCGGATTTCCATATCCACTATACATTACATTCAATATGCTTAAACAAACGTCAAGCCCAATGAAATCTGCTAATTGTAATGGTCCCATTGGGTGTCCCATACCTAATTTCATGATTGTATCTATGGATTCTACCCCAGCAATTCCTTCGTACAAACTATAAATAGCTTCATTGATCATGGGCATCAATACTTTATTAGCAATAAAGCCAGGGTAATCATTTACAATGGAAGGTACTTTCCCCAATTGCTTACTTAATTCAACAATCGTTTCTGTTACTTCTTTTGAAGTGGAATATCCGTTAATGATCTCCACCAATTTCATTACTGGTACTGGGTTCATGAAATGCATGCCAATTACTTTCTCAGGTCGCTTGGTAGCAGCTGCTATTTTGGTAATGGAAATAGAAGAGGTATTTGTAGCGAGAATGGCATCTGGAGGAGCAGCAGCATCTATCGTTGCAAATATTTTCAATTTAAGATCTATATTTTCTGTGGCTGCTTCTACAACCAGTTGAGCAATAGAAACACCAATTTCTATACTGGTATCAGTACAGATATTATTGATCGTGTTTTTTTTGTCTTGTTCTGTAATTAACCCTTTACTTAATTGACGATCCAGATTATTGCCAATTGTAACCAGTGCTTTTTCTAATTGACTTTTTTGTAAATCAACAATCGTTACTTTAAAACCATTTTGAGCAAAAACATGTGCAATGCCATTTCCCATGGTACCTGCACCAATTACAGTTATATTTTGTAAAGCCATCGTTTAAGATTTATAAAATGGAATTTATTTTTTTCTTTTAAAATCACCTCTTTTCCATGCACTGATAAAATCTGCCCATGCAGCAGGATTGAGTACATTCATTGGCGGCACTTGACCAGCATAATAATATTTATTGGTATTTTGCCTGATTTGATAATTTACTGCTTCTCTTCCATCGGCTGGTAAGCTATTTAAGAGAATTCTTCTTGTAGCTTCATCAGTATTTTTTCTGGCTATTTCATAAGCATCATCGGGCAAACGATTGTTTAAAAAGTCTCGCTCAAACTGTTCCCTAGTTGGTCTTGGTTTTAAGATAGTAGCTGGAAGATATGCGGTATCGCTAATGAGTAATTGAATTACACTGTATTGATTTTCTGCCAGATTCACCGGAATGGTAATGGTATTGTTTTTAAAACCAACACTGGAAAAAGTGATTCTATCGCCTTTCATTACTGCTATAGAAAAAACCCCATCATAACTGGTAATTGTTCCCCTTCCTTTCCCTTCTACAATAACACTAGCTGACGGAACTCCTCTTAAACTGTCAGCGGTCATTATTACTCCATAAAGCTGAACTATTGAATCTCTATATGGATTATTGTTTTCCTGCGCATGAAGCACCCCGAATGGCAAAATGGTGGCGAAAAAAATGGAATAAATGAGTAATTTTTTCTTCATACGCGCATCAGCTCTATAGGTGTAAATGTACAATTTTACTATGTTATCAGTTTAAAGTCCTGAAATCATAACAAAGTAAAGCCGTAGGAACTTAACTTTGCGCTTTCAATGCTTTTTTAACAAAAACTTTCGTGATGACAACCGACGATATACTGAAAGCCCTTAGTAATGTGCAGGAACCCGATCTGGGCAAAGATTTAGTGACTTTAAACATGGTAAAAGACATTATTGTTGATGGCAATAACGTGAGTTTTACCATTGTACTTACCACTCCAGCCTGTCCTATGAAAGACATGATGCAAAGGGCCAGTGAGAATGCTATTAAACTATTGGTCAATAAATCAGCAATTGTAACGGTGAATTTCACTGCAAATACTTCCAGTACTCGAAAAGATGACCAAAAAGTATTAGGAGGCGTAAAAAACATAATTGCCGTTGTGAGTGGTAAAGGAGGAGTGGGAAAAAGCACTATTTCAGCCAATCTTGCATTAGCATTGGCAGAAGGAGGGGCTTCTGTAGGATTAATGGATGCTGATATTTATGGACCCAGTGTGCCAATGATGTTTGGTGTGAGGGGAGAACGTCCAATGATGAAAGATGTGAATGGAAAAGGAATGATTCTTCCGCTCGATAAATTCGGGATTAAATTAATGAGTATTGGTTTATTGGTAGATGAAAAAAGTGCAGTTGTTTGGAGAGGTCCGATGGCAAGTAGCGCTATTCGTCAATTTGTTACCGATGTAGAATGGGGTGACTTGGATTATTTGGTGATTGATATGCCCCCAGGAACAGGAGATATTCACCTTACATTAATGCAAACTGTGCCCGTAACTGGGGTTGTAATTGTAACTACCCCACAGAACGTAGCATTGGCCGATGCCAAAAAAGCCATTGCGATGTTTGGACAAGCCCAGATCAATGTTCCGATCATCGGATTGATAGAAAACATGGCTTATTTTACTCCAGCGGAATTGCCGGAAAATAAATATTTCTTATTTGGGAAAGAGGGTGGTAAAAAATTGGCTGAAGAATATGATCTTCCTTTTTTAGGTCAGATTCCTTTGGTGCAAACTATTCGCGAAGGTGGCGATGAGGGAGTTCCCGCAATGGTAGGAAAGGACCCGATTAGTCAACAATCATTTAGGAATTTCACTGCAATGGCTGTTAGGAATATTGCTGTTAGAAATGCCAATATGCCAAAAACACAATTAATAGAAGTAGTAGAATAATTATCATGTATAATATTCCTTATTTCAAAGCCAAAGACAATGAAGATGTAATTGCTTTTATGAAAGCACATCCTTTTATTGTACTATGTGGTGTTGGAATTGATGGTAAGCCAGTTGCAACACATTTGCCTGTGTTAATTGAAACGAAAGACGAACGCTTGTATCTTAAAGCGCATATAATGCGCAAGCAAAATCATACAATGGCATTTGAAGCAAATACCAATGTATTGGCCATTTTTCATGGTGAAAACAGTTATATAAGTGCTCAATTGTATAATCAACAAAATACAGCCAGCACCTGGAATTATTCAGCCGTTCATGCTAGTGGAACCATTCGATTTTTAGATGATAAAGGTTTGTATGATTTACTCGTGAATCTAACCAGTCATTTCGAGGGAAGCCCTCATTCTCCTGCATCTGTTAAAGCGATGGATGAAACATATGTTCGAGAGCATATGAAGGCAATAGTTGCTTTTGAAATGGAGATAACCCATTTACAACATGTTTTTAAATTGAGTCAGAATAAAACTGTAGAGGAAAAAGAGAGAATCATTCAGCATCTTTCTGATGGAGACATGGAGCAACAAAAACTCTCTCAGCAAATGAAGCATCAATAAAAAACTGTCATGCATAAGTACATTATTTTTCTCCTCCTTTTTTTTGCTTGTAAACCTGTTTCTCAAACCAATAACAAAATGTCATCTGTTTCATTCGATTACCAAGGGCATAGAGGTTGCAGGGGTTTGATGCCGGAGAATACTATTCCTGCAATGCTGAAAGCCATTGATCTGGGTGTAACTACTTTAGAAACAGATGCGATCATTACGAAAGACAATCAAGTGATCCTAAGTCATGAACCTTTTTTCAATCATGAAATCACTACAAAGCCTAATGGAGCATTTGTAACAGAGGCCGAAGAAAAGTTGCTGAATATTTATCAGATGACTTATGAAGAAGTGAAAGGATTTGATGTTGGGTTAAAGCCGCATCCCCGATTTCCCAATCAAACTAAACTGGCTGTTGCAAAGCCTTTGCTTGCTGATATGATTGATGCAGCAGAAATGTATGCTAAGGCAAAGCGTAAAGCTCCTGTTCACTACAATATTGAAACAAAATCAGAAGCTGCTACCGATAATCAGTATCACCCTTCACCAGCTGCATTTGTAGAATTACTGGTAGCGGTAATCCAATCAAAAAAAATCACCGAAAGGGTTACTATACAATCTTTTGATATACGCACTTTGCAATATCTGCATCAAAAATATCCTTTGATTAAAACAGCATTATTAATTGAAGATTTTGATAAAAAATCGTTCAATGAACAAATTACCCAGTTAGGATTTGTGCCGAGCATATATAGTCCACATTTTTCATTGGTAAATAAGGAATTGATCGAAGTTTGTCATAGCAAAGGAGTTCAAATTATTCCTTGGACTGTTAATGACCAATCAACTATTCAACAATTAAAAAACATGGGTGTAAATGGCATAATTTCTGATTTTCCTAACTTGTTTAATCAGTAGTCATTCAAAGGAAGTTGTACCTTTATATAGATCTCTAGAAGAGCATGAAAAAGATTATTATTACGCTAGACGGATTTTCTTCCTGTGGAAAAAGTACATTGGCTAAGCAATTGGCTCGTAAGTTGAATTATGTGTTTATTGATAGTGGTGCTATGTATAGAGCCATTACATTGTATTTCATGCGCAATCATATTAACTGGAATAATAATGATGAAGTGCAAGTTGCTTTGAAAGAGATTAATTTAGATTTTGATTACAATGATTTAACTGGTTCCAGCGATTTGTTGCTCAATGATGAAAATGTTGAATTGCTCATCAGAGATATGCTGGTGAGTGAGCATGTAAGTGAAGTGGCTGCAAATCAATATGTGCGTGAATTTGGTGTTGCACAGCAACAAAAATTAGGTATAAGAAAAGGCATTGTTATGGATGGGAGGGATATTGGCACTACCGTTTTCCCCAATGCCGAATTAAAAATTTTTGTAACAGCAGATCCTGCAATTAGGGTAGAGCGTAGGTTTAAAGAAATGTTTGAAAAGAATCCCAACATTACTATTGAAGAAGTGAAAGACAATTTGGAAATGCGTGATTATATTGATAGTAACCGTGAATTCAGTCCATTAAAAAAAGCAGAAGATGCCATTGTATTAGACAATAGCAATCTTACCAGAGAAGAACAACTCAATATTGCATTGGGTTGGGCAAACCAAAAAATGGTTGGATAATTAAATCAATTGCTCCGAAATTTTCCCAGTAACCTTATTTTTCAGGATTAATTTTTTGGCACCATAATGGGTCATTTCTTCTTTCACTAAATAATGATCTGCATCGTATTCAGTTAAATGACTTTCTTTAGTAAGGCCAGTTTTCCCTCTCCAGATATCTAATTGAACAGGTTCCCATAATTTGGTTTTTGCCGATTTATAAGCAGCATCTAAAATGGCGTTTACCACATAACCATCATAAAAAGTTTCTTTGGGTGCAATGCCTTTTTCAATCGCATTGAACATGTCCATAAACATATGGTTATAGCCCAATTCATTGAGTTCATCTCCTACGGGAAACAACCAGCCCGAATTTGATTCTGCTTTTTCTGCAATATAATCTCCGCCTTTGCCAGTAGTAAACATATCGAAACCGGTTCTTAAAAAACTGTTGATCCAAATAGTTCCTTCTGTTCCCATCACTTCATCACGTAAATCGAGCCCACCTCTAAAAGTCCAACTCACTTCAAACTGACCAATAGCGCCGTTTTCATATTTCACCAGACCAATGGCATGGTCTTCTGCATCAATTGGTTTTACTTGTGTATCTGCCCAACACATCACTTCAATTGGCTTAATATCTTTTCCTATATACGATCTTGAAATTTCAACACAATGGCACCCTAAATCTAAAATACAACCTCCTCCAGCTTGCTCAATATCCCAAAACCATTCACTATGCGGGCCAGGATGGGTTTCTCTGGATTTTGCCCAAAGTATTCTGCCCAAAGCACCATTTTGAACCGAATCATTTGCTTTGATGAATTTAGGGGTGTAAACCAGATCTTCTAAATAACCATTAAAAATACCAGCAGCTTCCACTGCTTCTAACATGCGCTTTGCTTCAGCAGCATTGCGTCCCAAGGGTTTGGTAGTAATTACTGCTTTCTTGTGTTTGCAGCAAAGCATTACTGCTTCTTCGTGCAAATTATTCGGCAAAGCAATACAAACCATATCAACATCCGCTCTTGCAATGGATTCTTCCATATTGGTAGTCCAATGATGACATTGATAATCGTCAGCAAATTTCTTAGCGCTTTCTTCTCTGCGAGAATAGATGCTTACAATTGAATCTTTGCTTCTATATCCTTGAATTGAGTCTGCGTAAAATCTTCCGATAAAACCGGAACCTAACATGGCGATGCGTTGCATAAGGAAAGATGAATTAAGAAAGATGAAAGATGAAAGTTGAATTATGAATTAAGAGTTATGAGATACAGGAGCGGGGTCTTTTTTTTCTTTGAAGAAAATAATAAAGAACACCAATACAGCTGCGGCTATATAGGCAGGAGTCATCCAAATACCTTGCCAATTATGCGCAGTTTCGCTGGTCTTTTGTGCATTGACAATATATCCTGAAAAGCTTGTTCCTATTACCATTCCCAAGCCATAAGTTGCAAAAGTAAACAAGCCCTGTGCTGCATTCTTTATTTTTTCGCCCGCTTTTTTCTCGGTATACATATAGCCAGTTACAAAGAAAAAGTCGTAGCATATACCATGTAAAATAATGCCTGCATACAACATCCAAGAACTGTTTTCTACATTTCCATATGCAAAGAAAACATAGCGTAATATCCAAGAGGTCATTCCGAATATCAACATGTTTTTTACACCAGCTCTATTGAATAAAAATGGGATGGCTAAAATAAATACAGCTTCAGATACCTGACCCAAAGTCATTTTACTGGCTGCATTTGGAAAACCAATTTCATTCAAGAAAGGATTAGCAAATCCGTAATAAAAAGAGAGTGGGATGCAAATTAAAATAGCTGCAATAAAAAATACGAGGAATGATTTTTCTTTTAATAAAACAAAAGCTTCTGTTCCAATGGCGGAAGATGCATCTGCTGTTTTTCCTTTTGGAGGAGTATTAGGTAATACAAAACTAAAAAGCCCAAGACCTAAAGAAACTGCTGCTGCAATATAAAATGTATTGGCAGATTTTTCTATGCCCATTTGACCAATGCAAAGGCCAGCAACAATCCATCCGATGGTGCCAAAAACCCTGATCCAAGGAAATTGCTTTCCTGGGTCGGTCATTTGAGAAAATGCTACACTATTACTAAGCGCAATAGTGGGCATATATAATAAAGAGTACAATAAAACGATCCAATAAAAAGTAGTGCTACTTTCAATTTTTGTTGCCATAAAAAGAATGCCAGCGCCCAAAACATGCAGAATTCCCATGATCTTTTGCGCTGCAAAAAATCGATCAGCAATTAGCCCAACAAAAAAAGGAGAGATCATAGTGGCAATGGCCAGCGCTCCATAAGTTGCACCGATCTGAACATCAGTGGCATGAAGCGGGGCTTGCCCCATATAGGTACCCATCGTTACATACCATGCACTCCAAATAAAATACTGTAAAAACATCATGATGCCGAGGGATATTCCGGTTGTCACTTTCATATAGCAAGTAATTTAGCGTTTCCAAATTAAAGAAATACTTGCATTGTATAACAATTATTTTATCCCAATGCCTGTAATATATCAGCCAAGATATCATCTCGATGTTCTAACCCAACACTAATGCGGATTAGACCAGGAGTAATATTCACCGCCTGGCGTTCTGCTTCAGACAATTTTGCGTGTGTAGTACTTGCCGGATGAGAAGCAATACTTCTGGTATCTCCAAGGTTTGCTGTAAGTGAAAGCATTTTTAATTTATCTAAAAACTTTCTTCCAGCTTCAAGGCCGCCTTTTAATTCAAAGCATACAATACCTCCACCGTTTTGCATTTGTTTTTTTGCAATCGAAGAATGTGGATGTGATGCTAAAAAAGGATATCTCAAATGGGCAATTGCAGCGTGATTTTCGAGTTGTTCTGCAATGAATAATGCATTGGAAGCATGACGTTCCATGCGAACATCTAATGTCTCTAAACTCTTGCTCAATACCCATGCATTAAATGGAGACAATGCTGGCCCCGTACTTCTGCAAAACAAATAGATATCATGAATGAGGTCTTTTCTACCTACCACTACACCACCTAATACACGACCCTGGCCATCTAACCATTTTGTTGCAGAATGCACTACTAGATCTGCTCCAAATTCAATAGGGCGTTGGTTTACAGGAGTAGCAAAACAGTTGTCTACATTTAAAATGATCTGGTGTTTTTTTGCCAAACGTCCGATCATTTCCAGATCAAGAATATCCAATCCAGGATTGGTGGGCGTTTCGAGATAAATCATTTTTGTATTCGGAGTGATGGCTGCTTCCCATTCTGCTTCTGAAGCGCTAGCACCGATATATCCGTATTCAATTCCATATTTGGGCAAGTATTTAGCAATCACTGTATGGGTGCTTCCAAAAATAGAATTACAAGAAAGCAAACGGTCACCTTGTTTTAATAAAGCCATGAATGAGCCAAACACTGCGCTCATACCCGAAGCAGTTGCATAACCCGCTTCAGCCCCTTCCAAAGCAACCATTTTATCAATAAATTCCTGCACACTAGGGTTGCTAAATCTGCTATAAATATTATCTTCTGTTTCATCTGCAAATGCAGCGCGCATCTCTTCTGCGTTATCAAAACAAAAACTACTCGTAAGAAAAAGCGGAGTAGAATGTTCCATTTCGTTGGTACGCTCTGTTTGTATGCGGATTGCTTTTGTTTCGTTTTTCATTCCATTCAATTTATAAAAAATAAATTCACCTTAATTTATGGTAACTGTCCAATCAATGGTACATCCTGCTGCTCTCAAAGTTGCAGCTACCGAACAATATTTATTTAAAGAAAGTGCTATTGCTTTTTCTGCTTTGTTCTTGTCTATTTCTCCGCTAAAATAAAAATCGATAATAACGGTTTTCCAAAGCGATGGTTCTTTACCCTGTTCTCTTTCCCCTTTAATCACCATCTTAAATTCATTGATGCTTTGTTTTTGCTTTTTGAGGATAGAAACAATATCTACTCCACCACAACCACCTAATCCCATCAAAAGTGATTGCATTGGCCGAATGCCTGAATCATGCCCGCCAATTGCAGATGAAGCGTCCAGTCTGGCCATATTTCCATTGCTATCTGTTGCTAAAAACGCATAAGCATCATCCACTCTTTTCACCTCAATTTGGTCCATTTTCAAAATTTCAACAAATGTACGCAGTGCATCCCTTTATTTTGCAGTAGAATAAGGAAATTAAAAATGTCGATTTATCAAGATAATAGCCCTTTTGAACTGGAAAATGGAAAAACCATTCCTGGTATTGAAATTGCCTATCACACTATTGGATCGCTCAATGAATCCAAAAGCAATGTGGTATGGATTTGTCATGCGCTCACAGCAAATGCAGATGCATCTGATTGGTGGAAGGGATTAGTAGGAGCCGGTTGTTTGATCGATCCCGATAAATATTTTATTGTTGGGGCGAATATAATTGGATCCTGTTATGGATCAACTGGTCCATTAAGTACCGATCCCAAAACCAATAAGCCTTATTATTCAAGTTTTCCTACTGTAACCATTAGAGATATAGTTTCGGCGCATATAATACTCAGAAAGCATTTAGGAATCAATTCCATACAATTGTTAATGGGAGGTAGTATGGGTGGATACCAGGTGTTAGAATGGGCATTGATGGAACCATCCATCATTCAAAAAATGTTTTTGATTGCTACTTCACCTTCAGAAAGTGCCTGGGGTGTAGCGGTTCATACTGCACAAAGAATGGCCATTGAAGCAGATCAAACCTGGAAAGATATGCAGCCCAATGCTGGAGCAAATGGATTAAAAGCTGCGCGAGCAATTGGAATGCTCACTTATAGAAACTATACCACTTTTCAGGAAAAGCAAACAGATCCAGATCCTGAGAAAATAGATAATTTTAAAGCCTCTTCTTATTTATATTATCAAGGCGATAAATTGGTGAAGCGCTTCAATGCATATAGTTATTGGTTACTTACCAAAGCCATGGACAGTCATCATCTGGCCAGAGGTAGGGGTGGAAATTTAATTGAAGTATTAAAATCAATTCAACAACCTACATTCATTATTGGCATCAATAGCGATATACTTTGTCCCTTAGATGAACAACAATTTATGGCCGATCATATGCCGAATGCCGAACTATATGCCATCGATTCTACATATGGGCATGATGGATTTATTATCGAAACCAAACAGATTACGGAATTGTTGATGCAATTTATGTAGGTATGAACTCTTGCAAACGAGCTGTCAATACTCTTTCAAATGCTAATTTTTTTTCGAGAAAACTTATTCTGGCTGCTTCGCCAATTGCAGTCTTTTTAGCTTCATTGAATTGTAAAACAGACAAAACTTTTTCTTCAAGGTCCTTTTGATCAATATAAAATCTTTCTCCTAGTCCAAGTTTCTCCGAACGGATTGTATTGACCAATATTCCTGTATTGTTATTTACCAATTCATTCATTGGTGGGGCATTTGTTGTAATAACAACTGACTTGCAGGATAAGGCTTCTGCAATATAATGTCCAAAACCTTCTGCCTCAGAAATACATAAGTGTATTCCATTCTGGTTCATTTCATTTTTTAATTGACTCGAAGAAATGAAATTGGTGATGAAAATTACATTTTGTAAAGGATAATTTTTCTTCCAGTTTTTGTTTGTAGCAACAATGGTGAGGCTGGGAAATTCAGGATGTTTCTTCCATAATTCAAGAATAGCTTCCGTTCCTTTTAAATGACTTCTTCCTGCTATATGAATAAAACTGGAATAGTTCTTTTGTACATTGGTTGAATACATATCGTTTGAGATGAATCCAATAAATTTGCAATTATCAAAAAAGTTGCTGAAAATTCTTTTTGCATATTCCGATTTACACCAAATTTCATTGCATGCATTTAATTGAAATAAGGTGTTTTTTCTCATCCATTCTTGGTTGGGTATAAAAATCACTTTTGAAGATAGACCTAGCCATGAATTGGGGATATTTTCAAGAAATATAAATATTCTGTTTTTGGGGATAATTCGATCACTCAGTGCAATTATTTGTCTAGTGAAGAATTGATGAAAGTTTCGTCCCCTCGATATTTGAATTTTCGATTCAAATTTATTTCCTATCATTTCTATAATTATTTCAGCATCCTTAATTAGACCTGGCGTGCCTCCTGTAATAATATTGATAATAGTTTTCATAACAATATAAAATAAACCATCACTCTGGATGGTATTTGCTCACAGCATTTTTATAGACCTCCGCTTTGTTCAAAGTCATTGGTTTTGTTTGTTGCTTGGTATACATCTCCATTTGATCGGTATAATGAGGTGAATCTTTTCTGGCTGATGCACCATACACATTCAATGACTCAATTGTTGGGCCATCTTTGGTGAAACGAACCAACTCTATATAGGCATCACCCTGGTTGCCTTTGTATAATCCATTTTTATAAGGAATAGAATACATCGGTGCCAATACATCGGGTAAACCTGGTAATGGAATTTCTACATTTCCTCTCACCAATTTTTGCACTTCTCCTAATTGAATATTGGTTCTGCCAAAATCCTTCATCATGGTTGCTTTAGCTTCTCGTAAAATCGCAATAGCATCTTCTTGTTTGATGCCTTTGTTTTTTAAGTAAGTAGGCCATTTTTTTGCAGTGATGGTATATATAAAAAAGAAATTACCTGCGCCAATACTTTCAGCATTCGCTTTTTTATCCCAAGTTTTTAAGTTGTTAATGATGTCTGCTATATCTGGGTAAGCAGTTGCATCTAGTAAAAATAAGCTATCAATATTTGCCTGGAAATACAATTGTGAAGGGAATTCTCTGTCAAATTTAATTCGCTTAAAATCTGCATAAGAAACTTTTTTGAGTGGCTTTACGAGTTCCTCAAAACGCTTGCTACGATTGTTCTCCAGCGTTTCATAGCCCATGGTAATATCTTTTATCACAGGGTTTTCTGCGCCATCAGTAGAATGAAAAGGAGAGTGGTTGGTATTGTAAACATAGCCAGTAGAAGGTTGCAATACTTGTGGTAAATCAGCTAATGGATGTAGGCCATTCCACAATGTTGCAGAAGTATTGCCCGGCAAAGTAGTTGACCAATTGAATTGCTTATCTCTTAAAGGTATTCTGCCATTGCTTAAATAATAGATTGTGTCATATTTATCTGCGTAAACAATATTGTATCCCGGAATGGCCAGCATGTTTAGTGCAGCTTTAAACTCAGTAAAGTTTTTGGCTTTATTAAAACGATACCATTGTTCAAGACCGCGAATATCCATTTGAGCGGGCATGCGAATAGAAAAAGTTCCTCTCTCCGTTATCAACGTTGGTCCGTATTTGCTCCAATAGGCTTTCTTTTTTACATTGATTTTTATGCCAGCAATTTTTACTTTTAATGGGGCAGTTCTTTCTTCGAGTGTTTCCCAATTGCCATCAAATTTATATTGCAATTTATTGGCAGGATTAATTTCTAATTGATACACATCTAATTTATCAGGATTATTTACTGTATGCGCCCAGCCTAAATTTTCATTTACACCATGTAAAATTGAAGGGGCACCTGGAAAATTGGCACCCAAAATATTCCAACCTTCTTCGCTACATAAATGAGCTTCGTAAAAAGCCACTGGTCCTTCCAAAGGTTGATGAGCATTGATGTCTAAGTAAACCTGTCCATCAGTTGTTTTAGCACTGTTGAATGCAAATGCATTGCTCCCAGCTGTTTTATAATTCTCCAACAAAGGAACGGTTCCACCGAAAATAGAAGCCAAAGCTTTGTCTGCTCCCGATAAAACACATAATTGCAATACAGAATATTGAATCATGTCCTTTGGTGTAACCGGGAAGGCATTTTTCAATATGATCTCTTTAGGATGTTTGTTTGCATAAGCGTTTAGCCCTGCACAATATCCCTCTAACACTCTTTTAAAATCTGGGCTTAAGTCTTTCTCATATTTTTCTTCAACTAATTCCGGAATGCGCAGGAGATGAATAATATAATCGATCGATGCTCCTTTTTTTCCTTGGTACTGGGCCAACATGGCTTTTCCGGCCATCAATGATTGTTGAATAGTTGTAAAATCATCTTCGGCATGCGCCCAGGCCAGTCCATATGCTACTTCAGGGTCGGTTTTGCCAAAAATATGGGGAACACCATATTTATCTCTAATTATATCAATTTTGGTTGGATCAAATTGGGCATAACCAGTATGTGTTAAAACCAATAGCAAGAGAAGGGTAGCAATCTTTGGCATCGTCGATTTTTGTATAGTACAAATTTAACAAGATAATGTTTAGCCAACTAATTTGATACTTGCTTGTTATCTTTAAATAAATAAACTAGTTATGGGTATTTGGAAACAAATCAGCGAATATCTCTTCATTTCTAAAAGAGATCCTAATGAGCCAAGAACAAAATGGATGAAGTATATGCATGGTATGAACAGAATATCATTATTGATGTTCATTTTAGCACTACTATTCATTCTTTTTAAGACGCTTATTTTACCTTTAATTCGCAAATAAGCGCCGAGTAGTTTATTCGGCTTTCTTCAAATACTGAACTATCTTTTCTGCAGCTTGCTGGGATGCATTTCCACCCGCTGATAAAACATTATGTAAAGTTTGATAGTCTTTATGGAGTGTAGCTATATGTTTTTCATCTTTGAGTAATCTCGAAAGTTCGCGTACCAGATTTGGGGTGTTCAATTCATCCTGAATTAATTCTTTCACTATTTCCTTGTCCATGATCAGGTTCACCAGGGAGATAAATTTTATTTTAATTAAACGCTTGATGATTTGATAACTGATAGAACTTCCTTTATAACAAACTACTTCTGGTACAGCAAATAAAGCGGTTTCTAATGTAGCAGTTCCGCTGGTAACCAATGCTGCTTTGGCTTTGAGCAATAATTCGTAGGTGCTATTTTTTACTACCTGTACATTTGAAAAACCCATTAAAAATGGCGAATAGAATTCATCTTCCTGCCCTGGAGCTTTAGCAACCACAAATTGATACTCCGGAAAATGATTGGCCACCGATAGCATGATGGGTAGTTTTTTAGCAATCTCTTGCTTTCTGCTACCAGGTAATAATGCAATGATATTGTTATCTGAAGCAATGGTAGGATGTTGATTTTTAAAATCATCAATCACTTCAATTAGTGGATGGCCAACATACTCCACATCCCAGTTCCAGGTATCTTTATAATAATCTTTTTCAAAAGGGAGAATACAAAGCATCAGATCGATGCAGGTTTTCATTTTCTTCACTCTATTGGCTTTCCATGCCCATACTTGTGGAGAAATATAATAGATCACTTTGATCCCTTCTTTTTTTGCCCATTCAGCTATGCGAAGATTAAACCCTGGGTAATCAATCAAAACCAATGCATCAGGCTTGAAAGCAAGTATGTCTGCTTTGCACCATTTTAGGTTGGCCATAATGGTGGGCAGGTTCTTTACCACTTCAGCAAAGCCCATAAAAGCCAGGTCACGGTAATGTTTTACCAGTTCCGCACCTGTGGATTGCATCATATCTCCACCCCAACACCTGATATTGGAAGCTGCATCTCTGAGCTGTATTTGTTTGATCAGGTTGCTGCCGTGTAAATCTCCACTTGCTTCGCCTGCTATTATATAATACTTCATGCCGTTTACCTTATGGGCGCTGTTTGAACATGCAAAATACAAATGTTTTAACAGTAATTATAGCCAATCAGCATATATAACTAAGAAAATAGTTTGGAAACTAAAAAATTAGTTTATACATTTACTTTGTAAATTTTTTATCATGAAACCATTGACCAAGGCCGAAGAGCAAATCATGCAGAGTATCTGGAGTTTAGAACGTGCATTTTTAAAAGATATCATTGAAGCACAGCCAGCACCAAGACCACATAATAATACGGTGGCAACCATTGTAAAAATTTTGGTTGACAAGGGTTTTGTTGGGTTGAAGCAAATAGGAAGGGTACATGAATATTTTCCAATCGTATCTAAAGAAGATTATTCTTCGAGCAGTATTAGAACATTGGTAGATGGATATTTTGAAGGTTCATTTGCTGATGCTGTTTCCTTTATGGTGAAACAAAAAGACATCAGTGTAAAAGAATTAGAACTCCTATTACAGGAAATTAAAAAATTAAAAAAATAATACCATGTCATCTACACTCTATTATTTTTTGCAGGTAATACTTTGCAGTGGAATTATGGTTGGGTATTACTGGCTTGTATTAAGGAACAATCGGTTTCATCAGTATAATCGATTTTATTTATTGGCCATTGCCTTGTTTTCATGGATCGTTCCTTTAATAAAAATTCAGTGGAACAAACCAGTTGAAACGGATCCTCAATTGATACAATTCTTTTCGGTAATTGCAGATAACAATACCGAAATAGAGTCTGGTCTGCACAAGGGCTGGTTGCAATATGGCTGGCAGGGCTCACTTCTATTGATTTATTCATTGGTTGCAATCATTTTATTGGTAGGTCTTATTAAAAGCTTATTTCAGATTTATCGATTATTAAAAACCCATTCATGTAAATCAGTAGGAGATGTGTTTCTGATTTTAACTCAGGCCAAGGGGGCGCCATTTTCATTCTTTAAATATATTTTTTGGCATGAATCGATCGATCTTAAAAGTGATGCAGGAAAACAAATGATGCAACATGAACTTGCACATGTGCAACAGAAACATAGTTTCGATAAAATTTTTATACAATTAGTTTTAATAGCTGGTTGGTTCAATCCATTCTTTTGGGCAATTAAAAAGGAGATGGAAATGATTCACGAATTCATTGCCGATAAAAAAGCAGTTGCTAATGGCGATTCTGCTTCTCTGGCTCAAATGTTATTGGCTGCTGCTTATCCTCAGCAACAATATTTACTCACCAATCCTTTTTTCTTCTCACCTATTAAAAGAAGACTTGCGATGATCACAAAAAATACCAATCCAAAATATAGCTATATGCGCAGATTGATCGTATTGCCTTTATTGGCTATTGTTGTAGTATTATTTGCATTTAGATCAAAAGAGTTAAGGAATGCGGAAAATATTTCTGTTGGAACAATAGTAGATAATATAGTTGACCAGATCGGCGCAAAAACAAAACCAGCATTTTCTCCTAAAAATATTTTGTTGAGCAAGCAGTATACAGTGGTAATCAATGCAGGTCATGGAGGATCTGATGGTGGAGCATTGGGGATTGATGGAGTTACAAGAGAAAAAACCTTGACTTTAGCATTGGCAAAAGCCATTCAGCAAGCCAATCAAAATGATCAATTAAAAATTGTTTTAACCAGAGAAGAGGATGTTGATCAAACTGTTAATCAAGTAGCCAATTATGCCAATCAACAAGGGGCGGATTTATTCATTTCATTGCATTGTAATGACGTAGATAAAAAATTTGCAGCTTCAGTAAAAGGCATGGAGATTTATATTGCTGATAAAACAAAAACCAATTTTCAAACAGAGAACTATTTATTGGCCAATCAATTAGCCAATAGCTTGACCGGATTGGATATTCCGATGACGGGAATTAAAAGTAGAAAATCAGGAGTATATGTTTTAGAAAATGTAAAAAGCCCATCAGTTTTGTTAGAAACAGGCTTTATGTCCAATACTTCCGATTTGAATCAATTAAAAAATGAAGTGTATCAACAAAAATTAGCGGCATCTATTTTAAATGGTATACAAAACTATTTTGCTAATGAAGAAAAAGGGATAACTATTGATAAAACCATTTATGTTATTCCTAAGGGTAATGGTGTTCAATTGATATCGGAAGATAATATAAATGGAACTATATCTAGAGAAGAAAAAGTGCAGGATACTGGGTTTAAAAAATATATAAAAATTAATTCTCCAGTTTTAGATTCAGCTAATCCATTGTTAGTAATTGATGGAGTAAAAATGGATAAACTTTTTCTTAATCAAATTGATCCTAATTTTATCAAGGAAATAACTGTGCTAAAAAATAAATCTGCCATAGAATTATATGGTGAAGAAGGGAAGCATGGCGTTATTTTAGTTACCACTAAAAATAAAACAGGGATGCCGCCATTGATGGCTTTGCGACTAAATAAAAATAGTAGTGATACTTCAAAATTTGTTCAAGGTTATCCACTTTATTCCAGCGATGATGTAAGAATGCGAACTTTTGTTACAGTCGACGACAAGATTAAAAAAAATCCCAATATAAGATTAGAAACTCCATCAAATAAAGGGGTAGTTGTAGAAGGGTACAAACTTAATCCTAACGATGGAGCTGAAAAGCCTTCTTTCAATGGAGTAGTAGTAGAAGGGTACAAGCTTAATGCTGGTGAACTAAGCGAAAAGCCTATGAAGGTTGTTCAAGGGTTTAAAATCAACCCCAATCCATTAATTATTATAAATGGAATGCCATTTTATGCAGATTTCAATGAAATTAAAATAAATCCAACAGATATTGAATCGGTGAATATCTTAAAAAAAGAAGCAGCTATGAAAATATATGGCGAAGCTGCAGAATACGGTGCTATGATAATAAAAACTAAGTCAGGAAAATTACCAACTACACCAGCACCTTCAGGACAAGTACAAGAGAAATTTCCCAAAGTGGAAACTATTTATAAAGGGTCTCCTAGTCCAGCAGTAGAAAGAATAGGCTATGATAAAATTTTTACCAAAGTGGAACAGCCTGCATCATTCCCAGGAGGGAAAGATGCTTGGCAAAAATATTTGCAAAAGAATATACAATTAGATATACCAGTAGTAAATGGAGCACCTCCAGGAAAATATGCAGTGATTGTTTCTTTTATAGTTGCTAGTGATGGAACAATCAGTAATGTAAAAGCAGAGAATGATCCCGGATATAAAACTGCTGAGGAAGCTGTTAGAATAATTTTTAAAGGGCCAAAATGGGTTCCTGGTAAACAAAACGGAAAATCTGTTACTTCCTTAGCAAAACAAACAATCACGTTTGTAGTATCAGATCCTGCTAAATTGGATGATCGAAAATACGAGCCTCAATAATTAACCAAACCACTTAAACCCAAGTGTGATCAAAGCATAGATACAAGTGGCAACAAAAATACCTTTGGCTGTTTTGTCTTTATGTTCGTTGATATAAAGTGTAAAAAGTATAGCATTGGCAATCAATGCTATACTAATGATGCCGCTCAATAAAGATTTTTGCATATTCAACACCTGGAAAAATTCATTCAACGTAAAGAGCCTGAACTTCCATAAATAGTATCCAAAAATTCCTATCACCGGAGCTAAGAATCCAAGTAGTAATCCGAGCTTTAAATTGTCTTTCTTCATGCTTTGAAATTCAAGCTTTTTTCTAGTTTCTTTTTCAATTCGTAATTGGTTAAATCGAATTGTACAGGAACAACGCTTACATAATTGTTTTTTAAAGCCCAAACATCGCTTTCCTTGCTCTTATCAAAATTTACAAATTCCCCAGTGAGCCAAAAATATTTTTTTCCATGAGGGTCTTTGCGCTCGTCAAATTTCTCTTCGTATTTGGCATATGCCTGATGACAAATTTTAACTCCTTTGATCAGTTTCTCGTCGCCCTTGGGAATATTCACATTCAAACAAAGATGCTTGTCTAATTTTTTGGATTGCAATATTTGCTCCACAATTAATCGTACATATTTTTTGGCAGCTGTAAAATCTGCATCAATGCTATAATCCAATAAACTAAAACCAATACTCGGAATACTTTCAATAGCAGCTTCTAATGCAGCAGACATGGTTCCTGAATAAATCACATTGATCGAATTATTGGCCCCATGATTAACACCACTCAAACAAATATCTGGTTTACGGTGCAACACTTTATCTACCGATAATTTTACACAATCTACAGGCGTGCCACTGCAACTCCATGATTCAACTCCTTCTACTATCGGTGCTACTTTCTGTAATCTAAGTGGATGGCCAATGGTAATGGCATGTCCCATTCCACTTTGCGGCTTATCCGGAGCTACTACTACTATCTTTCCTAAACCTTTTACAGCTTCTGTTAATGCTTTGATTCCTGGTGCAGTTATTCCATCATCATTGGTGATTAAAATGATGGGTTGTTCTTTTTTTGTTGATGTTGCTTTTGACATAGTTGCAAGATACAATTTAGTAAAGCCTATTTTTTCTTTTTATTCGTTGTTTTTATGCTAAAGTATTTGAACACTGGAAATTCTACAGGTTGTGTGGCGATATTATTCGCTTCCAAATACGCATCAAAGAAATTCCAAACCAATAATCCATCATCGGATTGAGGCTCTAAAGTATAAAAAATCAGATTCGATAAAGGCTGTGCCAGATCAACCAAGAAGTCTCCCTTGGCTGCTGTAAATTCTTTCGCAATAAATTTACCTTCTGCCGACGCCATATTATGCCCTTCAAATTTTCTGGGAGACTTATTCAATTTTTCAACCAAAAAACTTTCCCCTTCAAATACCTGTGGTTTTTCTATAATACTCACTTTAGCCCCTTGCTTTTTCAGGTGTTCTGCAATATTGGCCATTGCTGCTGGAATGATATATCCTCTCGGTAAAGTGGCATTCACTGTGTCTTTAAAATCGGCATAATAAGCCACATTATCGTAGTGTTCTATTTTCCCAGTTTTGATGAGTGCAGAAGTTCCATCGGCCTTGGTATATTTTTCATAATCATAGGTCCTGAAATGATTCAATGGTTGAGCAGTAGGAACCATTTTAAAACGAACTCCTTTTTTTACTTTACCTGCCTCATTAATTACTCGATTAATGGCATTGTTTTCTGCTTCTTTATTGATGCGAATAATGGTTGAAGCATTATTGTTGCAGTAAGTTAAAATTTCATCCACAAATCGATACGTTGAATTAATGCGCTGATAAAAACGTTCATGCGCAAATGCTTCACTTAAAATACTCATGCGGTTGCGTAATCCAATTTGATTGATAATATATCGTGGATGATGATTGTACGTAGAAAATTTTGTTACCGGCCATCCTTCTCTGGTATTGAAATCTCCAAATGGTCCAAAGAATAAATCGTTTTTAGTTTTTACCTGATTGGTGATGTAGGGGAGGATGGTATTGTTGGTATATTCATAAGGTCCTTTTTCTCCGGAGGATAAATAACCGGGTGCCCATGTGAGTGAATAGCCATGCCATGTTCCGTTGGTAGTATGAAGATCTACCACCATTTGTGGATCCCATGCGTTGAGAATGTTTTGAATCATGGCATTGGTTTCAGGTGCTTCCATTTTAATTCCATCTCTGTTGAGGTCAAGCCCTTGACCATTCTCTCTTTCGCCAGTTTCCAAAGGGCTGTTTTCTTGTGATGGTCTTAAACCCTTGGCCATTTTATCATTTCCATCGGTATTGTATATTGGTACAAAAATGATGATCTGGTTATTGAGTAGATCTTTTTTATTGCCCAATAAAATATCACGCATCAACATCATCGTAACTTCTTTTCCTTCAATTTCTCCTGCATGAATATTTGCCTGAATGTATACAACTGGTTTTCCAGAAGCTTTTGCTTCTTCCGGAGAGCTGATTTTAGGATTGGCCAATACCACCATCGGAATATCCTTACCTAATGTGCTTTTTCCAATAAATCCTATAAACATATTTGGGCTCATAGGTTGAATGGTATTTAAGAACTGCATAACATCTGTATAGGTAGATGTTTTTTCGAAATTCGATTTCTCTGGAGTGATGAGTAAAGACTCTGGATAAACAGGCTTTTGTTGGGCAATTAGGTTCAATGTAAAAGCCAAACAGCAAAATGATAATAAATATTTCATGACTTTAATTATAGCTGAAAAGTACTTGAAAAAACGGCCCAAATACTCATTACTCAATCAGAAATACTAAAAAATTTCAAAAAAAATTTGGAAAAACTAAAAATTTTAGTATTTTGCAGCTAAATACATTAGTTATGTCAAACGCCGGTAAAAACTTAAAGTACCTCCGCAAGCTTCGCGGATGGACCCAGGAAGACTTTGCGAACAAACTGAACATTAAGCGTTCCTTAGTTGGAGCTTATGAAGAAGAAAGGGCTGAACCCAAGTTGGAAGTGATGGAACAGGTTTGTTCTATTTTCAAATTGAGTTTGGAAGACTTTTTATTTCAGGACCTGTCTGAAACCAGCGGAGGATCTTATTTAGACAGAAGACGTCAAATGAAAATGGTGTCTGAATCTGCTGAGATTCGTTTTGTACCTGTAAAAGCAGCAGCTGGTTATATGACTGGCTATGCTGACCCTGAATTTGTTGATGAACTTAATACATTTACTTTGCCTATGCTGGCTCCTGGACAATACCGTGCTTTTGAAATTATGGGAGATAGTATGTTGCCTACACCAAGTGGCAGTGTTATTGTTGGCGAAAAAGTAGAAGGCCTTGAAGATTTAAAAAACAGCAATACTTATGTAGTATTATCTCGTAATGAAGGGGTTGCCTATAAACGAGTAATGAAAAACAATCGCCTTAAAAATAAGATCACTTTGATCAGTGATAATCCTCAATACGAACCTTATAATGTAAGTTCGGAAGATGTGTTAGAAATCTGGAAGGCTGTTTACATTTTACAAAAAGCGAATGCTGCTCCACGTTGGGATGTAAATCAATTAGCAGGAATGGTGAATAATTTGCAAGAGCAAGTGAGCACACTCAAGAAAAAAATGAATTAGGTTGAATAAAACACATCAATATTCAATAGGTGTTCAATGGACAGGGAATCTTGGCTCTGGAACATCGGCCTATACAGCGTATGAGCGAAGCCATATAATTGTTGGACAGAACAAGCAATCTATATTGGCTAGCTCAGATCCTGCATTTAGGGGAGATCCACTTTGTTATAATCCTGAAGAATTATTGGTCGCTTCATTGTCTTCCTGTCATATGTTGTGGTATTTGCATTTATGTGCAGAAGCAGGGGTTATTGTAGTTGATTATAAAGATCAGGCAGAAGGTACGATGGAAGAAGATCCTTCCATCGGAGGAAAATTTACTTCGGTAACACTGCATCCAACCATTGCTATCACTGATTTATCTATGATGGATAAAGCCAATGAATTACATCATAAGGCGCATCAGCTTTGTTATATTGCTAACTCAGTTAATTTTCCCGTTTTATGTAAGCCGGTTTTTAAAGTGATTCCCAATACATAACCCATATTTCATATCTAGTATCTCATATCTTTTATCTCTTATCTCATAATTCATCTTTCATCTTTCTTCTTTCTTAATTCATTATACTTCTAGTATAATGCTGAAGCAATCCTAAATGTATTGCAGTGCGCTTCCACAATGGTTTTTATATCCGGCGAATAACCGCCGCCCATTGCAATGGTCACTGGAATCCTGGCATTGCGCAATGTGTTGAGAACAAATTCATCGCGTTGTTTGCATTCATCAATGGTAACTTTTAGTTTCCCGAATTTATCGGTTGATAAAATATCTACCCCGGATAAATAGAATGCGAAATCTGGTTCCTGCTCTTTAATTAATAGGGGTAATGTTGATTGAAGTAAATCTAAATAGGTAGCACCATCGGTTCCATCTTTTAATCCAATATCCAAATCAGATTTTTCTTTGTGAAACGGATAATTGTGTTCTCCGTGCATGCTAAAGGTGAATACTCGATCTTCCTGCTCCATTAATTTTGCGGTTCCATTTCCCTGGTGAACATCTAAATCGATGATCAATATTTTCCTAGCTAAATTCTTTCTTAACAAAAAATTAGCTGCAGTAGCCATATCATTGAGTAGACAAAACCCTTCTCCTCTTTCAGCAAATGCATGATGCGTTCCACCTGCAATATTCAATGCTACACCATGTTCCATTGCATACATACAACAATCAATAGTGCCTTGAGTGATCATTAGTTCTCTTTGAGTAAGTGCCGGGGATTGAGGGAATCCAATTTTTCTTTGCTCTGAAGCAGATAGTTGTTGATGGATTAATTTATCGTAATACCCTTTTTCATGCGTCCATAAAACAACCGGCTCAGGGCATATTGCTGGTTTAAAAAAATGCTCATGTGTAACAGTGCCTTCATGCATTAATTGCGCTGGTATCAATTCGTATTTCAGCATCGGGAATCTATGTCCTTCAGGAAGTGGATGCGCATATATCGGATCGAAAGCTATTTTCAACATTTGATTACGCTATCTTTTGTAATGGCATAAACCGTGTCCGTTTTTTTAGGCTTCATTATTTTAATACCACTGAATTTACTGAATGCAGGAAGAATACAACTATGCTTACTAAAATAAAAACAAGGGAAACGCAAAGATTGTTTGGCAATTCCTTTTATTAAAACACCAGGATGAATATGGCCAGAAAACACAAAACAGTTTTTGTCGTATTCAACGGAATCAGCAGGGTCATGAACAAATACAAAATCCTGTATTTGATAAAACCCTTCCATAACTTCAATCTCAGCCGCCTTATACCAGGTTTCATGTAAAATATCATGATTCCCCCGAACTAAAATGAATTTAATCTCACTGAAATCTTTTCTCCATTTTAAAAATAAATCCAATTCTTTGTTCTCGGTACTATGAAACAAATCACCCACTATTAAAATGGTATTGGGTTTGAATAAACTAACCTGATTAAATAAGTTTTGTAAATCTTCCTTATAAATATCCTGTGGTACCGCTATACCATTTTTTCTAAAATGTCCCGTCTTAGAAAAGTGTGTATCCGATAAAATGAGTGTTCTTTCTTGTTCCCAAAAAATAACCCTGGATGGAGAGAGCCAAAAATGCTGTTCATTAATCGTATGTAAAATGGGTAAACTCACTTGGTAAAGATAGGCGTAGAAAAATTCATTATTTCAACAACTGCTCTTGCATTTTTTTAATTCTATCTTCTATTTTTTCAGAGGATAAACTATTTCTGTTCAATCCATCAACAATTATTGGAAAGGAGAGGGGAGTCAGTTTTTTAGGGAATTGTAGTATTATCTTGCTTTTTGAAATTCTATCCAAAGCCAGTCTTAACCTCACTTCGTCCATTTGTTGACTCATTACTTCGTTATGGGCTTGTCTTAATAAAATATTGTTCGGATCATATTCTTCAAAAACCTTGAAAAGTAATGCTGCAGAAGATTGCAAATGCTTGGCTTTTATTTTTTCGCCTGGGTTTCCTTGAAAAATTAGCCCTCCAATCACAGCAATATCCCTGAATTTTCTTTTGGCCATTTCAGCACTATTAATGCTTTTTTGAATGTCATTTAATAAATTATCTGCAGAAAATAATTCAAATACATTGCTATCATCCAATGGAATTGGTTGGTCGCTTAATAATTCAAACCCATAATCGTTCATTGAAATAGAAAAACTGATGGGGGTAATTTTACTCAACCGGTATGCGAGAATTGCACTCATGGCTTCATGTACTTGCCTTCCTTCAAAAGGATAGACCAATAAATGAAATTCATTTTTTTCTTCAATCTGTTCTATCAATAATTCATTTTCTTTTGGAATAATAGAAAGTTCAGCCTGCAGTTCAAATAATGCCCGAAGGCTTTTTAATTCTATAGGAGCATCATCATCAAAAGCTTTGGTAAAAGTTTGTCTGAGTATTTGACCAAGGTTAGCTGTAAGGCTCATTCTGCCACCCATCCATGAAGGAATGATTGATTTTTTTGAATTTGATTTCTTAACGATCACATCCATTTCTTTGATCATGATCAGTTCTACATTTCTACCCGCCAAAGTGAATGTGTCGCCTGGGTTTAACCTGCTGATGAACCATTCTTCAATTACTCCAATAAACCCACCACTCATCAGCTTTACTTTCAACATTGCATCGCTCACAATCGTTCCAATATGCATGCGATGCCGCATGGCCATTCTTCGGTTGGTAATCTTATATAACCCATCTATCAGTTCTACTTTCTTGTATTCATCATATTGTTGTAAAGCATTGCCCCCATTGATCAAATGATTTAAAACTTCATTCCATTCGTTGATGGATAAATCTGCAAAGCAGTTGGTGGTTTTGATCTCATCATAAATAGTTGCAGCATGAAATCCTTCGCCAATAGCCAGTGTGCATAAAAATTGCAACAAAACATCAAAGCATGCGGTCATTGGTTCTTTGCTCTCAATTGTTTTTTCTTTTATGGCTTCTTGCAAAGCAGCAGATTCAACCAGTTCCAGACTATGTGTCGGAAGAAAATATATTTTACTTATTTCACCAGGTCGATGTCCACTTCTTCCTGCCCTTTGTAAAAATCGGGCAATCCCTTTGGGAGAACCTACTTGTATAACAGTATCAACAGGCCTAAAGTCTACTCCTAGATCTAAACTGGCAGTACAAACCACTGCTTTTAATTTTTCAGTATGCAATGCATCTTCTACCCATAAGCGCAATTCCTGTTCAATACTTCCGTGATGTAAAGCAATCGCACCAGCTAATTGCGGTGCAATATTTAATAAGGTTTGATACCATGTTTCGCTCATGCCACGAGTATTGATAAAAATCAATGTGGTTTTGCTTGCTTCTATAATGGGAATTAATGAAGCAGCTAACTTAATGCCTAAATGTCCGGCCCATGGATATTTTTCAATTTCATTAGGTATGATTGTATGTACTTCTATCGGTTTGTCTATAACAGCTTTTATAATCACTCCTTCTTTTTGCAAAGGGGCAAGCAATACTTCTTTGGCTTGTTCTAAGTTTCCAATAGTAGCGCTGATTCCCCAGACAAGTGTATTTTTTTGACAATGAATGATTCTGCAAATAGCCAATTCCGTTTGTACACCACGTTTGCTGCCTAATAATTCATGCCATTCATCAATTGCGATTATTCGCAAGTTTTTAAAATAATCAGGATATCCCTTCTGTGTTAACAAGAGGTGCAGGCTCTCTGGAGTAATAATTAATACTTCCGGAATATTTTTTTTCTGTTTGGCTCTTTCCGATGTGCTTGTATCTCCATTTCGAATACCTACTTTCCATTGCAACCCTAAAGCATTAATGGCTTCTTCCATTGCTCTGCCAATATCTTTTGCCAATGCTCTTAATGGAGTTACCCAAAGCAATTGTAAGCCATTGTTTTTTAGATGCTGGTATTCCTTAGGATGGTCATTGATAAATTGAATGATGGCTCCTAAAAACACCGCATAGGTCTTTCCGCATCCAGTCGGTGCATTTACTAAACCGCTTTCTCCTGCAATTATTTGTTTCCAGGTTTCTTGTTGAAATTCAAAAGGAATAAATGCTTGTTCATTCAACCAATTGTTGATGATGGCATATCCTATAGTTGGCTGATGATTCAATAGAATGGTTGAAAATTAGAGCGCTTTTAAATATTCAATCAATGCTTTTTTTTAGAGAACTACATGCTTTACTGCAATACTTTATGTCATTCCAATTTTTAGCCCATTTCTTTCTCCACGAAAAGCTTCTGCCACATACCACACAGGGTTTTTGAGGAAGGTTTGCTTTATTGCCTTTAAAAGTTGACATGCATGTATAACATTCAAAATAGCAAAAGAGTTCTAATTAACCGACTTGATTTGAGTATCTGATTTTCTTATAAAATAGAGTTTTTTATTTTCCAGATAATCAGGAATGGTTAATTCGGTTTTTTGCTTTACTGGTTGAAAGTCAAATTCATTAAAAAGCTTAGCCGAATTATCGGATAAATGTGCAATTAAATTTTTATTGTAAGTGATCAAGAGCTTCCCAAAATGATACATTGCTTCATAGCCTTTAAAAACCATATCGCTCGGTCTTCCAAAATATTTGTTTCGATAATTGGAAGTTATTTGTTGGGCAATTTTGCTTGTTCTGGAATAATTATAGGGAGATGTATAAATGATTTCTGCATCTTTTCCAATATCTCTAATGCCATCCCATGTTGGCATGCCAATAGTAATTGCTTTGAACTTTTTTGAAGAGGCAATTGCTTTGACTAAATTATTTCCAAAGGTTTCATTTAAGCTTGCGCATAAAATGATGTTTTGTTTTGTGCTATCTAATTGCAAGAACACCTGTGCAGTTGTAAATGTGTCAGTTAGTTCAACCATTTTTATTTTTAATGGCAGACCCTGTGTTTTTTTATTTAGTTCATTAAAACTGCCAGCAATCATATCATCTGTTGCTCCTTTTCTTTTAAAAAGGGTAATTTGATCGGTTGGAAAAGTTCTATGTATATATCTATAGATTGCTTCTATATGTGTTTTTAATGTTGGGTTTACCAATGCAAAAAAAGGATTGCCCGTTATTCCGCCATCATTAGGATAGGTCATTGATATCAATGGAATATTTTTTTCTAGAGCAAAGTCAGCAATAGTTTTTATCTCTCCTCTGTTATTAAATGATGCGATAATCAGTGATACGTCTTGTATCTCCTTATTTTCCAGTATTAATTCAATGGGAGTCGCATCGTTTTTGGTGTCATAAAATAATACTTCCAATGACTGTTTTTCTATATTCAATGAGTCAACAGCTAATAGCATTCCATTGTAAAAATCCAATCCTGGCAAAATAGTTTTTGATAAATTAGCACTACCCAATTTATAGTTCATTCCCTCAAAACTGGAGTCTATATAAATTGGAGCAAAAACGGCTACTTTCAAAGGTTTATTCGATGACTGTGCATGTAAAGCACATGCCATGATTAAACACAAAAAGCTGAGTCCTATTTTTTTATATGGATGCATAAGTCTGTTTATTCCCATTCAATGGTTGCAGGTGGCTTGCTGCTAATATCGTATACTACTCGATTGATGCCTCTAACATTATTAATAATCTCGTTAGAAATATCAGCCAAAAACTCATAAGGCAAATGAGCCCAATCAGCTGTCATTCCATCTACTGAAGTTACGGCTCTTAATGCAACAGTAAATTCATAAGTTCTTTCATCGCCCATTACCCCAACACTTTTTACAGGTAATAAAATAGTGCCAGCTTGCCAGACTTTTGAATACAATCCAGCTGATTTTAGTCCGTTAATAAAAATGGCATCAGCCCTTTGTAACAGATCTACTCTTTCTGCATTTACTTCTCCCAAAATTCTGATAGCCAATCCTGGTCCAGGAAATGGATGACGATTGATCATATCAGCTGGAATACCTAGTGCTAAGCCCACTTTTCTCACTTCATCTTTAAATAAATATCGCAATGGTTCAATCAAAGACAAATGCATGGTATCGGGCAAGCCTCCAACATTGTGGTGAGATTTAATGGTTTGTGATGGACCATGTACACTCACACTTTCAATTACATCCGGGTAGATGGTTCCCTGTCCTAAAAAGGAAATATTGTCCATTTTCAAGGATTCTTCCTGAAAAACATCAATAAATAATTTGCCAATCGCTTTTCTTTTTGCTTCAGGCTCTGTTTTGTCTTTTAATGCGTCATAAAACAATTGCTTGGCATCTATTCCTTTAACGTTCAAGCCAATGGTTTTATAGGTATCTAATACTTGTTGAAATTCGTCTTTTCTAAGTACTCCATTGTCTACAAAAATGCCATGAAGTCTATTGCCAATTGCTTTGGAAATTAAAGTTGCTGCTACTGTACTGTCTACGCCACCACTTAAGGCCATGATCACCTGTTTGTCGCCAATTTCGGCTTTCAATTTAGCTACTGTTTCTTCAACAAAGGAGTTGGGCGTCCAGTTCTGGCTGCATTTACAAATATCGACAAGGAAATTTTTGATAATATTTTTTCCTTCTGATGAATGGTATACTTCAGGATGAAACTGTAATCCATATAAAGGAAAAGTATCAGTAGTGTCTTTTTTGAAAGCCGCAACAGGTATACTATCAGTGGTTGCTAAAATAGAAAACCCTTGAGGCAAAGCGGTAATAGAGTCGCTATGACTCATCCAAACCTGGGATTTTTGGGGGATTGATTTAAACAGGGCATCTTCTGATTTAATTTCCATGGAAGCCCTACCATATTCTCTTTTGTTGGATTTGTCTACTCTTCCGCCAAACAATTTTGCTGTCATTTGGGCTCCATAACAAATACCTAAAACGGGTAATTGATGAATATAAGCTGAAACAGGAACTTCTGGTGCTTTTTCGTCATTTACACTAAAGGGCGATCCACTCAAAATGATGCCTTTTAGGCTTTGATCGATCGTAAATTCTTTGTGGTAGGGGATAATTTCGCAATAAATATTTGCTTCTCTTACTGCTCTCGCAATCAATTGTGTGTATTGACTTCCAAAGTCGAGGATCAATATTTTTTCTGTCATTGGGCGAAGTTAAATGAATTTTTCATCTGCCCATAATGACAGACTACTTGGATTGGATATTTTATTACCTTACAGCATTAAATATGCAAAAATGAAAACCCTTTATCTAGTTGCTTTTAGTTCAATTTTATTGTTTTCCTGTAAATGGACCAATAAAAAGGTTGAAGGAAATGGTAAAATAGTTACCCAGAATAGAACTGCTCAAAAAGCTGAAAAAATTGAATTGGCAGGCAATTTTGATGTAGATATCACCCAGGGTAATGAAACCTCCATTTCTATTGAAACAGATGAGAATTTACAGTCTTATATTGTTGTTAATGAATCGGACGATAAATTGGTTTTAAAGGAAAAAAATAACTACCGCTTAAAAAGCGATTTTCCGATTAAAATACACATCACAACGCCAAAATTGTCTAAAATATCATTGAGTGGAAGTGGATCAGTAGTTGGTAAAAATAAATTTACAGGAATGGATAAATTATTACTCAGTTTATCGGGTAGTGGAAAAATGGATCTGGCTTTAAATACGCCAACATTAGAAGTTGATATAGCAGGTGTTGGTTCGATGGTATTGGCAGGAGAAACTAAAAATGCTGAATTCAAGATTGCTGGCTCTGGAGAATGTGATGCCATTCAATTAAAAACGGAGAATACCAAAGTCAAAGTTGCTGGAGTGGGTACGATAAAAGTTTTTGCTGATGTTTTATTAGATGTAAATGTTGCTGGCAGTGGAACAATCTATTATAAAGGAGCTGCCACTATCAAGCAAAAGATTGCAGGAAGCGGATCTATCAAGCAACTGGATTAAATATATTTGTATAGTTGAATAAAACTTAGATGGAAAAGAAACAAAGAATTTTATTGGCTGAAGATGAAACTAAATTAGGCCAAGTTATTAAAGATGAGTTCACTCGTAATGGGTATAAAGTAGATCTCGCTATCAATGGTGCAGAAGCATCCAAACTATTTAACGAGCATGTTTACTCGATAATTATATTAGACATTAATCTACCTATTAAAACTGGGTTGGTTTTATGTGAAGAGTTCAGGGAAAAGAATAAAAAAGTGCCCATTTTAATGCTAACTGCGATCAGTGAAGTAAATGAAAAAGTTACGGCTTTTAATAATGGGGCAGACGATTATTTAGTCAAACCATTTCATTTCGATGAACTTTTTGCAAGGGTAAAAACCTTGATAAAAAGAACGACTGTTGTACTAGATGAAGCCAATATTATTATCGATGACCTGGAGATTAATTTCTCAGGAAAAAATGCTAATAGGGGAGGAACTGAAATTAATCTGACGTCAAAAGAGTTTACGCTCCTGGTATTATTGGCAAAAAACAAGGGGAAAGTGATATCTAAACAAGAGATCTTAGAAAAAGTTTGGGATTTAAGTTTTGATACCGGTACGAATACAATTGAAGTATATATCAGTTTTTTAAGAAATAAAGTAGATAAACTTTTCGAAAAGAAGCTCATACACACCAAACCTGGATTTGGATATTATATTAAGTAACTACTATGAATCTGAAACAAAGATTCGCTTTTTTATTTACTGGCTTTGTAGCTATTATTTTATTGATTGCTTGCACTACTGTTTATTTCCTATATGCAGGATATCGTCAAGAAGATTTTTACAATAGAATTTCTTTAGAAGGAAATGAAGTTTATGAAGTTTATCAAGAATCAAAAACTGCAGATAGCCTAACAGGTTTTAATCTGTTAAATGAAATTCGTGATCGCTCTATATTTAATGAAAGTATATTGATTGAAGATTCAAGCGGTAATCGTGTTTTATCTATTCCAAATGATAAGCCGATACAAATTACTTCCTTATTAAAACAGAAAGCAAAAAAAATAAAACGTTTTCAATTTACTGACTCTACAAAAACTCAACATGTACTTGAGTTCCATATTCCAACAAAGACTTTTATTTATGTGTCAGGATTCGACAAGATTGGATTAAGAAAGTTAAATAATCTTCAAATCATTTTAGCGATTGTTTTTTTGGGTGGGTTAATATTAACAGGTGTATTGTCTTTTCTTTTTGTAAAACAAGCTGTAAAACCAATTGTACAATTAAGTAATCAAATGCAATTGATTGATGTAAAGAATCTTTCAAGTAGAATTTCCTTAAAAGATACAAAAGATGAAATCAATCAAATAGCCAGTAGTTTCAATTCGATGATGGACCGTCTAAAAGCAGCATTTGATGCGCAAAAAAGCTTCGTCCAACATGCTTCACATGAATTAAGGACTCCTTTAGCTGTTATGTTATCCCAGACTGAAGTTGCATTAAATAAAGAGCATACAAAAGAGGAGTATAGAACTGTATTTGCATCTTTAAAAGAAGATCAGCAAAATATGATTGATTTAGCCAATTCTTTATTGTTGCTTTCTAAATACGAATCTGCAAATATTGATACAGACTTGCCATTGGTAAGAGTAGATGAATTGCTATTTGATGCTATTTCCCAATCTCAAAGAAGTTTTCGGGATATCACTATCGATTTTTCATATATCAAAATACCTGACCAGGATGAAGATCTATTGTTAAAGTGCAATGAATCTTTGATAAAATCTGTATTTACAAACCTCATTAAAAATGGGTATCAATATTCCAGTAATCAAAAAGTAAACATTAGTATACTTGCAGATGAGCATGAAATCGAAATAACTTTTCAAAATACAGGACTTCCATTATCAAAAGAGGAATCATTGAATATGACATTGCCTTTTTTTAGAGGTCAAAATGCTGGCGGTAAAAAAGGATTTGGATTGGGCTTGTCTATTATTGATCGAATTTTAGCATTGCATAATGGTAGTTTAAATTACTATACCTCAGCAGATGATCTAAATGTTTTCAAAGTGAAACTTCCAAAATCAAATCATTGATAGCAACAAAAAAGCCAGTCGAATGACTGGCTCAATATGAGTTGAACAATAACTTAATTAAGCTACTGCTTTTGCTTTTTTTGCTAATTTGCTCTTTAGGTTAGCCGCTTTATTCTTATGGATAATTCCACGTTTAGCTAACTTATCGATCATAGAAACTACGTTTGGAAGCTGCTCTTCGTAAGCTTTCGTTTCGGTATTCGCTTTTAAATCACGAATTGCATTACGGGTAGTTTTACCATAATAACGATTGCGGTCACGACGCTTTGCTGATTGTCTAACGTCTTTCTTTGTAGCTGAATGATTTGCCATTTTCTATTTTTTTCAGGACGGCAAAGGTAAGGGCTGGAACTGAAACGCTGAAATTTAAAATACAAAAAATTCAAAAATAGTTTGAATTTGAGGGTTGTTTATACAAAAAAGGCTGGTTTTGATAGTTATTTTGATGCTTTTTCTGCCTTCAATGACCGATATTTGCATCCAATTTCAACTAAAATATAGCATAATCAAGCCAAATGAAGGATTTCTCATATATCACTAATTCACATCCAGCATTTATCGAATCCATTTACCAAGACTTTTTAAAAGATCCAAACAGTGTAGATCTTGACATGAAAAAATTCTTTGAAGGATTTGACTTCGCCATTTCTTCTAATAATCTATCAACTAATACATCCTCAGACAGTTCTGGCAATTCAGTAGATTGGATGAAAGAAATCAGGGTGTATCGCCTTATTCTTGGTTATAGGAACAAAGGTCATTTATTAGCCAAAACCAACCCGATCAGGAGTAGAAAAGACCGTGGAGCCAATTTGGCACTTTCATTTTTTGGATTAAGTGATGCCGATTTAAATACAACTTACCAGGCAGGCAATTTAATAGGGTTAGGCGCTACTACCCTTAAAAATATTTTAGCTCATTTAGAAAATGTCTACGCCAATCATGTGGGTATTGAGTTTAAATATATTAGCGATCAACATAAAATTGATTGGTTAACCAATGAGATGGAAAAAAACTTTTCGGTTTCATTGTCAATCGATAAGAAAAGACGCATCCTTGAAAAATTGAATCAAGGCGTAATGTTCGAAAAATTTTTACATACCAAATATATTGGGCAGAAAAGATTTTCATTAGAAGGCGGTGAAACAACAATTGCCGCACTAGATGCAATTATTAATGTTGCTGCTGATAACACTGTTGAAGAAGTAGTGATTGGAATGGCACATCGTGGACGATTAAATGTTTTGGCGAATATCATGGGTAAAACCTATGAGCAAATATTCAGCGAGTTTGAAGGTACAGCCACTATAGACCAAACCATGGGAAGTGGAGATGTAAAATACCATATGGGTTATGGAAGTGAAGTCAAAACAATGAGTGGTAAAGATATTTACCTAAAATTGATGCCTAATCCTTCTCATTTGGAAGCCGTAGATCCTGTTGTGGTTGGTTTTGCAAGGGCAAAAGCGGATGTAATCAAGCAAAGTGATTTCGATAAAATTTTACCTATTTTAATTCATGGTGATGCATCGGTTGCAGGGCAAGGCATTGTATATGAAGTATTGCAAATGTCTAATCTGAGAGGATACTATACAGGAGGAACTATCCATTTCGTCATCAATAACCAGATTGGCTTCACTACAGATTTTGATGATGCAAGAAGTGCCGATTACGCAACATCCGTTGCTGCAATGGTCCAAGCGCCTGTTCTGCACGTGAATGGTGATGATGCAGAAGCTGTTGTTAAATGTGCCGAGATTGCAACCAGGTACAGACAGGAATTCAATAGTGATATTTTCATTGATATGGTTTGTTATCGCAAACACGGACACAATGAAGGGGATGATCCTAAATATACTCAACCGCAGTTGTATGCTTTGATTGATAAGCATCAGAATCCAAGAGAGATTTACACGACCTACCTCATTCAAAATGGCGAATCTGATGCACAGGAATTGGCCAAAGAAATGGAGAAAAAATTCTGGGCCGACCTTCAGGAAAGATTAGACGAAATCAAACAGAATCCATTGCCCTATAAATACCAGGCTCCAGAATTGGTATGGAAGAGCATGACAAAAGCCAATAGTGCTCATTTTGAGGGTTCTCCCAATACGGCTATATCAGGTGAACTATTCAAAATATTGTTTGATGGTTTGATGAAATGGCCCAACGATTTTAAGCCTTTAAAAAAGATAGAAAAATTATTACAAGACAAAATTAAATTACTCGAAACAGATGATAAAGTTGATTGGGCAACAGCCGAATTAATGGCATATGGTTCCATATTAACAGATGGTAATATTGTTCGTATGAGTGGGCAAGATGTTCAAAGAGGAACATTTAGCCATCGACATGCTATTCTTCGCGATGAGGTTACCAATAAAGGCTATAACCGACTCAATCATTTTACTGACAATCAACAAAAATTCAGAATTTATAATTCATTATTAAGTGAGTATGGTGTTTTAGGTTTTGAATATGGTTATGCAATGGCCAACCCAAATGCGCTAGTGATTTGGGAAGCACAATTCGGAGATTTTTGTAATGGTGCTCAAACAATGATTGACCAGTTTATTGCGGCAGGTGAACAAAAATGGCAACGCCAGAATGGATTGGTGATGTTATTGCCACATGGTTATGAAGGACAGGGTCCTGAACACAGTAGTGCCAGAATGGAGAGATTTTTACAAATGTGTGCTGAATTAAATATGGTGATTACCAATATTACTACAGCATCAAACTTGTTTCATTTATTCAGAAGGCAATTGACCTGGAATTTCCGTAAGCCTTTAATTAATTTCTCACCCAAAGCCAATTTGAGAAATCCTCATACCTATAGTAAAACAGCCGAGTTTCTTACTGGTGGATTTAAGGAATTGATTGATGATGTATTTGTTGATGATCCAACGCAAGTAAAGAAAGTGTTGTTCTGTACAGGAAAATTGTATTATGAATTAGCTGAAAAGCAATTGAAAGACAATCGTAAAGACATCGCCATTATTCGACTAGAACAAATTTATCCTTTAGCAAATAAACAAATTGATGCATTGTATAGTAAATACAACAAAGCAACATGGTTTTGGGTACAGGAAGAACCTATGAATATGGGAGCTGCAGGGTTTTTACAGATGAATTTAAAATCAATTAATTTTGGAGTAATCAGCAGAAATGCAAGTGCATCAACTGCTACAGGTTATGCAAAAATTCATGCCAAAGAACAAGCAGAGATTATTGAAACAGCATTTAATGTATAGTTAATATAAATAGTATGATTGAGATAAAAGTGCCAACAGTAGGAGAATCTATCAATGAAGTTACTTTGTTGAAGTGGACAAAAAAAGATGGAGAATGGGTAGACCGTGATGAAGTAATTGCTGAATTAGAAAGTGAAAAAGCAACATTTGAAGTGAATGCAGAAAAAGCGGGCATTTTAACTATAGTTGGTAAAGAAGGAGATACATTGAATATTGGAGATGTATTGGCCAAAATAGATGAAACAGCTACCAAACCTGCATCTACAGCTGTTTCACCTGAACCTCAAAAGGCTGAAAATACGCCAAGCCAAAAAGCGGCTTCTGAAACAGTGGCTGCTCCTGTTGCGCAAGATTTAAAAGCAAGTCCTGTAGCATCAGCCATCATTGCTGATAAAAAAATGGATACTAAATCTATCACTCCATCTGGTGTTGGAGGTAAGATTATGAAGCAAGATGTGCTTGAAGCACTTCAAAATCCAGGCAAGAAAGCATTTGTTGAAGGTGCAGCATTAAATAGTAGAAATGTACGCCAGGAAAAAATGAGTGCATTACGTAAGACAATTAGTAGGAGATTGGTTGAATCTAAGAATACCACAGCCATGTTGACCACTTTTAATGAAGTGGACATGACTCGTATAATGGATATAAGGAAAGCGCATAAAGATAAATTCAAAGAAAGCCATGGTGTGAATCTCGGTTTCATGAGTTTCTTCGCTAAAGCTTGTGCAATTGCTTTGGGCGAATGGCCAACAGTAAACGCTTATATAGATGGAGATCAAATTATTTTTCATGAATATGCCGATATCAGCATTGCAGTGAGTACTCCAAGAGGGTTAACAGTTCCAGTGATGCGCAATGTAGAAAGTTTGAGCATGGCAGAAATAGAAAAAGCTGTGGTTGTTTTAGCTGGCAAAGCGAGAGATAGTAAACTTACTGCTGATGATTTACAAGGTGGAACTTTTACAATAACTAATGGAGGAGTTTTCGGAAGCTTAATGAGTACGCCGATTATTAATATTCCACAGAGTGCAATTTTAGGCATGCATAAAATTCAGGAGCGTCCAATGGCTATTAACGGACAAGTAGTAATTCGTCCGATGATGTACCTTGCTTTGAGTTATGATCATCGTATTATTGATGGAAGAGAGAGTGTGAGTTTCTTGGTTAGAGTAAAAGAATTATTAGAAAATCCAGAACTTCTATTAATGGGAAAAGATCCCGTGAAAACCTTATTGGAATTATAACCACCAACCCCCCGACCCCCTAAAGGGGGAGAATAATGAAATATGCAGAAAACTATGTCCGGTCTTCAGCTGCAATAATTACTGCATACAAAGGCGATATACCATTGGCTGCATTTTTAAAAATGCATTTTGCTGCCAATAAAAAATTTGGTTCGAAAGACCGGAAATATATTTCCCAGCTATGTTATCATTATTTTCGATTAGGACATGCTTTAGATCATTTGAGTAAAGAAGTTGGTATTAAAACAGCCCTTTTTTTATGCAATGATTTAGCTGGGGAATGGGAGATTTTGTTTGACAATATCTGGTTGGAAAACTGGTCAGACAATTTGATTGAACGCTTTTCTTTTGTTCAAACGAATTTTCCCGCGGTCAGCAGTAAATCTATATTTCCATTTCAACAATTCCTGAGTAAAGAAATTGATCAAGATCTGTTTTCTTTCTCACATTGTATTCAACCCGATTTATTTATCAGAGTTAGACCTGCGCAATCAACAGCTGTTTTAACCGCTTTACAAAACGCTCAATTTTCATATCAGTTGATCGGGGATGATTCAATAAGCTTGCCTAATGGAACAAAATTGGAAGGGATTGTAGCAATTGATCAGCAAGTGGTGATTCAGGATTTAAGTTCTCAGAAAGTTGGAGAACTGCTAAGTAGTATAAAGTCGTTACAAGGTTCTACAACAATATCTGTTTGGGATTGCTGCGCAGCAAGTGGTGGTAAATCTATTTTAGCAAAGGATGTTTTAGAACATATTGACTTAACAGTTTCTGATATTCGCGAAACTATTTTGCACAATCTAAAAGCCAGATTCAACAGGGCTGGTATAAAAAAATATCATTCTTTTGTTATTGATCTTACGAAACAATTGACTCATCAAAACTTGATGAGTAAAAATCAATATGATTTAGTGATTTGTGATGCGCCTTGCAGTGGAAGTGGAACCTGGGGCAGAACCCCAGAGCAATTGCATTTTTTTAATGAAAAAAATATTGATCATTTTCAGCAATTGCAACAAAAAGTAGTTACCAATATAATACCTGCTGTTAAAAAAGGCGGATACCTTCTATATATTACTTGCTCGGTTTTTGAAAAAGAAAATGAATCGATGAGTAGATTTATAGAAGCCAATTCAAACTTTCAATTAATAGAGCAAAAATTGATCAAAGGGTATAGCCATAAAGCGGATACGATGTTTGTTGCTTTGTTTCAACACTAGGATAAAATCAATTCTCCGCGTTGAATGATACCACCTCCGATTACATCATCCCCTTCAAAAAAAACAGCACTTTGACCTGGAGCAATTCCCTTTACATTTTCATAAAAACGAGCCCTGATTCCGTTATCGGAATTATATAAATTGCTTAAAGCACCCTTGTCTTTATACCTGATTTTTGTGAGTGCTTCCATACCATCACTAATGCCTTCGTATTTGATCCAGTTTAGTTTTCCAATGAGCATATCGTTTTGCTCTAAATCAATTTCTTCACCCAAAACAACGGTATTTGTTTCGGGATGAATAGAGGTGACATAGATAGGACGGCCCATAGCAATATCCAATCCTTTTCTTTGCCCGATTGTATAAAATGGATAACCTTTATGTTGTCCTAATTTTTTTCCAGTCTTATCTACAAACCAACCACCATTTACTTTTTCTTCAAGTCCTTCCACATTTCTTTTCAAAAAGCCTCTGTAATCATTGTCTGGAACAAAACAGATTTCATAGCTCTCACTTTTTTTAGCCAATTCAGGATAACCCAAATCAATGGCCATTTGTCTGATTGCCGATTTGCGATATCCCCCTAATGGTAAAATAGTTCTGCTCAATAAATCTTGCTGCAATCCCCACAAAACATAACTCTGGTCTTTGGTTTCATCTAGGCCCTTGCTGATTACATATCTACCATTATCATGCTGACGGATGGATGCATAATGACCAGTTGCAATAAAATCGCATTCTAATGCATTGGCCCTTTTTAATAAAGCCCTCCATTTGATATGTGTATTACACATAACACATGGGTTAGGTGTTCGGCCGGCAATGTACTCGTCCACAAAATTTTCGATTACAAAATCTCCAAACTCTTCTCGTATATCTAAAATAAAATGAGGAAATCCATGGTGCACTGCTGCCTGACGTGCATCATTGAATGAATCTATATTGCAACAACCTGTTTCTTTTGAACTAGATCCACTGGTGGCATAATCCCAGGTTTTCATGGTGATCCCAATCACTTCATATCCTTCATGATGAAGCATCAATGCCACAACGGTACTATCAATACCGCCGCTCATTGCTACCAATACTTTCCCTTTTCTGCTCATTCACCAAAATTTAGGCAAAAGTAGAACAACAAATGTAAAAATGGCCCTATTTAGCCCTTCAAAAGGCCTTTTCGTGTATCGAAAAGCGAAATATTAAGCGTAATAACAATTTAATCCACCTTCTTTAAACATCATTACAGTGAAACAAACTTAAACCTTGCGGTTACTACTCATTTTGCCTAATTTCAATTTTCAGATATTTATAAAAAATTATTTATGATCAAGTTAACAGCCATTGGCAATTTGGGAAGAGATGCGGTAATGAATACCGTAAGTGGTAAAAATGTAATCAATTTTACAGTAGCGCATACTGAGCGATACAAAGACGCACAAGGAAATCAAAAAGATAAAACCATTTGGGTTGATTGTGCCTATTGGACAGAAAGAACTGGTATTGCTCCTTATCTTAAAAAAGGAACTCAAGTATATGTAGAAGGTCAACCAGATGTAAGAACCTACACAACCAAAGAAGGAGTGAATGGTGCAACACTTTCATTAAGGGTTTCAAGTGTTCAGTTATTAGGAAGCAAATCGAATGATGGTGGTGGAAATACGAGCAATTATCAATCATCTGCCCCAAGTGCTTCTTCTCAAAGTTCAGCGCCTGCAGCTTCAGAAATCATGGAGCCAATGGATGATCTTCCATTTTAATTGAATCAGATAAGTCAAATGCAGGTATTTTCTTACGAACAATTGTATCAATTTACAAAAAGCATTTTCATTGCTATAGGTTGTAATGAAACAGATGCAGTTCTGGCAACTGAAGTTTTGTTGTCCGCCGATTTACGGGGAATAGATAGTCATGGAGTTGCGCGATTAAGTGGCTATGTTCGACTATGGCAAGCAAAGAGAATTAATGCTCATCCAAATATTAGTGTGATTCATGAAACGCCTTCTACTGCTGTAATTGATGGCGATGCTGGTTTAGGATTAGTAGTAGCACCATTTGCCATGCAAGTGGCGATTGATAAAGCAAAACAAGTTGGTACGGGTTGGGTAAGTGTGCAAAATTCAAATCATTTTGGAATAGCAGGCTATCATGCTATGATTGCATTAAAAGAAGATATGATTGGTATTGCAATGACCAATGCAAGTGCATTAGTTGCTCCTACATTTTCAATAGAAAAAATGCTGGGTACTAATCCAATTGCAGTAGCTATACCAGCGGGTGAACAACCACCTTTTGTGGCGGATTTTGCTACAACCACTGCAGCAAATGGTAAATTGGAAATACTGCAAAGAAAAAATGCGGAAGCACCAATTGGTTGGGTCCAGGACGAAAATGGACAATCAAGTACCGATGCCAATATATTAAAGAAAAAAGGTGCACTGCTTCCTTTAGGAACCGATCGAGAACATGGAAGCCATAAAGGATATGCTTTAGGAAGCATAGTAGATATTTTTTCTGCTGTATTGAGTGGTGCTTCCTATGGACCATGGGCGCCACCATTTCCAGCCTATATTCCAATGCCTGAGAATATGCCAGGAAAAGGTTTAGGACATTTTTTTGGGGCAATGCGCATCGATGCTTTTCGTCCGGCTAATGATTTTAAAGCGCATATGGATCAATGGATTGAACGATTTTCGAGTTCAACTCCTGCTGAAGGACATGATCGAGTGTTGATTCCTGGCGATCCAGAAAGGGAGATGGAATTGATTAGAAAAAAAGAGGGTATTCCCATTATAGATTCAATAGTAGAAGATTTAAAAAATACTGGAGCGATTTTTGACATAGCTGGATTATGAGTATCCATTTAAAAAAGATTGTATTATTCTGTTTAATCCATTTTGTTGGAACGCAATCTTTTGCACAAGCAAATTCTCCCATTTGTAAATACATTAACAAAGCTGCCTGGGATAGTCTTTTTCCCAATAGATATGCGATTTCAACTACTAGATCGGCCTATTCCAAAGACCTTCAACAAAAAGAGTTTTATTCTTATGCTTCCTTTATTCAAGCAGCTAAAAGATTTCCTGATTTTTTAAAGAAGGGAACAGAACTGCAGAAAAAAAGAGAATTAGCTGCATTTTTAGCAAGTATGGCCCATGAAACAAACGGCGGTTGGGACGAGGCCCCAGGAGGTTATTTTAAATGGGGTTTATATTTTTTAGAAGAAAGGGGTTGCGAAAATGGATACACTCATTATTCAGATACAACAAAGAAAAAAATGCTGCCTGTTAAAGGGCGATCATATCATGGTAGAGGGCCTTTGCAATTAAGTTGGAATTACAACTATGCACAATTCAGTAAGTATTATTTTAAGGACCAAAATAAACTTTTGCAAAATCCATCACTGCTTTCAACAGATCCTGTATTATGCTTTGCTTCTGCTTTTTGGTTTTGGATGACTCCACAATACCCAAAACCATCCTGTCACGAGATCATGACTGGTATTTGGGAGCCTGAGTTGAAGGATAGCATTGCAGGAAGATTGCCTGGATTTGGAGCCGTAATGAACGTAATCAATGGAGGGTTAGAATGTGGGGCCAATCAATCTCCTAAAACAGCATATAGATTGGCTTATTATGAATATTTCTGTAAGTATTTTAACGTAGATCCAGGAGCAGCCTGTGATTGTAAGAGTCAGCGTCCTTTTGGGCAATAGCTATTTACATATCAGTCTTCTGAACTACATTTGCCAGCTATTTATTAATTATTAAAAATTGGGGGAGGGGTTCGTATGAAAGTAATGAAGTTTGGAGGCACCAGTGTTGGGAAGCCAGAACGTATGAAAGAAGTTGCTCAGTTAATTACTAAAGACAACGATCGAAAGATTGTAGTATTGAGCGCATTAAGTGGAACAACAAATGCATTGGTTGAAATAAGCAATCATTTGGCAAATGGTGACAGGTCATCTGCAAAACAAGTGATTGAAAAATTGCATGATCATTATAAAAATTTTATTCAGGAATTGTTGGTTACAGATGTGGCGAGAAATCAGGCTAATGAAATCATCAACGAGCATTTCGAATTTTTAAACATCATTTTGCGGATTTCGTTTAGTGAAGCATTAAATAAAGATATTTTAGCACAAGGAGAATTAATGAGTACAAAATTATTCAGTGCTTTTTTGGAAGAAAACAAAATCGATCATGTGCTATTGCCTGCTTTGGAATTCATGACCATTGATGCCAATGAAGAGCCGCAATTGGGAAGTATTAAAATTAAATTGGCACAACTACTCAAAAAACACGCCGATAAAAATATTCTAATTACCCAAGGGTATATCTGTAAAAATGCAAGAGGAGAAGTAGATAATTTGAAACGAGGCGGTAGTGATTATACTGCTTCATTAATAGCTGCTGCTAGTAAAAGCACTGTTTGTGAAATTTGGACAGATATAGACGGTATGCACAACAATGATCCACGCATTGTCAATAAGACTGTTGCCATTGAACAACTCAGTTTTGATGAAGCTGCAGAGCTGGCCTATTTTGGAGCAAAAATTTTGCATCCAACATGTATCTGGCCTGCACAGCAGGAGAATGTTCCGGTTAAATTACTGAATACAATGCAGCCAGAAGCCGCAGGAACAGTAATTACCAAGGAAGCAGGTAGTGTTGGAGTAAAAGCAGTTGCTGCAAAAGACGGGATTATTGCAATCAAAATCAAGAGTAGTAGAATGCTATTGGCTTATGGGTTTTTGAGAAAAGTATTTGAAGTGTTTGAAAAATACAAGACCTCAATCGACATGATTACCACTTCTGAAGTGGCTGTTTCAGTTACCATCGACACTGATCAGTTTCTTCCACAGATCGTTAAAGAATTGGAGCCATTTGGAACTGTAGACATTGAAAAAGAACAAACTATTGTTTCTATAGTGGGGAATGAAATTGCAGAAACAGATCATGTTTTGCAAAAATTATTTGAGTCATTAAAGGAAATTCCCATCACAATGGTTAGTTATGGAGGGAGCACTCACAATATTTCCTTATTAGTTCCCAGTTCCCATAAAATCAAAACATTGCAATTATTAAATAGCGGTTTATTTGGGCTATAAATGAATTTTAATGAAAAGATCAATTGCAATAATTGTTTTATTGTTTTGTGCTTTTTTTTCAAATGCACAAAAAGTGCTTATTGGAAAAATTATTGCTAGTGATTCTAAACAGCCAATTGCTTCGGCTAGTGTATTTTTGAGTAACACTTCCATTGGAACTACTTCAAAAGATAATGGATCATTTATTATACAACCTTTTCCAGAAGGGAGGTATGATTTGGTGGTTTCGATTTTGGGGTATGAAACATATACAGTTACTATCGCGTCAAATTCAATTCCTTCAAAATTAGAAATATTACTTGTTCCAAAAGTGAAGGAACTCCAGGAGGTTATTGTGTCTTCTTATGAAAAAGATGGTTGGAAGAAATGGGGCGATTTTTTTATGGAAAACCTAATTGGGAAAACACCCAATGCCGAAGATTGTAAATTATTGAATAAAGAAGTAGTTCGTTTTAGATTTAACAAAAAAAAGAATACTTTATACGCATATGCCGATGAGCCTTTACATATAGAAAATAAAGCATTGGGATACGAATTAAAGTACGACCTGAATGTATTTGAATTCAATTATTCTAAAAGGGTATTTTTTTATCAAGGGTATCCGCTTTTTACTGATTTAGAAGCCAAAAATGAAAGAGTTAAAAGTAGATGGATGAACAATAGAGAAAAAGCGTATCAAGGGTCATTGATGCATTTTATGAGAAGTCTTTATAGAAATACTTTAGAAGATGAAGGATTCGAAATGAGAAAAATCATTCGAAAAAAAGAAAATCAGATAAAAATATTTTCTGAAAATGCTAATCAACAAAATATGGACATTCTTGTGAATGTTCCTTTAAATGGCGATAGTGTTGCTTTTGCAATTGATAGTTTTACAGTTGGACTTCAGTTTCACGACTATTTACAAATTGTATATAAATGGAAAATGATGCCAGAATCTTATCGTATTATGCATAAAGGAATGAAATTCAATCAACCTTTGACAGCAGAACTACATATGCCTGATCCAGATAAAGTGGTTGCCGTCCTGTCCAATGGAAGTTATTTTTCAGGAAAAGATGTGCTTACTTTAGGCTTTTGGGCTTGGTCAGAGAAGCTATCTAATATGCTACCACTCGATTATAGACCTCCTATTAAGAAATAAAATTCGAATAGGTTGTTTGATTCTATATGAATACATTGCTTTAAATTAATATTGCCATATGAATAGAAGAAAGCTCACCTCAAATACTCGTTTTTCTCTATTTATTTCAATATTGATAGGGTCTATTTTCCTTTTATTGATTCAAAGTTGTAGTTCTTCAAAGAAAAATCAATACCAATTAACCAGACATTATCAACCAGACAATCAAGAGTTATTCAATACAATTGTTCATTTAGATAGTTTATTTTTTGATGCTTATAATAATTGTTCAACTAAGTTGGATTATTATGCTGGTTTTTATTCGGATTCAATGGAGTTTTACCATGACCAAGGAGGTTTGATGACTTCTAAAAAGCAAGTGGTTGATGGCACTGAAAAAAATATTTGTGGAAAAGTTACTAGAGAATTGATTGCAGGAAGTATTGAAGTATATCCAATTAAAGGATTTGGCGCCATTGAAATTGGGTTGCATCGATTTCACAATAATCAAGAACCTCCAGGAACCAAATTCAGAGTGGGTAGATTTATGATCATTTGGCAAGAAGAAAATAATCAATGGAAAATAAAGCGAGTAGTCAGTCTCCATTAACAGTGATCAAAGAGGAGACACTTGTCTTTCTTTTAGCAGGTCAGAGCAATATGGCAGGTAGGGGGCTGGTTGAAGCAATTGATACCATTGCATCTCCAAGAATTTTTACAATTAATCAAAAAAGACAACTGATTCTTGCCAAGGAACCTTTGCATTTTTATGAACCCTCTAGAACAGGTTTGGATTGCGGGCTTTCATTTGGTAAAGAGTTGTTGAAATTTATACCTGGTCAATTTAAGATTGTCATTATTCCTGCTGCAATTGGAGGGACTACAGTAAATCAATGGATCAATGATTCAACTCATCGATCAGTTCAGTTACTTACTAACTTTAAAGGAAAAATAGCTTTGGCCAAACAATATGGTACGCTTGCTGGTATTTTATGGCACCAAGGAGAAAGCGATGCAAATGAGCAAAATATCCCAACCTATAAAACAGATTTAATTCGGTTGTTTACGCTGTTTAGAAATATCGCTGAGCGTCCAGAACTTCCTATTATTATGGGTGAACTTGGATATTTTGAACCTAATTCTCTTAACAAGCAAAAGATAAACGAACAATTAAGAGAATTAGCTGAGCAAAATAATTGGATTAGTTTGGTTTCTTCAAAGGGATTAAAATGCATGGCAGACAATGAACATTTTGATGCAAAAAGTATCCGAATTTTAGGAAAAAGATATGCAGCAGCTTTTCATCAAATGCAACAAAAAAAATGACAAAGCATAGTAATAAAGGCATTTTATTCATTATTGTTTTAGCGCAATTCTTTTGCACATCTGTTTGGTTTACAGGTAATGCAGTGTTGCCATTATTAATTGATCTAGGAAAGATTCCAGCGAGTTTTTTGCCTCATATTACCAGCTCAGTACAATTGGGATTTATTCTTGGCACTTTTATTTTTGCTTTGATGGCAATTGCAGATAGAGTTTCTCCATCGATCGTTTTTTTTGTTTGTGCACTGCTTGCTGCATTATTTAATCTTGGCATTTGTTTGGATGGGATAAATGTATATTGGATACTTTTTTTTCGATTTTTTACTGGAATTTTTTTAGCAGGAATTTATCCTGTTGGAATGAAAATTGCAGCAGACTATTTTCAAATAGGATTAGGTAAGTCATTAGGATATTTAGTTGGTGCACTGGTATTGGGCAAAGCCACTCCTTATTTAATTACTTCTTTTATTTCAAATTCAACCTGGTATTATTCTTTTTATGTCACTTCTTTCATTGCTGTTTTAGGGGGACTCATGATCTTTTTTTTAGTACCTGATGGCCCTCATAGAGTAGTGCCCAAAAGAATGATGTTTAATGGATTTATAGCTTCATTTAAGAAGCGAAATTTCAGGGCATTTGCTTTTGGATATTTTGGACATATGTGGGAATTGTATAGTTTCTGGGCTTTTACTCCGATTATTATCAAACAGTATTTATTGAATCATTCAGCTGTACAATGGAGTGTTCCTGTTTATTCATTTTTAGTAATAGGAATTGGAGCCCTAGCTTGTGTGTCAAGTGGTATATTGTCTTCAAAAATTAACCCAAAGAAAATCGCTTCCATTAGTTTGTTATTATCGGCTACTTGTTGCTTCATTTCTCCATTTATGCTACAAATTGAATCGGCCAATCTTTTTTTGTTTTTTCTATTTTTCTGGGGATTTGTTGTAATTGCGGACTCTCCAATGTTTTCTACTCTAGTAGCAAATAGTGCAATACCTGAATCAAAAGCTGCTGCACTAACTATTGTAAATTGTATTGGATTTGCCATTACTATTGTTAGTTTACAATTTCTAGGATTGTTTTCACCAATTGTTCATCCAAATTTTCTCTATATGCTTCTGGCAATTGGTCCAGTCTTAGGCTGGCTGGCGATGAAATATGACTAATATCATCTTTGGTCATGAGTTTAACGCTAGCTTTTTGCGGGTTTTATAAATAATTTAGCAAAAAGTTTTGCCATGCAACAGCCTGTTTGGTCTGCGGATGATTTGAGATTATCTTATGAGCATAAAACTGATTCATTTAGTACAATCAATGATCCACTGGTATTGGAACATTTCAAGGATTTGCAAGCAAGGTTTTCAGAAGAATTTGATCAAGTATTTACAGATATGCTGGCACCTAAAACGGTGGTTGTAATTCCCAGTTTAACATTGGATCAACAAATTTTGAGTAAAGTAAATGGCTTTATTCATTATGAAGAAAGGCTATTGTGTATGCTGATTTTATTGCGAATGCCTAATACGCATTTGATTTATGTTACCAGCGTTCCGATTGATCCGATTATCATTGATTACTATTTACATCTTTTGCCAGGTATCACTAATTATCATGCTCAACAACGGCTGACTTTATTAAGTTGCTATGATTATTCTTCGATTTCATTGACCGAAAAAATTTTGGCAAGACCAAGATTAATTGATCGGATCAAAAAAGCAATGCCTCAACAGCATATTGGTCATATTTCCTGCTTTAACGTAACAGCTCATGAAAGAAAGCTAGCTACTTTATTGAATGTGCCAATCTATGGAACAGATCCTTCACTGTTGTATTTAGGTACAAAGAGCGGCGGAAGAAAACTATTTAAAGAATGTGGAATTGAAACTCCCATTGGAATTGAGCATGTTAAAAATGATGAAGAAATTGGGAATGCTTTGTTGTTGCTAAAAAAACAAATCCCCAATTTAAAGAGAGCGGTAATAAAAATGAATGATGGGTTTTCAGGAGAAGGGAATGCTGTTTTTAGTTATGATGGCTTTCCTGGAGAAGAATATGCCGAAGAATGGATGACAGGTGTATTACATACTCAATTGTCAATTGTTGCTGAGGGGTTAACCTATAACGCTTTTATGCAAAAGTTTACTGAATTAGGGGGAATAGTAGAAGTTTTTATTGAAGGTAAAATCAAAACTTCCCCTTCTGTGCAATGTAGAATTACTCCAAAAGGTAATGTTGAAATTATCTCAACTCATGACCAAGTTTTAGGCGGACTTGGTGATCAAGTTTTTCTTGGTGCTAGTTTTCCTGCTTCATTATCATATAGTAGAGAAATTGCTCATTTAGCATATCCGATTGCTCAAAGAATGAGTGAATTGGGTGTATTGGGAAGATTTTCTATTGATTTCATTAGTGTATTTGAGAAAGAAGAATGGAAACATTATGCCATTGAAATAAATCTGCGTAAGGGTGGAACAACGCATCCATATTTAATGCTTCAGTTTTTAACAGATGGTCAATATGATTACAAAACTGGAGTATATACTACAGTCAATGGCCAAGAGCGGTTTTATTTTTCATCCGATAATTTAACAGATCCCTCTTTTATAGGATTAACGCCTCACGATTTAATGACTATTGCAAGTTTCCATAATTTAATGTATGACTCAACTAATCAAATTGGAGTGATGTTTCATTTAATTGGTGCATTGTCTCAGTTCGGGAAAGTAGGAATTGTTTGTATTGGCAATTCACCACAGCAGGCAATTGAGTTGTATCAATTCACTCATGATGTACTAAAAAGAGAAGGGAATGATCAAAAAAGGAAAAATGCATAAATAAAAAATCCCGGCAATGTTTAGTTGCCGGGATCTACGTTTTGAATATATTATTTATACAATTAACAAAGCATCTCCATAACTGAAGAAACGGTATTTGTCTTTAATTGCTTTTTTGTATGCTTCTATTGCTAAATCATACCCTGCAAATGCACAAGTCATGATTAATAAACTAGTTTTCGGTAAATGAAAATTAGTTACTAAGCTGTCTGCAACATTAAACTTATATGGAGGATGAATAAAATGGTTGGTCCATCCTTCACTTGGTTTTAATAATTTTTGGGCAGTAAAACTACTTTCCATTGCACGCATTGTAGTTGTGCCAATTGAGCAGATTCTTTTGCCATTTTCTTTTGCCTTGTTTACAATGGCGCAAGCTTGTTCATCAATAGCATAATATTCAGCATCCATTTTATGTTTGCTTAGATCTTCTACTTCAATCGGTCTAAAAGTTCCTAGGCCGGTATGCAATGTAACTTCTGCAAATCGGATACCTTGAATTTCGCAACGCTTGATCAATTCCTTACTGAAATGCAAACCTGCAGTTGGAGCTGCTACAGCGCCTTCGTGTTTAGCATAAACCGTTTGGTATCTCTCTTTATCTTCTTCATCTGGTTTACGCTTGATGTATTTTGGCAAAGGTGTTTCTCCTAGGAATTCCAACATTTTCTTAAAACTTTCATCGTCATCGTTCCATAAAAAACGAATGGTTCTGCCTCTGCTGGTTGTATTGTCAATTACTTCTGCAACCAATTCTTCATTATCTCCAAAATACAATTTGTTTCCAACTCTAATTTTTCTTGCGGGATCAACAATTACATCCCATAAACGGTTGGGTTTATTGAGTTCTCTTAATAAAAAAACTTCAATTTTTGCGCCTGTTTTTTCTTTTCTGCCATACATTCTTGCAGGGAACACTTTTGTATTGTTCACTACAAAAACATCCTTGTCATCGTAATAATCTAAAATGTCTTTAAAATTACGATTCTCCATGTGCCCACTTTTACGATCTACAACCATTAATCGGCTGTCTTCTCTTCTTTTGGTGGGGTTCTGTGCAATAAGGTTTAGTGGAAGGTCGAATTTGAACTGTGATAATTTCATGTAACTAATCTAATTTAAGATGATAGCCACAATCAGTTTGGCTCCTTAACAAATCGAGGAACAATAACTTCATGTTACGGCATGAATATTTTGAAAGGCTGCAAAGGTACAAAATTGCAATCAATGCACCAAGTCTTACTAATTGCATATAACTAATTCATTATCAATGCTAAAAAGCCATAAAATGGCCATTTCAACTAGCTATTTGATTTTGTACATAATCTCCACATTTTTAAATGTATTAAAAGACTTACGTATATTTTACACATTGATTCGATTTATTGGTATGCTTTCACCTAATTTTGCGGCACCTGATTCAGCAGTTTATCCTGCAAAAAAATAGTTATGATTCGAGCCGCTTGGTGGAAAATATTGTCTTTCTGTTTATTACTTTATACCTGTGTTTATGGCTTCTTTGTAAAAGTGCCTAAACTAGATGATCGAATGCAAGAAACAATTCGAAATTTTTTCTTTCATGTTCCTATGTGGTTTGGAATGATGATCCTTTTACTGGTATCGGTTATTTATGCAATTCGCTATTTAAAAAATCCTACATTAAAAAATGATGCTTATTCTGTAGCATTTGCCAATACTGGTATAATTTTTGGAGTTCTTGGATTGGTTACTGGGGCTTTTTGGGCAAACTATCAATGGGGAAGTCCATGGTCAGGTGATCCGAAACAGAATGGTGCTGCTATTGCTATTTTGATTTACCTGGCTTATTTTGTTTTGAGGGGTAGTATGAATGACGATGAAAAAAAGGCTAGGATAGGAGCCGTATATAATATTTTTGCTTTTTTTATGTTGTTTCCTACATTATGGATTTTACCTCGCTTAACTGAATCTTTACATCCTGGTGGTGAAGGGAGTGATGGTAATCCTGGAATAAACGGAAAAGATATGGAAATGCACATGCGTACCGTATTCTATCCTGCTGTAATTGGATGGACTTTGTTGGGTGTTTGGATCAGCACAATTAAAATCAGGTATACATTATTAGCTCAAAAAATGAATTATGAAACAGATTAAAAAGTATATTTTTTTAGTAGTAGCTCTTTTTTTGTCTAGTTTGATACAAGCTCAATCTACTCCTGATGCTGGCATCATGAGAAGCAATGGAAAAATCTTGGTTGTAATGAGTGTTGTTGTAATTATTATGATTGGATTGTTTATTTATTTACTGAGTATTGATCTTAAAATAACGCGCCTCGAAAAAGGAGAACATCGCAAATAGTTTTCATTTTTATTGATTGTAATAAACCTATAAATCGATTGCCAAATGTCAAATCAACAAGCCTACAGTTTTTTTCAAAGTGTTGAAAAAAGCTTTGATAAAGCGTCTAAATTTACCACTTGGGAAAAAGGATTGCTTGAACAAATTAAAGCATGTAATAGTATTTACAGCATGCGTTTCCCAGTAAAAATGGACGACGGTAGAATTGAAGTAATTGAAGCTTACCGTGTTCAGCATTCACAGCACAAATCTCCTTGTAAAGGTGGAATTCGTTTTAGTGATGAAGTGAATCAAGATGAAGTGATGGCACTTGCCTCATTAATGACTTATAAGTGTGCTATTGTAAATGTGCCATTTGGAGGAGGAAAGGGAGGAATTAAAATTAATCCTAAAAAATACAGTGTTTATGAGTTAGAAAAAATTACTCGTAGATATACCAGCGAACTGGTTAAGAAAAATTTTATAGGACCTGGTATTGATGTTCCTGCTCCAGATTATGGAACCGGTGAAAGAGAAATGGCTTGGATAGTAGATACCTATGCATCTTTAAAACCAGGGGATATTGACGCAGCAGGTTGTGTAACCGGAAAACCAATTACTCAAGGTGGGGTAAGAGGAAGAAAAGAAGCTACTGGATTAGGCGTTTTCTTTGGAATCCGTGAAGTGTGTAATATGCCAGAAGTAATGCAGAAATTAGGCCTTACTGTTGGAGTTGAAGGCAAAACTGTTGTAGTACAAGGGTTAGGTAATGTTGGGTATCATAGTGCAAAATTTTTCAGAGAAAATGGATCTAAAGTAATTTGTATTTCAGAGCACGATGGGGCTGTTTTTAATGAAAATGGTTTGAATGAAGAAGAATTGTTTCAGCATAAAAAAGCTACTGGTTCTATCTTAAATTTTCCTGGCTCAACAAATTTGGCTAAGAGCAGTGATGCACTAGAATTGGCTTGTGATATTCTAATTCCAGCGGCTTTAGAAAATGTTATCAATGGCACAAATGCCGATAAAATAAAAGCCAAAATTATTGGTGAAGCTGCAAATGGTCCATTGACTCCAGAAGCCGATGATGTAATGGCGTCAAAAGGAATTCTAGTTGTTCCAGATATGTATTTGAATGCAGGTGGTGTAACGGTGTCTTATTTTGAGTGGTTGAAAAATTTAAGCCATGTTCGTTATGGTAGAATGGAGAAGCGTTTTACTGAAAATATGAATACACATATTCTTAGCCAAATCGAAACCTTGACAGATAGAAAAGTAAGTGATGCAGAAAGAAAATTTATTTTGCATGGACCTGAAGAAGTAGATCTAGTGCATAGTGGTTTAGAAGAAACAATGATTACAGCTACGCGTGAAATCATGGATATCTGGCATAAGAATCCTTCTATTCCAGATATGCGAACTGCAGCTTATGTTTGTGCAATCAATAAAGTAGGTACATCTTATACTGAACTTGGAATATTTCCTTAATATTTTTAAGTATCAATCAAAATGCCATTGCAAACGCAGTGGCATTTTTTTTATTAATACACTGGCACTGCATCAATGTTTTCATACTGCCCATTTGAAATGTATAAACCTCTTGTATTGTTGCCATTGGTAATGATCAAATAGGGTACTTGTAATTGGATATTATAGGTCAAAATTTGCTTTGCTACAGCATCATTAATTGGGGTACTCAATTCCTTGCATTCAACAATTAACCAAGGTATAGATTCTTTATACACTAAGATGTCAAACCTTTTTCGCATTTCTCCTACTTTTATTTCTTTTTCTATTGCAATTAATGAAGCAGGATATTTTTTTTCTTTGATTAAGTAGTTGATAAAATTTTGCCGTACCCATTCTTCTGGAGTAAGACGAACCCACTGTTTTCGTATTGGATCAAAAATGAATTCTTTCTCGTTTTCTTCTTTAATTTCAGGAAGGTATGTTGGGTATTGAATATTCATTTAATGAGTTAGCTATTGTAAAAATGAGTACTTATTGGTATATTTACAAGTTAATCTATATTTAGTAACTGAATTGATCGGTTTCTTTTTATAATAAAACTGCTTTTTAAAAATAAGTATATGAAAACGAAAGAAGAAATAGTAAGCAATTGGTTGCCAAGGTATACAGGCGAAAAACTAGAAAATTTTGGCAAATACATACTATTGACCAATTTCAGTAATTATGTTTACACATTTGCTAAATGGAATAAAGTAAAAGTAATAGGAGAAGACAGACCAATGCAATGTGCTACTGCAAACGGAATTACCATAATCAATTTTGGAATGGGTAGCCCCGGTGCTGCAACTATCATGGATTTGTTAACAGCTATAGAACCAGAAGCTGTTTTGTTTTTGGGAAAATGCGGTGGATTGAAAAAGCGAAACAAATTGGGTGATTTAATTTTGCCAATTGCTGCTATTAGAGGAGAAGGAACATCTAATGATTATTTTCCTGCCGAAGTGCCCGCTATGCCTGCATTTGCTTTGCAGAAAGCTATTTCAACTACTATTCGAATCAATAAAGTGGATTATTGGACAGGAACTGTATATACTACTAACAGAAGGGTTTGGGAGCATGATGAAGCTTTTAAAGAATACCTCACAAAAGTTCGAGCTTATGCAATAGACATGGAAACTGCCACTATTTTTACTGTTGGCTTTTTCAATAAAATACCAACGGGTGCTTTATTGTTGGTTAGCGATCAACCAATGGTTCCAGATGGAGTTAAAACCGAAGCAAGCGATAAAAAAGTAACAGCTGATTTTGTGGATAGGCACTTGAAAATTGGAATAGACTCATTAAAACAGTTGATCAACAAAGGGCTAACTGTACGTCATCTACGATTCTAATCCTTCCAGAGAAAAGGGAACAAAATATAGGCTAAAGCAATAATCATTAAGTCTAAACCTATAAGCATTCCAATCATTTGCCACCAACCCAATTGAATGGCTGAAGAGAATGCCGCAGAGCTGATTTTCATCAATAAAAGTAATTGCGGAATGATGATCGGGAAACCCATGATAGCCATCAATGCCGCTTGCTGTTGGGCTTTTGCAGCTATGGCGGCTAAAAAAGTAAAAACCAGACTCAAACTGATTCCTCCCAATAAACTAATGAGTAAAAATTCCCCCATTTTTGAAATTGGATTTCCCAACAATAGGGTAAAAACTGCAAGGCTCAGGAGATTCATCAATAACATCAATATTGCATTGAAAGCCAATTTTGCAATCACAAAATGGGTAGGGCTTGCTATTGTATAGAAATACAGCATTCTACCTCTGTTCTCTTGTAAGAAGCTTTTTGCAACTGCATTTATGCAAACAAATAATTGTAACACCCAAAATAGCCCGTTCCACACTTTTTCTTCTGGTTGGCCCATCGATAGATACACTACAAAAGTGGTGGAAGCTATGTACAATATAACACCATAAAAACTATACTGCTGGCGTGTTTCTAGTAGTACGTCTTTTTTAATTAATGCTAATATTGTGGCACTATTTTTCATTGGCACATTTTCTGCATCGAGGTTCGTAAGTTTCTTTTTCTCCTAATAAAACTTGTCCTTCCTGGGAAGTTTTTCTGTAAGAGATATTGGCAATATTGCCACATTTCATACAAATGGCATGTAGTTTAGTAATATAATCTGCTATGGCCAATAAATGGGGCATTTGTCCGAATGGCTTACCCAGATAATCCATATCCAAACCCGCTACGATTACCCTGACCCCCCTCAATGCCAGTTTTTCGCAGACCTCCATAATTTCTGCATCAAAAAATTGGGCTTCATCTATGCCTACAACATCAACATCCTGCGCCATTAATAATATGGTTTGTGAATTATCGATGGGAGTTGATAAGATGGCATTAGAGTCGTGGCTAACTACCTTGTTTTCATCATATCTAACATCAATGGCAGGTTTGAAAATTTCCACTTTCAGATTGGCTATTTTGGCCCTTTTTAATCGGCGAATCAATTCCTCCGTTTTGCCACTAAACATGCTCCCGCATATTACTTCAATCCAGCCCCTTCTTTCACCCCACAAATTTGGTTCTATAAACATTGAACAAAATAAATTAATCAATTAAACGTTAGTAACTTTACGTCGAACGCATTACAATTACCCCCAAAAGTATTGCTTCCAATGGAAAGAGTTGGCACTTTAATCAATAAATTAAAAGAACAGTTTGATGAAAAGGCTGAATGTGAAACATTGGCTATAACCGCACAATTGCTCCTGTCTGAATTACAGTTTAGTAAAAACAATGATTTAACGAAAGGAAATGTGTCTATTCAGATGCCTTCAGTGCATTTAACCCAGGCTAAAGAGCATACTTATAGCAATTCTATCTCAAACCCTTCTTCAACATCATCAAATGAGCCAGAACAAGTAAAAATTCCATCAGGCTGGCTTTTTGAAGAACCAATAGAAATTCCAACACTTGTCTTTCAACCGCATCATGAAGCTCCTTTAAAGGAAGAACCCAAAATTGACCCGGTTAAAGAAATAACTCCAATCAATGAATTGTATCAGTTAAATCAAAGCCCTGATTTAAACACTCATCTGAAGGAAGAGATCATTGAAGTGGCTTCTAAGTTAGAGGAAACGCCAATAAGAGATTTAAGAAAAGCAATTAGCGTAAATTATAAATACCTTTTTGCACATGTACTATTCAGAGGTGATGAAAGTATGTACGATAGAAGTATAAAGACCATTAATAGTTTTAATATTTATCCTGAAGCTCAATATTGGATTCAAAGAGAATTGAAAGTTAAATTGAGTTGGGAAGAAGGAAATGAAACGGTTAAGTTATTTGATCAGTTGGTTAAAAGACGATTTTCCTGAATATACAATAGAATCCTTGACGTAGCTCCCGATTTTGAATAAACATAGTTCTGAGCAATTTCACCAATCATTTTTCTTTTTGATTCATCATTCATTAACTCGTTGAATACTTCTTCGAGTTCAATCAAATTGTTTACACTAAATGCTCCTTCTGATTCCACCAGTTCAATTGCTTCTAAGTATTTATCATATTCAGGGCCAAATACAACTGGAATGCCATATACAGCAGCTTCTAGCGTGTTATGAACACCTTCATCAATGAATCCTCCTCCGATAAATGCAATAGTGGAATACCGATACAAAGCACTCAGCATGCCCATATTGTTAATTATTAGAGATTGATATTCTTTTGTTGGTTGGTTTGTTTCGATTGCATTGACGTAGTCGGAATATAAAACAGCATTAGGATAAAATCTGATGCATTCATCAAGCCTTTCTTCTTCAATTTCATGAGGGGCAATAATGAATTGTATGTTTGGATGAGCAATTGCATAATGGTGTAAACATTTATCGTCCTCGGTCCATGTACTTCCTGCAACTATTACTTTTTTATTGTTGCAAAATTGCTCAACAATTTTGTTAGAACTATGTGCTTTTACAATTTTGATGACCTGATCAAATCTGGTATCGCCAGTTTCAAAAACATTTTTATCGATTCCTATGGATTGTAATAATTGTTTTGAATGATTGTCTTGTACAAAAATTGAATTGAAAAAATGCAATAAGTTTTTATAGAAATCTCCATACCATCTAAAAAATAATTGGTCTTCTCTAAAAATGGCAGACACCAGTAAAACTGGTATGTTTTTTTCTTTCATTGTTTTCAAATAATGATACCAAAATTCATATTTGATAAAAATGGCTATTTGAGGTTTTACAATTGTCAGAAAATCAATGGCGTTTTTTTGGCTGTCCATGGGTAAGTAACAAACAAAATCGGCCGCAGGGTGGTCTTGCCTAACAGTAAATCCGGATGGAGAAAAAAAACTAACCAAAAAAAAATAGTTTGGATAAGTAGTTTTCAATGATTCTAATAGAGGCAAGCCTTGTTCAAATTCACCCAATGAAGAGCAGTGCATCCAAATTACCGGTCTTGACTCTTTTTCAAATACTCGGCCGTATCTGCTCTTCCAGTTTGCCCTTCCCTCAATCCATAATTGAGCCTTTTTGTTGAAAGGAGCAATACATCTAGCTGCAAATGGGTATAGCAGGATAAATAATTGGTAGAATAGCTTCATTCTGTACAAAGTTATGGGTATATTCTTTGTCTACCCTTTTTGTGCTAATTTTGCACATCTAAAGTATTATATATATGCGACCAATTCAAATGGTTGACACCAAATCTCAATACCTACATATTAAAGCCGAAGTTGATAATGCCATTCATGATGTTTTGGATACTGCTGCATATATCAATGGTAAGCCGGTTCAAGATTTTGCAGCCGCTCTTTGCCAATACTTACAAGTAAAACATACTATCCCTTGTGCCAATGGAACGGATGCATTGCAAATAGCTATGATGGCTTTAGGTCTTGAGCCTGGCGATGAAGTGATTACACCTTCATTTACTTATATAGCTACTACAGAAGTAGTTGCTTTATTAAAGTTAACACCTGTATTTGTTGAAGTAAATCCGAAAACTTTCTGTATCGATCCTGAGTCGGTAAGAAAAGCAATCACTTCCAAAACAAAAGCGATCGTGCCTGTTCATTTGTATGGCCATGCTGCTCCAATGGAAGAAATCATGCAAATAGCAAAAGAATTTAATTTATTTGTTATCGAAGACAATGCACAGGCAATTGGATGCGATTATACTTTTTCGGATGGCACGGTGAAAAAAACTGGAACTATCGGAACAATCGGGGCAACGTCTTTTTATCCTTCTAAAAATCTAGGAGCTTACGGAGATGGCGGTGCAATTTTTACCAATGATGATTCATTGGCAGCTAAAATGAAAATGATTGCTAACCATGGACAACAGAAAAGATATTATCATGAAGTTGTCGGTTGCAATTCCAGACTCGATTCTATTCAGGCAGCTGTATTAAATGTTAAACTAACTCATCTTGATCGGTATAATAAAGCCAGACAATCGGTTGCTGCTTTTTATGATTCTGCTTTTGCGAATCATCCAAATATTGTAACTCCATTTGTTGCGGATTATAGTACACATGTATATCATCAATATACTTTGCAAATTAAAAATGCAGATCGTGATGCATTGAGTGAATACCTTGCTCAGCATAAAATTCCTTCAATGATATATTATCCGGTTCCAGGACATAAACAAGATATGTTTGCTTCATTCGGATTGCCACAAATCAATTTACCTATTACCGATGAATTGACAGATTGTGTAATTTCATTACCAGTTCATACAGAAATGGAACAGGATCAATTACAGTACATTACTCAACATGTTTTAAATTATTTAAATCAATAAACGATGAAAATTGCAGTAGTAGGTACAGGCTATGTAGGACTTGTTACAGGAACATGTTTTTCTGAAACAGGTAATAAAGTTACTTGTATCGATATCGATCAAAACAAGGTAAATAAATTATCCAATGGAGAAATTACCATTTACGAGCCTGGTTTAGAAAAAATATTCTTAAGAAATTTGAAAGAAGGCAGATTGGTATTTACCACTAATCTTGCAGAAGGGGTAAAAGATGCAGAGATTATTTTCCTTGCATTGCCAACACCTCCAGGAGAAGGCGGAGCGGCGGATTTAAAATATATTCTGGGAGTAGCCAAAGACCTTGGCCATATACTTAAAGATTATAAAGTAATTGTTGATAAAAGTACTGTGCCAGTGGGAACTGCCGAAAAAGTGCAAGTTGCCATAGCTGAAAATTTTAAAGGAGCATTCGATGTGGTAAGTAATCCGGAATTTTTGCGAGAAGGGGTTGCTGTGGATGATTTCATGAAACCAGATAGAGTAGTAGTAGGAACAAGATCTGATCGTGCTAAAAAGCTGATGTCTGATTTATATGCTCCATTTGTACGTCAAGGGAATCCGGTAATTTTTATGGATGAGAAGTCAGCAGAATTAACCAAGTATGCCGCCAACTCTTTTTTAGCAGCAAAAATTTCATTCATGAATGAAATTGCTCAGTTGTGTGAAAGAGTAGGAGCAGATGTAGACATGGTGAGAAGAGGAATTGGAAGTGATGAGAGAATTGGTAAACGTTTTCTTTTTCCTGGAATAGGATATGGTGGAAGTTGTTTCCCCAAAGATGTACAAGCTTTAATTATGTCTTCTGATGAAGTAAACTATGATTTTAAGATTTTGAAAGCGGTAGAAGCGGTCAATGAAAAACAAAAACTTCATCTAATGCCTAAAATCGAACAATATTTTAAAGGCAGTTTAAAAGGCAAGCATTTTGCACTTTGGGGATTGGCTTTCAAACCCAATACAGATGATATCAGAGAAGCACCAGCCTTGTATTTAATCGATGCATTAACCGCTGCAGGCGCCACTGTTTCTGCATTTGATCCAGAAGCAATGCCTAATGTAAAAGCAACAATTGGCGATAAAGTAACTTATGCAAACAGTCAATACGAATGTTTAGAAGGAGCAGACGCTTTGGTTATAGCAACAGAATGGAGTGAGTTTAGAACACCTGATTTTGAACGTATAAGTGCTACCTTAAAAAACAAGGCCATTTTTGATGGTCGTAATTTATTCGAAGTAAAATTCATTACAGATATGGGTTATCATTACGAAAGTGTTGGTAGACCTTAAAAAAAACAGCTATGTCTCAAAAACGTATACTCATTACTGGAGCAGCAGGGTTTTTAGGTTCTCATTTATGTGATCGCTTTATCAAAGAAGGCTATCATGTAATTGCAATGGACAATTTGATCACGGGAGATCTAAGAAACATAGAGCATTTATTCAAACTGCCTGATTTTGAATTTTACCATCATGATGTATCAAAATTCATACATGTGCCTGGTGAGTTGGATTATATTCTACATTTCGCTTCTCCAGCCAGTCCAATTGATTATTTAAAAATCCCTATTCAAACGTTGAAAGTTGGAGCATTAGGAACGCATAATTGTTTGGGATTAGCAAAAGCAAAAAATGCTAGAATGCTGGTTGCTTCTACCAGTGAAGTATATGGAGATCCAATGGTTCATCCTCAAACAGAAGAATATTGGGGGAATGTTAACCCTGTTGGTCCAAGAGGTGTTTATGATGAAGCCAAAAGATTCATGGAATCTATTACAAGAGCTTATTATACATTCCATGGTGTTGAAACGAGAATTATTCGCATATTCAATACCTATGGCCCTAGAATGCGATTGAATGATGGTAGAGCTTTACCTGCTTTTATTGGCCAAGCACTTAGAGGAGAAGATCTTACTGTTTTTGGAGATGGAAGTCAAACAAGGAGTTTTTGTTATGTAGATGATTTGGTGGAAGGGATTTATCGCTTATTGATGAGTGATTATACAATGCCAGTTAATATTGGAAACCCCAATGAAATTACATTGAAAGATTTTGCAGAAGAAGTATTGAAATTAACAGGCTCGTCGGTAAAAATAATTTACAAGCCTTTGCCTGTTGATGATCCAAAACAAAGAAAACCAGATATTACCAAAGCCAGGGAATTATTAGGCTGGGAGCCAAAAATTGACCGTGCCGAAGGATTGAAAAAGACCTATGATTATTTTAAGTCTTTGCCTAAAGAAGAATGGTCTAAGCAGCCCAAAGAATTTAGTTCTAATAAATAAGTTTACAATGAAGCCGCTTGTTATTGTCACCGGAAAAAATGGTCAATTAGGTTGGGAACTGCAACAATTGGCTGCTTCATTAGAAAACCAGTATCATTTTATTTTTACAGATAGGGAATTATTAGATTTATCTAACCCTTCAACCATTGCGCCATTTTTCGAACAATTTCAACCTAATTATTTTATCAATTGTGCTGCATATACTGCAGTTGATAAAGCAGAGTCTGAGAAAGAATTGGCGCTTATTATTAATGGTACCGCTGTTGGGGAAATTGCGAAATGTTGTGAAAAGCACCATTGTAAATTAATTACTATTTCAACAGATTATGTATTTGATGGCAAAGGAAATTCTCCATACAAAACCGATACGGCAACTGATCCTGTTAATTATTATGGTTATACTAAATCAATAGGTGAGGAGCTTGCACAACATAACAATCCTTCATCAATTGTTATCAGAACTTCCTGGGTATACAGTGAACATGGCAATAATTTTGTGAAGACCATGTTGCGTTTGATGAAAGAAAAGCCAGATCTAAAAATTGTTAATGATCAAATTGGTTGTCCAACTTATGCGGCTGATTTAGCAAAAGCAATAATGAGTATTCTAGATGAAGATCAAAATGATAACCAGCATCAAGGTATTTATCATTATAGCAATACAGGAATAATTTCCTGGTTTGATTTTGCTGTTGCAATTAAAAGATTGGCAGACCATCCAACAGCACTTTATCCGATTACTACTGCTGAATTTCCAACCCCAGCAAAAAGGCCTGCTTATTCTGTGATGGATACTTCCAAAATTGCAAAGGATTTCGGAATCAGTTTGAATTATTGGGAGGAAAGCTTAAAAGCTTTTTTTCATAAAGTGTATTTGTAAAATAAAAAAAGCATGACTTCTTCAAATGAAAAAATCATGCTTGAATATCAACTTCATGTTGAGATGCTATTTCTTTAATCGCTTGAAAACATATCTAGTAACAAATATTCCATTTCCATCTTTTTCGCCAGCATCGCTTTCAACTGCACTAGTTACAAACGCAAGATCCCAGCCATCTTCTGACATTGCTTCAAGTTTAGATGCTACAACCGCATCGTTTGCTACAATGTTTTGAAATCGAATACCTCCCAAATTAAAAAAGTTTAAAAGCTTGGTTTCGTCAAATCCCTTTACACGGATATCTCCACGATCAGATGCATTTCTTGAATTATCATCTTCTGATCTTGTAGTAGTAAATTCTTTGTAATCTCTGGATTCATTTGGAGAAGTCATTCTTGATCTTCCAAGGCCATTCGGTACAATAGATTCTACTGTAGTGATAATTTTAAATTCATATTTCTGTGCTAAACAGGCTGAACTTGCTAACAAGAATGCTAACAAAACTGAAAGGGTCTTTTTCATAATTTTTTATTTAAATTTATTGATTTTAAATCAAAAGCAGTTCCCTTTTTGAAAGATTTTTTATAGCTCAGTTTTTTTTCTCCTTTTTCTTATGCCCTTTGTTCCCAGGATGATTTTTGTATTTTTCGTCTTTACTATCTCTGATTGATTCCTGATTTGGGCCCCTTCCGCCACTGAATCCTGCATATTTATTTCGGTACATGTCTCCATCTTTGTAAGGTGTAGGACGGTTGATCACTACTTTATATCTACGGTAGGGGTCATACCCACTATACTTATATGGCAATGAGTTAGCAAAAACCCATTGATTTTTATTTAAGTAAACATATTGTCTTTTGGGTACATTATAATAAGCATCTATATCGGGGAAATAATAATAATCAACATGATCATAACCAATGGGCCCCCATGCTGGTTGGCTGCCGATATTGATGCTAATTCCTATTTGTGCTGGGGCAGAAATGTTGAAAGTGATATTCGATACAAGTATTAAAAGAAGCAAGAACTTTTTCATTTTAATTGTTTTTTGATTATACCTAATGAGGAGAAAACCATGCCGCAGAATAAAAACTAGCAAATTTGTAATTGCAAGGAAGTTTAATGCAAGAAAACAGGATATTGCTCAGAAAGATGCTCTTTATTGACAAAAATGGCGGAGGGTCGGATTACCTGCGGTGATCCTCCCCGCATTGCATTACCCAAACGCCCTTCGTTGCCTTTGGCAACTTGGCGTTTTCATTCACTCGCTTATGCGAATGAATTCGCGACGCTCTAAAAAATAGTGAAGGGTCGGATTACCTTCGGTGATCCTCTCCGCATTGCATTACCCAAACGCCCTTCGTTGCCTTCGGCAACTTGGCGTTTTCATTTACTCGCTTAGGCGAATGAATTCGCGATGCTCGTAAATGAAAACGCCACTCGCTTAGCGAGTGGCGTTTGTTGCCCGACCAGGATTCGAACCTAGACATACTGAACCAAAATCAGTTGTACTACCCTTATACTATCAGGCAATCCTTCCATTTCTTTCGGAATGGGCTGCAAAAATAAGGTTCGGGAGCAATTATGCCAAATTTTTTAAATAGAAGTTCTTCCAATAATCTAATAACCAACAACTTAATAATCTAAATAGCCAATAACTAATAACCAATAACTATCAACTATTACGCCCTATCCTCCCTTTCTTTCAGTTCCTTAATTTTATCCAAAGCCCCCGCCACCACATCACACATAATGGTATACAAGGCCCCGGGCTTATAATTGGCATAAATATGTTCTAAAGCAAGGTTTTCATTGGCAATTACTGTTTGAGGCAGATTGGGGTTTACCGAATTGATTCCTTCTTGCAATAATGCAATGATTTCTTCTGCAGTTCTGCCACGTAAATTTTTATCGCAGCGAATAATGATCTCATCAAAATATTTAGCAGAAATCGATCCGAGTTCTCTTATATCTTCATCTCTACGATCACCCGTTCCACTGATCACCCCAACTTTATATGGGTAGTCTAATTTATTGACAAAATCGCCTAGTAATCTTAATCCATGAGGATTATGGGCAAAATCAGCCAAAAATGTAAAATGTTTAAAATGAAAGAAATTCAATCTTCCAGGGGTGGTATTACTGCTGGAAATAAAGGTTTGTAAACCACTTCTGATATCTTCTATTGTAATGCTTTTGAATAAATAGGTAGCCATCACACTCGGCAAACAATTCGCAATATTGTGAACCGCTTTTCCTTCGAAAGTGAGTGGAATATCTTTTACATTCATCACCCGAATTTTCCAAGTACCTTTTAAAATACTCACAAATCCATTTTCATAAACGGTAGCTAATCCTCCAGCTTTGCAATGACTTTGAATCCTAGGATTATTTTCGTCCATACTAAATAAAGCGATATTGCATTTAAGGTCTTTCTTCATGGCGTACACCAGATCATCATCTGCATTCAATACTGCATAGCCATGCGGAAAAACAGTTTCAGGAACAACCGCTTTAACCCTGGCCATTTGTTCTACACTATTGATTCCACCTAAACCAATATGGTCTTCAGCAACATTGGTAACAATGGCTACATCACAAAATTGAAAAGCCAATCCATTTTTTAAGATCCCGCCTCTTGCGCATTCCAATACAGCAAAATCAACAGTAGGATCTTTTAAAACAAACTGTGATGAAAGCGGTCCGGTACAATCTCCTTTCATCAATAACTGATTTTGAATGTATACCCCATCGCTTGTTGTATAACCTACTTTTTTTCCAGCACTTTTCGAAATATGAGCAGTTAATCGTGTTGTAGTGGTTTTTCCATTGGTTCCAGTAATGGCAATAATAGGAATACGACCATTGCTTCTATCCGGGAAAAGCATGTCTATCACTGGTTCTGCAACATTGCGGGGTAAACCTTCTGCAGGTTCTATATGCATTCTGAAACCTGGTGCTGCATTTACTTCTAGGATGGCGCCTCCATTTTCATTTACTGGAGTATGTAAATCTTCGGCCATAATATCAATACCACAAATATCCAATCCAATGATTTTTGCAATGCGTTCGCACATGACCACATTGGCAGGATGTACTTCATCCGTGATATCCGTTGAAGTTCCTCCAGTAGAAAGATTGGCCGTTGTTTTTAACAAGACCAATTCCCCTTTCGCAGGAATCGTATCCAAACTATAGCCTTTATCTTCCAACATTTTCATTGTACTTCCATCAACAGTAATTTGTGTAAGTACTTTTTCGTGTCCATATCCGCGGCGAGGGTCCTTATTGGTCTCATCAATTAACCATTGAATGGAATTTACTCCATCCCCAATTACTGATGCTGGCGTACGAAGTGCCGCACAAATAAATTTATAATTGATTACTAAAATTCTAAAATCGAAACCAGTAATAAATCGTTCTACAATTACTGAACGGCCGTAAACTTTTGCAGCTTCAAATGCTTTGAGTGCTTGTTCCCAATTGACAATATTGGTAGTATTTCCTTTGCCATGATTGCCATCGATGGGTTTAATTACCAACGGGTAACCAAATTTGTCAACCGCTTCTTGTAAACCAATTTCGGTTCTTACAACAGTTCCCCTTGGAACTGGAATTTCAGCAGCTTCTAATAAATTTTTAGTTTCCTCTTTATCACATGCAATATCAACAGCAATATTTCCTGTTGTTGAAGCAATCGTTGCCCTGATTCTTTTTTGATGGATTCCATATCCTAATTGAACCAAACTGTGTTTATTTAATCGAAGATGTGGGATACCTCTTTTAGCAGCTTCATCTACAATACAACCAGTGGAAGGTCCTAGTCTTGTATCTTCTCTTATTTCACGAAGATTTTGAATATCATCCGTTAAATCATAAGGAGTATTGCTTGCAAGCGCTTCAGTAATTCTAACTGCAGCTTTTCCTGCATAAACACCTGCATCTTCTTCTATATAACTAAATACAACAAAATATTTTCCTGGTTCTCCCGTGCCCCTTGTTCTGCCAAAACCAGTTTCCATACCTGCAAGTGTCTGAAGTTCAAGTGCGATATGCTCAATTACATGACCCATCCAAGTACCTTCTTCCACTCTTTGAAAAAATCCACCTGGAGTGCCAACACTGCATCGGTGAGAAAACATGGAAGGAAATAAAGCTTTTAATCGGTCTAAGAACCCATCAATCGTATTGGTAGGACGTTGCTCCATTTCTTGTAAATCCAATTTCATCTGAATGAGCTTGGTTCTGCGAATACTCCAATAATTAGGGCCTCTCAGTATTTTGGTTTCTTCAATTTTCATAAAAGTTGATGGTTATTTGAGCATTTCATTTGTACACAATTAATACACTTTGTGTAGGAGGATGAATATATCATTTTTTTTGGGATTGATGGGCAATTCAAAAGGCTTATTTTTGTTTTGTATCGAATTTATTAGCATGAGTGTTCCAAAAGGAAAATTAATTGCCATTGGTGGCGCCGAAGACAAAGGCACGGACCTGGAAAAAGGGGTAGTGTTTCGAAATAATCTTAATTTTTTTGAATTAGGTATTTTAAGAAGAATAGTGGAGGAATCTGGCGGCCAGCAGGCTTGTATTGAAGTGGTTACAACTGCATCAACCATACCTTATGAAGTTGGAGAGAACTATTTAGACGCTTTTGGTAAAATTGGCTGTACCGACGTTGGGGTCATTCATATCAGAAATAGAGAGGACGCGCAAAAGCAAGAATACATCGATCGAATTGCTAAATGCGATGCTGTAATGTTTAGTGGTGGAAATCAATTGAGGCTGACAGCCATTTTTGGCGGTACTCGGTTTTTGAAAATTATTCATGATCGTTATGAGAAAGAAAACTTTGTTGTGGCTGGAACTTCTGCAGGAGCAATGGCCATGAGTAATACCATGATTTATGAAGGGAATGCTACACGTGCACATTTAAAAGGGGAAGTGAAAATTACTACTGGTTTAGGCTTTATGGATAATGTGATCTTTGATTCCCATTTTGAGAAGCGTGGCCGTTTTGCTCGTTTGGCGCAAGCCGTATCTGCAAATCCTTCCTGTATTGGCATTGGTTTAGGGGAAGATACAGGCATGTTAATTACAGATGGCAACCAGATGGAAGCCATTGGAAGTGGCTTAGTAATTATTGTAGACGGGCATGATATTAAATACAGTAATACTGCTGATATTCCGGAAGGTAATCCTCTCAGTATAGAAAATTTAAAAGTTCATTTCTGTGCAAAGGGAAATGGATATTTGGTGAACGAAAGGACTTTTGTAGAATTGATGGGAACAGCTACGACGCCTGTTATGACGGACATATACTAGAGATAAAAGATAAAAGATAAAAGATAAAAGATGAAAGATGAAAGATGAAATAAAAGATAAAATATGTCTGGAAAATTAATTTTGTTTGCCGTTTTTATTGCCTCGATGTTCTTGATGGCATTTAACTATACCAAGAAAAGAAAAGTGATTTTTTTTGGAGATTCTATCACTCAAATAGGAGCTGGGCCCGGAGGGTATATTCGATTAATGGAATCAACTTTGCAAAAAGAAGGCCTTTCCGATCAATATGAATTTATTGGTGCTGGCATAAGTGGAAACAAAGTAACCGATTTGTATTTGCGCTTAGAAGAAGATGTGTTGAAGCAAAATCCTGATATAGTAGTAATCTATATCGGCATTAATGATATCTGGCATAAGCGACTCAATGGTTCAGGAACTGAATTTGTAAAATATGCTCAATTCTATGAAGCCATTGTAAAAAAATTACAAGCTGCTGGTATAAAAATAGTAGTATGCACTCCTTCTGTAATTGGAGAAAGAAAAGACATGTCCAATGAACAGGATGGTGAATTAAATATGTACAGCAATTGGCTTCGTTATTATGCAAAAACAAATCAGATTCCCTGTGTAGATTTACGCACCTCTTTTGTCAATTATTTAATTGCCAATAACCCTAATAATGAAGAAAAAGGGTTTTTAACGAACGACCGCGTTCACCTTAATTCAGCAGGTAATCAATTTGTTGCAGATGAAATATGGAAAGTTTTGAAGCAGGTGAAATAAGTTGATTTTGGATTAATTTACAATTACTAAATAATAATTCTTTTTTCCTTTTTGTACAAGAATGTATTTGTTCTGTAACAAATCTGTTGATTCGATTGTTGTTTTATCTGCAGTAATCTTTGTTTTATTAATTGCAATACCGCCAGCTTGTAACATTTTTTTTGCTTCGCCTTTGCTTGGAAAAATAGCTGTGTCAGTTAAAAAATTGATGATATCATAACCGCCTATAAGTGTAGAACGTTCAATAGATGCAGTTGGAACTCCATCCATTACTTGTAGCAACTGCTTTTCATTTAAACTGGCCAATACTTCTGTAGCCGCATTGCCAAATAATATTTCAGAAGCTTTTACTGCAAACTCATAGTCATCTCTGCTATGCACAAAACAGGTAATTTCTTCAGCTAACTTTTTTTGTAAAGCTCTTTCATGAGGTGCAGTTTGATGTGCAGCAATCAACAATTCTATTTCCTGTTTAGGTAATAATGTAAATATTTTAATCCATTTAGTTGCATCTTCATCACTGGCGTTCAACCAAAATTGATAGAACTGATAGGGTGATGTTTTTTCTGGATCCAGCCAAACATTTCCTTTTTCTGTTTTGCCGAATTTTCCGCCATCTGCTTTAGTAATTAATGGGCAGGTAAAAGCAAAAGCTTCTCCACCTGTTTTTCTACGAATGAGTTCTGTGCCAGTTACAATATTGCCCCACTGATCACTTCCACCCATTTGTAATTTGCAATTTTTATTCTGGTAGAGCCAATAAAAATCATAGCCCTGCACCAACTGGTAAGTGAACTCTGTAAAACTCATTCCAGTTTCTCCTTCCAATCTTTTTTTTACACTGTCTTTGCTCATCATGTAATTCACTGTAATGTGTTTGCCAACATCACGAATGAAATTCAAGAAACTAAAATCTTTAAACCAGTCATAGTTATTCACCATTTCTGCCTTATTGATTTTATCGCCCTTGAAATCTAAAAATTTAGACAATTGCTTTCGAACACCTTCCTGATTGAATTGCAAGACTTCTTCGCTCAATAAATTTCTTTCTTCACTTTTGCCACTTGGGTCGCCCACCATACCGGTAGCTCCTCCTACCAATGCATATGGTTTGTGTCCAGCATTCTGTAAATGGACCAATAATAAAATGGGTACTAAGCTTCCAATATGTAGGCTGTCAGATGTTGGGTCAAACCCAATATAACCCGATACCATTTCTTTCTCTAATAATGCTTCTGTGCCAGGCATGATATCCTGAATCATACCCCTCCATGATAATTCTGCTACTAAACTCATTCATCAACAATTTGTGCAAATGTACAAAAGATGATGTCATTGATGCAATGCCTTAGTTTTGCTAAAAATCGAAAGATTATGCGGAAAGTTGGAGATGGAACCAGGGCATTGAATTTTTTTATCGACACGGTATTAATAACCATATTGGCTATGCTTTTGCGCAGGTGGTGGAATTTTTATGTGATGTATTGGGGGTATCCTCCCATTAATTTCGGTTGGTTTTTCTTTGGAACAGCTTGGTTGTACTACTTTTTGTTTGAATCGATTTTTGCAAAATCTCCAGCCAAATGGTTTACCCAAACCAAAGTTGTGACGCTTTCGGATAGTAAACCTTCATTATTGATTATTTTCTGGCGGTCTTTATTGCGTCTTACCGTGATTGATTTATTCTTCGGCCCTTTTTTAGATGGTCCCTTACATGATTATGCCAGCAAAACCAAGGTAGTTGAAGGGTAAGGGCATTCATTTCCTAAATCGAAACTACTCGGGTGATTGATTGTTATACATTTGCGCTTCAGCAAGTAGCAAGCATTTATATGGCAAAGATTGGCATTAATATAGCAACAGGAAGCCTTCAACAGGCTGAAATGATTGTTGGCATTGATTTAGGTACTACCAATAGTTTGGTGGCTATTATTCATCCGGACAGCAAGCAACCTACTGCATTAAAAGAATTCAATACCAGCAGCTTGGTTCCAAGTGTTGTACATTTTGATGCATTAGGCAATGCAGAAGTGGGAGAATTGGCTAAAAATTACCTGGAATCCGATCCGGCAAATACCATTTTTTCTGCCAAAAGATTAATGGGCAAAAGTTTCAACGATTTAAAAGCAAATGCTGATTTCTTTACCTACAAAGTTATAGATAACGATGCAGACAGATTGGTTAAAGTGCAGGTTGGCAATCAATTTTATTCTCCCATAGAGTTGTCTTCTTTTATTTTAAAGGAATTGAAAACCAGGGCTGAGCATATTTTAAAAACACCAGTTTCTAAAGCGGTGATTACGGTGCCAGCTTATTTTAATGACGCTCAAAGACAAGCTACCAGAGATGCAGGAAAGCTTGCTGGATTAGATGTATTGAGAATTGTCAACGAACCTACCGCAGCAAGTTTAGCATATGGAATTGGCTTGAATAAAGACGAAGAAAAAACAATTGCGGTATACGATTTAGGAGGTGGCACTTTTGATATTTCTATTTTAAAAATTGCGGGTGGAATTTTTGAAGTCTTGAGTACCAATGGAGATACATATTTGGGTGGAGATGATTTAGACAGAGCCATCATGGAATTCTGGTTGGAACAAATAGGCCTTTCTTTTCATGAAATCAATAATGATAAATCTGCATTGCAATCATTGCGATTGTTGGCAGAAGAAGCCAAAAAAACTTTGAGTTCAAATAATTTATTTGAAGGAATTTGGATTGATTATAACGTAACGATTACTATTGATCAGTTCAACTCAATCATTACTCCTTTAATCAATAGAACTATTGAGTCTTGCTCCAAAGCCTTGTTGGATGCGGGTTTGAAAGTCGAACAAATTGATAGTGTAATAATGGTTGGCGGAAGTACAAGAGTTCCTTTAGTGAAGAATTCGATTGGTGAATTTTTTAAACAAGCAGTGAATGATTCGGTAAATCCGGATGAAGTTGTTGCGCTTGGGGCAGCCATTCAAGCTGATATTTTAGCTGGTAATAACAAAGATTTTTTATTGTTGGATATCACTCCATTGAGTTTAGGTATTGAAACCATGGGAGGGTTAATGGATGTATTAATTCCGCGCAATGCTAAAATTCCCAATAAAGCGGGAAGACAATATACAACGCAAAAAGATGGACAGGGATCAATGCGTATTTCAGTATTTCAAGGGGAAAGAGATTTAGTGCAACACAATCGCAAACTAGCTGAATTTAATTTTACTGGAATACCAGGAATGCCTGCAGGAATGCCCAAGGTTGAAGTAAGTTTCTTGATTAATGCAGATGGTATTTTATCGGTTACTGCAAAAGAATTGCGCAGTGGAGTAGAGCAAAGTATTGAAGTAAAACCTCAATACGGATTGACCGATGAAGAAGTAGAAGCAATGTTGATGGATAGTATCACTCATGCTAAAGAAGATATGGTAATTCGTGCTTTAGTTGAAGCCAGAACAGAAGGCGAACAAATATTATCTGTAACAGAAAAATTCATTGCAAAAAATACTTCATTACTTACAAAAGAAGAATTAATTGCCACTGCTTCGGCCATGCAAAATTTGCAAATGGCGCTTACCATGGACAATAAAAATTTGATTCAAACTAAAATTGAAGAGCTCAACGAAATCAGTCGACCATTTGCTGAAAGAGCTATGGATGCCGCTGTGAGCGGAGCTTTGAAAGGGAAGCAAGTTTAATAATTATAAGCTCCTTGTGAAGTTTCCAAATCTTCACTGCTGCTTCTTGCCTACAATTTTTCACATTCGGCTGCAATGAAAAAACTCGCCCCGATAAATCGGGGCTCAAACAAATTTCATTGCTAACGCCTCATTCAAAAAATGCTTCACGGCAATTAGCAGAGGCTTGATTTGAAATACTTCACAAGGAGATCCTACTTATATTTAATTTGAAATCTTCACTGCTGCTTCTTGCCTACAATTTTTTTCATTCGGCTGCAATGAAATAACTCGCCCCGATAAATCGGGGCTCAAACAAATTTTATTGCTTAGCTAAAGAAAGATTGCGTTGCACATATTTTCCGAGTATATCAAATTCAATGTTTACGATTGATCCTTCGTTGACAAACTGAATACTTGTGTGTTCAAATGTATAGGGGATAATCGCCACTTTAAATGTCTTGTTGGTTATGGCAAAACAAGTTAAACTAGTGCCATTTACTGCGATGGATCCTTTCTCGATTACTAAATGAGCAAATTCAACAGGAAATTCAAATTGAAACTCCCAGCTACCATTTTTATCTATCCTTTCAATACAAACTGCTGTGCAATCAACATGCCCCTGAACGATATGTCCATCGAGCCGGCCATTCATTTGCATACAGCGTTCTAAATTGATAGTTGAACCAATTTTCCACCCTTTTAAATTGGTTTTACTGATCGTTTCTGCAATGGCAGTTACCTGGTGAATGTCATTTTCAATCGATTCAACCGTTAAACAAACCCCGTCATGGGCCAGACTTTGGTCTATTTTGAGTTCTTGGCCAATAGATGAGCTAATTAAATAGGAAATATTGCTCCCCGAATGGATAATATCCTTTACCAAACCCAATGTTTCGATAATTCCTGTAAACATTCGGCAAAATTAAGCCTTCAACCAATTAGTCTGGTCAATGGATTTTTAAATAGGTATCCGGAATTCCTTAAAAAATTTTGTCAATTAATCTCCTATTCCTATCTTCGCGTTCCTAAAAAACGCCTGAGGAGGTATATCAATTATGTTAGTTATCGATTCAAAAGACTGCGAAAACATCGACAAAGCACTTAAAAAGTACAAGAAGAAATTCGAGAAAAGTAAGACTTTGTTGCAATTAAGAGAGCGTCAAGCATTTATCAAACCGTCTATTGTACGTCGCGGTCAAGTGTTAAAAGCAATCTACAAGCAGCAATTAGCGAGCGGAAAGTTAGAAGGTTAAACAAACTGGGATAGTATTAGCAATAATATATTTCCCTTCTTCATACGATTGAGTAGTCTTGGTACGTTTTACCATAGACTACTTTTTTTATGCCCATACAACAATACCCTTCAATCGATCAATTTCTCGACTATCTAAAATTTGAGAAGCGGTATTCTAAGCATACATTGATTTCTTATCAAATCGATTTAGAACAATTTTTTCAATATTTAGTAAGTCAGTTTGATTCCCCTGATTTGGAACTAATCAGTGCAACAATGGTAAGAAGTTGGTTAGCCGAATTAAAAGAAGATGAAATCAGTTCTAAAACTATCAATCGGAAAATATCTTCATTAAAATCTTTTTATAAATATCAATTGAAAACAGGGGCATTGATGAAAAGTCCGATGGGTACTATTATTGCTCCTAAAATCAGTAAGCGATTACCACAGTTTGTTGAACAAATTGATATGGATCATTTGTTTCAACACATGCCCTTTTCAGACGATTGGAAAGGAAGAACCGAAAGATTGGTGATCTTACTTTTTTACAGTACTGGTATGCGTTTGAGTGAGCTAATTCAACTAAAAGAATCGCAATTAGATGCTGTTCATTTACAAGTAAAAGTGCTGGGTAAAGGAAACAAAGAACGAATCATTCCAATCAATAAAGACTTAGTTGACCAGCTCCAAAAATATATAGCGGAAAAGCCAGTTAAAACCCAAGTAGCAGATCATCTTTTTGTTGCTGAATCGGGTAATCCATTGCAACCTAGATCGGTGTACAGTTTTATAAAGTCGAAACTTTCTGAAGTAACTACCATTAAAAAGAAAAGTCCGCATATTCTGCGCCATAGTTTTGCCACCCATTTGATGAATAATGGGGCTGATTTGAATGCCGTAAAAGAGCTACTAGGCCACAGCAGTTTAGCTGCAACCCAGGTGTATACCCATAATACCATCGAGAAATTAAAAGATGTGTTTAAAAAGGCCCACCCAAAGGCTTAAATTTTTCAAAAAATTAGGCGAAATATTTTTTGGATTATAAAAAGTTGTTTAACTTAACAGTCCAACTAAAAGCAAGTTTCAGCGCTTGTTTTGTGGCGGAAAGTTCTTTTAAATTTTATTGTTTCACAGATTAAAGCAACCTTTTATGAACGTTAACATTCAAACAGTTCACTTTGATGCAGATGAAAAATTAGTTGAGTATGTAACTAAGAAACTACAAAAACTTCCAACCTTCCACGATTCGATATTAAAAGTGGATGTGTTTTTAAAGCTGGATAATGTGGTACACAACATTAAAGACAAAATAGCTGAAATTAGAGTTCATGTTCCAAAACATGAATTTTTTGCAAAAGCGTCTTCAAAATCATTTGAAGAATCTTTTGATCACGCATTAGAATCAACCATTAATCAAGTAAAAAGAAGAAAAGAAAAATTAGCAGCCTAAAATTTAGCCCCGACAATTCGGGGCTTTTTTGTTTTTTGCCCTCTCCAAAGCCCAATAAAATCAATATTTTGGGCAGATATCACCAAATGTTTGCTAAACGGTGGAAAAAAACCATTTCAAAATTTTGCCAAATAAAGTTTTCCATTACCTTTGCCATCCCAAAAAAAGGGGAAGGTCTTTTTTTTGCCGAAGTAGCTCAGTTGGTAGAGCAGCTGATTTGTAATCAGCAGGTCGCGGGTTCGAGTCCCATCTTCGGCTCTGGAATTAAGGAAGTTAATTATTGCGCAGACAACACCAATAACTAATAACCAGTAACTAATAACTAGTAATGGGCAGATGGCCGAGTGGTTAAAGGCGACAGACTGTAAATCTGTTCACTCACGTGTACGTAGGTTCGAACCCTACTCTGCCCACTGATCTACTGAAAAGTGGATAGTTCTTTTAAATGGTAAAAAAAGCGGAAGTAGCTCAATTGGTAGAGCGATAGCCTTCCAAGCTATAGGTCGCGAGTTCGACCCTCGTCTTCCGCTCAATTTGGCCCTGCCGTTGTAGCTCAGTGGTAGAGCACTTCCTTGGTAGGGAAGAGGTCGTGAGTTCGATTCTCACTAACGGCTCAAAGAACAACCTGAAAACAATCAAAGTATCGATTGTATTTAGGTTTTATTAAATCGAAGAAAAGTTTCTGAAAGGAAACAAAAGTATAAAACGGACAAACTGGTCTGAAAAGACCGATAATTTTTTAAACACAACTAAAAACCGATAAAAATGGCAAAAGAGACCTTTAAGAGGGAAAAACCTCACGTAAACGTAGGTACCATTGGTCACGTTGACCATGGTAAAACTACTTTAACTGCTGCTATTACCATGATCCTTGCAAAAAGAGGTATGGGTAACGTAGCTAAAAAATATGATGAAATTGATGGTGCTCCTGAAGAAAGAGAGCGTGGTATTACCATTAATACTGCTCACGTTGAGTATCAAACTGATAATCGTCACTATGCGCACGTTGACTGTCCTGGTCACGCTGACTATGTGAAAAATATGATTACTGGTGCTGCACAAATGGATGGAGCTATCTTAGTAGTTGCTGCTACTGATGGTCCTATGCCTCAAACTAGAGAGCATATCTTGTTGGCTCGCCAGGTAGGTGTTCCTAGCATGGTTGTTTTCATGAATAAAGTAGACTTAGTAGACGATCCAGAATTATTGGAATTAGTTGAAATGGAAATTCGTGAAATCTTATCTAAGAACGGATTTGATGGAGATAACACTCCAATCATTCAAGGTTCTGCAACTGGTGCAATGGCTGAAGATCCAAAATGGGTTGCGAAAATTGACGAATTAATGGCTGCTGTGGATTCTTATATTCCATTGCCTACTCGTCCTATCGATATGCCTTTCTTGATGTCTGTAGAGGATGTATTCTCTATCACAGGTCGTGGTACTGTTGCTACTGGTCGTATTGAGCGTGGTATCATTAAAGTGGGTGAAGCAGTAGAAATCGTTGGTTTAATGGAAACTCCATTGCCTTCAACTTGTACTGGTGTTGAAATGTTCAAGAAATTATTGGACGAAGGTCAAGCTGGTGATAATGCAGGTTTATTATTACGTGGTATTGAGAAAAAAGATATCCGTCGTGGTATGGTAATTTGTAAGCCAGGTTCAATTACTCCACACACTGATTTCAAAGGTGAAGTGTATGTATTGAGCAAAGATGAAGGTGGACGTCATACTCCATTCTTTAACAAGTACCGTCCTCAGTTCTATTTCCGTACTACTGACGTAACTGGAGAAGTTACTTTACCAGAAGGAACAGAAATGGTAATGCCTGGTGATAACATTGGTTTGAGCGTTAAATTGATTCAGCCAATCGCTATGGAAAAAGGATTGAAATTCGCTATCCGTGAGGGTGGTAGAACAGTAGGTGCTGGTCAGGTTACTGAAATCGTAAAATAAGCTTTAAGCCGGTGGCTTTTAGCTTTTAAACAAATATTTACTATATTTGTGATACCACTAAAAGCTGTCTTGATTCATTCAGGATAGCTTTTAGTTTTCTACGGGCATGGTGCAATGGTAGCATACGGGTCTCCAAAACCTTTGATCTGGGTTCGAATCCTAGTGCCCGTGCAAACAGATTAATATCAAGAACATGAACAAAATAGCATTGTATTTTAAAGAGAGCTACCATGAGCTGATGGATAAAGTAACCTGGCCTACATGGATGCAATTGCAACAAAGCACCGTTATTGTATTGGTAGCAACTGTAATCATAACTGCTATGGTATGGGTGATGGATTTTTCAAGCAACCAATTATTAAAGTTGATTTACTCATTATTTAAGTAAGATACTCATGGAAGAAGTAGTTATAGCAACAGAAGTTCCAGTAGCAACTCAGGCAGATACCAAATGGTATGTGTTGAGAGTAGTTAGTGGTAAAGAGAGAAAGGTAAAAGAGTATTTGGATAAAGACATTATCCGTAGCGGATGGCAGGAAGTTATCAAGCAGATTTTTTTACCCATGGAGAAAGTGTACAAAGTGCAAAATGGTAAAAAAGTAATGCGCGAGAAAAACTATTTCCCAGGGTATGTGATGATGGAAGTTTTGGATGGTAAGCTGAATGATGATATGGTTCAACATATCAGCAATATCAGTAACGTAATGCACTTTTTAACAGACGGTAAAGGATCAAAAGGAAATATCATCAGTCTTAGAAAAGCAGAAGTCAATAAGATGTTGGGTAAGGTAGATGAAATGAACGATCAGGGTGTAACCATGAGCGAACCTTTCATTGTTGGTGAAACCATCAAAATTATCGAAGGACCATTTAACGATTTCAATGGTGTAATTGAAGATGTGAACGATGAAAAGAAGAAATTGAAAGTTACTGTTAAGATCTTTGGACGCTCTACTCCAGTAGAGTTGAATTATATGCAAGTAGAGAAATTAGGGTAACCATTTAATAATACTTTATTGAAAGCCATAGAAATTCTATGGCTTTTTTATTTATAAGTTATATCTTCAAAAAATAGTTTATTTTTAATCTTTTCTTAATCTTTTGGCAATTTATAGGAATTAAAAACGTTCTACTGCCTAATACAAATCTCTAATTCATTCTTATGAGAATTGCGCATCTAATCATAACATATACTGATCCGCAACAGACTTATAGAATGATTCAAAGAATGTTAGATCCAGACTTTGATTTCTACATTCATGTAGATGCCAAATTACCTCTGGAAAGCCATGATTTAATTGCTTCATTGCCTAATGTTTATTTTATTAAAAACCGGATTAAAGTAAATTGGGCAGGTTACAGTACAATACAAGCAGAATTTAATTCAATCCAAGAAATACTTGATTCTAATAAACATTACGATTTTGTAACACTTATGAGTGGTCAGGGTTATCCAATTACTTCTGTTGATAAAATGAAAGCGTTTTATGAACTTAGAAAGGGTAAACTATTATTAAAATATTACGATTATCAAAATGAGTGGCCAGAAGGTATGTTGAGGGTTTCCCGCTATTATATGGATAATTTTTCTTTTCCAGGAAGATATTTTATAGGGTTCTTAATGAATTTGTTACTCCCTAAAAGAAAATTGCCCAAAGAGATTCAGTTTTATGGTGGTTCTATGTTTTGGAGTTTATCACTTGATGCACTTAAATATGTTTTAGAAAAAGTAAGTAAGGATAATAATAAAAAGTTCTTTTATAAATTTACATGGGCGCCCGATGAGTTTTTATTTCAAACTGAATTATTGAATTCTCCTTTTAGAGATTCCGTGATTAATGAAAATTGCCATTTTTATAAACATGCTCCAAATACACCTCACCCAAATTGGCTGGGAGTTGATGATTTTGATGATATTGTAAAAAGCGACAGGATTTTAGCGCGCAAATTTAATTTAAACGAAGATCCTGAAATATTGGATCAAATAGATGCGTTAATCAATCAAAGGGTAGCGCAAAAATAAATTCTATACTAATTTATCATAATGGCAAGGATTATTAATCTAGTAAATTTCAAAGATTCAAGAGGAGAGTTGACCGTTTTGGATAATGCAGAAAGATTGCTTCCTTTTAAAATAAAACGAGTTTTCTATATTTATAATATTGATGAATCAATGCGTGGTGGACACCGTCATCATGAAACTGTTCAGGCAGCCATTTGTATTAAGGGCCATTGTACTATTTTTAACAATGATGGCGAAAAAGAAGAAGAATTTATTCTGGATAGTGCCACCAAGTGTTTAATTTTAGAAACAAAAGATTGGCATAAAATGTATGGATTTTCTAAGGATGCAATCTTGTTGGTTTTTGCTTCAACCACTTTCGATTCTTCGGATTATATTTATGAACCTTATCCAGCGTTGTAATGATTCCATACGACAATCTTCATAAAGTAAATGAAAAATACACTTTGCAGTTGAAAACTGCATTTGATCATTTTCTGAAAAAGGGATGGTATATTTTAGGAGATGGGGTTAAAGAATTTGAATCAAATTTTGCTGCCTATCATTCAATGAAATTTTGTATTGGAGTGGCCAATGGTTTAGATGCTTTAACACTCTCATTATTGGCTTTAAATCTACCAAAAGGGTCAGAAGTAATTGTTCCATCTAATACTTATATAGCATCTATTCTCGGAATCATTCATGCAGGACATATTCCGATATTAGTGGAGCCAGCTATTGATACATACAATATCAATCCATTAAAAATTGAAGAAGCATTAAGCCCAAAAACAAAAGCCATTATGGTGGTTCACCTGTATGGTAAATGCTGTACAATGGATCCGATAACAGCAATTGCTCAAAAAAATAATCTGCATATTATTGAAGATTGCGCACAAGCACATGGCGCAAAGTATAAAGGACAATTAGCTGGAACATTTGGAACTATGAGCGGATTTAGTTTTTATCCAAGTAAAAATTTAGGTGCGCTTGGAGATGCTGGTGCTATACTTACCAATAATGAACATCATAGCGGTAGCCTTATAAAATTGAGGAACTATGGTTCTCAAAAAAAATATTTTAATGAGATTGTAGGCTTCAACAGCAGATTGGATGAGTTACAAGCTTTGTTTCTAAGCATTAAGTTGCCATTTTTAGATGAAATCAATCTTCAGAAAAGGAGATTTGCCCAGCTGTATTTAGACAATTTGAAGGACGGTTTTGTTTTGCCTGTGGTAGATGCTGATTTCTATGACGTATATCATATTTTCAATATACGTCACCCGAAAAGAGACGAATTAAAAGCTTATTTACTAGGAAAAGGGATTGGTTCAGAAATTCATTATCCGGTTCCGCCCAATCATCAAAAAGCACTACACGGGCTTATTAATCAGCAATCTTTCCCGATTTCTGAAGAAATTCACGCAACTACGCTTAGTTTGCCTTGCTCAAGTTGCCATACAGAGTCGGATATTGCTCAAGTTATTGATGCGCTCAATGCTTTTTAACCCATAATTGTATCTCATATCTCATAATTTATATCTCTTATCTCTTAATTTGTATCTCATATCTCTTAATTTGTATCTCATATCTCAAATTTCTTCTTTCATAATTCATCTTTCTTAATTCTTTTCCCTTACCTTTGCCGCCCCAAAAGTTCTTTTTCGAAAGGGCGATTGAATTTGGGAGTTCCGATTAAAATCGGGACGCTATTACCAATTAAATCAAATAAAAATGGCAAAAGAAATCTCAGGCTTTGTGAAGCTGCAGGTGAAAGGTGGTCAAGCCAATCCTGCGCCTCCAGTAGGCCCAGCACTCGGTTCTAAGGGTGTTAACATTATGGAGTTCTGTAAGCAGTTTAATGCTAGAACTCAAGATAAAATGGGAAAAGTTGTTCCTGTTTTAATTACTGTTTATTCTGATAAGTCTTTCGACTTTATCATTAAAACAGCTCCAGCTGCAGTTCAATTAATGGAAGCTGCAAAAATTCAAAAAGGTTCTAAAGAGAGCAATCGTGTTAAAGTAGGTAAAGTTAGTTGGGATCAAGTTGAGGCTATCGCCAAAGACAAGATGGCTGACTTAAACGCATTTACTTTAAATAGCGCTATGAGCATGGTAGCCGGTACTGCACGCAGTATGGGATTAACTGTTGATGGAAAAGCTCCTTGGGAAAACTAATTTATTCACCTAATTAACTAACAAAAAATGTCACTTACTAAAAAAAGAAAAGTAGCAGTTACCAAGGTGGATAAGTCAAAGGTTTATTCCCTTAAAGAAGCATCTGCTCTTGTAAAAGAAATTAATTGTACCAAATTTGATAGCTCTGTTGATTTACATATCCGTTTGGGTGTAGATCCTAAAAAAGCAGACCAACAAGTTCGTGGTACTGTATCATTACCACATGGTACTGGTAGAACAAAGAAAGTATTGGTTTTATGTACTCCTGATAAAGAAGCAGCTGCTAAAGAAGCTGGTGCTGATTTTGTAGGTTTAGATGAATTCATTACCAAAATAGAAAGCGGATGGGTAGATGTAGATGTAATCATCGCAACCCCTTCTGTAATGCCTAAGATTGGTAAGTTAGGTAAGGTTTTAGGACCTCGTAACTTGATGCCAAATCCAAAAACAGGTACTGTAACAAATGATGTTGCTGCAGCTGTTAATGAAGTTAAAGGCGGAAAGATTGCATTTAAAGTAGATAAAGCTGGTATCGTTCATGCTTCTGTAGGACGTATCTCTTTCTCTCCAGATAAAATTGCAGAAAACAGTACTGAGTTAATCAACGCAATCATTAAGTTAAAGCCATCTTCTGCGAAAGGAATTTACCTAAGAGGAGCTAGCATGGCAAGCACAATGAGTCCGGGAATTACCTTAGACACTAAATCATTAATGAACTAATCCTGGCGATTCCGCACTTGGAAAATGACCCGGGTTTTAAAAAAAATTAGTTATGACTAAAGATCAAAAAAATGAAGTGATTGAAGTACTGAAAGCAAAGTTTACTCAGTACAACAACTTCTATATCACCGATACTGAAGCCCTATCTGTAGAGCAGGTTTCTAACTTGCGCAGAACTTGTTTCAACAAGCAAGTTGAAATGAAAGTGGCTAAAAATACATTGATTCGTAAAGCTTTGGAATCATTGGATTCTGAAAAATATGCAGGAGTATATGATTCATTGCACAATGTAACTGCATTGATGTTTTCTGAAAATCCGAAAGAACCGGCTTTGATCATCAGCTCATTCCGCAAGACTAGCAATGGTGACAAGCCTACTTTAAAAGCTGCATTCATCAATGGTGATGTTTACACTGGAGATACAAACTTGAAAGCACTTACTCAGATTAAGACTAAGAATGAATTAATCGGAGAAGTTATTGGATTGTTGCAATCTCCTGCTAAACGTGTATTGGCTGCTTTATTGCACCACCACGAGAAGCAGAATTCAGCTGTAGCTGAATAAAAGAAGAAAGATGAAAGAAGAAAGATGAAAGAAGAAAGATGAAAGAAGAAAGATGAAAGAAGAAAGATGAAAGCAGAAATGTATCTCTTAATTCTTAATTCTTCTTTCTTAATTTAAAATATCCCAGGCCTGAGGGAAAATAAAGGCAAATTTTTTTAAACCCTCCGTCGGATTCACATAAGAAAATGAAGACGGAAAAAATTTAAACACATGGCAGACGTAAAAGTATTAGCTGAAACATTAGTAAGCTTAACAGTAAAAGAAGTTCAAGAATTAGCAGATGTATTGAAAGCTGATTACGGTATCGAACCAGCAGCTGCTGCAGTAGTAGTAAGCGCAGGTGGAGATGGCGGTGGTGCAGCTGCTGCAGAAGAGAAAACATCTTTCGATGTTATCTTGGTTAGCGGTGGTGCTAGCAAATTAGGCGTAGTTAAGATCGTTAAAGAATTAACTGGCTTAGGTTTGAAAGAAGCTAAAGATTTAGTAGACGGAGCTCCTAAAGCAGTAAAAGAAGGTGTTTCTAAAGCAGAAGCAGACGATTTAGTTGCTAAGTTGAAAGAAGCAGGTGCTGAAGTTGAAGTAAAGTAATTCAAAGCATCTTAAAATACAGCCGCTCCGATTTTCGGGGCGGCTTTTTAATTTTCACATTTTTTTGGCTTAAATACCCTTTTTTGGCGAAGATTTATCCCCAAAATGTAGTTTGGCGCAAAATTTGTTTTTGCGATTCTAATACATTCCTTAACTTCGCCATCCTTAATTTTGGGCTTTTTAGCGGGTGGACATTTTTATCATTGCATTTGAATGATGAATGCGCCGATTGTACGTTAAGAGAATGAAAGAGTTCTCCCCAATATTTTATCGTATCAAAACCGGTTTTACATTAATATGTCTACAACTACATTGAACAACAGGGTCGGCTTCGGTAAAACTAAACATTTGGCTGATGCCCCTGACCTACTCGACATCCAGTTAGAATCTTTTCAAGAGTTTTTTCAGTTAGAGACTACGCCCGACAAACGTAATGTTGAAGGGTTGTTTCGTGTGTTTAAGGAAAACTTTCCTATTACAGACACGCGCAACATCTTTGTACTAGAATTCTTGGACTATTTCATCGATCCACCACGCTACACTATTGATGAGTGTATGGAACGTGGTTTAACTTATGCGGTGCCTTTAAAAGCAAAGCTGCGTTTAAGTTGTAACGATGAAGAGCACGTAGATTTCCAAACCATCGTACAGGACGTTTTCTTAGGAAATATTCCTTACATGACTCCACGTGGTACATTTGTGATTAATGGTGCTGAGAGGGTAGTAGTATCCCAGCTTCACCGTTCTCCAGGTGTATTCTTTGGTCAGTCTGTTCACCCGAATGGTACCAAGATCTATTCTGCCCGTGTAATTCCTTTCAAAGGAGCATGGATGGAATTTGCTACTGATATCAACAATGTGATGTATGCATACATCGACCGTAAGAAGAAATTCCCGGTAACAACATTGTTGCGTTCTATTGGTTTTGAAACTGATAAAGACATTCTTGAATTATTCGGAATGGCTGATGAAGTTAAAGCCGATAAAAAATCATTGGCTAACCAGGTTGGCCGCAAATTGGCTGCTCGTGTTTTAAGAACATGGGTAGAAGATTTTGTGGATGAAGATACTGGTGAAGTAGTGAGCATTGAGCGTAATGAAATTGTGATGGAGCGCGACACTGTTTTAGATGAAGAAGCAATTGCTACCATTATTGAAATGGAAGTAAAGAGCGTATTCATTCAAAAAGAAGACGTTGGTGGAGATTACGCCATTATCTACAATACATTAAATAAAGATACTTCGAACAGTGAACTAGAAGCGGTTCAGCATATCTATCGCCAATTGCGTGGTGCTGATGCTCCAGATAATGAAACTGCCCGTGGTATTATCGATAAATTATTCTTCAGTGATAAGCGTTATGATTTAGGAGAAGTTGGTCGTTACAAAATCAACAGAAAACTAGGTCTGGAATATCCTTTAACCAAAAAGGTATTGACCAAACAGGATATCATTGAAATCATCAAATACCTGGTGCGTTTAACCAATGCAAAAGCAGAGATTGATGATATTGATCATTTGAGCAATCGTCGTGTTCGTACCGTAGGTGAGCAATTATATGCTCAGTTCGGTGTTGGTTTGGCTCGTATGGCCCGTACCATCAGAGAGCGTATGAACGTTCGTGATAATGAAGTATTTACTCCAGTAGATTTGATCAATGCAAGAACTTTAAGTTCTGTGATCAATTCATTCTTCGGTACTTCTCAATTGTCTCAATTCTTAGACCAAACCAATCCTTTAAGTGAGATCACGCATAAGCGTCGTATCTCCGCATTAGGACCCGGAGGTTTGAGTAGAGAGCGTGCAGGATTTGAAGTACGTGACGTACACTATTCTCACTACGGTCGTTTATGTACTATTGAAACTCCGGAAGGACCAAACATTGGTTTGATCTCTACACTTTGTGTTCACGCTGCTATCAATGATATGGGTTTCATTGAAACTCCATACCGTAAAGTAGTTGATGGTAAAGTAGACATGAAAGAATTGACTTTCTTGAGTGCAGAAGAAGAAGATTCGGCTAAAATTGCCCAGAGTAATTCTCCTTTAAATGATAAAGGACAATTCGCAGAAGATAAAGTGGTATCTCGTCAGACTGGCGATTTCCCAATATTAGATAAAGAAGAAGTGGAATACATGGACGTTGCACCTAACCAAATTGTTGGATTGAGTGCGTCTCTAATTCCTTTCTTAGAACATGATGATGCCAACCGTGCTTTGATGGGATCTAACATGCAACGTCAGGCTGTTCCTTTGATCGTTCCTGAAGTACCAATTGTTGGTACTGGTTTGGAAGGAAAAGCTGCTCGTGATGCACGTATTCAAATTCATGCAGACGGTAATGGTATTGTTGAGTTTGTTGATGCTAATGAAATTCATGTTCGTTACGATAGAAATGACCTAGATCGTTTGGTAAGTTTCAATGATGATTTACAAGTGTACAAGCTTACTAAATTCATCAAAACCAACCAGGCTACTTGTATCAATCTTAACCCTGCTGTAAAGAAGGGTCAGAAAGTGAAGAAAGGTGATTTCTTAACGGAAGGATATGCTACGAAAGATGGTGAACTAGCATTAGGTCGTAACCTTCAAGTTGCATTCATGCCTTGGAAAGGTTACAACTTTGAAGATGCTATCGTAATCAGCGAAAAAGTGGTACGTGAAGATTTATTTACCTCTGTACATATTGATGAATACGAATTGGAAGTTCGCGACACCAAATTAGGTGAAGAAGAATTGACTCCAGATATACCAAACGTTTCAGAAGAAGCTACAAAAGATTTGGACGAGAACGGAATCATCAGAATTGGTGCAACTATCAAAGAAGGTGATATCTTAATCGGAAAGATTACTCCTAAAGGAGAATCTGATCCAACTCCTGAAGAAAAATTATTGCGTGCCATCTTTGGAGACAAAGCAGGTGATGCAAAAGATGCTTCTTTGAAAGCTCCTAACGGAACTGAAGGTGTTGTAATCGATAAAAAATTATTCCAACGCGCTAAGAAAGATAAGAACGGAAAAATTCGTGAAAAAGCTTTGTTAGAAAAAGTGGAAAAAGTACATCAGCAAAATGTAGAGTCTATCAAAGAATTGTTGTTGGATAAACTTCAAACTCTCTTGAAAGACAAAGCTTCTACTGGTGTAAGCAACAACTTTGGTGAAATGTTAATTGGTAAAGGTGCAAAATTCAATCAAAAGAATTTAGCTACAATCGATTACCAAAATGTTAATCCATTGGGTTGGACTGGTGATGCAAAAACAGATGATCAGATCAACACTTTGTTGCACAACTATAGCATTAAGTTTAACGAAGAGTTAGGTAGATACAAACGCGAAAAATTCAATATCTCTATTGGTGATGAATTGCCTGCAGGTGTATTGAAATTAGCAAAAGTATACTTAGCTGTTAAGCGTAAGTTGAAAGTAGGAGATAAGATGGCAGGACGCCATGGTAACAAAGGTATTGTTGCAAAAATTGTTCGTGCAGAAGACATGCCGTTTATGGAAGATGGTACTCCGGTAGATATCGTATTGAATCCATTGGGTGTACCTTCTCGTATGAACCTTGGTCAGATTTACGAAACCATTTTAGGATGGACTGGTAAGCGCTTAGGATTACGTTTTGCAACTCCAATCTTTGATGGTGCTTCTACCGATCAGATCGAACAATATTGTAAGGATGCTGGTATTCCAAGAAATGGTCATACTTACTTATATGATGGAGAAACAGGAGAACGTTTCCACCAGAAAGCTACAGTAGGTGTTATCTATATGATCAAGTTACACCACATGGTTGATGATAAGATGCATGCCCGTTCAATCGGACCATACAGCTTAATTACTCAACAACCATTGGGAGGTAAAGCTCAGTTTGGTGGTCAGCGTTTCGGTGAGATGGAAGTGTGGGCATTGGAAGCGTATGGTGCAGCAAATATCTTGCAAGAATTATTAACACTTAAATCGGATGATATCATCGGTCGTGCAAAAACCTATGAAGCAATCGTTAAAGGTGATAATATTCCAAAAGCAGGAGTACCTGAATCATTCAACGTATTGGTACATGAACTAAGAGGCTTAGGACTTGATCTTAAGTTCGATTAATAAATCAATTCAAATTCTCAACATCGATATGGCAATCAAAAGAGAAAACAAACAAAGACCTACTTTTTCGCAAATCACTATTAGTTTGGCGTCGCCAGATAGTATTTTAGAAAGAAGTTTTGGTGAAGTATTAAAACCTGAAACCATTAACTATCGTACCTACAAGCCTGAACGTGATGGCTTGTTCTGCGAAAGAATTTTTGGACCAGTAAAGGATTATGAGTGTGCTTGTGGAAAGTATAAGCGTATCCGTTATAAAGGAATCGTATGTGACCGTTGCGGTGTTGAAGTGACTGAAAAGAAAGTTCGTCGTGAGCGCATGGGACATATCAAATTAGTAGTTCCTGTTGTTCATATCTGGTACTTCAAGAGCTTACCTAATAAAATTGGTTATCTCTTAGGTATGAGTTCCAAGAAATTGGAAACGATCATTTACTATGAGCGTTATGTTGTATTGCAAGGCGGTATCAAAGAAAACCTAGGAATGGGTGATTTGTTAACCGAAGAAGAATACTTAGATATCTTAGACAATATTCCGAAAGACAATCAACATCTATCTGATGAAGATCCGAACAAATTCATCGCCAAAATGGGTGCTGAAGCGGTTCATGGATTGTTGGAAAGAATTGACTTAGATGAGTTAAGTTTTTCTTTACGTAATGCAGCAGCAACTGAAACTTCTCAACAACGTAAAGCAGATGCCTTAAAGCGTTTGAGCGTAGTAGAATCTTTCCGTGATGCAAGCACAAGAATTACCAACCAACCTGAGTGGATGGTAATGCAATATATTCCAGTTATTCCTCCAGAATTACGTCCATTGGTTCCATTGGATGGTGGCCGTTTTGCCTCTTCTGATTTGAATGATCTATATCGTCGTGTTATCATTCGTAACAACCGTTTAAAGCGTTTGTTAGAAATCAAAGCGCCAGAAGTAATCTTGCGTAATGAAAAAAGAATGTTGCAAGAAGCGATCGATAGCTTATTTGATAACTCTCGTAAATCTAATGCAGTAAAAGCTGAAGGTGGAAGAGCGTTAAAATCTTTATCTGATGTATTGAAAGGTAAGCAAGGTCGTTTCCGTCAGAACTTATTAGGTAAGCGTGTGGATTATTCTGGTCGTTCTGTAATTGTTGTAGGACCTGAGTTAAAAATTCATGAGTGTGGATTGCCTAAAGATATGGCTGCTGAATTGTTCAAGCCATTTGTTATTAGAAAATTGATTGAAAGAGGTATTGTAAAAACAGTGAAGTCGGCTAAGAAATTAGTAGATCGTAAAGAAGCTGTTATTTGGGATATTTTGGAGAATATTTTAAAGGGTCACCCGGTTTTATTAAACCGTGCCCCAACATTGCACCGTTTATCTATTCAGGCTTTCCAACCTAAATTGGTAGAAGGTAAAGCGATACAATTACACCCTTTGGTAACTTCATCATTCAATGCGGATTTTGATGGTGACCAAATGGCGGTACACGTACCGTTGAGCAATGCTGCTGTATTAGAAGCGCAATTATTGATGCTTTCTTCTCACAACATTTTGAATCCACAAAATGGTACTCCTATCACCCTTCCTTCTCAGGACATGGTATTGGGATTGTACTATATTACTAAAGGAAAGAAAACCAATGAAACTGAAACCATTAAGGGTCAGGGTATGTCTTTCTACAGTATGGATGAAGTAATCATTGCATACAATGAAGGTGTTGTTGATTTACATGCAAATATCAAAGTAAAAACAACCGTTCGTGAGAAAGGTGTTTTATCTAAGAAATTAATTGAAACTACTGTTGGTAGAGTATTGTTTAATCAACACGTTCCTGCAGAAGTAGGTTTTGTAAATGCATTGCTTACTAAGAAAAGTTTGAGAGAAATCATCGGAGATATTATTAAGATCACTGATGTTCCTAAAACGGCTAAATTCCTAGACGAAATTAAAACACTTGGTTTCCGCATGGCATTCCGTGGTGGTTTATCATTTAGTGTTAACGATTTGATTGTTCCTGAAATAAGGAATCAATTATTGGATAGTGCTAAAGTAGAGGTAGAAGAAGTTTGGGAAAACTACAATATGGGATTAATTACCAATAACGAGCGTTATAACCAGGTTATTGATATATGGGGTCGTGTCGATATGAAAATCACTGAATCATTGATTCGTGAAATGACCATCGACAAACAAGGTTTCAACTCTGTATTCATGATGTTGGATTCTGGTGCTCGTGGTAGTAAAACTCAGGTAAAACAGTTGGTAGGAATTCGTGGATTGATGGCTAAACCTCGTAAGAGTGGTAGCTCTGGTTCCGAAGTAATTGAGAATCCGATCTTGTCTAACTTTAAAGGTGGACTGAATGTATTGGATTACTTTATCTCTACCCACGGTGCTCGTAAAGGTTTGGCCGATACTGCCTTGAAAACAGCTGATGCCGGTTACCTAACTCGTCGTTTAGTGGATGTGTCTCAAGACGTTGTAATTTCTGAAGAAGATTGCGGAACCCTTCGTGGTAATGCAACTACTGCATTAAAAGACAATGAAGACATCATTGAACCATTAGCAGATAGAATTGAAGGAAGAACTTCTTTGCATAATGTTTATCATCCGATTACTGAAGAATTGATTATTGTAGCTGGTGAAGAAATTTCTTCTGACACTGCTAAGTATATCGAAGAAGTTGGTATCGAAACGGTTGAAATTCGTTCTGTATTAACTTGCGAAAGTAAGCGTGGAGTTTGTGTGAAGTGTTATGGTAAAAACCTGGCTACAGGATATCTTGCACAAAGAGGTGATGCTGTAGGTATCATCGCTGCTCAATCAATTGGTGAGCCTGGTACACAGTTGACTTTACGTACTTTCCACGTGGGTGGTGTTGCAGGTTCTTCAAATATTGAATCTACATTGAACGCTAAGTTTGATGGTACTATTCAGTTTGATGGTTTAAGAACTGTAGATGCATTGAATAACGAAGGTGCTAAAACCAAATTGGTTATTGGTCGTACAGGTGAAGTAAGAATCATGGACGTGAAGAACGATCGATTGATGATTACCAATAACGTACCATATGGTGCTACACTGAATGTTAAAGATGGTGCTCAGGTTAAAAAAGGAGATGTTATTTGTACATGGGATCCATTCAACAACGTAATCGTTGCTGAAACCAATGGTACAATTAAGTTTGAAAATATCCTTGATGGTATTACTTATCGTGACGAAGCAGATGAGCAAACAGGTCACCGCGAAAAAGTAGTTATCGAAACAAAAGATAAAACCAAAATCCCAACAATTATTGTTGAAGGAAAAGACATCAAACAATACAACTTACCAGTAGGATCACATATTGGTGTTGAAGAAGGAGATGATGTTAAAGCGGGTCAAGTCTTGGTAAAAATCCCTCGTGTATTAGGTAAGTTGAGAGATATTACTGGAGGTCTTCCACGTGTAACTGAACTCTTTGAAGCACGTAATCCTGGTAACCCGGCGATTGTTTGCGAAATTGATGGAGTTGTATCATTCGGTAACGTGAAGCGTGGTAATCGTGAGATTATTGTTGAATCTCGTGATGGTTTGATTAAGAAATATTTGGTGCCTCTAACTCGTCAGATTCTTGTTCAGGATGGAGATTTTGTAAAAGCAGGAACTCCAATGTCAGATGGTCAAATTGCACCGGCAGATATCTTAACTATCAAAGGACCATTTGCAGTTCAAGAATATGTGGTGAATGAAATTCAGGAAGTGTACAGATTACAAGGTGTGAGAATCAATGATAAGCACGTTGAAGTAATTGTTCGCCAAATGATGAAGAAAGTGGAGATAGTAGATGCTGGAGATACTAAATTCTTAGAAGAAGATTTAGAAGATCGCTTCGACTTTATTGAAGAGAACGACAGAATCTATGATAAGAAGGTAGTTACTAATGGTGGTGAGAGTGCTAAGATGAAGCCAGGTATGATTATTACTTTACGTGATTTGAGAGAAGAAAATTCCATCTTACGTAGAAGCGATAAGCAGTTGGTTGAAGTTAGAGATGCAAAACCAGCAACAGCAACTCCAGTTTTATTAGGTATTACAAAAGCTTCATTGGGTGTACAAAGCTGGATCTCAGCTGCATCATTCCAAGAAACTACCAAAGTATTGAGTCAAGCTGCTATACAGGGTAAGACAGATGCAATGTTAGGTTTGAAAGAGAATGTAATTACCGGACATTTAATTCCTGCAGGTTCTGGTCAAAAAGAATTTGAGAACATGATCGTAGGAAGTAAAGAAGAATATGAAGTATTGGCTACTACTAAAGAAGCAATGAGCTTTGATGATGAAGAGTAGTTGATCTAGTTCAATCAATATTAAAAGTAGGAAGCCTAGCTTCCTACTTTTTTACTAAATAACCATTCATAAAAATCGTATAATGAAAAATGTTGCAGTTGGAATGAATATTGTACTCGCTTTGGCAGTTGCAGTATTGTTTTATCTTCAGTTCTCCCCAAAGAAATCGGCTAATGCTGCTGAAGGAGGTTCAAAAGCAGCGAATGCTGGTAATTTTAAAATTGCTTATTTTGAATCTGATTCTATTCAAAATAATTTTGAATATTTTAAAGAAATCAGAGCTACTTTACAAGTTAAAGATCAAGCCAATAGCAGGCAGTTAAATGAGTTAAAAACCATTTTTACTAATAAATACCAAGACCTTCAAAGATCTGCCCAAAGCCTTTCTCAGGCAGAATTAGCCAATAGGCAACAGGAGTTGGTTCAAATGGAAAAAACCTATCAAGGTAAAGAGCAAATGATGGCTCAGGAAATGCAAGACGAAAGTTTCAAAAAATTGCAGGATGTTAAGAAGAAAATCGAAGAATTTTTAAAAGAGTATAATAAAGACAAGGGCTATGCTTATATTTTTTCAAGTGCGCCTGAATTTATGTACTTAAAAGACAGTACCTATAATATCACCGATGATTTGACAAAAGGATTGAATAAGTTGTATCCTAAGAAGCAATAATTCATCAATCATATTTATTATCTTCATTCCCGCTCCCAAAAGAGCGGGAATTTTTTATGGAAAAAACGCATTCATTTAAACCCTCACTTGGGCTATTCGATGCAACAATGATTGTTGCTGGCAGTATGATTGGGTCAGGTATTTTTATAGTTAGTGCAGACATTACTCGTAATGTGGGAAGTGCCGGATGGTTAATTGTTGTTTGGTTAATTACGGGCTTTATGACATTGAGTGCTGCATTGAGTTATGGCGAATTAAGTGCCATGTTTCCCAAAGCAGGCGGTCAATATGTTTATCTCAAAGAATCTTACAATCCACTTATTGGTTTTTTATATGGCTGGAGTTTTTTTGCTGTTATACAAACCGGAACAATAGCAGCTGTGGGGGTAGCATTTTGCAAGTTTGCAGGTTATTTTTTCCCTTCATTAGAATTAGCTGAAACTAATATACTTTTTAGTATTGGTAGTTTGCACATTTACTATGCTCAGATAGTATCTATACTATTGGTTATTCTTTTAACATTTATCAATACCAAAGGTGTAAAAGGAGGGAAACTTATACAAACCACTTTTACAGTTACTAAACTATTGTCATTGTTTGGCTTAATTATTTTTGGATTTATTATGTTGAAATCGGAAGTGTGGAATGTGAACTGGTCCAATGCATGGCAAATGCAAAAACTATCTAATACTGGTAGTGTTTCTTTAGATACAACCATTATCATTCCGCTATTAGGAGCTGCAGCTGTTGGGGCAATTGCTGCTTCAATGGTTGGTTCTATATTTAGTAGCGATGCTTGGAATAATGTTACGTTTATTGCAGGCGAAATAAAAAATCCTCAAAAGAATATTGGTTTAAGTTTATTTCTTGGAACATTGATTGTAACGATCATTTATGTGTCAGCTAACTTCATGTATCTAGGGGTATTGCCATTAAATGAAATAGCATTTGCAAAATCTGATAGAGTTGCTGTTGCGGCATCTAATGTAATATTCGGAGAAATAGGTACCTATGTTATTGCTGCAATGATTATGATCTCAACATTTGGATGTAATAATGGGTTGATTCTTGCTGGTGCCAGAGTGTATTATACGATGGCTCAAGACGGTTTGTTTTTCAAAAAAGCTGGAGTGTTAAATAATAATGGTGTTCCTGGATGGGCTTTATGGGCTCAATGTGTTGTTGCTTCTTTGTTATGTTTGAGTGGTAAATATGGTGATCTGCTGGATATGGTTTCATTTATTGTTGTGATATTTTATGTATTGACCATTATTGGAATTTTTATACTGCGCAAAAAGCAGCCCAATGCGGAAAGACCATATAAAGCCATTGGTTATCCTGTTCTTCCTGCTATTTACATTCTTATGGGAATTAGTTTTTGTATTTTATTAATAGTGTATAAGCCAGAGTTTACATGGCCTGGGCTGATTATTACTTTAATAGGAATACCACTCTATTTTATTGCTGTTCGTAATTCAAAAAAATAAGTGAATGAATTTTGATCAATTATTTACCAACTTCAGTAAGTCAACCGTATTGATTGTTGGAGATGTTATGTTAGACACTTATTGGTGGGGACAAGTAGATAGAATTTCTCCTGAAGCACCTGTTCCAATTGTTGCACTAAATAAAAAAGAATTGCGTGTTGGTGGCGCTGCTAATGTTGCTTTAAATACAGCTTCCCTGGGAGCATCAACTGCTATAATCTCAGTTATTGGAAAAGATGCAGATGGAGATCAATTGCTTTCTATGTTGAAAGAACATCATATTGATGTTGACAATATTATATCTTCTCCAAAAAGATTGACCACCAATAAAATGCGTGTCATGAGTCGAAATCAACAAATGATGCGATTAGATGCGGAGATCACTTCAGATATTGATATTGAATTAGAGGATCAACTAATCAATACTATATTAAATTATATTGAAGCCAACAATCCTCAGGTATTGATTTTTGAGGATTACAATAAAGGAGTACTTACCAAAAAAGTAATTGAAGCTGTTACTGCTATTTGTTTGGAAAAGAAAATTATTACTGCAGTTGATCCTAAACGAAAAAATTTTCTGGCCTATCAAAACGTAACATTGTTTAAGCCCAACTTAAAAGAAGTAAAAGAAGGACTAAATATTCTAATTGATCAAATCAATAGTGAAAGTTTAAACGCCATTCATCATGCGTTGCGAAAAGAGTTAAACCACCTTATTTCATTTATTACTTTATCTGAAAAAGGGGTGTATTATCAGATTGGTGATGAAATGTCTATTATTCCAACACATATCCGAAACATTGCAGATGTAAGTGGTGCAGGTGATACAGTTATTGCTGTTGCTTCTTTGGTATATGCAAGCACCGGAAACATGTTATTAGCTGCTGAAATGGCTAATATTGCTGGTGGTTTGGTTTGCGAAGAAGTTGGCACGGCGGCAATTAACAAGCAAAAACTATTGGCTGAGTGCAAATTACTGTTGTCTCATAAAGTGTAATGAATGCTTTCGAACCTTTTGTCTATTCAATTCAAACCTTTCTAAAGAAATGGCTTTTATATTCGAATTTTTTCGGGCATAAAATTTTTACTTTCGTAGTCTAAAATTTTTTCAATGAGCAATTTTACTATCGCAATTCATGGAGGGGCTGGAACTATCTTAAAAGAAGACATGACACCTGAATTGGAGCAAGCTTATTCTGAAGGCTTACAGCAAGCTTTGGATATTAGTTATGCTGTTCTTGAGCAAGGCGGTACAGCAGTAAATGCGGTTAAAGCGGCATTGGTTGTTTTAGAAGACAATGTATTGTTCAATGCTGGTAGAGGATCTGTTTTCACAAAAAAAGGTGTTCAGGAGATGGATGCAGCCATTATGGACGGTTCTAGTCTTTCCGCTGGGGCAGTTGCTGGTGTTAGAAGTGTGAGAAATCCTATTGAATTAGCTGCGGAAGTAATGCGCAATAGCAACCATGTTTTTTTGAGTGGGAAGGGGGCAAATGATTTTGCAATCAAGCAGGGTGTAAAATTAGAGCCTGATGAATATTTCTTCTCTCAGTTTAGATATGATCAGTGGAAAGCTATACGAGACTCTGATAATTATTCATTGGATCATACCAATCACCAACTGGAGGAATTGATGCGCGATAAAAAATTCGGAACTGTTGGCGCTGTGGCTTGTGATATGAATGGGAATATTGCAGCAGCAACTTCAACAGGGGGGATGACCAATAAAAAGTATGGTAGGATTGGTGATAGCCCAATTATTGGTGCAGGTACTTATGCCAATAACAAAACATGTGGAATCAGCTGCACAGGTCATGGAGAAATTTTCATTCAAAGTGTTGCAGCTTATGATGTAAGTTGTTTGATGGAATACAAAGGATATAGCTTAGAAGAAGCAATGCATCAGGTAGTAAAAGTTAAGTTGGTTGAAATGAAAGGGGAGGGAGGTATGATTGGGGTGGATGCTCATGGAAATGCTGCCATGATTTTCAATAGTGCTGGAATGTATCGTGGTGTAAAGAGCAATCGAGGAGTGAATACAGTAGCCATTTATAGTTAAACTATGATTAAAAAGATAGCCATAATAACTGCTGGTGGTAAGGGAAGTCGAATGGGTACTGAAATTCCCAAGCAGTTTTTATTGCTGAACAATAAGCCAGTTTTGTGGCATACAATCTCCGCTTTTTTAAAAGCCGATCAAAATTTTACATTCATTTTAGTTGTTCCAGCAGATTTTATCAATGCAGCAACTGATTTGATCAATGAAATGCAAATTGCTGATAAAGTGATCATTACTTCAGGCGGTGAAACCAGATTTCATTCTGTAAAAAATGGATTGGATCAAATTAAAGAACCCGCAATCGTGTTTGTTCATGATGCGGTTAGGTGTTTGATTCAACCCGAATTAATTAATCGGTGCTTCGATCAAGCTATTCAAAAAGGTTCTGCTATACCGGCAGTAATATCAACGGATAGTGTCAGGATAGAAATGGAGGGTGGGAATAGGCCTTTGGATAGATCAAAACTGAGGCTAATTCAAACTCCTCAAACATTTAAAAGCGAATTAATTATACCAGCATTTAAACAGGCATATCAAGATGGTTTCACTGATGAAGCTACAGTTATCGAAGCAATGGGAAATATTGTTCATTTGATTGAAGGTGATTATCAGAATATAAAAATCACGAGACCAATGGATATGTTTATTGCCCAAAAAATTATAGAAGAACGTAACTAGCCGATCAATGATAAGGGGAAAGGTAAATTGTTGAAATGATGGGTGAAATAAGCTTCTTGAGTTGGCCCAAATGCCGAATAAAATGCAGCAATGCCCGGAATCATTGAACCTTCAAAATCAAATAGTAATTCTTGCCTGGAGAATTCCTCGATAATCTTACTTATTAATAGATGATTGGCAAATAATGCTCTGCCTTCATTAGTAACAGTATTGGCAATATTGTACAAACGCTTATCATCTTTAAACAACAAGGCTATTGCCAAAATTTCATCGTCCGCATTAACAATAGCCCTTGTGAAACATTCTTCTTTTTTCTGGATATTTGTATTGCAATACTGAATGAGCATTTGATAATCCCTATTGCTCATGTTCTTTATCTTGTTTCCATATTGATTTTTATACATTTCAATTGCGGTTTTACAATCGATTGATTTTGTATAATCAAAAAGTTGATATTTCGATTTTTCAAGATTTAATTTTAAATCTTTTCTAAATCCCTTTGAGATCTCCTCAAATGGTTTATTTAGATCTACAATAAAATTTGTTTTATTTACATAGGTTTGAAATAACAGAGCTGGATTATTTGAAAAGTTAAATTGTAAGCTACCGTAACGAAATTTTTGCTTAATCAGATCAATCATTTCTTTTGCTGTTTCATTATTGACTGATCCAATTAATCCAAGTTGTTGAATAAAATTGGGAGTATAGCAATAGTTGATGAATCCTTTTTTTCGAAATGGAACTGCAGCTATTGCTTCATAGTCATTAACAACAAGGCCACACCAAAAATTGGTCAGTAAATTTAAATAAGAAGTTGTTGAATAAATTAGGCCACTCTTTTCAATAGCAATTTTATCATTCCATTTAGTTGGATCTATTTCAGCTGAAGGAATAATATGAATGCTGTTTTTTTTCAATGTCTGTTATTTCCCCTTTCCTGATAAGATAATTCTTAAAGTATGCATCATTATTTTAAAGTCTAATAGCAATGATGCATTCTCTATATACATCAAATCATATTGCATTCGTTCAATCATTTCTTCAATGGATGATGCATATCCAAATTGTACCATACCCCAAGAGGTCAATCCTGGTTTTGCTCTTAACAGGTAACGATAATAAGGAGAATGTTTTACTAATGATTGAATGTATACCTGCCTTTCGGGTCTTGGCCCAACCAGACTCATATCTCCGATTAATATATTCCATAACTGAGGAAGCTCGTCTAATCGCCATTTTCGCATGGTTTTACCCCAGGATGTAATCCTGCTATCGTTGTCACTTGATAATGCTGGGCCATCTTTTTCTGCGTTCACAAACATGCTTCTAAACTTAAATATGGTAAATGGCTTTCCCTTATATCCGATCCTTTCTTGTAAATAAAATGCCCCGCCTTTAGAGCTTAGTAATGTTTTAAAATAAACGAATATTAAAACAGGGCTCAATACAATAATTCCCAAAAAGGAAAATACAAAATCAAGTAGCCTTTTAAAATGAGCTTCTTTTGGTGAGAGGGCTGAGGTTTGTATGTCAAGTAAAATAGCACCAAGTATATTGCTTGTTTTGATCGATCCTGCAAGTATATCCAATGTGTCTGGAACGATTTTTATAGTTACTTCTTTTTCTGTTAACTGAATAACTAAACTTTCAATTAGTGCTTTTTCACTTTTATCTATCGATAATATCACTACCTGGATATCTTTATCATCTACTATTGTATTGACCTCATTGATCGAACCAAGTAAGGGAATCCACTTTGATAATCCATTTTTATATTCAGATTGCTGGACAGGGATAAATCCTATAGGCCTGAATCCCAAATACCTATAATTCTTTTTAAGCACTTCCAACAAATTGATTGACTTAGAATTATTGCCTATTATTAAAGTGTTGAAATACACAGCCCCTTTTGTAATGGATCTTTTGGCATAAAACAATATCATCAATCTCCCCGAAAAAACGATTACAAATTGAATAATCAGCATAGAAAAAAACTGGCCGACAGATTGTATGCTGCTTATGGTCGGAAAAAAATTCAATATCAAGCAACCGAAAAGGGTAAATAGAAAAGTGTTGGTCAATTCACTTAGCCGAGACTTGTCAAATAGTGAACCATTATAAGTGCCAGCAAAAAAATATAGGAGCAGCCAAAAGGCAGGCACACTCATTATGGAATGGATAGCAATGATTTGAATTGAGTAATACCAATTGAATAAGAATACTGCGATTACAGAAAAAAAATAATCATTGATTATATAAAAAAAGATATTTTTCTTTTTCGAGAGCATCTAATTAAGAATTAACTAGAATGCTGGTGCTGCTTATCTTTTCCAAAATTTGATGTGCAACTTCCATCGCAAGAAATCCATCAATTTCACTAACAACTGTAGGTTTATTGTTAATAATGGAGTCAATAAATGATGTCAATTCTAATTTAATTGCATTTAATGGGGCTATTTGTGGTGTTGCAATGGCAATTGATTTTTTGCCATTTGATGTTTCAATATCAAATGAAAAAACATTGTCATCTTCAGGTTGTTTTAGTTTAATGATCTCTGTTTTCTTTTCTAAAAAATCGATGCCAATGTATGCGTCTTTTTGAAACAGTCTCATCTTACGCATTTTTTTCATACTAATTCTGCTACTCGTTAAATTAGCAACACAACCATTATTAAACTCAATACGTACGTTGGCAATATCAGGAGTTTCGGTCATCACTGCAACTCCGCTAGCTGCAATACTTTTTACATCACTTTTTACTAAACTTAAAATAATATCAATATCATGTATCATTAAATCTAGAATAACACTTACTTCTGTTCCTCTGGGGTTAAATTGCGCAAGTCTATGTACTTCAATAAACATTGGGTTTAAACTCATGTCTTTAATTGCCAAGTACGCTGGATTAAATCTTTCTACATGACCCACTTGTAATTTAACATTGGCTTCTCTTACCATATTCATTAGGTCTCTGCCTTCTTGAATAGTATGGGTAATCGGTTTTTCTACAAATACATGTTTGCCTTTTCTAATGGCTTGCATGCAGATGTCGAAATGTTGATTGGTTGGTGTAATGACATCGATGATGTCACATGCATCAATCAACTTTTCTTCATCCATGAATCTTTTCAAGTCATATTTCTCTACAACTTCTTTTGCGTTATCATTATTAGGGTCGAAAAACCCTACCAATTTTACACCCTCTATTTCCTTCCAATTATTAAGGTGGAATTTTCCTAAATGACCCACTCCAAAAACGCCTACTTTTAGCATACAATTCGATTAATTGGTAAAGATAAATAATTCAATCTGCCTTTAGTCCTCTATTTTAATCAAAAATGGAAAAGTCCTTGATATTTGTCAATTCTTTTTCATTCATTAATGTGTTTGCAAAAGCGGAAACATGGGGTAATTCGTATTTACAATAAAATTCCAATGTTTGAATCTTGCCCTGATAAAATTGCTTTTCAGATAAAGAAAGGCCTGGTGCAGCTAATTTTTTTCTTGCGGAAATACTCATTTTTAACCATTGCCATCCTATCACAATAAAGCTCATCATTTCTAAGAAAACAGTAGCATCCGATAAATATTGCTCTATTTTGCCTTCTAATGAATAACCGTATAATTTGGTTAAAACCTTTTCAATTCTTTTCATATCATTTGCTAACTGATCAGCCGAGTCTTTTAACAACGCATCTTGAGAAGCTTCGGCAATAGTTGCCTGAATAGTAGCCGCTAGAATATGCAAAGCATTCCCTTTCTCCATGGTTATTTTTCTTCCTAATAAATCAATTGCTTGAATACCTGTTGTGCCCTCATACAAAGACATTATTTTTAAATCTCTATAATGTTGTTGAACCGGGAAGTCTGTTGTAAATCCGTATCCACCCAATGTTTGTATAGCAAGTGCAGCTGATCTGCTTCCATGTTCTGAAGAATATGTTTTTACTATTGGTGTTAAAATTTCCATCAAAAGCCAATACTTATGTTTTTCTTCCCCAGTTGCAACATGTGTTAGATCGTACAATTTGTTACACTCAAGCCCTAATGAAAGTGCTCCTTCTGCAATGGCTTTTTGAGTAAAAAGCATCCTTTGTACATCTGCATGATTAATAATTAAACTTGGTTCTTTCGAAGGGTCTTTTTCACCAGCAATTCTGCCTTGTGGTCTTTCTAAACAATATTGTAAGGAAGCTTGGTAAGCTGCCATTGCCACTGATGCAGCACACATACCCACACTAATTCTTGCCCCATTCATCATTTGAAACATATAGGATAATCCTTTGTGAGGCTCACCCACTAAATAGCCAATACAATCGTTATTGTCTCCAAAAGATAAATGTGTTGTTGCATAACCTTTTTGCCCCATTTTTTGAAAATCACCAGCGCAATACACATCATTGTATTCTAAATCTCCACCTTCTTTAACCCTGAATTTTGGCACTATAAAAAGCGAAATACCTTTCACCCCTAATGGTGCTCCTTCAATTCTTGCTAATGTTAAATGAATAAAATTAGAACAAGCTTCATGTTGCCCCCCTGAGATAAATATTTTCTGCCCATTGATTAAATATTTTTCTCCATTCAAAGGTTTTGCACTTGTTGTAATATCAGAAAGTGAACTGCCTGCCTGTGGTTCAGTTAATGCCATTGTACCTTGCCACTCTCCTGCAAAAATTTTAGGTACATATGTCCCTATTTGCTCAATATTTCCAAAACTAGTGATCAATCCAGCTGCACCGGCAGATAAGCCTAAATAACCTTCAACACCATTATTGGCTGCTTGAAAAATATGGTGAGCAGTGCTGAATATCATTTCAGGTAATTGCATTCCTCCATTTTCGAAATTTGCACTTGCGCCTATCCATCCTTGAGAAGCCGATTCTGTAATGATCCTTTTCAGACATGGATGAGTTAACACATTTCCTTTACCATCATATTTTACTGGGTGTTCATCCATCTCTTTAAAGAAAGGAGCCATTTCTTGATCTGCTAATAATTTTGCAGATTCGATCATCATCCAAGCTTGTTCTTCATCTAAATGTGCAAATCTTTCATATTGAAATAGATCTTTAACAGGATGTACTTCAAATAATAAAAAGCGTAGAAAATCCATGTTGGTGTAACGAGGCATAATAGTTATTAGTTATTGGTTATTGGTTATTGGTTATTGGTTGTTTGTGTTTGGTTGCTAGATTTAGCGTTAGCGGGCGGAGCCTCCATCAATGGTTAAACAAATTCCATTTACAAAAGATGCTTCATCTGATGCTAAGTATAAGTATCCGTATGCAATATCCATTGGCTTTCCCCAATGTCCTGCAGGTATCATCGGAACTAGCTTTTGTTTTACTTCATCAGGAATAGCATCTGTCATTTGTGTTTCTATAAATCCTGGGGCAATACAGTTTGCAGTGATTCCAAATCTCCCTAATTCCAATGCCCATACTTTTGACATTCCAATAATAGCAGATTTAGTAGCAACATAATTGGTTTGCCCATAATTACCTCTCAATCCAACATTGGATGATGCAGAAACAATTCTACCGTATTGTTGATTTTTCATGTGCTGCGCAACAATCTGTGTGCAATTAAATACGCCAGTAAGATTGACCGCTAAAACTTTATCCCATTCATCTTCCTGCATTTTCAATAAAGTTTTATCCTTGGTAATTCCTGCATTATTAATGAGTATATCTATTCTAGAATGCGTTTTAATGATTTCATTTACAGCATTTTCTATAGCAGGTTTATCAGTTACAGACAATTTAGTAAAATAAACTTCAAGATGCTGACCTCTTAAATCTGAAGCAAATGATTCGCCTTGATCGGTTTGATCCCAAATAAAAACAATAGCGCCTTCTTTGGCAAATAGTTCTGCAGTAGCTGCTCCAATACCCGCTGCTCCTCCAGTTATAATGGCAATTTTATTTTTTAAACGCATATAGTTGATTAAAATATTACACTAATTAATTCTGCAACATAGGCTGGTTTTTCAGCACCTTTAATTTCAATTGTACATCCTAAAAATAGTTTCATAGATCCATTGGGTTGCTCCTCTACACTATTCAGTTTTGCAATAAGCCGAATTTCACTATCAACAGGAACAGGAGAAATGAATCTGGCTTTATTGATTCCATAGTTAAAAAAAGTGCTTACATTTTCAATAGAAATAATATCATAAAAAAATTGAGAAGCCAATGACATAGTGAGATAACCATGTGCGATTGTTTTTCCGCCTGGTAAAAATTGTTTTGCTTTCTCTGTGTCGATATGTACCCATTGAAAATCAAGTGTTGCAGCTGCAAACTCATTGATCATTTTTTGTGTTACTGTTAACCATTTAGTTGGCCCTGCCGTTTTTCCAATATGATTTTTAATATCAGCAATACCGTTTATTTTAATTGTTTGTGTACTGTCTGCATCAATTGGATTATGCTCACTCTTCTTCTGTGTTTCTGCAACCTTATTGTTTTGATTAATTGGTTCTTCTAGAATTTGAACTACAGCCTTACCTATAACTTTCCTTTCCATTAAATCCCTTATTGCAGAGGGGGATTCTTCCAAAGCATAAATCTTATGAATAGGCTGAGCAATTTTACCCTTACTCATCCAATATAGCAATTCGCCAAAATTTTTTAAACTATTGGCTGGTTCTCTTTCAGCAAAACTTCCCCAAAAAACACCCACAACTGCACAACCTTTTAAAAGAGCAAGGTTAAAAGGAAGTTGAGGTATTTCTCCAGATGCAAAACCTACCACCAAATATCTTCCGTTCCAAGCCATCGATCTTAATGCAGGTTCAGCAAGGGTTCCGCCAATAGGATCATATACAATATCTACACCTTTACCCTGGGTAATTTCTTTGATTGCCAATTTTAAATCTTGAACAGAATAATTGATACAATGGTCGGCTCCCTTCAATTTACAAAGGGCTAGTTTTTCTTCAGAAGAAGCTGCAGCAATTACTGTTGCACCCATTAATTTAGCTAACTCAACAGCTGCTATTCCTACACCACCGGCTGCCCCCAATATTAAAATGGTTTCTCCTTTTTTTAATTGACCGCGGTCTTTCAATGCATGATAAGAAGTTCCAAAAGTATATAAAGAGGAAGCTGCTGTTATAAATGACATTCCTTGTGGCATAGGAAATACCATACTTGCATTAACAAGTACTTCTTCTGCAAAGCCTCCCCAAATACTTAAAGCCAATACTTTATCGCCAACTTTAAAATTGGTAACTTTTGAGCCTACAGCCTTGATGATTCCTGACACTTCTCCACCGGGAGAAAAAGGAAGATTGGGTTTGAATTGATATTTGTTTTGAATAATTAACGCATCGGGAAAATTGACTCCACAAGCATAAATCTCAATCAAAACTTCTTTTTCTGAAGGTGCTGAAAGTTGTACGTCTTCCAGAACCAATGTTTCGGGTAAACCAAATTCTTTGCAAAGAATCGCTTTCATATATATAGTTTGTTAACCGGGTTGTCAATTTACAACCAATAGTTTATAATAACTATATATTTTATCAAAAAATGGGTTAAAGCCCAATCATTCTTTTGAGTCTTTTGATGGTTGCTTTGTAAATACCGCCATCAATCTGAATTCTTCGATCTGTTGTCCAGACAAGTGCTTTTATATTTGATTGATAATGCAATTTTCCAAACCCTTTTTCTCTTAGTTTCAAGGCTAACCAACCATCTTCGTTCGTTCCTGGCGGATGATTGAATCCATCCACAGCTAATCCTTGTTCTCTTCTAAATCCAGAGTCAAACCCATAAGCATTCATTGCTTCATCTCTAATTATTTTATTGATCCATCTCATTAAATCGGCAAAATATTCATAAAAAAAGTAAGTTAGCCTTCCTGTATTTCCAACTGGAATAAATGAAAACCTTCCATACACTGAAGCAATTTTTGAGTCCATTATTAATGGTCTGGCCATTAGTTCTATCCAGTCTTTTGGATAGATTGAATCGGCATCTGCGTTTAAAATGATTTTTCCAATTGCAATTGCAAGCCCAGCATTTCTAGCTTCCGTAATTCCTTGTTTTAATTCAGTAATACAAGGTATTCCCGTTTTAACAACCAATTCTTCAGTTTTATCTTTAGAATTATTATTGACCACTATAATTTCAACCGGCCATTGAGAAATATTGTTGCTTAAAGACAAAAGTGTTTGTAGTATATTTTTTTCTTCATTGTATGCAGGGATTACAATAGAAATAATAGGATCCCCTTTTGATAATTGAGTATAAGCAAGTTGCACTTTTTGTATCAGCGATGGATCAGTTGGATCTGCCGAATAGATTTCTTGAATGTATCTTGGAATTGCAATTGGTCTCATTTTTGGCATCTAATTCATTTTCCGAAGAACCATAAAGTTAAATCATTCGTTGAATTATTTGATATTTCTTCTAAAACTCACCGAAAATCAAATGATCCTTGTGTTTTTCTGCTTTAAATTGAATAAATTTGATTTTTATAAACGAGATCTAATTCTTAACCAAAATAAAACTGCATTATGCCTTTTTCGAATTCTGAATTGATCAAAATAGTGGTGGTTGAAGATGAAATGACTATGCAGTTAATTCTTAAAAAATATTTGGGAACGCTCTATGAAGTAGAGATTTTTAAAGATGGTCTAGATGCAATGGCGTTTTTACAGCAAGGTAATATGCCTGATTTGATTATTAGTGATTTAAATACCCCGGTTATGGGCGGTCTTGATCTTACCAAACAGTTGAAGGCAAGTGATATTTTTAAAAAAATACCCATTGTAATACTTTCAGGCGAAGAAAGTTCTGAAATGATCATTAAATGCTTAGAAGCTGGTGCAGATGATTATTTGGTAAAACCATTTAATCCTAAAGAGTTAGAAGCCAGGTTAAAAGTTGTTTTAAGAAGAATTAGCAAATAATGGAGGAAATGATCAATGAATCTGTTACAGTACAAGAAAAAGTGATTGCGCTTATTTCTTGTGACGAAACCATTACTGGAATTTTTATGTCTGGTAATTTTGGAAATAAAAAACCGGTTTCATTTAATTCTGTTGGGGAGCTTTTTACCAAATGGGATCTTCATCAAATTGACCTTGCCGCAATAGTTTCCCAAAGCGAAGTACTGGGTCCAGAAGGTATATCATTACTTGAATTAATCAGGCTAAAAAAGCATAAAAGCATTCCCTTTTTTTTAATTAGTCAGCAGTTGAGTGAAAGTACTGCTAGGCTTGCATTAAAATCAGGAATTTCTGATGTTTTTAAACTTCCAATTAAACAAACTAATGTTGAATTGAGGCTAAATTTATTGATTGATAATTGGGAAATATTAAAACAAACGACAGTAATTGACGATTTCCGAAAATATAAAACCCCATTTATTAAACGTGTTTTTGATATTTTTTTTGCAAGTATTGCTTTGATACTTTTGTCTCCTTTATTAATTGTTGTTTGTATTTTATTAAGGCTAGAATCTAAGGGTCCGCTGTTTTATTATGCTTTAAGAGTAGGAGCAGGCTATAAAACGTTTAAATTCTATAAGTTCCGATCCATGTTTGTAAATGCAGACAAAAGACTCAAAGAATTACAGCATTTAAATCAATATGCTTCACAAGCCACTGAGGTCGAAATTGTTGCTGAAGATTATCTTTGCGATGAATGTAAAGCAGCAGGTACCAGTTGCAGATTTCCTATGTATTCAGATACTAATCGTTGGTGCGAGAAGCAGTATAATGAAAATAAAAAATCAAAAGCTGGATCTGCGTTTTTTAAATTGAAAGACGATCCAAGAATCACCAAAGTAGGTAAATTCATCAGAAATACCAGTATTGATGAATTGCCTCAATTATGGAATGTAATTATTGGGGATATGAGTATAGTAGGAAACAGGCCTTTACCTCTATACGAAGCCGAAAAATTGACCACTGATAAATATGCAATGCGTTTTATGGCTCCCGCCGGCATTACTGGTCTTTGGCAGGTTGAAAAAAGAGGTAAAGGAGAAATGTCGGAAGAAGAAAGGTTAATGTTGGATAATAAATATGCACAAAATCACAGTTTTGCCAATGATATCAAACTAATTTTAAGAACAATCCCCGCATTGTTTCAGTCCGAAACAGTTTAGAATTACACCTTGATCCAATCTTTTAAATCAAAATCATAATGCTTGATCAATTTTGCAGGATTACCAGCAACGATTGAGTAAGGAGGGAAGCTTTTTGTTACAACTGCGCCGGCAGCAACCACACTATGTTTGCCAATGGTTACACCCGATGTAATCACTGCATTAGCAGCTATCCAGCAATCATCTTCAATGATAATTGGTTTTGTAATTGTTTTTTGCTGATTAATCGGAAGATGAATGTCTCTGTATTCATGATTTAATGCACTGGCAACAATATTTTGGGCAAAAATCACATTGTTCCCTATTTGAATGGGGCCAATGATAACATTACCCATCCCAATCAGACTATTATGACCAATCATTACATGCCCCATTCCATTGTTTATAGTGCAAAAATCTTCAATAATGGAGTCATCGCCTAAGCTAAATTCATTAAAAGGGAGCACATCCAAACGAGTTCTCCATCTAATAATTGTTCTTTTACCCTTATGGTGGTAAAAAGGATTAACAAATAGCTGAACCCATGCCCTTGGTCTGGCCTGATTAGGAGGAACCAAAAGCCAATGAACCCATTTTTTTAAGCTTGGGTTTGATTTTATTTTTTCTTTTAACGACATGGGATAGAACAATATGTTAATGTGTATAGTTAGGGGATAAACAAGGACCTTTTATTTATATAATTATTATCTTTAATTTGCGTGAATATCATTGCTTTAGATAAAAATAATCCATTTTTTTAGAAATGCAAGAGATTGATTCGGTACCTATAAAAAAATATATGATTTTTAGAAGAGCTGCTATATTTTCTTTTTTACAAATTCCTAAAAAAGTACTCAAATTTAGTTTGAGTCTTTTGATTTTGTTTCAAATTGGTTTAAGTTCTTACGCACAAAATGGTACTTTAATTCAAGAATTGTCCTATCCCTTTTTAGAAAAATTGATTTTTACAGCTAAACAGAATTATCCAAGAGTAAAAACCTTTGACCGAAGAGTGAATATTGCCTATATGAATCTTCAAAAGTCAAAACTTTCTTGGTTTGACTTCTTTACATTCTCCGCATTTTACTCTCCGAATACCTCAGTTACACTTACCAATCAAACATTAACAGGTGTTCAGGTAGGTCTTTTCATCAATATAGCTTCTATTATTCAAAAACCGATTGTAGTTAAAACGAGTAAAGAGGAATTGGCTATTGCGAAATTGGCAGCAGATGAATATATGTTGACTATTGAAGCAGATGTAAAAGCCAGGTATTTTAGGTATATGAAGGCGGTTACAACATTAAGGGTTCGAAATCAAGTGCTTATTGATGTGGAAGCACTGTATAAGCAAGTTAAATATAAGTTTGAAAGAGGCGAGTCGACTTTTGAAAATTATAACACATCAATGATCCAATTAGCCAGACAGAAGCAAGATATTATCGAAACAGAAGCTGATGTGTTAATAGCCAAAAGTGCTTTGGAAGAATTGGTGGGAATAAAGTTAGAAGAGGTTAAATAAATGGAATTAAATAAATTTTTTAAACTAGTATACAAACGGAAATATATACTCGTAATCGTTCCATTGATTACAGTAATTGTGACCTATTTCCTGGTACTCAAACTTCCCGATACCTATAAATCTCATGCACGTATATCTACTGGAATTGTAGACCAGGCAAGTCAATTGCTTACCAATTCTGATAATATACAGGAATCTAGAACATCTCAACAGTTTAGTAATTTATTGGAGGTTTTTCACTTAAAGACAGTATTCGACCAGGTTTCATTTAAGTTGATGTTACATGATCTCACCAGTAATAAACCATTTCGGCCACCTAGTAAATTACTGAAAGAGGTTAATCCAAGTGCAAGAGCCTATGCAATTAAAGTATTTACTGAAAAAATAAAAACGAAAGAACCGCTTTCTTTATGGTATGCCAACGAAAATGGTTTGAATCGGTTATTGATATCCATGGGTTATGACGAACAAACCCTTCAAAAAAAGGTGTTGCTCTATAGGGTAAATAATAGCGATTTTATTGATGTTGACCTGGAGACGGAAGATCCTTTTTTATCGGCTTTCATTGTAAATACTTTATGTAAAGAGTTTTTGGATTATTATGAAAATTATATTCGAAGTAATCAAATTAGAGCGGTTAATTTTTTAGATACATTGATGAAAGTGAAGTATGATTCAATGAATAATAAAATGCGCCAGCTGAGAGATTATAAAATACGAAATAGAATTCTAAATTTAAATGAACAGGCCAAAACATTATACACTCAGATTACCGATTATGAAACAAGACTTCAAATGGTCAATAAAGATGTTTCATCTTATGAAAACGCAATTGAAGGGATAGATAAAAAATTTGAAACCAAAGACAGACGATATTTAGAAAGTACCATAGTGGCCGTTAATCAGGCAATTCTGGATACCAGAAACCAATTGCAATCTGTTACCGAAGAGTTAATTAAAAATAATTATGATTCTAGAGTACAGAAAAAAGAAGATTCTTTAAGAACATTGTTAGAACAACAAATACTACAATCAACAGATAAATTGTTAGTTAGCCCATTGTCCAATAAACAAACATTGGTTACTCAAAGAATCAATTTAGAAGTTTCAAAAAATCTTGCATTGGGTAGTATTAAATCAATCAAAGATGAAATAGAGCGATTGAATAAGAAATTTGATTTACTGGTTCCTCATGAAGCACTTATTCAAAACTATGAAGGAGCAGTTGATGTTGCAGGTAAGGAGTATCTGGAAATCTTGAATAAATTCAATAAAACTACTTATGAAACAAGTGTGGGAATGCAGCTTCATCAAATTGAATCAGCAATGCCAGGACCTGCACTTCCATCCAAAAAATTATTATTGGTTATCATTAGTGGGGTTTTAAGTTTTGTTTTTTGTATTTTAATTCTATTTGTAATATTTTATTTAGATGATGCTATCATTAATGCTCAGGACTTGGCAAATCAAACTGGAATTCCTGTTCTGTCATTTTTACCATCTATAAACACTTCATTGTTAGATTTATCCAGTCTTTTGAAAGGTGAAGAAAAGAATCGAAATACAGTCGCTTTTAAGCATCTTTTACGTTCATTGCGCTTTGAGGTTGAAAGAGAAATGGCAAGTCAAAAAATGTTAGTTATTACAAGTTTGAATAATGGGGAGGGTAAATCGCTCATTTCGATGGGCCTAGCATATGCATTTTCAATGGTGAATAAAAAAGTGTTATTAATCGATGGTAATTTCGACGAGCCAACTATAACCAATATTAGCGGCACTTCTCATTTTTTAGAAGATTATTTGAAAAATGAAATTTCAATCTCAGAAGTAATGCGAGAAGGAAAAGTGAGCATTATGGGAAATAAAGGAGGTGATACCTCTTTGTTTGAATTATGTGATGAAAGCATTGTCAAACCTAAATTCACTTATTTAAGAGATGTATTTGATGTTATTATTGTTGAATCTCCTTCCTTAGATAGAATGAATAAATCAAGAGAGTGGATTGTTATTGCAGATAAAGTATTAGGGGTTTATGCATCTGGAAGGTCTATTAAACCGAATTCTAAGCCTAACATACGTTTTATTCAACAATTGGGAAATCGTTTTGCGGGATGGGCTTTAAATAAGGTTCATTATAATCGATTAGAAAGTGTGCCTAAGTAAAATTTTTTAAACGAACTAAAGTGCTTAATAATTTATTTTATTTAATATGGTATTTTTTTCAATTCTATATTGGATTTAATTTGGTTATGCCTTTTTTGTTTTTGATCATTTATCTAATTACAAAAAATAAAAACAAAGTTGCTGATCTTGATTTTTCAGCAAGTGAGGTTGATTATGCAGTCATTGTAACTGCTTATGAGCAAACTGATTTGTTAAAGAATGTTGTTCAGTCGATTTTGGGTCTCAATTATAACAATTATATAATTTATATTGTAGCTGATAAATGCGACATTGCTGATTTGCATTTTGATGATCAAAGAGTTGTATTACTTAGGCCCGAGCAAACATTAGCAAGTAATACCAGATCGCATTTTTATGCGATCAATCATTTTATAAGACCTCACGAAAGACTAACTATTATTGATAGCGACAACCTAGTTCATCCTGAATACATCAACGAATTAAATGTTTATTTCAATAAGGGGTATCTCGCAGTACAAGGTTTAAGAGATGCAAAAAATCTAAATACTATTTATGCAAATTTAGATGCTGCAAGAGATATTTATTATCATTTTTATGATGGCGAAGTGTTGTTTAATATAGGTTCTTCGGCTACCTTGTCTGGTTCTGGTATGGCATTTACTGTTCAACTGTATAAAGATTGTCTGGCGCATTTAGATATTGTTGGAGCAGGCTTCGATAAGATTTTACAGAAGCAAATAGTTGAGAAAAAGTACAGAATTGCTTTTGCAAAAAATGCTATAGTATATGATGAGAAAACCGCTCAATCAGATCAATTGGTTAAGCAAAGAGCAAGGTGGATTAATACTTGGTTTAAGTATTTTTCATTTGGGTTTGGTTTTATTTTTAAAGGCATGCTGAATTTGAATTGGAATCAATTTTTATTTGGAATAGTATTGGTTCGACCGCCTTTGTTTCTTTTTATTATTTTGTCTCTATTTTTTGTTGGAATAAATGTTTTTTTTAATCCTTTGCTTGCCATTATTTGGACTGTGGCTATATTGGTGTTTATCATTGGCTTTTTATGTGCTTTAATTATAAATAATGCCAACTCAACAATCTATAAATCGCTTTTAGGTATTCCTCGATTTATATTTTTCCAGTTGGTTTCTTTGGCAAAAGTGAGAAATGCAAATAAACATTCAGTAGCAACTAAACATTCTGTAAACCAAGATTAGTAACACGCTTAATAATAATAACTAATTGAAGATAGATTCTACTATACCAAAAAGATCAGCCGAAGAGCAAAAGGAATACGATAAGCAGGTCTTAGAAAAAAATATTCAAAAAGCCGCTGTTGCATTGTCTTTTGTAAGTGTATTTTATTTTTTCATCAAGTTGCTTTTCTTATGATGGAAAAACAATTCCTTACTTCACCTTCAAAAGTTACTCCAAATGAAATTTCATGGATGGATCGGGCAAAGCTTTTTTTTGTTAATTCCAAGATGGATGGATTTGGACTTTTTGTTTTTTTACTATCATGTTCACTAGTGTTTTCCATTGTCATAGCAAAACTTGGATTCATTTTTGGAGTACTCATTCTGTTGGTAATTGTTGGAATACCAATTATATATGGATTTATTATTTATCCAAAGTTTGGCATTATCGTTTTTTTAATTAGTGCCTATTTTATCATGTATATATACCGAATGGATATTGGGGATTATCCATTAGGGACAGTGATGGATTTCATGGAATTGCTATTGATCATTGGTTTCTTTGTACAACAAAAACGTAGAAATGATTGGAAAGTATTGAAAAGTCCGATTAGCACAATGATTCTTATTTGGATAGCCTATAATCTAATGCAAGTGGCCAATCCCTGGGCTGAATCTAAACTGGCTTGGGTTTACACAATTAGATCTGTTGCTGCTATTATGCTCATGTATTTTGTTTTTTTATTCAATATAGAAACAACAAATTTTGTAAAAATTATTCTAAAGCTTTGGATACTGATGTCTTTGTTTGCTGCCCTTTATGGTTTAAAGCAACAATTTATTGGATTCACGGATTTTGAAAATAGATATCTTCTTTCTGATCCTGAAATTGCAGGACTATTGTTTATTGGAGGACAATGGCGGAAGTTTTCCATCTTTAGTGATCCAGGTGCATTCTCTTATAATATGGTAATCAGTAGCCTATTGTGCATAGGCCTGGCTACAGGACCTTTAAAGGTTTATCAGAAGAGAATTTTATGGTTGATTGCATTTATATGTTTGTTTTCAATGTTGTATTCTGGTACCAGAGGAGCTTATGTATTATTGCCTACTGGCATTGTAATTTTTGCAGTGCTGAAATTTAGTAAGCAAGTGGTCTTTTTATCTGTTTTGGCTGCAATTCTTTTAGCAATTGTGGTATTTATGCCAACCTCTAATAGAACAATTTATCGCTTCCAGTCAGCATTTAGACCATCGGAAGATGCTTCATTTAATGTTAGAAAAAACAACCAAAAGCGAATTCAACCATATATTTTATCTCACCCTTTAGGAGGAGGAATGGGAGCAACTGGAATGTGGGGGAAAAGGTTTTCTCCAAATTCAGTGTTGGCAAATTTTCCTCCAGACAGTGGCTATGTAAGAGTGGCTGTTGAAATGGGATGGATTGGATTATTCCTTTTCTGTTTATTAATGTTTACTATTTTGAAAGTAGGCATACATCATTACTTTGCAATAAAGGATCCTGCTTTAAAATCTTATTGTTTGGCAATGATTCTAATTGTTTTTGCTTTGAATGTTGGAAATTATCCTCAGGAAGCCTTGGTTCAATTTCCAACTAATGTACTATTCTATTTGGTAATCGCTTTGATAGAAGTAACATATAGATTGGATTTGGCTAAAAATCAAAAAAGCAATCTTAATTTAGCCCTATGATAAAAGGAAGAGATATCGTAATTGTAGGGCAACAACCATGGGATGTTGACATGGGCAGCAATTGCAAGAATATAGCTTTGGAGTTCAGTAAAAATAATCGAGTATTATATGTCAATTCTCCCTTAGATAGATTTACATATTTGAGAAATAAGAATGATGCTAAGGTTAAAAAAAGAATTAATGTTATAAAAGGGTTAGAAAAAGGGTTATTGAAAGTAGAAAACAATATTTGGAATTTATTTCCAAATAGAATGATTGAATCGATCAATTGGATTGGAAGTCAGTTTGTTTTCGAAGTTTTAAATAAGTGGAATAATAAACAGTTTGCAAAATGTATTGCTGATGCTATTCTTGAGCTGGGTTTTAAGGATTTTATTTTATTCAATGACAATGATATTTTTCGTTGTTTTTATTTAAAAGAATTACTTCAGCCAAGCATAAGTATTTATTATTCTCGAGATTATATGCTGGCCGTTGATTATTGGAAAAAGCACGGCGAAAAGTTAGAACCATTACTTATTGCAAAGTCCGATTTATGTGTTGCTAACTCTACTTACCTGTCGGATTATTGTAAACAATACAATCCAAACTCTTATTATGTAGGCCAGGGATGTGATTTAACTATTTTTTCAGATAAAAAAAATTTTGAAATCCCGGCGGATGTTTTGCCAATCAAAAGACCCATTATTGGATATATTGGAGCCTTGCTTGCGTTAAGATTGGACCTGAAATTGTTGACTCATATTGCAAAATCAAAACCCGATTGGAGTATCGTTTTAGTAGGTCCAGAAGATGAGCAGTTTAAAAACAGTGAGTTGCATTTATTGAACAATGTATTTTTCTTAGGTTCAAAACACCCAGATTTGTTGCCCGATTACATTCATTCATTTGACATTTGCATAAACCCTCAATTGATTAGTCAAGTAACTATTGGAAATTATCCGAGAAAAATAGATGAGTATTTAGCGATGGGAAAGCCGGTGGTTGCAACAAAAACGGATTTTATGGAATCAATATTTAAAAGCTATACTTATCTTGGAGTAAACGGAGATGAATATATTGAGCTAATTAATCTGGCATTATTGGAAAATACAGATGAAAAAGAAGCGGCTAGAAAGAAATTCGCATATACACATACATGGGAAAACAGTGTTGAAGCAATTTATGATTCAATATTAAAAGTTCATTAAATTGGCAAAATGACTTCAACAGTTAAACGGTTATCAATTGTAGTTTCAACCGACAACCACTATTTAATATTGTTGGCTGTATTAATCAAATCAATTGAAGAAAACAATAAAACTAACTTGCCTATTGATCTGTATATTATTTCAGAAAATGTTACCGAACAAAATAAAAGCCGTTTAGCAAAATCGATCAATCAATCAATAACCACAATTTGTTGGTTCGAATTAGAAGAAATAGTTCAAGATAAATACAAAGTGCCTTTCGATTGGACATCCTTTCCGCGAAATATTCACGCAAGACTCTATGTGCCTCATTTTATTCCTACCCATATTGAAAAAATATTGTACTTAGATGTTGATATGATTGTTTGTAAAGATATTGCTGAACTATTTGAAATTGATCTGGGCAATAATATTGTTGGAGCAGTGCTAGATCAACATGTTCATACCTTTTCTAATGCCTGGGGCGGTATTAAAAATTACAAAGAACTAGGATTGTCTCCTGATTCAAAATATTTTAATACAGGACTTTTAATGATCAATTGTAATGCTTGGAGAACATTTGGGGTAACGCAAAAAGTCATAAATTGTATTGAGCAAAATAAACAGTATGCAAATTTCCCGGATCAATATGGCCTAAATGTGGTACTTGCTGATCGTTGGACAAATTACGATCCTTTATGGAATTATTTTAGTTTTGGCAACGAACAGAAACCCTATTTGATTCATTTTGTAAAAAGAAAGCCTATTTATAAATCATATGAGGGTAATTTAGATTACAAGGCAATATTTCTTGGATTTTTAGCAAAAACTCAATGGAAAAACGAGCCTGAAATTAGTGAGTTTAGTAGGTATCTTAAAAAGCTATCTAATGTTGTCAATAAAGTTTTAAAAGCTTTATTTCAATGATTCAAGTGAAAAATATGGTTGCAAAATTATTTGATAAAATTAACAATAAGCATTTTTTGTCTTTAGCAGGGAATGGGGTAATGGCCGGATTGGCAATGCTTACATTGGCGATTTTATTCAGGGTGCTTTCTAAAGTTGATATTGGTTACTGGTTTTTTTATCAAACTTTATTTGTTTTACTGGATACTTTTCGTTCAGGATTTTTACAGATGGCACTCATTTCATTTTATAGTGGAACGGAAGAAACTACGTCTAAGAAAGTTATTGGGTCAATATGGTATATAGGAATTATTATTACTTTAATATTTGCAGGAATTAATTTGATCGTTTACCCATTTAGCAAATTCTTCAATGATCCAGCAATCATTTTAACAATCAAATGGTTTGGGATTACTTTTTTAGCTACCCTTCCTTCGAATATTGCTTCTTGGATTATGCAAGCAGACCAACGTTTTGATCGATTGCTTATTCTACGAGTATTGAATCAAGGCGCTTTTATTATTGGAGTGCTAGGATTTGTTTTTATCAATACCATTAATTTACAAAATTTATTTTTATTGAATTTTGTTGTCAATGTTTTGGGTAGTGTTGTAACAATCCTTTTGGGTTGGTCAAAAATTAATTGGTTTATATTTCGTACAAATGAGTATGTAAAAAAGATTTACAACTACGGAAAATACAGTGTTGGGGCATCAGTAAGCACTAGTCTTTTAAGAAGTTCAGATACATTTATCATTACGTATCTTTTAGGGCCTTCAGCTTTGGCCATTTATAATATTCCGGTTCGATTAATGGAGCTTATTGAAATTCCGCTACGTAGTATGGTTTCAACGGGAATGGCTTCTATCGCAAAAGCATATAATAGAAATAATTTAAAAGAAGTTGGCTATATTCTACAAAAGTATGCAGGTACCTTATCAGTGGCTTTCATTCCAATTGCTCTTGTGGCTATTTCTTTTGCTGATATTGGAGTTGGTCTTTTAGGTGGAGGTAAATATATAGGTACAGAAGCGGCCAATTTTTATAGAATTTCGATGATTTTTGCCATTTTCTATCCAATTGATCGATTTATTGGGGTCAGTTTGGATGTTATTCAACAACCAAGAATTAATTTTATTAAAGTGTTGTTGATGTCACTCATGAATATTGTGGGTGATTTTGCAGGGATCTTACTTTTTGGCAATATTTATGGTGTTGCATTAGGAACGCTTTTTCCTTTGTGTATAGGAGTATTTTTCGGATATTATCATTTAAGTAAGTATGTTAATTTTAAACTGAGTAATGTATTTATTTTTGGATATATTCAGGTTAGAAGGATTCTTCGGAAAAATGTAAAATATTTTAAAAAGTAATGAAATTAATCCATCTCATATTAGCACATGATCCAGCAGGGTTAAGTCAACTTGAGCGATTGATTGATCGATTGAATTACGAAGACTCTATTATTTATATACATGTTGATCTTAAATCTGATTTGAGTACATTTAAGAATCATTTCAACAATAATGCTGCCGTTAGATTTATCAATAATCGTGTAAACATTAAATGGGCCAGCTATTCAATGATAGAAGCTGAACAAAATAGTTGTCAGCAAATTTTAATTGAAGAGCCCAACTTTGATTTCTTGAATTTATTAAGTGCCCAGGATTATCCAATACGACCGATTCATGAATTTCATCAATTTTTATCTCTCCATATCGGCAAAGCGTTTATGCACAGTTTGGATGTAGAAACGGAGTGGGTTGAAGCAAAACAAAGAGTTACCAAGTATCATTTTGTAAATCATGATTTTCGGGGCATTTATCTTCTTCAAGATATTGTAAATTCGATAATGCCTGAAAGGAAGGTTCCTTCTAATTTGGCTTTAAAGGGTAGGTCGCAATGGTTTACTATTTCCCGTAAGCATGTGGCATATGTTGTTGAAGCACTTAAAATGAACAAAGCCATAGTGCGGTTCTTTAAATTCACATGGTCACCGGATGAAATGGTTTTTCAAACCTTGTTGTTTAACTCGCCCTATCAAGCTGATATTATCAATAATAATTTAAGATACATCGACTGGTCTGAACAAAAGAAGAACCCTAAAGTATTAACCGAAGTCGATTTCGAGGCAATTACCCAATCTGGAAACTTCTTTGCAAGAAAATTCAATTTGTCTGCAAATAGTAAAATACTTGATTTAATAGATATTCAAATAAAAGGGTAGTATTTTTTGTTTTCTCTTCAACTTTTCAGTTGAATAATCAAATGATTTTAAGTAAAAAATTGTAACTTTAAGTTTTTACATGATACTTTAAAAATTTCGTTATGAAAATCAGAAACCCAAAATCTAGGATGGATTTAAATATCAAATCGAGCGATAGGGTTTTAGAAGTTGGAGGAGGGCATAATCCGCATCCACGATCTAATGTTGTTGTAGATAAATTTGCAGATAGCAATTTTCATAGAAGTGGAGATATTGCAGTGCTCAAAAATCAAACATTCATGGAGGCTGATGGCGAGAACCTCCCTTTTAAAGACAACGAGTTTGATTATGTAATTTGTTGCCAAGTATTGGAACATGTTGAGAATCCAGTTAAATTTTTAGCCGAGCAATTCAGAGTAGCCAAAAGAGGTTATATAGAAACACCTTCATTATTGGGAGAGAACCTTTTTCCGAGGGAATCTCACAAATGGATTTTACATGAGCATAATAATGTGCTTTATTTGTTAGACAAGGAAAAATTAGGTTTCCATCATGGCTATGATTTGGGAGTGCTTATTCAGGATTATTTACCCAAACATTCCATTGGTTTTAAAATATTAGAAAGAACACATCCCAATTTAATTTCAATTCGTATTGAATGGGAAACCAATTTTGCTTATGAAATAGAGCCACAAGATCCTGCAATCAGAAAATATTTTACAGATAAATGGGCATTGGAATGGGGAGATGATTTTTTCCCGCCAAAGTCTAAAGGGCAGGAACTTATAAGTACCATTGCAGCTTTCATGGATATTTTGAAAACTTTATTTATTTCAACTTTTATCAAAAAGAGGAAATAGTCTTAAATATCTTTTTCTTTGGCAATAAATGCACGAATAAAAAGATAGATACCAATAAAGACAATCACCAGAGAAAAAAGATCCATTACTGTAAAGCCGTCATATTCATTAAAATAAAAGATCGTTGCTATCTCAAATTCTGGTGAAGCTGGAGTGACAATTAAGGTGAATCCTATTGTTATGAAAAATAATCCAGTGGAAAATAAAGCTAAAGAGGAAGCCCATCTTACTGCACTGTGTTTTATATGAGTGGAATTCAACAAACTATTCCTTCTATTTAATTTGTTCATATCTAAATGAATCAAATTTTGCGAATGATCTGTTTGTGGATCTTTTTGAAATGTATCTTTTTTGCTTGAAATCAACGCATCCTGTAATTTTTGCTCTATTTCCTTTTTCTTGTACTCTGGGATAGCTGTTTTTTGTAGTTCCCCTAAGAAATCCTGAAATAACTTATCTAAATCCGTAAAAGAAGGTTGTTCCATCCCCATATTCAATCAATTTTTTACTTATTGCGCTAATTTAAATAAATTACAACACTTATCTGTTTATTTCATTAAATGAGTATGGTTTCTATCATCACTGTAAACTTTAATCATAGTCATGTTACTGACGATTTATTGGATTCCATTATTCAATACAATAACTATTCAAATATCGAAATTATTGTTGTAGATAATGGAAGTACAATCGACCCAGTACCAAACTGGAAGATTAAATACCCTGAATTCATTTTTATTCGGTCAGAACAAAACCTGGGATTTGCGGGTGGCAATAATCTTGGAATTAAAGCATCTTCAGGAGATTTCCTTTTTCTGGTGAATAACGATACAGTTTTTACACCTTCTTTGATTGAACAATTAATGAGTACTTTACTTAAACATCCAAATGTAGGTATGGTATCTCCTAAGATATTATATTTTGATCAGCCCGAAATTTTACAATATGCAGGGTATACTGATATGAATTTTTATACAGCAAGGAATGCCTGTATTGGGCAGTATGAAACTGATCATGGACAATTTGATCACCTGGAGGGAAAAACCGGGTTTGCGCATGGAGCTGCAATGATGCTTAAAAGATCGGTTATAGAAAAAGCAGGGTTAATGTTCGAAGGTTTTTTTCTTTATTACGAAGAATTAGACTGGTGCGAAAGTATAAAAAGAGCAGGCTTTGAAATATGGGTAAATATGAAAGCAAGCATCTATCATAAAGAATCCGTTTCAGTTGGCAGGAAAACAGCTTTAAAAGAATATTTTATGAACCGAAACAGGATTTTATTTATAAGAAGGAATGCTTCTTGGTTCAAAAAGATTATTTTTTATGTTTACTTCATATGCTTCGTTGTATTAAGAAACTGTATAGAATACATTAAAAACGGCAATCGGTCATTTATTAAACAACTTTTCCGTGCAATTTGGTGGAACTTTACTCAAAGTAAGAACAGCCTTTTTTTAGGGTATAAGCAATAACATTTTTTATGATAATATTTTTCTGGATTGCGATTTTTTTTATTTTTTATACCTATATCGGTTATGGGTTATTACTTTATTTACTACTCATCTTTAAAAGAGTTTTCTTTAAAAAGCCAACCAAGACCTTTTCGAGTTATACTCCTACAGTAACAATTGTTGTAGCAGCTTATAATGAAGCATATATCATCGAAGAAAAAATTCTAAATACTTTGGCGCTCAATTATCCATCTGATTGCATTGAGTATATTTTTATTACTGATGGGTCTACAGATGAAACAGCTTCAATTGTATCCAGGTACCCTTCAATAAAGGGTATGCATCAAACTCAAAGAAATGGTAAGATAGCTGCAGTTCATAGAGCTATGAAAGAAATTAAATCTGATATTGTAGTATTTACGGATGCAAATACAATGGTTAATAAAGAGGCTATTATCAATATTTGCAGACATTATATTGATCCGACAGTTGGTGCAATTGCAGGAGAAAAGCGAGTTCAAATCGAAAGCCAATCTGATGCAACTGCAGGGGAGGGCTTTTATTGGAAATATGAATCAAAACTGAAACAATGGGATTCCGAATTATATTCAGTGGTTGGTGCCGCAGGTGAATTATTTAGTATCCGTTCTTCATTGTACCAACCTGTTGAACCAGATACCATTCTTGATGATTTTATGATTTCGATGAATATTGCAGTAAAAGGATACCGAATTGTATATGAACCAACAGCTTTTGCTACTGAAACTGCTTCGGCAAATACGAATGAAGAATTGAAAAGAAAAATCAGAATAGCAGCTGGGGGGATACAATCTACCATAAGATTATGGCCACTTTTTATACCGTTCAAAAATCCGATTTTGACTTTTGAATTTATTAGTCATAGGGTTTTACGATGGGTAGTTACACCTTATTTGATGATTGGAGCATTGGTTTTAAATGTGCTATTAGTGAAACAGTTAGGTGTTATGTCAATTTATGGATTGATGCTTTTAGGTCAGAGCGCTGTTTTTTTAGCAGCCATTTTTGGGTGGATATTAGAGAAACAAAAGCTGAAAGTGAAAGTTTTCTTTATCCCTTACTATTTCTGTTTAATGAATTATGCTGTAATTGCTGGGACGTTTCGGTATTTTTTTACCAAGCAATCTGTCTTGTGGGAGAAGGCCAAACGTAAATAAGGCAGCAAATCAGTAAAAAATGGAATCTTAACTGTCAGTTTTTAATAATAACTTTATGTAATTAAGCTACACCTAAGTATTAATATAATATGATCAATAAGGTACTTTGTGTTGATGATGATAGTATTTCTCTTACTATATCAAAGCTTTTATTAAAAAGAACAGGCTTTGCAGAAAATGTATTAACTGCTGTTGATGGACATGATGCTTTGCTTTTTTTAGAAAAGCTATTTGAAGATCATTCAAATCAAGAGCAAGATGCTCCTAACCTGATTTTATTAGATATCAATATGCCAGTCATGAATGGCTGGGAATTTTTGGATGCTTTTATTGAACAATATGGCACTAAATTGCCCAATACAAGAGTAGTTATTTTATCTTCCACCATCGATCCTGAAGACTTTGCAAGGGCAAAAAAATATGGTATTGTCGCTCAATTTCTAAGCAAGCCATTAAGTGTAGAAACCTTGCTTGAATTGAAAGAAAATGATTTTGTTAAAAACTTTTTCAATTGATGTTAAAGGTTCAAGCAAGCTGTTGGTAAGCCTTTCGAAACTACGCATACACTAGATCTGCCCTCTTTTGTTTTAACTTTAATTGTTGCCCTGCCATTATACAACTGTACATATCTTGAACCTGATGAAGTACCTTTATTGTCCATCAATTGCCCATCTCCTGCCAAACTAAACCTGATAAAATTACTGGCATCTAAGCATTGAACATTTTTGTCATCCAGTGATTTAACTTGTAGTGTAGTTATACCGTTTTCTTCTTTTATTTTCTCTATTAATAAGTTGTTAGGTTTGCCCCATTTTTCAGTTTGATACTGAAAAATGATTTGATCTTCTACAACTATATTTCTTTTTTTGGCAATTACTTTTACATTGTTATTTCCTTTTTTCAATTCGGTGTTCCATCTTAAACCTGCTGCAGGAAAATCCTGGCTATTTCTTTTTTTAATGCCCAGACTTTTGCCATTTAAAAATAATTCAGCTTCATCGCAATTAGAATAGACTTTTATCATTTTTTCTTCTCCATCATTACCCCATCGAACAGGAAATGAATGTCCATATATATGAACCATTGGTTTTTCAGCCCAATAGGATTGGAATACATAATATCCTTCTTTTTTAGTAAAGTCCCTTTCTACTAATCCTTTCTGGTTAACATATGGCACAGGGTTATCTGGTCTTAATGGGGTAGAAAAATCTTTGAATACCCATTGTGCTGTTCCTGTTAGCCATGGCATAGTCTCTTGTTCTTTCAAATGCCAGTCGAATAAATTACAGATATAAGTTTCACTCCAATCACCATCTTTTGAAACTTTTACTGCTCCAGAACCTTTTGCACTATCCTTTGCAATTATGTTTTTCCAGAACTCATCAGGATTTTCTGAATGTCTTCCTGCATGACTATCACCTCCCCATTCTACATGTAAAAAATGGTTGACCTTTTTAAATTCTTCTTCCGACATTCTTTTATAGTCAGGATAAGTTGCTTTATACCATCCCGCCCATAGTGAAGGTGAGAATACATCAACAATATCTTTGAGAAATTCTGGTCTTCTTATTGCTGTTTTACGGGTATTATCCAACTTGTGAGAAAGTGTGTTGAGTTCTTTCATAAAAGCCCGGATCTTTTCATTATCAAATTCTGGAAAATCTCCAGGCCAGTCATTTTCATTACCCAGGCCCCAAATAATTATCGAAGGATGATTATAATGCTGCTCAATCATGTTGGTAAGCATTCGCTTAGCCGTTGATTGATAAATTGCTCCACCTAATCCTCCACGGCACCATGGAATTTCTTCCCATGCGATTATTCCAAGACTATCACATAAATTCAAAATGATACGTGATTGTTGATAGTGCCCTAAACGAATAAAATTAGCACCCATCTCTTTAATTAATACCATTTCTTCTTTCATCATTTCCTCGGTCATAGCTGCAGCAACAACAGTATGATCTTCGTGACGCTGGGTTCCTTTAAGCAATAATCGTTTTCCATTCAACATAAAAGGTCCTTTTTCTACAAATTCAAAATTTCTAAAACCAATTTTTTCTTGTTGAACAAAATCCCCATCTGTACTAGTTATTGTTGCTTTTACTGTATAAAGCTGTGGTTTATCAGGTGCCCATAATTGAGGGTTCTTAACTGAAAATTCTGCTACAGAAATGTCATCAGAAAATGTATCCAGTTGTTTTGCAAATTGGTTGATGATTTTTCCTGCAGGATCAATTAAACTGATATCAACTTTTGCTGTTGTTAGTTTTAATGGATTCAATAATCTTAGATTCAGTTTTAGGTTTCCAAATTTACCAGCATTATCAACTTCTGCTAAAGCGAATATTTTATCTATCGAAACTGCTGGAACATATTCTAAATTCAAGTAACGGTAAATGCCTCCATAAAGATTGAAGTCTGATAAAGAGGAGGGTATGGTTTCTAAATCACGGGTATTATCGCATCGAATAGTTATTGGAATATTCCCTTTAAATTGTTTTGTGAATTGCTCTGTTTTTTTAAATGCAGCAACTGCTTCAGTTATATCAATGGTAAACTCATCATAACCTCCTACATGAGAACCAACTTTTGTGTCATATACAAATACTTCCGTTTTTTGTCCTGCCCCTTCAAAATGCAATAGTGTTCTACCTTGTTTATAAGGATTATTTATATTGATTTGTTTACGATACCAGCCTGGGCCCCTATAATACTCCCCGTCTGGATTGACAGCATCATCTGCATTATAACAATGAGGCAGTGAAACAGTAGTCCAAACTGGCAAATTTTCAGGATTGCCTTTTGGAATTGGCCGAATGGCTTCCCATATACCACCGAGTTCAGTTTTTACAAATTCCCAGTTATTGTTCAGTCTTATGCTTTGTTGAGCTTCTGACTGGCAAAATGAAAAAATAATGACTATTAAAAGGGTGGATATTTTTTTCATTCAGTTTTGGTACTGAATTTATGAAAAACAACTGAAATATTCAATAATAAAAGGAGTATTCGAGCAACAGACAGGTATAAAAATACAAAACCCCCTCGATTAAAAGGGGGCTTTGCGGACCGGACGGGACTCGAACCCGCGACCTCCGCCGTGACAGGGCGGCATTCTAACCAACTGAACTACCGATCCGTTTCCTCTAAATAACCACAAAGGGTTGTTTTTCGGACGGCAAAGATAAGGGGAAACACCTTTTTCAAACAAATCTTTTCCAAAAAAAATGCAATCCCTATTTTTACTGACTTAATTGCTAAAAAAATGCCTCAATACCCAAATAGACAATTCCTCGATTTTGAAAAGCCAATCAAGGAATTATACGAACAGATTGATGATACCAAGAAGCTGGCTGAGAAAAATCCTAAAATAGATTATTCTGCAACTTTGATTCAATTAGAAGAATCGATCATACAAAAGCGCTCTGAAATTACCGCTCAACTCACGCCATGGCAAAGGGTTCAGTTGAGTAGACATCCTGATAGACCTTATACTTTAAAGTATATCGAGAATATGTTTACCAACTTTGTTGAATTGCATGGAGACCGCAATGTGAAGGATGATAAAGCAATGGTAGGTGGTTTTGCGCAGCTAAATGGTGAAACAGTTATGGTAATTGGGCAACAGAAAGGGGTAAATACTAAAATGCGCCAATTACGCAATTTCGGTATGGCAAATCCTGAAGGGTATAGAAAGGCACTCAGATTAATGAAATTGGCCGAAAAATTCAATAAGCCAGTAATTGCTATGATTGATACTCCAGGAGCATTTCCAGGGCTAGAAGCAGAGGAAAGAGGCCAAGGAGAGGCCATTGCTCGCAATATCTATGAAATGATCCGATTGAAAGTGCCAGTGATCATTATCATTATTGGTGAAGGTGCCAGCGGTGGTGCTTTAGGTATTGGAGTGGGAGACAGGGTCTTAATGATGGAAAATACTTGGTATACAGTGATTTCTCCTGAAAGTTGTAGCTCTATATTATGGCGTAGCTGGGATAAAAAAGAAATTGCAGCAGAACAGTTAAAATTAACAGCAACTGATATGAAGGGATTTGGATTGGTGGATGAAATTGTTCATGAACCCGCTGGTGGTGCCCATTGGGATTATCAGGCGGCAGCTGATATCTTAAAAAGCCAGATTCAAAAAGCGTTAGATGAAGTAAAACATAAAACACCACAAGAAAGAACCAATGAACGAATTGAGAAATATGGCAAAATGGGATTCTGGGAAGAAACCACAGCATAAATTTATTATTAACGGGGGAAAATAATCGGGGGGATATGACCATACAAAAACAATTAAGAGGAACAGGTGTTGCATTGATTACGCCTTTTACAAAAAACAATACCATCGACTTTGATGCATTAGGTAAAGTGATTGATGCAATGATTGATGGTGGAGTTGAATACCTGGTTAGTTTGGGTACTACAGGAGAAACTCCTGTGTTAAACAATCCAGAAAAAATAGATATACTTCATTATACTTATGAAAGAGTAGCTAACAGATTACCTGTTGTTGTAGGTATTGGTGGAAATGATACTGCAGATCTAATGCATGATCTTACTCATTTTCCTCTCGATAAAGCTGCAGCAGTATTAAGCGCTTCTCCATATTACAATAAGCCATCACAAGAAGGGATTTATCAGCACTATAAAATGGTGGCTGCCGCTTCACCCAAGCCAATTATATTGTACAATGTTCCTGGCAGAACAGGAAGAAACATGAGTGCTTCTACCACATTGCGTTTAGCCAATGATATCGACAATATTATCGGAATCAAAGAGGCAAGTGGAGATATGGCCCAGTGCATGCAAATACTTCGTGACATGCCAAAAGACTTCTTAGTTGTAAGTGGAGATGATGCTTTAGCACTTCCTCAAATGGCTTGTGGAATGGAAGGAGTAATTAGTGTTGCTGCAAATGCTTATCCGAAATTATTTTCTGATATGGTAAGAAATTGCTTGTCACAAAATTATATCGCGGCAAAATTGATCAATGATCAATTAATCGAAGCCTACGATTTAATGTTTGCAGAAAACAATCCTGCTGGAGTAAAAGCTTTTATGGTAGAGCAGGGTTTGATCGAAAATTATTTGAGAATGCCTAATGTGCCGTTGAGTGATGCAGTTCATCAACAGATTAAGCAATTCTTGACAAAAAAATAATGATTCATCCTTTCAATTTTTGATGAACGGCTATATGATTCAATCATTCATGTATAACTTCATTTCAAGGATAAAACAACGCTATGTTCAAAATTAAATTGATTGCAATTTTATTGATTGCAATTACTGTTTCTTTCTCACCTGTTTTTGGGCAAACACCTCCAGTATATAATAGCACAGAAATTTATGCTCAATTGAAGAAATTGAATGTATTGGGATCTGTGCTTTATGTGGCCGCGCATCCGGATGATGAGAATAATAGCTTTTTGCCCTATTTGGCAAAAGAGAGAAATTTCAGAACCGCCTATTTAAGTTTAACCAGGGGAGACGGAGGACAAAATTTAATTGGCCCAGAACAAGGTATTGAACTTGGATTAATTAGAACGCAAGAATTATTGGCTGCGAGAAGAATTGATGGTGCTGAACAATATTTTAGTAGCGCTTATGAATTTGGTTTTAGTAAAACATTTGATGAAACATTAAGATTCTGGAACAGACAAAAAGTGCTGTCAGATATAGTTTGGGTAATCAGAAAATTTCAGCCAGATATTATTATCAATCGTTTCCCAGGCGATTCCAGAGCAGGCCATGGTAATCACTCAGGATCTGCTATTTTATCGCAGGAGGCTTTTGCAGCTGCAGCTGATCCAAATCGTTTCCCAGAACAATTAAAGCAAGGTGTAACTGTATGGCAAGCAAAGCGATTGTTATGGAACACTTTTAATTTTGGTGGAGCCAATACAACCAGCGAAAATCAATTAAAAATTGATGCAGGTGTTTACAATTCAATGCTTGGAAAAAATTATGGTGAAATTGGAGGTGAAGCGAGAAGTATGCATAAAAGTCAGGGAGAAGGCAGGCCAAGACGTAAAGGCCCTGTTTTTGAATATTTCAGCACTTTGGCTGGAGATTCTGCTAAGAAGGATCTGATGGATGGAATTATTACCGACTGGACACGTATTCCAAAAGATGGTCCTATTGTTCAGCAAAAGATCAATCAAATCATTCAAAATTATCAATTTGAACATCCTGAAAAATCAGTAGATGCATTGGTTTCATTGTATCAATTGATTCAAGGGATTGATTACCATGAAATCTGGTGGTATAAGAAGAAGCAAGAGGTAGAAGATTTAATCATTGCTTGCAGTGGTTTATTTGTGGAAGCAACAACAGATGTTGAGTATGCTGTACCCGGAGAAAAACTCAATGTTAGTTTATTTGTAAACAAAAGAAATAATGTAAATATTCAATTGGATCAGATCTTATTGAATACATCTCCAGACAAATCCTATGATTCAACTATTAATTTGAAACCATTGGTCAATAACAATTATAGTTTCAATAAATCCTTTACTGTTGCAGCTGCTACACCAGTTTCACAGCCATATTGGTTGAATAAGCCTTTAGAAGGAATTGGGAATTTTGTAATTGATGATCAACAAATGGTAGGTAAAGCGGAGTCTGACCCCGCTTTCAGTGCAAGATTTGTATTTAGTATGAATGGAATTTCTTTCATCGTAAATAGACCGGTACAATATAAGTTTGTTGATCCTGTTAGGGGAGAAGTTTATCAACCTCTTACTGTAATTGCACCAGTAGTTATTTCATTGGATAAACAAGTGTTGCTTACCAATGTGGAGCAAGTTGGTAATAAAAAATTGTCACCTACTTCATTGCTGCTTCAATACAAAACCAATTTTAGTGCAAATAACCTGCCTGTTACTATCCAATTAAAGGATTATAATGAAAAGGCGTTTTATTCGAAAGATACTATTTTAACTGTTGAGCAGGGTTCGGTATATGCTTTTCCGATCGAGCTCAAATCCGTTCTTGGCTCAGTAAAAACAAAATCAATATCTGCGGCCATTACCTATGCAATGAACGGAAAAACAAACTCGTTTTCTCATTTTTTGAAAACGATTAAATACGATCATATTCCAACAATCAATTATTTCTATGAAGATAAAGTGGCAGTGATTGACGAAAAAGTGGTGATTAGTCCCAAAAAAGTAGGGTATGTAATTGGTGCCGGAGATCTGGTTCCTGAAGCACTTGAGCAATTGGGCTATCCAGTTTCTTATTTGAGGGAATGGGATATTACCGATGCAGAACTTAAAAAATACAATGTTATCGTATTAGGAATTAGGGCATTTAATATTTACGAATGGCTAACAACCAAAAATGAAGTATTGAATAGATTTGTAAACAATGGAGGTCATTTAGTAGTTCAATACTTAAAAAGCAATCAGGTTGGTTTGAAGAAAGTAAAAGTAGGTCCTTATCCATTTAGTATGAGTGGAATAAGAGTGACCGAAGAAAATGCTAAAGTGAATTTCCTTCTTCCAAATCATTCTTTATTTAATTTCCCCAACAAGATCACCGATCAAGATTTTGATGGTTGGATTCAGGAAAGAAGCACTTATCAAGCTGATCCAATTGCAGCACCTTACGAAGCCTTGATCAGTATGAATGACGCAGGGGAGAAGCCTTCTAACGGAAGTTTAATTACAGCAAAATATGGCAAAGGCAATATTACTTATGTAAGTTTGGTATTGTTCCGCCAATTACCTGCAGGAAATTTGGGTGCTTATAAATTATTAGCCAATATTATAGGATTGCCTTCCTTAAAATAGTTACTATGCAACAACGCAGAAAAATTGGATTCTTTACCATCGTTTTAATAGGTGTTGCTATTGGCTTTTTTATTAAGAATGTAAAGATTGGTTTGATTATTGGTTTGGTTTTAGGATTATTAGCTGGAGGCATTGTAAAAACTAAATTAAAATAAATGCAACCTAAAATCCCTTTGTTTAAAACTTGGAATCGATGGTACTTTTTTGTGATAGGTTTTTTGACCGCACTCATTTTTTTATTTATCTGGTTAACTAAATACTATCAATGAGCCAAATCGACTGGATTGTATTGATTGTTACCCTAGTTGGGATTGTTGCATATGGCTTGTATAGAAGTCAGACCAGCAAGAATTTAGAAGGTTATTTTTTAAGTAATCGGAGTATGCCTTGGTATTTGGTTTTGCTCAGTATTATGGGTACTCAAGCGAGTGCCATCACATTTCTTTCGGCACCTGGTCAAGCATTTACTGATGGAATGCGTTTTGTTCAATACTATTTTGGTTTGCCAATTGCAATGGTTATTCTCTGTATCACATTTGTTCCATTATTCAGTAAGTTAAAAGTGTTTACTGCTTACGAATTTTTAGAGCAAAGATTCGATATCAAAACAAGGGTATTTACTTCATCTTTATTTTTAATTTCAAGGGGCTTGTCTACAGGAATCAGTATTTACGCCCCATCAATCATTCTTTCTTCTTTAATGGGTTGGGATATCTTTTATACCAATATTGTTATGGGGGGATTATTGATTGTATATACTGTAAGTGGAGGTGCAAAAGCAGTAGCGTATACTCAACAATTGCAATTGGGAATTATTTTTATAGGAATGTTCATCGCTGGGTATCTAATTGTGCATAATTTGCCATCTAATATGGGGTTCTCTGATGCATTGGCAATTAGTGGTGCTTCGGGAAAGATGAATGTAATTACCACTGGTTTTACTGAAAATGGATTTGATTGGAAAGATCGCTACAATATAATCAGTGGAGTAATTGGAGGATTCTTTTTAGCACTTTCTTATTTTGGAACAGACCAATCACAGGTAGGCAGATACTTAACTGCAAAAGACACAACAGAAAGTAGGGTAGGGCTTTTAATGAACGGTCTAGTAAAAGTGCCTATGCAGTTTTTTATTCTATTATTAGGGGCATTGTTATTTACTTTTTATCAATTCAATCCTTCTCCAGTTTTTTTTAATAAAGCAGTGGAGGAAAAAGCAATGAAAACTCCTTATAAAGATTCATTGCATGCTATTAAATGGAAGTTTGATCAAAAAGCTCAAGAACAAAAACTGAATAGTGAAAAATATTTAATTGATAAATCTCAATTGAATAAAGATAATATCGCACAAGGTTCTATCGAATTGAATCAAATTAAAGGACAGTATAAAAAAATTATACAAAAAGCAAGCCCTGGTAGTGATACCAACGATACCAATTATATTTTTCTTCGTTTTGTTGTAGACTTTTTGCCCAAAGGATTGGTGGGGCTTTTGATTGCCATTATTTTTTTAGCAGCTTGGGGCTCTATCGCAGCAGCATTGAATTCTTTAGCCTCTTGTTCTATGATAGATTTTCATCGACGATTTAGTAAATCATATTTGGCCGGACCCGATTTAAAAAGAGATGAGCAGGAATACAAAATCTCAAAATATTACACATTTGGTTGGGGAATATTCTGCATAATCACGGCTGAATTTGCAACTGGTATGGGTAGTCTGATAGAAGCAGTAAATGTTTTAGGTTCCTTGTTTTATGGGGTAATACTAGGTATATTCTTAGTTGCTTTTTATTGTAAAAAAATTCAAAGCAATGCTGTTTTCTGGGCAGCTGTTCTTGGAGAAATAATTGTTATCAGTTTGTTCCTACTCGATAAATATCAGATAATTGGTTTAGGATTCTTGTGGTTAAATGTAGCTGGAGCATTAGTAGTAGTATCTCTAAGTTGGTGTTTTTCTCTAATCAAAAGATAAATAGTTATCTTTCTGTTTCCAACATAACAATTACAATGAAAACTTCTTTCAATAAAGTTGAATGGGCTGGTTCGGGTATTTTGTATGAAGTAAATATTCGACAATACACAACAGAAGGTACATTCAATGCATTTACTAATGAGCTCCCACGTTTAAAAATACTGGGTATCTCCATTTTGTGGTTAATGCCAATTACCCCGATTAGTGAAAAAGTTCGTCAAGGGAGTTTAGGAAGTTATTATGCCTGTAGTAGTTATACATTGATCAATCCAGAGTTTGGGAGTTTAGACGATTTTAAGAATTTGATTCAACAAGCCCATCTTTTAGACATGAAAGTGATCATCGATTGGGTGGCTAATCATACAGGCTGGGATCATCCTTGGACAATCGAACATCCAAATTGGTATATTAAAGATGATCTAGGAAATTTTACAGAGAAAAACGGATGGCACGATGTGATTGATTTGAATTTTGAAGAAGCCGAAATGCGAGCAGAATTGATTGATGCAATGCGTTATTGGGTGTATGAATGTGATATTGATGGGTTTAGGTGCGATATGGCTCATTTGGTTCCACTGGATTTTTGGCAACAAGCAAGAATGAGTTGCGAAATAATCAAGCCACTGTTTTGGCTGGCAGAATGCGAAGTGGTTGATTATCATCAAGTGTTTGATGCAACTTATGCATGGTGGTGGATGCATGAAACAGAGAAATATCAAAAGGAAAAAAGCAGTTTACACGAGATAAGAAATGTTTTACATGCTTATTCGCAATATCCTAAAGATGCCATTAAATTGTTTTTCACTTCTAATCACGATGAGAATAGTTGGAACGGAACTGATATTGAAAAGTATGGAATTGCAGCCAAAGCATGGTCCGTCTTTTGTTTTACATGGCATGGTATGCCGATGATTTATAGTGGGCAGGAAACTGCCAATAATAAAAGGTTGCATTTTTTTGATAAAGACCTCATCAACTGGATCGACCCGCCCCCGTTACATGATTTTTATGCTACGCTGGCGCAATTGCGAATTAAGAATGATGCAATTACAATGGGGGAATCTTTTATACTGCCTTCAGACCATAGCAATGAATTGGTTTCATTTTTCCGACGTAAAGGAGAACATTTAGTGATGGTATTATTGAATGTGTCGAATCAGAACCGACTACAAATTCATGTTGACCACGAATGGTTGAAAGGAAATTTCAGAAATATATTTTCGAATTTATCATTTCAATTTGAACAAAAAGCCAGCTTTGAATTGCAAGCGGGAGAGTATATCGTTTATGAGAAAATTCTATAAGAAAGAAACAAAAAAGAATCGGTAACGAAATTCGAGCCTTTCAAAAATTCCGAAGGGGTTTTTGGGCAGCGAGAATTTGTTATCGATTCTTTTAAATGATAATTTTTGCTTGAATTTTTATTATTTACTCCTCAGTCATCTTCAATGGATAAGTGTATTTTCCTTCAAAGCCAGGATAAAATCCGTCTAAACGAATATTGCCATTCTTAATAACATTCAATGCTTCTTTTAATTCGTCCAGGTTATTGATTGTTTTACCATTGATCGCGGTAATAACAAATCCATCTTCCATTCTGCTCTTACTTAATAAACCAGTACCCACTTTCTTTACCAATACACCACCTGTTACTTCGTTAGCTGCAGCAACTTTTTTGTCTAGGTTGGTTAATTCACCACCTAACTTGTCAATTGCACTAGTGTTTTTAACTACATCAGTATTGCCAGCTTTATTTTTTAAAGTGATATTAGCAATATTGTCTTTTCCTGCTCTTCTATAGTTCACCGTAATTTTATCACCTGGTTTAAATCTGGCCACCTGCTCCTGTAATTCGGCGCCACTTGTTACAGCCACTCCATTGATCTTTGTAATTAAATCTCCTTTCTTTAAGCCTGCAATTGCTGCTGCTCCACCTTCAGGAACACTTAATGTATAAACACCTTCTCCTTCTTTTAGAGAAGTGCCAATTTCTTTTTCGATCTCTCTTTTTTCTTCATCAGATAAATTGTCTTTAGGGTAACTGATGCCGATATACGCGCGCTGAACGGTTCCGAATTTTACAATATCCGTTACAATTTTCTTGACCATATTTACCGGGATTGCATAAGAATATCCGGCATATGACCCGGTAGGAGAAGCAATTGCAGAATTGATTCCTACTAATTCTCCACTGGTATTAATTAAAGCACCACCACTATTTCCTGGATTCACTGCTGCATCCGTTTGAATAAAAGATTCAACGGGTGATGATCCTTGACGATCGTTGATGCCTATTGATCTAGACTTAGCACTTATAATACCAGCAGTAACCGTTACATCCAAATTAAATGGGTAACCAATTGCCATCACCCATTGGCCCAATTTGGCTTCATCACTGTTTCCGTAAATCATATATGGAAAAGCTTTCCCTTCAATTTTAATAACAGCCAGATCACTATTTGGATCTTGCCCAATTAAAGTTGCTTTATAAGATTTTTTATTGGCCAATGTAACATTGATTTCATCAGATCCGTCAATAACATGGTTGTTGGTTACTATGTATCCATCTTCTGTAATAAGCACGCCGCTTCCACTAGCTCTTTGCTCAGGTTGTACTCTTGGTCCACCTCCAAAGAAATCGCCAAAGTCATCCCCAAACATATCAGCAAATGGGTTTCTTTGTCTTTGTTGATTACTGCTGATTTGCTTTGCTTTTGTTCTTGTTTTAATATGAACCACTGCAGGTGTTGCACTGGATGCAGCCGCTGTAAAATCAACTGGCCCTTGACCAGTATTATTTCCCAAAAATCCGGCATAGTTCACAGGCAATTTACCGGGCTCTTGAATACCAATACGTTGATATTCTGCATATTTTCCAAAGCCCCAAACACTTGCTAATGCTGTTGTAGCACTGATCGCAATAATGGCAATTCCATTTTTCCAATTCATAGGTTGTATTTATTTAAGGTAATATTAGTCAAATTTTATGCCTTTTTGATAACAAATAAACAAAGCAGTTTAAAATACTGATCTCCAATTATACCATTTAACAAATGTTTTTAAAATTCGGTCAATTTTTCATGGCATCATCAGTAAAAATGTCAATTAGAAAGCGCTGATAAAAAAGCCATGGTATCTATTCCGTCTGCGTAATCGGTCAGACCGGGTTGTTGGGCCTTTCCAAAAGGAGTAAACCGATTTCCAACGATACATTGAATCATATCATTTTTGTTCAATAGTTCCTTTAAATCGTTCTCATTTTCGTAAGTAAAATAATTGATTTGACTCACTGGTGAAAAAGGTGATTCGTTAATAGTAAGAATTACTGAATCGTTATTCATGTAAAATTTTCCACCCATTATGAGTAAAGCTAAATGATAATCGAAATTGTGTTTGTATTTATGGTATTCCATAAATCCTTCATATTTTTTCAAAGCATTCAATAATGGGATAAAATCATAGTTTTTGGGAACTAATAATTGAGTCACATTCCTACAACCCAGCCCGAAAAAAAGCATTGCATCATCTGCCAATGCATCTAATTGTTCTAGGCTTTCTGTTCCATCAAGCACGGCCACTGATGTTCTGTTTTTTCTAATGATATTTGGGTATTTGCCGAAGTATTGTTCAAAATACCTGCTCGAATTATTACTCCCTGTAGCAATATATGCATCACAGTTGTTGATTCTTTCTGAAAATGAAATATGATTTTGAATGGATACTTCCCATTCATACAATTTTGTCGCAATGTGCTTGATTAATATTTCATCTTTTGAAGATGGCTTAATTACAGCAATATGGCCACTCATAAAAACGCACAATAAATCATGAAAGCCCACTAATGGAATATTTCCGGCCATCAAAATCCCAATATTTTTAGGGTCGTTTAATTGACTGGGAATTTGATATTGATCAGCCCATGCCTGCAATTTTTCTTTATTTAAAAAATGAGTAGCAATATTATTGACTGCAGCCTCAATAAATGCTGGAATGAACCATTGATTTTCACGATATGCCCTTTCTTTAATGGCGGACCATTCGGCATCGTTTCCGGATAAATATTCCTTTAATTTGGATAAAATTTCAATTCGCTCTTGTAAAATCATTTGTCATTCGTATTTTTGAGAGTACAAATGTAATTTCACTCAACCAACAAACCCATTTTATATGGCAATCAAAATTACCGACGAATGTATCAACTGTGGTGCTTGCGAACCAGAATGTCCTAATAACGCCATTTACGAAGGTGGTGTTGAATGGGCAATTTCAGATGGAACTACTGTAAAAGGCAGTTTTCAGTTGCTTGATGGCAGTTTAGTAGATTCAAATGACCGTTTTGCTCCGATTAGTTCGGATACTTACTACATTACTCCCAATAAATGTACAGAGTGTCAAGGATTTCATGAAGAACCTCAGTGCGCAGCTGTTTGCCCTGTAGATTGTTGTGTTCCTGACGATATGTACAAGGAAACTGTAGATGAGCTAATGGCAAAAAAGAGCAAAATGCATATTTAGAATTGGTGCAATTATGCCCAATTTTTTAAGGTAAAAACCTTGGATTTAACCTAGATTATTTTTACCTTGTATATAATTACCAGTTGTCATAAACGGCAACTCTTTTAACAGCAGGTGATATTTCCTGCTACCGTGAAGGGAAGAGATGAAGAATTTCTTCCCTTTTTTAACTTCTTTATTAGGCTTTCGTCCCCAAACCATACATGCTTCTCCTTATATTTGTTTTTTAAGTAAGGATATGAAGAAAAAAGTTGCTTTAGTTACTGGTGGATTAAGTGGTGAAGCCCAGATCAGCTACAAGAGTGCAATTACTGTTGGGAATAATCTCAATAGAGATCAATACGAAGTTTATAAAATTGACATCAATCCATCTGGCTGGTGGTATGAAAATGACAACGGTGAAAAATCACCTGTTAACAGAGATCATTTTACGATTGATCAGCATGGTCAATCAATAGCATTTGATGTAGTATTATTATGTATTCATGGTACTCCTGGTGAAGATGGAAAATTGCAAGGTTATTTTGATATGATCGGCTTGCCATACACTAGTTGTGATGCAGCTACATCTGCATTAACAATGAATAAGCGCTTTACTGTTGCTGTAGCGGCATTCGGAGGGATTAATGTGGCTAAATCCATGCATTTATTCAGTCATACTCCAGTAAAAGCGGATACGATTTTAGCCCAATTAAAATTACCTTTATTTGTTAAGCCCAATAGTGGTGGAAGTAGTATCGGAATGAGCAAGGTAACTGAAGCTGAGAATTTGGACCCTGCGATTGCAAAAGCATTTAAAGAGGATAGTCAGATATTGGTGGAAGAGTTTATCAAGGGGAGAGAATTCACCATTGGTGTTTTTAAGCAGGGCAGTTCAATTACAGTTTTGCCAATTACAGAAATTACCACTGGGAATGATTTCTTTGATTTTGAAGCAAAATACCAAGGTAAAAGTGAAGAGATCACTCCAGCAGTAATTAGCCCAATAATGAAAGAGCAATTAAGTGCTGCAGCAAAACATGTTTATGAAGTATTGAACTGCAGAGGAGTGGTTAGAATAGATTTTATATATGATGAGCAACAACAAAAGCCATACATGTTAGAAGTGAATACCGTTCCTGGACAAAGCGCAGCATCAGTAATTCCGCAACAAGTAAAGGCAATGGGAATGACATTAACTGATTTTTATTCGGCCATAATAGAACAAGCATTACATTATTAATTCCAAATTAAAATTTATTCCCTTGTTTAAATTCATAACAGATAAGCCACTTTGGGTAAATATTTTAGCTGGAATCGGAATTGTATTCTTGGTTGTTTTTTTATTTTTTGGAAGCCTTGAGTGGGTTACTGGATATGGGAAATATGAGAAAGTACCTTCCGTTACCGGACAACATATTTTAGCTGCTCAAAAAATGTTAGAGGATAAAGGTTTTGAAGTGCAAATTCAAGATTCTGTTTATATCGATACAATTGCCAAACAAGCGGTGATTCGTCAAAGTCCGGAAGCTGATGCTATGGTTAAAACTGGCCGTACCATTTATTTAACAGTAAATCGAGTTATTCCTTCACAAGTTGAAATGCCCAATTTAGCTGGGTTTTCTATTAGAAGTGCAGAAATGTATTTGCAAAGTATTGGTTTAAAATTGGGTTACACTACCTATCAACCAGATATTGCACGGAATGCAGTTTTACAACAGTTGTATAATGATGCACCTATAAAGCCTGGGACTAAAATTCCCATTGGATCTGTGATCAGTTTTGTGTTGGGAAGCGGAGTGGGAACAGGAGAGACAGATGTGCCAGATTTAATCGGGAAAACCTTGAATGATGTAAGAGGTCTCTTGTCATCAATGAGTGTAAATATTGGATCTATCATTGCAGTTGGAACTATTAAAGATTCAAGTGCTGCATTTATCATCAAACAAAGCCCGGATTTATTTTCTGGTGCAATTGGTCCTAATGGAGAGAAATTGCCCAATAAAATCAGGCAGGGGCAAATGATCGATTTATACATTAGTGATGAAGCGCCAGTTAAAGACACTACAAAATCAATCACCATACAACAATAATCATATGCAAACCATTACAGTAGAAGAACTGAATGCGAAAATTCAATCAGGAGAAAAATTCAATTTAGTAGATGTGAGAGAACCACATGAACATGCTGAATTCAATATTGGTGGATTACTTCATCCACTGGGAAAAATACAAACCATGCAATTGGATGAAATGGAGGATATGAAAGATCAACCGATTTATGTGTATTGCAGAAGTGGCAATAGGAGTGGACAAGCATGTTTAATTTTAGAAACTGCTGGATTCACTAATACAATCAATGTTGTTGGAGGTATGCTGGCGTGGCAAGAAAAAATTGCTAAATAGAAGATTAGAAAATTAACAAAAATTTGAAGGCCGGAAAACAATTCCGGCTTTTTTTGGTAATATATTCATTGTTTAGACGACTCATTCCACAAATCCTTTATTGAATGAATAGAAAATTACTCTTCGCCTGTTTGTTGTTTATTTCTTTTAGCACGAGAGCTGCCAATATCAGTGGCACCATTCGTTCTGCGAATGATCAAAAGCCACTCGCTTTTTCATCAATACTAATTAAAGGAACCACCAAAGGGGTTTCTGCCAATAAGAATGGTTTCTATACTATTAATCTGGATCAAGGTGAATATATTTTGGTTTGTCAATTTGTGGGATATGCTACAGAAGAAAAGAAAATTCAAGTAACTAACTCAAATATGGTTGTTGATTTTGATTTAATGACCAGACAATACAACTTAAAAGATGTTGTGGTAACATCAGGAGGAGAAGACCCTGCCTATTCAATCATTAGAAAAGCAATTGCAAGCAGAGAAGAACACTTGCGAGAAATAAAACAATTTAGTTGCGAAGTATATATAAAAGGTCAATTACAGTTACGCAATTATCCGAAATCGTTTTTTGGGCAAAAAGTAGATTTTGAAGATGGAGATACCAGTAAGCGTAAAATGTTATTTCTTTCTGAAACCATTGCGAAGTATTCGGTAGAAGAACCTAATAAAAGAAAAATTGAAGTGATCTCTACTAAAGTGAGTGGAAGGAGTGACGGCTTTGGATTTAGTAGTCCTCAAATTATTTCATTTTATGAGAACACTATTTCTGTCGGTAGAAGTTTAAACCCTAGGGGTTTTATTTCTCCCATTGCCAACAATGCATTGAATTATTACAAATATAAATTTGAAGGAACTTTTTTTGAATTTGGAAAAGAAGTGAGTCGAATTAAAGTAATTCCCAAACGCCCTTATGAGCCGCTTTTCTCTGGGTATATCAATGTCAGTGAAAATGATTGGAGAATTCAAAGTGTAGATTTGAAATTGCTAAAAGCACAACAGATGCAGCTTTTAGATACATTGGTGATACAGCAGAATTATGTTCCTGCAGGAAAATATTGGGTCATTAAGAATCAAGTGATTTATCCTTCAGGCAAATTTTTCGGGTTTGATTTTTTTGGAAATTTCTTACAGGTCTATGACCAGTTTAATTTAGAGCCGGCATTTAAATCTAAATATTTCGACAATACAATTTTAAAATTTTATGATAGCTCCAATAAAAAGACTGCAGCATATTGGGACAGTATACGTCCGCTGCCATTATTGGTTGAAGAGTCTCGCGATTATAAGAAAAAAGACAGTTTAGAGCAAGTAAGAAAAGACCCGAAATATTTAGACTCATTAGATAAAAAGAATAATAAGATCACGGTAGTAGGGTTGTTATTAACCGGACAGTCATTCGGAAAACAAAAAAACAAAACCAATATTAGTTTCGATCCGATCATTCAATCTTTGAATTACAATACCGTAGAAGGAGGGGTTATTCAATTTAGCCCAACTTTTAGTAAAAGTTATGAGGGTAGAAAATCTATTTCAATCACTCCTACTTTTAGATATGGGTTTGCCAACGGGCATTTTAATCCAAGTCTTGCTTTCAATTATAATTTTGGAAAAAAGTATATACAATCTTTATCGGTATCTGGAGGAAGAAAAGTGTTTCAGTATAATAATGCCGAGCCAATTGGAGAGCGAAATAACACTTTATATACTTTAATTGCTGAATACAATTATTTCAAAATATATGAAGCTGATTTTTTTAGAATCGGCTATTCTCAAGGAGTTGGGAGCGGGGTTAATTTAAGCGCCAATTTCCAATTTCAAAACAGATACGCATTGGATAATTTAGCGGATATGACCACTTGGTCTGATAAGCCCGACCGACAATTCACGCCAAATTTTCCAACAGAGTTGACCAATACAAAAATGGTGAATAATCAGGCGGCAATTTTGACTATTGGAATCAGCTGGAGACCAGGGTCTAAATATGTAGAATTCCCTGACCGAAAAGTTAGTTTGGGTTCTAGATATCCAACCATCAATGCAAGTATTACACATGGAATCAACGGTTTATTTGGAAGTGATGTAGATTATACCCGTTGGCGGGTCAGTGTGAACGACGAATTGAATCTTAAACTATTTGGAAGATTCAATTATAATTTGATTGCTGGAGGCTTTCTGCAAGCAAACAAAACATTCATGCCAGACTATCAACATTTCTTAGGTAACCAAACTGCATTTTCTTCCAACTTTTTGAACAGTTTTCAATTGGCTGGATATTACAGATACAGCAATACAGCATCATTCAATGCATCTGTTCATGTTGAACATCATTTGAATGGGTTTATCAGTAACAAAATTCCTGGGTTTAAAAAACTGAACTGGTTTTTTGTTACTGGTGCCAATGGATTATATCTTAATAATGGAACCAATTATATAGAATACTTTATTGGGTTAGAGAATATTTTTAAAGTGTTGAGATTGGATTTTGTTCAAGGGTTTGAACAAAGCGGGTTAAAGCCAAGTGGTTTTAGATTTTCGCTTCCTTTATTCCGATAATTGTTAACTTTGCCATGCATTTTGGCTGCCCTGCAAGCGGCTCCTTTTTTAAATCGGAACATAGTTCACGCTATGTCTAAAATTGTACATGATGGCTCTATTACACAATCGCGTCTCCAATAAGGAGTTGAAAGATCGTTTGATGAATGAATCTTTCAAAAGGACAACTATTAGTTTTTATAGATACTTGTCTATTGAAAATCCACAACAGTTTCGGGATGATTTGTATAAATTTTTCAACGCTATACAAGTGTTTGGTAGAATTTATATTGCCAAGGAAGGGATTAATGCACAATTAAGTGTGCCTGATCATCATTTAGCTGAGTTCAAAAACATTTTGCAAAATTATAAAGGACTAGAAGACCTCCGACTAAATGTTGCAGTGGAGGATCCTAATGGTTTAAATGATGAATTGAAACAAGGTAAAAGTTTTTGGGTGTTGAAAATAAAAGTGCGAGATAAAATTGTTGCTGATGGTATTGAAGACCCCAATTTCTCCATGGAAAATAGAGGCAAATACCTGAATGCAGCTCAGATGAATGAAATGTTGAATGATGCCAATACGATTGTGGTTGATATGCGCAACCATTATGAATATGAAGTAGGGCATTTTGAAAATGCGATGGAAATTCCTTCTGACACTTTCAGAGATCAGTTGCCGATGGCAGTTGATATGCTTAAAGGAAAAGAGGATAAAAATATCATTATGTATTGCACTGGAGGAATACGTTGCGAGAAAGCAAGTGCCTTCATGTTACATCAGGGTTTCGAAAATGTATATCATTTAGAAGGAGGAATTATACATTATTCAAAAGAAATTAAAGAACAACAATTGCCAGCAAAATTTATTGGAAAGAATTTTGTTTTTGACGATCGATTAGGAGAGCGTATTACCGAAGATATTATAGCTCATTGTCATCAATGTGGAAAGCCTTGCGACTCACATACTAATTGTAAAAATGATGGATGTCATTTGTTGTTTATTCAGTGTTCTGATTGCGCCACTCAATTCAATGGATGCTGCAGCATTGAATGTGTGGAAACCATTCATTTGCCAAAAGAAAGACAAGAAGCCATTCGAAAAGGTATTGATAAAGGACAAAATATTTTTAATAAGAGCAGTGCTCGACTAAGACCTAAATTGCCGGATCTATTAAAGACAGGAGATCGTTCTACTAGCTGAATGAAATTTTGAGTAAAGGATTTAAAGCAGCATTAATTTTTTCTTGAGTGGCTTCCTCTGTTAATGATTCTGGAATAAATTTTTCTCCAATCACTTTTTCATACAATTCTATATAACGTTGGCTGATGGTATTCACCCATTCATCAGACATTTCTGGAACGGTTTGATTCTCTTTTCCCATGAAATTATTTGCAATGAGCCACTCTCTCACAAATTCTTTGCTTAGCTGTTTTTGACGTTCACCATTTTTTTGTCTTTCGTCAAATCCTTCAGCATAAAAATACCTTGATGAATCTGGCGTATGAATTTCATCCATCAAATAAATAGTATCACCGATTTTACCAAATTCATATTTGGTGTCTGCCAAAATCAGGCCTTGTTTTGCTGCAATCAATTTACCTCTTTCAAATAATTGTAAAGCATAATTTTCCAATTGATTCCATTCATCTGAAGTGGCTAATCCTTGTTCAATGATTTCGGCTTTAGAAATATCTTCATCATGTCCTTCTGCTGCTTTTGTTGATGGTGTAACAATAGGAGTAGGGAAGAAATCATTCTCTTTTAATCCATCGACCATGGTAGCACCGCAAATTGTTCTTGTTCCAGTTTGATAGGTTCTCCATGCATGCCCCACCAAATTGCCACGCACCACCATTTCGATTTTAAAAGGTTGGCATTTCTGACCAATAGAAACATTGGGAGCAGGGTTGGCAATTAGCCAATTTGGGCAGATATCAGCTGTTTTATGTAACATATAAGCAGCAATCTGATTAAGTACTTGTCCTTTAAATGGAATAGTTCTTGGAAGAATTACATCAAAAGCCGAAATACGGTCACTGGCAATCATTACCAGCCAGTTTTCTTGTATGTAGTAAACATCGCGAACTTTTCCTTTGTAATAACCGGTTTGCTGGGGGAATAAATGGGTTGCCATCCTGCAATATTAATTCGAGAAAACAGTTTTTTTGGCTCAGTTTGGGTATTTTTCTCCACAAAATGAACCGAAAATATTGAAAATTAAATTTTTACAAGTACTTAACATATACTAATTTGCTTAATATTTCAAACAAAAATTGCCAATATGAGAAGATTACTAGCCCATTTAGGTATGGTGTTGTTTGCAACTGCGCTGAGTTTAACAGCCTTTGCACAACAGTCTACAACAGTTTCAGGAACTATAAAAAACGGTAAGTCGAAAGAATTGTTATCTGCAGTAGCCGTTTCTGTAAAAGGAGGAACTGCTGGAACATATACCGACGACAAGGGTAATTTCAAGTTTTCAACTACTCAAAAACTACCATTTACATTAGTAATTTCTTCTGTTGGATATGCATCCAAAGAAGTGTCAGTTAAGAGCAACAATGAAAATATTTCAGTTGATCTGGATGCCTCTTTCACTTTAGGTGATGAGATCGTTGTATCTGCATCAAGAGTGCCAGAGAGAATCTTAGAATCTCCTGTTTCAATTGAGCGATTGAGTGCTTCTGCTATTCGCAATGCACCTTCTGCAAACTATTACGATTTGATCGCTAGTTTAAAAGGAGTTGACGTTGTTTCTGCGAGCTTAACTTTTACCAGTGTTGGTACTCGTGGTTTTAATAGCTCTGGTAATACCCGTTTAAATCAGATTGTTGATGGAATGGATAACCAAGCTCCAGGTCTAAACTTTGCTGTTGGTAATATCACAGGTGTAACAGAATTAGATGTAGATAATATTGAATTGCTACAAGGAGCTTCTTCTGCTTTATATGGCCCAGGTGGTACCAATGGTACTTTGATCATTAACAGTAAGAATCCCTTCAAAAACCAAGGGTTGAGTTTCCAAATTAAGCAAGGTGTAAATCATATTGATAGCTATCAACGTCCTCGTGCAGCATACTACGACTGGAGTGTACGTTGGGCTAAAAAAATCAACGACAAATTTGCTTATAAAATCAATGCTCAGTTTGTGCAAGCACAAGACTGGACTGCAAATAATAATAGCAACTACTTAAGATCACCACTTTCTGCAAATCCTAACGGAGAAGCTATTGGAGGAAATAGAGTGTCTGATCCAAATTTTGATGGAGTAAACATCTACGGAGATGAAACAAGTTCAGATTTAAGTGGAGCTTTTAGAGGCATTATTGCAACGACTCCTGTTTTAGGAACTATACCATTGCCAGGCTTTGGTACTTTCTTGATTCCTTCTGCTGGTGTATTAGGCTATTATGCTAATCGACCAACACCTGTTTCTAGAACAGGTTATAACGAGAACCAAGTAGTTGATCCTACAACAATGAACTTTAAGTTTAATGCAGCTTTACATTATAAAATCAATGATAAGGTTGAAGCCATTTTAGCTGGAAACTGGGGTACAGGTACTACCGTGTATACTGGTGTAGATCGTTACTCAATTAAAGACTTTACTTTAGGTCAATACAAAGCTGAATTAAAAGCTAAAAACTGGTATGTAAGAGCTTATACAACTCGTGAAAATTCAGGAAGTTCTTATGCAACTGTAACAACTACTCGTTTATTCAATGAAGCTTGGAAGCCTAGTGCATCTCAATGGTATCCTCAATACATTGGAAGCATGGTTAGCACTGCTGCCGGTATTTATGGTCAAGCAATTGGCGCAGCATATGGTGCTGGTTTAGCTGCAGGCTTAACTCCAACTCAAGCGGTTGCTGCTGCTCAGAATGCTGCTGCTGCTGCTGTTGCACAGAATAACCTTATTCCACATACAACTGCTCGCGGTGTTGCAGATCAAGGCAGACCAACAACTAACATCATGAATAATCCTTTATTCCAAGGTGTTGCTGGATTGCCAATCTCAGCTGGTGGAGGTTTATTTGTTGATAGAACAAAATTATTAGCAATTGAAGGCCAATACAATTTAACTGAAGCATTAGGATTAGCTAAGAACGGTACTGATATCTTGATAGGTGGTAACTGGCGTCAATTCCAGTTGAATTCTAATGGAACTATTTTTGCCGATACTGCTGGTCCTATCAAGATCAATGAAACTGGAGCTTACTTACAAATCTCTCAGAAATTCCTAGGAGATCGTTTAAAAATAACTGCTTCTGGCCGTTATGATAAAAACACCAATTTCAAAGGTCGCTTTACACCAAGGGTTTCTGCGGTAGTTAAGTTGGCTCAAGATCATAACCTTCGTTTTTCTTATCAAACAGCTTACCGTTTCCCAACTACACAGAACCAGTGGATTAACTTAAACACTAGTAATGGTCGTTTAATGGGAGGTTTGCCTGAATTAAGAGATTTCTATAATTTCTCTGGAAATCCAGTGTATACTGTACCAAGTGTGCAAGCATTTGGAGCTAGTGCATTGGCTGGTGCTCCAAACCCTGCTTTATTACAAGTTCAGCAGTTTGGTGAGTTGAATCCAGAATCTACTACTTCATTTGAAGTTGGTTACAAGGGCTTAATTGCTAAAAAATTATTGATTGACATTTATGCATACCAAGCTAAATACGAAAACTTCTTAAGTGGAGTATCTGTAATTCAGCAAAAAGCAGGGTTACCTAATAGCTTGTTTAATTTATTAAATAGTGCTACAAGAAATGCATACAGTATTACAGTAAATGCTCCAGGTTCAGTGAATGTTACTGGTTGGGGAGCTTCTGCAGAATACTTATTGCCTAAGAACTTCTCTGTTAACGCTAATGTTTATTCTGATATAATTGGAGATTTACCAGTAGGTTTTGTTTCTTATTTCAATACCCCTAAACTACGTTTTAATGGCGGATTTGCTAATAGTGGTTTTGGTAAGGATAACCGTTTCGGATTTAACGTGTTGTACAGATGGGTAGATTCATTCTTATATGAAGGAACATTTGCTCAAGGTCAAGTACCTTCATACTCAACCATAGATGCTCAGGTGAACTATAAATTCCCTAAAACCAAGTCAATCTTGAAAATAGGTGGTACTAATATCATGAACAAGTATTACTACAACGGATTTGGTAATGTACAAATTGGTGGATTGTACTATGTGAGCTTTGGCTGGAACGTATTTTAGTATATCGAAGGATAAGTAAGTATAAAATCCCTTCCTGGTTTTCTAGGAAGGGATTTTTTCGTTTTATATCTCATTATGGGCTATTTTTGTGCTCATTTTAAAAAAAACAGACCGACTATGCGTTCAATAGCTTTTAGAGAAGCCCTTCGTGAGGCAATGAGTGAAGAAATGAGAAGAGATGATCGAGTTTTTTTGATGGGCGAAGAAGTAGCAGAATACAATGGTGCTTATAAAGTTAGCCAGGGTATGTTGGCTGAATTTGGAGAGAAAAGAGTAATTGACACGCCTATTGCTGAGTTAGGATTCACTGCAGTTGCAGTAGGTGCAGCTCAAAGTGGTTTGCGCCCGATTGTAGAGTTCATGACCTGGAACTTTGCAGTATTGGCAATGGATCAAATATTGAATACTGCTTCGAAAATGTTGGCGATGAGCGGTGGACAAATTAGTTGCCCGATTGTATTTAGAGGACCAAATGGAAGTGCGGGTCAATTGGGTGCTCAACACTCTACTGCATTTGAAAGTTATTATGCCAATATTCCAGGATTAAAAGTGGTTTCTCCTTCTAATGGATATGATGCCAAGGGATTGATGAAACAAGCAATACGTTATGAGCAAGATCCGGTGATGTTCATGGAAAGCGAAGTGATGTATGGAGATAAATCTGAAGTGCCTGAAGAAGAATATTATATTCCATTAGGTAAAGCAGATGTGAAGAAGCAAGGAAGGGATGTAACCATTGTTTCTTATAACAAAATGATGAAAGTAGCTTTAGGTGCTGCAGCAGAATTAGAAAAAGAAGGCATTAGCGCTGAAGTAATCGATTTAAGAACAATCCGTCCATTGGATTGGATGACTATTTTAGAAAGCATTAAAAAAACCAATCGCTTGGTGATTGTAGAAGAACAATGGCCATTTGCATCTGTATCATCAGAAATTACTTATCGTATACAAAAAGAAGGGTTTGATTATTTAGATGCACCAATTCGCCGCATTACCAGTGCGGATGCTCCTATGCACTATGCTCCTAATTTAACTGCACTGGCAATGCCGGATGTGAGTAGAACAGTTAAGTTGGTGAAAGAAGTGATGTACTCGAAAAAATAACTGTGTTTAAAAATTGCGTATTCATTTTTTATTGCTGTATTCTTTCTCAATCAGCAAATGCGCAAGCTAAGAACATCAGTCTGCAAAATGATTCCGTATTAAAGGAAGTCATTGTTACTGCATTTAATATTGGAAAACGTTGGAAAGAAGTTCCTGCTTCTATTGCTGTAGTATCTTCAAAGGATTTGTCATTTTATTCTCCCACCTCTTTTGTTCCTGTATTTAATAGTTTGCCAGGAATAAGAATGGAAGAGCGATCACCTGGCAGTTATCGGATGTCGGTAAGAGGAAGCTCTTTGCGTTCTCCGTTTGGAGTTAGAAATATCAAAGTCTATTGGAATGAAATTCCGCTTACTGATGCTACTGGAAATACCTATATTAACTTAGTAGACCTTCAATCGGTTAATCAGATAGAAATTGCCAAAGGGCCCGCGTCAAGTATGTATGGAGCAGGAACAGGTGGTGCAATTTTATTGAATAAAACAATTCCATTCGCTGATTCTTCTCGCCAAAGTTTTAATCTGGGTTTAACTGTTGGTTCTTATGGACTTAATCAACAAGAAGGAGAATGGTTGTATTATAAACCCAAATTTAGCTCTTCACTCCAAGTGAATCGATTGAGTTCGAATGGCTATAGAGAACAATCTTTTTTGCAAAAGAATGGATTGGTGTGGCAGACAAATTTTCAGTCTGGTAAAGGTGTTTTCAATACTTTGTTTTTCATTACTGATTTGAGTTATGGAACCCCTGGTGGGATCACTCTATCGCAAATGCAATTGAATCCTCAATTATCCCGACAAGCTACAGCCACTTTGCCTGGCGCTGTTCAACAAAAAACAGCAGTATATAACCAAACTATTTTTGGAGCAATTTCTCATAAATACCAGTTCAATGAACGCAATACAGTTAAGTGGTTTGTTTCGTTAAATAAAACATCATTTGAAAATCCATTTATTACCAACTACGAAAAAAGAAATGAAACAAATATCAATCTTGGATTGCAACATATTTATTTACCATTTAATAAAAATAAAAACATCCAATGGATCAATGGTTTTGAATTATTAATGAATGAATCTGTTATCAATAATTTTGTGAATAATGCAGGGGTTCAAGCTTCAGTGATATCTAAAGATTTTATTTATAGTAAACAACAATTTTTATTCTCTCAAATAAAAATGTCCATTGCTAATAAGTTGATCATTGCAGCTGGATTTAGTATGAATAATCAGATGTATGATTATATACGTTTAACAGATCCTATACCCAATTTTACTACGCGAAAAATCAATGCGCCCTTCGTTCCAAGATTATCATTTTCGTATGCAGTCCAAAAAAATATTTTCTTATATGGTGTTGTTGCAAATGGGTTTTCGTCTCCAAGTTTAGCAGAGGTTCGCCCATCTGATGGAAAATTTTATCCTTTCTTGGAAGCAGAAAAAGGTTGGAATGTAGAAGCTGGTATAAAAGGAACTTTCTTTCAGAATAAGTTATTGTTTGATTTTTCTGTTTACCAATTCAAACTAAACAATGCTATTGTAAGAAGAAACGATTTGGCTGGAGCAGAATATTTTGTGAATGCAGGTTCTGCATTGCAAGAAGGAATTGAATTGCTTGTTAAGGGCCAATTACGCAATCAAGCATCGGGATGGGTAGAAAAAATTTCCATTAATGGCGCTTTTAGTTATCAGCCTTATCGTTTCCTTGAATATCAACAAGGCGTTAATTCATATAATGGTAATACCATAACAGGCATACCTAAAACAATTGCTGTTATTGGGTTTCAAACGGTATTTACTAAAGCATTTTATTTGAATGCGTCCATCAATGCAAATGCAAAAATTCCTTTGAATGATGCCAATACTGTATTTGCTGATAATTATCAGTTGTTGCAAGCCAAATTTGGTAAAATCATTCGATGGGAAAAAAATGGAGTGGATGTATTTATCGGGGGCGATAATTTGTTGAACCAATTATACAGTTTAGGAAATGATATAAATGCAGCAGGTAATCGGTATTTTAATCCAGCTGCTGTAAAAAACTATTATGCAGGCATTCGATTTAACTTTCAATGATTAACTTAGCTCTTAAATAATTCTATGGCATCTATTCTGATCATCGACGACGAAAAGGCAATAAGGAATGTTTTAAAAGACATTCTTTCTAATGAGGGGTATACTATAGAAGAAGCTGTTGATGGGGAAGACGGCTTAAAAAAATTCAAGGAAGGGAATTTCGATACCGTTTTGTGTGATATAAAAATGCCCAAATTAGATGGAATAGAGTTTCTGCAAAAGGCAAAAGAAATTCATTCAGAAACGCCAATCATTATTATTAGTGGACATGGAAATATAGAAACAGCTGTAGATGCAGTAAAAAAAGGCGCTTTCGATTATATTGCAAAACCACCCGATTTAAACAGGTTATTAATTACGTTGCGAAATGCACTTGATAGAACTTCTCTGGTTAAAGAGACAAAAGTACTTAAGAAAAAAATTACAGGGATTCAAGAAATTATTGGAACGAGTGATCCCATCATTCAAATTAAAGAAACCATCGCTAAAGTTGCTCCAACGGATGCCAGGGTATTAATTACCGGAGAAAATGGAACAGGTAAAGAACTGGTGGCAAGATGGCTTCATGAAAAAAGTGATCGTTCTTCATCTCCAATCATTGAAGTGAATTGTGCAGCCATTCCGAGTGAATTGATTGAAAGCGAATTATTCGGACATGAAAAAGGATCATTTACTTCAGCTATAAAACAACGAATAGGAAAATTTGAACAAGCCAATGGTGGAACCCTGTTTTTGGATGAAATTGGTGATATGAGTTTAAGTGCACAAGCAAAAGTATTAAGGGCTTTACAGGAAGGTAAAATAACAAGGGTTGGGGGCGATAAAGAAATTAGTGTAGACGTAAGGGTAATTGCAGCTACTAATAAAGATTTATTGCAAGAAGTAGCAGATAAGAATTTTCGTTTGGATTTATACCATCGCTTAGGTGTTATTTTAATTCATGTGCCTTCATTAAACGAAAGAAAAGCAGATATAGCAATTCTTGTTGAACATTTTTTGGAAGATATTGCAGTGGAGTATAGGCAGTCTAAAAAGTCGATTTCTCCAAAAGCAGTTGAAGCCCTTCAACAACATAATTGGACGGGGAATATTCGCGAACTCAGGAATGTAGTAGAACGCTTGATCATATTATCGGGCAAAGAAATTACCGCAGAAGATGTTAAAAGCTATATTTAGCAAAACATTTTGTAATATTTAGGCAGTTTGTATACTAATTGGATATTTTTGTTACTATTTAAATAGATATTATGGGTTTAATTCTCTTTATAGTTGGTTTAATTGGATGGCATTTTGGTTTATATGGGATGTTTAAGAAAGCTGGAATTGAGCCTTGGAAAGCATTGGTCCCCTTTTACAATACCTGGTTGATTGTTCAAAAATCGGAAATTAAACAATACTGGTTTTGGCTTCAGCTCATACCAATTGCTGGCCAATTTATCACTATCTGGATTACCATCATTTTTGTGATGAATTTTAAAAAAGTATCTGTGTTAGATCATGCAGCTACTGTTTTCATTCCATTTATTTATTTCCCATATTTAGGGTTCTCTCAAAAGGAAAAGTATTACGGCCCTGAATCTTTGAAATTGTATTATAAGCCAGCATCAAGAGAGTGGATAGACGCTGGAGTATTTGCTGTAGTAGCTGCTACTTTAATCAGAACATTTGTGTTTGAAGCATATGTTATTCCTACAGAAAGTATGGAAAAAACTTTGCTGGTGAACGATTTCTTATTTGTAAGTAAAATGACTTATGGTGCAAGAATTCCTCAAACACCATTGTCTTTTCCATTTGTTCACAATACAATGCCTTTTTCTTTAACTACTCCATCATATATCAAAGAAGTGCAAATACCTTATAAGCGTTTGCCAGTAATTAACGAAGTAAAAAGAAATGATGCGGTAGTGTTTAATTTCCCTGCAGGTGATACTATTATTAATTTACCTGATTTTGGAAGCAAGATCACTTATTATGAAGTATTAAGAAGTAGTCAATACAAAGGCAACAGAGAAGCGCTAATGGCCGAATATCCAATACTGGTACATCCAATGGATAAAACCGATAATTATATTAAGCGATGCGTTGGTGTAGGTGGAGATATCATTCAAGTTAAAAATGCTGAACTGTATGTGAATAATCAACCAGCATTTGTTCCCGCAGGTTCCCAAACTGAATATATTGTTACAACAAATGGAACTCCGTTTCCGGATGATTTTTTAAAGAACGAATTAGGCATCGATCCAGAAGATACAAAGGGACAATTTTCACAGGGCCCTGATAAATTTACGGTTGTGTTTAATATGACAGCAAGCGAAGCTGCAAAAGTGAAGTCTCAGCCCAATGTAGTATCCATGGTAAAATATGTTGATACACATGTAGGGATGTTCTTTCCGAATGACGATGCAAATTATCCTTGGACATTAGATAATTATGGCCCAATCAAAATTCCAAAAAAAGGAGAAGCAATTCCAGTAAATGCTTCTACCATTGAAATGTATAGAAGGCTGATAACCGTATATGAAAAAAATACTTTAGAAGAAGTAAATGGCAAATTCATTATTAATGGAAAAGAAACCAATACTTATGTTCCATTGTTAAATTATTATTGGATGATGGGGGATAACAGGCATAGAAGCCAGGACAGTCGCTTCTGGGGCTTTGTTCCTGAAACCTATATCGTAGGCAAAGCATCATTGATCTGGTTTAGTTGGGATAAAGGCCCGAGGTGGAAACGCATATTTAAAGTAATCAATTAAAAATCGTATCTTCAAATACCAAGAGGGTCCTCCTAGCATAGCGCTCGGAGGACTTTTTTGTCTAAATTAGTTTTGGGTATGAAGCAGAAAGAAGTACATTTTATTTATGAGGTTCATCAATCAATTAAAGGATTGAATAAGGTTGATGCAAATTTATTAGAGACAGCAAGGAGTATAACAGCTACTGCCTATGCACCATATTCCAATTTTCAAGTTGGTGCAGCAGCCTTATTAGCGAATGGAGAAATAGTGAATGGCAGTAATCAGGAGAATGCTAGCTTTCCTGTTGGGTTGTGTGCAGAAAGAGTATTGATTTCAGCCATCTCTTCTTTTCATCCAAATACGGCAATACACACAATGGCCATCAGTTACCATAATTTAAATGGGGAAAGCAATCATCCTATTTCTCCATGTGGTATCTGTAGACAAAGTTTATTGGAATATGAAGCAAGGCTTAAACATCCGATAAGACTGATCATGAGTGGAATGAAGGGCAAAGTATTTGTTATTCCAAATGCTGCAATGTTATTGCCATTAAGCTTTACAAGTGATGATTTGCTCTAACCAGCGATTGTTCTTTTTGAAAATGAGTTTTTCCTAAGCTAAATACAATTACTGGAGAAACTAAAAAATAAAAGCCAATAATATAAGGCAATAAAGGCGATAGTTTTCCAGCCCCAAACCAATCTCCTGTTTGGTATAATAAAATAAACCCAAAAACAGATTTGCCCGTTTCCCAATACCATGCAGAAGCATGTTCATCCATTAAATCGGTGAAAGCATACACATAGACATAAACAAAAGCGCCGTAGAAAAACATTCCTGGGCTTCCTATAGTAGCGATATTCCCAAATAGATAACTGATGAAAAGCAGCAGAATTGAAATTTGTGACCATGTCCAAATAGTTAACCACTTATTAGTAAGCGTATCGTACTTCTGAAAATGATAAGGGTCTTCAATTTTGTATACAGGAAATTGAGTAGCAACATCGTTTGGGCGCCAGCCAGTAGGTTTAAACCAAATGCGTATTTTATCACCCCAATTTTTTGTATGCCAAGCATCTTTTATTAACAAAGCAATATGCGTAAAATTTATTTTTATTGGATTCCATGTTTGCACTGGTCTTGTAATACCATAAACAGGTTTGATGCTCGCTAATTCTTCTTGAAATGTACCGAACCATTTATCCCAGAAAATAAATATCTGGCCATAATTTTTGTCGAGGTATTCTGGGTTCAATGCATGATGAACTCGATGATGCGAAGGAGTAACGATAATATGTTCTAACCAACCCATTTTATTGATATGCTGTGTATGATACCAGAATTGAGCAAATAAATGCAAAGGGGCTACAATGGCAATTACCTGGGTTGGCACGCCTAATAATGCAGCTGGCAATAAGAAAATAGTAAAAAGTCTGAAAAAAGTGGAAATACTTTGCCTCAAAGCGCATGCTAAATTAAAGTCTTCACTGCTATGATGAATAAGATGTGCGTTCCAAAAGAAGTTGATCTCATGGTCTATTCGATGTACTAAATAACCTGTTAGGTCTAAAGCAATAAACGCAATGACATAAACCAATATAGTAGAATTGATATGAAATAAAGCCCAATGGGTTACCATCCAATCATAGCTGAGTACTGCAATACTTAGTCCGAGCACATCTTTTGTAGAATTGGTTATGCCCGAAGTAAGGCTGGATATCATATCCATGGTTCTTACAGTGTCATTTCCTTTTCTCAATCCCCACCATTTTTCAAAGAGTACCAATGCCAAAAATGCGGGCATTGCAAACAATAAAATTTTTCCGTAGGTTTCCATAAAGTGAATTCTGTTTGACTAAGTTACTTGAAAGAACCTAAAATGAGTCAGTTCTTCCCCTTCCAAGCTATTTTTTCTGTAATTTCCCGAAATATTTAAAAATACGAACAATGAAAGTGGCAGTAATTGGTGGAGGCATTATAGGATTAAGTAGTGCTTATTATTTACATGAAGCAGGGTTTGATGTTACTGTTATAGATAAGAACGATTTTTCCAATAATTGTTCCTATGGAAATGCTGGTTATGTGTGTCCGAGTCATTTTGTTCCATTGGCTACACCCGGCATTGTTAAACAAGGACTCAAGTGGATGTGGAATTCGAGAAGCCCTTTTTATGTTCAACCCCGACTAGATATGAGTTTGATTAAATGGGGGCTGAAATTTATGCAAATTGCTACACCGGCACATGTAGAATATTCCGCCATACCCTTAAGAGATATTGCGATTTTGAGCAAGAAAATGTATGAGGAATGGAATGCCATTCCAGGCTTTTCTTTTGCTTATGAGCAAAAAGGATTGTTGGAAATTTTCCAAACAGACGCTGGGGCAGAAAAATGCAAGCATTTGGTAGAGAAAGCGCATGAATTGGGTTTAACGGATACGCTGTTATTGAGTTACGATCAGCTCCAGGCAATGGAGCCGCAAACAAAATTAAATGCCAAAGGAGCGGTTTTATTTAACTGTGATGCGCATTTATATCCTAATCTATTGATGAACCGATTATTCAATTTATTGAAGGAGAGAGGAGTGCATTTTGTTAAGGATACAGAAGTAGTTGGTTTTGAGAAAAAAGGCAGAGAAATTACTGGCATTAAAACAAATAAGGAGTTTTATGCAACAGATGCTGTTGTTTTGGCAACAGGTTCCTGGAGCAGAGAATTGGCTGCTCAATTGGATCTGGATATTTTATTAATGCCAGGAAGAGGGTATTCTATCACCCTCGAAAATTCTCCATATAAAATTAATTATCCGGCTGTGTTAGTGGAAGGAAGGGCAGCATTGACTCCAATGGATGGCAATAAAATTCGATTTGGGGGTACAATGGAAATCACTTCTACTAAAACGCCTCCAAGAATGAATCGGGTGGAAGGTTTACTGAAAGCAGTCAAAGGATTTTATCCTGAATTCGATATTCCTGTTCCACCCATCGAAAAAGTTTGGTATGGTTTTAGACCATGTTCAGCAGATGGCTTGCCTTATTTAGGAAAAACGGGAAAATGGAACAATCTGGTAGTTGCAACCGGACATTCTATGGTGGGTTTAAGTTTAGGTGCAGGTACAGGAAAATTAGTCAGTGAGCTGATTCAAGATAAACAACCCAGTATGGATATTCGTCCGTTTCACCCCGATAGATTTAACTAGCAGAATAAATAATGCAATGCTTTAAATGAATTTGTATTTTTACTGATCATATGGATTGTACTACTTCTTATTTGTCATACGATAGCACCCATGCTTTTTCGAAAATTGTGTCGGATTATTTGCATCAGTCAGATTTACTGAAACCTTTTTACGAACATGCTCCAACCATCGAAGGTATACGTGCAGCTATTGATAGCAGAAAGAAAATAAACACCAACAGAACTTTATTGGTCAATGCGATTCAAAAGCAATATAGTGGCTTAGCAATCTCTGAAAAAGTAAAATCGAATATTGATTTACTGCTGAAAGAGAATGTGTTTACAGTCACAACAGCACATCAACCCAATATATTTACTGGTCCTTTGTATTTTATTTATAAAATAATGCATGCAGTGAAATTGGCTGAAGAATTATCTCTGACAATTCCAGCATGTCAATTTGTTCCAGTGTATTATATGGGAAGTGAGGATGCAGATTTAGAAGAATTGGGAAGTATACATATGGGAGGCCAGTCTTTGGTTTGGAATACAAAACAAACTGGTGCGGTAGGTAGAATGCGGGTAGATAAATCATTTCTTCAAATGATGCATTCTATTGAAGGACAAATAGGGGTGCTTCCATTTGGCAATGAGTTAATTGAATTATATAAGTCCTGTTATACAGAAGGAAAATTGATTCAACAAGCTACGTTGGAATTAGTGAATCAATTGTTTGCAGATTATGGTGTAGTAGTAGTGATGCCAGATCAAGCTGAATTAAAAGCTGCATTTTCTTCGGTCATACAAAAAGAATTGTTAGAACAATTTTCTCATTCAATAGTAGAAAAAACTGCAGACGCTCTTTCCTTGAATTATAAAGTACAAGCCTCGGGTAGAGATATTAATTTGTTTTATTTGATTGATAATTATAGAGAAAGAATTGAATTGAATGCAGAAGGTCAATTTGAAATAAAAGCTTTACAGAAAGTTTTTTCTAAAGAAGAAATGCTCCAAGAACTAGAAAATCATCCGGAACGATTTAGCCCGAATGTAATTTTGAGAGGTGTTTTTCAAGAAACCATTTTACCCAATATTGCTTTTATTGGGGGTGGGGGAGAATTGGCCTATTGGCTGGAATTGAAAAATGTTTTCAAGGCAGTAAATATTCCTTATCCTGTTTTAGTATTAAGAAATTCATTTTTAGTTATTGAAAAAGCGCAAAAAGAAAAATTAGCAAAATTAGCATTTAGTGAAATAGATCTTTTTACTGATACATTGGAGCTTGTTAATAGAACAGTAAAAGCGAACAGCAATCATCAGTTGTCTTTAAATAAAGAATTAACAGCAATCGATTTATTGTATCAAGAATTACAAAATTTATCAGGTGCTATTGATATTACTTTAGTAGAACATGTTATTTCTATTAAAAACAAAGCGATTAAAAAAGTGGAGCAGTTAGAAAAGAAAATGCTTCGGGCTGAAAAAGAAAAGTTTCAAACTTCCATTCAGCAAATCACTCAATTAAAATCGAGTTTGTTTCCTGGCAATAATTTGCAAGAAAGACATGAGAATTTTTCTATTTTCTATTCGAAATATGGAAATCAATGGCTAGGCTATATTCATCAAGCTTCTCAAGGATTAAACCAGGAATTCGGCATTATCTATATTGATTAATTATTCCCTCCACCAGGTTTTTTAGGCATTACTGTTTTGGGTTTTTCTGCCGGTTTTTCTCCTGGTTTATTGGCAGGTGTTGCAGGTAAATTCGAAGGTTTTTTATCTTTTGTATCAATCGGTTTTTCTCCTTCTTTTAAAATGATTTGAGATTCGGCACCTAGTTCTTCTGGTTTAATATCTTTTGGAACTTCATAATCAGTTGAAGTACCTGTGCCTAAATCTTCTCCTTCGCCACCCAATACTGGAGTAGTGCCATTTATATAATCAATATTGATATCGTTACTCATGATGTCAGGTTTAATAAAAGTCAACTTGGTATCTATGCCGCAATTGGCATCAGCAGCAGCTTTACTAAAAAAGTAAGCCCAAATTGGCATTGCAGCCCTACCACCTTGACCATTTAAATTTTCACTATTGAAGCGAATAAATCGATCGTCGCAACCAACCCATCCACCAGCCAAGTATTGAGGTGTATATCCCATGAACCAGGCATCACTATTATCATTGGTAGTTCCTGTTTTCCCGGCAATTTCTAATCCACCAGGTGGGTCGTACTGCCAAATTCCAGCACCTGTTCCAAATTGCATTACCCCTTGCATCATTTTAATAACTGAATAAGCAGTCACATCATTGATTACTTCTTTTCGTTTTGGAGTAAATGTTGCTAATACATTTCCATTTCTGTCTTCAACGCGGGTAATATACATTGGCTGTGCATTGAAGCCTCTTCCAGGAAACATGCTATAAGCTTGCATCATTTCGTATAAAGAAATTTCTGTGGCACCCAGCGCGATAGAAGGATAAGGATCCAGCTTACTCTTCATCTCACATTTTTTAAGGTATTCTACAAATCTCTTCGCTCCATTATTCGCGGTATTATCGAGTTGTTTTAAAATATAGGCGGAGGCACAGTTCCTTGATTTTGCTAATGCCAAAGCCATTGGCATGGTAGCACCTGTGCAAGTTTTTCCAGTATTGGGTACCATGCCATAACTGCCAAAACTTTGTTGAACATCTTGTACTTCTGTATTCGGGGTAAAGCCAGCTTCCTCAATTGCTAAACTATACAATAGTGGTTTGATAGTAGAACCTACTTGTCTTTTGGTATTGATATTGGCGTGATCGTATTTGAATGTTTTGAAATCTATTCCACCAACCCAAGCTTTTATTTGACCATTGAGCGGGTCCATCACCATGAAACCTGCTTGTAACATTTGACGATGATACTTAACAGAATCATAAGGGGTCATTAAAGTGTCTTTGCCCCTTGTGTTGTTCCATGCAAAAACATGCATACGTACTTTTTGATAAAAAGTCTTTTTTGTTTCATCGTCTGAAAGGCCGTCTTTCTTTGCATTTTTCCAACGTTCAGATTGCTTCATGGCCTGTTCTAACACATTTTCATATCCCTTCCAAACAGAGCCATTTTTGATATTTTCCTGGGTGTTCAACAATTTTTGCATGTAACTGATATGCTTGGCTACAGACTCTTCTGCATACAATTGCATTCTCGGATTGATGGTTGTATAAATTTTTAAACCATCTCTATATAAATCATAGGTATCACCGTTGTTCTTTTTGTGCTCTTTACACCATCTTTTCATTTCTTCGCCTAAAACCATTCTGAAATAGGGTCCTAAGCCTGTTGTTTCATCTAGTTTTTTATAATTGAGTTCAATGGGTTTGGATTTTAGAATGGTGGCTTCTTCTTCCTTTAACACATTAAAACTGACCATCCTATTCAATACTAAATTTCTCCGGTCTAATGCTTTTTTAGGATTGTTGCGTGGGTTATATACACCTGGTCCATTGATCATACCAATTAATATGGCGGCTTCTTCTACATTTAATCTGTCGGGTTCTTTTTGAAAAAAGGTTTTTGCAGCATTTCGAATGCCAAATACATTATCACTAAAAGCAACAGTATTTAAATACAAAGTGAGAATTTCTTCTTTGGTAAAATTGCGTTCTAGTTTAACTGCAATAATGCATTCTTTGATTTTTTGTAAACCGCGTAAAATAAAGTTTTTGGTACTCCAGTTTTCAGTAAACAAGTTTTTGGCAGTTTGCATAGTAATGGTACTGGCACCACCTTCACTACCTAAATAAAAGAAAGCCCTTGCCAAAGATTTTCCATCTATTCCACTATGGTCATAAAATCGTTTGTCTTCCGTTGCAACCAATGCATCAATCGCATATTTACTGATGTCTTTATATTTTACATTGATTCTATCTTCAATATAGTATTTGCCCATTAAAGTGCCGTCTTCTGCATATACCTGACTTGCCAGTGATGCTGTAGGATTTTCAATATCGTCTAAGTCGGGCATGCTGCCGATCCAACCGAAATTGAGCATCAGAAAAAAAATGATAAGGAAAGCAAATCCGCCAAAAAAAATACGCCAGAATATCTTAACAGGTCTTGTCATAATAGTAGTTAAATAAGAATGATAAAGCTAAACAAGAGTTTTGGGATAAAATCAAGAAAATGGTTAAAATTTATCAGGAAATAGTTGATGTAAAAAAGAACTGTAACTAGTGTAATTCCTTCTTTTTTGCAGTATTGCTAAGTTAGAAGGGCTGATGATACTATAATGGTACTTATCGGCCGTAAGCCATGGAACAATTCTGGCATTGGTCAAGGGCTTTGCCTGATCCAAATAGCTAATGGCAGGAGCAGACTTCTCAAAAGGTGCTCCAATCAGCAAAAATTGAATACTGTCATTGATGGGCAAAATGCTAATCGGTATTTTTTGACCATAGAAACGTTCTTGGTTGAATCGATTGAAGGCATTTTTTGCCTCGCTGATAAAAATCGGATCAACTTTATTCAGCACAAGCACAACATATTGAGCATCATTCGCATTAAATTGATAACTGCTATCTGCAATAGGAACTATCGGTTTTGCTATTACTGGTGCTGCTGCTACAGGAGCTATTTTTTGAATAGGAGGCGGGTTGCTCGTTGTGGCTTTTGGAATCTCAATATTGGTAGTATTCGTGCTATTTAAATCTATATTTCTGCTCACCAGTTCTTCTGGTCTTTCAATATTTAAATTACTTAAATAGGCTTCAATTTCTTTTCTCCTTTTTAATACATCGATCATATTGGTTGCCTTAACCGCCATGTCGGTTTTAGGAAACATTGATTGAATGCTTTCTAGTCGATTGATAGCTATGCTATCTTGTTTTTGTTTTATATAATAGATCGATTCGATGTACAATAATTGTGGGGTCCAGTAATTGTTGCCAAATTGCTGGTCAGCTTGTATTTTTTTCTCCTTTGCCGATTCAAATTGGCCTTCTAAAAAAGAACGATAGATAGCAGCATAAGTCTGTTCTGCAGGTGATACCGAAACAGAAGAAGGAGCATTTGTTATTTTTTTTGTATAAACACCAGAAGGATATTGAGTTTTTAATTGACCAATTAACGAATCAGCTTTTAGATATTGACCTGTTTTATTGTAACATAAATTTAAATTGTATAAAAAAGTTTCTGATGGCGGATTATTGGGGAATCTTCTTAAGATCTCATTGTAAGTGTCAATTGCTGTTTGGTAATCTTGCAAATAATATTGAAAAATATAGGCATTGTTGGTTAAGGCTAAAAGCAATTTTTTATTAGAAGCTTCCAATTGTTGATTGCTAAGTGGCAGGTCTGCTTCAAGTGTTTCCAGGGTAAGTTCTTTGGGTTCAATTTTTTTCGTAACAGGTACTACGGTAGCATCCGCAACATCAACAGTGGGGTTAAAGGAACGATCAACAGCCGATTGTCTTCTCCAATTATCTACATTTGGTCGAGTTCCCCATTTTGCTTTAAAATCGCTGAGCCCCTTTGTTTTTAATGAACCACTAGCAAAATAGAAATCGGAATTTGCAGGTTTAAAAAGATCATCTGCTGCCAGATCGGGTAAATTGCCACCAAAAGAAATAGCATTATCAACCTCTTTCAGTCCGTTTTCTTTTCTTATTTTTTTGAGCAAATTTTTCAGATAAATATTTCTTTCTTCCAATGGCAATGAAGCGATTCTTTGCAAACTATCTTCTTTTTGAATGAGAAGAACGTTTTTTGAAATGGAGTCCAAAGGGGGCTTTCTGGTATTTACTCTAAGCTGATCAGGTTCTTTTAATAAGCCTACCTGAATGCTATCATAACTACTTGCTGAATTGATGTATTTTTTTGAAAAATAAAAAACATCTCCCAGCATTAAATAACTCATTTGTTTTTGCTGTTCATTATTCTCAGATGTTTCAATACTTTTTAGTAATAATTTTTCCGCAGCAGCATAATTTTTTCTTTTCATTTCCAATTCCGCAGCAGCATAATAAATAATATCTCTATAGCCAGTGTATTTGTCTTTTCTGGCAAGTTGCAATAATTGGTTTAAATTCTCTTGTAATGCATTTGGTTTGCTCTCTGCAGAAAGTCCTACAATTTTCAAACGCGCGTATACCTCCATTATCGGGTCAGTAGTATGCTGGATTGCTTTTTCATACCATTTAATAGCTGCAGAATCTTTGCCAGCTCTTTCGAATAATTGAGCTGCAAGGTATTCCCATCTAGCTTTTTCTAATTTATTATCTGCATTCTCTAAAGCTTTATAAATATTGACTGCTGCGCTATCATAATTTTGACGATTGTACTGTAAATAGGCTTCCATCTCAAACCAATCAAATTTGAGTCTTTGAGGAAACAATTTATCAGTCCTAATAATTTCTAAAAGGCCCTCCGCTTCTGCCAGTTTTTTTTGTTCTATATAATTTCTGATTTGATATAAGAAACTTTCATTTCTGGCAGGTGGATTGGAGGATATTTTTTTCCAGATATTCCTTTTTTCAGAACTAGAAATAGAAAATACCCCGTTCTTATTACTTTCATTACTCCCGATAGGAATATCATAACCATCGTCTTTTGGAGAAAATGCATAATTGATAAATTGAAAAACCATAGCGGCTGAATCAAAATTCTTTCTATGCATATAAGCATTGCCTAATAATAGATAGGTTCTATCAACCCAATCACTTCTTAGGTCATGTAATAAAATTGCGGCCGTGCATTTGTATATTACTGTATCGATCTGTCCCTTTGCAGTTTCATCTAAACTATAATTATAGAAAGAGAGCAATTGTGTATAATCATCTTTATGTATCTCCTTCGCTTTTGTAATGATGTCTTCCAGTTTGGTATTTGCATTAAAATAGTAATTGTAATGAGTAACTGTATTGGAATAAATTCTTTTTGGGATAGAAAATTTTTTTTCTCCGGTTTTTTCAGAAGCCAGTTTTCTGTTCTGGTATTTATCGGGTTTTGCTAATTCTACAGAAGAGCCGGATTGAGCATTTAACTCAAAACAACAAAAAATCATTAACAGAATCTGACTAAATAGATATTTTGAAACAGGTAGCTGCATAAAATCGCTTAAAAATACAGTTATTTCTTTTTCAATGAATCATAAAACCATATCAATCATTACCTTTAACCTGTTTTTGACACTATGGATAAGATTAACCCAGAAAGCACCTTTAAACGACTCAGAAATACCTATCGACTGGTACTGATGAACGATGATACATTCGAAGAAATGTTGACGCTCAGGCTTTCGAGACTAAGTGTTTATATCGGGTTAAGTACCGTATTTGTGGTTTTGGTTGGCTTGACCATCGCATTAATTGCTTTTTCTCCTCTAAAATATTATATACCCGGTTATGGTACCAAAGAGAGCAGAACTGCCTTACAATTACTCAAAATCAGAACGGATTCTTTGGAGCAGGCTATTCATTATAAAGAGCAATATATAGAGGGAGTTAAAAAAGTATTATCCGGAAACGCCACATCCACTTTAGATACTGTTCCTTTGGTGTTGCCTAAACTGGAATCTTCTAATGACTGATTCTTATTAATTGTTAATTATGACTGCACAGCATAAAAAATTGTATTTGCCATTAATCATTTTATTTGTTTCAATAAATGCTATTTCTATAGTGTTTAAGTCATTTATGGTTAAACAGCATATAGATAATGCTGTAGTTATTTCTGCTAATACTTTATTGTTTTTCATTTCTGTGATCAGTTTGTATATGCAGCTAAAATCGGTTAATAATCCCAATCCTCATGCAATGGTTAGAGGTGTAATGGGGTCGGTTGTGCTCAAATTATTTGTTTTAGGTACTGCTGCATTTTTATACCTATACGCCGCTGGCGAATCGAAAAGTGTAAACGCGCTTTTTATTTCAATGGCTTTATACTTGATCTATACTTGGTTGGAAGTAAGGTTAGCACTCCAATTAAATCCTCCAAAAAATGGCAGTAACTGAGCATCCATTAAATGATTTAAAGCATTATTTGCCCGAGGGTAGTTTTGATAAAGTAGTTGAATATCTCCATCGATATCAAGTTCATTTAACGGTTTCAAAAGTTCGTAAATCGGTATTAGGTGATTATCGGCATGCTCATTTAGGAAGCAATCATCGAATCAGTGTAAACGGAAATTTAAATCAGTATGAGTTTTTAATTACGCTGTTACACGAATTAGCTCATTTGCTTACCTATGAGGCTTATAAGAACAAAGTGGAAGCGCATGGGAAGGAATGGAAATTGTGTTATGGAATTTTATTGAATGATTTTATATTATTGAATATTTTTCCGAAAGAGGTGGAAGTGGTTTTGAAAAAATCTATGCTATCTCCAGCTGCTACTGCAAATGGCGAAGTTGCTTTGCTTACTGTTTTAAGGAAGTTTAATCAACATCAGAAAGCAGGGTTCCAATTATTGTCTTCTATTCCGGAAGGGGCATTGTTTATGACCGATAATGGAAAAATATTTAAGAAAGGGAAGTTGAGAAGAAAAAGATATGCATGTGTGGAACTAAAAACGGGATTGCCCTATACAGTAAGCGCTATATCCGAAGTAAAGCCATTAACAGTTGTAAATCATTGATCTGGCTATCTTGAATAAAAAATCCTGGCTACCATCGGCAACCAGGATTTGTATGATTATTTTTTTAGCAATTATGCTACAGCTTTCTTAACCAAATCAGCAGCTTCGCTCAATTGTATAGCTGATTGTACTTTTAATCCGCTTTCGTCTATCAATTTTTTTGCTTCTACAGCATTGGTACCTTGCAAGCGAACAATGATTGGAATATTGATATTCCCCAATTTGTTATATGCTTCAATTACGCCTGCAGCAACACGATCGCAACGAACAATTCCGCCAAAAATATTGATCAAAATGGCTTTTACATTTGGATCTTTCATGATGATGCGAAATCCAGCTTCAACTGTTTGTGCATTTGCAGTACCGCCTACATCCAGAAAATTAGCTGGCTCACCTCCACTTAATTTGATCATATCCATGGTAGCCATCGCTAGTCCTGCACCATTTACCATACAACCAACATTGCCATCTAACTTCACAAAATTCAGATTGAATTGACCTGCTTCTACTTCTGTAGGATCTTCTTCTGTAACGTCTCTTAATGCGGCAATATCCGGGTGACGCATCAAAGCATTATCATCAATATTCATTTTGCAGTCTACTGCAATGATCTTTTCATCACTTGTTTTAAATAATGGGTTGATTTCGAGCATACCGCAATCCAAACCAACATAAGCTTTGTAGAGGTTGGTAACAAATTTTACGCAGTTTTTGAAAGCTTCACCACTTAACCCTAAGTTAAATGCGATCTTTCTTGCTTGAAATCCTTGCAAAGCACCACCTGGGTGTACCCATTCTTTAAATATTTTTTCAGGAGTATTATGGGCAACTTCTTCAATATCCATACCACCTTCGGTACTATACATGATTACATTCATGCCCTTAGAACGATCTAAGAGAATAGACAAGTAAAATTCTTTTACCGGATTAGGACCAGGATAATAAACATCCTGTGCAATCAATATTTTGCTCACTTTCTTACCTGCAGCACCTGTTTGGATGGTAACCAGGGTTCCGCCTAATAGGTTTTTGGCAATATTCGTAATGTCTTCTGCGCTTTTGGCAACAGCAACACCTCTTTGATCATTACCTATAATTTTACCTTTTCCTCGGCCTCCAGCATGAATCTGGGCTTTTACAACTGCAAAATTATTGCCTGTTTGGGTTTTTATCTGGCGATAGGCCTCTTCGGCTGCCATAACGGTATCCACCGCAATACCTTCTTGGGTGGGAACATTGTATTTACTGAGTAATTCTTTTGCTTGGTACTCATGAAGATTCATATGGAACAATTTTTGCGAAGATAAGTTAAACTGATATTCAGAATTAATACTTTATTATTATTGTTGTAACATTAATTCACTTATTTTTATCCCTCAAAATCGTTTAAATTAAATCAACAAATATGAAAAAAATCGTTTTTGCGCTGTTTGGGACAGCTTTGTTAGTGGGTTTATACTCTTTTGCACCTAAAAAATCAACAAAAGATGTAGTAACCATGAATGTTTTGGCCGATAAAAGCCGAATTGATTGGGTTGGCTCTAAAAAGAGCGATTTCCACACAGGTTATTTTACCTTGAAAAGTGGAACAGTACAAGTAGAAGCTGGCAAATTAAAAGGTGGTGAATTTGTAATTGATCTTGCAAATGTTAAAGTAACAGATGCGGCCGGTGCTAAATTAGAAGGGCACTTAAAAACTGCTGATTTCTTTGATGTTGCAAAGTTCAGTGAAGCTACTTACAAAATCAGCTCAGTAACTTATACTGGTGAAAACACTGCTACTGTTGCAGGTAATTTGAATTTAAAAGGAGCAAGTTTGCCAGTTAGCTTTCAAGTAGCTATTCGTAATTCAGATGACAAAGGTTTTTTTGGAGAAGCATTCTTTAGCTTAGACAGAACTGCTTTTGGTGTGAATTATGGTATTGGAAATGTTGCCAAAGAAGTTCAATTGGCTATACATCTTTTTGCTAAATAAGTTTGTTTGTAATTTATGCTTAAAAGCTCTGCCATTTATTTGGTGGAGCTTTTTTTATGATGGATATTTAAAGTACCAATCATCCACAGTTTATGAGAGTATTGTTATTTGCCTTTCTATTGTTTTGTGTATATCATCCAATAAAAGCCCAGGGAATTTCTGATGGGTATTTATTAGTTAAAGCCTCTCAATCGGTGTATGCACCAGGTGATACTTTATTTTTTTCGGTTTTGGATAACTCGAAAAAAATTCCTGACAATGCATTGATTCATGTAGAATGGTTAGACGAAGCTGGCAGAAAATTGGACTTTCAATATCTTTCATTGAACCAAGGCAAAACTTGCGGCTATTTTGAAAATAAAAAAATCATAAGTGGTCCTACAATGTTACGTGCCTATTTCACGAGCAATGCGCAGCCCATGCATATCAGCAGGGATTTTATTTTTATTGATTCAAAAAAGAAAGATAAATTAATAGAGTTCCCAGATTCGCTTTATCCATATATCATTAATGCTAAATATTCCACAGTTGATCTTGGGTTTACGAATTACTATTTTATAAAAGAGAAATTCAAAAAAAGCACTATTCAGTATCAGTTAATTGATGAAAAAGGCGATATACAATTAATAGATCAAGCCGAAAAAATCAATGACTCTGTTTTCAGAGTTGCGAATGTAGATTTTAAAGGAAAGGGTAGTATTCGTTTATTTGTGAATAATGAAATGGAGTATAAGGACTATGATGGGTTCTCTATAGAACCAGCCGATAAAAAAGGGTTAGTAGTATGGGATTTTGATTCTATCAGCAGAAAGGCAATGGCCTTTGTTAAAAACAATCTGCAGCAAACCAAGAAAAACAATAAATCGAAAACTGGGGAAGCGGAACTCACCAATTATACGAAGGAAGGACTGCCAGATGTAACAGTCAATTCAGTGGTAAAATCAAAAGAAGAGGAATTAAGTAACAAATATGTTCAAAACGGTTTTTTCAGAAATAGTTTTAGTCAATCATTGAATGTGTTGGAAGATCCAACAGCCAATACCAATTTGACCGTTCAAGATTATGTGTTGCAAAAATTTCCAGTAATTACTTTGAAAAATGGCGAACTACGTTTTCGGAATGGCACCATTGACATTTTTGTTGATGAAGCAAGATGGCCAGCCTTACCCGAAAATTTGAGGGATATAGCTTACGTTAAGTTTATTAAGGCCACCATACGAGGTTTAAATGAAGGAGGTGGTGCTTTAATGCCAGGGAGTAAGGCTGCCCCAGCTGGGGTTACAGCTACCTTAGCATTTTATATTAAAAAAGGAGATGAGCCAGTTCCAAATAATAAATTAAAGACCATTAGTTTCCCCATTACTGGTATTCAATCTATTGCCTGCAAAGAATAAAATTAAAGGTATCTTTCTTCGATCATTTTTTTGTGGTGCATCATGTGTCCAAAAATGATATATCCAACTGCATTGGCTGTAATGTTATTTCCACTGGCTTTTCCAATATTATTCAATTGCTCTTCATTCATGGATTGAATTAATAAATCGGTTGATTTTCTGAGTGCGATGAATTCTTCTTTTAATGAAACGAATGATCTTAATGAAGCATTCGCAGAAATTGCATAATCGTTCTCCTCAAAACCTGGAAGCGCTGTGCTGTCATTCCTTCCAATTCTTAATAATCTATACTGCATGATCCTTTCTGTATCGATTACATGTTGTAATAAATCTTTTAAAGTCCATTTTTCTGGTGCATACCGATAATCTGCTTTTTCTTCAGGCAGATTTACATAAAAATAGGCTAGCGGGTGAGAATAGGTGGTAACAGCTTCGTGCAAATTGTTGGTATCTACCTTGCTTATATATCCTTCGTAAAATGCACCATATTCTCCTTGTTTTGGTTTGGCCATTATTTTAATGTTTTAGTTGTTTTGATGGATGGAATGTTTTTTGAAGAACCAGATGATGGTTTAAATTCATTCGCTATTTTAACAGCATTGTTAGCATTTACAATACCACCTGATTTGCACAAGCTAGAAAATTTTATTTTTTCTTCTTTCTCTCCAGGTTTTAAGCATTTGATGGTACTGTCTGGTTTTGAAACAGATTGCTCAATAATTTGCTTTACTTCAATAGCAGTTAAATCAGGATAATAAGATCTTAGTAAAGCGGATAATCCAGTAACAATAGGAGCAGCCATACTTGTGCCTTTTAAATTGCCATATTGATTGCCACCAGGTAAAGTAGAATAAATTTTTACCCCAGGAGCAAAAACATCCACATTTTCTTTGCCATAATTACTGAAATCTGCTGCAATCGATGGATCAATTTTTAGATCAGAACTTGCGCCAACCGTAATAAAATTTCTGGCTTTTGTTTTCCATTGTAAAAGCCAGGGGCTAGGATAATTTTCTTTTTCGTCCATATTCTCCGATTCATTTCCAGAAGCGTGAACCAATAAAACATCTTTTTGCTCGGCATATCTAACGGCACTATCAACCCAATTTTTTTCTGGTGAAAATGATTTCCCGAAACTCATATTAATCACTTTGGCCCCTTGGTCTACTGCATATCGTATTGCTAATGCAACGTCTTTATCGTATTCGTCTCCATCGGGTACAACTCTTAATGTCATAATTTGAACATGATCGGCCACACCATCTATACCTAATGAATTGTTTCGTTGTGCTGCAATTATACCTGATACGTGAGTGCCATGCATTGGCCCTGGGCCCATTACATCGTTGTTGCCATAAAATCGATCGGAAAAATTATCGTAATCATCTTTCACAATCTCTGCTCTGAAATTATGTGGGGCTTTTTCTTTGGATTCAAAATTTTCTTTTTTGCCATCGATATATTCAGATAGTTCTTTTAATGTAAAAGTATTTTTTTCCTCGGGATCAATTCCGATCATTTTAATACAAGTGAGGTATCCAATTTTAGCATCTTTACCAGACTTTGTAATAGGTTCGAATTTTTCTAATTGATCACTGGTATATTCTTCCATACCCATTTCTTTACGAATAATAAGATCATTTCGTTTCATGGCTTTAGCAGTCAATTCAATGAATAAAATATCCATCTGCTCTTCCTGACTAAAATTAATGGCTTTGGCTGTTTTTTGCCATATTTCATAATGGGCTTTATCTAACGTATTTAATTGATTGGTATCAATGACTTTCCCTAAAAATTGATCTTTCCATTTATGATAAACCCTTGCTCTTTCATCGGATACTTTTTTGATGCTTCTTCCGTCTTTGCCACCTAAGAAATTCCATCCATATACATCGTCGATATAGCCATTATTATCATCATCAATTCCATTTCCAGGAATTTCTTTTGGATTATGCCAAAGGTTTTTTTTGAGATCTTCGTGTGTAGTATCAACGCCAGAATCTAAAACAGCAACTATTACAGTTTTAGGTATTTTCTTTTTTGATTGTAAATATTCATAGGCCTTGTTCAAACTAATGCCATAGAATGCATCTTTTGTTGAATCCAATAAATGCCAGCCCTTTAGATTGTCTGTTTGAGCGCTTAGCTCAATTGAAAAAAGAAAAATGGATAAACAGGTAACGGCAATTAATCGAAGCATTCAGTAGTCTATTTTATGCAGTACAAATTTGCAGAATCATTTGCATAATTAGTACACTATTTCAACTATTTATGAAACCCTTAAGTTTATATTGAGTTGTTTTAGCTAATGAAATGTTAAAGACGAATCACAAACAGTATTACACTGTTTCACTCAGGTATTGAGGCTCTTCTTTAAAAGCAACCCTTGGTGTTAATCCTAACATCGAAAACATGGTATTGTCTTCTTCGAAACTCGGATTAGGGGTAGTTAATAGTTTGTCTCCTGCAAAAATTGAATTTGCTCCAGCCATAAAGCAGAGGGCCTGTTCAGCAATACTCATCTCTGTTCTTCCAGCACTTAATCTTACCATCGTTTTAGGCATTAAAATTCGGGCAGTAGCAATCATTCTTACCATATCCCAAATATCCACTTTAGGATTATTGGCCAATGGAGTGCCTTTTATTGCCACCAATGCATTGATAGGAACGCTTTCTGGATGTTCAGGCATATTTACCAAGGTCAACAGCATATTGATCCGATCAGCATGCGTTTCACCAAGACCAATTATACCACCACAACAAACGGTTACTCCTGCTTTTCTAACATTTTCTAATGTGGCCAGTCGATCATCATAGGTTCTTGTAGAAATGATTTCGGAATAATGTTCTTTGCTGGTATCTAAATTATGATTGTATGCGTATAATCCTGCATCAGCAAGTCTGCTTGCTTGGTCTTCGGTGAGCATACCCAATGTGCAACAAACTTCCATTCCCAATTCATTCACCCCTTTGACCATATCAATCACTCGATCAAAATCTTTATTATCTCTTACTTCTCTCCATGCAGCTCCCATACAGAATCGGGTGCTACCTGCATTTTTTGCTTTTTGGGCATATTCCAATACTTCTTCTTTTTTCATCAGGGCTTGAACTTCAACTCCTGTTGAATACCTGGCTGCCTGAGGGCAGTATGCACAATCTTCGCTACAGCCACCAGTCTTTATACTCAATAAAGTACATACCTGTACTTCGGCTGTATCATTGTATTTTCTATGAATACTTGCTGCTTTGAATACCAATTCTAAGAGGGGGGTATCGTAAATATTTTTGATTTCTTCAGAAGTCCAGTTATGGCGAATTTCAGGTTGCATTTATTAGTATTGAAATACAAATATAATGGCTTCAATCAATTCTTTATTCTGCATTTCTATGAATGCTATAATTTCTCCATTTAGCAATCACATTGGTCATGTCTTCTGGCAGAGGGGATTCAAAAAAAACTTCCTTTTGTGTAATTGGGTGAATAAAACCCAATGTTTTTGCATGTAAAGCACATCTGCTACAAACTTCAAAACAATTATCTACAAACTGCTTATACTTGGTATAAATAGTGCCTTTTAAAATTTTATCTCCTCCGTATTCCCAATCATTGAATAAAGTATGGCCCAAGTGTTTCATATGCACCCTGATTTGGTGGGTTCTTCCAGTTTCAAGAATGCACTCAACCAAAGTGACATAATTGAATTGTTCAATTACTTTATAATGCGTGATAGCGTGCTTTCCTATTTCTCCATCGGGGTATGCATCAAACATTTTTCTGTTTTGTTGATGCCTTGCTATATGGGCTTCTATGGTTCCTTCTTGTTCTTCAATATTACCCCAAACCAGGGCCATGTATTTTCTCTTAACTGTATGATTGAAAAACTGTTTGGCTAAATGAGATGCTGCTTCTCCTGTTTTGGCTACAACGATTAATCCAGTAGTGTTTTTATCTATTCTATGCACTAAGCCAAATCGAGGTAGTTTTTCTTCATCAATCGAAGGATTCTGCTTTCTTAAATAATAGGCTATTCCATTTAATAAAGTGCCGCTGAAATTGCCCACACCAGGATGCACCACCATATTGGATGGTTTATTGATTACCATCAGTGCATCATCCTCATAAACAATATCTAATGGGATATCTTCTTCTTTTAAAACAGTGTGTTCTGGGTTGATCAGGCTCATTACCACTATTTCGTCGGCAGGCCTGATTTTGTAATTGCTTTTAATGTTTTTGCCATTCACTGTTAAAAAACCAGCTTCGATGGCTTGTTGTATTTTGTTTCTTGTAGATCCTTCCATATGCATTTGAATCCATTTGTCAATTCGAAATGGTTCTTGCCCAGGATCTACAATAAAAGTTTTTCTTTCGTAAAGCGATTCTGATTGTTCTTCCGAATAAAGTGCTGTTTCAACCTGCATTTGGCAAATGTAAAACAAAACAGTTACTAAGCGTGAGTAAATCGACCATGCAATTTGGATTTTGATGGCTATTTTTGTTGAATGCAGCAGCAAGTAATATTCGAAGATTTAGGTGTAAAGCAGTATAAAGCCGTTTGGGATTATCAAGAGAGCCTTCTGAAAAAAAATGCTGAGGTGAAGTTATTGTTTCGATATAATAATGCCGAGAAAGAGCCTGTAATGGCCTTGCCAACATCCAATCATTTGTTATTTGTGGAGCATCCACCTGTATATACACTTGGGAAAAACGGTAAACCTGAACATGTATTAATTAGTGAAGAAGAAAGAGTAGAAAAAGGAATTGAGTATTTTCAAATCAATAGGGGAGGCGATATTACTTTTCATGGGCCACAACAATTAGTGGGTTATCCAATTTTAGATTTAGAAAAATTTAAAACAGATTTAGGATGGTATTTAAGAAGTCTGGAAGAAGTCATTATTTTAACGTTGGCAGAATATGGTATTAAAGGAGAAAGGAGTTTTGGAGAAACGGGTGTGTGGATAGATGCTCATTTGAAAGGGAAGGAAAGAAAAATTTGTGCAATGGGAATTAAATGTAGCAGATGGATAACCATGCATGGGTTTGCTTTTAATGTAAACACCGATTTAGATTATTTTAAATACATCGTTCCATGTGGAATAGAAAATAAAGCTGTCACTTCATTAGAAAAAGAGTTAGGGCATTCAGTTCCCTTTGATGAAGTAAAATATAAGGTGAAAAAAAATTTTGAAAAGATTTTTGATTGCAAGTTGCAGCTCAGTTAAGTTATTGAATATAGAATCTTTTTCTCTCTACTATTTTCCCTGCTTCTTTCAATTCATATTCAAACCATCCTTCTTTTAAAAAATTGCCTTTCTCAATTAACAATTCTTTTTCAGGTATTGGATCGATTGATAAGAGTTTGTTTTTTTCTGTGCTATAAAAAGTGATTGAATAATTAAATTGATCTGCTTTTGGTATGAGAAGTAAAAGGTTTCCTTTTTTATCCATTCGCAAAAAAGAAGATTTCAATATTTTACTTGATTCTTCGGATTTTTTATGGGCCTTGTTCTTTTTATTGCTTGGCTTGGAAGGCATTTTTTTTAACGCTGTGTTGTCTTTTTTATCAATTGGCGAAACCGTTTTTGAAAAAAAATAAGCACCTCCTTTTAATGTGTAAAATATCCGATAATATAGCTGAACATCTTCCGGAGCATTTTTATCAATAAACCCATTTTCTTCTAGTTGAGGAGATTGTGCAGAAAGTATGGTTCTGAAATTATTAAGACTATCAGTTGAACGCTGCACCGAAAGTTGGATACAGTTTTTATGTGGATTGTTCCAACTGATCTTATTTTGGTTTTTAGATAAATGGATGACTGAGAAATAAGGCAAATATTGCTGGGCTTTTAGTTGTTGGCTAATAGCAATTTGAAAAAGAATTAAAATGGCAATAATGTTGACCTTCATTGTAGTAAAGATAATTGGCATTCATTTAAAAAACCAAGATGTCTTCATTTAATGAAGAATTGCCCTGTAATCCGCCACTATGAATAATTAATAGATTATTACCAGGTTTGAAATAGGATTGTTGAATCAAATCCTTAACTGCAAATAGTAATTTTCCTGTGTAAACAATATCAGTAGGGATTTTTTCCTCTTCCCATAATTGATTCATGAAATTGAAGAGCGTTGAATTCGATTTTGCATAACCCCCAAAATGGTAATCATGTAATATTGAAAATGGTTTTGACCGATCATCGTCAGAGAGTAAACTATCAATTTCATTCTTTATGGTAAAATTGTTTTTCAAAACGCTGATTCCAGAAATTTGTTGATTCGCATTGCTTCCTTTAATAAGTCCGGCCATCATAGTGCCTGTGCCAACTGCACAAATAATATCGGAAAATTTGGAAGAAAGGGATAGCATTATATCTGCTGCTCCCTTTGCCCCTAATGGGCCATACCCACCTTCGTTGATCCAATATAGATCTGGGGAATTCAGTTCTTTTTTGATTTGGTCTTTCTCATTAAACATGGATCGGCTTACAAAGTGTAATTGCATACCATATTCCTTTGCTTTGATTAGGGTAGGAGATAAAGGTGTTGAAGACTCTCCCCTTATAATTCCTATAGATTCTAATCCGTTTTCCTTGCAGGCAAATGCCAGTGCTACAATATGATTTGAATATGCTCCCCCAAAACTTGCGATACAAGATTTTTGGTATTTTAAGGCTTCTTTGATATAATATTTTAATTTAAACCATTTATTGCCGCTCACCACAGGATGCAGTAAATCCAATCTAAGAATGCTTGTTTTCACCCCATTAAAGCTAAATGAAGAAATGGGCTGGGTCAATATTAATTCGCTTGAAATTTGCATGATTTTGACGGAACTAAAATGTTTTGGCTAATTTTGCATTTTACAAAAATACAATATGCAACCTACCCTCGTAATTTTAGCAGCTGGAATGGCAAGTCGCTATGGCAGCATGAAACAAATTCAGTCATTTGGACCTTCTGGTGAGACCATTATGGACTATTCAATTTATGATGCTATAGAAGCTGGATTTGGGAAAGTTGTTTTTATTATTCGGGAAGATTTTGCAGATCAATTTAAATCCATATTCGAACCCAAATTAAAAGGAAGAATTGAGATTGATTATGTTTTCCAGCATTTATTATCTCATACTGATGGTTTTGCAGTACCAACAGACAGGGCTAAACCTTGGGGAACTGCTCATGCTGTTTTATGCTGCCAAGGGAAAGTGAACGAGCCTTTTGCCGTAATTAATGCCGATGATTATTATGGAAAAGATGCTTTTGTTCAAGCTTTTCAGTTTTTACAAAATCAGTGCAATGAATCTACCTATGCTTTGATAGGGTACGAACTAAATAAAACACTCAGTGATAATGGAAGTGTTAGTCGTGGAGTTTGTACAGCTGATGCGCAAAGTAATCTCACCAATATATCAGAAAGAACTAAAATCTATCAAGCTAAAGAAAGTATTGTCTATGAAGATGAAACAGGAATTCATCCATTGAATATAGATAGTATGGTTAGTATGAATTTCTTTTGTTTTGCACCAGGCTTTATTGGTCTTTGCGATTCGTTATTTGCTTCTTTCTTGAAAGAAAAAGGGAAGGAATTAAAATCAGAATTTTTTATTCCATATGTAGCTAATCAATTTATTGAAACAGGAAAAGGCGTAATGAAAGTGATACCTACTTCATCAAAATGGTTTGGCGTTACTTACAAAGAAGATGCTGCTGGAGTACAAGAGTCAATTAACAATTTAGTTAATTCAGGCGTTTATCCCAATGCTTTGTGGAGTTAATTCTCTATGAAGTAAATTATTTGCCGTAAGCCTTAACGTAATACACGAAATCTTCTACTTTATTGATTTGTGCAGTTCTTTCTACGCCTTTAAGGGTCAATTTTGTAGGCATTTTAATTTTTCTATAAGCGGAGTCGCTATTCTTTAAATCTTCAACAATCGAATAGATATTTTTTGATTTAACTGCAAAAGTTACTCCTTCTGCCTGTGCCTGGCGAGTGCTTAGCACTCCAATTATTTCACCGTTTTTATTGAATACTGGAGCTCCTGAATTTCCGGGGTTGGCACTAATTTGAATCTGGTAAGAAAGTGAATCTCCGTTGAATCCGGTTTTTGCACTCAAATATCCCATACCATATACAATGTCATTTCTTGGATAACCTAAAGTGAAAATTTCTTCACCCAAGTCGGCATTGTTTTTTTGGATAGTATATGGAATTGATTTTGCTGAAATATAATCTGAATCGGTAATTTTTAAAATAGCTAAATCTTTCAATTGGTCAATAAATACAATGGAAGATTTAAATTCTTCTCCTTTATTATTGACAACTATAGCGCCAGTTCCTCTCAGTACATGGGCATTTGTAACGATATAACCTTTAGTATCAATCAAAAATCCAGAACCGCCACTTAATAATCGGGCATTCAAAGGAATTTTACTTTTTACTTCATTGATGATTGCTCCCTGATACTGTTGGCTTTTCTTAACTGCCTCTAAATCTTTACCTAATTGTTGCAATTTTGGATCGGTAACGATGGAAGAAAAATATAAGGCTAAACCACTAATAAATAAGGCAATCACTCCTCCTACTGAAGCAGCAATAGCAGTTACACGCTTGTATTTATTCCAGAATTGGATTACTTTTCCTCTGGTAGGTATTTCACCACCTTCGTTAATATCTCCTTTTGAAATTAAATGGGAATGAACATCATTTAGGGTGTGCTTAATATTACTATGAGCAACATATAAGTCCATTTGATGCAAGAACATATTATGTTCTACCACCATTTGGTCTATCTCTGGAGTTTTCTTTCGCAATGCCTCAAAATAATCACGCTCCTCGGTGTTCATTTCTCCGTTGAGATATCTTTCAATTGCTTCTAATAATAAAATATCGTCCATAATAGTTACTCTCCAATGTTATACTGCGTAAAAAACAACTTTTTTAACCGTAGTAAACATTTGTATTTCTGATTTTTGGCATTGTCTGCGTTGGTATATCCAAATTCGGAAGCCAAAGCATTCATATCCATTTTTTTCAAATAATATCCTTCTAACAAGCTTTTACAAGGTTCGCCAAGACTATTTAAAGCCCTATCCATTATTACAAACTCTGCATTTCTTTTTTCGTGCGTTTCAAGGTCTTCTTCAACCGCGACAGTCTCTTCAATGCTATCAACTTGTTGGGTAAAACGGCCCAATTGTTGAAGTCGCTTAAGCCAGAGACGCCTGCATATGGAATATACATAAGTTTTAATTTGACAGGTTAAGACAAATGATTCAGTTTGTGCTTTTTCATACAGTGCAATCATTGCTTCCTGAAAAATATCTCGGGCTTCATCGTAAGACCCATTATTGTTTAAAATAAAGGTCTGAACCATATTAAAGTTGTCTTTATATATGGTTTCGATGGCTTTTGAGTCATTGTTCGCCAATCCTTTCAATAATGCTTGTTCGTTACTATCGCCTTTCACTATCTGTGCATTTAATACTAGAAGGGGGGTAAAAGTAACCCAAAATAGGCCTAAAATATTTTTTTTTAAAATTACAGACTTGCTGGGTTACCTTTTATACTATGCTTGTATTAACCTATAATCATTCAAACTTAAAAAAAATTAAAATGAAAAAGTTGTTATTTGTATTGGCATTAGGCGTTTTCGCTGCTGCTTGTAGTGAAACTAAAACTGAAGAAGTAAAAACTGATTCAACTGCTGTTGCTGTTGATACTGCTGCTAAAGCTGTTGACACTGCTGCTGCTAAAGTTGATTCTACTGTTGCTAAAGTTGATACTGCAGCTAAGAAATAATTTCCAAACTACTGGTGTAATTGAAGTGAAAAGATCCGGCTTGCGATCAGTACAGTAGTTCAAGATTTTCATATGGCAAGCAATCGTTATAAGCCGCTCCGTTTCCACGGAGGGGCTTTTTTTTAATTTTTCTGTTTCGTTTTAAGCGAACACAATAAACTAACGAACCTTAGTTTATTAAACCCAAAAAAACTTTTTTGCTTCCTGTTGATTATCTATATTTGATTATTATGCAAACAGCGATCAATAACTGGTTTTATTTTTTTGGTTATTTCTACTTTAGAAAAAGTAGCCGGGTCCTATTTGCAAAACTGTAAAATTTTACAAAAATCAAAATAAGGTCCCGGTGAATAACCGGGTTTTTTTTTGCCTATAAGGCAATATAAATGAACAAGTATGCCAAAACAAAAAGAACATAAAGCAGGAATTTGTATTCAAGGATACGAAGGGAGTTTCCACCAGGTTGCTGCTCGATATTTTTTTGGAAAAACAGTAGAAGTTATTCCTTGTGCATCTTTTAGAGAATTGGTAAAAATAAGTTCAGATGCTACTCAGTCTGCGGGAGCTGTGATGGCCATTGAAAATTCAATTGCAGGAAGCATTTTGCCAAACTATAATCTGTTATTGAAATCTAATTTACAAGTTGTTGGTGAAGTATATCTGTCTATCAGTCAAAACTTAATGGTAAATAAAGAGGTTCAATTATCTGATATTAATGAAGTGCATAGTCATCCTATGGCTATTTTACAATGTCTGGACTATTTGGAAAAACAACATTGGAAATTAATTGAAACAGATGATACAGCCCTTAGTGCCAAACATGTACAACAACATAAAAGCAAGCATATAGCTGCTATTGCAAGCAAGTTAGCTGCTGAATTATTTAATTTAAAAATCATTGCTCCAGATATTCAAACACAAAAAACAAATATTACCCGTTTTTTAGTGTTGAAACGAGCCAAAGAAGCACAAGCAGTTGCAGATGCTAATAAAGCATCGATCTATTTTCAAACAAATCATTCTAAAGGTATTTTATCGAAAGTTTTAACTGCTGTTGCTAACGAAAATATTAATCTGAGTAAATTGCAAAGTATGCCTATCCCTGGAAGTAATTTTAAATATGGATTTTTTGCTGATATGGAGTTCGATCAAAAAGCGCAATTCACTAGCATGTTACAATCAATCGATTCAATGACCAATAATGTGAAAGTTTTTGGGATTTATCAAAAAGGTAAATTGGTAAAAGGATAATTATGCAGATACAAAAAGCGAATAGACTTGCTGGTATTGGAGAATATTATTTTTCTCAGAAATTAAGGGAGATCGAGCAATTGAATCTTGCGGGGAAAAATATTATTAATTTAGGAATTGGTAGCCCTGATCTGCCTCCACATCCTGATGTGATCAATGTGTTGCAAACAGAATCAGCAAAGCCCAATACCCATGCCTATCAATCCTATAAAGGATCTCCAATATTGCGAAAAGCAATTGCAAGCTGGTATCAAAACTGGTACGAGGTAGAATTAAATCCTGATACTGAAATACTGCCTTTAATCGGGAGTAAAGAAGGGATCATGCATATATGCATGACTTATTTAAATGAAGGAGATCAAGTGTTGATTCCAAATCCTGGTTACCCAACTTATGCCAGTGCAGTTAAGTTAGCAGGAGGTATTCCTGTGAATTATGAATTAAAGGAAATCAATGATTGGGAGCCTGATTTTGAAGCACTGGAAAAGATGGATCTTACTAATATCAAAATGATGTGGGTGAATTATCCTCAAATGCCAACGGGTAAATTGCCATCTGATGAACTCTTTTCTAAAATTATTTCATTCGGAAAAAAACACCAGATATTAATCTGTCATGACAATCCTTATAGCTTTATTCTCAACGATCATCCAAAAAGTATTTTAAGTGTTCCAGGAGCAAAAGAAATAGCCATTGAATTGAATTCTTTGAGTAAGTCTCAAAACATGGCAGGATGGAGATTGGGTATGCTTTGTGCATCAACAGAAAAAATAAACGATATACTCACATTTAAGAGTAATATGGATAGCGGTATGTTTTTGCCTATTCAATTAGCAGCTGCTAAGGCCTTGAGTTTAGGGAAAGATTGGTACGATAGTATCAATGCTATTTATGCAAAGAGAAGAGAAAAAGTGTTTCAGTTGTTGGATTTGCTAGAATGTGTTTACGAAAAAAAACAAGCAGGCATGTTTGTTTGGGCAAAAATTCCTTTAACATACAAAGACGGTTTTGCTTTGAGTGATCATGTTTTATACAATCAACAAGTTTTTATTACACCAGGTGGAATTTTCGGTTCGGCAGGCAATGGGTATGTTAGAATCAGTTTGTGTGCGAGTGAAGAAAAATTGGATGAAGCAATTAAAAGAATTGTAAATAATTAGTTAGCATGAAAGTAACAATCATTGGATTAGGATTAATTGGTGGATCTATGGCTATTGCTTTAAAAGAGCTAGGGATTGCTTCATATGTATTGGGTGTTGACCATAATCCTGCACATGTTGCAGAAGCCATTGAATTGGGTTTGGTGGATGAATTTGTAGAACTCGATCATGCGATTGCAGCAACTGATTTAATTATTATTGCTACTCCGATTAATGCTGCTGAAACAATTTTGCCGCTTATTTTAAATCAAGTAAATAAGCAGGTTATTTTTGATGTGGGGTCTACTAAAAAAGTAATCTGTGAAAAAGTGGCTACTCATCCAAACAGAGGAAGATTTGTGGCAACACATCCGATGTGGGGTACAGAAAATAGCGGTCCTTCAGCGGCTGTTAAAGGAGCATTCATGCAAAAAGCAACAGTTATATGTAATAAGCATGAAAGCGATAAAGATGCGATTGAATTAGTGGAACAGATTTATGGTAAGTTAAATATGCACTTGTTGTATATGGATGCGGCGGATCATGATATGCATGTAGCATATATTAGTCATATTTCTCATATTACTTCATTTGCCCTGGCGAATACAGTCCTGGAAAAAGAAAAAGAGGAGGATGCTATTTTTGAATTAGCCAGTGGAGGATTTGAAAGCACGGTTAGATTGGCTAAGAGTAATCCGGCCATGTGGGTACCCATATTTATGCAGAACAGAGAAAATGTATTGGATGTATTAAATGAGCATATATCACAATTAAGAAAATTCAAAACCTGTTTGGAAAAGGAAAACTACCAATACTTGCAGGAATTGATAGAAAACGCCAATGGAATAAGGCGAGTATTAAAAAATTAGCTAATTGAGGGCAAGAAAGCCGATAATTAGTTAAAAACACAGCAAAGGCTTATAAATAAAGTACCTTTGCGCAAATTTTATAATAAATGACAACATTCGAAGGGTTGGGAATTGATGAGAGATTGATTCGAGCAACCACAGAGTTGGGGTATGTGAACCCAACCGCAATTCAAGAACAAGCGATACCGGTATTATTGAGCGGTACAACAGACTTTATTGGTTTAGCACAAACCGGAACAGGTAAAACAGCAGCTTTTGGACTGCCATTGCTTCATATTATTGACGCAGCAGCCAAATATCCTCAGGCATTAGTAGTATGTCCTACACGTGAATTGTGTATGCAAATTGTAAAAGAGGTGGAGCTCTTTAAAAAGTACATGACCGGAATTTCCGTAGTTGCAGTTTATGGAGGGGCTTCTATAGGTCTTCAAATAAGGGACTTAAAAAGAGGTGTTCAAATAATTGTTGCGACTCCAGGAAGATTGATTGATTTGATCGAGCGGAAGGCAATAAATTTAGAGCAAATTAAATATGTTGTTTTAGATGAAGCTGATGAAATGCTTAACATGGGATTTCAGGATGATATAGAATTCATTTTGAAAAATACTCCACAGAGAGACAGCACCTGGTTATTCAGTGCGACTATGCCACCGGAAATTCGCAAAGTGAGCAAGCGTTATATGAAAGACCCTAAAGAAGTAACTGTAGGGAAAGTAAATATGGCGAATAAGAGTATCGATCACCAGTACTATCTTACTACTGCACAACATCGTTACGAAACATTGAAACGTATCATCGATTTCAATCCGGGTATCTATGGAATTATTTTTACCAGAACCAAAATTGATGCACAGGAAATTTCTGAAAGATTAACAAGAGAAGGATATGATATTGATGCTTTGCATGGTGACCTTACTCAAGGGCAGCGTGATAAAGTAATGGGACAATTCAGAGACAAGAGTCTTCAGCTATTGATTGCAACAGATGTTGCTGCAAGAGGTATTGATGTACAGGGCATCACCCATGTTATCAATTATGAATTACCAGATGATGTAGAAATTTATACACATAGAAGCGGTAGAACAGGTAGAGCTGGCCTTCAGGGAATTTGTATTTCAATTGTGCATGCTAAAGAATCATACAAGCTGAAGCAGATCGAAAGGATCAATAATTCACAGTTTCATAAATTGGATATTCCTTCTGGGAAAGATGTATGTAGAAAACAATTTTTCGCTTTCATGGAAAAATTATTATCCGCAGATATTAGTCATGGAGATTATGAAACTTATGTGCCGATGTTAGCAGAGAAATTTGCAGATGTGAGTAAAGAAGATGTACTCAAAAGAGTTGCCGCAATGGAATTCGATAGATTCCTCAAGTATTACGAGAATGCAGAAGATTTAAATTTGAGAGATAAAGGAAGAAGAGAACCATCTGAGAGAGGTAGAGACAGAGATCGCGGTGATAGAAATGACAGAGGTAAATCTCGTGATCAATCTTCTGGTGGAAGAGAAGGAAGAGGTGAACGTAGTAGCGGTAGCGGATATAGCAGATTATTTGTGAATCTGGGAACCAAAGACGGTTTTTATAAGGCTAGTTTTCTTCAATATATTCTCGACATGAGCGATTTGAAAAAAGAATCATTGGGAAGAATTGATATGAAAGACATGAATAGCTGGATAGAGATCGATAAAAGTGCTGCTCAGCAAATGGTGCGCGCACTCGATGGTAAAAATTATAAAGGAAGAAGAATTAGGATGAATGATGCGGATAGTGGTGGGAAGAGATAAAAGAAGAAAGAAGAAAGATGAATTAAGAATTGAAAAAAATAGTAAATGGAAGCGACTTTACAACAAGCAGTAAACATCAATACTGTGTTATCAAAAAGGCCACTCATTATTTCAGGGCCTTGTAGTGCAGAAACAGAAGAGCAGGTTATGCAAACGGCAACAGCACTTGCAGCTACCGGAAAAGTAGATATTCTCAGGGCAGGTATTTGGAAGCCACGTACCCGTCCGGGAAGTTTTGAAGGTGTTGGAACAAAGGGTTTGCCTTGGTTACAACAGGCTAAAAAAGCAACTGGGCTGCCAGTAGCAGTGGAAGTTGCTACCGGAAAACAAGTAGAAGATGCTTTGCATTTTGGTGTGGATGTGCTGTGGATCGGTGCCAGAACAACGGTAAATCCATTCAGCGTTCAGGATGTTGCTGATGCATTAAAGGGAGTAGATGTTCCTGTATTAATTAAAAACCCAATCAATCCGGATTTGGAATTATGGATTGGTGCCGTTGAAAGAGTTGCCAAATCTGGTATACAAAATATTGGATTAATTCATCGTGGATTTAGTTCTTATGGGAATACTGAATATCGAAATGCTCCAATGTGGCATTTAGCGATTGAAATGAAACGTAGGAATCCTGGTATGTTGATGATCAATGACCCTTCTCATATTTGTGGAAGAAGAGATATTTTGCTGGACGTTGCACAAAAAGCAATTGACCTCGACTTCGATGGTTTGATCATAGAAAGTCACGTTGATCCAGACAATGCCTGGAGCGATGCCAAACAACAAGTTACTCCAGAAAGATTGGGCGAAATGATCAACTCCATCATCTGGAGAAGTGAAGATATTAATTCAGAAGAGTTGCATGCAAATATGGAAAAAATGCGCTCTCAGATTAATCAGTTGGATGATGAATTGATGCAATTGCTTGGGCAAAGAATGAAAGTAGCTGATAAAATTGGGCAATATAAAAAGGACAATAATATCACCATTCTTCAAACGAATAGATGGAACGCTATTTTAGATAGGGCTTTTGTAAAAGGAGAGCAGTTGGGATTGAGTAAAGAGTTTATTACTAAATATTTTGATGCAGTTCATATGGAGAGTATCAACCATCAGAATAAAATCATGAATAAATAAGTGAATGGTTACCAAAAAAATTCAATTTTCTGGGAAATCAACTAGCTTCTATTTTGATGCTGATTTTTTACTCTTAGACAAATTAGTTTCAAGAGAGCAAGCCATCATTATTACGGATGAGCATGTTTTTGATGCCCACAAAAAAAAGTTGAAAGGCTGGAATACCATTGTACTCAAGCCTGGAGAACAATTTAAAGTTCAGCAAACTGTTGATGTTATAATCGATCAGTTGTTGGCTATGGGAGCAGACCGTCAATCGGTTTTGATTGGAGTTGGCGGCGGTGTAATTACTGATATTACAGGATATGTTGCCGGTATTTATATGCGAGGAATCGATTTTGGTTTTGTTCCAACTTCATTGCTTGCAATGGTTGATGCTTCTATTGGAGGGAAAAATGGAATTGATGTTGGTGTATATAAAAATATGGTTGGACTCATTCGTCAACCCTCTTTTCTTATTTACGATTACAGTTTTTTAAAAACTTTACCCATTGTGGAATGGCAGAATGGGTTCGCTGAAATCATCAAGCATGCATGTATAAAAGATGCCAGCATGTTTAAAGAACTTCAATCCAACACTTTGTCAAATTATCGAAAAGATAAAAAAGCCATTTCAACTTTGGTGCAAAAAAACGCATTATTAAAAGCTGGCGTGGTAGTGAAAGATGAGTTTGAAAAAGCAGATCGAAAATTATTGAATTTCGGGCACACCCTTGGGCATGCAATTGAGAATATGTATGAATTAAGTCATGGTCAGGCAATCAGTATTGGTATGACCTATGCTTCAATCATGTCTCATCAATTGAAATTTTTTAAAGGGACGGAAGATGTAGTTGCGTTGTTGGATAAATATGGATTGCCAACACTAGTGGATTTTGATACCAATAAGGCTTTCAAAGTTTTATTGAAAGACAAGAAAAAAGAAAATGTTTCCATCAATTATATTCTCTTGGAAAAAATTGGGAAGGGAGTAATTCAGCCTTTATTATTGGTTCAACTCAAAGACATTTTCAAAAAATTGCAATCATAAAAGCCTTTGTTTTTTATGAATAAAACGATTTATCCATCTTTAATAAGTGGTACACTCAGAGCAGCTGCCAGTAAAAGCAGTATGCAAAGAGCATGTGCAGCTGCTTTATTAGTAAAGGGAGAAACCCGTATTGTCAATCCGGGAATCAGTAATGATGATCTTGCAGCTATTGATGTAATTCAAAAATTAGGAGCTGTTATTCAATACAATACTAATGGCGATTTAATCATTCAATCAAATGGCGTTTCCCCAATTTCCAATGAGATGAATTGTGGCGAAAGTGGTTTGGGTATCAGAATGTTTACTCCATTGGCTGCATTGAGCAATCAACCAATACAAATAAATGGAACAGGAAGTTTATTAACAAGGCCTATGGGTTTTTTTGATGAAATTTTTCCTCAACTAGGTATAACAATTGAATCGAATGAAGGTAAACTCCCATTAAATATTAAAGGGCCATTAACTCCTGCCAATATCAAAATTGATGGCTCTTTGAGTTCTCAGTTTTTAACTGGTTTGTTAATGGCTTATGCTGCTGCTGGTGCAGATGTGGTTACTATAAAAGTGAATGATTTAAAAAGCCGTCCATACATCGATCTTACATTAGCAATAATGAAACATTTTGGATGGGAAATTGACAATGATTCTTACCAGGCTTTTCATTTTACCAAGCATTCGAAAGAATCAACAAAAAATAGTCATACCTATCAGGTAGAAGGAGATTGGAGTGGTGCAGCATTTTTGTTAGTAGCAGGAGCTATTGCAGGAAATATTATCATTACAGGGTTAGATGTTTTTTCTACTCAAGCAGATAAGGCCATTTTAAAAGCTTTAATGGATGCAGGAGCATCATTATCGGTGGAAGAAAAACAAATATCAATTGGACCATTGCCTTTGAAAGCTTTTCATTTTAATGCAACGGATTGTCCTGATCTATTTCCTCCCTTGGTTGCATTGGCAGCTTATTGTGAGGGAACAACTGTGATTGAAGGAGTAAGTAGACTGGAGCATAAAGAAAGTGATCGGGGACTTACTTTACAAGAAGAGTTCGCTAAATTGGGAATTGAAATTCAGTTGCAGGGAGATTTGATGTTGATTAAGGGTTCAACTAAGTCAACAATAAAAACTGCCACAGTTCATTCCAGGCATGATCACAGAATTGCCATGGCTTGTGCGGTTGCTGCTTTGAAATCTGAAGGACCTGTATGTATTGAAGATGCAGATGCTATCAAGAAATCTTATCCTAATTTTTTTGAGCATTTACAATCATTAGGGGTTACAGTAAAATAAAAGTATTCCATTTTGTTATCGATAAATTCTTTTTTATGAACTCTTTTGGTCGCTTATTTCGAGTACATATTTTTGGTGAATCTCATGGTGAAAGCGTGGGTATTGTAATCGATGGATGTCCAGCAGGCCTTCCGCTCGAGGTTGCTGATTTTTTAGAAGATACCGAAAGAAGAAAAGGTGGTGTGCAAAAAGGAACTACACCACGTAAAGAAGATGACTTGCCCATTTTCAAGTCGGGTATTTTTAATGGAAAAACAACAGGAGCGCCTATCACTATTTTATTTGAGAATAACAATACCAGAAGTGGCGACTACGAAAAACAAAGAGCAGTGCCAAGACCAGGACATGCTGATTTTACAGCTCATGAAAAATATGGAGGAAATGAGGATTTTAGAGGGGGAGGACATTTTAGTGGAAGGCTCACCGTATGTTTAGTTGCTGCTGGAGTAATTGCCAAAAAATTATTGAAAGGGGCTGGAATTATTACAATGGCTAGAGTAACTGAAATTGCCGGAGAGAAAGACACGGAGAAAGGTTTACAAAAAGCAATCGATCAAAAAGACAGTGTGGGAGGTATAGTGGAATGTGAAGTAAATGGATTGCCTATCGGATTAGGGGAACATTTCTTTGATTCGGTGGAATCTTTAATAAGTCACGCCGTTTTTGCAATACCTGCAGTAAGAGGAATTGAATTTGGAACAGGGTTTGCTGCAGCTAAAATGTTTGGTGTTGATCACAATGATGTTTTAGAAAACGCAGAAGGTAAAACGAGCACTAATCATGCTGGTGGAGTTGTTGGAGGAATTACCAATGGCAACCCTTTGGTTTTTAGAATAGCTATAAAACCTACTTCATCCACTCCAAAAGAACAACAATCCTGGAATTGGGAAACCAAGGAAGTAGAAGCATTTTCCATAAAAGGTAGGCATGATTTATGTATTGCACTAAGAGTTCCGGTGGTTTTGGAGGCAGTTACTGCAATAATTATGGCCGATTTGATGTTATTAGAACAGCGTAGTAAAAGAATTATTTAAATTAAGGGTATGGATTCAGATTATATTTATCATGTAACCACACAAAAGCAGTGGGATGAAGCAGTTGAAAAAGGGCAATACGAAGCCGAAACATTAGCAGTAGAGGGTTTTATGCATTGCAGTACCGAAGGCCAAGTTGAGGGGGTTTTAGAACGCTACTATGTTGGTCAAACTGGTTTGGTAAAATTAAAAATTCAAAAAGAGAAAGTAGAAAGACCCTTGGTTTTTGAATTGGCTGGTTCAATAAACGAAGTTTTCCCTCATATTCATGGTGCATTAAATTTAGACGCTGTTGTTGAAGTAACAAATATTCAATAAAATAGCATTTTTACTGTATATATAAATAATTGGTTTAGATAGTTTTAGCTATTTACAGTTAATTTTCTTTCTTTTTTTATCCCTTTTGGCACTAAATTTGGCAATACCCCGGTTCTAAGGGGTACAAAATCATTCATAATCTAGCCCCTCTAGTAATTATTCATCATATAATTGTATTTATGATAAAATTTTTTGGGCTGCTATTGTATATTTTTATTTCAGTTTCGGCATCGGCACAGGTGGATACTATACAGTATCCTATCAAAAAAGATACTGTTTTGATACCCATTGATACGGTTATCACCGCAATTGATTCTGCAAAACTGGCTGATTCATTGGTGTTAACCGGAAAAGTTGTTAAAGGAATAGCTAGTTTTTATAGTGCTAGCTTGGATGGCACAAAAACGGCAACAGGGGAAATTTTCAGAAACAGTAAGCTCACTGGGGCAAGTAATAACCTAAAACTGAATACCTGGGTTAAAGTTACCAATCTTAAAAACGGTAAAACCGTAGTGGTCAGAATCAATGACCGAATGCATCCGTCGATGAAAAAGAAGGGAAGGGTCATAGATCTTAGTAGGTCGGCAGCCAAAAAGCTCGATTTTATGGATGCAGGTCTAACAAAGGTCAAATTAGAAGTAATTGACCCCCCTAAAAAATAAAAGAAATATTAAAAGATAAAGTTATCTTAATTTTAAAAAGTCAAATTCTAACTGTATTTTTGCAAGAATTAATAAAAAACTGTTTATGAAGAAATTTTTGTTTTCTTTATTGGTTGTAGGTCTTGCCACAGCAACTTTTGCTCAAGGTCCAACCAGTTATAAAAAAAGACCAAGTTTAGGAGTGTCTTTTTTTCTGAATGATATGTTTACTGCTGACAGAATCAGTAGAACATCATTGTCCGATATTCTTTCGAATAACAAATGGGCAAAAACTTCAGAAATGACTCCTGGTTTGGCAATTCAATATTTTGAAGGCATAACTGAGAATATTGATTTTATGGGATCTTTAGGAGGAAATTTTACTAAGTATCCTTTTTACCCTAAGTCAGGTGTAGCACCTTCAACAACAGCTAAATTCTTATTAGAAGCTGATGCAAATATCAATGTAAAGTTATTGACTGATAAATATGTAGTTGTACCTTATATTACAATGGGCTTAGGTGCATCAATGTATGGTGGCACTTATTTTGCAGCTCAAGGTAATACTGGTATGGGTTTACAAATTGGATTGGGTGAAGGTACATTTATCAATACCCAAATGTTGTATAAGCCAGGTATTTCTAATTTAGCTGTAAACCATATGGCTTACACTATAGGAATTGCTTCTCCTTTAAAGGATAAGCCAAAACCAGTAGTAGTTGCTGCACCACCACCACCTCCTCCTCCAGTTGTTGAAAAAGATACTGATGGAGATGGTATTTTGGATAAAAATGACAAATGTCCTACAGTTCCAGGTGTTGCTAAATACCAAGGATGCCCTGTACCAGATACTGATGGAGACGGAATCAATGATGAGAATGATAAATGTCCTACAGTTAAAGGATTGGCTAAATACCAAGGATGTCCTATTCCTGATACTGATAAAGATGGTATCAATGATGAAGAAGACAAGTGTCCTACAGTTCCAGGTTTAGCTCGTTACCAAGGTTGTCCTATTCCTGATACAGACGGAGATACTGTAAATGATGAAGAAGATAAGTGTCCTACTGTAAAAGGTACTGTAGCTAATAACGGTTGTCCTGAATTAGGTAAGCAATACAATTTTGATAATAAGAAAGTATTGTTTGTAACTGGTAGCTCAGTATTAACTAAGGGTTCTAAAGTTGAATTAGAGAAAGTTGTTAAAGCAATGAATGAGTATCCTACTTTGAAATTATATGTAGATGGTCATACAGATAACACTGGATCTGATAAGATCAATAAACCATTATCATTGAAGCGTGCAAATTCAGTTAAAGCTTACTTGTTCAGCAAGAAAATTGCTGCTGATAGATTATTAACTGATGGATTTGGAAGCAGCAAACCAATTGCTGACAACAAAACTGCTAAAGGAAAGACTGCAAACAGAAGAGTTGAGTTCAGGGTTCAAGAACTTTAATTCGATTTAAAATAATAAAAAACCTTCCTGAAATTTCAGGAAGGTTTTTTTTATGCCTTCAATCCAAAAGGAGAAGCTTATTTCATTATTCTTATTGATCAATTAGTGGATTCGGTCGCCTCTTAAGGTAAGGTCCTTCATGATGACTATTTCATGCGCCAGCCATTCCTTCCAGCGTTTTCTTACTTTTTCTTTTGGAATATATAGGTCTGCTAAATTAATAAAGAGGGTATAATGACCTGCTTCGCTTTCCATAAATCTCCTGTAGAATGATTGCAGATAAGGATCAGTTAATCCTTCGCTTAGTCTTTTAAATCGTTCACAACTTCTAGCTTCAATTAACGCCATTGTTAAGAGCTGATCTAACATGCGATCATCTATGTGCCCCCCTTTTTTTTGAAATAATAATAACTGATTTACATATTCGTCTTTCCGTTGTTTACCAAAATGCAAACCTCTTTTTTCTAATTCAGCTAAGACCAATCTAAAATGCCCCCATTCTTCGGTTACAATTGGTGCTAATTCCTGCACCAGTTCTTTTCTGTCTGAATACCGTTGAATCAAAGAAATACATGTTAAAGCAGCTTTCTGCTCACAGTAAGCATGGTCAGTTAAAATGGCTTCCAGCGAAATGGTGGTAAGGTCTACCCAACGAGGATCTGTAGGGAGTTGTAATCCCAGAATATTTTTTGTGTGTTGAGATAATTCGTCTTGCATAAAGGAAAGAATTAAAACTGCAATCTAGTTACAAATATCCCGATTTCAATAAGCCATTTTAGTTAGTTTTGAATGATGTATAATGATCCATTTTTAGAAGGCAAATTAAACGAAAGAAAGGCCAATAATGCTTTTCGTACTTTGCGATTGCCTTCCGATAAAGTAGATTTTCATTCAAATGATTATTTAGGGATTGTTCATCATCATTTAATTCAAATTAACCATCAGGGTTTAGCGCATGGTTCGATGGGGTCAAGACTATTGTCTGGAAATGATGCACTGATTGAACAGGTTGAAGCAGAAATCGCCCATTTTCATCAAGCTGCAACCGGGTTGATTTTTAATTCGGGATACGATGCCAATCTGGGATTATTATCTTCTGTTCCTCAAAGAGGGGATACTATTTTTTACGATTATTTATGCCATGCATCTATCAGAGATGGAATCAGATTGTCTTTGGCAAAATCATTTTCTTTTGAACACAATAATCATATAGATCTTGAGCAAAAATTACAAAATGCAATTGGAACTATATTTATTGTAACAGAATCTGTTTTTAGCATGGATGGTGATCTGGCCGATTTAAATGAACTGGTAAGCATTGCAGAGAAATACAAGGCACATTTAATTGTTGATGAAGCACATGCTACAGGAGTGATTGGGAAAATGGGAGAGGGCTTGGTTCAATCCTGTGGATTATCAGAACGTGTTTTTGCAAGAGTGCATACATTTGGAAAAGCCCTGGGTTGCCATGGTGCTGTAGTGCTTGGCTCTGCTAATTTAAAAAATTACCTGATCAATTTTGCCAGGAGTTTTATTTATTCAACTGCACTTCCGCCATTTGCTGTAGCTGCAATTCAAGCATCTTATAGGTTGTTCCCAAACATGATAAATGAAAGGGCATCTATTCAACATTTAATTCATCATTTTAAACAGGCTTCGATTCGATTCGAAAAATTGCCATCGAATACACCTATTCAAATTGTTATTATTCCAGGGAATGAAGCAGTAAAGGCAATAGCCAATCAATTGCAAGATGCAGGATTAGATGTGAGGGCAATTTTGTATCCTACGGTGCCAAAGAATAGCGAGCGCCTAAGAATAATTTTACATGCTTTCAATTCTATTGAAGAATTGAATAAATTAATTCAGCTGCTCCAATAATTATTGTTCAAAATAGGCTAAACTTCCGCCTACCCATTCTTTGTCTTTATTGTAACGAACGCCAATCATTTTTCCTTTACTTAGTCTGGCTAAATTATTGGTGGCAATAGGTCGTGGCTCTCCGTCTTTCCAAAAATAGAAAACCCTGATCTCTGCTTTTGCAGGTTCATCTGGAGTTTGAATGACTGCGGCATAGTTCACTTTTTTTTGCAATATCCAATTATGTTTATCTGCTACCTGATCAATATCTGATTGAGTAACATCAATTACTACGCCTTGCCCTGCAAAAGAAAAAAGTGGTTTTAAAACATAGTTTTCTAAATCTGTGGGGATAGGATTCAATTGATCTAAAAAATAGGTTTTGGGAACATATGGATTGTTAATAAAAGGCAGGGTAAATTTACTGATCCGATAAAACCAATTAGGGTGAGTGATCCATTCCACATCAAGTTCTTCTAATAATAATTTTCCTTTTTCTTGAATGGCTGAACTTTGTTGTTGAAGATCATCAAAAATAATTCTGTTATAGATTCTTTTTATCTGAATTAACTGGTTGTCCTTTTTGTAAAATAATTTTTTCCCTTCTTGAATTAATTCTGTCAAGCAAATAACCGGAATGCCAATATAATCGGTAGTGCAATAAAAATCAATCTTGGTTTTTTGTTGGTGCGGAAGAATCTCCAGTAAAATCACTTCTTCTGGTTGGCAATTTCCCACAATTATTTCTTTTAATAACTGGGTATAGCTTTCAGGAGTAAACCCATTTAAATAGCTGCTGAAATTTTTGGGGATATTAAAATGTTTTCTGGTAATTTCTTCATGCCATATTTGATATGCAAATAGTGTAGGGAAACCTTGCATCTCAATTAATTGTGGTTCTAATTCTCCCGATTCGTTTGAACAAATTCCAAAATCGAAAGCTATGAAATGAGGATGTTTCTCTTCGCCAGGTACATGAACATCTGCGGGTATAGCTTTATCGCTATTCTGCATAAAATCGGGTTGAGCAATTACATCAACAATCGCTTCGCATGCAGAAATCATTTTTTGGGTAAATATTGTATCAATAAAAACAGGGGTTTCTGCTACCCTAAATTCAATGGCTCCGGGATGTTTCGACTTTAATTCATCGAGGTATTGTTCATATTTTTCATTTGAAAAATCTTGATTGAATTGTTTGCGAATTGTAGCTATCATAAAAAAAGATTTATTGAATGGCGTCCACCAATTCGCCTACTGCATGATTCAAAAAATTGGGTAATACATGATTATGTGTCCAAATAATTTTTTCCCTGTCCTGTAAATGCTCCACCATGCTTTTCCATTTTTCTTCACCATGGTTTTCAATCACCGTTTGCTTTTTATCCTCTCTTTGCAGATACATGCCCATTCCTATCGGGTCGGCTTCCGGATGAAACTGAGTGCCTAAAAAATATTGGTTAAATCTTAATGCCATGATGGCCCTTTCAAACGGCACATGAGGACGATGTTTTTCAATAGCTAAAATACTGCCTCTCATTTCCCTGATTTTGTTGTGGTTGGGTTCTATCACTTGGTAATCGCGACTGTCCACCCCATAAAAAGGATCATTCAATCCTTCGAAAGCCAATTCAAGTTTTCCTTCTTCCAACATATGAATAGGGAATACGCCAAATGCAGTAGATTTTCTTTTACATACATTGCCTATCTGATAATACTTAGCAGCCAGCTGAAAACTATGGCAAATGAACAGTACATGTTTTTTAGGAAAATTGCCCACTTGATTATTCCAGTTTTCGATGGATTCCAACCAATTAAAATACTTTTTTTCCCATTCTGTTCCAGTGCTTTCTATGGGTGAACCAGGCCCACCGCTTGATATGTAAATATCATAATCAATGGAAGGGATTTCCATTTTCAACCTCACTTCAAACTCCTTATAGATCACTTTGTAAGAATGAATATCGCCCCATTCTTCAATGATCTCTTTGATACAACGCATACCCTGATTGGCAACTCCTTCATAGAGGTCGAGGATTGCTACTTTTATTTCAGTGCCTTCGGGTAAATTCATATTACTGCAATATTATCATTTTTGCCGTATTTTATTAGGCAAAATGATTGGTATTTTATCACATTTGGGTGTTGAGAAGTTTAAAAATAAGTCAGGTTGGTTTTTGGCGTTAAAGTGAGTAGGGTTTCATACATCAGTTTGATGGTCTCTTCAATGTCTTTCTTGTGAATCATCTCAACCGTGGTATGCATGTATCTTAGTGGGATAGAAATCAAAACAGACGGGCAGCCATCGTTGGCATAAGCAAAACTATCGGTATCTGTTCCAGTACTTCTGCTCAATGTGCGCATTTGCACAGGGATCTTGTTTTTAGTGGCAACATCTTCTACCAATGACAATAATTTGTTGTGGATAGCCGGAGCGAAAGCTAAAGATGGTCCTTTCCCGCATTGAATATCACCTTCAATTATTTTACTGATCATAGGCGTATTGGTATCGTGTGTTACATCAGTGATAATGGCAATATTGGGCTTTATTCTTCTGGCGATCATTTCTGCTCCTCTTAAGCCAATTTCTTCTTGAACTGCATTCACTACATATAGTCCGAAAGGAAGTTTTTTCTTGTTTTCTTTGATCAATCTGGCAACTTCTGCAATCATAAATCCGCCAACACGGTTATCAAATGCCCTGCCGATGATAAAATCATAAGCAAGTTCTTCGTAGCCTTCTTCATAAGTAACTACCGAACCAATATGAATACCTAAAGCTTCTACTTCCTTTTTATTTCTTGCGCCACAATCCAAACAAAGGTTTTCAATTTTTGGAGCTGGTTCTTTTTGTTCGGGGTTGCTCAACCTTGTATGAATTGCAGGCCAACCAAAAACCGCTTTAACAGGGCCTTTTTTGCCATGTATCCATACTCTTTTAGCTGGAGCTATTTGGTGGTCAACCCCACCATTTCTTTTCAGATAAATTAATCCCTGATCATTAATATAGTTAACAAACCAGCTAATTTCATCGGCATGTGCTTCAATAACTACCTTGAAAGGTGCATCGGGATTGATCACTCCAACCGCAGTTCCGTAAGGGTCAGTAAAGATAGAATCTACATATGGTTTGATATATTCCATCCATAATTTTTGGCCACCACTTTCGAAGCCAACAGGAGAGGGTGTGTTAATGTAGTTCTTCAAAAAATTCATTGAATCAGTGGTGGTCACTGATTTTGATTTTACTGCTTTTGCTTTTGCCATGTTGATTTATTTTATGAGAATCATGCCGAAAATTCCAAAAATTGCTTTTACCAGCATTAATCCATCGATGATTGCAAGATAGTAGAGAATTGATTTACGTTGATACATTGTATAGCTAACAATTATCAACATAATAAAAGGGATACTGTTGAATAGTATTCTTAAGGCCGGAAAATGGTTGATGATTGCGATCAAAAAGAAAAATATCCATCCCGCAATGGCCATGGGCAAAATCACCCAGGAAATTGTTCTTCGCAATCCTAATCGGACGATGAATGTTTTCAATTGAAAGTTATAATCACTGGCATAATCTTTAATATCGAAAAGAATACAAAGAACTGAAATATAAAACCAGTTTTTAAGTAATAAGAAAGCAGTGGTTATCGTAAATACTGAATTGCTGCTATGAGTGATATCATGGTAAAAAACAGGTAAAATCGAAACGGTGCCTGCCCAGATCAACCCAATCAGAAATGGTTTAAAAAGTCCCCATTTTCTTAAAGAAACAAAGCCTTTGCCTGGAATTTCAGTGCCATAATACAAGACAGCTAGTATGGGAAATACAAGCATGAATAGCCAAGTTCTCCATTCAATGGATGAAAATGAAAATGACTCATGTATCAGTAATTGCAAAAATGAAAATCCACCAATCAATAAAAATGCAATTTGGGTATACTTGATCTTTTCTTGATGTTGATAATACCAGTGCGATCTTTCATTGGCATGGATCGATGGCCGAATTTGTTGATTTGCATAAGCCACTGTGTAGTAATAGGTACACAAACTAAAAAGCAACATGTAAAAGTAAATATTGCTTAAAGGAAGTTGTTGTTGAACAGAAGTCTCCATACAGAGCGCAACTGTACAGATTCCATAAAATACATTACTAAAAAAAAGGGCTTTTATCAAATCTTGAATGCGCATCTAGCGAATTAAAACAATGTCTGGAGAGCTGATGGTATCGCTTCTGTTTTGTGCTTTGTCTTTCATCCAAAATTTAAAATAAGAAGTGTCGTTTCTATTACTGCAGCCAATGATCGATGCAATACCTGGGGTATTTGCGTTGTAGATAAAACTGATTTCCATTTTACCCTTTAAATTACTGGTTGGGCTAAAATCAGGGATCTTGTTTTTGCTGGTAAATTGAACGCCAGGTGTAGTAGGGCAGGTTCTGGAAATTTTTTGAACCCAAAGGGTGTCTTGTATGTCTCCTTCTTTATCGGTAAAGTCGATGGTAAAAGTGAGAATATTGCCTTGATTAAGCACGGTTGAGCTAGCGCTGGTAAACTTTATTTGTGGTGCAGTGGTATAAGTGTCTTTACCACAGCCATAAAAAAAGCTGCCAAATGCCATTAGTATCAATATTTTTGTTCTCATTCTTTTACTTTCTTATTCAAATTTAGTTAAAACAATACAATAGTTAGCAGTGCATTTCTTGGATATTAACAATATTTTTATTGACGCTCAAAAGCGGTTTAGCCAGTATTGCGCTGAAATCTATGAATTTCAGTATCAAAACAACCTTGTATATCAACAATGGGTAGATTTAATAAGCCCTGACGCTTCATTTGAAAAGATACCAAGTTTAATACCATCGTTGCCTATCCAATGTTTCAAGGACTTTGAAGTGGTTGCAGGTGTATTTAGCGCTGAAAAGGTCTTCGAAAGCAGTGGTACAACAGGAATGATCACCAGTAAACATTTAGTTAAGTCTTTAAAGGTATACGAACAATCATTTTTGCAATCTTTCCAATCATTTTATGGAGACATTCAAGATTGGTGCATTTTAGCATTATTGCCTTCTTATTTAGAAAGGAATACATCTTCTTTGGTGTATATGGCCGAACATTTAATACAAAAAAGCGGCCATTCAAAAAGCGGGTTTTACTTGTATAATCATTCAGCATTAAACGACACCATTCAACAACTGGAGCAAGATGGTCAAAAAACTATTTTGCTAGGAGTAACATTTGCTTTGCTTGATTTTTCAATGGCTTTTCCACAAAAATTACAACATACTATCGTAATGGAAACTGGTGGTATGAAGGGAAGGGGAAAGGAACTCACTAAATTGGAATTACATCATTTACTATGCAATAATTTTGGTGTTGATACCATCCATGCAGAATACGGAATGACCGAATTATTGAGTCAGGCTTATTCTACTGGCAATGGCAGATATGTTTGTCCACCATGGATGAAAGTGATGGTGCAAAGCGAGGATGACCCTCTGACGATACAAGCGAATGGAATTGGTTTGTTAATTATCATAGACTTAGCCAATATTGATAGTTGTTGCTTTATCGCTACACAGGATATTGCAAAAGTATTTGAAGATGGAAGTTTTGAAATATTAGGCAGAATGGATCATAGTGATCTGAGAGGCTGTAGCTTGATGGTGGTTTAATTTTCTACAAATGTTTCTGTTCTAATTACAATCGGCTTTCTCGTACCATCATATTGAATCACCAATAAATCTTCCTCTTTAAATATAATTTGATCCTGCTTGAATAAATGATAATTGAAATGGATAGGAATGACGGTATAGCGAAATTTTTGATGGGGCAGTTGATGTTTGTCTAAAAAAGCAAACTTGTCTTTTTTAGCAATTTCAGGAATGAATTTTTCTGCTGGTTTGATTTTGTGTTGTAAGTAATAGTCAATTGCCAATAATTCTTGAATTAATAAGTTGTCTGGATAATTTTCTTTCACAAAGTCATTGGCAATATTGTAAATGTCCATAGCAGTGTATGAAAAAAAACTGCTTCTGCTTTCAAAGTATTTTCCAAGCCCCAGTAAAAAATCGAAAATGCTAAAATGGGTAGTGATATAAATAAGTGTATTGCTTAATCTTTTTTTGTTCCAATAGATTTCTAAAGCATGCTCCAGTTTTGTGATGTCCGCCAATTCCTGTTCACTTAAGTAATTGCTTCTAATGATTTGATAAGGCGCAATCGGATCAAAAACATACCCGTATTTTTCGTACTTATCTCTCACTGGAGTACCCTTCAAAAATTTCAAAAAACCCAGTTGAAGTTCTGGTGGAAAAAGAGCGAAAACGGTTTCGAAACTGTATTTTGTATCTTCCCAATAATCCAGTGGAAGCCCAACAATCAAGTCTAAATGCATTTCTACATGGTCTTTCAATTGAACAATCACTTCTTTGGTTTTCTCGAAATTTTGTTTTCTGCTAACTTCCAAATTGGCTTTTTGATTCACTGTTTGAATACCAATTTCGAATCGGAACATTCCTTTGGGCACTTTGTCGATGATAAACTGCATGATCGCCGGATGCAAAATGTCGGCAGTTATTTCGAACTGAAAAACATTTTCGGGCCTTGCATGGTCAAGGATAAATTGAAAAATATCTAAGGTGAAATCTTTCTTTACATTAAAAGTTCTATCTAAAAATTTGATGGTTTTTCCATGGGTCATTAAAAACAAGAGATTGCTTTTAATGTGTTCCATTGGTAAATACCTAACTCGATTGTCTAAACTGGCTAAACAAAATTCGCATTTATATGGGCAGCCTCTTGACGTTTCGATATATAATACCCGATTGCTAAGAGTAGTGACATCGTCGTTTTGATAAGGGTTGGTATTGGCATACAATGCTAAATCAAATGTGGCCGCATTATTATGGTAGCTAATGGAGTCATTTACCTTCGCCACAATATTGTCTATAGAATGGATGTTTGGATAGTTTTGAATAAAAAGCTGGAAAGGAATTTCGCCTTCGCCAGTAATGATGAAATCTATTTCCGGAATGGCAATGATCGATTGCCAATCATAAGTTACTTCTGGTCCACCCAATAATATTTTAGTACCAGGATTGATTGACTTGATTAAACGTGCTACTTCGAGGGTTTGGGTAATATTCCAGATATAGCAACTAAAACAAACTACTTCATATTGGCTGCAATAATTGGCGATTTCGGTTTTATCTTCTTTTATGGTGAATTCCTTCCAAGAAAGTCGCTGGTCCGATTTATTGAGTTCATAGAGCAGCCGGATCGCCAAATTCATGTGAATGTATTTGGCATTCAGGGTAGTGAGTAAAAATTGGGGGCTTTGCACATTGCAATGGTAATTATTTTATTTTGAGATTTAAAGAATTGGCTATTGAAATCAAGTAAATTCTTACCTATATTTGGTTTTAAATAGCCTAGGTTCCATTTTAAGTAAAAATCCAATGCGCATTCTCATTGCAGATGACCATAGTTTAATAAGAGAAGGGTTAAAGAAAATCCTTCTTGAGTCATTGCCTTTTGCGGAAGTTCATGATGTAGCTGATTCAGCTGAATTATTAAAATTAGCCATGAATGAAAAATGGGATATCATTATTTCAGATATCAGTATGCCAGGTCAATCAGGGATAGAAGTGCTGAAGCAAATAAAGGTACATGTGCCGAATACGCCGATACTAATGTTGAGTATGCATGCTCCTGAACAGTATGCTGTGCGGGCAATCAAGGCGGGTGCTTCCGGATATCTTACAAAGGAAAGTGTTCCTTATGAACTGGTTACAGCAGTTCAGCAAATACTGTTGGGAAAAAAATACATTACCAATAGAGTAGCAGAAGTGCTGGCTGAATCTTTAGAGAATTACAACAATAAATTGCCTCACGAACAACTCTCCGATAGGGAGTTTGAAGTGTTAAGAATGATAGTAGAAGGGAAGTCCATTTCCGAAATCGGAGATATCTTATCTTTAAATGTAAATACCATTAGTACCTATCGTTCCAGAATAATGGAAAAGATGAATATCCGCACAAATGCCGATCTGGTAAAATATTCAATGGAGAACAAGCTTTTCAATTTGTAGTAAAAATACTACAAGAATTGCGTGAAATCACTGGTTGTTAATTTCCAACACTAACTTATTTTTACCTCATACAAAGCAGTTATCGTTCTGCTATTTTAAAATTCAATATCCTGAATATCCAAGTTTTAAGCCAAAAGACTTTGTGGGTAAAACTGCAAAGTCTTTTTTATTAAGCCATTATGATGACCAACCAATTAATTGATGTTTTAATTGTGGATGATTCCAATATCATTTTAGAAAGTTTAACTGATCTAATAGGGGAGAATAATCCAGGTATTAATTTAGTATGTGTTAATTATGCATTGGATGGAATTCAAGCATTAGAAAAAACAGCACCCCGAATTGTTATATTGGATATCAACCTGCCAGGAATGAGTGGTATTGAAATGCTGCGGAAAGTAAGGGCTTTAATGCATATTCAGCCCATCATCATTATGCTCACCAATAATGCATATTCTTGTTATGAAAGAGAATGTATGAAGATAGGGGCAGATTATTTTTTAGATAAGTCAAGAGATTTTCAGCGCATTCCATTAATCATTTCAGCAGCACAAGAAATGATTGCACGAAATTAATTCACCAATTCCTTCGATTTCCAACCAATCAATACTACACCCAATATTACAAAAGCTGTTCCTATTACTTGCATGAATAGTATTTTCTCGCCCAATAAAAAATGTGCTTGAATAATGGTTGAAACAGGGCCAATACCGGTAATGATGGAAACATTATTGCTGCCAATTTTTTTCATTCCATTACTCATTAAAAAGGAAGGGATCACTGTGGCGATTATTGCGAGTGCAATGGCATACCAGGTTAGGGTAGGGGTGAATTGTATATCAGCAACATTTTTAGTTAGTAGAAAATGGGCGAATATGCCCACTGTTGCAGCGATCATTGCATAAGCAGTATACCTTGTTGCACCTGCTTTATGAACCAGTTTGCCTGTGCCAACCAAATAAAATGAATAAGTGATCGCACATAAAAAAATCATGAATGCTCCATAAATAAAATGAGGGTTATCATTATCCATTTTTAATTCGGCAAAATAAGCAATGCCTATTCCAAAATAAGTAAGTAGCAATGCAATTATTTGCTTTTTACTTAAGGATGCTTTGAAAATATAGGTATTGATTAAAACAGCAAATGTGGGATATAAAAAAAGGATCAATCTTTCAAGACCAGCTGATACATATTGTAAACCGATAAAATCGAATAAACTACTCAAATAGTATCCAAAAATACCCATCGCAAATATCCATGCTAGTGTGGTTTTATTCAGTTGTTGAATATTTTCTTTTCTTAGTGCAAACCAGGCTGCAATCAAATAAAAAGGGAGTGCGAATAACATTCTTAAACTTAGTAATGTTACTGCATCTACACCTGTTTCTTTGAATGCCAGTTTAACAAAAATGGCTTTAGTAGAAAATAATAATGCGCCAGTAAGACTTAAGAGAAAGCCAGCAACAAAATGATCGGCATGTTTTTTTTCAGTCATTTTAAACGCTCACATTAAAATCTCTTAATGCATCGTTTAAACTTGTTTTCAAGTCGGTACTAGGTTTTCTTTGACCAATGATCAAGGCACAACTCACCTGGTATTCTCCAGCGTTGAATTTTTTGGTATAGCTCCCAGGAATGACAACGCTTCTTGCAGGAACCCTGCCCTTCATTTCAATAGGCTCAGTGCCACTAACATCAATTATTTTAGTTGATTGGGTCAAGACAACATTCGCTCCTAAAACGGCTTCCTTTTCAATAATTACCCCTTCCACTACAATACACCTACTTCCGATAAAACATCCGTCTTCAATAATTACCGGGCTTGCTTGTAATGGTTCTAGAACTCCCCCAATTCCAACACCCCCGCTCAAATGTACATTCTTGCCAATTTGTGCGCAGCTTCCTACTGTTGCCCAGGTATCTACCATCGAACCCTCATCTACATAGGCACCAATATTTACATAGCTGGGCATCAAGACCACGTTTTTGGCTATATATGAACCATAGCGAGCAGTAGCAGGTGGTACGGCACGAACACCCAACTCTTTATAGTTTGTTTTTAGCAACATTTTGTCATAAAATTCAAATGGAGCAAGGTCCCAGGTTTGCATTTGTTGAATGCCAAAATAGAGTAAAATCGCTTGTTTTACCCACTCATTTACTACCCATCCATTTTCCGAAGGAGACGCCACTCTTAATTGCCCTTTATCAATCAATTCTATTGCTTCTTTTACCGCATTCAAGTATTTCTCTTCTTTCAATAAGCTTCTATCGGCCCAAGCCGCAATGATTAATTGATCTAGCATCTTTATTTTTTTGCAAACATAGCAAATCCCTTAATGCTTTGTTTATCAATTTGTTGAATTTGAACTGCCTTAAATTTTGTTTAAAGTTCAACAATTTTGAACCTAATACTGTTTTATAATGGTAATATTAAATACAATTTACCCAATGAACTCATTTAAACTCATTCTCACCCAAACAGATCAAAACATTATTCAGGCAATAAACGCCAGTATACTAATGTTTGATTGGGAATTTTTCAGCAATGAATTAGAATACGAATAAAATAGTTATAGAGTTGTAATTTTACCAAATGCAGCGCATTTTGGTCATTCAAACCGCATTTATTGGAGACGTAGTTTTGGCCACTTCTATTCTTGAATCTTTACATCAACAATTTCCTGCTGCTCAATTAGATATTGCTGTAAGAAAAGGCAATGAGTCTTTGTTTCACGAGCATCCATTTATACATCAGGTGCTAGTATGGAATAAAAAGTCAAATAAGTATAGGCACTTATTACAATTGTTGAGTACTATTCGTCAAAATAAATATAACCTTGTTTTCAATTTACAGCGATATGCTGCTACTGGTTTTTTAACTGCTTTCTCAGGCGCAACTAAAACTATCGGTTTTGATAAGAATCCATTTCATTTATTGTTTACAGAATCGGTGGAGCATTCAATGAATATAGATGGAACAGGTGGGCATGAAATAGAAAGAAATCATCGCTTGCTACAATCTATTTGTACGGGTGAAACCAAGCTTCCTGCATTGTATCCTTCCGAAGAAGATAATCAGTTTGTTGCAAAATATCAACAGCAAAAGTATATCTGTATCGCTCCAACATCGGTTTGGTTCACCAAGCAATTCCCTAAAGAAAAATGGATTGAATTGATCAATCAAATTCCACCAGATTTCAGCCTTTTTTTATTAGGTGGCCCAGGTGATTTCGACATTTGTGAGCATATACGTGAGTCAAGTGCAAGTCCACAATGTTTCAATCTGGCTGGAAAATTAAGTTTTCTACAATCCGCCTCTTTAATGAAAAATGCATTCATGAATTATGTAAATGATTCAGCTCCATTACATTTTTGTTCTGCTATGAATGCACCTGTTACAGTAGTGTATTGTTCTACCATTCCTGCTTTTGGTTATGGCCCCCTGTCTTCCAATAAAACCATTGTAGAAACCAAAGAGAATTTAACTTGTAGGCCATGTGGATTACATGGTAAAAAAGATTGCCCCTTAGGACATTTTAATTGTGCAAAGACAATACAAATTGAACAATTATTCAATAGCATTATCTCCTAAGATAAACAGCCCTACATTTGCACTGAATGGAAATTCAATTGAGTCATATAGAGTTGTCAATATTTAAGCAAATCAGTTCAATTGCTACAGGCATGAATATGCCAGCATTTTTAATTGGAGGCTTCGTTAGAGACAAAATAATTGGACGCCCAGTTAAAGACATAGACATTGTTTGTATTGGCGATGGAATTGATTTAGCCAATGCATTTGCAGCTACTTTACATCCACGACCTGTTGTTGCTTTTTTCAAAAATTTTGGAACGGCTCAAATTAAATATGGTGATTTTGATATAGAATTTGTGGGTGCTAGAAAAGAAAGCTATCATCAAGAAAGCAGAAAACCAGCAGTGGAAGTGGGTTCTATTGAAGACGATCAGAATAGGAGAGACTTTACCATGAATGCTTTGGCGATAAGCTTAAATGAGCATGACTTTGGTAAACTGATCGATCCTTTTGAAGGAATTACTGCTATTCAAAATAAATTGATCAAAACGCCATTAGACCCGGTAACCACTTTTAGTGATGATCCATTAAGAATGCTAAGGGCAATTCGATTTGCAACACAATTGGGTTTTGAAATTGAAGGGACTACTTTTTTAGCCATCATTGAAAATGTACATAGAGTAAAGATTGTTTCTCAGGAAAGAATCACCGATGAATTGAATAAGATCATGCTTTGCGATAAACCATCTTATGGGTGGGATCTATTGTATAAATCTGGTTTATTGAAAGTCATTTTCCCTCAAATGGTAGATTTACATGGCGCTGTATATATTGATGGGTTGGGGCATAAAGATAATTTCTATCATACCTTACAAGTCTTAGATAATATTTGTGTGCATACCAATAATATTTGGTTGAGATGGGCTGCATTATTACATGATATTGGCAAACCGCCTACCAAAAAATTTGAGGAGGGTCATGGCTGGACATTTCATGGTCATGAAGTGGTTGGAGCAAGAATGGTTCCTAAAATATTTGCGAAATTGAAATTGCCATTACATGATTCGATGAAGTATGTACAAAAATTAGTTCTACTTCATTTAAGGCCTATTAGTTTAACAAAAGAGAATATTACGGATAGCGCTATTCGTAGATTGCTTTTTGATGCTGGAAATGATATTGATGATCTGATGATCCTTTGTGCTGCAGATATTACCAGTAAGAATAAGCAGAAAGTGAAACGATTTCAACAAAACTTTGAATTGGTCAAAGAAAAAATGATGCAAGTAGAAGCATCTGATCGTTTGCGAAACTGGCAGCCACCCATTACTGGAGAAAAAGTCATGGAAGTATTTGGTCTGCATCCAGGTAAGAATGTGGGTATTATTAAAGATGCCATTAGAGAAGCAATTTTAGACGGATTAATTCCCAATAATTATGAAGCCGCTTATCAATATATGTTAGAAAAAGGGGAAGAACTGAACCTTAAACCCATCAAATAATCACTAATTTGCACCCCAACCCTAAAAATCGGATTGAATGGCTATTTTAAAGTTTAGAATTTATTTGGAAGAGGATGACGCAGTGTATCGTGATATTGTTATTAGGCATACACAATCTTTTCAAGACCTTCATTTTACTATACTAAAGTCTTTTGAATTTGATTCGAAACACCAGGCAACTTTTTACAGGAGTAATGATAACTGGCAACACGGAAGGGAAATTAGCTTTGAGAAATATGACAAACCTTACAAAGTAGAGCCTTTAATTATGGCCACTACTTTAATTGGATCTGAGATTCAAGACACGAATCAGAAATTTGTGTATGAATATGATTTTACAAAACATTGGACTTTTTTAGTGGAGTTAATTAACGTGAGTAAAGAAGAGAAAGCCAAAACAGAATATCCTTCTATTTCTAGAACGGAAGGAATCGGACCTCAGCAATATGGCACTAAGAGTTTATTAGGAGATAAGTTTGCAGACATAGAGGAAAAATACGATCTAACTGAAACCATGGAAGGATTTGGAGAAGAAGGAGATGTAGACGATGATTCTGCTGATTCAGTAGCTGATGATGACGATGTACAAGAAGCTGATGGTGCAGAAGAACAAAATTCAGATTTTGAATAATAGTGGTTTAAAAAAAGTATTTGTTGTAGTTGGCCCAACGGCTATTGGCAAAACCAGTTTCGCAATTGAACTTGCCCAATCTTTGGGAACCGAAATTATATCTGCTGATTCAAGACAATGTTTTAAAGAACTCTCCATCGGTGTTGCAAGGCCATCCATCGAAGAGTTAAATACTATTACACATCATTTTATTGCCACAAATTCAGTAGCCGAAGATATTAATGCAGGTTATTTTGAACAATATGCTTTAGATAAATCAACAGCCATTTTTCAGCAACATGATTCTTTGGTAATGGTTGGTGGTACAGGGTTGTATATCAAATCATTTTGCGAAGGGATCGACCCGATGCCCATCATTCCACCTGAAATCAGAGCAGCAATAATACAGGAATACAATACCAAAGGACTTATTTGGTTGCAAACAGAATTGAAACATAAGGATCCAGCATTTTGGGCTGTTGCCGAACAACAAAATCCTCAAAGATTGATGAGGGCGCTTGAAGTTTTATTAGCTACTGGACAATCGATTACTGTATTTAGAACTGCGGAAAAAAAACAAAGGGATTTTGAAATTATTAAGATAGGATTAGAAATGCCATTGGAACAATTGACCCTGCGAATTAATCAAAGAGTAGATCAGATGATGAAAGCAGGATTATTGAAAGAAGTGCAATCTGTAATTGCATTTAGAGATAAAACGGCTTTGCAAACTGTAGGCTACAAAGAATTATTTGATTTTATCGATGGAAAAATTTCATTGGAGGAAGCAGTACAACAAATAAAAGTTCATACACGCCAGTACGCCAAACGTCAAATGACCTGGTTTAAAAAAGATTTGGAGATTAAGTGGCATGATGCAACGAAGGTCTCTCTTAAAGATTTAATGCAATAGTTTTTTGTAAGGAGGATTTCAAATCAAGCCTCAAGGCAATGCCGTTAAGCAATTTGCGAATGAGGCGTAAGCAATGAAAGTTGTTTGAGCCCCGATTTATCAGGGCGAGTTCTTTCATTGCAGCCGAATGAGAAAATTGTAGGCATTGAGTTGGAGCGAAGATTTGGAACCTCCTTACAAAAGCATTTTGTTTAAACAATATTCACTTCTCTCTCAAGATTAATTCCGAATTTTTCCTGAACCGATTGGATGATTTGCGAAGAGAGGTCGAAGATTTCTGCTCCAGATGCTTTTCCATAATTGACCAATACCAATGCTTGTTTATCATAGCAACCTGCATCCGCTTTTCTAAAACCTTTCCATCCACATTGTTCAATCAACCATCCTGCAGGTACTTTTATAGCTTCCTCATTTGCATATCCTGGTAATTCAGGGAATGATTGTTTTAGCAAATTATATTGATTGGTAGGTATGACCGGGTTCTTGAAAAAACTTCCTGCATTACCTATTTTTTTGGGATCTGGTAATTTGCTGCTTCTAATATTGATAACCGCATCTGAAATGGCTTTGATAGAAAGGCTGCTAATTTTCATAGCTGCTAATTCCTGCTCAATTGCACCATAACTCGTATTAAAGATTGGTTTTTTTCTTAATTGATATGTAACACTCAAAATAATGTATTGATTTTTAAGTGCTCGTTTGAAAACACTTTCCCGATAACCAAAAGCACAATCTTTGTTGCTAAATCGGGCTATTTTTTTATCAGCAATATGATAAGCTTCTAATTCATAAAAAATATCTTTGATCTCTACTCCATATGCGCCAATGTTTTGCATAGGGGAGGCGCCAACATTGCCTGGTATTAAGCTAAGGTTCTCCATTCCGGCATATCCATTTTCAACACAATGTAAAACCAATTGATGCCAATTTTCACCAGCCATGGCTTTTACATAAATAAAAGAATCGTCTGTTTTAATTACATCAATGCCTTTCAAATCATTTTTAATTACCCAGCCATCAAAGTTTTTGGTAAATAATATATTACTGCCGCCACCTAAAACCAGCAATGGGTCTGATGATTTTTGTTGCTGCTCAATAATTTCTTCTAATGATTCAATTGAACTAAAAGAGGCGAAATACCTGGATGATATTTCAATACCAAAACTATTGAATAGTTGTAAAGAATGATTGTGCTCAATTTTCATGTCTATCTAATAAACAGGATCAATGTTTGGAATAATATGAACTGATCTATATCTTTTATTGCTTTGCACAATCACCATTTGTTGATGGATTGCTTTTTTGCATTGCAATAAATAAGCAGCGTCTTTGGGCAATTTAATTAATATCTCCCATATGTATTGATTTCTTACCCTATCTACAATTGGTTGTGATGGGCCATTGATCATTGAACCGTAGGTATTTTTAAGGCCTTGTGTAAAAATATTGGCAGCTTCTTCAGCAATATGTTTTTCCTTATGCTTAAAAGTAACTTGAATCAATCTTGTAAATGGTGGATAGTCAAAATGTTTTCTATTATCAATTTCAAATTGAAACAGATCCTTGTAATTGTGTTCTTTTACAAATTGTAAAACCGGATGATGGATATTGCTCACCTGCACCATTACTTTTCCATTGCCATCTTTTCTGCCAGATCTGCCACTTACTTGTTCCATCAATTGATATGCCCTTTCATTCACCCTAAAGTCCGTAAAATTGAGGATGCCATCTGCATCGATTATTCCTACTAAACTTACATTCTCAAAATCCAGTCCTTTCACTACCATTTGAGTGCCTACTAAAATATCAATTCTGTGTTGTTCAAATAAATGGATCAAGGTATCGTGGTCATGTTTTCCTTTTACACTATCATAATCCATTCTGGCAATTTTTGCATCAGGAAAGGATTCTGCTACCAGTTCTTCAATTTTTTCAGTCCCAAAATTCTTTTGAATAAAATGATGACTTCCACATGCTGCACATGTTTGAATCACCGGATAAGATGTTCCACAATAATGACAGCTTAGTTTATTTTTTGCTTTATGATAGGTGAGGGTAACATCGCAATGCTGGCAATGAGGAATCCAGCCACAAGTGTCACAAATCATGTAGGGAGAATATCCCCGCCTGTTTTGAAATAAAATAATTTGTTTGTTGATTGCTAAGGTTGCTTCAATGGAAGAAAGCAATTGTGGTGATAATGGACTTTTTGTTTTGTTGGCTAAAGAAGTCTTTTTGAGATCGATTAGTTCTATGGCAGGCATGGCAACATCTCCAAAACGTTCAGTTAGTGTAACCAGTCCATATTTTTCTTGCAGGGCATTGTAATAAGTTTCTATAGAAGGGGTGGCACTTCCTAATAATACTTTTGCATTGAATAAGGATGCGTAATAGATTGCAGCGTCTCTGCAATGGTATCTTGGTGCAGGGTCCTGTTGTTTGTAAGAAGCATCGTGTTCTTCGTCGCAAATAATAAGTCCTAATTCTTTAAAAGGGAGGAATAGTGCGGATCTGGCACCCAATACAACTTTGGTTTCGCCGGATTTTATTTTATTCCAGATCTCTACTCTTTCGTTGGGATTAAATTTAGAATGATAGATAGCAATATGACCGCCAAGGCTTTTTTGTAAGCGACGAATCATTTGTGCGGTCAATGCTATTTCTGGTAATAGATAAAGTACTTGTTTTTGTTGGAGTAATTGTTGCTCGATTAGTTTAATATAAATCTGGGTTTTGCCACTTGATGTAACTCCGTGTAAAAGGCAAACTGATTTTTTTTCAAGTTGGGTATTAATACTTTCTAAAGCAATTTCTTGTGCCGCTGATAAAGAAAAATCCACTGCATTTTCTTTGGAAAGATTGGGTAACCTGTCTGTGTTTCTTTTCTCAATAATTAAAATCCCTTTTTCTACCAATCCTTTTAATTGTGCCAGTGATGCGTTGGCTTTTTTCAGCAATGCTGACTGTGTTACTTCTCCTTCTGTTTGTTTGAAATGTAAATAGGCCAAGAGCAGCTCCATTTGTTTAGGGGCTTTCCCAAAATTATTCAGCAGTAGTTCTATTTTTTCTTCACTATGATATGCCGGATGTAATAAAACATAGGAAGTTATTTTTTGTTTGTATTTTTCTTTCAACTCCTCCCAAATAAAACAAACCCCTTTTTCAATCAACTTTTTAATGACAGGGTAAGTGTTATTGATATCCAATAATTGCTGAACCTCACTTAAACGAAGCTCTTTTTTTATTTCCAATGCTTCGGCTACAATGAATTCATTGTCTGTTAAATCACTAAAGTCTAAACTTCTTTCCTCATTCCATTGGAGGATACTTTCACTGGATAGTTTTAAATTAGCCGGAATGGCTGCCTGCATTACTTCGCCCTCACTACACATATAATAATTGGCAATCCATTCCCAGAATGCTAATTGTTGTGCATGAATCAGCGGAAGTTCATCCAGTACATTGATGATAGGAGATGGTTTAAAATCGTTGGGTATTGAAGTCAATATTTTTTTTACTATACCTGCATATTTTTTATTTTTCCTTAGTGCTACTTCAACACGTATACCCGGTTGAATAGCATCTTTGAAATGATCAGGTACAGACCAAGTATAATTTTTAGGTAAAGCAAGCGGTATAATTACTTCTACAAACAAGGACTTATTTTTTTCAAAAATACACTTATGGAGTGGGATATTGAATATATCGTTTCAAGCCTTCTTCCATTAAATGATATGTCTGTTTTTTAAGTTCAGGCAAATCTTTGTCTGTAAGGCCATAAACAGGTATTTCTGCTAAATAGACGGCTCTATTCATACCTGGTGTTAATTCAAACATACTTCTGAAATGCAGCCTTTTCAGGGTATCAACAAAAAGTATGGGCTTGATGGGTGTTTGGGTTTCTATGGCAATTTTGAAAGCGCCATCATAAAAATCTTTTAATGGGGCTCTTGTTTCATTGAATGTACCTTCTGGAAAGATGAAAATAGACACATTGCTTTTGATGGCTGCTTTTAGTGCACGAATACTTTTAGCTCTTGCCTCCATATTTTTTCGATTCACTAAAACTACCGCGGCTCTGTAGATCCATCCAAATATGGGAACTTTTACCATTTCGTACTTACCCAATGCTCTAAAAGGCTGATGCATACACAAAACAATAGGAGGGATATCCATATAAGAGATATGGTTTGCAACAAAAATGTATTGTTTAGATCGGTCATGCGGACTTTCGTATATCTCGCCGTGTACAAAGCCAATGAGTATATACCAGATTCTTGCCCAAACTTTACAGAAAAAATAAACCAAATTGCCGCCCCTTATTTTCCCGAATGGAATAGATAACATGATAAAAGGAAATACCAATAGCATTGCAAGAATAAAAGTGGCAAATGCATAGATCGAGTATAAAACCTGCAGAAATCGAATTAATAGTTTCATTTGAGGCATTCAAGGTATAAAACAGTTGAATACCTGCCAAAAAAACCCCGTAACATGTGTTACAGGGTTTCTAACCTTCCATTTCTCTGTTTAAAATTTATATACTGCTGCAAAAATAAATGAGCCAACAGTTTTGGTTGTAGATCCATCACCTTTAGAAAAAAGCAATTGATCACCACTGTCTGATCTTATTTCTGGTATGATGGTCAGGCGGTCAATTTTAATATTTGCTGATAGGGTAGCGGCAAACATATTTCCACCAATAACCGGATTGATTTTTCTATCATTAAAATAATCACCTCTCAATGTAAGACCAAATTTACTAGTTGGGTCGAAGTTCAAATAGAGGGCATTGCTTTTCCAATTGGAACTTTCACCATTTACTTTTGTTGTTTGGATACTTCCATCATAAGCCATGCTCCATTTGTTAGACAATGCAGCGGTAGCAACTATATTGAATTGAGTTACCCCTCCACCTCCTTGAAAATTAAAATAGGCTTTTATTTTATCATCATTTGTTCCGGTGCTGAATTGTGCTAATACAAATTTAGTTGGGTTTGCAGTAGTAGAATAATCAGTTGTATTGGCTACTCCCATCATGAATGCAGATTTGCCACCTAAAGATATATCTGTTCTAATTCCTGTATGGAAAAATGGGCCATAGGAGAAACCATAAGACATACTATAGTTTCTATTGCCTATCGGATCTACCAGTTCATAGCCTATATGTGTTGCCCATTTACCAAAAGTAAATTTTACTTTATCCGAGGGGGCATATGTGACAAACAATTGTTTTACACTTGCCAATGACCCAACATCATTATAAGAGAATTCCTGTGCCCTTCTTCCAAAACCCAGGTCAGCAGTAGCTGAAACTTTTCCAAAACTATGGTCTATTCTAACAGAAGCCATTCCTAATTCAAAATCGTTTTGTGCATTGGTAAAACTGGTTAAATTATTGGTTTTACCTGGAGCGTCAGAAAAACTATACCGGTAATAAGCATCTACAAATCCCGAAAACGTGGTGCTTGCCTTTTTTGTTGAATCTGTTTGAGCATCAGTTGCTAAAAAAGAGAACACACTGATAGATGCAGTTAAAATTTTCTTTAACATTGTATTGGTTTTATGATTAACAAATGGGTACAGCCTTTAAACCTGTTCAGAGGTTTATGCAATGGCTGTACCTTATTTTTTTAGATGCTATAATTGCTATGCAACTTGAGGAGTTCTACCGTATTTTTCATTGTGTTGAGAAGCGTCAAGTCCTTGCTCTTCTTCTTCAGAACTTACTCTCAATGGAAGTACGAGATCGATAAATTTAAAAATTGCAAAAGATACAACAAAGCTATAGCCTACAACAATCACTAAAGCTTTTACTTGAGTAAAGAAGAAGGCGGCATTTCCGTAAAATAATCCATCGGCACCTGCTCCATTCACAGATTTAGTCGCAAAAATTCCAGTCATTAACATACCTACAATTCCACCTACACCATGGCAAGGAAATACATCTAAAGTATCATCCAATGTAGATTTGCTTTTATAATGAACGGCTAAGTTGGAAATAATTGCTGCAACAAATCCAATGAAAATACTCTGTGGAATTGCAACAAAGCCAGCTGCAGGAGTAATAGCAACTAATCCAACTACTGCTCCAATGCAGAATCCTAGAACAGAAGGTTTTTTACCGCGAATTACATCAAAGAACATCCAAGAGCAACCAGCAGCAGCAGCAGCAGTATTGGTGGTAGCAAAAGCTGAAACGGCCAATGCATTAGCACCTAATGCTGAACCAGCATTAAATCCAAACCAGCCAAACCATAATAAGCCAGTTCCAATTAATACGTAAGGAATATTTGCAGGAGGGATTTCTCTATTTTCTATATGTGATTGTCTGCGTTTTAATACCAGGGCTCCAGCTAATGCAGCACAACCAGCAGAAATATGTACAACAGTTCCGCCAGCAAAATCCAATGCGCCCATTTTAAACAAGAACCCTTCAGGATGCCAGGTCCAATGTGCAATGGGTGCGTAAACTAAAATGCTAAACAAGGCGATGAATAAAATATAAGCAGTAAATCGGATTCTTTCTGCAACAGCTCCAACTACTAGACCTGGAGTGATAATGGCAAACATTAATTGAAACAAAGCAAAAAGCCCTAATGGAATAGTTGGCGCTAAACTCCAGGGTGCTCCGCTGGTAATTCCTTTGAAAAATAAATGGGTGAATGGGTTTCCAATAAAACCTCCGATTGATTCGCCAAAACAAAGGCTATAGCCAACAAATACCCAAAGAATACTTACTACTCCAGCAGCAACAACACTTTTGATCATGGTAGAGATCACATTCTTGCGATGAACCATACCGCCATAGAAAAAAGCCAAACCAGGAGTCATTAGAAAAACGAGTGCAGTGGCTACAATAATCCATGCTATGTCTGCTGCGTTATAAATTTTACCTCCGTCATCAAAATTGGGCAATGAAGGAATAAAGATGGCTCCAATGGCAACGGCCATTAACACTAAAAAAGGGGCGAGTTGTTTTGCTTTTGATTTCGGCATAATTAAACATTAAAAATTAAAGTAATACAATATAATAAATCTAAATTAGTTAAATAATTTGACAAAATGTTAAATAAAATCAAATATAAATAATTGTAATGTTAATAAGTTTTATATGATCAATACTATCAGAATGATTGTCTGTATTGTTTTCCATGAAAAAAGTCGAGCTAAAATGGCTCGACTTTCAATTGTATATAAAATAATTATATGTATTAATTATTCACTAAATAGCTAGAATCTTTAGATTCTAGTATGGAAGTACCTGTTAAGAATTCATCTACTTTACGGGCAGATTCCCTTCCTTCGCTGATGGCCCAGACTACCAGTGATTGTCCTCTTCTCATATCCCCGGCAGTAAAAACTTTCTGAATATTGGTTTGATAGTTTTTTTCAGATGCCCTTACATTACCCCTTTCGTCTAATTCTACTTCCATTTGTTGAATCAATCCCTGGTGTTGAGCATGTAAGAAACCCATAGCTAAAAATGCCAGATCGCATGGAATGGTTCTTTCAGAGCCTTTGATCTCTTCGAAGCCTGCGGTTCTTCCATCGCTTCCAATTTTCCATTCGAGGTCAACTATTTCTAAGGCAATCAATTGCCCCGATTCGTTGCCAATGAATTTTTTGGTAGCAACTGCCCATTGTCTATTAGCCCCTTCTTCGTGAGAAGAAGTAGTTTTCAGCAACATGGGATATTGTGGCCAGGGCATATTGGCTGTTCTTTGTTCTGGAGGCTTGGGCATTAATTCAAATTGAGTAACACTCGCAGCACCATGACGATTGGAAGTACCTACGCAATCACTTCCAGTATCTCCGCCACCAATTACAACAACATGTTTTCCTGTTGCTATTATATTTTCTTCTGAGAAAGCAATGTTGGCAACTCTTTTGTTTTGTTGTTTCAAAAATTCCATCGCAAAATGCACCCCCTTTAAACTCCTGCCTTCAATCGGTAAATCTCTGGGAACAGTTGATCCGCCTGCTAAAACAATAGCATTGTTTTCCCTCAATAAATCATTGATTGAAATAGTTACTCCCACATTGGCATTGCACTTAAAAACAATTCCTTCTTCTTCCATTAATTGTATTCTTCTGTCAATTACCCATTTTTCTAATTTAAAATCAGGTATGCCATATCTCAATAAACCACCTATTGCATCATCTCTTTCAAATACGGTTACACTATGACCTGCATAATTTAATTGAGCAGCGGCCGCTAATCCAGCAGGACCAGAACCAACCACAGCAATTTTCTTTCCTGTTCTTAGATTAGGTTTTTTTGCTTGAACAAAACCTTTGTCGAAAGCAATTTCAATAATGTGTTTTTCAATTTCTTCAATGGTTACTGCTGGTTGATTGATGCCTAATACACAAGCAGCTTCGCATGGTGCCGGACATATTCTTCCAGTGAACTCCGGAAAATTATTAGTGGCTGATAAAATTTCATAGGCTTCTTCCCAGCTCTGACGATAAACAGCATCATTAAATTCAGGAATAATATTTCCTAATGGACATCCGCTATGACAAAAGGGGACCCCACAATTCATGCATCTTGCAGCTTGTTGATTGAGTGTTTGATCGGGTAATCTTTCTACAAATTCTTTGTAGTCGTTTACTCTTTCATTGGGGGAACGCTTATCTGGCAGCGTTCTATTAAATTCTAAAAATCCGGTTGGCTTACCCATTATTAGTTGATAGTTATTGGTTATTGGTTATTAGGTTATTGAGTTAGACTCCAAATTGTATCTCATATCTTATATCTCTTATCTCATATCTCTTAATTCTTTTCGGGTTGCTTTTTGTAAAACTTTTTTATAATCAGATGGAAATACTTTGATGAAATTTTTCAATTGATTATCAAAATCAGCTAAAATGAATTGAGCAACTGCACTCTTGGTGAAAGCAGCATGCTTGGTAATTAACTGATGTAACACTAAAGCATCCGATTCTTCAATAGGATCTAACTCAACCATTTCCATATTGCACTTATTGGCAAACTCATTTTTAAAATCGTATATATAAGCAATACCTCCACTCATGCCAGCCGCAAAATTTCTGCCTGTATCGCCAAGTATTACTGCAGTGCCGCCAGTCATGTATTCGCATCCATGGTCACCTACACCTTCAGTAACTACTGTAGCGCCAGAATTGCGAACAGCAAAGCGTTCACCAGCTTTTCCTCTAATAAAAGCTTCACCAGAAGTAGCACCATACAATGCTACATTTCCAATGATGCTATTATTTTCTGCAATAAAATTGGCATCAGCAGAAGGGTAAACAATTAAAGTAGCTCCACTCAATCCTTTGCCAAAATAATCATTGGCATCGCCTTCTAATTCCAATTTTATTCCTTTGGTATTAAAAGCACCAAAACTTTGGCCTGCAGTTCCAGTGAATTTAAAATGAATACTGTCTTTTGCTAATCCTTCGCTCTTGTATATTTTGGTGATTTCATTGGATACAATGGTACCCACTGTTCTGTCTGTATTTTTAATATCAAATGCTGCAAATACATCTGACTGTTTCGCAATTGCTTGCTCGGCTACTTTCAATAATTGCCAATCCAACACTTCCGCAATGCCATGATCTTGTTCTTCCTGTTTGAATAAGCCAGTATACAATGAGTCTGGTTCTTTATACAACACTTTTGAAAGGTCTAAATTTTTATATTTCCAATGAGTTGTATCTGTTTTTTGAATGAGGTTATCTGATTGGCCGATCATTTCATTCACAGTTCTGTAGCCCAACTCAGCCATGATCTCCCTTAATTCTTGTGTAATGAATTTGAAAAAATTAACTACATGGTTAGGGTCGCCTGTAAATCTTTTTCGCAATGTTTCATCTTGAGTGGCAACACCAACAGGGCATGTATTCAAATGACATTTTCGCATCATGATGCATCCTTCAACAATCAATGCGGCTGTTGCAACTCCCCATTCTTCTGCACCGAGTAATGCAGCAATGGCAATATCTCTTCCCGTTTTCATTTGACCGTCTGCTTGCACAACAACCCTGCTTCTCAATTTATTTTTTACCAGTGTTTGATGTGTTTCTGCTAATCCTAATTCCCATGGTAGACCCGCATGTTTTACAGAACTGATTGGAGAAGCTCCTGTACCACCATCGTGTCCGGCAATTAACACTACATCTGCTTTGGCTTTTACAACACCTGCGGCAATTGTTCCAACACCTGCTTTAGAAACCAGTTTAACATTAATGCGTGCAGCACGGTTAGCATTTTTTAAATCAAAAATCAATTGTGCTAGATCTTCAATTGAATAAATATCATGATGGGGTGGTGGAGAAATTAATCCAACACCAGGTGTGGCATGTCTGGTCTTTCCGATCCATTCATCAACTTTATAGCCAGGCAATTGACCACCTTCTCCAGGCTTTGCGCCCTGCGCCATTTTAATTTGTAATTCATCTGCTTCCGATAAATACAATGCAGTTACACCAAATCTTGCAGAAGCTACTTGTTTAATCGCAGAGCGCATTGAATCTCCATTGGGTAATGGAGTGTATCTAATTTCGTCTTCGCCACCTTCGCCTGTATTGCTTTTTCCGCCCAATCGATTCATAGCGATGGCTAATGTAGTATGCGCTTCCCATGAAACAGAACCAAATGACATGGCACCTGTTGCAAATCTTTTATAAATATTCTCTGCAGGTTCTACTTCGTCTATTGAAATAGAAGGTCGATTTTTTACAAATTCAAATTGACTTCTTAAAGTACAGGCTCTTTCGCTTTGTTCATTTATAACTGATGAGTATTTTTTGAAAGTGCTGTAATCATTTCTTTTTGTAGCGTCTTGTAATAAATGAATTGTTTGAGGATTGAATAAATGAAATTCTCCTTTTCTTTTCCATTGATAAACGCCACCTACTGGTAAACGATCTACTGGCTTGTCTTTTTTACTAAATGCAAAAAAATGTTTGGTCAATGTTTCACGCGCAATTTCATCTAAGCCCATTCCTTCAATTCTAGAAGTTGCTCCGGTAAAATAAATATCTACAACTGATTTGTTGATGCCAATGATTTCAAAAATTTGCGCACCTTGATAAGATTGCAAAGTTGAAATACCCATTTTAGAAAATACTTTGAGCAAGCCTTCATTCACAGCTTTGATATAATTCTTTTTTAATTGCTCTGCATCTAAATTGGTTTGTAGTTTACCGCTAAGCTTCATGTCGCGGATAGAAGAGAGTGCTAAATAAGGGTTAATAGCAGTTGCGCCAAACCCAACAATACATGCAAAATGATGTACTTCCCAAACATCTCCTGCTTCAACAATCAATCCTACCTGACCACGATATCCCTTTTTAATGAGATGATGATGCACTGCTGCAGTTGCTAATAGAGAGGGGATTGGTGCATGGTCTGAATCAATGGCTCTGTCGGTTAAAATGATCACTTCAAATCCATCCTGAACGGCATCAACTGCATACCTGCACAAACGATCTAAGCCCGCTTTTAATGAACCTGGTTTTCCGTCTGCTCTAAAATAAGTTTGTAAGGTTTTTGCTTGAAACACGCCCGTATCGATACTGCGTATTTTTTCCAGCTCATGATTATTGAGTATGGGTTGTTTGAGTGCAACACTATGACAAGCCATTGGGTCTTCAATCAATAGATTACCGTTGCTACCTGCAAAAGTAGCTAATGACATCACCATTCTTTCTCTGATCGGATCGATCGGAGGATTGGTTACCTGTGCAAATAGTTGTTTAAAATAAGCACTTAAATGTTGTGGTTGATCGCTTAGTACTGCCAATGGAGTGTCGTTGCCCATGGAGCCGATCGGTTCTTTTCCATCTAAAGCCATAGGAGCAATGATGGTATCTAAATCTTCTGTAGAATAACCAAATGCTTTTTGGTATTTAAATACCTGATCGTGTTCCAGATGCGTAAACATTACCCGAGGCTCAGGTAATTCTTCCAATCTGATTTTGTATTTGTTGAGCCAGTCTGCATAAGGCTTTTGAGAACAGATGGTTTGCTTTAATTCTTCATCACTGATAATTCTTCCCTGCGCCATATCAACCACGAACATTTTGCCGGGTTGCAGCCTTCCTTTTTCTTTTACATTCGCTGGATCAATCGGAAGCACTCCTGTTTCTGAAGCCATGATTACTCGATCATCATGTGTAACTGTATACCTGGATGGTCTTAATCCATTTCTGTCTAATGTGGCGCCAATCATATTTCCATCGGTGAAAGAAATAGATGCAGGGCCATCCCATGGTTCGATCATGCAAGCATGGTATTCATAAAATGCTTTTTTAACAGGATCCATATCTGCATTGCCATCCCATGCTTCTGGAATCAGCATCATCATTACATGTGGTAAAGATCTTCCAGTAAGTGTAAGTAACTCTATCATGTTGTCTAAACATGCAGAATCTGATTGACCACCGGTAACGATCGGTAAAATCATTTCCAATTCTTCTTTAGAAAAATGTGGTGTAGTAAATCCTTTTTCGCTGGAGCGTAGCCAGTTAAGATTTCCTTGAAGGGTATTGATCTCTCCATTATGCGCCATGTACCTGAACGGTTGGGCTAATTTCCAAGAAGGGAATGTGTTTGTAGCAAAACGTGAATGGACCAAACCAAATGCAGAAACAACACGCTTGTCATTTAAGTCAGGAAAATAATGACGCACTTGCATGCTGGTTAGTTGTCCTTTATAAATGATCGTTTTTGCAGACAATGATGCCATATAAAATCCGATATCATCTTTACGGGTACTATTGTTGATGGTATGCGTAGCATAATTGCGAAGAATAAATAATTTTCTTTCGAAATCGATGGTATTGGTGATTGAATCGGGGCATCCGATAAACACTTGCTCCATACAAGGTTCAACGGATAGGGCAGAAGGACCGATGTCATTTTTATTGACAGGAACTTTTCGGTAGACTAAAATTTCGAGGCCGAGCTTTTCTGCTGCTCTATTGAATATATCTCTGCACTCTTCTCTTAGTCCGATAGATTTTGGAAAGAAAATCATTCCAACACCATATTTGCCATAGCTAGGGAGATGTATGCCTAATTTGATGCATTCATCAAAAAAGAATTCATGGGGAATTTGAAAAAGAATACCAGCACCATCGCCTGTATTGTTTTCGCAACCACAAGCTCCCCTGTGTTCCATGTTTTCTAACACAGTTAAAGCATCTGCAATATGTTGGTGAGATTTATGGCCTTTAATATTAGCAACAAAACCAATACCACATGCATCGTGTTCAAACTCAGGATTGTACAAACCCCCATCCATAACGGAATTCATCATAGCAACGAATTAATCGTGAAATAATAAGCTGGCAGGCAATCCGTTCTAAATTAAGAAAAAATGCTTTAAAGAAGATAAAATTCCGAAAGAATTGAAATATATTAGAATATATATAAAAAAAACAACCAATTATTAAAATTTATTCAATGATTGGTTGGAGGATAATGCTACAATTTTTAACCTGTGTAAGGCATTATTTTATTCCAGATTCATTTACGGCTAATTGTTGTAAATAATAACAATAGATCATTTGTCCTTTGCGAATACTGGATACTCTTAAAAATTCATTAGCCCCATGCCATTTTTCATCGGGTTGTTGAAATCCTAATGAGTATGCATATAAACCCAATTGTTCTTTAATTTCTACTAATGCACCAACACTTCCGCCTGTTGCATTTTGAATAGGTTCTTTTCCATAATAATTGACTAAAGCATCGGATACATATTTAAATGCTTTTGTGTCCGATGGAAATTTCATTGGTCTAGCAAATCCTCCATTGGATGGTTTATAATTAATGCTTGCACCAGCAGGGGTGTTTTTAGCGATATGTTTTTTAATTAGATCGATCACTTCAGGGCCTGTTTGATTATTGACCAATCTGCAAGTAATTCTTGCAAATGCATTACTGGGAACAATATTAGAACTTCCTTCTGCATCAGTATACCCACCTTGTATACCAGTAATTTCCAATGTTGGTCTATACCAGATTCTTTCCAGTGGTAAATATTTGGGGTCGCCCACTTCGGCAGTAGTGCCTAAAAATTGCATGTCTTTTGCTGAATTGTATGGAACTTGTTTTAACTTATTTTTTTCTGCAGCTGTTAAAGGAATTACTTTATCATAAAACCCTGCCACTGCTACATTTCCTTCTTTGGTGTATAATGAACTAATTATTTGTGATAAAATGACTGCTGAATTGGGAGTCTTTCCGCCATACTCTCCCGAGTGTCCATCAATATTGGCTGTTTTTACACTAAACTCCATGGTAACAGCACCTCTTAAACTCATTACAATGGAAGGATCAGTATCGCTTGCTTGTCCTCCATCTGCATTCAATGCAAAATCGGCTTTTAATAATTCTTTGTTCTTCACTAAGAAATCATGAAAATGAGTACTTCCAATTTCTTCTTCTCCTTCAAACATAAATTTTACATTCACCGGAAGTGTGCCATCTTTTTTTAACATGGCTTCGACCGCCCAAATAGGAATCATCACTCCGCTCTTATCATCGCTTGCACCACGCCCCATTATTTTTCCATCAACCACTTTCGGAGCAAATGGTGGAATATCCCATTCTGCATCTTTTACTGGCTGAATATCATAGTGCGCATAAATCAATACTGTTGGTTTGCCTGGAGCTTTATCCCAACTTCCAAATACAATGGGATTGCCTGCAGTAGGAATTTCCATAGCACTGATCATGCCTATGGATTGTAATTTTTTCACAATCCATTCAGCGGCTTTTTTTACATCTGCTTTTTTGGATGGTATAGAAGATATACTTGGAATAGAAACCAAGTCAATGAATTCTTTTAAATGTTGTTCTTTGTTTTCCTCAAAATATTTTTCATACTCACGCATCAATTCTGTTCTGTATGATTTTCCTATAGAGCTGGGCCTTTGAGCGAAAGTGCCATTGGAGATAAGTAAAGAGAAAACAATCGATAGGATTATACTGAATTTAGGTGTAATTTTTTTGATCATTGGAATTAGTTGAATGATTTATTTGTGAAAGATATTATTTATTGCTTAACCTTTATCAATTTTCAAAATCATTTGCAACAATACATTTGCTCCATTGGACATATCAATTGCCGTTGAAAATTCCTTGGGTGAATGACTGATGCCACCTACACTTGGAATAAAGATCATTGCTGATGGTGCAATTGCTGCAATATGTTGAGAGTCATGCCCAGCGCCACTTTGCATCAACTTAGTGCTAAAGCCCAAAGATTTTGCAGTTGAATTGATTATTTGCTGAAGCCCTTTATCGGTTAATGCAGGTTTCGATTCATTGGCCTGACGCTCAAATTTGATGGTTGTTTTGCTTGAAATAGCGATGCTTGCTGCACGGTTTTCAATTTCCTTAAAAAGCATTTCAATTTTAGTGGCAGATAAATCACGAATCTCTAAGCCTAAAACTACTTTGCCTGGTATGACATTGTATGCACCGGGTTGTACTGCAATTTTCCCAACTGTACCTACCTGAGTTCCTTTTACGCTGGTGATGACTTCATTTACTGCAACAATAAATTTTGATGCAGCCAGTAAAGCATCCTGCCGCATATTCATTTGTGTAGCGCCAGCATGATTGGCAAATCCTTCAACAATAACTTCCCAATGAACAATGCCTACTATGCCTTCTACTACACCTATTTGTATTTTTTCTTTTTCTAAAATGCCACCCTGTTCAATATGTAATTCCACCCATGCATGTATGTCTCCTTTTTTGCGAATACAAGATTGAATATTGTCAGGATTGCCACCAATAGCTTTGATGCCTTCTGCCATTGTTAAACCACTTTGGCTTTTTTGTTTTAAACCATCGCTTGTAATATCACCCACCATAGCTTTACTGCCAATGGTGCCACCTTCTTCATTACCGAAGATGATCAGTTCCAAAGGATGTTCTGTTACAAAATTGTTTTCATTCATTATCTCTATTAGTTCCAATGCCCCTATAGAACCGAGTGTGCCATCGTAGTTGCCTCCATCGGGTACCATATCAATATGTGAACCAAATGCAATGGGTTTGAGTGAATTGTTTTTTCCGTTCCTTTTGCCGATGATATTGCCTGCTGCATCAATTGTAGGATTGAGTCCTGCTTTTTTCATCAGATCCATAAACCATGCACGGCCTTCAATATCGCCCTTGGTATATGCAACCCTGTATCCACGCCCTTTTTCATCTACTCCAAATTTTGCGAGTTCAAAAATGCGGCTTTCAATTCTCTTGCCGTTAACGCTTAAGTTGGTAACAGCGTTTTTATTATTGGCCATTAATGAACCAAAAACGCCCATGCCAATTGCAGTAAGGGATGATTGTTTGATGAAATTTCTGCGTTGCATAAATGGTAGTTTAATAAAAGTTATTTGCCCAAAATTGACCAACCGAATGCCATGCATCAGTATTGCGAATTAGATACACCAAAAGAATACTCAATAGAACTCCAGTAACAATTGCGTAAGGTTTCCAGTTTTGTTTATTTCGGATATCATTCATTAATAAAATGATTGAAAGCCCAACAACTAGGTAGAGATCATACCAAACAGTTGCTCCAAAATATTCAAAAAATATCCTACCCGCTATTGGAATCATCATCAACAGTGCTGTTCCAATCATAAACCGCATGTGATAATAGGTTTGCTTTCTGTAAATAATGGCCAATGAATATAATATAGTGAAACTGAACAATTGCATTATGATAGGAGCCTGATTGGACAGTTCTTCTTGCATTGAAGTTTCTAAAATATGTTTATGGTAAGTGAATCGTAAAACCAAAAACATAGAAAGAATCATCAAAGGTGCGATGATGTATGATAGCTTTCCAGCAAAACGATGAGCTTTCAGTTTTCCTTTCTGAATGAGTATCGGTTGCAAAACCAAGAGTATGATCCAGGAAACCATTAATGCCCCATGAACATGATGCAGCCAGGTGAATTTTTCGAAAGAAGGAAAGTATTGAATATAGGTGGGATGAAAACCTATTTGCAAAATGACAAATAAGAATACCATGCCTGCAATAATGGCTTTGATATTGATAGTTGCATCTTGATTGTTGTTATTGCTTCCCATCTCCTTTATTATTGTTTGCATTAAGATTCATAAACGGGCTTTTCAATAAAAACCAAAAGCTTTGTCGCTCTGCTGAATCAAATTCTTCCAATCCGTATTTGATTTCATGCACAGGTAAAGTTTTATAAGTGCCAAATAATTTATCCCAAATAATAAATATGTTCCCGTAATTAGAATCTGTAAATACCTGTTGCTGGTGATGATGTATTTTATGGAAATTTGGACTCGCTATAATTTTTCCAACCGTTTTATCAAACCAATCAGGGACAATAAGACTGGTATGCTGTGCTATGAACAGAGGCAAATAAAAAATAAAATCAAAAGCAATGATATTCATATCCAAGCCAAATAGGATTGTAGCTACAATTATTGAGCTATTTTCCAAAAACCAGTCAAATGGGTGAAACCTGAAATATGTAGCACTGTCCATATGTGTATCGCTATGGTGCACTCTGTGCAATCGCCAAAATAATGGAATGGTATGATAAGACCGATGAAACCAGTAAGCCACTAAATCAATACCAATAACGCCCAGTATGACTTTTAATGCATAAGGGATTTGAATCATATTGAATAGGCCGATCCCATTCTTGTTAATCCATTCAACAATGTTTACTACCAAAAATGCCAGTCCAAGATTCATGAGCATATAGCATATCTGTAAAGGAATGCCATGTAAAAAATGTTTCAATTTCATTTTAAACAAATCATTATTGATGACTTGTTCTACTGTGAAAAAAACGGCGAGCAATACAACCCAGATGATGTCGGTATTGATGCTTATAATTCGTTCAAAAATTTCTTTCATTTTTTATTTTTAATTGATTTGCTTTTTTTCTAACACCAGATCTCTCCATTTCATAAAAGGCTTTTCAATAGTAAGGTGCAAGATCCATGCTGCAGCAATTGAAAGTAACACACAAGTGAGTAACATGAGGGTGGAGTTTTTATCCATTCCCCAATCTCCGAAAATAACTTGTGTCATATGGATGATTCCTTTGTGAGAAAGATACATTCCATAGGAGAGGGTTGCAATAAGGGTAGTGAAATTTGATTTCCATCTGAATAAAAAACTTGACGGACTCAATGCGCCTGCCACCATAAATCCATAACCAATGGAAATAAAAGTATATCCGTAAATAGATGTATTGAACTCATAGAGTTTGGAACAGAACTGAAAACAAAGTGCAAGAATGATAACTCCCAAAAGAATCAGCCAATTACCATACTTTGAAATGCGTTGCCATAATGCTGGAAGAAATTGGTAAATACCTGCAATGCTTACACCTACTAATAACCCATCTAATCGGTTGTAAGTAGGATAGTAGCTATACATTCCCCAGAAATCTATTTTGTCTTTTGGTCCAATATTAGGTAAGTATAGATAATGCCAGCTGTAAAACCTCAACAACAAACTTGCTATAAAAAGAAAGATAATTATCCAGTATGCCTTTTTTAAATTATTGGTGTATTGAAGGGACAAAAGAATAAAGGGAAGAAATAAATAAAAATGTTCTTCTACACAAAGGGACCATGCATGAGAAAATGTGCCATAAGCTGCTCTGTTCAATCCAAAGTTTTGTGTGAAAGTTAAAAACTTCCAGAGAGGCGGTAGTGCCTCTTTCTCTCGAAAAAATGGAATACAAAAATAAATCGCTACTATAAAAAGATAAATAGGAATGATGCGAAACAAACGTTTCAAAAAAAACTCCTTTAATGAAATGATTTTTCCTTTTTTAATTTGTGCGAATAATTGTGATGCAATTAAAAACCCGCTCAATACAAAGAAGAGATCTACACCTGTCCAACCTGTACTAGAAAAAATATTTGCCCACTCAGGGTGGCCAAAACTCAGATAATGAAATAAAAGCACCAGTAAAATAGCCAATGCCCTTAAATGGTCAAGTCCGTATAGTTTGGTTTGTTCTTTAATCATTTAATCGAGATGGTATTCTTTTTGAAAAAACTCAACATTATTTCAAGTCATATTCTTTTTTCAATAACGATATCAATTCCTTAGCATCTAGAAAAGCTTTTGGAAAATTCTTTGATAAAGTAAGTTTTATATAACCCCTTCTGTTTTCAAAGCTATTGGCATATTCATTTAGTAATTGTGGATCAGTACTTTGAAGAGGAATCATATTGATCATTAATGAATCAGGTAAGTTTTGCAAAGAATCGATAGGTAAAACAGTTGAATAATAATTGTAATAATGATTACTCAATATCTTGCTTCTTATAGCTGTTGTTTTTTCGCGACGGTCCCGGTCTCCATTAATCAATGTTCTTATATAATCCTGTCGGGAATAATAAGCACTGATTTTATTCACCAGCCCATGATTCCTGAAATAGCGCAAATTACCCGATTGGGTTAGTTGAACCAATGTTGCATCATTCCAAATAATATAAGGAGAAATTGTGCCAATTTGTGAATGATAATAAAAAGAGCCAGGTACTTTATTTCCTGAAATGCCTTTATAAATAAACATACTGATAGTATCAATACTTGCAGATATTTTTATTAATTGATTGGAGGCACTTTGAAGAGCAGTAGTATCGTTTTCTAGGTCCTTTACTAATAGCATGGCATATTCACCTGCCCGTTGATTTTCGATTTTATGTTCCCTGATATTTTCTGCTAAGAATCCACAGAATACAGCGAGGAATAACATTAAGAATTCCCAGAAATAAGATTTCCAATTTTTTTTGTGATGTGGTGCCGCGGGATCATGTGCGTGGTGGTGTACTTCCATATCTTGTTCGGTTATAGGTTCTTTGTTATCAGTTATTGGTCTCTGCTGTTCAGGGTGGTTATTTTCTTCTTTCACTATTTGCCTTTTGTAGCCATTTCAATAAACGCTGCAATATCTTTTTTAAATGTAACTGCTGATGCAGGGTTTAAATACATCATGTGCCCAGCCTGATAATACTTATAACTTATATTATTCCTTATAGCCGGTTCCAAACCTAAATGATCTAGTGTATATTCTATTCCCAAGAAAGGAGTTGCCAGGTCATAATATCCATGCATCACCAGCACTTTTAGATCAGGATTACGGCTCATCGTTTCTGCAAGGTCAATGCCAGTGTGCGGAGGTGATGGCATGGCTCGAGAATTTGAACTTTTTGCATGTTTCCAATCCCATTCAAAACCTTCGGTACCGCCTGCAGATGTGTTATAATAATAATTTTTATCAACTTTTAATGTGTTATAATAGTAATCAAGAAATACTGAAGTATAGGCAGGGGAAACAGAAGTGCTTTGTGCATCAAAATTTGCATTTTCGGCCAATAGATTTTGTGAAACTCCTTTATATCTTGTATCCAATCTTCCTACATTCAAATGTTCACTTCTTAACAATTCCTGTCTGAACTGGGAGGGGTTGAAGCGCAGATTAGCTTTTATCACATACTCTTTGCTTAATCCTGTTAAGGTTGCAATTTTACTTGCCATCTTGTCCTTCTCCAAAGCAGTTATTGCACTACCCTTCATTAAAGCACTGGCATATTCTCCCATTGCAAACTCTCTGGCATTTTTTAAAAAACTTTCCAAGTCTGCAGGCTTATTTTCTATTTTATTATGATACCATGCAGTAGCTGCATAAGTGGGCATATATCCTATATATGGAAGATCATCTCCGGTTTGGAATGCAATTGTGCGGTAATCCATTAATACAGAAACAAGGATCACACCATTCATAGCCAATCCTTTGTCCTGTAAATAATTAACTACTCCACCTGAGCGGATTCCTCCATAACTTTCACCCAATAAAAACTTTGGCGAGTTCCATCTGTTATTTTCTGTAGTGAATTGATAAATGAACTGACTAACGCTTTTAATATCCTGATCAACTCCCCAGAAATCTTTATTCTTTGCTTTGCCAATTGCATGGCTGATACCGGTGCCTACAGGATCAATCATTACCAGATCGCTGATGTCTAAAACCGTATTAATATTGTCTTCTGACCTATAGGGAGGAGGCGGTGTATTTTCAGGATCATTTACCACTGCTCTTTTTGGTCCCAAAATGCCCATATTTAACCAAAAAGAAGAAGAACCAGGTCCACCGTTATAAGCATAGGTTATGGGCCGTTTACTCAAATCATTCTCGCCTTCTTTTGTATAGGCCGTATAACCAAACAAAGCGATCCCTTCATTTTTTTCATTTTTTAATATCAACGCTCCGGCAGTAGCTATATAGTTTACTTGTTTACCATTAATAGTAATGCTGTGTTTGGTAACTGATTTTATCGCAGCGGGTAATGCTGTTGAATCAAAACCAGCTGATTTTGACTGGGCATTCACAACGATGTGAAAAGTTACCAGCAAAAGAATAAAAAGTTGTTTCATGATGGATGTTTTAGTTATTTAAATTAGTTGAAGATGCTGTTTTTTTCAGTTATAGGTTCTTCGTTATTAGTTATTGGTCTCTGCTGTTCAGTGTGATTATTTTTCTTCTATCAATTATTTTTAATTTGACGGTAAATAAATGCTGCAGCAAATCCAACTATTACAAATAGGAAAAATTTGAATAATTGTTTTTTCCAAGTTCTTTCTTCCGACATTATTTACAAGTTTTTTTTTGATTGTTTTCTTTCAAAAATTCAGTTAATGATTTCTACTTTATGTGATACTTTGATTGTAAAAAGTCAATCAGGGATTCTGCCTTGGCTTTTTGCCGAATCAAATAAGAACGATTCACTTTTGTAAACAGAATACACCTTGTTAAATTGCCAAAGAAAATCTGATTTTGTAGTTTATTGTTATTCAATGCTGGTAAATCATTTGAAAGAATTTCACGGTTTTCAAAATCAACATATAAACTATCAGCAAAAATCCAAGTTTGTATTATAGGGAATGCTTCATCCCATACCTTATCATTTTGTTTACTAAAACTCTCATTATGATCAGTAATAAGTCTGTTCTGAGAGTCATAACTTAAAATACTATCCACTACCTCTTTTTTTCGAATTAATCTCAAGTTGCCGGCATTCTTTAATTGGACTACCGTTGCGTCTGTGGGTCTGAATATTGGCCCAAATGCACCCTTAAAAAAATCGCTGTAGAATTGCTTTTCTAATTCAGGATTTGAAAGGTCTTTATTGGCAAGCCTTAGCAAAGAAGTCCATGCAGCTTCTTTTTGATAGTTTCTGTTTATTGTTCTTGTTAAGTTGCTGGTATCTGCCTTTAAGTTTTGTATAAGGCTTTCAATGTATTGAATTTCTCTGTCTCTTTCAATCTTATGCTCCAGCTGATACTCCGCTAAAAATCCGCAGAACACAGCAAGGAATAACATGAGGAATTCCCAGAAATAAGATTTCCAATTTTTTTTGTGATGCGGTGCTGCGGGATCATGTGCGTGGTGGTGTACTTCCATTGCAGGTTATTTCTGCAAAAGATACTAACTAAATAATATCAATCCGATAGTTCAATCGATTTTTGATTTGAATGTTTGCATGTTGTGGATATATACCAACAACCGAACTTCCACTGCCGCTCATGCTCGCATAAATAGCGCCATCAGCATATAATGCATTTTTAATTTCAGCAATTTCAGGATGCTGTTGCATGATGGGCGCTTCAAAATCATTCTGTATATAAAGTTTCCATTCTTCAATGGGTAATTGAATGATCTCTTTAATTGAAATAGCAGGTATTTTGGGTTGAATTTGTTCAAATGCCCATTTGGTATTTACATGTATGCCTGGGTGAACCAATACAAATGAATAGTTGCTTAAATCCAAATTAATTGGTACTAATATTTCACCTCTTCCTGTTGCAAAAACGGGTTTATTTAAAATGAAAAAGGGGCAATCGCTTCCTAAGACAGCAGCATAATTGATCAGCTGTTCTGTAGATAAATTCAATCGAAATTTTTCATTCAATAATTGCAAAGTAAAAGCCCCGTCTGCACTTCCTCCGCCCAAACCTGCACCCATTGGAATATGTTTGTGCAAGTGCATTTTAATTGCGGGTATTTCTAGAAAATCTTTCTTTAATAACTGATAAGCTTTGATGCATAAATTACTGGATGCATCTCCCGGAATAGCTATTCCTGTTGAAGAAAATTCGAATTCATTGGAAACAATAATTTCCAAGATGTCTTTTAATCCGACAGGATAAAAAACAGTTTCGATATTGTGAAAACCATCTGCACGCTTACTGGTAATGTGTAAGCCTAAATTAATTTTGCAGTTGGGAAATTGAACCACTATTTTCTTTTGTTGAGTTCGTCTCTGATGGCAATAGCCCGGATATAATCTTCAGATTCTAATACATCATTTAATAATGTATTCAATTCTTCTATGCTTAATAAACTTAAATCGTCTCTGCCAGAACCCGTTTCTTCTATACCTACTGCTTCACCTCTGTTTTTCTTTGGTGCTCCATCTTCCATTAAAATGCCTGCACTTTCTAAAATATTTTCATAGGTATATATAGGGCAACCAAAGCGAACGGCTAATGCCAGAGCATCGCTGGTACGCGAGTCAATTTCAACCGTATCATTTTCGGTAAAGCAAACCAACTTAGAATAAAAGATCCCTTCCTGTAAATCGCTGATGATGATTTCCTGCAATTCTACACCAAATGCATTCATGAAATTTTTCATCAAATCATGGGTGAGGGGGCGGCTTGGTTGCATATGTTCTAATGCTACAGCAATGGCTTGTGCTTCAAACCCTCCAATTACAATTGGCAATCTGCGTAGACCGTTCATTTCTCCTAAAACAACCGCATAGGAATGCGTTTGAGTAATACTATGAGAAAGTGCCACTATTTCCAGTTCAATCTTATTCATATTACCCACGAAAATAACTCAAAATACTACATCAAATACCTTGAGTCTGCTGTTTCTTGAGCCATCGATCAAAAATGAAAGTTCCAAAGGGTAAAAATGCTGCGATTAATGCAATTAATAAAAATAAAGATGGAAAGTTTTCTTCTTCCTTCACAACAAAGGATTGGTACAAAAACTGGATGAGCAGGATCCCATGGATCCAACTCACCAGCCTGAACAGGTCGGGGGAACTGTTGAAATATTTTAAGGGGAGGGCTACAAATAAAAGAATGATAAACGTGATTCCTTCGGCATAACCATTGAGTCTTAAGCGGCCGATTGAACTGTCAATTAGATTTCTCATTTTTACTATTTTTTGGGGGATAGAAATAATAACAATGGAAAACTAGGCCAGTAACTATAAAAACTTTGTAGTGTTTAAACGATATTTCTCCGTTTTTTAACGGGTTTTTACTAGATATTGCATTACAAAATCAGGTAAAATGCCCAAAATTCAAATCAACGAAATCCCTTCAAAGCCCCTAATTGCTGGGTATGATGCACAATTTGTGCATACTTCATCGGCTACTTTTTCGCATGTGCGAGCTGTTGCTGGTGCTTTATTGCCACTCCATTCACACCCACATATTCAGGTTTCTTATGTGTTGGAAGGCTCATTTGAATTAACGGTTGATGGGGAACCCCACCATTTGGAGCCTGGTCAATTATTTGTCATACCGTCTAATGCGCCACATAGCGGTAGAGCCATTACAGATTGTTTTATACTAGATGTGTTCACTCCTGTGAGAGAAGATTACAGGGAGAAAGGAGGCCTTATACTATAAAGCAGAAAGCAGAAAGATGAAAGAAGAAATTCATCTTTCATCTTTCTGCTTTCATCTTTTTTCTTTCTTAATTGCTTGAATGCAACTTCTTAATCTCTGCCGTCAATTGAGGCAATACTTCAAAAGCATCTCCAACAATACCGTAATCGGCTGCTTTAAAGAATGGAGCTTCAGGATCTTTATTGATTACTACAATCACTTTACTTCTGTTTACGCCAGCCAAATGCTGAATGGCTCCAGAAATACCAATGGCTATATATAAGTTAGGTGCAATCTGTACACCGGTCTGACCAACGTGCTCATGGTGTGGTCTCCAATGTGCATCACCTACTGGTCGGCTACATGCAGTAGCAGCACCTAATTCTTTTGCTAAGTCTAATAAAATTCCCCAGTTCTCTGGTCCTTTTAATCCTCTACCACCACTTACCACTACATCAGCTTCAGTCAATGGAATTTCACCTACAATTTTATTGACAGCAGTTACTTTTAATTTAGAAGCATCTACATTGATTGCCAAAGGATTAACACTTGCAGTACCTTCTCCAGCTACGGTCTTATAACCATTCGGATTTAAAGAAATTACTTTTAAAGGAGAATTGATGCTGATATTAGCAAAAGCTTTTCCAGAGAAAACTGTTTTCTTAACGGTGAATCCATTGCTGGTATCAGGTAAAGCACATGCACCAGTTACAATGCCCGCTTTTAATCTTGCTGCAGTTCTTGCAGAAACGGCTTTGCCAGTTTGGTTATGTGAGAAAACTAAAACTGTTGCACCGCTAGTAGTTACCGCTTCAGCCAATACTTTAGCATATACTTGCGCATCCACATTGTTCAATGAATCATTGGCAACTTGATGGATGGTTGATACACCGTATTTTCCTAAAGCAGATAAATCATCGGATACAGTTCCTAAAACAATACCTGCAGCAGTAGTGCCTAATTGTTTAGCTAGGTCTGCTCCATAAGTAAGTGCTTCTAGTGATGATTTTTTAACGTGACCGTCTGAGTGATCTATGAATATTAAAACTGACATATTACTAGTTATTAAGTTATTGGTAATTGGTTATTAGTTGGGATGTTAAATGGCTTTCGCTTCTTCGTGTAATAAACGAACCAACTCAGCCACATTATCTGGTGCTACTAATTTCACACCTGCTTTTGCTGGAGGTAATTCAAAACTTACAATCGAAGTAAGGGCATCAATTGCAGCTGGCTCAACCACTTTCAATGGTTTGGTTCTTGCAGCCATGATACCACGCATGTTCGGAATTCTTTGCTCGGCAACTCCTTTTTGACAACTTACCACAACAGGTAATTCAACAGCTGATTCTTCTTCGCCACCTTCAATTTCTCTGGTAACGGTTGCTGTGGTTCCGGCTAATTCAAATTTAGTAGCCAATGAAATATATGGTGCATCCGTAAGTTCAGCAATCATTCCTCCGATAGAAGAACCATTATAATCGATGGTTTCTTTTCCGGTGAAAATAATATCATATCCACCTTCTTTGGCAATAGTGGCAATTTGTGCTGCTATATAAAAACTATCACTGCTATCAGTATTGATACGAATAGCTTCATCTCCACCTAAGGCCAAAGCTTTTCTAATGATTGGTTCTGCTTCAGCACCACCAACTGTTACTAAATGTATTACTGCTGAAGCATCTTTTTCTTTTAACTCGATGGCTCTCACCAAAGAATACCATTCGTCATATGGATTAATGATCCATTGAACACCAGCTTCATCAAATTTTTTATTACCATCGGTAAAAGCAATCTTAGCCGTTGTGTCGGGCGTTTTACTGATACAAACTAAAATCTTCATATAAAATAAGGTTTAACTTTAAATAGTTGTTTATGCAACTATTCGCAAATATAGTAAGGTTTAGATAGTAGCAAAACAAATATGGAATTATTTATTCATGAAACTTTGTTAAAAGATGATTCTTTGGCCATTCTTGTATATTTGTTCAATGGATAGAATTGCCCGAATTAAGGAGTTTTTAGCAGCCAACCCGAACGATAACTTTCTGAGACATGCATTGGCGTTGGAATTGATTAAAGGCGGCGACATGATCGGGGCGAGAGGGCTATTTGAAGCGATACTTACCTCATCCCCGGAATATGTGGGGTCTTATTATCATTTGGCTCATTTATTAGTGCAAACTGGAGAAAAAGAGCTGGCCATTGAATGGTACGAAAAAGGGATGGCTGCTGCCAAAGCTGCCAAAGACCAGCATGCTTATAATGAGCTGCAAAGTGCTTATGAGGATCTGGTGTATTAAATTGTTTATCATCATTATTCATAAAAAAATCAATCATGAAATCAGTTAAAATCATTTATTGGGTAAGCACTATTTTATTTGCTTTGCTTATGGCATTTACTGCAATACCATCTTTGATGAAAAGCAAGGAATCACTTGAGTTTATGACACATCTTGGTTACCCTTTATATTTTGTTCAATTTATCAGTGTAGCAAAAATACTCGGTAGTATTACTTTGCTTATACCTGGAATACCTAAAATTAAAGAATGGGCTTACGCAGGTTTGTTTTTTGATCTCGGAGGAGCATTGTTCTCTGTTTATGCTATAGACGGTATCAATCCTGGGATGGGATTTATTGGATTTAGTTTCTTGTTAGGTATTGTATCATACATATACAAACAAAAATATTCAACACTTAACCATTAATCATTTCGAAAAAATAGTGTAATGGAAAAGCCTACCTCTTATTGCGAAGCAGTTTCGCGAATGGAAAAAAACAATGTGCATCGAATCTATCATGACACTGCATATGGGTTTACCATAAATGATGATAATGAATTATTCGAAAGATTGATTTTAGAAATTAATCAGGCTGGTCTAAGCTGGACAACCATTTTGAATAAGCAAATTCATTTTAAAAAAGCTTACCATGGTTTTGACATTAAAAAAGTAGCAGCCTATAAAGAAAAAGACAGAAGCCGTTTACTGAATGATGCGGGAATCATTAGAAATCGTTTGAAAGTAGATGCAGCCATTCATAACGCAAATGTGATCCTTCAATTGCAAAAAGAATTTGGGTCTTTTAAAAATTGGTTGGATAATAATCATCCATTGACCAAGGAAGAGTGGATGAAATTATTTAAAAAAACTTTCAAATTTACTGGAGGAGAAATTGTGAATGAATTTTTGATGAGCACAGGATATCTAAAGGGAGCGCATATTGAAAGTTGCCTTATACATAAAAAAGTATTGAAATCGAAACCGAAATGGCATAATCAATAAACAAAAATATTTTGTATATTGTTGAATGAAAAGAATCAACCACCTGCTGCCAAATGGCTTAAATAGGCCCTTCGCTACAATCCTGTCTTTTTTTGTTTTTAGTTGCATTTTTATAATGCCGATAATAGCTCAAACAAGTAATGAGCCAGTTATTAATGCGATCATCAAAGAAGCTACTCAAAACTCTCAGCTTAAAAGAATGAGTCATGAGTTAATGGATGGAGTAGGGCCTCGTTTAGTTGGTTCTACTAAAATGACTCAGGCAAGTGATTGGGCAATTGCACAGTATAAGCAATATGGTATTGATGCAAGAAGAGAACAGTATGGAACCTGGCGTGGATGGGATAGAGGAGTAAGTCATATAGATATGATGAGCCCATGGTTAAAATCTTTAGAAGCCACACAATTATCCTTTAGTCCTGCAACCAAAAAACCCGTTGTAGCAGAAACAATTATTCTGGCTGATGTTGCAGATTCTTTAGCTTTCCAACAATGGCTTCCTTCTGTGAAAGGCAAGTTCGTATTAATTTCTATGCCTCAACCTACAGGAAGGCCGGATTATAATTGGCAGGAATTTGGCACAAAAGAATCTTTCGAGAGAATGAAAAAAGAAAGAGCGGCTCAAACAGATGCATGGAGAAAAAGAATTAGTAAAACAGGTTTCAATAATCGACAATTAGCAGCAGCTCTAGAAAGCGCAGGCGCTGTTGGCATTGTTGCGAGTAACTGGTCCAATGGATTTGGAGTGAATAAAATTTTTGATGCATCTACTAAAAAAATCCCCACTGTAGATGTTGCATTGGAAGATTATGGTTTACTGTATCGATTAACTGAATCAGGAAAACAACCAACCATCAGTGTTTATACTCAATCTAAAGAATTAGGAAATGTACCTACTTTCAATACTTTGGCCGAAATGAAAGGAACTGAAAAGCCAGGAGAATACGTGATGCTTTCAGCACATTTTGATTCATGGGATGGTGCAACAGGAGCAACGGATAATGGAACTGGTACAATGGTGATGATGGAAGCGATGCGTATTTTAAAAGCCGTTTATCCAAATCCAAAAAGAACCATCCTTGCCGGACATTGGGGTAGTGAGGAGCAAGGGCTGAATGGCTCTCGTGCATTTGTAGAAGACCATCCTGAAGTGGTTGCCAATTTACAAGCATTGTTTAATCAAGATAATGGTACAGGAAGAGTGATCAATATTGGTGGAGCTGGATTTGCAAAAGCCAAAGATTATTTAGGTAGATGGATCGCTGCTGTACCTTCTCCGTACAAAGATTCCATTAGAACCAGTTTCCCTGGATCTCCTGCTGGAGGTGGCTCAGACAATGCTTCATTTGTTGCAGTTGGTGCGCCAGCATTTTCTTTGGGTGCTTTAAACTGGTCTTATTTCAATTATACCTGGCATACCAATAGAGATACCTACGATAAAATTGTATTTGATGATCTGATGAATAATGCAATTCTTACAGCCATATTGGTATACAAAGCATGTGAAGACCCAGAAAAAAGTTCTACTGAAAAAGCGCCATTGGCCGATGGTCCTCGTGGTCCACAAAAATGGCCAGAGCCAGTTAAATCAAAAAGAACTGGCGGGTTTTAAATTTTAGTAAGTGTTGGTCATGTCTTCATCCACACAAATGATATAATCTGCCTTGCCTTTGTTTTCGGCAAGTAAGGTTTTAATATCTTTTTGTGTAACGGTGCTAATGGTGGCATATTTTAAATTAGGCTGGGCCTTTTTTAAATACCAATTGATGCCGTCATAATTATCAGAATGGTATGCTCCATTAAAATGGATGAACAAATTACCGAAAGTATAATTTTGTAAAATGAAGTAAGCCATGGTAGCATCCTTGCTGGCCTGGGCTTTAGGCATATTGATACTTCCATGACCTGCCATCATATCCATCATTTTTACATAGCCAGGTATTGCTGGGTCATAAGCCATTGGAAGTGGAGCCATCCACTTTTTTTCGGTTGATGTAAGACTATCCAGTTTTTCGAAACCACCTTTTGAAACCAATGAAGCATATTTTCTGGGAATATTGGTTGCAACAAATGGAATTTTATTGTCTTTCGCAAAATTGACAATTGGCGCATAGTCTGTCGGATAGTTCTTCCATAAGCGGGCTGCAGAGTCTAAGCCTTTGGCACTTAATTTATTTTTTAAATAGGCGTTTAATGGTTCCTGATTATCTGCTTCAAACATTTCAGCACCTAAAATCAATTCCCTGCTTTGTTTTAAATCTTTGGTAACAGCTAACTGAAGCCAATGAGCTATTGCGTTATTGTGTAATTCTCCAAACAAAACAATGTCTTTCTCTGAAAGTGTTTTGATCATTTTTTTATACGACACTTCTTTTCCTTCTGCATTATAAAGGGTATAAGGCATTTTATCTTGAGCGATAAGCAATGTTACAAAGCTTAAAAAGCAAAAAAACAAGATCGATTTTTTCATTGGTGGTAATAGTTGTTGGAATTTTTCAAATATATGATTTGTTATAGCACTATTCAAAAAGGCCTAATTGAAGGGCTTTTACCTGCTTTTTGGGAAGCTGCACATGCATTGCCTGGGTATTGTCGATTTCAAAGACTTCAGAAGCAACATACCTTGATGCAATGATGATTTCAGTTTCATTTGCATGAGCTTCAAAAAGACTTTTTGCCAGTTCAGGACTATTGTTTTCTTTAGAGAGATGCGATAAAAATAAATGGGTCAAAAACTGCGACCGATGATTGGTAAATAAATCCAAAGCCTGTTTATTGGAAATATGTCCTTTACCATTTCTGATTCTCTCTTTTAATATAAATGGATACCTGCCATTCTCCAGCATGACCTCATCGTAATTCGATTCTAAGAATACTGCATGGCATTGTTTGAAATAATGAATCACCCGATCACAAACAGTGCCAATATCTGTTATTACCCCAACATTAATTCCATTGTTACTAATAAAAAAACTATGAGGGTCGATGGCATCATGTTCTTTTCTAAAAGGGATCACTTGAATAGATCCGATCTGAATGGGTTCGTCTGCCATAAAATGGGCAGATAAATGTTTGATCAACCTTGGTCCTTTCTTTCCAGTTTCTGTTGTTATGTAAACAGGGATTTTATATTTATTGGCCAGAACAGAAACACCTTTGATATGATCAGTGTGTTCATGAGAAACAAAAATCGCTTTCACTTTATTCATGGTGAGGCCAATTTGCTTCATCCTGATTTCAGTTTCTCTGCAAGAAATGCCCACATCAATGAGCACCGCTTCGGAATCGTTTCCAATATAATAGCAATTGCCATTGCTACCCGAATTTAAAGATGCCATTTGTACTGCCATAGAATTTACAAAGAAAGTGTATATTTAACTCACAAATAAAATTTGTTCTTTATGAGTATCGCCAGTAAATTTTTAGCCGAATTAAAGCAGGAAGCCGTTAATACTAGAGCCATGTTGGCTGCTATTCCTTTTGAACATGCCGAATATAGACCCCATGCCAAATCGATGAGCTTGAAAAAACTGGCAGCACATGTAGCTGAAATCAATGGCTGGTGGAAAGAGTGTTTAGTGCAGGATGAACTGGATTTTTCTAAAGATTCTGGGAAGCCTAAAGAATATCATTCAACCAATGATTTAGTTGCATGGCATGATGAATTGATTGCAAAAGCAGAAACTATTTTGAATAATACTGCCGATGATGAATTTGCAAAACCATGGACTATGCGCAATGGGGAAGTCATTTACTTCACTTTGCCAAAAGAGCAAGTAGTAAGAACCTGGTGTTTGAATCATTTATACCATCATCGTGCGCAATTATCCGTTTATTTAAGATTGCTTGATATTCCTGTGCCTGGTATGTATGGACCTACAGCTGATACAATGTAATGGCAAGTATTATTTTTATTATTGGAGTTGCGGGCTCCGGCAAAACAACGATTGGTAAATTAGTAGCTGCTGCCATGGGAATCCCTTTTTTTGATGGGGATGATTTCCACTCAATGGAGAATAAAGATAAAATGGCTTCGGGTAATCCTTTAAATGATGAAGATCGATTGCCATGGTTGAAAGCGATCAATCATAAAGCCATTGAAGCATCGTTGAATAATGGAGCCGTCATTGCATGTAGTGCTTTAAAACATCAATATCGTAGCATTTTAGCGAATGAAATCAATCATATTCACTGGATTTTTTTAGAAGGTAATTATGATACGATTCATCAAAGACTGCTCGAAAGAAATGATCATTTTTTAAAAGCATCATTGCTGCAATCGCAATTTGATATTCTTGAAAAACCAACCAATGCATTTTCTCTTTCAGTCAATCAAGCTCCTGAAAAAATGGTAGCATCAATTATTCAACATATTTCATTGAACCAATTGGGAATTATTGGTATGGGCGTTATGGGTAAAAGCCTTGCGATGAATTTTGGCAATAAAGGTATTCGTTTGTCTTTGTACAACAGATTTGTTCCCGGTAAAGAAGAAGGGATTGCACAATTGGCTGTTGAACAAAACCCTTCTCTTAAAAATGCTCAGCCATTTGAATCGATTGAAGCGTTTGTGCAATCATTGTCAGTTCCAAGAACTATATTTTTAATGATCAATGCTGGAGAAGCAATTGATCAAACCTTGAATGTATTAAAACCTTTACTCGATAAAAATGATCTGGTTATAGATGGTGGCAATACCCATTTTTTAGATACTGCCAGAAGGGTTAAAGAAATGCGTAATGATGGATTTCATTTTATGGGTGCTGGTGTATCGGGCGGCGAAGAAGGCGCATTGAAGGGGCCATCGATTATGTTTGGAGGAGATATAAATCAATTTAAACGAATTAAACCTTTGTTTGAATTGATTGCAGCCAAAGATAAAAATGGTCAATCTTGCATGGGATATATCGGGTCAGACGGAGCTGGCCATTTTGTAAAAATGGTGCACAATGGAATTGAATATGCCGAAATGCAACTCATTGCAGAAGTCTATTATATTTTACGAAAACTATATCGCGAAACTCCAGCAACCATAGCTCTTATTTTTGAACAATGGAATAAAGGGGAGGGGAGCAGTTATTTACTTGAAATTACCATTGATATACTCCAGAAAAAATCAGGGGATCATTTTTTAATTGATGATATTTTGGATATTGGTGCATCTAAAGGAACAGGAAGTTGGGCTACTCAAACTGCTGCAGAATTAGGTACTGCAGCTGGAATGATGACCACTGCTTTATTTGAAAGATTTCAGTCCAGTAAAAATGGAGATAAGGCAGGAAGACATAAAATGAATTGGCAAGAAGTGAAAGAAGCAGTTTCGAATGAAAATATTGACCAGGATCATCTTGATTTAATGGGCAATGCTTTTCAACTGGCAAGAATCATCAATCATCACCAGGGCTTTTCAATGATCAATGATGCATCAGAACAATATCAATGGTCAATTGATAATAAAGCGGTTGCTGGAATCTGGGTAAATGGCTGCATCATTCGTTCTGAATTAATGGAAGAGTTGGCTGGTCAAATGGAACCAGACATTGCTATTCTTGATCTGCCATTTTTCAAAGACTTTATTGAGAAGCATCAAAGCGCATTGGCAAAATTAGTTGCTATGGCTATCAATAATGGATTGTCAGTTCCTGCATTAGGAGCAGCCATTCAATTTATCAATGGTTATTTTTCCGAAGATTCACCCATGAATATTATTCAGGCACAACGTGATTATTTTGGTGCACATACAGTAGTATTGAAATCTGACCCCAATAAAAATCAGGTACATATTCCCTGGAAATGATCTGATCAGATAAAAAATTGATTGAGTAATAGCACTCCAATTAAGCCCACTATCGAAACAATTGTTTCCATCAAAGACCAGGTTTTTAAAGTCTCTTTTACCGTTAAGTTAAAGTAAGATTTAAACATCCAAAAACCCGAATCGTTGATATGCGAGAACATCAAACTGCCTGCTCCAATGGCGAGTACCATTAAATTAGCATCAAATGCAACGGTGTGTAATAAGGGGGCTATAATTCCTGCTGCAGTTAAAGCAGCAACAGTGGCTGAACCAATACAAACCCTGATGGTTGCGGCTATCAGCCAACCTAGCATCAGGGGATTCATATCCAAATGATTAAAAGCCATTCCCAATTCCTTACTAATACCACTATCAATCAATACTTGTTTTAATGCACCAGCACCCGCAATAATTAATAGTATGGGTGAAATATCCTGAATGGCATCCGTAAAATATTGCATTATTGTTTTGACTGAAATTTTACGCGCAATGCCTAATGAAAAAAATGAAAACAACAATGAAACCAATAATACAATGGAGGAATCACCCCAAAAAGTTAAGGATGGATAATCAGCAGGGTTCTTGATATTGTATTGCAGTAATGAAAAAAAACTGATTAATAGTACTGGCATTAAAGCACAAATAAAACTGATCCATTTTCCGGGCAATGAAGAAGGTTCAATAATGGGTTGAACAAAAATAGACAAGGGTGTTGCTTTTACGTTTTTAATTGTTTGGGCAAATAAGGGCCCTGCAATAATTACTGTTGGAATTGCAATGAGTAGTCCATAGAAAAGCACTTTACCCGTTTCTGCATTCAGCTGAGCGGTTATGGCCACTGGTGATGGATGCGGTGGAAGAAACCCATGTGTTACCGACAGTGCAGCCAACATGGGGATGGCAATATAAATGATGGGTAGTTTAGTGGTATGGGTCAGTGAAAAAACCAGTGGTACCAGTAAAATGAAACCAACATTGTAAAACAATGGAATGCCAACAATAAATCCTGTGATCATCATGGCCCATTGTAATTTCTGTTTACCAAAAAGTTGAATAAGGCTATTGGCAATTTGTTGAGCAGCACCAGATTCAGCAATTAATTTTCCGAGCATAGCCCCAAGACCAATGGTTAATAATAGGTCTCCCATGAGCTGACCGATCCCATTTTTTACAGAGTTGACCAGCGTTTGTGGAGGAATGCCTAACCACCATCCTGCAATTAAAGCCACCAAAATAAATGATAGGAAGGGGTGCAATTTCACCACTCCAATTAAAAGCAATAAAAGAAAAAGTAAAACAATAATGGTTAGCAGAAGCATAATTATGAAGTTAAGATTATCTTCATACAATGGAAACAATTCCTTCTAAAGATCCATTGCATGGAAAAACACTTGAATCGATCTTAACCTATCTGGTGCACCATTTCGGTTGGGAAGATCTTGCTCGTATGATCAATATCAATTGTTTTAAATCTAATCCGAGCATAAAATCCAGTCTTACTTTTTTGCGCAAAACACCTTGGGCCAGAAAAAAAGTAGAGGATTTATACATCAGTACTTTATAGCCAATTATACTTCAATCAGACTGGTTGTTTTAATAATATCTTTTATAGCATCCGTTAACTTGTCCAGATCTCCCTGTGTATTGAATGCCTGAATAGAATATCGCAGATACACTTTATCGGCATGAGGCATTACTGGAATTTCTATTTTGTATTTTTCAAATAAACAATCCTTTAATGCAACAGGGGAAGCTGTTTTGATGGGGATACTAAACAATTGAACAATAAAATCATCATGAATAGGAGCCAAAGGTTCCGATTTCAATAATTTACAAAAAGGCAAAGCGTTTTCATGAACCATTTTTTTACACTCCTGGGCAACTTCAGGCCAATTATGTTGTTCCATGAAATCAATAACAGTAGGTACAGTACAAAACGCCGAGAAATCTCTGGTGCCTTGGGTTTGATGATAATCCAAAAAACGAGAATGAGATGGGGTAGTGCTATTATAGCCCCAGCTGATCACCAAAGGATCAAATAGATTTTGCAATTCCCTTCTGACATATAAAAACGTACAACCCTTTGGAGCCATCATCCATTTATGACAAGCTCCTGTATAAATATCCGCATCGAGCGTTGTCAAATTTAATGGAACCTGACCTGGTGCATGAGCGCCATCCACAAAACTGATAATGCCCATTTGTTTTGCCTTTGCACAAATTTCTTCAACAGGGAATCTTAGTCCGGTAGAACTGGTAATATGGCTAATGAAAATCATTTTCGTTTTTTCATTAACGCCTTTGAAAAACTCCGCAATGAACGCTTCTTTTGAAACAATCGGCAGGCTTACTTTTTGTCTGATATATTTTGCTCCTGCTTTATCGCAATAGTATTGAATTGTTCTGTCGCAGGCGCCATACTCTAAATCGGTGGTTAAGATTTCATCTCCTGGTGCTAAAGCAAAACTTTTTGCAATCAAGTTTACCGCATGTGATGGGTTGATCATAAAAACCAGATCGTCTTCATGGCAATTAAGGTATTCCCCTAATGCTACACGGGAATTCTTAAGGTATTGCATTCCTGTTTTTACAATGAACTCAACAGGTTCTTGTTCTAATTCTAATTGGTATTGCTGATAACGATCAAAAATGGGTTTGGGGCAAGCGCCAAAAGAACCAAAATTGAGAAAAGTGATATCTTTTCTTAAAAGAAATTGCGAACGTAGTGCTTCTGTAATCATAGGTTAAATCTAGATAAATTATTTTTTATGTAAGCTTCTCCAGGTAATAATTGCGCCAACTAAATCTGCAGTACCAAAAATGATCAACATGGGAGAAACCAATTGTAAACTGGCGAAAATGGCAAAAGATCCAAACACTAAAATTCTGGTTGGGATGGTGTGTTTTATAAATGCAGTGTTGTTATCTGCTCCAGCCATGTGATAATAATAACCCAGGCATAGAACCAAAACCCCTGTTACTCTTATCCATACTTCATTGGTTGTTGGTATTTGCATGGTGCTCAGTAAAAAATTGGGCATAAAAATGAGCGTTACTCCTACTATATAAAGGTAAAACCCAAAATAGTAAATTGATTTTGAGGCTGCATTCATAATGACGATTTTTAGTGGTGAGTAATATTTGAGATAAAAGGTACGAAAGTTTAATTATTAGTTTATTTTTATTGCCAATGTATACAATACTCAATGGCATTTTTAGCAATTAATGAGATCACCAAAATAGAGCAGGGCAGGGCAATTGTTCAACCCATTAGTTTCAAGCAAGAAAAATTGGAAAGAATTGGTATTGCCGGTGAAACAGGCTCGGGTAAGAGTACATTATTGAAAATGATTGCTGGGCTGGTTCAGCCAGATGGAGGCGAAGTGTTTTTTAATGAAGAAAGAGTATTGGGCCCTTTAGAGCAATTATTACCAGGACATCCAAAAATCGGATACCTGTCTCAGCATTTTGAATTAAGAAACAATTATCGTGTTGAAGAACTATTGGCCATGTCTAATCGGTTAAGCGATGAAGATGCGGCAATTGTATATGCTATTTGTCAGATCGATCATTTGATGAAAAGAAAGAACGATGAAATTTCTGGTGGTGAGAAACAACGCATTGCTTTGGCTAAAGTATTAATTACCGCCCCATCTCTTTTATTTTTAGATGAGCCATTTTCTAATTTGGATAGGGTGCATAAACAAATCATTCAATCGGTGATCGATGATATTTGTACGCAGCTTAAAATCACTTGTATTTTAGTTTCACATGATGCAACTGATCTGTTGTATTGGGCAGATCGTTTGTTGATCATGAAAGATGGAAAGGTCATTCAAGATGGAAACCCAAAGCAATTGTATTTTCATCCGGCAAATGAATATGTAGCCGCTTTATTAGGGGAATACAATTTAGTGGATACCAGTCTTCATCCTGCTTTTGAACAATTATTTGGGGAAGGAGTGAGAGGTAAAAAAGCCATGGTTCGCCCAGAACAATTTTCCATTAATAAAGATGGAGTTGGTCTAACCGGAATTGTTAAACGAGTATTGTTTTTTGGAAGTTATTATATCATCGAAGTATTGTCTGATGGACTGATCATTAAAGTGCGAACTGCTGCATTTCAATTTTATACAGGAGACAAGGTTTTCATTCAACTATCAGCATAAAAAATAAATTATGAGCGAACAAAGAATTGCGTTGATCACCGGCGGTAGTAGGGGATTGGGAAGAGACATGGCTATGCAAATTGCCAAAAAAGGCATAGACGTGATCATCACTTATAAAACCAAAGAAGCCGAAGCAAAAGAGGTAGTAAATGCCATTCGTTCAACAGGAAGAAAAGCTGCAGCATTGTTTTTGGATATGAATGCCTTTAATGAATTAGATGCTTTTCTAGCAACATTAAAAATTACATTGACTCAAGAATTTAATTCGGAGACTGTTGATTGTTTGATCAACAATGCTGGAATGGGGGCTACCGTTCCTTTCGAAAATGTAGATGAAACCGTATTCAATGAATTCATGAATGTGCATTATAAATCGGTGTTTTTTCTCACGCAAAAAATTGTTCCGATGATGCCATCTGGGGCAACCATTATTAATATTTCTTCGAGCACTACGGCCTATGCTGTTCCTGGTTATTCAGTATATGCATCTTTAAAAGGAGCTGTAGAAGTGTTTACTAAATATCTGGCATTTGAGTTGGGCAAAAAAGGCATCCGTGCCAATGCAGTAGCACCTGGTCCTGTTGAAACAGATTTTAATAATGCAGCCATTCGCAGCAACCCTGATCGCAAAAAATATTTAGGATCTCTTTCTCCGCTGAATAGAGTTGGTCAGGCCGATGATATTGGCAGCGTTGTTGCTTTCTTGTGTACAGAAGAGTCCAAATGGATCAATGGACAGATCATTAAAGTGAATGGTGGCCTGGTGTAAACTATTTTACATTCTTTCCAAAAAAATCGATGGTTCTTTGCCAGGCTAATTTTGCTGCAGCTTCATTGTACCTTGTTGGAGCAGTATCATTATGGAATGCATGATTTACGCCTTCGTAAACATAAATTTCATACGAAATATTATTGGCTTTCAAAGCAGCTTCATAAGCTGGGATCCCTTCGTTTACCCTGGTGTCTAATCCTCCATAATGTAATTGAACAGCAGCTTTAATATTGGCCACTTTAGCAGCTTCTGGTTGTCTTCCATAAAATGCAACAGCCGCTTTTAAACTAGGAACTTCAACCGCCAGGTTATTGGCCATGGCACCACCCCAGCAGAATCCAACACAACCAAATTTTCCATTGCTATCTTTTCTGGTTGATGCATAATCAAAAGCCAGTTTGAAATTTTGAATATTTTCTTCGGGCTTTAATGTGCTGAATTTGGCTCTTAGTTCGTCATCGTTTTTAGGAAGTTCACCCAGCGGAGATAAAATATTTGGCGCGATCGCTAAATAACCTGCTTGTGCAGCTCTTCTGGCAACATCTTCTATATGTGCATTCAAGCCTCTGTTCTCATGAATAATTACAATGGTTGGATATTTTTTATTTGCTTTAGGTCGGGCAATATAGGCAGTCATTTCTCCATTCACGCCAGCATATTTTCCATACTCTGTAAACAGATCATCATCAGGCGTTATAGCAGCATGTTGTGCATTTACTTCTATTAACGGTAATACACTCATAGCCGCTGCAAGACTTCCTGTTAAGAGGGTTAGTCGTTTAATGAATTCAGAACGTTTAAGTGGTTTATGGGTATACTCGTCGTAGAGGTTAATGATTTCCTGATTCATACAAAATAATTGAATCAGAAATTTACTGAATTTGATTGGTAAAAAGAAATTAAACGCTGATTCTTTTCGAAATCTGGTCGTCTATTTTTCTAAACAAATGGTAGGGCTTATAAATCCGCCAATCCGCTATTTCCATTAATTCGATATAATAATGAAGCTTCTTTTTTCTAAAGTCCTGTTGGGTGGCTTCAGGCATATTGAGTGCCACTATCCATCCGTTTTCTTCTGTTACTTCTTCGAACCATTCCTGGTAATATTCTTTATCGCTGCTATGAAAGTTCAATACGTTTTCGGTGATCAAAATATATTTAGTGATTTTCAATTTCGATAACTGATCGATGATCTCCCGCTTTAATTCCATGATATCATTTTCAATAGCATCATTCCACTCACCAATCATTTCGATGATGGCAAAATTCAATTCATAATCAACATAAATGATTTTGATGTATAAAGTTCTGCTGCCAAAATCATCCCATTGAGGATGTATATAATAATTGTACACTGTTTGAGAAAATTCAAACTCACTATAGGTTCTTCCAAAAAAAGGCGATTGGGGATCTTCCTCTGCAACATAAATATGCCGCCAGTTAAAAAAAGGTTCTATGTCGTGCATCTCAAGTAAGCTATTTCTTATTGACTAATCGCTTCAGCAGCTTTTTTTACACTGCCATGCTTCAATAATAAGTCTTTGGCTTTTTCATAGTCGCTGATAGATAATCGATCCATGAGCATTTTTACACCACGGTCTACCAGTTTCACATTGCTTAATTGCATATTGACCATCTTATTGTCTTCTACTCTTCCTAATTGGATCATTATGGAAGTAGAGATCATATTGAGTACCAATTTTTGTGCGGTACCACTTTTCATTCTTGTACTGCCTGTAACAAATTCAGGGCCTACCACTACTTCAACCGGAAAATCGGCTGCCGCAGAAACGGGAGAGTTGGGATTACAACTAATGCTGCCGGTAATGATGCCTCTTTTTCTACATTCTTTTAAAGCACCAATCACATAAGGTGTTGTACCGCTCGCAGCCAAGCCAACTACTACATCTTTATCACTAATAAAATGTTTTTGCAAATCAGACCAACCTTCATCTGTACTGTCTTCGGCAAATTCAACCGCTTGTGTAATGGCTTTTTCTCCGCCAGCAATTAAACCAATAACAAGACCATAAGGAACACCAAAAGTAGGAGGGCATTCGCTGGCGTCTACAATACCCAATCTTCCACTGGTGCCAGCGCCAATGTAAAATAATCTTCCACCAGCCAACATTTTGTCGCTGATAGCAGCCACTAATTTTTCTATAGCTGGAATGGCTTTTTCAACCGCATCGGGAACAGTTTTATCTTCTTGATTGATGTTTTTCAATAAATCAGGAATCGACATTTGTTCTAAATGCCTGTATGTAGATGCTTGTTCTGTAACTTTAATGAACTCAGCCATGATTATTTTTTTTGATGATATTCTATCAATCCAGGCATGGGTGTTTTTAAAACCCGGCCCAATTCCAATTCATAAGTGCTGCAAAGTTCCTTCAAAACATCTTTAAATCCAAACGCAATACTGCCGATGAAATGAATTGGCTTAGTCCAGCTTTCCTTGTATTTGTACAAATGGGTAAAAAAGAAGTCATTTAATCCATCTTCTATGATGTTTTCAATCATAAAATGGCCCCTATTTTCCGCTAAAAATAACGCAAAACTGGCCAGGTATCTGTTTGGTAAGGGCATTTTGTAAACATTGTGTAAAATGCTTTCGTGGGTTTCATTGAACCTTTTTTCGAAGCGGGCAGTCAGATCTTCGTCGAAGGTTTTGTATAAATAATATTGAATTACTTTTTTACCCAGATAAGCGCCACTGCCTTCGTCCCCTAAAACATATCCCAATCCTGGGCTGTTTTTCTCTATTTTCTTTCCATTATAATAACATGAATTAGAGCCAGTGCCCAGAATACAGGCAATCCCTTTTTCGTTTCCACACAATGCCCTTGATGCCCCCATTAAATCATGATTCACTTCTATAGTAGATTTTGGGAATAATTTTTTCAAAGTAGATTTCATGCTTTTAGCATTGGCTAGATCTCTAAGGCCGGTACCATAAAAAAACACTGAATCAACCTTTGTATTGCCTATTTTAGGCAATAATTTTGCTTGCAGAATTATGCTCATTTCTTCAGCGGAAACAAAATAAGGGCTGATGGCTGGGGTAATGATTTTTGTTTTTTTGCCTTTAACGAATAAGCACCATTCGCATTTGGTGGATCCGCTATCGGCAATCAGGATGGCTTGCATGTGAAAAGTTTATTTCGGATATAAATATAGATATTTGCAGACTATGGGCTCAAAGAAATTACAGGTTTGGTTACCGATTCTTTTTTCGATCGTGATGATTATTGGGATGGCAATTGGTTTTAAATTAAAAGAGAAAACCATGTCCCCTACATTTTTTGGGGTGTCTAAAAGGTCTTCATTGCAGGAATTGACCGATTTGATCAAGAATAAATACGTAGATAAACTGGCTTATGATAGCATCAATGCATTGGCCGCAACGGAATTATTGGAACATTTAGACCCTCATTCGGTATTTATTCCGGCAGCAGACCTGAGTGTAGTGAATGAAGAAATGCAGGGCAATTTTGAAGGAATAGGCATTGAGTACAGGCTTATTAATGATACGGTCAATGTGATGAATGTAATTAAAGATGGTCCTTCTCAAAAAGCAGGTATTCAAATTGGCGATCAATTACTGGCTGTTGCAGATACCATCAAAGTTTCGGGAGTGAAGATCAGCGCTATCAATGTAAGAAAGTATTTTAGAGGACCCATTAACTCATCGGTTAAAGTGAAGCTGAAGAGGGGTGGCTCTATTCAGCATGTTACTATCATTAGGAATGTCATTCCGGTTTCATCGATTGATGCAGCATATGTGATCGCTCCAGGTACAGGCTATATTCGCATTAATAAATTTGCAGAAAGAACCTATGAAGAGTTCATGCAAAATCTGGAAATGTTGCAGAAGCAAAAGATCCAATCATTGGTGCTCGATCTGAGGGGCAATGGAGGTGGATTGATGAAAGAAGCCATTGATATTGCAGATGAGTTTTTAGAAGACGATCAATTGATCGTATATACAGAGGGTGAGCATACTCCAAAAATGGAATATAGATCTAAGCGCCCAGGAATATTTGAGAAAGGGAAACTGGTTGTATTAATTGATGAAACATCGGCTTCGGCAAGTGAAGTATTGGCGGGGGCTTTGCAAGATCTGGAGAGAGCTACCATTGTTGGTAGAAGGTCTTTTGGGAAGGGATTGGTACAACAGCAGTTTCAGTTGAGTGATGGGTCTGCGGTAAGATTAACCGTGGCTAGGTATTTTACTCCACTGGGAAGAAATATTCAAAAATCCTATAGCCATGGAATGAAAGCTTATCAAGATGAATTGATGAGTCGTTTTCAAACCGGGGATTCAATCAACCGAAAAGAAGATACCACTACCATTAAGAAGATCTATAAAACCAAGTCTGGTAAAATAGTATATGGGGGTGGGGGCATTACTCCGGATTCTATCGTTTCATTCGACTCGTCCAGGTATCCAAAAATGTACATGCAATTACTGGTTACCAATAACTTGGCTGATGGAGCTTATTATTATTTTTTAAACAATCGGGCATCCTTTGAAAAATACAAATCACCAGAAGCATATTTGACGAATTATCTGCCAGGAGCGGTCGTAATGGGGTATATCAGTAGGTATGCCACTAAAAATGGCATTCAATTATCGGCAATTGATGCATCTACTCAAAAAATCATCTTAAATAGATTTAAATCATTGGTTTCTAGATATTTATGGAATTCTAATGGTTATTTTATTGTCAATAATACTGAGGATCCAGTTACACAAAAAGCGCTATTAGTTGTAAAATAATACCAACTAGTTGGTATATACAAAATAAAGATTGTAAATTAGCGTTGCGAACGAATCAGTTTGTAATTTTGGGTCGGAATTCGGCCCCGTTTACAATGGATAAGAAAATCTACATATTAAAAAACCGACTTCGACTAACTGGTCCTTTTACTTTAGACAAGCTAAAAGAAAAATCATTCAGTGGAAATGAATTGGTTTGGTATGAAGGATTGTCCGATTGGACCGAAATGGAATTAATAGATCCATTAAAAGAATTTATCAATAAAGAGCGCAGAGCTATTAAGAAAGACTCTTTTTGGAAAAGGAATAAGTTTATTTAATCCCCCCTTTTTTTAGTTACTCTTTTTAGTTGCTCTTTTTTGTTGTTCCGAATCCTGGCTGGTCATTGATCAATAGGTGGCCATCTTTGATAGTAAACCCGTCAACAACCCAGTCTTCAATCAAATCTAAACTTCCATCTAGGTCGAGGTATTTTGTATTGGCTGAAGCATAAGCAATATGTAAAGCGGCTGTTATACTCAAAATGCTTTCATCATTGCAACCCCAAAACAAATCAATTTGAGCTTGATGGGCTATTTGAGCGATTTCTCTGGCCCCCATGATGCCGCCGCATTTCATTAATTTGATATTGTATATTCCAAATGGTTTTGCTCCAACACCAAATTGCATTGCAGCATGGGCATCTTTGATCGATTCATCGCCAGCGATCTTGCTGCGGTCGTTTATTTCCATCAATTCATTTTCTTTTCCAACTGGAAATGGCTGTTCTATTAATTCGAGATTGAATTGGTTGGTGGATTTGATAAATTGTTTCAATTGCAATAAGCTATATCCTTGATTGGCGTCTACTCTTATCAGTAACCGATTGTTGAAATATTCAAAAAGTTTGATCACTCTTTCAATGTCTTCTTCTACGGAAATGCCTGTTTTTACTTTTAATATTGTAAAACCCATTTGTTCATAAGCAATCGCATCGGATAAAGTTTCGGCTACCGATTTAATACCAATGGTTACCGAAGTAGGCAATGATTTAATTTTTCTACCATAAAAATCCACTACTGGAATGCCTAAGTATTTACAGAAAGCATCATGCAAAGCAATATCCAATGCGGCTTGTGTTCCAGGCAAATGATTGAACTGTTTTTTTATTTCATCAATGATCTGCTGAAAATGTCGAATATCTCTGCCGATAAGTGCTTGAACAAATGAAGATTGTAGATGAATCAAGGTTTGAGCGGAATTTTCGCCTACTACTTCTTCCGCAGGGCTGGCTGATCCTACACCGATAATGCCATTGGCTAATTCAATTTCTACAAAGACTATTTCTACTTCAGCAAATTGACCATATGCAATGGTGTAAGGATTTTTTAATCCTCCCTTTTTTAAATAGCTATGAATGGATTTGATTTTCATGCGTTCATTTGCTTAAAGAGTGGAACTAATTTTTCTACTCCTTCTTCGAGGGGGAGTAACACTGGTATTTGTAATGATTTTTCGTAGAATTGCTGATAAGCAATCGCTTCAGCCATACTACATCCCTGCGTATTTAATGCAAGTGCAATCACCGTTGATCCAAACTTTTGGATGATTTCGATCTCCGATTCTACAGAGGGGATTTTACCCCAATGCGGGTCATCATCAAAATAGACTCTTTTAGGAGCATGCACCAACACTACTTGTTTGGCATTGCCAGAGATCAATAATTCCAAACCACAGGGCCCACTTGGATTTCTTAATGAAGATTGACCTTCTAAAAAAATAACAGATGCTGCTGTTTCATTGGCGCAACTCACAATGGCATGTTCCAGTTCACCAGAAACAAAATCGTTTAAAGTTGAATCGAAAACAAATCCATATTGTCCACCCTGTAACCAGCCAGTCTGGCCTGTATAAATCATTTCGGCTTTAATGTTATTGGCATTGCAAGCTTGTTTTAGCATTCTTGCAGTGGTTCTTTTGCCCATGGCACAATCCATTCCAATGATGGCAACAATATTGGCTTGCACTTTAAAAATGTCTCCTGTAAAAAAATGAAGGTCTTTTCTTGCTTTGGGTTTTCGAATATCGATCAAGCTTACTCCATGTTGGTTGGCCAATAAAACCATTTCGGGTTGATCGTTTAAGTATTCATGCAAACCGTTTACAATTGAAATGCCTTTTTGTATTGCTTCTTTAACAATGAGCTTCATGTCTGGTGGTAAATAACCACCCACAGTTGCAACGCCAATAATTAAATATTGAATATCATTGGATGCAGCTATGGCATTGGAAAGATTGCCATAAACCGGAATATTTCGAAGCTTTCCATCTAAGAGTTCGCCTGCATCTTTTCCTTCATTTTCTTGATTGTCTATAATGCCTTTAATAGTAAATCGTTCGGTTCCTCTAATTAATCCGTGTGCAGTTTTTGCATCACTTGTATGGAGTAATCCATTTGTTAATATCAATGCGTTATTCATGATAGCCTAGCTTTAGAAATCTCTTTTAATTAATTTGCCTGGGTATTTACCAGTGGCTTTTTGCTTGTTATAAATCAATTGGCCATTTAGCCAAACCATTTCTATTCCTGTTGAAATGGCTGTGCCATTTTTTACATCGGCATTGTCTTTTACTGTTGCAGGATTGAACAATACCAGATCGGCATAATTTCCGGCAACAATAGTTCCTCTGTCTTTTATTCCTAAATGTTCTGCAGAAAGGCCAGTCATTTTATAAATGGCATTTTCCAAAGAAAGTATTTTTTGCTCCCGTACATATTTTGCCAATACCCTTGTAAATGAACCATGACCTCTTGGATGGCCGCTTCCGGATCCATCAGAACAAATATTGGTCATTGGCCAAGTCATGAAATCGGCAACATCCTGATCATCCATCGATTTGCCCATGATGGTTTCAATATTGCCCTTGTAATCAGGATTCTTTTTCCTGAAATCTTCTGCCATAGCAATCAGTTTCATTAAAGCAGTTGCATTATCTGCTTTCATTATTGTAGCAATGGCTGATACTGTTTTTCCTTCGTAGCTGGGTTCCGGAGCATAACGAATGAGGATAGATTGTTCAGGATCAAATAACTGGTTTACTGCAAATGCGGCACTCACTGGATTGGTATAATCGCGGTTTGGAAATAAAATCTTTAAAGTAGAGTTCCAAAAATTATAAGGGTAAATATCGGCGGTAATATCTACTCCAGTTGATCTTGCTGTTTGCAATTTTTCAATGACTTGTGGTGCAGTTCCCCAAAGATCTTTTTTGGCAATTTTTATATGAGAAATTTGTACAGGAATTTTTGCGATTCTGCCAATATCAATGATCTCATCAAGGGCTTCTTCTAAGTTGATATCTTCACTTCTAATATGACTAATATATCTTCCATTGTATTCTTTGGCAACTTTGGCTAATTCAATTACTTCGTATCTGTTGGAATAAAAAGCAGCTTCATATTCAAGCCCGGTAGACAATCCCAGAGATCCTTTTTTCATTTCATTGGCCAGTTTCAATTTCATCTCTTTGATCTCTGCTTCAGTTGCTTTCCTCAGTAAATGATCAGCACCCATTGTTTCTTCTCTCAGTGTAGATTGACCCGTATAAGAAGCTACATTCACGGCTACAGGCCTGCGTTTAAAAAACTCCACCAATGTATCCATTGCATAACTCTCACCATCTTGCCCAATGGTAATGGTAGTAATTCCTTGACTGGCCATGGGAATTGCTTCAGGCTTATTTTTTAAACTGCCCAGATGATGACTATGTGTATCAATAAAGCCGGGTGCTAATGTTAAACCATTTCCATTGATCACCTGTTCATTTTTAAAAGGACTAAGGTTGCCAATTTCCAGGATTTTATCGTTGGATATTCTCACTGCCCCTTTTTTTGCAGGCAGCCCTGTACCATCAATGATTTGTACATTATTAATGAGCTGGGTATTAGGAATAGAAGGTGTTTGATTGGCCAGAATTTCACTGATCACAGTTCGGGCAATTCCATTGTTGCCACTGGTAAGTAAAATGATTGTCTGGTTGGTATCTATCTGCCTTTCAATCAAATTTCTAAATCCAACCCATGATCCTGTATGGGAAACTGTTTTGCCATCATTGCTGATTCCCCAACCAAAGCCATAATTAAAAGTTGTTCCATTGTTCAGTTTAACTGGAGTAAATGCTTCCTTCATGGTTGTAGCGGCAACCAGTTTATTGGTATACAAAGCCTGATCCCATTTTAATAAATCTGCAGCTGATGAATAAATATTGCCATCACCAATCACTCCGTCGAGCCTGATTAAATCATTGTGTTCGTTTTTGCCATTTGCTCTGGTGAATCCAAGCACTCTTTTTTTGCTTGCACTATCTACAACGCGCATCTTTAAATAATGGATATAGGTATTGTTTAATTGAAGTGGGTTAGCAATGGATTGTTTAAAAAATACTTCGATTGGCATTGCTGCTACCTGAGAAATGATGGAACCTAGTAACACATAACCCGTATTGGAATATTCCCATTTTTCACCTGGTAGAAAATGAAGTGCAGGCTGGTGGGCCGCCAAGAGCTCAAGCATTTTTTGATTGTCTAAAGTGTCGAGGGTATTGTTGTATTTCAGGGCCAGTGTTTCATATTCTTCCAAACCTGATGTATGGGTGAGTAAATGTCGGATGGTAATATTGGGGTAGGGGAATTTTTGTAAATATTGTTGTACTTTATCATCGTACTGAAGTTTGTTTTGCTCCTTCAATTGCATGATCATCATGGCCATGAACTGTTTGGATACCGAAGCCAGATTAAAGGAAGATTGAAGGGTAAGAGGTTTGTTCGATTCGGTCGATTCAAGGCCCAGTTCTTTTTGAAATACAATTTTACCTTTTTCGGCAAGTACCACTACACCATTGAACATTGCTTTTTGATGCAATACGGTTAATGTGGAGTCGATTGTTTTAAGATGGTTTTTATTGAATTGTGCAAAAAGACAATGGAGGGATAGGGTAAAATAAAATAAGCAGGCTATTAACTTATATATATACTTCATAGCAATAAATGTAATACTCTTTGTAATAATGGTAAAAAATGATGGTGATAACTCAGTAAAAAAGGTGATAATATTCATATTTTATTTTCTCATATTGTTCCTATATTCGTAGAAATAGAATATCAATGGGAGCTTCCTCGCTGATTGTACTGATTATTGCCGCAATTGCTTTCTCTGGAATAGCTATTCTCGTATCGTCATTGGTTTTAAAAGGGTCCACTAATAAACAAAAAGGAGAACCTTATGAGTGTGGAATTCCTACTACTGGAAAAACCTGGGTTCAATTAAACGTAGGCTATTATTTATTTGCATTGATCTTTTTAATTTTTGATGTTGAACTGGTGTTCTTGTATCCTTGGGCTGTTGTTGCCAAGAGTACAGGCTGGCTTGCTTTTGCAGAAATTGTTGTTTTCTTTTTTATATTATTCATGGGCTTTTTATATGCGCATAAAAAAGGTGCGCTTAAATGGATTTAACCGGTTAAAATATGATGGAAGAAAAAAATCAATCAATACCTTTTCCTGGTCAGGTTCATGAAATGCCTGGAGGTGGAGTAATGTTGAGTAAATTAGATGATGTGATCAATTGGGCAAGATCCAATTCATTATGGCCACTCACTTTTGCCACCAGTTGTTGTGGTATCGAATACATGTCGGTTGCAGGTGCTAAATATGATTTTTCCAGATTTGGTTTTGAAGTAGCAAGGGCAACGCCCAGACAGGCTGATGTAATTATTATTGCAGGAACCATCGTAAACAAGATGGCACCGGTACTCAAAAGATTATACGATCAAATGGCAGACCCCAAATATGTAATTGCTATGGGAGCTTGTGCCATTAGTGGAGGTCCATTTTTTTACAATACTTATTCAGTAGTAAAAGGCGCGGATCATGTGATACCCGTAGATGTGTATGTTGCAGGATGTCCGCCAAGACCAGAAGCATTGATACATGCATTGTTATCGCTTCAGCAAAAAATCAAGTCTGGTTTAACCAGAGAACAAATCAGGGTTTCACCAGTTGAGCCAAAAGCAATATGAAATAAAGAAACACTCAATGCAAGACGAAGAAATAAAAGCTAAAATAACCGAACTACTGCCAGAAGCAATATTTATTGATGGAGGTGAGTGGGTGAATGTTAAAGTGGATGTTGCTCAATGGTTGCCTTTTGCAAAACAATTAAGAACTGACCCTGCATTAAATTTTGATTTTCTTTTCTGCTTAACCTGCATCGATTGGAAAACAAATTTGACGATGGTATATCATTTATCATCAACAAAATACAGACATAATATAGTAGTGAAAATAGATCTGGATGCCAGTAAACCGGAAGTAGAATCTCTGGCTTCTATTTGGAGAACGGCTGAATTTCACGAAAGAGAAGTATATGAATTATTTGGCGTGAACTTTTTGAATCATCCCGATCTGCGTTTGTTGATTTTGCCGGATGGTTGGGAAGGTAAGAATCCGTTGAGAAAAGATTTTGAAGATCCTATTAATATGATCAAACTCTAATATGGTTGAAGAATTAGGCAGAACACTGGAAGGAGATTTACAGATCAATGTTGGTCCGCAACACCCTGCAACGCATGGAGTGCTGCATTTAGTGATCACATTGAATGGAGAAACCATCAAGAAGGTTGAGCCACATTTAGGATATATCCATCGTTCCATCGAGAAAATGTGCGAGAGCTTAACCTATCGCCAGTTCATTTATGTAACGAGTAGGATGGATTATTTGTCTTCGCATATCAACAATCATGCTTGCGCATTAACGGTTGAAAAAGGAATGCAGATAGAAGTTCCTTCGAGGGCACAAGTGATCAGGGTGTTGATGGATGAGCTAACCAGGATTGCTTCGCATGAACTTTGGTGGGGTGCGATGGCCATGGATCTGGGAGCATTCACTCCATTCTTTCATGCATTCAGAGAAAGAGAAAGCATCAATGATATCATGGAAGAAACTTGTGGTGCAAGACTTACCATGAATTATATAGTGCCAGGTGGTGTGATGCAAGACATTCATCCTAATTTTCAAAACAGGGTGAAGGCATTTTTAAAAATGTATAAATCGAAAATCCACGAATACGATGAAATGGTTACGGGAAATATTATTTTCCAGAATCGGATGAAAAATGTAGGCGTGCTATCTGCAGAAGATGCGATCTCTTATGGATGTACAGGCCCAACAGCAAGAGGAAGTGGAGTGAGTTCTGATGTAAGAAAAATTTATCCTTACGAAATTTACAATCAACTGGAATTTGATGAAGTGTTGGAGAAAGGAGGAGATTCATTTTCTCGATATATGGTAAGGATCAGAGAAATGCAGCAATCCATCAGAATCATTGAGCAATTGATCGATAATATTCCCGAAGGCGATTTTCAGGCGAAAACAAAAGCCGTATTAAAATTACCGAAGGGAGAATTTTATACAAGAGTAGAAACAGCAAGAGGAGAATTGGGCGTGTATATTGTTAGTGAAGGAGGAACAACACCTTACAGAATTAAATTTCGCTCACCTGGGTTTTCTAATTTGTCTGTTTTAAACCATATAGCAACTGGTAGTAAACTGGGAGATCTGGTAGCCATGATGGGAACATTGGATTTAGTAATACCTGATATTGATAGATAATATGTGGAGTCTAAACAAAATAGCTAGTACAATTCATGAATGGTTGAATACAACATTCAATTCAACTATTGCAACCACTATAGAAATGGTGCTTGCAGGAGTGGCGGTGATTAGTTTGTTTGCTGTATTGGGCCTGGTATTGGTATTGATGGAAAGAAGGGTAGCAGCCTGGATGCAAATCAGATTAGGGCCTAATAGAGTGGGTCCACAGGGTTTATTACAATCCATGGCAGATACCATTAAATTATTGGTGAAAGAAGGACTTACTCCAAATGGTGCAGATAAATTTTTATTTAATCTGGCTCCATTTATAGCCATGATCGTAGCCATGTTGTTGATGGCGCCGATTGCCTTTGCAAAAGATTTTCAATTATGGGATTTAAATATCGGGGTATTGTATGTGTCTTCTGTTTCTTCTATAATGGTCATCAGTATTTTAATGGCGGGCTGGTCGAGTAATAATAAATATTCATTGATGGGTGCTATGAGAAGTGGCGCACAGATTGTGAGTTATGAATTGTCTGCGGGCTTGGCGATACTTACCATCATTGTATTAACGGGAAGTTTACAAGTGTCCACCATTGTGCAATCACAAGCTGATGGCTGGTGGCTTTTTAAAGGACATATTCCAGCGATCATTGCATTTGTAATTTTCATGATTGCAGTTACTGCAGAAACCAATCGTGCACCTTTCGATTTAGCTGAAGCAGAGTCTGAGTTGACTGCCGGATTTCATACAGAGTATTCGGGAATGAAGTTTGCTTTGTTTTTCTTGTCGGAATATGTAAACGTATTTATTGTATGTGCAGTTGGTGCAACACTATTCTTAGGCGGTTGGATGCCTTTTCATATCGGGAATTGGGAAAGCTTTAATCATGTAATGGATTATATTCCATCGAGTATATGGTTCTTCGGAAAAACATTTGCGTTGATCTTTTTGATCATGTGGTTTAGATGGACATTTCCGAGATTAAGAATAGATCAGTTATTGAATTTGGAGTGGAAATATTTATTGCCGATCAGTATGTTTAATTTATTGTTGATGACTGCATTGGCTATATTGGGTTGGTACTTTTAAATTGAATTGAACAGATTATGTTTATAAAGGATTATATCAATGATGTGTATGGAGCGGTAAAATCGTTGCTGGTTGGCATGCGAAGAACCGGTTACTATTTTACGCATCATAAAGAAATTATTACCCAGCAATATCCCGATAATCGGGCAACACTCGATTTGCCGGAAAGGTTTAAGGGAGAAGTGGTGATGCCTCATGATGCAAGCAATGAACATCGTTGCACAGGCTGTACTGCATGCGAATTGGCTTGCCCGAATGGTACCATTAAAGTAATTACCAAGTTTGAAGTGAATGCAGAAGGAAAGAAAAAGAAAGCCATCGACAAACTGGTCTATCATTTAGAATTATGCACCATGTGTAATTTATGTGTAGTGGCTTGTCCTTCTGATGCTATTAAAATGGCGCAGACTTTCGAACACAGTGTTTATGATAGAAGCGAGTTTACCAAAGTATTAAATAACCCCGGCTCTAAAATAATGGAAGGTGTAGAATAATGAACGGATCAACTATTATATTTTATTTATTATCTGCGTTGACACTAACGTTTGGTTTGCTTGCAGTAACCACCAGACAGATATTCAGGGCAGCTATTTATTTATTGTTTTCCCTGATCGGAATTGCCGGATTTTATTTCTGGATGTCTTATGAATTTATTGCAGCAGTTCAAATTGTAGTATATGTAGGAGGAATTGTAGTGCTGATCATTTTCTCCATTTTCTTGACCCAGCAAACAGGAGAGCAATTGCCCAAACAACAATTGGGAAGAAAACTCTTTGCTGCATTGGCTGCTTTTTGTGGTTTTGCATTGACCATTGTTCAGGTGATGCAACATTCATTCACTGGGAATAAAGAAAATCCATTGGCACCTACTGTAGAGAATATTGGTAAAAAAATGTTGACCATCAATGATAGTGGCTATGCATTGCCTTTTGAAGTGGTATCGATATTGTTGCTAGCTGCCCTTATTGGGTGTATTGTTATTGCTATTCAAAATAAACCAGTGATTAAATAATGGAACCAACGCTTAACCATATACTATTTATAAGCTTTGCACTTTTCTTTATTGGTGTATTTGGTTTTTTCACCAGAAGAAATTTGATCACAATGCTCATGAGTATTGAATTGATCTTAAACAGTGTCAATTTGAATTTTGTTGCATTTAATAAATATCTGTGGCCAGGTAAAATGGATGGATTGTTCTTTTCCATTTTTATCGTTGCCATTGCAGCTGCGGAAGCGGCTGTTGCGATTGCTATCATCATTAATTTATATAGGAGTCACCAGTCGATCGATGTGGAGACGGCCGAAGACTTAAAGTATTAAACAGTTATGCCAAATGTTCTAAATATATTATTGATTCCTTTATTGCCATTGGCCAATTTTATATTGCTGGGGCTTTTTGGAAAATCCTATCTGAAAAAAACAGCAGGAGTAGTTGGCACTGTATTGATGTTAGCGTCTGCGTTGCTGGCTTTTCAAACTGCTTACGAATACTTTTTTGTTTATGGAAAAGTGGGGGAAGTGTACCAGCAATTAATACCATTAAAATTAACCTGGTTGGTTTTTGCTCCGGGGATGCAAATAGATATGGGATTGATGATCGATCCTATTTCGGTGATGATGTTGATCGTGGTAACATTTATTTCATTGATGGTGCATGTTTATAGCTTGGGCTATATGAAAGGCGATGAAAGATTGCCAGTGTATTATTCCTTTCTGGGGTTGTTTACTTTTTCTATGTTGGGTCTGGTACTGGCTACCAATATTTTTCAGATGTATATTTTCTGGGAATTAGTGGGCGTATCATCCTTCTTATTAATTGGATATTATTATGATAAGCCAAGCGCAGTGGCTGCTTGTAAAAAAGCATTTATTGTAACACGCTTTGCGGATTTTGGTTTCTTGATTGGTATACTGATTTTTTCCAGCACTGCAGGAAGTTTTGATATTCCTAGTTTAATAGCCACATTAACATCGCCAGAATCAAATGAATTAAAAACAGCGATTGGCTATTCCTTTTTAGGAGTCTCTGCACTAACATGGGGTGCGATATTAATATTCATTGGTGGTGCTGGTAAGAGTGCATTATTCCCTTTGCATATCTGGTTGCCCGATGCAATGGAAGGTCCTACACCCGTTTCGGCATTGATCCATGCAGCAACCATGGTAGTTGCGGGCGTGTATTTAGTAGCAAGGTTATTTCCCGTTTTTGCTATTGCAACGCCGGGTGTGTTGGAAATTGTTGGATGGGTAGGTGTAGTGTCTGCTGTGATCGCAGCCATTATTGCCTGTACACAAACCGATATTAAAAGAGTACTGGCTTATTCTACCATGTCGCAAATAGGCTTCATGATTTTTGCATTGGGCGTTTCAAAATATGGGGGAGAAGAAGGACTTGGCTATACGGCATCATTGTTTCATTTGTTTACACATGCCATTTTTAAAGCATTGTTATTCTTAGGTGCAGGCGCAGTGATCCATTATGTGCATAGCAACGAAATGAGCAATATGGGTGGGTTAAGAAAACTGATGCCCATCACGCATATTTGTTTTTTAATTGCCTGCCTGGCTATTGCAGGGGCTCCTCCATTTGCAGGGTTCTTTAGTAAGGAAGAAATATTACTCGCTGCATTTGAGCATAATCAAGTTATTTATTATATCGCATTATTTACATCAGGGCTTACCGCTTTTTATATGTTCCGTTTGTATTTCAGTATTTTCTGGAATCAACCATTTGTAGCGCATCATGAGCATGGTCATGAAAATGAAAGTCACGGCGAAGGTGGTTGGGTAATGATGTTGCCACTCATTCTTTTGGCAACTGGCTCAGCAGTAGCAGGCTTTATTCCTTTTGGTCATTTTATCAGTTCAGATAGTCATCTATTGGAATTGCCATTTCATCTGAGCTTTTCTATTGCACCAGTGCTGATTGGTATTGCAGGAATTTCCATTGCGTTTGTATTGTATAAATCAAAGAATGACAGGGCACAAAAAATCAGTGAACAGTTCAATGGCATTTACCAGTTAGTGTATCATAAATTATATATCGACGAATTGTATTTATTTCTAACTAAGAAAGTAGTGTTTAATGTGATCGGCAAAACAGCTGCCTGGGTAGATAAAAATATCGTAGATGGTTTTGTTAATCTTACAGGAACAATTACGCAAAGTCTGTATGAAGCTATTAAAAAGCTACAGTCAGGAAAAGTACAGCAATATGGCATTTACTTTTTCACCAGCGTTATTGTAATTGTGGTTGTTTTTTTATATGTATGGAATTAATTCAGATAAATAAGTATTGATGAATCTTTTATTACTTTTAGTTATTCCTTTATTAACTGCACTGCTGGTGTTAATGGTGTCTACTAAGGAACAAGTACGCTGGGTAAGTTTTGTAGGATCTGCTGCACAATTGATCGCCGCTTTTTTATTATTTTTTGCATACAGGGTAGAAATTGCCGCACAGAATAATGCGCAATTTTTATTTGAAATAGATTATACAATAATACAATCATTCAATATTCATTTTCATCTGGGGGTTGATGGCATTTCAGTTGCCATGATATTGTTGACTGCTTTTGTAGTGGTTGCAGGCATATTGGTTTCCTGGAATATCGAAAAAATGACAAAGGAGTTTTATTTTTTATTGATCTTATTGTCTTTGGGTGCTTATGGATTTTTCCTTTCCCTGGATTTATTTGTTTTATTCTTCTTCTTAGAAATGGCAGTTATTCCAAAATATTTACTCATTGGTATCTGGGGTAGTGGAAAAAAAGAATACAGTGCCAATAAATTAGCCTTGATGTTAATGGGCGGATCAGCCTTGATCCTGGTAGGTATGCTGGGCTTGTATTTTGTGGGCGGTCATGAATTCAGTATCAGTAATTTGTCTAAGATCAATATCGCAACAGAATACCAGCATTTGATTTTCCCATTCTTATTTGTAGGCTTTGGTGTTTTTACCGCATTATTTCCTTTTCATACATGGGTGCCCGATGGACACTCTTCTGCACCAACAGCAGGGTCAATGTTTTTAGCAGGGATCTCTATGAAGCTGGGCGGTTATGGATGTTTAAGAGTTGCCATTTATTTATTACCTGAAGGAGCAAAAGAGTACGCGCATATCATTATCATTCTTTCAACGATCGCCATTTTATATGGTGCATTCGTTACGATGATGCAAAAAGATATGAAGTACATGAACGCTTATTCTTCCATTAGCCATGTTGGATTTAGTTTATTGGCAATGGCCATGCTTACACAAACTGCTATTACAGGAGCATTGATGCAAATGGTGTCTCATGGATTAATGACAGCCTTATTTTTCGCCGTGATCGGAATGATCTATGATAGAACACATACGAGAATGGTGGATGAGATGGGAGGCTTGATGAAAGTGATGCCATTTATTACAACCGTTTTATTTTTAGTTGGATTGTGTTCTTTGGGATTGCCTGGATTATCTGGATTTGTTGCGGAGATGACCGTGTTTGTAGGGTCCTGGCAGGTAGATGACTGGTTTCATAGAACTGCAACAATTGCCGCAATCATGTCGATTGTTGTAACCGCAGTATATATTTTAAGAGCGATTGGTTCTGTTGCTATGGGGCCGATCAAAAACAAGTCTTTCCTGGAATTGAAAGACGCAACATGGAATGAAAAATTGGCTGCAGTAATTCTGCTGGTCGGTATTTTAAGTATTGGTATTGCACCGAATTGGTTGAACAACCTTTTGCAACCCGCTGCTGAAATAATCACGAATAGAATTACAGGCAAATAAAATTTAAAAGGATGAATGTATTTTTTCACTTGATGAAGACCGAATTGATTGTAACGATCATTCTATTCTTACTGCTCTTTATTAAATTGGGTAAGGAAAGAACGAATGAACAATTATTGCCTTTTATTCAATTTGCCTTATTGGTTAATTTTATAGCCAGTTGTTTTTTTAATGAGGATGGAAGTCTTTTTGGAGACATGTTCTATACCAATTCATTGATTGCATTCGAGAAGAGTGTTTTGAGTTTAGGCGTGTACTTGATTTCTATGCTTTCTACCGATTGGTTAAAGAAGACCGCTCATTTGACCGAATTTTTTATACTCATGCTGTCTGCTTTATTGGGCATGTGCTTTTTATTGTCGAGTGGTAATTTATTGATCTTTTATCTGTCATTGGAATTAGCTACTATTCCGATCGCTGCCATGTCTAATTTCGATTTGCTCAAAAAGCGTTCATCGGAAGCGGCCATGAAAATGATTCTCTCTTCGGCATTTTCTTCGGGCATTTTATTGTTTGGCATTTCATTGATTTACGGAGTTACAGGCACTATTAGTTTTGCTGAATTGCCTAAGTTATTAGATGGTTCTCCTTTGTTGATCATGGCATTTGTATTTTTGTTCAGTTCATTTGCCTTTAAATTATCGATTGTTCCATTTCATTTATGGACTGCCGATGTATATGAGGGATCACCGATTGCTGTTACCTCTTTTCTTTCCGTGGTATCCAAAGGAGCGATTGCTTTTGTATTGTTAACTGTATTGTCTGGCGTATTTCAATCGATGCAAAGCACCTGGTATGTATTGATCGTTGCATTGTCTGTGGCATCGATGGTCATTGGTAATCTATTTGCCTTGCGTCAACAAAATATCAAAAGATTCCTGGCATTTTCTTCGATCGCACAAGTAGGTTTTATTTTAGTGGGCGTAAGTGGCAATAGCAATATTAGCATTTCTTCAGTTGTTTATTTTATCCTCATTTATATGGTGTCTAATCTGGCAGCATTCGGAGTAGCATCTGTGATCAGTGAACAAAGCGGAAAAGAAAATATTGATGACTATAAAGGATTGTATCAAAAAAATCCACTAATAAGTTGGGTGCTTGCATTGGCATTGTTTTCTTTGGCAGGTATTCCACCAACAGCAGGATTTTTTGGCAAACTTTATCTGTTAACCACTGGAGGAGCGAAGGGGTCTTATTTGTTTATTAGTATTGCGGCTTTGAATATGATCATTTCCTTGTATTATTATTTAAGGGTAGTGAGGGCAGTATTTATTGATAAAAATGATCAGCCAATAGAAAAGCTGAATCTTCAAATGCCCGTAAAATTAGGGTTGATCATTTGTAGTGCGGGCATAGTGTTGTTTGGTATCATGGGTTGGATCTTTGATTATATAGAATCATTACATTAATTCAGATTATGGCTATTAATAAGAATCACGAGTTTGAAGAATTAGATGGCATTAAATGTGGCATCGTTGAAAAAAATGCTACGCAAGCAAGGGTTGATTTTCTACAAAAATTATTGACCATTAACGGGTTTGAAGTAGTAGTTGTTCCAAGCCCTGCGCCAAAAGCCGCAGCTGCTCCTGCGCCTGCCGCTGCTGCCACTCCGGCCGCTGATGGAACAACAGAAAATACAGCCGCTGTTCCAGCCCCTGCGCCAGCGCCCGTTGTTGAAGCGCCTACCTCATTTACGGTCGGCGTAACCGATTATACTTTTAATTCAACCAATGCTATTTTCGGTCGTTTATTAAAAACGCCGCAAGGCCATGTAGTTACGCAAGCCTATTGGTTACAGAAAGAAGGAGAGACGATTGAAGAAGTTCCTTACTACGATTTCAAATAAGTAATTAATATTGACTGATCAGTTTGATGTAATTGGCCCTTTCGTAAGCTGTCGGATCCGGTATGTTTTTCTGGCTCATCAATCCCTTGAATGATTCAATTGATTCAAAGCCCATCAAATCCATCCAGTCTTCTAATTCTTTATTCATCATTCTTAAATAGGGGATACCATTTTTATACAAAGTAGATGCAGTCATTACCGCATCGGCTCCTGCCAATAAATATTTGATCACTTCCGAAGCGCTTTGCACACCAGTGGTTGCCGCCAAAGACAATTGAAGTTTGCCGTACAATATACCTAGCCAAGAAAGTGGTAATCTGATTTCACTGGGGTCGCTGTAATTCAAATCAGTTTTGATCAATAATTCATTGATGTCAAAATCGGGCTGATAAAAACGATTGAATAATACCAGTGCATCTGCACCAGCTTCCTGCATGCGCAGGCACATATTTCCGGTAGAACTGAAGTAGGGGTTTATTTTAACGGCCAGCGGAATACTGATTGTTTTTTTCACCGATTGAATAATATTTAAATAACGTTGTTCTACTTCTGCTGAGCTGACGCTAATATCTCCGGGAATAAAAAATATATTTACTTCAATAGCATCTGCACCGGCTTCTTCCATTTTTTTAGAATAGTTGATCCAGCCATCTGCGCTGATACCATTCAATGATCCAATGATCGGAATGCTTACGCTTTCTTTTGCCTGACGAATATTTTCTAAGTATTCATCGGTACCCATATTGTATTCTTCGAGGTCAGGAAAATAATCCAATGCTTCCGCAAAAGAATCGGTGGTAGCAGAAATGATGCTTTTTATTTTTAATTCTTCTTTTTTAATCTGTTCTTCGAATAAGGAGAATAACACCACGGCACCTGCGCCATTGTCTTCCATTTTTTTAATATTATCTAATTGATTCGACAAGGTACATGCCGAAACAATAATGGGCGAATTCAAGTTTAAACCCATGTATTTGGTCTGTATTTTCATTTACTCAATTTTAATTTATGCAATGGGTACAAAATCACTTGCTTTTTTAGTGGCTAATTCTTCGTAGGTTTTCCATTTCAGGTTCACCAGATCCTGCGCATGCTTCATTAATTTTTCTGCTGACTCCGGATTGGTAACAGTGAGTACTTTATACCTTAATTCGTTGTACGCATAATCTTTCAAGCTGATGGTAGGCCTTGGAGAATCGAGCACAAATGGATTTTGATTTTTCTTTCTTAATGTAGGATTGTATCGGAGCAAAGGCCAGTGACCAGATGCCACTGCTTTGTTTTGTTGATCCAATCCATCTTTTAAATCATATCCATGTGCAATGCAATGACTATAAGCTAAGATCAGTGCAGGTCCATCATAAGCTTCAGCTTCTCTCATGGCCAATAAAGTTTGTTGCGGGTTTGCACCAAATGCTACTCTTGCAACATATACATTACCATAAGAGATGGCCTGCATGGCCAGGTCTTTTTTACCACCCGCTTTTCCGCCCGCAGCAAATTTTGCAGTAGCAGCAGTAGGAGTAGATTTAGATGATTGACCTCCGGTGTTGGAATACACTTCTGTATCTAAGACTAAGATCTTAATATTTCTACCACTGGCGAGTGCATGGTCTAAACCACCATAACCAATATCATAAGCCCATCCATCTCCACCTACTAACCAAACCGATCTTCTCACCAATTGATCTGCAACAGATAATAAATGTGCAGCCGCAGGAGACTGCATTTTTTGCAACTGCTCTTTCAATAATTTTACTCGTAGCTGTTGTTTGATTAAATCGGATTCTAATTTTTGAGGGGCATCCATCAATGCTTTGATGGTATCGGCTCCGAGTTCATTGGTCAATTCATTTAAATATTGTTTGGCCAGTTCCAATTGATTGTCGGCAGTAATGCGCATACCCAATCCAAACTCTGCATTGTCTTCGAATAATGAATTAGACCATGCAGGGCCTCTGCCTTCTTTGTTGACTGTCCAAGGCGTAGTAGGTAAATTTCCGCCATAGATAGAAGAGCAACCAGTGGCATTGGCAATGAGTAAACGTTCTCCAAATAATTGAGACAATAATTTTAGATAAGGTGTTTCGCCGCATCCAGCGCAAGCACCAGAGAATTCAAATAATGGTTCTAAAAATTGCGCACCATGCACGGTAGAAAAATCGATGCTTGAACGATCGTTCCAGGTAAGGTTCTCAAAAAATTGAATATTGTCTTGTTCTTTTTCTATGATCGGATCTTTCTCGCCTAAGTTGATGGCTTTGATCGATCTGTTCTCAGCATTGGTTGCAGGACAAACTTCCACGCATAAATTACAACCAGTGCAATCTTCTAAGTACACTTGTAAAGTGTATTGTGTTTCCGGAAATCCTCTGGCATTGATGGGAGCATGCTTAAATCCTTCAGGTGCATCTTTCAAATAATCTTTATGATAGAATTTTGCCCTGATCACACTGTGCGGACAAACATAGGCACAGTTACCACATTGTATACAATCGTTCGGTTCCCAAATGGCCACTCTGTTAGATACATTTCTTTTTTCCCATTGTGTAGTACCGCTCGGATAAGTTCCATCGATCGGCATTGCACTTACTGGTAATTGATCTCCATGATCGGCCATCATTACCGCAGTAACATTTTTTACAAAATCAGGCGCTTTGTTAGAAACAGTGAATAGGTCATGATCTGCAGCTGAAGATGTAGTAGGATAGCTCACTTCAAACATATTGGCCAATGTGGCATCTACTGCTTTAAAATTTTGATCAATTACTTTTTGCCCTTTTTTGAAATAGGTTTTTTCAATCGCTTTTTTAATTTGCTTGATGGCATCTTCTCTTGGGAGTACACCAGATAAAGCAAAATAGCAGGTTTGCATGATGGTATTGATCCTTCCACTCATGCCATTGTCTCTGGCAACAGTAGTAGCATCGATCACATAGAAATGAATTTTTTTAGCGATGATCATTTTTTGTACCTGACCAGTTAGTTTACTCCATACTTCATCTTTGCTATAAGGGCTATTGAGTAAAAAAATGGCCCCATCACTTGCATACTCCAGCATTTCTACTTTTTCGGTGAAGTTGAATTGATGGCAGGCAATAAAATCTGCTTTTGAAATTAAATAAGGAGCACGAATAGGTTGTGGGCCAAATCTTAAATGCGAAACCGTTCTTGCACCCGATTTTTTTGAATCGTACACAAAATATCCTTGCCCAAATAGTTCGGTATTCTCTCCAATAATTTTGATGGTATTTTTATTGGCACCTACTGTACCATCGGCACCTAATCCAAAGAATAATCCCTGACGCCACTCAGACTCATCTAATTTATAATTGGGATCATAGGTTAAACTCAAATGTGTAACATCATCATTAATACCTACCGTGAAACCATTTTTCGGTTGATCTTTTTTCAATTCATCAAATACGGCTTTTACCATGGCAGGCGTAAACTCTTTAGAAGAGAGTCCATATCTTCCGCCAATTAAACGAGGCAATTGTTTTATTTTTCCTTGTTGCAAGCCTTCTACTAAACAAGCCAATACATCCTGGTACATGGGTTCGCCGGAAGCACCTGATTCTTTTGTTCTATCGAGGATGGCAATTGATTTTACCGAACTAGGAATGGCTTTCAATAAATGATCCAATGAGAAAGGTCGGTATAAACGAACTTGAATAACACCTGTTTTTTCTCCGTTTTTATTCAATGCTTTAACGGTTTCGTCTACGGTTTCTCCACCAGAACCCATGATGATGATAATGCGTTCTGCATCGGCATCTCCACTGTATTGAAAGAGTTCATATTTTCTGCCAGTCATTGCAGCGAATTCATTCATGATGTCTTCTACAATCGCTGGCATATTGTTGTAAAAAGTATTCACTGTTTCTCTGCCTTGAAAATACACATCCGGATTTTGAGCTGTTCCTCTTATGAAAGGATGCTCGGGATTCAATCCTCTGTTTCTATGCGCAATCACCAGGTCATCGGAGATCATCGATTTGATTTGCTCATCGGATAGTATGGCCAGTTTATTTACTTCATGAGAAGTTCTGAATCCATCAAAAAAATGGATGATCGGAATTCTTGATTTTAATGTAGCAGCCTGTGCAATGAGTGCAAAGTCATGCGCTTCCTGAACACTTGCAGAACTGAGTAAGGCAAAGCCGGTGGTTCTTGCAGCCATAACATCCTGGTGGTCTCCAAAAATAGACAACCCTTGTGCAGCCAAAGATCTTGCAGCCACATGAAATACCGTAGCAGTTAATTCTCCCGCAATTTTATACATGTTGGGGAGCATCAACATCAAACCCTGTGAAGCAGTGAAAGTAGTAGTTAAAGATCCTGTTTGTAAAGCACCATGCACGGTTCCTGCAGCTCCACCTTCACTCTGCATTTCCATTACATCGGGCACAGCACCCCAAATATTTTTTACTCCTTTAGATGCCCATTCGTCTGCTAATTCTGCCATGGTAGAAGAGGGCGTGATGGGATAGATGGCACAAATTTCATTTACCCGATACGCAATGTATGCGGCAGCTTCATTTCCATCGATGGTTGCAATTGAATTTTTTTTATTCGACATTTTTTACAGAATTATTGGGTTCAGGAATCATTTCTATAGCATGGCAAGGACATTGCTCGTAGCATACACCACAACCAGTACAGGCATCTAAATTGAATTTGTAGCGATTGCCTTTTCCGAGTTTGATGATGGCATCTTCGGGGCATGCACCAAAACATCCATCACACTCAAAACAGTTGCCACAACTAAGGCAACGCTGCGCTTCAAAGAGGGCTTCTTTTTCAGAAAGACCGCCAATTACTTCTTCAAAATTTTGAACAGCAATTTTTGGATCTATTTTTTCCTGGGCTTTTTGCGGAGCATCGGTTTTATACCACATGTGTAATTTGCGATAGCCCGCAGTCGGATGTTTCTCTGGCTTGATATAATTTTCTTCAAACACAAAACGATCGATATACCTGGCTGCTTTTTTTCCCTGACCAATGGCAATCGTACTGCTGCGCATTTCCGCAGGCAACATATCTCCACCAGCAAAAATGCCTTTGGCGCCCGTCATTCTTTGCGAGTCGATCAAAACCGTTCCATCTGCATTGATGCTAATCTCTGGCAGCGTCGTTAAGAAATTAGAATCTGTCTCCTGACGATTTGCAATAATTAATACATCGGCATCCACAGCAATAAATTCATTGGTGCCGATTAGTTTTCCTTTTTCAATATTTTGTTTTTCAAATACAACTTGTTTGTTCTGTACTTTACTGAGTTGATGTTGTAATTGCACATCAACGCCTTCAGCCAAAGCGTCTTCGGTTTCGTAATCGTGGGCCGGCATCATTTTTTTATCACCCGGATAATACACTGTTACTTCCGAACCAAATCGTTTGATCATTCTGGCTAAATAGAGGGCTAGTTTTCCACCACCATAAACCACTACTTTCTTTTGTATATAAGGAGAGGTATAAGATTGTATCTCTTTAAAAAATGCAAAAGCATCTTTGATATATACTGATTGGTCGTTGTCAAAAACTTCCTGCTGAATGAGCTGGGCACCGATAGAAAGATATACTGCATCGTAACGGCCGTTCTCTTTTTCTGCCTGAATGTCTTTGACCGTATAATTTAACCGAACGTTAATACCCATGCCAATGATTCGATCGATCTCTGCTGCCAAAATTTCTTTAGGCAATCTATAAGAAGGAATGCCTGAATACATTAAGCCACCTAACTGACCACTGGCTTCTACAATATCTACTTCATGCCCCATTCTTTTTAATTGATAGGCAGCAGATAAACCGCTGGGGCCTCCGCCTACAATTAAAATTCTTTTACCAGTAGCATTTCTTGCGTACCGAATGGGCCATTTCAAGCGAATGGCTTCATCTCCAATAAAGCGTTCAACCGCGTGAATATTGATGGTTTTATCGATATGGTTTCTGTTACATCCGGTTTCGCAGGGCTTCACACAAATTCTGCCCATGGTGGCAGGGAAGGGGTTGTCGGCAACAATGGTTTGGAAGGCCTCATAAAAATCGCCCCCTTGCGCAAACGCCAGCCATGCTTGAATGTTTTCCCCCGATGGGCAGGCACTATTACAGGGGGGCATAAAGTCTACATATAAAGGAATGCGGTTTCTTAAATGCCCAGTTCCTTCTGCATGTGCATGAAGGTCAATCGCTTTGGTGATATCGGTTTCAGCCATAAATATTGTTTATTGAAACGGTTTAAATGCTGATGTGAAGCTAGAAATCAATCGATTGGTGGACTATGACATTCAACAAAGCCAAATATGAGAATTATCATATAAATGTTTACTTTTATCGCACAAAAGCAACAGACATGAAAAAAATCATTTTTACATTATTATTACAAGGTTTAGTAATTGGAATTTTTGCACAAAAAGCTACGGATAGTAGTAGTCAGAACGGGTTAAAAAAAGCGCCTTGGTTTGTAGAAAGATTTAAAGTAGGAGTTGGTTTTTTTGGACCATCAAATAATACGGCTATTCGATTGGGTTCATCTAATGGACTTTTAGGAACCAATATCGATTTTGAAAATGATCTTGGTTTCGAAAAAACAACCAACACATTTGCAGCCAATATACAATGGCGCAGTTCCAGAAGATCAAGATTCGATTTAGAATATTATCAATTGAATAGAAAAGCATCTAAGACTTTACAACGTACCATTCAATTTGGTGATAACACTTATAATGTAAATGCCAATATCAGTAGTTTCTTTAATAATTCAGTGTATCGTTTCTCCTGGGGATATGCATTATTGTCTAAGCCAAAAGCAGAGTTAGGTTTGCAATTAGGTATACATACCATGCAGTCTTCTATTGGTATTGCATTGGCAGCAGGAGGTGTAGGAGTGAGCGGTAGCGAAGATTTTGGATTTACTGCACCCTTGCCAAACCTAGGAATTTGGGGTGGTTATGCATTGAGCAATCGGTTGGCTTTAAAAGGCGATTTCAGTTATCTATCATTGAATACAGGAGAAGTAAACGGAAAGATCGTTTCTTATCAGGCAGCATTGGTATATCGTATATTACCTAAGTTTGATATAACAGCTGGTTATTCTGGTTTCAATTTTGAGATTGATGCAACAGTTGATAAGCAAACTGCAGGAATTACCTGGGGATACAATGGACCTTCATTAACATTGAATTATAGCTTTGGTAAAAAGCGTTGGGCGCATTAGGAATAGCTTTACATGAAGAAACAATTCAACGAATTAGCAGCGCTATTAGCAGGTGAATTGTATTTTGATGATTCTCCTCAACATCAGGTTCAATTGCTGGCCTATTCTACTGATGCATCGGTGTATCAGGAGAAGCCAGTGGCCGTTGCATTGCCAAAGACGGTTGCAGATATTCAGGCATTGATTCATTTTGCCAATGAACATTCGATCACATTAATACCAAGAGCAGCCGGCACATCATTGGCAGGCCAGGTGGTGGGCAATGGACTAGTAGTAGATATCTCTAAATATTTCAATCAGATCATCGAAGTAAATGTTGAAGAAAAATGGGTGCGTGTGCAAGTGGGCGTAATACGCGACGATTTAAATAGTTACCTGAAAGGTTTTGGTTTGATGTTTGGCCCCGAAACTTCTACGGCCAATCGGGCCATGATCGGCGGAATGATCGGCAATAATTCCTGTGGATTGCACAGTATTGTTTGGGGAGCAGCCCGGGATCATTTACTGGAAGCGAATATTGTTTGGAGTGATGGAACGCTTGATACCATTGGCGCAGAAGCGATGGAAGAAAGCATGGCTGCTGAGGGAATGAAGGGAAAAGTCTATTCGGCTTTGCATGAATTATTGAATGATGCGCATCATCAAGAATTGATTCGCAATAATTTTCCGGCTGCCAATGTAGTGAGAAGAAATACAGGCTATGCATTGGATTATTTACTGCAAATGCAACCCTATAATACGGAAGGTGCTCCATTTAATTTATGCAAATTGATCGCGGGTTCGGAAGGAACACTGGCATTTATTACTGAAGTAACACTTAATTTGATTGATCTACCTCCACAAGAAGTGGGAGTGGTTTGTATACATTGTAATTCAATTAATGAATCGTTGAGGGCCAATATCATTGCATTGAAGCATGGGCCAATGGCATCGGAGCTGGTAGATAAATTCATCATGGATTTTACGATCGGTCATCCGGAATATCATAAGAACCGATTTTTTATTGAAGGAGATCCGAAGGCATTGTTGATGGTGGAGTTTATGGAAACTAGCAAAGAATTGCTCCATCAAAAAATAGATGCGCTTATTGCCGATTTAAAAGTAGCAGGAAGAGGTTATGCATTTCCAGTATTGTACAATGCCGAAACCAAATTTGCCTGGGATATCCGCAAAGCGGGATTGGGCTTGCTCAGAAATTTAAAAGGAGATGCACAGCCAGTTAACCTGATAGAAGATTGTGCAGTATCTACCGATGATCTGCCCGATTATATTGCAGACTTAGCATTGTTATTAGAACGTCATGGAGTGCAGGTGTCTTATTATGCGCATGCAGGTGCAGGAGAATTGCATGTTGAGCCCATCATCAATTTAAAAACAAAAGAGGGCTTAACGCAGTTCAGGGGCATACTTGCAGAAACAGCAGCGCTCGTAAAAAAATACAATGGATCATTGTCGGGAGAACATGGAGATGGAAGATTGCGCGGAGAATTTATTGCCAGCATGGTAGGAGAGGAAACCAATGCATTGTTCAAACAGGTAAAACATATTTTTGACCCGAAAGGAATTTTCAATGCAGGAAAAATTACGAATACACCTGCGATGGATATACATTTAAGGGTGAAGGAAAAAAATAGAAGAGAGTTAAGCAATAGTATTTTCGATTTTTCAGAGGATGGAGGAATCTTAAGATTGGCTGAAAAATGTTCGGGCTCGGGAGATTGCAGAAAATCGGAGATCAGTGGAGGATTGATGTGCCCGAGTTATATGGCTACCCGAAAAGAAAAAGATACTACCAGGGCAAGGGCCAATTTACTCCGACAGTTTTTAAGCAATGAAAGCGATCTGCATCCTTATGATCATGCAGAGATCAAAGAAGCCATGGACTTATGTTTGAGCTGTAAGGGATGTAAGATAGAATGCCCATCGAGTATAGATATAACCAAGATGAAGGCGGAGTTTTTGCAACATTATTATGATGCCAATGGAACACCACTGCGAGCAAAAATGATCGGTGGATTTTCTGGACAGATGAAACTGGCTTCGCGATTTTCATGGGCCTATAATTTAGTTTTTGATACACCATGGTTGCGAAGGATCGCCAATAATGTTGTGGGCTTTCATCCGGAGAGAACCATGCCATTGTTAGCTTCTACTACATTGAAAAAATGGCATGCAAAAAGAAGTGAAAAAATTGCTAGAAAAATTGCTGGCGGCGCGAAGCAGGTATATTTTTTCTGCGATGAGTTTAGCAATTACTTAGATGTTGCGATTGGGCAGAAAATTATTTTGTTATTAGAAGCACTTGGATACGAAGTAATTATTCCGAATCATCTGGAGAGTGGAAGAACTTATTTGTCCAAGGGATTGGTAAGAAAAGCCAAAACAATTATCAATCAAAATATTGAAATGCTCGGCGGATTAATTGATGAAGCACATCCATTGATTGGCATAGAACCTTCGGCCATATTGACTTTGAGGGATGAGTATATTGATCTGGCAGAACCATCCAATAAAGCCAACTCTAAAAAAATAGCGGCATCTGTATTTACCATCGAAGAGTTTATTGCCGCTGAAGTTGCCAAAGGAACTATTCATTCCAGCCAATTTCATACCGAGGCAAAAAATATTGCTTTGCACGGGCATTGTTATCAAAAAGTATTGTCTTCGCAGGATAGTATTAAAAATATTTTGAGCTTGCCCATCAATTATACAGTAGCAGTTATACCATCTGGTTGTTGCGGAATGGCAGGATCATTTGGTTATGAAAAAGAACATTATGAAGTATCGCAGCAAGTAGGAGAGCTGGTATTATTTCCTGCCGTGCGCAAATTATCTCCCAATCATATTATTGCAGCTGCAGGAACTTCATGCAGACACCAGATCAAAGATGGAACACAAGTGCATGCCCTACATCCGGTGGAGATTTTGTACAATGCCCTCATCAAATAGAGTTGGTTAAATAAATTTGTTTTCTTTCAACCATTGCGTGGCCAGTTCAAACCATTTTACGGATGTTGACGTGTTGTTCAATCCAAAGCCATGACCACCCGCTTCAAAAATGTGGAGGGTAGATTTTACTTTCTTGGCTTCCAGTGCTTCATGCATTCTTACACTATTGATTACTGGAACAGTTTTATCGTCTTTGGCATGAAAGATAAATGCAGGGGGTGTTTTCGCAGTTACTTGTAATTCGGAAGAGTAGCGTTTTACATTTTCTGGGCTAGGATTTTTACCAATCAATCGGTCTCTGGAACCTTTGTGGCAGATAGAATCGTTCATGCTGATCACCGGATAACCTAGTATCATAAAATCGGGTCTAAGATTGGTGTTAGATGCATTCTCAATAAAACTGGTTTGAAATTTTGTTGCGAGTGAACTTGCCAAATGACCGCCAGCAGAAAAGCCAATTACACCCACATGATTTTTATCGATGCCGTATTCTTTTGCATGGTCCCGAATGTATTTGATGGATTGTTGTGCATCCATGAGCGGCACTTCGGATCTATTGATCATGCAAGTGTCGTTGGGTAATCGGTATTTCAACATGAAAACTGTTACGCCAATAGCATTAAATGCTTTGGCAATTTCATCGCCCTCGTGTTCTACCACTACCCTGGAATAGCCACCACCAGGGCAAATGAGTATGGCTGTTTTAAGAGCATTTTGTTTTTCAGGAATATAGACGGTGACGGTTGGTGTAATGATATTGGCATAATAGAGTTTACCACTGGGGTTCTTACCTGTATAAGTAGTTAAAGTGCAGGGAATGGCATTGGGTATTTTACCAGTATAGATGGGTATTTCTTTTTGAGCCATGGTATTGAATGTTATGAGCAATGCGAGAAAGGATGTAATCAATTTCATTATCAGCGATCGGTTTGCTATAAAGATAGGTTGTATTGGCTGAAATGAAGGCTGCCGCCTCCGTATTTCTACGTGTGTAAGCAAAAGGTTTCTTCGATAATTTTAAGGATAAAATACGATTTATGAATTTGGTTATTATTATCATTGTTTATGTTGTTGCATTGATTTTTATTATGGCTTTAAATGCATTGTTTCTTAGGTGGGTGTTAAGAGTGAATCAGATGGCCAAATCTGCAGAAAAGACTAGTCTATTTATGCAACTGATGGCCAGAAAAATGGGCATGACCGATGAAGAGTTGCAGGAGATTCAGGAGTATGTGGAGAGGAAGTATTAAGTTTTGGGGATTATAGCTTGGGGCTATAAAGTTTTCATTTATATATCTTAAGTATTTCGATTTTATAATTAGCTTAGTAATCCCCCCGAATTATTCAGGCTTTTAATTTAAAGTATGTTTTATCTGTGTTTAATTTTTTCGGATTGATTTCACATATAATTGCCTTTTTTTGATACAGAAGTCAAAAAAATGTTGATTGAGAGGAAATAGGTACTTATTTTAAAAAGGCGCATCTAATGAGTATTATTTAATCATAGAGAGATAAATTAAACAAATTGACAATGACAAAATCACTTTTAATCCTTTCGACATTTACAATTTTCATTTTTTCAAATTGTAGTCAATCCAATAACAAAACTGACGCTAGTTCTTCAACTGAACTAAAAATAGAAGCATCTAAAAATGAAGGAATTTTTCAGGATCCCAATAAATTATGTAAGTTATTATCACAAAACGGAATTGGCGAACTAAAAGAGTGGGGAAACCCAATGGACATGGGATGGGGTTCATTGACAGACTATTATCAATTTGGGCCAGAAAAAGAAGGATTAGGAATGAAGAACAATATTGCTTATTACCTCGAAGGAACAGAAACAATGGTTAGTAAGATTACAATCAACTTAAATATCAATAACTCTTCAGACAAGAATAACGCTTTAAAGTTTTTAGCAGATGTTACAGCGAAAACTTTTTCTTCTCTTAACTTAACATTAGAATCAGACTTGAAAACAGCAATTTTGAATTCTAAAACCTACAAAGGTGAATTAAGAGAATTTTTGGTTTCTATTGAATTTGAAAAAAGTAAAATAGAATCTTGGAAAGTTATTATCATAAAAAAGTAAATGAATAATGATTTCAAAATTTAAAAAGCATGTTTATGTACTTCTAGATCCATCCGAAGGGGGAAGTTTTTGGGACAAGTTGATTGACAGTTTTATTATTTCTTTAATTCTACTTAATGTTATTGCTGTCATACTAGAGACGGTAGATAGCTTATTTTTAAAATATGGTTCATTTTTCAAAACATTTGAAATTGTTTCAGTTTGCTTTTTTACACTTGAATATTCATTGAGGGTTTGGACTTGTACTTACATTGAAAAATTCAAGCATCCACTATTTGGCCGATTAAGATTTATTTTTTCAATTGGTTCAATAATTGACCTGCTTGCCATTGTTCCATTTTACATGCCATTTACAACAATTTTTGATTTTCGTTTTGTAAGAATGTTTCGCCTTTTAAGATTTTTAAGAGTTTTTAAATTAGGCAGATATTTGAATGCAACTAGAATGATTTCTAATGTTTTTAAAACTAAAAAAGAAGAATTGGTTCTGTGTTTAATTATAACCTTTTTTTTAATTATTGTTGCCTCAAGTCTAATGTATTTTGTAGAAAATGATGCACAGCCTGATAAATTTTCAAGTATTCCTGAGACAATGTGGTGGAGTGTAACTACACTAACAACAGTCGGATATGGTGATGTTTTTCCTATTACTGGATTAGGCAAGTTTTTGACAGCTTGTATTTCAATTCTTGGAATAGGTGTATTTGCTTTGCCAGCTGGAATATTGGCTTCAGGGTTTTCGTCAGAATTCCAGAAACTAAAAATGGAGAAAAATATTTGTCCGCTTTGTGGTAAGAAATAATATAATTCGAAATAAGTAGTATGATTATAAATATTAGAAATTGCTAAGTGATAAAAAGATTATTCACCTTTTCAGTAATAAATAATTATTAATATGAACGAAATCATTTGTCCAAATTGTAATAAAGTTTTTAAAGTAGACGAAGCTGGTTTTGCTGACATTCTTAAACAAGTTCGTGACCACCAATTTGAAGAAGAATTGCAAAAAAGACTAAATCTTGCAGACAAAGAGAAAGAAAGCGCGGTAAAGCTAGCTGAAGCAAATGTTAGAAATTCAATGCAAGAAAAAATTCTAAGCAAGGATAAAGAACTAACAGAATTAAAAGCTCAGAGTGAATTATTGATGTCTGCGAAATTAAATAAAAAAGAGTTTGAAATAACTCAACTTAAAGCAAAAATTGATAATGGTGAAGTTGAGAAAAAACTAGCTATCAATGAGGCGGTTCAAAAAGTTGAGAAAGAACGTGACAATTTAGCAAATGAAGTAAGGACCAAAGAATTAGAAAAACTGAATCTTGAAAATTCTTTAAAACAACAGTTTTCGGCAGAATTGCAAAATAAAGATGTTATTATCCAATATAAAGATGATGAAATAGCTCGAGTTAAGGACATGAAGCTCAAGCTTTCGACTAAAATGTTAGGCGAAACACTTGAACAACATTGTGAGACAGAGTTTAATAAACTTCGAGCAACAGCTTTTCAAAAAGCATATTTTGAAAAAGACAATGATTCGAAATCTGGTAGCAAAGGGGATTTTATATATAGGGAGACAGATGAGTCTGGAAATGAAATTATTTCAATAATGTTTGAAATGAAAAATGAGGCAGACGAAACAACTACAAAAAAAAGGAATGAAGACTTTTTGAAAGAGCTTGACAAAGACCGGGCAGAAAAAAAATGTGAATATGCAGTTCTTGTTTCTCTTTTAGAGGCAGAGAGCGAATATTATAATTCAGGGATTGTTGATCTGTCACATAAATATAATAAAATGTATGTGATTCGGCCACAATTTTTCATTCCGATAATTACATTACTTCGAAATGCTGCAATGAATTCTATGCAGTACAAAGCAGCACTTGCTTTAGAAAGGGATCAAAATATTGATATAAATAATTTTGAAGAAAAGATAAACTCATTTAAAGAGGGTTTTGCTCGAAATTACGAATTGGCAAGTCGTAAATTTAAAACAGCAATTGAAGAAATAGATAAGACAATTGACCATCTTCAAAAAACCAAAGAAGCTTTATTATCATCTGACAATAATCTCCGACTTGCAAATCAAAAGGCTGAAGATTTGACCATTAAAAAACTTACACATGGTAATCCAACAATGAAAGCAAAATTTGACGAACTTTAAGTGCTTAAAATAAATCATGGAAGAACAATCTACTCTCAAAATACACAAACAGACACTGCCATTTTTAAACATCTCATTGTATCTAAATGATATTAAGCCTATTCAGTCGGTAACAATTGAGAATACTTCTGAGATAGACTCGAATCAACTTGAAATAAAGATAACTTCAGACGTCCCTTGTATTGAACCTTTTAACTTCAATATTCAATTCCTTCCTGCTCAAAAGGATGTAAAAATTCCGCTGGATAATTTGAAAGTTAACCGTGGTTTTTTTAATAAACTATCCGAAACAGAAAAAGCAAACATAACTTTTGAATTAATTGATAAGGATATTGTTTTGCTAAAGGAAACAATTTCTATAAATGTCCACCCTTTAGAGTATTTTGGCGGATTTCAAGTATTGCCTGAGTTAATAGCAGCTTATGTTACTCCAAATCATCCTTACATATATTACATTAAAAGAAAAGCGATAGAAATTTTAGAAAAACAAGGATTGAAAACAGCCTTTGAAGGTTATCAGAGAAATGATCCCGAACGTGTGTTACAAATAATGTCAGCAATTTATTCTGCTATTCAAAACGAAGAAATTATATACAGTTCATTGCCTCCAGGTTATGAAGAAATGGGACAAAGATTACGTTTGCTTAATACTATTCAACATGAAAAATTCGGGAACTGCATAGATATAAGTTTGTTGTTTGCTGGTTGCTTAGAAGCTGTTGATCTAAATCCAATTTTAATTATTGTTCGAGGGCATGCTTTTGTTGGTTGCTGGTTACAAGACGATAAATTTTCCGAAGTAATTAATGATGATAAATCAGCAATTACTAAACGCCTTTCTAAAGGGATACGTGAAATTGCAGCAGTTGAAGCAACAAGTTTATGTAAAGGAAATAGTATAAAATTCAGTGATGCACTTAATTCAGGTGAAGCTCAGCTGGTTCAAAAAGAAGATTTTCTAATATCTGTAGATATTAAGCGTGCAAGAACCCTACGAATTCGTCCATTGCCTTTAATGGCAGATTCAATAGTAGTGCAATTAGATGAAGACGCAATTAAGCAAAAAGAAGCAGCTACAATGGAAAAAAGTTTTGATATTGGCACTATTTATCAAGACGAATTATTGCAAGGGAAACAACCAAAAACAAAGCAAAAAATATGGGAACGTAAACTTTTAGATTTATCACTTCGTAACAACTTGCTAAATCTGCATGTAACTCGTAATATGCTGCAATTGGTTGATATTGACATCAGTAAATTGGAGGACACATTGTCTGATGGGAAAAGTTTTTCTATAATGCCGAACCCAAACGCAGAGGTTCTAAGGAAGTATAATTTATTCTTACAACCACTTCATCAATCTTCTCCATTATATCAATTGGCAAATGACGAATTAAAACATAACCGTTTATTAACTCACTATCATCAGCAAGATTTAGATAATATTCTGGTTTATATCCATAAGAATGCAAAACAAGCTATTGATGAAAATGGCTCAAGTACCTTGTATTTAGCCATTGGGTTACTAAAATGGTTTGACAGAAAAACTCCTGAACAGCCAAGATATTCTCCAATTCTGTTATTGCCAGTAGAAATAAGCAGAAGGTCAGTGAATAGTAAATTTTCATTAAAAAGTAGAGAAGAAGAAACCATGATAAACATCACTCTAGTTGAATTTCTTCGACAAGAGTTTGAATTAAATTTGGGTGCATTGGAACAACTTCCATCAGATGACAAGGGTGTTGATGTAGCTAAAGTAATGGGTATACTTCGTAGAGCAATTATGCAATTGAAAGGTTGGGATGTAGAAGAACAATTGGTTTTAGGCAATTTTTCATTCAGTAAACTTATCCTATGGAAAGATATTGTAATGCATCAGGAAGAATTATTGAAAAGCGATATGGTGCGAAGTTTGGTAGATGGCAAGTTGGTATTCAATGAAAATAAAGAAATGGATTCTGCCAAAGATTTTGACGATGTTCTTTCAAAGTCTATTGTCTTACCCATTTCAACCGATGTTTCACAAATGGAGGCAGTTCTTGCTGCTCAGCAAGGGCATAGTTTTGTTTTGCACGGGCCTCCTGGAACGGGGAAATCTCAAACAATTACTAATATTATCGCAGATGCCTTGTACCGTGGTAAAAGAGTGTTGTTTGTAGCAGCCAAAAAAGCAGCATTGGATGTTGTGCATAAAAGATTGGAACAAATTGGTCTTTCGCCATTTACATTAGAACTACACTCTAATAAATCTAAAAAGTCTGATGTATTGGTACAATTGGCAAAATCTATTGAAACTACAAAAATTGCAAGTACAGCAGATTTTCAACAAGAAGCTCAACGGTTAGATAATGCTAAGAAAGCTATCAGCAATTATGTAAATCTATTGCACCAAAGACAACAGGTTGGTTGGAGTTTATACGACAGTATTACAGCCTTAGAAAATTATAGATATAATAATTTTCCGAACAGTTTCATTTCTGAAACTGTTCTGCAGCAATTAAACACAACTCTATGGCAACAATGGACAGATTGGCTTCCACAGTTTCAATCAATAATACAACTTCTTATTCATCCTTCAGAAAATTCATTGGCTGATTTGAATTTAACGCAATATTCTCCTTCGATAGGTGAGGATATTTCAAAACAAACACAAAAACTATTGAACCTATTGCCTGATGTACAAACTAAATCGCAATCGCTAGCTAAGGCAATTCATTTTTATTTTCCCATTCAATCTAAAACAGAATGGTCGCAATTTGGTCATGTAATAAATGCCTTACATAATTTGCCTGACATCCCTTTGGACCTTATGAACTATTTATCTGACAAAGAAAATTACTATGTATATGAAGAATGGAGTAATATATATTGTCAATATTTGTCAATTTTAAATAGTATTTTAAAAGATTATAATCGCAATGTATTATCAATAAATATATCAGAAACAGATATAAAATGGAAACAGGCACAACAAAGTTGGTTCTTCCCGAAATGGTTACAAAAACGAAAAATAAAAAAGCAGTTAGCCGTTTTTAGAAATGCTCCCTTCAATGATGAAAGCGAATTAGAACAACTTTTTTTAGACAACAATAAGTTGAATGAAGTGCAAAGTCTTTTAAAACAAAGTCGCTTTATTAGTGTACAACATTCATTAAAAAATTTATTCAAAGACGAACAAACCGATTTGTTTGACATTAACAATAAAGCTGCTTTGGTTCAACACCTAAGCAGTTTGATGAACAATTGGGAGCGTAGTGGTCTTTGTAATTTGGTGTTGGTTTGGAAAGAAAAAGATTTACACTATTCTGATGAAATAAAGCAAAGTAACTTCGCTGCCATTTCGGAGTTTATACAACTAATAACATTTTTCGAGGATGAATATAAAAATTACCTAACACTTACAGGTATTAATTTCCACCAAAAAGAAAATTGGATAAACGAAACTTTAACACAACTGCAAAATATACAGAGACACCTTCCACAATTAAGAAGTTGGATTAACTATGTTCAGCTTTGTAAACAAGGTGAGGGTTTGAGTTTGCAATGGTTGATAAGTGCTTATGAAAACAAATTGTGTAACCCGGAAAATATAACCGATTACTTTAATTTCACTGTTCACGCTTCCATTGCAGAACGCATAATTTCGCAACATGAATCTTTAAGTTTATTCAATTTGGGCTTGTTTGAAAGTAAAATCGAACATTATAAAAAAATTGCAAAGAATTTTCAAAAACTCACTGTTCAAGAATTGCGAGTGAAACTATCTTTACAATTACCGAATACAACAGCCGAAGCAATGCAAAGTTCAGAAATTGGTATTTTACAACGAGCTATCAAAAACAGAGGTAGGGGCTTGAGTATCAGAAAATTGTTTGATCAAATTCCTGCATTACTCCCCCGCATTGCTCCTTGCATGCTTATGAGTCCAATTTCAGTAGCACAGTATTTTGACGTAAATACAAAACATTTCGACATTTTAATTTTTGATGAAGCATCGCAATTGCCAACCTGCGAAGCAGTTAGTGCATTGGCAAGGGCTAAACAAGCAATTATTGTAGGCGATCCTAAACAAATGCCACCGACATCATTTTTCAGCAGTGTAAAATTAGATGAAGAAAATATGGATGTTGAAGATTTGGAAAGCATTTTAGATGACTGTTTATCTTTGTCTGTACCCTCAAAATATCTTTTACGACACTATCGAAGTAAACACGAAAGCTTAATAGCTTTTAGTAACGTAAATTATTACGAAAATAAATTACTTACTTTCCCTTCTTTTGATGATTTAAACCGTAAAGTAAAGCATCATCATGTTAAAGGATTTTATGATAAAGGAAAAACACGCACTAATAAGTTTGAGGCTGATGAAATTGTGCAATACATTAAATCACATTACCATGATTCGGAAAAAAGGAAATTGAGTTTAGGAGTTGTGACATTCAGTCAAACACAACAAAATTTGATTGAAGATAAGATAGAAAGGCTATTTATGTCTGACCCTAAATTGGAAGAATTTATCAATGAAAGTAATGAGCCGTTGTTTGTGAAAAATTTAGAAAATGTTCAAGGTGATGAACGTGATATTATTCTGTTTTCAATTTGCTATGCTCCCGATGAAGAAGGTAAAATGAGTATGAATTTTGGCCCATTAAATCGCGATGGAGGCTGGCGCAGATTAAATGTAGCAGTTACTCGTGCTCGTTATGAAATGCATATTTTTGTTACTTTGCAAACAGACCAAATAGATTTAAGCCGCACTTCAGCAGAAGGTGTGGCAGGTCTGAAGGCATTTTTACAGTTTGCAGAGAAAGGACATTTGAGTGTTCGTCCAGAAGATGTTCAGGAAGAATTTAATAGGCAACACTTATCAACAACTATTAGTAAAAGATTACAGGAAAAAGGACTTGAATCAAAGTGTAATATTGGTACTTCTGGATTTAAAGTTGATATTGGTATTGTTCATCCCGATATGCCACAACAATATATTCTGGGAATTGTGGTTGACGGCCATTACTACTTTAATGCTCATACCACCAACGACAGAGAAATGGTGATGCCTTCGGTGCTTAAAGCCTTAGGGTGGAACATTCATCGCATTTGGACAATTGACTGGCATGAAAACTCAGATAAGATTATTGATGGAATAATGGAAAAAGTAAAATATCTTCAAACACTACCTCAACATAAAGCTGAAAGTATTTCTGAGCCAATTGTTGAACCAGTATTTGTGCCTATTAAAGCAATTCCCGATGATATTTTGCCTAGCAATTTTGTTTCCAAACAAATTCCTTACACTGCACACAAATTAATGCCAATTTCTAATGCCAACAGTGAAATGATATATGAGTTTCAAAATCGTAATTTAATAAAACAACAGATACAATCTTTGGTGGATATAGAAGCTCCTATAAGTAAAAGTATATTATATAAAAAAGTATTGCAAGCGTGGAATACAAGTAGAGCAGGAGCGAGGTTAGACAAGTATTTAGAAGAAATAATTAGAGAAATGAATTTAATTCAGATAATTCATCATCAGCCATTTTACTGGAGTGATACCAAAAAAATAGAACATTATCGAAGCAATGATATCGAACAACATACTATAGAGGATATTTCACCCGAAGAAGTTTTGATTGCTTTACAGGAAATTGTAACAAATAATTTGAGTATAGAAGAAACTGAGTTAATTCGTTACTTAGCTCGGGTTTTTGGTTTTGCCAAAGTGGGAAATCAGATTAATACAATTTTGCGTTATGTGATTGATAATGCGGTTAAGGAAGGTAAAGTGAATAGAGAAAATGACAGAATAAAATTGGCTAACTCAAGAGCATAAGCTTAATTTGGTTAATGTTTCGATTAATGATTATGGCGATATTTTTTAAAATTTTAGATCTGTTTAAAAATGCTACACTTTATCTTAAGGAGAAGAATGACAGAAGCTAAGATATAAGAAATTGTGAAAAAGCTGGATTGAAATAATAAGTTCAAGAATATATGCAAATAATATAAGTTCATTCAGCAACATTGACAGCATAAAAGTATCATATCAACTATTTCATTATTAATATTTGCTTTATTGATAATTATAATGAAGTAGTGTATATTTATATGTTAGTCGACATTTTTAATAACATCACCAATGACAAGTGTAACAAAAAGAATAACTACCAATACAAGAGTAATTAAGGATTTATTTACTAAGTATACGGATACATTTATTGCATTAAAAGAGTTATTAAATAACTCAATTCAGGCAAAAGCGAAAAATATACATTTACAAATTGAATATACTGAAGACTTATTATGTAAATCATCAATTAAACAGATTGAAGTTTTTGACGATGGACATGGTGTGCCCTATTCAGACTTTGACAAGAAAATCCTTGAAATAGGAACTACTGCTAAAGAGAAAGGGCAAGGAATTGGCAGATTTAGTTCTTTTCAAATAGGCGAACTAATGCACATTGAGACGGTTGGGTATGACGATTCTAAAAAATCATTTTCAAAAACCTCTCTAAGTATTGACACGACAGACTTTCAAGACGCGCAACTTGAACAAACAGATTTTAAAGTTGACTATGAATATTTTACAAAAAATATTAGCACATATTATAAAGTTGTAATTCAAAACTTATATCACAATATTCTCCCAAAACCTGCTCGAAGAAATTTAATTACTCAAAATTTTTTGCAGCAAAATATAAAGCAATCAATTTTTGAAAACTATCCATTTGAAATATTTCACGACAAGGTAAAATTTCATGTTAACGGTGAAGAAATTAAACGCGATGACTTTTTAATTGGCTTACCTATTAAAAAGTCAATAGACTATATCGATAGAAAAGGTAAAAGCCATGAGGTTAAATTTTACTTCTACAATATCAATTCGCCTCTAAAAAAAGTAAAAGTTTTTTTTCAAATCGATAATTCTGGAATCAAAAGTGTTGCCCATGAATATACTTACTCATCTGATTGGTATACTCCAGACTTGGGAACGTGGTTTATTTATATTGAATCCGATTTTTTAAATAGCGACCTTTTTAGGAATTTGGATATTGAATCTCTTGGTGAGGAAGAAACGAAAAATTTAAAGGAAGAAATAAAAAATACAATAAATAACTTTTTTAAAGCAAGAAATGAAAAGTTCAAAAAATTTATAGTTTCCTTAGAACAAGATAAATCTTATCCTTATAAAGAGGAATCGCCTGCTTCTAAGGCCCAAGAAATAATATTTAAAAAGGCTGCCTATTTAATCGAAGAAGAACACGGTTTAATTAAAAAGAATGATAAGATAAGAACATTCTTATATCCTTTGCTTGACCGTTCCATTTCAAATGGTGATATCGAATACATTTTCAAGAAGATTCTAAAAATGTCAAATGATGGAGTTGAAAAATTCAGAAGTCTATTAGACAAAACTGAAATTGAAGATGTAATTCATTTCGCAAATCTTGTTGCAAATAAGTTAGAGTTTTTGAATTTCTTACACGACTTAACTTACGGACAAATTTCACAATTTCTAAAGGAACGTAGTCAGCTTCATAAGATATTGGAAAATGAACTATGGATTTTTGGTGAAAACTATAATGCTACACCTCACCTTTGGTCGGACAAAAAGATTGGAAATATTTTAAAGGAATTGCGGGACAAACACTTCAACTACAACCCTACAAAAGAAGACGGAAATCTTATTGAATCAGAAGGCAATCCTGATGATATTACAGACTTGTTTTTTATGAATGAAAAAGTTAATGACTCTGATGAAAGAGAAATAATGGTTGTTGAACTAAAAGCGCCTAAATGCTCTATAAGTGAAAAAGAATTAAACCAAATTGATAGGTATGCTTTTACTATTGAAGAAAATTCTGGACTTCCAAGTGAAAAGATAAAATACAAATTATTGTTAATCTCATCAAAGTTTACAAAGTACACTAAGTCAAAAGTTAAATCACGTCGTGAGAATTTTCCAGACCATCCATTTTTGTATGACAGAAAAGTAGAAAAGAATATTGAAGTCTACGTAATGGAATGGTCAGAATTAATCGAACAGAATAAAAGGAAACTGGGTTATTTGTCTAATCAGCTAAAGGTTAAAGACAAATCAGTAAACGAAAAATTTGAAACCCAATATTCCGAATTAATTACTGAGAAAACATCAGCTCAATTACGGTTTGTGAAATAATACGACGGTTAAATATTGTAATGTTGCCAAGAGAGGATAGACTAGAAGACACCAACAATTGTGCATAATGTCAACAATAATATATTAATTTTGAAACAATTTAGGCATTTGGAATTTTAATATCATGCCTGTATTTATACATGGTTGTTAGTTGTAATTTAAAAATAACATTATGCATCCAAATGAGTTCAAAATAGGCGAAAATGATCCTTATGGTAAAAAAATTAAAAATATTATTTTCTCTTCAGACACAATTGTAATTTATATTGATTTTACAGATGTTATATGCTGGTTTAGGATTAGTAGTGAAGATTTACATGAGGGTTTTGGAGAAATATCTAATAAGATTTCTGATTTGGAATCAAAACTTACAAATGTTTTTAAAGCAAAAGAGGCCTATGGGTTCAAATGTTTACTAGCGGAAGCATGTGTCAGAATTCTCCATGATAAAAACATAGTTCAGGCGAGAGATATAATCGATCGGGTATCTAATTCTGTTGAGAAAAAAGGATCAGAGCTTTTAAAACAATATTATACTATGGCATCTTTTATTATTACGCTTATGGTTTGTATAGTCATTTGGATTTCTAAAAATAATAAAACTATTATAGAAATGCATTATGGAAAAGATGAATATAGAATATGGATGACAATGTTATTCGGAGGAATTGGAGCATTTGTATTTACCATTATACGATTAAAAAATTATAAAGCGGATATTGAAATATCTAAAAGTGTTCATGTACTTGATGGTGTCTTACGGATTTTCTATGGAATAATTTTCGGACTAATTATTGCTATTGCAATTAAATCAAATTTACTTCTTGGCTTTTTAAATCAAATTGACAAAAGTATTTATGTTTCAGTTTTTTTAGGGGTATGTGCAGGGGCAAGTGAAATACTTATTCCAAGTTTAATTAAGCAAATTGAAACAAAGGTTGAGCAAAAATAAACTAAAGCTAACATTCAGTTTGTGTAATTGAGAGCAGACCTGAAAACAAACAAGAGCTAACAATTACCAGTCTCCCCTTCTGGTCATACTAGCTCCATTCTACTTATATTGATAACTTATTTTTATTCAGCAATTGATGAGTGGTTGTTGGCAGACATAAGAATAATTTACACTAAAACTTAAAACTATTGACTTTCACAAATAATATGCACATAATCATCACCACCTTCCTTAAATCAATCCACCCTCTCTCCAACGACATTTTGGAGGAAGTGGCCTCGCATTTCCAACATCTAAAGTATCCTAAAAACCATCTTTTACTCAAACAGGGGAGGCCTTGTAAATACCTTTGGTTTATGGTAAAAGGGGCTGTTCGTTTTTTCTATACAGATCAGGAGGGTAAAGAGAGCAATGTTTGGTTTTCATTGGATCAAGATATAGTGGCGGATGCGCCCAGTTTTGTGAGTCAACATCCATCTAATGAAAGCATTCAACTTTTAGAAGACAGTGAGTTCTATGCCATTGAATACAGTCAGCTTCAAACGCTCTTGCAAAAACACCATCCCTTTGCGCTTTGGTACATCAAACTGGTGGAGAAATACTATGTGTCTCAAATTGAAGACCGAATCTCCGACCTTCAATTTCTTTCTGCCAAACAACGCTACGAAAAACTCCTCATTCAATTCCCCAATATCAGCAATCGCATCAACCTGGGGCATATTGCCTCATACCTCAACATCACCCAGGAATCCCTCTCCAGAATCAGGTCAGGAAAACTATAAATCCTTAATGCTCAAATTTTGGTATTGCTATTCAACTTCAGTAATTTGGCTATAGCTAATCGGGTCAGTAGCGGCCAAGCCCGAAAGCTTATAGCTACTATTAAAAGAAAATCATGAGAATAACTGAAACGTTGGATTTCTTTCAGAATTTGAAAAATGGAACAACTGAAAAATCTGAAATCAAATTATACGATAACTACATTGCCATTTTATTGGATTTAAACGATAGAGATTTAACACAAACTCAATTGCAGTCAATTGAATCAGAATTAGAAAATCTACATTTAAATGCTGAATCTGAAAACAGAATAAAGTATTTTAAAAAGAAATTAGCTGAATTGCAGAAATTCTTAAAAGACAAACTATCTCTAGTTGCTGAAGGCTATTATGCTGGCATTGGAGTAGGCGCTGGAATTTTATTTGGTTCATTATTTACTTTGTTTTTTCAATCATTTTTAGGAGCATATTCAATATTAATTGGAATAAATGGTGGAATGATTTTGGGAGCTATTCTTGGTAGCATTAAAGATGCAGAAGCTAAAAAACAAGGTCGTGTTTTTGCATCAAAATTGAAATAATGCTTGCTAAAATCGTTGTACATTAATTGGTAATTTACAATCTTTTTAAAACCTCCATATAAGCATGAGAATCGTTTTTATTTCAGCCTTCGTTTTGCTGAGCTTTGTTGCCAATACTCAAACAAATACCTATTTGGATGACTTGCGTGTATTAAAGTCAGCCGTAGAAAAAACTGCATCATTCAAAGCACAAATAAAAGGGGAGAAGTTATCGGCTTACAACGATTTGTATAGCCGTTTGCTTTCCGACTCTTCCAATAACGCTAACAACTATCAATACTTTTATAACCTTGCTCAATTGCTCTTTCCCCTTAAAGACAATCATTTAGGGTTTTACCAACTTCCAAACGCTAATCACTTCAGATCGAAAGAAAGTGTTGACAGTTTTGTACTATCAAAAGCTTTTCACGATTATCCTAGCAGCCAGATCAATATAGATTCTTTAAGGGATCAACTTGCTAAAAGGCCTGCTGACTCAATAGAAGGAATTTATCATTACGAAAATTTCTATTCCGTTGGTCTTTTTAAAAAAGCGGAGAAAGAGTATATTGGAGTTGTATTAAATTCTACTATTCATACCTGGGAAAAAGGCCAGATTGCTATTCATTTGTACGAGTATGGCCCCAATTTGTATAAAGCTATTTATGGGCATTCTAAGTATAAATATTTTATACTTCAACCTGTAGAAAAGTTCCAAAATCGATCTTTGGTGAATGCTCGTTTTTATAGCTCTTTTTCCAATGCTATCTATTCAAAAGCAATGCCTGTTGTAGACCATGTAAACCTTCCCACAAGTTCTACCAAATTTGCATTTAGAAATATCAATAAGGATGTTCAATATCTATTGATTCAATCCTTTCAAAACAATAATACGGTCAAGCAGCAATCACAACAATTGTTCGATTCTATCAAAACCTTGCTGAATGCACCCTATTTGATTTTGGACTTAAGGAATAATGAAGGTGGTGCCGAATCCGAGATGAAGAAGCATCTCAAATTGTTAAAGGAGTATGTTAAAAACGGTCAATTGTATGTGCTTCTCAATAATGGCACGCTAAGCCAGGCTGAGATTTTTACCTTGGAATTGAAAGAACTCAAAAATGTTACCACTATTGGTCAGCAAACAAAAGGCATGTTGGCCTATGGAAGTAATTATGGCAAAAAAGAAAGACTGCCAAGCGGACAATTTGAGATTTACCTGACCGACATGAATAATGGTTCATCCCTTTTAAAGTATGAAGATGTTGGAATCAGCCCAGACATTGTTTTGCGAAATGACATTGATTGGATAGGGCAGGTGCTTGCAATTATTATGAAATAATGATGAATGCTATTTTTTGATGTACATCAAATTTATGGAATGACTTCATACTCAACTTTGCACTTTAAATAGTTTAATTCATTTAACTGCAAGTAGTATGAATCTTCCCGAGATGTTCAATCATTTTGTAGACGCTTTAATGGAACATGCCGTTCAATATGTGTTGTATGCCATTCCTTTCTTTTTGGTATTCTGGGTCATTTTTAAGAAACGGTTTCAGAAGATTCGTATTCAGCAAGTACAAAAAGCTTCATCACATCATTATACACACGATGTTCTGCATTCAGTAAGTACATTCTTTGTCTTTGCCTTACTGGATCTGGCATTGATTTACCTGGAATCTAAAGGCTATACGCTTTTGTACTTCAACGTCAGCGATTATGGATGGCCCTGGTTGATCATCAGTTTTTGTCTGGTGCTTTTCATCAACGATACTTTTTTCTATTGGTCGCATAGGGCCATGCATCACCCTAAATTGTTTAAGCATTTCCATCGGGCACACCATAAAAGTACCGACCCTTCGCCCTTTACCGCTTTCGCTTTTCAACCTTCAGAAGCAATTGTTGAATACACCATGTCTTTTGTATTGCCATTTGTGCTGCCCATGCATTTTGGGATGCTCTTGGTTTGGCAGGCATACGATATGCTGAACAATGTACTGGGCCATTTGGGCTATGAAGTTTATCCAAAAGCTTGGTTAAAACTGCCCATTCTGAAATTTAAAACCACCTCCACCCACCACAATATGCACCACCAATTCTTCAAAGGAAATTATGCCCTTTACTTTACCTGGTGGGATAAATGGATGGGTACAGAATTTAAGGACTACGAAAAACGACACCAGCAAATATTTGAAAGAGCAGCTACAAAAGAGGCTACATAAAATCCATATTTACCTATTCTTCGAAGAGTTTCTTTATTTGATTGTAATATTTCTTATCTGATACTTGATAAACTTCAAATAAAAAATCAGTTGAAATAGGTTTAGTTGCTGGGTATTTATGTTTAGCAAGAAAGTTCTTCAAAGCTAGATTGACTTTATCCTCACTAATTAACTCACTTAATTGATACATTGCCACAACCCCCTTCGAATAACTAACATGTGATTGATCACCCAATACTTTAATAAGAGGAGCGTCACCTAAAAACCCTTTTTCACTGTTAAAAATATCTTGGTGCATGGCTATACTTTCTTCAACTTTTGGTTTGCCATACATTTTTTTGAGTAACATCAACTCTGTATACATTGCCAATGTTTCAGTTAGCATAGCACGACCTTCTCGATCATCTGGATCAATTTGACTATTCCCCCACCATAAATGCGCCAATTCGTGTCCGGCCAATTCGTTAATTACATCTTGTTTCTTATCTGCCAGAATATTACAATGAAACGCTAAGCTCTCGTTCATATAAATAGCTGCAGGATATGCAGTAGCATTAAATCCCTTTGTAAAACCTGAGATCTCAGCAAAGCGAATGGTTTTAAATGGATAGTTGCCAAAATTGGTTTCGCAATAATCCATGGTGATTTTTGCATTCTTGATTAAATAAGCCACATTCTCAGCATGTGCTGGATGATAATATACCTCAAAGCTTTTTCCTTTATAGTTGTCTTTTGTAACTGCATAATTGGCCGAAGAAATGGCAAATCTAAAAGGGATAGCATCAACTTTAAATTGAAATACAGGCCTATCTTTTTCATTCCACTGCTTAATTAATTCACCTACTCCAATTACTGTTTGTTTCGCTTCAGTTGAAACGGTCATGTCTAATGATATAAAATCATCGTTCATTACCTTTGGAGCTTCCAAAGAAGTAATTGGGGTTCGTTTTCCTAATTGATACTGGTTTCTACTATTTTCATCTTCAATTTCATAAGAAGCATCATATCCAATCTGAGGATAATACCTGCTTATGCGCATAAAACTTCCATTTTCAACAATAGCATTAAAGGATTGATGTCCATTTATAGGTTTCCATTGATAGAATAGTTCATACTCTAAACTGATTTTTTGATTTGGAGTAATTGCTTGTTGTAGTCGAATGATTTGGCATTGATTGTTGATTGATATTGCTTCATTTTCAGTGCGTAAGACTGCTTTTTTAATTTCAAGATCAGCTGAAAAGTTCACTAGTATTTCACTAATTGGTTGTTCTGTTTTGTTTTCTAAAACATAATTCCCCTTAATACTATAGGCATTTTTAGAAGGAAATAAATCTACTCTAGTGGTTACTTTTGTAATGGTTGGTTGAGGTTTATTTTGAAATGCCCGGAATTGCTTTTCGTAATTTATTTGCTCCATTTCAACTTTGTTGCTATCCTTTGAAACATACCCGGTAACAATATTCTTACCTACAAAAGAAACCAAACCAATACTGCAAAATAGTACTAGCCAAAAAGGAGCTTTCATAACCGATTGCCTATTTTGGTGTATGCAATACAAAAGCATTATAAAGATCATAAACCCAAAAAATAGTCTTTGTGCAAATGCATTTTCATAACTTCCAAATCCATTCATATCACTATAATCAAAAGAAATGGTTTGTAAAAACTTAAGCAAAGGATATTTTACAACAGACTTGCCTAATGATGTGGTCATCAGTAAAACAAAAAGCCCAGAAATAGCTAATGCTAAATACTTGTTTTTAATGAGCTTTTGAAAGATTAAAGTAAACCCAGCAACTAACATTAAAGGAAAAGTATTGTACAAAAAGGTTTTTGCATATACATTCCATTCGATATTTGGATACTGGTAAAGCATCTGAAAGGCGATTCCTTCCAAAATTAAAACCGTTGTAAACACAATACATAATCCGATTAAAGTAAGCCAAATAGACCAAAATTTAATTCTATAATTAGTGGTGCTTTCTTCTATATAATTAAAGTTGGAAGCTTTACTGCGCCAAAACAAATCGTTTCCGTAAAAAACCAACACCAATGCTCCAATAACATAAAAAATTTCAATAATGGTGGAAACCATCAAGCCAGATGAAGCATATTTTTGTGGTATACGAATTCCTTTTTCTATTTCTGCATACATTTCCATTCCCACGGCAAAAAGTAAACTCAGTACAATCAATACAAATGGGATGCTTTTTACTACATATAGCCAATTCATTTTCGTAAAAGAGAAAAGCGATTGAATTTTTACTTTAGCTGAAATTTCAGTAGGTACAAATGCAAATGGGAGAGTAGCAGCTTGGTTGGGAGTATTTTTTACTTTAGCTGATTTTACTTTTTTGGTAATTGAAAATCGATTGCTAATGATTACCAGTATTAAAACAGACAACAGTAAAATACCAAGTCTGTTGGCTAATAAGATTCCGATTAATGATACATACTCGGTATTTCTTTCTTGAACCGATAAATGTGCTGTTTGAGAAAAGTATGCCGACATACCAAAAGGATCAAGAATGGCCGAAATATATTGTGTTAGTTTGGATTGTGGTAAATTATTTGCCATAAATGGCGAGCTGGAAAATACCATGCTCACCATATATAGTATATACAGTAACAAGCCACTCACATAAATAAATAGCTTATTTTTTGTAACCCAACCCGCCGAAGCAGTTGTAGCCACTACAAAAAAGGTATTGATTGCTGTGAAAATGACTATTGGAATTACATAAAAGATTAGATTGAAAGGAACAGCTTTCAATCCTGCAGAAGAAAATGATCGACCTGTGAAAAAGCTAACAGTAAGTATTAATGTAAAACTGAAACTCAGTATAAATATGGAAACAAATCGACTCCAAAGAAATTGTTTTTTTGAAATAGGCAAAGCAAAATAAATGAGATTCAGATTGTAATCTATTTCCTTTAATGCTGTTTGTGCTGATAATATAGATGCAAAAAAGATGCTTGTTAAACTTAAAAATTCGGTAATAAATGCTACTTGATATGGAGAATTATACCCCAGATTTTCGGAAATGGTAAAACGAGCAATTTTTCCACCAAATATGCCCAGAGCAATTATTGTAACGAGTAAAAGGAGAAATCTCCAGTTTTTGCAGTACGATTTTATATCGAATAAAATAAGTTTTTTCATCATTAGAGTTGATTTAAATTGTTGAAATACACTTCTTCCAATGTTGGATTTACTGCTTCAAATTCAGGTAATGTTTTTTCGGAATACACTTGAATATTCAATTTCCCGCCAACATAATGAGACGATATCACAGTTGAATTGGTTTTATATTGTTCCAGTTCTGCTTTTTGAATTTGTTTTTGCCAGATTTTACCTTTTAGTTCTGCTACAAAATCATTGGGGTTGCCTTGTAACACAACTTTTCCTTTTTTTATAATGGCCATTTTAGAACAAAGATTTCTAACATCTTCTACCAAATGTGTAGATAGAATTACTATCCTTTCTACACCAATTTCTGAAAGCAATCCATTAAAACGATTACGTTCTTCTGGATCTAAACCAGCTGTAGGTTCATCAACGATGATAATCTTTGGATTACCTAATAAAGCTTGAGCAACACCAAACCGCTGACGCATTCCACCCGAAAAAGTATATACTTCTTTGTTTTTATGCGAAGACAGATTTACTTTTTCTAGTAATGAATCAATTTGTTCTTTGCGCTCCTTTTTATTGGAAACTCCCTTTATTATAGCAATATGATTCAATAAGTCTTGTGCTGATATTTTAGGATAAACGCCAAAATCTTGTGGTAGAAAACCCAGTTGCTGTTTAATAAACTGGGGGTTTTCCAGAATATTCATTCCATTCAGAAGAATTTCTCCAGCATCAGCTGGTTGTAAGCATACTATCGTTCGCATTAATGATGATTTTCCTGCTCCGTTTGGGCCTAACAAGCCAAACATCCCATTATTGATTTCTAATGAAATATTACTCAAAGCTTGTACGCCATTTGCGTAAGTCTTTGTGAGATTTTTGATAGATAAACTGTTCATTTACTGAATGTTTTAATGTTTTTAAATGTTCGCCTTAGGCAAATGATTATCTGTCAATAGCAATTATGCTATTGTTACGTTGGATAATATGTGAATGGATTTATTCTGTTACATACTCTATAATATCGCCTGGTTGGCAATTCAATGCTTTGCAAATTGCTTCTAGTGTATCAAATCGAATACCTTTTGCTTTACCTGTTTTTAGAATAGACAAATTTGCCGGAGTGATTTCCAAAATTTCTGCCAATTCTTTGCTTTGCATTTTGCGTTTTGCAAGCATCACATCTATGTTTACAATGATTGGCATAATTAAATAAATAAGTCTTGTTCGTTTTGAATTTGTAGTCCTTGTTTGAAAATGGCAGCCAAGAAATAGGCAAATACACCAAGAAAAAAATGAATTACAGCAACAAACTCTATTCCTTCTTCAATTTTTCCAGCAAAAATTGACGCTAATAAAATCACTAGAAAAGGGAGCGTAATATTTGCCAAGTAAAAATTTCTTAATTGATTGACGCCATACTTTGTAAATAATTTAGGTTGACGAAAAGCATTAAAAACATTGCTTAACAACAAAAAGAAAATACCTAAAAACCCAATAGGAATTAAGAAATTGAAAATTTTGTATGCCCAATTGTTTTCTCCATTTAGAAAATGTTTTTCTGAAAATGGAAAACAAATTGAAAAATATTTGCCATTTTCACTTGTAATTACACTCCATTCAGTGAGGAGTGTTAACAATGAATAAAAAGTTGTTGCTAAATATAATATTGCAACAATCCGGGTGATATAAAATAATATCGTGGAAGTGATTTTTACGTTTTTCATGCTAAAAACTTGATTAATTACTGCAAATGTATAAATAATTATCGTAAAACAATAATTATCAAAAATATTTTTTATCTTCGTTTTGTATATAGATCAGTTTTACTGCTGTCAAAAAAGAGTGAATAATGAATTATCAAGTTTTTGATCCTTGCCAGGATCTTTCTACACTAGTAAAATGCTATTGGACATTAGAAAGCCCAAAAGAAGATAATCCTGAAAGACAGACCATTATTCCTGACGGTTGTATGGAAATGATTTTTCATTATGGAGATTTATACAAGCAGTTTGTTGAAAATGGAAACCACATAATTCAACCTAAATGTTTTGTTATAGGACAACTAACCAGGCCACTTGAAATTGAGCCAATAGGGGAGACTGGAATTTTTTCGGTTCGCTTTTATCCTGAAGGGTTTTTGCCTTTTGCAACAGTACCTATTAAAGAAATGGAGAATAAAGCCATTTCATTAGAACAATTATTTGGCACTGAAGGACTCAAGATCGAACAACTGATAGTAAATGCCATTTCAACTGCTGAAAGAATCAATCATATTGAAAAATTTTTATTGAGTCGTTTAGTATCATTGGAAACCATTGATTGTATCATCAAATCTACGATCGACACTATTTTAACTGCTAACGGTCAGCTCTCTGTTGCCGAACTTTCTAAACAAATCAATGTAAACCGTAGACAATTGGAGCGTAAATTCTCTTCTGCTATTGGCTTAAGCCCGAAACAACTCTCCAAAACAATAAGACTACAGAATACACTTAAATTATTAATCAATAAAAAGTTTACAAGTCTTACAGCTTTGGCTTATGAAGGAGATTACTATGATCAGGCACATTTTATAAAAGATTTCAGAGAGTTTACAGGACTTACGCCAAAGGAATTTTACGGTAACAATCTTAAAATGTCTTCTCTATTTTATGGAACAGATTAGTCTTGTCGCATTCTTACAATTTTTAGTTTAAAACTCAGCTCAACTTCGTCAGCATAAATAAAAACTTATCAATAATGCAAAATTTAATTAATTGGTTCGAGATACCAGCAATGGATTTCAATAGAGCTGTATCTTTTTACAAAGCAATTCTTGGTTTAGAAATTAATGAAGCTGAAATGTTCGGAACAAAAATGGGATTCTTCCCTACTGATGGAACCAACGTATCTGGAGCTATTGTACAAGGCGAAGATTATACACCCTCAACAGATGGAATACTTGTTTATCTAAATGGTGGTTCCAATTTACAAGTAGTTTTAGACAAGGTTGTACCAAACAATGGAACGATCATCGTTCCCAAAACTCAGATAAGCCCAGAAATGGGGTATTTCGGACTCTTTGTTGATACTGAAGGAAATAAAATAGCAGTTCATTCATTAAACTAAAAATATTAGAATGTATAAGAAATCATTTTTGGCAATTTTTAGTGTCATTATTTTTTGCAGCTGGTCATTGCAACCAAAAAACGAAATTAAAAATGCGGAATGGCTTGTAGGTACTTGGGAAAACAAAACACAAAATGGAAGTATTTATGAAACCTGGGCTAAACAGAGTGAAGTTGAATTAGCAGGGAAAAGCTATATGCTTAAAGAAAAAGATACTATTGTTTTTGAGACAATTCGCTTGCTTCAAGAGAATAACAACTTATTCTATATTCCGAAAGTGAAAAATCAAAATGATAATTTGCCTGTACAATTTACAGCGAAAACGGTTTCCGACAAAGAGCTGGTCTTTGAAAATCTTAGCCACGATTTTCCTCAAGTTATATCGTATTCAAAAATCAATGCAGACTCTTTGGTTGCTGAAATTTCAGGAACAAAAAATGGCAAAGAGCGTAAGCAAAAGTTCCCAATGAGGCGAGTGAAGTAATAGGCGCGCTTCCAATACCGTCAATTCTACCAATTTGCCGTTTATACAATAAATAATAAATATTTTTTGAAAATAAATGTAAATTTGTTGTTTATCAATAAATATATATTATTTTTGCTTTATCAATTTAAAATTTGATAGCATGAAAAAATTTAATAACATAGTATTTACGGCCCTTTACATTATATCATGGGTAATTTTTGTTGGCTTGAGCATTGAAGCCGGCGGATTGATTGTGAACTTCGTTTTTAGCATATTCAAACCAGAATTTGTTGGTAATCTGTACCAAAAACTTGATTTAAGTTTAATGTATCAGCAAAACGTGTGGGCTTTTTACGGAATGTATAGTTTTGTATTATTTATTGCTGTTTTTAAAGCAATGCTTTTTTATAGCGTTATAGATCTGCTTCACAAAATAGATTTAGCAAAGCCATTTAGTAGTTTTGTTTCCAAAAAAATTTTACAGATCAGCTACTTTACTTTTACTATTGGAATATTTAGTCATATAGCAAAGCAAATAGCTAAGTACTTGTCTCATCATTTCGAAATTGACAAACTCAATCAATTTTGGGTGGATAGTGAAGCTTTTATTTTGATGGCTGCGATTGTCTATGTTATTGCACTTATTTTCAAAAAAGGGATTGAAATTCAAAATGAAAATGATTTAACTGTATAAGCTATGTCAATCATTGTGAACTTAGATGTGATGATGGCAAAGCGAAAAATGTCGCTTAATGAGCTATCAGAAAGAGTGGAGTTGACACTTTCTAATTTATCAATTTTAAAAACCGGAAAAGCTAAAGCGATTCGTTTTAGCACTTTAGAAGCTATATGTAAGGTACTCGATTGTCAGCCAGCTGATATTTTAGAATATGTTAATGAAGGAAGCCCATAGTACAATAATATAAATCATAAATTTTTTAGTCAAATTAAATTTCACAAACTGTGATACAGTACACCTATGTGCCTATAATAAACAAAAACATTTATAATATGATTTTAAAAATAATTTCAAATATCAAAAAAACTGCTTTCCATGTAATGCTTATTTCTGTTTTTGCATTACCTGCTCTTGGGCAAAATACAAGTGTTAAAAAAGACACTTTAAAAGCTGCCAATATAGAAGCAATCTTATATACAGGCGAGAGTAAAGATCAACCTTTAATAGTTGGCTTGGGTGGTTCAGAAGGTGGAAATGCATGGGAAAGGAATCGTTGGAAAAAAACAAGAGATGCTTTTTTAGAGAATGGGTATGCTTTTTTAGCCATTGGATATTTTGGTTGTGAAGGAACACCCAAGATCTTAAATAGGATTGCCATTGATGATGTATACAATGCAATTGCGATAGCAAAAAAACTAAAAAAATAAACAATAAAAAAATTGCGGTAATAGGAGGGTCAAGAGGAGCAGATCTAGCATTATTGTTGGGGAGCTATTATAAAGACATTACATGCGTGGTAGCCATGTCTTCGAGCCATGCTGTTTTTCCTGGTCATACAATGGATTTTACTACTCCCTGTTGGACTTTTGAAGGAAAAGATTTGCCGTTTATACCAGTAAATGATGAGGCAGTCCCATTCATGATGAAAAGGGATTTGAGAAAAACCTTTGAAGTGATGCTTAAAGACACTATTGCAGAAAAAAAGGCATTGATAAAAGTAGAAAATACTAACGGGTCGATACTCTTGATGTCTGCTACTAAAGACGAAATGATACCTGCTGTTCAAATGGGTGAAAAAATGATCTTAAGATTAAGCAATAGTGGTTTTAAACATCCCTACGAACATGTAATCCTTGAAGGTACACATGAAGAACCAACAAAGTATTTTGATAAAATCTTCTCTTTTTTAGAAACCAATTTTAAAAACAAAAAAAAATAAAACAATGACTTCACAAAAAATTACTCGAATCAAACAATTATCATTCATTTTAATGATAACTTCAGTCCTTTCATTTTCTGCTTTTGGTCAACATGGTCAAAGCAAAAAAGTAACTGCAAGTCAAGCAGCACCATCTGTAGATATTCATACAGCGGTTATGAAAGATAATATAGCTGCAGTAAAGCAACATATTGCAGCAAAGTCGGATATCAATGAAAAGGAAAAATTTGGCGGTAGTACCCCATTGATAAGTGCTTCACTATTTGGCAAAACTGAAATCGCAAAATTGCTGATTGACGCAGGCGCAATGCTCAATATTCAAAATAATGAAGGCTCTACAGCACTTATTACTGCTGCCTTTTTTTGCAAACCTGAAATAGTGAAAATGTTGCTTGCTAAAAAAGCGGATAAAACAATTAAAAATAAATATGGCAATACAGCTCTTGAAACTGTTTCTACACCCTTTCAAGATGTAAAGCCAATTTATGATATTATGGGAAGCTCATTGGCGCCTTTAGGAGTGAAATTCGATTATGAATATTTGAAAAAAACCAGACCGCAAATAGCTGCAATGTTAAAATAGAAAATAATGAAAGATAGAAAACACTTTATTGATTGGATACGAGTAATTGCCATTGTTTTATTGTTGGTTTATCATTTGGCAATTGCCTTCCAGCCATGGGGCCTTATGATTGGGTTTATAGTAAATACAGAACCATGGGTGTCATTATGGATTCCTATGACCATGCTGAACATTTGGCGAATACCTATTTTGTTTTTCATTGCAGGTATTGGTGTTTTCTACTCTTTCCAAAAAAGAAACTGGCATCAGTTATTAAAAGAAAGAGCTTTACGAATCGGCATTCCATTTGCATTTGGGTTTGTATTTATTGCCCCACTATATCTGCTCTTACTGCAAAATTATTATGAATGGAAACTTCAATACATTCCCAATAGTTCACACCTTTGGTTTTTAGGTAATATCTTATGCTATGTTATTTTAACTATTGCTCCATTATATTATTTGAAGAAGGAATCAAATAGTTTATTTGCACTTAAGCTTCGAAAACTATTTAGTAGTCCGATCATTTTTTTAATAGTAATTGTTTGTTTTGTTATAGAGACAATTATTGCCAATCCACCTATTTATGAAATGTATGCTTTAACTACTCATGGTTTCTTTTTAGGATGGTTAGCCTTTATTTTCGGATGTTTATTTGCTTTTTCCGGAGATGGTTTTTGGAATAACTTGTCAAAATATAGATGGATTTTTCTAATTATTGCCATTTCATTATTTGCAATAAGAATCACTAATAGTGTATCATTTCCTAATAGTATAAATTTACCTGCCGAAACCTGTATTTGGGTATTTACGATTTTTGCATTTGGTAAGCAGTATCTAAATTTCTCCAACAAATCACTTTCTTATCTCTCAAAAGCTGCATACCCTATTTATATCCTTCATATGATATTTATAGGAATTTCTTGCAGTCTAATATTACCGTTGGAAATGAATGTAAAGCTTAAGTTTTGCTGTGTATTGTTAGGAACAATTGCTGGAAGTATGCTTAGCTATGAATTAATAAAAAGGAATAAATATTCGAGAATACTATTTGGTATAAAAAAATGATATTAAAGTAAAATACAATCAAAAAATATGAAAGAAAAATTAGCCAAATTGCTTTTTGTTTTGCTTATAGCTTGCACAATAGTTCAAGCACAGCAAACGAACCTGCCTGATAGCTTTTACACCATTCAAGATAGTATACTCATTAAAGCTCGAGATGGAGCAAGTATTTCTGTATTAGTAGTCCGGAAAAAAGGGGAGGAAAAACCTTTGCCTGTGATTTTTGGGTTTACTATTTATGCTAGAAAAACAGATGTAAACAAGGCCAAGTTAGCTGCTGACAAAGGATATGTTGGTGTGTATGCATACACGAGAGGTAAAAAAAACAGCCCCGATGAGGTGATTCCTTATGAGCACGATGGAGATGATGCTTATGATGTAATTGATTGGATAAGTAAGCAAGAATGGTGCAATGGGAGTGTGGGAATGTACGGAGGAAGTTATAATGGGTTTTCACAGTGGGCTTCCACCAAAAATTTACACCCGGCCTTAAAAACGATTGTGCCCTCAGCTTCTGCTGCACCTGGCCTTGATGCGCCGATGATGAACAATGTAGTAATGAACTTTCAATTCTCATGGACTTATTATGTTTCTAATAATAAGTACTTAGACAATGATGATTACAATAATCAAAAACAATGGAGTGGTATGGAAAAGAAATGGTTTGAAACAGGCAGTTCATATCGTTCATTTGATAGCTTGTTAGGCAGGCCAAAAAATAGAATTTTCAATAAATGGCTTGATCATCCTACTTATGATAACTATTGGCAAAGAATGATTCCAAACAAAGATCAGTATGCTAAAATTAATATTCCTGTATTTACCACAACAGGTTATTTTGATGGTGGTCAAGTAGGTGCGCTACATTATATGAGAGAATTAGACAAGTATAATCCTAATGCCAATCAATACCTGATTATTGGCCCTTACGGACACTTCGGATCACAAGGGTCTCCAGACAGTGTTTATAATGGATATAAAATTGATTCGGTTGCCAATATTTCTATTACGAATATTATTTTTCAATGGTTCGATTACATTCTTAAAAATAAAGCCAAACCTAGTTTCCTGCAAGACCGAATTAATTATCAGGTGATGGGCACTAATAGCTGGAAACATGCAAAATCATTGGCCAATGTAAGTAATGATAGCCTTACTTTTTTCTTAGATAATTCAAATAAGCATCTTCTAAATCCACAGAAAGCAAGTAAAATTGATTTTGCCAAAATGAAAGTAGATTATAAGGATAGAAGTTTTATGAATAGTTATTATTATGCTTTCAGGCTTATTTGGGAAGGCTTAAATGCCGGAGGCGGTATAATGTATAAAACGGCTGCTTTAAATAAAGAGGTAGAATTTACTGGTTGTTTTACAGGACAAATGAATATTTCAATTAATAAGAGAGATGTAGATTATAGCGCTGTATTATTCGAACAAAAAGCTGATGGTAAATATTACTATCTCACTTATTTTATGGGAAGGGCCAGTTATGCTAAAGACAATAAACAAAGAGCATTGTTAACTCCCGATAAAAAAACAGCATTGCCATTTTCTAACAGCTATTTTACCAGCAGAAAACTTAGCAAGGGAAGTAAACTTGTATTAATAGTAAATGTAAATAAAAGTTCATCTGAGCAAATTAATTATGGTACAGGTAAGGATGTAAATGAAGAAACAATTAAAGATGCAGGAGATCCTTTAATAATTAAGTGGTATAATGATAGTTTTATTAAAATTCCGATTTGGAAAAATTAGTGGTCAATCAAGCAACATTTAAAACAACAAATATTATGAAGACGAGATTACTAACTGCACTACTTTTTTGTGCTTCAACATTACTTGCTCAGAAGAGCGATACTCTTCAAATTACATCAGAAAACATTAATACCAAAGTATTAAGGGAAGGGACGAATCGTTATCTGGTTTATTTTAAAATGAAAAAGGATTCGGTCCGTACACAAACACAATTTTGGACGAGAACAATAAAACGTACTGATTATAACGGCAAACCTGCTATTGAAATTACCCAGGAATGGGAAGACAAAGACAGTATCATGCATATAGTAAAATCTATTTCTGATGCAACAACCATGCAGCCTTTGTATCATAAAACCTGGTGGAATGTACAAACATCTAGAACATCTACTACTAAATCTATCATTTCTACTATAGTAGATTTTTTAAGCAAAACAGTTGAACATAATGGTAAAATTTTAAGTAATGCAGATACAGCTATTCAGTCGAAGAGAATTTGGGATGGATATAAATCATCTCTTGATAAGTATTACTTAAACTGGCATTTGGATTTAGAAACCTTTCCTTTATTACCGTATAGAAAAGGGGTAACTTTTGTAGTTCCGTTTTATGATCCAGGTACGTCCTCTAATTTTCAAAAAGTAGCTTATACCGTTACTGGTTCTGCAGAATTGATTGGTTATGACGATAAAAAAATTGATTGCTGGCTTTTGGTACACGAATCAAAAGGAAATAAAGAAGTGTTTTGGATTAGTAAGAAAACAAAAGAAGTTTTAAAGTTAGAGCAGGAGATTGGCGGCCGAGCATACCGTTATAAAATAAAGTTGGGATTTAGTAATTAGCATTTGTTGAAGTACAAATGAACAAAACCTAAAAATCATAAAATGAAATATTTAAAAAAAAATGAACATAAATAACAAAACAACCCTTGCTGATTTTAATATTAATATTAAAATTAAATTGGCATTCCTATGGTCATCGGTAACCTTTTTATATATCTATGGAGATTACTTTGAATTATATGTGCCTAAGAAAATAGCGGGGATAATTGATGGGACTAGCATGCTGGATAGCCCCATGAAATTATTTCTGGCTTCATTGCTATTAGCAATCCCTGCTTTTATGATTTGTTTGTCAATAATATTAAAGCCATTATCTAACAAATGGTTGAATATTGTTTTTGGAATTTTTTTTACAGCCATTATGCTTTTGATTGCTGTGACTTCAATTTCCGAATGGAGAGCATTTTATGTTTTTTATGCAATTTTAGAAAGTATACTTACAGCTTTGATTACATGGACTGCATTTAATTGGCCGAAACAGACAGGATTGTAAGGCATAATATTTAACTAATATCAACATGATGTCAAATAAAAAAACAGCTCGAATTGCGGGATTACTCTATTTAGGTGTAGTGATTACAGGAATTTTTAGTTTGGGATATGTTCCTTCAAAATTGATTGTTTTGGACGATCCTGTTACTACTTATTATAATATCAAAGCTTCTGAATCGCTTTTCAGATTTGGAATAGTCAGTGGTTTGTTGTGTTATGTTTTCTTTTTGTTTTTACCTATTGCATTGTACAAATTGTTGAAACCTGTAAATGAAGTTTACGCAAAATTGATGGTGCTTTTGGCAGTAACCAGCGTTCCAATTTCATATTTCAATATCCAGAATAAATTCGCTGTTCTTTCAATTATAAAAGGAGAAGTTTTCAAAACATTCACTAATGAACAATTGCAATCGCAAGTGATGTTTTACCTCAATCAATTTAACAAAGGTATTTTAATGGTTTCTGTTTTTTGGGGACTTTGGCTATTGCCTTTTGGGTATTTGGTGTATAAGTCTGGGTTCTTACCAAAAATATTAGGAGTTCTTTTAATGTTGGGTTGTTTTGGTTATTTAATCAATTTTTTAGGTAATTCTTTATTAGTAGATTATTCAAGTTTAGGAGTTTCTAAATATATAAGTATGCCAGCAACATTTGGAGAAATTGGTATTTGTTTGTGGTTGCTAATTATGGGAGCAAAAGAGACTAAAACATCAGTTAAGACATTTTAAATGGCAAAAGGGCAATTCGAAAAAAAAGTTTTAAATATAGTTATAACCCTATGGTTTACCATTGCTGTTATAGGGCAATGGATTTTTGCATTGTATGTATTTTTATTTTATGGAAAAGCAACAGCTGCTGGTCATAGCGAAAATTGGAACAAGGTACTTCCCAATGGTTATGTTTCTGGAGATCCTATTGGAAATTTGGTTGTTGGTATACATTTATTATTAGCAGTAGTCATAATTATTGGTGGACCAATTCAAATAATACCAAAAGTTAGAAAGTATGCTCCAACTTTTCATACATGGAATGGTAGAATTTATATTTATACTGCTTTTATTATAAGTTTAAGTGGATTGTTTATGGTTTGGATTCGTGGTTCTATTGGTGGGATAGTGCAACATGTTAGCATAAGTATTAATGCTATTTTAATTATGGTTTCGGCATTTTTTTCTATCAAGTACGCGAAGGTTCGCAATTTTAAAAATCATCGTATATGGGCAATACGATTATTTTTGGCTGTTAATGGCGTTTGGTTTTTTAGAGTTGGATTATTTTTTTGGTTAACGATACATCAAAAGCCAGTTGGGTTTGATCCAAAAGTATTTGAAGGCCCGTTTTTAAATTTTCTTACTTTTTCACAATATGTGATTCCCTTAGCAGTTTTTGAACTTTATTTAAAAGCCCAAAAAAGTTTGAATATCAAATTAATATATGCAACAGCGCTATTAATTTTTATATTAACCATATTTATGGGTATTGGTATTTATGCTGCTTCGATGTCTAAATGGATTCCAAAAATGCGGTAGCCCATTTATTTAATTTCAAGATGAGTCGATTTGCAAAAACTACGAAAATCGCCACCAGCAAATATTTGAAAGGGAGAAATAACGAGATTTTTCGATATTCTCGCAATTTTGGGTTAGGTTTTTTAGAGGTAATACAAGTAAACAAAAAGAAACAAAATTTTGTCAAGTCTAAAGAATTCGACTTAATGGTGAAAAAACATCAACTTTAATTACTTTATAGTTCTTAAATTGTATGACTAGATAAAACCATTATTTATGGAATTAACATTGCAAATTTTACTAGGTCTAGTTTCACTCATTTGCTTAACAGGCGGTTTGAATCTATTACTAAAAGGAGCTGGCTCTTTTTTGCCTGATTCAGTTTCAACCCCTACTTATCTGGATAATCTATTCCGATTTATGAGTGGAATATATTTTGGTCTTAGATTTTTAATGGCCTGGGTTGTGTTTAACTTCCATCAAGTAAGCGATTTAATTTATTGCATTGTGCTGGTCGTTGCTTTTTCTGGCTTAGGTAGATTATACTCCAAAATAAAAGTTGGTTCAGCAGGAAAAAAGACTGATAACATCATGCTGTTTGAAATTATCTTAGGTGTAGCTATTGTGGTGCTTCAATATTTACGTTAAAACTTTTTTACACAAACTGAGAAAATTAACTTTGGAAAATTGACAGATAAGAACTGAGGTATGAATAAAATGGTAAACGAATTATTGAAAACGGCATTGGGTAGATTACGAATTGTAGCATTTATGGAAGGTTGTTCCTATTTGCTTTTGGGTTTCACGATGATTTTAAAATACAAATATGCTATGCCACTGCCCAATTATATTGTTGGCTTGGCTCATGGAATTCTTTTTGTTCTTTATGTGTTTTTACTGCTTCAAGTGTCATTTAAACAACGTTGGAGCATCCTAAAAATGTTCTGGGCTTTTTTAGCTTCGCTTATTCCATTTGGTACTTTTTATGCAGACAAAGCGCTTTTTAGACAGACTAATTAATATAAAAGGCTAATTTTTAGCAACCGAACTATGAGTTGGTTGTCTAATAGAGAAATATGAGCATTGATAGAAATCATTTTTCAGACAAGGTTATTGTCACTAATATACTGAATGGAAACATTCAAGACTTTGCTATTGTGGTAAAAAATACAGAAAAATTGGTAGCACAAATTGTACGAAAGATGGCAATCAATGAAGATGATCAAAAAGATCTTGTGCAAGATATATATTTGAAAGCCTATAAAAACTTGACGACTTTTCAATTTAAATCTAAATTATCAACCTGGATTGCTAATATAGCTTATAATACCACTGTAAGTTATCTTCAAAAAAAGAGAATCTCAATCACAGACATTGAAAATGCCGATGAAAATTATTTAACAATATCTGAGAACTCAGAGTTAGACGTTATCAAAACTGAGGTTGTAGGAATTCTGAACACTGAGATTGCTAAACTTCCCCCTTTGTATAAAACTTTAATTACCCTATACCATTTGGAGGAGTTGCCCATTAGAGAAATAGCTGATATTACCATTTTGCCCGAAGGAACAATTAAGAGTTACCTAAGCAGAGCAAGAAAGATTCTTAAAGACAATATTAATCTTCATTATAAAAACGAGGAATTATGATAACTGACCATTTAACTGACGAAACCTTACAAGCGTTTCTATTAAAAGATATTCAAAACGATGCCATTACACTTCACCTCGCAGAATGTCAAAGCTGTCATAAAAAACTGGAAGAATATCAGTATTTGATAGGTGGAATTTCTAAAATTGCATCTGAAACATTCTCTTTTGATGTAACCACTGTAGTGATGGACAAAATCACACTTTATGATCAGAAAAAAAGCAAAAAGGAAGAGTTCGTTTTTTGGTTCTTTTTGACTTCTTTATTAATTGTTATTTCATCAATGTCTATTCCATTTATGCCTATAATATTGTCAATGTTGTATTCAAAATCTATTTTCTCAACCCTATTATTTATAGTAACTGGGTTAGTTGTATTGTTATTTTTAATAACTGATGTATATCGACAGTATAAGGTGAAAGAGGAAAAAATATTCAACTATAATGTGCAACCAATCATTTAATTGGTTGTCTAATAATGTATAATTCAAAATAAACGTAAAAATGAAAAAATTAACAACAAGCATAATAATTTTACTTGCAACAGCTCAGGCTTTTGCACAAAACAAAACAGAAACACAATCAAGCCCTAGTGAGACGTTGGCAGAGCCAATAGCTGGAATAATACTTCCTATTTTATTTATTATATTTTTGGTATTCATGCTCATCTCTTTGATTAAGTATTTTTTAGAATTTAGATTAAAAAATAAACTAATTGACAGAGGAATGTCAGAGCAATTGTCGACTTACTTATTAAATAATACTGATCAGGAAAAGCAAAATGAGGCTGTTAAATTGGCTATATTATTTTGTGGAATTGGAACTGGTTTAATTTTTACGTATTTGACTACCCCTATTAATCTTCATTCATTAGCTATTATGGCATTTAGTATTGGACTAAGCTATCTGGCTTATTTCTTCTACCTGCGAAGGAAGAGTGATTAATAATTTTCACCTTTTATTAGTGGCAAAAATTTAAACTTACTAAAGTGAGACAGGAGAAGTTTTGCCCAAAAATCAAAATAAGTAAACCATTTATAAAGCATTTTAATAAACATATAACAATGAAATATATAATCATATTAATAACCCTTTTAATTGCTCAATTAGTAAACGGACAAGGAAAGCAGTTTTCAACCATAGATTCCATTTTTAATCAAGCATACCCTGCAAATTCGCCAGGAGCAACTGTTTTGATTGCAAAAGACGATAAGATTATTTACAGAAAGGCTTTTGGTATGGCTAATTTAGAATTGAAAGTGAAAATGAAGCCCGAAAGTGTTTTACAGTTGGCTTCTATTACCAAGCAATTTACAAGTGTATCTATTTTAATACTGATGGAACAAGGCAAACTCAGTCTTAAAGATCATTTGTCTAAATACATTTCAGACTTCCCAAGAGGTGAAGAAATTACTGTTCACGATTTGCTAAATCATACTTCTGGTATTACGAGTTATACTAATTTACCTGAATTTAGAACTAAAACGAGGATTGATTTAACGCCAGAAGAAATTATTAATAGTATTAAGAACCTACCATTGGAATTTAATCCTGGCGATAAGTATAAATATAGCAATTCGGGCTATTGTATTTTGGGATATATCATTGAAAAGCTTACAGGCATGAGTTATGAGCAGTTCGTTCAAAAAAATATTTTTGATAAACTCACTATGAAAAATTCTCATTATGCAAATACATATAAAATTATTCCCAATAGGGCTAGTGGCTACCAACTTTATGAGGGCAATTACGAAAATGCTGAGTATATGAGTACAACAATTCCTTATGCTGCAGGTTCATTGATGTCTACAGTTGATGATATGTTTTTATGGAGTAAAGCAATTAAAAATAATACACTTATTTCTGAAAAAAGTAAGCAAAAGGCTTTTGCTAATCACAGACTTCCTAACGGAAAGCTTAGCAATTATGGATATGGTTGGGCAATAAATGAACTTGCTGGGTGTACAACACTCGAACATACTGGCGGGATTAATGGATTTTCCACTTCAGGTATTTATGTGTTAGATAAAAATATTTATGCAATTGTATTAACTAATCTTGATGATGGTAAAGGACCAGAAACGGTTAACATCAAATCTGTTTCTGCGATTTTAGGTATGCCAGTAGAAGATAAAATGTCAATAAAGCTTTCTGAAAAGCAATTTGAAAAGTGGCTTGGCGCTTATCAATTTGATGATGTAATTCGTTTTGTTACATACAATAATGGTGCGCTTTACAGTATGCGAGAAGGAGGTCGTTCTATAAAACTAATACCCCTTTCAGAAAATGAGTATAGATTTGAAGGTTTATTTGCAACTTACAAATTCTCATTAAAAGATGACAAAAAGCAAGTTCTCTATTCGGACCGTATCGATAAAAGTATTGGTATAGAAACTGATAAAAAACAAGCAGCAGAAAGAAAATCCATAGCTTTAGCACAAGAAATTATTTCCAAATATGTAGGTGTTTATGAGCTGCAACCTTCTTTTCAAATTGAGATAGAAAAAAAAGATGATCTCCTTTTTGTAAAGGCGACTGGGCAGCCAACTATTCAGCTTTATGCAGAAACTATAAATGCCTTTTTCATCAAAGAGATAGATGCCCAAGTTGTTTTTAATTTAGATACTAATGGCATTGTTAAAAGTCTTACTTTTTCTCAGGGGGGTAACAAAATGGATGGAAAGAAAATAAGGTAGCATTTATTTCTTTTCAAAACTTAACCATTGTCAATTTTAAACCCTTATGCAAAAAATTAATTCAATATGAAATATTTACTTGACGGGCAAGAAAGTGATAGACTTTTGTTTAGAAAAATACAACTGTCAGACTTTAATTGTTGGTTAGATTTTCATAAAGATTCTGCAACTTCTAAAAATTGGATTTCAAATAAAGAAAGTGCAGAAATTGAATGTAAAAAATGGTACGAACGTCAATTTTATAGATATGAGAATGACCTTGGAGGGATGAATGCATTAATTGAAAAGAATAGTAGATTACTGATAGGGCATTCTGGGCTTTTAATTCAAGCTGTTGATGGTGTAACTGAACTTGAAATTGGTTATTCGTTATTGCCCAAATTTTGGAACCAAGGATTTGCTACAGAGGCTGCAAGGCAATGTCGAGATTTTGCATTTGATAATAGTTTGGCGGACTCATTAATTTCGATAATAAGTCTAACAAATAGTCAATCTGAAAATGTAGCATTGAAAATCGGAATGACAATTGATAAAGTGTCTGTCTACAATGGGAATAATGTAAATATTTTTAGAATAAATAACCATAACATAATTTAAAAATCCTCTAATTATGAAAATAGTAAGATTTATACCATTGGTATTTGCTGTAATTATATTGGAATTTTCATGTACTAAAGAAAATTTCATAGATATGCCTGGTTTTCTGGTTCCAAAAACAGTGTGTGAAGATCTAAGTTTGCCGTCTATTATTATCAATGGAATCAAACTTCATGCACAAGCTTACGGACCGCCTGATAGCACTTTAATTATTTGTATTCATGGCGGGCCAGGTGGTAATTTTCGAAATTTACTTAATTGTAAAAGCCTAGCAAATTATGGCTACAGGGTTGTTTTTTATGACCAAATGGGTTCAGGCTTATCACAAAGAATTTCCAAAGAATTGATTATAAAAGATGGAATTGATGCCATTCAAAAATTATTTTATGAAGAGTTAAGGAACGTAATTAAATACTATACAACTAAACCCAATCAAAAAGTGATTTTATTAACCCATTCGTGGGGATCAATTCTTGCTACAGGATATACTGGCAAATATCCAAATGAGGTAAACGGACTAATTGTAGCTGAGCCAGGTGGTTTGAAATGGGAAGATATTTTTGAGTATGTGGGAAATTCACGTTCATTAGGCGGTGGTATTTGGAGCGAAGCGTTGAATGATGTAACATATTTAGATCAATTTATCACTGGAAAGGAAAAGCAGCATGAAATACTTGATTATAAATTAGCATTATTATCAGTAAACAATTCATCAGTCGGTGATATTAGTCCAAACTTAGGGGCAAATGGTTATTTATATAAAGCTTCCCGTTATGGAGGTGTGATTAGTGCTGCCATGTTTGAAATTGGCCAAAAGGTCAAACCTGATTTCTCGGAAGGAATTTCTCGATACCTAAACAAAGTGCTTTTCTTTTATAGTAGCTACAATAAAGCTTTCTCAGATAATTGGGCAACTAAGATATCTTCAGTTTATCCAAAAAAAGAAATTATCAAAGTACAAGGGGTAGGTCATTCAGGAATGTATGACCAATTTGATATTTGGTCAAATGTAACAGAGCCTAAAATTTTAGCATTCCTTAAAAACCTTTAATATTTATATTAATACTAAATGAAATCACTAAAATCCTTATCACTAACTATATTAGTTTTATTATTATTTGTCAACACTAATTTTTCTCAAACCATTAATTGGAAAGCTTTAGATAAAACAAAGCAAATTATAAGTTCTAATTTTGGGCTAGATTATTCTGTTTTTTTTGCATTGGGTTATAGTTATAAGTTAAAAACAAAACTCCCGATGATTTTAAATGTTAGTTTTTCAAAGCCATCTGGTAAAGAATTATTGGATGACTTTAAATCTAAAATTGGCGGACAAATTGAATGGTTTAATAAATCAAATTTTGTTGGATCAGTGGGAGTATATGGTATACGCAGAAGGTATGAAACCAAATACATTCGGCTTCAAAACTTTGGTAGCGAAATAAAAGGAACATTTGGATATTATAAACCAAAATGGTTTTTTGCTGCAGATGTTGGTTTTGACAAAGCCATTGTTACTCATTTTAAACATTCAAAGGAATTCAAAGAAGAAATATTTGAAAATGTTACTGATGGATGGTATGTGCCTTCTACAGGTGGAAATTTTTCTTACGGCTTTTTGACTGGATTTACACTTAACAAAGCAGATTTAACACTTAACGCTGGAAAAGTTATCTCACAAGATTTTAGAACCGCCCCAGTACTTCCTATTTATTTAATTCTAGGATTCAATTATAAGTTTAAATAATTTAAGAAAAAATGGTCTTAAAGAAATTACATTATTTATCAGGTTTAATAATAACCATATTTGTTGGGCTTCATTTATTTAACCATGCATTAAGTATTAAGGGTGCAGCTTATCATATAGAATTGATGAATACTCTGCGACAATTTTATCGAAATATTTTTATAGAAAAAATACTTTTACTAGCTGTTCTTGTTCAAATTGTATCAGGACTGAAGCTTTTCAAGTTAAGCAAAATGACTCCGACCTCTAAAATTGATAAATTACATATTTTGTCGGGGCTTTATTTAGCCATTTTCTTCATTATACACTTAAGTGCAGTAATAGTTGGGCGTTATGTTTTGCTGCTTGACACCAATTTTTATTTTGGAGTTGCAGGATTAAATACTTTTCCTTTCAATTTATTTTTTATACCATATTATGCACTTGCAATTATTTCCTTTTTTGCCCACGTTTCTAGTATTCATAGCAATAAAATGAATCTTAACTTTTTAAGTTTGACACCGAAGCAGCAATCAATATTCATTTTGATATTCGGAATTTGCTTGACTATTGTAATACTTTACGGACTGACAAACCATTTTATGGGGGTAGAAATTCCGGATGAATACAAAATACCACAAGGCAAAATTTGAAATCTGCAAAGTGATTTCATAAGGAATGTATAAAAGTGTATGACAAAGTTATTCCACCTGCCAAAGTCTGTTCTTTTTGTGTAACTTCGGAATAATTTATAAAATTTATGTACAAAATCCTTTTGGCTTTTTTGATTTTTTACTCAACCACTTGTTTGGCACAGACCAATAAAACGGTTATTACTCAAGACATTCCCAATTTTTGGAATGCATATGATCAAATTGTAAAAACAAAAGACAGTCTACAACAGATTGAATTAATTCAAACACAATACATCAACAAAGGAACGGAAGGGTTGAAGGAAATTATGAGGGTAAAGCGATATACGCCAGCATCCTATATTAAAGCCATTAATAGCTATCCATTGTTTTGGAATTCTGTAAGAAGCAATACACTCATGGCAGGTACTTATGCCAGTAATATAGAAACTGGGATTGAAAAACTTCGAAAAATATATCCAAATTGTAAACCTGCAAAAGTATATTTCACCATTGGAGCATTATATACAAATGGTACTACGGTAGATGACAAAGTATTAATAGGCAGTGAATTGGCTATGGCTGACAGTAAGGTAATAACCTCTGAATTTGGAAGAAACTTATCTCATTTACCTCTTTATTTTGCTACCAATAAACTCAGCAATCTCGCTTTTTTAAATGTTCACGAGTTTATACATACTCAGCAGGAAACAACAATAGGTAATAGTTTGTTGGCCCAAACTGTATTGGAAGGTGTAGCTGAATATATCTCTACCGTTGCACTTAAAACCAGTTCACCCAATGCGCAAATAGCTTTCGGAAAATTGAATGATGATAGAATTAAAAAAGCTTTTGTAAAAGAGATGTTCTCTACCAATTTTGATAATTGGATTTGGAATAGCCCCGACAATGAGTTTAACATGAGGGATCTCGCTTATTATGTTGGCTATGCTATTTGTGAAAAATATTATTCTAGTGCTGTAGATAAGAAGCTAGCCATAAAGAAAATGATTGAATTAGATTATAACAATCAAGACTCTTTAATAAAATTTGTAGAAGGGTCTAGCTATTTTGAAAAGCCCTTATCGGTTTATAAGGAGGAGTTTGAAAAATCTAGACCAACAATCATCAAAATAGAACCTTTTGCAAATGGTCAGCAAGATATAAGTGCAGATATAAAAAAGGTAACGCTGTTTTTTTCAGAACCCATGAGCAAAAATTCCAGTGATTTTGATATTGGGCCAATGGGTGATAAAAATGTGATGTGGTTACAAAAAAGACTTGGTTTTTCAGAAGATGGTTTGTCGTATAGTTTTGAGATCAGGCCCCTGGAATCAGGTAAACAGTATCAATTACTGGTGACTGATGCATTTTTAAATAAAGCTGGAATTCCTTTAAAGCCATATTTGATTGACGTAAGGACTTTAAAATAATATTTCACCATTACAACACATATTTCTTACCCCATTTTTCCATTTCATTCAGAACAGGAGAAAGGCTTTTTCCAAGGACGGTTAATTAATTTTTCATAAGAACTACTTAAATTCCCGAACTTTAATGGTAATTATAAAGCACTCAAATGAGTTGCTCAATATAACTTATCATGGAAAATACAAATGGAAAAGTAGTTTGGATAACAGGTGCTTCGTCAGGTATTGGTAAAGCAATGGCCTTTGAGTGGGCAAGCTTAGGGTATAAAGTAGTGCTTTCTGCAAGACGCAAAGAATTATTAGATCAAATAGCTAAGGAGATTGCCAATGCTGGTGGCCTGGCATTGGTAGTTCCTGTTGATATCATGGAAGAAAAATCAATTGAAGATGCTGTTCAAACTATAATAGCCAATTGGGGACGATTAGATATTGCTATTGCTAACGCTGGATTTGGTGTTATTGGAAGAATTGATCAATTAACTGCAAAAGATTGGAATAGGCAATTACAAGGGAACGTTGTAGGATTAGCCCTGACGGTAAAGTACGCCTTGCCCTATTTAAAAATAAATCAGGGGCGTATTGGTTTAGTAGGTAGTGTAGCAGCATACGTTCCCAATCCAAGTGTTGGAGCTTATGGTGCCTCAAAAGCTGCAGTACAGTCTATTGGTCTGACTTTGCAATTGGAGTTAAAGGGTACTGGGGTGACTTGTACTACTATTCATCCAGGATTTGTGGAGTCGGAGATTGCAAAGATTGATAATGATGGAGTGTTACATGCTGAACTGACTGACCCACGGCCATCAAATTTAATGTGGCCTACCCATAAAGCTGCGAAAGTGATGGTGAATGCCATCATTCAACGGAAAAGAAATTATGTTTTCACCATCCATGGGAGAGTTATTGTGTGGTTGCAACATTGGTTTCCAGGATTGGTGAGATTCATTTTTTCGAAAGGTCCGAAACCTTAGTAAAAAGAACAATTTGAAATCATTGATACAATGAAAAGTAAAATTTTTAATTTTCTTTTACTCATCACTTCGCTTATAGGATATTTAGAGTGGGGTGGTAATAGTCATATGTTTCTTTTTCAAGCAGAAGGTGAAATTCTTTCGAAACTATTTACCAAACCGCTTTCTGTGCTTCATCCATTTACCATATTGCCTTTCATAGCGCAAGTGATACTGATCGTTACATTGTTTCAAACAAAGCCGAACAAGTTATTGACTTATTTGAGCATAGGGGGATTAGGGATTTTATTAGTATTCATGTTCGTAATAGGAATAATGAGTTTGAACTATAAAATACTATTCTCTACAATACCTTTTATTGTTGTGGCTATTTTAGCAATAAGGCATTACAGAAATTTAAATGAGAAATAACTTTAAATAAGAGAGCCAAAAACATTTTCTGCAATCCTTAAAAAAAACATACTACAAATATGAAACGAATAATTCAATTCACCCTTTTTGTATTGCTGTTTAGCAGTGTTACAGGATGTAACGGACAGGCAACAACTAATTCACCTACACAGAAACAAAGCAGCATGCCAAAACTTGTTGGGGGTGGTTGCGACGGTTGCGAAATTATGTTTGAAGGAATGCCCACCAATATTTTGTCAGTAGACACCAGTACTGGTTGGGCCGAAAAAGGGCAGAAGCTTTTAGTAACAGGAAAGGTTTATAAAATTGATGGCAAAACTCCAGCACCAAATGTTGTCATTTATTACTGGCAAACAGACAATAACGGTTTTTATTCTCCAATAAAAGGGATGGATGAAAAAGCAAAACGTCACGGGCATATTCGTGGTTGGGTTAAGACAGATAAAAATGGCAACTATTCAATTTATACCATCAAACCTGCGCCTTATCCCAACGACAATCTACCTGCACACATTCACACATCAATCAAAGAACCAAATATTAACAACGAATATTATATTGACGAATTTGTTTTTGATGATGATAAATTGTTGACTGTTGAAAAACGAAATGCACTCGAAAATAGAGGCGGCATTGGAATTTTGAGGGTTATAGCTTCAGGCGATTTGCATATAGCAAAGCACAATATTATTTTGGGACTTAATGTTCCGAATTATCCAAGGCTATAAATTTAAATAAGTGTCCTACCACTTGAAAGCAGAATCTTACCGTTAATAATTATCCCAATTTGGCGATGATCATTAAAACTTAATTTGTTTAGGCTATTAATAGCAAGATGATAGGAATATGAAAAAGCTAGTTGCCTTTATAATATTAAGTTTAGTTTTTGTACAAACAATAGTTGCTCAACAAGCTATTCCAACTATTCGGTCAACAAAACAAGAAGTGCTGTTGAAATTCAATAATGATAGCATTGTTTGGCGTATTGAACCCCAAAAGAATCCTGATATATTTTACATAGGAAGTTCGCTGGAATCTAAACGGGTTTGGTTTATTACCGATCTAGATTCTCTTTATTTTAATATTGAAGCCGGTAAAAAATATGATTTTATCGTTCGATACAATAATCAAAACTGCTATAGCCAAATTCAAGTATTGGATAACCCTATTTTGCTAAACAAGTACTTTGGATTTTCAATTTTGGGGTTGGTATTATTGGTTTTTGTATTGACTTTTTATAAGGCCATTTCTATACCTTCTAATCGACTCATTCAATTTGGTATGGTTACCCCTGTTTTGTTTTGGGTATTTACCATTATCGCCGGCTTTATACATGGCAATTACAATCACTTCCGCAATGCGGTGAGCAACCTTGGTGAGATTGGAGCTAACTCTGAGATTATTATGGCAATTTTTACGCTTGGTATAGCCATTTCTTGCCTGTTGTTTTCTGTGGGCTTTTATAAAGCGAGCAAAGAAGACAAACAAAATCTATTGCCAGCAATATTGAGTTTTGCCATGCCTATTTCATTTTTATGGGCTGCTGTTTTTCCTGAAGGTCATCAATTACACGGTACTTTAGGCCCTTTGCCAGCTTTAATTATTTTAGGTTCATTATTGTTAGCTGTTCTATGGAAAAATAATCGGCAATCGATCAATATTAAATTATGGAGTGCCGTTTCTGCAGTAGTAATGTTGCTTTTTGTGGTACGATTCATACCAGCAATGCAACAAAATTTTGAAGGGCTTATTCAAAGAACCTTATATACAGGTTGGAGCATTTGGTTAATTGCAATTAGTATCTATTTTAAAAAAGGAAAGGCTAATTAGTAATAGCCAATCAAACATAAAACTTACCAACATGAAATCATTCTCTTTTTTTAAATCATTGCTTTGGATAGTATTAATTGCTTTACCAAGAATGGTAATTGCTCAATCATCCGATTTTACTATTCAAGATGTTAAGTTTGAGAGTAAGGGCGTGATGCTTGCAGGTTCTATTTTATTACCTAAAAAAATTACAGCAGCTGTAGTAATTGTTCACGGTTCTGATCCTGTTAAAAGAGAATTGGCCTTCGCTAAAAAGCTTGCCAAAGAAGGCATTGCTGTTTTAACATACGATAAAAGGGGAGTTGGAGAATCAGGTGGAGTTTATGTGGGGCCTACAGTTGGAACCAATAATGTAGACTCTGCTAATCTTCATTTATTAGCTAATGATGCAAATGCAGCAGTAAATATATTTCGTTCACATTTGAAAGACAATAAAATATCAATAGGCTTGGTGGGCTTTAGTCAAGCAGGATGGATCATTCCCATCGCCGCCAGCAATAATCTACAAATTGCATTTATGGTTTTATTTAGTTGCCCAACCATTACCACATTGGAACAACTTCGTTTTCAGTTTTATACAAATGGAAACAATACATTCTGGGATAATCATACACAAGCTGAAGCTCGCGAACATACTTTTAATGATCCTGATAAATATCCATTCATGGCAACTGACCCAAAGGTTGTGCTGAATAAGCTTTCCATCCCTGGACTCTGGCTATTTGGAGAAAAAGATATTCAGATTCCTGCGAAGATCTGCATAGATCAATTAAATGCATTGAAAGTTAAAGGCAAATCTTTTGAGTATGCTTTGTTTGCTAACTTAGGGCACAATACTGCTTTTGATAATGATACAACTCCAGTTGATATGGGAATTCAATGGATAAAACTGAATGCTTTAAATAATAAGAAGGATAAAGTGTCAGAATAAAGCATGCATTAAAGGATGCATAACCCAATGCTCAGTTTTGTAAAATGACACGCAAAAAGTACAATTACTTGAATAATTTTATTATTTTGAGGTATGATTATTTAAAACAATATCATCCTCACTTTTATAAACGAAAATTATGAAAAGAGTACTTATTTTTCTTACTGCTGTTACTATAAGCTTTATAGCCTGTAACAATCAGACAAAGACAGAAAGCAACAATGAAGATACTGCAAACCAATCTGTAAAACTTACACCAGAAGAAGTAAAAAAAATAGCCAAAGAAACTTATATCGCCATGTTTCCATTGGTTTTCAACTATGGAACTATGTATGTTCAAGCCATCAATCCAGAAGCAAAAGAATTTGTTGGTGGATTTGGCGTATACCGACATTATGGTTTGGCATCTCCTGCAAATAAAGATATTCCAACACCAAATAACAATACACCCTATTCATGGGCATGGGTAGATCTTCGATCCGAGCCTTGGGTGCTTACGATGCCTCCATCGGATGGTAATCGCTATTATACATGCCAGTGGGATGATATGTGGGCTTATGTGATTGATGCACCTGGTTCTGTTTTTGATGGCCAGGGAGGTGGAAATTATTTGCTCTGCACTACAGATTTTAAAGGTGAATTGCCTAAAGGAATTAAAAGAGCAATTGTAGGCGAGTCTCAATTTTTAGGAACACTTACCAGAACAGGTGTGAATGGAAATGCTGATGTGCCAAAAATGAAAGCTATTCAACAAGGATATAAATTACAGCCATTGAGTAAATTTTTAGGAACTACTGCACCGGCCGCTGCTCCTGCAATTAACTGGCCGGTTTATAACTCTAATGACTTAAAAACGATTAACTTTTTTAGCTACGCTAATTTTATGTTATCATATACATTGCCTCATGTGGATGATAAGGCCATGCTTGATAATGCAGCAAAAATTGGAGTGGCCGCTGGCAAATCATGGGAGCCTCAAAAAATGGACGCTGAAATAGTGAAAGCAATTGAAGAAGGAATTAAGGAAGCGGATGCTGCTATTCAGTCTGTAGTGGTCAACACAAAGGATGGTACAAAACTGTTTAACACAAGGGCGAAAATAGGAACCGATTATATGAATCGTACAGCCGGTGTAGTGATTGGTCAATTTGGAAATTTTCCTGTTCAAGCAATGTATCCTGCTTACCAGATGGATAGTAATGGCCAGCCATTAGATGCCAGTAAAAATAATTATACTGTTACATTTCCTGCAGGACAAATTCCAACATCAAAATATTTCTGGTCATTTACCATGTACGATCTGCCGGGACGTTTTTTGGTTGACAACCCTATTAACCGATATAGTATTGGTAGCCAAACAGCTGCTATGAAAAAGGAGAAAGACGGATCCTTGATTGTTTATTTCCAAAAATCTTCTCCAGGTAAAGAGAAAGAAGGAAACTGGTTACCTACGCCCGATGGTCCATTCTTTTGCGTTTTGCGCATTTATGGTCCTGGAGAAAATGTGATCAATGGAACTTACAAAGTACCTCCTATGATTGCGAATAAAAAATAGTTGGTTGGTAATCCTTTAAAAGGAATTATTTGTGGTTAAGTTACTTGTCAACTTTTGTCCTATATTTTTTTATACGGATAACATGTAGTAAATTATTTCTTCAAATAATGCTATATGTGGTTTCGTCTCTTTGTTTTTTGCAGTTGCACGCTGTTTTTTTGCAAAATTGGTATTGCACAAAATATAAAATCTAAGGAACCTGAATTAGACAAGCTGGTAGACAATGCCATTGAAAAGTCGTTACTGGCTTTGAAAAACTCTGTATCAGAAGTAAAAGACCCGGCACTTTATCCCACTTATGCTTCTAAAGACTTGCGTTGGAAACTAAAAACTTCTGCCGACTGGACGAGCGGCTTTTATCCTGGTTCACTTTGGTATGCTTACCAGTTAAGTAAAGATGTTCAATTTAAGAAATGGGCAATCGACTGGACTGCTGGCATTGAGAAAGAAAAATATAATTTCAAAACCCATGACCTTGGTTTTAGGTTTGGTTGCACTTTTGTAAAAGGTCTGACCCTTGCCCCAAACGATACTGCTACAAAGCGTTACAAAGAAATTATCTTAACGGCTGCAAGCACCATGGATAAAAGATTCTATCCGCAAATTGGTGCGTATACTTCTGATTGGGATTTTAAACCCTTACCCAATAGTGTGCCTGTGGTGATAGACATCATGATGAATTTGGAAATGTTGTTATGGTCTGCGCAAAATGGGGGAGATACTGGAAGGATCAATCGATGCAAAACACATGTTGCAACCAGTTTTAGAGACCTTATCAGAAATGATGCAAGTAGTTATCATATTGCTCGTTACGATTCGACTTCTGGAAAGTTATTACAACAAGGGCAGTTACAAGGTGATACAGATGAAAGCACTTGGACGCGTGGACACGCCTGGATGATCTATGGGTTAGTAACAGTGTATCGTTTTACAAAAGAGGAACAATACTTACAAAAAGCCATTCAGGTTACGGACTATTTTTTGAATCATCTTCCTAAAGACAGAATTGCCCCATGGGATTTCCAGTCTTCATTGCTCATTAAAGATGCTTCCGCATCAGCGATTGTTTGCTCGGCTTTATTTGAACTACAAGGCTACTTAACAAATAAATCCCAAAAGCAATATTATTTATTGGAAGCAAAAAAAATACTTGCATCCATGTGTGCTGCTCCTTATTTTTCTGAAGGGAAAGGCACCAATTGTTTACTATTGCATTCTACTCAATATTATTATCGAACAGATAATACCGACGTTCCTGCAACTTTTGCAGATTACTATTTCATGGAATCATTGGTTCGATATAAAGCCCTTCAATCAAAAGCGAATAAAAAAATCAACTAAATGAAAAAATATTTTTCCTATATACTATTATTCTTTTTTTCTTATACTAATGCTCAATCCGTTGGTGCTATTCAACTTCAGGGTCATCCCAGAGTATTAGTTTCGAAAGCGGATGTGGCTATTCTGAAACAGAAAATAAAACATAAAGATTTTAAAGAAATTTATGCTTCTTATATCGAACAAAAGAAATTTGTAACTGATGGGGTGAGTAAAAACGGAGAGCCCAATGAAACTATCAGGTATAAAATAGAAGCATTGGCATTTAGTTATTTAATTGATTCAGCCAATGAAAAGCAAGCCGGCATTGAAGCCATCGATCTAATTCAAAAATACCTGCAATCGATCAGCATTGTTCAAGGATATCATCCCAATGCCCATGCTTACGAGGCTGTTTTTACTGCTGCTATGGTATATGACTGGTGTTATTACCTAATGAATAGTAATACTAAATCAACAATGATCACATTGATGAAAAATGTTAGTTGTTTGGCAGAGTATTGTATTTTCAAAAAAACACCTAAGCAATATTTATCTGGACACTATGGAGAATATGCGCCTACTGTTTTTTTAGCAATGGGTTTAGCCATATATGATGAGCAAACAGATGTATTTGATTTTGCCTTAAAAGAGCAAGTGGAGAATTTTGCTCCTTCCCGCAATCCCTGGTATGAAGCTTCTACACATCATCAGGGTAGTCAATATATTCATGTTCGTTATGGCAATGAATTGCTACAAGGGTATTTGTTGGATAAAGTTGGCTTAAGTCCTTATTCAAAAAAAATAACTGCAGCAACCTATAGAGATATCTATGCCCATATTCCACAAGAAGGCGATATGGATGGAATGCCAGAAGGTGATTGCCACAATAATATCACCATGGGTAACCAATACCTTGAATTTATTCCTCTTGCAGCTTCCATGAGCAAGGATGGATTTTTACAGACTTATGCTCAACTGCATTTGAATAAACTAAAATTGTTAAGTACGCGGGCATTTCTTTTTTATAATCCATCTATTAAAGCTCAGCCATTAGACAGCCTGGTGTTGAGTAAATTCTTTCCTTCTCCTTCAGGTATAATGATTGCTCGAACAAAATGGGATATTGATAAAAAGGGTAAGCCTTCCAATGCAATGGTGGTGTTTATGAATATGAAAGAGTATCAAGCAAAGAATCATACTCATTTAGATATTGGTCATTTTGGGATTTATTATAAAGGACACCTGGCATTGGATGCTGGAATTTATCAGGGTAAAGACCCCAATAATGAGTGGGGAAAATTGAATTATGTAAACTATTATAGCAGAACGGTAGCGCATAATTCATTGCTCATTGTAGATCCAAACGAACCAACTCCTTATGAAGGTTCTAACGTAAAGGCAATATCAAGAGACGGCGGACAATTTACTTATAAGAACAGGGCCTGGGATAGTTTGCAAGAGATGATGAGTGCTGGTAAATCTGCGCAGATCTTAGCGAATGAAATTGGTAAAGGAACGGCTCCAGATTACTCATATTTAAAAGGAGATATGACTCCTGCTTACAATATTCCTAAAAATGTTGCAGTCTATCCTGCAAAGGCGGAAACTGTAAAAAGAAGTTTTGTTTTTTTGAATTTAAAAAATGAAGCTGTACCAGGAGCTTTAATTGTGCTGGATAAAGTAGTTTCTACCAATGCGAATTTCAAGAAAACCTGGCTCTTGCATTCACAAAGTGAACCTGTAATTACTGATAGCATAATTCATTTTGAAAGTATGGAGAATGGCAGAAATGGAAGGTTGCAAAACAATGTGTTGTTACCCGAATACAAGAATCTGCAAGTAGAAAAAATTGGTGGAGCTGGAAAAGAATATTGGGTAGATGGAAAAAACTGGGGAACTGTTACACAGGAAGATGCCGGACAATGGCGAATAGAACTGTCGCCTAAAGCGGCAGCAATCTCCAATAACTTTTTAAATGTAATTCAGGTATCCGATGCAAAGCCAAGTAAACAAGTTTTGCCTGTAACCAAATCATTGGCTACTAAGGGTAATTATATCGCAATAAGTATTGGGGATAGGATAGTGGCTCAGCAACTCAATTTAGATAAAACCGACAATGAGATCGCATTTTCTATTGGCGAGAAAAGTAAAAACTACAAAGTTTTGGTTACTGACCTCAAAGCGGGTGAATGGATTGCTACTTCTAATTTGGGTGAACAAACCATCCGAGTAACCGAAGCAAATGGAACGGCCTATTTTAATAGCAAAGGGGGTAGTTTTAGATTGAGAAAAATTAAATAGTGATATCAAGAAATTTTAAACCAAAATGAATAACTTTATTTTAAGCTATTCAATAATTAATAATCTTTAAATCAAAACAATGAACAAATTATTTTTTACATTGGTACTGACTGCTTTTACATTAATGGGTTATGCTCAAACTGCTTCTGATAATTTTGCAGGGAAGTGGAAGACCGACAAAGGTGAACTAATTGAAATTTCAAAAAGCGGAGATGTTTTCATTGGAAAAGCAGGCCAAACCAAAACCACTGTAATGGATAATTTGCATTTCACTAATGGAAAATGGGTTGGAACAATGATTAAGCCAAAAGATGGTGAAAAAGTAGATGCAACACTTACTTTAAAAGGTGATAAGATCAATATTCTGGTTAAAAAAGGAATGATCTCTAAAACAATTGTTTGGACAAAAGCTTAGCAAAAATGGAAAATGTAAACCTATCAGCTCTACTTAAGCCAAAATCTTATTGGAGATTAGGTCTTACTGTATTTCTTGTTCTGTTCGCAGGAAAATTTGTAATAAATGACGCATTGCCTTATTTCGGTTTAAACAAAGAAACCTTTGGAAATTATTGGGACTTTAAATGGCCACTCATAGGGCACATTTCAGGTGGACTTATTGCTTTGGCAATTGGGCCATTCCAGTTTTGGAAATCGTTTAGAAATAAATATATGACCACTCATAGGTGGTTAGGAAGAATATATTTAATCGCAATTTTATTGGGCACAATAAGCTCAACTTATTTGGCTTGGTCAAGTGCAATCCGAGTGAACTTTTCCTGGGCTTTAGGATTGCAAGGCTTGGCTTTTGCATGGATCACTACAGCATCTATGGCATATATTACAGTGATGCGAGGACGCATTCTTCAACACAAAGAATGGATGATTAGAAGTTATGTGGTGACTTTTGCTTTTGTTACTTTTCGGTGGATCAATGATTCACAAATAGCACATCAACTAATGCCTACATTCGAAGAAAGAGGCCCAACATCAATTTGGCTATCTTGGGCAATACCTTTGCTAATTACTGAGGTGGTATTAAGTTGGAAGAAGAAATAACAGCCACCAAACACCTAAGTATTCAATAATCAGCACATTATTTAAACTTTAATTAAGGTTAATTAACATCAATTATACAAGTTTAATTTTTATATCAGTTTAATTTGAGGTTAATAAGAATTCATGAAAAAGAGAGTAAGTTTCTATTTATTGTTTACATTGTTTATTACTGATGTTAATTATGGTCAACAAAAGGATGAATACATTGCCAAAATAGATAGTCTAATTCAAGCAAAGTATCCTAGAAGCTTTAATGGCCTTATTTGGATTACACAAAATGGGCAAACCAAGTATTTGAAAACGAATGGTTATTCAAATCTAGAAACTAAAACTGCTTTTTCTATAAAAGATAATTTCAGAATTCAATCTAATAGCAAGCAAATCACTGCAGTTATCATTTTAAGGGAAGTAGAAAAAGGAAGGATAGATCTTCATGCCCCAATTAGAAAATACTTGCCAGATTTCAAGCAAACTTGGGCAGATACAGTAACGGTTCATCAGTTGCTTAATAATACATCTGGAATTGCTGATATTGCCAAGCCACTCTTGTTTAAACCCGGATCAGATTATTTCTATAGCAACCCTGGCTATGGCTTATTAAGACCAATACTTGAAAAAGTTACAAGTAAAACATTCATAGAAGTAGCCAATAGCCTTTTTAAAGAATTGAAAATGTACAATAGCTATTGTTACGAATTGGATAAACTGAATTTGGGGCTTATTAATGGGTATTTAGTTTCTAAAGATTCAATTAGCTTGTTTAGGTTCAATGAACTAAACTTCAATAGCCAATCATGGTCAAATTTTATTCCAGCTGGTGGTATGATTTCGAATGCTACCGATTTGAGTACCTGGGACAGAAAATTGCATAAAGGGGAGATTCTACAACCAGCAACCTATCAATTAATGATCAACTACGACATTACTGGTCAACATGATTCTTTTGGCAGTGAAAAGATTGGTTATGGTTATGGAATTAGAGTAAGTGATAAAACTCCTGTAAAATACGTTGGACATAGTGGCAAGGGAATTGGGTTTATGTCCATTAAAATTTACATTCCCTCAAAAGATATAGAACTGATTGTTTTTCAAAATCATTATGATTCAGATAGTAACCTTCACTATTATTATGAATCTAAAATACGAGAAATTGTATTGAATAGTAGTCTTGTAAAATAATATCTGTTGCCATTATAAAAATTGGGAAAGTTTTTTTTTTAAAAAAAGGTAACGTAATTCCAACTTTTTAATTATTCTCATCTCTTTTTAAAGTAAATTAACCTAAATGAACTGTACAATGAATCATAAAAAAATATTTATGCGATATTTAATTTTAACCGTTTTTCTCAACATTATACTACCTGCTATTTCACAAAACTCGGTTCAAATTCAACAAGAAGCTATACCTGTTTTAAAAAATATGAGCAAAAAATTGAATGAATTAACCACATTTAGTTATGACTTAAAAAGAGAACTTAATTATTCATCAGAAAACTATCGCAATGTTTCCGAATGGTCATGTTATTTCAATTTTGATCCAGCAATTTCAATACTTGGGTTTAAATATCAAATTAATAGCGCATCCACCAATGATTACTTCAACGGTACAGAAAAATTTGAATTGAATAACACCGATAAAACAATCCAAATTAATAGTAGTCCACAAAAAAAGGATTTCAATAGCCTTTCTTATTTGTATAATTCAATGGTAACATTAAGAAGTATTTTGCCTTTATTAACGGAAGATAAACAATCTATCAAAACCGCTACTGACACCATAGTTAATAACCAACATTATACTTTGGTAACTATTAATATTGGCAAAAGACGAATTCAAAACCTTGGTGAAGGTTTTGATCTAATGCAGACCAAATCAAATTTTATTTATAAATTAATTATTGACAAAAAAAATAATTTACCAATAGAGGTATTGCAGAAGAATGATCTGAATAACGATTTTATAAAAACAAGTTTTAATAATATTAATGTTTTCTCTAAACAACCAGTTGAAAACTCATGGTATTTCACAACTTATTTAAATGAGTATAAACAGACTAAACAAAAAGAAATTCCAAAATTAATATCTGTTGGTTCTATTTCGCTCGACTGGTCACTTCCTTTCTATAACAAAAATGAAAATATTTCCCTTTACAAACTAAAAGGGAAAGTGGTATTGCTTGATTTTTGGTTTAAGAATTGCAGTCCATGTATTGAAAGTGTACCTCATTTAAATGCAATCAATAAAAAATTCAAGAATAAAAATGTTGAAGTTTTAGGTATTAATACTTGGGATTCACAAAAGGACATTGCGTGGTTTTACAATAAACATGCACTTACTTATAAAGTGCTGATGAATGGTAAAGATCTTGCGGAGAATTATGGGATCAATGCTTACCCAACAGTTATTCTCATTGATAAAGAGGGTAAAATAATATACGCTGGTAGGTTTGATCAATTAAAAATTGAAAAATTAATCGAGAATGCATTGTAGCCAGTGATAATTACTGAATTTCTATGTATATAAAATCATAGAACTTTTGAATTTTTGCTTTGCGATGTGAATATGCTTATTTTTTTTAATTATTGTATTCCATTTTATACAAACAATATACTAATATGAAAAGTTTTAATAAAATATTCTTGACATTTGTAGTTCTTAACTTAACAACAGCTATTTTGTATGCTCAAAGTGAAATAACCAATAAAGAATTAGCGCACACAATTGACAGTTTATACAAAGCAGATCAAGCTTGTGCACTTATTAAGCCTGTAGACAGCGCAGTGGCAACATATCAACGAGTTATTCGCACAAATTTCCCAATTGTAAAACAAATTCTTGACAAATATGGATTCCCCGGTTATGATCTAATCGGCAAAGAAGGGTCAGGAAATTATTTTTTACTTGTACAACATAGTGATTTTAATGTTGATTTTCAAAAAAAAGCATTGAAGCTAATGAAAAAACAGGTTGATAAAAAAAATGCTTCCGGCTCAACTTACGGATACTTGGTTGACAGAGTTAACTTAAATACTGGCAAGAAACAAATTTATGGTACACAGGTGCAAATGAGTGGAAATGGAACGACTCTAAGGCCTTGCATAGATATTATGAATTTAGATAAAAGACGAAAAGCTATTGGGTTAACTCCTATAAAAGATTATCTGCAGCAATGCGATGAAACATTCAGGCAAATGAATCCAAATGAAATAAAAAAAGATAACTAATCTCAAAAAAGGCATACAGCATAGGGTTTTACACAAGTGGAGAAGTACCAAATAACATCAACAAAGTTTTTAATCAACAACATTTCTAGGCGGACGATTTTCAAATTCCACCATAATGCTAAGCACTGGAAGTGGCTGCTATGCTGGAGACTGACAAGAACTATAGTGCATTCTGAGTTTGTGGTCTTGCAAGTTGATCGATTATTTATTTTGACAAATTTAATTTTAAAATTAATTTCCAGTCAGCAATATGAATTAAGATAACAATTAAAATACTAAATATAATAACACCCTTATACTGATTAAATATTTCAGCAACTTGCTTGACAACTTCATTATTTATCAAAAAAATGAAAAGAGTCGGTAGCAATTGGAAGATTATTAAGATAGTTAGCTACCCTTTAAGATTTGCAGTAGCAAAATTTGAATGCAATACATGTGAATTTAGGCTATCGCAGAAGGAGTTACAAATGGATTTGCTGAGAACAGAAGCGTTAGATACGATTGTTGAAGGTTATTAAAGAAATTTTCTTAAGCACTTATTTCCAACTTATATCCTTTCCCGCGAATCACCACAATTTTGATATTCGGGTCTAATTCTAATTTCTTCCTTAGTTTAGAAATGAACATATCTAAACTTCTGCCTACAATTACGCCTTCGTCTTCCCAGATCTCTTTTTGTAATCGGCTTCGCTCAATAGCTTCGTTGGGTGTCAATGCAAATATGCGCAAGACCCTGGTTTCAGTTCCTGTCAGATCGGTGGTGATTTCGTTAAGTGTTAACTTACGGTTTTTCGCATCAAACAAAACCGAACCTATTTGGAATACATCAGCTTCCTTAGTGTCGGTTAATACTGGTAAAGTCTTTCTCTGCTTAACGGATCCCAAAAACATCAATCCAACAAATGCAAAAACAGATAAACCGCCCAGCAACATTCCATTTTTTGCGGTAATCATTACGGACTGCTTAAATTTAATATTGATAATGTAACATGCACTAGGTAGCTTTCTTCCTTTACAGGTTACAATATCATCTTTCTTGTTATTTGCTATGGCATATCCATAAGCTACCTGCGTATTATCGCAATTCAACACATTCACCACATAATCTGCAATTGCTTTGTCTTTGGCTAATAAACGCTGGGAGATATTTACAAGGGAGTCTGGCAAAATGCTCATCTCTTGCTCAAACCTGATCTGGTATTCGTTTTGGGATATTTTGTTTAAAGGGAGCACTCTCGATACACTGTCGCCAGATTGTAATAAGAGTTCATGCCCGATCTTTCTGATTAATATTTCTCTTCTGGCTAAATTAAAATCGTCGGTTTCGGTGAAGTTGAATGCTACCAAAATCAGGGAAATTGATAGGAGTAGTATGGATCCGAATAGGTATTTTCGATTACGGAAGAAGCTATTTTGACTTGGAGACATACTATTTACCAATTTTTTACAAAGGTTACACTTTTATTTACAATACAAATACCATTTGATGAAAGGTACTAAACTACTTTAGCAATGTCAATATTGAAGTGATAAAAAAATCAACCATGAAATTCAAATGCCTTTTTACACTCTTGTTAATATCTGTTTTGTACTGTTCCTGTAAACAAAACACAGCTTCTATAACTCCGGAAATAATTGAGCCTTCAAGCAACAACTTAGTCAGTTCTTATGGGCCTACTAGAATGGTTCGGAGTGTAAAGCAGGCGAAAAATGGAGATATCCTGATCGCATCTTACACTGGCGTATGGAGATACGATGGGAAATTGTTTACTAATATAACCACTGCAATCAAATCGCCCAGTTTCTGGGATGTACTGGAAGACCGTAAAGGAAATCTTTGGTTCGGTACTAAGGATTCAGGTGTCTATTGTTTCAATGGTAAATCCTTTTTGCATTATACCACCAGGCAGGGGCTTCCCAGTAATATGACCCTCCATCTTTATGAAGATAAATCAGGTAATATATGGATGAGTTCAGGTGAAGCTGCTGTCCGTTTCGATGGAAAATCTTTCAACATTTTCACCTCCAAAGACGGACTTCCCAGTGGTGGTGTGAATACATTCATGGAAGATAAAACCGGCAGAATCTGGATGGGTACACGCAGCGACGCTTGTTATTATGATGGAAAAACATTCACCGTTTTCAAAAACAAAGAAGGCAAACCTTTTTACAATGTTTGGGCGATCACTGAAGACAGAAGAGGCAATATCTGGTTGGGAGGGTCGATCATTAAAGAAAAAAAAGGCAGTACATTATTTCTTGATACAGGACTTTGGCGCTATGACGGCAGCAGCTTTACCAAAATAGCTGAAAGAAGTGCATCATCAATCATTGAAGATAAAAACGGCAATATCTGGACTGCCGGAGAAGTTAAACCGAGTAAACCGAATATAGGAAATGATTGGGCGCTTGCCCGTTACGATCAACAATCCTTGTATGATTCAGTGCCCATTGTAACCGAAATAAAATCGAAATATGAAGGGGGTAGAGGAATGCTTTGTAGGATTTTAGAAGCAAGCGATGGAAGCATTTGGTTGGGATCACTAAGTGGTGTGTTTCGCTTGGATGGAACATCACTCAATAACTTTCAGCCTAATGAAGATCAGATTTATACAATCGATAATAAGCAAAGCCTAATCACCTGGAAAGGCACTATGAAACTAAGCCCTGATGAAAAACATGTAGGATTTATATCTATTTCTAAAAGTGAATTATGGATAGAGAACAATAAATTGGTAGGCGGTAATGTTCAAATAGACATGAACTCAATGGAATATGCCGACAAGAAAGATAAGAACACACCCATTTTTCACTTAAAATCTGCCGATTATTTTGATGTCAAAAGATTTCCTTTTGCTTCTATAGAAATTGCCAAAGTAGATTCTGTAAATGCTAATACCATTAACATTACCGGCTATCTCACTATTAAATCTTCAACACGAGAAGTTAAGTTTCCTGCAACCGTAAGTTTTCAAAATGGAATTTTCACTGCTGATGCAAAGCTTACTATCGATAGAACGCTTTGGGGGATCACTTATAGATCTGCAACGTTTTATGAAAAGATTGCAGATTACACTGTTTCAAATGAGGTTGAATTTATTATTAAAGTTGTAGCAAAGAAATAAACCACTCACATTCTCCAATTACCCTTTATAAACTCAAGCCCACAAATATCAGCGTGAATCAATAATTTCAAAGCAAATTCACTACATGAACTTAAACACAGCTCGCTTAACAGGAATCTGGTATTTGATCCTAGCTATTTCTGGGATGCTTGGATTTTTGATCTACCAACCACAAATATTCATACCCAATAACCCACAACAAACCCTCAATAATTTAATCAATCAAGAAACAACCGCAAGAATTAGATTGATACTTGAGTTTGTTATCATCATCTCCCAAGCATTATCTGCAGTTTGGTTTTACAAATTATTCAAGCCAATCAATGAGTGGGGTGCATTCACGTTGGCTATTTGGGGAACCATGAATGCTGCCATCATTCTAGTCAGTGCTATTGCCATGTCTTCCGCAATTGATATTGCTAACTCTGTAACAACATCCCTGCAAGGAAAAACTGAAATGATCCAGCTATTAAGTCAAATCATGACCAATGCCTGGGGAGTTGGAAGTTTGTTCTTTGGACTTTGGTTAATTCCAATGGGATATATTATTATATCATCTAAAAGAATGCCTATTTGGTTAGGAAGAATTTTAATCATTGGCGGAATGGGATATATCTTGAGTGCCTTTTTTAATTATTTTGGAATTAAACATGCTGTATTAGAATTATTGGTCATTCCAGCAACCATTGGAGAGTTTTGGATCATTGGATATTTATTAATTTATGGTCTAAGGCCTTCTAATGAGTAATTCAACGTCTTCGCCATAAAATATTCCACTACTCAAATATTAGAGACTTTGTTTTCTTAAAATATTGCAGATTATACTGTTTCAAATGAAATTGAATTTGTTTTGAAAATTGTTGCGAGAAAATAGATAAATGAAATTGCGTATTTTAAAAGTTGTGAATCATAAATGAAAGATCCTCTAACAATTAAAGTTCTTATGGGAAGACGAGTTACAATTTACTTATTAGTTTCTTTATTACTACTACAATCTTCTTTTGGACAGAGTGTGGTTTCGAGTAATAAACCAATAAATGGAAGAGCGGAAACACTTTTTTGGACAGCAGACTGGAGTGCCGATGATAAAAGAATTGCTGTGGGTGGCGATGACAGTTTATTAAAAATTTACGACACTAAAAATTTAAAACTACTTAAAGCCTATCAACTTAAAAGTATGATAAGGCAGGTAAGTTGGCATCCCACAAATAATATTTTAGCCATAGCAACCAATGACGATGAAGTAAGCATTTTAAATACTGAGACAGAAAAATTCATTAAACTAAACGGTATAACTAATGGAGCAAGAGGAATTGATTGGAATTTCAATGGTCAGCTTCTAGCAACTGCAGATAATAACGGGCTGGTTAAAATTTGGGATTCAACAGGGAATTTACTTAGGACAATAAAAAAAGAAGACAATAATAGCTATTTTTCTATTAGCTGGCATCCAAGTAAAAATATCATTGCTGTTAGTGGAGACGATATAAGAATTATGGATACTTTGGGCGTCACATTAAAGGTGATTAAACATCGAAAGGAAAATACTGGCGTTTTAACTGTTTGTTGGCATCCGTCAGGAGATTTTTTTGCATCGGGCGATTATGGGCACGAAAAAGAAGGTGTAAAATCCATTATTCAGTTTTGGAAACCTGATGGAACACTGACTAAAACACTGTATGGAAGCAAAGCAGAATACAGAAACATTCGATGGAATAAATCAGGAACGCTGTTGGCTTCTGCTAGTGATGCTCTTCGAATTTGGAATGCAAATGGGACATTATTATATACTGGAAAATCCAAAGACTTGTTATGGGGGCTGGATTGGAATAGGAAATCTGATAAAATCGTCACTTCCAGTATCACAGGAAAAATTCAGATTTGGAATGCAAATGCCCAATTAATATCCGACCTTTCAGGATATAAACAATAGCATAAGTTGACCATATGAAAAATATCATTATTCTAATAACCTGCTTTCTTTTTTTAAATGCTTCAGGGCAAGACAGTAAGCCAAATTTTGATGGAAAAAAATGGGAAGCACCATATGCGCTTGATACTCCTAAAGGTTGGGATGTTGAGCGCTTCCTAATTCCCGTTGGGTTTGCTCCGACAATAGCTTATAAGGGTGTTGAAGATATTAGATTTACTCCTGGCTGGGCTAAGAAAGAAACAGATGAATATTGGAGCTATGCTTTTTTGTGGTATTTAGAAGGAACACCAAAATTTGATTCCAAAATTCTGAAGAACAACTTAATAGCCTATTACACAGGGCTTTTTAATATCAATACAGATAAAAGTAAAATAGACACAACCAAGTTAATTCAAGTAACCGCTTCCATAGAAGAAAGAACTGCTGTTAAAGGAGATTCAAAAACTTTTCAAGGAAAGGTGAATATGAATGATTACATGACTAAAGAACCAATCGCTATAAATTTAAGAATTCATCTAAAATATAGCGAAGATCAACAGCATGCTTTTGTCTTTTTCGAAGTTTCTCCAAAGCCAAACTACCATATTGTTTGGGCCAGTTTAGATCAATTATGGGTTAATTTATCGAAACATTAGGTGAGAAATATGAAACAGAATATACTGCTGCAACAATTTCAAGAGATGGGCAGTACGCAATCGTTTCTTCAAAAGATAATCATATAAATTTTTGGTATCTGCCAAAAGAAAAATCCGTATTTTGAGGAGCAGGTTGTTCCTATCTTGCATGTAATAACAAGCAATCAAAGAAGAGATACAATTACAACCAGTATTAGTATGACAGATTATCAACCATTGATTGACCATATACAAAAGAAAGTTTTACTTTCTGAAGAAGAGGTATTGCAATTTGTTTCTTTCTTTAAGCTTACCAAAGTAAAAAAACGACAGTTCATCATTCAACCAGAATTTGTTGCCAAATACCGCAACTATGTTTTACAGGGAGCTTTTATGGGATATGTAGTGGCAGATGATGGACAAGACCATATTATTCAGCTTGCTGTAGAAGACTGGTGGATTTCTGATTATAATAGTTATATTTTTCAGCATCCGGCTACTATGTTTGTGATGGCAATGGAAGACAGTATCATACTACAGCTTGATTATGCCAGTGAGCATAAACTCAAAAGCTTGAATCATAAGTATGAAACTTTTTTCAGGATTACTGCTGAGCGTTCATTTGCAGGCATGCAGCGAAGGGTTATTAGCAACCTCACCAAAACAGCAGAAGAACGCTTTTCTGAATTTGAAGATAAATACCCTCAAATCGCCAATCGATTCCCTCAATACGTAATTGCTTCCTTTCTGGGTATGACTACCCAATATCTCTCAAAGCTCCGTAACATAAGGGTTTCCAAAAAAAGTTAATCTAGTTTCACTTTTCTTCTTCATATAGTTTCTCCATATTTCCTAATCCAGTTGGTTGGATAAGGCTTCCTGTTGGGGACATCTTTGTATTGTCAATAACGACATGTTAAAACCAAAAAATACAAAGTAAAATGAACACAACATCAAACAGAACTTTTACAGTTCCAACCAGAGAAGAAGTAAGTGCAAACAACCAAGGCATTTTTGATAACCTTAAAAAAGGCCTAGGGTTTGTTCCAAATTTGTATGCCTATTTTGCTAAAAGCGAAACAGCATTGGGTGATTACCTTGCTTTACAAAATCGCAAAAGCACTTTAAAGGCTAAAGAAAGAGAAGTTATTAATCTAGTAGTAAGCCAAATCAATGGCTGCCGCTATTGCCAAAGTGCACACACCGTATTAGGTAAAATGAATGGCTTTACTGACGAACAAGTAATTGAATTGCGTAAAGGTTCTGCTTCATTCGACAGCAAATTAGATGCGTTGGTGAAATTTGCTGCTTCAGTAACAGAAAGCAGAGGTAAAGCAACCATTGATTCAAAAGAAGCTTTTTTTGCAGCAGGTTACACTGAAGCCAATTTGATTGATGTGGTAATTGTAATTGGTGATAAAATTATCAGCAATTACATCCACAATCTCACAGGTTTTGAAATTGATTTTCCAATTGCAGACGAAATCGCTTAATTGATCTTTTAAAGAGGAGGGGAGTTTAATTTCTTCCTTCCTCTTTCAATCTTTCCTAAGAATAAAATTGATATAAAAGTGTCAGAACTATTTAAATACTTTGGGCTTGATTGGATGGCCATGATCATGAGTGTAATAGCTATGTTGTTGTTAGGCAATAAAGTAAAGTGGGGCTTTGTTTCATTTATGATAGCCAATATTGCCTGGATAATTTTAGGGATACTACTTCTGCATAGTTATGCTATTGTTATTGGCAATAGCATTTTTCTTATTACCAATACACGCGGGTTTATAAAATGGAATCAAACTAAAAATTAATTATATGGAAAACCCAAATTTATTTTCAGCAATTACAATTAAAGAAATGACAATGAAGAACCGCATTGTTGTTTCTCCCATGCAACAGTATAGTTCAATAGATGGAAGAGTAACTGACTGGCATTTGGTTCATCTTGGTAGTCGAGCAGTTGGTGGTGCTGCTTTAATTATAACAGAAAGTACGGCCGTCTCACCCGAAGGGAGAAGTACACTTTATGATACTGGATTATACGATGATGATCAACAAGATGCATGGAAACCTATTATAAAATTTGTTCAACAACAAGGATCAAAAATTGCCGTTCAATTAGGTCATTTTGGAAGTAAGGGCAGCCGCTCACATCCCAATGAAGGGTTAAAATATTTATCTACTGAAGAAGGTGGCTGGCAGACAAAAAGTTCATCAGCCATTGCGCCATTTCCCGGTATGAGTGTGCCCGTTGCACTTAATATTGAAGAAATTAAAGTTATACAACAGCAATTTGTTTCAGCTGCAAAAAGAGCAGTAGATGCAGGTTTTGATGCCATTGAAATCCATGCTGCACATGGTTATTTGTTTCACCAGTTTTATTCATCAATCATCAATCAACGCACTGACGAATATGGTGGAAGTTTTGAAAATAGGGTAAGATTTTTAATAGAAACGGTTGCTTTGGTAAAGCAACATATACCAGATAATAAACCACTGATGGTTCGAATTTCAGCAGTTGATTATATTGAAGATCCAAATGCTTGGACTATAGAAGACAGCGTTAATTTAACAATACTGCTAAAGAAAGCAGGCGTGGATGTAATTACTGCTTCCGCAGGTGGGTTTATTTTTCTTGACAAATCAAAAGTATATCCGGCTTACCAAGTTCCTTTTGCTGAAAAAATAAAAAATGAAACTGGGATTTTTACTGCTACAGTAGGTGCTATTACTACTCCTCAACAGGCTAATGATATTATTGTTAAAAAGCAGGCAGACTTGGTATTGTTAGCAAGGGAATTTTTACGTAACCCATATTTTGCAACACAAGCTGCCAAAGAGCTAGGTTTAGAATTGCCCGTTCCTTTTCAGTATAAGAGAGCATATTAATATTTTTGTTAGTAAATTCGAAAAATACTAACAGTTACAACTTTAATGGAACAGATCAAACAAGTCATGAAACAGATGATCAATGTTTCTGAAGATGAACTCAATAGCTTCCTAAGTGGAGCCATTGTCAAAACGTACAAGAGACAGGAAATTTTAAGTCGACCCAATACTATTCCCAATGAAATATTTTTTATCAATAAAGGGCTTATCAGGGTTTTAATTACTGACAATGAAGGAATAGATCATACCATTCACTTCGCATTAGAAAATCAATTTATTGCTGATTATTCCAACTTTATTCAAAGTCAACCAGCTATTTATACTTTACAAGCATTGGAAGAAACAGAAGTAGTTGTATTGCCTCGAAACTGTATTGAATGGGGGTATAAAAACTTAACTGAAGGACAAAAAATGGGGCGATTGATTGCAGAATATTATTTTATTTATCAAGACAACCGTATCAATAATTTATATATCAGAACACCAAAACAACGCTACGACAATATATCAGCCGTTTTTCCAAACATTCACAATCGTGTTCCCCAGCATATGATCGCTTCCTATTTGGGAATCACACCGATTCATTTAAGCCGACTTAAAAAAGCTGCAATAGAAAAACTATAAACATTTGTTATCGTTTAGGTCTGCATTGCTAGTATAAGTTTGCATAATCAATCAAACAATTTCTGCAATGAGAGAATATATTTTAATAACAGGAGCCAGCTCTGGCATAGGCTACGAAATGGCCAACATGTTGGCATCTAAAAAATTCAATTTGATTTTAGTTGCCAGAAGCGAAAATAAGTTGCTTGAACTTCAAAAATATTTGCAAAACCAATATGGTGTTGAAGTAGAGTATTTGCTTTTTGATTTATCAGAACCTAATTCAGCAACCGATTTGTATGATTTGGTAAAAGCCAAAAAATATGTTGTTTCAGGTTTAATAAACAATGCAGGCTTTGGCGACTATGGAAACTTCATAGAAATGCCATTGAAAAAGGATGAAGCAATGATTGCTGTTAATATTACTACATTGGTTGGATTAACGAAATTATTTGGCGCCAATATGGTAAAAGCAGGACAGGGGAGAATCATGAATGTGGCGTCTTTGCTTTCGTTTCTGCCATTTCCTTACTATTCGGTTTATTCTGCCACAAAAAGTTTTGTATTGGCATTTACAGAGACTCTTTCAGCCGAGTTACAAGGAACGGGGGTAAAAGTAACAGCGCTTTGTCCGGGAACAGTGGAAACACCATTTCATACGGATGCAATGCGAAAAACGAATGGAATGAGTGCCAATAAACCAATGCCGGTGGATATTGTAGCAAAAGCTGGGGTTGAATTGTTCTTGAATGGGAAAAATAAAAAAATTGTTGGCTTTATGAATTGGTTTTTGAGCAATCTTCCAAGAGTAACTCCTGATAAGCTGATGATGAAAATAAAAAAGAACTTGGCAAGCATTAAAAACAATTAGCTGTTTTTAGCAATTATCAGTGATCACATCCTTCTTAAACTGACTGATCATTTTTTTCATTTCTTTCAGTTGCTTGATTCTTTCTTCAATCGATAAAAGCTTCTCGTCGAGTACTTTTAATTTTTGCGCAACACTCATTTTGTTATTATACCAGGCATCCATCAATTGACTGATTTCTGAAAGGGTAAAGCCAATCGATTTTGCATCTCTCACCAATTCCAGTTTTTCAACTGTTTCTTCATCATAATGAAAATAGTTATTGGACTTTACCTTTTCGTCTCTCTTACCCTTGATCAATCCTGATTTTTCGTAGAATCGAATGGTATGAACGGTGATGCCTGTTCTCTTGGATAATTCGTGTATTAACATAACACAAATATAACTGTTTAAAAATAAATTGCAAGTATAGACTATACTCTAATGTTGTATGTTCTACATATTCGGCCTATTTTTGCTGGAAATAATAAAAAAAACAAATAAAATGGCAACAGCATTAATTACCGGAGCATCTAATGGAATTGGTTTAGAATTAGCTATTCAGCATGCTTCGAAAGGGGGAGATTTGGTTTTAGTAGCAAGAAATAAAGCCAAACTCGAAAAGCTGAAATCAGTGGTAGAAAATCAATACAAAGTAAAAGTATATGTAATTGCCAAAGACCTTTCATTGGCTGATGCAGCTCAAGAAGTATATCAAGAAACCACCGATCAACATATTCAAGTTGATTATTTAATTAATAATGCAGGCTTCGGTGATTTTGGAATGTTTGTTGAAACAGACTGGAACAAAGAATTGCAAATGATCAGTTTAAATATCACTACACTTACTCAGTTTACAAAACTGTATATACAAGATATGGTAAAACGTAGATCAGGTAAGATCATGAATGTGGCTTCTACGGCTGCTTTTCAATCCGGACCAACCATGGCGGTTTACTATGCAACAAAAGCTTATGTATTGAGTTTTTCTGAAGCCGTAGACAATGAAGTGAGAGATAAAGGAATCACCATTACTACGCTATGCCCTGGTGCAACGGAAAGTGGTTTTCAGGCAGCTGCAGCAATGGAAGAAAGCAATTTAGTTAAGGGTAAAAAATTACCAACATCAAAAGAAGTAGCAGTATATGGTTATGATGCCATGCTAAAAGGAAAAACAGTGGCCATTCATGGAATCATGAATTGGTTGATGGCTAATTCTGTAAGGTTTACTCCTAGAGCATTGGTGGTAAAGATTACACGTAAGATTCAAGACAAAGCGAAATAGTTGTTGGTTAAGATTTAATGTGTATGAATTTGCATATATTGGATTTTAATTATTTAAATTATTCTTCCAATTATGAAATGTAAGCACCTGCTTTTTATCTTTTTGAGTTTTATTTCTATAAATATCTATAGTCAAAAGCAACCAATAGTACCACCAAAAGAAGCGAAAGAGATTGACCAATTAATTAAGCAATTAAAGGGCTTGCGTTTTAATAACGATATAAAAGATGCTAGAGATGGGTTGGTAAATTATCAGCAAAAGGCTTTACCAAAATTGATCTCACTTTTAAATGATAAAACCAGACTCAATTCAGATCCAGGGGATCCTTACACCGTCTTGGCCACAGGTGATTATAGCGGATATTTTAAAGTGGGCATTATTCCTTACAATTTTGATTGGTTGTCTATCAGAGCTGGCTATGTTATAGAGGCGTTGACTTTGATCGATTTTGGTTATTCATCTTCCTATAATAAACAAGACATTGGAAACGGTTCAATCAAAGTGACCTGGAATAAAATTGCAACGGAGGAATCATTAAAAAAAGACAGGAAAATATTGGCCGATAAAGTAGCTGCATGGTGGGAAAAAAATAAAGCTACCTGGTCTAAATTCAATGCTTTAAAAACTGCTTTACAGTCTAAGGATAATGCATATATCGCCCGAGCAGTTAATTTTATTTATAGTGGGAGAGAGAAATGTGATGGTTTTACAAAAGAATCTTATGAAAAAGAACTAAAGCCGTTGCTGAAAGATTTATTGATCAATGCAGACAAAGAATTGAAAAGTACTATCGAAGATTTACTTGAATATGGGCCCAGTCGTAGTTTGGTGCCAAGGTGATAGAAATGTCAATGATAACAGTTCTACCACCTAATTTAAACATACAGGAGAACACTGTATTAGCCTATTGAATGGAACCCTACCTTATTTCCTTCTGTGTCGATAAAAAGTGCAATAAAGCCATTGTTACCAATAGAAGTTTTCGGCAGAATAACTTTTCCACCAGCACTTTCCACTCTACCTAAAGGTACTGAAAGGTCTTTTCCTCCATCTAAATAAACAGTTATACCAGTCAATGAAGGAACAAAGTTTTCACCGATAGCAATTGCTCCCCCAAAACCGCCTTTTTGTGGATCAGAAGGTAAGTAGCCATATTGCCTATTAGGGTCGTCCTGAATTTGACCATCTAACACTTTTGCATAAAATGCTTTTGCTCTTGCGAAATCTGTAGCTGGGATTTCAAACCAGTTTAAAGTAGTTACCATGTTTATTTTAATTTAAAATGTTTATCAAAAAAGTTTATTTTTGTACTGCAAATATTCAGAGTAAGATTATATAAAACAAGTAGGGCAAATAAAATGTGTAAGTATGAAAAACAATACCAATATTGATAATCAAGAAGTTAAAACAAAAAAAAATCTTGTTTTTGATGAAAAATCTTGCCCAGTAACTGCCACGATGCAAGTTTTGGGTGGAAAATGGAAAGCAATTTTAATTAATGCAATCTATCAAACCTCACCTGCAAGGTTTGGAGAATTGAAACGAAGTGTAAGAGGGATTACTCAATCAATGCTCACTTCACAACTTCGTGAACTGGAAGATGATGGGATAATTAGCAGGAAAATTTACGCTGAAATCCCACCAAGAGTAGAATACACACTCACCGAATTTGGATTGACGCTTTCTCCTATAATTCTAGGTATGGCAGAGTGGGGGAAAGAATATAGATTTAAAAAGCAAAATGGCTGATCAATTTGCAAAAGATAGCTGATATGTTCTTAAATGTCGTAAAGATGTCGTTAAAATGCAGGTAAAAAAGCTATGGTTAAATGGTAGATTTGCCAAAGCATGAGCATCAACTTTTCATCAGACAAATTAATTACACAAAGAAAGCTCCAGGGGCTTAGCCAAGATAAATTGGCTGAAAAAGCGGGTATTAGTATTCGTACTTTACAACGTATTGAAAAGAATGAAGTAAACCCTCAGCCTTATACACTCGGATGCCTTGCCGATGCACTTGGTATTCAAATTGAAGATTTAACTGCTCCGATTCCACCAATCGATACAGCCGAAGTTTCCCCTCGTCAATTAAGCCTACTTCATTTTGCTTCTTTGGCGGGTTGTTTTATACCACTAGGTAATATACTTGCTCCATTATTTTTATGGCTTTATTCAAAGCAAAAAAGCGAAGTATGGAATGATCAAGCTAAAGGAGTTCTTAATTTTCAAATTAGCTGGGTGCTTTATCTATTTGTAGTACTGGGGTTATATTTTACTTTAGAGAATCTTGCTTTTTTAGTATTTCTCTTGCCAATTGTGATTGCTTTAAACACCATCATTTTTCCCATTTATTCCGGCATTCGTATCATTAAAAACAAGCAAGCTTTTTACCCATTGGCCATTCAATTTTTTAAAATACAAAAATGAAAAAGTCATTTAATTTTTTGTTCATTTTGTTAGTTAACTACACGCTGGTGCATGCTCAAAACAAGCAAGTTGTAAGACTCGACGGAACTTCAATTAACGCTCATCAAATTGACAGTACTGTTCAATATTTGATGAAAGAGGCAAAAATTCAAGGACTCGGTTTAGCAGTAATTAACAAGAAGAAAACCGTTTTCATTCAATCATATGGGTTCAGAAATAAACCCAAAAATGAATTGCTGGATACGGCTTCTATCATGTATGGTGCTTCCTTAAGCAAAGCTGTGTTTGGATATCTTTCAATGAAACTGGTTCAAGATAAAAAATTGGATCTGGACAAACCATTGTATCAATATTTGTCTAAGCCCATTGCAGAATATGAATATTTTTCCGACTTAAAATCAGATGATCGTTGGAAATTAATTACTGCAAGAATGTGTTTAAGCCATACCACCGGATTGCCCAACCTTAGATGGTTTCATCCTACAACTGGAGTAGAAGATAGCCTGGGTATTATGAAAATTTATCTAACCCCTGGAACAAAATATGCTTATTCAGGTGAAGGATTAAAACTCCTTCAATTAATTATTGAGGAAATTACGCATCAATCTTTAGAAGACTTAGCCATTCAATATGTTTTCAAGCCTTTCAACATGAATAGGACTGGTTATATCTGGCACAATTCCTTTGGTGATAACAATGTAGCTGTGGGGCATTATAACAATGGAGCCATTGACATAAAGAAGAAAAGAGCTACTGCAGTTGCTGGAGGATCAAAGGTTACGACCATTGCCGACTATAGTAAGTTTGTGGAGAATATCATGCAACAAAAAGGCTTGAACAAAGCATTGTTCAATGAAATGATCACTCCTCAGATTACTATTCACTCCAAATCACAATTCCCACCAATAACCACTGATACAACCAATGAAAATGACAATATTCATTTATCATATGGTTTGGGCTGGGGTGTTTTTGATTGTAAATATGGCAAAGCTTTTTTTAAAGAAGGCAACGGTGATTCCTGGAGAAATTACAATATCAATTTTATTGATAAAGGCATCTCTATCATTATTTTAGTTAATAGCGAAAACGGGGAAAAAATATTTCAACCCCTGATTGAATCCATCATTGGGAAATCTTTTATACCTTGGAAATGGAATGGCTATGTTCCCTATAATGCACCCATCAATCCTTAAAAGATGAATATAAAATCGCTATTGCTTTCTTTCTTAGCAATATTATGTTTTGCTCAAGCGAATGCTCAAACTGCTACGAATTCGTTTAAAACTACTGGGCCTGAAAAAGGAACCTTAATGATAGTAGGAGGGGGAGGAAAAAGTGATTCTATTTTTTTGGCATTCATCAAATTGGCTGGTGGAATGAATGCACCCATTGTAGTAATTCCTACTGCTGATGGAAATGAAAAGCATGACCAGAATTCTGGTGGAGCTGGTACATTTAGAAAATTAGGAGCGACGAATGTAACCGTATTGCATACCTATGATAAAAATATAGCCAATACCGATTCATTTGTTCAACCCTTGCACAATGCCAAAGCTGTATGGTTTGGTGGTGGCCGTCAATGGAGACTGGTAGATGCTTATGCCAACACACTTACTGAGAAATTACTTTGGAAACTCTTAGAGCGTGATGGATTAATTGGCGGCACTTCTGCCGGTGCTTCTATTCAAGGAAGTTTTCTTACTCGTGGAGATTCTAAGAACAATCAGATCATGATGGGAGATCATCAAGTGGGTTTTGGTTTTGTAAAAAATATTGCCATCGATCAACATGTATTGGCGCGCAATCGTCAATTCGACTTATTTGAAATTTTGAAAAACCGACCTGAATTATTGGGTATTGGCCTTGATGAAAATATGGCCATTATTGTGAGAGGAAACCAATTTGAAGTGTTGGGCAATACCTATGTATTAATCTATGATACCAACTTTTGGTCCAGCGAAGGGAGCGATCTGAAAAACTTGCCTGATAAAAATAAATTGTTCTATTTTTTGCGCAATGGAGATAAGTATGATTTGTATAATAGAAAAGTGATAAAATAACATTTTATGAGAATGGATCTTTCGATAAAAACGGTGGATGAATATCTTTCTAAATACTCAAAAGAGGTGCAAGTTAAATTGGCAACAATTCGTAAGATTATTCAAGATAATGCACCAGAAGCCATTGAAAGTATTTCATATGGTATGCCTGCATATAAAGTAAATAAAAAGCCATTAGTATATTTTGGAGGCTATGCTAATCATATTGGATTTTATGCAGTGCCTAATACACATGTGCATTTCAAAAAAGAATTATCTATATATAAACAAGGGAAAGGTTCTGTACAATTTCCGCTTGATCAACCGCTGCCAAAAGCATTAATTGCAAGTATGGTGAAATTTAGACTTAAGGCAATTAAAGAAGTTCAGACGAATATCAAAGCAAAATAGTGCTCATTTAATGAATGCAGCTTTCTTGTACAATTGTTGAATGATGAATAAGCTGTAAATTACAGCATGACCGATTTACAAGATCTCCATCAACTTTCATCAATGCTTTCCAATACAGAAAGAATGCCTGTATTGTTTTTAGGTCATGGTAGCCCAATGAATGCAATTGAAGAAAACGAATTTGTGGTTGGGTTTAGAAATATTGCAAAAACTTTGCCTACACCTAATGCCATTATTTGTATATCTGCACATTGGTTTACAAATGGTACTAAAGTAACGGCAATGGAAATGCCGAGAACCATTCATGATTTTAGTGGATTCCCACAAGCATTATCACAGGTTCAATATCCTGCTAAAGGAAGCCCTGCATTGGCAAAAGAAACCAAAGAACTTTTATTACCCTCTATAGTTGAATTAGATGAAAAATGGGGGCTAGATCATGGTGCATGGAGTGTGATCAAACATTTGTATCCTGATGCTACTATTCCGGTTATTCAGTTAAGTATTGATTATACAAAACCTCCTCAATATCATTTTGAATTAGCACAACAATTAAGTTCACTTAGAAACAAAGGAGTATTGATTATTGGAAGTGGTAATATCATCCATAATTTACGTTTGGCCGATTTTCCCAATTTTGATAAAGACAATTATGGATATGATTGGGCAATTGAAGCAAGAGAAAACTTCAACAAATATTTATTGGATGGAAATTATCAGCCATTGATCAATTACGAAATACAGTCTAAAGCTTTTCAATTAGCAATACCAACTCCAGAACATTATTTGCCATTGATATATGCTTTAGGACTTCAACAGAAAAATGAACCCCTCGCTTTATTTAACGATAAATTGGTGGCAGGGAGTTTGAGTATGACGAGTTTGAAGATAGGGTAATAAAAAAAAGTTGCTGGGATTGTCGGCTCGCTTCGCTTCGCCGACTTCCCTCCGAATTGAGCTAGCGCAAATCTCTGTTAAATGGTGGTGGCTTTTTATTTTAATAATGATCGCGGAATTACTCGCTTCAAAAGCACTCGCTACGCTCGTTGTACTGCAGTTCGTTCCGGCAACATCAAGCAAGCTTGTGTCGCCTGCACTCCTGCATTACATTTAGCTTTTGAAGCTTGTTCGCCTTAGAGCATAAAAAAAGCCCCGACCTTCGTCAGAGCTTTGTGATCCCGCTGGGACTCGAACCCAGGACCCATACATTAAAAGTGTATTGCTCTACCAACTGAGCTACAGAATCTGAAATTTCGATACGTATATCTGATTTCGGGTTGCAAAAATAGGGCAATTTAAACGGTAGCCAAATTTTTATCTATCTTTTTTATGTAATTTATCCACTTATGTAGATAATCTTCTGCTTACATTTGTTTGATTTTAAACTCTTTAAATATGTCTGCTTTCAACAATAAAGTGGTGGTAATCACCGGTGGATCCGACGGAATTGGTAAAGCTTTGGTAGAATTATTCCTCCAGGAGGGCGCAAAAGTGGCTACCTGTGGGCGTAATTACGATAAATTATACAAGCTTCAGGCCGACCATTCTGGTAAACCTTTGGTGATTCATGCCGCTGATGTAAGTAAAGAACATGACTGTATTCAATTCATGGAGGTAGTGATCAAGCAATTTGGCACGATCGACATTCTGATCAATAACGCCGGGATTTCTATGCGTTCCCTCGTTACAGATGTTGCTTTAGATACCATCCGCAAAGTCATGGACATTAATTTCTGGGGCACGGTATATTGTACCAAACTGGCTTTACCCTATATCATCAAAAATAAAGGAACTGTTGTGGGGGTATCGTCCATTGCTGGTTATAGAGGCCTTCCTGGAAGAAGCGGTTACTCTGCTTCTAAATATGCAGTAAATGGTTGGTTGGAATCCCTCAGAACTGAATTGCTCGATTCTGGCACTAATGTAATGTGGGTTTGTCCCGGTTTCACCACATCAAATATTCGCAATGCTGCTTTAAACAAAGATGGCAATGCGCAAGGCGAATCTCCGATGGATGAAGGCGCCATGATGAGTTCAGAAGAATGCGCCCTGCACATTCTCAAAGCCATCCAAAAAAGAAAGAGAACCCTCGTACTCACTTTTACTGGAAAGAGAACAGTTTTTATGAACAGGTTTTTTCCTTCTTTAACCGATAAAATGGTTAGAAAATTTTTCTTCAAAAACGATGAGTTGGTGAAATAACTCTGGATCATTTGGCGTTTAGCTTTTAGCATGCCCATCCTAACGTTGTCAACCGATATTGGCCAGCGAGATTATATCGTTGGTGCCATAAAAGGGCAGTTCTTGCATTCCATGCCTACCCTCAACACGGTTGATATCACTCACTATTTATCTCAAACCAATTTTCCGCTTGCTGCTTATACTTGTAATAATGCCATTAAATTTTATCCTGATGGTACGTATCACCTTATATTGGTGAATGTATTTGAAGCGGTGCATGATCATTTTTTAATTGCTTTTTACAATAATCAATACATTATCTGTCCCGACAATGGCCTCATCACTATGATAGCAGGAGAGAAGCCCAAAGAGATTGTAAAAATTCCTGTTTCTGCCAATGCCGATTTACTCACCATCACTTCTGATATTGCTGCTGCAATTTTTAAATTAGAAGAGTATAAAAAATTATTATCGGTTGGGGCATTTGCCAATGAAATTGTTGAGAAATATCCTTTAAGACCCACTGCTGGACCAGATTGGATTGAAGGGCAGATCTTATTCATTGATAATTTTGAAAACGTGGTGATCAATATCACCCGTAAAGATTTTGAAGAACATGGCAAGGGCCGCAAATTCAAAATCATGTTCAAAAGAGATGAAACAATTGAAAAATTGTCCAATAACTACGCAAGTGTTCCTGAACACGAAAAAATGGCCTGGTTTAACTCTGCTGGTTACCTCGAAATTGCCCTCCGTAACGGTAATATGGCCGGCCTTTTTGGCCTTCAAGGCTATAGCGAGCAAATGCAGAAATCTGGCGCTTCTGCCGGAAACAAGTGGTTTTACCAGACAATTCGGGTTTTCTTTGAGTAATGCCTTCATTCTCATTTTTCCGTTTGGTCAATAGCGAGTATTTTTGCAGCCTCAAATTCTTTATACAATCAATTAATATTGGTAATTATGGCATATGATGTAATTGTTCTCGGAAGTGGTCCTGGTGGATATCCTGCTGCTATCCGTGCGTCTCAATTAGGCTTTAAAGTAGCGATTATTGAAAAAGAAAGTTTAGGTGGTGTTTGTTTAAACTGGGGTTGTATTCCAACCAAAGCTTTGATCAAAAGTGCGCAAGTATATGAATACATGAAGCATAGTACCAATTATGGTATCAACGCAACTGGCGTTCAACACGATTTTGGTGCTGTTGTAAAAAGAAGCAGAGGTGTTGCCGATAAAATGAGTAAGGGTGTTCAGTTTTTGATGAAGAAAAATAAGATCGATGTGATCATGGGCTATGGTAAAGTAAAAGCCAAAGGCCAGATTGAAGTGACCGCTGCTGATGGATCTAAACAAGTTGTGGAAGCTAAAAATATTGTCATTGCAACTGGCGGAAGAAGCCGTGAATTACCTAACCTAAAACAAGATGGTGTTAAAGTAATTGGTTACAGAGAAGCAATGGTTTTGCCTAATCAACCCAAGAGCATGATCATTGTAGGAAGTGGTGCGATAGGTGTTGAGTTTGCTTATGTGTACAATAGCATGGGTACCAAAGTAACCATCGTAGAATTTTTACCAAGAATTGTTCCAGTTGAAGACGAAGACATTTCTAAAGAATTAGAGAAGCAATACAAGAAAATGGGCATCGATATTATGACCAATGCTTCAGTTGAATCAGTTGATACTACTGGCGCTGGTGTAAAAGCCCTGGTTAAAAAACAAGATGGTTCTACTGTTGTGTTAGAAGCGGATATTGTTTTGAGTGCTGTTGGCGTGGTAGCGAATATCGAAAACATTGGCTTGGAAGAAAATGGTATTAAAACAGAGAAAGGTAAAATAGTAGTAGATAAATATGGTCAAACTTCTGTAGCAGGTATTTATGCGATCGGTGATTGCTCTCCTGGTCAGGCATTGGCACACGTTGCTGCAAAAGAAGGAATCAACGCTGCAGAACATATTGGTTACAACGAAAAGAAATTCCATCATTTGCCTGAAGCAATGGATTACAACAATATACCAGGTTGTACTTATTGTATTCCGGAAATTGCCAGTGTTGGTTATACCGAAAAACAAGCGAAAGATGCTGGTTATGAAATTAAAGTAGGTAAGTTTCCTTTCATGGCAAGTGGTAAAGCAAGTGCTGCTGGTGCAACAGAAGGTTTTGTAAAAGTTATTTACGATGCTAAGTATGGCGAATTCTTAGGTTGTCATATGATTGGTACCAATGTTACCGAAATGATCGCTGAAGCGGTGGTTGCTCGTAAATTAGAAACAACCGCTCACGAAATTTTGAATGCAGTGCATCCGCATCCAACAATGAGCGAAGGCCTTAAAGAAGCAACCGCTGCTGCTTACGGCGAAGCCATTGATATTTAATGGAGAAATTGATTTTCATACAATTTTAAGGCCCTTTTTAAGGGCCTTTTTTATATACCAACTTACTTGTATTTAACCCCTTATTCGGCCTTTTTAAGGCTTGGTTGGTATCTTTATTTGATTATTTTATAAGAGGGTTATACTTTACATTTTAATTTAATCCGGAAATAAACAATTGATTTAAAACCGATTGCTTATCAAGATAATTTTACCCACCTTATGAATCAGTTGAAAGCAGATAAACTGTTCCCAGAACAGTTATTGAATTCATTGATTTTCTCTGTAGTTGTAACAGACCTCGGAGGAAGGTTCAAGTACGTTAACCCCCTCTTCCAATACAAATTTTCTCATCTTAGTACAGATTTTTCTCAACTCAATTTTGCCCAAACAGTATATGCAGATGATGTAAAGTTGTGCAATGACGCAGCTAAAGAATGCATAAAACATCCCGATAAGCATATAACCGTTACGGTTAGAAAGGCTTCAGAAGGCGAAGATTATTTTTGGACTACCTGGGAAATTTCTGTCTTAAAAAATGAAGATGGTAGCTTAGCAGGAATAGTATCCATCGGACATGATGTAACCAATACTCAATCGGTCATCAACAAAACATCGGACCTTACTGATAATGTAAGAACAATACTCAATCAACAGTTGCAAAAATTTGTTGACCATATTCCGGGTGTATTGTACCGTTTTATTGCGGATGAAAATTATACCATTGAATTTTTTAGCGATGGGATTGAAGCGCTTACAGGTTACACCAGTTCAGAACTTTCTATCAATCGAAGATCCGGATACAATCACCTTATATTTCATGATGATTTGTTGATGGTAGATAATGCCATTGAATTAGCAATTGCCAATAAGCATAAATATGAAGTAGAATATCGTATTCTTCATAAAGACAAAGAAATTCGTTGGGTTTTTGAAAGAGGCGGTGCCGTTTATGATGCTGAACAAAATAAGACTTTTATTGACGGAAGTATTTTTGATGTTACTTCTCGTAAAAAAGTAGAAGCTGCTTTGGAAAGAAGTGAAGATGAAGTTAAACGATTAGCACTGGTGGCGCACAATACAACCAATTCAGTTTTAATTGCAGATACCAATCAACAGATCATTTGGGTGAATGATGGTTTTACCAGAATCAGTGGGTATACATTAGAAGAAATCCGAGGAAAGAAAATTGGTTATTCCTTAGAAGGACCTAAAGTAGATCAAAAAACAAAAATACGTTTACAGTATTCGCTCGATAATAAATTGGCTTTTAAAGAAGAATTTTTAAGTTATCCCAAATCAGGAAACCCTCTTTGGTTGGAAGTAGATTGCCAGCCTTTGTTTGATGAGAACAATGTGCATATTGGCTTTATGTCGATAGAAAATGATATCACCCGCAGACAACAAGCTCAATTGGATCAGGAAGAATTATTGCAAAGGCTTACTTTGGCAACCGATTCAGCACAAATTGCCATCTGGGAAATTGATATTGCTACCAATCATATAATTTGGGACGATAAGATGTTTGAAATGTATGGATATGAAAATGATCCAGACTTTCCGCCCTATAAAATCTGGAAACGTACAGTGCATCCAGATGATTTAGACATGATGCAAAAAATAATTGGTCAATTGATAGATGGTAAACGTGAAATTGATTCTGCTGTTTATAGAATCACTACTCCTAATGGAAGAGTGAGACATATCGAATCGCATGCCATTGTTAAAAAATCTCCATCCGGAAAAATACTTCGATTGATCGGTACCAATAGAAATATCACTGATGATATTGCTGTTCAGGAGAAATTGAAAACTCAGAACAAAGTATTGCGTGATATTGCCTTTATCCAATCCCATGAAGTTAGAAGACCATTGGCCAATATTCTGGGAGTGATAGAAGTTCTCAATAGCAGTAATTCTGTGAACAACAAGGAGATCTTTGATCACTTGATCGAAAGCGCCAATGAACTAGACATGCAGATCAGAAGCATTGTTAAGAAAACCAATAACCTCGACGGTTTAATGGCAAGCTAGCATTTATGCGACTCGTTGGGATCAATTACCGAAAACTTTCTTCAATAAATCACTTGTTCTGGCTACCGGATTTTTTCTGATATTCTGTTCTTCAACTGCTATCTGTGTGAAAATGCCTGACAAAGATTTTTCAGTAACATATCCTGCTAAATCTGGATTGATTTTCTTTAAACTGAATTTATTATAGGTAGATACCAAACTATTCCATTGCTTGGTAGCATCAGTGCTTTCCAAAGATTTTTCAATTACGGGTCTAAATGAAGTGGTTAATTCTGCACTTGTTTTTTGTTGTAAATAAGCTGTTGCAGAAGTGTCGCTTCCTTTTAATATACCCATTGCATCCGTTACAGTCATTTGCTTAATGGCGTTGGTAAAAATAGGAGTGGCGTTTTTACAAGCATCTTCTGCTGCTCTATTCATACTTAAAATCGCATCGTCTACCTGTTTGCCCATTCCTAAATTACGCAATGTACTTTCTATTTTTTTAGCTTCTGGCGGCAATAAAATTTTAACTGCTGCATTGGCAAAAAATCCATCGGGTTTGGAAAGCAAATTGGTACTATTCACTGCGCCCTTTGTTAATGCCTCTTTTAATCCATTGGCAATATCAGCAGTATTTTGTGCACTCAACTGTAAGCCAAAAAAAGCAAAAACGATTACAATAACTGATTTCATATGATTGGGTTTGTTTAATTTCCAAATAATTAGTCCTGCCAGTATTACTAACAAACCGTATGCCGAAACTACTGGTTTAAGAGAAATTCCATAATAAATGATCCATGCATTGATGGATAAAAAAATCAATGGTGGTAATGGATATAGCGGCGTTTTATAATTGCTGAAATGTTTTGTTTTGTTTTTTCGAATAATAAAAATGCCTGCTACTGCAAGTGATGTACAAATACTTAATAAAAACCCCACCAGATCAATAATAAATTGAAACTGATTCAACCAAATTAACAATAAGGTAATCGCACTCTGAGTGTAGACGGCCAAATAGGGGATGCCCTGCCTGTTTTTCTTTTGTAAAAAACTGAAGTAGGAAATGGATTTGCCTATTTCTGCAGTAACCCTTGGGCCAGCCAATGTCATTGCACTGGCAGTACTCATTAAAGTAATGCTGATAAATATACTCATGAGGATGGCTCCATGTTTCCCGAATAAATGATTGGCTGCAATAAATCCAACATTCATTTTTCCTTTCAATTCTGCAGCTGGTGCCGATAATAAAAAAGCATAGTTAAGTAACAAATACAAGAGGGTTACTAAAATAGTTCCTACCAATAATGCAATGGGTAAATTTCTTTCAGGTTTTTTTATTTCCCCGGCAATATAGGCCGCTGCATTCCACCCTGTATATGCATAGAGTACCCAATATAAGTTCACTGGAAATTTTCCTGATTGGGTAATTTCTTGAATGGCTGTTTGATCAACTGAAATATTGGGCAATGGATATTCAGATAAAAAAAATGCTGCACCAATAATAAAAACTATGATCGATAAATTCAGCAATGTAGCCAACTGTTGAAATCTTGCACTGATCGTATGCTTAGATGAATGAAGAATAGTTAAAGCCACTAATACGGTAATTGATATAATGATCGGCGGAGTATTCGGAAAAATAATTGCAGCATAATTGCCAATTGCAATACAGACAATAGCTACTGGCGCTGCAAATCCTGCAAGGGTAGAAATCCATCCTGCTAAAAATCCCGCCAGAGGTCCATAGAGCTTTCCCAGGAAATTCATTTCACCACCATTGTCCGGAAAAACAACAGCCAGTTCTGCATAAACCAATGCCCCAGATAATGCAATGATTCCCCCAATCAACCAAAGAAATAAAATACTGGTTGTGCTTTGGAAATCCATTAATTGAAAGCCCAAACTGGTGTAAATGCCAGACCCAATCATATTGGCAATCACCAATGCAATTGCAGTAAGTAGGCTTAAGTGTCTTGTTTTATGCATGAATTAGAGGGAGTGTTTTACAACAGCTTCTCTTAAATGAACCAATTTTTCTAACAATGCTGGTAATAAATGCAATGGCAACATATTGGCTCCATCGCTTTTTGCCACTGCAGGGTTAGGATGCGTTTCTATAAATAATCCATTGGCTCCTGTAGCAATAGCAGCTTTTGCAATTGTGCTGATCATGCCCGGATTTCCACCAGTAACACCACTAGTTTGATTGGGTTGTTGCAATGAATGGGTGCAATCCATAATTACAGGAACTTGTTGTTCTTGCATGATAGGAATATTTCTGTAATCCACTACCAGGTCCTGATAACCAAATGTGTTGCCTCTTTCGGTAAGCATTACTTTGTCATTGCCTGCTTGTTTGATTTTATCAACTGCAAATTTCATTGACGCTCCACTCAAAAACTGACCCTTCTTTACATTCACTATTTTTTGCGTATCAGCAGCGGCCAATAATAAATCGGTTTGTCTGCACAAAAAAGCAGGGATCTGTAAAATATCAATAAAAGGAGCTGCCATTGCTGCTTCTTCATGTGCATGAATGTCGGAAGTGGTAGGTAACTGATAAGTTTGACCAACTTTTTTGATCAGGGATAAACCATTGTCATCGCCAATGCCAGTAAATGAGTTGGCACTGGTTCGGTTGGCCTTTCTATAACTCGCTTTAAATACATAAGGAATTCCCAATTGTTTACATGTGCCATACACTTTGTCGGCAATCTCCATCACCAATTCTTCACTTTCTACTACACATGGCCCGGCAATTAAAAAAAAGGAATGGGGGTTGTAATCTTGTTTATTGAATAATTCCTGTAAATAAGCTGGAAGCATTTTGCGTGTTTAATATGAGTAACAAAAATAGCGTAAACCGAGATAAATTAGTAGCATTATTGCCTAACCATCTGTTAATTGATTCAGCTATATACTTTATAAAGCCTATCAACTTATATTTGCTCCTATAAACGATTGAATATGCCCAATAGAAAAGACAAGATTCTGGTAATTGGCGCTTCTGGCCAAATTGGTGTTGAATTAACCATGGCTTTGAGAAAGCAATATGGTAATAATAATGTAGTAGCATCAGATTTAAGAGAAGAGAACCCATTATTACATGGCACAGGTCCTTATGTGAGTTTGGATGTAATGAACAAAGAAATGTTGCATGTGCAAGTGATTCGCCAGAATATTACCCAGATCTATTTGTTAGCGGCTATTCTTTCTGCAACAGGAGAAAAAAATCCCAACCTTGCCTGGCATTTGAATATGCAAGGCTTATTAAATGTGTTAGATATTGCCCGTGAAGAGAATTTGCATAAAGTTTATTGGCCAAGTAGTATTGCTGTTTTTGGACCAACTTCCCCTAAAATAAACTGCCCACAAAAAACAGTTATTGAACCTAGTACAGTTTACGGCATCAGTAAATATGCGGGAGAATTCTGGTGCAATTATTATCACCAACGTTTTGGAGTGGATGTAAGAAGTCTTCGTTACCCAGGATTAATAAGTTATAAATCAGCCCCAGGTGGTGGTACTACAGATTATGCAGTTGAAATTTATTCTGAAGCTTTGGACAATAAAAAATACAATTGCTTTTTAAAAGAAGATACCTATTTACCTATGATGTATATGCCCGATGCAATTCGTGCAACATTAGAATTAATGAACGCTCCAGCTAAGAGTATTTCTGTTAGAACTTCTTATAATGTTGCTGGCATGAGTTTTTCACCTAAAGAAATTACCAATAGTATCCAACAACATATTCCGGATTTCACCATCAATTATAAACCAGATTCCAGACAGGCAATTGCTGATAGCTGGCCTCAAAGTATTGATGACAGTGTTGCTAATCAAGATTGGGGATGGAAACCAGAATTTGATTTAGCTAAAATGACAAAAGATATGCTGGACAATCTTTCGCTAAAAACGGAATCCTAATCCCAGATTCAAACCCCTGATGCCTGCCCAAGGACCATCAGTAGATATTTGAGCACCATTTGCTGTTACTGTACTGGTGAAAGTAAAGGGGTCTGTATTAATGCTTTTTAAATTGTTGCTTAAACTTTGTTGTTCGAATGGACTCAATGGTGCGGCAAAATTTAAATCTCCATTGCTCTTGCCATAATGGAATCCGATGATTTGAAAATCAAGCACCAGTTTTTTGAGTAACTGAAACTGATAACCAATGAGTAATCCAGCGCTGGTTGATTTTATTTTTCCGGTAAAATCAGCATCTTTTGATGCAGGTGGAACCGTACCATTGCTGCTATATTTAATAGGGGCACTTACATCGAATGTGGCAAATCGTAAATAGGGAGCCAAATAAAAACCTTTCATTTTTTTAAAGCTTAAATAAATACGCGGCTCAATGGTTATTGCAGAATTCCCCATTTGGAATCTGTTAAAATTGATTTCATTGCTATTGATCAAATCTTGAAATTCCTTTTGATAGGGCACATTGCCATATGGCATTTTTCGATAGCTCAAGCTAATCGACAGATTTTTATAAATATGTCGCTCATAGGAAAAATGGTAATTATTCAATGCCATTGATGATAAGTTCCATTTTACGATATTGCTCCCGCCAATTAAATTTTGCGCATTAACAATAAAGGGAGAAAGCAGTACTAACAAGAATATTTTTTTCATATTATTATGGAGTAACTAAGTCTATAACAGTTCGGTTTTCTAAAATGGACAATGTATTGTCTCTAACTTCTTTCATGATCTTATTCAGGCCACATTTTTTTTCGTTGCAATCTGCGCATTTTTGATAAAAATGTAAACTTACACAGGGGAGCAATGCAATTGGTCCTTCAATCAATCGCATAACAGTTGCTAGTTGTATAGTAGAAGGATCTTGATTAAAATAATATCCACCACCTTTTCCTTTTTTACTATTTAAAATGCCTGCTTTTCTTAACTCCAATAAAATGGATTCTAAAAATTTGATAGGAATTTTTTTCTTCTTAGCAATATCGGCGATCAAAAAAGGGCCCGCATTAATCTGTTCTGCCATATAGGTAAGGGCCTTTAATGCATATTGCGTTTTTTTTGATAGCATGGCTTCTCGAGATTTTTTTGTTTCTTTACAAAAATTAAATTTATGCACATTTCTTCAAAGAACTTCATATTGGCGTTTGTATTTCTACTGATTGCGCAAACTAGTTTTGCTCAATTTAAATTACCTCATTTGCAATTGATCTTAAATGCCAATTATGCAACTCCAACTAGCTCGTCATTTTCAGATTTCAACAATGGAGGACTTGGAATAGAAGCAGGAGCTGGATTAGGATTAGGTTCTACTATGATCATGGGCACGGCAGGTTACCAGCGTTTTGGAGCTTCTGTAAGCAATCCGGCTGGTTCATTGAATATTGCTACTATTAAAGGAGGTGTTCGACAATATTTATTATTAGGTAGGTTATTTGTATTAGGAAATATTGGAACTGCTATTCAGAGTTATTCCACCTCTGGAGTCAAAGGAGATAACTTGATGTATGAATATGGTGGTGGTGTGAGATTATTTGGCTTAGAAGTTCAACTTACCCAAAGTCATTGGCAACAACCAATCAATGTGGCTGCTTCAAGCGCTTTTAATGTAAAAGTTGGATTTTCCTTTAAACTATAATCCCAGCACTTCCTTCATTCCGAAAATACCTTTTTTACCTACAGCAAACTCTGCTGCTTTTACTGCTCCTCCTGCAAAACCAATTCGGTTATGCGCTGTATGAATAATTTCGATATCGTCAATAGGAGAGCTGTATTTTACATGATGTGTGCCTGGTGCTGGATCTATTCTTTCTGATGCAATAAAGAGTTCGTTCGTTTGGGTTGATTGATCATTGGAGGTCCAGGCGTTTTTTCTTTGCAAATTTTCCATCACTTGTTCTGCTAAGCTTATGGCTGTTCCGCTCGGAGCATCTTTTTTCTGTGTATGATGAATTTCTTTAAGCGTTACATCATACTCAGGGTATCCATTCATTAATTTGGCCAAATATTTATTTACTTCAAAAAAAAGATTCACTCCTATACTATAATTACTTGCATAAACCAATGTGCCATTTTTATGCTGGCATTCATTTTTTATTGCATCCCATTCACTCAACCAGCCAGTGGAGCCACAAACAACAGGAATACCTGCTTCAAAACATTTTAGGATATTGCCAATAGCACTATGCGGCCCTGTGAATTCAATTGCCACATCGGCATTCGCCAAATTTTGAGGGTTTAAATCAGCAGCATTGTCTACATCAATTTTTAAAACAATCTGATGACCTTTTTCTACTGCAATTGCTTCTATTGCTTTACCCATTTTTCCGTATCCTATCAATGCAATTTTCATATTCAAGTATTTTTATTGCTGCATTATCTGGCTAATGCTAAAGGCTTCTTTGTCTGTTCTCTTAAATTCAATGATACAGTTAATGCAGGTGTTCTTGTATAAGGATTAAATGTTGGATTGATCTGCATACTTAAATCATTACTCACATTAAACTGTTTTAAATGCGCAAATACTGTTGCGTCGGCCACCTGTAAACCCCAAGCTAGCAAGAAAAACAAAATGGCATAGTCTCTGTCTCGTCGAAATTGGTTTCGATAATTTTGCAATGAGCCAATACTTAAATTAACCAATTCCGGATCTATTGCTGCGAGATCGCTACTATCTCCGTTCTGTGCTTTGAATTGCGCTTCGTAAGCAAATTTTGTTTTCTTGTAATAATTGTTGTTGTAAATAAATGCAACCGTTGGAATGGCGAGTACTCCATATACAATCGGAATTTTCCAGTATTCACGGTTATAAGCCTGACCCCAACCAGGTAAAATGGCTGAACGCCTTGTAGCAATTCTTGGGCTATGTCCTGCAAGAGTAATTGAATCCTTTATCCTTTTTTTAATTTTTGTAGAGTCGATTGGCGGAATGGTTTCCTTTGAAATTGGTTGAACAATTTTGCTGGAATCTTTAGTTTGAGCTTGGGCTTGGGAGAATGAAATAAAACACCCAAAAACTACAATAAAAAAAGCTACTTTTTTTTTGAAACTAAACATTAGCTCACCGTTACATTCATTAAATCCAATAATTTGTTTAATTCATCGAGCGAATAGTATTCTATGTTAATACTTCCGTACCCTTTTTTGTTATGAGTCATTTTAACTTTCGTGCCAAAATGCGATGCTAAATTATCTTCAATTTTTTTATATGCAGGAGGGAGGTCAGATTTTGATGCTCCTGAACTTGTGCTGGTTGAACCGCCTTTGTATAATTTCCTTACCAACTCTTCGGTTTGTCTTACACTCAATTCTTTTTGCTGAATTTCTTTGAATACAAACAATTGCTTATCGATGGTGTCTATATTGACCAATGCCCTTGCATGACCCATCGTTAAAGAATTATTACGAACAGCAGATAAAATATCTGGAGGCAATTTGAGTAATCGGATATAATTGGTAACCGTACTTCTTTCTTTTCCCATTCTCTCAGCAACCTGTTCTTGAGTATAGTCCAATTCTTCCATCATCCTTTTAAAACTCAATGCCATTTCAACTGCATTCAAGTTTTCTCTCTGGATATTTTCTAAAAGCGCTAATTCCAATAACTGTTGATCATTTGCTACACGTATATATGCTGGAACATCTTTTAATCCGGCAATTTTAGAAGCTCTGAATCTTCTTTCTCCTGCAATTAGCTGGTATTTACCATTGGCTAATTTGCTCACCGTTAATGGCTGAATAATATCATGCAATCTTATGGAAGTGGCCAGTTCTTGTAAAGATTGTTCATCAAAATCTCTTCTTGGCTGCTTAGGATTCACTTGAATATCTGCCAAATTAATCCTGCTGCTTGTAGTAGCTTGTTCTACCACTTCCGATTTAAGACTTCCAGTGGTATTCTTTAAATCTGTATCTATATTTTGTAATAAAGAGCGTAGCCCTTTTCCGATCAAATCTTTATTTTGTTTGGGTGTGGTCATTTTTCAGTTCTATTATCGCTTTATTCAATTATCCTATCTTGATTGGATATTTTTGTCATCCCATTGTTCTGCAAAATTTCTTTTGCAAGATTCAAATAATTCACAGATCCTTTGCTTTCTGCATCGTACAAAATAACAGGCTTGCCTACACTTGGTGCTTCACTTAGTCTTGTATTTCTATGGATGATGGTAGAAAAAACCATATCATCAAAATGTCTTCTTACTTCACTCACAACCTGGTTGCACAATCTCAATCGGCCATCATACATGGTCATTAATATCCCTTCAATTTGCAAAGCAGGATTTAATCTGTTCTGTACAATTTTGATGGTATTCAATAATTTACCCAATCCTTCTAATGCAAAAAATTCGCACTGTACCGGAACCACAACACTATCTGAAGCAACCAATGAGTTCACCGTAATCAATCCAAGAGAAGGAGAGCAATCAATAATAATAAAATCATATTTATCTCTAACCGCATCTAAAATGCCCTTCATTACATTTTCGCGATTGGGATAATTGATCATTTCTATTTCTGCACCTACCAAATCAATATGTGATGGAATGATGTCCAGATTAGGAACATCACTTTTTAAAATAACCTCATTGGCCGTTACATTATTCACCATACAATCATATAGACTATTGGTGATATTGTGTAAGTCAAATCCGACTCCTGTAGTACTATTTGCCTGAGGGTCGGCATCTACCAACAATGTTCTGTATTCCAATACCGCTAAACTAGCCGCTACATTTATAGCCGTAGTTGTTTTACCTACTCCTCCCTTTTGATTGGCTACTCCAATAATTCTTGCCATAGTTATTCGCTTTTCCTTTTTTGCAAGCTTCCAAAAATACGGCATCAGGCACAGCTATCAAACAATATTCTTTAAAGCCTTTAACCAAATGCGACTAAGTTTTCAACATTGGTGAACAGGATGCAATTTTAACCTATTTAGGAGGCGCTTTTGTTATCTTTAGGCCCATTTTAACTGATTTTTATGCGAAATTCTGGTGCTTTTTGGATAATTGCCTTAGTGATGTTCTTGTTGGATTGCTATGTTTTTCAAGCCGTAAAAGTGGTCACTCAGCCTCTTTCGGAACGTTGGAGGGTATTCATTCATTATGGATATTGGGTTGTTTCAATACTTACTTTGGCAGCTTTACTGTCATTTCCGTTTATTCAAGTGCTTCAAACTTCAAAGGTTTACAGGAACTATGTATTTGCCATTTTGGTAGGCTTGTTTTTAGCAAAATTAATTGGATCTCTTTTCTTTCTTACAGATGATATCAGGCGTGGAGTAATTTGGACTATTAGTAAACTGTTTAGGAATACAGGAGGACAGTTTTTGGGTGATGGTCAACTAATATCAAGATCGGCTTTTTTGAGTTGGGCTGGTATTGGTGTTGGAGGAACACTTTTTGGAACACTTTTGTATGGCTTTGGCAATAAGTACAATTATCAGTTAAAGAAAATAACATTGCCTTTTGCTTATTTACCCAAGGCTTTTGAAGGATTTAAAATTATACATATCAGCGATATTCATAGTGGAAGTTTTCAAGATACCAAAGCTGTTGAACGTGGAGTAAATATGATTTTGGCTGAGAAAGCTGATCTTATTTTGTTTACAGGAGATCTGGTGAATGATAGAGCTGATGAAATGAATGATTACAAAACTGTATTTAGTAAATTAACTTCAACTCATGGGGTTTTCAGTACTTTAGGGAATCACGATTATGGAGATTATGTTGCATGGCCTGATCCTGCTGCCAAAACAGCGAACCTAAATAAACTCAAACAAGTACATGCTGATATGGGTTGGAAATTATTGATGAACGAACATCATATTATTGAAAAAGAAGGTGACCAGATTGCTGTATTGGGAATTGAAAATTGGGGAGCTAAGGGCAGATTTCCTAAATATGGTAAAATGAAAGAGGCTTATCCTGGCACCGAAAATATTCCTTTTAAAATTTTGCTAAGTCATGATCCCAGCCATTGGGATGCTCAGGTTAAAACCGAATACCCAGATATTCAACTCATGTTGTCTGGACATACACATGGAATGCAATTTGGCCTGGAGAACCCTTATTTTAAATGGAGCCCCGTACAATGGATGTATAAACAATGGGCAGGATTATATGAAGATGGAGATCAAAAACTCTATGTGAATCGCGGGTTTGGATTTTTAGGATATCCTGGTAGGGTAGGGATTTTGCCGGAGATTACTTTAATAGAATTGAGAACGAAGAGTTAACAAAAGAAAGATATTACCAGCAATGTTAAACGACCATCCCATAATATGAAAAAGGCAGAATACATAACTCACTTTGCTCCAGAACTTCATATTCCCAATGGAACAGTTGAAATCGATTTTTACAAAAAATTCGGAGCGACTGAAAATTTCTGCTTTCGCAACGACGATGGAAGTATTCACGTTGCTGAATTAGAATTCAATGGGGCAATTTTTCATGTACACGAAACAATGCGTGGCGCTCTTGAGCCAATAAGTGCGAAAGGAGTAACATCGGTTGTGGGCTTATTTGTTCCTAATGTAGAGGAAGTAATGCAAAAAGCCCTTGAGGCAGGTGCAACAGAAATTAATCCTACCACAGATCACGATTATGGTTATAGACAAGGAATGTTTAAAGACCCTTTTGGTCATTATTGGCAAATACAGAAAAAAATCTGAATCAACACAAGGCAACATTGCTTTAATATTGAGTTTGAACGCAAATGTTGCTAGACGTAAGAAGAGGTCTGATTTACAAGCTAAAAGTTAAGAGTTGCGAAAATCTTAGTAATCAATAACTGAACAAATATTTGGCATGATGATTGTCTTATACATACAAATCATCTATATGAAAAAGTATATTGTTTTCCTTGCATCCTTTTTATTGATTGGCGTTTTTGCTCAGGCCCAAGCAGGTTTTAGACTAGGTGTAAAAGCCGGTGCCAACCTCAATCAAATTTCCGGTCAGAGCTTTAGCAGTGGATATGATCTATCCTATCATTTGGGAGGTTTTGCTGAAATTGATTTTACCAAAAAATGGGGTATTCAACCCGAATTGCTTTGGAGTCAATCTAAAACAACTAGAACTACAGGATTTAATTCTATTTATCAAAATATATTAACGCCAGGTGCTGACCAGCAAATTCAATTGGATTATATATTAATTCCTATACTGTTGAGATACAATGTAGGTAAGATGTTCACGCTTAATGCTGGTCCTCAGTTCGGTATTTTGATCAATCAGAACAATAACTGGTTGGTGAATGGTCAGAATGCATTTAAGAGTGGAGATTTCTCCATGGTATTTGGAGGGCAACTAAATTTAAATGCTTTGAGAATTTATGGCAGGTATAATATTGGTTTGAATAATATCAACAATATAGACAACAAAGAAAAATGGACCAATCAACAAATTCAACTGGGTGTTGGTATTCGTTTATAAGAGATTACCTATGAATGATCAACTGATGCAAATGCTGAATTTTTCAGCGGGCATCAGTTTTTTATTTTAAAAGACTTCTTTATTTGTTGAATTTCCTTTTTGAATTTTCCCAATGATTCATTCTGTTCTTTGATGAAGCTATTGTCTTCTAATTTCCCAACCACTTCATTCATCTCCGCAAAATTTTCATAGACCATTTTTCTAAATGGATTGGAATAGTCTTTCGCCCTTGAGTCATAAATACTTTTGGTAATCCATTCTTTGGTATTGATGGCAGCGTCTAAAAAATAATTCAATTGATGGGCATCCATTTTAGATAATTTTATGCCACTGATTTCTTGTAAAGCAGCTAATCCGTGTTCTCTTTTTTGATGAATATATTTACTTCCCTTTAGAACATATTGATCATGTACTTCATCCCAGCTTTTTACTTTATCGGTAGTGATTTTCTTTTTTAAATCAGCAAGTTCTGTTGAAGGCATTAATTGCCCACCTAAATTGACCCATTCGTTTAGTATCAACTTTCGAGGGATTGATTTATTTAAATCTATAATATTGTTGATCTTATTCGATTGTATCAGCTGAATGAGTTGTTCAATTCCATAATACAATACAATATCTTCAAAAATAGTATAGGCTTCTAAAACCTTTACCAATACTGTATTACGCTTACTATTTTCAATATCATTTGCCAAAATATTGAGCTGAGAAACTATTTTGTTTTTGCTTTTTAACAATAATCTTCCAACTTCCATTGCTTCATTATCTGAATCAATACTGCTTTTCTGACTCAATAGATACGCTCTACCTGTATACAATTCCATTAATTCTAATGCAGTGAATATTTCATTGATTGAGTCGGGTGCTAAATAATGATATTCTAACTCCTGTATTTTAAATGTTCTTCTATCTCTATCTGTATACTTCCAGGCATTGCGTGCTAATGCATACATATTGTATAAAAACCAATATGCAGGCATGATAGTTAGTTGGTCATTATGAACATCATTGCTAATTAATGAGAATGGTATTTTAATATTTAATTCCGCTGGATAATCTCCTTTATTCACCATGGAGAATGAAGCAAAAATCGAGTTGTGTTTCAAGCTCACGCATAAGCCCGGCCAGAATCCTCTCCCCATTATGATTTCGCCATCTGCACTTCTGCTATTATGATTAGAGCCAATGGTTGCACCTGCTGCAATATTGCTTTGGCCCATTACCAATGCAGCACATAAAAACGAATTGTTATGATGCTGCTCATGTGCAGGAAATATCAATGAATTCAATACCTCGCAACAGGAGATTGTTGCATTCTGACCTAAGTAAGAGTTAATTAATCTGGCTCCATATTTTAATTGTGAATGATCTGCCATAATAAAACGAACAGCTTTCACTCCATAGAATAATCTACAGCCAAATCCAATGATACCATTTACTACTTCACAACCTTCTCCAATTTGAGTTCTTCCTTCTGGCCCAGAATTAACGGTTAAATTCTTGAGTTTATTCGCTCCTTTAAAATAAGCATCAGAGCCTACCCATACATCTTTAATGATGCCACAGTTTTTAATGACTGTTCTGTCGCCTACCTTCCCATAATAACCTCTTTTATTGTCACATTTTTTTTCGGTAAATGCCTTGAACTTTTCTTGTAAGATCTTTTCATCTCTAAATCTACTCCACAAAAAAGCATCACCCGGAAGCATGCCATTAAAAGGCATTACTTTTCTGCCCGTATTCTCATTGCAAATTTCCATCCAGATTCTTACAGATTCATCTTCGTCTTGCTTGATTATTCCTGTTCCAAATTTAGCATGGTTGGTGGTGATCAATTCATTAACATCAGCAATGATGGCTTCACTTCCAATAATATAATGCGACAAATAATGCACATAGTGTATAGAAACATTGTCCCCAAAATCGCAACTGATGATATTGGAATTATACAATCCAACAGGCGCTTTTAAATCGCTAAAGCTCAGGCAATAGGGCTCTAGTTTTCCAATTCTTACCAGGCCATAAAATTTGCAATTTTTAACCAGTTTCGGATCGAATGCATCCGATACCAGAATATTATTCCAATCATCTGATGTATTGCCATTTCTTACCAACATTTCAATTTCTTCGGCCATTAATTGTCTATAATGGATGCCGTTTTTAATTTGAATATTGCGTAAATAATATTCGTCTTTTCCTTTGGGGATGTGCTGGTCTTTAATGAAATTATAACCTAAAGAATTCAGCGGTGTTTTGACAATATTGTTTTGTGGCATAGCAATCGTTAATTCTGCAGTTTAATTTATTCTACTGTTACACTTTTTGCAAGGTTCCTTGGTTTATCTACATCTAATCCCTTTGCTAGACCCACATAATAGCTCAATAATTGCAATGGAACAACGCTCAATAAAGGTGCAATTACTTCATCGGCATCGGGCACCAGCATTACATCGTCAGCCATACTAGGAATTACATCATCTCCCAGAGTGGCTACTGCAATTACTTTTCCTTTTCTGGCTTTAATTTCCTGCACGTTCGAAACTATTTTACCATAATAAGAATCTTTTGTAGCAACAAAAACAACTGGTAATTTTTCATCTACCAATGCAATAGGGCCGTGCTTCATTTCGGCAGCAGGATATCCTTCAGCATGTATATAAGAGATCTCTTTTAATTTAAGCGCTCCTTCTAAAGCAACAGGGAAATTATATCCCCTTCCTAAGAAAAGAAAATCAGTTGCATCTTTATATTTAATGGCAATTCTTTGAATATTAGAAGTGTCTTGCAAAATAGCTTCTACTTTTTCTGGAACTGTTTCTAAATCGAGCATTAACTGTAAATATCTTTCTTCTGTAATGGTTCCTTTTGCAAAACCAATTTTCAAAGCCATCATCATTAATACCGCTAACTGTCCGGTAAATGCTTTGGTACTTGCAACACCTATTTCAGGACCTGAGTGAGTGTATGCGCCAGCATGACTGAGTCTTGCGATACTGCTACCAACTGCATTTACTACTCCAAAAATAAATGCTCCTTTTTCCTTAGCACTTTCTAAAGCAACCAATGTGTCTGCTGTTTCTCCACTTTGAGAAATTGCAATGATTACATCACCAGGATGAATCACCGGATTACGGTACCTGAACTCAGATGCATATTCTACCTCTACAGGAATACGACATAATTCTTCAATCAAATATTCAGCTACTAAACCTGCATGCCAACTCGTTCCACAAGCCACAATCATAATACGATTGGCTTTGATAAAAGCTTCCATATTATTTTCAATTCCCCCCATCATTATTTGACCCGTTTTGGGTAATAATCTTCCGCGAAGGCAATCGAATATGGTACTTGGTTGCTCATGAATTTCTTTCAACATAAAATGATCATAGCCGCCTTTTTCAATAGCTGCTAGATCCATATCTAACTTGGTAATGAAAGGAGTTTGCTTTTCGTTCCCTAAATTTTTAAGGATCAATTCGTCCGGTCTAACAATAGCAATTTCATAATCGTTTACATACACTACTTCTTTGGTGTACTCAATAATGGGAGATGCGTCACTGGCTAAAAAATGTTCTCCTTTGCCAATGCCTATTACTAAAGGACTTCCTTTTCTTGCTGCAATAATGGTTTCTGGGTCATCATCTGAAATTAATAAAATACAATAGGCGCCAACCACTCTCTTTAATGCAATTCTTAATGCTTCTTCTAAACTGCATTCGTTTTTTAGCTTGATGTCTTCAATAAAATTCAACAATACTTCTGTATCGGTATCACTTTTAAATTGATAGCCTTTGGCTAGCAATTCTTTTTTAATAGCGGTATAATTTTCAATAATACCATTATGGATCATTGCAAATTTGCCTGATTGAGACAAATGCGGATGTGCATTTCTATCACTGGGTTCTCCATGAGTTGCCCAACGTGTATGCCCAATACCTATGTGAGAATGCATGTCTACACTTAACACACTTTCCTCTAATTCTGCAACTTTCCCTTTCTTTTTGTATACGTTGATGGTATTATTATTCCAAAGTGCGACCCCAGAACTGTCATAACCTCGGTATTCCAATCTTTTTAAACCTTTCAATACTATTGGATACGCTTCTCTTGGTCCAGTATAACCTACAATTCCACACATAAATTTGTTTCTTTTATTGATGCAAGATTAATTATTTTTAATGAATAAAGGCTTGTTTTTCAACAGTTCAGCCTGTATTAACTGAATCTTTGCCATTATGATCGAGGAGTTTGATTTCTCAAAAGACTATGTATTAGCAGATGATTGCGTTATGTTGCGACCTTTATTGCAGAATGATGCGGATTTGTTGCTGCATTTTGCCCTAAATGAACCTCAATTGTGGCAATATTCATTAATATCTGCAGCTGGAAAGACTAAGATGTACCAATATGTGGAATTGGCCATTGAATCAAGAATACAAAAAAATGGGTACGCATTTATTGTTTTTGATAAACGAACCAATCAATATGCTGGTTCAACTCGATTTTATGATATCCAAATAAAGCATCAAACCCTACAATTGGGTTATACCTGGTACGGTCAACAATTTCAGGGTTCAGGTTTGAATGCACATTGTAAATTCCTGATGCTTTGTTTTGCATTCGATAGAATGGGTTTAGAAAGAGTTGAATTCAGAGCAGATGTAAATAATGCAAGAAGTATTGCAGCTATGAAGTCGATTGGCTGTACAGTGGAGGGGGTGCTCAAAAGCAATTTAATGAAAGACGATGGTACACGAAGAGATTCAATTGTTTTGCGCATATTAAAAGAGGAGTGGACTTCTAGTGTAAAAGAATTACTTGAGAAAAAAATTTCGGCTCATTAATTGCTACATTTATCAAACACCCAAATCAATTAAACACCATGAAGTATTATTTTAAACAATTTATAGTAGCATTTATTTTATTGATAGGCATTTCAACTGCTTCAAATGCCCAGAATACAACTATCTGGATTGTTAGACATGCAGAAAAAGATACCAGTGCGGCTCAAAAAAGAGATCCGGAATTAACGGAAATAGGCAAACAACGTGCATTGGATTTAGCTGCATATTTAAAAGAGCAGGAGCCCGATATGATTTTCTCAACCAATACAAAACGCACCAGGCAAACAGCTGCAAATTTTTCTGCTAAAGTAAATACTTATGATCCTAGCTTGATCAAAGAATTTGCTCAACGTTTGTTAGATTTTCAAAAAGGCAAAAAAATATTGGTTGTAGGGCATTCTAATACTGTATTGGAAACCATTGAAGCATTAGGAGGCGCTCGCCCAGTTGCACAACTAACAGATGATGATTATGATTATATTTTTAAAATAACGCTATCAGCTGAAGGTGGAATAGTTACAAAGGCAGCTCATTATGGGGCTAAGCATCATAAAGGGAATGAATAATTCATGATTTATTAAACTAGTATAGCTCCAAAAAGTTTTATATTCGTTACCTAAAATAAAATAAAATGAAGAAGATTGTATTCGGTATTTTGTTGATTACTTCAACGCAATTAATTGCTCAGTCTGGAATGAAAGACGATGTAGCAATCATTCAAAGTGTTTATGGTAAAAATAAAAAGGATATTGTTGGTGCTTATATGAAATTAGCAGAACCTCAGGCAGCTGCTTTTTGGGCTGTGTATGATGCTTATGAAGTAGAAAGAAAAGCATTGGGTATGAAAAAAATGGAATTAATCAATGACTATGCTAAAAATTATGAAACGCTTAGTGAAGAAAAAGCAGATGAATTAACAAAAGCGGCGTTAAAAAATAATATTGAAGTAGAGAAATTGATCTCTAAATATTACGACAAAACCAAAAAAGTAATTGGATCTGTCAACGCAGCTAAGTTTGTTCAATTAGAAGCGTATCTACAGACATCTGTAAGGAGTGAAATTCAAGATGCAATACCTTTTATTGGAGAAATTGAGCGTTCTGTAGTTCCTAAGAAGAAAAATTAATTGAGCAACTAATCTAAATGCAAGTAGAAAAGAGAAGTTCCTTTTTTACTTGCATTTTATATTTTCGAATACCTTGTTTTGCAAAGCAGTAGCCGCATTTCTGAAATAATTCATTTGATCTCCACTTGGTGTATAGGAGAGTGATTCAAATGTTCTTCCATTTTGTAATCTGATAGATACCAGCTTTTTGTTTGCGTACTTTTTATTTTCAGTTCCTTCTAAATCAAATAATGAAATGCCATCGCAATTGGGCTCATTCCAGGCTTTTAAAGCGAAGCTGGTATTATCAGAAAATAAGAATAGCAATTCATCTTTTTCCATACAGCCACCCATATTACTGGACTTTACAATTAGCCCATTGTAATTGATAACATTGTTTTTAATTTTCCAACTAATGTCTATTTGAAAACTTCTCTTTCCACCTTTACTGCAAATCAGGGGCTTTGAACCTTTTACAATTTGTTTATTGGTTGCAGAATCGGTGCAGATTTGAAGGGTATAAGGCTTTGTTTTGGTTTTTGTAGTAGATGCGTTCTGCGCATTTAATGTTACGCTGAAAAAAAACAATATGGTGAAAAACAAAAATTTCATATGCTTATTTAAATTGATAAAAATTGAATTTAAATAAATTATTTTTTAATTGATCAATTTATTTTTTATTGAAATAGTTGGATTATGCCACTGCAATTGGAGATTCAATGAAATACATATCTATATCACCTACGTTTTTTGCATAGATTTTACCTCGATGTGTGCAATTGTATTGGTCTTTAATCAGATGATAAGTCGATTCTGAAATATTCACTTTTCCGGCTTCTCCATTACTTTCCATTCTGCTGGCAATATTTACAGTGCTCCCCCAGATATCATAAGCATATTTCTTTTTACCAACCACTCCAGCCACAATTGGCCCTACATGAATGCCGATTCTTAAATCCCATGATTCTAAGCCATTTTCATTTCTTTTTAAATTATGGTTATATATATGTTCTTGCATTTCAATGCTGGCTTTAATCATGTCAAATACATGACCTTCTTTTTCATTCGGAATCCCGCCGGCACACATATATGCATCCCCAATCGTTTTTATTTTTTCCAATCCATATTTTCCTACAATTTCATCAAATGCTACAAAGCATGTGTTTAGTTCTTCTACCAGTTCTTCAGGAGTCATATGTTCTGCATGTTTAGTAAATCCTTTAAAATCACTGAATAAAACAGAAGCTTGTTTATAACTGCGTGGGGCTGAATTGCCTGAATCTTGCAACTCTTTAGCTACATCTGCTGGTAAAATATTTAATAGCAGGCCTTCAATTTCTGCCTTTTGCTTATCTAATAATAAATTGGTTTTTACTTTTCTTAAATAGTTGCGATACGTAATAATGGCAATAATTAGAATAAGGAATAATCCAACCAGAAATGCATTTTTTGCGAATTTCTGTCTTTTGATATTTTCTTCTTGTAGCTGATTATCTTTGGTTAATAAATCTACTTCGCTCTGCTTCTTTTGAATATCGAAATCAAATTGTAAGCTTCCTAGTTTTCGATCTGTTTCTATATTGTATAAAGTGTCTTTTATTGCAGCGTACTTGTATTGATATACATAAGCGTTTTTATAATCTTTAGTTTGATTATAAACGTTTGCAAATTCTTCATAAACAGATTTTAACTCTCCAGAAAAATTATGTTCAAATGCAATTGTTTCGGCTTGTTTTAGGTAAATTAATGCTTCGCTAAAACTTCTCTTTGAAATATTGGTTTTCGCAAGCCCCATTAATGATTGAACAATATCTAAGCTTCCGTTTAATTTCTTTGCGATTTCTAATGCCTTATTATGATAAAATATAGCAAGATTGTAATTGTTCTTTCTGTTATAAACTTTCCCTAAATTATTATAGGCGTATGGGCTGTTTTCTGAATTATTAAATGCCTTTGCCGACTTGTTAAAATATACTAATGCTAAAGAATCCTTTTTTTGAACATAATAAATTTCACCCAAATTAGCTGCTGTTGTTCCAAATGTTTCAGAATCTTTTAGCTCTTCGCTTAGCGGTAAAGACTTTAAAAAATATACTAATGCTTTGTCATGGGTTACAGGTTTTTCAAAATAAACTCCGCCTATATTGTTTAAGGCTGAGAGTATTCTCATTTTATCTTTTGTTTTTTCTGCAAGCTTTAATGACTGTAAATAATATTCTAAAGCATTGGTTAAATCTTTTTTGTTGAAATAAATGGCGCCAATATTATTTAAAATATTTGCGGTCCCAATTTCGTCTTTGATGGATTTAAATATTTCTAAGGATTGTTTCCAATAGTCCAGCGCTTCCAGGTCTTTTCCTTGATAATAATATGCTATCCCAATATTTTTTAATGCATATGCTTTTCCTTCTAAATATTGAACAGACTCTGCCAATTGTTTAGCTTGTAAAGCGTAACTAATGGCAGAATCTGGGGCCTTACTAAAATAGCTTTTACTAACTGATAAAAGTTGGTTTACCCTACTGGTATCTTCTTTAGTAAAAACATTAGTAGAAGCTTCTTGAGAAAATACAACTGAAAACGATAATACAAATATTGCTATTGAAATTTGGAAAAGCTTCTTTTTTTTGATCATAGTTTCAAACGATATTTTTTACATTATTGTTTTATAAATGACAGTACTTCAAGGCCTTTTTTGCTCATTAATTTTACATAATGAACTCCTTTTTGTAAATCGGTAACATCTATTTCTATTTTATTCTTCGATAACAATTTGATATTTCTTTGCGGCATTATTTTTCCAACAATATCAACTAAGATAATTTGATTTACTGATTCAATTTCATTCTCTGACTCAATTGTGATTTTATCAGAAGAAGGATTAGGATATACTTTTGATTTCTTTTTACTTGTAATGGTAAATTCTTCAAATTGAACCTTATTGACAATTGTTGTTACTGAATTAGAATTGACTGCACAATAGTTATTGTTATCCAAAACAGTAATTAAAGAAACACAACTGGATGAATTGCCTGCTGAATCAGTAACTGTTAATGTAGTAGTTACAGCTCCGCCAATTCTATTGACCCAATTGGAATTACTACCATTCATTAATAGTGTTGCAGGGTTGTTGTTTCCGGATGCATCACTAATGGTAGTTCCTGTTCCTTCACTAAATGGATAATATAAAACCAGTCCTGTTTGATTGGTATTAGCCTTATCGGATGCAATTTCTGCAGCAGATAAAGATCGGTTATACACTTTCACTTCATCTATTGAGCCCTCATATTGTGTTCTATAATTCGCGCCGTTGTCATCCGTCTCAGCTCCTACAAAAAACTTACTTGCCAAAGTGTTGATTGGCCAGCCATGTGAGCTCATAGGATTAAATGGATATGCCTGGTCGTTCATATACAATACGCCTGTGCTTCCATCAAAAGTAACAGCAACATAGGTCCAAGTATTCATTGGCACTACCGCTGGTGAAACATAGTCTGCATAAGATCCCCAGAAAGTTAATCTGTTGCCACTCTGTAAACCAATTGCAAAAATATTGCCATTTCCATTGCGATTACTTTCAGGTGCTAAACCTTGACCTATAATACCCCAGTTATTATGCACCACACTTGGGTTGATCCAGGCACTAATGGTTCTTGGACTATTGCCTATAGGAATATTCGCTGTAGTATTAGATGCAACAACATCTGGAGTTGTATTAAAACTCAAAGCTTTATTTCCAAGATCTGCACAAGTAAATGTTGATTTACTTAAACTTATACTGGCAATTCCAATATTGTCGGTACTTCCGTTGTTTACCTGTGAAGCAGTGATTGATGCAGTTCCACCTATTCCCAAATTAACAGTAACAGGTTGACAAATAACGGTTGGTGCAATTTTGTCCAGCACTGTTATTTTCACATTACATGTATCTTTCGACCCATTTGTTTTTGTGGTAACATATGTATTGGTTGTTGTACCAATCGGGAATGGACTACCACTTGCAATACCTGCAATTTGCTCTCTTAGGCCTGCAACGTTTGGAATTTCCAAAATATGTCTCCAATTATCATAAACTGGTACATCGTTCCATGTGCCATTTGAATTTGGATCTCCTATACCAATAATGGTTGCATCTTCAAGTCCAAGATAGTTATCTGGCTGTTGGCCATAAATGAAACTCCAATTTGTATAAGTTACTGGTTCGCCATTAGCCCATACAAATGTTCCTTCTGATGCAACATCATTTAATCCAATCCAATATCCTCCTGATGGAACATTGGCTACAATAAACTGATTTTCAGCCGCTGAGCCGATAGAAACCAAATGACCACCTCTAGTTGTTGCATCACTCTTAGCAACATCAAAAGAACTTGCGGCATTGGACAAATAATATGCACTTCCATTGTTTATACCTATATAAGTATAACCAGGAATTGTTGTATTTATGTATGTGCCACAAGATGTAGGGAATGGAATATTTACAACCGCAGTAGAAAGTGTAGGGCTTGAATTAACTGTAATGTCAGCAGGGCAAGGAGGTGTAGAATTACATACTACAGTAACTACCTGACTACATACAGCACTATTGCCGGACGCATCTTTTACTAATAATGTTACAGGGTTTGCACCAATATTTGCACTGGTATAATTCATTTGTGAAGCAGTAGAAGGTGTTTGTTGTACGCCAAAGATTTCGTAGACGTAATTACAATTTCCTCCATATCCGCCACCATATCTGATACCGCCTATCACTGGTATTTCATCAAAATTGATGTCTAATGCCAGCACTTTGTTTTGTGTATTTCCATGTACCCCTAATAATTCTACAGTAAATGGCGCTTTATTCCTTAAATAGAAACCATTGAATATACTGCCAGCGGCCATCGATACGGACGAACTGTTATTGATTTCACTTGCTGGGATGGTTAATACTACATTTCCGGCAACATCCAAAATTTGAATATCGTTCACTAATCCACCATGAACAATGAATATTTCAGGACCAGCACCTGGTACAATCGGGCTATCAAAAACTACCTGGTGATTTACTGGAGTTGGATCTCCGCAATCTTGAAACGCAGTGCCCATATCAAAATCGCCCAATACCCTCAGACCAGTTGATTCACTCATAGTGTTGGCCGATAAATCCCAGAATCTATTGGCATCACCACCTGGTGCAGGATTTGCAGTTAGGGTTGATACAACTAATCTAGACCTTATTGCATTCGCAGGAGTAATGGTTTTCTGTTGTCCATTGTGGGTGTAAGTAATTCCGGTTATATTTCTTCCAGATATTGTTCCGCTATTTACCGTAGAAACTCTTTGACCATTGTTATTTCCACCAGGTAGTAAAAACTGATAGGTTAATGGGCCACCACTATTGTCTGTACTGCCATTATTTACTTGTGCTGCAGTAACAGTTGCTGTACCATTTGATGCAAGAGTTACAGTAACAGGTTGACAATTTATATTTGGTGACTGATTGTCTACAACAGTAACAGATTGTGTACTTGTTGCAAGCACTGCACCTGTATTGTCAGTTGCTGTCCATGTTACAACCGTAGTTCCAATAGGATAGGTTGCAGGGGCATTGTTGGTGATATTCATTCCTACTCCATTTCGAGCAACCCAATTGGAAGTAGTGCCGGATAGAGCAAAATTATTTAATGTTCCAGTATTGTTATTTCCAGAACCATCGATAGCTGTTGTTGTTGTAGCATTATTTCCTCCAGCTATTCCTTGATTGAAATTATAATTTACAATTAGGCCAGATTGTGTGCTCAATTCTGAATTCATTGAGTTTTGAATCTCGGATTGAGTTCTTTCAATATTCCAGAACCTAGCATCATCTATGCTGCCTCCGAAATACCAAATTAGTTGATCATTATTACTTCCAATGCTCATGAATGTGGAAGCATCTGATGGAGTAACAACTGAAGTAGTTGAACCCACTAGTACTCCGTTTAGGTATAATTTCTGACCAGCTCCGCTACCAGTTGCTGCAACATGATACCAGGTATTGTTGGAAATTACTGGTCCAGCAATAACCAAACCCCAACCGTTCCATAATTCAATCTGATTGTTACTACTATTAACATAAATATTCCACCCGTCATTAATAGTTCGTTTACCCATTATCCATTTGAAATCGTTTCCTCCAGTTACATTAAACCAAGCTTCTGCTGTATAAGTTGATGAAGACATTGCTGGTGTATGCGGAATGGATACATAATCATTTGCGCCATCAAAATTTAAAGCGCTACTATAATTTAAATTACCACTTACTGTTGGTGATGTTAATGTAACTGTACCTGTATTTAAATTCGGAGTATTGTTAATAGTAACATCCGGTGCAGAAGTAATTGTTACTGGTTGATTATCTATCACAGTAATATTTACACTGCATGAATCTTTTGACCCATTTGTTTTTGTGGTAACATATGTATTGGTTGTTGTTCCAATAGGGAATGGGCTACCACTAGCAATTCCTGCAGTTTGCTCTCTTATGCCTGCAACGTTTGGAATTTCAAGAACATAATTTAAAGGGGTAGTTTTATTCAAATCATTCCAAAGTCCACCAGGTGCGTTGCTAATATGAGCTGCCTCCTCATTTCCATTATTATTAGGCTCTCCGGGATTCCAATTTGTGTATGATACCGGTTCTCCATTAGACCAAACAAATGTACTTCCTGTATATATACGATTGAGTCCGATCCATGCATTACCTCCAGGAATACTGTTTGCAATAAATTGATGTTCAAGTGCTGATTGTATGGTAGCCAAGTAACCGCCATTGACTCTTGCATCAGCTTCTGCAGCAATCCATTCAAAAGTACTATTTGATTTATAATAGGCATTACCGTTAAATACGCCTAAATAGGTGAACCCTGGCAAATTTTTATCAACTATCGGACCCGTTGGGGTGGATGTTTGTAACGGTATATTAACAACTGCAGTAGATTGCCCTGCTGCAGTATTTACAGTAATATTTGATGGACATGTAAAAGTTGAATTTGATGTTACCGTTAGCTTACCATCTATCTGATTGATTATATAATTAGATGGTCTTGTTGGATCAGATACAATATCATAATCAGATCCTAATGAGCCAATTAAGAAATCAGGTGCAGGAGGTGCAATTAATTGTAAGCTCGTGCTTATTGTATAGCTACCTGCTGTAACAGTTGGATCCGTAAACGTAGTACCTACGCTATTTTTAACGGTATACACAGGAGTACCGGTGATAACATTTCCAGCACTATCCTGATTTTTAAATCCGGTGATCGTATTTCTATAAGTTACAGGAGCTCCTACACTTGTTGTGGTATCTTTTGTAGTAACAGTAAGTACTGCTGGAGCTATATTGAGTAAACCAGTTTCATAGGTTACTTCAAAATTTTCAATCATTAATGCTGCAGGAACAATATAATGCTGCCCTACGGTTGTTCCAGTAATCATACTGATGGCCTTGAATGCTTCAATTGGGTCTTGCATTAAACTTGAGTCTCTTGCAAAGTCAACATCAGTTTGATCAATAATCACAGCTACTTTAATATTACTTGTATCTGAATTGCCTGCAACAGTATTTGAATTTACAATTGCCCTGCTATTAACGATGGCTCTTGAGTTTACAATTGCCCTGCTATTTGCTAAAGGATCTCCACTATAAGTGCCATTTACAATTGCCCTGCTATTAACGATAGCTCTTGAGTTTACAATTGCTCTACTATTCACGATAGCTCTTGAATTTACAATTGCTCTGCTACTGGTTAACGTAGAGGTAGATGTTTGAGTTGATTCGTTATAGTTGAAATCTAGAATTACAGAAGCTGGCACATCTACCACTTTTGTAGTGTCTTTCACATAAGTGGTATCGTAAAGTTGAACATTGTTTACAATAGCTCTTGAGTTAACAATAGCTCTTGAATTTACAATAGCTCTTGAATTTACAATCGCCCTGCTACTTACCAAAACGCCCATATTTACTATAGCTCTGCTATTAACAATAGCTCTTGAGTTTACAATGGCTCTGCTATTAACAATTGCTCTTGAATCTACTAATGCAATAGTGCTGGTATCTAAAATAGACGCATGTGAAAACTTCAATGAATCTATTAAGCTAGTTCTAACTGCACTAGAAATATTTGCTGTAGGGTCAATTACATAATTGTATTGAATGTTATTGATCTTATCTCCATATACAAGACTTTTATCTTGAGGAGTTACTTTGATATTTAATTTTTTAACTGTAATTAAACCATTAACAAATTCGTAATTATACAATTCAAGTAAACCAATATCAGTTAATGATAAATTAGATGAATCAAAAGGAGAGATGGGTTTTATAAAATAATTGCCTGCATTGGTTAATGCATTTACTGGAGTACTAAATTGTAAATTATTTAATTTTAAACTTGCTAAGGTTAATCCTGTTGAATCAAGTGGCTTACCATCAACAGTTACTTTAAAACTAAAGTTGGGTAATTGCTCACCATATTTTTTTACTTGATTGTCAACAATTACTTTAACTGTTTTCCTTGTAATATTGAATAGCTTTAGCGAATCTGAAGTGCCACCATCCAATAAACTTCTACTTACCGCATCAGTGGTTAATTGAACAGTAGGGTTTCCGCCAACGTATGGTGGAATATCTGCTGTTGCAGAAAATTCATCAATTACTGTTGTAGTTAATCTTTCGCCTCTAAATAATATTTTTGTTTCAGGAGAAAAATACTTGCCATTCACTTTAAGTTTAGTGCCAGGAGCAAATCCTGTATTGCCAACAGACTCTAGTGAAGTCAACATTGGTTTTGGTTTTGCAAATGATTTAAACATTGCATCTGCTTGCACTAAACCAGCTCCCATAGCAATGTCATAAGAAACGCCATTCGTTCTTAGACCACTTGATTGTAAAGCTGTTTTTACATCTGCCGGAGTTAATTGTACACCTTCAAATTTTTGTTTGCCTTCCATTAAAAGCGCAACTGTGCCAGCTATGTGCGGAGCGGCAGCTGAAGTTCCAAAGAAATTGGGAAATGCATCACCGTCAATATTCACCCCTCCCATATTAACAGTAGTGTTCACTCCATTTGGAGCGGCAATGTCTGGCTTGTTTCTATTCACATTATTTACCAGTGATCCACCTCTCGAACTAAATGATGCAGGTGAAGCAACTCCACCAAATTGTGGTGTGTTGGTATACAGTACTGCCCCTACAGATAAGGCGCCTGCTGCATTTGCTTGTCCTACGATTGTTCCAGAATTTGTAGCAAACTCATCAATAGTTCCTTCTCCTCTGAAAATAATATACTTAAATTTTACATTAGATCCGGCAGCTTTCACTACCATTATATTGGTTTGTGTTTGCGCATTAACCGTGAAAGGGAGTACCTCAATTGGATCTCCATTAATATTTGGACCATTCAATCCAAATAAAGCGGAGCCGTCGCTATTTACTAAATAAATATCCAAATCAGTTTGAGTACCGGCATTACCTCCAAGTGAATATACATTATCATCCCACTGAAGTACAATAGTATAAGTGCCTGGGGCCAATGTTAATTTTTGAAATACTTTTCCAGATCCAAAAACGTGTGCTTGTCCTGTAACACCAGATGGAGCTTGACCAGGTACAAATACACTTTCATAAGCTTTTGATCCATAATTACCTGCAGCAGATACATAAGTAACTCCGGTAGCAACTACTTCATCTACAGCTTTAGATACAATACCATCTCTGTAAAATGGCTCAGTGATGTAAGTAATATCGTCTACAATTACTTTACATCCTGCAGTTGCTAAATTGCGGATACCTTCAGCAAAGTCTCCAGCACTAATAAACCCTGTTCTAAATGCCAAAGTAGATTTTGGTGCTACATCATGTACAATTTGTAACATGGCTCTACCTTCATCAGTTCTCGCTCCAGTTGGATATTCTTTAAGCACATCAACAGGTGTTGTATTGCCATAAGGATTGGTAAGGCCAGGTAAATCTCCGTTGGTTACATCTGCTAAAGCAGGGTTATTGGGTAGTGTATTATAACTATCAGAAATAACACCAATTTTTACTCCAGATCCATTTACATTATATCCAGATTTTACTAAATCTGATCTGATTGCTTTATCTCCTTGTGAAGTTGTTAATCCAGCTTTTGTTAATGGTTGATATACAGGTCGTGCATACCTGATCAAGTTGATCTGTTGATTTAAGTTCTGTAAATTGGCTATTGGGAAATAACCAGTAATAATTAATGAGTTTGCGCCATTATTAACAATGTCGGTAAGGCCCTGGCTTTGTAAATAAGCCAATAATGCTGCATACTGACCAGGTTGGGCAACTACTTCAATTAATACTTTACTATCTTGAATGGTAAAAATATTGTTATTAGGAATACTACTGATTGCGCCAGTATTTGTTGCAAGCTGAGTTAGTGCTACGCCAATTAAATCGTTTGTTTTTCCTGTAGGAGGGGCAGGATAGTAAGGTGAAATGTTATTCGGTTCGGCAACGAGGGGTGTGAATTTAATTTCTACATTTTTTTCAATATAAATTTTATCGCCACACCAGATGGCACCTTCAAATTTGGCTACTGCATTTCCAGTAGACTTTATTTTTATTTTACCATTTGGAACCCAAAGAGTACCTAGCCAAACTGAACCTGGTGAAGAAGATCCACTTGTAACAAAAAAAGCATTATCGTCATCATCATCGTCTCCATCGTCGTCATCATCACTGTTTCTAACTGGTGGCTTTAGATTCGATTGAATCTCAGTATAAATCCTTGCTGCACTACCGCCATTGATTGTACTTGTACTGACGAATTTTAAGTCAACATTTTCTTTTACAAAAATTCGAAACTGCCCAGTGCTAATATTATTGAAATTGTATACAATGTTTACTTTTTTGTCGCTGGTATTTTTGATTGATTTAAATGTATAAGTACCTACGCCATTTAATGTAAGTGTTTGCCCGTTTGAAAGTACAACGTCGCCATAATTTCCAGGGGTAATTGTTCTTGTTCCTGTTATTCTTGTAGTGCCTGGTGTAAAACTATTTATCTGTGGAAGGGTCGGAAAGATTGGTAGCATCAACATGCCAGTTGTTCTTCCTAATGTTGGGGTTGGCCCGGAATAAGTTGTTCCAAGTCTTTGTTTGATAGAACCAATAAAGGAGCTGCCGCTTGATGTAAGTTTAATATTACCATTGATCAAAGCATTTCCTGTGATTCTAATATCCTTATCTCCTTTGAGTATATCTTTTCTGTCATTGGAAAAATTGTTGGCAAAAAGATTTCCCGTAATGTTAATGCTTTTGTCTAGATCAATTGATTCTCTACTGTAGATATTGCCATTAATTACAGATTCCTTTTTTAAGGATATTTTTTTTAAGCTCCCTAAATTTCCTGGAGTAGTTCCATTTGGGAGTACTTTTATTTGCTCGCTTAGTTTGAGGTCCTTTGTACTAAATAAAACAAAATCCTTGATTAATAATTGCTGATTTTGCGCTTTCAAATTTGCAAAACATAAAAGCAATAAAATGGATAGGTAAAATTTTATTTTCATAAAGCAGGTTTCAAAATTTATAAAAAAACATATTTTTTGATATATGTTTAATTTGCTGAAAATCAACCAGTTGTGTTTTTCAAATTGAATATTGTCCAAATACTGGTTTACAATAGGAAATTGGGGGGTACTGAAAACAAGAAATGGGTGTAGTAATATTACTACATGTTAAATGTATTATAATATTTTAACATGGTATAATAAAATGTTAAAATACTGCGTTCCCGGATGCCTGAAAAGGCATTAAAATTCATTTTTCAATAGGATTTAACTACTTTCTGGTAGGTTTCTCTATACAGAATTTTCTAAAACTGGGCGATTTTTTGAATGGGGTGGGTATTAAAAGGGATGGGTATTGTTAAGCAACTATTTCATCATTATGGCAACTCCTAACAAGATTATACCTGCACCTGCCATTTGTTGCATATTGAGTTTTTCATCCAGAAAATAGTAGTTAGCAAGTACAATGAAGAGTAAAGAAATTAATGTTACGAAGGTGGTTAGTGTAGTAGAAATACTGGCCAATCTGGGCACTTTTAAGAAACTATTGTTTAAAAACACATAGCTAATCCTGGCGCAAACAGCGAGCGTCATTGCCAGTATAAATTTCCAATTGAATAATAGCTTGATGATTGCTGACCATTCTAATAAATTCCCGGAAATTAATGATCTGTCTCCCAATAGAACGATGGAAAATGCATTGCATAAACAATAGATCAATGTCCAAAAAAGGATAATCAATAGCATATAAACTGTTTAAATATCAATATCAATGATAAACCCGCCACCAGTTAATGGGAAAATATACTCCAGTAAATTGATGATTTTTTCGCATGTTTGAACAAATATTTTTTTGATTCCTTTTGATCGCAGAATCATTTCAGTATATTTTACATGATAGGGGATGATTTTCCAATTTGTAAATCCAGCAGTTCTGCATAAGGTATTCAGCGTTTTATAAGAATATACCTGGTAATGATCGATATGACAAGATTCTCTTTTGAAAAGCGCTAAAATAATGTTTGATAGAGAAGTTGTATTTGGTGTGGAACAAATGATTTTTTTATTGGCGAATTCACCTTTAATAGTTTTAAAGAAATCGAGTGTATTGGGAATATGTTCAATTAATTCGCCAGCTATTAAAATGTCGATTTCTGAAGGATTGATATTTGTTTCTTTCAATGATCGAATATCGCCTTTTATAATCCGGCTAGTTGGAGAAAAAGTAATTCCTTCTTCGGGAAGTAGGGAAGAATTATCGATACCGATATGATTTTTAGCAACAGCATCAATTGCAGCAAAAAGATAAGTCTCTGTATTGTTTTTAATCAAAGCAGTTTCATCATAACAGCCAAGATCCAATACAGTTTTATTGGTACATGCTTCAGTAATGTACTTTATTCTGGTTACAGGGCTGGGAACCTGAATTCTTTCTGTTGGGGTGTATTGTAGTTGTTGCATTTTAAATTTTACTTAGTTTGATTTTGTAAATGACTTAATTGATACACATATGCTATGATACGGCCGATCGAAGTCCCCCAAATGATTGATAAGATTTCTTTTTCTTCTCTCAATCTTGCACCATCTTTCATTTCATTGGTAGTTGCCGACTTTTCATGGATGCGATGCTGGATCAATGATTGATTGATATAAACAAAGCTTCCTTTTTGGCGGCTCAACTCCAGCCAGGCAAACCAATCCACTGCAAATCGATAATTGGTATTAAATGAAAATGCTCCTAAATTTCTTTTATTAAACGTAACAGTAGGGCATGAAATGGGGTTACCAAAAGCGATCAGCCATTTTTTGATAAATGGGTTACCTGATTTTTTGGAAATTAAAATAGGTGCTAATAGTAATTTTTTAATCAATTGATAAATGGAATTCCGTTTTATTTTTTGATCAAATAAGTCGGCATAATCGGTAAAACAGATTTGAAAATCTGCGTATTGATGAAAGACTTCTATTGCCTTTTTTGCAAATTCTACTTCATAAATATCATCCTGGTGTGCAATGGTTACTAAGTTGGCTGTTGCTTTTGAAAGTGCAAAATTCCAATCACCTGCTATGCCTGCATTTTCAATATCATTGATATAATAAGGAATATTAAACTTGCTTGCAATAGATTTTGTCAACTCAGTAGGAGTAGACGTTGTGATAACAATATCCGATTTAATTGATTGTTGTAAAAGACTTTCAATACATTTCTCTAAAAATGCTGCATTTTGATATGCTGGTATTACAAAACAATGATCACTCATTTTTATTGATGATTAATTTTCTGATCAATCCCAATTGTTCTGCAATCAAGCCTAATAAAAAAATAACAAAGGCAAATATGTATCCAAATAATGCACCAACGCTCAATCCATTACCTCGTATAAATATAGGTATCTGCCATAGAGTGGTTATAAATGCAAATAACAATGATAATGGAATGAATATTTTGAGTGGGTTAAAGAGCATTAAAATATTAATGATCTCTATAACTGTTTGAAATGCAGTTCTTACACCAATGGTGCTTGTTCCTGCAATTCTTTTACTGACTTCTATTTTTTCTTCTAACACTAAATGCTTCTGGCTAATAAATATCATCGTAATGATATCGCTATAAGCCATAGAGTTCGGACAAAGGGCGATGTATTTTTGAGCTAGCTCAGTATTGTACATTTTTAAACCGGAATTAATGTCCTGTACATTGATAGGCATTAATATTTTGGCAATTTGTCTGATAATCCATTTTCCTGTTTCTCTGAACATACCAGATGATACACTTCCGATTCTGCTTCCAACAATCATGTCTGCATCTTCATCCTGCATTCTTTGTAAGATCAACTTTACGCCGTTGATTTGATGTTGCCCGTCTGCATCGAATGTAATACAATATGGAGTAGTAGTGTTTTGAATGCCAGTTTTGATGGCACCACCGTAGCCTCTGTTTACTTTGTGTTTAATGGTAGTTAGCAATGGTTCATTAGTAAATTGATGCAATACATTTTCCGTATTGTCTTTCGATCCATCATTCACAACTATGATTTTCCAATTTTCTTCCTTACACTTTTCCAATAATGATGGCAATACCGATGGTAATGATTCGGCCTCATTATAAGCAGGAATGATGATGGTAAGTAAAGCGCTCATTGGTTATTGCTTTTTTAGTTCTGATTTGGCCCAATTTAAATTGCCATTTGCAAATTTATGTTTTGGGTTAAGTTGTAATGCTTTTGTACATGCGTCAATTGCTTTCTGCCACTCTTTTAATTCATTGTATGCTGCTCCAATATTATTGTAAGCATCAGCATTATTGGGGTCGATCTTCAATACTTCGTTGCATACATCTATGCATTTTTGGTATTGCTTTTCATTGTATAAAAGAAGGCTTTTATTGATTAAATCTGCTACAGATTTAGATGGACTAGTATTTGTTTCAATGGGTTTTCTTTCTTGGCCAGTTTTTAAAAATGTTTTTCCTTTTTCACTGTTCGGATCTATGGCTAAAATTTTATTGGCAATTGCGGTCAATTTATCCCATTGGGCGGTCTCACTATAAATAAGCGCTAGGAGTTCAAGTGGCTCAGTATTGTATGAATTGATTTTTTGTGCTGTTAATCCAATAGCTTCAGCTTCTGTATATCTTTTATTGTTTTTCAAAAATGCAGCGTAAAAAAGATAAGGAGATTGAGAACTTTCTTTATTAAACTCAATCGCTTTTTTGAAATTGATTTCAGCTTCTTCCGGTTGAAGTGTTGCTGCTTTTAAAATGGCTATATTGGTATACAATACATCGTAATAAGGATTATAGATCAATGCTTTCTGAAAATAAATATTGGCGTTTGCGTAATCACCTCTTGACATAAGAGCCAAGCCATAGTTCATTAAACCTCTGCCGTTTGCTGGGCTTTTGATGGTAACATCATACCAAAGTGATTCTTCTGTTTTCCATACTTTATTTCTTTGATAAACCCCATAAGCATTCAGACTTAAAGTACATATTATGGAAAGAATGAAAACTGACTGAATCAATTTTTGATTTATTTTTTTATTGCTTAATTCGATAAATAATAAATTGATTGATTGACCAACAGCTAAGGCTAATCCAATAAATGGAAAAAACATTCTATGATCATTGGTAACTTCTGCGAAAGGAGCGATTGATGTTGGTAGGAGCGTAACGGAAAACCAGATCAATCCAAAGGCAATTGGCTTAGTTTCTTGCTTCACTGAAGTTTTGAAAATGGTATAGATCAATCCACTGATAAAGATCAATCCAATAATGATTCTTTCATCAAACACATTCATGATAACTCCCCAGTCGGAGTCGGCAGTTAAATTAGCAGGTATGAAAAATGCAATAAAATATCTTACCCATACATAAGGTTGGGTTAAAATATAATATCCCAAAGGATTGGAAATGTCTTTGGTTGAATGAGCAAAAGATAATGTGTAAAATTGTACAGCTGCTACACAAAAAAATAGCGGTAGTAGTGTAAGGATTGTTTTTAAAATTGCTTGAAATTGCTTCTTTTTGAAATGGTCTGCTATACTAATATTCTTTTCAAATAAATTGATGTAAAAGAATAAAATGATCACTAATGTTAAAACAGTTTCTTTTGTAAACACACCTAATACTGCAGGAATAATATACAAATACCATTTTCTTTTATTCGGGTAAAGTATAAATAGGGAAAAAGACACTAAAATGAAAAAAGTAGACAATACGTCCGATCTTGAAATGATATAATTGATGGTTTCTGCGTTGGCTGTATGTAAAGCATACCAGGCAGTAATGAACAGTGCACTAAATGCCGCCCACTTAAATTCTACCGATTGACTAATGATCTTTTGATAAATGAAGAATAAAATAATGCACAGTAATATGTACCAAATGAAAGTAGACAATTGAAAATAGAATGGATTTAGACTATTTCCCATCCAATAATCTATTGCCAAGGAAACACTTACCAATGGCCTTAAGCCCCAATGCGATGGCAATGAACTGAACATTTGAGGGGAATAGAAAAAGGCCCAACAATTGTCTAAACTTTTTATATAGGGGTTAGATTCAATGGTGTGTGAATCGTCGAAATGAAAAGTGTTGTTAAAATGGTTGGAATAACTAAGAATGAGAATCCCAAGTAATAATAAGCTAATAACAAAAAAAGGGATTTTGCTTTTGCTGTTATCTTTCATTTATTGCAGTTTACAGTTGTTTAGTTTTAAAATTCGTATGTATAGAACGAATAAAATTGAATAATCGACATATATATTATCAGAAATTGTTCGATTTGCTTGTTATCAGCCCGCCTTTTTGCCTTTTATCGATTTTGTGTTTAAGTATTCTTGGTAAGAGTTTCATTCAAAATGCACGAATCACCTCCAAACTTGTTGGTATTATTAAAAAATGTAACATCTTTTTTACGCTCGAAAATTTGATAAATCTGGCTTGAAAAAAATATAAGTTATTGTAAATCAATAATTTAACTCGTTTATGTATGTTATCAAAATGTTATATACCCATTACTTGGGATTTTGTAGTCTGATTTTCTAGGCCACATTTGAGCCGTAAAAATCCGTCAAATGGAAGCAGTTAAAAAAGCATTCATCCAATATACATATTCGATTTGTTTTATTGCTTTTGAAAAAGCTAGCTCTCTGACATGGTGGATTTGGAATAATACGAAAATTGATCAATCTAAATATGCTTAGATTAATTCACATATTTCTGCTTATAGCAGTTAGCACAATTTGTGTTAACACTGCTTCTGCTCAAATCAATAGCAAGTATGTTATTGGTGGAATTGGAAATATGGGATCAACTGATTTAACATATAGCCCTTCTTTTGTTATAGAAGGAAGTATTTGTTTAGATGTTTCAAGCGGGTTGAGAACTTTTTTGAAATTAAACCAGGGCGATTTTACAACGGCTTGCCCTGAGTCTCAGAATAAGGATGTACAAATATCAGCATATCCAAATCCAGCCACAGATTTTTTAGGTGTGAAAGTGACAACTCCAATTACTCCAAACATTGAAAATGCTTACTACATAAGCATTACAGACCTCAATGGGAAATTGTTGGAGCAAGTGAAGACTGATTTGAATGGTATAACAAATGGTGTTCGAATTTCTGTAATGAAACTATTACAGGGGAATTATATTTTATCCGTATACTCTATTAGTGAACGTTTACAAAGCATTCGGTTTATTAAAAACGGTCGGTAATGAGTTACAAATTTTTGGTCATTTGCAGCCTAATAGTTGCAAGTGTCTTATTTAAAGTTCACACTTTAAGTGCCCAGAATGTTGGTGTGCCAAGGCAGACCGTTGGGGTACCTAATGGTGTCATGTTTCAAGCTATTGCTGCTGATAGAAATGGAGTTCCTGCTTCAAAACGGTCTGTTCATGTAAAAATCTCAATCATTCAATCGGCTGCCAATGGCAATGCTGTTTATGTTGAAACTTATAAAGTAACCTCCTCTGCTGAAGGATTATTTACAATTATCATCGGTCAAGGCCAGCGTTATTCTGGATTATCTTCTTTTGATCTTGTTGATTGGTCTAAAGGGCCCTATTTTTTAAATCTTAAAGCTGCAATTGAACCATCTGTTTTTCAGCCAGGATGGAGCGCCGATCAACAATATGTTGATATGGGGACTTCACAATTCTGGTCGGTTCCCTTCGCTAATTATGCAGCTAATGTGAGTGGCTTAGAGTTAAAAATGAATTATTCAGATACGGCAGCTATGCTTAAGCCATATTTGCTAAAATCTGATACAGCTGCTTTAAGTAAGCGTATTGATAATAAGCTCAATATTTCAGATACAGCAGCAATGCTTCAATCATTAAAATTGAATGCAGTTGGAGCGCCTGTGTTTTCTAATAATATCAATGGTTTAGTGCCCGCTCCTGGAATTCCTCGAGGGAGGGTACTTTCCGATAGTGGAACATGGATTTCAATTAATAATTTAAATAGCGCCTCTGGCGCTATTGGTGCAACTGGTCCCCAAGGTATTCAAGGTTTGGCCGGTGCAACTGGAGCCACTGGTTCACAAGGTATTCAAGGAGAAAAAGGTGCGACTGGAGATAAGGGTGAAACTGGCGCTACTGGCGCTGTTGGAGCAACAGGAGCAACAGGTGCTGCGGGTTCAACAGGAGAAAAAGGCGCAACTGGTGATAAAGGTGAAACGGGAGCTGCAGGAGCCACAGGTACTGCAGGTTCAACAGGGGAAAAAGGTGCGACAGGTGATAAAGGTGAAACGGGAGCTACAGGAGCCACAGGTACTGCAGGTTCAACAGGGGAAAAAGGTGCGACTGGAGATAAAGGAGAGACGGGTGCTACAGGAGCAAATGGTGCTACCGGCGCAACTGGCGAAAAAGGAGTAACTGGAGATAAAGGAGAGACTGGAGCAACAGGTGCTGCGGGTTCAACAGGAGAGACTGGAGCAACAGGTGCTGCGGGTTCAACAGGAGAGACTGGAGCAACAGGTGCTGCGGGTTCAACAGGAGAAAAAGGCGCAACTGGTGATAAAGGTGAAACGGGAGCTGCAGGAGCCACAGGTACTGCAGGTTCAACAGGGGAAAAAGGTGCGACAGGTGATAAAGGAGATACTGGTGCAACAGGAGCCACTGGTTCACAAGGTATTCAAGGAGAAAAAGGAGCAACTGGAGATAAAGGTGAAACTGGGGCTGCAGGTTCAACGGGCGCTGCAGGTGCACAAGGAGAAAAAGGTACGACAGGTGATAAGGGGGAGACTGGTGCCACTGGTGCTCAGGGTATTCAAGGTATAACTGGAGCACAAGGCATTCAAGGAGAAAAAGGCGCGACTGGAGATAAAGGAGAAACTGGAGCTGCAGGAGCGACAGGTGCACAGGGAGAAAAAGGTGTAACAGGAGATAAAGGAGAAACAGGTGCGCAGGGTATACAAGGTATTCAGGGTGTAACTGGAGCAACTGGTGCACAGGGTCTACAAGGTATTCAAGGTCTAACCGGAGCCACTGGAGCCCAAGGCATTCAAGGTATAACGGGAGCTACTGGATCACAAGGTATTCAAGGAGAAAAAGGAAATACAGGAGATAAAGGAGAAACAGGTGCTCAAGGTATTCAAGGTATAACAGGATCAACTGGAGCGACTGGTGCCCAGGGTCTACAAGGTATCCAAGGTACCCAAGGTATAACGGGAGCTACTGGTGCTCAAGGCATTCAGGGTATAACCGGAGCCACAGGAGCACAAGGTATTCAAGGAGAAAAAGGTGCAACAGGAGATAAAGGAGAAACAGGTGCGCAGGGTATTACAGGAGCAACTGGTAATCAAGGTTTTCAGGGGGTTACTGGTAATACTGGTTTAACTGGAGCGACTGGTGCCCAGGGTCTACAAGGTATCCAAGGTATAACGGGAGCTACTGGTGCTCAAGGCATTCAGGGTATAACCGGAGCCACAGGAGCACAAGGTATTCAAGGAGAAAAAGGCAATACAGGAGAAAATGGTGCAACAGGAGATAAAGGAGAAACAGGTGCGCAGGGTATCCAAGGTATTCAGGGTGTAACAGGAGCAACAGGAGCGCAAGGTATTCAAGGAGAAAAAGGCAATACTGGAGATAAAGGGGCAACAGGAGATAAAGGAGAAACAGGTGCTCAAGGTGTCCAAGGTATAACGGGAGCTACTGGTGCACAAGGCATTCAGGGTGTAACAGGAGCCACAGGAGCGCAAGGTATTCAGGGTATAACAGGATCAACTGGAGCACAAGGTACCCAAGGTATAACTGGAGCCACTGGTGCACAAGGTATTCAAGGTATTCAGGGTGTAACTGGGGCCACTGGAGCGCAAGGTATTCAGGGTGTAACTGGGGCCACTGGTGCACAAGGTATTCAAGGAGAAAAAGGCAATACTGGAGATAAAGGGGCAACAGGAGATAAAGGAGAAACAGGTGCACAGGGTATCCAAGGTATCCAAGGTATCCAAGGCATTCAGGGGGTTACTGGTAATACTGGTTTAACTGGTACTACAGGAGCCCAGGGAATTCAGGGTGTAACAGGAGCAACAGGAGCGCAAGGTATTCAAGGAGAAAAAGGAAATACAGGAGATAAAGGAGAAACAGGTGCACAAGGCATTCAGGGTATAACGGGTGCAACTGGAGCACAAGGTCTACAAGGTATTCAAGGTATAACAGGATCAACTGGTGCGCAGGGTATCCAAGGTATTCAGGGTATAACCGGAGCCACAGGTGCTCAAGGTGTCCAAGGTATAACGGGAGCTACTGGTGCACAAGGCATTCAGGGTGTAACAGGAGCCACAGGAGCGCAAGGTGTTCAGGGTATAACGGGAGTTACTGGTAATCAAGGCATTCAGGGGGTTACTGGTAATACTGGTTTAATTGGTACTACAGGAGCTCAGGGAATTCAAGGTGTAACCGGAGCAACTGGAGCGCAAGGTATTCAAGGAGAAAAAGGAAATACAGGAGATAAAGGAGAAACAGGTGCTCAAGGTCTACAAGGCATTCAAGGTATAACCGGAGCAACAGGTGCACAAGGCATTCAGGGTATAACCGGAGCCACTGGAGCCCAAGGAATTCAAGGTATAACCGGAGCCACTGGAGCCCAAGGATTTCAAGGTATAACCGGAGCCACAGGTGCACAAGGCATTCAAGGTATAACCGGAGCTACGGGTGCGCAAGGCATTCAAGGTATAACTGGAGCCACTGGTGCGCAAGGTATTCAGGGTATAACCGGAGCCACAGGTGCACAAGGTATTCAAGGTATAACCGGAGCCACAGGTGCTCAAGGTGTCCAAGGTATAACCGGAGCCACTGGAGCCCAAGGTATTCAGGGTATAACGGGTGCAACTGGAGCACAAGGTCTACAAGGCATTCAGGGTATTCAAGGAATAACAGGATCAACAGGTGCGCAGGGTATCCAAGGTATTCAGGGTATAACCGGAGCCACAGGTGCTCAAGGTGTCCAAGGTATAACGGGAGCTACTGGTGCACAAGGCATTCAGGGTGTAACAGGAGCAACAGGAGCGCAAGGTGTTCAGGGTATAACGGGAGTTGCTGGTAATCAAGGCATTCAGGGGGTTACTGGTAATACTGGTTTAACTGGTACTACAGGAGCCCAGGGTATTCAAGGTCTAACAGGTGCCACGGGTGCAACTGGAGCGCAAGGCATTCAGGGTGTAACCGGAGCCACAGGAGCCCAGGGTATCCAAGGTATCCAAGGTATTCAAGGTGTAACGGGTGCAACTGGAGCACAAGGCATTCAGGGTGTAACCGGAGCCACAGGAGCACAAGGTCTACAAGGTATTCAAGGTATAACAGGCGCCACTGGAGCCCAGGGTATCCAAGGTATTCAAGGTGTAACGGGTGCAACTGGAGCACAAGGTCTACAAGGCATTCAAGGTATTCAGGGTATAACTGGAGCCACAGGTGCTCAAGGTGTCCAAGGTATAACCGGAGCAACTGGTGCACAAGGCATTCAGGGTGTAACCGGAGCCACTGGAGCCCAAGGTATTCAGGGTATAACGGGTGCAACTGGAGCTCAAGGTCTACAAGGCATTCAAGGTATTCAAGGTATAACGGGTGCAACTGGAGCTCAAGGTCTACAAGGCATTCAAGGTATTCAAGGTATTCAAGGTATAACAGGATCAACTGGTGCGCAAGGTATTCAGGGTATAACCGGAGCCACAGGTGCTCAAGGTGTCCAAGGTATAACCGGAGCTACTGGTGCACAAGGTATTCAGGGTATAACTGGAGCCACAGGTGCTCAAGGTGTCCAAGGTATAACCGGAGCAACTGGTGCACAAGGCATTCAGGGTGTAACCGGAGCCACTGGAGCCCAAGGTATTCAGGGTATAACGGGTGCAACTGGAGCTCAAGGTCTACAAGGCATTCAAGGTATTCAAGGTATAACAGGATCAACTGGTGCGCAAGGCATTCAAGGTATAACTGGAGCCACTGGTGCGCAAGGTATTCAGGGTATAACCGGAGCCACAGGTGCTCAAGGTGTCCAAGGTATAACCGGAGCTACTGGTGTACAAGGTATTCAGGGTATAACGGGAGCTACTGGAGCACAAGGTCTACAAGGCATTCAAGGTATAACTGGAGCCACTGGTGCGCAAGGTATTCAAGGTGTAACGGGCGCCAATGGTGCACAAGGTATTCAGGGGGTTACTGGTAATACTGGTTTAACTGGTGCTACAGGAGCCCAGGGTATCCAAGGTGTAACGGGAGCTACGGGTGCGCAAGGCATTCAGGGTATAACCGGAGCCACAGGTGCTCAAGGTGTCCAAGGTATAACCGGAGCTACTGGTGTACAAGGTATTCAGGGTATAACGGGAGCTACTGGAGCACAAGGTCTACAAGGCATTCAAGGTATAACTGGAGCCACTGGTGCGCAAGGTATTCAAGGTGTAACGGGCGCCAATGGTGCACAAGGTATTCAGGGGGTTACTGGTAATACTGGTTTAACTGGTGCTACAGGAGCCCAGGGTATCCAAGGTGTAACGGGAGCTACGGGTGCGCAAGGCATTCAAGGTATAACTGGAGCCACAGGTGCTCAAGGTGTCCAAGGTATAACAGGTGCAACTGGAGCTCAAGGTATTCAAGGTATAACGGGTGCAGCTGGAGCTCAAGGTATTCAAGGTATAACGGGTGCAACTGGAGCTCAAGGAATTCAAGGTATAACAGGATCAACTGGTGCGCAGGGTATCCAAGGTATTCAGGGGATAACGGGAGCTACTGGAGCACAAGGTATTCAAGGTATAACGGGAGCTCAAGGTATAACAGGATCAACTGGTGCGCAGGGTATCCAAGGTATTACAGGACTTACTGGTAATCAAGGTGTTCAGGGAGTTACTGGTAATACTGGTTTAACTGGGGCCACTGGCGCAACCGGCGCACAAGGTATTCAAGGTATAACCGGCGCAACCGGTGCGCAGGGTGTTCAAGGTATCACTGGAGCAACTGGTTCGCAGGGTATTCAAGGTATTACAGGTGCCACAGGTGCACAAGGAATTCAAGGTATAACAGGAGCTATAGGTGCACAGGGTCTACAAGGTATTCAGGGTATAACGGGAGCTACGGGTGCGCAAGGCATTCAGGGAATAACAGGAGCCACTGGTGCACAGGGTATTCAGGGTGTAACAGGTGCCACAGGTTCACAAGGCATTCAAGGTATTCAGGGTATCACAGGAGCTACTGGAGCGCAAGGTATTCAAGGTGTAAAAGGAGCCACAGGAGCACAAGGTATTCAGGGTATAACGGGAGCTACGGGTGCGCAGGGTATCCAAGGTATTACAGGACTTACTGGTAATCAAGGTGTTCAGGGAGTTACTGGTAATACTGGTTTAACTGGGGCCACTGGCGCAACCGGAGCCCAAGGTATTCAAGGTATAACAGGAGCCACAGGAGCACAAGGTATCCAAGGTATAACGGGAGTTACTGGTGCACAGGGTCTACAAGGAATTCAAGGCATTCAAGGTGTAACGGGAGCCACAGGAGCGCAAGGTATTCAAGGTATAACAGGAGCAACCGGAGCCCAAGGTATTCAGGGTATAACCGGAGCTACCGGTGCACAGGGTCTACAAGGCATTCAAGGTATAACTGGTTCAACTGGTGCAGTTGGTGCTACAGGAACGGCAGCTACAATTACTATAGGAACTGTTACAACAGGAGCAGCAGGCACAAGTGGAGCCGTTTCAAATAGTGGAACCACAAGTGCAGCAATATTTAATTTCACTATACCAAGAGGAGCGACAGGAGCGACAGGCGTAACTGGTTCTACAGGTGCAACTGGTATAACCGGAAATACAGGAGCACAAGGTCTACAAGGCATTCAAGGTATTCAAGGTATAACAGGCGCCACTGGAGCCCAAGGTATTCAGGGTATAACGGGTGCAACTGGAGCTCAAGGTCTACAAGGCATTCAAGGTATTCAAGGTATAACAGGATCAACTGGTGCGCAAGGCATTCAAGGTATAACCGGAGCCACAGGAGCTCAAGGTATACAAGGTATTACAGGACTTACTGGTAATCAAGGTGTTCAAGGAGTTACTGGTAATACTGGTTTAACTGGGGCCACCGGCGCAACCGGTGCGCAGGGTGTTCAAGGTATCACTGGAGCAACTGGTTCGCAGGGTATTCAAGGTATTACAGGTGCCACAGGTGCACAGGGTCTACAAGGTATTCAGGGTATAACGGGAGCTACGGGTGCGCAAGGCATTCAGGGAATAACAGGAGCCACTGGTGCACAGGGTATTCAGGGTATAACAGGTGCCACAGGTGCACAAGGCATTCAAGGTATCACAGGAGCTATTGGAGCGCAAGGTATTCAAGGTGTAACAGGAGCAACCGGAGCCCAAGGTATTCAAGGTATAACAGGAGCCACAGGAGCACAAGGTATCCAAGGTATAACGGGAGCTACTGGTGCACAGGGTCTACAAGGAATTCAAGGCATTCAAGGTGTAACGGGAGCCACAGGAGCGCAAGGTATTCAAGGTATAACAGGAGCAACTGGAGCCCAAGGTATTCAAGGTATAACAGGAGCAACCGGAGCCCAAGGTATCCAAGGTATAACGGGAGCAACTGGAGCTCAAGGTATTCAGGGTATAACCGGAGCCACAGGTGCACAAGGCATCCAAGGTATTCAGGGTGTAACTGGATCCCAAGGCATTCAAGGTATAACAGGAGCAACTGGAGCGCAAGGTATCCAAGGTGTAACAGGTGCAACAGGATCACAAGGTATTCAGGGTGTAACTGGAGCTCAAGGCATTCAAGGAATAACAGGCTCTACCGGTGCGCAAGGTATCCAAGGTGTAACCGGAGCCACTGGTGCACAGGGTCTACAAGGTATTCAAGGTATAACAGGAGCAACTGGAGCCCAAGGCATTCAAGGTATAACAGGAGCAACTGGAGCGCAAGGTATCCAAGGTATAACGGGAGCTACAGGAGTACAGGGTATTCAAGGTATAACAGGATCAACCGGAGCACAAGGTATTCAAGGTGTAACGGGAGCTACTGGTTCACAGGGTCTACAAGGCATTCAAGGTATAACTGGTTCAACTGGTGCTGTTGGTTCAACAGGAACGGCAGCTACAATTACTATAGGAACTGTTACAACAGGAGCAGCAGGCACAAGTGGAGCCGTTTCAAATAGTGGAACCACAAGTGCAGCAATATTTAATTTCACTATACCAAGAGGAGCAACAGGCGTAACTGGATCTACAGGTGCAACTGGTGTGACCGGAAATACAGGCGTAACTGGTTCTACAGGTGCAACTGGAGCGCAAGGTATCCAAGGTGTAACGGGAGCGCAAGGCATTCAGGGTATAACCGGAGCCACAGGTGCGCAGGGTATCCAAGGTGTAACAGGAGCCCAAGGTATTCAAGGTATAACAGGAGCAACTGGAGCGCAAGGTATTCAGGGTGTAACTGGAGCTCAAGGCATTCAAGGAATAACAGGCTCTACCGGTGCGCAAGGTATCCAAGGTGTAACCGGAGCAACTGGAGTGCAAGGTATCCAAGGTATCCAAGGTATAACGGGAGCTACGGGTGCGCAGGGTATCCAAGGTGTAACGGGAGCTACTGGTAATACTGGTTTAACTGGTGCTACAGGAGCCCAAGGTATTCAAGGTATAACAGGAGCAACCGGCGCACAAGGTATTCAGGGTATAACAGGCTCTACCGGTGCACAAGGTATTCAAGGTGTAACAGGCTCTACCGGTGCACAAGGTATTCAAGGTGTAACGGGAGCCACAGGTGCGCAAGGTATTCAGGGTATAACCGGAGCTACTGGTGCACAGGGAATTCAGGGTATAACTGGTTCAACTGGTGCCGTTGGTGCTTCTGGAACTGCTGCTACAATAACAATAGGAACAGTTACCACAGGAGCTGCAGGCACAAGTGGAGCCGTTTCAAATAGTGGAACCACAAGTGCAGCAATATTTAACTTCACAATACCAAGAGGAGCTACAGGAGTAACTGGTTCTACAGGAGTAACAGGTGTAACTGGAAGTACCGGAGCCACTGGTGCACAGGGTATTCAAGGTATAACGGGTGCAACCGGTGTGCAAGGCATTCAAGGTGTAACAGGAGCAACTGGTGCGCAAGGTATTCAAGGTGTTACAGGATCTACAGGAGCCACAGGTGCTCAAGGCGTACAAGGAATCCAAGGTATCCAGGGTGTCACTGGGGCAACAGGTGCAATGGGTATAGCTTCAATAGGTTCAATTAGTGGTACTTCAAATTCGAATGGTGCAATATTAAGCTCCAGTGTATTGACTCTAACTCCTGCCGATGCAAGTAATGGAGGTATACTAACAAACGGTACTCAAACAATTGCTGGTGCAAAAACCTTTAGTGGTGCTACAACTTTATCTTCTAGTTTGGCTGTTAATGGAAATGCAACAATTGGAGGAACTCTTGGAGTAACTGGAGCAACTACAATGTCATCTACATTGTCTTTATCGGGTAATTTAACTATAAATACAAATAGGTTTACTGTTGAAAGTGCCACAGGAAATACTGTAGTTGGGGGAACTTTAAATGTTACAGGTTCATCTGTATTAGCATCTACAACTGCAACTAATTTAACAAGTTCAGGTGCGGTTTCTTCAACATCTCCAACTGCAGGTATTGGATATATTGCAGGTTCTGGTGGAACTGTTACTCAGCTTTCTAGTAAATCAACTTCTGTAACAATTAATAAAGTTTCTGGAAAAATCACAACACATACTCAAACGATTAATTCAGGAAGGGATGTAACATTTAGAGTATTCAATAATACAATATCTGGAGATGATATTCCTATTCTAAGTATACAAGGTGCAGCAAATACTTCTTATAATATTTATGTCTCTATAGTAGGTGCTGGATTCTTTGACATTACAATTTATAATTATGATGGATCTAATAGGTCTGAAGCAATAACAATTAATTTCGCAATCATTAGAAGCTCATACAATTAATATTAAAAATGATCAATTCTTATTCTAGATATGAAATTATTAATTAAAAGTTTTTTCATATTCATAGTGCTTGTTCAATCAACAGGAGTTTTTGCTCAAAAAATTGAGTCAAAGCAAGCTATTGTAAATAATGGTTCCGGTGTATTAGTAAGTAATTCAGATTCTGTTCAATATGCACTTGGTGCTTTTGTTGCTAAATGGATGTTTGAAAATGGGTTCACAATTAAAAATCCAAACTTATTTCAAGCAGGACTATCTGATATGCTGAAAGATGGAAAAAATAAAAAATTAAGTGATAGTCTAATCACAGCGTTGGTTTCATCTTCTCAACAACTTAACCAAAAAGAAAAAGGATCAAGACAAGAACAATTATTATTTACTTCCTTAAAAGACAAACCCAATATTGGTATGTTGCCTAATGGAGTGAGATATGCAATTATTAAACAAGGTATTGGAAAGCATGCCATTGAAACAGATACACTTGTTTTGAACATCTTAGCAAAGTTGCCCGACAATTCAATCATTGAAGACACCTATAAAAACAATCAGCCTGTTTTTAATACGCCCTATAATTTCTTCCCAGGTTTGAAGGAAGCTTTAATGATGATGCCAGAAGGTTCTAAATGGCAGGTTTTTATTCCTTCAAAATTAGCATTCGGTGAAAAGGGGAGTCCGCCCCGTATTCCACCTAATAGTGCTTTGATCATTGAGGTTGAAATTCTATCAATCAAAAAATGAAAATAAAAAACCCCCAACATTGTTGGGGGTTTTTTGTGCCCAGAACAGGATTGTCGGCTACACTTCGTTGCGCCGACTTCCAAAAGGGGGGCGTACCCAAAAGCCTCGCGGCGCCGAAGGCGCCGCTGCTTTCTTATTTCCTCAACCTTACGCGAATAAATTCGCGACGGTCTCGAAAATAAGAAAGCCCCGAGTATTACTCGGGGCTTTTGTGCCCAGAACAGGAATCGAACCTGCACTACCTTGCGATAACCAGATTTTGAGTCTAGCGCGTCTACCAATTCCGCCATCTGGGCTAATCGGGCTGCAATATTAGTTCAACATTAGAAAATTGCCAAATAAATGTAAGATCCATCCGTTTTTTTAATAACCAATAACCAATAACCAATAACCAATAACCAATAACTAATAACTCAATAACTGCTTTTCTATTCTATCAAGGTATTTTTTCTTGAAGTAGTAATCTTTTACTTGCAGCAGCTCTTTTTCGGAACTAATACCTTCTTTATAATTTGCAATAATCGATTCCACTGTTTCATAGATATTTTTTTGAAGTTCGTGTAACTCTGTTTCAACTAATTTAATGGCGGCTTTGTCAGTTGGATCTAACTCCATTACGTGTTCATTCAATTCCATTACTTCCATTAAAAAATGAGAAGGCAAATTGTATTTTTCATCTTCTTCTAAAAGCCCCTTCAATTGAAGTAAGTATTTTATAGTGGCTTCTTTATCTTGGAAGATTTTATATGCCTGATTAATTTGAGCAGATACAGCTAATGCATCCTCTTTTTCAAATTCGGCTGCACCGCCAAAAAAATCAGGATGATACTGGCGGCTCAATGCATAGAATTGTTTTTTAACAAAACCTAAATCGGGCAAAAAACTAATAGGAATTTTATAAAGTTCAAAATAGTTCATAAATACAAAATTAATCATTCGTCGTTCAATTAGTCCGATTAAACTTTATAAAAGTGATTTTTGTACATATCCTAACAAAATAGCTTTTAACATTTGTATCTTGCCACAAATATCAAGAATGCTTATTATAGGATTGATTAGAGAGGGGAAAGTGCCGGCAGATAATCGTGTTGCTTTAACACCTGCGCAATGTAAATGGTTGCTTAAGAATTTTGAGGATATCGATATTAAGGTTCAACCATCCCCTGATAGATGTTATAAAGATGCAGAATATATTCATGCAGGTATCACTGTAACTGATAATTTACAAGATTGCAATTTATTGTTAGGGATTAAGGAATTACCTATTTCTCAAATAATTCCGAATAAGCGATACATGTTTTTTTCGCATACCAAAAAAATGCAGGCAACCAATAAAGCAATGATGCAGTCTTTGGTAAAAAATAATATTTCGTTGATTGACTACGAATGTTTAGAGCATAAAGATGGTCAACGAATTATTGGTTTTGGATTTTTTGCTGGTATTGTTGGCGCACACAATGGTATCATGGCTTATGGAAAAAGAACGGGTCAATTTGATTTAGCAAGAGTACATACCATAAAAGACTATCGAGAATTAATTCATACCTATTTTGGTTTGAAACTGCCTCCTATAAAAATTGCAGTAACTGGAAGTGGGAGAGTGGCCCATGGAATTGTGGAGATCATGAACTTAATGGATGCGCAAGAAGTGGAGCCGGAAGATTTTCTTACTCGCCAATTTGATTATCCGGTATATGTGCAATTAAAAGGAGCCAATTTGTACAAGCATTGTGTTACTGGTAAATATTCAAGAGAACATTTTCACTTGCATCCGGAAGAATATGATTGCTTATTCAACCGATATATAGCCCAAACCGATATATTGATGAATGGAATTTATTGGACCAATGAAATGCCTCGGTTATTTACTATGGATGAATTTAAAAGTACTGAATTCCAGATCCAAACAATCGCTGATATAACCGATGATAAAAATGGGAGTGTGCCTTGTAATCTGGGGGATGGTACAATTGAAGATCCAGTTTATGGAATCAACAAAATCACCGGAGATAAGATTGCTGCTTATGATAAAAATGGGGTTGATATTATGGCTGTTGGTAATTTGCCGAATGAATTGCCCAGAGATGCAAGCCGTTATTTTGGGGAACAGCTCATTAAATATATCTTAAATGATATTCGACAAGGTGGATCTATTTTAATTGAACATGCAACTATTTTAGATAAAGGAAAGCTCACTCCCAAATTTGAGTATCTAAGCGAATATGCCTACAATTGATAATTCTATCAAGATCAATTATTTCAATAAGTTTTTTACTTCGTTCAATTTCATTAATGCTTCTACTGGCGTTAATTGATTGATATCTATGGATGATAACATAGTTCTGATATCATTAAAAGTTTCGGAATGGGCATCAAAAATAGAGAGTTGAACTTTAGGAGTATTAATATGGTTAATTCCATCGGTGATCAATTCTTTGCCATCTTCCTTCACGTGCTGTTGTTCTAAATGTTTCAGAATTTCATTAGCCCTATCAATCAAACTATTGGGCATACCCGCCATTTTAGCTACTTGTATACCAAAACTATGTGTGCTGCCACCTGGAGCCATTTTGCGTAAGAAAATAATTTTATTGGCTACTTCTTTATGGGTGATATGGAAGTTTTTTACTCTTGGAAGAATTTCTTCTAATTCATTGAGTTCATGATAATGTGTAGCAAAAAGTGTTTTAGGCGCAAATGCAGTCTCATGAATAAACTCTACCATACTCCAGGCAATAGAAATGCCATCATAAGTAGCAGTACCTCTTCCTATCTCATCCAATAAAATTAAACTCCTGGTAGACATATTATTAATAATGCTTGCAGTTTCATTCATCTCCACCATAAATGTAGATTCGCCTCCACTTAAATTATCGGAAGCACCCACTCTTGTAAAAATCTTATCTGTCAATGGAATACTTGCTGATGCAGCTGGTACAAAGCTTCCCATATGTGCCATTAAAGTGATTAATGCAGTCTGGCGTAGTACTGCACTCTTACCACTCATATTCGGACCTGTAAGAATAATTACTTGTTGATTTGTCGGATCTAAAACAATATCATTTGCCACATAAACATCATCTGCAGCTAAATGTTGTTCAATCACTGGATGTCTGCCATCGGATATAGCTAATTGTAATCCTTCGTGTAATACAGGTTTTTTGTAATTGAACTTTTTTGCATTGTTGGCAAAACAAATCAAGCAATCTAATGTGCCCAATAAATGTCCATTCACTTGAATGGGGGCAATGAATTCTTGTAGTGTAAGTATAAGTTGGTTATAAATATCTAATTCAATACTTAAGATTTTATCTTCCGCTCCGATGATTTTCTCTTCGTACTCTTTTAATTCTGGAGTAATATATCTTTCCGCATTACTCAATGTTTGTTTTCGGATCCAATCTGCAGGTACTTTGGATTTATGAGAATTGGTCACTTCTAAATAATAACCAAATACATTATTGAAACTAATTTTAAGGGAATTGATGCCAGTTCTTTCTGCTTCTCTTTGTTGTATTTCAATTAAATATTCTTTTCCGCCAGTGGCAATTTTTCTTAACTGGTCCAGCTCTTCATTAATTCCGTTTTGAATAATGCCTCCTTTGTTGGTCATTACAGGAGGTGTTTCTATGATGGTAGCTTTTATTTTTTCTACTATATCGAAACACTCATTCAATGTAACGGCTAAATTTTGTAAATAAGTATTCTTGCAATTTATCAAAGCATGTTTAATAATGCTGGTTTGTTCTAAGCCCTTTGCCAGATGCATTATTTCTCTTGGATTGATTTTTTTCAAAGAAATTTTGCTAACCAGTCTTTCAACGTCTCCACAAATTTTAATTGATTGAGCTAAGTCATTTTGCAATTGCGTATCGAGTAATAAATGCTCAACAGCATCTAATCGTTCATTGATTTTTGAAATATCTTTTAATGGAAAGACCATCCACCTTTTAATCATTCTTGCTCCCATAGGGCTGACCGTTTGATCCAACACCTGTAACAAACTAGTGTGTTGATCTATGCCAGTTGGAAGTAATTCTAAATTACGAATCGTAAATCGATCCATCCATAAAAAATCATCTCTTTCTATTCTTTGAATAGCAGTGATATGTTGCAGATTCGGATGTTCTGTTTCTTTGAGGTAATACAATATTGCTCCCGCTGCAATGATTGATTCAGAAAGTCCCTCAATTCCAAATCCTTTTAAAGAATGTGTTTGAAAATGTTTCAATAAGCTTTCTGTAGCAAAAGCTTCATCAAAAATCCAAGACTCCATGGTATAAGTATAAAACTTAGTCCCATAGCTTTCTTTAAATTGCTTTTGAAAACTTTTTTGAAAAATAATTTCAGCTGGCTGTAAACTCTGCAATAACTTATCAATGTATTCTTGATTGCCCTGTGCAACAAAAAATTCACCAGTTGAAATATCCAGTAATGCAATTCCTGTTTGCTTGTCGGTGTAATGAATTGCCGCTAAAAAATTATTGGTTTTGTGTTCTAGTAATTTATCGTTGGTTGCAACCCCTGGTGTAACCATTTCGGTAACACCTCTTTTTACAATTCCTTTTACATTTTTGGGGTCTTCCAGCTGATCGCAAACGGCAACCCTATATCCTGCTTTTACCAGTTTGTGTAAATAAGTATCAACTGAATGGTGCGGAAAACCGGCCAATTCACTGGACGCCGCTGCTCCATTATTGCGCTTTGTTAGCGTAATACCTAAAACCCTGGATGCAATGATGGCATCTTCTCCAAATGTCTCATAAAAATCACCTACCCTAAATAACAAAACAGCATCAGGATATTTTTGTTTAATAGCCCGATGCTGTTGCATTAGTGGTGTATCGTTGCCTTTAGCCATGGGCAACAAATATAAGGATGCCAATGAACCCTAGCAGTACCGCTCACTTATTGTGGAAAAGTATCTATTGTAGCTGGTCTATCTTGGTGTAACGGCTCTTGGTTTAGGCATTTCTTTTCTAGGTAATTTGCTATCTCTTTGAGCGGCATTGTAAACAAATGACGCTACAATGGTTGCCATTTGTTTCAAATCTGCTTCAATCAAATGATCATACACATCCATATTGCTATGGTGTGTTCTTGTATCGTATTCAATCGGATCTTGTATGAACTGAAAACCTGGTAAACCAACTCCATCAAAGGATTGATGATCTGTTCCTCCAGTATTGCTTATGGTAACTGTTGAAGCACCTAAATCTTTAAACGGAGCCAGCCACTGGCTAAAAATGTTCCTACAAGCTTCGTTTCCTTGTAAATAAATTCCTCTGATCTTTCCTGTGCCATTATCAATATTAAAATAGCCAGAAAATTGTTCATGTGCTGCAGTAGTCTGCATTGTTGCAGGATCGGCAAAATTATTTTTTACATATCCTCTGGAGCCCAATAAGCCTTGCTCTTCTCCACTCCATAAGCCGATTCGAATCGTTCTTTTTGTTTCAACTCCTAAAGTTTTTAAAATTCGCATTGCTTCCATCATTACTGAAGAGCCAGATGCGTTGTCTGTTGCTCCGGTTCCTGTTTGCCATGAATCTAAATGCGCGCCAATCATTACCACTTCATCTTTTAATTGAGGGTCTGTGCCAGGAATTTCAGCAATTACATTATACCCTTGTAAATCTTTTGTATAAAATTTTGTTTTTACTTCTGTATCTAATTTTACAGTTGTTCCTGATTTTACCAATCGTAATATGGTATTAAAATCTTCAATTCCTATAACCATATCCAATACATTTTCTGGGTCAGCACCTTTATAAGCTCCTCCACCTTGAGCAAATATGGTTCCATCATGACTTCTAATTCCTCCAGAACTGATCATTCCAATGGCTCCTTCCGATTTAGCCATTTCTTTCAATAATATACCGATTCTTTGTGCTGCTCCGCCTCTTTGTTGTGCAGCTGCTTGTTGTTGCCTGCGTTGTTGAGCAGTATCAACTGGTCTTGCCGGAGCCATTTGAGTAGCCGCCATTTTAGCCAGTTCTTCATCAGTATAACGAACCGCATCTGGTTTGAATGTATGATTATAGGCAACTGTTTGATCCATCAAGATCAATTTACCTTTTAGCTGGCCTCGATATTTTTCTAATTCAGTAGTGTCTTTTACACTGATCAATATGATTTCCGCAGATTTTAATCCTTTGGTTCCGCTTGTCCATGTTTTAGGGTAAGCCAACAATGGTTTATAATAGGGAGCTGTTATGGCCAAATAACTTTTTTCTAATTCCCAACCCTTGCCAAATTCTCCCCAGGGGTCGAGTGTAGCTTTTTGTAAACCCCATCCAGCAAGGGTTTCTTTGGCATAATTTGCAGCTCTGAAATAGCCTGGTGAATTGGTAAGCCTATTGCCACTTTTATCTGTCAGATTGAATGCAATCTCCATCACTTTTGAATTCTCTAAACCTTCTTTTCTAATTTTTTGAATCATATTGAGGTCTATTTTTTCTTCTTGTGAAAGAGAAAAAAATGGACTGGCCAAAGCCAATGCGAGTAGATAGCTGGTTGCTTTTTGCATAATTATTTGTTTAAATGAATGGAGTTAAATTAGCATATTTGTAGAACAAATTGAAAAAGATTATTTAATTGGATGGATTTAACTTTGCAGCATGCGAAAGTGGAATATGGATGAATTGGGTAGAAAGTCTATCGCCGAGTTTAAGCAAGCAGGTAAGACCCCCGTTATTGTGGTTTTGGATAATATCAGAAGCATGCATAATGTAGGTAGTATTTTTAGAACCGCTGATGCATTTTTGATTGAATCGATTTATATATGTGGATATACGCCCCAGCCTCCTCACAGGGATATTAATAAAACGGCATTGGGTGCAACAGAAACGGTTGATTGGAAGTATTTTTCCAATACCATTGATGCAATCGACCAATTAAAAGCAGAAGGCTACTATATTTATTCTGTTGAACAAGCCGAAGGGAGTATTTCTTTGGAAAAGGGCGATTTTAATCATCCGAAAAATGCGTTGATTTTTGGGAATGAAGTGGAGGGGGTAAGCAATGATGTATTAGATGCTTCAGATGGATGCATTGAAATTCCTCAACTGGGTTCAAAACATTCTTTGAATGTTTCAGTGTCTGTAGGAATAGTTTTGTGGAAATTGATAGAAAAGTCAATTAAAAAATAATTTCATTTTTTAAATTTTTTTCATTGTCTAGTATTAAAAATTATTTAAGCCTCGTAAAATTTTCTCACACCATTTTTGCAATGCCATTTGCAATGATTGGTTTTTTTATTGCTGTTCCAATGGCCCATGGTTCAATGGATGCTTTATGGAGTTCTACATTAGGGAAAAAATTTCTATTAGTAATTATTTGCATGATCAGCGCAAGAAGTGCTGCTATGGCTTTCAATAGGTACCTCGATCGTCATTTTGATGCCAAGAATCCCAGAACAGCAATAAGGGAAATTCCAGCAGGGATTTTATCTGCGGAGAATGCTTTGCTTTTTGTGATTGCAAATTGTATCACGTTTATAACGGCAACTTATTTCATCAATTCCATTTGCTTTTATCTTTCTCCTGTGGCGCTATTCGTAATTCTGTTTTATAGTTTCACAAAAAGATTTACAGCGCTTTGTCATTTGGTGCTTGGCGTTGGATTGTCTTTAGCACCTATTGGTGCTTATTTGGCCGTTACAGGATATTTTAATTGGTTGCCTATTTTATTTTCGATGGCAGTTATTTTTTGGGTAAGCGGATTTGATATTATTTATGCTATGCAAGATGTAGATTTTGATCAATCCGAACATTTATATTCAATACCAAGCATGCTCGGCAAAGCTCGGGGTTTAAGGGTTTCCGAGTTATTACATGTATTAAGTAGTGTTTGTATTATTGTCGCTGGTTTTGCGGGAAATTTTCACTGGTTGTATTGGATCGGAGTGATTGTATTTATAGGTATGCTTGTTTATCAACACTTATTGGTTAAACCCAACGATTTGAGTAAAGTAAATATCGCCTTCATGACCGCAAATGGAATTGCAAGCATTGTATTTGGAATTATTGTGATCACCTCTGTATTCTTACAATACGGTTGGTAAAAAAAAATAAAATGGCTAGAATTATTTGTATTGATTATGGTGGAAAAAGAACAGGATTAGCTGTGACTGATCCGTTTAAAATGATTGCTACAGCCTTAACTACTATTTCCTCAAAAGAGCTGATTCCTTTTCTAGAGAATTATTTTAAATTAGAAGAAGTTGAATTAATACTGATAGGAGAGCCGCTCAATTTAGATGATTCAGCCACCCATGCAACTCCCTTGGTGGCAGCTGCTATTAAAAAGCTTGCCAAAGCTTTTCCACAGATGCCCATTCAAAAAGTAGATGAACGATATACCTCTAAAATGGCTGTTCTGGCAATGATCGATATGGGGATGAAAAAAAAAGATCGAAGGGATAAGGCCAATATCGACCAAATAGCCGCTACCATTATGCTTCAGGAGTATTTACAACAGATTGGTTAGCCCATTTTGTTATTGTAGCAGTTTGGACTTAGTTTTGCTCATCATCCAATTATAGTATAATGATTCTTTCTATTGTTGCATATGGTGCTCCAGTTCTCAGAAAAGTGAGTAAACCAATAGATGCCTCTTATCCAAATTTCGACGCTTTTTTGGCCGATATGTGGGAAACCATGTATTCTAGTAATGGAGTTGGCTTGGCTGCCCCACAAGTAAATAAAGATATTCGATTGTTTGTAGTAGACAGTGAGCAGATTTTCGAAAATATGGAAGAGGAAGAGAAGAAAGTGTATGATGATGGTCCAGGTATTAAGAAGGTTTTCATCAACGCCGAAATAATTGAAACACATGGAGAAGATTGGGCATATAATGAAGGATGCTTGAGTATTCCAAAAATAAGGGAAGATATCATGCGTGCAGAACGAGTAACACTTCGGTACATGGACGAAAAATTCAATGAGTTCACAGAAACATTTTCTGGAATAACTGCTCGGGTAATTTTACATGAATACGATCATATTGAAGGCAAATTATTCATCGATTATTTAAAACCATTGCGTAAGAAAATGTTGCAGGGTAAATTAAATGATATAAGTAAGGGTAAAATTAAAGTGGATTATAAAATGAGCTTTGCTAAATGATCAAATGCCTATTTGCCTTTCTACTTATTTTAACAAGCACTGAAATAATTGCACAAGATACTACCGTAATTATAGATGAGAAACGATTTACATTGGCAGAAGTGGTGGTTCGCAATAATTTCGATTATAAACACTTGCTTGAACAAATAAAAGAAGATACTACATTTTATAAAGCTTTCAGAAACCTGCGCATATTGGGTTATAGCTCTTATAACGATATTCAAATGCTCGATAAAAAAGGAGTGGTGAAAGCATCTTTATACAGTAAGACCAGGCAAAACAGAGTAGGTGGATGCAGAACAATGGATGTACTGGAAGAAAAGGTCACCGGAGATTTTTTTGACGATAAAAAAAACTATAATTATACAACGCCTGAATTATACGCTTCTTTATTTTTTACAAAAGGAACCATCTGCGGAGAAAATAATATTGTAAAAGGAAAGAACACTACCACCACAAATAAGAAAGGAATTGAAAAGCACAAGGAGCAATTAAAAATGTTGTTTTTTAATCCTGGGAAAAAGATTTCGGGTATACCGTTCATTGGTGATAAGCTTGATTTATATGATAACAATGCCCATAAATTATATGAGTATAAATTAGATATACAAGAGTATAAGGGTGCGCTTTGTTATGTTTTTAGTATCAAGCCAAAAGAAGAATTAGGATTTTTAAAGAACGACCAAATTGTAGTAGATCAAATGGAAACCTGGTTCGATATGAAATCAATGGAAGTATTGGCTAGAAATTATTCTTTAAGTTACAAAGCAGGAGTCTATGATTTTGACGTTAGTATGAATGTAGAAATGACCAGAGTAGGGGATTTAATTGTGCCGAAGATTCTTAGATATAGAGGCAATTGGGATGTGATTTTTAAAAAAAGAGAAAGAGCCATTTTTACTGCAACATTATTTGATTTCAAAAAATAATCAGAATAGGGCAAAAAAAAACAGAAAGCACTCGAAAGTACTTTCTGTATAGGGCAGGGATTAAAATCTGCTTATAAACCAATTTTTCTGCCCGGTAGGGTACGGGTCTTCTTATCACTCATGTTGACATCAGCCAACTTAACTACTAATTTAACTTCGGCAATATTGCCTGAAGGCCCAGCTGAAGCTCTGTAAACTCCTTTATCGTAAGGAACTTCAACCGTTCCATTGTCCCAATTGTTTCCAGAAATCACAAATCTGTCATCACCTTCCGCAGGAACAAATAAGAATGAATTGCCATTTTCAAAACTCACCCTGATTCCATTTTGATCAGCCGATTCTACTATACCTGGTGTGTATGCTGGTATAATGATTTCGTTGATTTTTTTACCGTTGGTAAACTTGACTGTACCTGAAGAAACTTCAGCTTTGGTACTGTCCATATTTCTGGTAAGAATCATTTTCCCATCAATATAAAATTGTACACGCTTCGTATCAACATTATAAGCTGCCAGTTTCATTTGTAGCTCTCTTGAGAAAGCAACAAATTGACTTTTGTCTATTGTTGGGGTTGCGGGAGTGTAGGCGTTATTTGCATTAGCGTTGTTCTGGGGGGTACTGCTCTTTAAGTATCCCTTTGAACTTGAACTGTGTTTTCCGCTTGAACAGCTGGATAAAACAATTACAATTGCTAGTACAATGCCTGTTTTTAAACGAGACATAGTTTTCATTTTTTTTGTACGGATCGAACAATAATCAATTTAAAAAGCGATAATTCCATTTACCTACAGATTCTTCTGTTAGGCTGGTCGCACATAGTGGATTGGACAAGCTTACGGAGATTCAGGGTATTGGATTATCAACACCTTAAAATTCGTCATTTTATTAATACACTGAATTAAATAAACTTTTTTAGACCTTATTAAACGACAAAAAAATCAATAGTGAAAGAGTAAAAAAATAACCATAACTGTTTGTTTATCAAATACTTGTGAATTATTTTTTCGACTATTTTATAGGTGTTAAATTTTTTAAAATTCACTACAAGTTTGTATAAGCTATTATTCCTGTTGGCTATAATTGTCCATTTTTTGTATGAGTTTATTGATCATTTCAAAGGTATTTATCAGGTTTGATCTTTCTTTTCTAGATAACTGATTAAAGTTTCCGGTTATGGTAGTTTTAAACCACTCCCATAAGAGCAATTCCCATTCTTTGGGATTGGCAAAATCAACAAATTGAGTCAACTCTTGTTCTAAAGCTGTTGGTTGTTTTTTCATCAATTTAAATTTGGAATTAACAATAGATGCACACTGTTTTTTGCGACTATATGTATCAGTAATTTGTTTCCTAAGCACCGTTAATTAAAAACAAATTCAGGTATTTGCCGTATTGCTATAACTGTGATTCTTTATTTTCTTCGCAAAACAATGAAGCAATTTCAATGAAACAATTGGCAATAAAATAAATTCATCTACTTTTTTCTAACGTATTTATACCTAATGAGATTAATGGATCGCTTATATCGTTATTTAGCACAACATGATATTAGTGCTTATGCGTTTGAGCACACCTGCGGATTGTCTAATGGGTATTTAGGAAAGCAATTGAAAGGAAAAGGAAACATAGGATCTGCTGTGATAGAAAAAATCAAAATGCATTACCCCGATTTAAATATCCACTGGCTGGTTACAGGTCAGGGTAGTATGAAGGCAGATCTATATGATATACCTCATTTGGAAGAATTGAATCAGCTTCAGGAAGAAAGTAAAACATATATTCATGTGCAGGCAACACTTATACAATCATTGCAAAAACAGATTCAACAATTAGAACAAACAATTGCCGATAAAGAATCAATCATATATTATTTAGAAAAATCAATTCAATGAATTTGACTAAAAAAAAGCCCAACTAATTTTTAGCTGGGCTTTTTAAAATGGATTTTTTTATTACGCATTATTCTGCATAAGAAGAAACTGGCTCACAAGTACAAATAAGATTTCTATCTCCATGTGTGTTGTTTACTCTTGCAACACTTGGCCAGAATTTATTTAGCGTTACATAATACAAAGGAAAAGCCGCTTCCTGCCTTGTATAAGAATGTTTCCATTCGTCTGCGCAAATAACTGCCTGAGTATGTGGTGCATTTTTCAATGCATTATCTAATTTGTCTGAAGTTCCGTTTTCTATTGCCTTGATCTCATCATAAATAGCAATCATTGCATCACAAAAACGATCTAATTCTGCTTTGTCTTCACTTTCTGTTGGTTCTATCATGATCGTTCCCGGTACCGGAAAACTCATTGTTGGCGCGTGAAATCCATAATCAATCAAACGCTTTGCAACATCTTCTACTTCTACTCCTGCAGTTTGTTTAAATGGTCGTAAATCAACAATGAATTCATGTGCACAAGTACCATTTTTGCCCGTATATAATATTGGGTAAAATTTCTCCAATCTTGCTTTCATATAGTTGGCATTCAAAATAGCATATTCTGTAGCCATTCTAATGCCATCATAGCCAAGCATTTTGATATAAGCATAACTGATGAGCAATATACTTGCTGAGCCAAATGGTGCAGCACTAACTGCTAATTCTTCGTTGTTATAGCCCATTAAATGTCCTGGTAAAAAAGGAGCTAGTTTATCATTTACACAAATAGGCCCCATTCCTGGTCCACCGCCACCATGCGGAATTGCAAATGTTTTATGTAAATTAAGATGACATACATCTGCCCCAATCATTCCAGGGCTTGTTAATCCAACTTGAGCATTCATGTTGGCTCCATCCATGTATACCAAGCCTCCATTATCATGAATGGTGTTACAAATATCTTTAATGGTTTCTTCAAATACACCATGAGTAGAAGGGTAGGTTACCATTAATCCACCTAAAGAATCTTTGTATTGAATGGCTTTGCTTTGTAAATCTGCCAGATCAATATTACCTGCATCATCACATTTTACTACTACTACTTTGAATCCTGCCATTACAGCACTTGCAGGGTTAGTTCCGTGTGCACTTATAGGAATCAAAACAATATTCCTGTGAAGCTCATTTCTATGCTGGTGATAGGCTCTAATGGTTAATAATCCTGCATACTCGCCTTGTGCTCCACTATTAGGTTGTAAACTACAAGCTGTAAATCCTGTAACAGCACATAAAAATTGATTGAGTTCAGAAAGAATTTGCTGATAGCCTTCTGTTTGATTCATCGGTACAAAAGGATGAATCCCTCCAAACTCTGGCCAGCTAACTGGTATCATTTCAGTCGCTGCATTTAATTTCATGGTACAGCTTCCTAAACTGATCATGCTGGTATTCAAAGAAAGATCTTTGTTTTCCAGTTGCTTGATATAGCGCATCATCTGGCTTTCGCTATGATGAGTATTGAATACTGGATGTGCTAAATAGGTACTTGTTCTTGTTAATGCAGCTATAATAGCAGTTGAATTTGCAAGTATAGATTCTGTAGTAATATTTTTACCAGTACTTTTTTCTGTTACTGTTTCAAATATTTTCAAGATAGTATTGGCATCTTCAATTGAAGTTGTTTCATCAATACTTATTCCAATAGTTCCATCTTCGAAATAGCGAAAATTGGTATGGTGTTGTTCGGCAACTGTTTTGGTTTTTGCCGCATCAACTCCGCTAATATGTAAAGTGTCGAAAAAGCTTTTATTGTTTTGAGTTAATCCAAGTTGAGAGATTGATTGAGCAACTGCATTGGCAATTAAATGAACTCTTTGAGCTATGTTTTTCAAACCTTCTGCACCATGGTAAACTGCATACATAGCGGCCATGTTGGCCAATAATGCTTGAGCGGTGCAAATATTGGAAGTGGCTTTTTCTCTTTTAATATGTTGTTCTCTTGTTTGTAAAGCCATTCTCAATGCACGGTTACCTTGTGCATCAATACTTACACCAATTAATCTTCCTGGCATTCCTCTTTTAAAATCGTCATTGGTTGCGAAGAATGCAGCGTGAGGTCCACCATAACCCATCGGTACGCCAAATCTCTGTGCAGAACCTATGGCAACATCAGCTCCTAATTCTCCTGGAGGTGTTAATAGGGTTAATGCCAATAAATCAGTAGCCATAATTACATATGCTCCTGCTTCATGCACTTTATTAATAAAACCACGATAATCATTCACAGATCCATTATTGGCTGGGTATTGAAGTATAGCACCAAAATAAGTTGAATCTATAGAGGCTGTTAAATAATCTCCTGTTACAATTTCAATTCCAATAGGAGCAGCTCTAGTGATTAATACCAACTTTGTTTGAGGAAAAATTTGCTCATCAACAAACAATTTCGGCTTGGTTATATTATCGGTTTTATTGGCTTGATGAAATAACATAGCCATTGCTTCAGCAGCAGCAGTTGCTTCATCTAACAAAGAAGCATTGGCCATTGGTAAACCAGTTAGGTCAGTTACCAAAGTTTGAAAATTCAATAAGCTTTCTAATCTTCCTTGAGAAATTTCTGCCTGGTATGGAGTATATTGAGTGTACCATCCTGGATTTTCAAAAACATTTCTTAAAATAACGCTGGGCGTTATTGTGCCATAATAACCTTGTCCAATATAATTTTTATATACTTTGTTTTTGGAAGCGACTATTTTTAATTGTTGTAAATATTCAAATTCACTAATAGCAGCAGGTACATCCAAATTGGCTTTGATTCGAATGCTATCTGGTACAGTTTTGCTGATTAATGACTCTACATTTTTTTCCTGAATGGTATCTAGCATACCATTTAAATCTCTTTCATTAGGGCCAATATGCCTGCGTTGAAATTGGGTAGATTGTTGCTCAAATAAGTTCATATGCTAATTGGTAAATTTAAGTGGCGCAAAGGTAAGATGATGTAACAGAATTTGATCGATTTTGTTGAAACTGGGGATAGCTTGTTAAGTCCTTATTTGTTAAGGTTCTCCAAATTCCTCAATTGATTGCTTGTTTTTCGACTTCCATCGTGGCTCCAGCCTGGTGGACCGAATAAATATTTCCATCTGGCTTGCCAGTTGATACCCTTTTGGGTGACGTCATTCCAAATAGAAGCCCATTCGTGGAAAATCACTTTTAAAGGGTTTTGGCTGGTTAAATTGGTAGTTAATCCATACTGAATGGGCTGGTATTGTTGAGCAGTTAATTCGGGCTGAAATGTGCCGAAAAGCTTGTCCCAAATAATTAAAAACATGCCCATATTCTTGTCTAGATACAGCGGATTGGAACCATGATGTACTCGATGATGAGAGGGAGTCACAAAAAGCAATTCTAACCATCCCATTTTATGGATGAGTTCGGTATGAACAAAAATCCCCCAAATTTGAGTGGCTGCATAAATAAACAAAATATCTAATGGCCTAAATCCAAGTAAAGCCAAAGGGATAAAATAGATGAACCGATAAAGGGGTTGAAACACTGATGATCTAAACCCTACTGTAAAATTCATTAGCTGGCTACTATGATGTGTTACATGCACTGCCCAAAACAACCTTATTTGATGGTCAAAACGGTGTAACCAATAATACAAAAAGTCTTCAGCGAGCAATAAAATCAACCAATAGGCAATGGCTGATTCAATATGAATGAATGCATGAACATAAAAATATTGCAAGACAACCATATAAATCAATCTGAAGAGAAGGTCAATTCCACCATTCATGATCATTAAATAGGTATTGGTGATGGTGTCTTTTAGCGAGTAATTTTTGCGTTGTTGTAAATGGGAGAGAATGATTTCTAGCCCAATGATGAATACATAAATAGGGGTTGAAATTAAAATAAGCCACTGTTCTCTGATTGAATCCATAATTTAGCAACTAAGCCGCTTTGAATTTTATATAAAATCGATTGGCAAAATTAACTCAAGCAAGCTAATTCTAGTTTAAATTTGATAAAATACATATTGTGGAAGAAGATTTGTTAAACAATTGGGAGAAAAAAAGCAAAGAACACCAGAAACTGTACAAAAATTGGTTGAGTAGGGCCGATAAGAACAAAGTGTTGAAAGTGCTTCCCGATTTACATGAAGAAGCATTTGAGAAAATTGATTGCTTGCAATGCGCAAACTGTTGTAAAAATTATTCTCCCCGATTTAAAACGCCTGATATTAAAAGAATCAGCAAGCATGTTAATATGAAGGAAAGTGTTTTCATAGACACTTACCTTTCGTTAGATTCTGATGGAGATTATGTAGCAAAGTCATCTCCCTGCCCATTTTTAGGCGATGATAATTTTTGTTCCATTTATGACAAAAGACCTTCGGATTGCCATAGATTCCCTTACACAGATGAAGATGTATTATTAAAGAGACCAGTGATCACTTTAAAAAATTCCAGTTTTTGCCCAGCCGTTTATTTTGTTTTGGAGAAATTGATTAAACTTTAGTAGTCAATTCGTCATATGCTGCTGTTAAAGCTCTTTCAGGGCTATTGGTTCTCTTGACTACTCCTGGGATGTCGGTTGTTTTAATGATTTGTTCTTTTGTTTTTCCTTCTTTAATGGAAGTATTTACAAATGCCAGAATTTGTTGTAAATACTCTTCGAAAGCAGTGATGTCATTTTTAGTTCCAGTCACTTTTTCAGGATCGGCTGCATGACCGAAGATAAAGAGGGTATCATTGTCGAAAGTAGATTTTGTTTTTTGTAATACTTCAATCCAGTGCTGCATCGAGGCGCCTGAACTTCTGTCTACCACTGGGTTTAGTAAATTGAACATAAGGTCTCCCATATGTGCAATATTCGCGTGTTGAAAATGAATGACAGCATCTCCATTGGTATGTGCATTACCAAAATAATGTGCTTTTATTCTTTCTTTTCCCAGTTTTTGTTTCCATGTATCCTTAAACACAATATCCTGAAAAAGCTGTTTCTCAGCTGTTTTAGATTGATCAGCTACTCTCTTGTAATTCGCCAAACAATTTTCATGGCCTACAACATGTTCCGCCAAATCTTTAAAAGCAATATTTCCACCTGTATGGTCTCCATGATGGTGTGTGTTGATTAAATATTTAATGGGCATATCCTTCATCTGTTTCAAAGCATCAATTAAATGCTTAGAAGTATCAGCGAACTGAGAATCTACCACAGCAAATCCTTCTTTAGACTGGTAGAAACCAATAGTGCCCCCTCTTTCAGTAAATATGCCCACATCATTTCTGAGCATTTTTATTTTGTAAGTGGGCTGCTGTAAAATAGCTGCGATCAGGTCTTTAGATGATATTGCAGTTGCGGCAATACTGAAAATACTGTTTTTTAAAAATGTGCTTCTTTTCATAAAATTAATATTCCATTTTTCTTAATGCTGGAGCTTTAACCCAAGTAATAGCAACCACTAATATGGTCATACATCCTCCAAAAACAACAGAGGGGATAACGCCTAATAATTTTGCAGCCATGCCGCTTTCAAATTGCCCCAACTCATTGCTGCTATTAATAAACATAGAATTAACGCTCATTACTCTGCCACGCATATGATCAGGTGTTCTCATTTGTACAATGGTGCCTCTTGTAATCATACTTATTCCATCTAATATACCACTAAGAACCAATACCGCAAATGATAACCAGAATAATTTGGATAATGCAAAAATGATGATACAAACACCAAAGCCAGCTACTGCTAGTAATAATTTTTTCCCCTGCCCATTTTGAATAGGGAAAAAAGTAAGTATTACAATGATCAATATTGCACCTATATCAGCTGCTGCATTCAACCAGCCAAAACCAATCGGGCCCACTTGCAAAATATCCTTTGCAAATACCGGGATCATCGCCACTGCGCCACCAAAAAATACAGCGAATAAATCGAGCGATAATGCGCCTAATAGTTCTTTGGTTTGATAAACATATACCAGGCCTTCTTTTACACTATCCAGCCCGGTTTTTTCACCTTTTACATTGAGTGCAGGCTTGGGCTTAATTTGATACATATAAGTTAGTCCCAGTAAAATCATAAAACAAATGATCACTAAGGAATTAGTGTTTCCCATCAAGGCAATTAAAAATCCAACTGTTGCATGGCCTGTAACCGAAGCAGAGAGCCAGATTCCTTGATTCCAAGTGGTTGCATTCTGTAAAATATTCTTGGGCACAATTGCTGCAACCATCGTTCCAAAAGTTGGCCCAGTAAAAGCGCGGATTATCCCAGTAAAAAAAATGATGATATAAATGCCAAATGCAATCCAATGATTGCTGATTTGAGAAGATGTGTATTTACTGGAAAGCATTAACAACAGAATGGCACATGTAAAATAAAAGCCAACTCCTTTTAATAATAATTTTCTCTTCTCACTAATATCAATTACATATCCCGCATACAAAGACAGGGATACAGCCGGAATCACTTCTGCTAATCCAATCAACCCGATAGCAAATGGTTCATTCGTTAATTCGTAGATCCACCAGCCCACTAATGTGCCCAACATTCTAAGCCCCATGATAAAAGAAAATCGCCCAATCATTAAATGCCGAAATTCTGCTATTCTCATAGCAGCAAATGGATCTGATTTTTGTTGAATTATATTCATGGTAAAGTGAAATAATGTTGTCCATCTTCATAGTCATTATTCAATGCGTCGATAATCACTTTTAGATGAGATTCATTGTTCACAAAATCGGCATTGCTTGCATCTATAAAAAGGGTTTTTATTCTATGCTGCTTAATATAATTGGTATAGGTTTCTTGAATGTTAAATAAATACTCATCAGAAATAGATTGTTCAAAAGTTCTATTTCTTTTTTTAATGTTTTGTTGCAACTTATTCACCGGAGCATGTAAATAAATAAGTATATCCGGAAAAACGAGTTGTTGATGAATAATGTCAAAGAGTTTTTGATAGAGTCTGAATTCTTCCTCCGGTAGATTCACTTTTGCAAAAAGCAGACATTTGGTAAACAAATAATCTGATACTGTAACAGTTTGAAACAATTCTTTAGTATGTACCATGTCCTTCAACTGCTTGTATCTTTCTGCCATAAAAAACAATTCCAGCGGAAAAGCAAATTGTTGTGGATTTTCATAGAATTTGGGAAGAAAAGGGTTTTCTGCAAATTCTTCCAGAATCAAACGGGCATTCAGCTTTTCAGCCAATAAATTAGCCAATGTAGTTTTTCCTGCTCCTATATTCCCCTCAATTGTTATAAAATGATGCTTCATGTAGTATTATCTTCTCAAAAATAACCGTAGCTAAACAGCTAAATCGATTTTTTTTTGCACATTACTGGTATCTGTACAATCAAATAAAAGGGTTGAAATTGGTTTTTGTAAAATCGGATGGTTCAATTCTGGAGCTATTTCATTTAAGGGAGTTAAAGCAAATCTTCTAAATGGTAGTGCAGGATGGGGTATTTGAAGGGTAGGGCTATCTAAAATCAGCTGGTTGTAGACCAGAATATCCAAATCGATGATGCGGGGACCCATTTTTACAGTTCTAATTCTGCCGATTATTGATTCTATTTTTAATAATTCAGCCATTAAATCGAAAGGAGATAAAGAAGTGTTAATAACAATTACCTGATTGAAGAAAGCAGGTTGATCCAGTAACCCCCATGGTTCGGTCTCATATATTGATGATTGTTGAACGATCTTGCCGCATCTTTGTTCTATTAAAGAGTTGGCTTTTTGGAGATATGCTGATCGCTCACCCATATTGCTACCTGTAAGTAAATATGCAGTATCCATAATTGGTGGTATAGTGATGTTCAAATATCTTTATTAATTAATTGATTAAATCATATTTATGAGAGGTTTTTTTAAAATAGTATTCGCTACCTTATTAGCAATGATTCTATTTACCGTAATTGGTATTTTTATATTGATAGGAATTGCAACAAGCGCTGCTTCATCTGAAAAGCCAACTATTGGGTCAAAAGCAGTTTTGGTGTTGAATTTTGATGTTCCATTTAAGGAACAATACCAAGAAGATCCTTTTAACAGCATTTTTAAAAAAACATCAGAGGATTTACCATCACTCTATGAAGTTATCCGTATAATCGATCATGCAAAATCCGATTCATCTATAAAAGGGTTATACCTGCAATGTGCTGGTAACGCAAATGGATTTGCAGCAAGTGAGGAATTAAGAAAAGCCATTATTGCATTTAAGAAAAGTGGAAAGTATGTAATGGCGCATGGAGAAGTTATTTCTCAGAAAGGCTATTATTTAGGGAGTGCAGCAGATGCAATCTATTGCAATCCGCAAGGTGGATTGGATTGGGTTGGATTTTCTTCCAATTTATTTTTTCTGAAAGGCATGCTAGATAAACTAGAAATTCAGCCTCAAATTTTTTATGCGGGGAAATTTAAAAGCGCTACAGAGCCATTAAGAGAAACAAAAATGACTGATGCTAATAAAGTGCAAACCAGTGTATGGTTGGGTGAATTGTATACTCATTTTTTAGAAGTAGCTGCTAAAGCCAGAAATAAAGATACTGCTGAATTAAGAAAATTAGCCAATACAGGAGCCATTCAATCGGCATATGATGCTCAGAAAAATGGATTGGTAGATGGGCTTAAATATGACGATGAAATCAAATCAATTTGGTTGAAGAAATTGTCAATGGATGCAAAAGAGAAAATAAATTTTGTTACACTGGGCGATTATAAAGCTGCTGTTAATTTTAAACAGTCAGGTGATAATAGGGTAGCACTTGTTTTTGCAGATGGAGATATTGTTTCTGGGTATGGAGAAAATGAGCAGGTTGGCAGCGATAATTTTAAAAACGTTTTGCGAAAAATTCGCTTAGATAAAGATATTAAAGCCGTAGTGTTTAGAGTGAATTCTCCCGGTGGAAGTGCGCTTGCAAGTGAAGTGATTTGGAGAGAAATTAGTTTGCTTAGGAAAGAGAAGCCTGTAATTGTAAGTATGGGAGATGTGGCTGCTTCTGGAGGATATTACATTGCTTGTAATGCCGATTCTGTTTTTGCAAATGCGAATACGATTACTGGCTCTATTGGGGTGTTTAGCATTGTTCCAAATATGCAGTCTTTTTTCAAAAATAAGTTAGGGGTAACTTTTGATGGAGTAAAAACAGCTGCTTATGCCGATATGGGAGGTATTGATAAGCCGTTAACCGATCCGGAAAAAAGATTCTTCCAAGCCTCAGTAGATTCCATTTACCATACATTTAAAACAAGGGTTGCGAATGGGCGTAAGAAATCAGTCGATGCAGTGGATAGCGTTGCGCAGGGAAGAGTTTGGACTGGTACTCATGCAATCACTGTTGGTTTAGTTGATCGCATTGGAACATTGCAAGATGCAATTGATTGTGCTGTGAAAATGGCTAAAATTGGTAAATCTGATTATAAATTGAGGGAGTATCCAGAAAAGAAATCTTTATTAGATCAAATCATGAATGATTATCAAAAAACAATTAGTAATCATTTGATCAGCACTCAATTTGATGCTGATGAAATCAAGATCATGAAATCAATCAAGCAAATCAAGGAAATGAATGGCGTGCCACAAACTAAAATGCCATTTCAATTTACAATACATTAATTGATAGTTTAATCGATATGCAAAAAAATTACAGTCAGTTAAAAGCAATGTTGGCAATTACGAAAGGAAGCCTAAAAAGCATATTTAGAAGTCCTTCAGCAGTAGTTTTTAGCATAGCTTTTCCACTCATTTTTATTTTGGTTTTTGGATTTATTGGAAGTGGGGGAAGGGTTTCATTGAGTGTAGCTTTTACTAAAAATTCCGATACTTTAAATCCCATTTACAATGCGTTGAAATCGGTAGCGGGTTTTAAAATTGTCAATAAATCGGATGCTCAGCTTAAAGAAGATTTAGAAAAAGGAAGACTTACTGCGATCATTGATATTCAACCTTCAGTAGTCGCAACTTCACCTTATACCATTACATTAACCAGTTCTGAGGCAGTAAATCCTCAAAACTTACAAGTGTTACAATCTATACTCAACGCAGTAATCGGCGGCATTAATCAACAAAAATTCGCTGCTACTCCAACTATTGCCGTTATTAATAAGGATGTGAAAAAAGTGCCTGGTAGAGTGTATAGAACCATCGATTTTATCTTGCCAGGGCAATTGGGTTTTTCATTATTAAGCGCGGGTGTATTTGGAGTTGCGTTTTTGTTTTTTAATTTAAGGCAACAGTTGGTGTTAAAGCGATTTTATGCAACACCCATAAAACGATCTTATATTGTTTTAGGGGAAGCAATCAGTAGGGTGATTTTTCAAATGCTTACAGCGATTGTTATTATTAGTGTCGGGCATTTTGCTTTTAATTTCACCTTGGTGAATGGCTTTATCACATTCTTAGACATTATGGTCTTAAGTTTTATTGCATTGATCTTATTTATGGGTTTTGGATTTATTGTAAGCAGTGTTGCAAAAACAGAAAGTGTAATACCGCCATTTGCCAATATCATTACTTTACCGCAGTTTTTATTAGCTGGTACATTTTTTCCTATAGAATCTTTTCCCTCTTGGTTACAACCTATTTGTAAGGTTTTGCCTTTAACCCACTTCAATAATGCCATGCGCAATATTGCATTTGAAGGTGCAGGATTATTGGATTGTACAAAAGAATTAGGGATCATGGGCATTTGGATTGTATTGGTTTATGCAGTTGCTTTCAAAACTTTTAAATGGGAATAATATGCGGTTAATCAAATTGGGTTTAATCAGCATTGTTGTGCTTTTTTTGTTGGCTACGGTAATTGGATTATTGTTCCCTTCTACGGTATTAGTGTCGAGAGCAATTGATATCAAGTCTTATAAAGCCCCAGTGTTTGATAATGTAAAAGATTTACGAAAATGGAATAATTGGGTAGATGGTATGAATAATCCAATTGTAAAAATTGTTGATTCATCTGAAGCTATACTTGGAAATACAAAGGTTAAAATTGTTGCAATTACGGATTCAACAGTAATATCAGAGTGGGTAAGTGAAACTTCGGCTAAACAAATTAGTACTATCCGTTTAATTGGGGATAGTAGTCAAAAAATGACCGTAGTACAATGGCAATTTGTGCAAGAAGTAAAATGGTATCCTTGGGAAAGATTTAGTTCTATGATGAACGATCGGATAATCGGAACCTTACTTGAAAAAAACCTCAATCAGTTAAAAACAATATCGGAGCAATAAGGCATTAAAAAGCCCCATTCAATTGAATGAGGCTTTTTTTGGGGGATATATAATAATTGCAATAATTAATTAGTAGGATCCGCTGGTGTATTAGGATTATTATCTCTTTCTCTTGTAGGATAAGGGAAGAAGTTTCTTTTCCTTTCCGCAGCAGGTCTAGCCAATCTTCTGCTATCTTCTAAACGCATCCCACTCATACATAATTCAATACAACGTTGACGATATATTTCATTAGTAAGCGATGCTGCATCAACTGTTCCTGAATAAGCTGTTGTGCCAGCTCCGATACCCAATGGATCAACTGCTGCTGATTTTTGGCGAATTGCATTGATTTCTGTTACAGCTAAAGGTAAATTTGGCGCAGCTTGTCTTACATAGCACTCAGCTCTAATCAAATTCATTTCACCTGGAACATAAATAGGGATAGATTGAGTAGTTGCGGTAAAAAATCCTCTTATACGATATCTTGGTGCAATAGTTGCATTGATACTTGTGTAAAAAGGAATTCTTTGATCGGTCAAATCAGGAGCAAGTGTTGCAGGTAATCCAAGTGTAGAATCCAGGATCTGGTATACATTGTTGGTTGCTGTTACTGTGGTAAATATTGGATTGGTAGTAACTGCATCAAATGCCATTACTGATCCACCATAGCTTGCAGGAACTGCTTGAGAAGCTGTTATTGCACTGGCGAAATCACCAGCAAATAAACTATAACGAGCTATCAAAGCATTGATGGTATTGGTGAAAAAAGCAGCATTTACAGATGTTGGTACATTTGAATAGAAGTCTGCACCCGGAGTGCCAGCTGCTAATGCTGTTTGTGCTGCACGTAAAGTAGTTACGGCTCTTCTGTATCCCTCAATTCTTGTTTGGAATGTAGCTGCTGTTGTACCAGTTCCTGGTGCAGCAGGTATTTGTTCAAAGAACATGCAAAGATTACCAATGGCCAATGCTTTATAAATACTTGCATAGGCAATTAGTCCTGCAGCATAATTTTTGTCTCCTAATTTATTAGCACCTGCTAATACATTGTCGGCATCAAAAATTACTTTATTGTTCCAGGTCCACATATTACCAACGATACCATTTAAATTGTCTACTGATGCGCCACCAGCAAAAAGGTTGGCTTCATCGGTATTACCCGCATTCATTAAACGAAATTCATTGGTAAGCGCTCCAGCAGCAGTGATGCCTGTATATACTGCGCTAAGCCTTCCATTCGTATAAGCGTTTTGTAAACCTACAGCAACACCTGCTAAGGTTCTTGGAGTAGCAAATGCATCATTGCTATTGATTGCCCCCGGATTAGTGAAGTCTTGCTTACATGCAGCTAAACTTGCACAAGTGAGTAGTATTAAAAATATTTTTTTCATATAATTTATTTAACAATTTTAGAAATTAGCAACAATACCTAATTGGAAAGTTCTTGGAATAGGAACGTTACCAAAATCAACACCTCTTAACAAGCTATTCTGTCCAGTTGCATTGGTTTCAGGGTCAAATCCTCTATAAGTATCCCAAGAAATCAAGTTTCTACCTGCAAAACTTACAGTTAAATTGCTAAATGTTTTATTCACTTTTCCAAAATTGTAAGTAATTGCTAATTCACGCAATTTGGTAAATGTGCCGCTTTCTACTCTCCATTCTTCAATGTTATAAACCCCATTGGTTGGGCTGATATAACCTCTTGGTAATTGGCCATTGTGTTCTAATTGAGCAAACTCGCTACCATTTCCTACACCTTGTCTTGTTCTGAAATCTGCATTGAATACAGAGTTACCAGCTACGCGATCTAATTGAAATCCTAATGTCCATTTCTTATATGTGAAACTATTGATCAAAGTAGTAGTATAAGTAGGATTTGGTGTTCCTAAATTACCTCTAAGAATGGTTGAGTTAGCGCCAGTTAAAAATGGTAATCCTGTTGCAGGGTCAATGGTTGGTGTTCCGAATGGTTGGCCATTTCCTATTGGTCCTCTAGCTGTTACAGGAATACCAGAAGCATTCTTTATTTCAACTCCATTGGCATCTCTTGCAAAGAAGGTAGAATAAAACATAGGTGCGTCATATCCAGGAACCAATGCAAATACAGCACCTGTACCAGTAGCAAATGAAATAAATGGAACGCCTAAGTTTTCTACTCTGTTTTGATTTCTATTATAGTTAGCAGTGATCTCCCATTTGAAATCTTTATTTTTAATAGGAACCGCGGTAACTAAAACCTCAAAACCTTTATTTCTTAATGTACCAACGTTTTTACTGGCTGTAGGAAAACCAGTACTTGGTGCATTGGTGATATTTGGAACCAATAAATCAGTTACTTGTTTATTATAATAGTTGAAAGTAAAAGTCAATCTATTATCAAGCATTACGATGTCTGTTCCAATCTCTAATTCTTTTTGACGTTCTGGTTTTAAATCGGAACTAATTGTTGTAGAAGGAGATGTTAAACTGGTTCTGCCCAAGAAAGGAGATACATTGTAAATATTGAAACGATCATATGCTCCAATACCTGTTAGGTTTCCACTTTCACCATATGCTGCTCTAACTTTCCAAGAGTTCACATATTTAGCCAATGAAGACTTTTGAAAATAGTCTGACTCTGAAATAATATAGTTACCGCTTACTTTAGGATAGAAGAAGTTTCTATTGTTTTTATCAAATACACTTGATCCATCAATTCTACCTGCAACAGTTACAAAGAATTGATTGTCGAATTTAAAATTCTGTTGTAAGAAAAATCCACGAATAGAACGTTCACTTCTTCCATCTGAATTAGGCAACAAAGTACTACCACCAGTTGCAGTTGAAATGCCTGGTAATAAACCCCTGCTTTGAGCTAAGATATATTGTGATCTTTCATATTGTTCAGAATAACCAAACTGTGTTACAGATGCTAATTTATTAGTGATCTGAGTTGAATAAGTAAAATTCAAATCATGGTTAAAGAAAGTAGAGTTGAAACTTGCCGCACTCGCATAACCATTTTGAGTAGGGTCAAGTGTAGCTCCACCGCCATAAAAACCTGGACTAGCATTGTAAGTAAATGGAGGGATATAGGTTGTTCCGTTTTGAGCAATATTGTCTAAACCAGCGGTGTAGTCTATCACCAATCCTTTAATTGGAAATAATTTAAATCCAACATTCGAAATAGTTCTATTGGTTACGTTACGCTGCTTAATGTCATTGATAACTGTTAGTGGATTCACTCTACCTCTTTCACCAACTGCCTGTAAATTTCCATTGGCATCTCTAGCATAAATATTGTGGAAGTTTCCAATAATGGTAATTGAATTGATAGGAGAGAAGAAGGTATTTCCATCTGGTTTTTCATTGGTGGCGTTATTGGTATAGTTGATACCTGCAGTCCATGATAACCATTTGTTTACTTGGTTGTCTAAATTCAATCTGAATCCAAAACGACTATTGTCTGTACCCTTAATAATACCTTCGTTGGTATTGTAATTCAATGATGCGAAATACCTTAATTTATCTTGTCCTCCAGTGATTGAAACGTTGTTATCTGTTCCGTATCCGGTTCTGAATATATCATCTTGATAATCATAACGTGTTACTGGAGTAGTGGTAGTTGCAAATGGCGGTCCGGTAATGATGTCTTGTGTTAATGCACCAGGGCCATCTGTTGGTCCACCAAATTTTGTTGCTGCTGTACTAAAATTCAAACGCTTTCTTAAAGAGTTGGAATTTACCCTTGTACTAAATGTTACTTTTGGTGCTCCTGTACTTCCTCTTTTAGTGAAAATTTGAACAACACCCGCATTTGCACGGCTACCATAAATAGCAGCTGCAGCAGCACCGTTCAATACTTCAATGCGATCGATATCATTAGGGTTGATATCTACCATTCTGTTTTGACCAATGCTTCCACTCGCGTCATAATCGGCACTTGCATTGGTTACTCTTGCATTAGAGTTATTAATGATTACTCCATCAACAATATATAATGGATCAGAAGAACCAGAGATTGAACTTACACCACGAAGTTTTACAGTCATACCACCTGCAGGGTCTCCAGAGTTTTGTGTGATCTGAGCTCCTGCAACTTTACCTTGTAAAGAAGCAATGGCATTAGAACTTGCAGAATTAGCAATCTGACTTGCTTTTACAGTTCCTACAAAGTTTCCCAATTGTTTCTTGGTAGTTCCTTGTGATGTACCTGTAACAACCACTTCATCTAAACCAGTTGCATCTTCTTTTAAAGAAGCATCAAAAGAAAAATTACCATTCGCACCGCTAACGGTAATCGCTTTTTCTGATGATTTAAAACCAACAGAAGAAATGACTACATCGTATTTGCCATTTTTTAAGTTTACGTTTAGTTGGTAAATTCCATCTGTATTAGATGATGTACCAGCGCCGGTATTTTTTATTTGAACAGAAGCACCAGGAACTGCTTGTCCCTTACTATCTGTTACTTTACCTTTTATGACCGTTTGGGCCTGAAGGCTAAATGTTAAGACCAATCCTGCCAATAATGCTATTGGTTTAGGAATAGATCTTAAACGAAGAATCTTGAAATTCATAAGCATGTCGTTTTTAATGGTGAACTAAATCGGATACAATATAGGAAACCTGCGGTTATTTTCAACAATCAGCCGTTTATTTACAAAATTTCGTCAGTATCTTGTGGATAATCTCAAAAATACCGCACAATTCCGCATAATTTATGCAGTATGGCGGCATAATATAGATGGAATTACCCAATGGACGGAGATATATACCATTTTCTAAACAAAACTGGGTAACCTCTTTTGAAATGCTATTGAGATATTCATCCTTTCCATGGATTAATTCAAAAGCCAAAATAGTTCCAAGGCAACGTACATTTTTAATTCCTTGCTGCGTTTTTAGCGTTTCAGCAAATTCATTAATGGATGCAACAAGCCAATCTATTTTTTCGATGCAGGAAGGACTTTCTAATAAATCCAAACTTGCTAATGCAGCAGTACATGCTAATGGGTTTGCCGTAAATGAATGCCCATGAAAAAAAGTTTTCATAGCATCGTCTTCCACATAAGCAGCATAAATTTCATTGGTACAAGCCGTAGCACCCAAGGCCATCGTGCCACCAGTTAATCCTTTGCTCATGCAAATGATATCAGGTTTCTTGTTTAAATAATCAGAGGCAAAGAATTTTCCCGTTCTTCCAAATCCTGTCATCACTTCATCTGCAATACAAATAATTGATTCGCCTTTTACTGTATTCAGTAATTCATTCATTAAATAAGGGTCTGTCATTTTCATTCCACCTGCACCTTGCACTAGGGGTTCATAAATAAAAGCAGCAATCGAAGACCCTTCTTTGTGAATAATTGATTTTATATCACCGATATTTTCTGGTGTAGGGGTATCAATAAAAATCACTTCAAATAATAAATCTTGAAAAGCCAATGTGAATACACTTCTGTCGCTCACACTCATCGCGCCAAATGTGTCGCCATGATAACTATTATTAAATGCCAATATTTTTTTTCTATCATTGTTTCCTTTGTTCCACCAATATTGAATTGCCATCTTTAAAGCTACTTCTGTAGAAGTAGAACCATTGTCGCTATAAAATATTCTTGAAAAGTTAGATGGTAAAATTGCCAAAAGTCTCTCTGCCAATGCTACAGCAGGTTCATGTGTAAAGCCAGCAAAAATGACTTGTTCCAAAGTCAATGCCTGTTCATAGATTTTTTGGGCAATATAAGGATGTGCATGTCCATGTAATGTAACCCACCAACTACTGATTGCATCAATATATTGATTGCCTTTATCATCGAATAATAAACTACCTTTTCCTTTTACAATAGGTACAACTGGCGCCCGATTTTTTTGTTGTGTAAAAGGGTGCCAAATTACATTTTCGTCTCTTTGCAGTAAATCCATCTGGCAAATGTAAATGACTGAACTCAATTGATTAATCAACTTGTATAAATTTCAAGTTTCTGGTGATCCCTGTAAATTTTGATCTTTTTAATGGACTATGCTTGAACAGGGTATCAAATTGTTCTTTACTTAAATCCATCCATTCCAGATTGCTCATATGTAAGATTTCAGGTATCGGATCAAATAATGGTTCTTGATGTGGTGTACTAAAACGATTCCAAGGGCATACATCCTGACAGATATCACAACCAAACATCCAATCATTAAATTTGCCCTTCATATTGGATGGAATCAACGCATCTTTAAGCTCTATGGTAAAATAACTGATGCATTTGCTTCCGTCAATCACTTTGTTTTCTTGAATGGCTTCTGTTGGGCAATGGTCAATGCATTTAGTGCATGTGCCACAATAGTCTTTAGCAATTGGGTCATCATAATTCAGTTCTATATCTACCACTAAAGTTGCGATGAAAAAAAACGAACCGGTTTTTTGATTGATCAAATTACCGTTTTTGCCAATCCAACCAAGGCCACTTTTCAAGGCCCATGATCTTTCTAAAACAGGAGCTGAGTCTACAAATCCTCTTCCATTAATTTGTCCAATCTTTATTTCTAAGATCGATAGTAATTGGCGTAATTGTTGACGAATAACATCATGGTAATCATTTCCCCAAGCATATTTGGCAATTTTAGGAGCATGCAATTCTTGTGTTTCACTGGGGTAATAATTCTTTAGTAATGTGATAACCGATTTGGCTCCTGGAAATAATTTTTGTGGATCGATTCTTAAATCAAAATGATTTTCCATGTATTGCATTGTTCCATGCATCCCTTTGGAGAGCCATTTTTCTAAACGTTTTGCATCGTCTGATAATAATGCTGCTTTTGCAATGCCACAATAATCAAATCCCAATTCTTTTGCAGCAAGCTTTACAATTTGTGTATTCGAATCGATTGGTAACATTTATTCCGCGTGTAGAATATGAAAAAAGCGATGTGCTAAAGGGGCAATTAATAATCCTATATTGGTAATAAAAGCAACCCCACTGAAAAGTGCATAGAATGAAGAAAAAACTTTTCCTCCAAATGTTTTGATTTCGGCAACAGGTCCCATTCCACTTAAAATCATTGAAGCGTTATGCAATGCATCGATCCAACTCATTGGGCCACCAATTTTATAGCCTACTACGCCAATCAATAAACAACAAAATAAAATTCCTCCAGCCAATAAAGAATTAAAATACAAACGCTTCAAGAAAACTTTTTTACTGGCTACTGGTTCTTTTTTGTGTTCATAATTATGAAAAAGCAATGTCGGTTGAGGGTTATTATTTTTCATTTAATTATTGTTATTTACAATTGGCAATAATTTGTTGATCAATTATTTTTTTGATACTCATATAAACATCTCTTTTTTCTTCAGTCAAAATTTCTTTGGTCACAATAATTGAGGCATAGCTTCTGCATTTATCTATCAATGGCCATGTTCCAAATAGACCAGGGCTTGATACGATGGTTGATTGTCCGTTTTCATCGGTTTCCTGAATCCATTCACCCAATCCATAATTATAGCCAATGGCAACATTTGGTGCGTATTTGATCATTGGGGTTGTTGTTTGTGCCGTTTGCATAAGTTCAATGGATTGTTCGCTTAAAATTCTTTTGCCATTGTAAACGCCTTTATTCAAGATCATGCTTAAGAAATTCATATAATCGTTGGCAGTTGAAAGCGCTCCTCCTGAAGGGTTCACTGCATTGAAGCTGGAAAAGCTGGTATTTCTCATTTGTAAGGGTCGTAAAATCTTTTCTTGCATGGCTTGTTCAAAACCTCGTTTAGTAACAATTTCAACGATCCTTCCTGCAATGTTTAAACCTATATTGCTATATCTAAATGCTAATCCTGGATTAGCCATGATCTCTTTCTTTGAAGCGAATTCATCTACTTCTTCTTCTAAACTATTGTACTTATTTCTTTTTAATAGATTGATCAATTTGATTGGCTCAGATTCAATTCCAGTTAAATGAGACAGGCATTGTTTGATGGTGATATAACCCTTGCTGTATTTATTAAATATTGGGAGGTATTTACTGATTTTGTCGTCTAAATTGAGTTTGCCTTCATCTACTAATACCATCACCAACGCTGCAGTTAACCATTTACTACAACTAGCAATAGGAACCTGTGTTTTTGGTGTAAATTCACCTATTGATTTGTCGTAAATGATTTTGCCATCCCTGTATACTAACACCGAAAAATTACTACCTAAGTCTTTTTTTGCAGCCACCAGTTTTTGATCTAGTTCTGTAAAATTATATTGTGCCTGAATATTCTGTAATAATAGCATAGAAATAGCTATCAGACTGACTTTTACGCAGTTTAATGTTGATTTGTACGCCATAATTTCCGAATAAATAGAATGGATGAAAATTTGATTATAATATTAAAGTTAAGTCATTTTATGGCTTCTAAAAGTTAAAACAAGGAACATGAATTTAAATAATTATACCATCAAGGCTCAGGAACTAATTCAGTCTGCCCAGCAAATAGCATTTAGTAATAATAATCCTTCTATTGAAACAGAACATTTGTTGAAGGGGCTATTGGCGGACAAAGATTCTGCCATTTCTTTTTTATTAAAAAAGAATAATGTTAATCCTGTTTTTTTAGAAGGAAAATTGGATGAGTTGATAACAAAATTGCCAAAGATTCAAACGGGTGAACCAGCACAATCTGCTGGAAGAGATTTTAGTAATGCATTGCTTAAAGCAAATGCAGCATTAAACACTTTTAAAGATGAATTTATTACTTCTGAGCATTTACTAATTGGCTTGATTCAATTAAATGATGCAATCGCCAAATTGTTGAAGTCTGTTGGATTAACAGAAAAAGGATTGGTGGACGCGATCAAAAAATTGCGAAAAGGTGATTCTATACAGTCTGCAACGCAGGAGACACAATTAAACGTACTGAATAAATACGCCAAGAATCTCAATCAAATGGCCAGAGATGGCAAACTGGATCCGGTCATTGGAAGAGATGAAGAGATCAGAAGAACCTTGCATATACTTACCAGAAGATCAAAGAACAATCCCATTTTAGTAGGTGAACCAGGAGTAGGTAAAACTGCCATTGTAGAAGGGTTAGCTATGCGAATTGTAAATGGTGACGTACCTGAGAATCTTAAATCGAAAATTATTTTCGGATTAGACATGGGACAATTAATTGCTGGAGCAAAATACAAGGGTGAATTCGAAGAAAGATTGAAAGGCGTAGTTAAAGAAGTGGCTGATAGCGATGGAGAAATTATTTTATTCATCGATGAGATTCATACATTAATTGGTGCTGGTGGTGGAGAAGGTGCCATGGATGCTGCCAATATTTTAAAGCCGGCTTTAGCAAGAGGTGAATTGAGGGCGATTGGTGCAACTACATTGAATGAGTACCAGAAATATTTTGAAAAAGACAAAGCGCTTGAAAGGAGGTTTCAAAAAGTAATGATCAATGAGCCTTCAGTAGAAGACGCCATCTCTATATTACGAGGGTTAAAGGACCGCTATGAAACCCATCATCATGTAAGAATAAAAGATGAGGCGATTATTGCTGCTGTTGAATTATCAAACAGATATATTACAGATCGTTTCTTACCAGATAAAGCCATTGACCTTATAGATGAAAGTGCAGCGAAATTGAGACTCGAAATGAACTCAATGCCAGAAGAATTAGATCGGCTAGAAAGACAAATTCGTCAATTAGAAATAGAAAGAGAAGCCATTAAAAGAGAAAGTGATGAAAGTAAATTAAAAGAACTCAATATTGAAATCAGCAATTTGGCTGTAGAGAGAGACACTTTAAAAGCTAAATGGAAGCAAGAAAAAGATTTAGTAGAAAAAGTACAAAATGCCAAAGCTCAAATAGAGCAATTGAAATTACTGGCTGAACAAGCTGAAAGAAATGGAGAATATGGTAAAGTAGCAGAAATCAGGTATGGCAAAATTAAAGAACAAGAAACTTTAATTGAAACACTAACCGAACAGCTTTTAAATAGCGGAGATAAACGTTTATTGAAAGAAGAAGTAGATGCAGAAGATATTGCAGCCAATGTAGCAAAAGCAACTGGTATTCCTCTGGCAAGAATGTTGCAAAGTGAAAGAGATAAATTATTGCATCTGGAAGATGAATTACACGAAAGGGTAATAGGTCAGGAAGAAGCTATTACTGCAGTATCTGATGCCATTCGAAGAAGTAGGGCTGGGTTACATGACCCTAAAAAACCAATAGGCTCATTTATCTTTCTTGGAACAACTGGAGTTGGTAAAACAGAACTGGCAAAAGCTTTGGCAACTTATTTATTTGATGATGAATCAATGATGACGCGCATAGATATGAGCGAATACCAGGAGAAACATGCAGTTTCTAGATTGGTAGGTGCCCCTCCGGGATATGTTGGATACGATGAAGGTGGTCAATTAACTGAAGCAGTTAGAAGAAAGCCTTATAGTGTTGTTTTATTAGATGAAATAGAAAAAGCCCATCCGGATGTATGGAATATTTTATTGCAGGTATTAGATGATGGCAGACTTACCGATAACAAAGGACGTGTGGTGAATTTCAAAAACACCATCATTATAATGACCAGTAATTTGGGAAGCCATCTTATTCAAGAAGCCTATGAGGGTGTTGCAGATTCGGGTATTGAAGCAGCAGGAGAAAAGGCAAAAGTAGAAGTGATGAATTTATTGCGTCAAACCATCCGACCTGAATTTTTAAATAGAGTGGATGAAATCATCATGTTCAGCCCATTGGCAAAGTCTCAGTTAAAAGGAATTGTACAAATCCAATTGAATGACCTAAAGAAATTAGTGGCAGAAAATGGGATTACGATCAATTTTAGCGATTATCTGATAGATTTTTTAATTGAACAGGGCTATGATCCACAATTTGGCGCAAGACCCTTGAAAAGATTGATACAAAAGCAATTGGTCAATAGCTTAAGCAAAAAAATATTAGCAGGTGATATTGATAAAAGCAAAGCGGTATTAGCAGATGTTTTTGATGGGGTGGTTGTTTTTAGAAACGAGGAACTGTAATATTTTTTGTTAAAATATTCACAAGAGGCAACGCATTATTAAACCAATGCATCTTATTGATATCTATTCATTTGATAGATACAAATTCCAAAACTATAGTGAAGGTTAATTATGCCCATAGTGGGTAATGGTAAGCTTTTGCTATAACTAAAGAAAAAAAATATGATGTGATGTTTACGCTAAAACCTTAAACCATGAAAAAGAAAAACACCCTCTATTATGTAGCAGCTATGCTAATTATCATTGCCGTTATTGTAAGCTCTTGTACAAAAAATGGATCTTTTGAAACTGCTAATGGCGTTCAAGATGTCTCGTTGATTTTAACAGATGCCCCAGCGGTTTATGATCAGGTTTTAATTGATATAAAATCGGTTAAAATCTTGGTTGATACAAGTAAAGACACCAGAAAAAAAGACAGCACTAATTGGGAAAGAGTTGGTGCAGATAAAGATAGAAGATGTGCTTCAGGTGATTCTTCTTTAATTTGGGAAGATCTAGGAATTAAAGCAGGTGTATATGATGTATTGAAATTAAGAAACGGATTAGATACTACCCTGGCATCAAGAACAGTGGTAAATGGTGTGATCCGATTGATCAAAATTGAGTTTGGTACGAACAACTCTGTAATGAAAGACAGTGTTAGTTATCCTTTACAAATTCCTGCTTGGGCGCCTAATTATGTTATCATTAAATTATATGGGCATGAATTTGAAGAATTCTTAACTCGTAAAAAAAGATTATGGCTCGATTTCAATATTGCCAACTCTATTGTGCAGGAAAGAAACAATCAGTTTTATCTACGTCCTTGGTTTAAATGCTTTACAGTTAAAACAACTGCCAGTGTTGTTGGTAAAGTTACTCCGATGGAAGCAAAACCAATAGTAATGGTGTTTAATAATACTGATACATCGTATGCACTACCTAATAAAGATGGCTATTTTAAAATCAGGGGATTAAAAGAAGGCAGTTATACAGTGTATGTAAACGCCTCCAATGGATATTTCGGAAAAACCATCAGTAACATCACTGTAAGCTCTACTAAAGAAGTTTCTTTAGGTACAATTGAGTTAAAAAAATAAGGTAGTTTATAGTGTTTAAAAAAGGGGTGGTATTTACCGCCCCTTTTTTTGTACTTTTCCGTATGGAAACAAATCAATTTTTATTATACGGAGCCAATGGGTATACTGGAAAGCTCATTGCAAGAATGGCTGCTGACTATGGGTTAATTCCTGTATTGGCTGGCAGAAACGCAGAAGCCATTGAAATGCTGGCCACAGAATTAAATCTTGCTTATCAGATCATTGATTTAGATAATCACAATGAATTGGTAGATTGTCTTCGCCAATTCAAAGTAGTCATTCATGCTGCTGGTCCATTTAAATTTACTTCCAAAAAAATGATTGATGCCTGTTTGGTATCTAAAACTCATTACTTAGATATTACTGGAGAAATTGCTGTTTTTGAACAAGCAAAAAGAATGAATGATCAAGCAATTACCCATGAAATAATGATCATGCCTGGAGTTGGCTTTGACGTAGTTCCTACAGATTGTATGGCAAGATTGTTAAAAGATCAATTGCCAGATGCAACGCATTTGTCATTGGCATTTGCCATGTTGGGCGGTGCAGTTTCTCACGGAACAGCATCAACAATGGCCGAAGGAATGGGCGATGGTGGTGCAATCAGAGAAAATGGTAAGATCATTAAAAAGCCCTTAGGACATAAAGGAAGATGGATTGATTTTGGGCTGAAAAAATTGTTTGTGATGTGCATTCCTTGGGGTGACGTTTCAACAGCATATACTACAACAGGTATACCCAATATTGAAACCTATACAATGGCTTCTCCTAAAACATTTAAGGCATTGAAATGGCAGGCCTTTTATAACTGGATACTTCGATTGTCTTTTGTTAAAAATATGGCGAAGAAAAAAATCAAAGCAAAACCTGCGGGGCCTAGTGACGAGGCAAGGATGAAAGCCAAAAGCCTTGTTTGGGGAGAAGTTTCGAATGAAGCTGGAAACAAAAAATCTGCAAGGTTAATTGGGCCGGAAGGATATACGCTTACTGCAATTAGTAGTTTGATTATTACTAAGAAAGTGTTGTTAGGCGATTTTAAAATCGGTTATCAAACACCTGCAGGATGTTATGGTGCAGACCTTGTTATGGAAATTCCTGGTGTAACAAGAGAGTTATTATAATCTTTCATTTTAATAATCATATTTGCAATTCAAAATTGTTTCAATGGCATCCAACAAAAAAGCAGCTATCGGATTTATTTTTATTACATTATTAATTGATGTGATTGGCTTTGGCTTGATCATTCCAGTGATCCCCAAATTAATTGAAGATTTATCTGGTAATTCTAGTGTAAGCAATGCTGCCACTTATGGCGGATTGTTAACATTTGCGTATGCTATCATGCAATTTTTATTTGCTCCTGTACTAGGTAATTTAAGTGATCAATTAGGACGAAGACCTGTGTTGCTTTTTTCCTTATTTGGATTTGGAATTGACTATTTGTTTTTATCATTTGCACCCTCCATTGGGTGGTTATTTGTAGGAAGAATGATTGCTGGAATAACTGGAGCAAGTTTTACAACAGCAACTGCTTATATTGCTGATATCAGTACTCCTGAAAACAGGGCTCAAAATTTTGGAATGATCGGAGCAGCATTTGGATTGGGATTTGTTATTGGCCCAATGTTAGGAGGATTGTTGGGAGAGATAGGGCCAAAGATTCCGTTTTTTGTTGCAGCGGGATTAGCATTAACCAATTGGTTATATGGATATTTTATTCTACCGGAATCTTTGGATAAAAGCTTAAGAAGACCTTTTGAATGGAGAAGAGCTAATCCATTAGGCTCATTGATGCAATTAAAAAAATATCCAGCAGTTGCTGGATTAGTCGTTTCGTTTGTATTGATTTATCTGGCAGCTCATGCAGTACAAAGCAATTGGAGTTTTTTCACGATTGAAAAATTCAAATGGACACCTAAAATGATTGGTATTTCATTAGGTTTAGTTGGTCTTTTAGTGGGAGGAGTTCAAGGTGGATTAGTAAGAATTGTAAACCCGAAATTAGGGAATGAAAAAAGTGTTTATCTTGGTTTAGCGCTCTATTCATTGGGCTTACTCTTGTTTGCATTTGCTTCCGAATCATGGATGATGTTTGTTTTTTTAGTTCCTTATTGCTTGGGCGGTATAGCTGGTCCAGCATTGCAATCAATCATTTCTGGGAATGTGCCAAAGAATGAACAAGGAGAATTACAAGGAGCTTTAACCAGTTTGATTAGTGCCACATCTATTGTTGGGCCATTGATGATGACGAATTTATTTTCTTATTTCACCAATTCATCTGCTCCATTTTATTTTCCAGGAGCTCCATTTTTATTAGGCGCTATATTTATGGTTATAGCATGTATTTGGTCTTATAGAGCGCTACATGTGAAAAAACAATAACTTATAATTTATCTAGTTCTGATAAAATATTCGTCAATGGTTTTTTGTCTGGGCTGATTGAAAAAATTGCCGTATTCCCAATATCGTTAATGGATATTATTCCAAAATAAAAGGAATTGCCTATTTTAGAAATAGTCACAATATTCAATTTTGTATTCAGCGGTATATTTAATGCAGCAAAAGATCTAGAAGTATAATCTGCTTTTAATTCTATGATTGTTTTTGAATTTTCTAACACTGCAAATACCAAGGTGTTTTTAATGGTAAAATTTGGAGGAAGAATTGCAGTTAGTTTGTTTTTTGGTAAAGTGCTGTCTAAATATCTTCCACAACCAATCCATCGAATGTTTTTGGTAGACATTTCATATCCCTTATTGTTTGGGCCTGTACCTGATTTAGACCAAATTCCGACTGTTGTTCCAAGATCTCCTTTTTGCCATGTAAAACTGGTATCCTTTCCCCAAGAAGGAGCCGGGGTACTCTCTATTCCTTTAAACAAATTCAAGTATTGTTGAGGGTTGTCTTGAGTATCTGGATATTTGATTTTTATAAAAGTGTTTGGGGTCAGCATTAATTCCTGTCCGTTCTTTGATAATTTTAGCAAGAATTGACCGGTCAATTCTAACAATGCATTGTTACTTGTTGTTGCTTGCAATGCTTTTAACATATCACCTTTTTTGAGTAATGGTTGAAATTCTATTTTTATTTTACCTACTACAGGTGCACCTGAATTGTAAAGGCAAGCATTTGCTGGGAATGAAAGTTCTAGGTTATTAGACAGTCTAACAGTGTCTGCGCTATTGGCATTGAAAGAATCAATGATTGGTTTAGGTAATGTAGAATCTAATATTTCATGGATGGGGGCATTGGAATTAATAGTCCTAGTCCAAATTGTATCATTCAAGGGGTTATTAGGATAGGCCCTGAAATCATCCGACAAGTCCTTAGTGCAGGCGGAAAAACCTGCAATAATTATTAAAAAAAGTATGTGTCGAATTTTTATCATGCTTCTAACGTTGAAATATAAGATACCCTCATCATCTATTTTGTTGCTCTATCTATTGTTTAAATTCATTCTTAATCCGATTGATAAGCCCCCAACAGAAAAACGTTGATTAAAAGAAGATTGAGGAGTTGTCATGTCAGATAAATTATACCTAAGATATGGCTCAGCAAAAATGGATGTATTGTAATTCAATCTTTTTGTAATACTAATGCCAGTATAGATACCCATTCCAATATTGTTTTTATAACTGATATTGGTTTCTTTGGTCAGTGGCTTTGCATTCAAACTGGTATCTAAAACAACGCCTTGATACCAGGAGCTTATATTAAAAATCACTCCTGCATTAATGCCAATTCTTAGATCGTCATTGCCAAATTGGTAACTTATTAAAGCAGGTATATCAAAACTTTTGTACCTATTTTTAATTGTATTGTTTTTGAAACCAATTTGTTGAACAACGCTGGTATCACTTACCGTAACTGTATTTCCATTAGCCAGTGTGATGGTTCTTACAGTTACCACTGTAGTCGTTTTTATTTCATTTTCAGAACGGTAAGTAAAGTGTTCGTTAATCTGTGAATACTGTAAACCGGTTTTTAAACTGAAATGGTCATTGATAGGTTTTACAATTCTGATTCCAGCAGTAAAGCTAACCTGTGATTTTTCGCTACTGTCTTTTCTGTCCATATATGCTTTTGAAGCAGAAGTAGATGAAACAGTTTTGAAAGCGTAATCCGGAGAAGCATAAATTTCTAGATCCCAATCTGGATTGCGCATTTTTCTATCCGATGGGCAAATCACCACATTCTTGATATTGCTGGTATGGTTGAAGGCGGTGACCTGTTTTTCCTTTGAGTTAAAATTCAATTTGTTTTTGGAGAAGCCAATTAAAGAGGCATCCATTTTATTGTGTGCAATAAACTCATTTTCCAATGTTGACTCATTGTTGCTTTGGTCAAGTTCAATATTAGAGTTAACACTATTATTTTTAAGTCCCTTGGAATTAATTGTTACATTATTCAGCTCAAATAAATTACTTGTGTAAGAAGGCCTAGTATTTCTTCGCGATAGATTGTTCTTAGAATTAGAGTTTGCAAAATCTCTATTTGAAAAAGCTGATTTATTTTCAGGTGATTTTGTTTCTTCAATGACGGGCTCATTCGATTTCGATGCTTTTTCTAATTCACTTGGTTCTTTAGTAGTAGTTGTAGTACTTTCATTATCCACTTTTGGAATTAAGAGTGTATTGCTATTTTGTTTATTATTCCTTTGACTATTCGGATTATTAGATTGAGTAGCTGTTGCACTTTCAATAGTCAGTTTTTGATAATACAAATATGCTGATACAGATCCAGCTAAAATCAATAAAAGTATCGAAGCTGCAACCATTCCTGCTCTTGGCAGTAAAAAGAATACCTTTCTATCTTCATCCTCTTTTGGTTTGATCCTATTCCAGATTTCAGGCGATACTGGTGCAGTATAGTCGAATAATTTTTGTTGAATGAATTGATCGAATTGTTCAGTAGGAGGGTTGATTGTAGGTACATGAATCATTTCCCATAAACCCTCAGGTATGGCAGCAGCATAATCTTGCAGCTTCATCTTGGTTATATGGTCAAATTCTTCGTTGTTCATTTAAACTGCAATCTTTTGTAATTGCACAATTTGAGCTTGTAACATTTTTCTTGCTTTTACCAATTGACTTCTACTGGTTCCAGCCTGTATATTCAACATGTCGGCAATTTCATCATGACTGTATCCTTCAATTACGTTCAAGTTAAATACCAATCTATACCCTTCTGGTAATTGACTTATCAATTTCAATAAATCATCTTCACCTAAATGAGTAAAAGCCTGAGGATCAATTTGAGGATTATTTGGGCTATGGTCATCAATTTCTTTGAAACTCATTTTCTTGCGCTCCAAATGCCTAATTGCGGTATTCACTACAATTCTTCTAACCCAACCTTCAAAAGAACCTTCGAATTTAAATTGGGTTATATATTGAAAAACTTTAATAAAAGCATCTTGCAACATGTCTTCCGCCTCCATATTGTCCTGGGCATACCGCAAACATACCCCCATCATTTTACCAGCATGCTGTTCAAATAGCATACGCTGGCAAATAGGTTCTTGCCGAATACAGCCTTTTATCAGTTCGTGTTCCGTCAAAAAAAAAGACTTTTAAGGTTGAATTAATAGAAAGATACTTAACCAGGTACTTTTGTTGCTTGTAAGAACACTAAGATACAAAAAACCCGCTTTGTTCGAAAGCGGGTTTTTGGGACCAATTCAATTTGCTAGGTAGCTATACGGTTAAAAACTGTTCATGTATATAATCTACTACACTGATCAGGCTTCCTGTTTCTTTAAACACTTTCAATTGCCTATCTGCACCGGTTCCTCTTTCAAAGATTTTTGCGACATGATTTATCACATGCCTGCTACCTAAATCATCTACTACATCATCTACAAAATCCAATAGTTCATAAATCAGGGCCTTGGTATCCACTTCCGTTTCTTTACCAAAATCAATTAATTTTCCATCAATACCATATCTACTGGCTCGCCATTTATTTTCGTTAATCAACGGCCTGGAATAGATCATGAAATTCAAATTCTGACTACGTAGCTTATAAATCTTTGCACAAATTGCTTGAAATAAAGCAGCTATAGTCATGGTTTCCATGATGGTCATAGGAACATCGCAAATGCGAAATTCAACAGTATTGAAAAATGGGTGAACTCTCAAATCCCACCAGATCTTCTTTGCATTATCTATGCAATTGGTTTTAATTAAGAGATTCACATAATTCTCATACGCTTCATAACTTTCAAAATAATCAGGTATGCCAGTTCTGGGGAACTTATCAAAAACCTTAGTTCTGAAAGATTTATATCCTGTATCTCTGGATTCCCAAAAAGGGGAGTTGGTACTTAATGCATAAACATGGGGTAGAAAATACCTTGCAGTATTGGCTATATGAACCGCCATTTTACGGTCTTCCATTCCAACATGTACATGTAATCCAAAAATTAAATTGCTTCTCGCCGCTTCCTGTAATTCATTTACTATTTGGTTATAGCGCACATGATCGGTAATGAGTTGGGTTTCCCAATGACTAAATGGGTGAGTCCCTGATGCTCCAACCCAAAGACCAAGGTCATTGGCAATTTTTGAAATATTGCCTCTTAATGCAGATACATCTTGAAAAGCTTCATCAATATCTTTGCATATATCAGTTCCAACCTCAACTACTGCCTGGTGCATTTCAGCTTTTACTTTGTCTTTCAAAATTTCTTGACCAAGTAATACTATTTTCTGTTCATGACTTTTGAGTTCCCTTGTAGTGGGGTCAATTACCATATACTCTTCTTCTACACCAAGTGTGAAATGTTTATAGTTTGTAGTCCCCATTAATATAATTTTTTTCCTGTTGCACTTCTTTTGATGTATTCACCCCATGTTAAATTATCGGCACCTTCAACTTGATTTTGTGCTTTTTCAATTGCAAAATTGGCGGCAGTTTCAACTACCCAATCAAAATTTTCTTGTCCAACGCTTTTAATATCGGCATCTGGAGCTGGGTTACAAAAATCAATAGCATAAGGAACACCATCTCTTAATGCCAATTCAACTGTATTAAAATCATAGCCCAGATATTTGTTGATTTTCAAAACAATATCTGTCATCATTTTAAGCTTCTCCTTGGAAGGTTTGAAATCGGCTACATATCTTAAGTGGTGAGGGTTGCGTGGCTCATAAGACATGATGCGTACATGTTTTCCACCAATGCAATAGCAACGATAATATTCTTCGAAAATAATTTCCTCTTGTAGCATCATTACCAATTCGCCTGTTTCGGCATGCTTCTCGAAAAAATCGTTCATGTCAGTTAATTTATAAACGTTTTTCCATCCACCTCCAGCAAAGGGTTTCATATAGGCAGGAAATCCAACATATTTGAAAATTCCTTCCCAATCAAGTGGGTAAGTTAAATTGCTAAAAGATAATTCTCCTGTATCTGCTGGTAAATCTTTAGAAGGAAGGATCACTGTTTTTGGAACGGGCACATCAATTTTTGTGGATAGGCAATTATTAAAAAATTTTTCATCTGCGCTCCACCAAAAGGGGTTATTTACCACCGCAGTTCCACAAAGTGCTGCATTTTTAAGGAAGGCCCTGTAAAATGGAACATCCTGGCTTATACGATCGAGAATCACCGCATAACCACTACTTTCCCCTTGAATTACTTTATCAATTTTAACCGGCTCTGCCATAATACCGGGGATGTTTTTACTGTTGATTCTTTCTACAAATGCCATTGGGAAACTTCTTTCCTGGCCAAACAATATTCCAATTTTTTTCATGTGCTCATTTTAGGTTACTCCTAAATTAAGTATTTCCGATTGTAAATCTGATAAAAATGATTAATTAATTTTTACTATAGTTGAATTCGAATCATTCCCTATTTTTGAATATATGCCTCATACAAAAATTGCACATCTCAAGACGCTTAATGTAGAACAATGCACTATTGTATCGGAATACCTCGAAAGAGAAGTAATCTTTGATGTATACCTTCCAAAAGGAGTCATTCATTTAGATCAATTGAGTCTTCTACTAATAAATGATGGTCAAGATTTATTAAAAATGCCTTTTGATCAAATATTGGGCAAATTATTACATGATCAATTAATTGAACCATTGGTTTGTATTGGCATTCATTGTGGACCAGAAAGAAAAATGGAATATGGAACTGCTTATTCAGCAGATTATTTAGGAAGAGGCGCTAAAGCAGGATTATACAGTAAGTTTATTTTTGATGAATTACTTCCTTTTATTCGAAAAAAATACCATGCACCATCTTTTAAAGATAAATCCTTTGCTGGTTTTTCTTTAGGCGGATTAAGTGCTTTAGATATTTCATGGAATCATGCAAGTGAATTTAGAAAGACGGGTATTTTCAGCGGTTCATTATGGTGGAGAAGAAAAGGATACGATGATGGATATAATGAAGAAACCGATCGTATGATGCATATGCAAATTAGGAAAGGAACATTCCATCCATGGTTACAATTTTTTATTGAATGTGGTACCCTAGATGAAACTGCTGATAGAAATAATAATGGAATTATTGATGCGATTGATGATGCATTGGATTTGATAGTAGAACTCAAAGCAAAAGGATATACCGATCAACATATTGAATACCTCGAATTAACTGATGGCAAGCACGATGTAGCTACATGGGCAAAAGCCTTTCCTGCATTTTTAATATGGGGATGGGGGGGTAAGAATTAAGAATTAAGAATTAAGAGATAAGAGATATAAGATATAAGAGTTTTGGAATGGTAATATTCACTTCTAGATACTATTTTCAGACTTAAAATACGGCGCAATCATTATAAGTACTTTATAAACCAGTAGCTTATTTTGAGTTTCGATAATATAATAATAGCTCAATCAAGAAACAAGCAACCTTTAGACGAATGGCGAGCTTTGAATTTTCGATAACATAATAGCAGCTCAATCAAGAAACAAGCAACCTTTAGACGAATGGCGAGCTTTCTTGATTGACCAGCATTTTTGATTTAGAAACAATGATGTACACAAAAAAGCCCCTTGAAAATTCAAGGGGCTTTTACTATGTATTAAAGTAAATACTAGAAAATATAACGGATACCAAACTGAGCTTGCCAAACATCGATCAAGCTAGTTCCTTTTCTGTATGTTGTATAATTAATGCTATTGTTAATACGAGTCATTCTGAAAACAGGAACTCCTTGTGCATCAACTCCAGCAGCAGTTAATGGGTTGAATGAATTCACTAAATTTCCAACACCCCAAGCATTGTTTATTAAGTTGCCCATATTGAAAATATCAGCTCTCAATTGAATAGTGTGTCTGTTCTTACCAATATTGCGGAACAATTCCAATTGAGTAGAGAAGTCGAATCTTACAACATAAGGTTGTAATACTCCATTTCTTTCAACTACTTTACCACGCATTGAGCTTAAGTATTTATCTTGATTGATAAATGCATCAAATGCATCTCTTTGTTGTTGAACTGTTGCTGCAGGAGCAGAACTTGTTGCAGCTAGTGCTAAAAAGTTCATTTCAGACTGGTTGCGAGGAACATACATTAAATCATTTCCAGATAAACCATCTCCGTTCATATCTCCGCTATAGGTATAAGAGAAACGACCTTGGTTTTGTGATTGACTAAACAAAGAGAATTGTAAAGCTGCACTTTTTCCTAATTCTATACGATAGTTAACATTTGCAATAGCTCTGTTGCGAATTTCATTGTCACTGAAAGCAATATCTGTACTGTTGTTACCACGTACACTTTGGATTCCTGTCCAAGAACTAAATGCGATAGAACCAGGACTCATGTAATCACGAGCTCTTGTAAATGTATAAGCTGCCATAAATCCTAAACCTTTAGATTTAGTTGGCTTTTCTATTTTAATTGTAGCTGCAATTGAACCACCTAAAGGACCACTCTCCATCTGAGTTGCATCAGTAATATTCGGGTTGATTCTTAAAGCATTGGTTTGAGCTGTTCCAGATAAACCTAAACCTGGGAAACGAGGTCTGCCATCTGGGCCATTGAAAAATGCAGAAGCAGGTCTTAAATTGGCATTGTAATAGTTTACATTATTCAAGCTTTGAGTAAAGATGAATTCACCAGTTAAGATAAGATCTTTAAAGATCTTTTGGTCAACAGCAAAATTTGAACGAATTACTTTAGGGAAGCGGAAGCTTTCCTCAGTTGTAGCTATACCATAAGATGAAGCAGGTACACCTGGATTAGGAACGAAATTTGGATAATTTGCAGGCGTATTAGGATTGAAAGGATAAGCAGATGTATTACTAAAGTTTACACCACCATTCAACACACCATTATTACCCATTTGGTTACTCACATTTACAAAAGGAGGACGACCAGTGAATAATCCCACACCTCCACGGATTTGAGTTGATTTGTCTCCGTTAAGATCGTAGTTAAATCCAAAACGTGGGCTGATCATCAATTTAGCAGAAGGCAATTGAGAAGTGCTCACTTTAATAGATTGACCATTGTTGTCAATAAAACTATATCCATCTACTTGTGTATTGGTAGATCCTTGTCCAATAAAATATGGTACTTCAAAACGTACACCATAAGTAATATTGAAATTAGGTTGTAAGTTTAATTCATCCTGAATATAAGCAGCAATATTGGCTGATCTTGTTGTTACTAACCAAGGTGCTCCTCCTGGTAAGTTGCTGAAGTTAGCACGGTAGTTTCTCATGAAAACTGGGCTAAATGTTCTATTTGGATTAGCTAAATAAGCATCACCAGCAGCAAAGAAATCATTTAAGTTATTGAAAGTGTAAATACCATTGATCAAAGGAGTAAATCCATTGGTAAATTTAAAGCTTTCAAAAGCTACACCAGCAGTCAATGTATGTTTACCTAAATAAGCTGTAAGGTTATCACTAAACTGCCAAGTATCTGTGCTCAATAAGTTATTTGGAGTAAAAGGATCATTACCAACAGAAAGATAAGTTAAACTCTGATTCGCTTGAGCAGGACTTACAATTGAAGTTCCTGATGTTGGAATTTCAGTTAAAGGGCTTGCTCCATCCTGAATGTCAATAGCTGGAAAATTTCCACCTTTTAGACCTCTAAAATCTCTATTAGCTGTATAACCAAAAGTCAATTCATTGCTGATCTTGTTGCTGAAACGGCTATTCAATTGACCAATAACACCATAAATATTGTTGTTGATTTCATAAGCTGAATTTGCTCCGATTAAGCTATTGATACTTGCTCCTCTATTACCATTGGTAGAGTTACTAGAACTTGCACCAACATCACGCTTTGATAACAATAAATTACCACGGATACTCAACTTATGTATATCATTTATATTCCAATCGAAACGAGCAACCGCTTTATCACTTTTGGTAACAAAAGGATATCCTTGGAAATCGCCTGGATTATAGTTAAACTTAGAAACTAAATAGTTGGTTAAAGCAGTAACATCTGACTGTCTAACTCTTGAAATATTTCCGCTGATTGGAGTAGCTCCGTTACTTGCATCTGCAACAAAACTGGTTCCAATATCATTTCTTCTTTCACCTTCATAGTTTAGGAAATAGAACAATTTATTCTTGATAAGAGCACCACCAAAACTTGCTCCAAATTGTTTTACATCGAATGCAGTTGTTACTACATCTTGTTTACCAGCAGCACCAGCTTTTGTTCCAGTAAAACTTTCATTTCTTTGGTTATAAAAAGCAGTTCCATGCATAGTATTTGTACCACTCTTGGTTACAGCGTTAATGCTCGCACCTGTAAATCCTGCATCTCTAACATTATAAGGGGATACATTGATTTGAATTTCTTGTAAAGCGTCTAAAGAGATTGGAGCAGAGTTGGTTTGACCACCATTCAAAGCGCTCAATCCGAAAGAGTTGTTGAAAATAGAACCATCTAAGGTAAAGTTGATCGCTCTGTTATCTTGTCCTGCAAATGACAAACCATTTGCCTGAGGTACCAAACGAGTTAAGTCAGTTACATTACGAGAAAGTGTAGGTAATGTGTTGATCAAACGTGAATTGATGTTGGTTGAAGCACCTTTTCTATCTTTAGAAATTAAAGCTGCTTTTTTATTGGCAGTACCCGTTACAGTTACTTCCTGTAATTGAGCATTATTATCTGATAGAGTTACATCTACAACAGCAGGTTCGCCTAATTGTACAGTAACATCATTAATTACTTCAGACTTTAAACCAACATAAGATACAGTGATCTTATAAGGTCCACCAACACGTAATGCAGGTACTGTGTATTTACCTGTAGAAGTAGATACAGACTTGTATCTAGATCCAGAAGGCTCATGTATCACTTCAATTGAAGCACCTACTAAAGGCATGTTTTTTGCGTCTTTCACGGAACCGGTAATGGTACCAGTTGTGTTTTGCGCCATTGAAAAGGAAACAGCTAAAACTGCCACCAATAACAATGAAATTTGCTTTAAAATTCTCATATTTTTAGTTTTGATGCCGCAAATATCAAACAATCAATGAAAAGAACCCAATTTCTTGTTAATATAATAATTACATAATACGCACAATCTGGGCTTTTCTGCTATATAAATGATTAATTAAGGGCAATTTGGCATTGAAAATCAACTATTTATGTTCAAACATCAAATGAACAAACTTCTAATTAAATGTTAAGCCTGTTAATAAAAACTTATTCTACAGCCAATTTGAAGTGTCCAAATACTTGAAAAATGTGGATTTTGGGAAATTTGCTCCACCCATGGCTTGGTGTACAAATTTTGAGGATTGAAGTTGAAAATGGGAATTAATTGATTTTGATGTACATAACCTAGAAAATCGATTAGTTTATATCGGTTTCCGGGCACGTGAAAAGATTTACCCCAATTATGATTCAATAAATTGGTCATATTGAAAAAATCCAGTGAAAACGCAATTCCATATTTTCTTTTATTCAGTTGAAGATTGGTATAGGTTGCAATTCTACAATCCATTCGATGAATAAAAGGAGTGATACTTCCATTTCTTTCGGCATATTTTCCTCGGTTAGATTTTAAATACTCATTTTGATTGATAAATATTTCCAATGCTTCTTTTTGTTGTTCTGCTGTATAATAAAATTCGTTAGAAATAATTGGTAGAAAAAATTGATCGCTTAATTCTTCCCTAGTTGGAATATATAGTAATTCAAATCCAGTTGAATTTTCATCGTCTCTCACTAAACTTTTTTTGCCATATACATAACTGAAACGATTGCCGGAACTTCCATTGTAAATGAATGACAAACTGATTTTATTTTTTTTATTAATTCGCCATTCTTTAAAGAAATTAACATTGATTCGATGGCCAGGACTATAGTCCGAAATAGCTACACCAATTGAATTTCTTCCATTAACATGTTCATTTAATCTCCATTGATTGATCAATAAAGAATAATTTCCGTCATATGCTGCAAATGATTTTCCATTTGCGTAATTAATACTGAAGCTACCAAAGCTGCTTTCTTTTTTTATTTGTAATCCCCATCGGTAACCAAACCCTTTTTCATTTTCAGTATTGCTCAATAATATTACCTGATTAAAGGGGTTGCTGCTATCCAGGAGTATCGGAATTTTTCCATTGTTTAAATTAGTGTAGACCAAGCGATTATCGGGGCCTATTAATCGATCAGATGGAGGTAATAGATTTACATTCGTAAAATTGATTGCATGTATATTATTGAAATACATTGCTTCTAATTGAACAGTCCAATTTCCTTTGAGCATCTTCGTTATTTCTACACTAGATCTCCAAACACTGGGCATATCAATTTTACCTGAAACAATATTCAACACTCCTCTATTTCCATTTATTCCGAATTGTTGAGGCAACCATTTTTGATCAATATTTTTTTGAAATCGAATTTGATTAAGTTGCTGCGGTCTGGCTTCGAAGCTTCCGTATTGTAATCCATTATTAGTATAAATTCCTCCTAGCCATGCCAAAGGCATTCTCCCATTGAATATTCCAGTGCCCAAGTTGATCAATGTTTTTTGTTTTGGGAATTGCAAATGCAAATTCATACGAGGAGAGAAGTTTATTGGGATAACTGGTTTTTGTCCAGCTGTTGCGCCTGATAAATCATAATAATTGGATAGCGCTGGTATCATTTTATATTGAATGAAACTATCGGTTACAGGGTTCGTTAATAATTCTTGAGCAGTGATTCTTATGCCGCCCATCAATTGAATATTTTTATTGATTTGAATTTGGTCATTCACAAAAAATGCTGCTTTCAGCAATTGAATTATACTGGCTTTTTCTTGATCCGGTTGGTAAAAATTTATTTGGTAATCACCTGGTTTTTTATTGAGCAAAAAATCATTAATAGTAAAATAGAAATAACTGCCAAAGCTGTTTTGTAAAAATTGATTGCTGATAGTATTCAATTCAACTTCAACACCAGTACTGATGTATTGGTTTCTTTTGGTGAAGAAGAGTTTTTGTATCAAATTAATATTGGTTTGTTGCACATTGCTTTGCATAGCATCTTCATTGCTACCTAAAAAAATAAGACCATTTCCATCAAGTATTGAAACGTTTGGAAAGGCTTTACCTATTGGGCTTGTTTGATCATTCGAATGGGTATAACTAAATAGTAAGCTATTGCCCTTGTTTTTTCTCCATTGATGTTTCCACTCAATTGATCCTGAGATATTTCGGTGGTCGTAAAATTTTCCATTATTACTAAAGAATAAATTTTTACTGGTGCTCATTCCTGAATTGGATCTATCAGATAACTGAGATCGAATGCTAAGGATGATCCTATTTTTTTTGGATAATACATAATCCATCTTCATCACCCATTTAAATGCATTGGTCTTTTGAACATGGTTTAATGTGCCAGGGTCATAGTTATAATTCGTTTTGATTGAGTTGACAAATTGTTGAAATTGAAAAGGGTCTTTAGTGTTTCCTTCGTAGTTGTTAAAGTCATATTTACTTTCTATGGATTCTCTCAGAAAATCAATATTGAAAAAAAAAACAATCGATTTTCTTTTATTGGACCACTCATTGTCAAACCTGTATTGTTGTATAATGATTGATTGCTTCGCATGTAACGATATATAGATGAAAACGGCTGGTTTTTACCAGACTTTGTAATCATGTTAATCGCAGCTCCTGTATATCCCCCCAACGATGCATCGTAGGGAGAGAGTTGCACTTGTAATTGTTCAATCGCTTCAATTGGAACGGGCACATTTCCTGTTTGGCCACCATACATTCCATTAGCAGATAAACCAAATACATCATTTTGTAAAGCGCCATCTATGTATAAAGAATTGTATCGATTGTTTTGACCAGAAAAAGAAATAGCTCCATTGGCAGATTCTTTAATGAATGCTTGTGGAAATACACCGAATAATTTAGTATAGTCCCCGCCCGAACTTGGAATTTGTGCTATCTGTTTTGCGGTGAGGTGAATTGAATTTTGAGATCGATAATTTTCAATGGTTGATTTAACCATTACAGGTTGCAATACATTGATGGCTGAACGAAGGCTTATTTCAATGGATTGTGTTTTTCCAAGACTCACTTCAATATTTTCTAATGCTAATGTATCTGTATAAGGAGTATGAAAAAGGATTTGATAATTTTTATCGGGGATCAAATTGACAAATTGAAAAATGCCCAATTCATTGGAAATAGTGGTTAGTTTCAATCCATTATTTTGATTTGATAAAACAACTTGAACATTCCCTAAATTCTTTCCATGGAATAGGGTTTTACCTTGAATTCCTCCACTGGTTATTTGGGCATTCGCAAAAGGGATTGATAGAAGATTCAATAATAGGAATCGGATTAAATACATGAAGCTTTTTTTTCAATGCTAGCCTAGTTTTTTATCTTATTAAAGGGTAGAAATACTATAAAATGGTAGTTTTTAACGGATTTCGATAATATCTATAAGCTTAGATATAGTAATTTTGCATTTCAAATGAATTTATGTTAGATAGTATAGAGTCTGCAATTGAAGACATTCAAAATGGGAAATTGGTTATTGTAGTAGATGATGAAGACAGAGAGAATGAAGGTGATTTTATCATTGCAGCTCGATTTGCTACTCCTGAAGTGATCAATTTCATGAGTAAGGAAGGAAGGGGATTGATTTGTGCGGCACTTACCGAAGAAAGATGTGCTGAACTGGAATTATCTCCCATGGTTAGTTCCAATACTTCCTTGCATGAAACCGCTTTTACCGTTTCTGTTGATATTATTGGAAATGGAGCCACTACAGGTATTTCAGCACAAGACCGTTCAAAAACCATTCTTGCCTTAATTGATCCTGCAACAAAAGCCAGTGATTTGGGCAGACCAGGACATATATTCCCCTTAAAAGCTAAAAAAGGGGGTGTACTTAGAAGAACTGGTCATACTGAAGCAACTGTAGATTTAGCCAGGCTAGCAGGATTTGAACCTGCTGGTGTATTGGTAGAAGTGATGAATGAAGATGGCACTATGGCTCGTTTGCCGGAATTATTGGTTATAGCCAAAAAGTTTGATCTAAAAATTATTTCTATCAAAGACCTCATTGATTTTAGATTAAAAACAGATTCATTAATTGAAGAATTGGTACGTGTAAATATGCCTACCAAATTTGGACAATTTACCTTGGTAGCGTTTAAAGAAAAACTAAGTGGTGCAGAACATTTAGCCTTGGTAAAAGGAACCTGGAAAGAAGGAGAAGCAATTCTTACAAGAGTACATAGTAGTTGTTTTACAGGCGATATTTTAGGAAGTTTAAGATGCGATTGTGGCGATCAATTACATAAAGCCATGCAAATGGTTGATGCAGCCGGCAAAGGCGTTATTTTATATATGAATCAAGAGGGTAGAGGAATTGGTTTGATCAACAAACTCAAAGCATATCAGTTGCAAGAACAGGGAATGGATACAGTGGAAGCTAACCTGAGTTTGGGTTTTGGAATGGATGAAAGAGATTATGGAGTAGGTGCTCAAATACTCAGACATTTGGGAATTCAGGAAATCAAATTAATGAGTAATAATCCTAGAAAAAGAGCTGGATTAAAAGGGTACGGATTAACGATTGTAGATATTGTGCCCATTGAAGTTCCCTCCAATGAGCACAATGAAAAATACCTTAAAACAAAAAGAGATAAAATGGGTCATGACATATTAAGGGGATAAATTAATTGCCTAAATCATATTAGTATTATAGGAAATGAATTCAGTAAGTTTATGCTTTATTTTGAAACCATTAAATAAATCAATGCAATGGGAAATCGAAAACAAGCTGCTCAGCAAAGACGTTCATTTATAAAAACATCGGTATTGGCAGGTGGCGGAATGATGATTAATTTCTCATGGTTGCCTTTATTTGCCGAAAAGAACACTACATCTCCCATCCCTACAAGCTGGATTGAATTAGGAGGCTTTATTAAAATTACACCTGATAACATTATTAAGATTTTAAATCCTAATCCTGATTTTGGACAGAATGTAATGACTTCTTTGCCAATGATTGTTGCAGAAGAACTAGATGCTAATTGGGAAAAAGTAGTGGTTGAAATGGCACCCCATAATACTACGTTAGGTGCTCAATTTACCGGTGGAAGTAATTCAGTAAGAATGTATTGGAAGCCTTTACGAGAAGCAGGTGCAACAGCAAGGTATATGTTGATGCAAGCAGCAGCTCAAGCTTGGGGTGTTGATATTGCTGAAATTACCACCAATGCTTCTATGTTATACCATAAGAAAACTGGTAAATCGGCCACTTATGGAAGCTTTGCTTCAAAAGCTGCAGCGTTACCTGTACCTAAAAATGTAAAACTGAAAGATGTAAATGATTTTAAAATAGTTGGTAATTCTCAATTAAATGTAGAAGGTAAAAAAATAGTAACTGGTACTCCTTTGTTTGGAATGGATTATAAGTATGATGGCATGTTGATTGCCATGATAGAACATCCACCTGCTTTTGGAATGAAATTAAAATCTTATGATGCTACGGCTGCTTTAACAATGCCAGGCATTAAAAATGTATTCGATCTTACTTTATATCCTGATGGTACAGAGCAGGCGGGTTTTGATACGCGTTCCTTTAATGAACTTTTGGTGGTTGTTGGCAATAGTACATGGGAAGTAATGCAAGCCCGTAAAAAATTAAAGATAGTTTGGGAACCAACTGGAGACAGAAAAGATACCATGGGAGGAAGGGGTGGAAAAGCAGAAGTAGTTGTTCCAGGCGTTTTAGAAACAACGAGTAAACAGTTTAATAAAATGAAAAACATGGCTTTGCAGCCAGCAAAATTGTTGCGTAGAGATGGAGATCCTGAAACTGCTTTTAAAAATGCAGCCCAAATTATCGAAAGAACATACACTGCGCCTTTCTTAGCTCATAATTGTATGGAGCCGATTAATTTTTTTGCACATGTAACCACCGATAAAGCACTTTTAGTGGGGCCATTACAAGCACCAGGTTGGGCAATACCAATTGTTTCGAAAGTGTTGAAAATGCCCGCTGATAAAATTGAAGTGCAGATGACGCGAATGGGTGGTGGCTTTGGAAGAAGAGCATATTCACATTATTTAGCCGAAGCCGCTTTGATTTCTAAAAAAGCAAATGCCCCTATAAAGTTGGTGTATTCCCGTGAAGATGACATGACTTATGGTATTTATAGACCCATGTACACAGCAACTTATAGAGCTGCTTTGGATGCTAATAAAAATTTAATAGGGTTTCATGTTAAAGGTGGTGGAATTCCCGAACATCCAATTCATGAAAATCGTTTTCCAGCCGGTGCTATAGATAACTATTTAGCAGAAGGTTGGCAAATGCCTACTAATATTACTATCGGTGCCTACAGAGCACCCCGATCAAATTTTAATGCCGCTGCAGAACAATCTTTTTTAGATGAATTGGCCGAAACGATGGATAAAGACCCAATAGATTTTAGATTGGATTTATTAAAACGCGCCAAAGAAAAACCTGTTGGAAAAAACAATGATTATGATGCATCAAGGTATGCAGGGGTATTGGAATTGTTAAAAGCAAAATCAGGTTGGGGTAAACTAGAGAACAACAAATACCATAGGGGTGTTGCTGCTTATTTCTGTCATAATTCTTATGCTGCTCATGTGGTAAACATGACAACAAAAAACGGAGAGCCTTATGTAGAAAGCGTTACAAGTGCAGTAGATTGTGGTATTGTTATTAACCCGGATGCTGCAACCAATATGGTACAAGGTGCTGTAGTTGATGGCATTGGTAATGCATTTTTCAGTGGGCTAACCCATATTGATGGTGCAGGGCAACAAACAAATTTTAATAAATACAGAATTATTCGAATGCATGAAGCGCCTAAAAAAATTGATGTGTTTTTCGTAGATAATGATATTGATCCAACTGGATTAGGCGAACCACCATTCCCGCCGGTTATTCCTGCAGTAGCAAATGCATTGTATAAAATGGAAGGCAAGAGAAAATATGAGCAACCATTTGGTGTAAAAATTTTAAATGTATAATATGATTACGCTTACTATAAATAATAAAAAAGTGAATGTAGATGTAGACCCCGATACGCCTTTGTTGTGGGTGTTACGCGAACATCTTGATTTGATGGGTACAAAATATGGTTGTGGTGTGGCACAATGTGGTGCCTGTGTAGTTCACCTCAATGGAGAAGCAGTAAGATCCTGCGTTACAAAAATCAGTAGAGCTGCCAATCAAAATGTAGTAACTATTGAAGGTTTATCAAATCAGGGAGATCATCCTGTTCAAAAAGCCTGGGTAGAACTAGATGTAGTGCAATGTGGTTATTGTCAGGCCGGTCAAATGATGTCGGCAGCCGTTTTATTAAGAGAAAACAACAGACCTACAGATGCAGATATTGATGCTGCAATGGCAGGAAATATTTGTAGATGTGGTACTTATGTAAGGGTTCGCCAAGCTATTAAAAGAGCTGCTGAAATTCAACGTAATGCCAAATAGAAAAACCATGAAAAGATTAACTTATTTCATTCCCAATAAGGCTGTTATAATTACGGGATCATTGATTATAGGAATTGTTTTGATGAGCTTTATGGTAGATTATAAAGCTTCTAATTATAATAAATTTATTGTAAAAGATAGTGTTGCTTCAGTAAAAGCCTTTCAGGAAGTGTATAAAGTATTGATGAGCCCCCGTTGTATGAATTGCCATCCTTCAGGCGATATTCCTTTGCAGGGCGATGATAGTCATGCACATGCTATGTTGCCTAAAAGAGGTGTAGATGGGAAAGGAGTATATGCTATGAAATGTAGTAATTGCCATCAACCAGCAAATACAGAAGGTGCCGGAAAGCCTCCTGGAGCCGCTAATTGGCATTTGCCTCCCGCAAATATGAAAATGGTATTTCAAGGAAAATCGGCACATGATCTGGCTAAACAAATCGCAAACCCTAAAACCAACGGCAATAAAAACTTAAAACAATTGATTGCACATGCAGATGATGGATTGGTAAAATGGGGTTGGGAGCCCGGAGTCAGCAGAACCAAGCCACCGTTAACACATGAGGCATTTAAAAAAGCTTGGATTAGTTGGCTAGAAAACGGCGCTTATGCGCCTGAGAATAAGCCGCCTAGCCATTAATTATTCCGCCTTTTGTTTTATTGATTTTCATTTCCAATTGATGCTATGAATAATATTGTTTCGGTTTTCCAGTCGGCATCCGTATTGCTTGGAATGTTAGCGATTGGTATTTTGAATTGGGTAAATTATAATCAAAGTCATGGTAAAAGATTATTGATGTACTTATTATTGGCTATCACTTTGGTTAATTTAAATGGGGCTATTTACCAAAGTGGAGGGTTTATTTTTTTTCCTTGGCTTCATAAAGTACTTTATCCGGTTACTCTTTTAATTGCCCCTTTTTCTTATTTATATATTCGTGCCACTTTATTACAAGAATTTAAATTTCGAAAATTTGATTGGGTAATATTCATACCATCGATTTTACTTGCTATTAATTTGATGCCTTATTATCTGATGCCGATAGATCAAAAAAAAATTGAAGTGATTCGCTATTATGAACACAGTGGTGTTAGAGCCAAGATTGCAATAGGTGTTTTGACCAATTATGTTTACCCCTTCTTGCGATTTGCTTGGTCACTTTTTTTTATAGGATATAATTTCATCACCATAAAAAAATTTATTCAAGATAACAGTAAAGAAATAGTAGCAAAAAATAGTACAACCATTAAATGGGTTAAAGGATTAAATTATATGCTTGCATTATTGCTTGCTGTATCATTAATGTCTGCTGTTATTGCTGCTTTACTAGACAATGATTTTTATATTGCAGATCTTACACTTGGTTTACTTACTATAGTTATTGCTGTTATTCTATTTTGCAATCCTAAAATATTATATGGTATTCATATGCCTAGCATCAGTGCTGAATTGGCCAATGATAATGAATTGCAAGAATCTGTTGTTGGTATCAATTCAGATATAGCAGTAAAGTATAAATCGCAAGTAGAAAATCATTTTACAACACATAAACCGTTCTTAGATGCAGGTTATAGTTTAGAGCAATTAGCAGTCGATTTAAATATGCCTCGTTATGTATTGTCTGCATTTATCAATCGCGAATATAATATGGGGTTTCGTGAGTTCTTGAATCGCTATAGAATTGAATATATGATTGCACAATTAAATAAATCTGAATGGGAGCAATATACATTGGAAGCAATTGCAGAAGAGTGCGGCTTTAAAAGCCGCACCACTTTTATAAAAAATTTTAAAGAAATAACAGGTCTTACTCCTTCGGCTTATCTAAAAAAAATAGCAAGAAATAAAAATCCGATAAACTAGAAGTAAGCATCATTTTTGGGATTCTTTATACATTCGCTGGAACCCTTGGTTTAGGTATTTTTGCAGCCTTCTCAAATGCGTGTGCCAGCTGAAGTACACCCAAATCGTCGTTTCTTCTTCCAACAATTTGAAGACCTACCGGAAGACCACCTTTAGAAAATCCACAGGGTACGCTAATAGCAGGAAGTCCAGTGAGTGAAACCCAATAAACAACTTCCATCCATTCCAAATAAGTATTCATTTTTTTTCCATTAATTTCTGTTGGAAAAGGAAGTTCAACATTAAATGGAAGCACTTGAGTAACAGGTAATACTAAAAATTCATATTCCTCTAAAAATTTATTGATGCTTTTACAAATATTAGCCCTCCTCATTTCAGCAACCATAATATCGTTAGTTGTTACTTTTCCGCCAATTTCAGCTTCCCAACGAACTGGCTCTTTTATTAACTGCTGTTTTTCCTTTGGAATTTGAGCAAGCTGAAAATTAAATGTAAGACTTCGTAGTGTTTTGTTGGTTTCAAATACATCTTTTAAAACAGGATAAGCATCTGTTAATTCACATCCTATTGATTTAAGTACTGGTTTGGCTTTTGCAACATTTTCTGCTATCTCTTTATCAATTTCTAAATAGCCTAAATCGGTTGTATAAGCTATTTTGGTACCTTTAAAATCTCTATCCAAGGGTTTTGCGAAAATTTCAGGATCATCCAATAGCGAAACTGGATCTCTATAATCTTTACCAGCTACCACGGATAATAAAAAAGCTGCATCTTCTGCCGTTCTTCCCATTACACCATTGGTTGGTATTCTTATAAAGTCTCCCACTGGATAATCATATGGAACTCTTCCCATCGAAGGGCGAAGTCCAACTACATTGCACCAGGCAGCAGGGTTGCGCAAGGAGCCGCCAGCGTCAGATCCATCGCAAATCGGCAACATACCAGTAGCTATACCTACAGCTCCTCCACCTGTTGATCCCCCACATGTCTTTTTTAAATCATATGGATTAAGTGTAGCACCAAATACGGGATTAAATGTATTAGAACCAGCAGCAAATTCAGGAACATTTGATTTTCCAATAATGATGGCGCCAGCTCCTCTTATCCTAGAAGCAAGGATATCATCTTTTTCAGGATAATAGTCTTTATATACAATACAACCCTTGGTGGTTGGAAATCCTTTGGCATCTTCCATATCTTTTATACACCATGGAAATCCATGAAGTTTGCCTACTTTTTTGCCACTAGCTAACTCTTCATCGGCTTTTTGGGCTAGTGCTATAGCATCTTCGCGCTTTAATAATGAAACAAGTGCATTTACTATTGGATTTACTTTTTCTATCCGATCATAAAAGGCATTCATCACTTGAACAGCCGACAATTTTTTGCTTAGAATGGCAGCCGACAAGTCTCTTGCATTCATAAAACAGATGTCGGTAATAGCAGTTCCAGAAAGTGCAGTTGAAGAAGCATTTTTTGTTGCTTCTGTGCAGCCAATTAAGCTAAACGCAGAAGCGCCTACTGCAATTCCTGCAGTAGTTAAGCTCGAATTTTTTAAAAAAGTTCTTCTGTCTGAGGAAAACTGTTTGGAATGTTCTTCTTGCTGAGACATAACTAAAAATTTATAAATTAATAGATATTGTTAATAATTACTGGTAATAATAATTGTAAAGAAGGCCGATAAATAAGCGCACTAAATAATGAGTTAAAACTAAGTTGACTTATAAAGCATTCGTACAATTGTTTTTACAGATATGTTCTATTTTGTCAATAATTATGTTTCAAAATGTAAAAAACAAAAAATTAAACCAATCAATCTAAGTTTTATTAGATTTTAAGTGCGGCTAATAACTAATTCCGACAATTTATTACATGCTTTCCGACGTATTGAAACAGAATTCGCAACAGAAATTGATTCTAATTAGAAGTCTTGATTAAACTTGTATCTTTTATAATTATAACTCCAAATATAATGAATAAGCTATTTTTTGGTATTCTTATTGTTTTGTGTGCGCTCCATACCAATGGACAGCAATTTTCAACAGCATTACTAGATGTAATGGTAAAAGCTAGTAAAACAAGTGCTGTGTCGGGCAGAGAAGCCGAAGCGGCTCAATTTGTTCGGTCGCTTTTACAAAATGGAAATATTAAAGAGGATAGGTTAGGTAATTTAGTATTGATAATTGGATCAGGATCTCCTAAAAAATTATTTGCAACTGCTATAGATGAGCCAGGTTATGCCATTACAGATATTGAGGAAAGCGGCTATCTGCGCATTTCACCTGTTGGGTATGGGCATTATGGTAAAATGGCGCATCAATTTTTGCAAGGTAATGAAGTAGTGATTGGTACCGAAAAAGGCCCTGCAAGTGCTTCTGCCATTATTCCTTCTTTGCATTTTGAGTTAATGCGAGCTGTGCCAGAAGTTACAAAACCTGTGTACACTTGGCAAGAAACATTTATTGATGCTGGAGTTAATTCACCAAAAGAAGTACAAGAAAGAGGTATTCAATTACTTGATCCAGTTACAACCAATAAACGTCCACAAATAATTGCTGGTAAATATTTATCTGCCCCTTATGCTCGCTCTAAGTCGGCCATCGTTGCTTTAGCAACAGTGGCAAAAACTTTATTACAGTCTTCCATTAAAGGTACAATTGTAGTAGCTTTTACAACACAGGAAGTATTGAATCATAAAGGTATTGAAGCAGTAGTTTCAGCGTATGGTCCCTTTCAACAAATTGTACGCTTCAATAGATTTTTAACTAGTGGCATAGAAACAATACCAAAAGTATTGGTATCTAAGAAAATGACCAATGCTGGTATTAGGCAAGAAATTGCAAAGCCCGTTTTGGCTTTTGAATACCCGGTAAATTCTGCACCAGAATGGGATACAGCCTCTTTATATGAGTTAGGCTTGCCAGCTAATTATACCTATACACCTACAGAAATGGTTGCTGTACAAGATGTTGAAATGCTTATTCAAACCTGGTTGAAAGTTGTTGAAGATAAAGTTTGGAATATTGCTTCAGTACAAGCACCTCATCCAAATATCGTTAGGCCTCAATATAAATCTTATCAACGCGAGCATAATATGATGAAAAAATTGGTTGATGTATATGCAGTTTGTTTTGTAGAGAAACCCATGAGAGACTTTATCAAGTCTCAATTACCTGCTTGGGCAAAACCTATTGAAGACGAACGCGGCAATTTGACCGTAACATTTGGGAAAGGCCAACAGCATATTGCATTTATAGCACATATGGATGAAGTAGGATATGTAGTTGATTCCATTTTGTCAGATGGACGATTAGCCATCTCTCAGCGTGGCGTTTTCTTTAATATTTCATTCGAAGGACAGCCAGCTCATATTGTAACGAAAAACAATAAAATCGCTGGTGTTTTTGAAGTGAGGGAGGATTATTTGAAAGCCAGTTCACGTTTTCAGAAAGACTACTTAGCTGCACCTAGAGTGAATGCAGGTTTTGGTTCTAAACAAGCAGCTATTGAGGCAGGTGTGGTGATTGGAGAAACACAGGTTTTGATGCCCAAACAATTGAAACGATTAAGTGAGTATAGAGCAAGTGCAAAAGGTTTTGATGATCGGGTAGGTTGTGCTGCTTTACTATTGGCTTTACAAAATATCAACCCCGAAACATTACCTTTTAAAGTAACTTTTATGTTTTCTATGGCAGAAGAGGTAGGCTTGGTTGGAACTAGTTTTGCGGCTAAAAATTATAAGGATTTGAGTGTAGTATACCCAATCGATACGTATGTATCTACCGATGATCCTGTTGAAGATAAAATTTATGGCAATACCCCTTTAGGAGGTGGTGCTGTTATTCGAGTACTTGAAACACCTTTATTTGCCAGTAGAGCAAGTATAAAATATTTACAGAATCTTGCAGCTAAAAATAAAATCAAATTACAATATGGCATGTCGGCTGGCTTTACTGATGGCCAACCGTTTATGAAATATGGTATTCCATCTGTTCCCCTTTCATGGCCTGGACGATATTCTCATTCTCCAGTTGAATTTCTCGATTATAGGGATTTGAATAACCTTACAAAACTGGTAACAGCTATTGTTCAGGATAAAACAAAAACATATCAATGAAAAAAATAGCCATTTCAATCTGCCTAATTTGCTTTCTGGTCAAAGCCATGGCACAAGAGAAGAAAATATCTATAATACCTATGCCGGTTTTGGCAGCAAATCCTACTGCCGGTTTGATGTTTGGCGTTTCGCCAGGTCTGTCTTTTATTGCAGGAGACCCTAAAACAACCACTACTTCTAATATATTAAGTGCTTTTATTTTTACTACTAAAAAGCAAATATTTACTTCTGTTCGTGGGTCGGTTTTTTTAGAAGGAGATAAATGGGTACTAACTACCGATTTAAGATACAACAAAAATAGTCAGCCAACTTATGGATTAAGTACCAAACCTCAACTTGCTGATAATACGATTATTGGTAGAAAAAATAATGGAGAAATTGATGATTTATTTAACGGACCTTCAGCTGGGGAAATGATGGGCTTTAATCATTTTCGATTTTATCAGACAGTATTGAAACGACATAGAAATTCAAGATTTTTTTATGGACTTGGATTTCATTTGGATGATATTTCGAAGATTGATGACAAACAACTCGATCTTTCAGCTAGTCCACAGGCACTCACTCATCATTACCGATATCAAACTATTAAGGGATTGCCATTAGATAAATACACCCAATCAGGTCTATCATTTAATGCATCTTTTGATAGTAGAGATAATATTGCCAACACTTATAGAGGTCGGTTGGCTGCTGTTTCATTTAGGGTTAATCCTCGTTTTTTGGGGAGTACAGCATCTAGTAGCCAGTTATGGCTTGAGTACAGAGATTATATCAATTTTAAAAAAGCAAGACCTAGAAACCTGATTGCTTTTTGGACTTTTGGTTGGTTTGTAACTGGCGGAAAACTGCCCTATATGTTTTTACCAGCTGTTGGTTGGGATATGTATAGCAGATCTGGAAGGCCCTATACCCAAGGACGTTTTAGGGGAGAAGACTTGTCTTACTCAGAGGCAGAGTGGCGATTTCCTTTACAAAAAACAAAAAATAAAATGGGCGGAGTATTGTATATCAATATGACATCAGCCAGTAGTAGAACTGAGCATATTGGGTTATTTAGTTCAGCTCAGTTTGGTTATGGAGCCGGATTCAGGTATATGCTAAGTGAAAAAAATAGAGTAAACCTGGGTATTGATTACGGCAGAGGTCGGAATGGAGCGTCAGGCATTTTTCTCAACTTGAATGAGTATTTTTGATGCCACATGAACGATAAATTGTTGCTTTTTGTTTTTATAGTTTTGTTTAATCCAATTTTAGGGTTTTCTCAATCAACTACTCAATCACAAAATCAACTTTGGTTGGGATATATGACTTCTACATCACTTAACCAAAAGTATAGTTTGTGGAATGATATTCATTATGTGCCAGGTGGTTTTTTCCTACTTCGAACAGGGATAACAAAAAATATCAATTCAGTCAATTTTACTGTTGGTTATGCATATGGGAGGCTTCCTACATCAAGCAAATCAAATTCATTAAATAGGCAAGAACATCGGCCTTGGTTTCAGTTACAAACTAATATAGGATTGGGCAAACAGTTTTTCTTTATCCCTCGTTTTAGGTATGATGGTAGATTTAGACAAGATATTGAAAATGGGAGTACACTTGATTCTTATAGCTTTACAAGTAGATTGAGATTTATGACTACATTCAGGAAATTTATTACTGAAAAAGAAGTCTATATTGGCAAACCATTTATTGGTATAGGTAATGAATTACTCTTGAATTTCGGAAAAAATGTTTCCAACAATCATTTTGATCAGAATCGTTTCTATATTTTGGCAGGAACTCAGTTTAAACATTTACAAATACAAACTGGCTATATGAATCGATTTGTACAATCTGGTGCGAAAAGCTATACAACTAATCATACCTTGGTTATTTGGGTAACACAGCAATTTCATTGGACAAAAAAAAATAAAGCACCAGCTGTTGAGCATGATAGCGATTAAGGAAATCTCGTTTACAACTAAAAGTCTTTTTTCTTTACTTCCTTTTTCAACGCTTCTATTTCCTTTTGAAGTTGAATAGTGTACATGGTTAATTCTTCTATTTTCTTTAATAGAATTCCATTCATTTTTCCTAAATCTAAACCCTCCTGCATCACTTCTGAAGTTGATTGTACCCCTGGTAAATGTTTATTGGTTTTGATAAATGAATCTAACTGATTCAATGGCATTAAAACATAGTCTTTATCAAATACGTGGTCGTACCAATCTTTTGAAGATTTTACGGCAACTTTTACTTTCTCCGTAAGAATGCCTTGTTCAACATACAATTTATAACCATCGATCTGGGTGTTCACATCGCCAATTTTAACCCTTCCTTCGTAAGAGTCAATAGAAAAATATTCTTTTTCATTAACCTCATTGATTGGTTTAAATGATATTTTGAAAGTTTGAGGCAATTTTGAACTATTGTCACCTGATACTCTGGCTCCAAGGGTCCAGTAACTGAAATTTTTTGATTTAGCAACATCACCATTAGAAAACATAATGGAAGGTTCATTTTGTCCATCGCTTGCCCAATCATTGCTTAGTTTCAATAGAATGTTTTTATTCCTTGTATTACCAGCATTTTTTTTGATTTCTAAGGGAGCGGTAGGCGCTAATATTCCAATACCCGAAAAGCCGGTAGGAGAGAAAATATTTTCCTTATTTCCACTTTTTGTGGGGGCAGGAGCAGCTTCTGTATCAGATTGAACTTTGGGTTGACCCGCAGTGCTTGGTCTCTGAGCTGATACAGTCAATTGTAGGACAAATAGAGCTAATGCTCCTATTAGTAGTTTTTTATTCATCATTCAGCAAAAGTATTATCTATGATTTGAATGACCATGGTCAGACTCTTCTTTATCTTTATCTTTTTCGTATGCTTTAATAATTGCTTTAACCAATTTGTGTCTAACCACATCTTCTTCATTCAATTCAATATGGGCAATACCATCGATGTTTTGTAAGATTCTGGTTGATTTCACCAAACCGCTTCGCATATTTCTGGGAAGATCTATTTGAGTAGGGTCACCAGTAATAATGGCTTTGGCATTAGCTCCTATACGGGTTAAAAACATTTTTAACTGGAGGTCATTGGTATTTTGCGCTTCATCTAAAATGATGAATGCATTATCCAATGTTCTACCGCGCATATAAGCCAAAGGAGCAATTTCGATGGTTCGAGTACTCATATAATAACCCAATTTATCTGCAGGAATCATGTCGTCCAATGCATCATACAATGGTCTTAAATATGGATCAATCTTTTCTTTTAAATCACCAGGCAAAAAACCCAAACTTTCTCCTGCTTCAACAGCAGGTCTGGTGAGAATGATTTTTTTAACTAATTTATTTTTTAATGCACGAACTGCCAGCGCAACTGCAGTATAGGTTTTACCGGTACCGGCAGGTCCTATAGCAAATACGATATCATTCTTATCAGCGGCCTGAACCATTTTCTTTTGATTCTGTGTTCTGGCTCTGACTGTTTTTCCATTAGGTCCGAAAACTAAAATGTCGTTTGGATTTCGGTCTACAAAATTGTCTACCGTTTCGGCATCATCGCCCCCTAAAATCTGTTCAAAATACCCTTCACTTAAATGTCCATTCCTTTGGAGGTATTGTACAATCAAGTCGATTTTTTCTTTTGCTGTTTCAATTTGTTCTGGAGCTCCGCTTAGTTTTAACTGGGTGCCTCTGGAGAGGATTTTTAACAGTGGGAACTTTTTCTTTAATAAGTCTAATTTTCCGTTGTTGACGCCAAAAAACTCGATAGGATTAACGGTTTCAAGGCTAATGATTGTGTCTGTCAAGCTGGTCTGTTTTTAGTTAAAATAGAATGGATTAGTTTGAAAAAACTCGTTTTTCAAATTTAATCTCTTCATTCTCACTAAACCAATCAATCTTATACACAGGTTGTGGATAGCTTCAAGGAATTAGGAATTAGGAAAGAAGAAAGAAGAGATAAGAAAGAAGAAATATGAATTTATAGTTAAGTTTTGAGGGATATAAGATAAGAATTAAGAGATATAAGATATGAATTAAGAGATATGAATTACGAGATATAAGATACAAATGTAGGGCGATTATCGGTTTTTTACCCCAGATTATTTATCTCCAAAATGTATCTCTTATCTTTTATCTTTCTTCTTTTATCTTTCTTCTTTTATCTTTCTTCTTTCTTCTTTCCTTTTAAGGTAAGGCTTTGAGCTTAGCAATGGTCTCAGTAGGGTTGCTAGAACCGAAAACAGTATTGCCTGCAACCAAAACATCGGCTCCTGCATGAATGATTGATGAAGCATTTTCAAGAGTAACACCCCCATCAATTTCGATCAATGCATTTGCGTTTTTTTCTACAATCAACTTTTTAAGTTGTTTGATCTTATGTAAAGTATGAGGAATGAAGTGTTGACCTCCAAATCCAGGATTTACACTCATCAAACAAACCACATCAATCTCATTAATAATATCAGCTAATAAATCAACTGAAGTATGTGGGTTAACAGCAACACCTGCTTTCATTCCCAGTTGTTTGATCTGTTGAACATTTCTATGAAGATGATTACATGCTTCAATATGTACAGTCAATATATCAGCTCCCGCATCTTTAAAAGCTTGCGTATATTTTTCTGGCTCTTCAATCATCAAATGAACATCACATATTTTTTTTGTTGCTTTTCTAATATGTGCAATTATCGGAATGCCAAAACTTATGTTCGGAACAAATCGGCCATCCATTACATCTAAGTGAAACCAATCTGCTGCACTGTTATTGAGCATATCACAGTCTTGTTGTAATTGTAAAAAGTTTGCACTTAAAAGAGAGGGGGCAATGAGCGCCATATGATTATTTTTTTTGTAATTCGATTATTGCATTTGCTGCTTCTTTCAAATCTGCATCCAATGATTGTGCTTTTTGATACTGCTCAATGGCCGCTGGAATATTGTTGTTTTTTTCTAAACATTTACCCTTCCAGAAATAACCATCCGCATACAATGGATTTATTTGAATGACTGCGTCAAAGATAGCTATTGCAGCTGAAATTTGATGATTGTCGTATAAGATAAATCCTTTTTCCATCAATGCTTCTATATATCGATAATTGGTTGAAATGCAAGAGTCGAAATAGATATTCGCTTTGGTTGGATTATTCATCCTGGCATAATAAATCCCTTTGATAAAATAGTTATCTGCTTTATGGTCATTGCCGGGAAACTGGGTATTGATATTGGCGCAAAGAATTAAAGCTTCTTTGTCTTTTTGTTCTGCAAATAAATTTGCCAGGGAGAGCATGTATACAGCATTTGGATATATTGCATTGGCTATTCGGAAACATTTTTTAGCAGTGGTGGTGTCCTTTGTTTTTTGTGCCAATTGTCCTTTCTGAAACCAAAGATCTTGATTTAAGCTGTCTTTTTGTAGAAGCGAATTAATATGAACGATGGCTGCTTCGTATTTTTTTGAACTATCTAAATAATCAATGAATTGTTGGTGCAACTCAATGCTATCAGGATACTTTTTTAATATGGCCTGATATGAGTTAAGGCCATCTAATTGTTCAGTATCATTTGTTGCTCCATTTTTTTGTTGAGAAGAATTATTGCAACTTATCGTAAGGATTAATGCGATGAAGGGAATCCAGGTTTTCATGAAGCTAAAATAAGCAGATTGGCTTGTATTGACATTAATCTGACAATTCAAGACCAATTAGTTGGTATTTTTGCCACTTAATTAACTTTTTGTATGAAAAAAATCGCCATTTTTTTATTGATCGTTGGACTATCTCTTTCTATGAATGCTCAACAGGCCGTCATTAATGATACAGTTCATTTTGAAGGGGAGAAGCATTTTAAAAACATCCAGCAATTAACTTTTGGTGGAGACAATGCTGAAGCCTACTGGAGTTATGATAGTAAACATATAGTATTCCAAAGAACCAATCCTAAAGAAGGAGTTAATTGCGATCAGATTTTTATTGGAAAAATTCCTGAAAAATTGGGCGATCCATTCACTTATAAAATGGTAAGCAGTGGAAAGGGTAGAACAACCTGTGCTTATTTTATGCCCGATGGCAAACACATTATTTATGCTTCAACACATGAAGGAGGAGCAGATTGTCCACCAGTTCCGGATCGTTCTAAATACGGCAATAAATATATTTGGCCATTGTACAACACTTATGATATTTATATGTCCGATTTAAACGGAAAGGTTGTAAAGAAGTTGACCACAGCAAAAGGCTATGATGCAGAAGGAACGCTTTCTTATGATGGTAAGAAAATGATTTATTGTAGTGATAAAGAAGGTGACCTTGATTTATACATTATGGATTTGCAAACAGGAAAAGAAAAGAGAATCACCAATTCATTAGGTTATGATGGAGGTGCCTGGTTTAGCCCTGATGGGAAAAAGATTGTTTGGCGTGCAAGCAGACCTACTTCAGATGCAGAGGTAAAAGAATACAAAGAATTATTGGCAGAAGGTTTGGTAGCACCCACCAATATGGAAGTTTGGACAGCTAATGCAGACGGTTCTGATGCAAAGCAAATTACCAAATGGGGGCAGGCCAACTGGGCACCTAATTTTACCCATGATAGTAAAAAGATCATTATTTGCAGCAACCATGAGTACAAGCGCGGATTTCCTTTTAATATGTACATGGTAGATTTGGATGGCAAAAACATGGAAAAGATTAGCAGAGACAAAGGTTTTGATGCATTTCCTATGATCAGCCCTGATGGTAAAAAAATTATTTTTGCGTCCAATAGAAATAATGGGGGCACTAGAGATACGAATTTGTTTGTTGCAGACTGGGTTGATTAAAACCAGTTATTGGTTATTAGTTATTGGTTATTAGGTTAGATTTGTAGAAAATTATCAATATGCAAACAGGGTTAATGCACTTACATAATTTATTGCGCTGGATTATTTTAATACTATTGGTGCTTTCTATTTTACAAGCATACGCTGGCTGGACTGGCAAGAAGGCGTTTAAACCAAGTGATAAGAAAACATGGTTATTTACCATGATAGCTGCTCATACTACTTTGTTATTGGGCTTGTACCAAGTAATGTTTGGCCGTTATGGTTTTTTTGTAACTACATTACCTGAAGGGTTGTCTGTAATGAAAGATAAATTTTATCGCTTTTATTGGGTTGAACATCCAACAACAATGATATTGGCAATTGTCTTTATTACATTAGGTTATGGGATGTCTAAAAAAGAAGTATCGGATGAGATCAAATACAAAAAAGCACTTGTTTATTTTATGATTGCTTTATTACTCATATTAGTAGGAGTGCCTTGGCAATTTAGAGAAATCGTTGGTAGACCTTATTTCCCAGGCATGTAATCGAATAAATTTACTAAAAAAGCCCCGCAAAAATTGCGGGGCTTTTTTTATGATTTCCAGTCTTTTTTCATGATTGCAATAAACTGTTTCATTTCATCTAAAGTGCCTACACTGGCACGTGCCCATTTTTCTCCAGCATAAGTGTCAGACCTTAAAAAAATATTTTGCTTTAACATGTCTTCTGCAAAATTGCCAGGATATTTTCCTAATGGAAAAAACAAAAAGTTAGTATAGGATGGAATGCACTGGATATTCAATTTTTTCAATTCATCATAGCCATATTTTCTGGCAACTTCATTTTTTTGTTTGCTGATTTTATGGTGTTCGGAATCGTTCAAACTTGCTTGTGCTGCAGTCATAGACAAAACGCTCATGGCAAATTGTGTTCTAACAAAATAATTGTCACTCATGGTTTTGATATGCGCAGCACTTGCGATTACAAACCCAATTCTCAAGCCTGCCATTGCGTGAATCTTAGAAAAAGTGCCAATGACCATTACATTAGGATGCTTTTCAATCAAGCCGATCATCGATTCGTTATCTGGGGCATCTAAATAATCTATATAAGCTTCATCTACTGCAACCACCGCATTTTTCGAAGCTTCAATGCAAAAACTTTTTAAAGAAGAAGGCGACACAATTGTACTGGATGGATTGGCAGGATTACAGATATATACCAACGAAGTTTCATTGGTAATTGCTTTTTGCATTGCATTCAGATCATGTGCTTTTTCGGCATTGAGGGGCACTTCAATTACTTTAGTGCCTATTTTTTTTGCAGCGGAAGGTAATATTCCAAATGTTGGATATGCAGTAACTAAATTCCCTTTATTGTACACCCTTGGTAACAAGCCCAGTGCTTCTCCCGAACCTGGAGTTAACAATACTTGATTTTCTTCTACTCCGTATTTTTTGGCTAATTCCTTTTTAAAAGATTGCAAAGAAGCAATATTGTATTGATATCTATTGGACTCTCCAATTAATTGAAGTATAGCTTCTTTGGCTTTGGGAGAAATGCCATACGGATTTTCATTGGAACTTAAATTCACCAATCCTTTTTCAGCTCCATAAGTTTTAAGGATACCTTCTTCGTTTCCCATTACAGGAAGCCTAAAGCCTAATCCTAAAGTGGCTAATGAACTGTATTTTAACCAATCTCTGCGGTTTACTGATTTTGCCATATAAATGGTTTTGAAAGCAAAAGATACATTATTTCTTAAATGACTCCAACTTCAGTAATTTTAAATTATAAATAGTTTTATTTCAATTGTACTTTTCCATTTTAAAACCCATTACCTCAATAACCAATAACTAATAACCAATAACCAAAACAATGCCTCATTATTATTCTTTAGGTAATATTCCTCATAAGCGACATGCACAATTTAGAAAGCCCGATGGAACCTTGTACTCTGAACAACTTTTTTCAACAGAGGGCTTCAGCAATGATTATAGTTTGTTATATCACAATCATCCGCCAACACAAATAATACATACGGATGAGCCTTATTCTGTAATGCCTAAGGTAGCCGAAGAGAAAATGTTGAAGCACAGGTGTTTCGAAGGATTTCAAATAACTCCTGAAGCAGATTATTTAAAAAGCAGGAAACCTGTATTAGTTAACAATGATTGTCATATTGTACTAGCGGCACCTCAAAAAAGTACCACAGATTATTTTTACAAGAATGCAGATGCAGACGAACTCATTTTTATTCATGAAGGAAGCGGAAAATTATTAACTCAGTATGGCGAATTGATTTTTGGGTATGGAGACTATTTAGTAATTCCCAGAGGAACTATTTACCAAATTCATTTTGATACTCCTGTCAATCGATTATTTATTGTGGAGAGTTTTAGTCCGATCAGATATCCCAAAAGGTATACGAGTAACAACGGGCAATTATTAGAACATGCGCCCTTCTGTGAAAGAGATATTCGTGGCCCACAAAACCTGCGAACTTTTGATGAAAAAGGAGACTTTTTGATTCAAACAAAAAAGAAAGGGGTGATGTATGGTTTGCATTATGGTACACACCCATTTGATGTAGTAGGGTGGGATGGATGTTGTTATCCTTATGCATTCAGTATTCACGATTTCGAGCCTATTACAGGAAGGGTGCATCAGCCACCTCCGGTTCATCAAACTTTTGATGCACACAATTTTGTCGTATGCAGTTTTTGCCCTCGTTTGTATGATTATCATCCAAATGCCATTCCTGCGCCATATAATCATAGTAATATAGACAGTGATGAAGTGTTGTATTATGTTGCCGGAGATTTCATGAGTAGAAAAAATGTTACACAAGGGATGATTACATTGCATCCTGCTGGTATACCTCATGGCCCTCATCCGGGAGCTGTAGAAAAAAGTATAGGAAAAAAAGAAACCTTGGAATTAGCGGTGATGGTAGATACTTTTCATCCTTTACAATTAACGGAAGAAGCTTTGATGATTGAGAACAAAGGGTATACGATGAGTTGGGCGGAATGAATTAAGAATTAAGAAAGAAGAAAGAAGAGATAAGAGATATAAGATAAGAGATATTGGGATTTCAATAAAAATGATTACCTTAATACCTCAAATAATTAAAAATATTCAACATCTTTTCTATGATTAAATTTAGTGACATCCAAATTGGCGATTACATGATGGGAGAGTTTGAAGGTAAAATGTGGGAAGGAGAAGTGACCCGTCTAAACGGTGATGAAAAACAAGTTTGTTTGCAAACTGAAGTCCAAGAGTTTTGGTTTTCTACCGATCATTTACATGCGATCACATTAAATGAGGAAGCCTTGCTTAATCTTAAATTCACGAAACAGCCTAATGAGGATGGTTCTGTAAAATATTCAAAAGGTTCATTTAGGATAGTTACACCTAAAGCTGGTGATTTTTCTTCCATAGAAATGTGGTACAGAGAAGACAAGCGCCATCATCCTGACGTTCATTTTGTACACCAGTTACAAAATCAATACCATGATATGACTAAAATTTTCCTTACCAGGGATCCAATGTAGCCTTTCAAATTTTTTGATCAAATAAAAAAAGCTTGTATTTGTGTACAAGCTTTTTTATTTTTGCCCTCCAATAGTCCTTTTGACGGGTCGTTCATATTCGATAAATATAGAATATGTGAAGCGCTTTCAAGAGGAGTTTACTCCTAAATCAGCCTTTTTTAGCTGATTTCGATATATTTTTCCACATTTTAAGGAGTTTTTTCCACTAATTTTTCATATTTCGGTTGTAATTTAATATCTTTGCAGCCCCAAAAATAGTATGTCGAAACAACCGCTGATTAAACAAGATGGAGTGATTCTGGAAGCATTAAGTAATGCTATGTTCAGAGTGAAGTTAGAAAATGGTCATGAAATATTGGCTACTATTTCAGGCAAAATGAGGATGCACTATATCCGAATTCTACCTGGAGATAAAGTGGGTGTGGAAATGAGTCCTTATGATTTGAGCAGAGGAAGGATCATTTTCAGGTATAAATAATATAGAAAGAAGAAAGAAGAAAGAGGAAAGAAGAGAGAAGAGATTAGGTAATTAGTAATAGAATATAACAGTAAAATAAACCAACAATGAAAGTAAGAGCTTCCATTAAAAAACGTAGTGCCGATTGTAAGATCGTGAAGCGCAAAGGAAAATTATTTGTAATCAACAAAAAGAATCCTCGCTTTAAGCAACGTCAAGGATAATTGAATCATCAACTAAAAGTATAAAACAATAAATATGGCTCGTATTGCCGGTATAGATTTACCAAAAAACAAAAGAGGCGAAATTGGGTTGACCTACATTTTTGGTATTGGTCGTTCTACAGCTCAGTATATCTTAGATAAAGCTGGTATCAGCTATGATAAGAAAGTGAATCAGTGGAATGATGATGAACAAACTGCTATTCGTAATGTAATTAACAATGAGTTTAAAGTAGAAGGTGCTTTACGTAGTGAAGTATCTATGAGCATTAAGCGTTTATTGGATATTGCTTGTTACAGAGGTCTTCGTCACCGTAAAGGTTTACCTGTGCGTGGACAAAGAACTAAAACCAATAGCCGTACAAGAAAAGGTAAGCGTAAAACAGTTGCTGGTAAGAAAAAAGTAGCTAAGAAATAATTAGTCAAAGTCATGACCTGAAAAGGGCATGACTTTTTGCTATAAAATCCTTGATTTTGGATAACCTTTAAAACAGGAAGGAGAAATCAAGGTTCCTGAATTGCAGGATTATTTATTAACCATCCCGATTAAAAAGGGAAGACTACCTAAAAAAGTAAAATGGCAAAACCACAAAAAGCGCAGAACAGTGCAAAAGCTGCTGCCAAAAAAAGAGTTGTAAAAGTAGATGCCGCTGGTGAAGTGCGTATTTCAGCAACATTCAACAACATCATTATCAGTTTTACCAACAAAACTGGCCAAGTAATTAGCTGGAGCAGTGCTGGTAAAATGGGTTTCAAAGGTTCTAAGAAAAATACACCTTATGCCGCTCAAATGGCTGCTGCAGATGCTGCAAAAGTAGCTGTAGATGCTGGCTTGAAGCGTGTTGATGTATTTGTAAAAGGTCCAGGAGCAGGTCGCGAAGGTGCGATTCGTTCAATCGCTCAGTCTGGTGTTGAAGTTACTTCTATCAAAGACGTAACTCCTATGCCACACAACGGTTGTCGTCCTCCGAAACAAAGAAGAGTATAACAATCCTAAGCCTCAATAGAGGTAGTGGAAGACATATTGAGCCTCAAGGTTTCATTTATTAAAAGGTTGCCCGATTTATTTTTTACGATTTTTAACCGATCGAAGCAACGAATTCTAAAAAAATCGAAATGAAAAAAAACTATGGCACGTTACACAGGTCCTAAGACCAAAATCTCAAGAATTTTCGGCGAACCTATTTTAGGTAATGCCAAGTGGTTAGGTAAGAATTCTAACCCTCCCGGACAGCATGGTGCTGCTCGTAAGCGTAAAACTTTGGGTGAATACGCTTTACAGTTAAGAGAAAAACAAAAGGCTAAATACACATATGGTGTATTGGAGCGCCAGTTCCGTAAGACTTTTGAAGAAGCTCAACGCCTAAAAGGTGTTACCGGTGAAAACCTCATCAAATTATTAGAATCACGTTTAGACAATACAGTTTTCCGTTTAGGATTAACTGCTAGTCGTCCTGAAGCTCGTCAATTGGTTAACCATAAGCATATTACTGTGAATGGTGAAACAATGAATGTTCCTTCTTATACTTGTAAGCCAGGTGATGTAATTGCTTACAGACCAAAAAGTGCAGACAATTCAAGCATTGTTAGCAAGACTCGTGGTAAAAATCCTAAGTTCGGTTGGTTAGATTGGAACGAAGGAGAGAAGAAAGGAACTTTCATTACTATGCCAGAGCGTGAAAACGTTCCTGAAAATATTAAGGAGCAACTAATTGTTGAATTGTATTCTAAATAATTCCATTATTCACCCAAATAAGTAAAAAACAAAGTTCTAATATGGCAATATTAAGCTTCCAAAAGCCGGACAAAATAGTTTTACAAAAAGCAAATGATTTTGCTGGACAATTTGAATTTCGCCCGCTTGAGCCAGGTTTTGGTTTAACCATCGGTAATGCACTTCGCAGAGTTTTGTTGAGTTCATTAGAGGGTTATGCTATTATTGGTATCAAAATTGAAGGTGTTGACCACGAGTTTGCAACCATCAAGGGAATTACTGAAGATGTAACTGAAATTATCCTGAACTTAAAGCAGGTTCGTTTCAAGAAGCATGTTGATCATGAAATTGCCACAGAGAAAATCAATCTTTCTATCAAAGGAAAAACTGAATTCACTGCAGGAATGATCGGAGAATTATCTCAGAGCTTTCAAGTAATGAATCCAGAATTATTGCTTTGCATCATGGATACTACTGCTAAAATGGATATCGAATTAACCATTGGCAGAGGAAGAGGATATATTCCTGCTGAAGAGAATAAATTAAAAGATGCTCCATTTGGATACATTGCTATCGATTCTATTCATACACCAATCAAGAACGTTAAATACGCCATTGAAAACTACCGTGTAGAACAAAGAACTGATTACGAAAAACTAATCTTAGATGTAGTTACAGACGGAACTATCCATCCTGAAGATGCTGTAAAGCAAGCTTCTCGTATTCTTATTCAACACTTGATGATCATCACTGATGAAAACATCACTTTTGATAATAAAGAAGATAAGAAAGAAGATGTAGTTGATGAGCATATTTTGCAATTACGCAAAGTATTGAAAACACCATTGGAAGATTTAGATCTTTCAGTTCGTGCATTCAATTGTTTGAAAGCTGCAAAAATCAATAGCTTGAGCGAATTGGTACAATATGAGCAAGAAGATCTGATGAAATTCAGAAACTTCGGTCAAAAATCTCTTTCTGAGATTGAGCAAGTATTAACCGAAAGAGGATTAAGCTTTGGTATGGATCTAGTTAAACTAGGTTTGGATAATTTAGATAATTAAACCCCCCAACCCCCCTAAAGGGGGGCTAAAGGAAACTTTTTAAATAACCTTACTTTCCAACTCCCCCTTAGGGGGTCGGGAGGTGCCTCCACAAATCCTGACACGGTGTGGAGTTAAAAACAAACAGTCATGCGTCACGGAGACAAAATCAACAACTTAGGCCGTAAAAAGGCACACAGAGTAGCTTTATTGCAGAACTTGGCAAGTCAGCTAATCACACACAAACGTATTGTTACTACTTTAGCTAAGGCTAAAGCTTTAAGAGCATATGTTGAACCAATGATTACAAAAACTAAAAAGAATGAGTCAGCTGCTCAAATCAGCCACAATCATCGCTTGGTTTTTGCTGAACTACAAGATAAAGCTGCTGTTAAAGAATTATTCACAGTAGTTGGACCAAAAATCGCTGCTCGTCCTGGAGGATATACTCGTATTTTAAAATTAGGAATCCGTCCTGGTGATAATGCTGAAAAAGCAATGATCGAACTAGTTGATTTCAATGAAATCTACGGTAAGGGTATAGAAAAAGCAGGTGAGCCAACTAAGAAAACCCGTCGTGGTCGTGCACCAAAGAAAGCTGAAGCAGCTGCTGAAACTGAAACAACTGAAGCACCAGCTACACCATCAAACGAAGAAAAAGCAGCTGACTAAAATGCAACTGCTACAAATATTAAGGCATTCCGTTTCTTACGGGATGCCTTTTTTTATACCCTTTATTGTGAGAAACTAAAAGCGTTTTTTTGCTAAAATTGATTTTCTTTTGCACTAATAATTTGTAATATGCCTCATACAACATCATTGAATAAGCCTGCAGTATTAATGTTAGCCGATGGACATGTTTTTTATGGCCAAGCATTCGGAAAAACGGGTATTGCTACAGGGGAGATTTGCTTTAATACTGGTATGACTGGATATCAGGAAGTCTTTACCGATCCGAGCTATACCGGACAGGTATTGATCATGAATAGTGTTCATATTGGTAATTATGGCGTGAAAGATTCTGATGTAGAAAGTAGTTCTGTAAAAATTCACGGACTAATAGCCAGAAATTTAGGAGAACAGTTCAGTAGAATACAGGCAAAAGGCGATTTGAATACTTATTTGGTAGATAATAATATTGTAGCAATTGATGGAATAGACACAAGAGCTTTAGTAGCGCATATACGCACAAAAGGAGCCATGAATTGTATTATTTCCTCTGATGAAATGGATACTTCAAAATTAATCGAGATCCTTAAAGCCGTGCCGAATATGGATGGCCTTGAATTGGCTAGTACCGTAAGCACAGATAAAGAATATGAATTAGGTGATGTAAATTCTTCTGTGAAAATTTCCGTTTTAGATTTCGGGATCAAACAACATATTCTAGAGTGTATGGTTTCGAGAGGTGCCCATGTTAGAGTGCATCCCGCAAAAACATCTTTCGACCGTTTGAAAGCTTTTAATCCAAATGGATATTTCATTTCTAATGGCCCTGGTGATCCAGCAGCTATGCCTTATGCGGTTAGTACAGTAAAGGAGATTTTGAATGAAAAAAAGCCTGTTTTTGGCATTTGTTTAGGGCATCAGTTATTGGCTTTAGCCAATGATATTCCCACTTTTAAAATGCACCATGGTCACAGAGGGTTGAATCATCCAGTAAAAAATATTATCACAGGCCAATGCGAAATTACTACTCAAAATCATGGATTTGGAGTAGATCCTGAAGCAGTTCGTAAGCACAACAACGTTGAAATTACTCATGTGAATTTGAATGATGACTCTATAGAAGGAATACGCTTAAAAGATCGTCCTGCATTTAGTGTACAATACCACCCGGAAAGCACTCCTGGTCCTCATGATAGCCGATATTTATTTGATCGCTTTGTGGAAATGATGCAGTAACTTTAGGGTATGAAAATCGCCATTATCAACGGGCCAAATCTTAACTTATTAGGAAAAAGAGAACCTAGTATCTATGGCGATGAATCTTTCGACTCATATTTAGAAAAGTTGAAATCAACATTTTCTACAATAGAGTTTCTTTATTTTCAATCGAATGTAGAAGGAGAGTTGGTAAATGCCATTCAGCAATATGGATTCTCAGTGGATGGAATTGTCATTAACCCAGCTGCATACACACATACATCCATTGCTATAGGAGATGCAATAGCAGCAATTAAAGCACCAGTTATAGAAGTTCATATTAGCAATGTTCATAGCAGAGAAGAATTTAGAAAGCATTCTTATGTTTCTGCAGTAGTGAATGGTAGTATTATTGGTTTAGGTTTAATGGGCTATGAACTCGCTGTGAGATGGTTGATCGATCATGATCAATAAGCCTCTACTTTCAATGAAATCTTTACAGTATTGGATAAACTAATACTCCCGCCTCCAATACCATAATCTCTTCTGTTTATTTCAAAATTGGTTCCAAAAATAGTTTTCCCATTTTGACTAATTACGCTGAAAGGAAAATTGATTTTTTTAGAAACGCCTTTTATAGTTAAAGTAGCGTCCATGTTAAATTCCCCTGGTTTATTACCAACAATTATTTGATTAGATTGAATGTTGATTGCAGGAAATTTGTCGACATTAAAATAGTCTGATTTTTTTAAATGCTCATCTCTTAATCGGTTGTCTGTATTAATTGTTTTTGATGCTACACTAACATTGAAACTGGCTGTTTTTAAATCAGCCGGGTTCCAAATAATAGTTCCTGTTAATCCGCTCAGACTACCTTTAGTGCTTAATCCGAAATTATTAATTGAAAAGATAATTTCACTTCCGTTATCAGATGGTCTAATTGATTGAGCTGATAATAAAATGACAAATAAGGATAAAGAAAGGGTTAGTAAATGTCTCATGTTATTTATTGAATTCTTGCGCTTCCAAAAAGTACGGAAAATCGTTGACACCAGATTAAAACATATTTGTAATCTGCAGTTGATACGTCTTTTGGTATATTGTACGTTTGATTGCCGGTAGTTGATTTTAGGTCGCCTAATGTAATAAAAGAAGAAGCTGCTATATCTTTAGACAAATACACTTTTAAATCTGGACCTGCATCAGAAGAAAAATTGGACAATAGGAGTGTTTGAGTATTTCCTGCCTTATGCCATGTAGCTTTACCGCTTACAGGATGAACTCCATTGATAAAATTTCCCATCAATATTATAGTTGAATTTGCGCCAACTAATACAGTATCTATTGATGATAATACCGAAGGATTGGTTGGTGTAGATTCATTTTTAGTACAGGCACTTAAAAGACAAAGAAGAATGACGAGGGTAGTAATATTTTTCATTTTCGAGAATATTAAAATTGATATGATAGTCCAATCATTGCATTTAGAGTTTTATCTCTAAATCGATCATTGCTAATTCCATTCAATTGTTGAACAGCTGCATTGGTAGTGTATTCATTGAATAAAAAAGCTGCTCCGCCTCTTAAGCTCCATTTAGAGTTTAACTTATACCTGGCAAAAATTTCACTATTCAAGCTTCCTTTATCATTATCGCTAATCAATAATAGATTGAAAGAACTTGGTTTAGCGCCAACAAGGGATGTTCTTCCATTATTAATATATGTGCCTGTTTTAGATGCTCCAAAGCTAAATCCGATCAAATCAATATTGAATCCAACACTAAATTTTTTTGAAACAAAATATTCGCTGTTAAAGGAAATATTGAATGAATTGATTTGTGGTTTGCCTATAAAAAAACTGTCTACATTGGCCTGTATATCATCAGCGAATAAAACACCTGGTCCAGTTTTGCCACTTGTTAATTGAGCATTAGCTGTAGTAAAATATTGATCTGTTCCAAAAGAATTGGTTAGCCTGGCACCTACTCCTAATTGTAATTTTTGTTTTTTCCCAATACCCCAATAGTGAGTATATGAACTTGCAATAATTGCCTGATTTGGACTAAATCCTACGGAAATGTCGGTAAAATTCATTGAAGCTTTAGTAGTAGAGTCTTTTTTAACGGATTGTGAAATGGCGGCCATGGAAAATAAGACCGAACTAACAAGTAAAAGTATTCTATTCATATATTTTATTTTAACCATGATACGTGCGATTGACTAATTGCTTACGGTAAAACTGTAATTTAGTTGCTGATTCCAGTTAAATTAATGTTAACCCAAACTCGATCATATAAAAAGCGAACCATTTATCTAATTGGTATTGTGGTATTGTTTAAGGCGCTCATTGCTCCTTTTCTAGAACTGGGTAACGATGAAGTATATTATTGGACTTATGCTTTGCAACTTGATTGGAATCATTTTGATCATCCTCCAATGATTGGCTTATTGATTAGATTGACCAGTTTGAATTTGTGGTGGGCCAGTGAATTGTCATTAAGGTTGGGAAGTATTCTTTCAGCTGCATTAGCGACCTGGTTTATTTTTAAACTAGGTAAATTAATAGATGGAGAAAGGTTGGGTTGGCTGGCTGCATTAATTTATACAGGATCGGTTTATGCTGGATTTTTAGCTGGTTTTTTTATTCTACCTGATTCTCCTCAAATGCCTTTTTGGATAGGTGCTTTATATATTATGGCGTATTTGGTAATGCATAAGCATGAGCAAAACAATGTTTGGAACTGGATCTTATTAGGGTTGATGATCGGCTTAGCTGCATTGTGTAAAGTGCATGGTCTATTTCTATGGGCTGGTTTTGGATTATTCATTTTATTGAAGCGAGTTGCATGGTTATTGAATTGGCGATTATATATTGGAGCAATCATTACGTTGATTTGTATTTCTCCCATTGTATTTTGGAACATTCAATACAACTTTATCACTTATAAGTTTCATTCTGAAAGAGTAACTCATACTGGTTTGCAATGGGATTCATTTGCCAGAGAACTGGGAGGAGAGTTTGCGTATCAGAACCCTATTTTGTTTGTATTGTTTGTACTATCTATTGTTGCCCTACTAACAAAGAAGATTCGTTTCAAACAAAAAAGAATTGCTATTTGGCTTTATTGTATGAGCATTCCAATGTTATTGATTTTTTGGGGGATATCTATGTTTAATCCAACATTGCCACATTGGTCTGGGCCAGCATTTGTTCCGCTATTTTTTATTGCTGCATTGTATCTTCAGCAAAGTACGCTTAAAGTATTTCCCAATGTGTTGAAAGCAGCATTGATATTTGTTGGGTCCGTTTTAATCATTGGTGTGGGGATAATTCAATTCGCCCCAAGAAATTTCGGAAGTCAGGAATTGGCTAATTATGGTGAATATTGCCCTACACTGGACCTTTCTGGATGGAAGGATTTTGGAAATGCATTTGATCAATTGGTTCAAAAAGATATTGCTGAGAATAAAATGAAAGCTGGTGCTTTTATGATTGAAGACAAATGGTTTCCTGCAGGGCATTTAGAGTTTTATGTAACCAGACCTTTTGGAATTTCTTTAATAGGAGTAGGGGCACTTCAAGACTTACACAAATTTGCTTGGCTCAATAAAGAAAGAAAAAGGATCCAATTGGGGGATGATGCTTATTGTATTGTTCCTTCTAATTTACCAACTGATCCGACAATATTATATGGTAAGTATTTTGCTAAAATAGAAATGCCTGTTAGATTCAGTCAAATACGAAGTGGAGCTGTTGTTCGTTATTTTTATGTTTACCGATTGAAGAATTGCATTCAAGTTCCTCCGGTTGTTCTGAATTCAAATTAATTATTGTTTTTTGGTAGAATCTGCAACTGGGGGCTGAACCTTTATAGGGTCTTTTTTAGTTCCAAATAATTTCTCAAAATCTTGTCGATAAGAAATACTTGCACCCTGTCTATTCCTTCTTCCAAAATTGGAACCACTTATATCCAAACTGTTTTTACTGAAAATAACGGCACGTAATTTTCTGTCTTTTGTTAATACAAATTCAATAGTGATATCTGGTAGCCATTGTATATTGCCTGCTTGCACCGAAGAACTTGATCCTAAATTAAAATCTAAATCACCGCCAAATGTTACAATCACATTGTTATTGAAAAAGGCTTTGCCCAGTTTTGCACTCACTCTGGACCTGTCTAATCGATTTGAATTGGCTTGTAATGCACTTCCGTCCGTACCAATTAGGCTAGAACTGCTGTATACTGTTGCACCAACATCAAAGCGTAAACTTTTGTCCTTGGTTATTTTATACAATAAATCAGAAAGCGCTTTATTCACCTCTTTGGTTAATAATTGAGACAAACTATTAATACCTAAAGAACTTATTGAATAGGGGTTAATACCAGCAGATGTACCAGTGGTTTGTCCTGGTGGTGCAAATGATCCAAATACAATTAAAAATGAAACTTGTTTCAATATTTCATTTTCATCTCTTTGAATTTTTGCTAAAAACTGTGCAAACTCATTATCGCTTTTAATAGGGCTTCCTTGAGGAAAATCCAATCTAAATGATATGTCGGGTTTGCTCAATTCATTTCTTAATGAAGCAATAACATACACATCTCCTCTGTATCCTTTCACCGTTCCACTAAAACTATTATTGCCAATCAACTCAGTTAATGATACCCTTTCTGCAGTATATTGAGCATCTATGTGTAATTCGGCTTTAAATGGATCGCCATTCCACTCAATAAAATTTCCAGCATTTGGTAGTAATTCAAAAGGCTTTTTCAAAATTGATTGAAAACTAAAATCGTAATTTCCTTTTTCAATATTATATCTTCCCTTAATGGTTAATGGATCATTAGTGCCAGCTTTGATCCTTAATCGTCCATTTCCAACTGCTTTGATTACATCTCCTGTGAGGTCGTCCATAATAACATCTATCGCTACTTTGTTATTTGCAGTTATGTCTAAATCTACCAATAAATTAAAATTGCTTTTCTCTTTCAAAGCTTCCATTTCTGTACCATATTCTTTGAAAACGATGAAATCTGCAGTGCCACTTTCTTTGCTGACAGAATTAGGAATTACAATATGAGAACTATCATTGGATTCTGCAACTATAGTCATTTTACAGCCATTCTCAGGTCCTTTAAAGCTTAGTGAAGCTTTTCCAATTGCTTTTCCATAAAACTGTTGATTGTCTACTGCTTTTGTATCTATTAAGAGCAATTTATCAGTAGACAAATCAAAATCAAAAGCCATGTTTTTGAATTGCCTTTCTATTAATTTACCAGCAATATTCCCTTTGTTGTTGTACTTGTCAGTTATTGAAAATTTCCCAAAATCAATGCCATCTTCTTCAAACTTAATATTTGCAGAATCAATCTTATAATATACTTGCGTATAATTAACTTTCATTCCTGCATTTTTCAATTGAACATTGCCAATTAAATTGGGAGAATTTAAATCGCCACTAATTTTCAAATTGCCTGTTGCTTCGCCAGTGATATTGGTGAATAAATCAGATAAAAAACGTTCAATAATGCTGATCTGCGTCTTTTCTAAGTCGATATTGGTATTAAATGATTGTCCGGTAGTGTCTTTAACATTATATGATCCATCCGCAGAAAAATGATACCCGTCATTGGCTGAATTAATTTTAAAAGGAATTAATCCAGTACTGTTTCTGAAACCGGCATTAATATTTACCATCCCTATTGAGTCCTTGTCGTACCTGAATTCTTCTGCCTGTAGATTCGCAGAAGCATTAAAGTCACCATAAAAATCATTTAGCTTAATACTACCACTTGCTAGCCCTTCTAATCGTTCTTTTTTAATAAATAATGAAGTGATGTCTCCTATGATTATGTTCTTTAGTTTTACTTCTAAACTATTATTGTTTCCTTTAGAGTCGGTACTTGGTTCAATCGTCAGTTCTTGAAATCCTTGGGTAAGTTTAATATTTTTTGCATTCAAATAATTTTTACTAATTTCTATTTCTCCTCCTTTTTCAATTGTCCATTCTTTTTCATTCAATGTAAATGCAGAAGGCCTGAATTGAATTCTTACCCCATCCGTTAGTGTATAAACGTCAGCCAAAACTTCTGCACTATTTTGTTTATTCAATGTTTTGGTTTTAATTGCTACAACTGAATGGTCTTTTTTTGAAGAAATATTGATCGTAGAATTTGGAAGATTCAAGCTATCGCCAACTTCAACATTGTTAATAGTAGAAGATACAGTTAACGAATCATAATTCCCTTTTCCTGTTAGTGCCAATCCAACAATTGTGTTCTTTTTATATTTAGCGTAAGGAATAAAAGCGTCAAGATTTAATGTATTCTCTTTAGTGTCAATTCTTCCATTTAGGTTTACATCATTAAATCCAGAAATATCTTTTTGAATTAGTTTAATATAAGGTTCAAAATAGCTTGTATTTGCAGTAAAGTCAAACTGTTGATTTTTTGGCGCATTTTTAATAGGCTTGATATATGCAGGGTAATAATTGTATAGGAATGATTGAAAACTAGCTGGTAATTCCATGATGCTGAACTTTCCGGTGATAGTTGCATTCAAATCATTACTTCCTACATGAAGGGTTTTAATGGAGTCTTTAAAGCTCGAAGTTAGATTTAAGGAATCAAAGCGTACTGTAGTTGATTCGCTTTTAACAACAGCATTTAAGAATTTAGCTGTACCTGTAAATTTATCAATGTCTTTACCTGTAAAGTTTACATCCAATAATCCAACAATCTCGATTTTATCTTTATATAGTTTTAGTGCTTTTAAATCTGATTTTGAAAGATCCCCAACAATATTAAACAAAGGTTGTTCTTTACTAAAATCTATCTCAACGTTCGATGTAAAGGATAAATTAGGGTCATTTATTTTTAATTCTCCATTAAAATATTTTTTCTGAATGGTTCCATTGGTTACGATATTATTGTATTCATATCCATTGTATTCGATTGTTTTTACTTCCCCATCAAATTGTGTTTTCAATTTGTCTAAATAAAAACTACTTCCTGTTACTTTACCTTTAAAATCGATCATGCCCAATTCTGGTATAGCTAAAAATTTACCAATATTAAAACGGGTTGATTCCAGATAACCTTCGTAGGAGGGTTCACCTTTAATAGGTAGTTTCATACTAATGTTGGTATTCAATCCCCCTAATTTGCTGGAAAATATTCCAGCAGTTTTGAAATTGTGGATGCTCCCATTAAAATTACCCCGATAAATAATTTGCCCCAGGGAATTTAAATCTGGGTTTGTCATGTTTTTTAAAGCCGGAATGAATACACTAATGTCATTAGCGTTGGTAAAAACAGTGCCATTATTAAATCCAATAATTGTTTTATCGATATCAGGAAGCCCTTTCATGCTTAAAGAACCATTCAAAGAAGTGGTTGTACCAATTTTTGCATTGAATTGTGTTACTTTAAAATCAGCTACAGTGCCTTGAAATTTGCCTGAAAGCAGGGCTTCTTTTTTCCAAGACTTTAGTTCTGGTGCAAAAAAAGCTATATCGTCACTATGAATTCTGGAATTGGTGAATTTTGCATCCATCACCACTTTTTCTATATAATCATTAAAGTCTTCATTGAAATCGGTAAATTTCATTGCATAATAATTGCCTAATCTGCTTTTATTTGTTTGAAGATCTAATTGTGCCAACTCCATAATTTGTGGAGTGAGTTTAAATTGGGTTTTCAGTTTTTTGATTTCCAGTCCACTTCTATCTTTTACAGATAGATTGATCAATGCCTTCAGTGTATCTTTTTGGAAGGTCAATGAGTTTAATGTGCCGTTCAATTTACTTAATTCTATGTGGGAGCCATCGAACCCAGGATCAGCTTTTTTTAAGTTTCCTTCGATAAATAAACCGCCATTGATAATTTGCAAATTTGCCAGTTTAATATCAAGGCCTGCTTCATTAAAGTATAGTCCAGAATCAGGTACAGCTTTTTTGTTTTTTTCTTTTTTTAATGGTCTTAAAGGGTCTACACTTTGAAGAATTACCATTGGTTTATTTAAAATCACCGTATTTAGTAAAAATCGATTATTATTAAAATCTATTTTATCTGCTTCAATACTTAAACCCGCAACCTGAACTTTTGTAATATCTCCCGTCCATAAATCGTTTTGAGTAAACCGAATATTTTTTAAATCAATTTTTTTAAGACTTAATTCAAAAGCTGATTTTTTCTTTTTCTTACGGGATGGAGAAGAGAAGTAATCGGCAATAAATTGATAATTCCAAACAGAATCCTTTCTTTGTAATTTAACCACAGCATCTTCCAGGCCAATAAATTTCAATTCGGCTTTGTCCTTTAAAAAGAACCAATCTGTAATCCTAACCCTTAATTGACCAGCGTACAATAGCGTGTCTTTTTGTTTGTCACGGATCATCATCCCTTCCATATTCAGTTTATTGAATAGGGTAATGCTTACGTTCTTTATTCTAACTTCTGTTCCTAATTCAGTGGATAATTTATTGGCAGCAAATGTTACTAGCTTGTTTTGTACAAAATCCGTTTGAATAGCCATAAATAACAATAATATTATTGCTATAATAATTAAAAAGGTTCTGATTATTATGGTAAAGAATCTATTCAGTCAGGATGTTTTTTTAGATAGTTATTAGCCTGTTTTCATTAAGCAAATACAATACCGAGATTGTATTTTGCCATTTTTTTAAGCAACTTTTTAGAATAATGGGTTTACTCCAAAATAATTGCTTGGAGTAATGCCTTTTAATTCTTTTTTTAATGCTGCACTTATTTTTAAGGAATTAATGAAAGCATGGATCGATGCTTTATCAATTTTCGCTTTGCCTCTAGTAAGCTCTTTTAAGGCTTCATAAGGGTTAGGGTATTGTTCTCTTCTTAACACAGTCTGAATAGCTTCTGCTACAACTGCCCAATTATTTTCCAGATCAGCCTTAATAGCTGTTTCGTTTAAAATTAATTTTGATAAACCGTTTTGTAAGGAATTAATGGAAATGCTTACATGAGCAATTGGTACTCCGATATTTCTAAGAACGGTAGAGTCGGTTAAATCTCTTTGTAATCTACTTGTTGGCAATTTGGCACTTAAGTGTTCGAGTAAACTATTGGCAATGCCTAAATTTCCTTCCGCGTTTTCAAAATCAATCGGATTGACTTTATGTGGCATAGCTGAGGAACCAACTTCTCCTTTTTTGGTCTGTTGCTTAAAATAGTCCATACTGATATAGGTCCAGATATCTCTGCACAAATCAATTAAAATGGTATTGATTCTTTTAATAGCATCAAATTGAGCTGCCAGGGAATCATAGTGCTCTATCTGAGTGGTGAATTGCATTCTTTGCAGGCCAAGAATATCTTCTACAAAAGCATTGCCTAAATCTACCCATTTGCGTTTTGGAAATGCAATTTGATGTGCATTGAAGTTACCGGTAGCTCCTCCAAATTTAGCCGCATAGGGAATACTACTAAACAATTCGATTTGATTATTTAGTCGTTCCACATAAACCATCAATTCTTTTCCTAATCGGGTAGGAGAAGCTGCCTGACCATGCGTGCGTGCTAACATGGGAACATCCTTCCATTGAGCAGCTAATTGGTAAATATTATTTTGTAAATTGATGATTGATGGAAGATATTCATGCTCCATAGCATGTTTCCAACTCAAAGGAATCGCTGTGTTATTGATGTCCTGAGAAGTTAATCCAAAATGAATCCATTCTTTTAAATGGCTAATTCCTGCTTTATCTGCTTGTTCCTTTAAAAAATATTCAACAGCTTTTACATCATGATTGGTAACCGCTTCTAATTGTTTGATTTGCCTTGCATCGTCCAAACTAAATTCGTCCAACACTTTCTTGAGTTGTGTTCTGGCTTTTACAGGTAATTTAAAAAAACGTTGATCGGCCAAAAAGAAAAAATATTCTATCTCTACTAAAACTCGATATTTGATTAAGGCATATTCTGAAAAATATTCGTCTAAATGATTCACTTTTTTTCGATATCTACCATCGATTGGTGAAATTGCTGTAAGGTTGGTTAGCTCCATATTGATATATATTCGTTTCTTTGTACAAAAGTAGCTGAATTGAACAAGAGTTTAAGCGTTGGAGCAGTAAGTTATTTGAATACCCGTCCTCTTTTATTCGGGGTTAAACAATCGGGGCTAATGGATCGAATTACCCTTATAGAAGATCAACCTGCCATTATTGGAGAAATGCTGCTGAAAGGCAGTATTGATATAGGTTTGATTCCGGTTGCATTGATACCTCAATTAAACGAATTTCATATCATTACCAATTACTGTATAGGAACGGAGGGGGAAGTGGCATCTGTGGCATTATTCAGTGAAGTTCCCATTGAAGAAGTGGATACCATATTACTAGATTATCAAAGTAGAACATCGGTAATGTTGGCAAAAATTTTAGTGAAAGAATATTGGAAAATCAATGTGAAATTGGTTGCCGGCGGTCTCAATTTTCGAGATGAGATCAAAGGAAAAACTGCTGGTATTGTTATAGGTGATAGGGCTTTAGAACAGCGTAATATTTCCGCTTTTACTTATGACCTGGGTACTGCTTGGAAAGCACTAACAGGTTTGCCCTTTGTTTTTGCAGCCTGGGTAGCGAATAAGCCCATCGATCCAGATTTTATAGACGCTTTCAGTAGAGCCAATGCATATGGAGTAAAACATTTGGATGAAGTGTTGAAAACTGTTCATTTTAATGATTATGATCTAAGAAAATACTATTCTACCAATTTGAGTTATGAATTTACAGATGAAAAAAGAAAGGGATTAGCGCTTTTTTTAAAAAAGATTTCAACACTCACTTAAGACTTTTATATAATGCAGGGAGTTTCAGTTATAAGTATTTGTTTCAATAATCTGTCCGATCTACAAAAAACTTGTTCGTCGGTGGATATGCAAACTACGCTCCCCAATGAACATTTAATTATCAATGGTTCGAGTAATTCCGAAATTGCCAATTGGTTGAACAATGCTCCGCAACCTTCATATCGAAAATGGATCAATGAGCGAGACAAAGGAATTTCTGATGCTTTTAATAAAGGGATTGCTTTAGCACAATTTGAAGTCATTCACTTGATTCATGCTGGAGATGCATATGCTTCTAATAATGTAATTGGAATAGCAGCCAATTATTTTGAGCAGCACCATGACATTCAATGGGTAAGTGGAAATATTCAAGTTCTTAGAGGGGGTATATCAGTAATCATTGGGAAACCATTTGATAAAAGTAAATTGTATCGAGGAATGCGATCAGTTTCACATCCAACATGGTTTGTAAGGAAAGAAGTATATAATAGGGTCGGCCCTTTTAAGCTCCATTTAAAAATAGGGATGGATTATGACTTGATGTGCAGATTGAAGGATGAGCCTTATGGTTATATCAATGAAACTATTGCTGTATTTGATGATTCCGGTATTAGTACAAGCAATTATTTAGACTCTCTTAAAGAAAATATACATATTTACGAGTCATATTTTGGATTCTCATTCTTGTGTAGAGTTTGGCAATTTCGTTTAAAAATACTTCACTTGCTTCTCCATACAAGTTTTGGGAAATGGTTATTTGCCATTAAAAATAAATTGGGTCTTGCGAATGCTTAACTAGATTTTTACAGCAGATCTTCCAGTAGCATCCATTCTATTTAGCATCAAAACAATTCCATTATCGCTTAGGTATTCATCAACTGCTTTTCTTGATCCTTTCCAGAAACCGTAATCATCTATAATGATTATGCCCTTGGATTCCAACAAAGGAAATAAATACTCCATTTCATGTTTGGTAGAAGCATACCAGTCGGTATCTAATCGTAATAAAGCAATTTGTTTAGGAATTGTTGCTGGTATAGTTTGTAAGATATCTCCTTCAATAAAATGGATCAATTGTGGAGGGTAATTCGTGCTGGCAATATTGGCTTTTACTTCATCTAAACCTGAGTATGCCCAAACTACACTTTCTGCTTTCTGATCTATTTCATTGCTTAGTTGCGTGGCTGCATCTCTATTCAATTGATCTACATCATCATCAGTGGGTGCTGTCATTCCCGCAAAAGTGTCGTATAAATACAAATGTCTGTTGGTAACGTTTAAATGTTTTAAAGTTTCTGCAATGGCCATCATACTTCCACCTTTCCAAACACCACACTCAACAAAATCTCCTGGGATATTATTATTGATAACATATTTAACGCTCTCGATTAGCCCAAATAATCGCTCTTCACTAGTCATTGTATAAGGACGAACTTTCGCAATAATTTTACGATGAATGTCTTCAAAATCATCAGGGAAAACAGCTGTTTGCTTATCTAATCCAAATAATACACGAAATGCTTTAATAGGTTTCAATCTCATAATACAATGTTACTATTTTTAATCTTTTTTATTAGCTTTTCAGGTAAAACCTTGTTGTAAGAAATATTGATAACAAATTCATATTTTTCTTTAACGATGGCATCGTTCAATAAGTCATTTTCTATTTCATCTGGGTATACAGCGATAAATTGTTCACTGAAAGTAGGAGGGTAAGGGGCAAATCTTTTGTATTGAGAGCCATTGAAAATGCCAGCAACAGGGCAGCCTACAGCAGCTGCCAAATGAATAGAACCAGTATCTACAGAGATCAATAATGCTGCTTTTGAAAAAACGGTCAATAATTCGGTGAGGCTGGTTTTTCCTGTAAGATTTAATAATGGATTCTTGTAATTAGATTCAAATTCATCTGTATATATTTTATCATTTGAAGCCCCACAAAGTACAACTGTGAATGGAGTGCTATCATATAATTCATTACAAACGGTTAAAAAATGATCTACAGGCCAGATTCTTTTTGCACTTCTGGATCCTGGAAATACTATGATATATTTTTTGGGAAGTTCAATGGAGAGGGTAGGAAGTAAGGCCCTCTCAATTGTAGTATTGTAAATTGAAGTAGCCTGCCCTGTAATGAATTCTGTGAAAAATTGGTTTCTGTAAAATTCAAAAATAGGGCGATCTGGGTGATCAAATAAGATAGTATACAATGATTGATCATAACCTATTTCATCTGGTTTTACGCTCTCTAGATTGGCTTTCATTCCAATTCTTTGTTGTGCTTTTGCTGCTATTACAAATGCATCATCATTTCTTTTATCTCTAGAAAAAATAGGGTTAATGGCAATAGCATAGTTGCTCAAATATGTTTGACGCAATAGTTCAAAGCGATATCCTATTTTTTTCTTGAATTTTATTTTATCTACCCATATGGCTTGATCTACATATATGGAATCAAATCGATCGAACAAACTCTTCCAGCTGCTATTGCCAATCAGGTGAATTTCATAATTCAGGGCTCTGTAATGTTCAGCAATCGCGGGAAGACATTTTCGCCATAACATATAATCGCCAATTTCATCGGTTCTAACAATGACTAGTGTAGGGTTGCTTTTTTGTCTTCTACCAAGCATTGCAAAGCGTAATACGATATCATATAAAATTCCTTTTATTCTATTTAACATGCTTAAAACGCTTTATCTTGCTGCTGCATTTAAAATTTATGGTGCCAAATAATTTCAATCCTGGTATTTCACATCCTTTGTACTTCATACGCAAAGGCTTGTTCAGCAAAATTAGTTTATATGCCCCACAAATGAACGGCGATTTACTTGATTTTGGTTGTGGAGAAAAGCCTTACCAAAGCCTGTTTACTGGCGTTAAGACCTATACTGGATTAGATTATGATAGTGAAGGGCATAATCATGCCAATGAAAAAATAGATGTATATTATGATGGAGTCACCATTCCATTTGAAGCTGCACATTTCGATTCGATCTTTACGAGTGAGGTTTTTGAACATGTATTTACTTTGCCTCAAATACTCCCAGAATTGAATCGTGTACTTAAAATAGGGGGACAAATTTTAATTACTTGCCCATTTAGTTGGGAAGAACACGAAGTGCCCATTGATTATGCACGTTATACCCAGTTTGCTTTAAAAGATATGTTGGAGAAAAATGGGTTTGCCATTTTAAAAGTTGATAAGAACGGACATTTTTTAAGTGCCTTGCATCAACTTTTTGTATTGTATATCAATGATCACTGGTTGCATAAAGTTTTCTTTTTTTCACGGTTTTCATTTTTTAAAAAAATCGTTAGACAGTTGATTGTGCCAATATTGAATATGTCATTTTATATAGTTGAACCTATTTTACCAAAATCGGATCGATTTTATTTAAATACAATTATTATCGCCCAAAAATGTTCTTAAAAAAAATTCTATATACAGTTTGTTCGGCTAATCATTTAGCTCATTGTAAAACAATGGCTGATTCCTTTGTACAATTCAATCCTGATTACCAAGTAATTATTGGATTGACAGACAAGATCAATAACCAGTTTGTTGTAGCTGATTTTGATCCATATACAATTATTGAAGTAGGTGATTTAGCAATCCCCTCTTTTTCTATAATGGCCGAAAAATACACAGTGATTGAGTTGAATTGCGCCATGAAAGGGTTTGTTGGAAACCATATCCTGTCTCAATTTCAGCCTGATATATTAATTTATCTCGATTCAGATATTCAGGTTTTTCATTCCTTTGAACTAATAGAGAATGAACTAATTGAAAATGATATTCTGTTAACACCACATATCAATAAAGCCTATCCCAACGATCAATTTTTACCTCAGGAAAAAGATACACTTCGATCTGGTTTATACAATGCTGGCTTCATCGCATTTAGGCCAGGAAAAAATGTTGATGCTTTTTTTAGTTGGTGGATGGCTCATTTGCAAGATGAATGTTATTACAATTTTGCAGAAGGAATGGGAGTAGACCAGTTATGGTTAAACTTAGTTCCGCTTTTTTTTCAAAAAGTGGGTATATTCAATAATCCTGGGGCTAATGTTGCATATTGGAATTTACATGAAAGACAGATTGATTTGGTTGATGGAATTTATTCTGTAAACGAAATTCACCCCTTATTCTTTTTGCATATTAGTGGTTATTCTTTCGATCATCCAACTGTGTTGTCTCGTCATCAAAATCGATTTGATTTAGCTAGTCTGCCTTTGCTTCAGCAAATATTGAATGAATACCGTCAATTGGTTAACCAAAACGGATTTGATCGATTCCATTCTATTCCTTGTGCTTATGCCAAGAAAATAAAAAAATCAACTGGTTTGATGAAAATGATGAATCAATGGATTCAACCATTGGGTATTAAGATTTCAGATATCTAATGATGGTCTGGAATTGTTTTGCCGGATTTTGGCTTTGTCTTCTTTGGATTTTTCTTTTCGAACTCTACCACTTCTTTAGGCTTATTATTATTAATTACGGTACTATCTTTCTTTGTAGATATTGGCACTTTAGAATCCTTAAATAAATTGTTTAATTCATCCTCCGGATTTTTCAATTTATTCATAAAATACTCCTGAGTTTCAACAACATTGCCTGTTCCAGGTATATAATATTTCCAAACTCCATGCTTTAATGATGTGCCATCCGTTTGAACAATTACTTTTTCGTATTTATTGGGGTCTTTTAAGTCTTGAACATCAATGGTGTCAAACCCTTTATCGGGGTTAACTGCCCTCCAGCTTTCCTCGTGTTCTAAACCTGCAAGGGTAAAATAATAACATTTTGCATTTTTATTGCCCCATTTAAAATTTTCCTGAGCAAGCATATCGCCCATTAAATTATAGGTTCGCCAGATACCTTCTTTCCGATCATTTTTGAATTCTCCCTCCTCATCATAACCTGGTTCGCCCCTTAATTTTGGGTTTCTAATGACCCATTTGCCCTGTTTTAAGCCCTTCATGTCGGTACAATTAAGGGTATCTCCATTGGATGCCAAACGATAGGTCTTACATTGACTATAAGAATAAATAGACAAAAAAACGAATAATGATAGCAATTGAAACCGCATAATACTTACATTCGGTTTCCGAAAATACATAACTGCCATGAGAAAAATCTTTTCTTTATTGTTAATTGTTGGCTGTAGCCAATTATTAGCCCAGGTAAAACCAACAAACGCCAATGATCGATTAAAAAGTATCGATCAACGTAAAGTACTTCAACAGAATTCAATAGCTAATGCTACCGGATTCCGAAATGTTGGACCCAACGTAATGAGTGGAAGGGTTGTAGACCTGGATGTAAATCCTGTTGACCCCACTGAATTTTATGTGGCTTATGCTACCGGCGGCCTTTGGCACACCGTAAATAATGGGCAGAGTTTTGCACCTGTATTCGATTCTACAGATATCATTACCATTGGTGATGTTGCTGTGAACTGGGCCAATAAAATTATTTGGGTTGGTACTGGAGAAGTGAATGCTAGTAGATCAACCTATGCTGGATTGGGCGTATATAAGTCTAACAATAATGGCAAAACCTGGCAGTGGTTAGGTTTGCCTGAAAGTCATCATATTGGTAAAATTCAATTACATCCTACTGATGCAAATATCGCTTGGGTTGCTGCATTAGGGCATTTATATTCACCCAATAAAGAACGTGGTGTATATAAAACAACAGATGGTGGGGCAACTTGGAAACAAACATTATATGTAGATGAAAACACTGGTTGTGTAGATTTAGATATTAACCCAGCAAGCCCAAATGAACTATATGCTGCTATGTGGTATAAAACCAGAAAGGCCTGGAATTTTGAAGAAAGTGGTAAATCAAGTGGTATCTATAAAAGTTCTAATGGGGGCGATAGTTGGGAATTGGTTTCCACTGCAACAAGTGGTTTCCCTTCTGGAGATGGTGTTGGAAGAATTGGATTAGCTGTTTATCCGCAAAAACCCAATATTGTTTACGCTGTAGTAGATAATAATTTCAGAAAGCCTGCTTCAACAACTACTTTAACAGCAGATTCTACTCGATATGTGTTAGCTGATTTTAAGGGACTTTCTAAAGAACAATTTGCTGCTTTAGACGATAAAAAATTGAATGCATTTGTAAAGTCTCCCAGAAATGGTATTCCTGCAAAATATACTGCTACCAATCTAAAAGAAATGGTGCAAACAGATAAATTAGCACCTACAGCTATCTACGATTTTCTGTTCGATGCAAATACAGCTTTGTTTGAAACCCCGATCATTGGTTGCGAATTATACCGCAGTGATGATGCTGGTAAAACCTGGGTAAAAACCCATAAGGATCCAATTGGAATCTATAGCACGTATGGATATTATTTTGGAAAAGTATTTGTAAGTCCTTCTAATGAAAATAAAATTGTTTTAACCGGTGTTGGTTTGCAAATGAGTGTAGATGCTGGTAAATCATTCAAATCTATTGGTGGAGATAATGTTCATTCCGATCATCATGTAATGTGGATCAACCCCAACAAAGAAACACATATGATCAATGGTAATGATGGCGGTGCTAATATTACTTATGATAATGGAGCTCATTGGTTTAAAGCCAATACACCTGCTGTTGGACAGTTCTATAATATAGCTGTGGACATGGCTACTCCATATAATGTTTATGGAGGATTACAAGACAATGGCACTTGGTACGGTTCTAGTAAATCTGTGATGAATTTAGATTGGACCGATAATGGAGAGAATCCTTATAAAGGAATTAATGGCGGAGATGGAATGCAGGTTCAGGTAGACTGGAGAGATAATAAAACAGTGTATAGTGGGTCTCAATTTGGTGCTTATTCAAGGCAGGTAATTGGAGCTCCTTCAACTGGAGGTTTTCAACGTGGTAGATCTGTTAGGCCGTCAAGAGATCTAGGCGAAACTCCTTTACGTTATAATTGGCAAGCGCCCATTTTAATTAGCAGACATAATCAAGATGTGTTTTACTATGGAAGTAATAAATTTCATCGTTCTTTCAATAAAGGAGATAGCTCTGTTACCATGAGTGGCGATCTAAGTACTAATCCTGCTCAAGGAGATGTGCCTTTTGGAACTTTATGTACCATGAGTGAAAGTCCATTACGTTTTGGATTGATTTACACAGGTACAGATGATGGCAATATTCATGTAACCAAAGACGGTGGTTATACCTGGACTTTATTGAATAATAAGCAACTGCCTAAAGGGTTGTATGTAAGCAGGGTTTATGCCAGTTCATTTAAAGAGGGAAGGGTTTATTTGTCATTAAATGGATATAGAAATGATCATTTCAATGCCTATGTATATGTGAGCGATGATTATGGTGCTAACTGGAAGCAGATTGCAAAAGATTTGCCTGCAGAGCCAGTGAATGTGGTGAAGGAAGACTTGGTAGATCAGGACATTATTTATGTTGGAACTGATGGTGGTTTGTATGTAAGCATTGATGGTGGAGCTACCAGTATGATGTGGAACAAAGGCTTACCATATAGCGTTCCAGTGCATGATATTGTTATTCACCCACGCGACAATGAAATTGTTTTGGGAACTCATGGTAGAAGCATTTATATCGCTAAATTAGATGACTTGCGTAAAGCAAGTATGAAGAATAAAATGCCTGCAGCACCAGCAGTGGGAAATTCTGGTGGTAAAGGAGGAGAATAAGTTTACTTATTGCTTTCGCAATATCCAAATATCTTGGCCACCCAGTTTTTCTGGGTGGCTTTTTCCTTCATAGTGCTTTTCAATTGTAAAAAATTGGGTAATCATTTCTTTAAAATTGACCGCCTTATTATAAGTGCTTAATAATCGATGACCTTTTTCATGATATTGATTGCTTTGCCAACCTTTACAATGGTAGGTTTTTAATTCAGCAGCATTCATTTTTTTCTCAAAAAATGATCCATGTGTTGATACAATAATAACCCCTCCAGGTTTGGTAATTCTTTGCAATTCTTTCAACCAAAATGATTGTTCACCGCCGTGAATATGTGTGAATACGGATATGCCAAAAACAAGATCAAATAATTCGGAAGGATAGGGTAGTTGTTCATCCTCTATACAATCGAATAACACATCGTTTATATTATTTCTACACCATTTAATTCTTTGCTGATTGATGTCTGCGCCATAACATATTGCTTTAGGTAAGATCTTTGGGATATGTTGAATGATTCTGCCGACTCCGCATCCCCAATCGAGAATATGCGGTGTATCATTGTTTAAATGTTCTCTGCTCCATTCAATCAATTCTTTTGCAGCCAGTTTTCCATCAGAAAAATACAATGCATAATCAAGCTGAAATGTTTCAAATAAATCTCGGTCTGAAGGAATGGCTAATGCCTGATTTTTATTTTTAAATATTGTATTCTTAATTAAATGGCTTGCTTGTTGAACTCGAAAATGGATATCGTTCATCAAACTATTTGAATTGGACTCTTCTGCAATTATTTTGATGATCTTTTTCACTGATTGAATGCTGTATCAGTAAATATAGTGAATAAAAAAGGCCCCGATGAATCGAGGCCTTTTAAAATAATCTTTGATACTATTATTGTTTTTCTGGAAGTAAAATCCCTCCGATAATGTTTTTACCATCGAATAATAGATTCGCTGTTTTTTTGATATCATTTATAGTAATATCGTTCACCACTTTTTCGTAGTTCAAAGTTCTCTGTGGGTCTTTGTCACTGAAATAAATCCCTTGTAAAACACCTGTCCAGAAATTATTTTCTTTCATATTCACAGTGTACTTTTCCATTAGTGATTTCTTCACTTTGTCTAGATCTTTTTGTTCTGGCCCATTTGCCTTTATTTTCTCCATTTCTTCAGCAGCTGCTTTTTTTAGCTTGTCTACATTTTCTGGCCCACATGGTAATTGAAGCCCAAAAATATAGTTGTTATATGGATACTTCTGAACTGTTCCATTGATGCCGCCACTATAAATGCCTCCAATTTTTTCTCTTAGATCTTCGATGATTTTAATATTTAAAATTTCAGCCAACATTTCTGCCTTAAATGCCAAGTCTTCTGAATAAGGAACTTCACCAGAATATATATTTAATATAAAACTCTTTTGCTCCTTGCCTTTATACACAGTAAAGTCTTTTACTCCTTTAGCTACTCTTACACCATTATCTCCAATTTTGCCGATGCCTCCTTTTGAAGGTAAACTTCCTATATAAGTAGCTAATAACGGCTTGATTGCTTCTACATCAATATTGCCTACCATGATGAAGGTGAAATCATTGGCGTCAGAAGTAAGCTCTTTATAAATGGCTATTGATCTTTCAAAATTGATTTTATCATAATTAGAAGGTTTTGGAATTTGAGTAGGTGCAAGTGGGTTTCCATCATACAAAACCTTGTATACAGAATCTAAGAAAGCAAATTGAGGGTCAGCAGTCATCATTTGCATTTGAGTTTTCTGTTTATCCCTCCAGGCAGTGAAAAGTGCTTCATCTTTTCTCGTATTGGTGAAAGTCATGTACAGCAATTGAAACATTGTTTCAACGTCTTTGATAGAACTTCTTCCACCAGCACTTACATTAATAGCGCTAAGGCCTACACTTGCAGATGCTATTTTACCTGCTAAAAATTTTCGAAGATCTACAGGAGTAAAATCTCCAATACCCATTTGTTGAATAATAGTACTTGCATTCTCGGCACTGTATTTATCTTCTAGGCTATAAGTGTTAATTCCGCCTTTTTTAAATCCAGTCATGATGATTTCATCCTGCTTAAAAGTAGTTGGCTTCAAAATTACTTTAGTTCCATTACTAAATTGTAGTTCAGTAATTCCCAAAACATCATTTTTTGTTTCCTTTACCAATGTTCCTGGTGTAGGTTTTGCTTTTAATAAACTGGTTGCGATTGCTTTTTCTTCATAGGCCTTAATAGGCGCTTTGCTAATATTTTCTATCGCAGCAAGTAATGAAGTGTTGGTTGGGATAGGGGTTTCAGATTTTTCTGGCCCCTGAATACTTGCAAAGAACTTTTCGTTCTGCTTTAATTCATTGGCAATGGCATTTACTTCCTGTAATTGAATGCCTGGTAAAAGTTCTTGTGCATATTTATATTCAGTTTCTATTCCAGGAGCAGGTTCCTGTTCTAAAAAATGACGAATATATTCTTCAATGATTTGATCGGATCCTGTTTTATCTCTGTTGTTATAGCTTCTTTCAAAGGAAGCCATTTGAGACTTTTTAGCTCTATCTAACTCGCCTTGTGTAAATCCAAATTTCTTCACTCTTTCTACTTCTGTGATCAATGCATTTAGTGCTGTATCAATTCCTTTTTTACTAGGGATGGCAACATTAATAAATCCTACATAGCCTCTCGCTTCTGAACCAAAGCCAGTGCCTGCTCCAATGAATGGAGGGTTGGTGCTTTGGGACAATTCACTCATACGTTGGTTGAGCATAGAAGTAAACATGTTTTTAATCAATGTTTCTTTTCTGTAATCTCCAATAGTAATTTCCGTTTTTGAAGGAAGGGCAGTATAGTTCAGTTGAATTCTAAAATTGGTCGCTTCTTTGTCGGTAACTATTAATGATTCATTTTTAGTTCTTACAGGGAGTGTAGCTAAATTTCTTGGACGAGGGTTTGCTGGATTTTTTAATCCACCAAACATTTCCTGAATCATTTTTTCTGTAGCATTAACGTCAATATCTCCCACTACAACTACTGCCATTAAATTAGGACGATACCAGTCGCGATAAAAACGCTTTATAGCATCGTACTTAAATGTTTTTAAAATACTGTCTTTACCAATAGGTAATCTTTCTGCATATTTCGATCCTTCATATTGTTTAGCGTATACTTTTCTTCCCATTCTATCATCTGCACCTTTGCCAGATCTGCTTTCTTCTAAAACAACTCCACGCTCATCATCAATTTGTTTGTTATCGAATGTTACAGCAGAAGCCCAATCTTGCAAAACCTGCATTCCCTTTTTAAAATTGTTGGGATCGCTTAATGGAATTGGAAGAATATACACTGTTTCATTAAAGCTGGTATAAGCATTTAAATCTGCTCCAAAGTCTACTCCAATACTTTGTAAGAAACTAACCAATTCATTTTTTTTGAAGTTCTTTGTTCCGTTAAAAGCCATGTGCTCGGTAAAATGTGCCAAACCTTGTTGGTCATTGTCTTCTAAAACAGAACCTGCATTTACCACTAGACGCAATTCTACTTTTTTCTCTGGCTTTTGGTTTGCTCTAATGTAATAAGTTAATCCATTGGAGAGTTTCCCCATTTTTACTTTTGAATCAAATGGAATTTTGTCGGATAAATTTAATTGAGCACTGGTGCTGAATACCACCAAAATTCCCAATAAAATCAAGTGAATTTGTTTTTTCATGGATCTTTGTTTTGTGCAATATATTATTGATTTTTAAAATAAATGAAATGACTTTATAGCTATTAGCTATAAAGTCATTTTGAACCTAAGATTGACAGGTGTTTTACTTCAAAACCTCTGCAATCGGTTTTCCAATATTTCCGCTTGGCATTTGAATATGCAATAATGCAGCAATGGTTGAAGCTATATCATGCATATATACTTCTCTATTAGAACTGCCTTGTTTGATGCCATAGCCATACCAAAGCAATGGAATATGGGCATCATATGGGTACCATAATCCATGGGTAGTGCCTTTGTCATTGCCATCTATATAACCAGGTTTTAAAACTATTTGAATATCGCCACTTCTATTATAGAAAAATCCATTCGCTAATTTTTCTCTTAACACCTGAGGCATAGGAGAAGTAAGAATTTCAGCTGTAGGGAAAGCATTCGATACACCTTCTAATTTTAACAAGTATTGAATTACAAAAGCATTCAATTGGCTTTTATTGATATTCAAACTGTCTACTTTAGTACGATTAAAATGAACCTGATAATTGTACATACTTACAATAGCGTTATCAACCCCAAATTTTTCTTTGATTTTGCTATTTAAATCTGCAGATACCTTGCTTTCAGTAATTACTCCGCCAGGTAATTTATTTTCTTTCAAAAATGCTGGAACATGAGCAACTGCATGATCTGCACTTAAGAATGATGTATAAGTACCTTTACCAACAGTGGCATCTAAAAAGTCAAACAATTTTCCCAATTCCTCATCCAAACGAATATAATCGTCCACCATTTCCCATGAATTCGGGCCAAATGCATGTCCTATATAGTCTGGCGAAGAAAAGCTTACTGCTAAAAAATCGGTAATAGCATCTTTTCCTAAACCTTCAGCAATCACGGCTGCTTTAGCCATTTCAGCTGTTAATGTATTGCCATGTGGGGTAGAAGCCAATTTGCCAAAACCTTCTGTAGCAGTTCTTGTTAATGAATAAGGCATTTTGATTTGCTCTTTACCGAAAGGTTGATTCTCATAGGATTTTTCATCGGCTGTAGCATAATTCAAATAATCTTCATCCTTTAATTTTTTTGTCCAACCTAAATTCATCAATGAATCTGGTACATTTCTTTTATTGAAATTATTCACCCATTCTGGCAATTGATTCATGTAATAAGTACTAGTAATAAAGTAGCCACTTTTCGAATCGAACCAATAGGCGCCATTGGCACTATGACCTGCTGGTAAAATAGAGCCTCTATCTTTTAACGCTACTCCAATTACTTTACTTTTAAAATTAGTGGCCAATCTCAACTCATCGCATATGGTAGTGGTTAACATATTTCGAGGGCTCATCTGTCCATCACTGGCTCCTTTAGTACCAACACCGTCTACTGTTTTATCTTCACTGCAATACACCGATCTTTTTAATTGTCCATCATACCATGCATTGCCTGTAATTCCATGAACTGCAGGAACCGATCCTGTATAAATACCTGTATGACCGCAAGCAGTTACAGAAGGGGTATAGCCAATCTGTGTATTATCGCAACTAAATCCATTATTCATCATTCTTTTGAATCCTCCATTTGCTTTAAATAATGGAGCAAAACGATAGAGATAATCCCACCTCATTTGATCGATCACAATTCCTACTACTAATTTGGGGGCGGTTGCGTTTAAAGGTTGTTTAACAGCTTTCTGTGCAAGTAAAATGTCAGCACTTCCTATAACCATTACAAATACCATAAAAAGGGTTAAAAAGCCTGTTTTTAAGGCTTTTTCGATGTCAATTGATTTCATTTTCGTTAATTAGACGCTAAAGGTAAGGTTTGCCTCTATAAATCCGTTTGCACTTTCCTACATATTAGTTAATTTTGCAGCGATTTTAAGGATATAATAATTTATTAATATGGCAGATATATTTGAAAAGATGTTAAAAAATGCTGGACCCTTGGGTCAGCACCGCGAAAGAGCACATGGATATTTTGCCTTTCCAAAACTGGAAGGAGAAATTAGTAGTAGAATGAAGTTTCGTGGAAAAGACATGATTGTATGGAGCTTAAACAACTATTTAGGTTTGGCCAATCATCCTGAAATTAGAAAGGTAGATGCAGATGCTGCAAAAGAGTTTGGAATGGCTTACCCGATGGGAGCGAGAATGATGAGTGGTAACTCTAATTATCATGAACAATTAGAAAAAGAATTGGCTGCTTTTGAAAGCAAGCAGGATGCAATTTTGCTCAATTTCGGATACCAAGGTATCATGAGCACTATCGATGCTATTTGTGGCAGACACGATGTAATAGTTTACGATGCTGAAAGTCATGCATGTATTATTGATGGATTGCGTTTACACCCAGGTCATCGATATGTATTCAAACACAATGACGTTGAAGATTGCGAAAAACAATTGGCGAGAGCAACTCAATTGATTGAGAAGCAAAAAGCTGGTGGAATTTTAGTGATTACTGAAGGCGTATTCGGTATGGCCGGTGATCAAGGTAAATTGAAAGAAATCGCTGCTTTAAAAGATAAATACGAATTCAGGTTATTGGTTGACGATGCACATGGATTTGGAACATTGGGCAAGACTGGTGCAGGTGCTGGTGAAGCGCAAGGTTGTCAGGATGCTATTGATTTATACTTTTCCACATTTGCTAAAAGTATGGCTTCAATTGGGGCATTCTTAGCTGGTGATAAAGCCATCATTGATTTTATTCGTTACAACATCAGAAGCCAGATTTTTGCAAAGAGTTTACCAATGCCAATTGTATTGGGAAATTTAAAGCGTTTGGATATGTTGCGCACCATGCCTGAACTAAAAGAAAAATTATGGAGCAATGCATTGAAATTGCAATCAGGCTTAAAAGCACGTGGTTTTGATATTGGTAAAACAGATAGCCCGGTAACCCCAGTTTATATGACCGGTGGAGTAGAAGAAGCTACTGCAATGGTGATGGATTTAAGAGAGAATTATGGTGTATTCGCATCAATTGTTGTTTATCCTGTAATTCCTAAAGGACATATTATTTACAGATTGATTCCATCCGCTGCACATACCGATGCAGATATTCAAGAAACATTGGTAGCATTTAGCGAAACGAAAGCTAAGTTAGATGCAGGTGCTTATAAAGTAGAAGCTATACCGGATATGGCGGACGCTAATTAAGAAAGAAGAAAGATAAAAGAAGAAAGAAAAGATAGAGTAATAAAAAAAGCGATGAATTTCATCGCTTTTTTTATTGAAATGTTATGAGCTTATAATTTCGAAATTAATTCTTTAGCCATTCTTACATAATCATCATTCTTAGCTTCAGTAGCTACTGCAATACATTTTTCTGCATTTGCTTTAGCACCAACTTTATCTCCTAATTCTTTTTGAATTTTAGCTGTTTGTAAAAACAACCAAAATGCTTTTGGATTTGCAGCAGTTGCTTTATTGATATTCTCTAATGCTTTTGCATTGTTGTTGTCCCACTCAGAATAAAAAGTTGCAGCTGCACCGTAAGCCGCTGGGTTTACTGGATCTGCGCTTAATGCTTTTTCAACTTGTGCACGAATTCTGTCTTTTACATTAGTGCTCATTGGAACACTTACTGCAGTAGTACCCCACATAATATGTAGTTCACAACTTTCTGGTTGAATATTGGCAAATTGCATGGTTAGAGTTTCTGCTGCCATGGCCGTTTTCATGGTTTTTACTTTAAAACGAACTACGTCTTCGCTTTCTTTATAGCCATCAGTTCCCCAGTTATTCAATCCTTTATTAATTACAATTTCCCATGTTTCTTTTCCTGGAACAATATACAAGACGTAAGAACCTGTGTCTAATAATTTTCCACCCATCATTACTTTATCAGAAAAATTTAAACGAGTAGCAGCATTAGCACCTGCTCTCCATAGTTGACCCAATGGAGCTAGTTCGCTATTTTCTTTAAGCAATCCTCTTCCCTTGATATTTGGACGAGAATAAGTCAATTCAATTTTACCCAAACCAAAGTCTTGAGCAATTTTTTGAGTTGTACTCGGAGCTGGCATTTTTATTTGAGCCATACTAGTTAAGCTGCAAAGTATAGCAGCTGCAATCATTATTCTTTTCATAATTGTATCATTTGAGATGGCAAACCTAGGTTTTCCGTTCCAATTAGCAGAATATTTTTAGGTTATCCTTTCCATTTATTTAAACCCGGGATGAAAGCGCTGTAGGGTATCTCTTAAAAAATCACGGTCCAAATGAGTGTAAATTTCAGTGGTGGTAATGCTTTCGTGGCCCAACATTTCCTGAACAGCCCTCAAATCGGCACCGCCTTCTACTAAATGTGTAGCAAAAGAATGCCTTAATGTATGTGGCGAAATTACTTTGGTGATTCCTGCCTTATATGCCAACTCTTTAATGATATAAAAGATCATTACTCTTGTCAGATTTTTACCCCTCCTGTTAAGGAATAAAATGTCTTCAAAGCCAGATTGAATAGTTTGATGTAATCGAATCGATTCTTTGTAAATGGTGATATATTTAATGGCATCTGATCCAATGGGAATCAATCGTTCTTTGTTGCCTTTTCCGATAACCCTTATAAAGCCTACATCCAGATAAAGTCCTGAAATCGTTAGGTTAACTACTTCACTCACCCGAAGCCCGCAACTATACATGGTTTCGATGATTGCTTTATTTCTACCACCTTCAGCACTGCTTAAATCAATTTGTGCAATCATATATTCAATCTCTTCAAAACTCAAAGTATCGGGTAGTGCTCTTTTTGTTTTGGGAGCATCTAAGAGAATGGAGGGGTCGATGGTACAAATCTGTTCTATTAAACAGTATTTATAAAAACTACGGATTCCAGAAATCATTCTACTCTGCGAAGTGGCCGTCATGCCTAGTTCGCCTACCCATTTTACAAATGCTTGTAGATCTTCTAAAACTAATTCTGCAGGGTTCTTGAGTTGTTGTGTTACTTGTAAATAGTCGGTAAGCTTGGATACATCACGCAGATAGGCTTCTACAGAGTTATCACTCAAAGAGCGTTCCAGTCGGAGGTAGGCTTTGTATCCTTTTTTATATGCTTCCCACATCAGGAATTATGAATTAAGAATTATGAATTAAGAGATAAGAATTATGAGTTAAGAAATGAAGTTACGAATTAAGTTGCTGGTATTTATTTTGACTTATGACCATTGATCAATATTACGTACATTCGCTTTTAGTCAAAAATCGAATCGACCTTATGCAAGTAAATTTACGATCGTTCAAACAGAAAGTACGTTATCATCAAAAATCAATGAAACGTTTTTTAGGTAAGATAGAAAAGAATCCTCCAAAAGGGTTGGATAAACTAGCTGAAAAAATTGATGCTGAAGTTTGGAAAGAAGTAGATTGTTTGTCTTGTGCGAATTGTTGCAAATCGATGAGCCCAACTTTCACTGTTAAAGATATTAAACGTATTGCAGCTCATTTTGAAATCACCCCAAATGAGTTCAAAGAAAAATGGTTGTTTTTTGATAAGAAAGATAAAGACTGGATGAATACTTCACAACCATGTCAGTTTCTTAATTTGAAAAATAATATGTGCAGTATCTATGAAGTTCGACCGGATGATTGTGCTGGTTTCCCTCATTTGAAGAAAAAGAAAATGGTGGAATACATTCATGTTCATCAACAAAATATTTCTTACTGCCCTGCAACGTATAAGATGGTGGAGAAAATGCAAAGTCAGTTATAAGTTACTAAATAGATGCCTGTTTATGATGACTTCTTCTCAAATTGCCCACGCCTTTTATCAGGCTTTCCAAAAAAAAGATTTCAAAATGATGCAAGGTCTGTATGCAGACAATGCATCATTTTCTGACCCAGCTTTCCCCAATCTCAACGCTCAAGAAGTAAGGGCTATGTGGGAAATGCTCCTTACTGCAAGCAAGGACTTGCAGTTGGAATACCTAATCTTGGAGGAAAATGCTCAACAGGTCAAAACCCAATGGATTGCTACTTATACCTTCTCCAAAACGGGGCGTAAAGTGATCAATAAAATTGTGGCTACGATGGTTATAGAAAATGGTTTGATTGTATCGCATACTGACGATTTTAACTTTTACAAATGGGCGAGCCAAGCACTAGGTACGGCTGGTGTTTTGTTGGGTTGGACAAGCTTTTTGCGCAAAAAAGTGCAAACTACTGCCAGACAAAACCTTGCTAATTTTATGCAAAAAGCTGATTCAAGAAAATAATATTTTCTTTTGTGTTCCTTTAGATACTTTGGTTATTAAGTTATTGATTAATTATGTCATTGGTTTGTGGGATTGAATTTTGCAATTCTTCCTCCTTTGCCTGCAAGAAAAACGGCATTGCCGTTTTTCGCTTTTTGCACTACATGAAAACTTTCTTTTGAAATCAGTTCCCAATTCATTCCACCGTCTTTTGAAATGTCTACTCCAGAAGTACCACATGTAATTAAATTATTGTCATCAATAAATATTACACAAGAGCGATAGCCATGAGGAGCTATTTGAGGAGAAATGATTTCATTATAGGTTTTTCGAAAAACGATTTTTGCACTATTGACAGATGAGATACTATCAATAGCAAAATCTCCTCCTACTACCATTCCGTATTTTTCACTTGGAGAAATAGCAATTGAATTGGCTCCTCGGCTACTGCCTCCCATTACTATCGGCAAACCTTCCGGCAAAGTTGGAAACTGAGGGTAAGTAAAAAATCGAGTGGTTGATCCGCCACTCACAAAAAGTATTTTATTCTTTAATAATTTTTCACCCGCTACAATATTTGTTCCACTTGATGCAAAAAAAGCTTCACTGCCAGCAAAGAATTTTGTTTTTGAACTAGGCTTAGTTTTCACCCAATTTTCTCCTCCATCTTTTGTTGTAACCAAATAAAGATGCTGATCTATAGGATCACCAATTACATACCCTTTTTTGCCTGCAAAATCCATCGCGTCGAGAAAAGCTGCTTTAGTAGTATCTTCAAAAACCTTCCTCCAGCTAAGACCTCCATCTTTTGTTTTTAGAATTACTGCTGGTTGAGTGATGCCCATTATCAAAGCAGTTTTGCCGTCAAAAGCTTCAATATCCCTGAAATCACTTTTTTCATAACCTGCAACTGTCATCCAATTCCAGGTTTTTCCTCCATCCAAAGATTTGCCTACAGAACCACCACTTCCGCTTACCCAAATTACATTGTTGTTTACCACACTCATGCCTCGAATGCTGGTTTTCCGGCCTTGTTCCAATATTTCAATTGTTGGAACCTGCGCCAACAAGGCATTGTAACATATAATTCCTATTAATAAGAGATAAATTTTATTTTTCAAAAACATACTTACACTTTTGCATTGAAATTATGAATTAAACATGATGAATAACTAATTCATAACTCATAATTTGTAATTCAAAAAAATGTATCTCTTAATTCATATCTCTTAATTCATAATTCTTTTTTCATGATTCCATACTGGATGAGCCGCACACAATTATTGCTAGGTGATGATCCTATCGAAACCTTAATGCAAAAGCATGTGCTGGTTGTAGGCTTAGGCGGAGTAGGAGGTATTTGTGCTGAAATGATCGCAAGGGCAGGTGTTGGCAAAATGACCATTGTAGATGCAGATACAGTTGATTTGAGCAATACTAACCGACAGATTCCTGCATTGCATTCCTCGGCAGGCAAATTAAAATCTGAAGTGATGGCCGAACGATTAAAAGACATCAATCCAAATATTGAATTGATTGTAAAATCGATCTACATTAAAGAAGAGCTTACTCAGCAATTATTGGATGAAGCAAAATATGATTATGCAGTAGATTGTATTGATACTTTATCTCCCAAAGTGTTTTTTATTAAAGCTTGTTTGGATAGAAAAATTCCCATCGTTAGTTCGCTCGGTGCTGGAGGAAAAATAGACCCTTCACAAGTGATCATTACAGATATTTCTAAAACCTATCAATGTAATTTAGCCGCCTATGTTCGCAAGAAATTGCATTCATTGGGAATTTATAAAGGCCTTACAGTGGTATTCAGTGCGGAAAAAGTAGACCAGACTCGGATCATCGAAACTGAAAAAGCATTCCCCAAAAAATCCATTATCGGAACCATCTCTTATATGCCTGCTATTTTTGGTTGCATGACGGCTAGTGTGGTAGTGAGGGGCTTAATGAAGCAGGAGGTTTAATACAATAAAAACGGTTCCATTAAGTTTCCCCATTCTTTATCATTCGTCAATTTTGTTGCCCACTGAAGAAAACCAGGAAATGGCAAATCAAACAATGCTTCACTATTGCGAATGCCCAATAATTTATCTAAATGTTTTGTTCCTGTAGGGTTCACATTTGTAGTATAGTTTGCCCAGGCAAAATCTGCAGGATGCATTTCTTTGATCAATTTTAGTAGAACCATTCCAAAAAAAACTGGCCTAAAATGATTGTAATCTTTTACATGAAATTGAATGCCATTGCATTGCTCTCCAACATATTTTGATTCGGTAGAAACATATACCATTGGTTTTGCTTCTAAGTCTTCTCCCATCATACCATTGATTTGAGCGATTACTGCCAGATGTTTTAACCAAGGTGCACCCACTATTTGAAAAGCTAATTTGCTTCCTCTTCCTTCGTGTAAATTAGTTGCTTCAAAAAAACACAAACCAGGATATACAAGCATCGATTCAAATGATTGGATTGCAGGTGAAGTTCCTATAAAAGGAATTCCCCAATCAGGTTGAAATTCATTTCTATTCCAATTAGTACAAGCGATCACTTCCAGTGATGCGTTGATATGATGCGTTTCATTAAAGTATCGCGCTAATTCACCCATGCTGCAACTATGCCTTATAGGCATGGGCCATCTTCCAATAAAAGAACTACAGGCCGACTCCAAAATAGGGCCTTCCACCAAATCTAAATTTCCTGAAATAGGATTGGGGCGATCCAGTACTATCAATTTCTTTTTAACTGTTTCGCAGGTCTCTAATAAATAAGTCAATGTCCAGAGATAAGTATAAAATCGAACACCAGCGTCGGGTACATCAAACAAAACAATTTCTACATCAAGCAAATCTTCTTTTGTTGGGGTTAACTTATTTCCATACAAACTGATTATAGGTAAATCTGTCAATTCATCTACACCATCATGCATAGCTGCTCCATCAGCTCCTTTGACAGACAAACCATGTTCAGGAGAAAATAATTTCACCAATTTAAATCCTGCATCTTGTAATGCCTTTCTTGTAGGTATTCCATTATGGGTTCTTGCTGCTTCATTGGTAACCAAGCCTATTGCTTGATGCTTCCATGATGGATGACTTACTAATAATTGATCTATGCCAAAAAAAATAGTGTTGCTCATTGGTTTCGGTCTTTATCAAAATGCATTCGATCTTTCATTTGTTCTACAACATTAAATATGATTGGGCATCTATCGTAATGCATAAATGTAGTAAACAATCTTCTGGTAAAATGTGGTAAGTGCAAGGCAGGGAATTCTTTACATCCTTCAAAACGATATTCGTAAATAGTACATTTATTATCGCTCAAAAAATGACAGGGCATTTGATTCATGATCATCATTCCATTGCTTCCTTTTTCTAAATAAGTAGCATCAAATTTTTCTCTGGATTGATTTAAATGACCTGCTAAACGATCTGCTTCTGATTCATTTAAACAAACCATTAAAGATTTGCAACAGTTGCCGCAATCGGTGCAGCTAATAGTTGGAGAAATTTTTCGATCCAATTCTTGCACCAGTTCATCTACTTCTTCGCTGTTGATTTGCTTCACAAAATCCTTAAATCGATCGTTTTCCTGCTCTTTGGATTGAGCATAGGTTTTTAGGTAGTCTAGATCGGTAATTGGCAGAAATGGCTCCATAATTGCCCTAAAGGTAGGAATGAGCGCTAAAAATCAGTCAAAAACCATCATTTATCCACAGTTAAACCCTATTTGTAGAAAAGTATAATTGGGGTTGAATCTGAGGGGGTTAGATTTGCCATTGGCAAAAAAAGCAACAAAAAAGGAACTATGGCAGATGATAAAAATTTGGTTCAGTATGACGAAGACTCGATAAAATCGCTCGATTGGAAGGAACATATTCGCTTAAGACCTGGGATGTATATTGGTAAACTTGGTGATGGTTCCGCTGCAGATGATGGAATTTATGTACTCATTAAAGAAGTTATCGATAACTGTATTGATGAATATACAATGGGTTATGGCAAACAAGTGGAGTTGTCTATAGAAGGTAAAACGGTAACCGTAAGAGATTTTGGAAGAGGTATTCCTTTAGGTAAGGTAGTGGATGTTGTTAGTAAAATTAATACAGGCGCTAAATACGATAGTAAAGCATTTCAGAAAAGTGTTGGATTGAATGGGGTAGGTACTAAAGCGGTGAATGCATTGAGTGAACATTTTTTGGTTACTGCATTTAGAGAAGGCAAGCAAAAAACAGCAGAATTTGAAAAAGGATTTTTGGTTAAAGATCATAAAGAAGTAAAAACAGATGAACCGAATGGAACATTAGTAGTGTTTACTCCGGATGATACCATCTTTAGAAATTTCCATTATATCTATGAGTACCTCGAGAATCAATTGTGGAATTATTGTTACCTCAATGCAGGATTGGTTATTCATTTCAACAATAAGAAGTATGTAAGTAAAAATGGATTGCTCGATTTATTGCAACGCAAAACCAATCCAGATGAATTGCGTTATCCGATCATACATTTAAAAGGAGATGATATTGAAATAGCTATGAGTCATAACAATGATTATGGCGAAGATATTTTCTCTTTTGTAAACGGTCAGTATACTACACAGGGTGGAACCCACCAGCAAGCATTCAGGGAAGCGTATATAAAAGTAGTTCGTGATTTTTTCAAGAAAGATTATGATGCATCTGATATTAGAACAAGTATTGTAGCTGCAGTTTCGGTAAGGGTGCAAGAACCAGTTTTTGAAAGTCAGACAAAAACAAAATTAGGTTCACAGAATGTTGCTGAAGGTGGCCCAAGCATGAAGAATTTTGTGCAGGAATTTTTATCCAAGGAGTTGGATAATTTCTTACATAGAAATCCAACAACTGCCGATGCATTAAAGAAAAGAATTGAGCAGAACGAAAGAGAGCGAAAAGAATTAGCTGGCATCAAAAAATTAGCTAACGAAAGAGCCAAGAAAGCCAATTTGCACAATAAAAAATTGCGCGACTGCAGAACACATTTAAATGACGAGCTTCCTGCAAAAAACAAAGAAGCTTTTATTGCTGTGCAAAATAATACCACCATATTTATTACCGAAGGGGATAGTGCAAGTGGTAGCATTACCAAATCGAGAAATGTAGATACGCAGGCGGTATTTAGTTTGAGAGGTAAGCCATTGAACTCTTTTGGAGAAACTAAAAAAGTGGTTTATCAAAATGAAGAATTCAATTTGTTGCAACACGCTTTAAATATCGAAGAAGGCCTGGAAGGATTGCGTTATAATAACATTGTTATTGCAACAGATGCCGATGTGGATGGAATGCATATTCGTTTATTATTGATGACTTTCTTTTTACAATTCTTTCCAGATTTAGTGAAGAAAGGGCATGTTTATATTTTACAAACTCCGTTATTTAGGGTGAGGAATAAGCAGGAAACTATTTATTGCTACGATGAAACAGAAAAACAAGAAGCCGTAAAGAAGTTGGGTAGCAAGCCTGAGATTACCCGATTTAAGGGTTTGGGTGAAATATCTCCTGAAGAGTTCGGAAGATTCATTGGAAGAGATATGCGATTAGATCCGGTAATACTAGAGCAAGGAGATCATATTCAGGATTTATTAGAATATTATATGGGTAAAAATACCATGGAGAGACAGGAATTTATTATCAATAATCTTAGAGTTGAACTGGATATAGTAACAGCATAATTTGAGCAATTAATTTTAATAATTTTTATGATTCATATCGTTTTTGAAAATGCAAATATAAAAGCCTTAGAAACTGCCATAGAGATGGATGAAAGTTTGCAAGGAACCGTGTTAGAGATAAAAGATGACTTTGCTGTTGGGCCCTTAACGGACATTTATCAACCAGAAGGATATCAGCAACGCAGGGATTGGTGGAAGAATGTATTAACCAATTCTCCTTACGAAGATCAATTGGATATTGTTGACGATAAATTAACGGTTCATCAATTGATTCAGCAATTAACCGAAGATGAAACCCAGGAAGTATGGATCTGGATGGGACAGAATGCTCATGATGTTTGTGGATATTATTGGTTGATGAGTCAATTGAAAGATTTTGCAGGAAGGGTTCAAGTATTATACTTGAATAATCTTCCTTTTTTTAATGAAAAAGGCAATATTTTTTATCCTACTCATTTACATGAGATTCAGCCTAAAGAATTTTTGAAAGCCAAAAAATTAGCCAGACCAATTACATTGAGTGAGTTTGAAATAGACCCGGATGAATGGAAAAAAATAGCTTCAGAAAATTCATTAGTGCGTTTTTTAGAAGGGGGTAAAAAAATTGTGGCCAAAGAAGTGGAGTTTTTTGATAAGCATTTACTCAACCAGGTTTCCGGGGACTCACAGAAGTTAAATAAAGTCATTTCGAACACTTTGAATAAAATGCCCGTGCAAACTGGAGATGCTTTTTTGGTTTGGCGTTTGAAAGAATTAGCAAGCATTGGAAAACTCTCCATTGCCGGTGATTGGAATAAGGGTTGGAAAGAAATTACTGTTCAATTGGCTAATTAAAAATGCAATAAAATGGTTAGAGTAATACCGTTGGATAAAATTGGTGAAGATGAGCGTGGGGCCACCCATTATTTTGATACCAATAGAACTGGTCAGTTTATTGTGGCATATCGAAAAGCAGGTTCAGCCAGCGGAGACCATTATCATAAGGGAACCGCGGAAAAGAAAAATCCAGAGCAAATCATTATCATGAGTGGATCGGCTTTGTTGAATTGGAAAGATATTCGTTCAGAAAAAAAAGGGACAGAAAAAATTAATGCTCCTGCAATGATTGAAATTGAACCTTGGGCCTGGCATCAGGTAGTGGCGGTTACTGATATTATTGTATTTGAGTTGAATGGTTTGGAAGATGCTAAACATGACACTTTTAAGATATGAGATAAGAGATACAAGAATGATTAATGAATTATAAGTTATTGGAATTGAAAAGATGTAATTATGGCGAAAGAGAAAAGGGAAAATAGGGTTTTTGATAATGAAACTGGTGTTCAGGGGCAATATAAAAATTGGTTCCTAGATTATGCATCTTATGTAATCCTTGAAAGGGCTGTACCTGCAATTGAAGATGGCTTGAAGCCGGTGCACAGAAGAATTTTGCACTCCATGAAAGAAATGGATGATGGAAGATTCAATAAAGTGGCCAATATCATCGGACAGAGTATGCAATACCATCCGCATGGAGATGCAAGCATTGGAGATGCTTTGGTGAATTTGGGACAGAAAGATTTGTTGATTGAAACCCAAGGTAACTGGGGAGATGTAAGAACAGGAGACGATGCTGCTGCTTCCAGGTATATTGAAGCACGTTTATCTAAGTTTGCTTTAGAAGTAGCATTTAACGCCAAAACTACTCAGTGGCAATTAAGTTATGATGGAAGAAAGAATGAGCCCATCAATCTTCCTATGAAATTTCCTTTGCTTTTAGCACAAGGGGCCGATGGAATTGCAGTGGGATTGTCTACCAAAATATTGCCTCATAATTTTTGTGAATTGATAGAAGCATCTATCAAGCATTTGAGAGGAAGAAAATTTGAATTGTTTCCCGATTTTCAAACAAAGGGAATGATTGATGTGGCCAATTACAATGATGGCAAAAGAGGAGGAAAAGTAAGGGTTAGGGCACATGTAGAAGAATTGGATAAAAAAACATTGGTAATTCGTGATGTGCCTTATGGGGTAACTACTACCCAGCTCATGGAAAGTATTACTAAAGCCAATGAACAAGGAAAAATAAAAATTAAAAAAGTAATTGATGTTACAGCTCAAGAAGTTGAAATACAGATTGATCTAGCTGCAGGTATATCACCTGATATAACCATCGATGCATTGTATGCTTTTACAGATTGCGAAGTGAGTATATCTCCTAATGCTTGTGTGATTTCCGATCATAAGCCCATGTTTTTAACAGTACAGGAATTGTTGAAAGCTTCTGTAGAGTATACTAAGGCCTTATTGCAAAAAGAGTTGGAGATAAGATTAGGTGAGTTAGAAGATAAATGGCATTATACCTCATTGGAAAAAATTTTCTTCGAAGAAAAGATCTACAAAGAGTTAGAACAAAAACATGAGAACTGGGAAAAAGTATTGGAAGCAATCGATAAAGCTTTCACGCCTTTCAAGAAAAAATTAAAACGACCTATTGAGAGGGAAGATATTGTTAAGCTTACAGAAAAGCCCGTTAGAAGAATTTATAGGCTAGATATTAATGAACTCAATGAGCAGATCAAAAATATTGAAGCAGAGATCAAACAAGTGAATTACGATTTAGAGCACTTGACTGATTTTGCAGTTGCTTATTATGAAAATTTGCAAAAGAAATATGGCAAAGGAAGAGAGCGTAAAACAGAAATAAAAGAGTTTGACACCATTCAGGTGAAACAAGTTGCCATTGCCAATACTAAATTGTATCTGAACAGGGCAGAAGGATTTATAGGAACAAGTTTAAAGAAAGATGAGTTTTTGTGCGAATGTTCCGATTACGATGACATCATCGCTTTCACCAAATCAGGAATCATGAAAGTGGTAAAAGTGTCTGACAAAGTATTTATCGGTAAAGACATTATACACGCGGCTGTTTTTGAGAAGAACGATGAACGTACTACTTATAATTTAATGTATGTAGATGGTAAATCTGGGGTGAGTTATGCCAAGCGATTTAATGTTACTGGTGTTACTCGAGAAAAGGAATATGATTTAACCAAGGGTTCTGAGAAGAGCAGGGTGCATTATTTTTCTGCTAATCCGAATGGCGAAGCAGAATCGGTTAAAATTATTTTAAGCCCTAATTGCACAGCTCGCATTAAAGAACTTGATTTCTTTTTTGAAGAATTAGAAATCAAAGGTAGGAGTAGTATGGGCAATCAAGTAACCAAGTATCCAATTAAAACTGTTAAAATGAAAGAAGCTGGCAAGAGTACTTTGGCCGGCAGAAAGCTTTGGTTCGATGACAAATTCGGAAGATTGAATACAGAAGAAAAAGGAAAATACTTAGGTAGCTTTGAAGATGAAAAAATTGTGGTTTTCTATACCGATGGATCTTACGAATTAACCGACACGGAAATTACACAACGCTTTGAATCTGATAAAATTAAATTGATTGAACAGTTTAATCCAGAAAAGATCATTACCGCTGTATATCTGGATCAGGATAAATCTCAATACAATATCAAGCGTTTTAAAATTGAGACTTCTACTCTTAAAACACAGTTTAGTTTCATTAAAGAGGGAGCTGGTAATTATTTAATGGCCATTTCTACCGATGATCAGCCTATCTTAGTAGTACAAACAGGTAGAGGTCAACAAGTAAGAAAGGCCAAATTCAAAGTAGCTAAAATGGTGGATGTGATGGGTTGGAAGGCTGTAGGGGCCAAACTAACTGATTTTAGTAAAACCATTGAAATGGAATGGGAGCAAGCAGTGTCAAAAGATACTGCTCCCGAATTATTTTAAAACAAACAAATGGAACCCGTTCAGGTAGGCAGTTATAATACATTAAAAGTTAGCCGAAAAGTAGATTTTGGTTTCTACCTCGACGATGGCGGGGAAGGTATTTTATTGCCCAAAAGATTTGTGCCGAAAGGATTGCGCATTGGAGATGAATTAGAAGTATTTGTTTACCACGATTCCGATAATAGACTAATTGCCACTACTCAAAAGGCCAATGCAGTTGTGGGAGAAATTGCTAAACTTAAAGTATTGTCTGTAACTAAACAAGGTGCTTTCTTGGATTGGGGTTTGATGAAGGATTTATTTGTACCAGCTTCTAAGCAAGTATCAGGAATGCGATTAGGAGGGGAGTACTTGGTCAAATTGTATATCGATGAAATGACAGGAAGGGTAGCAGCTACTGAAAAGATCGAAAGTTCTATGAGTAACGATGAGTTAACCGTTAAAGAGATGGACTTGGTTGATTTATTAGCATATAGAACTTCAGAGTTGGGATATGTAATGATCATCAACAATAAACACATTGGTATTTTACATGGCAATGAAATTTTTCAAAAAATAGAAGTTGGCGATAAATTAAAAGGCTTTATCAAAAAAATTCGTCCGGATAACAAAATTGATTTGGTTTTAGGTAAACCAGGTTTCACCAAAGTAGAAGATGAAGGAGAAAAAATCATTCGATTGTTAAAAGAGAACGACGGTTATCTTCCTTATTACGATAAGTCAGATCCTGAAGCAATCTATGCATTCTTTGGAATGAGTAAGAAAACGTTTAAAATGACCACGGGTAATTTATATAAGCAAAAATTGATTGTATTTACCCAAACTGGTATTGAGCTGGTAAAATAAATTAAGGCTTTGCATAATTTAATCTTCCAACTTTCGAAGCTGTAAAGTAAGCATCTAAGCCTTGACTAATTAAAACGGCTGCACTGGCGAGGTCTACAAATCCATCTTCATGAATCAAAGATTCGTCTATTTCAACTTGTGAAATACTACCTACTATTAGTATCGTTTTATTTATAGGAATAGGAATGATGTCTTCCAGTTTCATTGCTATCTTAACAATAGCTTCGGTTACAAATGGCGCAGAAGAAGAATTGTTATATTCTTCGTGGAGCCCTACTTTGTCAAATTCAGAAACACCTTTATCGTACCTTGCTGAGGTTTGATGGGCTTTTTGATAATGTGTTGATGAAACATAATTGAGCGTATATGCATTACTGTCTTTGATGTTTTGTAAAGTATCCCTTTGAACATTGTCTGGTCGGTTGATTAATCCCAACAATGCAGGATTTGCACCTAGATGAATCAAAGAGTTGAAAATCGCCAGGTTGGAATGCCCCTCGATGGATTTGGTTCCTACTAAAACTGCTTGTCTGAATCCAGCTAAAGAATTGACAAAAGCTGTTCGATAACGTTGTTCTAATTCTTGAATAGATACTTTATCTAAAATCATTTGTATTTATCTTTTACTGATTTTATTCATTGAAATAGTTTTTTGCCTACTGCATTTAAATCTTTTTATATCTGCATTTCTTTTGATAGAATGTTTTTGACTAATACCGCTATTCACTCTTTTGCGCCATAAATTAAAACTACTGCGTTTCAAAGTTTTTCTCATTAGCGCAATTACTTGGGCTTCTGTTAAATTAAATTGAAAGAGAATTGCCTCAAAAGGAGTGCGGTCTTCCCATGCCATTTCAATAATCCTATCAATATCTTTTTGTTCCAATAACATGTGTTTAAAATTTTGATCTTTTCCAATCAACTGATACTGCTGATCCTTCAGCCACAATAACGGAATGAGGTGTTTCGTTTTTTAGATATTCAAATTCAGTTCCATACATCGATTTGAAATCGCAATCTATAGAATAGTCATTTACTTTATTTACCAACCATCTAGGGTGGTTTACTTTGTATTCTTGAGTAACCTGGTCATTGATTTTTGTATAACCGTAATAGTGTTCAAAAATGAATTCTTCTATACTTGCTTCTGCCATGGGCGCAGCTTTATCCGAAGTATTTACATATAGCTTATTCCAGGCATTATTTATTTTCCAATTATATTGTATTTTTTTATTGTAAGCTGAAATGGTTATTTCGCTTTTAGTAGGAATTGAAATATAGTGTTCTTTGTACAGTTTATTAGCAATATATGCAACCGGCTTGTATGGAACTGTTTCGTTAATAAATACGACCCCTCTTTTAACATTATTGCCTTCTTTGCGTTTTACATAAAAGCGGAGATTGATCTCTTCAAAAGTGCCCAAAAAAGGAATAGGAATATTGAATATGCTGGTATTCTTAAACATGAACCCAACTAAACTCACGAAAACCGTGTCGTTGAAATGATCAAATTCAACCCCTTTTGGAAGAAACGGTTGCAGTAATTGAGGTTTTACTGCATAATTGGCCATGATCAATTGCTCCCATTTAGCCGATAAAAATGTAGTGTTCATTATATAGAATAACAACTATTCAATGAAATTGTTGTTTCAACTAATCAATGCTTTGCCCAAAAGTAATTAGGTTGTTATTAGGGTCGAGTAAAGAAAATTCTTTTTGACCCCATGGTTTGATTTCTAAAGAGCCATTTGGATGAATAGGTACCTGTTTATTGATAAGACTTTGATACAGTCCTTCGATATCATTTGTTCTGATGTAAACCTGGCCGTAGTTCTCTTTTGGATCTAATCCTTTGAATTCAAAAAAATGAATTTCAATTTGATCTTTTTTTACCATTAAATATTCATCATAATTACTTGAACCTAGGTTTTCAAAACCCAAATGGTCAATATAATAAGCTTTGGTAAGGGCTTTATTAAGCATTGGAAGTTTGGGGTTGACAGCAAGTAGCATTTAAAAATATTTATTTGGTTAAAATTCTAGTAACTAAAAATAAACATCTTTATGAATTCAACGCCGACTTTATTTTTCTTTATTTTTTATGTGAGAACGGAGAAACCAAGCCATTTTTTCGTGCATTTCCATTAATCCAGTTAAAAAATCACTTGAACCAAGATCATGAAAATCATTTGTAAATGACTTTATGTTTTCACGTATAACTATAATTGTACTTTGATGATCATCTAATAGCTCTTTAATAAATCCTTGACTATCGTTTTGCTCTCTTTTTTGTTCAGTGAGATGCGTTAAGCTTAAATACAATTTTAAAGTGGATGGTGGATAATGGCCAATTGTACGAATACGTTCCGCAACACTATCTATCATTTCATCTAATTGCCCGAATTGGGTTTCGAAAAATTTATGCATCGTGTAAAAATCTGCTCCTTCGGTATTCCAATGGGCATTTTTTGTTTTGATATAGATAATTGTTTCATCAGCTAGAACCTTTGCAAGTTCATTGGCAACTGATTGACGATTGGCACTGGTTATTCCTATTTCTGTTTTCATAATAATTTATTTAATAGTTTTTATTGAATTTGATGGACTACTGGCGCTTTGAAATTTGGGTAATCTGTATATCCCTTTTCATCAGCTGAATAGAATAACTCTGTTTTTAAATTTTGTGATAATTCTTGGTCATGTTCAAGTCTTGCAACCAAGTCGGGATTATTAATAAATTGTCTTCCAAAGCCTATAAGGTCACATAATTCATTTTTAAGATCTTCTTCGCCGCTTTCTATGTCGTAACCTCCACAAATAATCAAGGTGTTTTTAAAATTATTGCGAATTGCTTTTTTAATTTCAATCGGAACTGTAGGTGCGCCCATCGAAGAGTGATCAACCAAATGGATGTAGGCAATATCCAATTTGTTTAATTCTTTGGAGAGGTAATCATAAGTTGCGTCAATTTCTGGATAGTTGGGCATGTCTCCAGCAACACCATATGGCGATAAACGAATGCCTGTTTTTCCTTTGCCTATTGCAGCTGCAACTTCCGTTACTACTTCAATTACAAAGCGACACCTGTTTTCGATACTTCCATCATAGTTATCTGTTCGAACATTGGTAATTGGCGATAAAAATTCTTCCAATAAATAGCCATTCGCTCCATGTAATTCAACACCATCAAAACCAGCTTCAATGGAATTTTTTGCTGCGTTTACATATTCTTCTTGTGTTGAAATGATGTCCTCGGCCGTCATTGCTTTAGGAGTAGGATAGTCCTGTAATTGTTTAGCATCCGTCCACATTTGGCCTGCCGCTTTTAAGGCTGATGGAGCAATTATTTCTGAACCATGTGCCATATTTAGTATATGACTGATTCTTCCTGTATGCATTAATTGTATGAATATTTTTCCGCCATTATGATGCACTGCAGCCGTTATTAATTTCCAACCTTCTATTTGTTCTTTGCTAAAAATACCTGGTATTCGTGCATAGCCCAATCCATTAGGAGATGGGGATGTGCCTTCAGTAATAATCAACCCTGCAGAAGCTCTTTGCTGATAATATTTCGCCATTAATTCATTAGGCATATTACCAATGGCACGGCACCTTGTCATTGGAGCCATTACGATGTGGTTTTTCAATTTAATAGAGCCAATTTCTGTTGGATTAAACAATTGGTAATTTTTCATTTTAAAGTATTTGATGTGCAAAAAATGCTATAATTCTACATATGAAGAAGTTATACAAAGTGACTCCATTTGATATAAAATACTTTGTACAATTATCGATAAGAATTACATTATTCACGCTTTGACTAATAAAAGATATTGAGCGATTTCATTGAGTATTACTCAAAAAAATAACGACAACCTTTCGATTGCCGTTATTTGTAATTCGGTAGAATTAATTATTAAACCAACTTTATTCTTTTGCCCAAGCTCTCGCTGCATCAGTTTTCAAATCGGAGTATTTCTCTTTTCCAGTGCTCACTTTTACAAATTTAATATCACCACCTTTAAACTCTCCGGGAGAAGCATACATTTTACTTACAGGGTCTCCACTGTCATATCCTACGCATAATCCATCGCCGACTAAAGTAAATTTACCAACTTGAGCTCTCATAGGACTTGAACCTACTGATTTGTCATTTATATACAATTGCATAGTTCCTAAAGATTCTCCATGTTCACCGGATTTCTCTTTATTAAACTCCATTCCAAATGTATACTTGCCAGTTTTAATAGATTCAGCCGCTATTAATTTTTGTTCTGTGATGCCTAAGAAATTGTATACATAATACAATTTATGATCTTTGATGAATAAGCTATGCCCTCCAAATCTTGAACCGTGAGCAAAAATTACACCAGATGCATTGGCATCTTTGATGTCTACATTAGCAACAATTTTATAAGACTTGCCGCGGATATTTACTGCAACAGCTTCCGGAACTGAACTTGTATGCGGGTAGTAAGAATACATATCTCTTACCGCTTCCTCAGTAGGGCGTTCAATATTTGCCTGCACTACTGCTGATCTATCATCAATTGGTAGTGCTTGATTTTTCTTGGCTTCTTCGAACCATAACTTTTTTAGCGCTTCTAATTTTTCAGGATTTTCTTTGGCAAGATCTTTTGATTCTGCACGATCCACATCTACATGGTAGAGTTCCCATTTATCCTGATCAAATTTTCCAATACCAGTTAATGGGGCATGCACTGCAACGGCTTTCCATCCATCCTGCCAAATAGCTCGAGTGCCCAGCATTGCATAAAACTGAACTTTTTTATTGGTTGGTGCGTCTGGTTTTGCATCAAAAGAATATTTCATAGAAACTCCTGACAATGGTAATTGATCTACACCTTTATAAACTTTTGGCATTTGTAAACCGCAAATTTCAAGAAGTGTTGGTACAATATCGACCGCATGATGATATTGATTACGAACTTCTCCACGTGCTTTTATTCCTTTTGGCCATGAAATAACAAAAGGATCTGCAGTTCCGCCTGAGTAATTAGAATAACGTTTGAACATTTTAAATGGTGTAGAAAAAGCTGCAGCCCATCCAGTAGGATAGTGCTCGTAAGTGTTTGGGCCACCTAATTCATTGATCAATTTCATGTTCTCTGATAATTCATCAGGGTAGCCATTGAAAAACTTATTCTCATTTACTGAACCACTTGGGCTTCCTTCCCCAGAAGCACCATTGTCTGCAGCATACATGATAATAGTATTTTCGTACTGACCAGTAGCTTTTAAATGAGCAATAATTCTTCCGATCTGTGCATCTGTATATTCAGAAAATCCAGCATACACTTCGCATAAACGAGAAAACAATTTCTTTTCATCAGCTCTTAAACTTTCCCAAGGACGAACAAAATCACCAGGGTTTGCCTGATCCTTTGGCATTGGATTAAAGTCTGTGAGCTTGGTGTCTTTAGGTAATATTCCTTTTGCAATCATTCGAGGCAAAACCCATTTGCGATAAGCATCATATCCATCATCAAATTTCCCTTTGTATTTAGCAATATAATCTTTAGGTGCCTGGTGTGGGGCATGATTTGCTCCAGGGCAAAACCACATATACCATGGTTTACTTGGATTAGCTGATTTTTGATCACTGATCATTTTGATTGCCTGATCAGCTAAATCTTTTGATAAATGATATCCTTTCTCTGGACCATAAGGTTGTTCAATAGCATGATTGTCTTCTGTCAGATCAGGATAAAATTGATTGGTTTCTCCACCAATGAATCCATAAAATCGATCATAACCTTGTTGCAATGGCCATTGACTTTTATTGGCACCAGCTGAAAGATCTGTTTCAGGAACATTGTGATCTTTCCCTAACCAAAAAGTGCTCCATCCATTGTCATTTAGTATTTGTGCAATGGTTGCAGCTTGTGCTGGTAATTGTCCACTATATCCTGGAAATCCATTAGCACCTTCCGTGATCGAACCCATTCCATTCAATGTATGGTTACGGCCTGTATTGAGGCAAGATCTAGTAGGAGAGCAGAGTGCTACAGTATGCCACTGAGTATAAGTTAAGCCATCAGCTGCTAAAGCATCCATCGTTGGCATATTGATTCTTCCGCCATATGGAGACCATGCACCTAATCCGGTATCATCATAAAGAATAAATAAAATATTGGGTGCTCCTTCAGGGGCTTTTTTTCTGATGTATGGTGCCCAATCAGGTTTTGAATCTCGCACATCTAGATTGATTGTGCCATTGAATGCAGTTGATTGGTCTGAATTTTCCGATTTTTCAGTTGCTTGTTTACAACTTACTATCATTACTGCTATCATTGAAGTTAGCAATAGGAATGCATTAATTTTTTTAAGCATCATTTAAGATTTTTTGATGGAGAAATTAATCCTATCGTAATTTATCATTAATTATACAATTCAAAAAATTATATCAGAACCCTTAATCCATAATTCTTCTTTCTTAATTCTTCTTTCTTAATTCCTTTTAGCCTAACACTTGTTAGTTTTTTCCCTAAATTTGCACCACAAATCAATATCATGCAAAGTAAAACAGTGTACATCGTTTCAGCAGTAAGAACCCCCATTGGAAGTTTCGGCGGTAGCCTGAAAGATTTTACAGCACCTCAGTTAGGATCAATCGCAATTAAGGGAGCAATAGAAAAAGCGGGTATTGATCCAGCATTGGTAAACGAAGTCTTGATGGGATGTGTAATTCAAGCAAATACTGGGCAAGCGCCAGCTCGTCAAGCGGCAAAATTTGCAGGCTTACCTGATTCAGTAATTGCCACAACAGTCAATAAAGTTTGTGCCAGCGGTATGAAAGCTATTGCTCAAGGTGCTCAATCAATTTTATTGGGTGATTCAGATATTGTAGTTGCTGGAGGTATGGAGAGTATGAGTAATGTACCATATTATTCACCCAACATGCGTTGGGGCAATAAATACGGCAATGTTTCAATGATTGATGGATTGGCTAAAGATGGTCTTACTGATGTTTACCATAATTATGCAATGGGAAATGCTGCAGAACTTTGTGCGAAAGAATGTAATATTTCAAGAGCAGATCAGGATGCTTTTGCAATAGAGAGTTATACAAGAAGTCAGCATGCTATCAATAGCGGTTTTTTTGCGAATGAAATTGTACCTGTTGCAATTCCTCAAAGAAAAGGTGATCCGATTTTATTTTCAAAAGACGAAGAAGCTTTCAATGTTAAGTTCGATAAAATTCCTGAACTCAAAGGCGCATTCATTAAAGAAGGCACTGTTACGGCAGCAAATGCTAGTACAATGAATGATGGTGCTGCTGCATTGGTTTTGATGAGCAAAGAAAAAGCAGATGAATTAGGAATTAAGCCAATAGCAATTATTAGAAGTTATGCCGATGCAGAACAAGCTCCTGAATGGTTTACTACAACACCTTCATTGGCTTTACCCAAAGCAATTGCTAAAGCGGGTTTGCAAATGAACGATTTGGATTTTGTTGAATTGAACGAAGCATTTTCTGTTGTAGGAATTGCTAACACACAAAAAATGAAATTAGATCCTGCAAAAGTGAATGTACATGGAGGTGCGGTATCATTAGGTCATCCTTTGGGTTGCAGTGGTGCAAGAATTATAGTAACATTAATCAATGTGCTCAAACAACATAATGGAAAAATTGGCGGTGCTGGTATTTGCAATGGGGGAGGTGGAGCAAGCGCCATGGTGATTGAATTGGTATAAGCTTAGCAATTAGCTATTTAAGAATAGAAATTTGCTAATTCCAGGGGCCAAATTTGTGTCTTTTCTCACTCAAACTGTCGGTATATGGACCAAATGGGTAGTCTCTTGGTTTTTTACCAATATTTGGCCAGTCATTTCCAAATTTTTTATTCGGTCTTGGTTGTGAATTAACGAATGCTGCCACATCCCAGGCTTCTTCATCCGTTAATATCGGGTTATGATAATTCACTGTATAGGGCATATTGTTTTTTACAAATCCTGCAAAACGTGAAAGTCTAAATAATCCTGCAGATACATTGTAGCTGTGATTTCCCCATAAGGGAGGATAGGTATAACCAATATTTAAAGTATCTAGCTGTCCTTCACCATTATTGCCATGGCATTTTGCGCAGTTATTTGTGTAAATGGATTTTCCCTTTTGTGGATCTGCTGCTCTGTATAAATAAGTAAGCTGTTGTATACCACTCCCTCTTGGTTTTGTCTTTTGCGGAATATCTTTACCAAGCCATTTTATATATGCTGCCATAGCTTTCATTTCATACGATTCATTGGCAATAGCAATTCCATTTAAACTTCTCTCAAAGCAATCGTTAATTCTTTTTTCAATAGTTTCTATAGTACCTGATCGATCTCTAAATAATGGATAATTTGCTGCAACTGCTCCATAGTTATTTCCCCAGGGTTTTGTGCCTGCATCTAAATGACAATTCTGACAATTCATTCCATTACTAATGGATTTGATTGTTCCTTTTGGGCCAAAATAAAAAGCTGTATTTGTAATAAGTGATCTGCCATAGCGAATTGTATCACCTGCTTTGGTATCAGGTATTTGAAACAATCCGGCACCCACCCAGCAACTTGTGTCGGAATAATCTAAAGAAACTTGATCCTGCTTTTTGTTAGAAGAAATCTGTTTAAAAAAAATTACGGCAATAAAAACACCTATTGCTATTAATAGGATTGTTTTTCCTTGTTTAACGTAATTTGATGATTTCATGAATAATAATATAGCAACCCACTGAAAGTACAAAAAATCCAAATCCTCTTTTCAATTTATTTCCAGAAATGGTATTGCTTAGCCAATTTCCAATTAAAATACCTATGCAACTTATGGAAGTTATCGCAAGCAGAAAGGGCCAGTCAAAGCGAGTAGTAAATAAATCGCCAACAAACCCAAACAAAGAATTAGCTGCAATAATTAATAAGGAAGTACCAATAGCTTTCTTCATAGGTAATTGGAAAGAAAATAATAAAACCGGAATAATAACAAATCCGCCGCCTGCACCAATAAACCCTGTTAAAACACCAACTTCAAGACCTCTGATTAATGCAGCGTTCGCATTGAGTTTTCTCGGTTCATTCGATTGATTGGCTTTTCTATTAATCATATTTATAGAAGCAATGATCATTACAATGCCAAATAGTAGAAGAGTAGCCATTGATTTTGTGATCATAAAATCACCGATACTAAATAAGTCATTTGGAATTATTGGTAATAAATATTTACGAACCAATATTACCGTAACAATTGATGTGAGGCCGAAATATCCAGCAGCTTTTAAATCTATTTCCTGTTTTCGAAACTTCATAATTGCTCCCAGCAAACTACTGCAACCTACTATGAATAAAGAGTATCCTGTGGCTTGTAGTGGATCCATTGTAAATAAATAGACCAATACCGGTATGGTTAGAATAGAACCTCCGCCTCCAATTAATCCGAGCGAAACGCCTATTAATAATGCAATACAATATCCAATAATCTCTATCATCTTATACGTAATTCAATAACCAATAACCAATAACTTATGTCTGCGATATGCCTACTCTTTCATTGATGAATTCATTTTTACTAATGGCATTTAACATAGACAATGCTAAATCACCTGCATTGATTTTATATGAATTAGGATCTGGCGCATAATTGATATTGGTAATAAATAATCCTGTTTCATCTGCATCAATAATATTCGGTGGGCAATAAAAACTCCAATCTAATGTAGAAGCTAATAAAAATTCATAGGCTTTCAAATGTTCCATTCCAACAGGTTTGAACTCTTCGGGATAGTTTTCGCTATCTATTAATAAACTGTCTTCCGTTGCATTTAAAATTCCCAACCCTCCCAAAGCTACTATTCGATGAATGCCTTCTGCTTCCATTTGAGCAATAATATTCTTTATACCCAGGCTTCTGCTCTTATCAGACCCATCAAATGCACCTCCCAGAACAGATATAACAGCATCTGCATCTTTCAATGCATTGGCTACATCTTTAGCATCAAATATGTATCCTTTACGGGCAATTAATTTCTCGTTCCGATTGTCTGCATCTATTAAAGATTCTATATTTCTGCCAAATGCTGTTACAGTATATCCACGATTAAGCGCTTGTTGTACAATTCTTTTACCAACTTGTCCGGTTGCTCCAAATACTGTAATGTGCATGATGGGTTATTTAATTAGAAGAGATTTGTTCGCTTAATTCTTGCATGCTAATGCCCTGATGGCTTTCGTCATATACACATTCAGTATTCTTGATCAATAAAATTTGCGGTGATTCGTGGTGTACTTCAAAAACTTCAGCTACAGCATTAGATAAATTTCTATGCTGTATCAAGTCAAGAAAATAAAAATCAGCATTCTCAGGAGCAACTTCTCTTTCCAGCCTATTCAAGGCCATAGAACTAATACTGCAACGAGTACTGTGTTTAAAAATTACCTGTGGTGTAAGTGAAGACTTTTCTTTAATCAGATCCAATTGTTCACTGGATATTAATGGAATCCATTTCATATAAATGTTTACACAAAATTAGTCCATTTAGTTAACTCCAATAAAATTATCCCCTGAAATAACGTGGATTGGTAGTAGGGCATCCTCTACCTTTTTCTGAAGCGCAAGCACTCAACAGAATTGTTGCAAAACCCGAAATAAGTAAGAATAAAGCAATCTTTTTCATACAATTTGATTTTTTGTAGGATATGCGTGTATTTTGCACCAAAACAAAGATATGGTTTTGAGCTAAAATGCAGCTTTCCAGAAATCATTGAAAATGTTAAATAATCTTTCTAGAAAACTATAACGTATGAGAGTTCATTTTATTTCAATAGGTGGGAGTGTAATGCATCAATTAGCCATTGCATTGCATAAAAAAGGCTATCAGGTTACAGGAACAGATGATGAAATTTTTGAGCCTGCAGCTGGAAATTTGTCAAAAGAAGGGCTTTTACCTTCAAAAATTGGCTGGAATCCAGGTTTAATTACAACTGATTTAGATGCGGTGATTTTAGGAATGCATGCAAAAGATGACAATCCTGAATTATTGAAAGCCAAGGAGTTAGGTCTGGCTATCTACAGTTTTCCTGAATATATTTATCAGGAGAGCAAAACCAAGAAAAGGATTGTCGTGGGGGGTAGCCATGGTAAAACTACCACCACTAGTATGATTATGCATGCCCTCAGGCAATTGAATAAGGATTTCGATTATTTGGTAGGAGCCAAATTGAATGGGTTTGACCAATCTGTGAATGTTACCGATGCCCCAGTGATCGTTTGTGAAGGCGATGAATACCCTGCTAGTGCCATTGAAAAAAAACCCAAATTTCATTTTTTATACCCAAATGTTGGTATACTCACCGGCATTGCCTGGGACCATATTAATGTGTTTCCCACTTTTGAATTTTATTTAGAACAGTTTGTGATCTTCATGAATAGAATAGAAAAAGGGGGCATTCTTATTTACAACGAAACAGATCCTGTACTTAAGCAATTAGTGAATGATCATCAACGGTCGGATATTCGTTATCAACCTTATGGAGTTCCAGAACACGAAATCAATAATGGAGTTACAACAGTAACTATTGATGGAGCAAAAGGTGTGCTCAATGTTTTTGGTAACCATAACCTAATGAATTTAAATGCGGCATATTATGCCTGCAAAGAGTTGGGTGTAAATGCATCTGAATTTGTTTCTGTAATGGATCATTTTTCGGGAGCATCTAAACGGTTGGAATTATTAGCTTCAAATAATAAAATAAATGTTTACCGAGATTTTGCTCATGCACCAAGTAAAGTAAAAGCAACTGTTGAAGCTGTTAATAAACAATATCCCGAACGGAAATTATTTGGCATTTTAGAATTACACACTTATAGTAGTTTGAATGTTGCATTTATGGAACAGTATAATGGGGCTTTTGATCAATTGGATGTAGGGGTGGTATTTTATTCAAAACATGCACTTGAGCTAAAAAGGATGCCCGATTTGCCAGCTGAAAAAGTAGTTGAAGGGTTTAATAAAAAAGGGTTGATAGTAATTAACGACTCAAAAAAATTATCGGAATGGTTGGCACAACAAGATTTCAGTAATGCCAATATTCTCTTAATGAGTAGTGGCAATTATGATGGATTAGACATAATTTCGTTTGCAAAAGAAATCACTCAATAATTAAAGATCAACCTTCCTATGAATTTACAATTAACAAAGCCTATTGCATTTATAGATTTAGAGACTACTGGTGTAAATATCAGCAATGATCGTATAGTTGAAATTGCGATTGTTAGGATTGCAGTAGATGGTACTAAAACAGTTAAGCGTAAACTCGTTAATCCATTAATGCCTATTCCGGCAGGGTCAAGCGAAGTGCATGGTATTACAGACGAAATGGTAAAAGATGCACCTAGCTTTAAGCAAATTGCCAATGAGGTTAAACAATTCATGGATAACTGCGATCTGGGTGGATACAATAGCAATCGATTTGATATTCCAATGTTAATTGAAGAGTTCCTTCGTTCCGGCATTGAATTTTCTACTGATGATCGAAAATTAGTAGATGTTCAAAAAGTATTTCACCTAATGGAACAACGAACATTAAGTGCTGCCTATAAATTTTATTGTAATAAGGTTTTGGAAGGAGCACATGGTGCCGAAGTAGATGCTACTGCTACTTGGGAAGTGTTAGAAGCACAAATTGAACGATATCCTCAAATTGGAAATTCGGTGGAACAAATCGTTAAATTTACAGGCGAAGATGATATCGTTGATTTTGCTCGCAGATTTGTCAAAGAAAATGGGATTGAAATTTTCAATTTCGGAAAACACAAAGGCAAACCAGTTACTCAAGTGCTCAAAGAAGAACCGCAATATTATGATTGGATGATGAAAGGGGATTTTGCAATGAATACCAAGCAAAAACTCACTGAGATATTAAATCGTTCGTTGGTTAAAAAGCCATAATTCATCCGACCATCCTTTTTTTGCAATCAATTGAATAATCCAAATTGTATAATTTGGGTTAAGATTGTCCCAAAACGGCAATTTCATTTATCAATATTGTATCTTCATTGCAAATTTTTCAACATAATTGGAGAAAATAGTCATCATACCAACATTTAATGAGAGCGAAAATATAGTAGCTATTATTCAAGCTGTTTTTAATTTGAATAAGGGGTACCATATTTTAGTAATTGATGATGGATCACCTGATGGAACAGCAAATCTGGTAAAAGCATTAATGCATCAATTTCCTGATCGATTGTTTTTGGAGGAACGTTCCGGGAAATTGGGATTGGGTACAGCATATATTCATGGATTTAAATGGAGTTTGCAAAAAGGGTATCAATTTATTTTTGAAATGGATGCAGACTTTTCTCACGACCCCAATGATTTAGAGCATTTATACAATGCCTGTAAATTAGATGGAGCGGATATGTCTATAGGTAGTAGATATGTAAAAGGTGGACAAACTGAAAACTGGCCATTAGATCGACAGCTGTATTCAAGGGGAGGAGCTATTTACACAAAATTACTTACATGGATGCCCATTCAAGACCCAACAGCAGGATTTGTATGTTATCATCGAAAAGTATTGGAAGCAATTAATTTTGATATGATTTCCTTTGTTGGATATGCTTTTCAAATAGAAATGAAATTCGCGGCATGGAAATTAGGATTCGTTATCAAAGAAGTGCCCATCATTTTTAGAGATAGAAAAATTGGTGTCAGCAAAATGAGCAAGGGCATTATTAAAGAAGGTGTACTTGGGGTTATTAGTATACAATGGAAAAGTATGTTTAAGAATTATAGAATCCGAGTTAAGAGTCATTAATGATGGCTATCAATCTTGGTAGCCTACTTTTAATTGAGCCCAAGTTTTATTGTAGACACTTCCCGCAACTAACCAAACAGCTATCATCGAAAGAACCAATAAAATCATCACTGCTATCATATAATTATAAATAAGAAAATGCAGGGTCGCCAATATTAGTGGAATTACCATGCTAATAATCCCTCTGATAAAGCCTCCTGTTTTTACTGTAATTGATTCGGTTCTGCTAAATGGCATTTCTACAAAGCTTACATATGCAATTAAAAAACAGATACACAACTGGTTGCTCATTCCCAGCAATAAGTTGGGTAATATTTGTATGCCCATAATAGCTACTCCTAAACTACAAACAACTAATGCCAATGTCATATAAAACTTTAGAATAGTTGCTTTCACTGCCCCACTAATGATATGGCCAGGTATTGCAATAGGGGATGTATAAAAAATGGATGATGCTTTGTATTTATCAGAATACTTTATTTGAGTCAACGCTTGAATAATCACAAAGCTGATAAAATAAATACCTCCTAAAAAAATAAATTTGCCTCCCACAGTTTGATTTTGTAATTCTTCCAGTGCTCCTTTTTTTGATTGAAGAATCATAATAACCATATAAACCAATAAATATCCAATCGCTGGATAAACCCTCATTTTAAAATCTCTGCTTCTGGAAGTAATATACCATGCATGTAAAAAGCCCATTCTTTCGGCGCCTTTTTTGGTAAATAAATTGGCAAGAATTTCGGCAAATGGTTTTTTAGTACTGTTAGTATTTGCTTTTGATTGATTGACACTTTCTGCTGTATCGCTTCCCGAAATCATAGCCAGCTTTTGGTTAAATGAAGGAGCAAAATATTTAATCACTACCCAGATTGATAAAGCAGGCATTACTAAACTAAATATAAAGGCAGAAATAATGATAATGGAATAATTATGATGGTATAAAAATTCCCAACCTCCTGCAAACCAAAAAGGAGGAGCAAGTAAAGAAATGCCTGTTTGAGGGAAACGATAATTTTCCAATAACGACATATTGATCATTCTTGGAACAATCTGATAGCTTCCGTAAATGGCAATGGCAAAAATGATTTGAAAATAACTGATGATATTTTTGAATTTCTCAGGAGTAGATACTTTTAGAATGAATATATATAAAGCATTAATTAGAAAAATAGTAAAGAGGGTAGCTGGCGGAATCAAAAAAATCAACGCAATAACTCCCCAACTTCCATATTTATATCCAACTGTTATTAAACTTGGTAAAGTCATAGGCAAAACCAATTTAGAAACATGGATGATGATATGAAATAAACGCGCCAGTAAGAATGTTTTATCGTTGATGGGTTTAGGAAGTATGATGGCGTTATCTCGTATATCAATTAATACATTGGTAAAGTCGCTGATTAGTGTGGAAGCTAATAGGAAAATAAAAAATGAAAAGAATAAAAAAAACTGTGTAATAACATCTTTGGTAATAAAAAAGGAAATGATAAAGAATAAGCCTAAAAACGCACTTAAGAACATGGTGCCAAGCGTTGCCCATTTAATGGGTTTGGCGTTCTTTTTTTTATGTCTTTGTTGAATACTTGGCGGTCTTCTTTCGTCCATCATTAACTTGGTTGTCAAGATGGCTTTTAAATGATGCGTGTTTACCCCCATCTTTTCATAAATAGATTTGGGTAATAATATTAAGTAGAGAAAAAAATTATTAATAAACATGAGGGGAAATTTAATCGAATGCTTTCATTAAATCATTTGCAGCTTCACCTAGTGAAGAGGTAGCGGTTAAATGAGCAAAAATTTTCTCTAGACTTTCGTTGCCTTCTTTTGCTTGTAATTCTGTAAAGCTCCCATCAGCAATTACTTGTCCTTCATTAATTAAAATAATTCGATCACTTACTTTTTCTACTACATCCATCATATGACTGCAATAAAAAATGGTTTTGCCATCTTTAGCCAGCTTACTGATCAACTCTTTTACAATGATTACACTATTGGCATCCAGACCACTCAATGGCTCATCTAAAATAATGATGTCAGGATTATGTAATAGGCCAGAAGTAATCAATACTTTTTGCTTCATACCCTTACTGAATGTGTCCATTCGATTGTTCATATTGGCTTCCAACCCAAATGCAGTAAGCATTTTATGAATTCTTTCCGTTGCAACTGTTTTTGGAATATCGTATAGTTCTGCCATCAAACCTAAGAATTCAATAGGAGTAAGTACATCATATAGTTCAGCTAATTCAGGCACATAACCAATTTTGCGTTTTACTGCAACAGGGTCTTCTTTTAAATCGATGCCCGCAACAGTTACTTTCCCATCATAGTCTGAAATCAAGCCACATAGTATTTTTACTGTTGTGCTTTTGCCAGCTCCATTCGGCCCGATATAACCTATTACTTGTCCTGCATCAATCGAGAGATCGATGCCTTTAAGTACTTTCTTTTCTCCGTAGTTTTTAAATACTCCCTTGAGTTGAATGATTGGTTCCATTAGTATTAGATAATATGGATAAATATATATAAAACTGTTAAGATTTTGTGCCATTTTATGGAATGTTGAATATCAGATACTCGGTTTGAAATTTTTATAATACTAAAACTTCAGCCCAAAAAGAATCAGTAGTTTAGCTGAATGAAATCTGCGTTAATCAAGCTACATATTGCCGTAATCTTAGTGGGCTTTACGGGAATTTTGGGTGTATTGATTAGCCTTAACGAGATGTTGCTGGTTTGGTACCGCATTTTTATTACTGTTATAAGTTTGATCGTTCTTTTGTTTTTTTCAGGAAAATTGACTTTGCTGCCAAAAGCAACTATCATCAAACTGTTTTTCTTCGGAGCAATTATAGCACTGCATTGGGTTTGTTTTTACGGAAGCATCAAGCTTTCTAATGTTTCAATTGGGTTGGTCTGTTTTTCCGCAACCGGAATATTTACCTCATTGCTAGAACCTTTAATTATTACTAAGAAAATTCGTTGGGTAGAAGTATTGTTGGGCTTATTAAGTCTTGCTGGTATTTATTTGATCTTTCATTTTGATGCTCGATACCAAACAGGTATTGTAGTTGGAGTGATTTCTGCAGCATTGGCTGCTTTGTTTTCTGTGCTCAATAAAAAAAATATTGCCATTGCTGCTCCACAAGTAATCATGTTGTATGAGTTGAGCGGTGGTTTATTGGTGTTGACTATTTTAATGCCTCTTTATTTATACCTGTTCCCTACAAAGTCCATCTTTCCGAGTTTAACCGATTGGGGCTGGTTACTCATATTAAGTTGGGTATGTACGATTGTTGCAATGAAATTGATGTTAGAAGCATTGCATAAAGTATCTGCATTTACGCAAAATCTAAGTTTGAATTTAGAGCCAGTATATGCGATTATTTTAGCTTTTATTTTGTTTCATGAAAATGAACAGCTAGAGTCCAGTTTTTATTATGGTGTTGGACTCATTTTACTGTCTGTTGTTTTACAAATGGCTAGGGTAGTTGTGGGTAAACGTAATTAAAACTCTATAATAAAGCCTAAAGTGGGAGTTACGTTTGCATCATTATTATTCAATAAAAAAGGGATTGCATTACTTCCATTTTGCTGAATCGGCTGGCCATTGGTTGTTAAGAATGCAGTATTATCAGCATTTCTTTTAAATGTATAAGTGTCCGGCGCAGGGCTTTTTGCTAAGTACCAGTTTTGTATATCAATGAAAAAGTCCAAAGTTACTTTTTTGAAATACCATTTTTTGTCAATACGGATATCGCTGCTATTGAAATTATTCAATCGTTGATTATTGGTTTGGGTATAATCTAGAATTCCAGTTCCTAATGTTAAGTAATTGGTCCTGCTTGCGAGCATATCATATGGTGTAAAGGGAACTCCACCCTGGAAGCGAAACTTCAACCCCAACTCCCAGTTTCGATTAAATTTGTAACCTCCTAATAATGATAATAAATGTCTGTTATCCCATGAACTTGCTGTATAGTTTAAATTGGCATTGGTATACTGACTGTAGAAAAACGTATAGCTTAATACTCCATAAAAGCGTTTGCTCAATTTTTGTTGTGCAAAGAATTCAAAACCATATGCCCTTCCTTTACCATTGGTAGTGATATCTTCATTTCCCAGTACGTTAAAATCAGCGCCTTGATTGGATAGGCTAATTCCATTTCTTACACTTACAGGAACATTATTATATTGTTTGTAAAAAGTTTCAAAAGTAAATCTTGTTGCGCTGGATGGGAGGTACTCAATACCTGCAACATAATGTGTGCTCTTCGTATAGTCACCATCTTTATTTACGTAATTGCCTGCATTGTCTTTAAATCCAAGTGCTGTATACGGAAGTATTTTGTAATAAGATCCCACAGATGCATTCAATGTCCATTTATCACTAAGTACATAGCTCAATGCGATTCGGGGAGACAACGTTTTTAAAGGATTCATGCCAGTTGTAGTAAATGTATTTTGATCGAACCTTAATCCGCCGCTAATTCCCAGTTTATTATCCATGAATCGCTTGCCTATTTGTGTGAAAGCGCCAAAACGTCCCATGCTAATTGAACCTGCAAAATTATTTACTACTGCAGGAATAATAACATTGCCACTATTATCGGTTACTGCTGCTTTAATGATCTGTTGAGTGGTATTGGTTTGTGATACCAATTGTGCTACTGCACCGTAGCTGATTTTCCATCCAGCATAAGTTTTGTTTACATCAAAACGCAATTTGTTTTCAGTTTCTCTTGATTGAAAATACAATGTTCTAAGTCCTTTTACAGGCCCCAGATTGTTTTCGTATTTCTCTAATTGGTTGTCAAATTCATTTCTGCTAATAGCTAAATTCCAGAATCCATTATTTAATAAATGTTTGATACTTGCTCCAACAGTATAGTTCCATTGATTAATAGCAGGGCTGCTGTTGAGGGCATATAATTTTTCTGGAGTGGCTTTTTTAGGAGCAGCAAAACTGAATTCATCAATAGCAGCAACTCCTAAGAAACTAATGGATGTTTTTTTATTGATCTGGTGACTGATTTTATATTGAAAATCCCAATAATTGGGTCGTATAGGTAAATCAATTGCTTGAAATAATAATTGCAAGTAACTTCTTCGTGCAGAAGCCAAAAATGTAGTTCTTCTATCTTTAGAAAGTGGTCCGTCAAAAGTAGTGGCAAATTCCGTCCCACTTAATCTGATATTTCCTTGTAATTTATTGCTGTTGCCTTTTTTCTGTTTGAATTCAAACACCGATGAGAGCGCATTGTCGTATCGCGCATCAAAAGCAGATGAACTTAGTTTTACTTCTTCAATAAAGCTTACGTTGAGTATTCCTGCAGGGCCACCAGCGCTTCCTTGGGTAGAAAAGTGATTGATCACAGGAATTTCTATTCCATCTAAATAATACACGTTTTCGTTGGGGGCTCCACCTCTAATAATTATATCGTTACGAAAGCCAGCAGTACTTGCTGTTCCACCAACACCTGGAAGGGCTTGAATCACTCTTGAAATATCAAAATTGCCTCCAGGATTAGATTTGATTTCTTCTGTGGTAAGTCTTTGAACACTTAATGGGGTTTCGAGGGTGGCTGCTTTTGCCGATTTGTTTCTGTTTGTAGAAGATACAGTAACATCGGAGAGTTGAGTTACAGCTGGTTCCATTTCTATAACTAATACGTTTTCGTTACCAGTGGTAATGGCAATATTGAATTTTGTTTGTGGTAGAAATCCCAGGGCTTTAAAAACTACCGTGTAAGAGCCCGAAGTTATATTGCTGATTCTAAATTTACCTAAGCTATCAGATAGGCTGGTTTGAGTGCCAATTTGGATAGAAGCGCCAATTATAGGTTTTTGCAAGGATTTATCGAGTATTTGTCCGGCAATAACACCATTTTTCTGAGCAGAAGATATAGCTAATTGGAATAAAAATACAATAGAAAACAAGGCTTTTTTCATAGAAATCATCATTTTTTCACCATTTGTCAATTACACCGATATAACAGTATTTTATGTGTTTTGTTTAATTATATTCGTAATCCACAAAATTAACTAGAACATGAGAATATTTACGCTATTTAGCTTGTTGTTATTTACAACATCAGCTCTTTTTGCCCAAAAAAAGCCATTAGATCATACAGTGTATGATGGATGGCAAAATATTGCAGAGCGACTACTCAGTAATGATGGAAAATATGTTGCATTTACCGTTACTCCTCAAGAAGGAGATGGTGTCTTGTATGTAAAAACTACTGATGGTACTGCCAAAGCTGAAATTGCTAGAGGATATAATGCAACCATCACCGATAATAGTAAATTTCTGGTTTGTAGAATTAAGCCATTATATGCCGAAACACGTGATGCCCGAATTAAAAAGAAGAAGCCAGAAGATATGCCCAAAGATTCATTAGCAATTGTTGAGTTAGCTTCTGGAAAGCTGACTAAAATAGCGCGTATCAAAAGTTTTAAAGTGGCAGATGAAAACGCCAATGTGGTAGCATATCTATTGGAAAAAGCATTGCCTGTGCCACCTGCGCCTCGTGCTGCAATGGATTCTGCTGCAAGAGTGAATGCGATGGTAAATATGGCGGATAGTTTAATGAAAGTGGTGGATAGCCTTCGCAATAAAGCCAATGATGTTAAGTTAAAAGGAATGAGCGTATTGGAAACTCCACGCCGAAATGGACCGCCAGCGCCAAGAGCAGCAGAAGATCCATTTGAAGAAGGAACTGATTTGATTGTAAGAAATTTAAATACAGGAGAAGAAAAGATTTATAAGTTGGTCAATGAATATTTTTTCAATAAAAAAGGAAATGTATTGTTGTATGAAACTTCCAAAAAAACGGGAGATGCAAAAGTAAAACCAACCGTTGTTAGAGTAGACCTTTCATCTGGAAGCTCCGCAACAATTCTTACAGGATTTAATGATGCAAAGAGCTACCGTATGGATGAGTCAGGAAAGCAATTGGCTTTTGTAGCAGAAAGAGATAGTAGTGCAAAGTCTTTACAGAAATTTTACAAATTGTATTATCATACTCAAGGAGCAGATAGCGCTTTGATGATTGTTGACAAAAATACAAAAGGCGTTCCGAATAATTGGATGGTGAGTGATAATGGTCAAGCCATCACTTTTAGTAAAACTGGTAAGCGTTTGTTTTTTGGAACAGCGCCGATCTTACCTGTGAAAGATACCCTCACACCTGAATTTGATAGAGTAAGTGTAGATGTGTGGAATCACAAAGACGATTATATTCAACCAGTACAATTACGCAATTTAAATCAAGAATTAGCAAGAGCGCATGTTGCACGTTACGACTTTGATTCAAAAACGGTTGTTCAATTAGGAGGGTTGGCGTTTAGGAATATCATCCAAACCAATGATGGCGATGGTACTGTATTTTATGGGGCCAGCGATGAAGGGAAAAGAATTGCCACACAATGGATGGGGAACGGTTTCAATGATATCTATGAAATCAATCCAGAAAACGGGGTAAAGAAATTGATCGCTAAAGATTTTAAAGGGAATGTTTCTCCATCATCAACTGGAAAATATTTGATGATGTATGACGATGTAAAACGTCAATACTTTGCTTACAATTCTGCAGATCAAAAAATCAATGCATTGGCAAAAGACGTGAAGCAGCCATTTTATGATGTAGACAATGATGTGCCAGATGATCCAAATCCTTATGGTATTGCAGGTTGGATGGAAAATGATACACATGTGTTAGTTTATGATCAGTTTGATATCTGGAAGCTGGATCCAACTGGAGCTGCTGCTTCAGATTGTGTTACAAAGGGATTAGGCCGACTAAACAAATACACTTTTAGAAATATCGTTTTAAATAGAGAAGAGCGTGTAATCAAGCCAAATCAACTAATGTTATTATCCATTTTTAATGAAACAGATAAGGGTAGTGGCTTAAAGTATTATACAATGGGTGATTCATTTGAATTGCCCGCAGGATTAAAGCAAACTTATCCTGTTCGTATTGCCAATGCAATTAAGGCAAAAGATGCGATGGTGTTAAGTTATAGCTCAGAAACCTATCAGCGAACTGCAGATATTAAAATACTAACTGCTACTGATGCTGTTGCTACTAATGGTACCAAAGGGATTGATGCTGGACTTTCTTTATATCAACCTAATCCACAACAAGCCAATTACAATTGGGGAACTGCTGAATTATTTAAATGGAAATCTTATACCGGAAGAGAAGCAGAAGGTATCGTATACAAGCCTGAAGATTTTGATCCTAAGAAGAAGTATCCAATGATTGCTTATTTCTATGAGCGAAGCAGCGATGGTTTATATGGATACCAGGCTCCTGCGCCAACACCATCTCGTTTAAATATTTCTTTCTTTGTAAGTAGAGGCTATATTGTTTTCGTTCCAGATATTTGGTATAAAACGGGTTATCCAGGTCAGGGTGCTTACGATTATATTGTAAGTGGAACAAGAGCCTTGGTTGCTAAAGGATTTGTAGATAGTACTAAATTAGGTTTGCAAGGCCAAAGTTGGGGCGGCTATCAAATTGCTTACTTAATTACTCGCACCAATTTATTTGCTGCAGCGTGGGCAGGTGCGCCTGTTGCCAATATGACCAGTGCATATGGTGGAATTCGTTGGGGAACTGGTTTGAATAGACAATTTCAATACGAGAAAACGCAAAGCAGAATTGGAGCCAATTTATGGGAGAAGCCGAATTTGTATATCACCAATTCTCCATTGTTTCAATTTCCAAAAGTAAAAACTCCAGTGGTTGTAATGGCCAATGATGCAGATGATGCAGTGCCTTGGTACCAGGGTATAGAAATGTTTACTGCTTTACGCAGATTGGGAAAACCTGTATGGATGTTGAATTATAATAACGAAGCCCATAATTTAGTGGAACGAAGAAATAAAAAAGATATTCAAATTCGCGAACAACAATTCTTTGATTATTTATTGAAAGGAGATAAGCCTGCGAAATGGATTGCTGAAGGTGTTCCTGCGGTGATGAAAGGAAGAGATTTGGGATTAGGCTATTAGGAATTAAGAAAGAAGAATTAAGAAAGAAGAATTAAGAAAGAAGAATTAAGAAAGAAGAATTAAGAAAGAAGAATTAAGAAAGAAGAATTAAGAAAGAAGAATTAAGAAAGAAGAATTAAGAGATACTTTTAATTAGTTATTGGATTGATTTGGAATGAATAAAATACTTCCTTTTGCAATTTGTGAAGGGGAGTATTTTAGTTTTAAAAATTTTTATAAAATGAGAAAAGAAACCTTTTATAATTTTTGTTTTTTTGGAGGGCTTATTTTGACTTTTATTGGGTCAATGTTAAAGATATTGCATATAGATTATTTAGAACTTGTGCTTATTTTAGGAGTAATACTGTCTGTTATATTTATTTTTCTTTCAATTAAAGAAGTAATAGGGTCTAATAGAATTAATAATAGCGAAAAAGTTATGTGGTTTATTTGTTTTATTTTTTTGAATGGGCTTACTGGTATCTTATATTTTTTTGTGGGGAGAAAAAGAATTATATAATAAATATGGAATTAGCGTTATAGTTGAATCATATTTACAATAATTTCTAACTTCTTGAAAAAAGACAAGCTTTATCGTTATTCCAATTTGAAAAGCCCATTTTTAATCATTTGTTTGGCCTTTTCTTTAATGGGGTATGCAAAAAAAAGAATTTATCCAATTGAAAAGGTAGCTGGGTTCTCCAATTTAATTGTGGATGGGAAAATCTCATCCATTACTCCTAATTCTTATCAATTTGAAGTTGCAGAAACAATAAAGGGTACACCCTGTAAGAATATTACTGTGATCAAATTCGAAGAATGGACTTGTGATATTAGATTTGGGCGGTATGTTATTGGCCAGGAGTTGCTTTTGTTTCTTGTTAAGAATGGACCTTATTATGAAATAGTGAACGGTAGTACTGGCGAGATACCAATTAAGTTTAATGCCATCACTTTAAAATATGAATCATTTGATGAAAATAAGTTTATCCCATACAAAATGTCTTTAAGGGATTGTATAGATGGGCTATTATTTTTTAATCAATGTTTCCGAATGAATGGCAAGTATAATGATTTTAGAAATGATCCAACTTTTTGGCAAATTTGTGATGATGCAAAAATAACTCAAACAAAAAGAATGAGTAATTTTAAAGAATGGCTCATTGGTAAAATGAGCAAATATAAAATCCAACAAAGATGAAAATCAGAAAGCTTGGTTATGCATTTTTACTTTTGTTTAGCTTAACCCTATCCATTGGTAGTTGTGGCTTAAAAATGAATGATCAATCTAAAACTAATAAATCTCCCAAAACTGCTAATGGTACAATTTTCCTTTTAAGGGAATTGGATAAAAGTACAAATGCTTTGTATCATGCTATATATATTGATACTTCAGAGGCTATTCGGAATCAATTGACTGATTTTAGTTTAAGAGAATTCGATAGTAGTTATTTTGAATCTATACCGCTTTTAAAACCGTTTAAAAGTTTTAATAAAGAAATTAAAAAATCCTTTCCTAGAAAATGGATATCTATCCATCAATACAAAAACGAGTATTTCTTGTATTCGCCTTGTGATTTTTGTTATCACAGATTATTTGAATTCACAGATAGTTCAACATTTGAAAAATTTAGCTGTGAATCACCTGAACCAAGTAGAATAAATCACTTACAATTTCAATCATCAACAAATCTGATCATAGATAGATCATTGCCATACAGGAGAAATAGCAATAAACTTCAAATTAATATCATTGATCCTAAAAAAGGAATTGCCGTTTTTACTTTTGGACCAGATGAATGGGGTAATGAAGGGTTTCGATTTTTGATGGTTGATGTTAATAAAGCACATCTCTTTCGAGCCATTGTAAATAATTGCATTATTGATAGACAAGATGAATTTGTTTTTGATTCCATTAATTATAAATCTCCATTATTTAAAAGATATGCTGAAAAACATTAGTCGATTTGTCAATTGAAATTATTAATTTAGGTAAATTGTATTCCAAATCATCATCATGAAAAAAGACAAAATCATTTTCTGGGTATCAACTACGCTTATTTTCTTATTTGAGGGAGTAATGCCAGCCCTCACTTCTCAAACTGAAATGGCTAAGGAAGGAATAAGGCATTTGGGATATCCGGATTATTTTGGTGTAGCGCTTGTAGTGTTCAAAGTTTTAGGGGCTTTGACTTTAATGATTCCAGCAATTCCAAAACGGTTGAAAGAATGGGCTTATGCTGGTTTTGTTTTTGATTTTCTTTTTGCTTCAATTAGCCATACAGTAATTGATGGATGGGGTTTTGAAACCATATTTCCACTATTGGTATTAGGAGTGTTATTGGTGTCGTATACTTACTATCATAAGTTAAATCAGCAAAAACAATAATTGAAAAAAGCCATCATCAAAGGTTTTGGTAAAATCGACCAGCTTGATTTTATTGATTCAGCAATTCCTTCAATAAAAGATCAAGAAGTATTGGTCAGGGTTGTAGCTGCATCGGTAAATCCAAAAGATACTTTTATTAGAAAAGGGCGTTACAAAGCTCTAACCGGATCTCGATTTCCAATGGGCGTAGGTTTTGACTATGCTGGTATAGTTGAGCAATCAAATATTGCGGAATTTCAAAAAGGAGATGTGGTTTTTGGTATGGTGAATGGCTGGGTTGGTAAAACTTTTGCCGATTTTGTTGCCGTTGATAAGAATGAAATATGTCATGCGCCGAAAAATATTGATCTAACTAATGCGGCTTCCATTCCTTTGGTTGCTCAAACAGCCTTGCAGGCTTTAAGGGATATTGGAAAAATAAAAGAAGGATACCATATCTGTATCAATGGCGCTTCTGGAGGGGTAGGAACAATAGCCATTCAAATTGCAAAATCCCTCGGTGCTACAATAACCACATTAACTTCTCCAGCTAATTTCGAATTATGCAGCTCTTTAGGCGCAGATAATACTTTGAATTATGCTGAGAAAATGAGTTCTGCAGCATTTGATATTTATTTTGATGTGTTTGGTAACCAATCTTTTCAATCAGTAAAGAGCCTATTGTCTAAAAGAGGAATCTATATTTCTACTGTGCCAAGTAAGCGATTATTATTGCGTCAATACTTTATCAATCCATTTTCCAATCAAAAAGCTGCATTGGTAATTGTACAATCAACAATTAAAAAATTGCAATGGATCAAAACAAATATGGAATTGGGTAAATTAATACCTACAATAGATTCCATCTTCCCATTTTGCGATATAGCCAAAGCTCAATCTAAAGTGGAAACCAAAAGAACCAAAGGAAAAGTAGTGGTATTGATTAATTAAGCTTGTTCTAATGCAGTTTTGAACTCTTGTAATTCCTTGCGGTTGAATGGATGCTCATAGTTCTCCAACAACTCCACAAAATATTCAAAAGTACTTTGCTCATCTGTAGCTTCAAAATCTTCGATTTCAATATCAAAAGATTTGTTATTGGCTAAATGTTCGTAAGCCAAACGCACAGTTTTTGTAAGCATAGGGTCTTCAATTGCCAAAAAATGACTGCGCAAAGTTTTTAAGTCAGCAATGGTATTATCCTTTGCAACATTATTCGGGTCAAACTCTTTTAGAATTTTTTTACAAAGGTTGGTAGCTTCAATTTGGGTCATAATTACTGTATTTTCTAGCCTTTCAAGGTCGCAAATATAGCCCTTTTATGGACTAAATTCTACAGTTTAATGGGTTTCTATTTTATTCGTCTTTTTGTAGGTACTTTTATACTATGGACGATTTAAATTCAAAGCCTCCTAGGCGCGAAAGATATAAAGGGACTCACCCTAAAGGATTTAAAGAAAAATACAAAGAACTACAGCCTCAAAAATATGGCGAAGACATCGCTAAAGTAATACAACAAGGTAGAACCCCCGCTGGTATGCATATTTCAATATGTGTAAAAGAAATTATGAATTTCTTACAGATTCAACCCGGTCAAATTGGCCTAGATGTAACTGTTGGATATGGTGGACATAGTTTGGAAATGCTAAAACAGTTAATGCCTGGGGGTAAATTATATGGGATTGATGTTGACCCTATTGAATTACCAAAAACAAGAAAAAGACTACAAGATCTAGGATATGGGGAAGACGTATTAGTGCTTCAAAAAATGAATTTCTCGGATATCGATCAGATTTTTTATCAATCAGGTCCTTTTAATTTTGTATTGGCCGATTTAGGCGTTTCCTCTATGCAAATCGATAATCCTGAAAGAGGATTTTCTTTAAAACTAGACGGACCATTAGACCTTAGATTGAACCCCTCCACTGGAAAATCAGCTGCTGCATTTTTAAAAAAATGTTCCCAGCAACAGATAATGGAAATATTGACCGAAAATTCAGATGAGCCTCATGCAGCCAAAATTGCTGCTGCTATTTTCGAAAAATTAAGTTCTGGCCAGTTTATAGAAACGACTGCTCAATTAAAAGAGGTAATTGAAGATGTTTTGTGCACTCTAAATGCTTCTACTAGAAAAGAAGAAATCAGAAAATCTTGTCAGCGTTGTTTTCAGGCTTTGAGAATAGAGGTAAATAAGGAGTTTGAAGTATTGGATAAGTTTTTAGCAAGATTGCCTTCAGTGTTAGCACCTGGCGGCAGGGTAGCCATTCTTTCATTTCATTCAGGGGAAGACCGTAGAGTTAAAAAATCATTTCAAACTTATTTTAGAGAAGGAGTTTATGATGAAATTTCCGAAGAACCTATAAGGCCGTCCATCGAAGAAATAAATAGCAATCCAAGAGCAAAATCTACTAAATTTAGATGGGCAATTAAAAGCTAGAATACTTAATTTCAGGTACTCAAAGTTTTAAATTTTAATCAATTACTATTTTCAAATGAAAAATTTACTTGCACTTTTCAGTTTTCTAATTTTTACTTGTAATATAAGTGCTCAACAAATGCAAATTAGTCAACCAAGATCAGGTGCTCCAGGGTCATGGCGTTTGCTGGGTTCTGTACAAGCAAACCTTAGAGCAGACCATGATGTAATTATGGTAGCTGGGCCTTATGATTACTTCAGAAGATTAAAATTCAAAGTAACCAACGCATCCTTAAATATGCAACGTATGATCGTTAGATACGACGATGGTGGCAGGCCTGAAAATATTGATGTTCGGTATAATATTCCTCAAGGTGGAGAGAGTAGAGTAATAGATCTGATAGGAGGTAAGCGTAAAATCAAATCTGTTGAATTTTGGTATGATACAAAGGGTATTTTAAATGGTAGGGCCAATGTTACATTGTTAGGAATTAAATAAACTTTTATTTATTTTCAATATTAAATAGCTCAATATGCATTTGAGATTGATCATATCTTTTTTGCTTCTTAGTCAATTTTGTTTTGCTCAGAAAAAGCCAAATATCATTTTTATTATGGTCGATGATATGGGCTATGCCGATTTGGGCTGCTATGGAAGTAAAATCAATAAGACACCTTTTATTGATCAAATGGCCAAGGAAGGTGTGAAACTTACTCAGGCTTATTCAGCTGCCCCTGTTTGCACACCGAGTAGAACAGCATTTATGACTGGCCGGTACCCTGCAAGAACAACAGTTGGATTATATGAACCATTAGCATGGTCTTCAAGCGATAGCTTGGTTGGACTTAGTGCTGAAACTCCTTCATTGCCAAGTCTAATTAAGAAAGCAGGGTATTCAACTCATTTAATTGGGAAATGGCATTTAGGCTTTACGCCAAAATTCAGCCCCAGAGCCAATGGCTTCGATTCATTTTTTGGCTACCATGGTGGTGGGGTAGACTATATTAGCCATACCGATCCAGGTGGTAATCTGGACTTATATGAAAATGAAACTCAAGTAAAGCAAGAGGGTTATTCAACTGATTTGTTTGCTGAAAGAGCAGTAAAGATCATTCAACAAAAACATGAACAACCCTATTTCTTAAGTGTACAATTCAATGCACCTCATTGGCCATGGCAAGCACCAGGTGCGGCTGTTTATCCATTGGGCGACAAAGAAGCAAAACAAGGAGGTTCTGTAGAAATTTACAAAGCCATGATTGAAAGTTTAGATGCTGGAGTTGGGAAAATAGTGGCTGCTGTTAAAGCTGCCGGACAAGCAGAAAATACTTTGATCGTGTTTACAAGTGATAATGGGGGAGAGCGTTTTTCTGATATGGGCGGATTAAAAGAAAAGAAATTTGTTTTGTGGGAAGGGGGAGTCCGAGAACCTGCAATTGTTGTTTGGCCTAAAAAAATCAAAGCAGGAACTATTTCAAATCAGCCAACCATTCATATGGATTTTACGGCAACATTTCTAGCAGCTGCTGGAGGAGTTCAGGATCCTGCTTTTCCAATGGACGGAATAAATTTATTGCCTTTGTTGAAAGAAAATAAAACGCCAATTGCTAGAATTTTTTATTGGAGGGTTTTTCAACGCAACCAACAAAAAGCCATTCGTTCTGGTGATTGGAAATATTTACAAACAGAAAAAGAAGAGTATCTATTTAATTTAAAAACAGATCCATACGAAGATCATAATGTTAAAACTGAAAATCCAACAATTTTTAATCAACTAAAAGAACAATATGCCAATTGGGAAAAACAGGTGTTAAAACCTATTCCAATCTCAAAAAATTAGTTGTTTTTCATAGCTAAATAAACTCCATTGGTCCATCCAAATCCATCCTGATTGGGATATTCGCCTCCACCAGCTGAAATGGAAATATCGTCAACATTGTATTTCTCCATCATTTTACCGGTTTCAGTGTATGTTTTTTCATTGAGGGCTAGCCAGTTATCTTTTATTTTAGCCGCAGTTTTGTTGTTCATATCCACAGATACTAAACCCTTGTAAGTAATCCATTGTAAAGGGGCCCAGCCATTAGGGGCATCCCATTGTTGACCTGTATTTTGGGTAGTTGTCATTAATCCTCCTGCACGAAGCAATTTTTCTTGAATGGTTTGCTCTACTATAGCATTTTGTTCAAGTGTTGAAATGTGAAAGAACAAAGGGAATGCAGCTGCTAAAGTATAATGTGGTGTATGTGCTCTTTTCTCAAATTGATAATCAAAGAAAAATTGTTGTTCCTCATTCCAACAATAATGCTGAATGGATTTTTTTCTATCTTCAGATTTTATTAAATAGGATTTTCCTTTTGCCTGATCATTTTGATTAAAATAGGCTGAAGAAATCATCACTTCCATAAAAAACATCAAACAGTTTAAATCGATTGGAAGAATTTTAGTTGTTTCGATACTATGCATATTGATTCCATCGGCAAACCATCTGCTGCTGAAATCCCAGCCCGATTCTGCTGCAGCTCTAATATCTCGATAAACTTCTTCAGCTGGTCTATTGGAAAGGCTTGCTATATGTTTGTCTTCAATAAATGCTTCTGGTCGGGGAGTATCTTTATCGTCCCAATATCTGTTCAAAATCATTCCATTCGAAAGTCTAACAACCCTTCGATGTGTTAGATTCTGTGGACCTAGTTTTTCTACTCCATCCATCCAGAATTGATATTCCTTTTCTAGTGGTACCAAATAGTCTTGCAAAATATGAGGTCCCTTTGTGTCCATCAATACAGAAACCATTAAGGCGAAAAAAGGTGGTTGAGACCTGCTTAAATAATAAGTTCTATTGCCATTTGGAATAAAGCCAAATTGATTAATTAAATAGGCGAAATTATTCACCATATTTTCGATCAAATCAATTCTTCCGCTTTCTTTTAAACCCAACATGGTAAAATAACTATCCCAATAATAAATTTCCCGAAACCTTCCTCCAGGAACAATATAAGGAAATGGCAATGGAATTAAAGTGCCCGATGCAGTATCTGGTTGACGGGTTAATTCATTCCATAAATCATTTAAATGTTCTGTGATTGGTTTATTGTCAGAACTATAAATGCTTTTACTCTCCGAAGGATAGGTAAAATGTGTTTCAATAAAATGGATTAAACTAAATTCATTCTCTTCTCTTTCTAATTCATACAACATCAAAATTGTTTCTGCCGATGATTTGGGTATGCAATCAACAAAAAATTTGGAGTCAGCAAATATTCCACTTTGCTGTACGTCTTCATAAAGAGGGGAGAGGGATTCGATGTGCATACTAAAGAATTAAGAAAGATGAAAGAAGAATTAAGAAAGATGAAAGAAGAATTAAGAAAGATAAATCATGAAAAATTATTAGTTATAGGTTTTCTTTATTTCATAATTCTTATTTCTTAATTCATAATTATGTTAAGGGTTGTTTCAATTGTAACTTTCTAAAAAAGAATAAGCAGATTATTAAAATAGTCATAGGAATCAGTGAAAAATAAAAAGCGTTTTGGCCGCCATATTTTTCAAAAATATTTCCGGTGATAATCGATCCTGTTGTGCCGCCAAGTGCAGAAAAAATAATGATCAGTCCCGACATCATTCCGTGCTTGGCTTTTGGCAATGTACTTAAGATGACAGAATTTACGGCAGGGTAAATAGGGGCAAGCAACAAACCGATCATTGGAAAAATAAATGCAGCAATTGGTGCGTCGCCCCATCCTGTAACAGCTGCTCCTCCTACGTTTTTAGCCAATGGAATTGCCAATACCACCAGACCTGCGGACGCTATTAAACAAATACTCAAAACTATTAACCAATTAAAACGTTTTAATAAAAGTCCTGCTAAAAATCTTCCTAAAGCAGTTGATCCTGCCAATATACTGGCCATCTGAATACTAAGTGCAAGCGGCAATAATAAAACCTGATTATTGAATGTAGGCAACCAGCTCATAATGCTTTGTTCTATCAACACATAAAAAAAAGCACAAGAAATAAAGATCAACACCAATGGGCTGGCCAATAGTTTAAACATTTGTTTGAAATCATTTAATAAAGAACCTCCCTCAGGTTGCTGAACTGCGGATTCATCTAGTGGTGTGGTAATTAATAAAACAAATGCCAGAGCGGCCAATGTTCCCACCAAATAATAGACTTTAAGCCATTCTGTTGATTGTGGGTTTTTATTGTCAACAAAATAACTAAAAATAAAATACCCGGTTAAAATGCCAATCATGAAAAATGATTCTAAAAAACTCATCAAGCTGATATGCTCTTTTTCTGATTTGGTTACTAAACCGATAATACTGTATACCGACATTTTGATTAATGCAAAACTACTTCCAACAGCTGCGAATAATAATTTAGTAGCCATAAAACTATCGGTACTTGGCATAATTAAACAGATAGCCGCTACAAAGCCTAAAGCAAAAAGCATGGCATTTTTATATCCAACCCTTACAATATATGCTGAAACCAAAAATGAAACCAGTGCAATACTAAGGTCTTTAAACCCCTCTAAAATGGAGGCTTCCCCTTGGCTGATACCATAATTATTTTGTACTTGCAATATCACTGTGCCCACGCTATTTAATAAAATGGCAAACACAAAATAGTTGATGAATAAGACTGTTTTTATTTTCCAGAACTTCATTGGCAATAATTAATGAGTTAATGTACAAATAAGAATTCAGAAAATGCATTTTTCGGCATTAGTTTTGAAATTATGGCTTTAGTTATGTTAGAATAGTAACTTTATCAGTCAATTCAAACTTTATATGCAAAAATGGGTATTAATAATTGGAGTTTTTTTTCTTATCTCATGCAAATCAAAAAATATGACCAACCATATAGCTTTTCGATTAAAACCTGGAGCCGATTTAAAGCAATCTTTGGATTCGGTTGTAAATGCACATGATATTAAATCAGGGTGGATCATTACTTGTGTTGGCAGTTTAACGGACTATTCTATTCGATTTGCCAATCAACCCGACGCAACTAAGGGAGTTGGTCATTTTGAAATTATTAGTTTGGTGGGTACTCTTTCCACAGAAGGATCCCATTTACATATTGGAATTGCTGATTCTACAGGTAAAACGATTGGGGGGCATTTAATGGATGGTTGTAAAGTTTATACTACTGCAGAAATTGTCATAGCTTCTTCATCGGAATATGTTTTCAATAGAAAAGAAGATGGTTCAACCCCCTGGAAAGAATTACAGATTGAAAAGTTAAAGGATTACTAATATCGACTTTTGCTTTTTACTTTATACAAACATTACAGTCTAATTTTTCATAACTCTCTTACATTATTATATTTGTAATCTAATTTATCATTATGAAACAATTTTTAGTTCTTTTGATGTCAATGTTCATTGCTACATTTTCATTGATGGCCCAAAATACTTGGCCCAAAGAAATGAAATTAGCTGATGGCACTGCATTGACCATTTATCAACCTCAGCCTGAGTCATTAAATGGAAATAAAATCACTGGCAGGTCGGCTATTTCGATAAAGAAAACACCAAGTGCAGAGCCCGTTTTTGGCGCAATCTTTTATTCTGGAACTTTCACTACAGATAAGAATTCGCGCATGGCTGTATTAGAAACCTTGACCATTACCAACGCTAAATTTTCTGGAGATACGGATAAAGATAAAATTGATAAAGTAGCTGCTGCTATTGAAAAAGAAGTGCCAACATGGAACTTGCAATTCTCTATTGATGATATGGTAGCTTCTATCAAGAAAGACAATAATAGTGCAGCCAATGATCAATTTAAGAATGATCCTCCAAAAATCATCTATACCGAAAAGCCAACTACATTGGTGATTTTAGACGGTGAACCTAAAATTCAAAAAGACAAAGATCTTGATGCAGATAGAGTAGTTAATAGCCCAAACTTGATTTTCAAAGAAGGCAATCAATGGAACCTCTACTTAGGGGGTATTTGGTACAAATCTTCTTCTGTAACAGAGGGGTGGAAACCAAATACTAGTTTAAGTAAAAAGTTACAATCAGTAAATGATCAAATTAAAAAGCAAGAGACAGAAGCTAACGGCGGAAAGGCCATAACTGCAGAGCCTTTAGCTACTGCTATTATAGTTGCTACTGAACCTACTGAGCTGCTTCAATCAAAAGGTGCTGCAGATTATAAAAACATTCAGGGTACTTCTTTGCTATATGTAGGGAATTCATCCAATGAAATTTTTAAAGATATCAATACCCAAAAGACCTATGTTTTATTAGCAGGAAGATGGTATAATTCAAACAATTTAAATGGTCCTTGGAACTATATCGCCGCTGATAAGTTGCCTGCAGATTTTGCTAAAATTCCAGAAGGATCTGAGAAAGATGGTGTGCTTGCTAATGTAGCTGGTACAGACGCTGCAGAGGAAGCAAAAATTGATGCAGAAATTCCACAAACTGCTAAAGTTGATCGCAAAACTGCTTCAGTAAAAGTGGAATATGATGGAGCTCCAAAGTTTTCAGCTATACAAGGAACAACATTGAAAGTAGCAGAAAATAGTAATGTAACTGTCATGCAAGAACAGTCAGGAAAATATTTCGCTTTAGATAATGGTATTTGGTTTACATCCAATAATAGCAATGGACCCTGGGAAGTTGCCAATGACCGTCCTAAAGATGTTGAGAATATTCCTGCAAGTAGCCCTGCTTATAACACTAAATATGTTTATGTATATGATCATACCCCTGAAGTAGTTTATGTTGGATATACTTCTGGGTACATGGGTGGATATGTTTATGGACCTACCATAGTTTACGGAACTGGTTTCTATTATAATCCTTGGTATGGTTCAGTATATTATCCTAGACCAATTACTTGGGGTTTTGGATTTGGATACAATCCATGGACTGGATGGAGTATGGGTATTGGATTTAATGTAGGATTTATGCATGTTGGAATTGGATTTGGTGGTGGTTATGGATATGGTGGTGGCTGGTTTGGACCTCCCATGTATCGTCCTCCTTATCGCCCACCTTATTATGGAGGTGGATACTATGGTAACAGAAGACCTGGAGGTGGCAACACTTTTGTAAATAATGGGAATATAAATATTAACACTGGTAATGGAAATATTTACAATAATAAAAGAGGAGGTGTTAGTACCAGAAATATAGATCGTACTTCTATAGGAAATAACAACAGTAAAATTTCCAATAATAACATTGGGAATAATAATAGACCTAATAACAAACCTACTAGTAATAATAGCAGACCGAATAATGTTTTTTCTGATAGAGACGGAAACGTATTTCAAAAAGATAATAAAACCAATAATTGGAATCAGCGTGATAATAAAACCAATCAATGGAAACCTTCAACTGATAATAATCGGATGAAAGATTTAGACCGAGAATCTAAAGCCAGAGATAGGAGTAATACACGTGACAGAAATTTTAATAATTATCAAAACAATCGAAAAGTTACTCCATCCAATAGAATGCCTGCTTCAAGACCTGCAGGTGGTGGAGGAAGAGGGAGAAGAGGATAATTAATAAAAGGTTCAAAAAACAATAAAAAACGCATCAACAAAACGCAACTGCATCGGAATCCGAATTGTGCTTGAATTATTAATTGAAATATCTGACTAGATAAGGCTGCCTTTAGACGAATTGTGTGGGTTGAATTAAATATAAAACGCATCAACAAATAAGCAACCTTTAGACGAATTGCGAGCTTTGAATTTTCGATAGAAAATTCAGCGATTCGGATGTAGTTGCGCTTTGTTGATGCGTTTTTGTTGCTTATTTAAATAAAAAATTAAACTTTATTTTACATTCTTTACATACTTCTCCACCCACTGAAATTGCTCCCATAATAGATGAAGTAAATTTTCTTTACCTCTGTATCCATGTGCTTCATAAGGAAGATATACAAAGCGCACTGTTCCTCCATTTCCTTTAATGGCTGCGAATAATCGCTCTGAGTTAATAGGGAAAGTTCCGGTGTTATCATCCATTTCTCCATGAATCAATAAAATCGGTGTTTTGATTTTATCAGCATAACTAAACGGACTCATTTCATAATACAACTGTGGAGCTTGCCAGTAAGTTCTGTCTTCATTTTGAAATCCGAATGGAGTAAGTGTTCTGTTATAAGCTCCACTGCGTGCAATTCCTGCCTTAAATAAATTGGTATGCGCTAATAAATTGGCTGTCATAAATGCTCCATAACTATGTCCTCCAACTGCAACTCTTTTTTTGTCCGCTACACCCATATTGCTTAAATAATTAATAGCAGCTTCTGCATTCAATTTTAATTGAGCAACAAAATCGTCATTTGGTTTTTTGTCGGCACTGGCAGCAACAATAGGCATTTCGGCATTTTCTAAAACTGCATAACCTTGAGTAACATAGTAAATTGGTGTTCCCCAACTCAAAGTTGTAAATCTGTCTTTGCTTCCGCGAACTTGCGCCGCATCTGCAGCAGAATTAAATTCACGAGGGTAGGCCCACATAATCAATGGCAATGGACCGTCTTTCTCTTTGTTATAACCTTTTGGCAAATACAAATCTCCAGTTAAGTCAACCCCGTCTGCTCTTTTGTATTTTACTTTTTCTTTGGTAACGCCTTCCAAAGCTGGATAAGGGTTAGTAAAATTGGTGATTGGTCTATCAGCGATGCGAAGCATTAAATCTTTAATAAAATAATTAGGCACATCTTTTTGAGATTCCTTTCTGCTAATTAAAGTCAATTTATTGGCATCCAATACTTCTACAATTGATTCAAAGCTACCTTCTGATGCTCTCCAGATAATTTCATTTTGTTTGGTACTTAAATCAAACTTAGCCAAGAAAGGGAGATCTCCTTTTGGAGATGAACCAGTTGTATTATTCATGAGCATTTTACTGCCATTGTCTACAGTAACTATCACATTTCTTCCAAAGTTATTTTTTGCAGTTACTGGTGTTCCTGGATTATTATAAGCATCAGTTTGATTGCGCTCGTATAATAATTCTAATGCTCCTGTTGTGCTGTTGTACCTGCTAATTTTACCTGTTTGCTTAGCTCTGGAAACTTCCTGTACCAATGCTAATGAAGCATTTCCCCAATTGGTTCCTTGATAACGCATTTTAGTTTTAAATAATTCTTTTGCTGTTCCAGTAAATGGAGCACTTAAAGCATAAACCGCATCGTGGAATTCTACTTGTTTCTTTATCAATCCACTGTCTAAAGGCATAGCCCAAGTAACAGTTGCTGCTTCGTCATCTCTCCAATCGAAAGCTCTAGGTACATTTTGTGTATTGTCATATCCAGAAGGCGTTCCCTCAGAAGATGGAAGTTCTGCTAATACTTTCAACGTTTTTCCACTTAAATCGGTAATGCTTACAATCGATGGAAAACCATTTGCAGTTACTAAATAAGAGAATGGCTTTTGTATTTGTCTTTGCATCATATATTTCTTATCCGGAGATAAGCTAAAGCTGCTTAAAATACATGGTTTGCCAATATTGGATTCAACTCCATTTTTATTTTGAATCAATTGAGCCGTTGCATAGAACTCAAAAATCGCTTCATCGTAAGGACTTTTTATTAAGTCCTGAAACGTTGGGCTAGGAGCTGCTTTGCCTAAATTTTGTTGAACAGTAGGACCCTTTGGTGTAATTGGTTTTTTGGGCGCATTTGCCCCAATACTAACAGCGGCTTTGTATAAAATGGTATTATCATCCACCCAGGTATAAGGGTTGCCTAAAACAGTATTCACTGGCTTCTTGCTAATTCTGGTTGCTTTTTGTGTAGCCACATCAATTATATATAGATCAACTTGGTTATTGGTAGTATTAGTGAAAGCGATTTTTGTTTCTGAAGGACTCCAGCTAACGTTGCCAGCTAATAAATTCGCAGGCAACCCAGCAATTTTATATTCCTTTCCTTCTTTAATTCGCTTCAATAAAAAATTGTTTACAAAGTTCTGACGACTAGGAGAAAAATTATTGGGATTTAATCTTAATCCTGCAACCTTAAATTCAGGCTGACCTAATTCTTCCACAGTTGGGTAAGAATTTCTTTCACTTAATAACATCCAGTCTGCTTTGCCGTCTACACTTACTCCCGGTGTAGGTTTAGCTAATAGTAAGTCTGCAATGTCTTTAGGCGGTGTCATATAAGATACCGCGTCTTGCGCGTTGATTGTTGCTACAGTAAGCAAGACAACCATCAAGGGTAAAATAAATTTGAATTTTTGCATGTTTGGTTGATTTATGAATAAAAATTATTGATATACTCTTACATAATCTATTTCCATTCTTTTCGGAAAAATGGAATCATCGATCCCTTTTAATCCTCCCCAAAAGCCCCCAACTGCAATATTTAATAATAAATGCATGGGTGCATTAAAAGGCCAGGCATCATTGCCTGTATGATCATTATTGAAATGGAAATATACTTGATTGTCTACTAAAATGGTTAAATGATTGGCATTCCATTCAACTGAATAAATGTGAAAACTTTTACTGCAATCTTTTACTAAAATTGAATCCGTTTTTTGGGTACGCTGTATATGGTTGTATTTTTTTGTATGAACTGAAGCATGAATATTTCCTTGGTCGTATCCAACGTGTTCCATAATATCAATTTCTCCGTCATCAGGCCATTTGAGTGGAGTAGAACTGCCTAGCATCCAAATAGCCGGCCAAGTACCTAAGCCAGTAGGAATTTTGGCGCGAACATCAATTCTTCCAAATGACCATTGCCCTTTTCCTTTGGTTACTAATCTGGCTGAACTGTATTTATTTTGACCAATGGATTCTTTGAAGGCTTCAATTATTAAAACTCCATTTTCTACTCTTGCATTCTTTGATTGTTTGGCAGTATAATATTGTAACTCATTATTACCCCAGCCATGGCCTCCTGTATCGTAGCTCCATTTTTGAGGGTTAGGTAACCCTTTGTAGTTGAATTCATCCGACCAAACCATTTTTTTATACTGTTGGGCCTGAGCGGCTCTTGGAGAAAGCATCACTAATAAGCCAATAAGTGTATAATAGATTCTTCTCATTGCAAATCGTTAGAAGCTCTAAAGTAAGCATTAATCAAAAAAAACTAAGGTTGAAATGACAAACGGGTGAAAATAATTTGCTCATTTTGGGGTTTGATTGTAGCTTCGCACTGTAAATGAATAAAAACACTCATATTCATCATCATTTCTTGCCCATCGGGTAGGCGTTGGTGTGTATGAACATTATACAAATCAGTGAGCTTACCAATAGGTAGGCTTTTTTATTTTAAGACTATGAGCAATACAACAACAAACACCAAATTAAAGCTAGCTATTCAAAAATCTGGCCGTTTACATGATGATTCTATCAAATTGTTGAAGGAATGTGGCATTGATATCAGTAATGGTGTAAACAAACTAAAAGCGGAAGCCAATAATTTTCCGATCGAAGTGTTTTTTCTTCGCGACGACGATATTCCTCAATATGTAGAAGATGGAGTAGCAGATATTGGCTTTGTAGGAGAAAATGTGGTTTTTGAAAAAAAGAAAAAAGTAGCCATTACCGAAAAATTAGGTTTTGGGAAATGTCGATTGAGTATTGCTGTTCAACGAAATGAGCAGTATACAGGGGTGCAATTTTTAGACGGTAAAAAAATAGCCACCAGTTATCCTGTTATTGTAGCTGATTTTTTAAAATCAAAAAATGTACAAGCTGAAATTCATGAAATCAGTGGAAGCGTGGAAATTGCTCCAGGTATTGGATTGGCAGATGCTATTTGCGATCTGGTAAGTAGTGGATCAACATTATTTATGAATGGGCTTAAAGAAGCTGAAGTGATTTTGCAATCACAAGCAGTGTTGATCAAGAACAATGAAATAGATGCCGATAAAACAATTCTATTAGAGCGTTTGTTGTTTCGAATTCAATCAGTAAAAAAAGCAAAGAACAATAAATATATTTTACTCAATGCGCCCAATAATAAATTAAAGGAAATTATAGGACTATTGCCAGGAATGAAAAGCCCGACAGTATTGCCTTTGGCAGAAGAAGGATGGAGTAGTGTTCATAGTGTTTTAGATGAAAATGATTTTTGGAATATCATTGAACAGTTAAAAGCTGCAGGGGCTCAGGGTATTTTAGTAATTCCAATTGAAAAGATGATCATATAAATCAAAACGATGAGAGTTTATAATAATATTTCAAAACAAGATTGGGCATCATTACTTAAACGACCTGCAATAGACAATAGTTCCTTGAAAGATCAGGTAAATATTGTATTAAATGAAGTGAAAGCTCATGGAGATATTGCAGTTGCAAAATTTACTAAACAATTTGATGGCGTTGAGCTGGAGAATAATTTAGTTACTATTGAAGAAATAGTTAATGCTATCAATCAAGTGACAGATGAACTAAAAGCAGCAATACAATTGGCCGCTAAAAATATTCATTGCTTTCATGAGAAACAAATTACTGATGTAGAAATAATAGAAACTATGCCAGGGATTAGTTGCTGGCGCAAATCCGTAGGAATCGAAAAAGTGGGTTTGTATATTCCCGGAGGAACGGCTCCTTTGTTTTCTACCATTTTAATGCTGGGCATACCTGCTTCTATCGCGGGTTGTAAAGAAATTATTCTTTGTTCTCCTCCAAATAAAAATGGACAATTGCATCCTGCGATTTTATATACAGCTCAACTAGTTGGGATCAAGAAAATATATAAAATTGGTGGTGTTCAAGCAATTGCAGCAATGGCATATGGAACCCAGTCAATTCCTAAAATGGATAAAATTTTTGGGCCAGGCAATCAATATGTTACTGCAGCCAAACAATTGATTCAACAAGAAGGAATAGCAATCGACATGCCTGCAGGGCCATCTGAAGTTTGTGTATTAGCTGATGATTCGGCTAATCCTGCATTTGTAGCTGCTGATCTATTAAGTCAGGCTGAGCATGGGTCGGATAGTCAAGTTTTATTAGTAAGCAATTCCAATGCTTTGGTAGAAAAAGTAAATATTGAATTAGACAAACAGGTTCAAGCATTACCGAGAAAGGAGATTGCCCTTAAAGCATTGGCAAATAGTAAAGCAATTGTTCTTGATCAAATGGATGAAGCCATTGATTTAGTGAATGAATATGCAGCTGAACATTTAATTATTGCTTGTGAAAATGAATCCGGTATTGCTGAACGAATTGTAAATGCTGGTTCTGTATTTTTAGGAAATTATTCTCCTGAGTCGGTTGGAGATTATGCCAGCGGTACCAATCATACCTTGCCTACCAATGGTTATGCAAGGGCTTATAGTGGTGTAAGTGTAGATAGCTTTGTGAAGAAGATTACTTTTCAACAGCTTACCAAAAAAGGATTATCCACTATTGCACAAGCTGTTGAATTAATGGCTGAAGCTGAGGGATTGGAGGCGCATGCTAACGCTATTAGAATTAGGAAAGAAGAAATATGAAAGAAGAAAGTTAATTAAGAAATATGAGTTTTGATATTAATAAATTAGTTAGGCCAAATATTGCAGCATTGGTGCCTTATTCATCTGCAAGGGATGAATTTAGCGGAGAGGCAAAAGTATTCTTAGACGCCAATGAGAATAGTTTGGGTTCGCCATTAAAAAAATGGTATAATCGATATCCCGATCCACACCAAGTAGCTATTAAAGAAAAATTATCTTTTATTAAAGGAATTGGAGCCGAACATATTTTTTTAGGGAATGGCAGTGATGAATGTATTGATATTTTGTTTCGCAGTTTTTGTGAGCCAGGAAAAGACAATGTGATCATATGCCCGCCTACATATGGGATGTATGAGGTAAGTGCCAATATCAATAATATTGCTTTGAAGAAAGTTCCATTGTTGGATAATTTTCAACTAGACTTAATCCATTTAGAAGATCAAATAGACGTCAACACGAAAATTATCTGGATCTGTTCTCCCAATAATCCCACTGGTAATTCGATCGATAGAATTGATATCGAAACGGTGCTAAACAATTTCAATGGCATTGTGGTAATAGATGAAGCATATATTAATTTTGCGCAACAAAAGTCGTTTGTGCAGGAATTGGCAGATTATCCCAATTTGGTAGTAATGCAGACATTTAGCAAAGCCTGGGGTTTGGCTGGATTAAGATTGGGGATGGCATTTGCTTCACTTTCTATCATTGAAATTATGAATAAAGTGAAGCCCCCATATAATATCAATCAAGCAACTCAAGAATTGGTGTTAAAAGCTTTAGAAGAAATCGGGCAAGTAAATGATATGATAAAACTATTAGTTGACATGCGTATTGCACTTGCTGATGTGTTTTTATCTATGCCAACAGTAGAAAAAGTCTATCCTTCAGATGCAAACTTTATTCTGGTTAAAATCAAAGAAGCCAAAAAAGTGTATGACTTTTTACTCACCAAGGGTATTGTGCTGAGAGATAGGAGCAATGTGCAACTTTGTTCCGACTGTTTACGTATAACCATTGGAACAGAACAGGAGAATACTTTTTTAGTTGATGCAATGCAAGATTGGTATCAGATGAATCCTTAATTTTACGACCATTAAAACATTCAAATGAAATTTACAGCAGTTTTTCTCGGATTTTCTTTGTCCCTGATGTCATGTATGGCTCAGCAATCAGATGTTACTATTAAAACGCCTGATGGGTTTTCCACTACCACTGTAGCCGCCAATTTTGGCAGGGTTAGACATATTGCATTGAATAGTAATGGAGATCTATACATGAAATTGGAACGCCTTAATAAAGGGTGTGGAATCGTACGTTTACGTGATACTAATAAAGACGGTATAATGGACGATACCTTAAGTTTTGGTAATTATGTGGGAACTGGTATTGCTATTAAGAATGGCTATTTATATGCTTCTAATAATAGTGGTGTTTTTAGATATCCATTAAACAATAGTAAACTGGGAATAGATACTACCTCAGTTCAAAAAATTGTAACTGGTTTATGGGATAAACGCCAGCACAATTCAAAATCGATAGCATTGGACAATGCAGGGAATATTTATGTAAATATTGGAGCACCTAGTAATGTTTGTCAGGAACAAGATCGCCAGAGAAAATCAAAAGGGAGAACTCCTTGTCCCATATTAGATAGTGCTGGTGGTATATGGCAATTCAAAGCAGATAAACTCAACCAGTCTTATGCAGAAGGCGTTAGATATGCCACTGGTATTAGAAATTGTGTGGGATTGGATTGGAATAATGAAGTGAATGAATTATTTATCACTGTTCATGGAAGAGATGATTTGTTTCAAGCTTACCCTGAGTATTACGATCAAAAATCAGGTGCAGAATTGCCTTCAGAAACCATGTACATGGTAAAAAAAGGGGATGATTGTGGCTGGCCTTATGCGCATTGGGATCATTTACAAAATAAAAAAATATTGAATCCTGAATATGGAGGAAATAGAGTTAAAACCGGTGCAGATAATGCAATCAGTCCGTTGGTTGGATTCCCTGGACATCTTGCTCCTAATGCATTATTGATTTATTCAGGAAACCAATTTCCTGCAAAATACAAGAATGGTGCATTTGTCGCTTTCCATGGAAGTTGGAATAGATCTCCAGAACCACAAGAGGGATTTTATGTGGTATTTGTGCCAATGAAAAACGGCAAGCCAACTGGTAAATGGGAGGTATTTGCAAACGGATTTTCTGGCATGGAATCAGTAGTGAATTTAAGCGCAGCTAAACATCGCCCATGCGGATTAGCGCAGGGAGCGGATGGTAGTTTATATGTATCTGATGATAATAAAGGCTATGTTTGGAAAATTAGTTACAACAAAAAATAATTATTGATGAAGCAAGTTTTTATATGCTTTTTATTAATTGGTGGGTTAGGTTTTTTATTGAATTCTCAAACTGGATCCACTTCTAGTAAAGCAAATGGTAAAGTTGTATATGAGCGTTATTGCCTTACCTGTCATCAGGCAGATGGTGGTGGTGTTCCAAGAATGAATCCTCCATTAATTAAAACAGATTATGTAAACGGAAGCAAGCAGCGTTTAATAGGAATTGTTTTAAATGGTATGAATGTTCCTCTGGAAATAAATGGTGATTCATATGAGAATCCGATGGCTTCCCATGCTTTTTTAAAGGATCAGCAAATTGCAGATGTACTAACTTATATAAGAAGTTCATTTGGAAATAAATCTTCTGCAGTTACAGTAGCTGAAGTAAAAGCTGTTAGGGCAAAAATTAAATAATGCGCAGAATATTATTCATAGATAGAGATGGTGTGGTGTTGCAAGAACCACCTTCTGATTTTCAGGTTGATAGCATTGAAAAAACAAGTTTTGTGAATGGCGCAATTTCTGCATTGTCTCAAATTGCTGCTGATTTCGATTATTATAAAGTGATGGTAACCAATCAGGATGGATTGGGTACTAATAGTTACCCAACCGAACAATTTCAACCCTTTCATGATTTGATGATCAGAACTTTAGAAGGGGAGGGATTTGTTTTTGATGAAATGGTTATCGACAAAAGTTTTGCTGCTGAAAACTTGCCCACTAGAAAACCAGGAACTGCTTTGTTAACGCATTTAATGAATAATGAATCATTTGATGTAGCAAATTCATTTGTTATTGGAGATCGATGGAGTGATATAGCATTGGCAAAAAATCTAGGCTGCAAAGCCATTTATTTCAAATCGGGTTTGCATGAACTTACCAATGAACAGGTAGCTAGTTATGATTCTACGATTGCATTAGAAACCAATGATTGGAAAGCTATTTATTCTTTTCTTCGATTAGGACTAAGGCAAGTAAAACATGAGCGCAACACCAATGAAACCAAGATCAGTATCAATTTAAATATAGACGGTTCAGGTAAATCACATATTCACACGGGGTTAGGTTTTTTTGATCATATGTTAGAGCAAATTGCCCGACATGGTAAAATGGATCTTTCCATTCAAACCATCGGAGACCTTCATATAGATGAACATCATACCATTGAAGATACTGGTATTGCATTAGGCGAAGCCTTCGCGCTTGCCTTAGCAGACAAGCGAGGTATGGAACGTTATGGGTTTGCTTTGCCTATGGATGAATCTGAAGCCAAAGTATTGATTGATTTCGGTGGAAGAAACTGGATTGTTTGGAATGCCGAATTCAACAGAGAGAAAGTTGGAGAAATGCCTACTGAAATGTTTTTCCATTTTTTCAAGTCATTCAGTGATGGGGCTAAATGCAATTTGAATATAGAATGTAAAGGGGATAATGAACACCATAAAATAGAAGCTATTTTTAAAGCATTTGCCAAAGCAATAAGGATGGCCGTAAAGCGTGATCCATTTTCCAACTATTTACCTTCTACAAAAGGGGTTTTATAGACATAGGTTGTAAACCGAAAATGGAATTATTGATGAATTTTTGTTTTTTTGTGACATAATTCTATTTATGCAGATTCGATTCATTATTTTATTGGGATTTTTTGTTGTTGCTAAATTATCATTTGCCCAAACAGATTCATCAGCAGTAATTTCAAATACTTTCAGTTTTTCTGATGTTGATGAAAAACCTGTTAAAAGGTATTGCACCCAAAAAGTATTGAACCAAACACCTAATCGATTTATTTCCGTAGGTTATGAATACCAGGGGGCACATGATTTTAAGGCAAGCCCTACTACGCGAAATGAAACTTTACGGTTCAATAATGCTCAAGGATTGAGGTTGGGTTTGTTCACTCCAATCGTTTCTAAAAACAATCTCATTGTTAATTTAGCAGCCAATTATTGGCAAACAAATTATGATGGAGCTAGCTATACATTTCCTTATCCATTATATCAATCTTTAAATAACAATGGGTTACATAGTGCAGGACTATCCGCTACTGTTTTCAAGCCATTGAATGAGAAAAAGTTTTTGTTGTTTCAAGTGATCGCAGATGCCAATTGGCAAAGTCAATCTGGTGGTTCTATTTCAAGTGACGCAATGACTTATAGTGCATCTGCTATTTATGGCTTTAAACCTACAGAGAATTTGATGTGGGGTTTGGGGGTTTCAAGAACTTATCGATTGGGCCGTCCCATAATAATTCCAGTTCTATTGTATAACCAAACATTCAATGAGCAATGGGGGATTGAATCAGTTTTTCCTGCTAAAGTTGCTGTTAGAAGGAATATCAACAAGAAATCAATGCTTTTTGCTGGGTATGAATTAGAAGGAAATCAATATGCGTTAAACAATGGTAATTTAAGAACTACTTTTTTACAAAGAGGGGAAATAAAAACCAAGTTTACCTACGAAAGGAGTCTGTTTGGTTTTTGGTGGTTGAGTATTCAAACAGGGTTAAGAGTAAATGGAAGATTTAATGTGGTTGATGAATATAACGGACGTAAAACTAATCAAGTTGTTACATCAACTCTAGGCAATGCATTCTTCTTTAATGTAAGTTTGAACTTAGTTAGCTTGTAATTTATTTTACTTGTTGGCGCTTCCAGGTATCTGTTCTTCCAAACATAGATATGCCTACATAACCTCTAACTTCGATGGTATTAGCATCTATGAAGGTTATTTTTGAACTATAATCTTCTCCGCTTTTAGGGTCGTAAATTTTTCCATCATCCCAAAGATTGGCTTTTGCAAACTTAAAGTCTCGCAGATTAATCATTCCCATAATGGCACGACCTTTTAATTTAGGGTCTTCATTTTTTACATCTACTTTTGGTTTTCCAGTTGCAGGATCATTGGGTTCCTTTAGCCAAACAATTTTCCCAAAATATTTATCCTCTTGCTTGTAAATTTGTACAACTGCATTGCCTTCTCCAGTTTTCCAAAATCCAAGGATGGCGTCTGGGTTATTTTCTGCAGCAAAAACAGACGTGGTAGAAAGCGCAAAAGTTAAAAAAAGTCCAAGCAGTAGTTTCATTTTGATTATTTTTTTCAAATTTCGGAATCAAATATTGAATTCGGCATATTTAATGTGATTTTTTAGTCCTAAAAGTTGTAAATACTGTTAATTTTTTTTGAAATCTGCTTTCAATCCCACATCTTTGTAAGACAATGATGATGAATAACAAATATTGGTGGTGGCATTCAGATTCCAAACGGGGACTGTAATGGCGTAGCCAATACTGATTGAATATATTCAAAGCCCCGAAAATTTCGGGGTTTTTTTATTAATTATATTAAGCGCAATACGAACATGAAGAAAATTATCATAGAAACAGTTGGAAAGAGAATGTTGGGAGATATTTTTACACCTGTTGGAATTTATCTCCGCTTGAGGGATCGATTTAGGGATACCATCTTATTAGAGAGTACAGATCATCATGCTTCTGAAAATAGTTATTCTTTTATTTGTATCAATGCCATTGCAGGTATTGAAATTAGTTCAGCAAAGAGTGTAGAGTTTAAACTTCCAGGAGAACAACCTGAACGAATAAAAATAGAAGCTGGAAAAGAAGTTCCTACATTGGTTTGGGAGTTCATGCAACAATTTGAAGTAGCTGGTTCATCAGATAAGTCACTCAAATTCGCACAAGGCTTGTATGGTTATACCACATTTGATGCCGTTCAGTTTTTCGATAAAGTTCCATTTACGCAAAAAGGCCCTGAAGCAATTCCGTTGATGCGTTATCGTTTATATCAATACGTAATTGCATTCAATCATTTTAAAGATGAATTGATACTATGTGAAAATAAAATCAATGGACTTGAGTCGGATTTTTCATTGGTTGAATCATTGATCAAGAACAAAGATGTTCCTGTTTTTCCATTCAAATTAGTGGATGAGGAAAGATCTAATATGAGCAATGAAGCTTATTTGGAAATGGTGCAACAAGGAATAAAAAGTTGCTTGAGAGGAGATGTTTTTCAAATTGTTTTAAGTAGACGTTTTGAACAGAGTTATATCGGTGATGAATTCAATGTTTATAGAGCATTGCGTAGTATTAATCCTTCCCCTTATTTATTCTTTTTTGATTATGGCGATTATAAATTAATGGGATCTTCACCTGAAGCACAATTAATCATTGAAAACGGAAAAGCAATTGTTCATCCTATTGCAGGAACTTTTAAACGAACCGGAGATGATGCAATCGATCAAGCAGCTGCTGAAAGATTATTGAATGATGTGAAAGAAAATGCAGAGCATGTAATGTTGGTAGATTTAGCCCGCAATGATTTAAGTAGGGTTTGTTCGGAAGTTAAAGTAGCACAATACAGACAGGTTCAATATTATAGCCATGTAATTCATTTAGTAAGTGAAGTAACAGGTATTGTTAAATATGGTCAAAATCCTTTTGAATTATTGGCCAATACTTTTCCGGCCGGTACTTTGAGTGGTGCGCCAAAAATCAAAGCGTTGGATTTGATTGATCAGGCTGAGCCAACCAATCGATCTTATTATGGAGGAGGAATTGGATTCATCGGTTTCAATGGCTCATGTAATCATGCGATAATGATTCGTACTTTTTGTTGCAAGAATAACACGTTGTTTTATCAAGCAGGGGCAGGTGTGGTTGCTGCAAGTGTACCAGAAAGTGAATTGCAGGAAGTGAATAATAAGCTGAATGCTTTGAAAATGGCGGCAATTGCTGCGCAAGATTTATGAAAGAAGAAAGCAGAAAGATGAAAGCAGAAAGATGAAAGCAGAAAGATGAATTAAGAGATAAAAGATAAAATAAAACGATGCAAAAAATATTGGTTTTTGATAATTATGATTCTTTCACCTACAACCTGGTGCATTTGGTGGCCAAGTTTAAAGATGTTACCGTGGATGTAGCTCGCAATGATGAAATTCCATTAGAAGCAGTTGCGGCCTATGATAAAATTATTTTATCACCTGGCCCTGGTATTCCTTCTGAAGCTGGCATGTTATTAGATTTAATTAAAGAATATGCCTCAAGTAAATCTATTTTAGGCGTTTGTTTAGGTCATCAGGCAATTGGTCAGTCATTCGGTGGAACATTGGTGAATCTTACATCTGTTTATCATGGCGTTGCAACACCTATATTATTGCAATCAGCATCGATTGAATCCAGCAGTTATTTATTTGATGAACTACCCAATGAAATTACTGTTGGCAGATACCATAGTTGGGTTGTTAGTGATCAGTCGTTCCCATCTGATTTAATCATCACTGCAAAAGATAAGAATGGATATGTCATGGCACTTCAACATAAAAAATTTGATGTGCAGGGTGTTCAATTTCATCCTGAAAGCATATTAACACCAGATGGAGAAAGAATCATCCAAAACTGGTTAAAAAAATAAAAACAGTTCAATGAAAAAAATACTACAATATTTATTTGAACACAAATCTTTGTCTCGAGATAAGGCAACAGAAGTGTTATTGAATATTTCTAATGGAGAGTACAACGATGCAGAAATCACTGCATTCATAACCGTGTATTTAATGCGCAGCATCACTATTGATGAACTATTGGGTTTCAGAGATGCTTTATTACAATTATCTGTTAAAGTGAAGCTTAGTGGCGGTAAAATAATGGATATAGTGGGTACGGGAGGTGATGGTAAAAATTCCTTCAATATTTCAACACTGGCCTGTTTTATTGTTGCTGGTGCCGGACAAAAAATAGCCAAACATGGCAATTATGGGGCATCCACCATCAGTGGTGCATCCAACGTGATGGAACAAATGGGGTATCGTTTTAAAAACAACAATGATGCATTGCAAAAAGAGTTGGATGAAGCCAATATTTGCTTCTTGCATGCTCCGCTTTTTCATCCCGCATTAAAAATTGTTGGGCCGATCAGAAAAAATTTAGGTGTAAGAACCTTTTTTAATATGCTAGGACCCATGGTTAATCCTGCAAACCCCGACTTTCAACTAGTGGGAGTGTATAATTTAGAAATGGCCAGGATTTATAATTATTTATTACAACAAACCGGAAAAGCATTTACCATCATTCATAGTTTAGACGGATATGACGAAATTTCGCTCACAGCTGATACGAAAGTAATTACCAATAAAGGGGAGCAAATTTTTACTCCAGAACAATTAGGTAAGCGAATGGTACAACCCGAAGATATCTATGGAGGTAATTCTGTAGAAGAGTCTGCTAAAATATTTGTGAAGATCATTAAAGGAGAAGGAACATGGTCTCAAAATGCTGTGGTGCTTGCCAATGCATCAATGGCGCTTTTTTCAACTGGATCATATGTCAATTATGAAATGGCGTATTCATCAGCTGTTGAAAGTCTGGAATCCGGAAAAGCATATAATGGATTAAAAAAATTATTAGAACTACAATCAAAATGATGAATATTTTAGATCAAATAATTGCCCAAAAGAAGGTAGAAGTGGCTAATCGTAAAAATGAATTGTCTATTGCTGATTTGGAAAAGGAATATTTTTTCAATAAAGAAACGCTATCATTAAAACATTTTATTGCTGACCCTTCAAGAACTGGAATAATAGCAGAGTTTAAAAGAAAAAGTCCGAGCAAAGGAATCATTAATGGTCATTCAACAGTTGAAGAAGTTACAATGGCATATGCCGAACATGGAGCATCTGGATTGTCTGTATTGACTGACGAGCAATTCTTTGGAGGATCTATCAAAGATTTAGTTTTAGCCACTGTAAATGAAGTGCCTATACTTCGCAAAGACTTTATGATTGATGAATACCAGCTGATCGAGGCTAAAGCTTTTGGAGCTGAAGTGATTCTCCTGATTGCTGCTTGTTTATCTAAACATGAAGTGCAAACTATGGCAAAACTGGCTAAAGGACTTGGACTGGAAGTGTTATTAGAAATTCATAACAAAGAAGAATTAGAGCATATTTGCGATGATGTTGATCTGGTAGGTGTAAATAATCGAAATTTAAAGAATTTTGAAGTCAGTATTGCTAATTCGCTTGATTTAATCGATCAAATACCCAAATCTAAGCCAGCCATTGCAGAAAGTGGTATTAATAATGTAGATAGCATTGTAACTTTACAACGTGCTGGTTTTAAAGGTTTTTTGATTGGGGAACACTTTATGAAAGAAACCAGTCCTTCGATTGCTTTTGCCAATTTTGTTCAGGCTTTAAAAGAAAAACAAAATGAGGTCTAAAGTATGTGGTTTAAATAGTGTTAATCAGTTGATGCAACTGGATGCCATGGGAGTAGAGTTTGGTGGATTTATTTTCTATCCAAAGTCTCCTCGGTATATTTTAAAGCATGTTCAACCAGTAGATTTGAAAAGAGCAAAGGGGCAAAAAATTAATAAAGTGGGTGTATTCGTTAATGAAACACCTGATCAAGTGTTAAAGCAGGTAGATGACTGTGGTTTATACCTGGTTCAATTACATGGTGATGAAACACCAAAGTATTGCGAAAAAATTGCCGACTATGTAACCGTTATTAAAGCTTTTAGAATAAGAAATGATGATGATGTTCTTTGGAAGATAAAAGATTACCAGGATGTTGTAGATATGTTTTTGTTTGATACGGCTGGAGCGGCTTATGGTGGAACCGGAGAAAAATTTGATTGGACAATCCTTCAAAATTTATCCATAAACAAACCTTTTTTTCTAAGTGGTGGAATTGGGCCAGAAGATGTTTCGTCATTACAAGAATTTGCCAGAATGCCTGTTGCAAAGGATCTTTTTTCGATCGATATCAATAGTAAATTTGAAACATCTCCTGGAGTAAAGAATATGGAGATGGTTCAATCTTTCATACAAACAGTAAAAGACATTTAATGAAAAGGGTAATTCAATTTGTTTTTTTATTTTTCGGAGCGTTTATTTTCTCTCAAGTTGCGAAAGCGCAACAATTGACCAATGTATTTGTTAGTCAAGATGGAAGGGCCTCTTATCGTTTTGCCATTAATAATATTTATTTGGAATTAACTGATAAAGGAAAATTATTAGAAATAAAAACGGATGCCAATGGAACCATAGTATACAGTGTTTCAAAGAGAGTTGAACAGATAGGAGATGTGAGAATTGGGTTTAATTACCAAGGGCTTGTAAATACAATTGGATCGGCTTCTGTTTTGTATGATTTCTCAGGTAGAGTAGATCGAATTGGTAATATTGCATTCCGATATAATTATAATGGTTATTTATCTGATGTAGGTGGTCAAAAAGTGATGTACAATTCCGATAATCGAATAGATCAATTTGATCAATTTAAAATAACCTATAACTATAATAAATTGATACAAAGAATTGATGATAGTAAAGGACTGATTGTTTTACAATTAAATTATGACAAGTAAAAATAGTACTATGAATTACCAAAACCCAACTGAGCAAGGTTATTATGGTCAATTCGGGGGCGCCTATATTCCTGAAATGTTGCACGGAAATGTTGCTGAATTAAATCAGCAATATCTATCTATTATGAAGGAGCCTTCATTTGTTGAAGAGGTTAAATTATTATTGAAAGATTATGTTGGAAGGCCAACCCCATTGTTTTATGCAGAAAGATTAAGTGCCGAGTTCAATACGACCATTTATTTAAAACGAGAAGACCTATGTCATACAGGAGCGCATAAAATCAATAACACTATTGGACAAATTTTGCTTGCTAGAAGATTGGGAAAGACACGAATCATTGCCGAAACAGGAGCAGGTCAGCATGGTGTTGCAACCGCAACAGTATGTGCACTCAAGGGAATGGAATGTATTGTTTACATGGGGGAGAAAGATATTGAAAGGCAGGCACCCAATGTAGCCAGGATGAAAATGCTTGGAGCTAAAGTGATACCTGCAACCAGTGGGAGCAAAACATTAAAAGACGCTACCAATGAAGCAATACGTGATTGGATCAATCATCCAAACGACACCCATTATATTATTGGAAGTGTTGTTGGGCCTCATCCTTACCCTGATATGGTAGCCCGTTTTCAAAGTATCATCAGTGAAGAAATTCGAATACAATTGAATGCTAAAACCGGATCAGAATTGCCTACTCATGTTATCGCTTGTGTAGGGGGTGGAAGCAATGCTGCAGGTGCTTTCTATCATTATTTGAATGAGCCAACTGTTCAGCTTGTAGCTGTTGAAGCTGCAGGACATGGGGTGCATAGTGGAATGAGTGCTGCAACAACTCAATTAGGCAAACCAGGAATTTTACATGGCAGTAAAAGTTTAGTCATGCAAACTGATGATGGACAAGTAGTAGAACCTCATAGTATTTCTGCAGGATTGGATTATCCGGGAGTTGGACCATTGCATGCCAATTTATTTCAGTCTGGCAGAGGCGTTTTTTTAAGTGCTACGGATGATGAAGCCATGGAAGCGGCATTTCATGTTAGTAAAACAGAAGGAATTATTCCTGCATTAGAAACAGCTCATGCATTTGCAGTTTTGGGAAAAATGAATTTACAACCAACTGATGTGGTAGTGATTTGTTTAAGTGGAAGAGGAGATAAAGATCTTTCCACTTATATGATGGCCATGAATGAAGGTTTGTATTAATAAATGATCAATTGAATGACTAGACTTCAAAAAATATTCGAACAAAAGAAGCATAAAGTATTGAATGTGTATTTCACTGCAGGTTATCCAGCATTGAATGATACATTAACTATTATGGAATCTTTGGCTAAAACCGGAGCTGATATTATTGAAATAGGAATGCCTTATTCCGATCCATTAGCTGACGGACCCATTATTCAAGAGAGTAGTAGTAAAGCTTTATTGAATGGGATGAACATGAAATTGTTGTTTAAACAGTTAGCAGATTGCCGTAAAAATGGGTTATTGGCTAATACTGGAATAGTGTTGATGGGGTATATGAATCCTGTTTTGCAATACGGTTTTGAACAATTTTGTGCCGATGCTGCATCAGTAGGTGTAGATGGGTTGATTTTACCAGATTTACCTGAGTTTGAATTTGAGCATGAATATGGAGCGATCATTCGTAAATATGGATTGAATTTTATATTCTTGATTACACCAGAAACATCCCCTGAACGTATCAAGCATTTAGACCAATTAAGTGAAGGGTTCTTATATGCAGTAAGTGCTTCTGCAACAACGGGTGGAGCAACTAATTTTGAAATGGTTCAAAAATATTTACTTCGTCTTCAGTCTATGCAACTGAAGAATCCATTAATGGTTGGTTTTGGTATCAAGGACAAAGAGAGCTTTGACGCAGCATGCAAAAATGCCAATGGTGCTATTATAGGTTCTGCTTACATTAAGGAATTAGGCAAAATGAATGATATTGATGAGACTACGAAACAATTTTTACAACCAATCATTTCAAATTAAATAGGATAAATGAAATTGGTCATCATAAAATACAATGCAGGGAATATTCAATCAGTTCTATATGCTTTAGAACGAATTGGGGCTACTGCATTGGTTACAGACTCTCCAGATGAAATTATGGGTGCTGATAAAGTCATTTTTCCTGGAGTTGGAGAAGCGAGTACAGCAATGCAATATCTCCAAGAAAGAAAATTGGATCAATTAATTATACAGTTAAAACAACCTGTTTTGGGCATCTGTTTAGGTATGCAATTGATGTGTAAGCACAGCGAAGAGAACGATACCAACTGTTTAGGAATTTTTAATTCCAATGTAAAAGGGTTTATAAATGATGCTGAAGATAGTATCAAGATTCCTCAAATAGGATGGAATACTATTTATCATTTGCAAACACCTTTATTCACTCAGATAAAAGAAAATAGCTATTGCTATTTTGTACACGGATATTATGCTTCACTTGGAGAACATAGTATAGCTACTACCAATTATGGGAAAGAATATAGTTCTGCATTACATGCTAATAATTTTTATGGAACTCAGTTTCATCCGGAAAAAAGCGCAGATATTGGAGAGCAAATTTTAAAAAATTTTATTAATTTATAATATCAATGCAAATAATACCAGCAATAGATATCATTGATGGAAAGTGTGTTCGTCTAACTCAGGGTGATTATGCGCAGCAAAAAATGTATAATGAGTTTCCATTAGAAGTAGCCAAAGAGTTTGAAGGGGCGGGTATCAAGCGCTTGCATTTAGTTGATCTTGATGGAGCGAAAGCGGGGAAAGTGCAGAACTGGAAAGTGTTAGAAGCCATTGCATCTCAAACCAAATTGATCATTGATTTTGGTGGAGGAATTAAACAAATGGCTGATGTAGACATTGTTTTTCAATCAGGGGCGCAAATGGCAACGATCGGAAGCTTAGCTGTAAAAGATGCTACAACTTTTAAACAATGGATTCATCAGTATGGGGCGAATAAATTCTTTTTAGGAGCAGATGTAAAAGATGAATTGATTGCAGTGGGAGGATGGTTGGAGACGACTAATAAAAACGTTTTTGATTTTATTCAATCTTATTTGGATGAAGGATTGAATCAAGTTTTTTGTACTGATATTAGTAAAGACGGCAAGCTAGAAGGGCCTTCTATACCTTTGTATGAAAAAATAATTCATCAGTTCCCCCAACTTTTTTTTGTGGCATCTGGCGGAGTAAGTTGTATGGAAGACCTTTATGAATTAAAAAGAATCGGATGCAGTGGAGTAATCATTGGCAAAGCCATTTATGAGGGAAGAATAACCTTAAAAGAACTAATTTCATTCATAACTCTTAATTCATAATTCATATCTCTTAATTCATCTTTCATCTTTCATAATTTATCTTAAATAACCCTCAATTCAATATTTTACTTTGCTTACTAAAAGAATAATAGCCTGCTTAGACATCAAAGATGGCCGAACTGTTAAAGGAGTCAACTTTGAACAAATTCGCGATGCGGGAGATCCTGTAGAATTGGGTGCATTATATGCAGCGCAAGGAGCAGATGAGCTGGTGTTTTTAGATATTACTGCTACCAATGAACGCAGAAAAACTTTAAGCGAACTAGTAAATAAAATTGCCCACCATATTAATATACCTTTTACTGTTGGTGGAGGAATTTCATCCGTTGATGATGTAAGTGTTTTGTTGCAAAATGGTGCTGATAAAATTTCCGTGAATACATCAGCTTTTAAGCAACCCATATTAATCAAGGAATTAGCTAAAGAATTTGGAAGTCAATGTGTTGTTCTAGCCATTGATACCAAAAAGGAAGCAAATGGTAACTGGTATGTGTATTTGAATGGTGGAAGGGTCAAAACAAATATGCTATGTTTTGATTGGGCTAAACAAGCAGTAGATTTAGGCGCAGGAGAGATTTTGCTTACTTCTATGAACAATGATGGAACTAAACAAGGATTTGCTTTGGATATTACTCAAGAATTATCTGAAAATCTACCTGTTCCTATAATCGCGTCTGGTGGTGCTGGTAAAATGGAACATTTTAGCGATGTTTTTCAATTAGCAGGAGCCGATGCAGCTTTGGCGGCCAGTATTTTTCACTACAAAGAAATAGCAATACCCGAATTAAAGCAGTTCCTCGCCGAAAAAGGCATCGCGATGCGATTATAAAACCCGAAATTTGCAACATGACAATCAATTTTGAAAAATATCCAGATGGATTGGTTCCAGCCATTATTCAAGATCATCAAACCCATAAAGTATTGATGCTAGGGTTTATGAATGAAGCAGCATATAATCAAACGCTTAGTTTAGGTAAAGTAACTTTTTATAGTAGAAGCAAGAATAGATTATGGACAAAGGGAGAAGAGAGTGGACATTTCCTGGAATTGAAGTCCATTGCTGTTGATTGCGATAATGATACTCTTTTAATTAAAGCGCATCCTAATGGGCCAACCTGCCATACAGGTGCAGATACCTGCTGGAGCGAGCCCAATCACACAGATGATTTCTTACAATATTTAGAAGAAATTATAAATATCAGAAAAAAAGCACCCGTTGAAGATTCCTATGTTGCAAAAATGTTTGCGAAAGGAATCAATAAAATTGCTCAGAAAGTTGGAGAGGAGGCTGTGGAAATGGTAATTGAAGCTAAAGACAATAACGAAGAATTATTTTTGAATGAGTCTGCAGACCTTTTGTTTCATTATTTACTTTTATTAAACGCCAAAGGACATTCATTAGCAGATGTTCTGTCTATATTACAAAAACGTCATTCAAAATAGTATGAATAAATTATTCTATTCCTTTACACTTTTATTGATTTTTACAGGTAGTCAGTTGAATGCACAGAATTCCTTTGAAATTAAGGGAACTATTAAAAACACCAAGCCCAATATGCTGGTTTTTTTAATGAATGGCTCAAATGGCAAAACCATCGCAACCGATACTGTGCGTAATGGTAGTTTTTATTTTAAAGGAGTATTAGCTGAGCCAGATATTTTTCAAATTGGGTTTGTTGGTTACAATGAAGGGATTGATTTATTTCTAAGTAACAATACAGTAGCTATCGATGGAAATTTTAATGAACTTTCCAATGCGGTAATTAAAGGGAGCGCTGTGGAAGACGATTATGTATTGTTCAAATCTAGATTTAATCCTATTCGAGATGAATTGAATGTGTTGGTGCCCAAAATAAATGCTGAAAGAGATCAACGAAAAAGAGACTCCATGATTGCAGTTTTTGAAGCAACAAAAGGTAGGGTAGTTCAGGAAGCTACCTTGTTTACCCAATCAAAAAAAGCATCTCCTGTAAGTCCTTTTGTTTTATATGTAGTGAGCCCTTTATTAAACGGGCCTAAAGATATAGAAGAACGATATAATGCACTAGATGCAACTGCTAAGCAAGGTTCATTTGCTAGAGTAGTAGAAAAAATGATTGCAGATTCAAAAATAAATGCCGTAGGAACTCCGGCATTAGGGTTTAGCCAAAAAGATACTTCTGGTAAATTAATAACTTTGGCTTCTTTTAAAGGGAAATATGTATTGATTGATTTTTGGGCTAGCTGGTGTGGGCCTTGTAGAGCGGAGAATCCAACAGTTGTGGCTGCATTTAATACATACAAATCAAAAGGATTCACCGTACTAGGAATCTCATTGGATCAAGAAAGAACTGGTTGGATTCAAGCTATCCGAAAAGATAAATTGGCTTGGACTCAATTAAGCGATTTAAAGTATTTCGATAATGAAGTAGCCAGATTGTATAAAATTGGTTCAATTCCTGCTAACTTTTTAGTAGATCCTAATGGAATTATTATTGCTAAAAATCTACGTGGAGAAGATCTGATCAATACATTGAAGACTATTTTTAAATAATGTTGTATATGCTCAATAGAGCCCGATGAGGTACTACCTACTACTTGTTATAGTTATAATAGCAGCACAATCATCTGCACAGCAGTCTGCAATTCCGGATAAAACAAAATTTGGTATTATCATTGGAAACTTAGTTGAAGCAACAAAAGGTAAATCAATTCCTTTGGCAAGGATAGATTTATATAAAACTTCAACCGATTCATTACTTTATTCAACCATTACAGATAAGAACGGAGCTTTCGAATTCAATCATTTAGGATTCGGATATTTTACACTTCGTGCCAGAGCAATGGGTTTTGCCAATACTCAAATCGACAGTATTTATTTAAGGGCAGATCGATACGATTTTAATATTGGAGATGTGAAGTTGAAAGAAGAGAGCAATGTTCTGAATGAAGTGATTGTATATTCAGAAAAGCCCCTTATAGAAGTCAAAGATGATAAACTTACTTATAATGTTGGAGAAAGTGCATTAAGCAATGGGTCGAGTACTGCAGAAATACTAAAGAATATTCCATTAATTAATAACGACCCTACTGGTAAAATCTTATTGAAAGGCAAAGAGCCGAAAATTTTGATAGATGATAAACCAACAGACCTAACTCCACAACAATTACAAGATCTTTTAGAAAGTTTGCCAGGCAGTAGTATTGAGAAAATTGAAGTGATGACCAATCCGCCTCCACAATATGCTACCGAAACTGGTGGTGTAATCAATATCGTAACCAAAAAAGGGAAAATTGGTTGGGTGGGTAGAGTAAATATTAGTGCTGGTACAAGGGGGGAAGGGAATTTCTCAGGTAATCTAAGTTATCGGAACAAAAAACTTTCCATTAATCAAACCATTGGCACTGGCGTTAGTCAAATAAGTGGTAATAGTTATAGTACTCGAACCAATATATATACCGATTCAACTAATTATTTCAAAACAACTGGTAGGTTTACCAATAAAAATACCCGACCGAATTGGCGGACACAGATTGATTATGAAATGAATAAGAATAACCAATTTGGTTTTGTGTATCAGGGTAATTTAAATTATTTCGATAATTTAAGCTATAACAGTTATACCAATATCAATCGGTTTAATGAAGTGTATAAAGTCAGCACTCGGGAGAATCAAAGTATAGGTAATGGGTATACGCATAGCGTCACTTTTTCATATACTCATAAGGGAAAAAATTTAGCTGAAGTATTGCGCATTTTTGTAATTGGCAATACCAGTAAAAATGACAACGATCGAGATTTTTTTCAACAGTTCCTCAACCCAGGTTTAGCGCCAACTGGAGTAGATTCAACTCAAACTCAATATTTTAATAATAGCAATCGTTCACTCACCAGCAGGTTAGAATACACCAAGCCATTAAAAATGAAAGGAAGTAGTTTCTCTGGTGGCTTTAATTATTTATTATCTGATTTTCACAATACATTGAATACTGCATTCTTGAGGAAATCCGATGGAGTGTATGTGCCCAATGATTTGTTGAGCAATGATTTCTTATTTAAACAAAATATTTTCACCATTCGCGCAGGGTTTAGTTTTTTGTTTAAGCAGGATATTCGATTAACATTTGGTGCTCAAGCCGAACAGACAATTATGGGGTTCAATTTTATCAAAGCCAATGTGTCCGATGTGTCGAATAATTACTGGAATGTGTTGCCGAATATCACAATACGTAAAGAATTTGATAAAACATTGAATACGTCATTGGTGTATAGAGCAACTATTAGAAGGCCGGGTATTGGAGAGTTAAATCCAAATGTTGATTATAGTGACCCATATAACCTTCGATTTGGCAATCCATATTTAGTGCCAACTCTTTCCCATAATTTCGATTGGAATCTTAGTTGGGTAAAAGGAAAATACTATGTCAATACATCATTAGGATTTAATAAAGTGGACAATGTTTTTAATACTATTCGTAATTTAATTGAGGGAGGAAAAACAGTTGTTACATATTTAAATATTGCTGCTAGAAAAGAGTACGAAGCAAGTGTGTTTGGGGGATATACTTTTAATAAGCAATTTAGAATGAATGCCAGTGCTGGTTATACATATAATATGTATAGTGAAAAAGAAAAGCAATTATACCTCTATCAGGATGGGGGAACTTTTTATTCTAGTTTAAATTACACCTATACTCCAACCAATGTCTGGAATATCGAAGGGTCAACCAGGTTCAATAGTTTCGCAGATCCGCAAGGGCGGAGTAGGAGTAACCTTAGTTTAAATTTAGGAGTGCAAAGAAAATTCTTTGATCGTAGGTTGATAGTTGGTTTGAATGTAATTGATCCATTTACTCCACAACAATATATTACGGTTACTACAGGTAAGCAGTTTAATATTGAAAGTGTCAACGCAACTACAACAAGAAATTATCGTTTGTCGATTAGTTATCAATTAAATAAATTGGTACAAAAAAGCACATTAAGTGATAAACAAAAAAAGGAAATCCTGGATAAAATAAAACGCTAATGGCTTAGCTTATTTCTAAGGATTTAATTTTAGATTTTAACCAGCTGTTTTTAACGGGTACTAGCCACTCATTCAGCAGCATCTTTTTTGTAGCAACCAGATTGTTAAAATACAACGTGTTCTCGTCTAAAAAATTATTTTCAAAAGCATAATTGATTTGGGAAAGCGGTAACATCTGTAATTTATCATGTATAATAAATGCCAAAGTTTGACGATCCATTAAATTGACCTTGCATTTTTGTTCTATAGCTTGAATTGCATGAACAGAACTGTCTGTGCTGCAACCACCTACTTTTGCAGCAGATTCATCGGCCATTAACACAATAAATTGTCCAAAAAATAAATTTGAATACCCTTTTACAGGAACTCCATGAGATTTCCAGTTATTGGTGAATTCTGTCAAGATATCTTCTATCTCAAAAGCCTCACTCATGCTAAATAATCTGCTACTTTGGTAAACCCAAACCTTTGAGTCATCGGAAAAATTATCCGGTATATGTTGTTGATAGTTTAAATCCATTTTTATACATTTTATTGCATACTTGCAGCAATCATTTCAGCTACATCTAAAACGCCCACTTCATTTTCTTTTTCTCTGTTTTTTACTCCATCAGTCATCATGGTATTGCAAAAAGGGCAAGCTGCCGCAATAAATGTAGCTCCCGTTGCCAATGCTTCATCTGCTCTTTCTATATTGATACGAGCATCTCCTGGTTCATCTTCTTTGAACATTTGAGAGCCACCTGCTCCACAACATAGTCCATTAGTTCTGCATCTTTTCATTTCTACTAATTCTGCATCTAATGCTTCTAAAACTTTACGTGGTGCTTCATAAATATCATTAGCCCTTCCTAAATAACAACTATCATGGTAAGAAATTTTCTTTCCTTTGAATTCGCCCCCCTCTTTCATCTTGATCCTGCCTTCGTTAATCAGTTCTTGTAATAAAGTAGTGTGATGAATTACTTCATAATTGCCTCCTAATTCTGGATATTCATTTTTCAAAGTATTGAAACAATGAGGGCAGGTGGTCACAATTTTTTTAATGCCATATCCATTGAGTACTTGTATATTTTGATAGGCCATCATCTGAAATAAAAATTCATTGCCAGCTCTGCGTGCTGGATCTCCAGTGCAAGCTTCTTCTTTTCCTAAAATGGCGAATTTAATGCCTACTTTGTCTAAAATGGTGGCAAATGCTTTGGTGATTTTTTGAGCTCGTTGATCAAAACTTCCTGCACAGCCTACCCAAAATAGCACTTCAGGCATTTCACCTGCTGCCATCATTTCTGCCATTGTATTAATCTTCATGAATCTGATTTTAGTGGTTCAAAATTAAGTGAATATTGCCATTGAATTTGCCTTGTTTAATATTCTTACATATAAACCGGTCAGACCATTGCTGTCTGACCGGTTTTGTCTGACCGGAATTCTGTAACAATTGAATGATCAGTATGGCTTAAATTGCATCAATGCAAGAGTTGGTATTTATTTTATTGGGCTTTACGGTGAGTTTTTTAGGCCAATTACCGTTAGGAAACATGAGTTTTACCAGTACCCAAATTGGTTTACAGGAGGGGTTTAAAAAAGCTTGGGAATTTGCAATAGGCGTTGCCATTGTAGAAATGATTTATTTGCGATTTGCTTTAACAGGGATGGATTGGGTTACCCAACATCGAACCTGGTTTTTGGCCCTGGGTTGGTTAACAGTTGTATTATTTCTGATTTTGGGAATAATGGCTTTTGTAACTGCTAAGAAACAACATGGCGAATCCAAATCATTGGTTTTGAAGAATAAACTACATCGATTTTTATTAGGACTAATGATGAGTGCTTTAAACCCTGTACAAATTCCATTTTGGTTTTTATGGACTACTACCTTATTTCAGATGGGTTTGTTGCCATCGTCGGCTTTGGCTTTTAATTTATTCACTGTTGGCGCAGGAACAGGAACCATTGCCGGATTAGCGGTTTATATACATGGAGGCAACTGGCTAGTAAATAAGCTGAACGCCAGTAATAAAACCCTGAATCAAATAATGGGAATTATATTTATTCTCACCGCATTGCTTCAATTGTGGAGAATCGTTTACAAGCCTTTTGTTTAAATCAACTTATGCCATTTCAGTTGCCCATTTGTCTCTATCATCAGGAGAAAACTTCCAAGGTGCAAAATTGTTTTCGATATTGCTAAAAGTGCCGTTCCATTCTTGTGGGGCATTGCTTTCTTCCATAATAAGCGATCTTCTCAATTCTATAATGATATCTAATGGGGAGATACTTACAGGGCATTCTTCAACACAAGCATTGCAAGTGGTGCAGGCTCTTAATTCTTCTACACTAATATAATCATGTAACAGCGACTTATCATCTGATTTAAATTCTTTATTTGCATTGATATTTTTGCCAACATCTTCCATTCTGTCTCTGGTAGCCATCATGATTTTTCTAGGGCTTAATAGTTTCCCTGTACTGTTTGCCGGGCAAGCTGCAGTGCATCTTCCACATTCAGTGCAACTATAGGCATCCAATAAATTTTTCCAGCTCAAATCAAAAATATCTTTTGCCCCAAAACTGGCAGGAGGTGCAGCATTTGTTGGAGCTAATTCAGGTTGCATGGCATACAATACTTCATTTTGTACAGCAGGCATGTTTTTTATTTTTCCAGGTGCTTCTAAACGGGCAAAATAAGCATTTGGAAATGCTAACATAATATGTAAATGTTTAGAATAGGGTAGGTAGTTTAAAAAAGCAAAAATGCCAGCGATATGTAACCACCAAGCGGTTCTTTCTATAGCAATTATTGAATCTATACTCAATCCATTAAAAATTGGAATAAGCTTTGAAGAAATTATAAATGCACTGGTTGTATGGTAATGTTCAGCCCCTAAACCTTGCAATACCTGATCAGTGGCATTCATTGTAAGGAATAAGCTCATCAGGATAATTTCAACAAATAAAATATAATTGGCATCAGTTCGAGCCCAGCCATTTAAATCTTTCGACATAAATCTTTTCAAACGAATGATATTTCTACGTGCTAAAAAAATCACACAAACGATGATAACTCCAAAAGCAAGTAATTCAAAAGAGTTAATCAAAAAGGAATAGAATCCACCTAAATAAGGGAGAAACAATCGATGCGTTCCGAGTAAACCATCTAATACAATCTCTAGTACTTCTAAATTGATGATAATAAATCCGGCATAGATAACCATGTGCATAACAGCAACTAATGGGTTCTTAAACATTTTCTTTTGCCCAAGAGCCAATAAGATCAGATTTTTCCATCTTTTGCCAGGTTGATCTGATAAATCTTCATCCTTCCCCAGAAACATATTTCTTTTGATTTCATTGGCTTTTTTAGCGAATAAGCCAATGCCCAAAACTGCTAAAAGGAGGAATCCGATTTGAGGAATATATTGCATAGAAATTGATTATACTGCTAAGATAGTTAATTAGTACTTTCACGTGACAATTGTTGAATGCATTTAATGTTGTTAATTTGGACTATAAAACAAGATTATGTCTGAAAAAAGATACATTCTAAACCAAAACCAAGCTGCTCAAAAAATACATCGAATGAGTTTAGAGCTGGCAGAAAACCTGAGTGGAAATGATGCGCCTGTTGTTTTGATTGGAATTCGTAATAGTGGTACGACAGTGGCAGAAAAAATCGGGAAATTACTTCACCAATATATTGCTAATTCAATGCAAATTGTTTCAATGCAATTAGATAAAGATTATCCAACTGACGTGGTATTGAGTGAGCAAGTAGATTTGAATGGGAAAAATATTGTTATTATAGATGATGTTTCTAATAGCGGGCGTACGCTAGTGTACGCATTGAAGCCCATTTTAGAAGGACATCCAAAAAGTATACAGACGATGGTTTTAGTGGAAAGAATGCATCAACTATTTCCTGTAAAGCCCGATTATGTGGGGCTTTCATTGGCTACCACCAAAGAAGACCATATTCAAGTAGAAGTGGTTAATGGAGAGATTGTTGGGGCATATGTAATTTAGTTCAGTACTGATCTCGGATTTTTTAAGCAATTCCAATTTCAATCAATCCTTTTAGATCGATATGCCCTTTTACAGCATTGATTTCGTTTCTAACCGCATGTAATTCATTTTGTAATTGCTTAATACGATTTTCATGCATTTTAATATCTTCCATCATGCTGGTTTTGGTAATACTACTTTCATGGAATTCAATCTTAATGTGGACCATTTGAGTGAGTAGTGAAATAGCATCCTGCTTGTTAAAGTGGCCGTTTAAAATAGATAGATTCATTTTTATTGTTTTTATTGTCTCTGTTCGCATTAAAATCCTGAGTTTCCTCTGATTTTTGATAATGCAAAAATGGGTGGATTTATTCATATAATTTTATTTAACTTTATTATAATATACATAAATATATTTTATGAATTACACCCTTCATCAATTACAAGTGTTCTTAACGGTTGCTCAAAAAGAAAGTATTACTAAAGCAGCAGATGAAATGCATTTATCGCAGCCAGCAGTATCAATTCAATTAAAAAATTTTCAAGACCAATTTGAGATACCACTTACTGAAGTGATCGGAAGGAAGCTATATATCACCGATTTTGGCAAAGAAATTGCACTTACTGCTCAAAATATTTTGAATGAAGTAGCAGCTATTCAACACAAAACAATGGCATTTAAAGGACAGCTGACTGGGCGGTTAAAATTATCTGTGGTATCAACTGGGAAATATGTAATGCCCTTTTTTTTAAGTGATTTCCTGCAAAAACATACAAGTGTTGAATTGATCATGGATGTAACCAATAAATCAAAAGTCATTGAATGCTTGGAAAAAAATGAAATTGACTTTGCATTGGTTTCGGTTTTACCAGAGCAAATAAAAATCGACAAAGTTGCCTTAATGCAGAATAAATTGTTTCTAGTGACAAATGCTGATATGAGGGTAAATAAAAAGGCCAATGATAAAAATATTTTTAGATCTATCCCGTTAATATATAGAGAAAATGGATCAGGAACCAGGGTGGTAATGGAGCGGTATATTCATCAAAATAAATTGCCAGTTCAAAAGAAAATGGAATTAACTACCAATGAAGCAGTAAAGCAAGCGGTAATAGCTGGTCTTGGTTGTTCAATCATGCCATTGATTGGTATAAAAAATGAATTACAAAATAAAGACCTTCAAATTATTCCAGTTAGAGGGTTTCCTATTCAATCTACCTGGAATTTAATTTGGTTGAAGGATAAACATTTTTCTCCTGTTGCTGCAGCTTATCTAGATTATATCAAGAAAGAAAAATTGGCCATTATATCCAAACATTTTCAATGGTTTGAGCAGTATGTGTAATAACTTCAACCTTTCATTGAATTATAAGAATTTATCACTAAAATTGTTATCTAAATAAAATTCAACCTAACATGAACGCTGCCATACAAGAAAGAGTGAAAATCTGGTTAAATGGAAATTACGACTCGCAAACAAAAGCTATCATAGCAGATTTGCAAAAAGACAATCCCGATGAGTTAGCAGATGCTTTTTACAGAAATCTAGAGTTTGGAACAGGTGGTTTACGTGGGTTAATGGGAGTGGGTACTAATCGAGTAAATAAATATACCATTGGAATGGCCACCCAAGGGTTTGCCAATTACCTTAAAAAAACATATGGTAGCGAAGAGATAAAGGTAGCGGTAGCGCATGATAGCCGAATCAATAGCCGATTCTTTGCTGAAACCACAGCAAATGTTTTTGCTGCAAATGGTATAAAAGTTTATTTGTTTGATGCTTTACGTCCTACACCAGAATTGAGTTTTGCTATACGCTATTTAGGTTGTAAAGCAGGTGTCGTTTGTACAGCATCTCATAATCCAAAAGAATACAATGGGTACAAAGCGTATTGGAATGATGGCGGACAATTGGTTCCTCCACACGATAAAAATGTAATTATTGAAGTAGAAGCAATTGATGGAGTTGATGCAGTAAAATGGACTGGTGGAGAATCGAATATCACCATTATGGGCAAAGAAATGGATGATGCTTATTTAACGATGGTTGCAGGTTTAAGTGTTTATCCAGACGTTATTGCTAAACAACACGATTTGAAAATTGTGTATACACCCATTCATGGCACTGGTATCACTTTGGTTCCTCAGATGTTAACTCGTTTTGGTTTTACCAATGTAACAATCGTTGAAGAGCAAGCAACACCAGATGGTAATTTCCCTACAGTTGCTTATCCAAATCCGGAAGAAAGTGAAACCATGAGTATTGGGTTGAAAAAAGCACAATCCATTAATGCAGATATTCTTTTAGGCACAGATCCTGATGCAGATAGAGTTGGTATTGGTGTTAAAAATCACAAAGGTGAATGGGTATTGATGAATGGCAATCAAACCGCAGTTTTGGCTTTTGCCTATATGATGGAAGCGAGAAAAGCTAAAGGGATTGCACAGCCCAATGATATGGTTGTTTCAACCATTGTAACTACCGAAATGATCAATGAAGTAGCCAAGCAAAACAATGTGGCCTGTTACAATGTATTAACCGGGTTTAAATGGATTGCAGAAAAAATCAAAGAACTGGAAGGGAAAGAAAATTATGTAATAGGAGGGGAAGAGAGTTTTGGATTAATGATTGGTGATCAAATTAGAGATAAGGATGCTGTTAGTGCTGTTGGATTAATGTGTGAGATGGCTGCTTACGAAAAGAATAAAGGAAAGAGTTTATTCGATAAAATGATCGAATTGTATTTGCAGTATGGTTTTTATTATGAAACCTTAATTAGCATTACTAAAAAAGGAATGAATGGGCAGAAAGAAATTGCTGATATGATGGATGGATACAGAACCAATCCACCATCCACTATTAATAATTCAGCTGTTATTACTCTATTAGATTATCAATTACAAACAGGCAAAAATTTACAAACCGGAGAAACCTGGCCGATAAGTTTACCAAAGAGCAATGTTTTGCAGTTTATCACTGCTGATGGAAGTAAGATTTCTGCTCGTCCTTCTGGCACCGAACCGAAAATAAAATTCTATTTCAGTGTAAAAACCACGTTGAATTCAAAAGCTGAATTTGATGAAAAACAACTCGAATTGGAAAACAGAATTAAAGGGATCATAAAAAGTATGCAATTAGATTAACTATATTCGCGCCATGTCGCCCAATAGAGATTACAAAGATGATTTTCAACATAAAGGCATGCGCCGTAAGTTGATAGAAGTTTTAAGAGAAAAGGGTATTACCGATGAAGGGGTATTGGATGCTATGAATAAGATACCTCGTCATTTCTTTTTAGATTCTGCATTTGATAAAATTGCATATGAGAATAGGGCTTTCCCTATTGCAGCAGATCAAACCATTTCTCATCCTTATACGGTGGCGTATCAAACTCAATTATTGCAAGTTAAAAAAGGGGAGAAGGTTTTAGAAATTGGCACTGGTAGTATTTATCAAACAACCATTCTTGCAGAATTAGGAGCCCAATTTGTGTTTACCATTGAGCGCCAAAAGAAATTATACGAAGAACAAAAACTATTTTATTTTTTCCGCAATCAATATCCTAATATTAAATTCTTTTACGGAGACGGATTTCAAGGGCTGCCTACTTATGGGCCCTTTGATAAAATTATAATTACTGCTGCTGCCCCATTTATTCCACCAAAATTAATCGAGCAATTAAAGCCTGGAGGAATCATGGTCATTCCTGTAGATGAGGGTGAGGCTCAACGTATGTTAAGATTAAGTAAGTTGGAGGATGGTTCTATTAAAGAAGAAACATTTGAAGAATTTTCTTTTGTGCCAATGCTCACTGGAAAAAATCAATAAAAAAACGGAGTAGTTTTTAACTACCCCGTTTACTATTTTACATAATAACCAATAACTGATACAATTACTGTTGCATCATATCCATTCCACCACCTTGATCGGCTTTAGTATTCTTTCTTTTGAATAAGCTTGCATCAAATTTACCAAAACGGTAACTGAAGTTCAAACGCAATACTTGAGGATCTCTTCTACGTTGATTGGTTTGATTAAAGAATGAACTTTCTGAATAAGATTGAAATAATTGAGTTCTGAAAATATCATTCATACTTAATGTAAGGTTTCCTGTTCTACCATTCTTCCAGGTAAAATCTTTTCTAATAGCTAGGTCAACACCGTATCTTGGTAAATTATAACCTTGTGCTCCAGATTGTGGCCCACCACCACCAAACATCATACCACCGCCACCACCACGGCCGCCACCGCCAGAATTTTGTGGCAATACTGTTTGACCTTGATAATCTCCACTCAATTGAATAGATAAACCTTTTGATACTTTAAATGTATTATTGAACTTGGTGAAAAAACTCCATTGCTGTTGTACTAAATCAGGTTGCCCTGGTACTGAAGCATTGATTTTAGAATTAAACAAATTGAAGTTGACAGTGATTTCCCACCACTTGGTAAGAGATGTTTTCTCCGTTAATTCTAATCCGAAACTAGTGGCATTATTCGCGTTTATATAAGTGCTGAAGAAAGCACTATCAGTTGGAACCAATGCATTTTTATCGCGATATACATAACGTGTAATTAAATCTGTAGAATATTTAAAGAAGACAGTGGCTAATAAATTCGAACCTTTCTTGTATGCATTGTTCCAAGACATTTCAAATGAATTGGTGAATTCAGGCCTTAATGCAGCATTACCTAAACTGATATTTTGCGGATCGGTATAATCAGGGAAAGGCATCAACTGAAAGAAATTCGGTCTGTTAATTCTTCTAGAATAGTTAATTTGATAATCTACTTTATCGTTCAATTTGTAAGTAAGGAATGCACTTGGAAATAAACTCAATGGATAGGTTACTTTAAAGTTTGCAGAGTCTGCACCTTTAGAATTGATCAATGTTCCAGTGTAATTAGAACTCTCTGCTCTTAATCCCAATTGGTAGCTCCATTTTTTCACTTTAAAGCTATAGGTAGTATAAGCTGCATACACCTGATCGTTGTATTTATACCTACTACTTATTGAAGGAACTAATACATATGTTCCTGTAGTAGGGAAAAAACGATATTGATCCAAAATATTGGAGAAATCTCTGATGGCAGCTCTTGCACCTGCTTCAAATTTAGAATCATCTGTTAATGGGTTCTCATAATCAACCTGAATAGTATTATTGGTGCTATTACCACCTCCAAGACCTCTTTGTATGATTGGCAATCCTACTTGAACATTACTTAAATTATAAGTATAGTTATTGATATCCGAATTATTGTTATTCTTACTGCTATTGTAATTATAATCAGAAGAAATACTATGGCCACTCTTGGCAAAATTGTGTTTATAACTTAATTGTGTTCCCCAGTTTTTAAAATTGGAAATACTGTTTGTTCCAATATTTGTATACGATTTTGGAACTTTATTGATGGTCGAATCTACACGTTGGAATTGATCATTATCAAATTCTCCATTCACATAATTTCCTGATAAAGAAATGGTATTTCTATTGTCAACAAAATAATCTACACCAGCTCTGGCAAAAGCAAAATATCCGGTATTGGTAGAATTGGTAACGTTATAAACATTACTTGGAGGAGTTACTATATTATTACGATCTGTAATTCCTTCAGAAATAGATTTACGCTGATTATAATTGCCGCTTCCAGTAAAGTTGATTTTATTTTGACGCAAATTAATATCCGCTCCTAAATTTGGCATACCTCGTGAATCAATTCCAGCTCTTATACCTCCGTTGTAACCAGATTTTTTATTTTTCTTTAAAACGATATTTAATATACCCGCATTACCCCCAGACGCATCATATTTTGCAGATGGGTTTGTAATCAATTCAACTTTATCAATAATGTCTGAAGGAATTTGATCCAATGTAATAGTAGTCGGTCTGCCATCTATAAAAATAGTAGGGGCTGCATTTCTTAAAGTTACATTTCCATCAATATCTACATTCAATGCAGGAATATTTCTCATTAATTCTGTAGCGGTCTGCCCAGACCCCATCAAGTTTTTATCTACATTAAAAATCTTTCTATCAATTCCGAGTTCAAATTGAGGTTTACTAGAAGAAGTAACAGTAACATTACCTAAATTGGTAGCATCTTCTTCCAGTTTAATGTTCCCTAAATCTTTATCGGCCTGACCCAACATTTTTTGAAAATCCATTGGAGCGCCTGCCTGAGGAAACTTAATCCCAAAATTAATTTGTTGTTCAAGGTTTTTATACCCAATTGCACTCATGCTTAATTTGAAATTCCCAAATAAGGAAAGACCTTCGAAAGTAAAATCACCATTAGATTTGGTAATTATAGTTCCTAAAATAGCTTCTTTCATTTTTTTAGTAGCCGTATCAAACTTGTTTCCCTTTAATTGAACAGTTACACCTTCGATTCCTTTATTTGTCTTCGAATCTGCAATTTTTCCATAAAAATGACCAATATTGGTATTCTGGCTTCCACCTGCCGCTCCACCTGGGCGTCCTCCCATACCAGGAAACTGCGCTGTTGCAGTTAAACATACCATAAACATACTTAGAAGAATCAAAAAATTACGCATAATAAACTTTGTTAATAGATGCAAAATTGCATCAGGAATTGGATGAATGTCTTTTGCATTACACAAACGGTAATAAGACAAATTTGAATGGATAAAGTTTGAATGAATTTGTATTGCTTGCTGATTTTATTCGGTGACTACGCTAAAAGGGTCAAAAGAACTTGCAAAAGCCCGATCAAAAAGCCTAAAATACCGCCAATAATCTCAACAAAGCGGAATTCTTTAGCCATAATGTCGTTCAAGATTTGTTCCAGCTTATCTGATGAGAAACCAGCTACTTTTTGAGTTACAATTTTCTCCAGATCTAGGTCTTCCTGGAGGTTATTCATGTAATTTTTCATGATAACCGGGAAAAGTTCCGTTAATTCAGTAATAAAGACCTCTTTGAGCTGATTGATGGTTTTATCACCAATAAACATGCTGATTACCGGCATTTGCTCTGCCAATTTAACCCGTAAAAAATGGTCAATATGCGATTCTACAAAGGGCATTAACTTGCCGATATTGGCCGGATTACTGATTTTCTCTTCAATGTCTTTAAAAGACAGCAGTTCATTGCTAACTAATTTGCCCAGTTTCTCTGCAAATTGTTTTTGTCTTTTGGGGAAAATTCCATGGAAAGTGATTCCTAAGATCTTTTTTGGCTCTTTTGGGTGAAAAAGCATTTTAATGGCAATCCAATTGGTAAACCAGCCAATAAAAGCCGAAATAAAGGGTATTAGGTAGATTAAATTCATGTAATAAATTTAAAAAACCTATAAAACACGAGTCTTATAGGTTTTATGATGGGAGAACGAGGGGTCTCGAACCCCCGGCCTTCAGTGCCACAAACTGACGCTCTAACCAACTGAGCTACGCCCTCCGTTTTAGTGGGGTGCGAAAATAGTATATTTTCTTTAAAAAACAATCCTTCCAAAGCTTTGTTAATTGAATTGATTTATTATAATGTAAATTCATTTTAAGTTATTTTTGAGCAGATCATGCAAAAATTGAAGCATTTTATGAAGACAAGAAAAGGATTAATACTAATGGCCATCGTATTATTTGGTGGTCTGTTTTTTGCTTTTAGAACCATTGGCCATAAAGAATCCAATAATTTAGTTACACTACAACAGCGATTGCTTAATGCTGTTGGTGCATTATTAGAACAAGAACATTATAGCCCTAAGCCAATCAATGATGCTTTTTCTAAACAGGTGTTTACTGCATATTTAGACCAATTAGATGGAGATAAATCTTTGTTTTTACAATCAGATATTGCTGAATTGAAAAAATATGAAACCACAATTGATGATGAAATTCACGGAGCAACTATTCAGTTTCAACCAGCAGTGAGTGCCATTTATGAAAAAAGAGTCAATGAAGCGATTCAATTATACAAAGATATTTTATCAAAGCCATTTGATTTTAATATAGATGAAACAGTTCAAATGGATGGAGAGAAATTAGGATTTTCATTGAATGAGGCGGATAGAAAAGATCGATGGAGAAAAAAAATCAAATATTATACATTAGAACGTTATATCGATTTAGTTGAAGAGCGTGAAAAAAATAAAGGGAAAGAAGGATACATTTCAAAACCAGATGATAGTTTAGAAGTTGAAGCTAGATCTAAAGTGATGAAATCTATTGAAAGAAGTTTCAACAGAATAAAAACTTCTTATACCGAAGAACAGCGCTTTAATGCATTTGTAAATGTGGTTACTAATTTAATGGATCCTCATACTGATTATTTCCCTCCGGTAGAAAAACGTGGCTTCGATGAAAAGATGAGTAATCAGTTTTATGGAATTGGAGCTCAATTACAGCAAGATGACAACGGAGTTAAAATTGCTAGTATAGTAAATGGTTGGCCTGCTTCAAAATCCGGGAAGATTGTTGTAGGAGATCTGATTATTAAAGTAGCTCAAGGCAGTGCAGAACCTGTTGATGTAACTGGATATGAAGTGACTGACGCCGTTAAGTTAATTAGGGGTAATAAGGATACTGAAGTAAGGCTTACTATAAAAAAGCAAGATGGTACAATCATTACTGTAGCAATGATCCGTGAAAAAATTGAACAAGACGAAGGCTTGGCAAGAAGTGCAATTGTTCAAAATGGAAAGGATAAGATTGGGTATATAGCTTTGCCAGATTTCTATGCCAATTTTGAAGATAAAAATGGGTACCGCTGTTCTGATGATGTGGCCAAAGAAGTAACCAAACTAAAAGCAGAGAATGTAAAAGGTATAGTAATTGATTTAAGAAATAATGGGGGAGGTTCTTTAGTTGAAGTGGTTAAAATGGTTGGGTTGTTTATTAAAAGTGGAACAGTGGTTCAAGTAAAAGAAAGAGGTGGTAATGTAGACAATTTTACATGGAGAGATAATGATGAATCTGTGTTGTATGATGGGCCTCTTACGGTTTTAGTAAATGAATTAAGTGCTTCGGCGAGTGAAATTTTTGCAGCAGCTATTCAGGATTATAAAAGAGGGATCATCATAGGAAGTACTTCTACCTATGGAAAAGGAACTGTTCAAAGACCTATTCCTTTTGGTAAGCCAATTGATATGTATAGTGGAAGAACAGAGTATGGTGCAGTTGCGCTTACTTTTCAAAAATTTTACAGGGTAAACGGCGGATCAACACAACTGAATGGAGTTGTGCCTGATGTGATCATGCCAGATTCATATGAGTATTTAAAATTGCGCGAAAAAGACAATCCAAATGCATTGCCATGGGATGCAATTGCTAAAACGAACTATCAGCCTTGGACAAGCACGGTTTCAACAGATTTGTCGGTAATCAGTAAGCAGATGCAACAAAAAATTCAGGCAGATCCAAATTTAAATTTGTTGCAAGAAAACTTGAAGTGGTTGTCTAAAAATAGCGAAAGTGCCGTTAATCTGAAATTGGACAAATATAAAGATCAACAAAAGCAAATTGTTACAACAGTGAATCAAAACAGCAGTTTATTAAAACTAAAAGATGATTTAACGGTAGTAGCGTTAGAAGCTGATAAGGATAAATTTTATAATAATCCAGATAAAGTTAAAGGCTTGCGCTACCAGGAATGGCTTAAGTTTTTAAAAACGGATATGTATATTGATGCCAGTGTAAAAGTGATAGGAGAAATTGCCAAGTCGCAAACATCTGTTGTTAAAAATTAATTAGATTGCCTGAAGAACATAATTAGTATTACTTGCTGATGGATAAGATTCTTGAAAAAAAATGGTATGCGCTGTATACCAAACCACGTTGGGAGAAAAAGATTGATGCCCGTTTGTTAAAGAAAGGGATTGATAGCTGGTGCCCACTCCAAAAAGTAGAAAGGCAATGGAGTGATCGTAAAAAAGTGGTTGAAGATCCTTTGTTTAAATCTTATGTATTTGTAAGAATAGATACTTCTGAGAGGAGCAATGTATTAATGACAGATGGCGTTTTAAACTTCGTTTATTATTTGGGTAAGCCTGCAATCATCAAAGATGAAGAAGTGAATAATATAAAAATGTATCTGGCAGAAAAAGATGCGCGAATTACTGTGATTTCAGAAGAAGGCTTTGCTCCAGGTGAAAAAGTAAGAGTCAACTTTGGTGTATTTATGGATAAGGAAGGAACTGTATTGCGTGGCGGTAAGAAAAAAGTGTATGTACAATTACAAAGTTTAGGGCAAGTTATGGTAGTTGAGTTTCCGGCGGAAAGTTTGTCTCCCACTTTATTATAAACAATCATGTTCAATTCTTTTTTTCGTTCTTCTCGAATTGAAAGAGATCTTTCTTTCCTTGGTGTTGATATGCATTCGCATCTCTTACCAGGCTTAGATGATGGGGCTGCAACCATTGAAGAGTCTTTGCATTATTTCGGGTTAATGAAAGAATGGGGGTATCGAAAATGCATTCTAACTCCACATATTTTTAATGGAGTTCACAATAATACTCCTTCCACCATACTGCCAGTTCTGGAAAGAATGAAGCAAGAATTAGTCTTAGCTGATGTTGATATTGAAATAGAAGCGGCTGCAGAATATATGGTAGATGAATATTTCATGGAATTGCTTTCTGCAGACCAGCCATTACTAACAATCGGAAAAAACAATGTATTGATCGAAATGTCCTATGCGGCTCCATCTCCATTTATTGAGCGGGCTATTTTTGAGTTAAATATCAAAGGGTATAAGCCAATATTAGCTCATCCTGAACGCTATGGCTATTACTATGATAATTTTGCTCAATATGAGCGATTATTAGAAATGGGATGCATTTTTCAGTGTAATCTGCTTTCTTTAAGTGGGTACTACGGGTTGCATGTAAAAAAAGTGGCATTGAAATTAATCAAAGGCAATTTCTTTAAACTAATCGGCACCGATTTGCATCATCATAATCATGTAGATGCAATCAAAGCATTTACTATAACTAAAGAATTTTATGATCTTGCCAATCAGATTCCAATTATAAATAATACTTTATAATTTCCAATCTACTAATTGATTGGCCCATTCTGCTCGGTATGGGGTAGAAACGCGGATATAATTATCCGTATAGCCTTCCATCATTCCATCTTTATCAAAGGCTTCAAATAATACTTTTCTTGTTTGACCCTGGTGTAAATTGGTAAAATACTGCAATTTCATAAATGATAAATTGCGCAATTGTTTATTTCTTTCGTGGCGAATGGAGATAGGCACAATTGGTTTAAATTCTACTGCTTTGGTATTATCCCTTTCCGAATATGTAAATACATGCAAATAGGATACATCCAATGAATGTAAAAATTCGAATGTTTCTGTAAAATGAGCTTCTGTTTCTCCCGGAAAACCTACAATGACGTCTACTCCAATTGATGCATGTGGCATTAAGGTTTTGATGAGCTGAACTCTTTCGGCATACAATTCACGTTTATATCTTCTGCGCATTAATCCCAAAATTTCGTTTGAACCACTTTGTAATGGGATATGAAAATGAGGCATGAAATGATTGCTATTGGCTACATGTTCAATCAATTCATTGGTAAGTAAATTGGGTTCTATAGAAGAAATTCTGTATCGATCTATTCCTTTTAATTGGTCCAATGCTTTTACCAAATCAGTGAAATTAGACTCATGTGCTAAGTCTCCATTGGGCCCTTTGCCAAAATCTCCCAAATTGACTCCGGTAAGCACTATTTCTTTCACCCCTTCCTCTGCTAATGTTTTTGCATGCTTCAATACATTTTCTATGGAATCGCTTCTACTTTTACCTCTTGCCATCGGAATGGTACAAAAGGAACAATTGTAGTCACAACCATCCTGCACTTTTAGAAAAGTTCGAGTTCTGTCATTTTGCGAAAAAGAAGCATTGAATCCGGTCACTTCTTCAATATCGCAACTGCAAATTTTTGCTACATCAGTGGATTTAGTTAGTTCACTGATATGTTGGACTATGTTGAATTTTTCAGCAGCACCTAGCACTAAATCTACTCCAGGGATAGCTGAAATCTCTTTTGGTTTTAATTGAGCATAACATCCAGTAATCACTACAAAGCTTTCTGGAGATTTTCTTTGTATTCTTCTTACTAATAGCCTACATTCCTTATCGGCATTGTCGGTTACAGAACAGGTATTGATCACATATACATCTGCCAAATCAGTAAAATCTCTTTTTTCAAATCCTTCTTTTTCCAACATTCTGGAAATAGTAGAAGTTTCTGAAAAATTGAGTTTACATCCTAATGTATGAAAAGCGACTGTCTGTTTATTGCCCATCGGACGGCAAAGGTAACAAAAATCAGTTATTGGTTATTTGTTATTGGTTATTGGGGTAATGGTTATTGGTTGGGGAGAATCTGTAAAAACTTTCTTAAATCTCCCCAAATAGCCCCTTCTTTTTCAATTTTTACGTATAATAAACTATGTTTGCCCGTCTTAAAAACCAAAGCGAATATGCAATTCAAAAAGATCAATAACATTACGGGTTGGCTTGTTTTTTTAATAGCTAGTACTGTATATATTTTAACTGCCGAGTCGGGTGGAAGTTTCTGGGATTGTGGAGAGTTTGTAAGTAGCTGTTTTAAGTTACAAATACCGCATCCGCCAGGAGCTCCTTTATTTGTTATCCTGGGAAGGGTATTTATCATTTTATTTGGAGATAATCCATTGAATGCTGCAAAAGCAGTAAATATTATGAGCGCTTTGGCCAGCTCATTCACCATTTTATTCTTGTTTTGGACAATTACCCATTTTGCACGCAGGTTGGTGGATGTAAAAACTACCGAATCTTTAAATGCTTATCAATTATGGAGCATTATGGGTGCTGGAGTGGTTGGCGCATTAGCTTATACATTTAGTGACTCTTTTTGGTATAGTGCAGTAGAAGGTGAAGTATATGCTTTGTCTAGTTTTTTTACAGCAATTGTATTTTGGGCTATTCTTAAATGGGAGCACGCTGCAGATGAACCCGGTGCCGATCGTTGGATCGTTTTCATATTCTTTATGATGGGATTGTCTATCGGTGTTCACTTATTAAATCTATTGACCATTCCTGCAATTGTAATGGTGTATTATTTCAGAAGGAGAGATACATTCAATTATACATTGATTCGTAGTTGGTTTATTAAGTTAGCAGTTGTTGGTGGAATACTTGCTTTTGTTGGATCACTCATTATGGCAAGTGCAGATGCAACTGATAATGTGCCGATGGATGGTACAATGAGTGGCTTAGTCATTTTAGGAACTATTATTGCAGTTGGTTTATTATTCTTGATTGAAAAATGGAAACCAACTCAAAAAGATTATGCAGGTGGTATTTATATATTTTTTCTTTTAGGCTGCATGATTACCGGTTTGATCCAAGTTGGTATCATTCAATATTCTGTAAAGATGGCGGGTAATTTCGATCGTTGGTTTGTAAATGGAGCTGGGTTGCCATTCTTTTCTGGGTTTGCATTTTTCTTTGTTTTAATTGGAGGTCTACTTTGGTATGGTCTTAAAATTGCTGCAAAGAAAGCTTGGCCTTATTTAACATTGTCTATATGGTGTATTACATTCATGTTTATAGGATATAGTACTTATTTAACTACCATGATCCGCAGTAGTGCAAATCCATCAGTTGATATGTACAATGTAGATAACCCAATGAGTTTAGTAGGTTATTTGGGTCGTGAACAGTATGGTGATTTCCCGCTTTTATACGGACAGAAATTTACTGCTAATCCTGTTGATTTAAAGAGTACAGGAATGAAGTACCAAAAATCAAAGGATAAATACATTGAGCAAGGACAGGACAAGAAATATGTATATGCTCCTGAAGATAAAATGGTTTTCCCACGTGTTTGGGATGCCAGTGACGATCAATACCATGCATATTATTATGCACAATTTTTAAATATACCTAAGTTAAAAGATGGTGGTTATGATCGCGCTCCTAATCAAGTAGACAATATGAAATTTTTTGTAGGCTATCAAATTTCTTGGATGTACCTGCGCTATTTTATGTGGAACTTTTCTGGCAAACAAAATGATTTGCAAGGAGTGTATAATGGAAATGTAAGAGATGGTAATTGGATTACTGGAATTTCTTTTATTGATAATTTTATTTTAGGAGATCAATCTGCATTGCCTGACTCCATCAAAAATAATAAAGCCAACAATAAACTATTTGCATTGCCATTGATATTAGGATTGATCGGATTGTTCTATCAATTCAAAAGGAAAGGAGACGATGCGTTGACTAATTTTTTAATGTTCTTCATGACTGGTTTCGCCATTGTGATTTATTTGAATCAAGCAGGAAATCAACCACGTGAACGAGATTATGCATACGTAGGAAGTTTTTATGCATTCGCAGTGTGGATCGGCTTAGGTGTTTTAGGCGTTGCATCTTTATTACAAAGAAAATTAAAGCCAGGGTTGGCTGCTAGTGTTTCAACTATTGTATGCCTATTGGCTGTTCCTGCAATCATGGCTCAGCAAGAATGGAATGATCATGATAGAAGTAATAAAGTCTTATCAAGAGATTTAGCAAAAGACTATTTAGAAAGTTGTGCGCCCAATGCCATTCTATTTACATTTGGTGATAACGACACCTATCCGTTATGGTATGCTCAGGAAGTAGAAGGGATACGTCCGGATATTAGAGTGATCAACTATAGTTTATTAGGTATTGATTGGTATATCAATGAACTCCGTTATAAGGTTAATCAAAGTGGACCAATTGATGTTATATGGACTGCTGAACAAATTGAAGGCGGAAAACGCGATTATGCATTGTACCGTCCTAAGCCAGGTATTCCAGAAAATCAATATTATGATTTATACGATCTGATGAAAAACTATGTAGGTAGTGATGATCCTACTAAAATGGAAGATCGTGGTAATGGCGATGCTTTAAGCACTTTCCCAGTTCGCAAATTCGCAGTGCCTGTAAATAAAGCTGCAGTAATTGCCAATAAAACGGTGAATCCTACAGATAGCGTGGTTAGTGAATTGCGTTTCGAATTGCCAAAGTCATCTTTGTTGAAGAATGATATGGCTGTTTTAAATATCATTGCTGCTGCTAAATGGAATAGACCAATCTATTTCACTAATTCAAGTGTTGATTTGGGCTTTGATCAATATTTACGCAGAGATGGTTTGAGTTTTCGTTTAGTGCCTGTTGAAAACTCACGTGTAAATGCTGATTGGATGAAAGAGAAAGCACTCAATGTATTTGTTGGGGGAAATGCAGACAAGAAAGGGGTGTATTTCGATGAAGAGAATAGAAGACACTTAAATAGTATTAGGTCGGCTTATGCAGATTTAGCTATTGATTTGGCTAATTCAGGAAGAAAAGAAGAAGCTCGAAAAGTATTGGAGAAAGTAGATAAGATGATGCTTGAAGAAAATATGCCATACGGTATGGTGAGCAGAGGAAATATGCATAATCGCAATTCTTTAATGTTCTTAGAAGCTTGCTATTTAGCTGATGATAAAGCCCTGATTGAAAAAGTTTCCAATTCTGTTAAGAAAGACTTGCAACAACAAGTGAAGTATTACAATACTTTAACTGGTTTCAAAGCAGAGATGATGGATGATGAAAAAAGAATGGCTGAAAGTTATATGGATGGAATGGAAAAAATGAAAACCATTTACAATCCGGCTATTCAAATTCCAGGTAAATTAATGGCGCCAAGAGATTCGATTAAATAGGGATATAGTTCAAGGGAAGATTTTCTAGACGAACATGTAACAAATACCGTTAAGAAAATTGGCTGATGAAGTGTAAACAATGAAAGCTGTTTGAGACCCAACTTGTTGGGGCGAGTTCTTTCATTGTAGCTGAATCAGCCAATTTTTAGGTATTTGGTGAAAGTGAGTCTGGGAAACTTCACTTGAACTATTCTCTTTTATATCTGTTACTATTTTAGCTAATTTACATTCATGATCGGTCATCGTTTTTTGCAGTTCAATCCCAATGAAGAAGGGAAAACCAAATTTGAGCAAATGCTGGATATTTTCATGCAATTGCTTGGATATACCAATGGGGATGCATCAGAGGCTTTGAGCTGGATGAATGAGTTAGATAACAAGTATAAGTTTACCAACGACGAATATGGAATGGGGGATTTTATAGAAGACCTCAAACAAAATGGGTACATGAAAGAAAATGAGGCAGATGGCTCATTTAAAATAACCGGAAAATCTGAACAAACCATTCGTAAGAAAAGTCTGGAAGAAATTTTTGGGAAACTCAAAAAATCTAGACAAGGCAATCATCAAACATTCAAGCAAGGTCAAGGAGATGAAGTAAATCCAGATACCAGGCCATTTCAATTTGGTGACATGTTAGAACAAATTGATTTTACTGAAAGTATTCGCAATGCGCAAATTAATAGGGGAGTAGAAAGTTTCTCCATGCAAGAAGACGATTTGCAGATTAGAGAAAGTGATTTCAAAACACAGACCTCTACTGTACTAATGATCGATATTTCTCATTCCATGATTTTGTACGGAGAAGATCGAATTACGCCTGCAAAAAAAGTAGCCATGGCATTGAGCGAATTGATCACTACCAAATATCCAAAAGATACCATCGATATTGTTGTTTTCGGGAATGATGCATGGAGTATTGAAATTAAAGACCTTCCATATTTACAAGTAGGGCCATTCCATACCAATACGGTTGCAGGATTAGAATTGGCAATGGATATCTTAAGGAGAAGAAAAAACCCCAACAAACAAATTTTCATGATTACCGATGGTAAGCCTACCTGTTTGAAAATCGGTAAACAATATTATAAAAATAGCTTTGGCCTGGATAGAAAAGTAGTCAATCGATGCATTAATCTGGCAGCTCAGTGCAAGAAATTAAAAATACCGATCACTACTTTTATGATTGCTTCAGACCCTTATCTACAAAAATTTGTTCAAGAATTTACAGAGATGAATAATGGCAAAGCATTCTTTGCTTCATTGGATAAATTGGGTGCATTTATTTTTAAAGACTTTGAAAGCGGTAAAAGAAAAACCGTTTTCTAATTGTATCAAAACAGTAACAAGAAAATAATGAAGATTAATAAGATCATTACATTAGGACAATTAAAGAAAGCAGGTTATCAATCCAAATCGGTTCATGAGGAAATCAGGGATAATTTAATCAATACGATTCGAAATAAAGAAAACCCATTTGAGGGGATTCTTGGATATGAAGACACTGTAATACCAGATACAGAAAGGGCTTTATTGAGCAGACATAATATTTTATTCCTTGGCTTAAGAGGTCAGGCTAAAACAAGAATGGCTCGTCAAATGATTGATTTGTTGGATGAATATATTCCTATAATTGCCGGTAGTGAAGTCAATGACGACCCACTTAATCCGATGAGTAAATTTGCTAAAGACCTGGTGGCGGAATTACAAGATGAAACGCCTATACATTGGGTACATAGAAAAGAACGCTATGGAGAAAAATTGGCTACTCCTGACGTGAGTGTTGCAGACTTGATTGGAGATATTGATCCTATCAAAGCAGCTAATCTAAAGCTCAGTTTTGCAGATGAAAAAGTGATTCATTACGGAATCATTCCAAGAAGTAATCGTGGCATTTTTGTGATCAATGAATTACCCGATTTGCAAGCAAGAATACAAGTAGCTTTATTCAATATTCTACAAGAAGGTGATATTCAGATCCGTGGATTTAAATTAAGGATGCCACTGGATATTTTATTTGTTTTTACGGCAAACCCCGAAGATTACACCAATCGAGGAAGTATTGTAACTCCTTTAAAAGATCGTATTCAAAGTCAGATACTCACGCACTATCCGAAGGATATTGAAACTTCCTTGTCAATCACTGAACAAGAAGCCGATATTTTATCTGTTCAAAAAGATCGAGTGGTAGTGAGTGATTTGATCAAAAGAATCATTGAGCAAGTATCTTTCGAAGCAAGGTCCAATGAGTACGTTGATAAAAAAAGTGGGGTAAGTGCAAGGTTAACCATTGCTGCTTTCGAAAACGCAGTAAGCAGTGCAGAAAGAAGGGCCATTATTCATGATGAAAAACAAACCCAGGTATGGGTAAGCGATCTATCTGGAATTATACCTGCAATTACTGGTAAAATTGAATTGGTGTATGAAGGTGAACAAGAAGGACCTTATCAAGTTGCCGTTAATTTATTGGATAAATCTATTCGAACTCAGTTTGCTGCTTATTTTCCTAATCCGGATACATTTAAAAAGAGGAGAAGCAGTGGTAAAAAATCAGTAGAAGAAAAAGAACCTGAAAATCCTTATAAAGTCATTACAAGATGGTTTGATGCAGGAAATCATCTTGATTTGCTGATGGATATGAAAGACGAATTAAGAATACAAACTTTATATAAAGTAGACGGACTCTTCGGTGTTGTTAAAAAGTATTATCCTCAAGCCAATGACAAAGAAAACGCCTTATTGATGGAATTTGTTTTACATGGGTTGTCTTCCTATTCATTGATCAGTAAAAAATCTTTAGACGGTAAAATTGTTTTCAAAGATTTAATGGGCAGCATAATGAATCTTGGGTCATTATCAGCAGGAGAGGATGATGAAGAAATCAACGAGGATGATTATCAATAAATCTATTTAATTGAATACATTTTTTTGCCTTCATTTAATTCGGCAACAATGTTTTTAGTAAATATTTTACTTTCTTTCGCAAGGTTTTCTGGATTGACAGCCTTTGATTTAATTGATAACAATAAATCTTGAGTAGCTGTTTCGTAAAGATTGCTTTCTAAATATACAGTCACTTTTTCTGTTGTATAACTAGAAGAGAATCCTCCGCCAAATCCAAAATTAACACCAGGGTAAGCCCAGTAGTTATTGTAATAACTGCCAAAGCTTCCATAGGCCCCGCCATACATTCCCATTGGGTTGTAGAAATTATCAGATGCCTGAACAAAAGTGGTTTCTTTCTTTACATCTTTCACTGCAACAGTAAAAATGGTTTCATAATTCAATTCCTTTACCTTATTAAGAATGGCTTCTGCTGGAAAATCCTTTCCAACATTCATTGGCCCTAGTGCATCAATACTTGTGGTAACTTTTAAGCCTCGAGCAATTGCGGCTTCTTTTAATGAAGATTCCAATTCGTTTCTGGCCTGAACGTTGGCTGTTAACACCATAATGAAAACACTTTTTTTAGCACCATACACAATCTTGTCTTTATTGCTCCAAACAGCAATAACAGTTTGTTTGGTAGAAGAGCAAGCTGCTATTAATAGGTAAAGACTCAATAATGAAAAAAACAATTTGGTTGACTTCATGATGCTTAAATTAATTCTTTTAGTTTCTCTACAACGTAATCTATTTCGGCCTTGGTATTGTTTTTAGAAAAAGAAAAACGAACAGTTATTTGATTGGGGTTATTGTTAATGGCTCTGATTACATGAGATCCTTGGTCAGCGCCACTGGTGCACGCACTACCTCCGCTTGCACAGATATTATTAATATCCATATTGAACAATATCATTTCACTTTTCTCTGTTTTTGGAAAACTCGCACTCAATACGGCATATAAAGAAGATCCCAATGGGTCTCCATTAAAACTCACACCTTCAATTGCTGATTGCAATTGTTCCATCATGTATAATTTCAATCCTTTAATAAAAACACTTTCTTTTTCGTATTCAGTTGTTGCTATTTCAAGTGCTTTTGCAAATCCAATAATTCCATACAAGTTTTCAGTGCCGGCACGCATATTTCTTTCCTGACTGCCACCATACACAAATGGAGTGATCTTGATATTTTCGTTGATGTACAAAATTCCTACTCCTTTAGGGCCATGAAATTTATGTCCAGCACCAGTAATAAAATGCACAGGAGTGTTTCTTAAATCAAAGGGAAAATGACCAACAGTCTGAACTGTGTCACTGTGAAAAATGGCATTGTATTTTTTACAGATCTCTCCAACTGTTTGTATATTGATCATATTACCAATTTCATTATTGGCGTGCATGAGTGTAACCAAACATTTTTCTTTACTCGATGCCAATAAATGTTCTAAGTCAATTAAATCGATATGCCCATTGGGTAGCAATTTGACATAACTCAATTCGGCTTCTCCAGTATTGTGTAAATGTTCTATTGTATGTGTGGTTGCATGGTGTTCAATAACAGAACTGATAATATGTTTGCAGCCTAAATCTCTTACTGCAGCCCTTATAGCTGTATTGCTACTTTCTGTTCCTCCACTTGTAAAAAAAATCTCAGCAGGATGTGCATTCAATATTTTCGCAACCGTTTTACGTGCGTTTTCTATGGCCATTCTGGTCTCTCTGCCATAACTATAAATTGATGAAGGATTGCCAAAATGTGTAGTAAGATAAGGCATCATTGCGTCTAATACAGCAGGGTCCAACGCTGTAGTTGCTGCATTATCTAAATAAATTCTCTCCATGTTTGCAATTTACAAGTTAATAGTCTATAAAGCCGCTTCCTGAATATCGCCCATCAATCTTTTGGCAATGTTTTCTGCTACAGTTTCGCTATTGCTTTCTGCATAAATACGAATGATTGGTTCGGTATTACTACTTCTCAAATGAACCCAGTCATTATCAAATTCGATTTTAAGACCATCATCGGTATTGATTGGGTTCTTTTTGTATTTTTCTTGAATACGCTTAAAGACTTTAGTCAGATCAACTCCTTTGGTTAATTCAATTTTATTTTTACTGATGATATAGTCTGGATAACTGCTTCTCAGTTGTTTAATGGATTTACCAGATTTGGCTAAATGGGTAAGAAATAAAGCAATGCCTATTAAAGCATCTCTTCCGTAATGTAAGTCTGGAACTATAATGCCGCCATTTCCTTCGCCACCAATCACTGCGTTAACCGATTTCATTTTAGTTACTACATTTACTTCACCTACAGCACTGGCAAAGTATTCCCCTCCATGTTTCAGCGTTACATCTTTCAATGCACGAGTGCTACTCATATTGCTCACCGTATTGCCTTTTCGGTTTTGTAAAATGTAATCTGCAACTGCTACAAGTGTATATTCTTCTCCAAAGAGAGAACCATCTTCACAAACAAAGCATAATCTGTCTACATCTGGATCTACTGCTATACCTAAGCTTGCTTTTTGGGCTTTCACTTCGTTACATAATTCTCTTAGGTTTTCTGGCAATGGCTCAGGATTATGAGCAAACTGACCATCTACATTGCTATTTAAAACGGTAAAATTGGTAACCCCTAATGCTTTTAATAATGCAGGTACAGCAATTGCTCCAGTACTATTAATTGCATCGATTACTATTTTAAAATTCCCCTTTTTAATGGCTTCTATATCCACCAAAGGATACTGAACCACCGCTTGAATATGCTTATCTAAGGATTTATGATCTTCTGTATAAGCCCCTAATTGATCAACAGTAACATAATCAAAAGCTTCATTTGCAGCAATAGTTAATAAAGCAGCGCCATCAGCGCCACTAATAAATTCTCCTTTATTATTCAATAATTTAAGGGCATTCCATTCTTTAGGGTTATGACTGGCTGTTAGGATAATTCCTCCAGCTGCATTTTCAAAAACCACGGCCATTTCTACGGTTGGTGTTGTACTCAACCCTAAGTCTATTACATCTATCCCAAGGGCAATCAATGTATTTACAACCAAACCTTGAACCATTACGCCACTTATTCTTCCATCTCTGCCAATCACCACCTTCTTATTGGTATGTTGCTGCTGTTTAAGCCAGGTTCCATATGCAGAGGTAAATTTTACTATGTCTAAAGGACTTAATGTGTCTCCAGGTAAGCCGCCAATCGTTCCACGAATGCCAGAAATGCTTTTAATTAATGCCATGTATTGCTTTTAAAATGCCTGCAAATATAATTCAAAAATATTTGTTGGAGCTTAGGTTGTATTTTTGTGCCGAAATAAACAATATGGCTGACAAAGCTTGGTACAAAGACTGGTTCAATTCTCCTTATTATCATCTGCTATATCAACATAGAGATGAAGATGAAGCCAATCAATTCATTCAAACATTGATCAGTTATTTAAAGCCTCAAAAAGGCAGTTTGATGTTGGATGTGGCTTGTGGAAAGGGGAGGCACAGCATTGCCATGGCTGATATGGGATTTGATGTTACTGGGATTGATCTATCTGGGGCTTCCATCACAGCAGCAAAATTACAAGAAACTGATCAATTACATTTTTATCAACATGATATGCGTTTGCCTTTCTGGGTGAATTATTATCAGTACGCATTTAATTTTTTTACCAGTTTTGGTTATTTTAAAACGAGAAGAGAGCATGATAATACCATAAGAACCATTGCTCAAAGTTTACAAAAAAATGGATTGTTTGTAATCGATTATTTGAATGTTCATTTTGCAGAACAACATGAAGAAAAAACATTTACCACTACTATAGAGGATGTTAATTTTCATATCACTAAATGGCAGGATGAAGCACATTTTTTTAAGCAAATTCAAATAACTGATTCCGAAAATAAAACACCCCGCCATTTATATACAGAAAGAGTGGCTAAATTTTCTCTAGGCGATTTTAATGATATGCTAACCTATCAAGGAATGCAAATCGAAGAAGTTTTTGGTAATTATCAATTAGGCAATTACGACATTAAAAACTCACCCCGATTGATCATTTTAGCGAGAAAAAAATAAATTACTGAGCATTAAAACCAAGGAATCTGGTTAATGATTCTGGTAATTTAGGTAATTTTCTTCTTTCAATTAAATAAGTGCTCAAGCCCGATAGATCTTTGTACACATAATGCTTATTTAAAGCTCCTTCTAAATAGCCTGCTCCAGAAGTATTGCCGGTTCCCACTCTCATGCCGATCATTCTTCTGACCATGATTAAATGCTTATGCCTCCAATTGCTCATCAAGTGATCTATTTCTATAAGAGAATCAAGAATTTGATAAGAACTTTGAAATACAGGAAAATCTCTATATAACATGATAAATAAAGCTGCTCTCATGGCTTTAACACTGAAGCTACTTTTAAGTAGGTTCATTTCTTCGGGGTTAATTTCTTTTGATGCTGTTTCAAAAAAAACAAAATCAAAATCTTGCAATTTGGGTATTTCCCTTTCAGATAAACCTGCTTTATATATTGCTCTGTATTGTTTCCAGAATGGATGTTCAATAGTTGTTTCGCTGGTTTCGTAATTCCAATATGCTGCATCAAAAAATGGCATACGTTCTAGCCAGTCATTAATCAATTGTTGTAAGTTCTTTGAATTTTCTGTTTGATTAATATCTTGAAAATCTGGTTGTGTAAATCCACCCTCATTGGTTCTTTTATAATATTCTTTTTGATGACGATTGTCTATCTGTAAACCTAATTTTGCTTCAATTAATCTAAACTGTTTGCTTTGAAATCCTGATGAAGGAGTGAGGAGATTGCGAAAAGCTAAGAAATCCATCGGAGTCATTGTATCCAATACATTCACTTGCTGATTTAGTAATTCTAAAATTTTGATGACTCTTCTTAATCGATGCCTAACCAAATTTAAATCTTCGGAATTATCATTGATAGATTCTTTTTGAAAAACACCCATAGTATAATCTAATTCAAACAATATCTGCTTAAACCATAATTCATATGCTTGATGAATTACAATGAATAGCATTTCATCGTGAGCAGGTTCGTTTCCCGTTTCAAAACTCACTGGGTGTTGACTTTCTAAGATTTTGTCTAAATGCAGGTAACTGCCATAATACATGGGGCTCTTTTCCATATGCAATCCTTATACGGCAAATATAGGAGGATGGAAGGTAATTGATGCGGAATAATTTGCTATAATTTTAAATAGATAAAGATTGATTATTTCTATTAAACAGAATTTTAAATTTAATGAAATGAATAAGATATTCAAATTTGGAGAAGATGTAGAAGGATATTCCATTCCAGTATTAAATGAAAGAGAGATCAGGGCTGCCGCAGGGGTCCTTTTTTTGGCCACATTTATTTCGCTGATGTTGATCATGTTTAAAAACAATTTTGTGCCAATAAAATATGTGATCTCACTTTTTTTTACTGATTTTCTAATAAGGGTTTTTATAAATCCTAAATATGCCCCAACATTAATTATAGGAAGATTGATAGTAAGCAGGCAAAATCCTGAATATGTTGGTGCTAAGCAAAAGTTATTTGCATGGGTCATAGGAGTGATCCTATCAGGGACTATGCTCGTTTTTATGGTTATCGTAAATTCCTATAGCCCAATAACAGGAATAATTTGTTTGATCTGTCTGATATTCTTATTCTTCGAAACTGCATTTGGAATTTGCTTAGGTTGTATCTTTTATAAAATCTTTTATAAAGAAAAAGCCCAATATTGCCCGGGTGAAATTTGTGATGTAAAGGCCAAGCAGGAGATTCAAAAAACTTCATTTATTCAAATAATCATTGTCATAGCATTTATTGCTTTTGCAATTTTGATAGGCTATTTCTTCAATGATTTCTTCACTGTTAAGCCTTATGATCTTTTTGGTATATTTGGGAATTAAGTTGCTCAATAAATATCAAAAATTGGTTATGAAAACTGTAGTTAGCTCTTTTATATTAGGTTGCTTTTTTATAGCAAATATTGGAATGGTAGTAGCTCAGAATAAACAGCTATCTATTCCTTCTTGGGCTTTACAAGGAAATGTTTACGAAGTAAATACACGTCAATATACCAAAGAGGGCAGTTTTAGTGCATTTGCAAAAAATTTAGATCGGCTCAAAAAAATGGGTATTCAAACCTTGTGGTTCATGCCCATTAATCCAATCAGTAAAATTGATAGAAAAGGAACATTGGGTAGCTATTATGCTGTTTCAAATTATACTGCCATTAATCCAGAATATGGAAATTTAAAGGATTGGAATAGTCTAGTAAAACAAGCACATGAAAAGGGATTTAAAGTGATCATTGATTGGGTGCCCAATCATACTGGAGCAGACCATCCTTGGCTACAATCACATCCAGATTTTTATGTAAAAGATAGTGCTGGAAATGCAATCAGTCAGTTTGATTGGACAGATACCAGAAAGTTGAATTATAAAAATCCTGCTGTCAGCGATAGTATGATCGCTGCTATGATGTATTGGGTTAAAGAATCGGGTATTGATGGTTTCAGATGTGATCAAGCACATTTGGTTGATAGTAATTTTTGGTACAAAGCCATACCTATATTAAAGTCCAATAAAAACCTTTTGATGATTGCTGAATCGGAAGATGCCTGGGTGCATAGGGCTGGCTTTGATATTAGCTATCCATGGAAAGCTTTTCATATAATGGTAGACATAGCCAATCAAACAAAAAATGCCTTGGCTTTGGACTCAGTACAACAGTTGATTGACAATAGTTTTACTCCAAATGCATCATTATTGTATTTTACCAGTAATCACGATGAAAATAGTTGGAATAAAGCCGATTATGGTACAATGCCAGGAAAAATTCATGAACCATTTGCAGTGCTTACCCAAACATTGCCTAGAAGTATACCAATGATCTATGGAGGGCAGGAAGAACCCATTTTAAGACCCATTGCTTTCTTTGAAAAAGATCCAATGAATTTTGAGCAATTTCAACGAAGCAATTTCTATACAAAATTGCTTCAACTAAGAATGAGTAATTCCGCACTAGCAGCTAGTGTTCCAATGAAAAAAATTGCTACCAACAATGATCAGTCTATTTATGCTTTTTATCGTAAGAAAGGGAAACAGTTTGTTCTTGTATTGGTTAATCTCAGCGCCAAACAACAATCATTTTCGATCAAGTCGAAAGACGTTAAGGATATAAATCAGATAGGTGTTAGGGAGTTGTTATCAGGGACTTCATTGCAATCTATTCCTGTCGGCCAATTGAATCTTGGCCCTTGGGAGAGTAAAGTGTATTATTATTAAGATATATAGAGTTATCTTATGAGAATAGCTTATTTCACTATTTTTGCGCTATGACCCGTCAGCAATTAGTAGATCAGATCAACCTGAAGAAATCCTATCTGTGCGTAGGATTGGATACAGATATTGATAAATTACCTGCTCATTTAAAAGGTAAAAACAATGGCGTAGTAGAATTTAATAAAGCCATTATTGATGCAACCAAAGCGCATTGTGTAAGCTATAAAATAAATACCGCTTTTTATGAATCACAAGGTTTAAAGGGTTGGGAAGCCATGCAAGAAACATTGGCATATATTCCAAGTACCCATTTTACGATTGCTGATGCAAAGCGAGGCGACATTGGAAATACATCAGCACAATATGCAAAAACCTTTTTTGAAGTATTGCCATTTGATTCAATTACGGTAGCTCCATATATGGGAGAAGACAGTGTTCGACCTTTTTTAGAATATGATAATAAAGTAACGATTGTTTTGGGTTTAACTTCCAATGCAGGAAGCAATGATTTTCAGCAATTATTGGTTAGCCCATATAATGAATCATTAAGTATGGTTCCCCATATCACCCAGGGGAATACTGAAAAGCGATTGTATGAACATGTTTTAGAAAGGGTTTGTTCTTGGGGAACCATTGACAATTTAATGTTTGTTGTAGGCGCAACAAGGGCCAGTGATTTAGAAAATATCCGTTCCATCATTCCAGATCATTTTTTATTGGTTCCTGGAGTTGGTGCTCAAGGAGGAAGCTTAGAAGAGGTTTCGAAATTTGGGTTAAATAAAGATGCTGGCTTATTAGTTAATGCAAGTAGAGCAATCATTTTTGCTGGAGGAAATGAGGATTTTGCAAACCAGGCTCAAAAGATCGCTCAAAGTTATCACGAAGAGATGCAATCATATTTAGTCGATTTTAGAAACTAAATAATAAAATCCCCAAACTTTAAAGTAATTCTCCCAACAATCCGTCTACCTTAGTATGAATCTGGTTCATGCAGTAGATATGGCAACGGAAAACAACCTAAATATTGGCAATACAGTTAAGGCTTATGGCACTAAACTTTTAGGTTTTATCCGTAAAAAGGTTAATTCTGAGGAGGATGCAGAAGATATATTACAAGAAGTATGGTATCAGTTCATCAGGGTTTCTGGCTCTCAGCCTATCGAACAAGTAAGTGCATGGTTATACCGTGTTGCGAAAAATAAGATTATTGATCAATACCGAAAAAAAGAACCTGAATTAGTTGACGAACTATTTGAAGATGAAGATTTTGAGGCAATCACTTTTTCATTAAGTCATTTATTATTCGCCAAAGACAATGATCCTGCAACAAAAGAAATGGTGAAATTATTTTGGGAAGAAATGTTTTTAGCGCTCGATGAACTTCCTGAAAATCAAAAACAAGTATTTATAGGCAATGAGTTGGAGGATCTTACATTGCAAGAAATTGCTAATCAGACCGGTGAAAATTTAAAAACCATCATAAGTAGAAAACGTTATGCAGTGATGCATTTGCAAAAAAAATTATCTTTTTTTTATCATGAATTCATAAATCAATAAAACAATTAATACAATGGAACAATCATTTAAGCAAAGAATGCGCCCTTTTAGATTTTTATTTTTTATAGTAGTCGCACCATTGGCTATCTTTCTTTTTGGAACACTCGTAATGTATTTATGGAATGCATTATTGCCCCAGCTTTTTCATTTGCCGGTAATTAGTTTTTGGCAAGCAATTGGATTGTTTGCTTTATCAAGAATTCTGTTTGGTGGATTTGGGTCTGGCGGTGGAGGAAGAAATAAAAGCCGAGGATTTTCTAAAGAATGGAAGGAAAAGTGCATGAATATGACCGAAGAAGAAAAGTTGGAAATGAAGGAAAAGTGGAGAAGTCGTTTTTCTATGGGCAAGTAAAACCAAGAGCAGGCTCGATGTAATAATGATATTACTGATTAATGCAAACTTTAGTAAGAATCGTGTAACAATTGGATGAATCGATTGAATGAATTTTGTGTTTATGAAAAAATTCATTTTAATTCAATCGGTGTTTTTTACCAGTGTGTTTTTAATGATTAATAGTTGCGAAACGATTAAGAATACCAGTAATAAGAATAAAGGAATTGCTGTTGGTGCCACCAGTGGAGCAGTGATAGGAGGAGTTTTAGGAAATAATGTAGGAAATAAAAACAATACTGCTTTGGGGGCAATACTGGGAGCAGCAATTGGAGGAGTTGCAGGTGGACTTATCGGTAACAACATGGATAAACAGGCAGAAAAAATAAAGGCTGAAATTCCTGATGCAAATGTTCAAAGAGTAGGTGAGGGAATTGCAGTTTCATTTGATGACAAGAACCCAGATGGTTCTAAAGCTGGTTTGTTTTTTGCAAACAATCAATATAATATCAGTTCAAATGCCCAGCTGACTGTAGAAAACTTTAAAAAAATATTTGCTGATTATCCCGATACCGATATTTTAATTGAAGGTCATACTGATAATGTTGGTTCAGAGTCTTCTAATATGGTATTATCTGAAAGAAGAGCAAATGCCGTAAGTAATGCATTGAAAAACGAAGGTGTTGCATCTTCTCGCATTACAACTAAATGGTACGGAGAGTCTCAGCCAATTGCAGAAAATAATAGTTCAGAGAATAAATCATTGAATAGAAGGGTAAATATTGTAATTACTGCTAATGAAAAAATGAAAGCAGATGCAAAAAAGACAGCCCAGTAAAAATATAATTTTAATGATTAATGATTGCAGCTGTTAGCTTTTCTGCCCATCTTAAATGAGTGGCACCTGAATAGTGCAAAAGGTCTTTTGCCACTGCCTTAAGATTGTTTTTTTCTGCTCTTGTTTCGTCCGTTATATTAATAAAATGAGTTTTTGCTTTGATGGCTGCATTGGCGCACACTTTATTAAAACTGTCAATTTCTTTACTGATCAACAATTGATCTTTGTCTTTGGCAAAAGGAGTAAAGCCCCAGTCTGGAATCGATAATACAATTACACGATCTGGCTTATTTCCTGCCAGATGTATCGCTTTATGTAATAGAAATTCAAAATCTGCCTCGAAATCTGAAAGGGGTAATCCTCTATATTGATTATTGACTCCAATCAATAAACTTACATAATCGTATTGATCATTTAATTTGGTATGCAATAAATGCTCAGCCAATTCAGTACTGGTCCAACCCGTTTTGGCTATAATTTCGGGAGCATAAAAATGTTGATTAGCATTTCTAAGTAATTGAACTGTTTGGTAAGGAAAACTTTCATGCAATGGTACCGATTCGCCGATTGTATATGAATCTCCTAATGCCAAATAACTATTATGATGTACCATATTAAAAATTGTCTTTTATAATTTCATAAAACCGAAATACGTCTTCAAAGCTGCAGTATAATGGGGCAGGGGCTACTCTAACTACTCCAGGTTCTCTGAAATCAACGATCACTCCGTTTTCAATCAATTTTGTATGAATGGCTTTTCCTTCTTTTTTGAAATACAATGATAATTGAGCTCCTCTTTCTGATGGATTTATTGGAGTGATTATTTCGAAAGAAATATTGGTCAATTGATTAAGTAAATTTTCTAAGTATCCTGTTAGGGCAATACTTTTTTTACGAAGTGCTTCAATGCCAATTTCATCAAACAATGTCAATGAAGCATTTAATCCGGCAGTATTAAATACTTGAGATGTGCTGAGGTTCCATCCACTTGCATTGGTCTTTGGAATAAATCCTTTTTCCATTTTAAATCGATCTTTCTCATCATTACCCCACCAACCTGCTAAACGAGGAGTATCAATATTGCTTGCATGTTTTTCATGAACAAAAGCTCCTCCAACAGCCCCTGGGCCAGCGTTCAAATATTTATAACTACACCAAACTGCAAAATCGACTTTCCAGTCATGTAATTGTAAAGGAATATTGCCAACTACATGGGCCAGATCAAAACCTGCAATTGCTCCAACGGCATGTGTTTTTGCAGTAATGGATGCAATATCAAAAAACTGTCCAGTATAATAGTTGATTCCCCCAAACATAACTAATGCTAAAGAATCTCCTGCAAATTCAATTGCACCGAGAATGTCTTGAGTGTGTAGGATTTTTTCGCCTTCTTTCGGGTTAATTTCGATGATTGCTTCTGATGGATTTAATCCAAAATGTTTCACCAATGTTTCTACAGCATACTGATCGGAAGGAAAAGCACCAGCTTCCATCATTATTTTAAAACGAGTTGGAGAAGGTTTGTAAAAACTCAACATCATTAAATGCAGATTCACTGTCAAAGCATTCATTACAGTTACTTCTGAATCCTTAGATCCAATCATTTTGGCCAAAGCGGGTTTACATTGGTCTGGATAATAGAGCCAGGGGTTTTTTCCTCCAAAATAGCCCCCAACAGCAATCTCCTTCCAGGTATCCAGTTCTGTTTGAATAGATGCTGCCAGTTTTTTGGGTTGAAGTCCTAAAGAGTTACCGCAAAAATAAATGGCATTTTTACCATTGTGTTGTGGGAAATAAAACTGGTCTTTATAGCTGGCTAGTGGGTCATTTTTGTCTGCTTCTAAAGCAAAACTTTTTTGGTTATTCATCAGTATTTACTTGTTTATTTAATTGAAGGCTTTCCGGGTTTAAAGCTACCACTTGGTTCTGTATACCATGCTTTAATTTCATAATTTAATCTTCCTGTTTTAATTGCAGGGTCTGTTTTTAATAAAGTTTCAACTTCATCTTGGCTTCCACAATCAAAAATAAAAATGCCCTGCCAATTATCATCATTTGCAAATGGACCTGCGACTTTTAATTTCCCAGCTTTATATAAGTTTCCAATATTGGCCAGATGTCCCTTCATAATCAGTGATGCTGTTGCAGAATCTTGATTTCTATTAGGGCCTTTTGTTAGCATCACAAAATAGTATTGCTTTATATTCATTTCAGCATTTTTTTGCCCTTTTTTTTGTGCTAAAATGTTTAAAGTACACATTAAAAATAAAGCGCCTAGAACAAGTTTTTTCATCTTCTTTTTATTACAATGTATGATTTTCATGATTATCTATTATTTTCATCTTAAATCTATTGAAAATGCGAATAAAAAGAATTTTCTTTTTTCTGTTATTGATTACAATAACAGTTGAAACCATAATTGCACAGCAAGTACCAGCTAATAAAGCCAATTATGCGCTTGCTGCCCGTTTCTCCCCAAAAAAAGTGGAGAAAATGGTGTTTAGTTTAAATGTGGATCCACATTGGTTAAAAAAGTCGGATCGGTTTTGGTATATGTATGAAACCACTGAAGGGAAAAAATGGTATATAGTGGATGCTTTAAAAGGGGAGAAAAAATTATTGTTCGACAATGCGGTAATGGCTGCAAAACTAACCCGTATTACCGATGATGCAATGGACGCTCAGCATTTGAATATCGACAGTATGCGTTTTATCAAAGATGAGAACTGGATTCATTTTGAAGTAAAAAGTAGCATCGATGTAGAGAAAAAAGATACAACGGCTAAAAAAGGAACACCTCCAGTAAAAGAGAAAAAAATATTCTTCTTTAACTATAATATTGTAACTGGCGAATTAGTACAATTAGATGAATTCACAAAACCAAAACGTAGACCATCATGGGCCAATATTTCTCCGGACAGTAGTATTATTGTTTTTGGTAAAAATTACAATTTATGGTGGATGGATAAAGCCAATTACAACAAGGCTTTAAAGAATGAAGATGATAGCACCATTGTACAATACCAGCTTACGAAAGATGGTGTTGAAAATTTCAGTTATCATAGCGATGGAAATGGAGAGTCTAATGTTGAAAAAGAAAAAAACAAGAATAAAAGAAAATCTGCTTTCATTTTATGGTCTCCGGATTCGAAATACTTTACTGTAGATTTTACAGATAATAGAAAAGTAAAAGATTTATGGGTGATCAATAGTATTGCAGAACCAAGGCCTACCTTAGAAACCTATAAATATTGGATGCCAGGCGAAAAAGAATCGCCAGTAGAGCATTTATTATTATTTGATTGGAGTACAAAAACAAGTAAGGAAATTGTTACAGGAATGTATAAAGATCAATCAGTGAATGTATGGAGCCAACCTGCAAAAGTGAATACTAGAGATGATGAATTTAGGCCTTCGGTTTGGTTAGGTACTGCTGATAAATTTTATTTCAGTAGAACCAGCAGAGATTTAAAAAGAATTGATATAGGAATGGTGGATGTAAAAACGGCTACCGCCAAAACCTTGATTCAAGAAAAATTGAATACTTATGTAGAAATACGTCGGTTGGGTTTGGTGAACGAAGGAAAAGAATTGATTCAATGGAGTGAAGATGATGGATGGGGACATTTTTACTTGTATGATGAAAATGGTAAACTCAAAAATCAGATTACATCAGGAGCATGGCATGCAGAAGAAATATTGGGTATAGATGATAAAGCACGAGTATTGTATTTCTCTGCTAATGGAAAAGAAACAGGAGAGAATCCTTATTATTTACATGCATATCGTGTGAATTTTGATGGCTCTGGTTTGAAATTACTGAATCCAGGAGATTTTGATTTTAATACTTCAATGGATGATGGTAAAAAATTCATGGTAAGTAATTTTTCAAGAGTTAATACTGTTCCTAAGTCGGTATTATTGGCCGCTGATGGTAGAAAAATCATGGATTTAGAAACAGCAGATTTATCTTCTTTAATGGCTGCAGGGTATAAGTTCCCTGAAATTTTTAAAGCTAAGGCAGATGATGGTATTACCGATTTGTATGGTGTGATGTACAAGCCATTTGATTTTGATAGCACTAAAAAATATCCGATCGTAGAATATGTTTATCCTGGCCCTCAAACTGAATCTGTAAATACTTCATTTAGCAGAGGCTTTGATAGAACAGATCGATTGGCTCAATTGGGTATAGTGGTGATTACTTTAGGAAACAGGGGAGGTCATCCCAACAGAAGTAAATGGTACCACACTTATGGATATGGAAACTTACGTGATTATGGATTGGCTGATAAAAAAGCAGTAGCTGAACAATTAGCAGATCGGTACAAATATTTAGACATTAATAAGGTTGGAATTCACGGACATTCAGGTGGTGGATTTATGAGTACTGCTGCCATGTTGGTTTACCCCGATTTCTTTAAAGTGGCCGTGTCTTCAGCTGGCAACCATGACAATTCTGTTTACAACAGATGGTGGAGCGAAAAGCACCATGGCGTAAAAGAAATTATTAGTGATAAAGGAGATACCAGTTTCCAGTACAATATTGATAAGAATCCAGAAATAGCTAAAAATTTGAAAGGAAGATTGATGTTATTTCATGGAGAAATAGACAACAATGTTCATCCTGCAAATACCATGAGAGTAGTTAATGCATTAATTAAATCGAATAAAAGATTCGATATGAAATTATTGCCAACTCAACGACATGGTTTTGGAGATATGAATGAATATTTTTTCTGGGGAATGGCCGACTATTTTTCTCGTTGGTTAATGGGGGATACTACCGAGCGACCTGTTGACGAAGAAGAAATGAATAGAGAGATTGAACGAAAAAAATAAATATTTCTGTTAAAAGTAAAGCACCCTAAACTTGATTGTTTAGGGTGCTTTACTTTCTATAAGGATAGAAGTTATATTATTCGCAAACTCCCATAGTTACAAACCAATTTCAAATTGGTTTTTCCGCCTTTACCCAAACTTCCTTTGTATTTTTTAGTTTGGCTAAATACATTGGCATTCGTATTACCCACTTCAATCAATTTATACTCTGCTTTTCCACTTGCTCTGCTATAGTTAGTGGTGATGTCATAATCAGCATCAATGGATTTGTCTGTTACTAAATACAAGGAGGTATAATTAGAACGAATATCTGCATCTTGGATACTGTTTGTTATAGGTAAGTCTATGTTATTGCAATAATCAAATACAGCTTTAATTTTTCCAGAGATCGATTGAATTTCGGCTTTGGAATATTTTAAGATCAAATTAGGATTGCTAAGACTTTCAATATTCGCTTTGCCGAATTCAACTTTGATATTGGGTTGATTGCTTAGCTTACCTGTTACCAAACTTCCATGTTTACTGATTAACTCTGCAGTGCCAGAAAAATCTCCGATGGAGAGTTCTCCAAAACTATTTTCTGCGAATAGATTTGAGCCGTTTGGTATAAAAACGGTATAATCAATATTGATTTCATAACCCTGATTATTCCAATTGTTGTTTTTATTATTTGCTTCATTGAAAACAGTTCTAAAGCTGATCTGATCATTTTTTTGTTGAAAGTCAATGATAATATTGTTCATCATTTCCTCTGCAGCTTCTTTGTTTTTTGCCCCTACAGAATAGGTGACTGATACTTTAATTTCTTTTTTATCCCAGGTATTGATAGTCAGTTTTCCGAATTTATTATTTACAATTATTTGCTCATTTCCTAAGGAGATTGATTTTTCCCAGGTATTGTTCAATTTGATGGGCCATTTTATGTCCTGTTCTTTACTTTGAGCAAAACACAATTGAGCTCCAGAAATGGCTAATGCTAAAAGAAGCAGCTTGGCAATGAGTATGATTGATTTATTCATATTGGTTGATTTACTTTAATAAGAGTTGAGTGATCTTAAAAAGTTGGAATTGTGATGAGTTTATTTTAATTAGATAAAAAAAATCAAACAAAAGGCTTATAGCAGTTGGCTTAAATGTATTTTTGTATACATTCATTTGTAAAATCAAGAAAAATGGCTGCCAGAACCGATTTGTTTCAATCCCCAGATTATTTATTGATAGATGATTTACTCACTGAAGAACATAAGCTTATCAGAGAATCTGTAAGAACTTATGTAAAAACCGCTATCTCGCCAATCATTGAAGATTATGCTCAAAGGGCTGAATTCCCAATTCAAATAGTGAAACAAATGGGAGATTTAGGTTGTTTTGGGCCTACTGTTCCTACTCAGTATGGCGGCGGCGGGTTGGATTATATCAGTTATGGTTTAATGATGCAAGAATTGGAAAGGGGCGATAGTGGGGTAAGAAGTACAGCAAGCGTACAAGGAAGTTTGGTAATGCATCCGATATATGCTTATGGAAATGAAGAACAGCGAAATAAGTATCTGCCTAAATTGGCTTCAGGAGAATGGTTAGGTTGTTTTGGACTAACCGAACCCAATCATGGTAGTGATCCAGCAGGCATGCTCACCAATATTAAAGATGCTGGAGACCATGTGATTTTGAATGGTGCCAAAATGTGGATCAGTAATGCTCCATTTGCACAGGTAGCTGTTGTTTGGGCAAAAAATGAAGCTGGTGAAATTCAGGGAGTTATTGTTGAAAGAGGGATGGAAGGATTTTCCACTCCAACTACACATGGAAAATGGAGTTTGAGAGCTAGTGCAACAGGGGAATTGGTCTTTGATAATGTAAAAGTGCCTAAAGAAAATATTTTGCCTAATGTTAAAGGGTTAAAAGGGCCATTGGGATGCTTAACTAAAGCTAGATTTGGCATTGCCTGGGGAGCGATAGGTGCTGCGATGGATTGTTATGATACTGCTTTAAGATATAGTCAGGAAAGGATTCAATTTGGTAAACCAATTGGCGGGTTTCAGTTACAACAAAAGAAACTGGCTGAAATGATCACCGAAATTACTAAAGCACAATTATTAGTATGGAGGGTAGCCGTTTTGTTGAATGAAGGGAAAGCAACGCCTCAACAGGTTAGTATGGCTAAAAGAAACAGTTGTGAAATAGCTACCAATATTGCCCGTGATGCGCGTCAAATGTTGGGAGGGATGGGTATTACTGGAGAATACAGCATCATGAGACACATGATGAATTTAGAAAGTGTGATTACTTATGAAGGTACTCATGATATTCATTTGTTGATTACAGGAATGGATATAACCGGGTACAACGCTTTTAAATAATTTCAATAAATCAATCATTCACTTAATTGCTTAATTGTGAAAATTTTTTTAATTGGAATGATGGGGTCTGGAAAATCTTATTGGAAACAGTTGTTGGCCAAGCAATTGAAAACAGGGGGATACGATCTGGATTTTATTGTTGAATCGCAGGAAGAAAGAACCATCAGTGAGATTTTTAAAGAAGACGGTGAAGCCTATTTCAGAAAAACAGAAGCCAAATTATTGCGTTGGTTTGGCGAAAAAAAATCATTTGTTTTAGCAACTGGAGGCGGTACTCCATGTTTTCATGAAAACATGGAATGGATGAATCAAGAAGGCATAACCATTTGGCTTGATGAATCAATAGATGAATTGGTTCAACGATTGATTCCAGAAAAAGACCATCGACCATTGATTAGTCATTTAGATACACAAGGCATTCATGGATTTCTAAGCCAGAAATATACTGAACGCTTGCCTTTTTATTCTAAAGCAAAACACCATTTACAAGGCAATGAAATTTCACTGAATAGTTTCAAAAAAATAATCAAGCAATATGCATAAGCCATTCATTGTTACCTCATTAGTATTGGGTGCATTGGCAGTTTTTTTAGGTGCATTTGGCGCCCACGGGTTAAAAACATTGGTTGATGCGCAACAATTGGTTACTTATGAAACGGCAGTTCGATATCAGTTTTATCATGTTTTTGCCATTGCATTAACAGGTGTCATTTATCAAACAATTCCAGCTAAAAATGTATTAGTAGCTGGTAAATTATTTATTGCCGGAATCATTGTTTTTTCAGGATCACTCTATTTAATGACTTTACTAGCCCTTACTCAAATTGGTCAAATCAAATGGATAGGAGCAATTACCCCAATAGGAGGGCTTTTATTTATTTCTGGTTGGTTATTATTAGCCGTCACTGTCTATAGAAATAAAGATTAAGTGGAAAACTGTTAAGTTTAAAATCAGTTTTGCACATTGGTCTGATTAAGTAAATTCTGCCTTTCCATAGCTTATATTTGTTTTCATGGCAAATAGCTTAAAAAAGAAATCGCCACCTCCTCCGGATCCTGAAGCATTAGCTCCAGATAAAGAAGCTGAAATTACCGTAACCGAAGTGGTTAAGGATGAGCGTACAGCAAAAATCATAGGTTCTATAAGTTTATTATTCACGCTATTTTTATTCATTGCATTTACGTCTTACTTATTTACCTGGCAAGAAGATCAAGATAAAGTGCAACAATTTGGTATACGAATATTCGCCACCAATGATGTAAGAGTAAATAATTTATTGGGTGTACTTGGAGCATATTGCGCGCATACTTTTTGGTACAATGGTTTTGGTTTAGCATCTTATTTGTTTTGTACTTTCTTTTTTGTGTTGGGTGTTAATTTGTTATTTGGTAAGAAAGTTTTTAAACTTTTAAGAAATGTAAAATATGTATTAGTTGGATTATTGGTTTTTAGTGTAAGCTTTTCTTTTGCAACAAAGGGGGCTGAATTTTCTTGGGGTGGGGCAGTAGGCGAATTGTCAAGTGAATGGCTCATTAAATGGATTGGAAATATTGGAACTGGTGCATTGATTGGGGTAGTGTTTTTTAGTTATATCATATGGAGGTTTAATCCAACTTTTAAGATACCTAATTGGTACTTTGATTGGTTGAAAAAACAAGAAGCAGAATTGTCTCCTAACTTAGGTTTTGATGAACAAGCTGAAATGCCAGTTTCAACGATCGATGAAAATAATGAAGCACCCATAGAAGAATCGGAGGAAGAAACATTGCCTGTTAGTAATAATAAATTAAAAAATGACAGTTCATTAGTATCCGTAATTCTTCCAGCTGCTGATGCATCCAATCCTATGAATGAATTTGATGTAATAGAAAAAGAAGAGATGGAGGAAGATGAATTGGAGGAAGAAGAATTAATTGAAGAGGAACCTACAATCATTGAACCTATTCAACCAATTGTAAAACCAATAACTGCTCATACAGCTCCAACTGCGCCCAATTTAGAATTAGAAATAAAAGAAACGCCAGAAATACCTGAGGAAGAATTGGCAGAAGTGGCCGCAACTATTGGGTCTTTGGCTACTAAATATGATGTTACACTCGATCTTAAAGACTATAAATATCCAGGATTAAATTTATTGGAAACACATGGCAGTGAAAAAATTGTACATGATCCCAATGAATTAGAAACCAATAAGAATCAGATCATTGCCACACTGAAAAATTATGATATTGCCATTCAGCGGATAGCGGCAACCGTTGGGCCTACAGTTACTTTATATGAAATTGTTCCAGCACCTGGAGTAAGAATCAGCAGGATTAAAAATTTAGAAGATGATATAGCACTCAGCCTCGCTGCGCTCGGCATTCGCATCATTGCACCAATACCGGGTAAAGGAACAATTGGTATTGAAGTGCCCAATGTTCGTAAGTCGATCGTTAGTATGAAAACATTGCTGGCGAGTGAAAAATTTCAATCGAGTGCCTATTCACTACCAATTGCCATTGGTAAAAAAATCGATAACGAAAATTTCATTGTTGATTTAGCAGCCATGCCGCATTTATTGATGGCAGGTGCTACAGGACAAGGTAAGTCTGTTGGATTAAATGCTATCCTTGTTTCATTGCTTTATAAAAAACATCCATCTCAATTAAAATTTGTTTTAGTAGATCCTAAGAAAGTAGAGTTGAGTTTATATAGGGTTATCGAAAAACATTTCTTGGCAAAATTGCCAGGTGAAGATGAATCCATCATTACGGATACCAAGAAAGTAGTGAATACATTGAATGCGCTATGTATTGAAATGGACAACCGTTATGATCTACTCAAAGAAGCTGGCTGTAGAAATATTCGCGAATACAATGAAAAGTTCACCGCTAGAAAACTCAATCCTGAAAAAGGACATCAATATCTTCCATTCATAGTGTTGGTAGTAGATGAATTTGCTGATTTGATTATGACAGCTGGCAAAGAAGTGGAAATGCCTATCGCGCGGCTCGCACAGCTCGCCCGCGCCATCGGAATCCATTTGATCATTGCAACACAAAGACCATCAGTGAATATCATTACAGGAACCATTAAAGCCAATTTCCCTGCGAGGATCGCCTTTAAAGTATCCAGTAAAATTGATAGCAGAACCATTCTCGATGCAGGTGGTGCAGAGCAGTTAATTGGTAAAGGAGACATGTTGGTGAGTTATAATGGAGAAATCACCCGTTTGCAATGTGCTTTTGTTGATACGCCTGAAGTGGAGGGGGTATGTGAATTTATTGGAGATCAACGCGGATATCCTCAAGCATTTTTATTGCCAGAATATGTAGACGAAAAAGAAATGGAAGGGAGGGATTTTGATGCCAATGACCGAGATCCTTTGTTTGAAGATGCTGCCCGATTAATCGTAAGTAGTCAAATGGGATCAACTTCTTTAATACAAAGAAGAATGAAATTGGGCTATAACCGAGCCGGTAGATTGATGGACCAGTTAGAAGCAGCCGGCGTAGTAGGCCCTAATCAGGGAAGTAAGGCAAGAGAAGTCATTTTTAAAACAGAGGCAGAACTGTTGGAGTTCTTTAATACCTTGATTTAGAGCAGTTTCACCGATAAATCGTTCAATATATATTAAACTAAAATTGACTTTCATAGTCAAAATGGTTCTAATACATATATTTGTAAAGTAAAATAGCACAATGCGTAAATTCTACTCGATTCTTTTTGCCATCATATTCACTTCTTTAATATCCAATGCTCAGAATGACCCTGCCGCAAAAAAAGTAATTGATGCCTTTGGTTCTAAAGTGAAAGCCTCTAATGGAATAGTGGCTAGTTTCACACTCAATTCTTTTACCAGTAAAGGCAGAGCTGCAGGATCAAAAGCTTTGAGTATTTCTATGCGCGGAGAAAAATATTTATTGAAACAAGGCAAAACAGAGATTATCTGTGATGGAAAAAATGTCTACAATTTTGATGGAAATAAAACCATTACTAAATCTTCTGTAGAAGAAGGAAGCCAGACATTGAGTCCACAAAAATTATTAGCTGGATCTTACGAAAAAGATTTCACTTATAAATTATTACCCTCTTCCGGAGCCTATAATGAAATAGAAATGCTTCCAATCGACAAGCGTAAGAATTTCGTGAAAGTGAACTTGTTTTTTGATAAGGCTAAGAACTCATTGTTAAAAGCCCGAATCCTCGATAAAAGCAATAATGTAACTGAGTTGAAAGTGAATAGCTTTAATATGGCTTCTTCTTTGAACGACAATTTATTTGTTTTTAATAAAGCGAAGTATCCAAAGGATGTAGAAGTTTTAGATTAATCGAACTTTATTCAATCAAAGCCTTCTTGTTAAAATAGGAAGGCTTTTTTATTTTCCGTATTTTAGCATATGCGTATTTCACAAACCATTATTTTTTCAGTCATCTCTGTGATGATCATAAGTACTGCATCTTATGCCCAATTTTCTGCTCGATTTGTAGTAACTGATATTGCTACCAAAAAGAATGACGATATTTATTTGACAGGCAATTTTAATAATTGGAATCCCAAGGATGAAAATTATAAACTCAAATTATTTGCAGGAGGCAGAAAAGTAATTGTGTTAAAAGATCTTCCTGCAGGTAATTATGCATTTAAATTCACCAGGGGGCAGGATAAATTAGAATCCGCAGCAGATGGAAGAGATATACCTGATAGAATGTTAGAAGTAAATGGAGATGTTTCCAACGAATATACCATTGCTGGCTGGAAAGACGATTATCCTGAAAGACCAAAGTCCTATTCTGCAAGCCCACAAGTCAGAATCATCGATACTGCTTTTTTTATTCCTCAACTCAATCGCAAAAGAAGGGTTTGGATGTATTTGCCAAAAGGGTATGCATCTGTTGGAAAGGCCTATCCTGTTTTGTATATGCATGATGGGCAAAATCTATTCAATGAGAAAACTTCATTTGCTGGTGAATGGGGAGTAGATGAATGCTTAGATACATTGCAAGCTAAATTAGGTAAAGAATGTATTGTTGTTGGAATTGATAATGATGGAGCTAAAAGAATGAATGAGTATAGCCCTTATGATTTAATACAATTTGGCAAAGGAGAAGGCAAGTTATATGTCGATTTTATAGCAAATACCTTGAAGCCTTTCATTGATAGTAAATACCGAACTCGAAAAGGGCCAGACTATACTTATTTGGCAGGATCCAGTATGGGTGGATTGATCAGTTGGTATGCATTGTTGCAATACCCGAATATATTTGGAGGTGCTGGTATTTTTTCTCCTTCTTTTTGGGTTTCGCCACAGGTTTTTGTAGACGCAGAAAAATTTGCTCCAGCCAATGCAATTCCCAAAATGTATTTTTATGCAGGAGCTCAGGAAGATGTATCAATGGTTTCCAATATGCAAAAAATGGCTGGCATCATGCAAAAGAAACCACAGTTTGTCACCAGAACTGTAGTGAATCCATTGGGCAAACACAATGAAACCTATTGGCGCCAAGAGTTCGCTGATTTTTATAAATGGATGGCCAATAATTGGTAACAATGAAAAAAATAATACTGTTTTGTTTATTGATCGTATTGATTCAATCAATGCACGCGCAATTCTTGCCAAAATCAAATCAACAATCACTACGTAATCCTTTGCCGACTCCTTATCAATTAAGATGGCATGAAAACAACTACTATTTGTTCATGCATTTTGGCCCCAATACTTTTACTGATAAAGAATGGGGAGATGGTAAAGAAAAAACAACTGTTTTCAATCCTTCTCAAATGGATTGTGATCAATGGTGTAAAATTGCTAAAGCAGCAGGAGCAAAAGGTATTATCATCACTGCAAAGCATCACGATGGTTTTTGTTTGTGGCCAAGTAAATATTCAACACATACAGTAGCTCAAAGCATTTTTAAAAGAGATGTATTAGCTGAATTATCAGCAGCTTGTAAAAAATACGGACTCTTATTTGGTGTATATATTTCACCATGGGATCGGAATCATCCCGATTATGGCACGGAACAATACAATACTGTATTTGTAAATATGCTAAAAGAAATTTTCCAAAACTATGGACCTATCTGGGAACTCTGGTGGGACGGTGCAAATGGGGAAGGACCCAATGGCAAAAAACAAATCTATGATTGGGAAAGATTTGAAAGTACAGTTAGAAATTTATCTCCTCAAACAGTTATATTCAGTGATATTGGACCAGATATCCGATGGATAGGAAATGAAAATGGAAAAGCTTCCACCACCAATTGGAATCTATTAGATACTATTGGATTTAAAAGAGGGTTAGGAGCACCGCCTAACGATACGCTGCAACAAGGTAATTATAGAGGAACCAATTATATTCCTGCTGAAGCAGACGTTAGTATTCGGCCAGGATGGTTTTATCATCAATCAGAGAATAACCAGGTAAAATCGGCAGATGACTTGATGAATATCTATTTGAATTCAGTGGGGCGTGGCACTAATTTGTTATTGAATGTACCACCAGATGATCGGGGGTTGATCAGCCCAAATGATTCAACTGCATTAATGCATTTCTACAACAAAAGAAATCAATTGGAAGGCCCTAATTTATTAAAAAATGCCTCGATCAGTATTGGAGAACCCGATAGAAACAATATCAAAAAACCTTATAGTTGGTATTATATTTTAAAGAAACCTGTTTTAATAAGCGGACTTATATTAGAAGAAGATTTGAAATATGGTCAAAAAATTGCTGCTGTAAATATTACCATTAGTATGAGTGGGGAAACAAAGTTGCAACAAAAAATCACCACAGTGGGGAATAAGCGAATCATTGTTTTTCCTCAACCGATCAATGCGTCTGAAGTAGCTATTGTTGTACTAGAGTCTAAAGGCTTGCCGGTTTTTAAAACGCTAAGAGCGTTTTAAAACAATTAAGAATTAAGAAAGAAGAATTAAGAAAGAAGAGAGAAGAATTAAGAAAGAAGGATTAAGAGATTCTTTGCGCAGATTATTTAAAGTATCTTTTATCTTTTATCTTTCATCTTTCATCTTTTATCTTTCATCTTTTATCTTTCATCTTTCTTAATTAAGAAAGTAACTCCTTCAATAGCCAACTGAGTATTAGGAAAAACAGCCGTAGCTTCTGTTAAATAATCATCCAGGAATTCGTATTTACTACTGAAGTGTCCTAACAATAATTGATTGGCATTGGCCTTTTTTGCAATCATAGCAGCTTGAATAGTCGTTGAATGAAAACGAGCAGCAGCTCTTTCTTCCAAATCTTTCAAATAAGTGGCTTCGTGGTATAATAATGTAACATCTTTGGCAATGTCTGCAATACGTTCATCATAAATGGTATCTGCGCAAAAAGCATAACTTCTTGGTGTCGTATTGGGAATGGTAACTTGGTCATTAAAAACGATCGAGCCGTCTTTTGCAATATAATCTAAGCCCTCTTTTAACGAATTATAAAAAGAAGCAGGAATCATGAATTCAATGGCTTTATCCTTGTCTACTTTGCGAGGTAATTTTTTTTCCCGAACAATGAATCCCCAACAAGGAATTCGATGTTTGGTGCTAAAGCATTCAACTGAAAATTTTGGACCATCTAAAATGAGTTCCTCTTTTGTTAATGCATGATATACTAATTCGAAAGGTAGGGAAGTAGCAGCCACTTCCAATTGCAATTGAATGATTGCATCCAATCCAGGAGGTGCGTATAAATGCAAGGGTTGTTCTCTTCCTAATAATCCCATGCTCGTGACCAATCCAATTAACCCAAAATAATGGTCTCCATGTAAATGCGAAATAAAAATATGGTTTAGTTTACCCCTTTTTACTTTATATCGAGACAATTGCATTTGAGTGCCTTCGCCACAATCAATTAATAATACCTGGTCGTTCAGGGTGACTATTTGAGCAGTAGGGTGCCTGTCGTATGCAGGGAGTGCCGAATTGTTGCCCAAAATAGTTACTGCGAACATGGCCAAAATGTATTTGTTGAAAGAATGGGTTAGTCTCCATTATAACGACAAATTATGTTTTTTTATGCTGCATAACTGCACTTTTTTTCAATAATTTATGTGTTAGTTTCGGCTAATCTGCACAGAGCTATTTTATCGCATAAAAAAAATCAATAAAATGGCGCTTTTTTCAGTTAAAATTGTACCTTTGCGCGAATAAAAAAAAGAAAAGCCTCCAATTCTGGAGTAAAAAAAATTAAAGATGTCCCATTTAACAACAGAAAAAAAAGCCAGCATTTTTGCTGAATTCGGTGGAAAAGCAACCAATACTGGTTCAATTGAAGCACAAGTAGCCATTTTAACTGAGCGCATTGCGCACATTTCTAAGCACTTGCAAGCTAACAAGAAAGATCATTCTACACAACGTGGTTTGATGCAAATGGTAGGTCAACGTAAGCGTTTACTTACTTATATGCAAAAGCATAACCTAACTGGTTATCGCGCATTGATCGAAAAATTAGGTCTGAGAAAATAATTTATCAGCTATGTTATAAAACCATTCCCAACTCACATTTTATTGTAGTTGGGAATAGTTGTTTTATCCTAACAGTTTTCGGTTTATTTTTTCAACCTTCATTCAACATTCATTATGTTAACACAACCTATAAGCGTAAGCTTCGACCTAGGCGGAAATCGTCAGGTTACTTTGGGTACTGGTAAATTAGCCCGTCAGGCTGATGGAGCAGTTACCGTACAGCAGGGAAACTGCATTATTATGGCTACTGTAGTGGCTAATAAAGACCCAAAAGAAGGGCAAGATTTCTTCCCTTTAAGCGTAGATTATCAAGAAAAATTTGCTTCTGCCGGACGCGTTCCTGGTTCATTCTTTAAAAGAGAAGCTCGATTAAATGACTATGAGATATTGACCAGTCGTTTGATTGATCGTGCTTTGCGTCCTTTGTTTCCTGAAGATTATTTATGTGACGTTCAAGTATTGATCAGCCTTATTTCAAGTGATGCCGATATATTGCCAGATTCATTGGCATGTTTAGCTGCATCTGCAGCTTTAGCTGTTTCAGATATTCCAATCAAAGAAATTATTTCTGAAGTAAGAATAGCCCGTATTAACGGCGAATTCATTGTTAATCCTACCCGTGCTCAATTAGCAGTTTCCGATTTGGAATTCTTAATTGCAGCTACTGAGAAGAATTTGATGATGGTGGAAGGTGAGGCAAAAGAATGTGCTGAAGCTGATTTAGTAAAAGCATTGGAAATTGCACACGATGCTATTCGAATTCAAATTAAAGCACAGACCGAATTAAGAGCTAAAGTAGGAGTTACAACTAAACGCGATTACAAAAAGCCTGAGCAAAATGAAGCGATCAAAGAAAAAGTATACTCATTTGCGAAAGACCGTGTATATGAAATTTCTAGAAAAGGATCTGCCAAACACGAAAGAAGTGAAGGATATGATCTTTTAAAAGCAGAAGTAATTGCAAGCTTAGGCGAAGAAATTACCGATGGAGAAAAGAAATTAGCCAAAAAATACTACGAAGAACTTAAGTGGGAAGTTGTAAGAAATATGATGTTGGAAGACCGTGTTCGTTTAGATGGCCGTAAATTGGATGAAGTTCGTCCTTTGGCAATGGAAGTATCTCCATTACCATCTCCACATGGTTCTGCATTGTTCACAAGAGGTGAAACTCAATCACTTACAACGGTTACTTTCGGAACTAAATTAGATGAGTTGTTGGCAGAAACTGCTGCTAAGTCGGAATATAGCAAGTTTTTCTTGCACTATAATTTCCCTCCATTTTCTACTGGTGAAGTAAAAATGATGCGTGGTGTTGGTAGAAGAGAAGTTGGACATGGAAATTTGGCACAACGTTCTTTAAAACAAATGATGCCGCCTTCAACTTCATTTGCATACACGGTACGTGTGGTTAGTGATATTTTAGAAAGTAACGGTTCTTCTTCTATGGCCACTGTTTGCGCAGGCTCATTAGCATTAATGGATGCAGGTGTTCCTGTTCCAAAACATGTAAGTGGTGTAGCAATGGGATTGATCACAAGAGAAGATGGTAAATATGCAATTCTTACTGATATCTTAGGTGATGAAGATCATTTAGGTGATATGGACTTTAAAGTTACCGGTACCAAAGATGGTATTTGTGGTGTACAGATGGATATTAAAGTTGACGGATTAAGCATGGAAGTGATGATGGAAGCATTAACACAAGCCCGTGCAGGTCGCTTACATATTTTGGATGCGATGTACGAATGTATGCCGGCTCACCGTGCTGAAGTAAAACCTCATGCACCTAGAATGGTTAAATTAATCATCGACAAAGAATTTATCGGCGCTGTGATCGGACCAGGTGGTAAAGTGATTCAGGAGATTCAACGTGAAACTGGAGCAACAGTGAATATTGAAGAAGTGGGTAATACTGGTGAAGTAAGCATTTTCTCTGCTTCTAAAGAAAGTTTAGACAAAGCAGTGAATTGGGTGAAGGGTATTACTGCAGTTCCTGAAGTTGGTGATGTATATGAAGGACCAATCAAAGGCATTAAAGAATTTGGTGCTTTTGTTGAGTTCATGCCAGGTAAGCAAGGTTTATTACATATCAGTGAAATTAGCTGGAGCCGTTTAGAAACCATGGATGGATTGTTTAAGGAAGGTGATATGGTGAAGGTGAAATTGGTAGGAGTTGACCCAAAAACGGGTAAATTTAAATTAAGCCGTAAGGTATTAATGCCAAGACCAGAAAAAGAAAATAAGCCACAGGAGTAAATCCTGCGATTAATTGAATAAATTTAATGCCTGTTACCATTTGGTGCAGGCATTTTTATATTATATACCTATGAAAAAATACATTGAAATCATTATCCAATCTATTGAGCCAACTCAAGCTGAATTGTTGATTGCAGAATTATCCGATATTGGTTATGATGGATTTTTGGAGGAAGAAAATCTATTAAAAGCCTATATGGTTTCAACTGATTTTAATGAAGATGAATTAAATATTTTAATTAATAAACATGAATTAAAATATTCATTATCAAATATTAATGAACAAAATTGGAATGCATTGTGGGAGTCTAATTTTAATCCTGTAATGGTAGATGATTTCGTGGGGATCCGTGCTTTTTTTCATGAGCCAATGTTAGGTTTTGAACATGAATTGATCATTACTCCTAAAATGAGTTTTGGAACTGGCCATCACGCAACAACATTTTCAGTCATTCAATTAATGAAGCAAATTGATTTTAATGAGAAGACCGTTTTTGATTTTGGAACCGGAACCGGAATACTGGCCATTTTAGCTGAAAAATTAGGGTCAACAAAGATCCTGGCAGTAGATAATGATGCCTGGTGTATTGAGAATGCTTCTGAAAATATATTAATTAATTACTGTAAATATATTGATATTCAATTAGTTGACTCATTAAGTAATGATTGGAAATTTGACATTGTAATTGCCAATATCAATCGACATATTATTGAAGCTAATTTAGTGTCGATCTACCATTCTTTGCATAATAATGGAGACTTGATACTTAGCGGGTTGCTGCATACCGATGAATCAGCTATTATAGACCAAACGATTCAGCTGGGCTTCAAACACCAAAAAACTGTGAAGAAAGATGGGTGGATTGCACTATATTTAACTAAACAATAAATGGCTTAGGTTAAATAATTATTAATTTAAAGCGTTTTAGTATCTTTGCTCACCTTATTATCATTGAATGAACGAAGTCTTATTAATACTTTCTGCTTACCTGATTGGTTCAATTCCAACAGCTGTATGGGTGAGCAAGTATTTCTTCAATATCGATATTAGAGATTATGGAAGTGGAAATGCTGGTGCCACCAACACTTTCAGGGTACTTGGATCTAAATGGGGCACAATAGTAATGTCCGTGGATGTATTAAAAGGAGTATTAGCTACTTCACTCTATATTTTGCTTCCTTACTATTTAACTGATGAGTGGGATCGTACCAACTTTATGATCGGTTTAGGCTTGTCAGCTGTATTAGGGCATATTTTCCCTATTTGGGCCAATTTTAGAGGAGGTAAAGGAGTTGCAACATTACTGGGAATGGCAGTAGCTATTCAGCCATTGGTAGCTGTGTGTTGTATTGGTGTTTTCCTATTGGTTTTATACCTAACTCGTTTTGTATCCTTAAGTTCTATTTTGGCTGGGGTATCATTTATGGTTTTTATTCTTTTCATTTTTAATGAAAAAGAAACTTTATATCGAATTTTCGCAGTGTTAGTTGCGTTAATGGTCATTCTGACTCATCAAAAGAATATCACTCGAATTTTGAAGGGAACTGAAAGCAAAGTACCTATTTTCAAACATCGAGATAGAAGAAGGAACAAAAAGTAGCAACTGTCATTACAGGTATTGGCACGATTTTCCTCGCATCTATACAATGAAGAATAGTATTTTATTTTTATTGTTTTTTGGCAGTTGTTTTTTATTTTATGCTTGTCAGCGTAATTTATTCACTGGAAGAAATCAGTTGGCAATTGTTTCAGAGTCTGAAGTACAATCCCTAGCATCTTCGCAATACAAGTCTTTTTTAGCTACCAGTAAAGTGGTTGCTTCTGGCAATAAAGACGCGGAAATGGTTAAACGGGTAGGTAGTAGAATTATCAACGCTATCACAACCTATTATCAACGAAAAGGGCTCAGTAAAGAATTAGAAGGGTATAACTGGGATGTTAATTTAGTCGAGAACAAAGAAATAAATGCCTGGTGCATGCCAGGAGGAAAAATAGTTGTGTACACTGGTCTTTTGCCCGTTACTCAAACAGAAGCATCATTAGCTGTAGTAATGGGGCATGAAATTGCTCATGCGCTTGCAAAGCATGGTAGTGAAAGAATGAGTCAGGCAATGGTACAACAAGGACTTGGTATAGGCTTATCCATTGCCTTGTCTTCTAAACCAACAGAAACAAGGGATATTTTCAATTCGGCTTATGGAATTGGTTCAGAAGCTGGTATTTCTGCTTTTAGCAGGAGTAATGAGTTGGAAGCAGATCGGTTTGGCTTACAATTTTCTGCATTGGCAGGATATGACCCAAGGGAAGCTATCCCGTTTTGGCAGAGAATGAGTAAAATGGCCAATTCTGCTGCTACACCCGGTTTATTCAGTACTCACCCGAGTGATGAGACAAGAATTGCAGAATTAGAGAAGATAATAGAGGATATTTATAAAAATTATTACAAAAAGACGTAACAATTTTTTAACTTTGCACTCTTTTGAAAGCGTATTAAACTCCCTTTAAGGCATGTCTAATCAAACTTTACTCGAAAAATTACAATTAAAAGACGAAAAGAACCTGCTTATTCAAGGTTTGCCATCTTCCGTAGAAAAACAATTTGCAAAGCTTACTTACGCCAAAAACGTAACTCCTTTGCTAAAAAGTAGAAAAGTAGACTTTGTATTGGTATTTGCGCTTAGTCAACACCAATTGAACAATGTTTTAGTTGAAGTTTTTCCTGCTTTACATGAAGAAACCAAATTATGGATTGCCTATCCAAAAACAACCAGCAAAATCGTAAGCGATTTAAACCGCGATTGCAGCTGGGAATGTTTAAGTAAAAAAGGATATGAATGTGTACGTCAGGTTGCTTTAGATCATGTATGGAGTGCTATGCGATTTAAAAAATCTGATCAAATTCCTAACAAATCAAGAAGTTTTGCTGAAAATAAACCAATGGCTGTAAATACTATCGATTTTGAAAAGCGATTGGTAAAAGCACCTATTGAATTGGACCGATTATTTACTACTCATGAAGAAGCCAAAGAGTTTTTTACTTCTTTGTCTTTCACCAATCAAAAAGAGTATGTAACCTGGATTCAAGGAGCTAAAAAAGAAGAAACTCGTCAGCGCCGTTTAGAAACTGCATTAGAAAAATTATTGGCAGGTAAAAGAAATCCAACAGAAAAATAATCATTAGCATTCTCTCCGAATTATATACTGAATGGCTTGAAACGATTTATTGTTATGATGAATTTCAAAGAACAAATTATTCAAGGCATCCCAGTAAGCCTTCCAAATTCGAAGATAGCTAATAGAAATGTAAGCAGTGCTCCAAAGCGAAAGGATATATTAAGTCCGGAAGAAAAGAAATTAGCTTTAAAAAATGCACTTCGCTATTTTCCCAAAGAATGGCATACTCAATTGGCTACTGAATTTTTGCAGGAGTTGAATGAATACGGTCGAATTTATATGTATCGGTTCAAGCCCGATTACGACATGTTTGCCAGACCAATCAATGATTACCCTTCGGTAACAAAAGAAGCTGCAGCTATCATGTTAATGATTCAAAATAATTTGGATCCTGCGGTAGCACAACATCCCAATGAGTTAATTACTTATGGAGGAAATGGTGCAGTGTTTCAGAATTGGGCCCAGTATCTGTTGACAATGAAATATTTGTCTGAGATGAATGATCATCAAACCTTGCATATTTATTCAGGGCATCCCATGGGGCTCTTTCCATCCTCACCATTCGCGCCAAGAGTGATTGTTACTAATGGAATGATGATTCCAAATTATTCCAAGCCGGATGATTGGGAAAAATTCAATGCCTTGGGTGTAACCCAATATGGGCAAATGACTGCTGGATCTTATATGTATATAGGCCCTCAAGGTATTGTACATGGAACAACCATTACACTCATGAATGCCTTTCGTAAAAAATTAGGCATGAATGCCGATCTAGCTGGAAAGCTTTTTGTTACAGCTGGTCTTGGAGGAATGAGTGGTGCTCAACCCAAAGCAGGAAATATTACAGGATGTATTTCTGTATGTGCAGAAGTGAATGCAGTTGCCGCAAAAAAAAGATACGACCAGGGTTGGGTAGACGAATTAATCCAGGACATGCCTGGTTTAGTGGCAAGAGTAAAAAAGGCAATTGATCATAAAGAAATCGTTTCAATCGCATTTGTTGGAAATATTGTAGACGTTTGGGAAGCATTTTATGAACAGCATATAGTTATTGATATTGGCTCTGATCAAACTTCTCTGCATAATCCATGGAGTGGAGGATATTATCCTGTTGGATTGAGTTTTGAATCGGCTAATGAAATGATGCGGTCAGATCCATCATCATTTAAAAATGAAGTAACTCAATCTTTAATCAGACAGGTCAATGCAATCAATAAACATGTAGCAAGAGGGACTTATTTTTTTGATTACGGCAATGCATTTTTGTTAGAAGCTTCCAGAGCAGGTGCTGATATCATGAATTCCAATGGAATTGATTTCAAGTATCCTTCCTATGTACAAGATATTTTAGGGCCACTTTGTTTTGATTATGGTTTTGGTCCTTTTCGATGGGTTTGTACATCAGGCAATTCAGCTGATTTAGCCATTACTGATCAAATTGCCAGAGAAGTATTAATGAGTATAAAACAAACTGCCCCAGTTGAAATTCAACAACAGTTAAGTGATAATATTAAATGGATTGAAGAAGCTGCCAAGAATAAACTGGTAGTAGGTTCACAAGCAAGAATTTTATACGCAGATGCAGAAGGCAGAATGAAAATTGCCATTGCATTTAATCAAGCGATTGCGAATGGGATTATTTCATCTCCAATTGTTTTAGGCAGAGACCATCATGATGTAAGTGGTACAGATTCTCCATATAGAGAAACCAGTAATATCTATGATGGCAGCAAATTTACAGCCGATATGGCCATTCATAATGTAATTGGAGATAGCTTCAGGGGTGCTAGCTGGGTATCCATTCATAATGGAGGTGGAGTAGGATGGGGTGAAGTGATCAACGGTGGATTTGGAATGGTTTTAAATGGTTCAGATGACGCAGAAAATCGAATCAAGAATATGTTGTTCTTTGATGTGAACAATGGAATTGCCCGAAGATCCTGGGCCAGAAATGACGAAGCTATTTTTTCCATTAAAAGAGAAATGGAAAGAACCCCAACATTAAAAGTAACCATTCCCAATTTAGTAGACGATCAATTATTGAACGATTTGTTCTAATTTTTAGTTTCTTCCATCGCCATTAATTGCTCAAATTGGTTTTCGTATTGAACCAGTAATTCCTTTAATTGAATATCTGCTTTTTTGTAAGAAGCTTCCAAAGAAGTAAATGCATTTTTATCAGCATAACTCGAAGGGTTTCCCATATCTGCTTCAATGTTTAATTTTACGGCTTTTATTTTTTCTATTTCTTCTTCTAAAGCCGACAATTTTCTTTGGGCTTTTTGTAATTCTTTTTGGGCTTCTTTATTAATAGGAGTGTTGTTAACTTCAGGCTTATTAACGGCTTGCTTTACTTCTTTTACAATGGGCAATTTCTTTTCTTCTTGCTCAGCTATTTTTCTCTGCTTCTCCATTCGCTCATTCCATTCTACCCATTCCTGATAAGTGCCTTTAAATTCTTTGATTTGTTGATCAACAATTTCCCAGATTTTATTGGCCGTTTTAGAAATGAAATACCTGTCGTGACTCACTAAAATATAACTGCCTTCGTATTTATTCAATGCTTCAGCCAATAATTCAACTGAATGCATGTCCAAGTGGTTGGTAGGTTCATCCAGTATTAAGAAGTTGGCTTTACTAACAATGGTTTTTGCTAATGCAACCCTTGCTTTTTCTCCACCACTTAATACTTTGATTTTTTTATCAACGTCATCGCCACCAAATAAAAATGCACCTAATAAACTTCTTAATTCTGGATCAGTTTTTTTACTTCCACAATGTTGCAATTCTTCTAAAATAGTATGGCCCATTCCCAATGCTTCTAATTGATGCTGTGCATAAAAGCTTTGGTCTACATTATGCCCCCATTCCCTTGCTCCTGTAAATTTCTCTGTACCGGCTACGATCCTTAGAAGGGTTGACTTTCCCTTGCCATTTGCTCCAATCAAGGCAATTTTATCTCCTCTTTCAATTTCGGCAGAAGCATTGGTTACAATATGATTGTTGCCAAATTGCTTACCAATATCTTTTAAGGTTACCAACACTTTTCCGGGTACTTTATCTAATTGGAAATTGATCCTTAAATCGGGCCTTTCTAATTGAACGTCTTCTATTTTATCTAATTTATCTAAACGCTTTTGAACACTCTGTGCTTGAGCAGCTTTACTTGCTTTGGCTTTAAATCTTTCGATGAATCTTTCTTGTTGTCTGATATAATCTTGCTGATTCTCGAATGCCTTTTGTTGCATATCAATACGAATCAATTTCTCTTGTTCATAAAAATCAAAATCACCAGAATAAATATGTAATTGTTGCTGGTACAATTCAACAATTTTATTCACCATTCTGTTGAGGAAAAATTTATCGTGACTAACAATTACTACACTTCCTTTATAATGAATAAGGTATTTCTCCAGCCATTCGATTGAAGGTAAGTCCAAGTGGTTAGTGGGTTCATCCATCAACAATACATCTGGTTGTTGTAAAATCATTTTTGCCAACAATACCCTCATTCTCCATCCTCCGCTAAATTCTTTATAGGGCCTAACCAAATCTTCATTACTAAAACCTAAACCATGTAAAACTTCTTCTGCCTTATGATGAATATTATAACCATCTAAAACATCTAATTCATGCAAAGCATCTGTATATTGAATTAACAAAGCCTCGTCTTCAGAATTCTTTTCCAATGCATTTCCCAAGGCTTCAATTTCTTTTTCTAAAGCCCTTACTCTTTCAAAAGCACCTAGTGCTACTTCAGTAATATTATCATTGGTATCAAAACTCAATAAATCCTGATGGAGATAACCAATAGTGGTTTCTCTTCCTTTTTCTAATGTTCCCTTAGATGGTTGATATTCGCCCACTAAAACCTTCAATAAGGTAGATTTTCCAGTACCATTATAACCCACTAAACCAATTCTATCACCTGGTTGGATATGCCAAGTGGCATCTTCAACAATAACGCGTGCACCAAACTCAAAAGTTACATTCTGTAATCCAATCAACATGTCAATCAATAATTTAAGTTGGCAAAGGTAATTCTAATCTGCTGCCAAAATAAATTGCTTTAATTTTGTTCAATACTTTTTTATGAAAAACCTTGCTTTACCTATTTTCTTGTTGTTTTTATACGCTTGTAATAATACCGATCAAAAAGCTCCTTTAGCCTTTGAATCAACGGTTTTAACAGCAAAAGCCGGTCAATCTGAAGCATTTAATCAATCTTTCAAAAAGGTGCTATATGCTTATTACGATTTAAAAGACCAGTTTGTCGCCGAAAATGAGTCTGCCATTCAATTAAGTGCTACTCAATTGTTAAAGGAAATTGATAGTTTGCCGACCAAAGAATTAAAAGGAGATACAGCAGTTGTTAGTACTGCCCAATCATATATAGACGGAATATCAGCTGAAATTAAAGGGCTTTTGGGAGAGAAAGAGGTAGAAGCCAAAAGAAAATCGCTGCAAATGATTAGCGAACAGTTGTATGATCTTATTAGAACCGTGCAATACAATCAGGACAAGATCTATCTAACATATTGTCCAATGGCATTTAATAATGATGGAGCAAGCTGGTTGAGTAATTCTTCGACTATTCGGAATCCTTATCTTCCAAAAACAATGTTGAATTGCGGTGAAGTGCGAGATTCTATTGATTTTAGCAAAAAATAATCCTTTTAGAGAACTAAGCATTTTTATTATTGTTTGAATAAGTAATATGAAACAACTGATTTTGGGTTTGATTTTTTTTGGATTTGTTGAAAAAGGGTTTTCTCAAGAAAAATTCACCATCAGCGGGTACATAAAAGATACACTTAGTGGAGAAACACTGATAGGAGCTAATTTGGGAATCAAATCTGCAGGAAAGTCAATTGTTAGTAATGGCTATGGTTTTTTTTCTATCACTTTGCCAAAGGGTAATTATCAATTATCAGGTTCATTTATCGGTTATCAATCCAAAGAAATTTTTATAGAGTTGAATGAGAATAAAGTGTTTAATATGCTTTTATTACCCAACTCAGCAGTTATCAATAATGTGACCGTTGTTTCTAGAAGAAGAGACAATAATGTAAAGACGGCTCAAATGGGCAAGTTCGAAATGAATGTAAATACGGCAAAAGCATTACCTGCATTTTTTGGAGAAGTGGATATTTTGAAGACCTTACAATTATTGCCAGGTGTAAGAAACGCAGGAGAAGGAAATGCGGGGTTTTATGTTAGAGGAGGCGGCCCAGATCAAAATTTAATTTTATTGGATGATGCAGTTGTGTACAATACTGGACATCTTTTTGGATTTTTCTCTGTATTCAATGCAGACGCTATCAAAAATGTAACATTGATCAAAGGAGGTATGCCTGCTCAATACGGTGGGAGATTATCTTCTGTTGTAGACGTTGCAATGAAGGAAGGCAATCGAAATAAAACTCAAGTGGATGCTGGTATCGGATTGATTGCCTCCAGGTTTAGTGTACAAGGACCTATGTTTAAAAACAAAGCTTCTTATATCATCTCAGCAAGAAGAACCTATGTTGATGCAATTACTAAGCCTTTGATAAAAAAGACCAGTGATTTTTATGGTTCTGGTTATTATTTCTACGATTTAAATGCCAAGTTCAATTATCAATTTTCAGAAAAAGACCATATTTATTTAAGTGGCTATTTTGGAAGAGATAAATTCAATTTTAATAATGCTGCCAGATCATTTAAAACATTGATTGACTGGGGTAATTCAACTGCAACATTAAGATGGAATCATGTATTCAATAAAAAATTATTCTCCAATACTACGTTGGTTTACAACGATTATAGATTCAGTTTAGATGGAACGCAAAATAATTTCAAGATCAATCTTTCTTCAGGTATCAAAGATTTAAATGTTAAAACCGATTTTGATTTTTATCCGACTCCCGAACATAAATTAAAATTTGGAGTGCAATACACTTTTCATACTTTTTTACCCAATATTTTGAGTGGAAATCAAGACAGTGTAGTATTTACTCCATCTAATGCGAGTAAAAAATATGCCAATGAGTATGCTGCATATTTACAAGATGATTGGGAGATCAATTCAAAGCTCAAATTAAATGTTGGGCTTCGATTTAGTTTGTTTCAACAAGTGGGTAAGTACGCTGCTTATCAAAGAGATGCCAATGGCAATAAAACAGATAGCACGATTTATGGCAGCGGACAATTAGTAAAAAGTTATGGTGGTATTGAGCCAAGAGCTACATTCCGATATGCTTTAAATGAAACTGCTTCTTTTAAAGCTGGTGTAACAAGAAATTTACAATACATCCATTTGGTGACCAATGCAGGATCTACATTGCCTACCGATCTTTGGGTTCCCAGTACCTTGAGGGTGCAACCACAAATTAGCTGGCAATATGCGGCAGGGTATTTTAAAAACTTCAAAGAAGGAATGTTTGAAACATCTATAGAAGCCTATTACAAAACCATGCAAAATCAAATAGAGTATCGCGAAGGGTATACGCCATCTCTAAAAGATCCGGAGGAAGATTTTGTTTTTGGGAAGGGCTGGAGCTATGGTACAGAACTATTCATTAATAAAGTGAAAGGGCAATTCACGGGTTGGATAGGATATACACTGAGTTGGACATGGAGACAGTTTAAGGAATTAAACAATGGTCTTCAATTTCCGAGTAGGTACGATCGAAGACACGATATTTCTATAGTAGGAAATTACGAATTGAATAAAAAATGGAAATTCTCCACTGTATTTGTATATGGAACAGGAAGTGCGATTTCAGTTCCTGAAAGATTTTATTTTATCAATGGAACATTGTCTCAGCAATTCAGCAGTATCAATTCTTACAGAATGAATGCATATCATCGAATGGATATTGCTGCAACATATACACCTAAGCACAAGAAACAAAGAAAATATACTGATAATTGGGTGTTCAGTATTTATAATGTGTACAGCAGAATGAATCCATATTTCATTTATTTTGATCAGGAAGGATCTGCTGCTCAGGGAAATTTACAAGTATCTGCTAAACAGGTTTCTTTGTTCCCGATACTTCCATCAGTTACCTGGAATGTGAAATTTTAATGCTTATTGTTTAGGCAAATATTGAATTACTACTTTGGCATTTTTTTCTTCATTGGATGCAAGAAAAACCTCGTATCTTTTTTTGCCAGCTGTGATTACCATTAATGCTGTGTTTGGAGGGATCTCACCTAGATTTTCTGCGACAATAACCAATTCATGTAAATCATCCGTTGCGCTATTCTTGATCTTGAATGAAATTGGACTATAAGATAAGCGTCCACTTTTAATCATCAACACATTGTTATGATATACAGAAATAGTATCGTTGTCGATGGTGCCATTATCAAATAGATCTACTTGAATATTTTCTTCATCTGTAATGATTGTTTTCACCAGATTGTTTTCTCTTTCCTTTAATACTTTAGGAATAGGGGTGTTTCTTTTTTCAGGTACTATAGCATCAGCAGGAGGCTTTGTTGTTATTGTCAAAGCTTCTTCATTCTTTTTCGGAGGATTCTCCTTAGGCGTTGTTTCGGATTTTTTAGGTGCTGTAGTTGGTGGCGGACTTTGTTTTATTATTGGTGGGCTTGGAGGAGTCGTTTTTTTCACTGGCGCCTGTGTAGTTGGTGGAGCAGGAGCAGAAGCAGGTGCTGTTTTTTTAACGATTGTGTCTTTGGCAATATTCGGTTTCTTTGTAATTGATTTAGTTGGCGAACTATCGCTTTCTGGCTTCTTCAAAAAATCTTCTTTCTTAAAGTCGGATACTGGCACTTTTTCTAAATAAACTTTTCCACTGCCACAGTCTCCCTTGTCTTTCATATTCGTAGAAATAAAGGTTCCCTGAAAGACTTCTAATTTGCCTACTTTACTATAATCTAAATAACAGGTCATCAAACAGGGTTCACTTTTATCGCCCACTTTCAGATCTACTAATTCAGTTTCTTTTAATAATAATGTTTTAGACTTTACATTATAAATGCCTTGTAATGTTGCTTTGCCATAAAATACCGTGGTCTTATAAGAAAATGTAACCCCTTTTATGCCATTATTCGATAACTGGCTTATCTGAATTTCGTATTTATACATTTCCTCCTTTACCCCTTCTCTATATACTCCACTGGAGGAGGTGAAATAGCCTCGCCAAATACCAGTGACTTTTTGAGCCGGTAACTGAAATAGTAAAATCAATAAAGCAATCAGGGTAAAAAATAGCTTCATACCACAAAACTAACAAGAACAAAGGGATTGGGGCTGATAAAAAAGCGTTAAAGGTTTTGGGGTATTTGTTACCTTTGTAGACTTATTTAAAAGAGATACACTAAAAATATGATCAATATTAGTTTCCCGGATGGAGCAGTCAGACAGTATGAATCAGGAGTTTCCGCACTAGATGTAGCCAAATCTATCAGTGAAGGCTTAGCCAGAAAAGTATTGGTTGCCAGTGTGAATAATGTAGTAGTAGATGCTTCAAGAGCCATTGAAACCGATGCTGCAGTTAAATTTCATACATGGGACGATGCGGAAGGGAAAAATACATTTTGGCATTCTACAGCACATTTAATGGCCGAAGCTATTGAGGCAATTTTTCCTGGGGTGAAATTCTGGGTTGGCCCTGCATTAGAAAAAGGGTTTTATTATGATATGGATTTAGGGGATCGCAAAATCACCGAAGAAGATTTACTGGCCATTGAAAAGAAAATGAACGAATTAGCCAAAAAGAACAATGCATTTTTGCGAATTGAAAAATCGAAATCAGATGCAATCCAATATTTTGACCAAAAAGGAGATGAGTACAAACTGGATCTACTAACCAATCTAAAAGACGGTGAGATTACTTTGTACCAGCAAGGCGAATTTACTGATTTGTGTCGTGGACCACATATACCTCATACAGGGTTTATCAAAGCCATCAAACTCACCAATATTGCTGGTGCTTATTGGAAAGGAGATGAAAAAAATAAAATGCTTACTCGATTATATGGAGTGAGTTTTCCTGCTCAAAAGGAATTAGATGAATACTTGTTGTTACTGGAAGAAGCCAAGAAGAGAGATCACAGAAAGCTCGGAAAAGAATTAGGTATTTATACTATGAACGATGATATTGGGCAAGGATTGATTCTGTGGATGCCCAATGGTACTGTGATTATTGAGGAGTTAGAGAAATTGGCGAAGGAAACCGAAAACGAAGCGGGTTATAAGCGTGTAGTAACTCCACATATCGCAAAAGAAAATTTATATCTCACTAGCGGCCATCTTCCATATTATGCTGACAGCATGTTTCCTCCAATGGAAATGGATGGAGAAAAGTATTATCTCAAAGCAATGAATTGCCCGCATCACCATAAAATATTTGATGCAGAGCCAAAGAGCTATCGTGATATGCCTTACCGTATTGCAGAATATGGTACCTGCTACCGATACGAACAGAGTGGTGAATTATTTGGGTTGATGCGCGTGCGTTGTTTGCATATGAATGATGCACATATTTATTGTACAAAAGAACAATTCATGGAAGAATTCAAAGCCGTGAATGATATGTACATTAAGTATTTCAAGATTTTTGGTATTGACAAATATGTAATGCGATTGAGTTTACATGATCCCGAAAAGCTTGGGCAGAAATATATCAACGAACCCGAATTGTGGTTAGAGACCGAAGAGCTGGTAAGAAATGTATTAATTGAAACAGGCGTGCCATTTGTTGAAGTAAAAGGAGAAGGTGCATTTTATGGCCCTAAAATAGACGTTCAAATATTTAGTACTATTGGAAGAGAATTTACTTTGGCAACCAATCAAGTTGATTTTGCTCAACCAAGAAGTTTTAATTTATCATTTACCAATAAAGACAACGAGCCAGAAATTCCATTGATCATTCACCGTGCACCTCTAGGTACACATGAACGATTTATTGGATTTCTATTAGAGCATTATGCAGGCAAGTTTCCTGTTTGGATTGCCCCACTTCAGGTAAAAATTCTACCCATTAGCGATAAATTCATTGATTATTCCAACCAGGTATTAAAGCAATTAAGAAAAGCAGGGGTAAGGGTTGAAGTAGATGATCGAAGTGAAAAGATTGGCAAGAAAATCAGGGATACCGAGTTGATGAAAGTGCCGTATATGTTGGTAATTGGAGAAAAGGAGATGAATGAAAAACAGGTATCGGTTAGAAGACAGGGGAAGGGAGATCTGGGAACAATTGCTGTAGAAAGCTTTGTTGAACAAATTTTAGATGAAATTGTAAATCGTAAATCAGGCGAATAGCGTAAAATAGGCATATCTTTATCATAATTTATAAACCAAACAAGTTTTAATGGCATTACCACCAAGAGGCGGAGGAAGATTTAATCCAAGATTTAACAGGCAGCCTGAGCCGGAACACAGAATTAATGACAGAATTAGGGTTCCCCAAATTCGTTTAGTAGGAGACAATGTAGAAGTAGGTATTTATTCTACTCAAGATGCATTGAAAATTGCACAAGAACAGGAGTTAGACCTGGTTGAGATTTCTCCAACAGCTGATCCTCCCGTTTGTAAAGTTATAGATTATAAAAAATTCTTATACGAGAAGAAGAAGAAAGAAAAGGAAATGAAAGCCAATTCTAAGCAAAGCGAGATCAAAGAAATTCGCTTTACGCCTAGTACCGACGATCATGACTTTAATTTCAAAGCAAAACATGCCGAAAATTTCTTAAAAGACGGTAATAAGGTGAAAGCCTATGTTCAGTTTAAAGGCCGTGCGATCATGTTCCAAGATAGAGGTCAATTGCTTTTGCTTAAATTTGCCGAAAGATTAGCTGAAGCAGGCACATTGGAAAGCATGCCAAAACTAGAAGGAAAGCGAATGTTTGCCATTTTTACTCCAAAAACGGGCAAAAAGAAGTAAATATCTGATTTTGCCATATCATGGCAAAATTATACCTTTGCAATCCAAAATTTTCCCGTAAGGCCAAAACAAGTGTTCTCCCCGTGGAGAACCGCCAGCAGGGTGTAATCTTAATAAGATTATTTAAATGCCAAAAGTAAAAACAAACTCCAGCGCTAAGAAGCGTTTTAAAGTGACCGGAACCGGAGAAATCAGTTTCCAAAAAGCATTCAAGCGTCACATCCTTACCAAAAAATCAAAAAAGCGCAAGCGTGCTTTAAGACAGAAAGGTATTGTTGGATCAACTAACAAGGATTTCGTTCTACGCTTATTACGCCTAAAAGGTTAATTAGCCGCTTTTTAAACAGATTATTCATCACGGTTAGCCCAGCTAACTTCAAAACATTTTAGTATGCCACGTTCAAAAAATGCAGTTGCATCAAGAGCAAGGAGAAAAAAGATTCTCGACCAAGCAAAAGGATTCTACGGAAAACGTAAAAACGTATATACAGTAGCCAAAAACGTTCTCGAAAAAGGACTTACCTATAGTTATGTAGGTAGAAAATTGAAAAAGCGCGAATACCGTCAATTGTGGATCGCTCGTATCAATGCAGCCGTAAGAGAAGAAGGAATGACTTACAGTCAATTTATCAATAAGTTGAGTGTTAAAGGAATCGACTTAAACCGTAAGGTACTTGCTGATTTAGCAATGAACGAACCAGCTAGCTTCAAAGCATTGGTTGCTTCAGTTAAATAAGCACTTGAAATAATTAAAATTTAATAAAACCGGCGGCAATTGCTCCGGTTTTTTTTATTTCCACTTTCCATCACAAGAACTATTTTTGCCATCTAAAAGGAAATTCCCGGAATGAATAATACCTACACCTCTCTGGTAAACCAGACCTTTCACTTTCCACAAGAAGGATTTGATGTTAGCGATGAAGGCTACCTTCAGTTCAATGAAGTAGATATCAAAAAGTTAATTGACAAACATGGTACTCCGTTGAAGCTAACTTATCTTCCAAAGATTGGGATGCAAATCAATAAGGCAAAAAATATGTTTGCCAATGCTTTTAAGAAGCATAAATATGAGGGGGAGTATTTTTATTGTTATTGTACTAAAAGTTCTCATTTTTCTTTTATTGTAGAAGAGACCTTGAAACACAATATCCATTTGGAAACTTCATATGCTTATGATATTGAAATAGTCAATAAGCTTTATCAACGTAGGAAAATCAATAAAGAAACCTTCATCATTTGTAATGGGTATAAGCAAAAAAATTATACTTCTAGAATTGCCAAATTGATCAACTCTGGCTTTAAAAATGTGGTTCCCATTTTAGATAATAAAGAAGAATTACAAGCCTACAAAAGGAGTGTAAAATCCGCTACACCGTTTTCAGTTGGTATTAGAGTTGCTGCTGAAGAAGAACCGAATTTTCCATTTTATACTTCCCGCTTAGGAATTCGTGCAAAAGATATTCTGGAATTTTATGTAGATGAAATTGAGGGTTATGAAGATAAGTTTCAATTGAAAATGCTGCACATTTTTTTAAATAAGGGTATTAAGGATGATATTTATTATTGGAGTGAATTGAATAAAATCATCAACCTGTATTGTCAGTTAAAAAAGATTTGCCCTGAATTAGATTCAATTAATATCGGTGGCGGATTTCCTATAAAACATTCTTTGGGTTTTGAATATGACTACCAATTCATGATCAATGAAATAGTGGGCAATATCAAAAAAGCATGTAAGAAAGCAAAAGTACCTATGCCGAATATTTATACTGAATTCGGAAGCTTTACAGTAGGAGAGAGCATGGCTCATATATATAGTGTAATCGGAGAAAAAATTCAGAATGACCGTGAGTGCTGGTACATGATTGATTCTTCTTTTATTACTACTTTACCTGATACCTGGGGCATAGGAGAAAAGTTTCTGATGCTCCCCATTAATAAATGGGATAACGAATACCATCGGGTTGTGCTTGGTGGAATCACTTGTGATAGCCATGACTATTATGATTCAGAAGAGCATATCAATGAAGTGTTTCTTCCTAAAATAAAAACCACAGATAAGAAAGAAGAAGAATCAAATAAAGAACCGCTATATGTTGGTTTCTTTCATACAGGTGCTTATCAGGATCAGATCAGTGGCTATGGAGGAATTAAACATTGTTTGATTCCGTCACCCAAACACGTGATTATTGAAAAAGATAAATCCGGAAAACTGATTGATTGGGTCTATGCTAAAGAACAGTCGGCGCAGAGTATGCTTAAGATTTTAGGCTATCTACGGTAATAGTTATTGGTTATTAGTTATTAGTTATTGGATAAAACGATTTGAATGATATCTAATCACAAATATCAACCAATAACTTAATAACAGACAACTAAACAGGTGTTTTTTGTTAATCGTTAAAATGATACAAATGAAAAAGATAGTTCTATTAATGTTCATCTTGTTGCTAAATAACGCTGTATCATTTGGTCAATTAGCCACTGATTCAGTGAAAGCAACTATTAGTCGTCTTTTTGAAGCGATGCTTGAAGCAGATGGCAATAAATTAAAAACTTGTTTTACTGATAGTGCTTTTTTACAAACAATTACACAAGATAAAACAGGAAAAGACATTGTAAGAAATGATGAAGTTGCAACATTTGTAAAACAGATCAGCGGTATTCCAAAAGGATTGGCAGATGAAAGAATTGTTTTTGGGGTTGTAAAAGTAGATGGCCCACTAGCTATCGTTTGGGCGCCCTATCAGTTTTTTAGAAATGGAGTTTTCAGCCATTGTGGAGTAAATTCTTTTCAATTGGTACGTTTGCATAATGAATGGAAAATTCAATACCTCATCGATACCAGAAGAAAAGGCAATTGCGCTGAATAATTTTAATCTGTTTCCTTCAATTCGTTTATATAAATTTTCAATTCATCTACATAGTTTCCATACAATTTTTTTAAGTACCATTTAGTGAAATAATATATTCCAACGGTTAATCCAACCATATATATTATTGTTAAAATGGTAATCAAGGTAAAACTGGGTTTGTATTCTAACATGATTTGGTCAATAGATTCAATTGGTTGTTTTTCATTGTATCCTAATATAAATGCAAACGAAAAACAAATTGGAATCAACGCCATGGTAAATTGAAAATAGCGTTTCATGAATTCTTCTAATACCTGAACAATTGATTGTAAATTATTTTTAACAGATAAATTGTTTGAGTTAATTTGATTGGTTTTCTTTAATAAATAGAATAAGATAATGGTGAACGGAAGAAATACAATAGTAAATACAGAAAAATAAATATTGACTGATGAATAATTGCTTGTAAAACCCAGATATCCAAATAAAAGGGTAAGTAAAATGCAGGAGATAATTTCAAACCATAAATTCTTTCTAATCTTACCTAGAATTGAATTGGCTTTTCTGGTAAGTAATTCAGCAATATCTGCTTCAGATCTATACAAATGATCAGTCTCCATTTGTTGGTTAAGTATATCTTTAAATTCGTCCAATTCCATAATCTCTATATTAAGTTGATTCAAAATGTTTTTTGGTCTGCTCTTTCAATTTTATTTTTATTCGATTCATTTTCACTGCAATATTGTTTGGAGTAATACCAATTACTTCACTAATCTGGCCATAAGTATAATCTTCTAAATAAAGCATTACAATAGCTTTATCAATTTTCGATAATTCTCCAATGGCCAAATACATGGCTTTTGTTTTTTCCTCTATCTGATCAAAACTGCCTTCTGTTGCTTCTGGGAGTTCTTCTACATTTACTTCGATTTTTTTCTTTTCCTTTCTAAAGAATGTAATGGCAGTATTTAAAGCAACTCTATAGAGCCAGGTAGAAAATTTCGAATCCCCTCTAAAATTGCTGTATGCTTTCCAGGCTTGTAAGGTAATTTCCTGAAATAGATCTTCCCTGTCTGCATGAGATTGCATATACAAATTGCATACTTTGTATATGATTTTTTGGTGCTCCTTTAGAAGCCTAATAAACTCTTTCTCTGCAGCCATCTACCAATATTAGTAATTAATTGCTTTTATATAATATCCTTCCTTTTTTAATAAATTCAATAACCCGGTCTCACCACCTAAATGACCAGCCCCAACTGCAAAGAAACTAGATTTTTGGTTAATAGCTTTTGTAATAACGGGTATCCATCTTTGATTTCTTTTAATCAGGAGTTCTTGCTCAAATTCACCGTCAGCTCCATTTTGTTTCATGTATTTATATAAACTATCTACATTTTTTAATTGATAAACATCAATCATCTTTTGCATTTCAGTTTTTACGCTATCAAAATTGAAAATCATCTTTTTTAAAGAACTAATCTGCAAATCTATTGGTTGGGTATCGATGGCATTCATTTGATCTGAAATAGTCTCTAGGCCAAAAACTGGAGTCTTGCGTTGATTGACAATATTAATAAAAATGGTCTCCGGTTGTATTTTATCAGAACAGGGTATGGAGTTAAGTGTTAACAAGCTCAAGCTCATAAATGGTTTTGCATGATTGAGCAAGTTTAAATCCATGCCGGTAATTTCTTTGAATTTTATATTGGCTTTTTCAAAGTCCAGTTTTCCCATTAATCCTTCAATGGTTTGATCTTTCATTATCAAGCTCATGGCCATTTCGTTCTGCCAATTGGGTTTGCTCATATCTAATTCTCCATAAAATTGTTCTGTTGAATTCAATTTTTCATTTAACACTTTACCAATGCTAAAGTCTGTTGCACACATTAAATGGAAGGTCCCAAATAGATATGATGGTTTCGAAAGGGCATTACCGCTAATCTCCCAAAGTAAAGAGGATGATTCTTTTTGTTGTGCACCCAACTTAGGTGTTACTGTAATAGCAATAAGAAGAATGATAATTAGTCTTTTCATCGTTTCATTAGTAGTAATCAATCCACAATTATTACAAAAAATAAAAAAAGGCCCCGAGTTTACCTCGAGGCCTAACCTACCCATCTATAACCAAACACATTAATTTATTGCAATTTGCTTTGGACTAGTTGTTGTAACTGCTTTTTTAGGAAGCAATAACTGCAATACTCCATTTTCATATTTTGCTTCAATTGCTTCTGAGTTAATGTTTTCATCTAAACTGAAACTTCTTTTAAAGCTTCTATAAGTAAACTCTCTGCGAATTGTTTTGTAATTCGTTTCTTCTTTTTGACTTGGTTTTTCGTAACTAATAGTTAGTATTCCTTTGTCTACATTCAGAACGAAGTCAGTTTTTGTTCTTCCTGGTGCATTCAATGATAAATGAAATGCATCGTCGGTTTCATAAATGTTTACGCTAGCTGTTGGGTAGCCGGTAGGAGCATCTTTGCCCCATGTTGTAGGAAATGAATTCATTAATTCGTCGAAAACTGTTTGATTTTGTTGTTTTAAAAATGTCATTTTATTTGTTTTTTAGGTTTTTAATATGAAAATGAATTTCAAATGCTGTACCATTCCAATTTAAAGCCATTTTATAGTACAAAATAGCAGCAGTATAGAATGGTAAATGCCATAATGACACTTTATTGTATTTAATGCAGACAATTAGTCTTGTTTATAAGTCCTATTTTTACTTTTAGAGGATTTTAGTATCTTTGCAATAGTAAAACAAGTGAGTTATGTATCCAGCGGAAATAGTATTGCCAATGAAGGCAGAGTTAACAGAAGAAGGGTTTAGTGAATTATTATCAGCAAATGAAGTTGATAATACATTGAAAATGCATGGTACAACATTGGTTGTAATCAATTCGGTTTGCGGTTGTGCTGCAGGAACTTGCAGACCTGGTGTTGTAATGGCTGTTCAAAATGCATTGAAAAGACCAGACCGTTTAGCAACAAGTTTTGCAGGATTTGATATAGAAGCAGTAAATAAAGTAAGAGAACATATGTTGCCTTATCCTCCATCATCACCAGCGATTGCGTTGTTCAAAGATGGATCATTGGTAAGTATGGTTGAACGCCATCAAATTGAAGGAAGACCAGCTCAGGTCATCGCCCAACATTTGATTGCTGTTTTTAATGAACATTGTAATTAATTTTTTAAAGATTGTTTTTAGATGGGTTAGTAAGTATAGGCCTCACTTTTGTGGGGCCTTACTATTTATCGGATTTTCTAACTAACATTGCATAACTATTCAATTAATCGGTTCCTAATTTATGTATCCTAATTTATACTTCGCTTTTAAAGATTTATTTGGAATAGAATTAAACGGATTAAAACTGGTTAATTCATTTGGTTTTTTTGTAGCCCTTTCATTTATTGTATCCGCTTGGATATTAACTATTGAATTAAGAAGAAAGCAACAACAGGGTTTATTTGTATTTACAGAAGAGAAAATAATGATTGGTCAACCCGCAGGTTTGACAGAATTATTCATTAATGGATTATTGGGGTTCGTGTTCGGATACAAGCTGGTAGGGGCTTTCACGATACCAGATGCTTTAAATGATCCACAAGCTTTTATTTTATCAAGCAATGGAAATTTTTTAACTGGAATGATTCTGGCGTTGATATTTGCCGGATTGAAATGGTGGGAAAAGAAAAAACAACAACTCGATAAGCCAGAAGAAAGAGTTGTTCGTATCTGGCCTCAGGATAGAGTAGGAGATATTGTAATTTATGCTGCACTATTTGGATTTTTAGGAGCTAAAATTTTTCATAATCTAGAAAATTGGAATGAGTTTGTTAAAGATCCAATTGGTTCTTTGATTTCATTTAGTGGATTAACTTTTTATGGAGGGTTAATTTGTGCCGGGATCGCCATTTTATGGTATGCTCATAAAAACAAAGTGGCCATCATTCATTTATTAGATGCAATGGCGACAACAATGATGTTCGCCTATGCTTTTGGAAGGGTAGGTTGCATGGTTAGTGGTGATGGGGATTGGGGAATAGTTAATCAACATCCAAAACCGTTTAGTTGGTTGCCGGATATTTTATGGTCATATAAATTTCCTCATAATGTTATTGGTGAAGGAGTTCCAATTCCTGGATGTGTTGGACAATATTGTAATGAACTTCCTTTAGGGGTTTATCCAACTCCTTTGTATGAAATAATCTTTTGCCTTATTTTATTTGGAGTGCTTTGGTTTTTACGAAATAAAATTAAAGTACCTGGTAAATTATTTGCACTGTATTTAATTTTCAATGGTCTAGAACGATTTTTTATTGAAAAAATCAGAGTTAATACGAAGTACGATTTTTTGTTTAATCCTACACAGGCTGAGCTAATTTCTTCTTTTTTGGTTATTGGAGGAATAATTTTGTTCATACAATCCAATAAATGGGCAGCCAAAAAATTGAGTTAAATTTTTTCTTTTCCCGTTTTTTTTAGTCATTCTTCAGCTCATTTGCTACATTATTATATTGTTCATCCTTTAATAAACCCCCTTTAACCTTTTATTTTACCGTCCATGCTAAAGCATTGTACTATGTTTAACACAGTAGTTAGTTTTGTTTTGTAATTGACTTTAACAAGAACTAAACAAAAAAAACATAGAATAATGAAAAATCTAGCAAAAACCCTATTTCTGTTTATCGGAATAGCCATGTCTTACGCTTCAAATGCTCAACAAAACAGCTATCTAATCAATGGGAGCGTAAAATCCAATCAGGCGCCGATTGAGTCAGTTTTGGTAAGTTTGGTAAAATCAACCGATTCTAGTTTGGTCAAAACTACCTTATCAGACAAGAATGGTCTTTTTGTATTTGAAAAAGTAACCGGAGGAACCTATTTAATTGCAGCCAATTTAGTAGGGTTTCAAAAAACTTTCAGCCAACCAATCTTAGTTAATAATAATATCCAGCTACCAGATTTACAATTGGTCTCAACCAATAAACAATTGGCCGAAGTTACCGTAAACTCAAAAAAGCCATTGGTTCAACAATTAGCCGACCGTATGGTAATTAATGTAGAAGCATCACCAACCAATGTAGGAGCTAGTGCATTGGAAGTGTTGGAAAAATCACCGGGTATTACAGTAGATAAAGATGGAAATATCAGCTTGAAAGGCAAGGAAGGAGTAATGGTATATATGGATGGAAGACCTTCTTATTTGTCAGGACAAGACTTGACCAATTTGTTAAGGAACATGCAAGCCAACCAGTTGGATCAAATTGAAATCATGACCAATCCTCCGGCTAAATATGATGCTGCTGGAAAAGCTGGGATTATTAATATCAAAACAAAAAAGAATAAAGTCTTTGGATTTAATGGATCTGTAACTGTTGGCTATGGTCAGGGTGTTTATGCAAGAAACAATCAAAGTGTAAACCTAAATTATAGAAAAAATAAAATCAATGTCTTCGGAAATTTAGGTCATAATGATCGAGAAAGTTTTCAAAATTTATCTATCAACAGAAGCTTTATTGATAATAGTTCTAAAAAAATAGTTTCTCTTTTTGAGCAAAATACGATCATGAGAAATTCAAATAGTAGTTATAATGGAAAAATTGGTGCGGATTATTTTGTAGATAAAAAGACTACTATTGGAATTGTAGTGAACGGATTTATCAATCCTAATGAACAATTGAGTGAAGGTAATATCAATATTTTTAATACGAATCACTCTTTGATCAGTACCACTAAAGCTGTTTCTAATTCCAATAATAAATGGAAAAACATTGGAACAAATTTTAATATTAGACACTTACTCGATACTGTTGGAACAGAAATTACTTTTGATGCTGATTATTTAAAATACAATAGTTCTAATAATCAAGCATTGAGCAATGCCTATTTTAATCAGTCAGGAATTCCAACTGCTAAGCCAGATACATTGCTGGGATATTTGCCTCAGGCAATTGATATCTATAGTGCTAAAATAGACTTTTCACATCCATTAAAAAAAGGAGCAAAATTAGAAGCTGGTTTAAAATCTAGTTTTGTATCTACCGATGCAAATGCTATTTATGATAGTCTAATTAATGGTAAGCGTGTAAACGATGTAAACAGAAGCAATCATTTTATTTATAAAGAAAACATCAATGCGGCTTATGTTAATTTTTCAAAACCATTTGGAGAAAAATTCAGCATGCAATTGGGTTTGAGAGCTGAGCATACTCATGCAACAGGCAATCAAATTACTACCAATATTCAGTTTGATAGAAATTATATTCAATTTTTCCCAACAGCATATTTCCAATACAATCTCAACAAGAGCAATAGTTTTGTTATCAATTATGGAAAAAGAATTCGCCGACCTGATTACGAAAGTTTAAATCCTTTTGTTGAATTTTTGGATAGATATACATTTGAACAAGGTAACCCATATCTGGTTCCAGAATTCAGTCATAATGTTGAGTTAAGTCATACATTTAAAGGGTTTTTAACCACTACTTTAAATTATACCAATACAACAGATATTATACAAGATGTATTGATTCAAAATAATGCAACTAATGAAACCTATATTAAGAAAGAGAATATAGCCAACCAAAAACAATTTGGCTTATCGGTAAATGCATCCAATCAATATACAAAATGGTGGAGTGGGAATATTTATATGAATGTATTTCATAATGAATTTAATGGCATCATTAATGGTGACCAAGTGAATCAAAGTGCAGTAACAGCATTGTTCAATATTAGTCAGCAATTTAAATTCAATAAGGGATGGTCTGCAGAAGTGAGTGGATTTTATAGAACAGAAGGATTAGAAGGTCTTTTTGTAATTCAACCATTCGGAGTAATCAATGTTGGTGTTGGAAAACAAATTTTGAAGAATAAAGGATCTATCCGATTAAATGTGAGAGATGTATTATGGTCTCAAAGAATCAATGGTTCTGCCAAGTATAGTTCGATTGATGTGAATTTTCACCAGTTCAATGATAATAGAATAGTCAATTTGAGTTTTACCTATCGTTTTAGCAAAGGAAAAGCAGCAACAAGCCAACGCAAAAGAGGTGGAGCTGATGATGAACAAAGCAGGGTGGGGAATAAGAATTAAGAAAGAAGAAAGAAGAATTATGAGATAAGAGATAAGAGATAAAAGATATGAGATAGGAGATAAAAGATAAGAGATAGGAGATAAAAGATATGAGATAAGGGATATGACATGAGAGTTATTGGTTATTAAGTTATTATGTTGATAGTTGTTATTAGGTAATAAGTTGAGATTAGTTATCAGTTCAATAGTTAAAACAAATAACCCAATAACCAATAACTGATAACCAATAACTAACTAATGATTATCTTTGAAAAAAAAATGTTATGCCCTCATTTGACATTGCAAGTGCAGTTGATCTGCAAGTACTGGACAACGCTATAAATACAGTTAAAAAAGAAATTGCTACCCGTTACGATTTTAGGGATACGGCGGTTAAAGTAGAGCTCAATAAAAAGGATTTTGTTATTTCCCTGGAAGTAGGCAGTGATATGCAAATGAAACAGCTAATAGATGTCTTAATTAGCCGGTCTATGAAGCAGGGAATTGATGGTTCCGCCTTCGATTTCACCAAAGATGCTTACCCAAGTGGAAAAGTGGTAAAAAAAGAAGTTTCGGTTAGAAATGGCTTGAAACAAGAAGATGCCAAGAAAATAGTGAAAATGATCAAGGACAATGGTTTTAAGGTTCAGGCGGCCATTATGGATGATATTATTCGTGTAACTGGTAAGAAATTGGATGATTTACAGGAAGTTATTGCAAAATGCAGAACTGGAAACTTTGACATCCCGCTTCAATTTGTGAATATGAAGAGCTAAAAAGCAGCAAAATATCAATAGATTTGGTAAAAACGGCGATTTTTACTAATTTTGCCATCCAAATTAAATAATCGTACGGCCAAATCCGTACCACCTAAACCAAAAATCATGAAGCAAGGTATCCATCCAGAAAGTTATCGTTTCGTTGTCTTCAAAGACATGAGTAACGGTACTTCTTTTTTAAGTAAATCTACAGCTCAAACCAAAGAAACAATTACTTGGGAAGACGGTAAAGAGTATCCAGTTGTAAAATTGGAGATTTCTAATACTTCTCATCCTTTTTATACTGGTAAAAACGTATTGGTTGATACTGCTGGTAGAATTGACAAGTTCAAGAAGCGTTACGCAAAAAAAGACTAATTCAATCATTTTGAATACAAATCCTGCTCTAATCAGCAGGATTTTTTTTGACCATACATTAATTATCTTTGTTTCAATTGAATGCTTATGCAATTAGATATTTTAGCTTTTGGTGTACATCCGGACGATGTGGAATTGGGTTGCTCAGGTTCACTATTAGTAGCAATAGCTGAAGGGAAGAAAACGGGAATCATTGATTTGACTCGTGGAGAATTAGGTACAAGGGGCACTGCTGATACCAGATTGATGGAAGCCAATGCGGCAGCTAAAATTCTGGGGGTTCATCACAGAGAAAATCTAGAAATGGCAGATGGATTTTTACAAAATGATGAAGCGCATCAAAGAAAAATTATTGAAGTCATTCGACAATTTCGTCCTTCTATCATTTTTGCAAACGCACCAGAAGATCGTCATCCAGACCATGGGAAGAGTGCAAGTTTAGTTGCAGATGCTGCTTTTTTAGCAGGGTTAAGAAAAATAGAAACTACAGATAAAGCTGGCAATCCACAGGAAGCATGGAGGCCATCTTATGTTTTGCATTATATACAAGATCGTTTTTTAGAACCCAATTTCATTATTGATATTTCTAAATTTATGGATCTTAAAATGGAATCGATTCTTGCATATAATACGCAGTTTCATAATCCAAATTTAGATGAACCACAAACCTATATTTCTTCTCCACAGTTTTTAGAAACGCTTAGGGGTAGAGATGCAATGCTTGGAAAAAGAATAGGGGTTGAATATGGGGAAGGATTTATTACTTATAAAACACTTGGAATAAGCAGTCTAGATGCTATTATTCAAAAAACTACCTAATTAAACAGTATGTCAAAAGTTAAAATTGGCCTTGTGCAAATGAGTTGTACATGTAGTAAAACTGACAATCGAGCTAAGGCAATTCAAGGAATACGGGAAGCTGCAAAAAACGGTGCTCAGATTGTTTGTTTACAGGAATTATTTACTTCTTTGTATTTCTGCGATGTAGAAGATTATGAACACTTTAAATTAGCAGAAACTATTCCTGGTGAATCAACTGATGAACTCAGTAAAATTGCTGCAGAATTAAATGTGGTAATTATTGCATCACTCTTTGAAAAAAGAGCACAGGGCTTATACCATAATACTACTGCTGTTTTAGACGCTGATGGAACTTACTTGGGTAAGTATAGAAAAATGCATATTCCAGATGATCCTGCATACTACGAAAAATTTTATTTTACACCAGGTGATTTAGGATATAAAGTCTTTAAAACAAAGTTTGCAACACTGGGAGTGTTAATCTGTTGGGATCAATGGTATCCTGAAGCTGCAAGAATTACTGCATTGATGGGCGCTGAAATATTATTTTATCCAACAGCTATTGGTTGGGCAAGTTCTCAAGATGAAGCAACCAATAATGAACAATACAATGCTTGGCAAACCATACAAAGAAGCCATGCAGTTGCTAATGGAGTGCATGTGGTTAGCGTAAATAGAGTAGGATTGGAGCAGAATGGTTTGATGAAGTTTTGGGGAGGTTCATTTGTATCGAACCCATTTGGAACATTATTGTTTAAAGGCTCTCATGAAAATGAAGAGAATACAGTAATTGAAATAGATCTTTCAAAAACCGATCAATACAGAACGCATTGGCCATTTATGAGAGACCGTAGAATTGATTCTTATCAACCCATTACCAAAAGATTTATCGACGAAGATTAATTACTGATCGTCATATAGTTTTATTTTTCTGGATCTTTCAATTTATTTAAATGTCTACTGCTTCAAACATCATAACACCAGCTTCTCTTGGATATAGTTTTCCTGCAGAGTTTGCTCCACATGTTGCCACCTGGTTAAGCTGGCCTCATAAAGAAGCCAGTTGGCCTGGAAAAATTGAATCTATTTATCCCAGTTATTCATTGTTTGTAAAATACTTGGCTTCCAGCGAAAAAGTGAGGATTAATGTAGCTAATACCGCAATGCAGGTTTTCGCAACCAATCATTTAGAGAGGGCGGGAGTTGATATGAAAATGGTTGAATTTTTTATGCATCCTACAAACGATGCGTGGTGCCGAGATCATGGCCCAGCATTTTTAATCAATCCAGCACTTGAACAAAAGAAAGTAATTGTAGATTGGAATTACAATGCATGGGGAAACAAGTATCCTCCTTTCGATCTAGATGATGTAATTCCAACATTGATTGGAAATCATTTTAATTTACCTGTTTACCATCCTGGTATAATTATGGAAGGTGGTTCTGTAGATTTTAATGGAGCTGGAACTTTAATTACTTCTACTTGTTGTTTGCTCAACAAAAACAGAAACCCTCAATTAAGCCAAAAAGAAATTGAACAATATTTATTTGATTATTATGGTGTTCAACAAGTGCTTTGGGTAGCTGAAGGAATTATTGGTGATGATACAGATGGTCATATAGATGATACTGTTCGTTTTGTAAATGAAGACACGGTTATTACAGTGATAGAATCGGATCAACAAAATGAGAACTATGAATTATTGCAAACCAATTTGAAGCAATTAAAGCAAATGCGTTTATTGAGTGGCAAACAACTCAATATCATTGAATTGCCAATGCCGGATCCAGTTATTTATGAAGACCAATCATTACCGGCTTCCTATGCTAATTTTTATATTAGCAATCAGCACGTAATTGTTCCGACATTCAGGAGCAAAAAAGATGATGAAGCATTAAAAATAATAGAATCAGCATTTCCGAACAGAACTGCTGTTGGGATTGATTCTACTGATATCATTTGGGGCCTGGGTAGTTTTCATTGCCTAAGCCAACAAGAACCTTTAACTGGTAACAGTTAGCGTGTTTCCGGCAATAGACATATTATATGGTTGCAATGCCCTTGTTGCAGGACCTGTTACCACAGCGCCGGAAGAAGTAAAGACTGCACCATGATTCGGACAATTAAACTGTCTGGTAGTATTATTGAAATTAACATTTGTGCCTTCGTGTGTACAAGCAACTTGTACTGCTGAAAAAGAAGAAATGGTATTGCCAGCAGCTAATCGAACAACTATTACCCCACTTTGAATAATGGATGCACCAATGGTAGTAATAGAAGCGCTTAAATCAACTGTAAAATTTACATTGGTTGGTGCAGTAACATTGTTACTAGAAGTACCACTTTTACTACAAGCGCCTAAACAAGCAGCACATGCTACAATAACTGGTGCACTTAATGTGCCTAAAAAATGTCTTCTTTCCATAAAATAATTTAATTGATATTTATGAGAGACAATTTAAGAATAAAATGTTGCTTTAAAATCAAATTAACCTAAATGACGCTTAATTTCTTTGGCTACGTCGCGGTTTTTTATGGTTTCCCTTTTATCGTGTAATTTTTTACCCCTTGCTAATCCTATTTCAACCTTTACAAAGCGTTTTTCGTTAAAAAATACTTTTAAAGGGATGACCGTATAACCCTTGTCTTTTAACTTGACTTGTAATTTAGCAAGCTCTCGTTTATTGAGTAATAATTTTCGATCATGAACTTCTATATGGTTATTTACTGTGCCATGAGAATAAGAGGCAATGAATAGGCCCCTGACCCATAATTCGCCTTCATCGAACATACAAAATGCATCATTAAAACTGAGCTTACCCTCTCTTATTGATTTTACTTCGGTACCTAGTAATACAATACCAGCCTCATATTTATCTTCTATGTGGTAATTATAATAAGCCTGTCTATTTTGAATACTCAATTTCTGAATAATTGAACTACCTGAGAAAGTTTATCCTTCAAGTTTTTTCGGTCAACAATAAAATCGAGGAAGCCGTGCTCCAATAAAAATTCACTTCGTTGAAATCCTTCAGGAAGGTCCTTCTTAATGGTTTCTTTAATTACACGTGGGCCAGCAAAGCCAATTAAGGCGCCAGGTTCAGCAATATTTAGATCACCCAACATGCCAAAGCTGGCAGATATTCCGCCAAAAGTAGGGTCTGTCAACAAAGATATATAGGGAAGTTGTGCATCACTCAATTGAGAAAGTTTGCCACTCGTTTTTGCTAATTGCATCAAGCTGAAAGCACTTTCCATCATTCTTGCTCCACCACTTTTACTAATTACCAGATAGGGTAGCTTGTGTTCTATGCAATAGTCAACCGCTCTGCTGAATTTTTCACCCATTACACTTCCCAAGGAACCACCAATGAATTCAAAATCCATACAAGCAACTACGATCCCTTCACCATTTACTTTTCCTACTGCAACACGCATAGAATCTTTCAAATCGGTTTTAGCATGAATATCATCTAAACGTTTTTGATAGTTTTTTAGATCGGTAAATCCAAGAGCGTCTTTACTTTTTATATTATCATACAATTCAGTAAATTCCTGCTGATCAAATAATATATCATAATACTCTTCACTACCAATACGATGATGGTGATTGCATTTTGGGCAAACAAATAAGTTCTCTTTTAATTCGGTTGTAGTACAAATTAAATTACACTCAGGGCATTTATTCCATAAGCCTTCCGGTGTTTCTTTTTTATCGGCAGTAGAAGTTAAAATTCCTTTTCTTTTACGAGTAAACCAGCGAGATTTACTTACTTCTGTCTGTTGTGTTTCTTCTGCTCCAGCCAAATTGGATTCAATATCTTCTTCGCGTTCTTTTTTCATAATGGCATACTATTGGGGGAAAATACTTATGCGTTTCTGTTGATACAGTTTAAATCTTCAAATGCAACTTCCAAACGTTTAGCAAAACTTTCTTCGCCTTTACGAAGCCATACTCTTGGGTCGTAGAATTTTTTATTTGGTTTTTCAGCACCTTCAGGATTGCCTAACTGACCTTGCAAATAGGCTTCATTCTTTTTATAATATTGTTGGATTCCTTCCCAGAAAGCCCACTGTAAATCGGTATCAATATTCATTTTGATAGCACCATAACCAATAGCTTCTCTGATTTGATGTTGAGGAGAACCGCTACCGCCATGGAATACAAAATACACTGGTTTCTTACCGGTTTTTAATTCGCGCTCAATATAATCCTGGCTATTTTTTAAAATTTCAGGACGTAATTCTACATTGCCTGGGCTATATACACCATGTACATTTCCGAAAGCAGCTGCTACCGTAAACATATTACCAACTTTGCTCAGTTCGGTATAAGAATAAGCAACGTGTTGAGGTTGAGTATACAATTTATCGTTTTCTACACCGCTATTATCTACACCATCTTCTTCACCTCCAGTTACTCCTAATTCAATTTCGATACTCATTCCTAGAGGGGCCATTCTTTTATAAAATTCTACCGAAGTGTGAATATTTTCTTCCAATGGTTCTTCTGATAAATCCAACATATGAGAACTGAATAAAGGTTGTCCTTTTTCTTTATAAAATTGTTCGCCTGCGTCAATTAAACCACTAACCCAAGGCAACCATTTTTTGGCAGCATGGTCAGTATGTAAAACAACTGGTACGCCATAATATTTGGCCACATTGTGTATATGTAAAGCTCCAGAAACTCCTCCTGAAATATTGCCCTGTAATGCGTCGTTGGGCATTCCTTTTCCAGCTATGAATTGTGCTCCTCCGTTTGAAAATTGAACAATTACTGGTGAGTTTACTTTTGCTGCTGTTTCTAATGTAGCATTAATGGTATTTGTACCTATAGTATTTACTGCAGGCAATGCAAACTGGTTGTCTTTAGCATCATTGTACAATGCTTCTAATTCTTTACCAAATAAAACGCCAGAACTGTACTTCTTCATGTATGTATAATTTTTATAAAGATACAAAAATAAGCCTTAAATCTATTTTAGTAGGTGAATTAAGTCTTTTTAGGCTTTATCTTTAATAATCCTATTGATTTGCTAAAATCCTTTAATTTATGAACATGAAATTCAACTATTTATTCATCTTATATCTTTTTTTTAATATTATGGAGATCAATGCTCAAAACCTAAGTCCAGAACAAATCGTTCAAAAAAACTTAACTGCGTACAATAAAAGAGATATAAAGGGTTTCATGGCCTCTTTCAGTAATGATATTGCTTTATATAACTATGGAGATACTAAACCCTCTATTGTAGGCTTAGAAGCCATTAGTGGGTTTTATAAAAAGGTATTTGATGCCTCTCCAAAACTGCATTCTACTATTTTAAAAAGAATCGTTTTTGATAACAAAGTGATCGATCATGAACAAATTACAGGAAGGGTAGGGTCAGAAAAACCCGTGGAAATTGTTCTGATTTATGAGGTAAAGAATCAAAAAATCGTTAAAATGACAGCCATTAGAAAATGATGTAAATTGTTATTTTTACTATATTTTTGATGAAATAATTAATTGATACAATATGAAATTATCTGTATTATTATCGAAAAGCTTAATAGTTACTGCCGTTGTAATTCAACTAACGTCTATTGTAAATGCACAAAGACCTGGTGGCGGGGGAAGACCAGCCCCAAGTAGGCCAAGCCCTAGCGCTAGTAAACAAACCAAATCTAGGCCAAGTACACAAAAACAAACTCCTTCTAGAGAATCTTCTTCTAAACAATTGTCTTCTAATTCAAATCTAGGAAACAAGGCAAACACTAATTCTGTTAGTGGGGATAAGAAAAACAATATTTCTAATGCTGGCAACAAGACGAATAACTCTAATAACAAAACCAATAATATTGGTTCTGGAAATAAGCAAAACAATATTGATAACAGTAAAAAGAATAACATTAATATCGATAACAGTACCAATATTAATATTGGTTCGAATAATCATGGTAATACTGTTGTAAGACAAAACAACTATAGGCCTTATACAAGACCTCCATATGTTTATGGTGGATTTCATTATCGTTGTTACAACCCTTTTTTCTATCATCCTTATACACCTTTTATATGGGGTCCGGTTTGGCATCCATGGGGATTCTTTGTTGCAGCTCTTGCTACAACAGCTATCATTGTTAGCATTGAAAATCAACAATACCATTATGACCAAGGAGTTTATTATGTTCAAAGTAATGGTGGTTACACCGTTGTACAAGCTCCTGTTGGTGCAACCATAACAACGATGCCGCCAAAGACGGAAACCGTTGTAGTAAATGAAACCGTAAATAATTACTATTATGGTGGCGCATTTTATGAAAAAACAGATAAAGGATATACCGTTGTTCCGCCAACTGCGGGCACTGTTGTAGAACATTTACCTGAAGGTGGCGAAGAAGTAAAATTGGGTGATGTTACCTATGTTAAAGTAGGAGAAGTATACTATCAGCCTATTCAAAAGAACGGAAAGAATATGTATGAAGTTGTTGATGTTCAGGAAGCAGATAAAAAAGAATAAGTCTAATTTTTAATAATATCTAAAACAAGAAAAATGAAAAACAATTTAATTGCAGGATTAATAGGAGTGGCACTTTTAGCAATGAGTTGCGGGCCTACTTTAAAAGTAACCAACGATTTAGACAAGACTGCAAATTTTAATTCTTACAAAACATTTACTGTATACAATTTAAAAACTTCAGGAAGTGTTAGTCAAATGAATGCAGACAGAATTGTTGCAGCTATTCGTTCAGAAATGGTTAAGAAAGGATACAAAGAGGGTGGTGAAAATGCAGACCTGAAAGTAAATGCAGTGACCATCATTAAAGACAAACAACAAGTTTCGGCAAGCACTAATTATTATGGATATGGTGGCTTGTATAGACCATATGGATATTATGGTGGAATGGGCATGGGATCCAGCACATCAGTAAGTACTTATGATTATAAAGCGGGTACTTTCATTATTGATGTAGTAGATACAAAAACCAATAAAATGGTTTGGGAAGGTGTAGGAAGTGCTGATTTTGATAAAGCACCAAAAGATCCAGATACGGCTGTTCCTGCAGGTGTAGCTAGAATCATGGAAAGTTTGCCAACAAACGGAGCAAAATAATTACAACGTTGAATGAATATAAAAGCCCTTTCTGTAATTATCAGAAAGGGCTTTTTATTTAACGATATTTATACCAGGAGCCAGTGTTAACCAATAGTACTTCTTCTTGTTCCAGGATCCAATCTTTTTCTATTAGTTTTTTCATTCCCATATAAGTAGCAGCACCTTCAGGAGAAAGCAAAAGACCTTCCATTAAAGCAATTTCTTCAATACCCTGATTCATTTCTTTTTCGGAAACAGTTATAGCTGTTCCATTACTTTCAAATAATGATGCTAACATCATATCGGTTGCAAATGGATAAGGAACTGCCAGCCCTAAAGCTGCTGAAGGTTTTGGTGCATAATCTTCTGGTAATACGCCGTTGTCGAATAAGTATTTCATAGGTGAACAATTTTCAGTTTGAACTAAAACAAGACGAGGTAATTTTCCTTGAATCCATCCTAAGGCTTTCATTTCTTTAAAAGCCTTCCACATTCCAATTAAACCAGTGCCGCCCCCGGCAGGATAAACAATAACATCCGGCAATTGCCAATTACTTTGTTCTGCAATTTCATAACCCATCGTTTTCTTGCCTTCTAAGCGATATGGTTCTTTCATTGTAGAAATATCAAAGGCGCCAGTCTCAGCGGCTATCTGACGGGCTAACTTGCCGCAGGAATCAATTAAGCCATCTACTAATATTAAATTGGCACCATACAATCTGCATTCTTCTTTTAAAGTTTCTGCTGTATGAGTAGGCATGATAACTGTAGCCTTCAAATTGGCTTTGGCGCAGTAAGCACTTAAAGCGCCTCCTGCATTACCAGCAGTTGGAATAATGAATTCGGTAATTCCTAATTCTTTGCCTTTTGAAACAGCCATACTAAGACCCCTAGCTTTAAATGATCCAGTTGGATTAACACTTTCATCTTTTATCCTCAAATTGTTTAACCCAATTTTGAAGGATAATTTATTTAATGGAAGGATAGGGGTAAAGCCTTCTCCAAGGCTGACAATATGTTCATCATGAATTATAGGCAGCAATTCTCTGTAGCGCCACATATTCAATGGCCTGTTTACGAGTATTGATCTTGAAAGTGTATCAAGATGGTAAGTTGCCGTTAATGGCCGATTACAACATCTGGATATAGTATGAATTTCTTGATGGTCATGTTTGTTTCCACATTTGAAACAAACCAGGTTTTCGATCCTAGATTTAATTCGACTTTTCGTTGAATTCATTATTCGAAACTAGGTAAAGCCAAATAACTTTTAATTTATAAATTATTATATACTATAACATTTAGTTATAAATACTTTTGGCCAAACGAATGAAAATTGAATTCAAATCGTTGGTTTCACCTTTGCGTTGAATAAAATAAAACTGTCTTTCAAGTAGAAATGATTCGATCGTAATTTCTTTTAGTTCTCCGGTTTTGAGTTCTTTAATTACCGAACGTTTTGGCAAGAATCCTAAGCAATCAGATTCAATTAAAAAATTCTTCAATGCTTCAGTTCCTCCCAACCTTACTTTAACTTGTAAGTCACTTAATTTGATCTTGTTTTTTTCCAATTCATGTTTCAAAACAGCCAAAGTGCCGCTACCTCTTTCTCTTAGTGCAATTGGTATTTGTGTAATATCTTTTAATTGGTAGCTTTTCTTTTTAAATAGATGGCTATTTGAACTGCAAACGGCTACAACTTTGTCTGATAAAAATGGACTGTATTCAATATTATTGCGCCTTCCTTTTTCCTCCACTATCCCCAAATTAATACTCTTATTTAAAAGGGCTTCAACAACTGATTCGGAATTTCTATTAAGTAAACTAATATCAATTTGCTGGTATTGTAAATGAAATGCAGACAATACTTTTGGTAAAATATACAATGCTACTGTTGTGCTTGCGCCTAACTTTAAATTACCTTTTGCCTGAACACTATCATGAATGATGGACAATTCATATTCAGTTCTGTCCTGAATATCTTTAACTTCTAATAACTTATTTAATAATAAGCTACCAGCTTTGGTCAATTCTAAATGAAGTCCTTTTCGTTCAAATAATTTTGTTTGATATAATTCTTCTAAGTGTTGTATATGCTTACTTACTGCAGGTTGTGATATAAATAGTACTTGACTTGCTTTTGAAAAACTTAATTGTTCTCCAACCGCCATAAAGACCAAATGCCTGATTGATATCATTTCACTTATTTTGCCAAACTTTGAATTACATCGTATTTAGTAACAATATGGTAATCGCCTTTTTCGTCTTTAGATAATACAGCTCCATTTTCTTTATTGATCAGACTGCCAATTTTTTCAACCGGGGCTAAAAAGTCAACAATCGGAAAAGCAGGCTCCATAACACTTTCAACAGTTGCCATTTTTATGTCGGCATTGTTAAAAACTTTTAAGAATAAACCCACTTCACTGATACTGCCAGCAAGTAAATCGTTCTTCATTACTGGAATATGTTCGATGTCATATTTTTTCATTAATTCAACAGCATCGGCGACTGTATGTAAAGCATCAACTGTAATTAGTTTTGTGCCAGCCCTACCACTAATAATATCTTTAAAAGTTTTTACTTCCAGAAAGCCTCTTTCCATCATCCATTGGTCGTTGTAGATTTTACCTACATACCTGCTGCCATGATCATGGAAAACACAAACTACCACATCATCTTTTTTTAATTGATTTTTTAATTGCATAAGCCCCTGCAAACAACTTCCTGCACTATATCCACAAAAAAGGCCTTCTTCTTTTGCAATTCTTCTTGCCATAATGGCTCCATCTTTATCGGTCACTTGTTCAAAATGATCGATCACACTCATATCGTAATTCAGTGGTAGAAAATCTTCTCCAAATCCTTCACTGATATAAGGGTGAACAAAACTCATATCAATATTGCCTGTTTTATAATAATTGGTCAATAATGATCCATACACATCAATTGCCCAAACTTTTATATTGGGATTTTTTTCTTTTAAATACATGGCTGTTCCAGTAATTGTTCCTCCTGTTCCAGCAGTACAAACAAAATGGGTGATCTTTCCTTCTGTTTGCTCCCAAATTTCTGGACCTGTACTTTCATAATGGGCTTGTCTATTCGCTAAGTTATCGTATTGATTCATGTACATAGAATTAGGAATTTCTTTTCCTAATCTTTTTGCTACACTATAATAACTCCTAGGATCATCAGGCAATACATTGGTAGGACAAACAATTACTTCCGCACCAACGGCTTTTAAAATATCTGCTTTTTCTTTCGATTGTTTATCGGTGGTAACGAATATACATTTATAGCCCTTTACACAGGCCGCTAATGCAAGACCCATTCCTGTATTTCCACTTGTTCCTTCAATGATTGTACCACCGGGTTTTAATTTTCCTTCTTGTTCGGCAACTTCAACCATCTTCAAAGCCATTCTGTCTTTGATTGAATTTCCGGGATTAAAATAATCCACTTTGGCCAAAATGGTTCCAGGTAGATCTTTAGTGATCTTGTTTAATTTGATCATCGGTGTATTACCGATCGTTTCTAGCACATTGTTCTTCCACATATAAACTAACACTTGTTTGCACAAAGGTATAGTTTTGAAATTAAGCGTTGAACTCTTTATAATGAATGTCTAAAGAAAAATTGGCTGGAAACTTAGGCGTAATATGGCTATAGAATTCCATGATTTCATCCATAGTTTGATTGAACTCAATGGGTTGGATTACTTTTCCAATTCCAGCTGTTTTTGTGGCATAATCCACATATCCCAATAAGATGGGTACATTGGCCTGTTGAGCAACATGAAAAAATCCTGTTTTCCATTGTTCCCTTTTGCTTCTTGTTCCTTCGGGTGTAATCACAATGATCAATTCTTGATGTTGATTAAAAAGGGTTGTCATTGCATCCACAAAGCTAGGTCGGTTACCATCTTTTCGGGGGGATCTGTCGATACCAATGCCTCCCAAGGGTTTCATGATTAAATTGAAAGGAAAACGCATCCATTCTTTTTTAACAGTGAATCTGATCTTTAATCGATAAATGGAGAATGCTGCCATACAGTACCAGAAATCCCAATTACTCGTATGTGGTGCAGCTATGATGATGCATTTCTGAATGGCTGGCGGAAGATTATGATCAACTTTCCACCCTGTTTGTTTAAAAATAAACAGGCAAATTTTTCGGATCATGTGAAAATATTAATGGGAGGGTTAAGCCTTAAAAGAAGCGGCCATTTTTGCACAAATATTAGTAGAGATCATTTTAGAAGCAACATGGATCATGTTTTTAAATGCTTTGGCAGAACTGATTCCATGTCCGATGATCACTGGTTTTGCAACTCCTAATACAGGAGTGCCGCCATAGTTTTCATAATGAAAACGGTTGAAAAAAGCATCTTCTCCGATACCTCTTTGTAGGGCCATATCGTAAACAGATTCGGCCATTTTCAAAACAACATTACCAGTGAATCCATCACAAACCATTACATCGGCCTTGTCGGAAAAAAAGTCTCTGCCTTCTATATTTCCAATAAAACGAATATTATTATTTTCTTTTAAAAGAGGGTAGGTGGCTTGAGCCAAAATATTTCCTTTTCCTTCTTCTTCACCTACATTGATTAATCCAACTGATGGATCATTGATTCCCAAAATATGTTCAGCATATAAACTTCCAAGAATAGCAAATTGATTGAGCGACTCTGGTTTGCAATCTGCGTTTAAACCAACATCCAGTAGAACGCCAGTAGAACCATTAATTTTGGGCATAATGGTAGCGATCGTTGGCCTGGAAACACCTTCAATAGCTTTTATAGTAAACATTGCACCTACAAGCATTGCACCTGTATTGCCTGCACTTATAAAAGCATCTATTTTTCCGGTTGATAATAAATGAAAACCAATTGCAATTGATGATCGCTGTTTTTCCTTTAAAGCTTTGGTAGGATGCTCGTGATAACCAATTACTTCAGGAGCATGTATTAAATGCAAATTAGGTGATGAAACTTTGTACTCATCTAAAAGAGGTTGTACAATTGCTTCATCACCTATACAAAATATGTTTACTGGCTCGATAGTATTGGACATAAAGAGTTGAATACCTTTCACCGCTTCAAGCGGTGCAAAATCTCCACCCATCATGTCTAATCCTATATTCATGCAAGTAAGCTACTTAAATAAATTGATCTAAAAGGTTATGCTTTCAATGGAGCTTTTTCAGCAACCAATTTACCTTTATAGAACAACTTACCTTCGCTTACATGTGCACGATGGCGTACATGTGTTTCTCCTGTTGTGCTATCTTTGCTCAAGGTAACTTCTTGTGCAACATAGTGTGTTCTTCTCTTAGCACTTCTCTGCTGTGAATGTCTGCGTTTTGGATTCGGCATTGCTCAATTTTTATTGTATCAAAAAAAACTTATTCTAAATCTTTAAATTTTTCCAACCCTTTCCAAAGAGTAGGAGTATCTTTTTGTGCTTCTTCTTCCATCTTCTTCAATTTCTCCAGCACTTCTTTATTGCATTTCGGTCCACCAATTTCTTCGGGCTTACACATTTTTTGCAATGGTAAACTTAAGTTGATAAACTCATAAATCCAATCAGCCAGATGTAAATGGCTTTCGCCTCTACTGATATAATATACATCTGGATCTTCTTCCTGTTCATTCATGAGGTTGGGTTCGTCTACCATTTTAACAATGATATTAAACTCATCCCACAATTGAAAAGGGATACCATTTCCACAGCGATCACAGTTTGACTCGACCTTTCCATCGATATCAAATTTCAATAACATAAAGCCCGTTTTTTTATCTAAGCTTAGCTTGATATTGGCTTCACATTTCCTGAAATCCTGCTCACCATAAGGTAAAAAGAACTGATCATCTACCCTGTATTCATATACATGAATTCCCGGCTTCAAACCCACAAAAGCGATCTCAAATTCGCGCCGATTACTCATATCCACATTTTAAGGGTTTGCAAAGGTAGAAAAAAGCCCTGAATTTGCCAAAGTAAACAAGAAAATACCCAATTAAGCTTTGGTCAACTATATCTTTGCTTATTCTTAAACAATGAGTTTCTCCATAATTATTCAAGAAAAAAGGATTAAAACCAATTTTTGGCTCATAATCGGGTCATTTTTAGTGTATTTGATAGGGTTTTACCCGGATTTTGTGGAAAAATGGTATTCTCTCGGATTTTATCCACTTTTTTCAAAATCACTCAGATTCGGCACTGGATGGCTAGGATTCAGTATTGGAGACCTTCTATATATCATCTTGGTTGGATGGTTATTGATGCGTTTGTACAATTTCATTAGGCTGGTTTTACAAAACGGAATTAGTTGGATACTTTGCTTTAAAGTGGCAGGCACATTAGTAAAGTGGATTTGTATTATTTACATATGGTTTAATCTTTTTTGGGGTCTTAACTATCTTCGACAAGGAATTACTCATCAACTCAATATTCAAAAAGACCAATATTCTAAAGAAGAAATCAAATCGCTTACCAATGAGTTAATTGAGCAAACCAATTTTTATAGAAAAGCAATATCCACCAATGAACTGCCTGTTTATACATTTGATAAAATTAAAGAAGAGGCGATTCAGAGTTATTTTTCAGCCAATGTATATTACCCTTTCTTAAAATATCCATTCAATAGTATTAAAGAGAGCAGTTTTAATTCAATTGCAGATTATGTAGGCTTCTCTGGATATTATAATCCATTTACAGGAGAGGCCCAGCTAAGAACGGATATACCCTCTATTTTACTCCCCTTCACAACCTGTCACGAAATTGCCCACCAATTAGGATATGCGAGTGAAAGCGAAGCCAATTTTGTAGGTTTTTTGACTGCATCAACATCCAGTAATCCTTATTTTCGTTATTCTGCTTATCTTGAAATGTTGAATTATGCGCTGAGTGAAGAGTTTCTTTTATATGCCAGAGATAGTAGTTTTAAAGATCTGGAAGCGGTAATACAATATAATAAAAGCCATATTGACACATTGGTTAAAAAGGACAGAAAAGAAATCAGACAATTCTTTAACCAAAGAAAAAACAAAATTGCACCTATAACAGCTGATTTATACGATCAATACCTGAAACTAAATAATCAATTGGCAGGAATTAACAGTTATGATGAAGTAATTGGCTGGTTAATTGCATATAAAACAAAAAAGGGAGCGTTATAAAACACGATACCGATTTTCTATGAATAACATTTTTAAATTAATACTCGCGTTGTTGTTTACCGTTGGCTTTGGCTCACTGGGTGGAATATTCACTGTTGCTGAAATTCCTACATGGTATCAAACGCTTATAAAACCAAGCTTTAACCCACCTAACTGGTTATTCGGTCCAGTTTGGACATTGCTCTACACATTGATGGGTATTGCATTGTGGTTAGTTTGGAAAGAACCTTCTTCAACAGACCGTAATTGGGCTATCGGTATTTTTATGATTCAATTTGTATTGAATTTTTTATGGTCAGTTATATTTTTTAAATACCATTTATTGGGCTGGGCATTATTAGAGATATTACTCATGTGGATCTTTATTTTATTGACAATACTTTTTTTCTGGCAACATTCTAAATTGGCAGCCATATTATTAATGCCTTACTTATTTTGGGTAAGTTTCGCAACAATTTTAAATGCTGCGATTTTTAGATTGAATTGATTGACCCTTAAAACTGGTTCTTCCACATCATGCTCTCTATTGGCTTGTCGGGTTGCCCGCTGTATTTAGCATTTTTCTTTTGGTTATACGCAGTTCCAATTTCTCCATCTACTGGAAAATAGATCAATTGCCCAATAGGCATTCCTTTGTATACTCTTACAGGTTGTTTGCAAGATATTTCTAAAGTCCAGTTACCACAAAATCCTACATCACCTTTACCAGCAGTTGCATGAATATCTATCCCTAATCTACCTGTAGAAGATTTGCCTTCTAAAAATGGCACATGGGCATGTGTTTCGGTATACTCCTCGGTAACCCCTAAATAAAATCCGGATGGCTCTAAAACAAATCCATCATCTGGTATTTCGAAATACTCAATCTTATTGTGTTGCTTAGCATCCAGCACTTTGTCTACATAAACTGCCAACCATTTTCCTAAATGCACATCATAACTATTGCTTCCTAAATCGGCTCTATTGTATGGAACTATTTTGATAGTTCCTTTGTCAATTTCTTCTAAAATACGCAGATCGCTTAAAATCATTTTAAATTCTTTTATGATGGAATTGCAAATAAATTGTAATTCTGCAATATATAAACGCAACTACCCAGCTTTGCCAATCAATTATCAACAAAATATTAACGATACTACTCAATTAGCCCTTTGGGAGATCAAAGAAACCGAATCTTTTTTCCTCCAAAAAGTGCCTCTACATCAGCCTGTAAGCCACCCCCATAAGCGGTTACAGCATTTAGCAGGCAGGTATTTACTCCAATATTTATTTCCGAATTTTCCTACAGCTTTGATTGAAATTGCAGATACCAGAAAGCCATTTTTGCCAGATGAACAATTCCATTTCTCTATTTCTCATTGCGGCAATTTTGCTGCAGCCATTGTAAGTTCTAGTCAGCGTGTTGGAATTGATATTGAATTAATTACTCCTAGGGTTGAAAAAATCAAGCATAAATTTCTTCATCCTAATGAATTAACTGAATGGAAAATTGATGAACTGAATGATCTAAAAAGAATTGAAACACTTACCTTATTGTGGAGTTGCAAAGAAGCGATGTTTAAATGGTGGGGAAGGGGAGATGTAGATTTTAGTGAAGTAATGCGGATTGATGCAAGTGATATTGCTGAGAAGGGAATTTTAAAAGCAAGGTTCACCAAAAATGAATTTGACCAGGAACTAATGCTTTACTATCACCTTAATAATAATCTAAGTTTGGTTTGGGTGATTACTTAAATTAATCCGCAATTCGATTCCTCGTTTTAGTTACTTGTTTCAGTAATTTCAGTAGCGCTTGTTTCATATGGGTTTTCAATAATTGTCCCATTGTATTTGCTTTCAAATATTGATCGTTGTGAAAATGTTCTGCTAATGATATTTTAAGTTCATTGATTTTTTCTGGTTTTGAAATAGGATCATCATCCATTATATCTAATAGCTCTTTGATTCTATACCTAGAGGAGACCAATCTAAATGTCATCATCGTTTTTTCTTCGGCCTGGTATTGTTCAATGGATTGATTGTTTAAATGCTTCATTACAATTTTCACCAATTGCTGATTCTCCTTAAAAAATTGGGGGAGGTATAAATTTTTTCTGCCTTCATAGGATTGCTGATCAAAATCAATTGCCCTGATTCGATATTGAAAATCTTCAATATCAGGAATAATGTTCACCACAAAATTATAGGAACGCATATCACCCAATAATTGCACAAAACAACGTTCATTGAATTTCACAAACTCTTTGGCCAATCTGATCTGATTGGTTTGTTTACTATTTAAATAATCAGCAATAAATACATCACCAGGAATTCCAGGAATATGTTCTTCAATTAAGGTTTCTTTACTGGTGAAATAAGTCATCCGGTTAGGAGAGAGCAAGTGTTCTAATTCTAATCCATAAACCCTGCTGGCGTCGGCCTGTTTGATATAATAATGATCGTAATTGTCATTAAACTTATTTACTATTCTAATTCTAAATGGTTTGCTATTCCCAAAAAAACAATAATCTATTCGAGCTACATCTAAATGATCGATATAGCTCATGTCTCCTTCCGTTTTTAAAATAGCATATACTTTAATTAAACTCTCTCTTAAAAATTTCCATTCATGTAAATCATAGGAAACCTTTTCCCAGGCTGTATCTAACCCATGCTTGTCTTTTAACGGAACGGTGTAAGTAAATTTTTGTAAATCACTATAGGCGAAAGGCAGTTTAACTTCTCTGCCATATTTTACTAAATACTTTCTTAGATCATCCTTGATGGGATATATTGGTTTCTTCCTAGATGGATGTACATTTTGCCCACTATGATTGATATGGTCAATAAAATTAATCAAGTAGTAAAGATTCGTTATCGTCTTCCAATAAATTTAAATTTACTGCATCTGCGCCAGCAATACCTTCTACTGAACCTTTTATATGAGCTGCATTCAACAAGATCTTATCGAGTTGCTTTTCTCTTGCTTTCCATAATTTTTCCATAGCGTCTCTTTCTTTTTGAATGCTTTGTCTCATACTTCTGTACCCTTCGCTAATGGCTTTCCATTGTTCACTGAATTCAGAGCCAATTAGATAGTCGTATAGCATCACCATTTTGTCGCCTTTGTTTTCCTGACTTTTCTTTGCATCCGCAATCTTCAATAAAGCATTTCTTAGCAAAGCCGCAACACTCTTTACTTCTGATAGAGTACAAATATAAACGCCTTCCTTCTCGCCAAAACGATCCATATCTTTTGGCAAAGTTTGTGTTACAATCACAGCTACATCTGCACCAAAATGACGCATGTCTTTCTTCAGTTTTTCAATCCATTCATTGGCAAAATCTTTGGTTCTTTTACTTTCATAAATAATCTTACCTGATTCATTGCCAAATTGATTCCTTACAATCTGTATACAATCTGCTCCTCTAACACCTTTTCCAACTTCCTCTATTTTATCGAAGGGGAAACAGCTTTGCAATAATTCTTCTAAATGCAATTCTTGAATTTCTCCTTGCAATTGCATACTGCCTTGTTCGGCTTTTCGCTTCATTTCTTCAATGAGCTTATTTTGATCGTCCTTTTGTTTCTCTAATTCTTTAATTCTTAAAGTAAAATCTTGTTCTTTTAAACTCAGCTTAGCTGCTTCTTCTTTCATCAATTGTTCTTTCAGCTTTTCTCTTTCTTCAATTAATTGACGTTGAACTGCTATCTGCATTTCCTCCTCTCTGGTCTTTAATTGCTGTTCTTTCTGCAAGTATTCAAATTCTTTCTTTCTCGATTCTTTCAATTTCAATTCATTATCTGCAGCATTTTGTTGCAATAATTTTAATTGATTTTCATAATCGGCCGCCATTGATTTTCTAATGGATTCCTGCATCTCGGTTTGTAAGCGTTTTTTCTCTTGCTCTAGTTGAACCTGCGATTCTATTTCTTTCTTTTTTTGCCAGTCCTGCATTTGACCCCTTAATTCTTTCTGGATCTCATCACGCATAGATTCACCTGGTTCAAATTGATGATTACAGTTAGGACATGTTATAATAAAGCTAGACATATGGTATTATTAGACCATGAAGGTATTGAAATTACTTGCTCGAAAAACATCCTATTCTTAGATGCTTTATAAGTATTAAATGGAAGTTTTTTGGAGAGATTGATTACAATTCAAACTGAATTCTAAACTGGTAAAAATTGGTTTTACCAGTTATGCCTTTACTATCTAAATTACCGATTCCAAAATTGAACTCATACCTGAAATGAATATTTGGGTACCAGCTTAATGCCGTTGTAAATCGATTGAACCTTCCGCCATTGATGAGTGCATCGGTTCCGTTGGTATGTGTATATCGAGCTCCTAACTCAAATGCTCCATATCCAGATCCTTGTCTGAATTTAAAATTTTTCTTTGGAATTAATTTACCAAGGTTTCCTGTTGTTTTATTGTATCGTCTATTCTCTCCAGTAATAAACCAGCTGCCACCTAATTGAATGGTACTGAAATTGGGATTTCCTACAGTTGGGCTATTGACGTTGGTTGTGATATACTCTCCTAGAAATGAAATAGGCCCTTTAACAAAAATACCCTCTAGTGTAAATGAATTGGCTCCCAGGGCATTGAATGATCCTGTGCTAATATAAGAAGGTGCAGTATTTGCTTCTGGCTTGGCTTTATAAGTTAGTTTACCATCCGTTGCATCAGTGTATCTATAACCCATACCTAGATGCAATAAATTTCGATCGGATTCATAAACGGGTAAACCTGTAACTCTTGCTACAAATTGTGAACCATTGTTTTCAAATGTTTTGCCTGTTTCCCAATAATTGTTGAAATAGCCAAGGGTATATTGCATCCTTTGTTTTAGCACAACATTTGAATATCTAATACCAATATTTCTTTGCCGAACAAACATAGGAGAGCCCGTACTTCTTTCTGTAAACATTCCTTGTGTACCTGGTGCAACATATTCTAATCCAACACCTTCTTTTTGCTTGCCAATGGTAAACCAACCTGCTTTGCTACTAATAGGTATATCAATATTCCAATCGATCATTTCAAGGCTTTTTTTACCTTCCGGAGCATCCAATCCATTGAAATTGGCACTTACCATATAACGCCATGGAGTCTTATTTTTTAGAAAAAAACTACCTGTAATAATAATTCTATCTCCTCTAAATTCTGTGCCTGGGTCTACTTTACCAACCTGTTGTATATTGTTGTTATCCTGTGAAAGAATATTGTGATCCAGAAGAATAGCCAGCCCAATATTCATGGTGAAAACCTTATTTTTAATTTGATTCCACTTTTTGGCCGATACATTTGGAGCTGTTGTTGCATTTGCTTCTCTGATGACCATTGCAGTATCGTCAAATGTTTTAAAAATATCTTGGGCTTGAGCTACTGTAGAAACCAATAATAACATGGTTATTAAAAAATAGGCTTTGTACTTTATCGAATGGAGCATACGCTTGTTTGTATATACTTGCAATTTATCAAATTGTGTCAAGTAATGAATAATTTGATGAAAATGTTTGATGCAAATTTTAATTTGATACTTGTTGGGTTTAATAAATGCCTTGCCTAGTCTTTCGGGCTGGTGAATTGTCGGCTGCACTTCGTTTCGCCGACTTCCTAAGAGGGGGCTTACTCAAGCAAAAAGTTCTCACTTGCTTCGCAAGTTTGGGGCTTTTCTCTGGCTGCTCCCTGAAGCAAGCTTCGGTCGCATCCATAAAAAAGTCCCGCACTATGTGCAGGACTTTTTGCTTGTGCCCGAGACTGGATTCGAACCAGCACGCCGTTTCCAGCACCACCACCTCAAGGTGGCTTGTCTACCAATTTCAACACCCGGGCTAAAGAAATGCAATATTAGAAAATAATCATTACATACGTTCCGGTACTTTTATACCTAATACCTCCATACCGGTTTTTATTACCTGAGCAGTAGAAATGGCCAACATTACTCGAAGGTTTTTCTTTTGATCATTTTCTGCATTGGCTATGGAATGTTCATTGTAAAAAGAACTAAATGTTTTTGCCAAATTATATATATAGATCGCCACTTTGGAAGGATCATGTTCAAATCCAGCATCATTTAACACTGTTGGAAATTGTTCTAACTCTATCAATAATTCTTTTTCTAGCGGAAAGAGTGCTATTGAAGAATCGATTTTTGATAATTCAGTTTCAGCGCCAATATTCATCTTACGCAAAATGCTTTTTATTCGAGCATGTGTGTACTGAATAAAAGGGCCGGTGAATCCATGGAAATCAATACTCTCTTCCGGATTGAATACCATTTTCTTTTTTGGGTCTACACGCAATAAGAAAAACTTTAACGCGCCAATTCCTAAAGTTTCATATAATTCAATTCTTTCCAATTCAGTAAAATCATTGACTTTGCCTAATTCTTCTGTTTTTTGTTTGGCAATCTCTATCATTTCATCTACTAGATCGTCTGCATCTACAACAGTACCTTCTCTGCTTTTCATTTTACCTGTTGGTAATTCAACCATTCCATAACTTAAATGAAAGATCCCATCTGCTGAAGGAAGTTGTAATTTTTGGCAAATCAATTTCAAGACTTTAAAATGATAGTTTTGTTCGTCACCTACCACATAAATACTTTGATTGGCATTAAACTCTTTTTGTTTTTGTTCTGCTAAACCAATATCCTGTGTTATATAAACGGATGTGCCATCTTTTCTTCGTACCAATTTTTCATCTAATCCATCTTCAGTTAAATCAATCCATACACTGCCATCTTCTTTCTGATAAAAGACTTTACTCACTAATCCTTTTTCTACTAAATCTTTACCCAGCAAATAAGTATTGCTTTCGAAATATGTTTTATCAAAATCAGTTCCAATTTTTGCATACGTAATATCAAAGCCTTTGTAAACCCACTCATTCATTTTCTTCCACAATTCAATTACTGCAGGTTTTCCTTCTTCCCAATCAAACAACATTTGTTGAGCAGCTAATAGGATAGGGGCTGATTTTTCTGCTTCTTCTTGTAGTATGCCCTGTGCTTTTAAATGTTCAACTTGAGATTTAAATTCATCATTGAATTTCACATAATAATCTCCTACAAAATGATCTCCTTTTTTATGGCTCGTTTCTGGAGTTGCCCCATGAGCAAATAATTGCCATGCGATCATACTTTTACAAATATGAATTCCTCGATCATTAACGATACATGTTTTAACAACTTTGTTTCCTGTAATCTTTAATATTTCAGCAATACTTCTTCCTAAAAAATTATTTCTTAAATGTCCTAAATGTAAAGGCTTGTTGGTGTTGGGAGAGGAGTACTCTACCATTACTGTTGAACCATTATTGGGTGTTGATCCAAATGATAGATTGGTATAATTGTTTGTTAAAAAATTCAACCAGATTGAATTGTTAATGGTCAAGTTTAAGAAACCTTTCACCACATTAAATGCAGTAAAAAAATGTCCATAATGGTTAACCAAATAAGTGCCTAATTCATTTCCAAGCTGATCAGGAGATTTCTTTAATTCCTTTACAAATGCAAATAAAACAACCGTGTAGTCTCCTTCAAATTCTGGTTTAGTCAAGTTAACTAAAATCGATTTTGGTTCAATAGTATAGTTGAATAATGCATTTATACTTTCTGCACTTGCTGCTTTTATTTGTTGAGTAACACTCATATTTATAACCGTTTCGGGTGGCAAATCTAACCAATTAAGCGCTACCTTCGCCTCCAGTTATGCAAAAGCTGCATTTTTTTATTCGCAATTTGATTCTTCAAACGGTTGATTTATTTTATCCACTGTTTCGCCGATTCATGCCCTTACAAACTTTCAGGTATGCAGCCTGCGGTGGATTTAATACAGTTTTAGATATCAGTTTATTTTTTATTGCTTATAATTTTATCTTTTTAAAACAACCAGTTCAAATTGGTGCTTTAACTATTGGCGCCCATATTGCCTCTTTTTTATCGAGCTTTTTAGTGACATTTCCCATTGGATTTTATCTGAGCAGGTATGTGGTTTTTCAGGAAACAAATGTTGCCAAAGCTCAACAATTGGGTAAATATTTTATGGTAGTTCTGAGCTGTTTAATTTTGAATTATTTATTTCTGAAAGTATTTGTAGAAGTTCTCGGATGGTATCCAACCCCTTCTAAAATAGTGACTACTTTTTTTGTGGTGGCATTCAGTTATTTTTCTCAAAAGAATTTTACTTTTAAAGCGAGTAAAAATTAGTCTTAAAGTTCTATTTCAAAACCTCCTACAATACCCAAATAGTTGAAATCTTATAAGACCATCCTGAACCTTTTTCTGGTATAAAAAAAGTGAATTCTCGAAAAATTTCAGAATTTCCCCCAATCCAGTTTTTTCTATTGTACGATGGAAATGGTAGCTAGTCATTGCTAAAATGACCCGAATTAGTGCTCGAATCCAGTAGAATTCTCACAAAATGGCTTAAAAACTGGGCTGAAAAACCAATTTATGACAATATTTCATTGAAATAGTGGGTGGCATAATCATTGTCATACCCTTTCTAGAAAAAATCAACATATGGGAAAGATAATTGGAATTGACCTTGGAACCACAAATAGTTGTGTTTCTGTTATGGAAGGGAATGAGCCTGTAGTAATAGCCAACGACGAAGGTAGAAGAACTACCCCTTCAGTTGTCGCTTTTTTGAAAAATGGCGAACGTAAAGTAGGAGATCCTGCTAAGCGTCAGGCGATTACTAATCCTCAAAATACCATTACAAGCGTAAAACGTTTTATGGGTCGTCAGTTTGACGAAGTAACTGAAGAAATAAGCCATTGGAGTTATAAAGTTGCCAAAGGCGATAATAATACGGTTAGAGTAGCGATCGACGATCGTTTATATACTCCACAAGAAATCTCTGCAATGATTTTGCAGAAAATGAAAAAGACTGCTGAAGACTATTTAGGTCAAGAAGTAACCGAAGCAGTTATTACTGTTCCTGCATACTTCAACGATGCTCAACGTCAGGCAACCAAAGAAGCTGGTGAAATTGCTGGTTTAACTGTTAGAAGAATAGTGAACGAGCCAACAGCCGCAGCATTGGCATATGGTTTAGATAAAAAACATGCTGATCAAAAGATTGCTGTTTTCGATCTAGGTGGTGGAACTTTTGATATTTCTATCCTTGAATTAGGAGATGGAGTTTTCGAAGTAAAATCTACCAATGGAGATACCCATTTAGGTGGTGATGATTTTGATAAAGTAATCATGGACTGGTTGGCTGAAGAATTCAAAAATCAAGAAGCAATTGATCTTCGTAAAGATCCAATGGCTTTACAGCGTTTAAAAGAAGCAGCTGAAAAAGCAAAAGTCGAATTGAGTTCATCTGCTGAAACAGAAATCAATCTTCCTTATGTAACTGCAGTTGACGGAGTTCCTAAGCACTTAGTAGTTAAATTAACTCGTGCTAAATTTGAACAATTATCTGACAACTTATTTGCTCGTTGTTTAAAACCTTGTGAAGCTGCTTTGAAAGATGCAGGTTATTCCATTTCTGAAATTGATGAGATCATTTTAGTGGGTGGTTCAACCCGTATTCCTAAAGTACAGGAAATAGTAGAAAAATTCTTTGGTAAAAAACCAAATAAAGGAGTTAACCCTGATGAAGTGGTTGCAGTTGGTGCAGCTATTCAAGGTGCTGTTTTATCTGGAGAAATCAAAGATGTATTGTTATTAGATGTTACTCCATTAAGCCTTGGTATTGAAACAATGGGTGGAGTAATGACAACCATGATTGCATCTAATACAACTATTCCAACCAAGAAAACAGAAGTATATTCAACAGCAAGCGATAATCAACCTGGTGTACAAATTCATGTATTACAAGGTGAGCGTCCGATGGCTACACAGAATAAGAGTTTAGGTATGTTCAACTTAGATGGAATTCCTCCATCTCCAAGAGGCGTGCCTCAAATTGAAGTTACTTTTGATATTGATGCCAACGGAATGTTGCATGTAAGTGCAAAAGACAAAGGCACTGGTAAAGAACAAAAAATTCGTATCGAAGCTGGAAGTGGATTGAGCAAAGAAGAAGTTGAGAAAATGAAAGCTGAAGCTAAAGCCAATGAAGCAACTGATAAAGAAGCTAGAGAGAGAGTGGAGAAAATCAATCAGGCAGATAGTTTGATCTTCCAAACAGAGAAGCAATTCAAAGAATTTGGAGATAAAATTCCTGCAGATAAAAAAGGTGCCATCGAAACTGCATTAACCAAGTTGAAAGAAGCACATAAGAATCAGGATATCCCTGCAATTGATGCAGCTATGGCAGAAATGAATACTGCTTGGACAGCGGCTAGCGAAGATATCTACAAAGCTCAACAAGAATCAGGCGCACAACCAGGCGCTGAACAAGCTGGGCCTCAGGAATCAGCTCAACAAACCAATAACGATACTGTTGAAGATGCACAGTTCGAAGAGGTTAAATAAATTTTGACTATTTAAAGTATATAAGGCTTCAGTGAAAACTGGAGCCTTTTTTATTTCAATTATCGGATGATCACAGTGCCTAATTGCTTGGTAATATCCCTTTCGAATTCTTTGAGTTGTTTGTGTAATTCTATGAGTTTGATCTGCTCTTCGTAACTCGCATGTTCCATATCGCGTTGGTTGTCGTCGAACATTTTTTTGAGTTTGCGCAATTTGAAATAATTCATACTCATAATTGCGTCGTTTACCGAAGTATCTCTATTTAGAATTTTCATTCCTTCCATGATCTCGTCCCAACGAAGACTTAACTCAAATGGAAACATCGTAATGCTGGTAATTGTATTTCTTATAAAATCATCTTCATGATACAACATGGTTTTAGAAGTTGGCTCTAATCCTTTATTGTACCAGTCTTTGTAAACATTCATCAATTGTTCCAATTGCGAATTTTCAAATTGAAAATGTTCCATTTCAGAAAAGATATAAGCAGCAATGGTAGTGGTTTCATCAAATGGTTTTAATCCATGATCCAACAAAACACGTAAAATATTTTTCTCGTATTGCTCATCTTGTTGCAATAGGGTAGCCGTATCATCCCATTCCGGATTGTTTTGTGCAGCTCCTGATTGTGCATCTTGTTGAATGAAATTAGCTTCTTCGAATGGAAGCTTTTTTTCATCCTTGGCAATTTTATCGCGTTTATATTTATTGACCAGATTGGTAAATCCTGTTTCATCAATTTTTAAAATAGATGAACATTGCTTTATATAATCTTGTTGCTTGGTAAAATCTTCGGCCTTATTTATTTTACTGAGCGTCTCTGCAATCTGATTAACGATTCCACTTTTTTTATTTACATCATTGCCTGCTTCTTGCAACAACACTTCTAATTGGAAAAGAATAAAATCTTTTTTAGAAGCTGCTATGAATTGATTGAATGCAGTAGCACCTACTTTATTTACATAGCTGTCCGGATCTTCTTTGTCTGGAATCAATACCAGCCTTACATTTAAGCTTTCTTCAATGGCTAAATCTAATCCACGAAGTGCTGCTTTAACACCGGCACTATCTCCATCATAAATGATGGTAAGGTTATTGGTATATTTCTTAATTAATCGAAGTTGTTCAACCGTTAAAGATGTTCCTCCACTAGCTACTACATTTTCTATTCCTGCTTGATGCAAACTCACTACATCTGTATAGCCTTCCACTAATAAACATTCATCAGCTTTATCAATGGCCATTCTTGCGAAGTAAGATCCGTATAGAATTTTACTTTTACTATATACTTCGTTCTCTGGGGTGTTAATGTATTTTGGACCACGATCTGATTTGCCAATCACCCTTGCTCCGAACCCAATCACTTTTCCGCTATTATTATGAATTGGGAAAATGATTCTCGATCGATAATTATCTACCAATTCATTATTCCGATTAGCAACCAAACCTGTTTTGGGTAATAGTTCTGGGTTGAATTGATTTTGTAATAATGCTTTAGTTAAACTATCTCTCTGTTCGGGATTATAGCCTATTTGAAATTTGCGAATTACTTCTTCTCTAAAGCCACGTTCTTTTAAATAGGAGAGTGCAATATTAGTTCCTTCTTCTGTCTCAAATAATTGATCAGTAAAAAATTGTTGTGCGAAATGATTGATAGCATGTAAACTATCAGCAATTTGAATTTGTTGAACCTGCTCGGCTGTTTTTTGTGTCTCTTCAACTTCTATATTGTATCTCTCTGCTAACCATTTTAATGCTTCTACATAGGAGTATTTTTCATGCTCCATTAAAAATGTAATGGTATTACCGCTTTTACCACAACCAAAACATTTGTAGATTTCTTTAGCAGGAGAAACGGTGAAAGAAGGTGATTTTTCACCATGAAATGGGCATAAGCCCAAATAATTAGTGCCTCTTTTTTTGAGTTTCACGAATTCACCCACTACATCGATAATGTCGATCCTATTGGTAATTTGTTGTATGGTATTGGGTGTAATCATGCTTTATTGCTGGGCTGCTAAATTAAGATTTAAGCAACCAACGGCTAAAAAAAATAAATTATTTGCGCATTTTTAACCAAACTATTTACTTTTAAGGATGCTAAAAAAAGAAAGACAGGCCTATATCATTCAGCAAATAAATATCCATAATAAGGTATTATCCTCCGATTTAGGCAATCAATTGAATGTATCTGAAGACACCATACGCAGAGATTTACAGGAACTAGCCGAAGAAGGTAAGTTGATTAAAGTACATGGGGGAGCATTGGCCAATTCCTTTCATTTTACCATTGAAACCAAGAATGTTTACAATATTTCTGCAAAACAGATCATTGCCCAAAAAGCAATTGAACTGATTAAAGATGGGATGCTGATAGTTATTTCCGGAGGAACAACCATGCGGGAATTGGTGAAACTATTACCCCCTCAATTAAACGCCACTTTTGTTACAGCCAATGTGCCCATTGCTTTGGAATTACTGGATCATCCAAATGTAGAAGTGATTTTTCTCGGGAATAAATTATTAAAGAGTGCACAAATGGCTGTAGGAGCAGAAGTAGTGCTTCGCTTATCGCAGATCAAAGCTGACCTTTGTTTATTGGGTACTAATAGCATCGACCCAAATTATGGTATCACCGATTTAGAATGGGAAATCATAGAAGTGAAAAAAGCCATGATTGCTTGTTCTAAGAAAGTGGTTTCATTGGCAATATCAGAAAAACTCAATACAGTCCAACATTTGCAAGTTTGTACTTTGGATAAAATTGATGTTTTGATCACTGAATTAGCACCTGAAGATGAACATTTGTCGAGTTATCAAGTACCAGGAATTCAGGTTTTATAATATGTACTTATTACACTTCCACGCAGGTTCTTGCAGAAAACCGCGAGTCATGATCATTAATTTTCCACAATTGAGTTTTTATTTGAAAAAATATGACTATCGGTATTGTTAATATCATTTTAACATATAGTTTTACCTAAGTATTTTCTAAATTTTGTAGTTGCGTTTTTCTGCGGTTTATTGTATTTATTACGCATCTATTTCAATTTTCGAAAAACTAACCCAAAACTATTTAATGAACACAAATTAAAGCTATGAGAAAACACGTTTTTCTACCTAAAGTAGCCATGCTACTATTAGTGTTTTTGCTTCGATCCTTTGTTAGCACAGCACAGGATAAAACCATCACTGGTATTGTAACTGACCAAACCGACGGTACACCATTACAAAGTGTATCCGTAAAAGTAAAAGGTTCTGCTGTTGCTACACAAACCAATACCTCAGGTTATTTTTCTATAAAAGCTAGTCCAGGGCAAACCTTGGTATTTAGTTTTGTAGGATATAATACCTATGAAGAAAAAGTGGGTAATGGAGCTACAATGAATGTAAAAATCGGTAATGACGATAAACGATTGAATGAAGTGGTTGTAACCGCTTTGAATATCAAGAGAGATAAGCGTTCATTAGGATACAGTACTGCAGAAGTAAGGGGTGAGGAAATTGCTGCAGTAAACAGAGAGAATGTATTTACTTCTTTGGCAGGTCGTATGCCAGGGGTAACTGTTACTCCAACATCTGGTGCGGTAGGAGCTTCTTCGCAAATTGTATTAAGAGGTTTTAACTCTGTTGGTTTAAGCAATCAACCCTTAATTGTGGTGGATGGTGTTCCCTTTAACAATGAAACTTTTAACCAGGGAAATTTGGTTTCTGATAAGCCAAATAGAGATGTCGATTACACCAATAGAGGTGCAGACCTTAACCCAGAAGACATTGAAAATGTTACAGTATTAAAAGGACCTGAAGCAGCTGCTTTATACGGTGCATTAGGTGCCAATGGTGCAATTTTGTTTACTACTAAAAAAGGTAAGCCAGGAAAAGGTAAAGTAAGCTATGATTACAACACCCGTTGGGATGTAATCGATGAAAGTAGAATACCAAATACCCAAAGAGTTTATGATCAAGGGAATAATGGTGTTTTTGATGTAACAACTCGTTCTACTTTTGGGCCTAAATTTCCTGCCGGTACTCAATTTTTTGACAATGCTCAAAACTTTTTCCAAACTGGAAGAATGGAAAGGCATAACCTTTCTTTAGAAGGTGGTGCTGATAAAACTTTTTATCGTTTTAGTGCTCAATATACCAATCAAAAAGGAACCAGTCCTAATACCGATTTTAAACGTTTAAATATGCGTTTAAATTCAAGTACCCGTATTTTAAATAAGATAGATGTAAGTTCATCTTTTGCTTATTTTAATTCAGTGGTAAATAAACCAATTCGTGGACAAGATGGTTTAATGACTGCTTTATGGCAATGGCCAATTGATGACGATATCACCAATTTTTTAAACCCAGATGGTACCAAGAGAAGGGTCAATCCTAGCTTAACGGTGAATGATGTAGATAATCCTTTTTTTGATGCTAATTATAATAGAAATACTGACAGAAGTAATCGTTTAACAGGTAGCTTGAACTTGAATATGGATGCTACCAGCTGGCTACAATTATCTGCAAGAGTAGGTGCCGATTTTAGTGCAGCAAATGGAAATAACTTTATTCATCCTAGTTCATCACAATCAGTGGTTTCAGGTGCTGGATTGAATAGAGGTAGAATTGAAAACTACACCAGCAATGATCTATTGTTGAATTATCAATTTGTAGCTTCTGTTAAACAACAATTTGGCAAGTTTAAAACTACTTTAAGAATTGGTACTGCTTTGGATGATTATAGAAGATTTACTTCATCTCAAAGAGGGGATAGTTTATTTATTCCAGACTTTAATAGCTTAGATAATACCAATCCAACTTTTCAACGTTTGCGTCAACGTGATTTAACAAGAAGAATCATGGGTGTATTCAGTGAATTCTCTGTAAACTATGATAATTTAGTTTACTTAACTGTTGCTGCAAGAAATGACTGGGCTTCTCCTTTACCAGAAAAAAACAGATCATTTATTTATCCTTCTGCAAGTTTATCTTTTGTAGTGAGCGATTTGAAAGGTGTAAAAGATGCTACAGCTAGCTGGTTGGATATCTTTAGATTGAGAACTTCATTGGCTGCAACCAATCGTTTCCCAACACCTTATCAAAATCAGGCAGCTTTCTTAGCTCAAACAACATCTGGTGGTGGATTTGCATATGACTTTTTTGCGCCAAATCCTGAATTAAAACCAGAACGCCAAAGTACTTATGAATTAGGTTTTGAAGCCAAGTTTTTAAAGAATCGTTTAGGTATTGATTTCGCTTATTATAATACTACCATTAAAGACCAGATCGGACAATTATTGCGTTTAAGTTATGGCTCTGGATTTGTATTGAATACCCAAAACTTTACTGATACCAGAAACTGGGGTACTGAAATTCAATTAACAGGTGTTCCTATCAAAACAAAAGATTTGGTTTGGAATGTTACTTTGAATTACAATAGAACAAGAAACCAAGTGTTGAGAATGCCTGCCAATTTACCTGAATTCTATGTGTCAGATAATTTTGTATCTGATTCTCGAGGCTCAATGTTTAATGGTGGAACAACTACATCTATTGGTGGAAGAGAGTATTTAAGAAACAATGCTGGTGATATTATCATTGATCCTAATACTGGCTTCCCGATCATCAATACAAAATACACTGCAATTGGTGAAAGAAACCCCAATTTTACTTTAGGTATCAATAACCAAATTAGCTATAAAAACTGGAGCTTCAGTATGCTTTGGGATTATAGAAATGGTGGAGATATTTTTAATTTGAATGAATTGTACAGAACAAGAAGGGGTTATAGTGAAAGAACATTGGATAGAGAAACACCTAGAATTTTTCCTGGTGTGTTGAATGATGCCAATGTAAACTCAGCTAACCCAACTAAAAATACTATTTCTGTTACACCAATGTTTAGAAGCAATTATTGGGGTGCAGTATTAGAACATGAATATGTTGAGAAAAATATCAATTGGTTAAGATTAAGAGATGTAACCCTTACTTATAATTTACCAAAAGCAGCTTTGGCAAAAACCAAGTTCATTTCTGCTATGAGTTTTTATTTTACTGGTACAGATTTGTTCTTAATTACCAATTATTCTGGAATAGATCCATTGACCAATGCCAATACGCCTGCAACACCTGGAGTAGGAGGATTTGGATTTGATTATGGAACCATTCCTTTGCCTAGAACATTTTTAGTTGGTGTAAGGGCTTCATTTTAAATTGATACAACTCATTAATTATGAAAAATATGAAATCTATAAAATTTATCTTACTAGCAACCATCATGATTACATCATTGGTTAGCTGTAAAAAATATTTGGAGGATGCTTATTTAGATCCAAATAGACCGACTTCACCCAATGTACAAACCATGTGGGGGCCAATTGCCAATAACTGGACCAGAGGAGTGTTCTTCGATTCTAGATTTGTTGGTGCTTATACACAAAACTTTGTTACAGCAGGGGTAAACAATGTTTGGGATAGAATGTCATGGGATGGCAATATTTCAAATGGTACCAATGGTGGTGAAATTTGGCGTCAACATTATTGGGCAGTAGGATCTACTTTAAGGTATATGTTCGATGCTGGTAAAGCCTCTGAAAACTGGGATTATGTAGGTGCTGCTTATGCCATGTTTGCCTATAGCTGGCAGACTGCTGCAGATCAATACGGAGAGTTAATCGTAAGCCAGGCATTTGATGCTACAAGATTAACTTTCGATTTCGAATCTCAATCGGAAGCATACAAATTAGTAGATCAATATGCTGATAGTGCTATCAAATATTTACAAATGACTGGCACCAAAGTTACACCAACAAGTTTATTACCTGGTGATGCCTGGATGTACAATGGTCGTCAGGACAGATGGTTACGCTTTGCTTACGGTGTAAAAGCAAGAAATTTTCATCGCTATAGTAGAAAATCTACAGGATATTCAGCAGATAGCGTAATTAAATATTGCAATTTGTCTTTGCAAAGTGCACAAGATGATGCCATGTTTAAATTTGCAGGTGGTATTTCTGATCAATCAAATTTTTATGGACAATTAAGAGCTAACCTACCTAATTTTCGTCAATCTGCTTTTGTTGCTGATTTGATGAATGGTGCTACTGGTACTCCATTTGCTGGAGTGCAAGATCCTAGAATTGGCACATTGTTATGGCCTAGTCAGGATGGGATTTACAGAGGCTTAAATCCTGTAGTTGGTGAAACTACTGTTCCTGCCGCACAAAGAGTTCCCAACCCTTATGGTAGAACCACTTTAGATGCTGTATTAACACCTACACAAGATACCGGCAGATTCATTTATAGAAACACTGCCCCAATGCCTGTATTAACCTATACAGAAATACAGTTCTTAAAAGCAGAAGCTGCATTTATTAAAGGAGATCGTGGAACCGCATTGGAAGCATATAGAAATGGGATCAATGGACATTTTGATATGATTGAGCAGAATTTTCCTGCAACAACAGCTGATGGTCTTGCCAAGAGACATACAGCTACTTCACGTGCTGCATATCTTGCAAATCCAGCCATTGTTCCTACCAATTCAGCCAACCTAACATTGGCCATGATCATGAACCAAAAATACATTGCTTTGTATTTCCACGGTTTCCAGGAAACATGGGTTGATATGAGAAGATACAATTATGGAGGTGCTGCTTATCCTAGTTTTGTAGTTCCATCTAATGCTAACTTATCACCTGATAACAATAATAAATTAGTCAATAGAATGCGCCCTCGTATGCAAGTTGAATTTCAGTGGAATGCTGAATCACTGGGTAAAATTGGTGGTTTAGAAGTTGATTATCACACTAAACCAGTTTGGTTCCAAATCCCTTAAATTAATAAACATGAAAAAAATATTATCATATAGTATATTAATAATTACAATGTCTGCGGTTATCGTAGCTTGTACAAAAGATAAGTTGCTTGAAGTAAGGGCTGAACAAACAATTGAGGACAAGGATTTGGCTCAGGTAAGGTTTATTCATGCATTGTCTTCTAATGCTATTAATACAGTAACACCTGTTGTGGCAGCAACAACACCTCCAGCCATGAATTTCTTTGTGAATGGTGTTCGATTAAATGCCATATCTTCTGCATCAGCAACTTTTACAACAGCCTATGGCGGATCTTTTCCTGGAACAGCAATTGCTTTTGCTAGTTCAGCCAATGGAAACAATGTGTTTGATTATGCGGCAATTCCAGCTGGGCCTTCCAGAGTAACAGGAGCAATGTTTCGTTTAACAGGAGCAAGTGCAGCAGATTCTGTTGTATCAACTACATTGAATTTTGATAAATGGAAAAAGTATACGGTGATTGCTGCTGATACTATTCCGAATCAACGTTTCTATGCTTTTGAAGATGTATTTGTAACTCCAGATACTGGTAATTACGCGTTCAGATTCATCAATATGGCTTTGAATATCCCATCTGTTGGTGCAGCACCAACAGCCATTGATGTATTCTCAAGAAGAAGACAAGCTAATTTAGTATCGAATATTGCTTATAGAGGTGCTTCAGCATTTGTAGAATCCAGAGTTACTAATTTATTCAATGGTGTAGCTACAACTACTGATACGCTAGAAATCAGAGCAGCTGGAACAACAATCCCTTTGGTTCAAATCAATGGCTTCTTCCCAGTTAGAACTAGGGTATATACCTTTATTGCCCGCGGCGTTTCAACCAATGTGGCTCCAAGAAATTTGAATGTTGCAGGATTTTTGAATCGATAATTTAAGTTTACTAATTAATACTTAAAACCTCCTTCGGGAGGTTTTTTTTGGCTCAATATTTGGTATATTGAATAATCATTATACTTCTATTATGAAAAACACACTATTGCTCCTGCTTTTTATCGGTATTTATAGCGTAAAAGCGCAAGTGACTCCAAACCAAATCAAACAACACCTGGTTACAATAGATAGTTTTTATCAATTATCGCCTATTGAAAAAGCCTATTTACACACCGATAAAGATTGGTATACCCCTAATGAAACCATCTGGTTTAAAGGATATGTAACAGTGGAAAATCAATTGTCTGAATTGAGTAAAGTGATTTATGTAGATTTACTCAATAGCAAGGATAGTGTAGTGATAAAAACCATGTGGAAGCTGAACAAGAATAGTTTTAAAGGTGATATTTCATTGCCTGCAATATTGGTGGAAGGCAAATATAAATTGCGCATTTATTCGATGTGGATGTTGAATACTCCAGAAATCATTGATGAAAAAATCATTCAAATTCTTTCTCCAACTCCAGCAATCGCCAATAATAAAACCAATAACAATGCCAATAAATTTAAAGTATATCTATTTCCTGAAGGTGGTCATTTAATCAATGGATTAAATAATAAACTGGCTATTAAAATAACCGATCGAGAAGGAATACCTGTTAATAATGCTTTAATTAACTTAGAGAATGAATCGGGTACGATATTAAAATCTACCCAACCTTTTCACCAAGGAATGGGAAGTATTGAATTTGTTCCAGACAGAAGCATCAATTATAAATTAACAGTAAAAATAGATGGGGTAAAATATATCCCAGATTTTCCGGCAATTGAAGAGAAAGGAATTACTATTCAAGTAAACCCATTAAATAATTCAAGAATTTTTTATACAATTAACAGACAAGAAAATGCAGAAAAAATAATACCTGAAGTAATTGTAATTGCTCATATGAATGGGGTCAGTTTTTATGCTGAAAAAATAAAACTAGAAGAACTTAGCACTGGAGGAGCTATTCTAAAAAAAGATTTACCTCATGGAGTATTATCCTTAACTGTTTTTAATGATAACATGATTCCTTTAGCAGAACGCTTAGTGTTCATTAAAAAAGTTCAATCTATTAATCCTCAGATAGTTTTAGAGAAAACCAATTTGCAGTCAAAAGGAAAAAACACAGTGAGACTTAGTTTTCCAATAGATAGTGCGAATGTTTCTGTTTCGGTTGTTGCTGCAGAACAATCTGTTTCTTCTTATACCAATAATAATATAGCTTCTTATTTTCTATTAAGTAGCGAAATCAAAGGCTATATCCATGAACCATCTTATTATTTTGCTGCCAACGATAGTGCTCATAATGCTGCATTGGATTTGTTAATGCAAACACAGGGCTGGAGAAGAATTACCTGGACTGCTGTGCTTAATAAAAAATTGCCTCCACTCAATTATTTTATTGAAACAGGTATTTCTGTAAGAGGTGTTGCTGTTCCAACTGACTATCAAAAGATTTTGGCCAATGAAGCGAAAATGAACATGATCTTAAAAGGAGATGATTCAACAACTATTATTGCTGAAGCTCAATTAATGAATGGTGGAAAATTTGCATTAAATAATTTAGATTTTAGAAAAAAAGCGAAGATTTATTTTCAAGGAACAAAACTAAATACCAAAAACCCTGCTTTGGATTTAACAATTTCTCCAAACTATTACGACTCCCTCAGTTTTGCAAAAAACAGTAAATTATTTTTTCCTCCGATTGATACAACGGCCAGTTCAATCAAAAATAAAATCATTGGAACCTATTACGATAATCGACTGGTTGAAACAAATGGTATGACACTTGGAAATGTAACCGTAAATGCAAAAACGAAAACCAAGGAACAAAGACTCACGGAAGAATATGCAACAGGATGGTATCAGAACAGTGATTTTACTTTTGCTATTGATAGCTTAACCGGTTTTTCTTCTATTTGGCAGTATTTGCAAGGCATGGTACCTGGCCTGAATGTAAACGGTGATATGTTTAACCCTACAGTTAATTTTTCCAGATTTGAGGGGAGTATAACCGACCCTGCATTATTATCAGAATCTATTTATGAATCTTTAAACACCGTAAATGGAGAAGTAAAAAGTAGAATTGCTTTTTTTATTAATGAAATGCCTGTTTCGATTGACAATGTAAATAGTATTAGTCCTAGAGATATAGCTTTGGTTAAAGTAAATAGAACACCCAATGTAATGTCCAATGCTACTGCTGGAAGTATGTTTATTTATACCAGAAAGGGGTACAGTAATAATGGATTTAAGAAAATGGATAGTCAATCTATTTTCGGATATAGTGTTGCTAAGGAATACTTTTCTCCTGTATATGAAACAGAGGAGTCTAAAATACAGATCGATAAAAGAAGTAGTTTATACTGGAATCCCAATCTTAGGATCAGCAATAAGCAAAGTTTATTTAATTTTTATACCAGTGATAGAACTAAAAAGATAAAAATCGTTGTTGAAGGATTCGATAAATTTGGAATTCCTATTTGGGCAGAAAAAATTATAGATTAATCATCCCTTCATTATCAAAAAAGTAATTGCTGTTCCAATCAAAACCGCAATCAATACTTTATTGTTTTCCCAGATTGCTTCTCTTTTTCGGGTAGAGAAGTACTTTTCTATTGCATCAATCAATACTTCATCCTGTTGAGCAAATTTCAACCAGATTGTTTTGAATGCTGCTAAATCCTTGTACGACAAATACTTCAAGCTTTTAGTTTGTTCTTGAAACAAACTCATTTTGAAGGCTGATTCGGGATTAAACAGTTCTTGGTTTTGTTCAGATAACAATTCAAGACATTCATTTAACAACCAATCCTGATTAATAAAGAACTGATTTTGAGATGTACATTGTTTATTCAATTCCTTAGCTGCAAGAATTAATTCTTCCGGACCTGAATAGATTTTTAAAATAGTTGTTGTTTGATCAAACCAGATTGTTTTATTATACTCCGCTCTCTTAACTCCATTGGATAAAGTTTCATAAGCTTTTTGAACCAATTGAAATTTGGCTGCTTTTATAGAGTCGTTATTGTTTTTATCTGGATGATATAGCAATGCCTTTCTACGATAGGCTTTTTTTATTTCAAGCCTACTTGCATTAAATTCAACTCCAAGCAATGAATAGTAATTATCTTGAGACATTGAAGTGTTCTAACTAAGAATGGGTTTCGAAATTAATATCATCTCCATCCAAAAGCTCACGTTCTATTTCTTCCATTTGTACAATATCCCATGCTTCGGATTCAGTAGGTGTAATATTGAGCATTTCTGCAATTTCAAATTCCTCTAATTGTTGATCTATTTCTTTCTTAAGATTGCAAATAACAAAAGAGGCACTGTTTTCATAAAATTGCTGCTGTAATTCCATTAACAGTTTTGCAAATTCTTGATCAATCTCTTCAACAGATTCCATATTTAACACAACATTTTTAACCGGCTCATGCAGCAGTTTTTCGCATATTGGAATCAATGTTGCTGCTATATTGGCAGAAATACTGGCTACAATTGGTGTTACAACGGTAAATTTCTCCTTGGTATCAATTTTGACTTCCATAATCTGATTGTGAATTAACAAAGTGTGTATAAATGACCTACAACTTCACTCAAAAATATTCGTTATAATTGTATAAATCCAAATTTAGATTATGGATAATAATTTTTCAGCACAGGTTAAAGAGATTATTTCCTTTAGTAGGGAAGAAGCCCTTCGTTTAGGAAATGACTTTATAGGAACAGAACATCTATTGCTTGGATTGATCCGCGATGGAGACAATACTGCCATCAAAGTGCTTAAACAGCTCAATATAGACCTCTATGAACTACGCAAAGAGGTAGAATTAGCTGTTAAAGACAAAACAGGTAAGAATATCGCTAATATCAACAGTTTGCCTTTAACCAAACAGGCAGAAAAAGTGATTAGGGTTACCGTTTTAGAAGCCAAAGCTTTAAAAAGCCCATTGGTTGAAACGGAGCATTTGATGTTGAGTATCTTAAAAAACAAGGAAAATATTGCAACACAAATATTGAATCAATTTGATATTGATTACGATTTGTTCCGCAATGAGATTGGCATGGTAGGAACCACCAATCCACCTCCAAGAAGCGAGTTTCCTGACGATAACGACGATGATTTTGATGAAGAGAAAAAAGGCTCTGGTTATCAACAATCTCGTTCTGGTAAACAAGCTCCAGGAGCTGCAAAAAGCAAAACACCGGTTTTAGATAATTTCGGCAGGGATATCACCAAATTAGCTGAAGCAGGCAATCTCGACCCAATTGTAGGAAGAGAGCAGGAAATTGAGCGTGTTAGCCAGATTTTAAGTAGGAGAAAAAAGAATAATCCAATTTTAATTGGAGAGCCTGGTGTAGGTAAAACCGCGATTGTAGAAGGTCTTGCCTTAAGAATAGTTCAACGTAAAGTAAGTAGGGTTTTATTTGATAAGAGAGTGATCTCATTGGACTTGGCTGCATTAGTTGCTGGTACCAAATACAGAGGTCAATTCGAAGAAAGGATGAAAGCCATTATGAATGAATTAGAAAAAAACAGAGATGTGATCTTATTCATTGATGAAATACATACGATTGTTGGAGCTGGTGGAGCTTCCGGTTCTTTAGATGCTTCAAATATATTCAAACCTGCATTAGCCAGGGGCGAACTCCAATGTATTGGTGCATCTACTCTAGATGAGTATAGAATGCATATTGAAAAAGATGGTGCATTAGATAGAAGATTCCAAAAAGTATTGATCGAACCACCAAGTGTGGAAGAAACGATCATGATCTTGAATAATATCAAATCGAAGTACGAAGATTTTCACAATGTTATTTATGGCGATGATGCTATTGAAGCATGTGTAAAATTGAGTGACCGATATATGACAGATCGTTTATTGCCGGACAAAGCCATTGATGTAATGGATGAAGTGGGAGCTCGTGTACATTTAAAAAACATCAATGTTCCAGAGAGTATTGTTGAACTAGAGAAGAAAATAGAAGAGGTTAAGAACGAGAAGAATAAAGTGGTTAAAAGCCAGCGTTTTGAAGAAGCTGCATCTTTACGTGATACAGAAAAAAGATTAGGCGAAGAATTAGAAAAAGCAAAAGGCCTTTGGGAAGAAGAAAGTAAACATAAGCGTTACCCAATTACCGAAGAAAATATTGCTGAAGTGATCTGCATGATGACAGGTATTCCTGTGAAACGTATGGTTCAAGCTGAAACTGAGAAATTGCGCAGAATGAGCGAAGACATGCGCGGCATGGTAATTGGCCAGGATGATGCAATCAACAAAGTAGTTCGTGCCATTCAAAGAAATAGGGTAGGATTAAAAGATCCTAAGAAACCAATTGGGTCATTTATTTTCCTTGGCCCTACAGGTGTAGGTAAAACCGAATTGGCCAGGGCATTGGCCAGGTATATGTTCGATTCAGAAGATGCGTTGATTCGTATTGATATGAGTGAATATATGGAGAAATTTACCGTAAGCCGTTTGATTGGAGCGCCTCCAGGATATGTAGGTTACGAAGAGGGTGGTCAATTGACTGAAAAAGTAAGAAGAAAGCCTTATAGCGTTATCTTATTGGATGAGATTGAAAAAGCGCATCCAGATATTTACAATATTTTATTGCAAGTATTAGATGATGGTCAACTAACTGATGGCCTTGGCAGAAAAGTAGATTTTAAAAATACTATGATCATCATGACTTCAAATATTGGTGTACGCCAATTGAAAGAATTTGGAGATGGTGTTGGATTTGCCACTGCAACCAGAATGCAAAATGCAGAAGAGAATAATAAAGCAGTAATTGAAAAAGCTTTGAAGCGTACATTCTCACCAGAATTCCTGAATCGTATTGATGATGTGGTGGTCTTTAATTCTTTGACCAAAGAAAATATCTTCAACATTATTGATATCTTAATGACTGGCGTTTCCAAACGATTACAGAACCTGGGTTTCTCTTTAGAATTAACAGCGGACGCAAAAGACTTTATTGCTGAAAAAGGCTATGATGTTCAGTTTGGTGCTCGTCCTTTACATAGGGCTATTCAAAAATACCTAGAAGATCCTTTGGCTGAAGAAATTATGAAAATGACGATCAAACAAGGCGATATTTTAGTAGCTGATCTGAATAAAGAATTAGGTCAACTTACTTTTACTTTCAAAGAAAGAGTGGAAGAAGAGGAAGCTAAAGCGGAGTCTTAAAGTTGTCTATGTTTCTGGTAAACTTTACAGTATCTCAGAATAGAAAATAAAATTGACCGATAGATAAATTCTTTACAGAATGAGTCTGTCGGTTTTATTTTTGTGTGCCCCAACGATATGATTGGATATCTAAGCCTGCCAAATCCAACACTCGATCTACAACAGTACCTGCCAATTCTTCAATTGTTTTTGGTAAGCTATAAAATGATGGAGTAGCAGGGCAAATGATGCCGCCAGCCAAAGTAATGGTTTCCATATTGCGAATATGGATCAGATTATAAGGAGTTTCTCTGGCCAATAATATTAATTTTCTTCTTTCTTTTAAAATCACATCGGCTGCCCTAGTGACTAAATCATCACTAATACCTGCTGCAATTCTTCCAAGCGTTCCCATACTACATGGCGCAACAATCATGGTATTGTATTTGGCAGATCCTGATGCAAATGGAGCGGAAAAATCGTTTTTCTCATAAATTGGGAAAGGATATTCTGTATAACCATCATTGCCTAATTCTGTTTGCCATACATCTTTGGCATTCTTACTCATCACCATTCCAACAGATTCATATTGATCCTTCATCAATACTAATTTGTCTAAGATCATTTTAGCATAAATAGATCCACTGGCACCGGTAATAGCAATAATAATTTTGTTGGGCATAATGTAATAACAAAATTACTAAGGAAAGGTTAAGTAAGTACAAAAAAATACCCTCACCAGGAGGGTATTGTGCTGTACTCTGTTTAATAGGGAATTTATTTATACATGATCTCGTAATACTCATGAGCCATACGATTGCTATCAAATTGGAAACGTACATCCATCATACCATTTTTCATGATCTGTCTCCAGGTATCAAAATTATCGTAATACATTGGAATGATTTGTTGTTCCAATATTTCATAGGCTTTATTCAAATCATATTCGTCCTGATCGTGTTGAGACATATTTTCGTAATCGGCTTTAGGAACAACAAAGCCATTGTTTCCATGATTGATGAATTCTGGTATCCAGCCATCATCAGTTGAAAAATTCACAGCACCATTCATAGCTGCAGTCATACCTGAAGTACCTGAAGCTTCTCTTGGAACCCTAGGATTATTCAACCAAACATCTGATGCTTGTTTTAATCGCTTACTTAAAGCCAATTCATATCCAACAAGTACCGCAACATTTTTATAATTTTTGCTCAAATGAACTAAATTATTGAATTGTGATATTGCAGGGTAATCAACAGGGTAAGGTTTTCCTGCCCAAATAATTTGAACTGGGTATTTAGTATTGCTAAGCATTTTTTCGAAACGCTCCATATCGTAGGTAAGCATATCTGCACGCTTGTATCCTGCAAATCGACGAGCCCAAACAATGGTTAAAACATTCGGATCGAAAACTTTACCTGTTTGATCGGCAACAATTTCAAAAGCTCTTTTCTTTAAAAACTTTTTGCGATCATCATATACAACATCATCTTTTGCTTCCATTGCTTTATACATCTGCTTGTCCGACCAGTAATACCAATTCTGTGCATTGGTTATAGATGTAATTGGGCATATACCTTCATAGTCTTTCCACATCTCTCTGCTAACAACACCATGTAAAGCTGATACGCCGTTTGCTTTACGAGCAAAACGAAGTGCTGCCAATGAGTGATTAAATTGATCGTCTGTAATTCCAGTAAGTTTTCTTACTTCATCAATACTTAAACCACAGAAGTAGCTCATTTTATGACACAAATAAATATCGTGTTTTTCATTGCCTGCTTCTTCTGGAGTATGTGTTGTAAATACCAAACGTTCTTTTACTTTTTCTACACTCTTGTATTTATTCAATAAATAAAATGCAGAAGATATACCATGCGCCTCATTCAAATGATACACATCTGGATTGAATGACAACTCGTCAATCAATTTTGCACCTGCAACTCCCAACAAAATAAACTGTGCTACTTTGGTGGCAACATTGGCATCGTATAATCTATGTGTGATGGTTTGAGAAACATAATCGTTCTCTGGTAAATCGGTACTTAATAAAAAGAGAGGAGCACTTTTAAAAGTTTCCGGATTCAAATAAAACGCTTTCACCCATACTGGATGCTCATGAATTAATATTTGAAATTTAATTCCAGTATCTTCTAAGAAACTGTAATTTTTTTCCATGAAAGTAACCTGTAAAGTCTGATCCTGATTTCTTGCTTGATCATAATATCCATATTTCCATAATATTCCAACACCGATCATGTTTTGTCTTAATTCGTAAGCGCTTCTCAGATGAGAACCTGCTAAATAACCCAATCCACCGCTATAAATTTTTAAAGGTTGATGTATGGCGAATTCCATAGAGAAATATGCTGCTTTTTTAGCATATTGTTCGTTGATTGCATAAGGAACTTGGTAATTTCTAAAACTCATAAGTATTTGTTTGGTTAACTATTCTCGGTGCAATATAAGAGAAAATAGTAAAAATGTAATTTTTACACATTAACATAGGTGGATAAACCTTAATGCAAACGTTGACTATCGCTTTTTGTAGCCTTTTTGTTTGGGTTCTTTCTTTTTAACAAAGGAATCATTAAAAAAACATTTGATTCCACGATGATTCCCACAACTGCCTTGTTCCTTTAATGTTATTTCATTTCCTTCAAAAATAAAATCAATGATACAAGGGTCTCCATTTTCATTAAATACACCACTATTGGGCTTTTTCATTTGAAGATTTCCTTTCAGTTCTCCAATACAAGCACCTTCATTTCTTTCAAAGTGTATAAAAAATGAGTAGTTATTCAAGTCCTTTCCATCTCTAATGGAAACATAATTCTTTTTGTCTTTCACATAATCTCCACTGAATTTATTTTTCTTAGGTAAAGTATCTAAAGGATTGATCACTTCCGACTTTTTTGGGTCTTCATTTGAATCATTAATAACTACCATAAAAATACCCACATCATTGTATACCCAGCCAGCTCTTGAAAATTGTATCTGATTATCTTTACCCATTTTTTCTTTACTAATTAAAAATGTTGGCTCTTTATTAATTGATAATGAATGCGCATATTCATCGTTGTAATTGTTTTGCAACAATTCTTTAACGCCAAGGAATTTATTTTTTTTATCTGTTACAAATACAACTATCTTTTTTAATTTTTGCTGTGTAATTAATACTAAATAGTATTCTTCTTTTTCTTTTTCGATCTTACCAATAGGATGAATGATTAATTTTCTATTTTTCCCTGTTACGGTGGCAAATGCACTATCAGGGAAAAATTGTAAAAAAGCTTTTATGCCAATACTCAGCGTATCTGCATTTTTATCGATATTGGTATCGCTAATAGAATAGGGGAGATTAATTGGTTTGAAAATACCAAAGAAGTCTTTTTGTTTTAATGGCACATCACCCGAAAAGTCAATTTGCTTTTCTTTACAACTAAATATGAGTACAATCAAGAATGCTCCAATCCATTTATTCATACCAGAATATTTGTAATAAAAATACACTTATTAGTGGCTTTGCCCATTTTTTGTTTGTTAAGATGGCCGAATAAATTTAGATTTATCCCAATTATTAATAATGAGGAAACATCCAGAAAACTCTTTAAGCGAAGTTCATGAGTCGGTTGATACTACATTGCCTAGAAAGGGCTTTAAAAGGGTATTGGCCTTTATAGGACCTGCTTATTTAGTAAGTGTGGGTTATATGGATCCAGGAAATTGGGCCACCGATTTACAAGGCGGAGCGCAATTTGGATACAAATTGATTTGGGTATTATTAATGAGCAATTTAATGGCCCTCTTACTGCAAAGTTTAAGTGCCAGATTAGGTATAGTTAGAAGAAGGGATTTGGCGCAAGCCAATAGAGAAGTGTATCCTCCATTGGTTAATTTTTGTCTCTATATTTTAGCAGAATTGGCTATCGCAGCATGTGATCTGGCTGAAGTATTGGGAATGGCCATTGGCATCCATTTATTAACCGGAATTCCGATTGTATGGGGTACAGCCATCACAGTATTAGATACTTTTCTTTTTCTATTGTTACAACAATATGGGATTCGAAAAATGGAGGCTTTTATTATTGGACTAGTAGTGGTGATTGGCGCTTCGTTTTTTGTGCAAATATTGCTTGCACAGCCTCCCATGTTGGAAGTTGCAAAAGGGTTAATTCCATCAAAACTCAATGATAAGGCTTTATACATAGCAGTCGGAATAATTGGCGCTACGGTGATGCCACATAACTTGTATTTACATTCGGCATTGGTTCAAACCAGAAAAATAGCTCCTACAAAAGAAGGCATTAAAACTGCCCTTAAATACAATTTTATAGACAGTACGATTGCATTGAATGCAGCCTTTTTAGTGAATACAGCCATTTTGGTTTTGGCTGCAACTGTGTTTTTTAAAACGGGTAATACACAGGTTGCCAAAATAGAAGATGCACATAAACTACTACAACCATTATTGGGATCTGCATTGGCTCCAATACTTTTTGCAGTTGCTTTGATTGCTGCCGGGCAAAGTTCTACATTAACAGGAACACTTGCAGGTCAAATAGTTATGGAAGGTTACTTACAATTAAGAATTAATCCTTGGTTGAGAAGATTGCTTACCAGATTGATCGCAATTGTACCCGCTGTTTTAGTCATTTTAATTTATGGGGTTGAAAAAGTAGACGATTTATTGGTATTTAGTCAGGTAATTTTAAGTCTTCAATTGGGCTATGCTGTAATACCATTGATTCATTTTGTAAGTGATAAATCGGCCATGGGAGAATTTGCCATTGGTATTTCAACTAAAATATTTGCCTGGTTAGTTGCTGCTATATTGATCATTTTGAATGTGAATCTGGTTTCAAATGAAGCCAACGCCCTATTGAGTTCTTCCATTGGAATAGTTCCCAAAATTTTCATTGTTATAGCTATTCTGGCCTTTATCTGGCTATTTCTTACTATGACCTTTTATCCAATCCTTAAAAAAAGACAAGTTGCCAAAGATGCCTTGTTACATGGTGATGCACCTTTACTGATAGATTTAAAAGTCAATCAAGTGAACAGTATTGCTATTGCATTAGAATTTTCAACTTCCGATGAAAAATTAATTGCACATGCACTTGCACAAGGAAATGAAGAAGTGTCCTATGTTTTACTGCATATTGTTGAAAGTGTATCTGCCAAATACCTGGAAGCAGCCAGTGACGATGCTGAAACGAGAAAAGACAAAGAAAGACTGGAATCTTATGTGAATCAATTATCTCAAAAAGGGTATCAAGTAAAAGGTATTTTAGGATACCATAATCGGGTAAATGAAATTGTACGAATTGTAAAAGAATCAAATGTAGATATGTTGGTGATGGGAGCCCATCGTCATGCAGGTCTTAAGGATTATATTTTTGGTGAAACAATAGAAGATGTACGGCACCAGTTGGCAATTCCAGTGTTGATAGTCAATGTTTAATGCAGCATAATTCTGATTTTTTCGATATATTTGACCTCCCTGAATCACTAAATAAAAATAGAATGTCGCAGAAAATTAAAGTAGCAAATCCAGTAGTAGAACTAGATGGAGACGAAATGACCAGGATAATCTGGAAGTTTATCAAAGAAAAATTGATTTTACCTTACTTAGAATTGGATATTAAATATTACGATCTTGGAATGGAATATCGTGATGAAACCAATGATCAAGTTACCATTGATGCTGCAAATGCAATTAAACAATATGGTGTTGGTATTAAATGTGCCACCATTACTCCCGATGAAGCTCGAGTTGCAGAATTTAAACTCAAGCAAATGTGGAAGAGCCCCAATGGAACCATTAGAAATATATTAGATGGAACTGTTTTTAGAGAACCAATCGTTTGTAATAATGTTCCGAGGTTAGTTCCAAACTGGACTGCCCCGATTTGTATTGGCAGACATGCGTTTGGTGATCAGTATCGTGCCACCGATTTTGTAACAAAGGGCAAAGGTAAATTAACCATTAAGTTCGAAGGGGAAGATGGTGCGGTACAGGAATTTGAAGTGTATAATTTCAAAGGAGATGGTGTTGCATTAGCCATGTACAATACCGATGAAAGTATTATTGGCTTCGCAAGAGCTTGTTTTAATCAAGCATTAATTAAGAAATGGCCTTTGTATCTTTCTACTAAAAATACCATTTTAAAAAAGTACGATGGTCGATTCAAAGATATTTTTGAAGACATCTATCAGAAAGAATTTAAACAATTGTATGCAGACGCTGGCATTACATACGAACATCGATTAATTGATGATATGGTTGCCAGTGCTTTGAAATGGAATGGCAATTTTGTATGGGCCTGTAAAAATTACGATGGTGATGTACAAAGTGATACCGTTGCTCAAGGTTTTGGATCTTTGGGTTTAATGACTTCTACTTTAGTTACTCCTGATGGAAAAGTAATGGAAGCAGAAGCTGCACATGGCACTGTTACCAGACATTTCAGAGAATATCAAAAAGGCAATCCAACATCTACTAATCCAATTGCTTCAATTTTTGCATGGACAAGGGGATTGGAATTCAGAGGTAAATTGGATAATAACCAAGCTTTGATTGATTTTTGTACAGCACTCGAAAAAGTTTGCGTTGAAGTTGTAGAGAGTGGAAAAATGACCAAAGACTTAGCAGTATGTATTTATGGCAATAAGGTGAATCATGGAGAACACTATTTGTACACTGAGGAATTTTTAGATGCTATAGATTCAGAACTACAGAAGAAATTAGCTAAATAAAGAAACCAACATTTAAATAAAAAAGCTGTCTCAATCGGACAGCTTTTTTTGTTTCAACTATTTATGCTAAGCGCTAAATTGTCTTAAATGATGATCGAAATGTTTCCATTGACTATATCCCCATTCTTCTTCGGTCAGTTTCCCAAATAATGGATGATTAATAGGAGATGGAAATTCATCTTTAGCATTTACAAACTTGTCTAAGGTTGCGAGTAATTTTGTTTTTTCAATATCAAAGTCACGCTCTTCGGTGATAATCATTTTTTTAGCAGTGGGTAACCCTTCTTTATACGGTGTATCGCTCATGACCATTTTTTTTATATATGGTCCGAATAAAAATGAAATGATGGAGAACTTAGCCGGTCCTTTATGCAGGCCAGTCTCCACTGCTTTTCTTAAGTGAGTCATCATTTGAGGTAAATTCATTTTACCCCATTTTTGTTGACTATCTGGTGAAAGAGATTCGACCCTAGATCGAATTAATTGATGAGTTGTACTGTTGTACAATGAAGGTTTAGCCATTTTTACAAAAATTAATTGCTTAAAATTAAGCAGAAATTTCCACCCAAGTATGATCGGCCAGTAACTTCACTGAGGATACAAATTGCTTGAATGGCCCAGATTGGCCCCACTCATTTGGCCCTACAAGCGATAACATATGGTTACCGTCATTCTTCTCGTATAAATGATAAATATGGCCAATTTGAGGCTTAAAAGAGAGCTTGGCCTCATAAATCATCATGCTTAACTCTTTTCTTTTTCTTATTTCTTGTGCTTGTTTAGCCAATAATTCTATTTGTTGTCTGATCTGATCTAATTGCATGTTGGTTTGATCTTCCATTGCACTCAAAGCCTTGTGTTTGATAACGCCTTCTTTGGTGGGACGAATTACAACCCCAGATACAGATGATGCATATGGCAATACACTTAACTGCTTATGATAAATTTCTATATTCTTAAATGCTACTTGAGATTTGCTGGTTGCTTCCTGGCTAACCTTTAAATATCCATTTGGCATAATTTCATGTAATACACTCAATATTAAAACTTCATGTTTATAGAATTTTATTTGAAGTGTAGTAGTGTTGATAATACTTGAAATATAGGTATCAGCTAACTCAGGGTTACTGAATGGTCTTAACTGATCATCTGGTATTATTTCATATTGACTAAAAAAGGCTTCATTATCTAAACTTACCCAATTGGTACTAAAAGAAATGACTTGATCATTCTGTGTACTTTCAATTTTGTAATTTCCATTTTTTGGGGCTAATCCATATTCGTAACTACATTTCTCAGGAAATAATTGCCAACTAGCCAAAAAATTATACGCTTGAACCATCAATTAATACATTTATCTATCTTACTAACAAAAATTGAATCTAAATGTTGAAGTAAGTAAATAAAAAAAGTCCCGGCAACCTGAAGAAGCCGGGACTTTTTAAAACTTTCCATATTTTTTAGGAGAAAAAAAATACTATTTAACGTTGAAATCAACTTGTACAGTTCCCCAATTTAAGGTTACTTTTCCGGTATTTGAAATAGTGTAAGTTAAACGTTCCATAGACGATGTTGTAGTTGTAGGCGTAACATTTACTCTAATTGCATCATCCGCTTCTTTATAACTAAATGCTCCCCATTGCTTCCAGGATTTGTTGAAAATAAGGGTCCAATCTGTTCCATTATTAATGGTAAAAAAGCCATATTTTCCGGCAGGTAATGCTTTGCCATTGATCGTAACGTCTTTACTGATTTCAAATACTGTTGCATCATTTGCTCCGGCTCTCCAGACTTTACCTTGCATTGGTTCAACATCTTTACCTATTGTTCTTCCTTTAAGTGCTGGAGAACTATAATTAATGGTAATCACTGTTCCACTTGGAAGTGTACCTGTAGCTGTAGCTGGCGGGCTTGGTTTTTGAGCACATGCCGATCCAATTGTCATAAAAACGAGGGCAATTGCAGAAAGAATTACTAATTTTTTCATAGTTGTATTTTTATTAATAATCAAATTGACAAAAAAAAATTGAAAAGGAATAATTTTTTTGGATAAATGACTAATTAATTCACTTGCACCACATCAGGTCTTCTTACCAATTGAGTGCTATATCGAAACTTTAAATCAGTGGTAAAAGTGACATTCCATTGCCTCATATTATCAATGGTTCTTGGAAAATAGAATGCTTTCAGTTCCATAGTACCAAAAACCAAATTCTCGTTTCGAGTTCTTACTCCAGCTCCAATTGCACTATAAAAATCTCCTTCGAGAATTGCTTTACCAGTATTTTTTAAATAGGAAAAGTTGGCAAAACCAAACGGTGCAAACCTAAATCCAACAAAACTCCAGGTATTGTAGAAAACCGATTCCAAATTAATAGTAACTCTTCCTGAAGAAATGGTTGTTGGATCTCTAGAAACTGGCAATCCATAGATACTGGAAAGCCTTAATGGATCATTTAAGAAAGTATTGAACTGTTGAGTAAAGCTACCACTTAGAAAATGTCTTAAGTACCATGTAGATGCGCCAAGCTTTCTTAATTTGGTAAATGATTCAACACTTGCTAAAAAACTAATGTCCTCTAATCGTTTGTTATTATAATACCCCCCTAACTTTATATTGTAATTTAAAAATCTGCTATAATCTCCGAAATAACTTCTTTGATAATCTGCACCAAAATACAAACGAGAAAATTCATTTTGATTGGTCCATCCTCCGGTAAATGATAAATTAAATCCTTCAGGTATATCTTCATTTCTACCAAAACCATAAATAAAATTAGTGTGGTAAAAGTCTTGTTGAAAAATTGTATAAGTAGTGAGCAATCCCCTTAGATCGGTGTACCTGCTATCGTATTTTACAGAAGTGATTGTAGGCACATTACTAAAATCCCTATTCAATAAACGAAGTGAGATCAATTCTTTCTTTCTTGTTGAAAAATTATATCTTAAATTTCTTTTAGCACCAATGCTTAATCCTATCCAGGCATCAATACTCGTATAACTATATTGATTGAATGTTTGATAAATAGAATCATCGATATATCGGTTAACTGTTGAATTTCTAGAAAGTTCGAATGCGCCTGTAATAGAATGATAGGGGCTAACCAACGGAAGTTCACCTCTCACATAAACAGATTTTTCTTCTCTTCTACCTGTGTTAAATGTAGGGTTCTGGTTATTGTATCCAATTGTTAAGTTAATAAAAGTTCCACTTATATTTCTTTTTCGATATTCTGCACCAAATCCAAAGCTAGGATCTCTATTTACATCAACTAAATTTTGTATTTGTATTCTATCACCAGAGCCCAATAAATTATCGTCATTCATTTCGAAAATAACTTTATCGGCACTCACTTCACTCAAACTCCCTCCAATAGGAAATACATCTTTTGATACAATGATAATATCCACTGAGTCGGAATTGACATAGGAATCACTTACTAAAATCTTTGCATCTTGTAAAAAACTTAAATCACGCAAAAATTTATCGTTATCAGCTAATAAGTTTGGTTGCAGTGAATCACCTTCGGCAAAAAACAAATTATTTCTAATTACCTGTTTTCTGGTACTGGTATGAAATGCATCCCCCAGATTGGTTAAAAAAGTTTTTTTGTTATTTAAAGTATCATAAACCGATTTATTAAAACCGAGTTTTTGTATCAATATCTTTCTAATAACTTTTCCTCTATAAGGGGCAAATTCCTCCTCATTTTTAGAAGCTCCATTGTCTGGCAAAATATCAGGGATCTGGTTGACAGAAACTGATTTGCCTATTTTCCCCAATAGCCCTTTTTTGTTGGCAAGAAAAAAAACAGTATCAGCAGTTGGTTTTTTTTGAGCAAATCCACTGGTTGAAACAAAAAAAACAGCGATTATCAATATGTAAACCGAACATTTAATTGATATTTTTTGCTGACTGAACATATTATGATTGTTCTTGAAATCCAGTATCGTTTTTTGGAAGGACAAACCAAATATACCCAATTATAATAGCTAGTAAGCTTGTAATTAAAACAGCAATTTTTGCAATATCCTGTTCCTGGTGATTTGCAAATGCAAGGGTTGATAAGAAAATACTCATGGTAAAGCCTATTGCAGCCAGAATACCAGCTCCAATTATCTGGTACCAATTGGTGCCAATCGGCAAACTGGAGAATTTGTTTTTTATCACAAAAAAGCAAGCACCAACTATCCCTAAAGGCTTACCAACTAATAGACCGAAAAGAATACCCCAACTATAAGTAGTATTCATTAGTTGAATACTATTGATTGGAAAAACAATGGCCGTATTTGCCAAAGCGAAAACAGGCATAATTAAAAAATATACAGGAGAATGAAATTTCATCTCTAAGGATGTCAATTTAACAATCGGAATCATAAACGCAAATAATACTCCAGCAATAGTTGCATGAATACCTGAATTATACATGGCATACCATAAAACTATCCCGAGTATCCAATTATACCATCCAAATGAAATCTTTCTCTTATTTAAAAACCAAAGAACACCCATTATACAAGCGGCAAGTAGGAGATAAAGCAATTGTAATTGATCTCCATAAAATAATGCAATAACCACTATAGCTCCTAAATCGTCAATAATAGCAAGCGCAGTAATAAACACTTTTAATGCTAATGGAATTCTTTTTCCAAGCAATGATGCTACTCCTAGAGTAAAAGCAATATCAGTTGCCATAGGAACAGCCCATCCTGACATAAAAGGGGTTCCTTTATTGAATTGAGTATAAATTATAGCGGGTACTATCATTCCACCTATTGCAGCCACCACTGGTAATAAAGATTGTTTGAATGTGGAAAGTTCTCCATGCTCTAATTCTCTTTTGATTTCCATTCCGGCTAAAAAAAAGAAAATCGCCATTAGAAAATCATTGATAACTGTAAGAACAGAATTAGGTAGAAATAAAAATCCAATATGTACATGGTGGCTTTCAGTTCCATCAAAGCTAAATTGCCAAATGCTTTGGTACCAGTTGGAAGTAGCCGAAAAATTGGCTAATAATAATGAAATAGCAGTAGTTGATAATAATATAATTCCGATTGACCTGCTATCGTGAATAAATTCTTTTAAAGGATCTACAAATGTATTTTTGAAAAATGTAAGTACTGGCATAATTGTTTAATCTATTAATTAGACAAAATATCAAATTTAGATTTTGGTCTTTTTGCCTGTTGCCATTTAAACCCCCTCAACTTTAGGTCTTCGTGATTGATTTGCCGCATAGGGTAGGTTGTGCCTTCCAAACCCCTTAAAAACAATACTCTTTGTGGTTTACCATCATCAAAAAGAACATCGATGATGTCTGATGAAGATTTATTAACCCCAATGAATTTTTTATAATCGTCTTGTGCGTAATAGATATTTGCAGCATTTCCTTTTGATCTCATCTTATCGATTTTACCATCTGTAAAAAAAGCATTGATGGTTGTTCCTTTCAATTGATTAAAATAATCGCTGCTGTCTAAGCGATTTATTGCCATGGCATTTTCAAAAACAAATAATCTTTCTGGCTTCTTTTCTTTGATAAATAAATAAATGGTGTCTCCAGTGATTTGATTTTCTTGAGCCCATACAATTGGAGATTTGAATAATCTAAAAACAGAATCTTTTAATGAATAAAATAAGCTATCCCCAACTGCCTGTAAGGAGTCCGAGAAAATACGGACATTAAAAAAAGCTTCAAAAAATTTATCGCTGCTATCTTCTACATTTTTATCTGTTACAAAAGGAGTTGGTTTTGTTTCTCTGATTACCGGCACTTTTCGGGTTTTCATAAAATCGGAAAGTTTAGCAGAATATAAAGTATCAGCAGTAATGTATATAGAATCTGCCCCTTGTTTAATAAGTAACAACGGTTTTTGTGTTGCCAGTAAAGAATTGGTTTTTTTATTGGTTTTAATATTATTGGCAATCATGTCGAAACCCTGCGCAGTATCTTTTCCTCTGTAAACTGCATTTCCCCTGAATTCTCCCAATCCGGTAGAATCATCAAATGCCATTTCATCAGCAGTAAAAGTATAAGTGCTATCGTCGATGATGGATCTTTTATACAATTCCGCTTTTTTGTTTTTCATATCATAAAAACCTTCTCTGGTTTTAATGGTTCTTTTTTCTTTGGTATTTAATATTGTAGTGGGAGAGGTGAATGTAGCAATCTTGGTTCCTGTATTGTATTGCAAAGTGTCACAGTTGATTTTATTCTCCGGATCTATCATCAGTACTTTTCTTTTGAAGATCACATCTCTTGTATCACCATAATAATAACCTTCGATACTGGTCAATGTGGTTTTTTCACTCACCAATTTTCCGCCTTTTAAGTAAGTGCCAATCTTTACATTAACATCATATTCCAATTCTTCAGTGGTAAGCACACCCTTGCCATCGGTCAGTTTTACTTTATTCTTGAGATATGCTTTTTTTTCTTTTCCTACGTATTTTAGGTATTGGGCATAAGTGTGAATACTATCTGCATCATTTATATGCACGTTGCCAAATGCTTCTAAAGTATTTAGTTTAAGGTTTACTACTGCGCTGTCTGCATAAAACAATGTATTCCCTTGCCTTACTTCAACATTTCCTTTAAGTGAAATAAACTCATTTGCCGAATCGATTTTTTGGCCTTTATACTCATCGGCACGAATAATATCTATACGATTCCCTTCTCGAATAGTTGTATCTGAATTTTGTCTTTGAGCCAATAGGATAGTAGGAGAGCCGATCAAAGCAATGATCAAGAATAAATATCCTAATTTCTTTACACTCATTATTATTTTTGATTGGTAGAATCTGCAATGGGAGCCATTAATGGGCCGGTTTTATCTTTTTTGCCAAATACGGATATATTCACATAACGCTTAGGGTGCATTCGAAGATCGTCTACTAAAATATTGGCACTCTTGATTGTATTATTCAAATTATTGTACAAACTTGGATCATTCATCAATTTACCCATAGAGCCTTCATTTGAATTGATTTTTGCCATAATCGTATTCAAATTGGTAATCGCTGTTTTTAATTTTTCTACAGAACCGTTAATGTCAGCTTTAGAAAAATTATCGGATGCTTTACTTACATTTTCTAGTGTCTTAGTGATTTTATCGTTATTGTCACTAAGGTTTTTGGTAAAACTGTTTACATTTTTCATTGACTGAGCAATGGTTCCAGTTTGCGCTTGTAACATTGATTCTAATGAAGCAGAAGAAGCTACCAAACTAGCAGTTGTTTTATTTACATTGGCAATAACCGATTGTAAGTTATTCTTAGTAGTTGGATCAAAAATGGTGTTGATATTTTTCATCACAGCGTCTAGGCTTTTGATCGTTTCCTTTAATTGATCTGCAACCGGAGTTAATTTATCAATTACGCCTCCTAATAGCCCTGCACTTGCAGCTGTTGTAATGGTATCTCCAGACTTAAAATAAGTTTTGGCATTTCCCAATCGAATATCAATACTTGGAGAACCAAGTGGGTTGCTATTAATGACTGCTATTGAGTTTTGTGGTATTTCATAATTCCCTTTTAGCTTGATAGAAATAATGATGCTCTTTAAAGACTCATCTTCATTTTCAATATCTGCAACTGCACCAACCTGGTATCCATTTACATATACAGGGTTAGAAATCATGATGCCCTTTGTATCTGCATATTTTGCGTGTAAATAATTCCCTGTCTTAAGAATGGTTTTACCTTTCAAAAAATTGAACCCAAGAATCAATAAGGTAATAGAAATGGCCGTTAACGCACCTACTTTTGTTTCGTTCGAAATAGTCATTGTCTTTGTTGTTATTCAATGAAGCTACAAATTTAGGGTTTCTAAATGGGTAATTTGTTAAAAATAGAATAATGAAATTATTTACGACCATTGGTATTCCCCGTATTTCCCAACTGTTTTTCTAAGGAAAACTTATATCGTTTAACGGCTTTTATGAGTACCTCGCAAATTTCATTCTGTCCTTCTTCGCTATTTAAGTAATCCTCTTCTTCTGGATTAGAAATAAAGCCGGTTTCCACTAAAACTGCAGGCATTGCCACGGCATATAATACAAATATGCCCTCTTTACGCTGCTTTGCTTCTCTACTTACTCTTCCTACTTTTTTAAACTCGTCTTCTATAGTAAGAGCTAAATCGGCACTACGTTGGAAAAAAGTTTGGGTTTTCATGCTCAATAACATCATTTTCGTCGGATCGTTTTTTTCCAAATCCTGCATGGCTTTTAACGATACACTATCCATGTCGATATCTTCATTTTTACTGAGTGCATTCATTCGGCCGTTTGTTTTATCTACTGGATAGATAAATGTTTCAGTTCCACGAGCCGGGTTAGGGGTAGTCCAGTATCGATAATCTTTTACTTTTCTGGTGTATTTCTTTTTCTTTTTACCTTTCCCTTTATAATAAGTTTCGGTTTTATATCCAACAAATTCACTGTGCTTAATAGGTATGGCATCATTCACATGTATACATAAAAACAAATCGCCCTTTGCCTGATTGGCTATTTCTGCTTTTTTGGTTACATGATCAAAAACATCCGTTCTTCTGGTCATTACTATCTCAATGTCTGGTATAGCTTCCCCCATCATTTTCTCTAACTTCAAGGCAACTGCCAATGCAATATCTTTTTCATTGGAGTATTTTCCTCTTGCTCCACCATCACTTCCTCCATGTCCGGCATCAATAACAATCCTTTTAAGCGGTTGTTTTTGCAATGGTTTCTTGTCTTTATCTATAAATGAGGTACAAATAAATAAGCCAAAACTTAACAAAATCAAAGCAGCAATATATCTTTTCATCATATCATTTCGTTAAAGGAAATAGAGCATATTACCCATTTACACAGTTTAGACTTAATTTTGCCAATCTGATCATGAGTAGAATCCTTAAAATTAACGTAAAAACTAGGCTGGCTATTGTTCTGACCCTTATTTTGGGGATATTAACATTTCATACAGAAAGCTCATTTGCTGCTCCTTTTTACCAAATTGCACCCAAAAAGGACTCTACAAGGCAAAAAATAGATACAACTCGTAAGGACAGCATCCGAAATGTGGTTGATACGTTAAAAATTTCAAAGGACTCCATTGATGCACCCATTCAATACACTGCTGAAGATTCTGGGGTACTCATCATTCCTACCAAAGAGTTTATATTATATGGAAAAGCCAAAGTTGATTATACCGATATTAAACTAGACGCAGCAACCATTCGATACGATCAGCAAACACAATTGGTAAAAGCATATGGATCGAGAGATTCTACGGGTAATCCAATGAGCAAACCACAATTCATACAAGGAGATATGAAATCGGTGAGTGATTCCATTTTCTTCAATATGAAAACTGGAAAAGGATTGACCAAAAACACGTTTTTTCAGGAAGGAGAAATTTATGTAAACGCGCTTGAATTGAAGAAAATCAGCTCAACTGAAGTATTTGCTCGAAGAGCTCGTTTCACTACCTGTAATTTAGATACTCCCCATTATAATTTTCGAACAGCCAAAATGAAGATTATCAATAATAAATTGGGGATTGCAGGCCCTTCATTTCCGGAATTTGAAGGTGTGCCTATGCCCATTGGTATTCCATTTGGCATATTTCCACTCAGTCAAGGACGACATTCGGGTATATTGCCTCCTGCTTTTAATGCAAGCCCCGATTTTGGATTGGGTTTAGAAGGGCTGGGTTATTACAAAGTATTAAGCGATAATTTGGATGCAACAGTAAGGGCCAATATTTATTCTTTTGGTGGCTGGAGCATGAATTTTAATTCCAAGTATATTAAACGTTATGCATATACAGGGAATTTGAATTTGACTTTTCAAAATACCAAATCACTGAATAATAGCACTTCAAGTAAAGATGAATTTAATAGCTTCCGATCTTTTATGATCAACTGGACACATAGTAGAGACAATAGGGCCAGACCAGGAACTAATTTCTCTGCCAATGTAAATTTTGGTAGTACTCGTTTTAATCAAACAGTTCTTAATAACCCATTCATCAATTTTCAGAATCAGATCAGTTCATCTATAAGTTATGGAAAAGACTGGAGAGGTAAATACAATTTATCACTTAACTTAAATCACAATCAAAATAGTAATACCAGATTGGTCAATATGAATTTGCCTACAGTGAATTTTAATATGGTAACCAAATATCCATTCCAGAAAGCCGATCAGATTGGTTCTGGAAAATGGTATGAAAAGATAGGAGTGGGTTATAGTGGAAACTTTCAGAACCAATTATCCTTTTATGACACTGCATTTAATATCAATAGAATATTAGACACCATGCAATATGGTGCTATTCACAATATTCCTATAACACTTTCATTACCTTCATTAGGAGCCATCACCATTGCCCCAAGCGTTTCTTACGAAGAAAGATGGTATGGACAAAGATCATTTTTGTCTTGGAATAACAGTACACAAAAAGTGGACACATTAAAACAAAGAGGTTTTTACACAGCCCGACAAATGAGTTTTGGAGTTGGATTAAATACCCGAATTTTCGGAACCTATAAGTTCAAACCAAAGAGTAATATCATGGCCATTCGCCATGAAATAAGACCAACTATTTCTGTTAATTATCAACCTGATTTTGGTTCAAAATATCATTATACCACTCAAGTTGATACAAGCGGAAGAACTGTAAGGCTATCACAATTTCAAGGAGGAATTATTGGTTCTTTTGGAGAGGGAGCATTTGGAGGAATGGGGTTTGGTATTGATAATTTATTAGAGATGAAATTGAAAAACACCAAAGACACAGCTGATAAAAAAGGACGAAAAGTAAAACTGATTGATGGATTTGGATTTAATTCTTCATATAACTTTTTAGCAGATAGTTTTCAATTAGGCAATTTTAATATTTATGCAAGAAGCACGCTGTTTGAAAAAGTAAATATTACAGCTGGAGCGAATTTAGATCCATATGATGTAGATAAGCAAGGATTTAGAGTGAATAGACTTTTATGGGATCCTGCAAATTTTAAATTCGGAAGGATCACCAGTGGAAATATTGCATTATCAACTTCATTCAAGAGCAAATCAAAGGATGGAAAAAAGGAAACTGATAAAAATATGCCCATTGATCCATTTATGACTCCAGATGAACAGCAGCGTCAATTGCAATTTGCAAGAGCGAATCCAGCAGAGTTTACTGACTTTAATATTCCTTGGAGTATCAATTTATCATATTCATTTAATTTTACCAGGGTTTTATTACCTGATTTTAGTGGATATAAAACAGAGACTTTTTCGTCCATTAATTTTAATGGAGATTTTAGTTTAACAGACAAATGGAAAGTTGGGGCAACAGGATATTATGATATCACCAGAAGAAGTCTTCAACAATTAAGTACATTTATTACAAGAGAAATGCATTGCTGGCAGCTATCGATCAATGTAAACCCTGTTGGATTGTATCGTTCATTTAATATTACAATCAGTCCAAAATCTGGCATCTTAAGAGACTTAAGAATCAATCGTAGCAGAACTTTTTCCAACTCCACTTTTTAATTACACTCTTCAACGATTGTTTGCTGTATAATAAGCCGACATGGTGTTGAATACTTTTTGCTTTAATTCTTCAACTGTTAGATTAGCTGGTTCTATGGGAGGTAAAAAATGAATGGATAATTTCTTTGGTAGTAAATAAAAGAAATATTGGGAGCTCAATGCTTTTTTAGTATTAAAAATTACTGCAGGAATGATTGCATGATTAGTATCTATGGCTAATTTAAATGCACCATCATAAAACTTTTTCAAAGGTTGATCCGTTTTATTTCTTGTTCCTTCAGGATAAATACACATATGCATTCCTTTGTCTAAGGCTTCTTTCATTAATTCAAAACTTTTTCTTCTGCTTGCATCACTATGCCTGTCTACAATTACAGATCCTCTGTTATAATACCATCCAAATAAAGGAACTTTTAAAAAATCTTTTTTAGCAATAGTCTGATTCGCACCCGGAATAAAAGGAGAGGAGAGTGGAATATCCAGTAATGCATTGTGATTACAGGTTACAATATAGGTTTTCCCTTTACTAAAATTTTCTTCCCCTTTTGTACTAACTGGGCATCCAATCATGTTCAACCAGATAGTCATCCAAAGTTTGGATATCCTGATAAAATAATCAATCCCTTTGGGGTCAGAAAATAAAGCAGTTAATAAGGATGGAATAAGTATGATTAAGAAAGTAATTACAAAAGTAATCAGTCCCCAAAGCGCCCAGATTCTCGCAAAAATACTTAGTACTATTTTTTTTACAATCATGATTTACAATTTCCAGTTGATGGGTTCTATCCCTTGTTGCATTAATATTTGATTGGCCTTACTAAAATGCTTACATCCAAAGAAACCTTTATCAGCGCTAAAGGGTGAAGGATGAGCTGCCTTTAATATGGAATGTTTAGTAGCATCAATAAATATTTGCTTTTCGTGTGCAAATTTACCCCATAATAGGAAAACCACTCCAGTCTTTTCATTGGATATTTTCTGAATGACCGCGTTGGTAAAATCCATCCATCCAATTTTGGCATGACTGGCCGGCTCATTAACCCTAACTGTTAAAACTGCATTCAACAATAATACACCTTGTTCTGCCCATGGAGTTAGATTGCCTGTAGTAGGAATAGACATTCCAATATCATTTTTCAACTCTTTGAAAATATTGACTAATGAAGGAGGAGGTTTTACTCCATCCGGTACCGAGAAGCTTAATCCATGTGCTTGCCCTGGGCCATGATAAGGGTCTTGACCAAGTATGACCAATTTTAAACGATCAAAGGGTGTTTTTTCAAAAGCATTAAAAATGAGTGGCCCTGGAGGATAAATGATGGCTTTGGTTGCTTTCTCTGATTTTAAATGAGCAGTTATCTGCTGAAAATAGGATCGAGAAAATTCTTTTTGCATTACTGCTTTCCAACTTGGCTCTATTTGAACATCCATGCTGCAATTTATAGAAGGATTATTGCATAAGTTTGTATTCATGCAAGTATTTTCTACACCAAGTAAGATAATCATCACCTGTCATAAATGGTTATCACCCGTTCTACAAAAAGAAGTGATTGATTTAGGCTTCACCATTACTCGTTCATTTCAAACAGGAGTAGAATTGGAAGGAAGTTTATCTGACTGTATTAAATTGAATCTAAACCTGCGCTGTGCAAGCCAGGTTATGTATTCCTTGAAATCTTTTATTTGCAATGATCCTGATGAATTGTACAATCAATTGGTTACGATTGCCTGGGAAAATATTATAGAGCCTGAAGGCTATTTTTCAGTTACCAGCAATGTGTTTCACCCTTCTATTCAAACCAATTTATTTGCGAATCTGAGGGTAAAAGATGCCATTGTGGATAGAATGCGCAATGAAACTGGAAAAAGACCTTCAACAGGTTCCGCATTAACTGGTGCAGTGGTTTATTTGTTTTGGAAAAACGATGAAGCTGAAATTTTCATTGATAGTTCTGGGGAAACTTTGGCAAAACATGGTTATAGAAAATTACCCGGCAAAGCACCTATGCTCGAAGCCTTAGCTGCTGCCACTATATTGTCTACAAAATGGGATCGTCAATCTCCATTCATTAATCCAATGTGTGGTTCTGGAACATTGGCAATAGAAGCTGCTTTAATTGCTACCAATCGCAAACCAGGAATATTAAGAAATCAATATGCATTTATGCATATCAAAGGGTATGATGCTGCTGTGTATAATAAAGAAAAAGCAACTATTCAGGCACAAATAACATCACCTGATAGTTTGAAAATTATTGCATCAGATATTAGTAACCAAGCTATTGCTACCACAAAATTGAATGCTGCAGCTGCTGGAGTAGAAAAATTCATTGATTATGAAGTGGTAGACTTTGAGCAAACGCATATTCCGGAAACACCCAATGGAGTGATATTTTTTAACCCTGAATATGGAGAAAGATTAGGAGATGAAACTGCATTAATAGAGACTTATGCCCGAATGGGTGATTTTTTAAAAAATAAATGCAAAGGTTTTACAGGATACGTTTTTACAGGAAATTTAGACCTTGCAAAAAAAATAAGGCTTAAACCAAGCAGAAGAATTGAATTCTTCAATGCCACTATAGATTGTAGGCTTTTAGAGTATGAATTGTACATGGGTACAAAAAGATCAGATAAGCCTATTACATCATCCATTTAATATTTATACAATACCTTCGCGGCAAATTTAGAGTAGGTATACTCAAAAACAGCATTATATGAGACTAATCGTGGGGTACAGAAAATTATTGAATGTAACAGAATCGGCTACATTAAGTGAACTAAAATCGGCATATAGAAATCTGATGAAAGACTGGCACCCCGACAAATTTGCCGAAGATGCTGTTTTATTAAAAGAAGCAGAAGAAAAGAGTAAGAAAATCATAACAGCCTATCATTTTTTAGTGAGCATTTCTGCTGAGACCATCACTAAAACCATTGACGCATACACCGATACAATTAACAATGCAGCCATTGTTGACTTTGAATACAAATCAGAAGTGCTTCGGGTTGTTTTTGCTGATGATACAGAATATGAATATTATGGTGTTCCAAAAGCCACTTATGTAAAATTAGTAAATGCTGAAACTCCTCAGCGATTTGCCAGAAGACATATTTTTCAATCTTTTGTTTACAGAAGTACTAGTAAATTAGTGTCCTCTCCAGCTTAAATATTGCTTAGTTAGTTTAGTTGATTTAATTGGTGTTATAACTTCTTAGAAATTCAATCGATTGTACCATATCATCATGCAATAAACGATCGGCTTCATTAAAGCTCACTTTATTTCTAAAAGCAGTATATAATTTTTCAATTGCAGGCGAACTTTTTAAAGGCCTTCTAAAATCCAATGCCTGAGCTGCACTGAACAGTTCAATAGAAAGCACTTTCTCTACATTTTGAATTACACGGTAACATTTGGTTGCAGCATTTGCACCCATGCTTACATGATCTTCCTGATTATTACTTGAAGAAATACTATCAACAGAAGCTGGAGTACTCAATTGCTTATTTTCACTAACAATTCCTGCAGCTGTATATTGAGGAATCATAAAACCAGAATTAAGTCCGGCATCTTTCACTAAGAACAAAGGCAGTCCTCGTTGACCCGATATTAACTGATATGTTCTTCTCTCGGAAATATTGGCAATTTCACTCATGGCAATTGCCAGATAATCCAGCACAAGTGCCAGTGGCTGTCCATGAAAATTTCCACCACTTACTATTAAATCTTCATCCGGAAAAATGTTAGGATTATCTGTCACAGAATTAATTTCCTGCATAAAAACCGATAGAACATGGTCGAATGCATCTTTGGAAGCTCCATGAACCTGAGGTATACAACGAAAAGAATAAGGATCTTGAACCTGTGATTTTTTTTGCCTAGAAATTTCGCTGCCTTCTAAATGTTGTTTGATTTTTTTTGCTGTTGCAATTTGTCCTACATGTGGTCTAATTCGATGGATATGCTCATTTAAAGGCTCTAGTATACAATCAAATGCGTCAAACGACATAGCAGCTATCAAATCTGCCATTGCCAATAAATGTTCTGCTTTTTTCAAACAATATATTCCATATGCACTCATGAATTGAGTTCCATTGATCAATGCCAATCCTTCTTTACTCTGCAAGTGAATCGGATCCCAATTAAATTGATTCATTAGCGATTCTGTGGCAACCCTTTTACCTTGAAAATTTACTTCACCTAGACCTAGCAATGGAATACTCAAATGACTCAATGGTGCTAAATCACCAGAAGCGCCTAAAGATCCTTGTGTATAAATAACTGGAAATACATTGTTATTGTGCATTTCCATTAATCGAATAACAGTGGCAATTTGAACCCCACTATGTCCATAACTAAGTGATTTGATTTTCAGCATCAACATTAGTTTCACTATATCTGCTGGTACTTCTTCACCTAAACCACATGCATGAGATACTAATAAATTGTATTGTAATTGTTCAATCTGGTCCGCATCAATTTTTACGTTTTGTAAAAAACCAAATCCCGTATTGACTCCATAATATAATTGATTGGTATTATTGGTCTTTTTATCTAAAAATGCCCTGCAAAAACTAATTTTTTCATGTGCGTCAAAAGTGATGGAAACAAGCTGATTATAGTCTAGAAAATCTTTAACTTGTTGAAAATGAAGCCATTTACTATCGAGTGGCAAGTAATTATAACTCATGCAAAGAATCGTTTGTTGCAAAGTAACAGAAATAGCTGATTGGAATGAAATGAAGGTTTGGTTTGTAAAACTGAGTATTTTTCCGTTATTTTGCACCTCCAAAACCGGTTCGGTAGCTCAGCTGGATAGAGCAACTGCCTTCTAAGCAGTAGGTCATTGGTTCGAATCCAATCCGAATCACTAAAGTGAAACAATAGTTTCACTTTTTTTATGCATTATATATAAATCTTACTCCTTTCAATTTCGTAACTTCGCCCTCCAAAAACAGTGGAATGAGCGAAGAAAAGAGCCTGAATTTTATAGAAGAAATCATTGAAGCAGATTTAGCTGCAGGAAAACATACATCAATTACCACCCGTTTCCCCCCTGAACCCAATGGATATTTACATATAGGTCATGCAAAAAGTATTTGTTTGAATTTTGGTTTAGCTATTAAATATGGGGGATCTACCAACCTCCGGTTTGATGATACCAATCCGGTTACAGAAGATACGGAATATGTAGAAAGCATTAAAGAAGATGTACGATGGCTGGGTTTTGAATGGGCTCGTGAATTGTATGCATCTGACTATTTCGATCAGTTGTTTAATCTAGCGCTTCAGTTAGTAGAAAAGGGTCTGGCTTATGTAGATGATAGTACTAGTGAAGAAATTGCCATTCAAAAAGGAACACCCACACAAGCGGGTGTTCGTAATCAATTTGCAGAGAGAACAATCGATCAAAATAGAGCATTGTTTTTGGAGATGAAAGAAGGGAAATACCCTGACGGATCTAAAGTATTGCGGGTTAGAATTGATATGGCATCGCCAAATATGTTATTAAGAGATCCCATTATTTATAGAATTAAACACGCACATCATCACCGCACAGGCGATAAATGGTGTGTATATCCGATGTATGATTTTGCCCATGGGCAAAGCGATTCTGTCGAAAAAATCACCCATTCAATTTGTACATTAGAATTTGTACCTCACAGAGATTTATATGATTGGTGTATTGAGCAATTAGGCACATTCCCTTCAAAGCAATATGAATTCGCTCGATTGAACATGACTTATACAGTTATGAGTAAAAGAAAATTACTTCAACTGGTGAATGAACAAATGGTGCATGGTTGGGACGATCCAAGAATGAGTACGATTAGCGGTATGCGTAGAAGAGGATATCCCGCAGCAGCTATTCGTGAATTCTGTGAACGAATTGGGGTAGCCAAAAGAGAAAATTTAATTGATGTTGGGTTATTAGAATTTTGTGTTCGGGAAAATCTAAATAAAACTGCTCAAAGAAGAATGGTCGTATTCAATCCTCTCAAATTGGTCATCACCAATTTTGACAAAGAATTGGAGATCCTTACCAGTGAAAATAATCCGGAGGATGAAAATGGAGGAATAAGAGAAATGCCATTTAGCAGAGAAATATACATTGAGAAGGACGACTTTATGGAAGTTGCTCCAAAGAAATATTTTAGACTAGCTCCCGGTCAAATGGTACGTTTAAAAAGTGCTTATATTATACAATGTAATGAAGTAATAAAAGATGCTGAAGGAAATATTACTGAAGTGCATTGCACTTATATTCCGGAGAGCAGAAGCGGATCTGATAGTTCTGGTATTCACGTAAAAGGCACATTGCATTGGGTGAGTGCAAAACATGCCATTCAAGCAGAGGTTCGTTTATATGACCGTTTGTTTAAAGTAGAAGATGTTGCCAACGCAGAAGGAGATTTTAAAGACCATATTAATCCAGACTCTTTACAAATTATTTCTAATGCATATGCAGAACCTGCATTAGCAAAAGATTCAATCAACAATCAGTTTCAGTTTTTACGAAAAGGATATTTTGCCATTGATAAAGACACTACGGATTCCAAACTTGTCTTTAATAGAACAGTTACATTAAAAGATGCCTGGGCAAAAGAAGTAAAGAAGGGATAATTATTGTAATCTAGAGATTCTTTAGTGGATTTCTTTTTCCAGCTAATATGTATTCCTTGATATTCATCCAGAATGCTAAAATCATGTAAATGATAATGGGTGAGCCCATGGTTAAAAATGAGATATAAATAAACCACATTCTTATTTTGGAAGAAGCAATACCTAATTTATCCCCAATGGCAGTGCACACACCAAAAGCGTGTAATTCCAAAGTTTCGCGAATTTTATACATACAAATGTGTTGTTTCCTGGGGGAGGAATAATGATTATACAAAATTAAACAGAATTGAACTATAAAAGTTCAAAACATTGGTGAAATAGCGCCTCTTTTTTGTTAATTTCGCGCATAAAATTGCAACGATATGGCTTTTGACATTGAAATGATCCAAAAAGTTTACGCAGAAATGCCTGCTAAAGTAGATGCAGCCCGCAAAGCATTGGGACGTCCGCTTACCTTATCAGAAAAAATTCTTTTTTCGCACTTACATGCCAATCAATCTTTGGCAGGTTTTGAAAGAGGTAAAAGTTATGTTGATTTTGCTCCAGATAGAGTGGCCATGCAAGATGCAACGGCTCAAATGGCTTTATTGCAGTTTATGCAAGCAGGTCGCCCAAAAGTGGCAGTTCCTTCAACTGTGCATTGTGACCATTTAATCACAGCCAGAGTTGAAGCAAAAGAAGATTTACAAGTAGCGAATGCTGAAAGTAAAGAAGTATATGATTTCTTAGCTTCTGTTTCTAATAAATACGGCATCGGATTCTGGAAGCCAGGTGCTGGAATCATTCATCAGGTGGTATTAGAGAACTATGCTTTCCCTGGTGGAATGATGATAGGGACTGATTCTCATACAGTAAATGCTGGTGGTTTAGGCATGATTGCTATTGGTGTTGGTGGAGCTGATGCATGTGATGTAATGGCTGGGTTACCTTGGGAATTGAAATGGCCTAAATTGATTGGTGTAAAGCTTACTGGCAAATTAAGTGGCTGGACAGCGCCAAAAGATGTGATTTTAAAAGTGGCTGGTATACTTACTGTAAAAGGTGGTACCGGTGCAATTGTAGAATATTTTGGAGAAGGTGCTACCAATATGAGTTGTACAGGAAAAGGTACAATTTGTAATATGGGTGCTGAAATTGGAGCAACTACGTCAACATTTGGATATGATGATAGTATGGGTAGGTATTTATCAGCTACAGGCAGAGAAGAAATTGCCAAATTAGCGGATGGAATAAAAGATTATTTAAATGCAGATGCAGAAGTCTATGCTTCACCTGAAAAATATTTTGATCAAGTGATTGAAATTGATTTATCAACGCTTGAACCACATTTAAATGGACCTTTCACTCCTGATTTAGCAACACCTATTTCAAAAATGAAAGAAGTTGCTGCAGCAAATGGTTGGCCTACTAAAGTTGAAGTGGGTTTAATAGGAAGTTGTACCAACTCTTCTTATGAAGATATTAGCCGCGCAGTAAGTCTTGCTAAACAAGTGGATGAAAAAGGATTAACCATCCAATCGGAATATACCATCACTCCAGGTAGTGAGCAAGTTAGATATACTATTGAAAGAGATGGATTTTTGGCTGCTTTTGATAAAATTGGCGCAACTGTTTTTGCCAATGCCTGTGGACCTTGTATAGGAATGTGGGATAGAGTAGGTGCTGAAAAACAAGAACGCAATACCATTGTACATAGTTTCAATAGAAATTTTGCAAAACGTGCAGATGGCAACCCGAATACATTAGCATTTGTAGCAAGTCCTGAATTGGTTACTGCATTGGCAATTGCCGGAGATCTTACTTTTAACCCAATCACCGATTATTTAACCAATAACAAAGGTGAAAAAGTAAAATTAGATGAACCAACTGGTATGGAATTACCAGCTCGTGGATTTGCGGTAGAAGATGCAGGATTTCAAGCCCCTGCTGCAGATGGTTCAGGTGTTTCAGTACAAGTAGATCCTACAAGTAAGCGATTACAATTGTTAGATCCTTTTACAGCATGGGAAGGAACCGATTTGAAAGGATTAAAATTATTAATCAAAGCAAAAGGCAAGTGTACCACCGACCATATATCAATGGCAGGCCCATGGTTGAAATTCCGTGGACACTTAGATAATATTTCCAATAATATGTTGATTGGTGCCGTGAATATTTTCAATGAAAAAACGGACAATGTGAAAAATCAACTCACCGGTGAACATGGCCCTGTACCTGCAACACAAAGAGCTTATAAAGCAGCAGGAATTGGATCAATAGTTGTGGGGGACGAAAATTATGGTGAAGGAAGTTCTCGTGAACATGCTGCTATGGAACCAAGGCATTTAGGCGTTCGTGCTATTTTAGTAAAATCATTTGCACGTATTCATGAGACCAATTTGAAGAAACAAGGTATGTTGGCTTTAACGTTTAATGATAAGGCTGATTATGAAAAGATTCAAGAAGATGATACCATCAATATTGAAGGGCTAACTAGTTTTGCTCCAGGAAAACCATTGTCAGTTGTATTGAATCATTCAAATGGAACTACTGAAACCATTTCGGTTAACCATACATATAATGAACAACAAATTGAGTGGTTTAAAGCTGGTGGCGCATTGAATATCATTCGCAAGCAAGTGCTTGGATAGGATATAGGTTGATGGAGGAAAAATTAGTTATCTTAACGCTTCAAATTTATCTATGGCATTAAGCAGATTTTGGCTGGTAATTATTTTAGCCTCCATCACTTATATATTGGTACTTTTATTTAGTGGTCAGTATTATTCTATTGAATATGCAGTTAATGGAAAAAAAGATGACCCCATTGTTAGAAATGAGTTTTATCTAAAGGATTTACCAGCTTCCATACAGGATACATTAAAAAAAGCCAAAGACAATCGATATGCTGTTGGGAAAGACAGCTTATATATTCTCGATAATCAAACGGTTCGATTCTGTGTAGGCAAACAAGCAACAGATGGGATATTGCCTACTTGTAAGAATACCATTTTTGATTTATTACTTCCATTAATAGCTTATTTATCTTTTTTCTGTGGCATACTTCAATTATTAATTAATAGCGGAGCATCAGAGCGGCTGGCCAAATTATTGAGCCCGATTTTTGTAAAAGTATTCCCAGAAATTCCTGCTAATCATCCATCTATTTCATATATGATGTTGAATTTTGCGGCCAATTTTTTAGGATTGGATAGTGCTGCAACCCCATTTGGATTGAAAGCCATGGAGAGTTTACAGGAACTCAATACAGACAAAGAAAAAGCCAGCAATAGCCAGATCATGTTCATGTGTTTACACGCTGCTGGTTTAACACTCATTCCTACGTCTATCATTGGATACAGAGCTGCTCAACATGCTACCAATCCTGCAGATGTGATGTTGCCATGTATTATCACTTCATTTATTGGAACCATTGCAGCATTGATAATTGTTGGCATTAAACAAAGAATCAATTTATTGAACGTTACATTGATTGGGTCAATTGGAGTAGTAATAGGAATTATAACAGGGCTTTTATTATATATCACCAAGCTTGATTTAATTAGCAAGGGCCATTTTACTGGCAATCTTTCGAATGTACTTTTATTGGGAATTATTTTCATTATTCTGGCATATAGTTTTTTAAGAGAAAAAAGATTTACTGATCAAGGAACCAATGTTTTTAATTCTTTTGTTGAAGGCGCATATGATGGACTAAAAACTGGCAGAACAATTTTCCCTTATATTCTGGGAATGCTAGTGGCAATTTCATTATTCAGAAATAGTGGTGTATTTGAAATACTGGCTGGATTATTAGCAAAAGGCTTTTTGGCAATAGGTGTTACCAAAGAAATTGTAGATGCTTTACCAATAGCCATTTTAAGACCTTTTAATGCGGCTGGAAGCAGGGGATTCTTAATTGATGCAATGCGCACTTATGGTGCGGATTCGTTTACAGGTAGATTGGCTTGTGTATTTCAGTGTGCAGCAGAAACTACATTCTATGTAATAGCTGTTTATTTTGGAAGTATAAAAGTGAAAAATACCAGGTACACTTTAGGCGCTATGTTATTGGTTGATTTGATCTGTGTATTTGCTGCCATCTTTTTGTGCTTATTATTTTTCTAATTCCAATTGAATCAATTTGTTTAAGTCAATTTTTACTTTATACCTGATCATTTTTGGTTGCTATATATTATTTACGCGCATACCAGATTATTTTGATGGAGAAAAATATCCTGCAATCATTGAAATAGTTAAAAATGATTCAACTAAATCAATTGATGTTAAAGCAGTGTATCAAATTGCTGGCAAACAATATTCGATTAACGCAGCCTATCCATTGATAAACTATATCAATAAGGAAAAAGTTGAAGTGATTGTTGAACATGAACATGTGGAAAGTGGCGCTGTCTATCGTTTTTTGGGATATTGGATCACTTGGGGAGAATTAATTATTTCGATTGTAATGGCGATAGTATTATTTCAGGTAGCCGTATCAATCACCAAAAACCCTACTCCTGAAGCATTGCTTGAACAGTTGAGTTATAAGGAAGAAAAGAAAACAAAATACGATTAGGAAAGAAGAAAGATGAAAGAAGAATTATGAGATAAGAATTATGAGATAAGAGATAAAAGATAAGAGATAAAAGATAAGAATTAACAGATGAGAGTTATAAGTACCTGAAAAACCAATAACCAGTAACCAATAACTATACCAAATGAAACGCTATTTCAAAATATTTGCAATTTTACTAATAGTAATCAGTGCATGTAATAACAATCCTTATAAGGAAACCAATAAATCCTATAAAGAACAAGCAAAAAATTATACCAAAATAATCAACACAAAACCGGAGAGTCCCATTATTTCTGACTCTTTAAAACCATCACCTTATTGGGTGGGTACAACCAATTTTGGTATCAGAAAACCCAGCTATGTAATCATTCATCATACTGCACAAGGATCAACGGAAGAAACACTTAAAACCTTTACTCTTCCAAGAACAGCGGTAAGTGCTCATTATGTGATTGGGAAGGATGGGGTAGTTTACCAGATGCTCAATGATTATTTTAGAGGTCAACATGCAGGAGTGAGCAGATGGGGCAATCAATTAGACATGAATTCTGCAAGTATTGGAATTGAATTGGATAATAATGGATTTCAGTATTTCGACAGTTTGCAAATCAATAGTTTATTGGTCGTTTTATCTAAACTCAAAAAAGATTATAATATTCCTACAGCCAATTTTATAGGTCATGGGGATATTGCTCCAACAAGAAAAAATGATCCAAATTGGCGTTTCCCATGGAAAATATTAGCAGATAAAGGATTTGGTTTATGGTTCGATGAAAAACGAGATACCGTTCCTACATCATTTAATCATATTGTTGGGCTAAGAATAGTGGGGTACGATGTAAAAGACACCAGTGCAGCTATTATTGCTTTTAAAAGGCATTTTTTACAGGACACAACAAGAGGAATGACGCCTACAGCCAAGGAAATTCTATTCAATTTACACAAGAAGTATTTTTAACAATAAAGCAATGTGTTTTTTAGAACAAAAATTGTATCCTAACGCTTGTTAGCTTATTTTTGCAACTCAAATTTATACAACATGAATTTCCAATTGAGCGAAGAACATTTAATGATCCAAAAAGCAGCAAGAGATTTTGCTAAAACAGAATGTTTGCCGGGTGTAATAGAAAGAGATGAATTACAAAAGTTCCCACGTGAACAAGTAATGAAATTGGCAGAACTTGGATTTATGGGTATGATGGTAGACCCCAAATATGGTGGTGCTGGAATGGATACAGTGAGTTATGTTTTGGCTATGGAAGAAGTGAGTAAAATTGATGCAAGTACCAGTGTTAGCATGAGTGTTAATAATAGTTTGGTTTGCTGGGGATTAGAAACATTTGGTTCTGAAGAACAGAAACAAAAATATTTGACTCCATTAGCGCAAGGAAAAAAAGATGGCGAATTATATATTGGTGCATTTTTATTAAGTGAGCCTGAAGCAGGAAGTGATGCAACCAGCCAACAAACAACTGCTGAAGACAAAGGAGACCATTATTTATTAAGTGGTACCAAAAACTGGATCACCAATGGTTCATCAGCATCAGTTTATTTAGTGATTGCACAAACAGACCCTGCTAAAAAAAGCAAGGGTATCAATGCATTTATTGTTGAGAAAAACTGGCCTGGTGTAACTGTATCTGCAAAAGAAAATAAATTAGGAATTCGTGGAAGTGATACCCATACCATTTTATTGACTGACGTAAAAGTTCCAAAAGAAAATAGGATAGGAGCAGACGGTTTTGGGTTTACGTTTGCAATGAAAACTTTAGCTGGAGGAAGAATTGGTATTGCTTCACAAGCTCTCGGAATTGCAAGCGGTGCATATGAGTTGGCTTTGGCTTACAGTAAACAGAGAAAAGCTTTTGGTAAAGAAATCATGCATCACCAAGCTATTCAATTTAAATTAGCTGATATGGCAACGAAAATTGAATCAGCTCGTTTGTTATGCTTGAAAGCTGCATGGGAAAAAGACAATGGATTGGATTATACATTGAGTTCGTCTATGGCAAAAGTATTTGCCAGTGAAGCTGCCATGTGGATCACTACTGAAGCGGTTCAAATTCATGGTGGTTATGGCTTTGTAAAAGAATACCATGTAGAACGTTTAATGCGAGATGCAAAAATTACGCAGATCTATGAGGGAACCAGTGAGGTTCAACGAATTGTAATTAGCAGAAGTATTTTAAAATAAATAGGTAATGTATTGGCTTTAATGACTCAAGTTATAAGGCAATGCCGTTGATATTATGCCAGTAAATTTTAATTCTTTTCATTCAATAAATAATGAACTACAGCAAAAGCATGTTCAATTAATTGCTGTAAGTAAAACCAAGCCCAATTCCGACATTGAGGAATTGTATGCGCTTGGGCAAAGGGATTTTGGTGAAAATTATGTGCAGGAATTGGTAGATAAAGAAATAGCGCTACCAAAAGATATTCATTGGCATTTTATTGGTCATTTACAAAGCAATAAAGTAAAATACATAGCTCCATTTGTTCATTTAATACATGGAGTAGATAGTTTGAAATTATTACAAGAAATCAATAAGCAAGCTATTAAAAACAATCGCACAATTGGTTGTTTATTGCAATTACATATTGCAGAAGAAGAAACCAAGTTTGGTTTGGATGAAGCAGAAATTGAAGCAATTAAATTAGCCTTGCCTACTTTACAAAATATCCGAATAGAAGGCTTAATGGGAATGGCTTCCTTTAGTGATGACATGACCAAAGTAAAAAGAGAATTTTTACATTTAAAAAATCAGTTTGATTTAATTAAAAACTGGGCCACACAACATCCAATGAATGCAACCAACAGTGGAATTTCTACCCTTTCGATGGGCATGAGTGGCGATTACCAACTTGCAATTGAATGTGGATCTACCATGGTAAGGATTGGCAGTTTGCTTTTTGGTGCAAGAAATTATACCAATTAAATGTAGCATAAAAAATCCCGGCTAACCAAGGCAGCCGGGACGACAATTTGTTTACTGTTCTATTTTAAAGTTTCGTCCAGCCATTTGTAGAATTCTCTTTGCCAAACCAGGGCATTTTGGGCACCAATTACCCAATGGTTCTCATCTGGCAAATACAATAGCTTAGATTTTATTCCTTTTAATTGTGCAGCTTGAAATGCTTGTAATCCCTGTTCTATTGGTACACGATAATCCTTACCGCCCTGAATAATAAATATCGGAGTATTCCATTTACTTACGAGATTACTAGGATTGAATTGGTTATATGATTTTTGTGCTGCCGCATTATTCTTATCCCAATAATTACCACCATAATCCCAGTTAACAAAGAACAATTCTTCAGTGGTACCATACATACTCTTGGTATCAAAGATTCCATCATGAGCAATAAATGTTTTAAATCGATTATTGTGAATACCCGCTAAATAAAAGGCAGAATAACCACCATAACTTGCTCCAATACATCCCAATCTATTCTTATCTACATAAGTTGATTTACTCACCGCATCTATTGCAGATAAATAATCATTCATCACTTGACCACCATGATCTTTACTAATCTGTTCATTCCATTTGGTTCCATGTCCCGGCATTCCTCTGCGGTTAGGAGCAACAATAATATATCCTTGAGAAGCAATTAATTGGAAATTCCATCTGAAAGAATAAAACTGTGTGAGCGGACTTTGAGGCCCCCCTTGACAATACAATAGTGTTGGATATTTTTTTGTTGAATCAAAATCGGGTGGATATACCACCCATACCAACATTTTTTTATTATCGGTAGTAGTAACCCATTTACGTTCTGACTTCACTTTTCCGATAGTATTATAAAATACATCGTTTACATGAGTCAGTTGATTCATTGTACCAGTATTAACATCCACTGAATACAATTCATTGGCATGATTAAAATCTGTTCTGGAAACAATCACCGATTTGCTTAGCACTCCAATAATTCCACTGATATCAAAATCGCCATTGGTAATTTGTTTCACTACAGGCATTATTTTACTCATGCCAGGATTATTTACACTAAACAACTGAAGTGTTCCGTTGATAGGAGCCCAGAAGAAAATGGATTTTCCATCATCAGACCATTTAAATCCTTCTACATGAATTTCATCCCTTGCACCTGTGAGATTAATTTTTTGACCATTTTTTAAAAGAACAATTATGTCTTGCTTATCTGATTCATATCCATCTCTTTTCATTTGCAAATAAGCCAGTTCTCCATTTGAATTATATGCTGGTGCTAAATCATATCCCTTATTGGCTTCTGTCAAATTATTGGTAGTCCCTTTTTCTATATCGTATTCATACAAATCGGTGTTGGTACTAATGGCATAAGCAGTACCATAACTTTTTTTAGTTACATACAATACTTTTTTGCTATCTGGGCTAAAAATAAAATCTTCATCACCGCCAAAAGGCTTTTGAGGACTGTCATATGCTTCTCCCACCATGATGTCTTTTGGCTCACCAGCTTTGCCATTAATGATTGGCGTAATAAACACATGACTGAACTTTCCATCTTCCCAGGTATCCCAATGCCGATAATTGAGTGAAGTATAAATTTGTGCATTCGACTTAGGTAAGTCTTTATAATAATCAACTCCAGTAACATTATTAATCTTCACTTCTTCAGCACTAGTGGAATATTTTCCATCTGGTGAAATTCGGTCGTTCGTCAATAAACCAGCAAAATCCTTTAATTCAATAGGATTACCTCCAGTTATTGGTATTTGAAAAGTTTTACGACTCGATTTGTTGGATTGAATGTCAGGTGTTGAAACACTGTAGATAATTGATTGTTGATCTTTACTAATGCCTAATGCAGATACCTTGCCTAATTGCCAAAGGCTTTCGGGGCTGAGTCTTGCATTTTGTGCCGTTACATTGATAACGCAACAGAACAACATTAATGTAAATAGAAAATATTTTTTCATGATATTATTTTTTTACTGTTTTAGCATAATCTAAAACCAGGTTTACAAATGCACTCACTCCAACATCCAATCTTGCATCACTGATCATAAATCCTGGTGTATGATGATCTGGAGCAGCATCAAAATTTGGGAACTTTGGATCTCTAGCACCTAAGTAGAAAAAAAATGCTGGGGCTTTTGTACCATAATAGGAAAAATCTTCTGCACCAGTAACCCAATTGGTTAATTGTACATTCTCTGTTCCACCTGCAGCTTTTTGTAAGGAAGGAATGCTTTTGGCAACCAATTCCGGATTGTTATAGGTAACCAATGTTTTAGTATCTATACTTACTTCCGCAGTTGCTCCATTAGCAGTTGCAATGTTTTGAGCAATTAATTTTATTTTTTCATGCACCATTTTTTGTGCCTGATCATCTAAGGTTCTAATAGTGCCTTCCATAATAGCTTCTTCTGGAATAATATTGGAACGTACACCTGATTGAAACTTACCAACAGAAACTACAACTGGAGATTTAGTGATATCGATATTTCTACTGACAATGGTTTGTAAAGCTTGAATTATTTCTGCACTCACTGCAATAGGATCAATCGCATTCCATGGGTATGCGCCATGACTTTGTTTGCCTTTTACTTTGATGGTAAACCAGTCGGATGATGCCATAAAAGCACCAGGCTTATAATAAATCTTTCCAATATCATATTTAGATTCTATATGAATTCCAAATACTGCATCTACTTTAGGATTGTCCATGGCACCTTCCTTGATCATCAATGGTGCGCCACCTTCTTCATTTCCTGGAGGACCTTCTTCCGCTGGTTGAAATAAGAATACAACGGTTCCAGTAATGTCATTCTTTATTTTACTCAAAACTTCAGCTGCACCCAAGAGCATTGCTATATGGGAATCATGACCGCAGGCATGCATTACAGGAACTGTTGCTCCATTGTAATCACTTTTTGCTTTGGAAGCAAATGCCAAACCGTTTCTTTCCTCAACAGGTAAAGCATCAATATCAGCCCTTAAAGCTATAACAGGGCCAGGCTTTCCACCTTTTAAAACACCCACCACACCTGTTTTGGCGATTACTTTTGTTGTAATGCCCCATTCTTTTAAATTGGCCTCAATTGTTTTGCATGTATTAAATTCCCGATTTCCTAATTCTGGGTTTTGATGAAAGTACCTTCTCCAATTGACTACTTTTGAAGTTTCATCTATAATTAATTGTTCTAAATTGGCAGGAGCATTCTGCGCATTCAGAAAACTTGTAGCAAATAATAAACTTAATAATACTATTTTTCTCATGAGCTAATTTTCTTTGTACGGAAGGTACTGATTTTATTCAATTTCAAATTTGGGTTTAAATGAGAAAATTATAGAATATGACAATTATGTAAATAATTTTAATTAAATTGAAATCAGTTCCATTTGGAGCAAGTTATTTTTGTTTAAAATATTATTCAATCAACCCAAATTTAAACTTATGAAAAAAATCATTTTTTTATCTACTGCTGCAATTGCATTGATGTTATCAGCAAATGTTTTTGCTAGCTCTACAGAAACTACTACAGAAAAAGACGCTAAATCAACTTCCGCTGAAACAAAAGCATCTACCATGAATGATGCAGTTGTTCAAGATGCGATGCTTCAATTTAAAAGTTTATCTAGAGTAGAAAAGAAAGAGAAATATGCAGAAGTTAAGAAATTAATGAAAGAGTATAAAGCCCAGAAAGCTACTGGAGATGCTAGTACCAATACTGTGTTATTGGCAATTTTAGCAATCTTACTTCCTCCTTTGGCTGTTTACTTGCACGAGAATGCATTCAATGGAAAATTCTGGTTGAGTATTTTATTGACATTATTGTTTTGGATCCCAGGAGTTATTTATGCTTTGATTGTAGTTCTCTAAAATCAACCCAATAACGAATAACCAATAACCAATAACTATTCCGTTATTTAAATTCACCATAAACAGATCGAAGGGTGTCAGCAATTTCGCCTAACGTACAATTATTTTCAACGGCTTCAATTACAAAAGGCATCAAATTATCGGTGCCTTTTGCCGTTTTTGAAATAGCTGCTAAACATTCATTTACTTTATCATTATTGCGTTTAGCCCTTAATTGTGTAAGCTTTTCAGATTGAATAGACCGTATACTTTCATCAATTTTAAATCCAGGAACGGCTAATTCTTTATCAACCGTAAACTGATTAACACCAACAATAATTTTTTCTCCACTTTCTATATTACGCTGGTATTCGTAGGCACTTTGGGCAATTTGTTCTTGCATATAACCTTCTTCAATAGCAGCAACACTTCCACCAATTGCATCTATTTTGTTGATTATATCCCAGGCTTTTTGTTCCACTTCATTGGTTAATGATTCTATGAAATAACTACCTGCAAGAGGGTCAACTGTATCGGCAGCTCCAGATTCAAAAGCTACAATCTGTTGTGTTCTTAAAGCAATTCTGGCAGCTTCTTCGGTAGGTAAACTCAATGCTTCATCATAGCCATTGGTATGCAAACTTTGAGTGCCACCCAAAACTGCTGCAAGGGTTTGAATTGTTACTCTACTGATATTATTGAGTGGTTGCTGAGCGGTTAAAGTAGCGCCACCGGTTTGTGTATGAAAACGAAGCATCAAGGCCTTTTCATCGGTAGCCCCTAAGTCTTTCATTATTTGAGCCCACATTTTTCGAGCAGCACGAAATTTGGCTACTTCTTCAAATAAGTTATTATGGGCATTAAAGAAAAAGGAGAGACGTTTGCCAAAAACATTGATATCCAAACCTTTAGCCAATGCTGCTTGAACATATGCTTTACCATTACTTAATGTAAATGCAATTTCCTGTACAGCTGTGCTACCTGCTTCTCGAATATGGTAACCTGAAATGGAGATGGTATTCCATTTGGGTAATTCATTGCTACACCATTCAAAAATATCCGTAATAATGCGCATTGACGGTTTAGGAGGATAGATATAAGTTCCTCTGGCAGCATATTCCTTTAGTATATCATTCTGTATGGTACCAGTAATTTTTGTAAGATCAGCACCTTGTTTTTTGGCCAATGCAACATAGAGAGCCAATAAAATAAACCCTGTTGAATTGATGGTCATAGAAGTACTCACTTTCTCCAATTCAATTCCTTTAAACAAGGTTTCCATGTCATCTAAACAATCTATGGCAACACCTACTTTTCCTACTTCACCATCTGATAAAGCATGATCACTGTCATAACCAATTTGAGTGGGTAAGTCAAAAGCAACACTTAATCCCATAACGCCTTGTGACAATAAATAATGGTACCGTTTATTGCTCTCTTCTGAAGTTGAAAATCCAGCGTACTGGCGCATTGTCCATAGCTTTCCTCTATACATATCCGGCTGAACCCCTCTGGTAAATGGAAACTCCCCAGGCAAATCATTCCCTGTATTAGAAGCTGGAACATCTTTAGCAGTATACAATTTGTTGATTTCTATTCCACTGTCGGTAAACAATTTCTTGGAAGGCATAGTCAATTATTTCAACCTTTATAAATATTTTTTCGCTTCAAAACTCAAAGCTTCACTTACTAATTCGTGCAGATTGGCCTTTGGCTCACTCACTAAAAAATTCAATAAAAATTTTTGCAAATCCATACCTGTAGCATCTGGCGCTAATTCCTGTGCTACCTGATTAATGTAGAGTATATTTTTCTCTTTTAAATTTTTTAATGCATTCCAAGATTCAGGAGTCACATAAATCTGTTGAGTAACATTGTAGTCGAATTCTTCTCGAATATTCTTGGTTAAAACATGCTGCATATCTCTTGCCGATAATCCTTCGCTGGGCGTTCTACTGATTACATTTGGAAGCGCAATTCGATCTACTAATAAAATAAGCCTTTCATAGGCTTGTAACTGTAAAGGACTATGTTGTTTTGGAGCATTCGAAACTGGTTCTGTTTTTTTAGGTTGAATGACCAATATATACACCATTATTGCTGCAATGGCCAGGCCAAAAATGATACTCAATAAAGTAGTATTCTCCATTCTCCGATTGATTTTTACGAAGATAAGACTTAACAGTTAACAGTTATTGGTTATTGGTTATTGGTTATTGGTTATTGGACTATCAGTTATTGGTTACTGGTTATTGGGCTGTTAGTGGGGATTTTTCTAGATTCGAAAGTGGGTTTTGACAAGAGCCATTACAAAATCGTAACTTTGTGATTCAAATTGATAATTATGGAAGCCACAATAATCGCCAATTCTCCAGTTACCCTCACAATTGGAGCAATTGAAGAAATCAAAAGATTGATGAATGAAGCCGATTTTGATACTACTCAACGTTTGAGAATTGGAGTTAAAGGAGGTGGATGCAGCGGAATGACTTATGTATTAGGATTTGACAAAGTAGAAGCAGAAGATGAATTATTTGAAATAGAAGGCGTGCCTTGCATTATGAATAAAAGCCATGGACTTTACTTATATGGAATGGAAGTAGATTGGCAGGGCGGATTGAATTCACGTGGTTTTACTTTTACCAATCCGAATGCCAGTAAAACCTGTGGATGCGGAACTTCTTTTGCAGTATAATATTTCTCCAACAAACAGGTACTAGCTAAGTATCTTTTATAAAAAAATTCCAGTAAATAAAAAACCCGTTCAATTGAACGGGTTTTTCTATTAAATACTTAGGAGATTTACTTTTTAGTTTCAGCTCTTCCCAATGCTCTTCCACCACCAAAATCTACTAGGATAGGGGCTGCTACGAAAATTGAAGAATAGGTACCAGTAACTACTCCAATCAACATCGCGAATGCAAATCCACGTGTTACTTCTCCACCAAAGATGAATAAGATCAAAATGGTCAAGAACACTGTTAAAGAAGTCATGATGGTTCTGCTCAAAGTCTGATTGATTGCTTTATTAATAATAGAAGCATTATCAACCCCAATCATGATCTTACTGTCTTCTCTGATTCTATCATAAACAATCACCGTATCATTCATTGAGAAACCGATTACCGTTAGAATGGCAGCAATAAAATGTTGATCAATTTCTAATGGGAAAGGAACTACTTTTCTTAAGAAACTAAATACAATTAAAGTAACGAATACATCGTGCAACAAAGCTACAATCGTACCTAAACTATATCTCCAATCACGGAAACGAATAAATATGTACAAACAAATTGCAAATATGGCAAACACAGTTGCTTTAGTTGCTCCAGCTTTTAAATCATCGGAGATAGTAGGCAATACAGTTTGAGAGCTTTGCTTATAGACAGTTTCGAAAGTATTGAAACTGGTTCCTTCAGGCAAATGCTTCTGTAAGCCAGTGTACAACATTTTCTCTACCAAAGAATCGATATTGCTACCAGTTTCTTTGATCTTGTAAGAAGTAGTAATATTGATTTGATTCTTTGTATCTACTGTTTTAGTAATCGGAGCTTCACCAAATGTTGCTTTTAACTCATCACGAATTTCATCTGCGTTTACTGCTTTATCGAATTTAATCGTATAGCTACGACCACCAGCAAATTCAACACCTTCATCGAATCCATTAAAGAAAGATGCAATACCCATAATTAAAATCACCACTGATAAACCATATGCATACTTTCTGTACTCGATAAATTTATAAGAAGCATGCTTGAAAATACTTCTAGAAATTCCAGTGAAATATTCAAAATGTCTGTTCTTATTAGTGTACCAATCTGTAATTAATCTTGATACTAAAATTCCGCAGAACAATGATAATAAAATACCAATGATTTGGGTTGTAGCAAATCCTAATACTGGTCCTAGACCAAAATAAGCAAGAATTACAGCAGTTAATAAAGTAGTAACGTGTGCATCCAAAACCGGAGACAAAGATCTTTTGTAACCATCATTTACTGCACTTACATAGTTTTTACCTTTTGATAATTCTTCTTTGATACGCTCAAATATAATTACGTTGGTATCTACCGCCATACCGATGGTTAATACCAAACCAGCAATACCTGGAGCAGTTAAAGTAAAACCTAAAGCACTCAACACTCCAATAGTGAATAATAAGTTTAATATCAATGCAATATTTGCAACCCATCCACCGGTGTTGAAATACAATAACATCAAAGAGAAAATCACAACGAATGCAATCAAGAATGACATTGCACCACCCTTGATAGATTCTTTACCCAAAGTTGGCCCTACGGTTTGGCTTTGAACAATTTTAGCAGGAGCAGGTAATTTACCGCTCTCTAAAATTTCAGAAAGATCTTTTGCTTCTTTAATAGTATAGTTACCACTGATTTGAGAATTACCAGTAGTGATCGGGTCGTTTACATTAGGAGCTGAATAAACAAAATTGTCTAACACAATTGCAATTGGCTTGCCAACATTGCGTGTTGTCATTTTAGCCCAGATAGCAGATCCAACTCTATCCATATTCATTTTAATAGCAATTCTTCCGCGCTCATCATAATCTTGTGATGCTCCAGAAATATGATCACCTTCTAATTCAGCTTGACCATTGTCTAAAGTTTTGATTGCATATAAAGTTAAAATGTCTTTTAACTTAGGATCGTTCAATTCTGCCTTACCATATAAAAACTGCAAATTAGAAGGGAATTTAGATTTCACCGATTCCATTCTAAAATAGTTATTTAATGTACCTGTATCTTTTGTTTGAATATAACCAATAGCTGCCGGGAAAATTGTTTTGCCATTATCCGCACGATAAGGTTGAGAGAATTGGATTAAACGTACAATTGGATTTACATTCAACTTCGCTTTAGCAGTATCTGCTTTTGCAGAACCAGCTTTATTCGTGTCGGCTGACAATGTTGAAATTGTTGCAGTTTTAGTAGTATCGGTTGTAGCCGCTTTTTCAGTTGTAGCTACAGTTGTATTTTTAGTAGTATCAAGTGATTTTGCACCATTCAAATAATCTTGAACAGATTTATCTGCTGCTACAATTCCACTTTGAACATCATTACTTTCTAAAGTATAAACCTCAAAAAATTGAAGGTTAGCAGTAGATTGTAAATAAGACCTTACTCTTTCTTTATCACTCACACCTGCTAATTCAATATTGATTCTGCCTTTTGCAGCATCTGGATTGATGTTATTAGATGCAACTCCAAAACGATCGATTCTCGTTCTAAGAATTCTGTAAGTATTACTAAATGCAGCATCAGATTGTTTAGCTAAATAGTCCTCTACTTTAGCATTACTGTCGTCAATTTTTAAAGCCCCATTGCTTCTTGCAGTAAATAAAGGAGCTAGTTTACCATCCGGACTAACTTTCTTGTATTCTTCTAAAAACAAAGCGATCAAATTAGCGCCGCTATTTGCTTTACGAGCAACTGCTGCATCCAATGCTTTATTTAAATTAACATCTTTAGTATAGTTAGACAAAGATTTAATTAAGGCATCTAGACCCACTTCCATGGTTACACTCATACCACCTTGCAAATCCAATCCGAGCATCAACTCTTTTTCTTTTGCACTACGATAGGTAGTTAAGCCAAAGGCCAATTTAACATCTTTGGTACTATCCAACAGACGTTGTAGTCTGTCTTTTTTTAAATCTCCCAATGAATCTGCATAGGCAGATTGCAATTCTTTATTGCCCGGATACTTTTGCTCGGGGCTAGTGAAAGACTTGAGCCATGTGCTGGCTTTTGCATCCATTTCAGATTCATGATTGCGAACAAACCAAGTAAAAGATAATTGGTAAAGACAAATTAATGTAAGTGCTATTGCAAAAAAACGCACTAAACCTTTCAGTTGCATATTAGTAACGGTTTACGTATTGTTTAATCCTGATTTTTTCAGGTTGGCAAAGATAGGGGAATGAGGTATATTTTGGTCAGCTCTTTTAAGCACCAATATTCAACATATACATAATTTAATATATATCTATCGAACTTGAACCAATGTGACATCAAAAAACAGAGGAGAATTTGGAGCAATCGAGCCAGATCCTACACAACTATAAGCCAGTGCAGAAGGAATGACCAATTTAATTCTACCTCCAGCCTTGATAAGCGGAATGCCAATTTTCCACCCTTCAATTACATTGGCAAGCGGAAATGTAGCAGGATTGCTTGTTGCTGCGTCGAAAGTTGAACCATTCATTAATTTGCCAGTATATAAACAAGATACAGTTGAAGCTAGGCTAGGAGCAGTGCCTGTACCTGGGCTTACAATTTCGTATAAAATTCCACTTGGATGTTCTGTATAATTGATACTATTAGCTGTACAATAAGCGATCATTGCTGATTTTTCACTTGCAACGGTTACAGGAGTGCAACCAGAATCAACTGTTTTTCCACAAGACAAAGAGAACACGACCATTCCAATAAAGGCAATAACTGATTTTTTCATTCCTAATTTTGATTTTTAAAATAGACGCAAATTGACCTATTATGGCTGCATCTGTTGATTTTTATTTTTTTTTGCTACGATTTCTAAATAACGCTGTTCCTGCATTTCCCATTTGAATTTTTGATAAATAAATGCAATAAATACAGATATCAACAAAATTGCTATAAACAATACAAAAGCACTCATTTTACTGTTCGCTTCCATGGTTGCGCGAGGATACCAACCAGAAAGAATAGCTACTAAAAGGGCTCCGCCAATTGCAAAACCTGCAGATAATCCCATAAAAAAAGCCCTTTTATTGCTTTTCTCTTTTTGTCTATTTTTACTCCAATAGTCAAAAAAACGGGGATCATCCATTTGCATTTTGCGAAATTAGCTCCATTTTTATTAATAATTTCCCATTATTTTACACTCTTTCAATAAATGGCTTAAGAATGCATATTATTAAAAAACATGGGATTTTCATTTTTTGGGTAGTGTTATTTGCTCATTGTGCATTTATTTATTACGAAAAAACTGATTTCAGGTATGTCAGTAAACTTTTTTTAATGCCCATTTTAATTACCTATCTATTAATGAATGCTCGTAAAAATGCTTATCATACGAGTAAGCGCATCATCTTAATAGGTTTGTTTGCTGCTTTTATAGGAGATTTATTATTGATATTTAATGGGACTGCTTTTTTTATTGGAGGAATGCTGGCATTCATAGTTACGCATATTGCATACACCACTTTTTTTTTAAAATCCAGCAACGTACGTTTTAATAAAGCAACTGAATTTGTTGTTGCTTCTGTATTGGTAACTATTGTTGCAGTTAAATTATTGGATTTTCTAAAGCCATATCTGGGAGATATGATCTGGCCAGTTAAAATCTATATGGCTGCAATTGCTATTATGACTGCTTCTGCATCCAATTTACTGAGTAATAATTTATTGAAAGTAATTGCAACTACTTATTTTGTACCAGGTGCTGTACTCTTTGTTTTATCAGATGCTGTATTAGCATCCAATCATTTTTTATACAAAGACAATTTCCTGGATGTAGTAGTAATGTTGAGTTACGGATATGCGCAATGTCTAATGGTGCAAGGCTTTGCACGATATCTTAAAGTTTAAAAGACTTTATTCACTTTATAAAAAAAGTCCCGAAAATTTCGGGACTTTTTTATTATCATTCAAACTAATTTTAGTAACCCATTCCACCCATATCAGGAGCACCAGCATGAGAATGCGGAGCTTCAGGTTTTGGTTTATCAGCAACTACACACTCAGTAGTGAGCAACATAGCGGCGATAGATGCAGCATTTTCCAATGCAACACGGCTTACTTTTGTAGGATCAATTACTCCAGCTTTGAAAAGGTTTTCATACACTTCTGTACGAGCATTGAATCCAAAATCTCCTTTACCTTCTTTGATTTTTTGTACAACAATAGAACCTTCAATTCCACTGTTGATAACGATTTGACGCAATGGCTCTTCAATTGCTCTTTTTACAATTTGAATACCAGTTGATTCATCTTCGTTAGCACCTTTTAATTTCTCCAAGCTTTCTACAGCACGGATATAGGCAACACCACCACCAGGAACAATTCCTTCTTCAACAGCAGCTCTTGTAGCGTGTAAAGCATCATCAACACGGTCTTTCTTTTCTTTCATTTCAACTTCAGTAGCAGCTCCAACATACAATACTGCAACACCTCCGCTTAATTTAGCTAAACGCTCTTGTAATTTTTCGCGATCGTAGTCTGAAGTAGTGTTTTCTACCTGAGCTTTAATTTGATTAACTCTCGCAACGATATCAGCTTTTTTACCTTTTCCACCAACAACAATGGTATTGTCTTTATCGATGGTAATAGAAGCAGCTTGTCCTAAATAAGTAAGATCAGCATTTTCTAATTTAAACCCTTGCTCTTCGCTAACAACAGTTCCTGCAGTTAGAATGGCAATATCAGTTAACATTTCTTTTCTACGGTCACCAAATCCTGGTGCTTTTACAGCAGCCACTTTTAAAGTACCACGTAATTTATTTACAACCAATGTAGCCAATGCTTCACCTTCTAAATCTTCTGCAATAATTACCAATGGACGACCAGTTTGTGCAACTTTCTCCAAAATGTGTAAAATATCTTTCATAGCACTGATCTTCTTGTCGTAGATCAAGATGTATGGATTTTGCATTTCAGCTTCCATTTTCTCGCTATTAGTCACGAAATATGGAGAGATATATCCACGATCGAATTGCATTCCTTCAACAACATCAACTGTTGTATCAGTACCTTTTGCTTCTTCAACAGTAATAACGCCTTCTTTACCCACTTTAGCCATGGCAGTTGCAATCAACTTTCCAATTTCGCTATCGCTATTTGCAGAAATAGTAGCTACTTGCTCTATTTTCTTAGAATCGTTACCAACAGCTTGTGATTGAGCTCTTAAGCTATCAATTACTTTAGCAACTGCTTTATCAATACCACGCTTTAAATCCATTGGATTTGCACCAGCTGCAACGTTTTTTAACCCTTCGCTGATGATAGCCTGAGCCAAAACAGTAGCAGTAGTAGTTCCATCTCCAGCAATATCTGCTGTTTTAGAAGCTACTTCTTTAACCATCTGAGCACCCATGTTTTCAATAGCGTCTTCTAATTCAATTTCTTTTGCTACTGTAACACCATCTTTGGTTACCTGAGGAGCACCAAACTTTTTCTCAATAACTACGTTACGACCCTTTGGTCCTAAAGTTACTTTAACTGCGTTGGCCAATGTGTCAACGCCTTTTTTCATTTTATTTCTTGCTTCAATATCAAAAAATATTTGCTTAGCCATATTGTTTAATTTTTAGATGTTAGATAATTGCCAAAAGATCGCTTTCTCTCATGATCAACAAGTCTTGACCTTCAATTTGCACTTCAGTACCAGCATATTTGCCATAAAGTACGGTATCCCCAACTTTTACAGTCATTGGTTCGTCGATTTTTCCTTTACCAGCTGCAACGATTACACCACGTTGTGGTTTTTCTTTTGCAGTATCAGGGATGATGATTCCACCGGCCGTTTTTTCTTCGGCAGCAGCAGGCTTTACAATTACTCTGTCGTGCAGAGGAGTAACGTTGATTTTCTTAGCCATACGTTATTGATTTTGGTTAATTAAGTTGATTTTTTCTGAATATGTCTATAATTATGCCAAAACGGCAATTAAGCCAATATTTCAGTAAAAGTATAATTCACCGTTTCTGGAGGGTTCAGGCTGACAGAGATAGCCATTTTATCAATTCTTTATGTGCCAAATTTGCATTTTGCGCCTATAAGTATTCATAATGCCTTACCTTCGCGCAGCTAAAAAGTTCTTGTTGAATGATCAGTAGAAGAAATATACGGGTTAAAGTAATGCAATTGCTCTATATGATTGAGTCTGCAGACAATATCAATACTTTTAAACAACCCATTGAAACATTAGAAAAGCAATTAGATAAAAGCAGGGAATTGTTCATTTATTTGATCTTTTTTTTATCTGAAGTGGCCAGGTACGCCGAAACAAATGCGGTTAAAAGAGCTTCCAAAAACCTTCCTTCGCACAGTGATATGAATGTAAATATCAAAATTGCTGGGAATGAATTTATTTGGGCCTTACTGGAGAATAAATCTTACCAAAAAGCCATTGATTCGGATCATCCCGAAAAAAGGATTGATCTTGAATTGGTAAAGAAAATCTACAACCAATTAATTGAGACCCCCGAATACAAAAAATACATTACCGAACAAAACAGGGATAAGGCAAAAGAAAGAGAGATCATTAAATTGATTTTCACTCAACTGATGTTGCCTGATGAAAATTTCATCAACCATATTGAAGAACATTTCAATAATTGGGATGATGATGGAGAAATGATGGATCAAATGATGCTGACCTTTATTCAAAAGCCAGCCACCACACCATTAGACCAGTTGATGAACCAAGATAAATGGGATTTTGCAAGGGGGTTATTGAGAACTGCGATAGAGAAGAAAGAATATTGCGCGGAATTAATCAAGCCAAAGTTAAAAAACTGGGACGCAGAAAGAATTGCTCAATTAGACATGGTATTAATGCGAATGGGCATCTGTGAATTATTGTATTTCGAAACCATTCCAACCAAGGTTACCATTAACGAATACATCGATTTAGCCAAAGATTATAGCACTGCACAAAGCGGTCAATTTGTAAATGGTATTTTAGATAATATTCATAAAGAACTTACTTCAGAAGGAAAGATCAATAAAATCAGTTTTAAGAACAATACTATTTAAAATGAAATTATTATTGATAGGTAGTGTTTTAATGTTTGCATTGAGCGCTTGCAAAAACAATTCTGAAAATGTAGATGCAGCAAAACATATAGTGGATACTGCCATGTACACGACCATTGGTTTTAAAGATACCATCATCAATTTCGGTACCATTAATATGGGCGAAAAAACCAATATCTTGTTTGAGTTTACCAATACCGGATCAAAGCCTTTGTATTTAACAGAAGTAAAACCAGGTTGCGGATGTACGGTTGCCGATTATTCCAAAGGAGCAATACCAGCGGGAGGAAAAGGAACAATTACGGCATCTTTCGACAGTAATAAATCTCACCCAGGAACAGTTGCAAAAAATATATTTGTAACATCTAATACGAGTAATGGTATTACACATACCCTTACCTTTAACGGAGAAATTCAACAATTAAAAACACCATAATATGTTTCCTTTAGTAGCAATTATTTTATCTGCCGACCCAAAATCGGGTGGCACAGTTCAATTGATCATGATGGGTGCCATCATTTTGGTATTCTGGTTATTCATGATTCGTCCTCAAGCAAAAAAAGCAAAAGAGCAAAAAAAGTTCATCGACAATATGCAGAAAGGCGATAAAATTGTAACCATTGCGGGTATTCATGGTACCATCAATAAAATCAATGAAGACGCAACCATTCAAATGGAAGTAAATCCAGGTAGTTACCTAAAGATTGAAAAATCTTCAATCAGCATGGAATGGACATTGGCTGTCAACAAACCTGTAGCAGAGAAAAGCTAACTGTATTTATTTAAACAGTAAATTTATTGCCGGTAACGAATGTTGCCGGCTTTTTTATGTCAGTACTTAAAATTGGTTTAACAGGCGGAATAGGAAGTGGCAAATCTACTGTTGCAAATATATTTGCGCAATTAGGTGTACCTATTTTACAAGCCGATCAACTGGCAAAAGAGATCATGAAACATGATGAAAGCGTAAAACAAAAAATCGTATCCGCTTTTGGTGCCAATGCTTATATCAATAATTTACCCAATAGAGAATTTATTGCAGGAATTGTATTTAAAGACCCTTTTCAATTATCAGTGCTTAATTCAATTGTTCATCCCGCAACCATTGCAGCCAGTATTGAATGGGCAAAAAACCAAGATGTTCCTTATGTAATAAAAGAAGCTGCATTGTTTTTTGAATCTGGTTCTGCAGAAGGATTGGATGGAATCATTGGTGTGTATGCACCTTCTGCATTAAGAATTCAAAGAGTAATGAGCCGCGATGGATCTAACAGAGAGCAAGTAATAGAAAGAATGAATCAGCAAATAGATGATCATTTAAAAATGAAATTATGTGATTGGGTGATAACCAATAACGAACAGGAATTATTGATTCCTCAAGTCATTCAATTGCATAACAAACTGCTCCAATTGGCAAAAAAATAATTGCATTAAGATTTTACAATTTCAAAACACCAACGTTTTAATTTCCCTTCAAAATCAAATGGGGTAGTGGCTCTTGTAATGTCTTTAATTTGTGTTGAATTAATGGCTGCTTTATCTATTTCGAATCTAGAAAAATTAGTACTAAAAAAAAGAATCCCTTCGGCGGACATTGCTTTCAACACATCATTAATTAATTCGGCATGGTCTCGTTGAATATCCAGAATATCTTTCATTCTTTTGCTGTTACTGAATGTGGGCGGATCCATGATGACAATATCAAAACTGTTGGGTGTTAATGTTTTTAAATATTGCTTCACATCTGCATGAATGAAATGAAATTTTTTAGGATCGGTGTATTGATTGAGTGCCATATTTTTTTCAGCCCATGCTAAATAGGTTTTTGACAAATCAACTGAGCTAACTGAAGCAGCTCCACCATCTGCGGCATAGACCGAAAAAGATCCCGTATAACAGAATAAATTCAATACCCGCTTTCCATTACTCAACTGCTTTACTTTTTCTCGGGTGATTCGATGGTCGAGAAATAAACCAGTATCTAAATAATCGGTGAGGTTCACTAAAAAAAGCTGGCCATTTTCTTTAACTGTATAAAACTCCTGTTCTGTTGCTAATTTTTCATATTGTCCTTCTCTATGTGATTGCCTTTTTCTTTGTTTGCAAAACATATTATCGGTAGGAACTCCGGTAATGTCCTGAATAATTTCAAGACAAGCCATTAACCAGGCTTCATGCGCATCATCTTCCATGCCATGCCTTCTAAGATATTCAGCTATATAAATATTGTTTTCATACAATTCTATACTAAAGGGAAATTCAGGCAAATCGTGGTCGTAGATTCGATAACAGGTAATATTTTGCCGCTTGGCCAATTTGCTTTTATGTTTAAACACTTTGGTCAATCTATTTTTGAACATTTCTGCCTTACCCGGGTCAATCATTGGCGAAAATTAAGCATAAAATCATGCACCTTTTATCCTTTTTTTGATTTTTCAAGAAACAATTCGATTATATTTATTTCTTAAACATGTTTCATGAGAAAACAATTTCTTTTTGCCATCGGAATGCTTTGTTTTTCGGGCTCCTTTGCGCAGAACTATTCTACTCTTGCTGAGCAACAAGCAAGAATTCAAACCATTGTAAAAGCCTATCCGCAATTAGCTACGGTATCGTCCCTTGTAAAAACCAATGGCGGCAAAGATATTTGGATGCTTACTATCGGTACAGGTAAAACCGACACAAAACCTGCCATTGCTGTGGTGGGTGGTGTAGAAGGTAATCATTTATTAGGAGCTGAATTGGTCATTGGCTTTGCGGAAAATTTATTAAAAGCAAGTGGAACAGATTCCATTAAAAATTTGCTCCAAAAAACCACCTATTATTTGTTCCCTAATATGAGCCCCGATGCTTCGGAGCAATATTTCGCCAAATTAAAACATGAAAGAACTGGCAATGCAACAGCAACGGATGATGATAGAGATGGGCGTTTAAATGAAGACCCTTTTGATGATTTAGATGGAAATGGAAAAATCACTTTAATGAGAATTGAATCTCCTATTGGTGATTTAAAATTACATCCTGATGATGCAAGAGTATTGATCAAAGCAGATCTTACAAAAGGAGAGAAAGGAAAATACTTGATTCTTTCTGAAGGCTTAGACAATGATAAAGATGGCATATTTAACGAAGATGGAGAAGGTGGAATAGCCTTTAATAAAAACCTGACTTACAAACACAAAACATTTGCACCCGGCGCTGGAGATTATCCTGCAAGTGAAAAAGAAACCCGTGCGTTACTGGATTTTTTATATGATGCTTTCAATGTATATGCTGTAGTTAGTTTTGGATCTAACAATAACTTAAGTTCTAACGACGACAAGGCAACCACCATTGTGAGTGATTTATACAATAAAGTATTGGGATCTAAAGATGCCCCCAGAACTTCCGTTGCTGGTGGCGATTTTCTTTCCTGGGCTTATCAACATTATGGCAGGTATAGTTTTAGTACACCAGGATGGTGGGTTCCAAAATCTAAACCTGATACAGCTAAAAAAGAAAAAGCATTTACCGTTGAAGATCCGATTGCCAATTATTTAAGATGGAGTGCTCAACAAGGAATTACCGATGTTTTTACAGAATGGAAAACATTTTCCCATCCAGATTTCCCTGGGCAAAAAGTTGAAGTAGGAGGTGTAGATCCTTTTGTATTAATTAACCCACCTTATAAACTGGTTGCTGATTTAGCGAAAAAGCATACTGAATTTTTAATTAAAGCGGCATCATTTCAACCAGAGATTGATGTGACCAATATTAAAACAGAATCTTTAGCGAATGGACTTACGAGGGTAACTGTAGATGTAGTAAATAAAGGTGCATTGGCTACGCATAGTAAATTTGCTGATAGAAATTATTTCGTTAAAAAAATAAAAGTAGGCCTTACACTTTCCGATAAACAAAGTTTGGTTGGTGGTAAAAAAATATTGTTGCTTAATAATATGGAACCATCTACCAAGCAAAGTTTTAGCTGGTTAATTAAAGGGAAAGGAAAAATAACCATCGATGCTGGTTGCCCTACAGCTGGAACCAAAAATATTGATATTTCACTTTAACGATTAATTGATTGAACATGAAAAAAATATTCTTATCAACCTTATTATTTTGTGCCTTTGCATTTTCAAAAAATGTTTCTGCACAAAGCCCAGAGCAAATTTTTAAAGCATCGGGCACACCAGCTAATCCAAAAGTAACCGTAACATGGAACCGATATTACGACCATGGAGGAATTACAGAAATCTGTAAAAAAATTGCTGCTGCTTATCCCGATCTAGCTAAACTACAATCCATTGGTAAATCTTATGATGGAAGAGATCTGTGGTGCTTAACTATTACTGATTTCAAGAAGGGTGTAGAATCGAATAAACCGGGCATGTACATTGATGGAAATATTCACTCCAATGAAATTCAGGGAGCCGAATTTGCCATGTACACTGCATGGTATTTAACAGAAGCTTTTGGAGATACAAAATTTATTCAAGAGTTATTAGCTGATAAAGTGTTTTATATCATTCCAAGCATTAACCCAGATGCAAGAGACAGTTATATGCATAAACCCAATACTTCCTCTTCACCTCGTTCTGGAGTAAAGCCCATTGATAACGATGGTGATGGTTTGGTTAATGAAGACAATTACGATGATTTAGATGGAGATGGCCATATCACATTGATGCGTAGAAAAAATCCGAACGGAAGATATAAAGTTGACCCAAGAGATCCACGCAATATGATTCAAGTTGGGCCAGATGAAAAAGGCGATTATGAATTATTGGGTATTGAAGGTGTTGATAATGATGGTGATGGAAGAGTGAATGAAGATGGTTATGCATTTGAATACGATCCTAATCGCGATTGGGGTTGGGGATGGCAACCGAATTATATTCAAAACGGCGCCTATAAATATCCGTTTTCAATTCCTGAGAATAGAGCGGTGATGGAATTTGTAATGAAGCATCCGAATATTGCAGCTGCTCAATCTTTTCATAATGCAGGTGGAATGATTTTAAGAGGCCCGGGTGGAGCAGAAGATGTTGGAACTTATAATGCACAAGATGTTGCAGTATATGATGCTATTGCTAAAAAAGGAGAAGAACTAATGCCAGGCTATAAATACTTAGTGGTGTACAAAGATTTGTATTCGGCTTATGGAGGAGAATTGGATTGGTTCTATGCAGGAAGAGGCATCTATACTTATTCAAATGAATTATGGACGCCGTATTTAATGTTCATGAAAGAATCCACTCGTGATCCATTTGATAATACATCCTATAGTTTTGATCGTTATCTTTTATTTCAAGATGCATTTGTTCCCTGGAAAGAATACGATCATCCTCAATATGGAAAAATTGAAATCGGCGGATTCAAAAAGAATTTCGGAAGAGCACATCCAGGATTTTTATTGGAATCAGACGCCCATAGAAATATGGCTTTCTCCATTTACCATTGTTATCACACTCCAAAGTTGACAGTGTCTTCACTAACAGAAAAAGATTTAGGAGATGGGTTAACAGAAGTAACAGCTGTTATTGCCAATAGCAGAATTATGCCAACGCATAGTAGTCAGGATGTGAAGAATAAAATTGAACGCCCAGATTATATTACTTTAAATACGAAGTCTAAAGTAGTAGCTGGTATGATTGTAGAAAATGCAGACCTCAATTTAACCACGGAACAAAAAAACAATCCAGGTGTTTTAGAAGTAAATAATATTCCCGGATTAGGAACGGTTACCCTTAAATGGATTGTAAGTGGTAAAGGGCCTTTCACTATTAACATTGATAGTAAGAAAGGTGGAGTAGTAGAAGGAGGTAAATAACATCGAATCATTAAAATAAAAAGAGGAGTCTATTGCTAGTGCTCCTCTTTTTTTATTTGCAATCTATTATTTTAATAATGCCAATGCATCAGCTATGCGCTTCCATGCACGTTCAATATTTTCCATGCTATTGGCAAAAGAAAAACGAACACATAAAGGCTCACCAAATGCATCCCCCATAACAGAAGAAACATGAGCTGTGTTCAATAAATACATACTAAAATCTGCAGCGTTCTTTATTATTTCAGTACCATTTGATTTTCCATAATAATAACTCACATCCGGAAATACATAGAAAGCTCCTTCTGGTTCAAAGCATTTAAATCCAGGAATTGCTTTTACTAATTCTAAACTGCGTTTTCTTCTTCTGGTAAATTCTTCAGTCATTGCTTCTGATGGACGCAGATCTCCTGTAAGTGCTACTACAGCTGCTTTTTGCGTGATAGAACATGTTCCACTGGTAAACTGTCCTTGAATTTTTTCCATCGCTTTAGCAATGGTTGTATTGGAAGCGGTATAACCTAATCTCCAACCAGTCATGGCAAATCCTTTGCTCAATCCATTGATCAAAACAACACGATCTTTGATCTCTTCGAACTGTGCAATACTCTCGTGCTTTCCAACAAAATTGATGTACTCATAAATTTCATCGGATAGGATAATAATATTTGGATGTTTTTTAAATACTTCTACCAATCCTGCTAATTCTTCTTTGCTATAAACAGCGCCTGAAGGGTTGCAAGGAGAAGAGAACATAAACACTTTAGAACGAGGTGTAATAGCTGCCTCCACTTGTGCAGGAGTGGCTTTGAATTTATTCTCTACTGTAGTTCTTATTTCTACTACTTTACCTCTGGCTATTTTTACCAGTTCAGAATAGGTTACCCAATAAGGTGTTGGAATGATTACTTCATCGCCTTCATCCACCAATGCTAAAATGGCGTTTGCCAAACTTTGTTTTGCTCCTGTTGAGCTGACAATATTTTCTGGTTTATATTCTAGGTGGTTATCTCTATTTAATTTTGTACAAACTGCTTCTCTTAGATCTAAAAAACCTGGAACTGGGGTATAATGACTCCAGTTATCATTGATGGCTTTTATGGCAGCATCTTTAATATGTTGAGGCGTATCAAAATCGGGTTCACCCAAACTAAGATCAATTACATCCACACCACTTGCCCTTAATTCGCGACCCAATTTGGCCATTTTTAAGGTTTCTGGTTCATTAAACCTGTTCAACAGAGAAGAAAGTTCCATTCGCTTTTATATTAATTAATTTATTATATGTACTGTAAAGTTCGGAAAAAGGAATTAAACGGACTAAACAATTCGTGAACCCAATACTGTATTGAATATCCGCTGAAAATTAGTTTTTATGAAACCGAAAGTTCTTGAGATCAGGTGCATATTTTCTTTTTCGAGACAATTCATATTGATACACTGCTTGTCCTAGGTTTTTCATGAATGGATAGCCAATTGTATCATAATCATAATGATCATCATTGTAAATGCCATCTTGATTGCATGAGATGGCTGCACTTAACATAAATTCAATATTATTGGCAAGGTCTACCACATATGTTACATCAATTAGAAATCCATAAGCATCACCAACTTTATTAAAGATTCTAAAATTATTAGGTTGAGTCCCTTTCTCTGAACCATAATACAAAAACTTACAATAAGCATCCCAATAATTGGTGGAATCATAATTAGGGAAATCACTTTCTTTCGGAAAAGCACTCATCCATTTTCGAACAAATGCATAATCTTCCTTGGTTAAATTAAATCGTTGATCTTTTTTCAATTGCTCGGGAAATAAAACAGATTGAAGTATATGATGCAGGTCTTGCAAATAAACCCTGTTCTTTGTAGCAAAAGAGAATGGTTCATTCACCAGTTTTCCTCTACTCATATAACCCTTGCCCAGCTTAGCTTCCAGCAAAGGATATTGTGCATTACTTATCTGCATTGGTTGTTCATATACTAAAGTTCCTGAAGTATCATAAAACTTTACTGGATTGGTAGTGGCATTCTGTTCTAGGGTTCTGCTAATTTGTAAACGGTGACGAATAATAGCATCGGAATACCCTTTCTCGGATAATTTTTTTTGTATGTATTCCTGGCCTAAAAATTCATATAAGCGATTATATGCATCATTATCGCTCACTAAAAATATTTGTTTGATATAATTTTCGATTGTTGGCCTGCTATCTGCAGCATTGGGTTGAGTATATACATGATCCTGCGCTGCAGCTGCACTATCTGTTATCATAGTGGTTTCTTTGGTAAGGCCTTTTATTTTGAGTTCGTTGAGTTTTTCCAAAGCCAACAATGCAATCGGCATTTTTACGGTGCTAGCCGGATAGAAATAAGTATTGTTATTGAGGTTATAATTATACTCAGTAAAGCTTGGTTTATTGCGTTTGTTTCGATCGATTTGGGTATATACTATTTGAATGCGTAAACTGTCTTTATTCAATAAGGCGCTTTTCAATGCAGGGCTGGATTGCAGTATTGTTTCCAAGGGGTTGGGGCTTGAACTTTGTTGAATATTTTGAGCGGATAACATTTCGATGCTCATTAAAAACAGGGCTATATAAATAAAGGTTCTCATCCATCAAACTTAAAATAAAATCCCAATAACTCAATAACCAATAACTAATAACCAATAACTATTAACTTCGTAAAATGCCACATGAATCTATTTCGGTTTTCGATATGTTTAAAATAGGGGTAGGCCCATCTAGTTCGCATACCTTAGGCCCTTGGAGAGCCGCGCAGCGTTGTATAGAATCCATTCAACCAAAATACCCATTAGATCAAGTTGTTTCTATAACCGTTTTATTATACGGGTCTTTGGCTAAAACAGGCAAAGGGCATGGAACAGATATTGCCGTTTTACTAGGGCTTAGTGGAGAAGACCCCGTAACCATCGATGTAAATAGTATCAATGCAAAAATAAAATCGATTGAAACAACTCAATCAATTTTATTAGGCGGCAAACTAACTATCCCATTTATTATTCAAGAACATGTTCAGTTTTTAATGAATGAATCCTTGCCATTTCATCCGAATGGTTTATCATTTTTAATTAGTACTAAAGATGGCAATCATTTTAGTGAAACCTATTTTTCAATAGGTGGTGGCTTTGTGGTGAAAGAAGGTGAAAATGGAGGAGGTAAAGAACCAGTTGATTTACCATTCCCCATTAATACTGCCGATGATTTATTGCATTGGTGCATGAAAACCGGAATGCCCATTAATGAAATTGTTTTAGAAAATGAATTGGTTTGGAATACAGAGAAAAATGTAAAAGCTGGCGTTTGGAAAATATGGGAAACCATGAAGGAGTGCACTTATAGAGGATGTCATACACAGGGAGAATTGCCTGGTGGATTGCAAGTACAAAGAAGGGCTTTTAATCTGAATAAAAAACTAATCAATCAACAAGAATATAATAGTTACGAAGAATGGATTAGTACTATTAAAAAAGGTGGAGGAAGTTTTCAATATATACTGGATTGGGTAAGTTGTTTTGCATTGGCTGTAAATGAAGAGAATGCTTCATTTGGCAGAGTAGTAACGGCACCTACCAACGGTGCAGCTGGGGTAATTCCAGCAGTGTTACAATACTATATTGCATTTTGTGAAAACGTAACGGATGAAAGTATTATCAAATTTTTATTAACTGCATCAGAGATAGGAAGTATTTTCAAAAAAGGCGCAACCATATCTGCTGCAATGGGAGGATGTCAGGCAGAAATTGGTGTATCTTCTGCAATGGCCGCTGCAGCATTAACAGAATGTATGGGTGGAACACAGAGGCAGGTATTGATGGCGGCTGAAATTGCTATGGAACATCATCTGGGTCTTACTTGCGATCCGATTGGTGGTTTGGTTCAAATTCCTTGTATTGAAAGAAATACCATGGGTGCTATAAAAGCAATTACAGCTTCGCAATTGGCATTACAAAGCACACCAGATTTTGCATTGGTGAGTTTAGATAAAGTAATTGCAACCATGTGGTCTACTGCTTTGGATATGAATAGTAAATACAAAGAAACCGCTGATGGAGGATTGGCTATTCAAATACCTTTGGGTTTAAGTGAATGCTAAAAAAAATTATGAAAGAAGAATTATGAATTAAGAGATACAGGATTAGATAAAAGATAAAAGATAAAAGATAAAAGATAAAAGATAAAAGATAAAAGATTTAACAATTCTCTAATTATAATTATTGTGGAACGCGAAGATGATTGCATCTAAATCGTGTGCGTTTTATAAAACTATTATTTCCTTTTTTACTTATTTGTATTGCTGCGAATGCACAAGAAAAGTTTAGCATTCAACTGAGCAATGCGGCAAAAGAATTAACTGCACAAAAAGTACAATACGATCCAAGTTATTATACCATTCCATACCCCATGGGAGATGTACCTTCGAATAAAGGAGTTTGTGCAGATGTTGTGATACGGGCTTATAGAAAAATAGGCATTGATCTACAGCAATTGATTCATGAAGACATGAGTAAGTATTTTTCAACCTATCCTCATAATTGGGGGTTACAAAAAACAGATAAAAATATCGATCATCGAAGGGTACCCAATATGATGAAGTATTTTGATCGTTATGGAATCAACTTACCCATAAGTTTGAATGATAAGGATTATCAACCTGGAGATATTGTTTGCTGGTTAATCAATAACAAATTACCTCATATTGGAATTGTGGTGAATGTTCGGTCAACCCTTTCAAAAAGGTACTTAATCGTGCATAATGTTGGTGCAGGCCAAGTGATGGAAGATTGTTTGTTTAGGTATCCAATTAATGGGCATTATGTGTTTAAACCTTAATAATAAAGTTCAATACAAGAACAATTCAAATTGCTTTTTTTGTATCTTCAAAAAATCATGAATTACCCACATCTTTTTGAGCCCCTCGATTTAGGGTTTACAACGTTGAAAAATAGAATCCTGATGGGTTCTATGCATACAGGTTTAGAAGAAAGCAAGAATGGTTTTGCTAAACAAGCCGCTTATTTTGCTGAACGTGCCAAAGGTGGTGTTGGACTCATAGTTACAGGAGGAGTAGCACCAAACAGAGCAGGATGGACATCTCCGTTTGGAAGCAAACTATCTACTCGGTCAGAAGCTAAACAACATCAATTAATTACAGAAGCAGTACATGCTGAGGGTGGTAAAATTTGTATGCAAATTTTACATACAGGCAGGTATGGCTATCATCCAATATGTGTTGCACCATCTGCCATTAAATCTCCAATTTCTCCTTTCAAGCCCTGGAAACTAAGCAGGGGTGGTATTCAACGTACCATCAATGATTTTGTAAACTGTGCAAAATTAGCGCAAGAAGCAGGTTATGATGGCGTAGAAATAATGGGGTCTGAAGGTTATTTAATTAATCAATTCATTGTTTCTAAAACCAATCAAAGAACCGATGAATGGGGAGGATCTTATGAGAATAGAATAAAATTCCCGATTGAAATTGTTCGCAGAACCAGAGAAGCAGTTGGCAACAATTTCATCATCATTTATCGATTATCGATGTTGGATCTGGTAGAAGATGGATCCACTTGGGAAGAAGTAGAACAATTAGCAAAAGAAATTGAAAAAGCCGGAGCAACCATTATCAATACAGGCATTGGATGGCATGAAGCAAGGGTACCAACTATTGCTACCATGGTTCCGAGGGGTGGATTCAGCTGGGTTACCAAAAGATTGATGGGTAAATTATCTATTCCATTAATTACCACCAACCGAATCAATATGCCGGATGTGGCAGAAAAAATTTTAGCAGATGGTCATGCCAATATGGTGTCGATGGCCAGACCGTTTTTAGCAGATCCTGAATTTCCTAAAAAAGCATTGGAAGGAAGAACCGATGAAATCAATACTTGTATAGCATGTAACCAAGCTTGTTTAGATCATGTATTCGAAAGAAAAACAGCCAGTTGTTTAGTGAACCCCAGAGCATGCAAAGAATTATCTACAATTGTTTTACCAGCTACTAACAAAAAGAAGATTGCTGTTGTAGGAGCAGGGCCTGCAGGGCTTTCTGCATCCATTACATTGGCACAACGTGGGCATGAAGTGCATTTGTTTGAAGCAAATGCAACCATTGGTGGACAATTTAATATTGCTAAAGAAATTCCTGGAAAGGAAGAGTTCATAGAAACTTTGCGCTATTATAAAAAGCAAATGGAATTGCATAAGGTTCAAATTCATTTGAATGCTTTATTTGTAAAGGATCAAGCAAGCAATTTTGATGAAGTAGTTGTTTCAACTGGGGTGAGCGGAAGAACTTTAACGATTGAAGGAATTAATGATCCTAAAGTATTGACTTACACCGATGTGGTTTTGCATAAAAAACCTGTCGGAAAAAAGGTAGCGATTATTGGTGCTGGAGGAATTGGTTTTGATGTAGCTGAATTTTTAACCAATGAAGAAAGCAATACCATTCCAGCATTCATGGAAGAATGGGGTGTAGACATGAACTACGCTGTGAGAGGGGCATTGCAAAAAAATCATGCAACAAAATCTCCAAGAGAAGTATATTTATTGCAACGCTCCAAAGGCAAACTGGGAGAAGGTTTGGGCAAGACTACCGGCTGGATTCATCGAGCGGCATTGAAAATGAAAAAAGTAAAAATGATTGCTGAAGTAAGCTATGAAAAAATAGACAGTGAAGGTTTTCATATTAGCGTAGCTGGTCAACCTCAAATACTTGATGTAGACAATATTGTTATTTGCGCAGGACAGGTTTCTAATAATCAACTTTATAATGATATAAAAGCAAACTATGAAAATGTTCATTTAATTGGAGGTGCTTTAGAAGCCGGTGATCTAGATGCAAAGCGAGCGATAGAGCAAGGGTATCAAATTGGGATTCGTTTATAAAATATATAATATGAAAAAGATTTTTCTGATTACTACATTGATTTTTTCTATTCAATGTTTTGCACAAAATGAATTTGATTATTTTGCTAAGGCTGCGAAATTTTTTGCTGCAAAAAATTACCAAGAAGCCGCAAGCAATTATTCAGCGGGCATTCTGTTGCAAGGCAAGAATGCCAATATAGATGCAGTATTAGCAGGTACCGCCGCTTATGCTGCTGCCAATAATAATGATAGCGCATTTTACCTGATTAATTTACTCAACAAATCTGCATTGGTTTCTCAAGGGGATATCAATTATATCAGTGGATTAAATGAATTTCAAAATGCTAAAAAAGACAATCGATGGGAAGGGATAAAAGAAAGCTTGTTGAAAAAAGCGATTGCTAATTATCCTATGGAGGAAATTATTTATGGAAGAAAAGATGGATTAGCACTTACAATGCTGCAATTAAAACCTAAAGGAAAATCAAATGGCAAAGCAATTGTAAGAGTAATAGCTGGTTCATGGTTTTCCTCCTTTAGAAGTGCTGAGTATTATATAAGGCCATCTAGTATGTATTTAGAAAAAGGCTATACTTGTTTTTTAGTTATTGTAGGATCTCAACCAAGGTATCCAATTCCTAGTCAAATTGATGATATAAAAAGAGCGGTTCGTTTCATCAGATACAACGCAGCAAAATATAGTATCGACCCAGATAAATTAGGCATTGAAGGAAGCTCGGCTGGAGGTCATTTATCTTTAGCTGTTGCCACGGCTGATGAAAAAATCAATACCAATGCAGCAGACCCAATCGATCGGTTATCAGCAAGAGTGCAAGCAGTAGCAGTTTTATTTCCACCAACAGATGTATTGAATTGGGGTGGGCCAGGAGTAAGTTTTGTGAATATGCCTTCCATTTTATATTCCAATAAAATTTATGGTGCTTTGGATTTTAAAAAATTAGATGAAGCAACAATGGCATTGATGCCTATTTCCGATACAGCTGCGCGCATTAAAATTGCCAAAGAGATTTCACCAATTTATGCTGTGACTTCGGATGATCCACCAACATTTATTATACATGGCACTGCTGATTTAACTGTACCTATTCAACAATCAATCAGCTTTATAGCAAGGTTGAAAGAGGTAGGTGTTCCCCACCAATTCATCACTAAAAAGGGTGGCGGACACAATGCCAATGATATGCAACCTGAATTGCAACAATTTGTGGATTGGTTTGACCTGTATTTGAAGTAGAACCTTTAATAGAATTAGACTGCTCCTCAGTAAGGTGTAACTTTGCGCAAATGCTTTAGTTATGCAACCACAAAGAATTGTAATACTTGGTGCAGGATTTGCGGGTTTACAAGTAGCCAGAAGATTGAGCGGAGCTGCTTTTGATATTACCTTGATCGATCAATATAATTTCCATCAGTTTCAACCATTGATGTATCAGGTAGCTACGGCAAGATTAGAGCCCAGTTCTATTTCATTTCCATTAAGAAAAGTATTTCAGCGAAAAAAAAATGTACATGTTCGTTTGGCTAATATCCAATCTATCGATACAACAAATCAAACAGTTGTTACCGATGCTGCAATTTATCCATACGATCAATTGATCATTGCAACAGGATGTACTACCAATTATTTTGGCAATAAAAATATAGAAACACATGCGTATCCAATGAAATCTACCAATGAGGCATTGGCATTGCGCAATCATATTTTACAAAATTTTGAAGATGCACTAACGGCAGAACCAGAACAGTTGCATGCATTAATGAATATTGTTGTAGTGGGTGGAGGCCCAACAGGAGTGGAGCTTTCAGGCTCTTTGGCCGAATTAAAAACCAATATTTTACCTAAGGATTATCCTGATATGGATTTCTCTGCATTGAATATTTATTTGTTAGAAGCAGGTCCTGCAACACTAGGTGTGATGAGTAAAGCAGCACAAGTAAAGTCTCAGCAATACCTCGAAAAAATGGGTGTGCATGTTCTCACCAATACTGCTATTAAAGACTTTGATGGAACAACAATTGTATTGGGAGATGGAAATGAAATTCATTCCAAAACCATGATCTGGGCTGCTGGAATTATTGGCAATGTGCCTGTAGGAATAGACGCTGATAAATTGGTGAGAGGAAATAGAATCAAGGTCGACCAATGTAATCGTGTAGAAGGTTTGAACAATGTATTTGCACTAGGAGATATTGCTTATATGGAAACAACCCAATTTCCTAAAGGGCACCCACAATTGGCCAATGTGGCGATAGAGCAATCAAAAAATCTGGTAAAAAATTTAAATGCCCTTTCCCAAAATAAACCTTTGAAACCGTTTAGTTACAAAAACCCTGGCACTATGGCTACTGTTGGCAAACGTAAAGCGGTGGTGGATTTACCCGGCTTTAGTTTTCAAGGCAGGTTGGCCTGGTTTGTTTGGATGTTTTTACATCTAATGCTCATTGTAAGTGTAAAAAACAGGCTCTTTATTTTCATCAACTGGGCCATCAGTTATTTTACCAATGATACTACGTTGAGGTTGATTTTGAAGCCGGAAAGGAAAATGTAAATAACACGCAACTCTTTTATTAAAAATTCATGTTTTTTATCGATTTATTAATGTTTTTTTAATATAATTGCTCGTATTAAAAAAAGTATTAAATTACTAATTCACTAGCATTTTCTAATGACTCTAAGTAAGCATAAAAAGCAACACGCAACACTCAAACAAGCAACCCCTTTTTTAAATGCATTTAGATTTTTTTATGAAATCAATGATGCAACTACTGAATTTTTCATAAAAAACACCTACCCATTATCCCTTAAAAAAGGAGAGATACTCCACAAAGAAGGAATAGTTTGCAATCATATCTATTTTATTACAACAGGGGCTATTAGAGGTTTTGTGAAGGATGACAAAAAAGAGAAGATCACCTGGATTTCTGTAGAAAATGAAATGGTCACTAGTATTTACAGTTATTATATGCAAAGGCCAAGTGTTGAAAATATGGATGCTTTAGAAGATTGTACATTATTATCTATGAGCCATGAGAGTTTACAGCAGTTGTATCTTTTAGAACCAAGCACCAATATATTGGTAAGGAAAATTCTCGAAAAATATTATGCCGATGCTGAGATGCGTGCTTTAACCTCGAGATTTAGCAATGCTGAAACCAAATACGAATTTTTCTTGACCATGTACGGCCATTTAGCCAATCGAATTCCTCAAAAGCATATTGCTTCTTTTTTGGGGATTAATTTAGAAACATTAAGTAGGGTGAGGGCTAAAAAAAGACTAACTACAAATAAGAAAAAATAGTCTTCATTGATATATTAGTGAATTAAATATTTATGAATAATTGACTTTTTTTCTAAAAAAAGAAAGTCAAATTTGACATAAGTCAAAAAATTTGACTCTTTGTTCGAAACTAGATTTGCCTCCTTATATTTAGGCATATAAAAATCCAAAGCTTTCTTTAATGTTATCGTTAAATATCCGCTGATTTACCCCTCATTATCAAAAAATGTAATGATGGTAATTATCAAAATATTTAATGTAAGCTTGTGAGATCAACCTTTACACTACAAAAGACTTTTGCAATTAACAATTTAAGTTTGTTGTTTAATTATTTTCGGTTGAATCAATTTAATCGAAAGGGTTTCATACTGATTATTATCAGTTTAAATATAGGATTGAGTAACATCTTTGCACAACCTACCATCACCGATTTTATTCCAAAATCTGCAAAACCTGGTGATCCAGTAATGATTGTAGGTACAAACTTTAGTAATACCCTAGCCAACAATATAGTATTCTTTGGAGCTACAAGAGCAACTGTTACAGCCTCAACACTCACTAGCTTAACCGTTACAGTGCCTTTTGGTGCTACCTATGGCCCAATTACAGCATTAAATACAGGTACAAATTTAGCGGCATATAGCATGGCTAATTTCATCCCAGTTTATAGCCCAGCAAAAAACGCGATTACTTCAACAGACTTCTCTCCAAAAGTAGATTTTGCTACAGGTACATTCCCGAACAAAGTTGCAACAGGTGATTTAGATGGAGATGGCAAGCCTGACTTAGTTGCAATAAATCTTACGAGTAATACAGTTTCCGTATATCGAAATACGTCAAGCAATGGCAATATTGGAGTAGGTAGTTTTGCAACAAAAGTAGATTTTGCTGCTGGTGATGGACCTCAGTCAATAGCAATCGGCGATTTAGATGGTGATGGTAAGCTAGATTTAGCTGTCGCCAATTTTACTACGAATAATGTTTCAATTTTCCGTAATACTTCAACAAGCGGTTCAATCACAACTGGTAGTTTTGCAGCAAAGGTTGATTTTTCTGTTGGGGCGGGTAATCCTAGGTCTGTTGCTATCGGCGATTTAGATGGTGATGGCAAACTTGATTTAGCAGTTGTTAGTCAAGGTATAGATAACCTTTCCATTTTCCGAAATACTTCAACCAGTGGCGCAATTACAACTGGTAGCTTTGCAGCAAAAGTAGATTTTACAACAAGCGTACAACCTTTTTCGATAGCAATAGGGGATTTGGATGGAGATAGAAAGCTCGATTTGGCAGTTGCAAATTTAGGTACAAATAGTGTTTCCATTTTCCGAAATACTTCAACAAGCGGCTCAATCACAGCTGGTAGTTTTGCAAATCTTGTCAATTATCAAACTGGAAATAGTCCAATGTCTATTAAGCTAGGAGATTTGGATGGAGATGGCAAACTAGATTTGGCGGTAGCTAACAGTGCCTCAGCAAATATTTCAATACTTCGCAACAATATACCATCTATAGGACCACTTAATCCTGGCAGTTTTGAAATTAAAGTTGACTTCTTAACTGGAACAGATCCGCAAGATGTTGCATTCGCAGACTTGGATGGAGATGGAAAGATTGATTTGGGAGTTGTGAATCAAAATTCAAAAAACGTTTCGGTGTTTCGCAACATTTCAACTACAAATACAATTACTACAGGTAGTTTAGATGCTAAAATTGATTTTGCAACTGGCGCATCGGGTTTTCCAAATTCATTAATATTTGGCGATCTGGATGGAGATGGCAAACCAGATTTAGCTGTGCCACAACAAGGCAGTAATGTTGTTTCAATATTTCGTAATGCAGACATTATATCTACAAATGCCAACCTCTCTGCAATGATTTTATCGACTGGCACTTTAGCACCAGTATTTGCATCAGGTACCATAGCATACACAGCAAATGTTCCAAACGCAACTACTAGTATTACAGTAACCCCAACTCGTGCAGAGGCTAATGCAACCATACAGATTCGAGTAAACAACGGAACATATGCAACAGTTGCAAGTGGAACAGCATCAAGTGCATTAACTTTAAATGTTGGCGCTAACACAATAGATGTAAGGGTTACTGCTCAAGATGGTATAACCCAAAAAACATATACTACAACAGTTACTAGAGCTGTGAGTAATAACGCAGACCTCTCTGCAATGACGTTTAGTGCGGGAACTATTACTCCAATCTTTGCATCAGGCACGACAGCATATACAGCAAATGTTCCAAACGCAACTGCTAGTATTACAGTAACCCCAACTCGGGCAGAAGCAAACGCAACCATACAGGTTCGAGTAAATAATGGAACGTATGCAACAGTTGCAAGTGGAACAGCATCAAGTGCATTAACTTTAAATGTTGGTGCTAACACAGTAGATGTTATGGTTACGGCTCAAGATGGAGTATCGCAAAAAACATATACTACAACAGTTACTAGGGCTGGAAGCGATAATGCCAACCTCTCTGCATTGACTTTAACTGTAGGAACTTTAAGTCCAACATTTGCATCAGGTACAGTAGCTTATACTACAACTGTGCCTAATGCAACTACAAGTATAGCAGTTACCCCAACTAGAGAACAAGCAAACGCAACAATACAAGTTCAAGTAAACAATGATACATATACAACTACTGCTAGTGGATCTCAATCAAGGACATTAGCATTAAATACAGGGACAAATACCATTAATATTAGGGTTACTGCTCAAGACGGAACAACTCAAAAAACGTATAGCATAACAGTTACAAGAGCACCAGCCCCACCAATATTTACTTCTTTTAGTCTAATAGCTACTAAGCCAAGTGATCAAGTTTCTATTACAGGAGGTGGGTTTACAACTACTCCTGATAATTATATTGTTTCCTTTGGAGCGACCAGAACAACAGTCACGGCATTATCACCGCTCAGTATGCTTGTAACCGTTCCGAATGGTGCTACTTATTTTCCTATCAATATTTATGATAAACAAACAGGCTTATCAACCAATAGTTTAAATAATTTTATTCCCATATTTAGTCCAGCTAAAACAGGAATTGGTTCAAGTGATTTTTCTGCCAAAGTTGATATCACTGCTGGTACAAGACCTTTTCATTCAGCAATCAGTGATTTGGATGGAGATGGCAAACCTGATTTGATCGTTGCTAACAGACAAAGTAATTCTATATCGATTCTTAGAAATATATCCACCAATGGAAGTATCACTGCAGGGAGTTTTGCACCAAAAGTAGATTTCACAGTTGGTACTGAACCTGTTTTTGTTGCAACTGGGGATATAGATGGAGATGGTAAACCAGATATTGCAGTTGTAAATATAAATTCAAATTCTATTTCAATTTTACGAAATACTGCAACCAGCGGAAGCATAAGTGCGACCAGCTTTGCCGCAGGAGTTGATTTTACAACTGGCAATCAACCATTTTCTCTTGCAATTGGAGATCTGGATGCTGATGGTAAAGCAGATATGGCTGTAGTAAATAACACACTGAATACAATTTCATTATATCGCAATACAAGTACTAATGGAACAATTAATGTCAATAGTTTTTCAGCAAGAGTAGACTTTAGTACTGGTACTGGATCTAACCCTATTTCAATTGCCATAGGTGATCTAAATGGTGATAGTAAACCCGATATGGTAGTAGCAAACCAAACAACGAATAATATTTCCATTTTTCAAAATAGTGTTATAGCTGGATTTTTCAATGTTGGCAGTTTTTTACCGAAAGTTGACATTAGCACTGGAGCAAGTGCACAGTCAGTAGCTTTGGGTGATTTAGATAGAGATGGAAAACTTGATATTGCAGTAGCAAACAATAACGGAATAGTTTCTGTATTCCGTAACATAAATAATGCAGGAGGTATTTTTCCATCTTCTTTTGAGTCAAAAGTAGATTTTTCTGCAGGGGGACGTGGTTTAGCAATTGGTGATTTAACTGGTGATGGCAAACCAGAAATGGTTTCTGTAAACTTGAGTGTAGGTTCTGTATCTATTTTAACGAATAATACAGTTAGTGGAAGTATTAGTTCTAGCAGTTTTTCTACTAAAGTAGATTTTACAACTGGTGAATTTCCATTCTCAACAGCCATCGGAGATTTAGATGGAGATAGTAAACCAGATTTAGTTATCGGATATAATAATTCAACCAATCTTATTTCTGTTCTTCGTAATGTAGATCCACCTCCGACTCCACCAACCATCACTTCATTTACCCAGAATGTCAAACCTGGAGATCCAGTATCCATAGTTGGAACCAACTTTAATACATCTGCAGCCAACAATATCGTTTTCTTCGGTGCAACTAGAGCAACTGTAACAGCTATAACAACAGGCTTTTCTACATCGGTTTTAACTGTAATCGTACCAACTGGTGCTACTTATGGGCCTATTTCAGTTTTAAATACGGGTAATGGTTTAACAGCATACAGTTTAAGTAATTTCAATCCTATTTATAGCCCAGCAAAAACAAGTATTACAACTAGAGATTTTGCACCTAAGGTGGATTTTGCATCAGGTTCAAACCCTTTTTCGGTAGTTATAGGCGATTTTGATGGAGACGGTAAGCCTGATATGGCGGTAGCAAGTTCAATTTCAAATTCTTTTGTTTCGGTATATCGTAATACATCTACTACTGGTAGTATAAACACTGGTAGTTTTGCAGATAAGATAGATTTTTCAACGGGCTCATCACCATATGTATTATCCATGGGCGATTTAGATGGAGATGGTAAACCAGATTTGGCAATAGCGAATACTGCAGATGCTACAATTTCAGTATTACGTAATACTTCTACCATTGGCAGTATTAGTTTTGCTGCTAGAGTAAATTTTCCAACTGGCACCGGTCCTTATTCAGTAGCGATAGGTGATTTGGATGGAGATGGTAAGCCTGATTTGGCAGTAGCGAATTTTAGTTCAAATACGGTTTCTGTATATCGCAATAATTCTACACTTGGCAGCATTAGTTTTTCTGCGAAGGTTGATTTTACAACAGGTACAAACCCAAGATCAGTATCTATAGGCGATTTGGATGGCGATAGCAAACCTGATTTGGCAGTAGCGAATATTACTTCGAATAATGTTTCAGTATTTCGCAATACATCTACTCGTGGAAGTATTGATGCTGGGAGTTTTGCAGCTAAGGTTGATTTTACAACAGGTGATGCAGTTTCAGTAACCATAGGCGATTTAGACGGAGACGGCAAGTCTGATTTGGTGGTAGCAAATTATATTTCGAATAGTATTTCACTATTACGTAACACTGCTAATAGTGGTAGTATCGGCCCAAGTAGTTTTGCAGCAAAAGTTGATTTTGAAACAGGAACCTTACCTTATTTAGTTTCCTTAAGTGATTTTGATGGAGATGGCAAACCTGATCTGGCAGTAGCGAATAGTGGCTCAGGATTCGTTTCAGTATATCGTAATACAGCTACTAGCGGTATTCTAAACATTGCAAGTCTTGCACCTAGAGTAGACTTAATAACAATTGGTGGTCAAAGATCAATTGCTATAGGAGATTTGGATGGGGATGGAAGACCAGATATAGCGGTACCGAATTATACTTTAAATGCTGCTTCTGTATTACAAAATATTCTTCCTTCAAATACAATTAATTCAACCGGAACGCTAACCACTTTAAATACTACTTATGGAACAGCATCCAGCAACACAAGCTTTAGTGTTAGTGGTTCCTCTTTAACTGCGAACATTTTAGTAACATCGCCATCAGGTTTTGAAGTAAGTACTTCATCAACATCTGGCTTTGCCGCATCAGTTACACTACCACAAGTAAGTGGAACTGTTGCTGCTACTACTATATTTGTTAGGCTGAGTGCAACAACCCCTGTTGGAAATTACAGTGGCAACATTGTGTTAAGTAGTACTGGTGCATCTAATGTAAACGTTCCTACATTATTAAGCACTGTTACTGCAAAAGCATTAACCATTACCGGTCTAACTGCAAATAATAAAATATTCGATGGCAATACAACAACCACTTTAAGCGGCACTCCAACATTAGTTGGAGTAGTGGGTTCAGATAATGTAACTGTTACAGGGACTCCTGTTGCTACATTTGTATCCAGCGCTGTTGGAAATAATATTGCTGTAACTGTAACTGGTTTCACAATTAGTGGCATAGCAGCAAGCAATTACACTATTACTCAACCAACAGGGTTAACGGCGAATATTACTTCAGCAACAATAACTCTAACAGGCACTCTTACTGCATTTAGTAGTTGTATAAGTACTCCTTCATCTCCACAAAACTTCACTGTTTCAGGAACCAATTTAGTAGGCAATATTTCATTAGCTGCACCTACAGGGTATGAGCTATCAACAAGCGCAACAGGAACTTATTCAAGTAGTATTGCTTTGACTCCAGCAAGTGGAACAGTTGCTAATACAACAATATTTGTAAGATTAAATAGAGCAACACTCGGCAGTATACCAGGTAATATTGTTGCAAGTTCTACCAATGCAAACAACCAAACACTTGGAGTGAGTGGAACAGTAAATGCATTTTTAACACTAGCACCTATTACAGGAGCACAGCAAGTTTGTTTTGCTTCAACCACACCATTCACAAGTACAACAACAGGTGGAGTGTGGAGCAGTAATAACACAACAGCTGCAACAGTAAATGCAACTACTGGTATTGTTACAGGTATGCAATCAGGAACAGCTACCATTAGTTATGCTGTAACCAATAATGCTGGTGGATGCGTTACAACAGTTACTAAAGATATCACCGTAAATCCTTTACCATTGATTACAGCTAGCACTTCTTCAACGGTTGTATTGAAAGGACAAACAACACAATTGAATGTTTCCGCAGTAGGTAATATCGCGAGCTTTGTTTGGTCACCAAGTGGAGGCACTTTAACTACCAATCCTGCTTCAACAACAGTTCGTGTTACACAAAATACAACCTATACAGTTACTGCAACTTCAACTGCGGGTTGTGTGAATACAGCCAATGTAGTGGTGACTACTAAAGATGAAGTGTATGTTGAAACAGTGAATGTGTTTTCTCCAAATGGAGATGGCATCAACGATCGATTTGTAATTAAGAATTTGGATCTGTATCCGAACAATAAATTACAAGTGTTCGACAGAACGGGTAAGATTATTTACGAACAAAATAATTATGCCAATACATGGGATGGTTATGTAAATGGAAAATTGTTGACCAAAGACACTTACTTCTATGTACTTACTGTGAATGGTCTTATAGTTAAGAAAGCAACTATCACTCTTATTAGATAGTTATTGGTTATTGAGTTATTAGGTTATTGGTTAATGTAGAAATAAATAAAAAGAACAAGTAATGAAAAAATTCAACATCGGAATATTATTAGTAATAATTTTTTGTACGATGCAAATAAGCGCATCTGCTCAACAGCAAATGGAAAACACCATGAGCCAGTATTTTAGAAACAGAATGTTGTGGAACCCTGGATTCACTGGTGCTGATGGCAACAAAATCTATGCACTGCAAAACCGCAGCTGGGTGGGCTTTGAAGGCGCTCCAGTTTTAACTAATATCAGCGGCGAAGTAAACTTCGGTGCAAACTCTGCAGTAGGCTTGCAATTTATGAGTGATGTTACTGGCGTTTTATACAGAACTTTTGGTGTGCTGAATTATGCCTATAAAGTAAAACTGAGTCAAGAGCAAAATATTCGCATTGGTATTTCATTGGCTTTTGCTGGAGACAGGGTCAACAGCAAATACATCGATCAGGGTGGGGCAGTAGATCCTTTAATTGTAGCAAGTATTGACAACAAAATACAGTTTGACGGAAATATTGGTGCTGTATACAACAATAAAAAACTCACATTGGGTTTATCATTTTATAGATTAAGAGAAAACTTTACTACAAAGGATGGCGGCAGTGCAAACCTTGCTATAGCACAAATGGGTGGAACTTACGATATTCATATTGGTGGAGATGAAAAGCTGAGCCTCAAACCACTCGCAATGGTTAGACTCTATCGCACTACTAGCGCTTTAATTGATCTCGGAGCACAATTTGAATATAATAAACAAGTAAACGTAATGGCTGTATACCAAAGTACTGGCAACATCAGAGCTGGTGCAGGTATTGCTATGAGCAATTTAGGTGAAGCTAATTTCTTTTACAATACCAATGTTAAAGTAGCCAATGCTGCTAGCCAGCAATATGAAATTGGAATTGGGTTGTATTTGAATAAAAAGAAATAATTAATTCATCTGCGGATCCAATTCTAAACTTGCTGCATCCACTGAGGAGTAATCCCTGATCTCATTGTAAAGCGTTCCTCTTTCAACTGGCTGGCGTTTTACCTGTTGAATCAATCGAACCAAATCCGCAGTGCTCATAGTAGGCGTTTGTTCTTCAGATCCTGCCATGGCATAAATTTTTGTTGAATCATCAATGGTTCCATCGATATCGTTCACGCCAAATGATAAAGTAAGCTGTGCATTTTTTCTGCCCAACATTGGCCAGTAAGCTTTGATATGCGGGAAATTATCCATGTAAATTCTGGAGACTGCATACATCTTCATATCTTCTACAATCGTAGATTCTTTGATATGACTCATATCATTATCCTGATTGCGAAACTTCAAAGGAATAAAGGTATTAAAGCCGCCTGTTTTATCTTGAAGGCTTCTCAATCTTTCCATATGATCTATTCTGTGCGCAAAGGATTCAATATGTCCATACAATAAAGTTGCATTGCTATGCATCCCCAACTGGTGGGCAGTTTCATGAATTTTCAACCAACCTACCGCATCTACTTTATCATCGCAAATTTGTTTACGAATATCTGGATGAAATATTTCTGCACCTCCACCAGGTAAAGAATCTAAGCCTGCTTCATGCGCTAAACGCATGCCTTCTTCTACAGAAACTTTGGCTTTCTTAAACATATAATCTAACTCAACCGGGGTAAATCCTTTGATATGTAATTCGGGGCGATGGGCTTTGATAGTGCGTAATAATTCCAGGAAAAATTCAAGATTCATTTTTGGATGAACTCCACCAACAATATGCACTTCAGTTACTGGTTTTCCATCGTAACTTTTTACAATATGCATCATTTGTTCGATGCTTAATTCCCAACCTTCTTCTCTATTGGAATACAAACGAGAGTAGGAGCAGAATGAACAAGAAAAAACACAAACATTCGTGGGCTCTATATGAAAATTTCTATTGAAGAAAGTTTTATCTCCATGCTTTTCTTCGCGCACCCAATTGGCTAAAGCACCCACATAGGAGAGAGATGCTTTTTCAAACAAAGCAACACCTTCATCAAATTGAATACGCTCTTTGTTTAAGATCTTATATCCGATGGATTGTAATAGGGGGTCTGTTTCTGCGTCTACCAAAACTTTTATCGCTGCACTGTTCATTTGTACTCTTTTAGAATGCAAATTTACGAAATAAGCTTTTGATTCAGATAACTGTTTAAGCTAAGTTGCTAAATAACTCAATAACCTAATAACAACTAATAACTAATAACTAATAACTATCAACTAATATCTAATTCATGAGAATTCCCGCAATAGTCGCAGACAAGTAGGATGCAAGTGTTCCACACAATAATGCTTTTAATCCCAATTTAGCCAGATCAGCTCTACGGGTGGGCGCCAATTCTCCAATTCCACCAATCTGCATTCCTACGCTGCTAAAATTGGCAAAACCGCAAATGGCAATACTTACAATGAGCAAGCCTTTTTCAGAAACAATCGGCACTGCTTTGGTGGTTAGATTATTAAATGCTACAAATTCATTAATGGTGAGTTTCTGCCCCAATAAGGAAGCTGCATTGGCCACATCCACTGAAGGAACACCCATTGCCCAGGTCATTGGGTAAAATATTTTACTGAATAAAAAATCGAGTGTAACGCCAGGAATAAATTTACCCAATCCCCAGTTGATAAAAGCGATCAAGGCAATAAACCCAATCAACATGGCAATTACATTGATAGAGATTTTCATTCCATCACTGGCTCCATGAGATATAGCATCGATAATATTACTGTATGGGCTTTTTACTTCTAGCTTTACTTCGCCCATTGTTTGAGACTCTTCTGTTTCTGGAAATACAATTTTTGAAATCACCAATGCACCTGGTGCTGCCATCAAACTGGCTGCGAGTAAATATTCCGCTTTAGCGCCCATATTGGCATAGACAATTAATATACCCCCTGCAATACATGCCAAAGAACCACTCATACTGGCCAATAATTCGCTCTTGGTCATTGAGCTTAAATAGGGGCGAATCATTACTTGCGCTTCTACCTGTCCTACAAATGCACTCGCTACATTACTCAACGCTTCTGCACCACTTACACGCATGATAAAATTCATAGCTTTAGCAATCAATGAAACAATGAATTGCATAATACCAAAGTGATATAGAATAGCTACCAACACACAAACCAATATTATAGTAGAAGTAACGGAGAATGCAAATACAAACCCACTTTCACCAAAATCCTTCACACCAGCAGGAGTGTTAACCATTACACCTCGATATACAAATGCAACTCCTTCTCGGGCAAAACGTTCAATTTTTTCCATTCCATGACCCAATATTTGAAAGAAACGGGTAACAGGAGGTACTTTTAGAATAAGAACCGCTATTACAACTTGTAACAGAATGCCACTAATAACTAAACGGTAATTAATTCTTCTTTTGTTATTGGAGAATACAAAAGCGATCCCTAAGATCAATATAATTCCAAAAATTCCTTGAAACCTTTCCATAAGCAATTAGTTAGCGATCAATTAGGTTCGGAAGATACGGAATGAATTGGAAAATCAATAGTTGGAAGGGATTAATCAAACAAAAAACCGCATATAGAATATAGTTCTATACGCGGTTCAAATAATTAGTTATTTTCTAATTATTAAGAGATAACAACTAAAAACTACATCAAAGTCTTGATTTTCTTATCCAAAACAGATTTTGGAACTGCACCAATTTGCTTGTCTACAATTTGACCTCCTTTAATGAAAAGAATTGCAGGGATCGATGTAATACCATAGTTCACACTTAATCCAGGATTGGTATCTACATTTACTTTACCTACATTGATCTGACCATCGTACTCTTTTGCTAATTCTTCAATAACTGGTCCGATTGCTCTGCATGGTCCACACCATTCTGCCCAGAAATCTACTACGGTTAATTTATTACTATCCAGTACCGTTGTCTGGAAATTTGCGTCTGTTAATTCTAATGCCATTTTGTTTATTTTAATTGGATGATTTGAATATGTCTATCATAATTACGATTTAGTAATTATTTCCTTACATAAATCAAATTTACTGCCAAAGCTACTTAACTGCTTAATTGACTTTTCCACGTGTGTGACTAGATTGTTTTGTCATTTGCAACTGACAAGCTTTCCGCTGTTTTTTTCATAGGATACCATTTAAAAAAAGTAGCTGAGCGCCATAACCACTCTATTGGGCCATAATTATAGCGTTTTAGCCACCAATTCCCCACAATTACCTGTAAACCAAAGAATAAGACAGCTATACCCCAATTTAAAAAAGGTGGCGTTTTTCCTACCAAGCCAAAACCAACATGATAAAACAATAGGAGCCCTAAAGCTGTTTGAGTCAAATAACAGGTTAATGCCAATTTGCCAACTGTAGCAAAGGATTGAACGGCTTTCTGCCAAGAAGGTTTATACATTAATAAACTTAGCCCTGTAACATAGAAAACAACCAAAGCTGCATTGAATGTATCATAAATGATCCCAAAAAAGAATCCGACTATTTGATTTTGCTCCCATTTCAATTTAAATAATTCATTGGCTCCAATGATTGAAAATGCTAGAATCAGTAAAATCAAACCTAACCAGGCTGTTCTTTTGCATAGTTTTTTAAAGATGGGTCTAGCTTCTTCTAAATTCCTAAACCATCCCATTCTGCCAGTATACATACCTAGGAGAAAGAATCCATAAGTAATGTAAATTCTTCCACCTAAAACCTGAAACTTAAATTTATCATACAAGTTATTCCAATTATCCAATAGCAATTGTTTTAAACCAGCTTTGCTCATTGTGGCATAATAAGCAACTGGATCCATCTCAAAATCATACCCTGTATTTTTAGGGTTGATGATAAACTTGATCACATCTACCAATTTGCCTGGAACATTTAAAGCGAACAGTATCCCTAATACTAAGATCAATTTGTTACTTGCTTTACGCATAGGCATTAATAATAAACCTAGTGGTGCATAGATCGATAAAATATCACCGCGCCAAAATGCATGATGAATCAAGCCAATTATGCCTAACAAAATAATTCTCCAGCCATATCTTAGAATGAAATTGTCTTGGCGTTTCTCCATGCTTTGCATTTGCAGGTAAAAACTCAATCCAAACAAAAATGAAAAGAATGCAAAAAACTTACCAGCGATCAATATATCATTGATATAAGGAATAATTTGACTTCCAATGTCTTTATACTTGGTAAATAATTCCTGTGGTAGTGGGCCAGCACTATACCAAAAAATCATGTGTGCTAAAAGAATACCGAATAAGGCGATTCCACGAAGTGCATCTACTGTTTGAATTCTATTGGGTTGAACTAAATTCTCCATGATAGTTTGATTGTTTCAACTTCAAGTAAGTCAATTAAACGCTTATCATCAAATCTAAAAGTACAAACGCAACAAATCAAGTATGAAGCCAATTATAGAAGGATGAAATTATCCCACTAAACCCACCCGAACATCTACATCAGGATTATTCATCAAGAAATCGGCCATTTCTTCATTCATTAAAAATCCTTTTTCAATGGTATACATACTAATGCGCAAATTTTCTTTGGGCTCGTAAACATTAAATTTTAATGTAGATTTTCCTGGATTAGATTTAAGGTTTTTTTCTAAAAATTGAAGCATTGAAGGATTCATGGCACTGGGATGCATGCTTATTTCTACACTTCTGGTAAGGTTCTGCTTCACCGTTTCCAACAAACTCATCGTATTGATCTTAAACTCAAATACATTGGGTTGATTGTACCTGTTTCTGAAAAACCCATTGATCAAAATATTTTGACCTTTCTCTAAATAGTTTTGAAATTTCACATAGTCTTCACTCCATAAAACATATTCTGTTTTACCACTGTAATCTTCCATTACAAATGAACCAAAATTTTTACCTGTTTTAGTAACTCGATGTTGCACATCAGTTACCAAACCCGCTACACGCCACATTCTTCCGGGGTTAGGTTGCAATGCAATGGCGTCTTTCGCTTCATTGAAATCAGCTATATTGGTGATCTCGTAATGTTTGAGTTCGAACTTAAAATGATCCAAAGGATGCCCACTCATAAACATACCCGTTACGTCTTTCTCGTAATTGAGTAGTTCGGTCAAAGTCCATGGTTCTGCATTAGGTATTTTGGGAGTGGGGACAGTCATAGCACCTGGCAAATCTCCAAACAATGTATTGGTAGTACCATGGTTCATGCTTTGTTGTTGCTGACCATATGCAATGATCTTTTCTAAACCAGTTACCCTTTCTCCATCTGCAATTCTAAAATATTGAGCCCGATGAAATGCTGGAAAACAATCGAATGCTCCGGAGTATGCAAGACTTTCCATCGATTTTTTATTGACCGATTTAGTGAGTACTCTTTTTACAAAATCGAAAATATCGGAGTAAGGTCCATTCTTTTGTCTTTCTGAAATCAATTGTTCAATAGCCATTTCACCAACTCCTTTTAAACCACCTAAACCAAATCGAATTTCTCCTTTTTTATTCACCGCAAATCCTTTCAGTGATTCATTAATATCTGGCCCCAATACTTTAATGCCCATTCGTTTACACTCTTCCATAAAGAAAGTGATCTTCTCAATATTGCCCTGGTGATTCAACACTGCACTCATGTATTCACCTGGGTAATGCGCTTTTAAATACGCAGTTTGATAGGCTACAAATGCATAGCATGTTGAATGCGATTTATTGAATGCATATTGCGCAAATGCTTCCCAGTCGGTCCAGATTTTTTCCAGTTTATCAGAAGCATACCCTTTAGCTGTTGCACCGCTAATAAATTGGGCCTTCATTTTATCGAGCACCGATTTTTGTTTCTTACCCATTGCTTTACGCAATACATCGGCATCACCTTTTGTAAAGCCCGCAAGACTTTGACTGAGCAACATTACTTGCTCTTGATACACCGTAATACCATAGGTTTCTCCTAAATATTCTTTCGTATCTTCTATATCATAAGTGATCGGTTCCTTGCCATGTTTACGATCTATAAAAAGTGGGATATATGCAATCGGCCCTGGACGATAGAGGGCGTTCATCGCAATTAAATCATCAAATTTATCGGGCTTTAATTCGCGCAAATATTTTTGCATGCCCACACTTTCAAATTGAAATGTAGCATTGGTTTCTCCACGTTGATACAATAAAAAAGTTTTCTCATCATCCAAAGGAATGGTATCTAAATCGATGGTGATACCATGATTTTGTTTGATCAGCTCCAGCGCTGTTTTTAAAATAGAGAGGGTTTTTAATCCCAAAAAGTCCATTTTAATTACACCAGCATCTTCAATAATACTTCCTTCAATTTGTGTTACCCACAAATCAGAATCTTTTGCGGTGGCAACCGGTAATAGTTCGGTAAGATCCGTAGGAGCGATGATGATCCCTGCAGCATGTATACCAGTATTTCTAACAGATCCTTCTAAACGTTCTGCTTCCTTCAACACCTGCGAACGAATATCTGAACCCTTATAAATCTCTCTGAGTTTTTTTACATTCTCAATATCTTCTGGTTGATAGCCTTCTTTTTCTTCCAGTGATTTAGCGCCTTCTTTAATTGTGAGTGGTGCTTTTAATACCCTGCCCAATTCAGTACCTGGTTTATCTGGAACTAATTTGGCCAACATATTGCTTTCCGCTAATGGCAAATCGAGTACACGAGCTACATCTTTGATACTCATTTTTGCAGCCATGGTACCATAAGTAACAATTTGTGCTACCTGACTTTTGCCATATTTATTCACTACATAATCAATCACTTTTTGTCTGCCTTCATCATCAAAATCCGTATCGATATCGGGCATGCTCTTACGATCTGGATTCAGGAATCTTTCGAACAGTAAATTGTATTTGATCGGATCGATATTGGTAATCCCAATACAATAAGCAACAACACTTCCTGCAGCAGAACCACGTCCTGGTCCAACAAATACGCCCATTTCACGGCCTGCTTTTATAAAATCACTTACAATTAAGAAGTATCCTGCAAATCCCATGGTACGAATAGTGAAAAGCTCAAAATCAATTCGCTCTTGAATTTCAGGAGTTAAATCGCTGTATCTTTTTGCTGCTCCTTCACGCGTTAGATGCTGCAAAAATTCCCACTGATTCATGTTGGCATCTTTGTGCACTTGAAATGAAGCAGGTATGGGGAATGCAGGTAATAGAATATCCTTTTTTAAGTTGAGCACTTCAACCTTATCTACAATTTGATTGGTGTTATCGAGCGATTCAGGAATATCATGGAAGAGTTTCTGCATCTCTTCAGGCGTTTTAAAATAAAACTGATCGTTCGGAAATTTAAAACGTCTGTTCTTTATTTGAACCTCATCATTTACAAAATCATCAAAACCAGGTGTACTTTGTTTTTCACCGGTATTTATGCATAATAAAATATCGTGTGCATTGGCATCATCTTGATCTACATAGTGGCTATCATTGGTAGCAATAACTGGAACATTGTATTTCTTTGAAAATTTCAACAATGTTTGGTTGATGATTTCCTGCTCTTTGATATTATGCCGCTGAATTTCTATATAATAATCTTCCCCAAATAAATCGAGCCACCATTTAAATTCCTGTTCTGCTTTTTCTTCGGATTGATGCAAAATGGTTTGAGGTACATATGCACCAATACAACAGGTAGTTGCAATTAAGCCTTCATGGTATTTTTCAATCAATTCTTTATCTATTCGCGGATACTTACTGTACATTCCCTCGATATAACCAAGAGAAGTAAGCTTCACTAAATTTTGATAACCAATTTTATTCTTCGCGAGCAGGACTTGATGATATCTATCGTCTTTTACTTCTTTGGTAAATGCTTTAACATGACGGTCTTTTACTACATAAAATTCACATCCAACAATGGGTTTTACTACAGGCTCAACTATATCTTTTCCATTTTCATCTTTGCCGGTTACTTTGGTATTCTTCCAGGCCTGACTCACAAAATCAAAGGCTCCAAACATATTACCATGATCGGTAATTGCCAGGGCAGGCATTTGGTTATCTGCCGCCTTTTTGTATAAATCTGCAATTGATGCAGCTCCATCTAATAAGGAATATTGAGTATGTACGTGTAAATGCGAAAAACGATTCATGATCCGACGAAGTTCGTTGAAAGATACCCTCCAAAAAAGCAACAATTTTCCACATTTATAAAAGCCTTAAATTGCGCCTCATATGAGATTGAATTCATATATCATTATCATGATCATGCTGGTGCTTACTGCCAGTTGTCATTCCGTGAAAAAGACCACCAGTACCAAAAAGAAAAGCGCTCAGAAAAGGGAATTCATCAATGGGATAGAAGTAACATTGGGCTCAACCACCAAGACCAAACACAATACCAATAGCGACCCTAACGGGAATACCAAAAAAGAGTCCGAGAATTACACCAGTAAATCTGAAAAAGAAAAAGCCCATTATTTGCAGTTAAAATATGCAGTGATTGTAGATGTTCCTACCAATAAATTGAAGAATGTTGAATTGCTAGAGTTAATAGATAAATGGTGGGGCACCAAATATTGTATTGGTGGAAATACACAAAAATGCATTGATTGTTCCGGTTTTACGCAAATTTTGCTAAGAGAAATTTTTTATACCACATTGCCCAGAACTTCACAGGAACAATATAAAGAATCAAGAAGGGTAGAGCTGGAAGATTTAAGAGAAGGTGATCTGGTGTTTTTTGGCTCTGGAAGATCTATCAGCCATGTGGGTGTTTATTTACAGAATAACAAATTTGTGCATGCTTCTACTTCGGTGGGTGTTACTATCACCGATTTGAATGATAAGTATTGGAAGCCCAAATTTGTGGGAGGAGGGAGGCTTAAGCTGTTTTAATTAAGAAAGAAGAAAGATAAAAGATAAGAGATAAGAGATAAAAGATATGAGATAAAAGATATCAGATTTGAGTAATTGGTCTTTCATATTTCTTATTTCTTAATTCATAATTCCTTTTAGGGTTACTTTTTAGTAAAAAAGGTATAAACCCCTATAAAACGAAAAAATGATACAAAAAACATATTTTAAGACCAAAAGCTACTGTAAAGTAAAATTTTCTTTTTCTGTTGAGAACGCAGAAACCATTGAAATTTTGGGATTAAATAGCGATTGGGAGAATTCTATAGTAATGAGCAAAAAGAAAGATGGCAGTTTTACTGCAGACGTTTCTTTAGAAAAAGATTCTCAGCACGAATTCAAATATCGCATCAATGAATCAGAATGGATCAACGATCCTACTGCTGACAGCGAAATCCCTAATGTATATGGAGGTAGTAATAGTGTAGTTTCGGTTTAGTTAAATCGTTTCTTAAAATTGTCAATTAACTGTCCGGCATCAGGAGTGAGCTTTAACTGAATAACTGCTCCAATTAAGATTCCAGAAAATACAATTGATCTGGCAAATATTCCCACCCATCCTGTAATTCCATCCAACAGAAAATAAGCAAGTGCATAAGCAATTGCAGCAACTAAAATGGAAAGTAAAGTTTTATAAGTGAATGGTTGCATATTGAATTTTCTTCTCAAAAATTCGAAACGTATAAAATTATATACGGAGTATGCTGCTAATTCTGCAAAAGCAGAACCAATGATCCCATAATTTTTAATCAAAAAATAGGTGAGAGGCAAACGAAAAGCCAATAAAACTACCCCACTAAAAAAATCGAATCTCCAAAAAGTAGACGTATTGATTACCATTGCATTTAATCCTGTTCCTGCATCAATAATGCGCACCATGCCTAAAATAAAAATGGTTGCAATACCTGCTTCATAATCTTTTTGAATATCGAGCACAATCATTCCTTGTTGCACATTGAGCCATAGATTACCAAAAATAAATAAGGCCATTAATAATAAATTGATGCAAGAGCGATTATAGATACGTTTGATTTCTGTGATGTTTTTATCTTTCCAGGCCCTGGAGAGCACACTTGCAGACACCGCTTGTATACTGCGTTGTGGTACTTGAATTAAATTGGCTGCATATTGTGCCAATCCAAAAACGCCAACTACAGCTAATCCCTGAAACTTAGCAATAATGAAGCTATCGATGGTTGCTGCAACTGATGCAATGATCGTTCCACTATAAATCAATAGCTGCATACTCATCATTTTCTTCCAGAACTTTTTACTGACCCTGCTAACCGTTCTTGGAAAGTGCAATTGATTGCTCTTGTATAAAAAACCAGCCAACACCAAAAATATGGCTAAATATAAAAAAGCAAAAAGATGTACAAAGTCTTCGAATTTGATCAGTTTAAAAAAATAAAGAATAATCAATACACTCGTAAGAATTCTTAACCCTGTTTCTTTTAAAAAATTGGATAGCACCGATTTTTGTAATGCCCAGGCAAAACTTTCAATGACCGAAAAAAACAACATACCCATTGCAAAAGGGAACATCCAATAATAGTAATCAACAATCAGTTTAGATTTTTCAGAAAATTGGTGTACAAAAACCGGTTGAAAATACCAACCCAAAATAATTACGAGAACAAATCCAATAAATGCGGAAACCATTCCCCATGTCATCAGATCTATTTGATGCGATTCAAGATTGTCTTTGTAATAAGGGTAAAATTTATAGATCACAGGAATAATACCCAAGGCGCCAAACGCATACATGTTTTGAGCAAAATCAAAAAATATTCGTGTTATTCCATATTGTTCCAGTGTAAATAATCCATTCTTAGTATAGAAATACATATTAATGGCACCGATAAAAAATCCGATGTAAACCAATATGCTCGAAATGATCGTTTGCTTTCTGATGCTTCCCATGTGCTAATTTACTTTGATGGTCATTTCTTTTCTTTCCATCAATTGTATGTAAAAGTAAGGGACTAATGCTTTTATTTGTGCATCAGTAATTGGTTCTGATGTTAATGGTATGTTAGACCATTCCTTGTGTTTTGGTTGAATACGCTGCATGGATGTACCCAAATTGATCATTAAAGGCAAGTCAAATCCATCTACAGCATCCATCCAACGGAAATGGAGCGATTTTCCATCTGCTGCAAAATAATATTCTAAAGTAGGCACTTGGGTAGTTCTCAAATACTGATCAAAGGTTTTAGTCAATGAGAAACCAGCATATTTACTCATGAATAATTCTACATCTTTAGTGGTAATTGTTTGATGATAGAAAGTTTTATTCATTCCCCTTAACATTGCTCGGAACAAAGTGTCGTTATTCATAGCCATTCGAATATTATGAATCATAGCAGATCCCTTAGGATACATATCACCACTTCCTTCATTTTGAACATTGTATACTCCAATTATTGGAGCATTGTTTCTAATGTTTTTTCTAATTCCTAAACTATATTCATTCCCTGCATTGTTACCTGATTGCCATTGGGTAAACAAGGTTTCGGTATAAGTGGTAAAACCTTCATGGATCCACATATCAGCAATGTCTTTGCTGGTAATATTATTGCCAAACCATTCATGCCCACTTTCATGTACAATAATGAAATCCCAAAGTAAACCCCAACCAGTTTTGGATTGATCTCTTCCTAAATAACCATTCAGGTATTTATTGCCATAGGCAACATTGCTTTGGTGTTCCATTCCTAAATAAGGAACATCTACTAATTTATATCCATCTTCATAAAACGGATATTTGCCCATCCAAAATTCGAAACAGGCCAACATGGTTTTAACCTGGGCAAATTGCTTGATTGCAGCTTCTTTATTGGAAGGAAGCACATAATAAGAAAGGTCTAATAATCCGCCTTCGCCTTTAAAACTGTCTTTGATGAGTAGGTATTTCCCAATATTCATACTCACTCCATAATTATTAATGGGGTTCTTTACTTGCCAACTAAATGTTTTTGTTTGATCCTTATTGGTAATGGTTTTAATTAGCCGACCATTAGAAACAGCCGTTAATGTATCGGGTACAGTGATATTAATGTTTACTCCAGCTTCAGGTTCATCGTATTGATGATCTTTACAAGGCCACCAAACGCTTGCCCCAAGCCCCTGACAAGATGTTGCAATATAGGGAGCGCCAGTAGAGTCTTTCTTCCAACTTATTCCACCATCCCATGGCGCACGTTTTGCTTCTCTTGGTGTACCATGATAATAAACGATGATATTGGCCATTTTGCCTATAGGAATAGCAACAGGTAATTGCAGAAAAGCAACATTGCTATCTCTTTTGAAAGGAATCTTTACTGATTTGCCATTTGTTTGATTATACAACACGCTATCCATGATCAGCGGTTGCTGCAAATCGATTTGCATGGTTTTTCCAACTTTGATGGCTTTAAAGCGAATAGCCACATTACCTGCAATTGTTTTATTGGAAATATCAGGCTTAATTTCAATGGTATAATGCTGCAAATCCCACCATGCTCTTTCGGGAGTAATACTTCCACGAAGAGAATCTGCATGAGAAAAGGTTTTAGCCAATTGAGCAATTGATGTTTGTGTAATCAATATGCTCACAATAGTAGATATAGTAAGTCCTATAATGGATGCGCTTAATTTCATCCAATAAAAATACTAAAGAGAATTAAAAGATAAGAGATAAAAGATATGAGATAACTAATAACCAATAACTACTAATGCTTTAGCTTAGCCTTAAACACTTTCTCGAATTTCTCCAACTTAGGTTGAATTACAAAACGGCAATAGCCTTGATTTTGATTGGAATTATAATAATTCTGATGGTAGTTTTCGGCTGGATAAAAGTTTTTGAAAGGTTCTATAACTGTTACAATTGGCTTTGGCCATGCACCCGATTTATCTAATGCTGCTTTATACTTTTCAGCTTTTTCTTTTTGATCGGCATTATGGTAAAAAATAGCGCTTCTATATTGAGGCCCTACATCATTGCCTTGCTGATCCATGGTGGTAGGATCGTGAGTTTTCCAAAACACTTCTAATAATTCATCGTAAGAAACCTTAGCAGGATCGTAAATGATTCTACACAATTCAATATGTCCGGTGTTTTTATCACAAACTTGCTCATAGGTAGGATTTTCAACAAATCCACCGCCATATCCACTTAAAACTTTCTCAACGCCATTAATTCTTTGGAAGAAAGCTTCTGTACACCAGAAACAACCTTCGCCAAAAGTGGCAGTATCTCTATTAGGGCCGGTAACATTGGGGTCGTTTAATTCAGTTGTCATAGTTTGATTTTTAATAACTAATTTTTTATCCGTCTCATTTTCTTTTGAAGGCGCAGCAGCACATGCTATCAGACAAATAGAAGACAATGCACTAAATAATAAGTTCTTTTTCATAATAGGTAAATCTACGTTTAGTATATACAAACCTCGTGGTATTTTGTTTGATTTACGTTGCAAATTAGCCTTCCTTACAAGAATCCTATTTTGAAAATGTGAAAATTATCATAATAGTTAGTAGTTTTATTTTAACCGTACAGCTATGAGTTTCAAATCCCAACTCAAGAAATACTTTTCATTAAGTATAGAGACCCTATTATTATTAGGCCCGATCATCATCTTTGTGATATTCTACTTCTTTTATAAGGGGATGAATATCAATCCATATTTCACCATTTCCATCCCGTTTATAATTAGTAATAACGTAATAATCATTCATTTGGGTTTATATTCAGTTCCTTATTTAATGCACCGCTTTTTAAGGGACAAACAATTAGGATCAGAAGCTATTCATTATGGCCATGTATTATTATCTATTGGGCTATTATTTGGAATGCTATTTACTTACCAATTGAATGTTCCATTATCCTATACAGGACGAGAAGATAGTGTAGCCGTTTTTGGCCTTGCTCCTGAAACATTAGCAGGAATGGAAGCTACTGCTGGAACTTATCTAGTACTTGGGCTGCAATTATTAATTCAGCTTATTTTCATTCTGTATGCTTTAATATTAATGTTCCCTTCAAAACAGAAAGAGGAAATTCGTGAGTATTCTCAGGCAAATTAGCACAAGCACTTACCTTTGCCGATAAAATAGGCAAAGAACCAATGCGTTTATATCCCGAATCGGCACTAACTCAATTAGAATTCGACAAAGTAAAAACACTATTGGCGGAGCTGTGTAAAACCGATTATGCACAAGAAAAGGCACTACACTTGCGCATTCATACTCGAAAAGATTTTATTGATAGAGATTTACATCAAACCAATGAGTTCAAACTCATTTTATTACAAGGCCAATATTTTCCCAACGATTTTTTGATCAATATAAAAAGAGACATCAAACTCTTATCTATTCCTGGTGCATTATTAGTAGGGGAACAATGGATGCAAATTAAAAAGCTCACCGAAAGTATTGGAAGCATTTTCAGGTGGTTTGATAATGAACGAAGAATGGCTTTTCCTGCTTTAACATTGGTTCTACGTGATAGTTATTATGAGAAAGCAATTGTGGAAATGATCAATGAAGTGTTGGACGATAGCGGTGTAGTAAAAGACAATGCATCACCCGAATTACAAAAAATTCGGATGAGTTTATATAAGCGCAGGAATGAACTACGCCGCATGTTTGAGAAAGTCATTCAAAGAATGGCCAAAGCAGGTTATACGGCAGATATCGATGAAAGTTTTAGCAATGGAAGAAGGGTGGTAGCCGTTTTCTCAGAACATAAAAGACAAGTAAAAGGTATTTTACATGGTGAGAGTGATAGTAGAAAAACAGCTTTTATTGAACCAGAAGAAACCATTGAACTCAATAATGAGGTTTTCTCTTTAGAAAACGAAGAACTGCAAGAAGTACAACGCATTTTAAAAGCATTAACAGCAAGACTATCCGTATATGCTCCATTATTAGATAGTTATTTGCAAATAGTTGGAGAATATGATTTCATCAAGGCCAAAGCACAATTGGCTGTAAAAATGAACGGAAATTTACCTGAAATTGCGGATAAAGCACAGATGGTTTTGGTAGATGCTTATCATCCATTATTGTTTCTCTACAATCAAGTTGCGGGTAAAAAAACAATACCAGTTACACTCACACTCAATGAGCAACATAGAATATTGGTCATCAGCGGGCCTAACGCAGGCGGTAAAACCGTAACCATGAAAACCATTGCTCTTAATCAAATGATGGTACAAGCTGGTTTATTAGTACCCATGAGCGCTTTGTCTCAGTTAGGGATCTTCAAACAATTATTCATACACATCGGCGATACCCAGAATTTACAATTTGAACTAAGTACTTATTCCAGTCACTTATTGCACATGAAGCATTTCATGGAAAATGCCAATGGAAAGACTTTGTTCTTTATAGATGAACTGGGAAGTGGTTCCGACCCCAACCTGGGTGGTTCTTTTGCAGAAGTGATTATGGAAGAACTGGCAAGGAAGCATTCCTATGGAGTAGTTACAACCCATTATTTGAATTTGAAAGTAATGGCCAATCATACCCAGGGAATTTTAAATGGTGCCATGCAGTTTGATGAAGTGAATTTGCTTCCTATGTACAAACTGATCACAGGCAAGCCAGGCAGTTCATACACTTTTGCCATTGCTGAAAGGATTGGATTACCCAAGCACTTGATCAATCGTGCACGTAAATTGGTGGAAGATGATCATTTTAAGTTAGATAAATTATTGAATAGAACCGAGCAAGACTTACAGCATTTAGAGAAAGAACAAAAAGAGTTGAATCGTTTGATGAAAGAAAATGAGCGATTGAAAAAAGAAATGGAACAGGTGTTGAACAAAGAGAAACACCGCCAGCAAGTAGAGATTTTACGCAATCAAAATCAAATAACTGAGGATCGACTGGTCTATTTAAAAGATATGGAACGAAAGCTGAAGCAGATTGTATTGGATTGGAAAAAAAGTGAGAATAAAAATGAAGTGGTGAAAAACTTGCAAGATTTATTATTCAAACAAAAAGAAAAAATCGTCGTAAACAAACTCGCAAAAAAAGTAGACAAACAATACAAAGAACTTACACAAACTATTTCAGTTGGTAGCTTAGTAAAATTGAAAAAGAATTATCAGGTAGGAGAAGTAAAAGAGATTAGAGGTAAGCGGGCCATTGTTCAAATTGGATCATTGCCCATCAATGTGGAATTGGCTGATTTAATTTCAGTTCAGAAAATTGAGGAGAAAATTTAATATTTTCATGTTTAAATATTTTAGCATTAGTTTATTTGGTTTATTAATCAGTCAAATGACTTTGGGTCAGATAAAGGCTATTGTTATAGATAGTAAAACCAAAGAAAAAATACCCTACGTAAATATTTGGAATGAAAATGGCAAATGGGGCACATCCTCAAACGATGAAGGCGTGTTTGATTTGATTAAATTTGACAGCTCCACTAATTTCATTTTTTCAGCAATTGGATATAAAACTGCGTCATATAAATACAACTCAATTTCTACTTTTGTTGAATTAATTCAAGAACCCAAAGAACTAAAAGAAGTAGTTGTTCAATCAAGGAAAAATACAATTGAATATCAATTTGGGAATTTTAAGAAATCAGAAGTTAAGCATAGTTGGGTTACCGGTGGTGGTCCTTTAATTTTAGCCAATCTTTTTCCTCATAAAGAAGTTTATAATAAAACACCCTTTTTAAAAAAAATAGGTGTTCTTACAATAAGTGATGTCAATAATGCAAAGTTCAATCTTAGACTTTATGAATTAACAGAAAAAGGGGAGCCAGGATCTTTAATATATGAAAATAATATTATTGGAATTGCAAAAAAAGGTAAAAATATAACTGAAATTGATATATCTAATTTGAATATATCATTTCCTCAAAAAGGTCTTTTTATTGCTTACGAATTTCTTATTATGGAGTCTAATAAATTTGAATACACATATACACAAAAAGATTCAAGAGAAAAATTTAAAACAATAGATTATGAACCTAATGTTGGAACAATACCATGTGATTTTCAAGAAAGAATGTGGTCTTATAAAAATGGGAATTGGGTTCAAGCAGATTTTAAATTTCTAGAACCAAAAAATGAAATTAAAGGAAAATTCCACCAATTGGCAATTCAATTAACTTTATCAAATTAAAATAATTGACACCAAATTATTCCGATTTAAATCCTAATCGGACTTGGCTGTACATTTCATGCATGATCTGCATATGTGGGGCTGTAAGTACAGCGAGTCCCAAAAACAAGTAACCCATGGTAGCTGTATTGCTTGCAAACATGAATCCAGCAAACCCAACAACAGCAATGCCTACAATAGCTAAACTACTATAGAATACAATCTGCTGAATGATGATTTTCTTGCTAAAGCGATTCTTGTCACGCAAATAACTAACTATATTATATAAGGATAAAAAAGAATGCCAAACAACAAAATAAAAAGTAAAGCCTAAAAGCATCGGCAAACTAAAAAGTATAAATAAAATCAAGGCAAAGCGGATCAAAAAATAACCATTTGCGTTAGTTGTATTATCCCTGTTTTTTAGAAAATAAATAAAGGTTGTAGAAAAGAATGCAATTCCAGCAATCGATAACAACTTGTATCGTTGAAGGTCTATCCAATTAATGAGGGATGCATTTTTTTTGCCTGATTCAAATTGCAAGTAAATGGGCATTACATCTTCAAAATGATGTAATAGAATAACAGAAAGTATTAAAAGCCCATAACTGATAATAAATATTTTACCTAAGAAAGTATCTGTTTTGAACTGATACAGATCCGTTTCTCCAAAATGATAAGCGGCAAAAAATATGAAAAGAATATTTCCTAATACGGGAAAGAACCAAAGCACAGCTGCAAATAAAAATAATCTACCTAGATAAATCCCTAAAAATCGAAATTTTGAAAATGATTGCATGTTGCTTTCTGCATTTTGATTAGCGACTAAAAGATCTGCTGCGCCATGCGGTACACCTAATAATAAAATACCTACAATAAAAAAAACAAATTGCAAATTGATATTGAATGAGTAGATATATTGTTGTGTAATTAACAATAGGAACCCCGCTATTAGTAAGCAAATTCTTATCATGCAATTCTGTAAATTAGATTAATAATAAAAGGGAGTGCAAAGTAAATGCACTCCCTTTATTTCAATTAAGCTTTTGCCTTATCAGACTGAGCTAATGCATAAATAACTAAACCAAATCCAATTTTATTGATGGCATCTCCGATATTGTAAACAATATCCATAGACAATCCTTCAAAAACTCTTACTCCAAATAATCCACCAGCAGTTCCTGCGATATATCCTACTGGATAAATTGCCCAACCAACTAGTACAAACCATCCCAATGTTCTTACTGCTTTTGCAACAGCAGGTCCAGCATTTGTAGCAAGTGTTGCTACTTCACCAAACCATACTAGATATACAATGTAGAAATAAGCTATACCACTAATCAAACCCCATATCCAGCTTTGGGTTTCATTACCATAAATAGCTTCACCGATATAACCTGTAACTAACATTACCAATGATGCGAAAATCAATTTCCACAACAAAGCAACTTTAGCTCCAGCTTTTTTGGTGATCAAATAAAATTCAACGCACATCAAAGGAACAGTTAAAATCCAATCTACATAACGAAAGAATACTGGAGATTCGCCAGTTTCTAAATTGTAGCCACGCATGTAATAATAGTGAACTGCGGCAATGAAAGTAATCAAACCAGAAACTAAAATAGATGTTCTCCATTTTTGATCGACATTAGATAATTCAAAAAAGAAGAAAACAGCGGCGGCCATCATGGCCATCGTACCTACAAAGAAGGTAAATGCTACATAATTGTTGTTAGCAAGGGGGAGTGCTGACAGAAAATTTTGATACATGTTTAAAAATTTGAGGTTGAAGTAATTACTTATTTAAACATTTTGTTTAAGCAAGCGTTACAAAAAATTGAACAAAACGAATTAAAAAAAGTTTAAAAAAGTGAGTTTTTTACAAGAATCAAGGGGAATGTTGATTCTTTTTGCCTGTATTTTTAATTACATTAAACAGTATATTCCATACTTATCATGTGCATTAATGGTAAATTTGAAATTGAAGTGTAAAAATTAATTAGAAAACATTTCATGGGGGGAAATTGAAATGTTATTTCCAAACAATCATACTATTAACTATGAAAAGATGTCTTCTTTTTGCCTTTTTAATTGCTTGTTTTTCATGCAATATCAGTTCAGAAAAAAAAGCAAAAACGATTACTGTTTCCGATACTACATTAGAATCAGTTCAAATGAATGACAGTACTACAACAATCCCTATGCATTTTTCAAAAAAATTAGCATTTGGAAAATATAGTTTTACCGTTACCTCAACTGGAGACGGATCAATACAAGAATTAACAATCCTTTCAAATGGTATGAGCATTATCAATGATCCTTTAATTGATTCCATTGATGGATCTATCACCAATGCAGAAATTGGAGATATCAATGGGGATGGGTTCCCTGAAGTATTGGTGTATACCAATTCTGCAGGAAGTGGTAGCTATGGAGATGTTATTGGATATTCTTGCAATAATGGAAAATCAATGAGTAGAATTTATATGCCAGCTATTACTGATAATAAAAAAGCGGCCATTGGATATATGGGGCATGATGAATTTACAATAGGAGAAGGAAGACTATTGCGCAGATACCCTGTTTATCATTCAAGTGAACCCAATAGCAATCCATCAGATACAATTAAACAAGTTCAATACAAATTGATCAATGGTGAAGCTTCTCGTAAATTCGTCATTGACAAAATCATTCAATTTAAAAAATAGCAACCAAAAAATATCAATCAATGATCATCGACCAACTAAGCCAATTACAGAAATACGTACATATACATCCAGTTTTTCAAAAAGCAGTAGCATTTATAGAATCCAATGACCTGGATACTTTAAATCCTGGCGAAATTACCATCGATGAAACATTAAGAATCATTGTGATTCATGATCAATTGGTTGCAAAAGAAATATCAATTGATGCATTTGAATGTCATAACGCAAATATTGATATTCAAATCATTTTGGAAGGCTCTGAAACAGTAGGTTGGAAGCCTAGGAATACTTGCCATTCTCCAAAAGGGGATTATAGTGCTGAAAAAGATGTGCTTTTTTTCAAGGATGCACCTGATATGTATTTTCAATTACATAAGGGGCAATTTGGTATATACTTTCCAAACGATGTTCATGCACCAATGATTGGAACAGGTTCCATTAAAAAGATTGTAATGAAGGTATCTGTCTGATTCTTTCCGTTCATCCAAAAAGACTTTGTATTGCTAGTTGATTTTTTACCTTGTTGGTAAATTATTTTTATGCAAACTCTATATCGTTCATCAGTTGCTTTAATGCTGACTTTAATCGGCTTATTCGTTCAAGCACAAGCCATTAAAATTCCATCAGCTACTAATTTATCTTCCTCGGTTGGCAGGAGACTAGGTACTACCGAAATCAATATTACTTGGAATGCTCCTGGTGTAAAGGGTAGGGAAGGTAAAATTTGGGGAACAGATATTGCACCTTTTGGGTTTACAGTATTGGGTTTTGGATCTGACGTTAAATCTCCATGGCGAGCTGGTGCGGATGAAAATACGACCATTCAATTTTCTACAGATGTAATGGTTAATGGCAAAAAATTATCTGCAGGAAAATATGGATTTTTTATTGCACTCTATTCCGATTCATGTGTTCTCATTTTTAATAAAAACAACCAAGGTTGGGGTTCCTATTTTTACAATGATCAATTAGATGTTTTGCGTGTAAAAACAATTCAACAAAAGAATCAACCACAATCAACCGAACTATTAGAATATTCATTTAGCAATCAAAAAAACAATAGTGTTGATATTGCCATGTCTTGGGAACGATGGAGAATTCCTTTCACCATCGAGGTTGATATTAAGCAAACTACTTTGGCTTCCATCCAAGCACAAATGAGTGGCGCATTAGGATTTGATCCTCCAAGTTTAGAAGCTGCTGCGCAATGGTGTTTATCGAATCAGGTGAATTATGATCAGGCTTTGAATTGGATCAATTCTGCATCTTCCCCAACATTTGGCGGTGTAAATAGTTTTAATGTATTGTCTATTAAAGCTGGTTTATTAGAGAAACTGGGTAAACAAGCAGATGCTAAAAAAATAATGGAGAATGCAATTGATGTTGCTGGAATTTTTGAATTGCATCAATATGGCCGAAGATTATTAACAGAAGGAAAGAAAGTTGAAGCAATGGCTGTATTTGAAAAAAATTACACCAAAAACAAAGGTGCATGGCCTACGAATGGTGGAATGATGCGTGGATATGCTGCTATGGGTAACACTGCCAAAGCTTTGGAACATGCGAAATTGGCATTGGCTCAGGCACCAGACGAAGCCAATAAAAAAAATATAGCCAACCAGATTGCTTTGTTGGAGCAGGGAAAGCCTTTACAATAAATTCAATGAAAACTCAATAAAATCAAGGGTTTTTAATGTATTTTAAAAAGTTTTGGATAAAAAACCCCCAACCCTTACTTTTGCCGCGGAGAGCTGGCAGAGTGGTCGATTGCGGCAGTCTTGAAAACTGTTGACTGTTACAGGTCCGGGGGTTCGAATCCCTCGCTCTCCGCTAAAGAATTCAAAGCCCGCATTTGCGGGTTTTTTTATGCCCGAAAGCGATGCGAATTTATTCGCAAGAGATTGAGGGGATAAAAAAATGGATCGAAGATCCAGCTTTGAATTCTTTAAGCACCCCCCAATAAGGGAAAGCCGAAGGCAATCCGAAAGGATCAGCGAAGCTAATCCCATTGGATGCCGAAGGCAATCCGAATGGAACGCCGAAGGCAATTGCTTGTTTTTCTTGTAAATTGCCATTGATGAACTTCAAAAGAATTCAAAAAAAGGCATTCACGATCACCAAAACATTATTGATCGTATATTTTTTTTTACTGACCATTTCCTATTTTTTTTCATCCTGCTTTTCATTTCGACTATCTCAAAAAGAACTTGACAGCTCATTTGCCAATTTTGCTCAAAAACCTGTTCAACATCAAATAAAAGTGAATGGAAGAATAATGAATTATGCAGTTATCGGAAATGATAGTTTACCAACTGCGTTTTTTGTACACGGTTCACCAGGCAGTTGGTCTGCTTTTGTAGACTTCATGAAAGATACTGACTTACTAAAAAAAGTTCAAATAGTATCCGTTGATAGAAATGGATTTGGCTATTCCGAATTAGGCGAAGGAGAAAAAAGCCTAGAAAAGCAATCAGAAAATTTGCTCCCGATTGTTCAGCATTTTAAAAAGCAAGGAAAGAAATTGATTTTAATTGGTCATTCTTTGGGTGGCCCATTAATTGCAAAAATGGCCATGGATTATCCATCATTGATTGATCATTTAATAATAGTAGCAGGTGCTATTGACCCAGCCCTTGAACCCAATGAAAAATGGTTTAGGGTTCCCATGAATTTCACTCCAATAAAATTGATTATTCCTAAATCGTTCAGGGCATCGAATATTGAACTGCTATACTTAAAGCCCGAGCTTATAAAAATGCTTCCCTATTGGAAAAACATCACTCAACCTGTAACTATTATTCAGGGCAATAAAGATGTATTGGTCAACCCTGCGAATGCAAGCTTTGCAAAAAAGATGTTAACCAGTTCAAGCAAATTAACATTCGTGATTAAAGAAGACATGAATCATTTTGTTCCCTGGTCTAATCCTGACCTTATCAAAAATGCCATTGATAGTGCATTACATATGAATTAGGCAATTCAAATATCATCTATACAAAGTCTTATATTTGCACCCTAATAACCCAATTTGAAACACTTAGCATCTCTTAATCACTATTTCTGGAAATACCGTAAGCGATTTTTCATTGGGATGTTTTTTGTTATTGCTTCCAACTATTTTGCTGTGCTGGCACCTCAGATAACTGGCTATGTTATCAGTTTAGTGCAACAAAAATTGCCTGGTGCAAAACCAACAGGAATCTACAATGCCCATGATTCAATTGTAAATTGGTTCATTGGTATCATCAATCAATTTACATTCAGTTTCGGATGGTTAGTGGCTATTTGCAGTTTAAGTATTTTATTGATTGCTGTAATTAGAGGAGTATTGATGTTTTTCATGCGTCAGACTATTATTGTGATGAGCAGACATATTGAGTTTGATCAAAAAAACGAGATCTACCAACATTATCAGCAATTGGATACAGCCTTTTACAAAACACATAGCACAGGTGATTTAATGAATCGAATGGCGGAAGATGTAAGTAGGGTAAGAATGTACACTGGTCCGGCAGTCATGTATTTGATCAACCTCATTACATTGATTGGTTTTTGCATCGTGAATATGTTGAGCAAAGACGTGCACCTAACTTTGATTGTATTAGCTCCATTGCCCATTTTAGCGATCACCATATATATTGTCAATAGTATTATCAATAAAAAAAGTGAAATCATTCAAAGCAATTTATCTGATCTAACTACAAATGCACAAGAATCATATTCAGGTATTCGCGTGATTAAATCATTTGTTCAGGAAAAAGCCATGTTGGGCTTCTTCGAAAAAAATAGTGAAGCCTATAAAAAAAATGCAGTTGGGTTAGCAAAAGTAGAAGCAGTGTATTTTCCGAGCATGGCATTGATGATTGGCATCAGTACATTGGCAACCATTTTTATAGGGGGTTTACAAGCAATTGAGGATCCAACAAAAGTGGGGATGATTGTAGAGTTTGTGATCTATATTAACATGCTAACTTTTCCGGTAAGTGCTATAGGATGGACGGCCAGTATGATTCAACGAGCAGCAGCTTCGCAAAAAAGATTGAATGAATTCTTGGATGTGAAACCTGCGATCACTAATCCTTCTACAATAAAATACAGCGGCAATCTAGGAGGATCCATCCATTTTGAAAATGTCAATTTCACCTATCCTGATACCGGTATCAAAGCCATTCAACAGTTAAATATTGAAATTCAGGTAGGAGACAAAGTATTGGTTTTAGGTAAAACCGGAAGTGGTAAAACTACCCTTGCACAATTATTGCTTCGTTTTTACGAACCAGATAACGGAACTATTAAAATAGGTGGAAGACCTTTGAATGAAATTCCATTGAATGAATTACGGAGACAAATTAGTTATGTACAGCAAGACGTGTTTTTATTCAGTGATACGGTGAGTAATAATATTCGTTTTGGTGTAAATCCTAATACTCCTTTCGAAAAAGTAAAAGAAGCGGCTCAGTTTGCGAATGTAGATGGAGACATCATGGGCTTTGATCAACAATATGAAACAATGATCGGCGAAAGAGGAGTGACCTTAAGTGGAGGACAGAAGCAGAGAATTTCCATTGCCCGAGCTTTAATTAAAGAGCCTGAGATCATTGTTTTTGACGATTGCCTTAGTGCTGTAGATGCCAAAACGGAAAAAGAAATCATTGGCCATTTATATGGCTATTTACAAGACAAAACGGCCATTATCATCACCCATCGAATCTTTTCTGGCTTTCATTTTGATAAAATCGTGGTTTTTGAGGATGGATGCGTTGCCGAAATGGGAACACATGACCAATTGATGGCAACCAATGGATATTATGCTGAATTATACCGTTTACAGCTTACCGAAGAAGCAGAAAGCTGAAAACTTGGTCAATTCGTCAACTTCCCTATATTTGTAAATCACTTAACAAAGCTTTAACCAAAACAATCAATAGTGGAGTACGAGAACAACGAAAAGAAAATGGAGAGTGTGTACAGCACCAGAATCCGTGCAGGAAAAAGAAGAACCTATTTTTTTGATGTGAGAGCAACACGTGGCAATGATTATTTTCTCACTATCACAGAGAGCCGTAAGCGTTTCGACAACAATGGCTACGACCGCCATAAAATCTTTTTGTATAAAGAAGATTTTAACAAGTTTATCAAAGCAATGGTAGAAGCCATTGATTATGTAAAAACAGAGTTGATGCCCGATTTCGATTTTGATGCATTCAATCACGAATACAGCGAAGACGAAAATGGAGGAGAAGCTACTGCTCCAAAACAGGAAGCTCCGGTTGTTGATATGATACAAGATGCCGCTCCTGAATCAATTGCACCAGTAGTTACACCAAAAGTAGAAGACGAACCAGTAATTAATCCAACCGCTACTGAAGAAGTAGATAAATGGTAATATTTTTTTCGATTGCTTGCTAAAAAAAATACCCCGCCAATTGGTGGGGTATTTTTTTGTATAGGTAGTTTTACTACTTACTGTTTCTTTTCAGTTTCATTGATGGCAATTTTAACGCCTTCTTTTCCATCAATATACATTGCATATTTACTTGCAACATCTGCTGTTAATTCAGTTCCGTTGATGGTGATCTTACCATTATTGATTTCTAATTTAAAATCATCACCTTTTGCTAAACCATCTTTTTTCAAGGCTTCGATCAACCCTTTCAATTTATCGCCATTAGCATCAATTGTAACAGTTGCAGCACTGTCAGAGCTGGTTTGTTTGATGGTAACTTCTACTTTCTTCTCGGTAACAGCAGCTCCTTTTGTAGGGTGCATTGTTGCCAAAGTAGGAGCAATAACCAATGATACGATCGACATCAATTTGATCAAGATATTCATAGATGGACCAGATGTATCTTTAAATGGATCACCTACTGTATCACCCGTTACAGAAGCCTTATGTGGCTCTGATTTTTTGAAATACATTTCACCGTTAATTTCAACACCTTTCTCAAAAGATTTCTTAGCATTATCCCATGCACCACCTGCATTGTTTTGGAATATTCCCATTAAAACACCACTCACTGTTGCACCAGCTAAAAATCCTCCCAATGCTTCTGGTCCTAATAAGAAACCAATCAACAATGGTGAAACAATAGTGATAGCACCAGGCAACATCATTTTCTTTAAAGAAGCTTCAGTTGAAATAGCCACACATTTATCATATTCTGGTTTACCAGTACCTTCCATAATTCCAGGAATAGTTCTGAACTGTCTACGCACTTCTTCCACCATTGCCATGGCAGCTTCACCCACGGCTCTGATTGCCAATGAAGAGAAGATGAATGGAATCATTCCACCTATAAACAATGAAGCCAATACATCGGCTTTGTAAATATCAATGTGTTGATTATCTGGCATTGCTACTCCAACGAACGCAGCAAATAAAGCCAACGCTGTAAGTGCAGCAGAAGCAATTGCAAATCCTTTTCCGCTAGCAGCCGTAGTGTTACCTACTGCATCTAGAATATCTGTTTTTTCGCGAACATCACTTGGTAATTCACTCATTTCTGCAATTCCACCCGCATTATCTGCGATTGGACCAAATGCATCAATGGCTAATTGCATAGCAGTGGTGGCCATCATACCTGCAGCAGCAATTGCTACACCATATAATCCAGCACAAGCATAAGAACCATAAATTCCACCAGCCAATACCAAGATTGGTAAGAAAGTACTTTCCATACCAACTGCTAATCCTCCAATAATATTAGTAGCATGACCTGTTGCAGATTGACGAATAATACTCATTACAGGACGCTTGCCCATTGCAGTATAATATTCTGTAATGATACTCATTAAAGCACCTACCAATAAACCCACTGCAATAGCTCCCATCACTCCATTACGAGAGAATTCCAAGCCACGCAAATTCATGGTTTCTGGTAAAATATAGTTTACAATAAAATAAGAAGCAATAGCAGTTAACACCATTGATCCCCAGTTACCCATGTTCAAAGCACGTTGAACAGCATGTGTACTTGCACCTACTGAATCACTCACTTTTACAAACAATGTTCCGATGATCGATAAAATGATACCTACACCTGCAATGATCATTGGTAATAAGATAGGAGCTAATCCACCAAATGCATCTACAGATTTGGTTTCTTGTCCTAATACCATTGTTGCTAATACTGTTGCTACATAAGAACCAAATAAATCGGCACCCATTCCAGCAACATCACCCACATTATCGCCTACATTATCGGCAATTGTAGCAGGGTTACGAGGATCATCTTCAGGAATTCCTGCTTCTACTTTACCTACTAAATCGGCACCTACATCGGCAGCCTTAGTATAAATACCACCACCCACACGGGCAAATAAGGCAATACTTTCAGCACCTAATGAAAAGCCGGTTAATACTTCTATAGTACGCAACATTCCTTCAGCATCTCCATCAGGAGAGAAGAAATGCTTCAATATTAAAAACAAACCACCTAAGCCTAATACAGCTAAGCCAGATACACCCAAGCCCATTACAGCTCCACCAGTGAATGAAACATTCAAGGCTTTACTTAAACTGGTTCTTGCTGCTTCTGCAGTTCTAACATTGGCTTTAGTAGCCACTTTCATTCCAATATAACCAGCAGTTGCACTAAATACAGCGCCAATTACAAAAGCAATAGCAATACTCCAGTGACTTTCTGGATTGCTCTTTGCCATAAATCCTAATAATAAAGCAACGATGGCTACAAAGTAGGCTAGGATTTTCCATTCTGCCTTTAAGAAGGCCATTGCGCCTTCAGCAATGTAAGTACTGATTTCTTTCATTCTGGCGTTACCAGCATCTTGTTTAGAAACCCAGTTAAATTTGATTAACGTGTAAAGGAGTCCTATAACTCCCATCGCCGGAACGGCATAAAACAGTAGATTGTTCATAAGCAATTGTGTCTGATATTTATTTGGTTCAAGTTGGCAAAAATAGGGTTAAAACCTATTTGCTTGTTAAAAACGTATTAACAGTCAATTTATTATTGATCTAGGGAAGCAGTATCGGCTCTTCCGGTGAAAACCGAACTCATTTTACCTGCAGACCAAATATTTCTATTAAACTTGTTTCCTAAAATGATAACGGTAGCCGTATCATTGATCAATCTTTTAAATACTGCATTATTTCCATGCCACCAGCCATTGTGGTAAACAATAGTAGGGTCGGGGGGCTTTATATATAAATGCCAGCCTAATCCATAGTTTTTGGTACCCCTGGTTTCATTACTCAAAGGCTCATAGGACATATCCAAGGTAGATTGGTTTACATAAGTACCCTGATACAATGCCCGATCCCATTGTAACAAGTCTCTTACAGTGCTGTAAATGTTCTTATCTCCATAAACACAATCCAATTTCTCCAAAGGAAAAGGAGATTTATTGTAGTTATAGGAAGGGATATAATTAGCCGTATCTTTTAAGCTAAATACATAACTGTCTTTCATACCCAAGGGGGTAAAAACACTGTCTTTCATGTATTGAGGGTAGGTTTGACCCGTTATTTTTTCGATGATTAGCGCCAATAAAGCATAATTGGTATTGCAATAACTATATCTACGGTTAGGAGTAGCTTCTAAAGCAGGCTTTAATTCAACTAAATAACGCAGCACATCGTAGTTAGTGCTCATTCCTGTCACCGAAATCGGATCTTTTACATAGACTGTATATTTCACCCATTTGCCTCTTTTGTTCTTTTTTCTACTCACATATGACCTCGTTCCAGCCATAAAATGATCATATTTTGGCAGACCGCTTCTATGAGACAATAAATTTTTGATAGTAATGGTCTCATAAGGAAAGCCATTGAGGTATTTAGCTACAGATTCTTCTATATCTAATCTTCCATCTTCCATTAATCGAAGGATGGTCATAGCTGTAAAAGTTTTGGATACAGAAGCTATATGAAAGGTAGAACTAGAAGTGATCGGCTCCTTGGTTTTAAAATTGATCAGCCCACGGTAATCTTCAAATACAATTTCTCCATTTTTGGCCATGATAATGGCTCCATTAAACCCCGTAGCAACCAATTGCTTTTGGTAAAGTGGCTCAATCAAACTGGCATAATATTCTTTTGATTTGGTTGAAATAGGCGAAAAATCGTTGATTGGAGAAAAAGAAGCCTGCTCTTTTTGCATTTTAGACTTGTCTGATCCACTACAAGCCATTATTAAAAAAGAAAGCACTGGAATAATCATCTTTCTGAGCATTAGGATTACATTGGTACGAAAACACAAATATAACTGTACAATGTACTTTAGCCACGCAAAGTGGAAAACTATGCAGTTGGTGTGAAAACAATAAACATTTATTTTGCAAACATGAGCGCAGCAGTAAAAACAACCAGTTATCCAAAAGAAAGAATCAATATACTTTTTTTAGAAAATATCAGTGATAGGGCAGTTCAACAATTCAAACAGAATGGCTATACGAATATTAAAAAATTAAGTGGTGCATTAAGCGAAGATGAATTGATCAAAGCAGTAAAAGACGTCCATTTAATTGGAATACGTTCTAAAACCATGATCACTAAAAAAGTATTGGAAGCTGCTACCAAATTACAAGCTATCGGCTGTTTTTGTATTGGGGTAAATCAGGTTGATTTAAAAGCTGCTACCAAAGCAGGAGTAGTAGTATTCAATGCACCATATAGTAATACCAGAAGTGTTGCTGAATTAGTGATTGGTTCTAGCATTATGCTCATCAGAAGAATTATTGATAAAAACAAAGCTGCCCATGATGGTATCTGGTTGAAAGAAGCAAAAGGAAGCTTTGAACTAAGAGGAAAAACTTTGGGTTTAATTGGATATGGAAATATTGGATCGCAGGTAAGTGTGCTGGCAGAATCACTGGGCATGAAAGTGTTGTTTTATGATACTGAAACCAAACTGCCATTAGGCAATGCCCACTCTGCAAAAAACATGAAAGAGTTATTAGGACTTTCAGATATTGTTTCATTGCATGTGCCAGAAACCGCACAAACAAAAAACATGATCAATAAGAACACGATCAAGCAAATGAAACAAGGTGCTATATTGATCAATTATGCTAGGGGTGAAGTGGTAGATTTAAAAGCATTGGCCAATGCTTTATCAGAAGATCAATTAAGCGGTGCAGCAATTGATGTTTTTCCTGTAGAACCAGAAAAAAATGGGGACCGTTTTGAAACTCCTTTGCAGGGATTAAAAAATGTTATTCTAACTCCACATATTGGAGGTTCAACAGAAGAAGCACAACAAAATATTGGCGAAGATGTGAGTATTAAATTATTTCAATACCTCGAAAGAGGCATCACCAATGGTTCTCATTCAGTTCCTGCAATTGGTTTACCTCCAATTGATGGAGCACATCGTTTATTACATACACACCATAATGTTCCGGGAGTGTTGAGTGCCATCAATACGGTTTTGTCGAAAAATAATATCAATATCGTTGGGCAATATTTAAAAACCAATGAAGACATTGGCTATGTTGTTTTAGATGTAGACAAAAAATTATCTACTCAGGCATTGGCATTGTTGCGTGAAGTAAAACATACTATTAAAGTAAGGTTACTCTATTAATGGGTCTTGATGAATTGATTGAGTCGTATAATTTCTTCGACATCTACAAAATCAATATCAAAATCTTCAGGCATTTTTTCGTTTCTGAAAAGGGTAGAAGATGCCACTCTAATTCTTGCAGAAGTATGCACTTCTGAAACACCTGTTGAATCGATGATATGTTTTACATTGGAACAATTCAAACCACTGCCAGGCAAAATGATGATTCGATCATTGGCCTGGTCAACCAATTGTTTTACTAAATTGAGCCCTTCTGTAAGTTTTGGTTCCTGGCCAGATGTTAAAACTCTGGTGCATCCAGCTTCTATCAAAATTTCCAAAGCTTCTAATGGATCTTTACATCGATCGAATGCACGATGAAAAGTTACTTCTAGCGGATAGGCTGCTTCTACCAAACGAGCTGTATTGTCTTTATCAACTGTTCCATCTTGATTCAGCAATCCAAAAACGACTCCATCAAATCCCAATTCTTTACACAACAAAACATCTTTTTTAATGATGGATATTTCATCGGCAGTATGAAAATAATCGCCACCTCTAGGACGGATCATCGGGAAAACAGGAATTGCTATTTTTTCTCTGATCGTTTTTAAATAACCATAAGAAGGGGTCGTTCCTCCATTGGCATAATTTTCACATAACTCAATGCGATCTGCACCGGCATTACTAGCTGCAATTGCTGTGGCCACATTGAATACACAGATTTCGAGTAATATATGATGACTCATCTTAAATTAAATATTTACCATCCATTAATTGATTGTTATTGTCGCCAGTGCATACTGCATAATTAAATCCTTTCTGTAAACAGAAAGAACCATATTCACCATTTTTATTGATTGCTATAATAGCCGCTTGAATGTCTTTAGCCTTAGCACCTTTTATTTTATACAAACGTTCTATCACTTTTTTGCAAGCTATTTCCGGAGCAACACCTTGACGCATTAATTCAATGACTGCATGTGATCCACCCACTCTAATAATATCTTCTCCTTGGCCTGTTGCAACAGCAGCACCTACTTCATTGTCTACAAATAATCCGGCACCAATAATAGGGGAGTCGCCTACTCGTCCTCGCATTTTAAATCCCATGCCACTGGTAGTGCAACTTCCGCTTAAATTTCCAGCTGCATCCATTGCGATCATTCCAATAGTATCATGATTAAATGAACCATCAGACAATCGACTTGGCACGAATGCTTGTTGATTTTTTTCGATATTAATTTGAGGTTTGTATTCCGATTTTTTTAACCATTTTTCATATTCCTTTTTTGCATCTTCAGACAATCCTTCTTTTTCTAAAACAAAGCCTTGCGAGAGTGCAAACTGTTGCGCACCAGAGCCTACTAAAAAAACATGTGGCGTATTTTCCATTACTTTTCTGGCTACTTGAATCGGATGTTTTATTCTTTCTAAAAATGCTACACTACCACAGTTGGCAAATTCATCCATAATACAAGCATCAAGGGTAACATAACCATCTCTATCTGGATTGGCCCCTAAACCAACACAGCAGTTTCTTTCATTCTCCGTTACCATTACCCCTTGCTCTACTGCATCTAGGGCCCTTCCATTATTTCTTAAAACTTGCCAGGCTGCTTTATTAGCGCGTATTCCGGCATCCCAGGTTGAAATAACGATTGGCTTTTGAACGGCTGATTTTCCTTTAAACGCAGATAAGCCAATTGCACTTAACCCGAAAGAACTTAGTTGTAAAAATTGTCTTCTAGCTAGCATGATTGATTATTATTAAATGGGAGATATAAAAGTTTATCAATTAAGTTGACTAAGATACTTATTTCCTTGTCGATAATTCGTATTTTGAAAGGGTGATTACAAATCAACTCGATACTATTTTTAACGCATTTGGTTGGACCAATGTTGGTTTTAGTTCCTTAACAAGTGGATTGATCAATCATACATGGAAAATCAAGGCTGATCAGGGTGAATTTATTTTGCAACGCATCAACACCCAGGTGTTTCGTCATCCTGAATGGATTGATGACAATATTGGAATGATTGCACAATATCTGCAACAACATGCACCCGATTATTTATTTACAATACCAGTTGCCAATAAAAATAATCAGCGATTGATCATTGACAATGAATTGGCATTTCGTGCATTTATTTTTATTCCTAATACTATTACTTTTACTGTTGTTGATACTCCTTTTCAAGCCAGGGAAGCTGCAGCCCAGTTTGCCAGTTTTACGAAGGAATTAATACATTTTCCCATTGATCAACTGTATATTAGTTTACCCAATTTTCATCAATTGGATCTGCGCTATCAACAATTTGAAAAAGCCATACAAAACAATAATACCGATCGGCTTAGCAATTGTAAAACGCTTATCAAATCTTTGAAAAACAATGTTTCGATCGTTCAACAATTCAAAGAATATATATCAAATCCGGACGCGTATAAAAGAGTGATGCATCACGATACCAAAATCAGCAATATTTTGTTTGATTCAAAAGGGAGGGGGCTCTGTGTAATCGATTTAGATACAGTTATGCCGGGATATTTATTCAGTGATATAGGAGATATGCTTAGAACCTATATTTCCCCTGTTTCGGAAGAAGAAAAAGAGCTCGATAAAATTGAAGTAAGAAAAGAAATTCTCAGCGCCATTTACGATGGTTATATAGGAACCATCAAAGATTCCATTACGCCATTTGAACTGGACCATTTTTACTTAAGTGGCGAGATATTAATTTATATGCAATCATTGCGTTTTGTTACAGATTATTTGCAAAACGATGTGTATTATGGCAAAAAATACCCCGACCATAATCTGGTCAGGGCACTCAATCAAGATCGATTATTGCAATTAATTCAGGAAGCCATTCACTAATTAATATTCGCCCATTACAAAGTCGGCTTTCTTGGTTTGCCATTTTCCACGAGTGAAATCTGGAATGGTTTGAACCTGTCCATTTTCTGCAATTGATTTTTCGCTCAGCGGTGTAATCGCATACCAGGTGGCAAGATCATATACATCCAAGGGGAAATTGATCTTACGCTTGATGCACTCAATAAATGCATTGTCTACGAAGAAATCCATCCCGCCATGTCCTGCACCAACCGCTGCATTTTCATATTTCTTCCAAAGAGGATGGTCGTATTCCTTTAGCCATTTCTCCGGATTTTCCCATTGATGCGATTTTTCCGATTTTTCCTCTATATACAACATACCAGCATTAAAAGCGCCGGTTTTACTATCCTGCCATAAACCCTCAGTGCCCTGAACGCGGAACCCAATATTGTATGGACGAGGTGAATTGGTATCATGTGTCAACAAAATAGTTTCACCATTATGGGTCTGAATTTGGGTAGTAACGATATCTCCTAATTTGAAATTTACTTTCGCATTTGGGTGATTTTCACCACCTTTAGGATGGTTAACTACATATTTATGTAAACCTTTTGCTTTAGTAGCAACCGATGATAAACGGGTAAGTCGATTACCTCTATTGATATCGATCATCATTGCTACAGGCCCTAAACCATGGGTAGGATAAAGGTCTCCATTGCGATTAACGGAGTGATTGGTACGCCATTGAGCTTCGCTAAAACCTTTCTCACCAAACTCAACTCCAGAATTGTAAGGAGTTATACCATCATTGAATTTAACACCCCTCAAATCGTGCTGGTAACCGCCTTGCAGATGTAAAATTTCCCCAAAAAGGCCTTTTCGGACCATATTATATACAGCCATGATATCTCTGCGATAACATACATTTTCAAGTACCATTACAGGAATCTTGGTCTTTTCAGAAGCATTTACGATATCCCAGCAGTCCTGAAGCTTGATGGCACCACAGACTTCCACACCAGGAATTTTGCCTGCATTTAAAGCATCGATGGCTTGAGGAACATGCCATTCCCAGGGTGTTGCAATAATTACTGCATCTATATCGGTTCTTTGTAATAAATTCTTATAATCGAGGTTTCCTTTACCATATTCTACAGCGGCTTTTTTACCAGATTTGGTGATGATTTGTTGCGCTACAGACATCATAATTGGGTTAGGATCAGCCATGGCAATTACCTGAACATCGGCACGATTTAACATCATTTCCAGATGATTCTGGCCGCGTAATCCAACACCAATAATTCCAATTCTAACCATATTAGTTTGCTCGGCCGCAAATAATTTTAAATTGCTCAGCGATGCACCAAAAGCTAAACTTGCTGCAGTGCCTTGTTGAATAAACTGTCTACGAGGAATACTTTTCATGAGATTGATTCGTTTATATTATAGTATGAATATAATGATTATCAGGATATTAGCCTTTATTCAGATCTAAAATCTACAATACAATTATCCTATAATTAATATTATGTTAAATAGTTTATTTGACAATTTAATCCACTCATATTACCTTTGCTTTTAGAAATTACTCAATAATTGCCAGATGAAAAAGATTGCCCTTCTATTAAGTAGTTATATTCTTGCTACCCTCTTATTTACTACTAACAATTTTGCTCAGGTAAAATCTGATAGCACCAATACCCAAAAAATTCAGGTGCTGGAAAATAAAGTTGCTAACCAACAAAAGCAAATCAATCAAATAAAGAATAAATCCTTTTTTGAAACTCCTAATGGTATAGATCGCCGAGGATCAAAACAGCCCATTTTTCCAAAAAAGTAACCCTTATTTAATTATATCGTACAAATCGAGTTATTGATCAATTAAGGCTTTTTGTTGTAATTTTCGATTACTAAACAATCAGCTCATGCAATCAATTAACCGTGCAATCCTTTCATTCAGTTTTGCCTTATTAACGCTTATAGCTTCTGCTCAGGTAGACCCTAGCTATTTAAAAGCCATGAAATGGCGAATGATCGGCCCACACAGAGGCGGCAGAACTGTTGGAGCTGTTGGAATTCCCAACCAACCCAATGTATTTTATATAGGTGTAAATAATGGCGGTGTTTGGAAAACCACCGATTTTGGAAGAACCTGGAAACCTATTTTTGATGATCAACCTACTGGATCCATTGGAGATCTGGCGGTTGCCCCTTCTAACCCAAATACCATTTATGTGGCGTCTGGAGAAGGAATTCAACGCCCCGATTTATCGGTTGGCGATGGTATGTATAAGTCAACTGATGCTGGTAAAACATGGGAAAATATTGGATTAAAAGATGGTCAACAAATTGGAGGAATTGCCATCGACCCTAAAAATGAGAACAAAGTTTTTGCTGCAGTACTGGGTCATCCCTATGGTCCGAATACAGAAAGAGGTGTTTACAGAACTTCAAACGGAGGAAAAACCTGGGAAAGGGTTTTGTATAAAGATGAAAATACAGGGGCCATTCAAGTAACCATCGACCCTAATAATTCAAATATTATTTATGCCGATTTATGGGCAGGCCGACAAGGTCCCTGGGAAAACGGAGCATGGAACGGTGCTGAAAGTGGTTTATACAAATCAACCGATGGCGGTGATACATGGAAAAAATTGGTCACTGGCCTCCCTACTGTAGCTCAAGGTTTAGGAAGAATTGGATTTTGCATTGCTCCGAGTAATTCAAATAGAATGTATGCAACTGTTGATGCCGGAGATAAAGGAGGAATTTATAGAAGCGATGATGCAGGTGAAACCTGGAAAAACATGAGTAGCGATAATCGTTATTGGGGACGCGGATCTGATTTTGCAGAAGTAAAAACAGACCCTTTAAATGAAGATATCGTTTATACTGCCAATGTAGTTGTATGGAAATCTACAGATGGTGCAAAAACATGGAAAGATTTTAGAGGTGCTCCTGGTGGAGACGATTACCATCGCATTTGGATTAACCCCAATAACAATAAAATCATTTTAATGGCTTCTGACCAAGGCGCTATCATTACAGTGAATGGTGGAGAAAGTTTTTCTTCTTGGTACAATCAACCAACAGCACAATTTTATCATGTAAGCACCGACAATGCATTTCCTTATAATGTATATGGTGGGCAACAAGAAAGTGGATCTGTTGGCATTTCTTCGAGGGGAAATGATGGACAAATCACTTTTAGAGAATGGCATCCTGTTGGTGTAGAAGAATATGGATATGTTGCTCCTGACCCACTTGATCCCAATATTATTTATGGTGGAAAAATTACACGATATGATAAACGCACTGGTCAAGTTCAACATATTTCACCTGAACTTGTTACTTCGGGTAAATATCGATTTGTAAGAACAGCTCCAGTATTGTTTTCTCCAATTGATCCAACTACTTTATTTTATGCAGGTAATGTATTGTTTAAAACCAATAATGGAGGAAAATCATGGCAAGTAATTAGCCCTGATTTAACCAGAGAATCTTATTCCAATATACCCGCAAGCGTTGGCATATATACAACGGAAGAAATGAAAAAAATGCCAAGACGTGGCGTTATTTATACCATTGCCCCCTCTCCTAAAAACGTCAATATTATTTGGTGTGGAACCGATGATGGATTAATACAATTAACAAAAGATGGAGGAAAAACCTGGAAGAATGTTACTCCGCCTTCCATTACAGAATGGAGTAAAATCTCCATTATGGAAGCCAGCCATTTTGATGAAAACACCGCTTATGCAGCAGTGAATAGAATTCGCTGCGATGATATGAAACCGCATATTTACAAAACAACTGATGGAGGAACCACTTGGAATGAAATTGTAAATGGATTGCCAACCGACCCCATCAATTCAGTTAAAGAAGATCCAACAACAAAGGGCTTATTATTTGCAGGCTCTGAAAGAATGGTTTATTTTTCTCTGAATGATGGTATGAATTGGCAACCACTCCGTTTAAATATGCCAGCTACTTCTATTCGTGATTTAGTGATTAAAGATGATGACATTGTTGTTGGAACACATGGAAGATCTTTTTGGATTTTAGACAATATTACTCCATTGCGTCAACTAGTAAAAAACAATAGCTCGATTGTATTATTTAAACCACAAACTGCAACAAGAGTTAGGTGGAATATGAATACTGATACACCATTACCACAGGAAGAACCTAGCGGACAAAACCCTCCTGATGGAGCCATTTTTGATTTCTATTTGAATAAGCAAGCAAGTGGACCAATCAGTCTTGAGATCAAAGATGCTGCTGGAGCATTGGTTAGAAAATTTAGTAGCAATGATCAACCCTATCCAATCCCACCAGTTAATATTCCATTGTATTGGATTCGTCCTCAACAGATATTGTCTTCTAGTGCTGGTGCACAAAGATTTGTCTGGGATATGCATTATGAACCATTATCTACTATTCCCAACTACCCCATTGCTGCTATTGAAGGAAACACAGCGCCCTCTCCAAGTTCTCCTTGGGCAAAACCAGGAAATTATACAGTTAGTTTAACAGTAGATGGTAAAACATATACTCAACCTTTTGTGATTAGAATGGATCCAAGAGTAAAAACGCCATCGAAAGATTTAGATCAACAACATTCCTATTCAATGGAGTGTTACGAAAAGGCAAAAGAAGCAAAAAAATACATGGATGAAATGACCAGCTATGTTTCAAAATCAACGATTAATGAAGAAACAAAAAAGCAAATTAATTCAATGATTGGCGTTTCGGGCAGAAGACGAGGTGGATCAGGCACTGCTAGTTTTGGATCTTTAGCTGGTTCTTATGAAACTCTTATGAGCAATTTAGAAGAAGCAGACCTCGCTCCTTCTGATATTGCCATTAAAACGATTAAAGAATTAAACACTTCTTTTGATGCTTTGAAAAAGAATTGGGAATCCATCAAACAAAAATTGTAAATACTGTTAATGACGCTTTGCAAAATTGCAACACTCGCTGATTTTCAATTTTAGTAATGATTGAATCAAATCCATCGTTCGCTGCTGATAAATGCAATTATTCATTTGCTGATTCCTTAAATTAATGCATTTATCAAAGGCTCACTCTTGCATTTGATTCAATCATCATTCATTAAAATTTAAAACAGTATTGCTTTGAAAATTTTGCAAAAACGAGCCTTTTAGAAATGCGATATTTCTAACCCCTTGAAATAAGGTATTGCATTTCTAAGCAGCGAGAGTTGCAAATTTTCAAAGCTGATTTATTCAACTTTTGAATTGATAAGATTTAAATTAAAAAGAAGCGAGAGGTAAATCATTTAAAAAAAATAACCACTCATCGTTTATGTTGATGAATTCCAAGATTTAAAAAGAATAATCCAACAAACAAGCCTACTGCAGTAATTAATAATAGTTCGTTTATAAACGGAACTATATTAAAGGTAATGGCTGTTACTCCTTGAATCATTAATAATGCTTCATTAAAAACAACGCTAAAAGTAAAGATGCTTATACCTCTAACTATTAGTTGGTTTTCAGCAATTATTTTCTGGCTCATGATGTAGCCAATAATAAATAAGGTGATCACTCCCAATAAAATTAAATGTAGATAACCTATTACAATTGGTCTGAATCCATAAGCCAATTCGCTCAATGAAGGAATGGTGGAGCAAGCTTGCAGAATAAATTTTATACTTAATGCAATAGCCGAAAGTCCCAATAAGTATTTTGTAACTATAGTAGTATTATAAATTAACTCTTTTTTAATTTTGTAAAGTATTTTTATCATATAGTACCAAGCAATAAGTTGAATGATTGCTGCTATTATTACCAAAACATAAATCCATGAAGAAAGATTTAGCCAAAGAGCTGATAAAAAATATGCTGGTATACTTGCTCCTGTAAATAACCAAAATATTTTTCTTAACGAATTTGGATTTATATTATACCCAATGATGAAATTCATCAATAGGCCCATGCATGCAAAAAAGAACCAACCATTGTACTGAAAATGAAGAAAAAAGTAAACAGATAATAAATACCAGTTCTGGTGTATTATTTTGTTCGCCATCATAAATGCTAATGCAAATGCCCCAATAGAAGATATGGCATTGAATAATAATGCAACTTTAAACCAATAACTGGAAATATTGGAAACTGAAAGTCGGTTTAAATCCTTCCAATAAGTAATAGCAAAAACCCAAGATACAAAAATGGATATAGTAGAAAAAAAGATAGAAAAAAAAGCATACCCCTGAATAGAAAAGCCAACTAACATGCCATAAGCACATATTAAATTAGCATATAGCATCCAATTATATTTATAAAATTGATCAGCTTTTTTTTGAATAGATAAATGATTAATTAATAAGGCCATTAATACTTGTGTAATCCAGCCAGAGAATGCAAAATGTGAATGTCCGTGTAATAAATGTTTTTGATCGATAAATGGTATGGAAAAAGCAATTTTATACCTAAGGATACATCCAATAATGGCAACTAGCATTATATTAAGAAAGGAAATTCTAATCCAAATCATTAGTTTGGGGTACATACAGCTTTTATTTCAAAATAACCAAACTTGTATGTCTTAAGATATGATTCAAATCATAATCAACAATATACTTTACCCTTGTCAACCAATAACTCTCCATTTTGATGCATCATTCTAATTGTTCTGATAACCGTTTCTACTCTTAATCCAATCATGTCTGCAATTTGCTGTCTTGTAAGCATTACTTTATTGCATTTGGGGCAAATGTTTTTTCTTGACAGTTTAAAATATTCAAAAAGATGCAAGATGCTTTTTTCGGGATTGTGATTGGCTAATGCACTTACAATCAGAAATTTAAACCGAAGTCTTTCGCTTAGCACTTTGCTAAATGAAAAATGTATAGATGGATTTTCTGATAGTAATTGGTGAAAAGTAAATTTATTCAATCGCAAAATTACTGAGTCTTTATTTGCTATACTTGTAGCAGCGAATAACCCATCATCAAATAAAGGTAATTCTCCAAAACATTCTCCTGGTTCAACCATTATTTGTAATACTTCTTTTCCCTCCTCATTAATATTAATCCATCTAATGCTACCACTAACCAATTGATGATAAAATGTGCAGGTTGCTCCTTCATGAAATATAATATCACCTTCTGCTATTTTTTTATAAGCAGCGCCCCATGCTAATAATGTATTGATATCTATTATCATAAAATCTGCTTAAAAGCAACTTATCTATTTACTAAAATTATTCATTTCTCCGCTGATATAATATGATAATTATCATATTAATATTTACTGCTTTATGATTGAACGCATAAAAAGTAGAATTGAGCCTTTGTAATCTTGTGCTGTTATAAAAATTAAAAAATTGATTGTATGAAAAAAATGACTGTAATCGTATTATTTGGATGCATTTTAGCTGCTTGTGGTGGTGGAAACTCACACAATGTATCTACAACCACTGAAACTGCAAATGAAGCAAAAGAAACATCCGAAAATGGCAATCCCACATACGACCCTAAACGTGGGGAAGGAAAATTCAAAGATGTTGTTGTTGCTGGGGCTCTTGATGCTGCCATGGCAGTGAATGGAAATAAAACCTATAGTGTTAAATGCAGTAGTTGTCATAAAATAACCGACGAAAAATTGGTTGGGCCAGGTTGGAAGGGTGTAACATCTAGGTATTCCGCCGCTTGGGTTATGAATTTTATTACTAATCCTGATGAAATGCTCAATAAAGATCCCAAAGCGCAAGCTCAATTGGAAATTTGTTTGGTACGCATGCCTAGTCAAAATTTAACTGATAATGATGCAAGGGCTTTATATGAGTTCATGAGAAAAAATGATGGCATTAAATAGATTAACCATTTTACTCAATAAAAATTTAAAAATATGATAAATACTCAACTCAAAACAGTGGCAACCATAGTTGCTGGCGTTTTACTCAGTGTTGTTGGTTGCAAACCAAAAAACGCAGGTAATGCAGTTAGTGCAGATGCAGCCGCAAAGTCTTATGTTGCCCCAGGAAAATATGATCAGTTTTACAATTTTGTTTCAGGTGGTTTCAGCGGTCAAATGAGCGCTTATGGATTACCTTCTGGTAGATTATTACGTGTTATTCCTGTTTTTTCTGTAGATCCAGAAAAAGGATGGGGTTATAGTGAAGAAACAAAGCCAATGCTTAACACTTCTCATGGATTTGTACCATGGGACGATCTACATCATACCGAATTGTCTCAAACCAATGGAGAAATTGATGGTCGTTGGATTTTTGGAAATGCCAACAATACTCCTCGTGTTGCTCGTATTGATTTAAAAACGTTTAGAACTGCAGAAATCATAGAACTACCTAATAGTGCAGGAAACCATTCTTCGCCATTTATTACCGAAAACACAGAATATGTAGTTGCAGGAACAAGGTTTAGTGTTCCACCAGATAATGTAAATGGAGACGTACCTATTAATACATATAAACAGAATTTCAAAGGAACATTGAGTTTTATTAGTGTTGCCAAAGAAGATGGTAATATGGAAATTGCTTTTCAAATTCAATGTCCTGGAGTAAACTTCGATTTAAGCCATTCAGGAAAAGGACCTTCTAGTGGTTGGTTCTTTTTCTCTTGTTACAATACAGAGCAAGCCAACACTTTAATGGAAGTTAATTCTTCTCAAAAAGACAAAGACTTTATTATGGCTGTTAACTGGAAAAAAGCTGAGGAATACATTAAAGCGGGTAAAGGAAGAAAGCAATCAGTAAAATATGCTCATAACAAGTATAGTGATATAACCCACAGTGCAACTTCTACTATCAAAACTGAAGTTACAGTTTTAGACGCTAAAGATTTTAAAGATCTTTGTTATTTTATTCCTTGCCCTAAATCTCCTCATGGTTGTGATGTAGATCCTACAGGTCAATATATAGTAGGAAGCGGTAAATTAGCTGCTTTAATTCCAGTATTTAGTTTTGATAAATTACAAAAAGCAATCGCTGCTAAAGATTTCATTGGAGACTATGAAGGTATCCCTGTAGTTAAATATGAATCTGCTTTATATGGTGAGGTAAAAAAACCTGGATTAGGACCTTTGCATACCGAATTTGATGGTAATGGATTTGCTTACACTACTTTCTTTGTTTCTTCCGAAGTAGTAAAATGGAATATAAAAGACTTAAAAGTAGTTGATCGAGTTCCTACTTATTATTCAGTTGGTCATTTATGTATACCTGGTGGAGATACAAAAAAACCAAATGCTAAATATTTAATTGCATATAATAAAATAACCAAAGATAGATATTTACCAACTGGTCCAGAGTTGGCTCAAAGTGCACAGTTGTATGATATCAGTGGAGAAAAAATGCAGTTGATCCTCGATTTTCCCACCATTGGAGAACCACATTATGCTCAAGCTGTTAGTGCAGATGTAATTAAGAACAATTCTTTGAAATTCTTTAAAATCGAAGAAAACAAACATCCTTATGCATCCAAAGGTGAGGCGGAAACTAAAGTTGTTAGAGAGGGTAATAAAGTACATATTTATATGACTTGTATTCGTTCACATTGGTCTCCAGACAATATAGAAGGAATAAGAGCAGGAGATGAAGTTTATTTTCATATTACTAATTTAGAGCAGGATTGGGATGTACCACATGGTTTTGCCATTAAAGGTGCCAATACAGCCGAATTATTAATTATGCCTGGTGAAACGCAAACACTAAAATGGATTGCAGAAAAACCAGGTATGTTTCCATTCTATTGCACCGATTTTTGTAGCGCGTTGCATCAAGAAATGCAGGGATATTTGAGGGTTTCTGCTGCAGGAAGCAATGTTCCATTACTATTTAGTACGGGAAAAAATCTTCCTATAGAAACAAGTACTACAAAGAAATAAGCATGTATTCTTTTAAAGGGCAGGTACTATGCTGCCTGCCCTTTGTTAATGCTTCTAATGTTAATGTTCAAATGAAAAATAATCATTTATCTAGCTTAATAAGAATCGCTATGGCACTTTGTGCTGCAGCGTTAACAGCGGCTATTTTTGTGCCATTATGGAGAATAGAATTAGCCGCACCACAATATCCGGAGGGCTTATTTTTACTCATCTACCCAAATAAATTAGGAGGTAATGTTGATATTGTAAATGGACTGAATCACTATATTGGCATGAAAACTTTACATGCTGATGATTTTATTGAATTTACAATATTGCCCTATATCATTGGTTTCTTTGCTTTACTTGCATTACTGGTGTCGATTATAGCAAAACCAAAATGGCTAAATTGGTTTTTTATATTATTTGTTTGTTTTGGAATTTTTGCCATGATTGATTTTTGGCGATGGGAATACAATTACGGACATGAGCTTAATCCAGAAGCTGCGATAGTTGTTCCAGGGATGTCGTATCAGCCTCCACTTATAGGATTTAAACAATTATTAAATTTTGGTGCTTACTCAATACCAGATACTGGTGGATGGATCTTTATTGCAGTTGGATTGATCAGTATTTTTTGCATTAGGTTGAATTGGAAAAAGAATAAAAAATTGTTATCCAATATTCCAGCTATTGTTTTGTTTTTAATGGCTACCTCATTTTCATCTTGCAATAATGGCCCAGAAACCATCAAACTCGGAAAAGATAATTGCCATTTCTGTAAAATGACAATAACCGATTCTCGATTTGGGGCAGAAATTGTTACACTCAAAGGGCGGATATACAAATTTGACGATAGTTTTTGTTTGCTTAACTATTTAAAAACCGACGATTTAAAATCTAGCGAAATCAATAATATTTATATCACTTGTTTTACTCGAAACAATCAATTAATCAATATCAATGATGCAATGATATTACAAAGTAAAAATCTTAGGGCCCCAATGGGTGGAGATTTTGCTGCATTTAACAATATTGACAGCATTACAAAATATCAAAAAAGTTATCCAGGTAAGTCTACTAATTGGACCAGTATTTACCAAAAATGAAAAAATATTTTCTCATATTACTTATTGTATTCTTTGTAGAAAGCACTTCGGCTACTACCCTTTCAATTGGAAAAGAAAAACCTTTTAAATCTATTCAAAATGCTTTAAACAAAGCAATGGATGGCGATACCTTGTTAATATTTCCTGGTATTTTCAAAGAAGGTAATATCATCATCAACAAAAGGGTTTTTATTATTGGCGTTAACTTTCCTGTGCTGGATGGCCAGCATCAATATGAAGTTCTTTCAATTAAATCAGCTGGTGTATTGGTTCAAGGATTAAATGTTGTTCACACAGGTGTTTCAAGTATCGAAGATTTTGCAGGAATTAAAATTTATAATACACGTGATGTAATTATTAGAGGTAACAAGTTAGAAGATACTTTTTTTGGAATTTATGTTCAATATGGAACCAATTGTACCATTGAAAAAAATACAATTACTGCAAATGGAATTGAAGAACAGCAAAGCGGAAACGGTATTCATTGCTGGAAAAGTGATAGTATGCGAATTATAGCAAATACCATCACTGGACATCGAGATGGTATTTATTTTGAATTCGTAACCAATTCGATTATTTGGCGTAATACCTCACAAAAAAATCTTCGTTATGGACTTCATTTTATGTTTTCTAATAACGATTCTTATATCACAAATATATTTCAGCAAAATGGTGCTGGAGTTGCAGTAATGTTTTCTCATCATGTAAAAATGATTCATAATTATTTTGAAGAAAATTGGGGTGATGCGGCATATGGATTATTACTTAAAGAAATTTCTGATAGCTACATCGAAAACAATCGATTTGTAAAAAATACAATCGGTATTTATATGGAAGGAATTAGTAGAGTGGAAATGAATAAGAATTCTTTTGAAAGAAATGGTTGGGGTATGAAAGTGCAAGCTAGTTGCATGGAAATAACAGTAAAAGAAAACAATTTTACAGGTAATACTTTCGATGTTACAACAAATGGAAGTTTGGTATTAAATACTTTTAATGGAAATTATTGGGATAAATACGAAGGTTATGATCTTAATAAAGATAAGATTGGTGATATTCCATACAGGCCTATAAGCATGTATTCTATGATTATAGAAAGGAATCCTCCTGCTATGATGCTTTTTAGAAGTTTTATTACTACACTGCTGGATAAAACTGAAAAAGTATTACCATCTCTAACTCCAGAAAACTTAATTGATAATTATCCAAGAATGAAATCCTTTAAACTATGATTATTGTTAATAATGTTTCAAAATCCTTTGGAAGTTTTAAAGCGCTTAATAATTTTTCAGTTAGTTGTACTAAAGGAGAATGCATTGCTTTGATAGGTCCTAATGGAAGTGGTAAAACTACTTTTATTAAAATTCTATTAGGTATGGTAATTTGCGATAGTGGTTTTGTTACATTTAATGGGATCAATATTTTAAATAATTGGCAGTATCGATCAAAAATTGGATATATGCCACAGTTAGGTAGATATCCAGAAAATATGACTATTGGCCAAGTAATTGATATGATGAAGGATCTCAGGAAAACTACTAGATCGGAAATGTTTGATGACGAATTGATTAAAAAGTTTGATTTAATCTCATTAATCAATAAAAGAATGAGAACATTATCTGGAGGCACAAAGCAAAAAGTTAGCGCTGCATTGGCATTTCTTTTTAACCCTGAAGTATTGATTTTAGATGAACCTACGGCCGGATTAGACCCTGTATCATCTGAGATTTTAAAAGAAAAAATTTTAAAGGAAAAGAATAATGGTAAGCTTATTATAATCAGTTCGCATATTTTGAGTGAGTTGGATAATTTGGTAAGCCAAGTAATGTACTTACAAGATGGAAAACTTTATTTTCATAAAACAATAGATCAATTAATAGCAGATACTGGTGAAGATAAATTAGCTAAAGCCGTTGCAAATATCATGCTTCAATAATCATTCTATGAAAAAAGTAATCAAATATGTAATTATTGATATTGTTAGGAATAAAATTGTTATTGCATATACCCTATTTCTATTTATTTTATCATTAAGTATTTTTAGTTTAGAAGATAATACTAACAAAGGGTTACTCGGGTTATTAAATATTATTTTGATAATTGTGCCATTGGTAAGTTTGGTTTTCTCCACTATTTATATTTACAATAGTGCTGAGTTTATCGAACTATTGGTTAGTCAGCCATTACAACGAAAAGCTATTTGGTTAAGTTTATTTACAGGGTTGGCAACTTCTATGACTTTGGCTTTTCTAGTAGGTGCTGGTTTACCAGTACTTATTTATCAACCAGATTCAACAGGTGCAATGATGATTTTAATGGGCGTTTTGTTGACGGTAATATTTGTGTCTATTGCTTTACTAGCTGTTGTTAAAACTAGAGATAAAGCAAAAGGAATTGGTGTAGCTATATTATTGTGGTTATATTTTTCTTTGATTTTTGATGGGTTTGTGCTTTTTTTAGTTTTTCAATTTTCAGATTATCCTATTGAAAAAATAATGATTGTAATAAGCTCGCTTAACCCAATTGATTTAGGACGTATTTTGATATTACTTAAGATGGATATTTCTGCTTTAATGGGATATACGGGTGCTGTGTTTAGTGATTTTTTTGGAACAACTATAGGTATGTTGATTTCCTTTTCTGTATTGTTCATTTGGACGATTCTGCCTCTTTGGTTGTCTATAATTAATTTTAAACGTAAAGATTTATAAAATGAAAAAAGATATAACAAATAGATCTGATATCGAAAGTTTAGTTCAATCGTTTTATATAAAAGTAAATAAGGATGATTTATTGGGTCATATTTTTAATCAGGTAGCAAAAGTGAATTGGGAAAGACATTTGCCGATAATGTATGATTTTTGGGAAAACTTATTGTTCTATACCGGTAACTATCATGGTAATCCAATGGATTTGCATAAACACTTACACCAGCTAAGTAATTTACAAGCAGAACATTTTAATCATTGGAACTCTTTGTTTAATCAAACTGTAGATGAATTATTCAGTGGAGATAATGCTTTAATTGCCAAACAGAGGGCAATGAAAATATCTACTATTATACAAGCTCAATTACTTGGTTCTTCTAAGATTGACTAAACAAAAAAGGCGAGTATTATTTTTCTCGCCTTTTTTATAATTAATTGAATTATTTTGTTGGTGTAGGAGGTAATAATACCTTGTCCACAACATGGATAATACCATTAGATGCAGGAATTGAAGCCACAATAACGGAATTTCCATTTACATAAATTTTGCCATCTTTTTTTGTGATCGTAATATTTCCGCCATTAACCTGACCTATTATTTGGCCATTAGTAAATGCATCTGTTTTAAAAACGCCTACTGAAACGTGGTATTGTAAAATATCAGTTAAAGCATCTAATTGCTCAGGTTTTAGTAAGCCTTCCACTGTGCCAGCTGGCAATGCATCAAATGCTGCATTTGTTGGAGCAAAAACAGTAAATGGGCCTGTATTACTTAAAACATCAACCAAATTGGCTGCTTTTACTGCAGCAACTAATGTGGTATGATCTTTACTTCCAGCTGCTATTTGAACTACATTCTTTGCAGAAACATCATCTTGTACCCCTGATTGTCCTGTGCCCGCTGGCTCTGATTTTGATTCAGTAGCTGTAGAGTCAGTTTTTGTATCTGAACAAGCTGGTAAATAAATTGCAAATAGGGCAATTGAACATATAAATAAGAATTTACGCATAACGAATCTTTTAATTTTATATAAATATTTATATATAAAGCTAATTTATCGTTTGCCGTAATTTTATGATTGCAATCATAAAACTATTCTTTTTGTTATTCAATCTTTTGTACAGAAATCAAATCTGCCAATTACACAATGCTTTGAAAATTTGCAACACTCGCTGATTTTTAATTTTTAAAATGATTGAATCAAATACATGAGTGAGCCTTTGAGAAATGCATTAATGAAGTGAATCAGAAATTGAGTAAATGCATTTCTCGGCAGCGAACGATGTATTTGATTCAATCGGCACCGATATTAAAAGAAGCAACAAGATCGCATTAAAAAAGCCCCGATGAAGGGGCTTCTTTATTTTAGTTTAGATATTGTAAACTATTTGAAAGTTGCATGTAATGCATCAAACTCTTTGTACTTAGCTTCAAATGCATCGAATGCTTTTGGATCTTTACCTCTTACTTTATTCATTTTATATGAATACAAATTAGCCAAGAAATCAACAGATTTATTCAACACACCTTTTTCTACATTGGTTCTTGGGCTTTTGTCTTTAAGGTTTACATAAGTTTTTGTTAACCAGTCAATCGCGATATCAATATTATCTTGTGCAATTTTATCTACTTCAAGATTCTTTTTCTTTATCGCATCTGTTTGCTCTTTTAATTTAGCATCAGCAGCAGCTTTTTTCTTAGGATCTTTTTCAACTGGCTTATTGGCATTCAATTGTTGTAATTCTCTGATATTAGCACCATACTTATCATCTGCATCATTAAAGTAGTTATAATGAATTACTGCAACATTATAAGAAGCCAAAGCATTCTGGCTATTTTTACCATATGCTTTTTTGAAAGCATCTACACCTTTTCGTGTATATTTATCAAAAATTGTGCTATCTGTTTCTTTGTGGCGAACGTTCACAAATACGTCTCCAAATTGCAAATACTGCATTTCAGTTAATGTGCCAGCAGCATCACCCTTATCATAGAATTCTGTCTTTTCTGCAAGTGTAAAATTTTGATCGATGTATTCCACTTCATAGTCATCCCAATTTTCATTTGGATATACTTCTTTACCTAAATTGAGCGCTTTGTAAAATCCTTCTTTATCTTTCTTCTTTATTCCTTGATCTGCTAAGAATTTATAGACATCTTGAAAATTTTCTCCAGTACATTTAGCTTCGGCTAATCGACTATAGTATGATGTTGCACGATCCATTTTTTGTGCATTCTGATTAGCATATGCTGCATATAAAATAGATGTTGTGTCGAATGATGCTTTAGAATTTGCCCATTTATTTTGGAAAATAAAATCACTATAAAATACGGCAGCTTCAAAATCTTCTGCCGCTTTAGGCCAAGCTTTAGCTGTAAAATCGGTTAAACCTGTATTGAAAGACATTGAATACAGATCAAAAAAACCATCAGCGCCTTTTTCTTTTACAATAGCGAAAGATGGATCCATTGAAACATACTTTTTAGTAGCTTCAGCAGCATCAGTCAAAGCATTTGGATATTTTGCTTTAGTAGCTTCATTTTTTGCCAATCCTGCGTTTAAACGCATTTTCCAAAACCAGCCTTCTGCTTTAGCAGCTCCTTTGGGGTCGGCCAATAATTTATCGTTTTCTGTTTTTGCTTCTTCAGTTTTACCAAGTAATACCAAGGTTTGAACTTTTTTGAAATCCTGCGCAATCGCAACATTCAATAGTACAATGCTGAAAAGAACGGAGAAATAATACTTCATATGGGGAGTTTTAAAGTTGTTTAATTATTTGTTTCATTTGACTCATCATCTGACGGAGTTTCTTCATTTTTTTGATCTCCCTCTGTTGATTCATCGGTTGAATTTTCAGTAATTGTTTCTTCAATAACTTGTTCTTCAATTTGTGAAATAGCCGCTATTTCATCTGTTTCATCTAAGCGAATCAATTTAACACCTTGCGTTGCTCTACCAGCTTCTCTGATATCAACTATTCCAGTACGGATAGTAATGCCAGACTTACAAGTGATAATTAAATCCTCTACTTCCTTCACATATAGAATTCCTACCAATTTACCTGTTTTCTCTGTAACATTAATTGTTTTAACCCCTTTTCCTCCTCTATTGGTTATTCTATAATCTTCTATTGCGGTTCTCTTTCCATATCCTTTCTCACTAACTACTAATATTGTTCTTTCTGTATCATCTTTATTCACACAGATCATTCCAACTACTTCATCAGTATTATCATCTACTTCAATTCCTGCAACACCAATAGCTCCTCTTCCTGTAGATCGAACTTTTACTTCAGGGAAACGAATAGCTCTTCCGCTCTTCACCGCCATCATGATTTCACTATTACCATCTGTTAACCTTGCTTCTAATAATTCGTCTCCTTCAACAATATTAATGGCATTTACTCCATTCGCCCTTGGTCTGCTGAAATCTTCCAAAGAAGTTTTCTTGATTATCCCACGTTTTGTACAAAGTACGATAAAATGATTTTGTACAAAATCCTTATCATCTAATTTTTTTACATTGATGATGGCTTTTACTTTATCATCACCTGGTAATTGAATCAGGTTTTGAATAGCTCTTCCTTTACCTTGCTTCTCTCCTTCTGGAATCTCATATACGCGCATCCAGAAACATCTTCCTTTTTCGGTAAAGAACAACATAGTATCATGAGTAGATGCTACGAATAAATGCTCTACATAATCTTCTTCCCTTGTTTTTGAGCCGATAGCACCTCTTCCTCCCCTTTTCTGTTGGCGATATTCTGTTGCAGAGGTTCTCTTAATATATCCTAAATGTGAAATCGTAATAACAACATCTTCATCTTCGATCAAGTCTTCCATTCTCATTTCATCAGCCAGATATTGTATCTCACTTTTGCGTTCATCACCAAACTTCGCTTTTACTTCAAGCAATTCGGTTTTAATTAAATCGTAACGCATGTCTTCACTTGCTAACAAAGCTTTTAAATGCTTAATGGTTGCAATTAATCCATTGAATTCTTCAATGATTTTATCACGCTCCATTCCAGTAAGCCTTTGCAAACGCAATTCTAATATTGCTTTAGCTTGTGCTTCAGATAAGCCTTCTTCCTGACTATAAATATCATTGGCTAAATCAGCAAACATGGCAGCATTCAAGTACCATTTCTCTTCTTTACTTTTTGCAATCAATACTTCTTTAGCTTCATCAGGAGTTCTACTAGCTCTAATTAAACGAATTACTTCATCTAAATGATCAAGTGCTTTTAAGTAGCCTTCTAAAATATGTGCACGTTCTTCTGCTTTGCGCAATTCAAATTTTGCCCTGCGAATGACCACTTCCATTCTAAACTCAATGAACTCGCTTATCAAATCACGTAAGTTCATTATTCTTGGCCTTCCTTTACTTAAAGCCACATTATTGATACCATAGCTGGTTTGCAATTCGGTATGCTTGTACAACTGATTAATTACCACTTGTGCAACAGCATCTTTCTTTAATTCAACAACAATTCGAGTACCATCTTTATTACTTTGGTTACCTACATCTGATATTCCATCTACAATCTTGTTAATTGCTAATTGACCAATACGATCAGTTAATACATCGCGACTTACCTGATAGGGCACTTCGGTGATTACGATCATTTCTCTGCCATTCGGCTTAGCTTCTACATTGCATTTACCTCTTACCACAACCCTTCCTCTTCCTGTGAGTAAGCCCTGCCTAACGCCTTCCATTCCATATATTACTCCCCCTGTTGGAAAATCGGGAGCTTTTACAAAATTGATTAGTTCTTCTATTGGAATAGATCTGTTCTCTACATAGGCAACACAACCATCAATTACTTCACTCAAATTATGAGGCATCATATTGGTTGCCATACCTACAGCAATACCTGATGACCCATTGATTAATAATTGAGGAATTCTTGTAGGTAAAACAGAAGGCTCTTCTAAAGAGTCATCAAAATTTAACTGAAAATCTACCGTTTCTTTTTCTATATCATCCAACATAGCTTCTGCAATACGCTGAAGCCTGGCTTCGGTATAACGCATAGCTGCAGGTGGATCTCCATCTTGATTACCGAAATTACCTTGTCGATCAACCAATGTATAACGCATGGTCCATTCCTGTGCCATACGAACCAACGTATCATAAATAGCACTATCACCATGTGGGTGGTATTTACCCATTACTTCCCCAACAATACGTGCTGATTTTTTAAAGGGCTTATTACTACTATTGCCCAATTCACTCATTGCATAAAGCACACGACGATGAACTGGTTTAAAACCATCTCTTACATCTGGCAATGCCCTGCCAACAATTACCGACATAGAATAGTCGATATAGGCAGTCTTCATTTGCTCTTCAATATTTACCTGTATAATACGATCATTATCGTTTGTAAGCTCGGGTAATTGATTCTCTTCCATGTATCTTTTTCTCGTTCAAAATTGGTTACTGTTAAGTGGTAAAATAACCACTCAATTAAAGGTTTGCGAAGATACCTTTTTTAGGCTTCTAAATAAGCTAAAAAAAGGGTTTTTTTAAGGGTTTTATCCACAGTTGTTAGGAGGTATAATTGATTGATTTTCATGCTTCGGAAGCAATTGTGCTATATTTATTTTTTTATATGGCCAATACCGATCAAATATTGCTTTTTGGGGCAGGAAAATCTGCCACTGTTTTAATACATTATTTGGCCAGAATATGCGCTCAAAATCAATGGTATTGCACCATTGTAGATTTGGATGAAAGTTTAATTCAAAAGAAAATTGGAGATTCCGCATATTTAAAGGCCAAATCGATATCCATTGAGGATGAAATTGAACGTAATTCATTAATCACCAATACCCAGTTGGTGATCTCTCTTTTGCCTCCACATTTACACCTATTGGTGGCAAAATCATGCTTATCAATTGGGAAACACCTTTTAACCGCATCATATGTTGATGATTCCATTAAAAGCATGGAAAAAGAAATAGCCGAAAAGGGATTGCTTTTTTTAGGTGAAATGGGGCTCGACCCAGGAATTGACCATATGAGTGCCATGCAAATTATTGATGGTATAAAACAAAAAGGTGGTTTAATTACCTCTTTTAAATCGCATTGCGGGGGATTAGTAGCACCAGAAAGCAATAATAATCCATGGAAATACAAATTCAGCTGGAATCCAAGAAATATAATCACAGCTGGAAAAGCCGGAGCTATTTACAAGGAAAATAATGCAATTAAAGAAATCAACTATAATCAAATATTTCAAGATTGCGGTTCAGTGGGAATACCTTCATTTGGAACACTGGCTTATTACCCCAACAGAGATTCATTGAGTTATTCTAGCTTATATGGATTAGAAACGGCGACTACTTTTATCAGAACCACATTAAGATATCCCGAATTTTGTAGTGGATGGCAAAAAATTGTAGAAGCCGGATTTACATTGGACGACGAATTATTAGATACGGATGAACTTTCATTTGGTAGATTTTTGCGTGACCGATTATCATCCAAAAAAATCAGCTTAGACACGCCCCTACTTGAACAACAATTTGAGTTTCTTGGATTGTATAACAATCGATCTATACATGAAGGAAAAAAATCTTATGCAGCCATTTTGCAAGAATTATTAGAAGAAAAGTGGAAATTAGAAAAGGGCGATAAAGACATGATTGTGATGTTGCATGAAATAGATTATACCTTGAATAATGAAAAACATCAAGTGAAAAGTTCGTTGATTGTGAAGGGTGATGATGAAAGCAATACCGCAATGGCAAAAACGGTGGGGCTTCCTTTGGGAATAGCTGCCAAACAAATTTTAGAAAATAAAATGAATTTGCGTGGGTTGCATATACCCATTGTAGAATCCATCTACAAGCCTGTATTGGAGGAATTAGCTGTAGAAGGAATAAGATTTGAAGAGAATTAAGAAAGATTAAAAAGAAAGATGAAAGAAGAAAGATGAAAGATGAAAGATGAGATAAGAGATAAAAGATAAGAGATAAGAGATAAAAGATAAGAGATAAGAGATAAGAGATACAATTTTGAATAACCAATAACCAATAACTAATAACTAATCATGAATTTCTGGTTAATTAAATCCGAACCTTTTAAATACAGTTGGGATCAATTTGAAAAAGATAAAAAAACTTTCTGGGATGGGGTAAGAAATTACCAGGCAAGAAATAACTTAAAAGCTATGCAAAAAGGCGACCTGGCTTTTTGGTATCATAGTAATGAAGGCATGGAGATAGTAGGAATTGCCAAAGTTGTAAAAACATTTTACCAAGACCCTACAACAGAAGATGAAGCATGGGTAGCTGTTGATTTTGCCCCTTATAAAAAATTAAAAAAGCCAGTTACATTGATAACAGTAAAGGGTGATAAAAGATTAGCCAATATGGCATTGATCAAAAATAGCAGGTTATCAGTACAACCTGTTACAGAGGATGAATGTACAATCATCATGGAATTGAGCGGAACAAAAATTTGATGTGATGAAGAAATTAGTTGTTCTTACTGGCGCAGGAATTAGTGCAGAAAGCGGTATAAAAACTTTTAGGGATAGCGATGGATTATGGGAAGGGTACGATATAAATGAAGTAGCAAATCCAAGAGGTTGGAAAAAGAATGCGCAATTGGTACTCGACTTTTACAACATGCGTAGGAAAGATGTTGCCAATGCAATTCCAAACAAAGCTCATACCATTTTAGCTGATTTAGAAAAGCATTTTGATGTTCAAATAATCACGCAAAATATTGATGATCTGCATGAAAGAGCAGGCAGTAGTCAGGTGTTGCATTTACATGGTGAAATATTTAAGATGAGAAGTGTTTTGGACACCAGCCATCTTCAAATTGAAACTATAAAAGGAGATATTCATTTGGGCGATCTTGCCCCCGATGGAGGTCAATACAGGCCACATATAGTTTGGTTCGAAGAAGACGTGCCAATGATTTACAAAGCAGCATCAATAGTAGAAGAAGCAGATATTTTTGTGGTAATTGGCACTTCCCTTGCGGTTTATCCTGCAGCAGGATTAGTAAATTATGCATCAAGTGAAATTCCCAAATACATTATTGATAAAAATATCCCTTTTACCCAATCAGTCTTGAATTTAACTTCCATTGAGGCCCCAGCTTCTGTTGGCGTGGAAAAATTGCATAAGTTATTGCTACAAAGCTGATTTGACGCATATCTCCTATCTTTTATCTCTTATTTCTTAATTCTTTCGATAACTTCGCCCCTTCAAAAATTAAAAAAATGGCTTTACAAGCAGGAATAGTAGGTTTACCCAATGTAGGAAAATCAACCCTTTTTAACGCAGTTAGTAATAGTGCAAAAGCACAAGCAAGCAATTATCGTTTTTGCACCATCGAACCTAATACTGGTTTAGTTGATGTGCCAGATGAGCGACTAGATAAATTGGCTGAACTGGTTCAACCCAATAAAATAATCCCTACTCAAATGGAGATAGTAGATATTGCTGGCTTAGTAAAAGGAGCAAGTAAGGGTGAAGGTTTAGGTAATAAGTTTTTAGGAAATATTCGTGAAGTAGATGCTATCATACATGTGATCCGTTGTTTCGAAGATGAAAATGTTTTAAGAGAAGAAGGCGCTATTAATCCTATCAGCGACAAAGAAATCATTGAAACAGAATTACAACTCAAAGATTTAGAAAGTGTAGAAAAGAAAATGCAGCGTGTGGAGAAAATGGCACGAGTTGGAAGCGATACAAAAGCTAAAGCAGAATTCGAAATTTTGACTAAATGCAAAGCGCATTTAGATGCAGGAAAAGGAATTCATACATTGGGTTTGAGTAAAGAAGACAAATCAGCCATTGCCGATTTATTTCTATTAACAGATAAGCCAGTATTGTATGTTGCCAATGTAGATGAAGCTTCTATGCATACAGGTAATGCATTTTCGGATAAATTAAAAGTAGCAGCTGAAGCAGAAGGCGCCCAAGTGATTGTAATGTGTAATAATATTGAAGCTCAAATTGCTGAAATGGATAATGCAGATGATAAGCAAATGTTCATGGAAGAGTACAAAATGACGGAGCCAGCATTGAATCGTTTAATTAGAACTACTTATAAATTATTATCCCTTGAAACTTATTTTACTGCAGGTGTGCAGGAAGTAAGAGCTTGGACTATTCATCATGGCTGGAAAGCTCCTCAGGCTGCAAGTGTTATTCATACGGATTTTGAAAAAGGTTTTATTAAAGCAGAAGTTATTGCTTACGATGATTTTGTAAAATACGGAAGTGAAGCAGCTTGTAGAGATAACGGCCGATTGAGAATTGAAGGAAAAGAATATATTGTTAAGGACGGAGATGTAATGCATTTTCGATTCAACGTATAATTCAACCATAATCATCCAATAACCAATAACTATCAACTATTCAACATGTTATCGTTTTGGGAAAAAGATAGTTTTTATTCTGATGTAGATATCGCAATCATTGGCGGTGGGCTAATGGGCTTATGGACTGCATTGGAAATTAAAAAACAATCTCCATCAATTTCGGTAACCATTCTAGAAAGAAGTTCTACTCCACTCGGCGCATCCACCCGAAATGCAGGTTTTGCTTGCTTTGGAAGTCTTACAGAGCTGCTTGCAGATGAAAAAAATATAGGCACCAACGCCATGTTGGAAATTGTTGAAATGCGTTTCAAAGGCATTGAAAAAATCAAATCAACTTTTAGTTACCATCAAATTGATCTGGATAAATGTGGTGGTTACGAAGCACTTGGGCCAATCAATTGGGCCGGAGAAATAAACGACCGAATCAATTATATCAATCAATCACTTTCGTCAATAACAGGCAAGGCAAATTGTTTTTCCAATGCATCGGATCAAATGAGTTCAATTGGTTTAAAAAACTTTGACCATTTAATTTTTAACCCTCTAGAAGCAGGCATACATAGCGGTAAATTAGTAAGTGCCTTAACTCAATTAGCCATAGAAAAAGGAATTCGCATATTAAATGGTTTTGAAATAATTGGCTGGGAAAAGTTGAATGATAAAATATGCATTCAATCAACCCAAAAAAAATCAATAAAAGCAAATCATCTGCTTATTTGCACGAATGGGTTTACCAATGAATTAATTCCATCCTTATCAATTGAGCCAGCCAGAGGGCAAATTATTCTTACTGCTCCGATTAAAGGATTAAGCACCAAAGGCACTTTTCATTTTGATGAAGGATTTTATTACTGGAGAAATCTTGGGGATCGAATTCTTTTAGGTGGAGCAAGAAATAGCGATTTTAGCAATGAACGAACCACAAATTTAGATGGCTCTGAATTGATAAGACAAAAATTAATTGAATTCTTGAATACCCATTTAGATACATCAGAACCCATCATTATTGAACAAAGTTGGAGCGGTATCATGGGGTTTACCGAAAACAAGCTTCCTTTATTTCAACAAATAGAACCGAATGTTTCTGTATCTATAGCTTGTAATGGCATGGGTGTGGCCCTCACCCCTATTTTTGCTGAAAAAGTTGCTTTCGAATTATTAAATTAGCTTTAACTTCTATTTGGCAGTTTCTTTATTATTTTTAATAGAACTTTTTTTATGAAGCAAATTATCATCTACCTATTTGTTCCTTTAATGTTTATTGGCTGTAAGAATACAGAACAACAGGATGCAATGGCAAACAATGTTGTACCTGCACCCAATTCGCTTCAATATGCTGTATTAAAAATTTATCCGCATGATACTTCTTCGTACACTCAAGGGCTTTTCTTGCACAACAATGTATTGTATGAAGGAACAGGATGGAATGGACAAAGTAAATTAATGACTGTTGATATAAACACAGGAAAGCCAATTAAAAAAATAGAATTGCCATATGAATATTTTGGCGAAGGCATCACCATAATGAACAATTCCATTTATCAACTAACATGGCAAAATCATAAAGTAATTGTTTATGATGCTGCCACATTTAAAAAAACAAATGAAATGGATTGGCCCTATGAAGGCTGGGGTCTTACAAATAATGGCACTCAGTTGATCATTAGTACTGGTGGCAGTAATTTGTATTTTGTAAATCCTGCAACTATGAAAATTGAGAGAACCCTTGGAGTATCCGACAACAATGGATACATCGATAGTATCAATGAATTAGAATGGGTAAATGGGTTTATATATGCCAATAAATATATGAGTGATTTGATTTTTAAAATCAATCCTCAAACTGGCAATATCGAAGGAAAAGCAGATTTATCTAACTTAATGAAAGAATCAGGATCTTCCTATGATCCAAGAACTATTGATGCCGGGTTTGTATTAAATGGCATTGCCTACAATCCTGCCAATCAACATTTTTTAATAACTGGAAAGCGTTGGCCTTTTTTAGCTGAAATTACTTTCAAATAAAAAATCTTTACTATTGTTTTGGTGAAAAAATGTAGATGACGGAGCTACATTTTTTATGATCAAATACTGTCTTTACATTAGAAACTAAGCCAATCCAAAATGCTTTTACCAAATTGGACTTCCCATTTTTATATTGTTCACTTAACATGGAAACATAAAAGGAATCAAACCACATAGGATAGCATTTCACTAATTCAAACCCATTTGCATTGGCTAATTGTTCTATTGAATTAGGTGAGAAATGATATAAATGTCGGGGCACATCGTAAGCAGCCCAATATTGCTGATAATGCTGAGCATCATAAGAAGTGTAATTCGGAACAGCAATTACTAATTTACCATTAGGCGTAATCAATTTTTTGAAATGATTCCAGTATCCCGTTAAATCATGTGCATGTTCTAAAACATGCCATAAAGTAATTGCATCAAAAGAATGCGCAGATAAATCATTTATTGCAGAAGGTTCATCCAGTTTTAACTTATAATTTGAATTAGCCAAATTCCTTGCTGATGAATCCGGCTCTAGTCCTATTACTTTCCATCCTTTCGATTGCATCTGATGTGCAAATGCACCTGTACCAGCTCCAATATCCAATAATTGACCAACTGATTTGTTAGTTGATTTTTGGATCAATCGTTGTTTTGATTTTAAAGTATAATTCCTTACTAGATGATACAATCGATTAATCAACCCTTCTTTGGTATCGGAATGTGAGACATAGCTGTTGGATTGATAGTAGGGTCCAATATGATCGATATCAGGAATGTCTTGGGTAAATTGCAAACTACAATTGCTACAAGCCCAGATTGAAAATGCTTCATTGCTTACCGTATAATCGATCGCCTTTAATACAGGTGAAATACTTTCAGCAGAACAAGCCGGGCATTTTGATAAATGAATATTTCCCAGCATACGCTATACGTAATAAAATAAAAGTGCTCCTACTCCAATGAGTAATAATATGATTGCATAAATCCACCAATTATCTGAGTCTTCTCCTTCAGATTCTTGCCCTAATAATTCTCGAATATCTTCTTCTTCTTGAAATGTTAGTTCTTTTTCTTTATCGTAATCTATACTCGCCACCTTCTGAGGCATCGGATAAGTTGCATCCAATTTTACTTGTGGCAATAGCTCTAATAAATTTTTTTCAGGAGAAAAAAGTATATACCCATTGTCTTCTTTTTTGAGACGACCAATCCCGGGTATTATTGCACCTTGAGGTGTATTGATAGTTGATTTGATCTTATACAAATAATCATGAAAACTTCTGATGGCAACCACTTCGTCAACCCCTAACTCATTGGCTAAGAAATCGAAAAAAAACTTATCCGCTGTTGCATTGTCTTGTTTAAATTGAATCACCTGAGTGGGTGCGTACAATAATCCATTAATGGCATCTAGTTGAGCTCCACTAGACTCAATCACGAGATTGCCAATATCAGGAATGCTTAATTTTTTATTAAGCGATAGATATTTATTCAAGTATTGGTTCATGCTCCCTCCGTTTATTAAAACGAATATACAACTCCTGCCATAACATTAAAACCAAAAACTGGATATTGATTCCATCTTTGATATGTATTATTGAATAAATTGTTCATTTGGAGCCATATCCGCCAATTTTTTTGCACATAAAACTCTCCACCAATATTCAAATCCAGCCCTGGAGATAGCCTGGTTGGTGGAATTGAACCTGTTTTGAACATGCTGCCACCTAAATAAAACAAATCAGCTTTAACCTGCAAATCTTTTAGCGGTTTCCAGATAGCGGAACCTGTAATTTCCACTGGAACTAAGCCCCAGGCATAATTATTTACTGAAAAAGCATTGAACTGAGTAAAATTAGCAGAAGCCAACAATGAGAGATTGTCTTGAACGGTATATCCAAATTCCCCCTGAAGTTTTATAGCATTCATAGTGGATTCGTAAACCGTAATAAAGGTTTTACCATCTATTGCATCATTTAAAAACAGTGGTTGATTTTTTAGTTGTTGGAAGGCAATTCTTGCATTATAAGAAATATGATTCCCTTTATTACCCTTCACTCCAAGAAACTGTTGGTTGATCTGCGTATTTAATAAGGTAGAAAAAGGGCCTATCCAAGGATTAAAGGCTACTAAAGACCGATAGCTATTCTTTTGGAAATTTCCATCCCAGCCTACTTGCAAGGTTAAGGGAGAGTTGGATAACTTTCCTTCCGCAGTAAAATTGGGCAACATTTTATATTGGTTATTATCCCAGGAAGGGCGCAATCCAATATTTAATATAAAATTGGGCGTCCTAAATACAACGGCAGGATTCAAAGAAAACAAGTTATTGTTGATTGTTGCAGTTGGTAACTTTGTATTTGCAATATCTGCATCAAAACTTAATTTAAATGACATGATTTTGCTAAATATTTTTTCAACTGGCAATTTGAAAACAAGGTTATTTTCTGCCCCACTATTATTATCGGTAAATCGGTAGATACTTAATTGTGGATGAAAATTCACACCAGCTTCATTGGCTGTACTATTCTTTGCCCCTATTTGTAATGAAACAGTATTGAATAGTTGCTTTAACTGATCTTTTGTGTAATTAAATGTGGAAGGCCTAAAACCATATTTGTATTGTGTTACCGAATTAAAATATCCATGGCTAGTCCATTCAATATTTTTTGGGCTATTATAGATTGAATTTACATCCAGATTCAATTTACTATACTGCTGGGCAAACAAATTACTCTTTGAACTTATATAATCTACTTCTACAGAAGTAATTGTTTTTTTTCCATCTCCAAAAGAGAACCTTCCTTCTCCAAAAAATGTACTAAGATTTCCTGCGCCTAATTTAATCTGATGCTGATTGACCCAGGCCAAACCGGAATCAGCAGGCATTGCCAAAGGTTTAATAGCTATGGGTTCATAAGAGAAAAATAAATTAGAAGAAGGTACTTTATAATTGAGTGGAATTTTAGTTGTATCAGTTATACCAGTAGCAGCAGTGAAATTAATTTTAGCCGCATTTTGCAAAGAAGGTTTAAAATCTGATGTAATTACTACAGTTCTGTTATTAGTTGTATCTATGGATTCTGTTTGCTTTTTCTTCTTTGATGGAGCAACAGTTTTAGTCGATCTTTTTTTAGTAGATTTATTCTTTTGGGCAGCAACATCATGCCCTATCATTAATAATAAAGGCAAGAGTAAAAAAAATATCCTTCTATTGGTCATATTCATTTCTATTAACTATTGAACTTTATTAATTTTTTCCTTTAAAGCGATCACCTCTAATAATTTTTCACCAGCCAATTTTTTCAACTCGTTGATGGTAGCATTGTCTGAAACACTTTTATAAGTAGCTTCTGCATTGAATAAATCGTTCTGTTTTAAATAAACATCTCCGATCAATATATAACTACTGGTCACCCAATAATCATATGATCCATATTGTTTAATTACTTCAAAAGCAGCTTTTTCTGCTTCTGGCAATTGATTATTCAACATCAACAATGCTGCAACCCTATATTGTGCTTCAGCCGTTATTTCCGATTTCCCAAATGCCAACAATTTTTTATAGCCAATCAATGCTTCGTTATTTCTACCATTCAATTGATCTGTTTTAGCAATGATAAAACCAGCCATTAGTTGATCGTCTGCAGCAATTCCTTTTTGCGACAATAGTTCTATCGCATTGGGAGCAGCTTCCACAAAATTTTCAGTCTTATATTGACACCTTAACAAACCCCTCATAGCCTCCAATCGATTCTCTTGCTGAACAGCAATATTTTTAAGCAGTAAATAATTCCTGCTTGCTTCTTGATAGTTTTTTAAATCGAAATAATAGATTCTTGCCGATTGCAAAGCGCTCCGCTCGGCATACTTATTCGGAAATTTAGAAACAACCAGATTATAAAAAGGCAAAGCTGAAATGTTTTGTTTTTGTACTATATTAATTTCCGCCAGAAAGTAATTGGCTTCAATTGCATATTTTCCATTGGGGTATTTCAAAATGTATTCAGTAAGACCGTTTTGTGCGCCTGCATTATCTTTTGCCTCATAACGATTGTATGCTGAACGATAGGTTAAGGAATCAGCTTCATTAATAGAAACAGGCTTACCATTTGTTTGCATTAATTCAACAAATCCGGCTGGTTGTTGCTTTTCTATATAGATGTTTCGAATATATTCAACTGCCGATTCTGTTTCAGGACTGTTTGGAAATTTAGACAACAAAATTTTGAACTGATCCAATGCAGGATCATTTTTATTCAAATTAAATAATGCAATACCCAATTTTAAATACCCTTGAGGATGAAAAGGAATTGCATTATCATTATTGATCACTTTATATAAAGGAGATAAGGCACTATTATAATCTTCTTCAGATAAATAAGTATTGGCAATTTCCAATTGAGCTTGAGGAAGCATACTCGAAGCTGGATATTGTTTTTCTAGAAAACTAAGCCATTGAATTTTTTCATTTGGCTTATTGAATGCTCCAGCAATTATTCCTTTTTGATAAGTTGCATAATCAGCTGCAGGCCATCCATTCTGGATCACTTGATCATATATCGTTAAAGCCAACTTATATTCCTTGGACATAAAATGGCAATCTCCGATACGCAAAAAAGCATCTTTTTCTACATCGGTATTGATTCCAATAGATGATTTATTAACCAATTCAAATTGTTCTTTCGCCAAACGATAATTTTCTTGTTTAAGAAAACAATAGGCTAAATTATACCTTGCATTTGCGGAATTTACTTCGCCATTCCTAACCGGATTCTTTAAAAAATTTTGTAAATAAAAAACGGCTAAATCAGTTCTTCCCGCTCTATAAGTCAATTCGCCTTTCCAAAAATTGACCAACTGAATCTGTGCTGAATTGTATCTTACTTTAGTGATTGAGTCTAATATTTTTTCGGCTTCTATTATTTGTTGATCATTGATCAATTCAACTGCCCTGCCATATAATAACGTTGGCAAGATTTTTTCAGCATTGATTGACTTTGTTCTTAATCCTGAATAAATCTCCAATCCATCTTTATAATTACTGGTATTAGACAAAGCGCTCAACAACAATTCTTTTGATTCATTGATATAAGCCGATTGGGGATATGCTGTAATAAAGGCTCTGAGACTGCTTGCTGCTTCTCCAAAATAATTTAAATCATAGGTTAATTTTGCATAATAAAAAGTGGCTACTTCTTTCTGCGTGTTATTGCTATTATTGGCTGAACAAAATTGAAATGCATTCCTAGCATTTTGACGGTCATTTACTTTTAAATAGGCATCCGCCAATAAATACATGCTATTTTGTGCCAATGAATCTTCTGCCCCTCCTATTTGTTTAAACCCTTCTATAGCTTTATCATAGCGACTTGCTTCGTAATAGCAATAAGACAATTCATATAAATCTTCTCTTCTAACTTTTGTATTGGCTGCAACATATTTTTCTAAATAGGGCAATGCTTTATCAAACTTTTTACTCTCAAACCATAAATGCCCTAATAACTGTTGTAATTGAACAGAATAATACATGTCTGTTTGCTGATAAACAGTTTCTCCATATTTCAATGCCTTATCATTTTCTCCATTGAAATAATATAATTCTGTCAGGTAGAAAGGAACAACATTTTGATACGCCGGATCTTTTTCTGCAATTAAAAAACAGGATATAGCTTCAGAGTACTGCTTATTGTTAAACAAAAGAAATCCATAATAATAATTGGCATCAATATAATTCGGATCATCTGGCAATTGCCTGATACTGTTGAACAGAGGACTTGCTTTATCAAACTGCTGAGTAACAAAATAACAATACCCTTGATGAAACTTCAGTTCGGCAATCTGCGAATCATTTAAATTGGCAATATTTGATTTGTCGTAATAAGTAATAGCAATGCCGTATTCCTTCTTTCTGTAATAAAACTCACCCAAATAAAAACTTACAATTTGTTTATAAACATTTTCAGTTGTTAATTCAATAAATGATTGAGCATTTTTCAAAACTGTCTCATCATCCAGTTGTAATCCACAAATAAGATAATAATAGAGAGATTCAGTTCGAACATGTTGGGGAACTGCGCTACCGACTACTCCATTATTATAAAACAATTTAAATAAAGGATAGGCTAAACTAAATTGATTCTGTTGATATAATAATTTTGCTTGCTTGAAATTGGCATCTGGTTCTATCAAAGTCTGCGTTAATTGCGCTTTAATGAATATCGAACCTAACAAGAAAAATAAAATCAATATACCTGTTCTTTTGATCATAGGTAATCCAGTTGTATTGCCGGATAAAGATAGACGTAGACTTTTGTAAGACTTTGTTAAGCCTTTATTTGTGGAAAAACAACTGAAGGTTGTAAGTTTGTCAACAAATTGCTAAAATGTACGAACATTTCACCACATTGAGGGTTAGGTATGCAGAAACAGATCAGATGGATATTGTGTACTATGGTAATTATGCGCAATACTTTGAAGTGGGAAGAGCAGAATGCATAAGAGCTTTGGGATTCACCTACAAAAAAATGGAAGAAATGGGGGTAAGAATGCCAGTAGTTCATATGGAAGCAAGATTTTTGCGAGCCGCACATTATGATGATTTAATTACTATTAAAACCGTTTTAAAAGAACTACCATTAAAGCATGAAATTCATTTTCATCATGAAGTATTTAATGAGAAAAAGAAATTAATTACAACAGGAAAAGTCAGTTTGTTTTTCATTGATACTAAAACAGGAAAATGGATTGGCATGCCGGAGGATTTAAAAAAAACCTTAGCGGTTTTTTTTAAATAGTTATTGGTCATTGGTTATTGGTTATAGGTTATTGGTTATAGGTTATTGGGTTATTAAGTTTTTAGGATTTGAAAAAGTGAAACGATGAATAAAACATTTGCATCAATCATTACCATTGGTGATGAACTTTTGATAGGTCAAGTTATTGACACCAATAGTAGTTGGATTGCTCAAGAATTAAATAAAATAGGCGTTACAGTAAAACATAGAGTTGCAGTGGGTGATATTTGGGATGACATTTGGAAAGCACTCGATGAAGAAACTGCGAAAACCGATATCATTATCATTACCGGTGGTTTAGGGCCAACAGCAGATGATATTACCAAGCCCCTATTAGCTGATTACTTTGGAGGTAAAATGATTGTTCATCAACCTACTTTAGATCATGTTCAACATATTTTTGAGCATATACTCAAAAGGCCAATGATCGAAAGAAATGCAAAACAAGCCGAAGTGCCCGACAATTGCATTGTTCTAAAAAATGAAAAAGGAACTGCCCCAGGAATGTTGTTTAAAAGAGAGGGGAAAATTTTTGTTTCCCTACCTGGTGTACCGCACGAAATGAAATGGATTATGACCAATCATGTGCTACCCTTAATTCCTCAATTATTCAATACAGGATTTATTGAGCATAGAACTTTACTCACTGCCGGAATTGGGGAATCATTTTTAGCTGAATTGATTCAAACTTTTGAACTGGCATTACCAGCTCATATTAAATTGGCCTATTTACCCAATTTTGGGATGGTTCGATTAAGGCTTTCGGGATGGGGTTCGGATCAATCGGTTTTACAAAATGAATTAAATACACTGTTTAGCAGATTAAAAGAGCTGGTAAAAGACTATTTAATCATTGATGAAGACCTGCCCATTGAAGTGGCAATCGGAAATCTATTAAAAGCAAGAAACGAAACTCTTTCTACAGCCGAAAGTTGTACTGGAGGATATATTGCCCATATGTTAAGCATTCACGCAGGTTCTTCTGCTTTTTTCACAGGATCCATTATATCCTATGCCAATATCATAAAGGAAATGATGTTAGATGTTTCTCACGAAACCTTAACCACGGTTGGAGCAGTCAGCGAGGAGGCGGTGACCAAAATGGCCCAATCTGTTAGAAAATCGATGAATACCCATTATTCCATTGCCGTAAGCGGTATTATGGGGCCTGGAGGTGCAACAAATGAAAAGCCAGTAGGGCTTGTATGGATTGCAGTTGCTTCAGCCCACAAAGTGGTGGCAAAGTCCTTTAACTTTAGATTCGACAGAAGGAGAAATATTGAATTAACTACCACCAATGCATTGAATATGCTAAGAGCTATAATTGTGGATAATAGTTGAATAAATATATACGCTTTACTGCTATATTTGTTGATTAGTAGTGTTTTGTACATACAAAATCAAACTATATCGACCGGGTGATGGACTTTATTTTACCCACTTAAAACAGTAGTACAGATGGCAATAGCTGAATTGATCATGCCTAAATTAGGCGAAAGTATAATGGAAGCAACCATTCTTAAATGGCATAAGAAGGTGGGCGATCATGTTAAGCTAGATGAAACCGTATTGGATATAGCTACCGACAAAGTAGATAGCGAAGTTCCATCTACTGTTGAAGGAATAATCACTGAAATATTGTTTAATATCAATGATGTAGTTCCAATAGGAACCATCATTGCAAAAATACAGACCGTTGACAGTGTAAAAACTGCACCAGTTGCTCCTGTTCAAACTCAAACAGTACAACAACCAATTGTACAACCAACTGTTGCCCCTACTCCTGTTGCTCAAGCCCCCATTCCAGTAATGGAGCCAGTAGCGGCAGTTGCAGCAGCACCAATTGTTACACCTAAAATCGAGACTGTTCAGGCACCTGCATTTGCCAATGAAGTACCATATACTCCATCATCTCCTGCAATAGAACTATTGTCTAAACCAGCTGCGAATCGTTTTTATTCTCCATTGGTTTTAAATATTGCCAACAGCGAAGGCGTTGGTTTAAGCGAATTAGAGAGAATACCAGGAACTGGTATAGATGGAAGAGTTTCTAAAAAAGATATTTTACAATATGTTGCCGATAAAAAAGCCGGTAGAATAACTGCTATTCCTGTAGCACAACAGCCAGTGTATGTTGCACCTACACCAGCTTATCAGGCACCTCAACCAATTGTTGAGCAACCAATTGCTCAAAATATAGCAGCTACTGTAACTCCGGTGGAATTGCCAAATGTTGAAATTCCAGCATTTGAAACCCCACAACCAATTGCAGAGCCAGTTATTGTTCCAACTATTCAACCAATTTATGCAAGCATAGATCCTGTTGTAGAAAATAAAGATGCTATCAATGCAATGATGGAAGCAAGCACTACTGAAAAATTGGTTCCAGTAGAAAGGTTTGCAGCGCCAACACCACCTACACCAGTTTATGTTGCTCCAACACCTGTTCAAACAGTGTCAGTTGAACCAACGGTTGCACAAACTGCACCAATTCAACAAACGCCGATTTATACATCAGCACCTCAACCAGTTTCAACTTATACAAATACTGTTGCAGCATCTGGAAAATATTCCGATCCTTCAAATGTGGCAGTTACAGGATTAACAGAAATTGTTGAAATGGACAGAATGCGAAAACTGATTGCCAACCACATGGTAAACAGTAAACATACTAGTCCGCATGTTACCAGCTTTGCAGAAGCAGATGTTACCAATATGGTAGTATGGAGAGAAAAAGTGAAAAAAGAATTCGAACAAAGAGAGGGAACCAAACTCACTTTCACACCCATGTTTATTGAATGTTTAGTGAAAGTGATGAAAAATTTCCCTTTGATCAATTGTTCTTTAGACGGAGATAAAATAATTATCAAGAAAGATATCAATATCGGTATGGCAACTGCATTGCCATCCGGCAATTTGATTGTTCCAGTAATAAAGGGAGCTGATCAACTAAATATTGTTGGCTTAAGCAAATCAGTGAATGGATTGGCAGACGCTGCAAGAAACGCAAGATTAAAACCAGAAGATACAACTGGCGGAACATTTACATTAACCAATGTGGGCACTTTTGGAAGTCTTATGGGCACTCCTATTATCAATCAACCACAGGTTGCTATTTTGGCTGTAGGTGCTATTAAAAAACGTGCTGTAGTTATTGAATCTGCTGAAGGTGACACTATTGGAATTCGCCACATGATGTATTTATCTTTAAGCTATGACCATCGCATTGTAGATGGAAGTATTGGTGCAAGCTTTTTAACAGCTGTTGCCAAAGAATTTGAAAATTGGGACCTAAACAAACATTGGTTTCATTACCTCTAACGATGGACTTGATTAAGATTATTCATACCTATTTTAAAAAAGCCATCTTTCTGATGGCTTTTTTATTTGCTACAAATGCCTACTCCCAAACGCCTGGTTTAGGAACCTGGTCAGTTATTTCAACCAAGTACACTTTGGATAGACATTGGAATGTCTTTTTTGAAGCCCAATTAAGATCACAGGCTTTCTATAATAATTTCAGTTATCACGAATATAAAGGTGGCATCGGTTATAATTTTCCAAAAAGCATTAGTGCCATTTTAGCGATGGGTCACTATGTAACTTATCAACCTGATGGCAATTTTAAAACACCACAAATAACAAATGAGTTTAGAATCTGGGAACAGTTTGTTCTCAATAATAATATTAACCGGTTAAAAATTGAACACCGCTATAGAATAGAACAAAGATTTCTCACTGATGGATATCGTAACAGATTTAGATATCGCTTAAATGCGCTTTACCCGATTAATAATTTAATAATAAAGGAAAAGACTTGGTACTTGAGCTTAAACAATGAAGTTTTTCTAAACAATGATGGAATGATCTTTGAGCAAAATAGAATATATGGCGGAATAGGATATCAGGTAAACAAGCAACTTACTCTTCAAGTAGGCTATATGAATCGAATGGACAACTTGGGTCCTGGAAAGCAACAAAACAAAAATTTCTTTCAAACTGTTCTATTATTTTCTTTAAACGAATTCAAATCTGGAAGAGAACTACATCCAAGCTCAGTAGATTAATGATTGACTAATCAACACCTGTGCATAAAGAAATTTTAATTGCCTTTATTGAATAAGTAAATTGGATAAACAAAATCAATCAGATGAGAAGTTTATCACAAACCTGGTTTGCAGATGGATACATCGATTTTGAATTAAAGAAGTATACATTACTGGCTTATTTACAAGAAGTAAATAAATATTTCTGCCAGAACAAACTTTATCCTTTACTGGCAGATGTGATTTTTCATTACAATAATTTAGTGGCTTTTCGGGAAAATAAAAAATACCTGCAAGAACAATTTCCTAAAAAGTTAAATGGCATTCAATTAGCTCAGTTGCAGTTGCTATACGAATCAATGGTTGAAGACGATGATCTTATGAAGGAATTGGAAGAAATTATTCATTATGCTTCAACTACTATGAAAAAAACAATTAATAGTGGAACTGAAATTTATGAATATGTAGAAAACAAAATCAATATAGAACCTGTTGGTATAATGCCCATCGATCATCTTGAAGGATATTTCCTTTTATGTGAAGGTGCTTGCAAAAACACTTGGGTGTATCAATACAGGTTAAGCATATTCGAAAAGCACGATGAAAAATACAGAAGTATTAAAACCGAATTTGTAGACGTATGGCAAAGAAATTTAGTCAACACTTACGGCAATATTAAAAATCAGCTAATCAAACAAAGAGCCGAATTGCCTAATCCTGCTGTATATGCATTGGAAACAGATTTGAGTTTACCTATAGAAGAAACATTATTACCAATTGCAAAAAGAAGTCTGGTAAGATTCATAACCAATAACGGCTATACTGCTTAATTTTCATTCGTAAAGAAAGAGAATACTGTAGTACCATAATTTCTTACAAAAGAAAAGCCAGGAAATTTTTCATAGGCATTGCGTGGTGTATGTTCTAAAACAAAAAAACCTCCAGGAGCAATTAATTGTTGCGCAACAATTTTCTTTGGCAATTCATCAATTGTACCAAGTGCATAAGGAGGCCCTGCAAAAATAAAGTCGAATGTTTGTGTGCAAGAATCTAAATAACCAAACACATCCATTTTTAACAATGTAATATCCTGCATTCCTAATATAGCCGCATTCTTTGCAATAAAGGAATGCATGACTGGGTCTTTTTCAACAATGGTTAAATGTGCGGCGCCTCTAGATCCTAATTCATAACTAATGCAACCAGTTCCACCGAATAAATCAAGGGTATTTATTCCTTCAAAATTCATTCGGTTTTGTAGAATATTAAAAAGCCCTTCTTTAGCTATATCGGTTGTGGGGCGTGTAAAGGGCATATTTGTAGGGGGATGAATTTTTCTTCCGCCCCATTTCCCGGAAATAATTCTCATACACTGAGCTTATAATAGGGAGTAAAATAATGCAAGGGATATTCTGATTCCGCCATTTTAAAAATTCCAGTAGCTTGCAAATTATCCATTTGTATTTTTGGAAATATTTTTGACAACTGTAACATCAAGTTGGTTTCCACTTCGATCATTCCGCTTATCTCAATTGAGACATCCGATAATTCAAATTGATACTGTTGTACAATTCTTAATAAATAATACAAAACATCTTCAGTTGCAGTATATCTGTATGATTGAATCAATTGAAAACGCTCTTCCTTCCAAACAGCTAAAATAAAATGATGAGTATAAAACTGTAATTTAATAAACTGTTGATCAACAAAAGGTCTTCGCATCACATCATTCAGCAAATTTGAATAAGTATGAGCAGTTTGAAAAATAATAAATTGCCTGCCTAATAACTCAGTAATTGCTTTTCGAACTCTATAAGCATTGATGAAAACTTTTGTAGCAATTAATTTTTCGTACTTCACTTCATGTCGAACACTTTCACCGTAAATTAAATTAAGATAATCTTCTGCAGAAGTGGCTGTTAACAATTTTTCAGGAACCATAATGGCTTCTTCTGTATTAAAATAACAAGTTACTTTTTTGTAATTATTATTAAAAATCGAAGACCCAGTTTTGATTTCATAAAAAATATCATTCCAATCGTCCTGCTCGCTTTTGTCCAGACTAAACAATTCAAAAGCATCAATTTCACCGGTAAGGTCAGATTTTGCCATACAAACAAATGCTTCGTCGGCAATCTCTACCACCAATTGGTGGGTCGAACCATTAATGGTTTCCTCGTTATACAAACCTATTTTTTTCCTAGCCATTCTTACAAATTACTACAATTATATATAAAAAATCATTCTCTTCAATATTCAAATTAGTTCAGGTTTCAATTTACTACCTTTACTCCATTGTATGAACTTTTCAAAATCCCCTTTAAACCTTCAAGTAGATACAGGAAACAGGCAAATACTTCGTATTGCCTTACCCATTTCGGCATCCATTTTAGTACCTCAAATTAATTTCATTACCAATAATATTTTTTTGAGTGGATTGGGTCAAAGAGAACTGGGCCTTGCAGGTATTACAGGTGTCTATTATTTACTATTTGCCGTAATTGGTAATGGTCTGAACAATGGTTTACAGGCTTTAATATCCAGAAGAGCTGGTGAAAATAGAATTGATGAGATTGGCAGTATTTTCTGGCATGGGGTAAGAATTTCTTTGGTATTTGCCTTATTTGGCATTTTATGTACCTGGTTCATTGCACCAACCGTGCTTAGCTGGTCATTACATGATTCAATTGGAATAGAAATGGCCATCAGTTTCCTTTCTATCAGAATCCTGGGTTTACCTATTTTGTACATCTATCAAATGAGGAATGCACTCTTGGTTGGAACCAATCAGAGTAAATACCTGATTTTGGGAACTGCTACTGAAGCAATTGTAAATATTGTACTTGACTATGGTTTTATTTACGGAAAACTGGGTTTGCCAAAACTTGGTTTTAATGGGGCTGCTTATGCATCTATCATAGCAGAAATAGCAGGTTTATTGGCAGTATTTCTAGTAATCAAATCAATTGGAATCAGCAAACAACTCCATTTATTTGACAAGGTCAAGTACCAGCAAAAATACATTCGATTGATTTTAGTTCAATCATACCCGCTTATTTTGCAACACGCCATCAGTATTTTAAGTTGGGAATATTTCTACATTTTAATTGAACATCATGGAGCCAGAGATCTGGCTGTGTCTAATACTATGAGAAATTTGTTTGGGTTTTTCGGTTGCTTTACCTGGGCTTTTGCCGCAACCACCAATACAATGGTAAGTAATGTAATTGGTCAAGGAAAAAAGGAGGAAGTAATTCCTTTAATACATAGAATTCTTAAATGGAGTTTTGGATTTGCATTGATCGTTTTTTTAATATTGAATTTTTCGCCAAGAACATTTTTGGGGATTTATGGTCAGGGGGAAGACTTCATTATTGCAGCCATACCCGTCATGCGGGTTGTGTCTATCGCAATGTTAATGATGTCTATTGCCGTGGTTTGGGTTAATGCAGTAACAGGAACAGGCAATTCGAAAATGAATTTATATACCGAAATAGCTACTATCGTATTCTATGTTTTATACGTATATATAGTGCTAGAAAGGTATTTTCTTCCTATTACCATTGGCTGGATGAGCGAATGGCTTTATTGGGGAGTTATGTTTATTCCCTCCTATTGGTATATCAAAAGCAATCGCTGGAAGTCCTTAGTGATTTAACCTTTCAATTGATTCACCAGATCGATGTATTGTTGCATGGCATCTTCCTTGGTAATTCCTTTAAGTTTAGCCCAAGCTTCGTGTTTAAACTTAGCTACAAAATCGAAAGCATTGGAAGGACCAGATTCATTATTATCTCCTTCTGTTCCTTGTTTGAATAAAGAGTACAGCTTTAATAAAGTATCATTATCGGGCTTTGCTGACAATGTTTTGCTATTTGCTACAGCTTGTTGAAATAATTCTACTAATTCCATATTGGTTGATTTATTGTAATGATTCTAATAGTTGAGCGCCTTCTGCTTTAATGGCAATATCTTCTGAACTTCTTGTAGGAAGTTTAACTAATTTATTCAATACTTCTGTTGCTTTTGCTGGTTGATGTGCTTCTTTATAGGCTTTGGCTAAGTCTAAATAATTGGGAGCAAAATAGGGCTCAATCGTTTTACATTTTTCCATTAAAGCAATTGCTTTGTCTAAGTCACCATCAGGCAGTCCACCATAAAACAGTTTAACAGCCATTTTTTTTATGCCGGAAAGTGTGACCATTTCGTAATGCCATTTACCCAATGTGTAATTAGCTTTGGCGTGATTTGGATTAATGGAAATGGCTTTGTCGGCATAGGTCTTAACATCTTTTACAAAAGCGACAATTTTCTTGTTTTCCGATTCTACATCAGTTAGTTTACCAGATGCCATAGCCATTGCATAATTAGCATCGGCACTATTCGCATCGGCCTGTAATGCTCTCTGTGCAAATGCCAGCGCCGACTCATAGTACAATCTTTTTGTTTTCTTTTCTTTTTCCTTTCCACCTAAAAGCACATTTAATTCTGCCGCTTTTACCAAAGCTTTGATATTAATAGGACTAGTTAGCAAAATCTGCTTATACTTTTCCAATGCTTCAGGCTCCTTCAATTGTTTTTCTAAATTTTCCGCTTCTTTAAGCTGTATTGAAAGGTCTTGCCCATTCAAATTCATTATACAAATATTGAAAATAAAAAAGCAAATTAAGCGAATAAGGACTTTCATATTAGTTTCTTTCGAGCGTAAATGACACACCTACTTTACCCTCAAACCGAGTAATAGGTGGACAAACTTTATCAATGGATATAGTTACCTTTTTAGCTAGAGAAAATTGTGCCAAAATTGATTGAGCTATTTCTGTTATCACTGTTTCTAATAAAGGAGTTGGCTTGGCCATTCTTTGCTTTACCAATTCATATACACTCACATAATCAATGGTATCTTTCATATGGATAACAGGCAAGGCATTTGGTTGATGCCAAATATCAATGTTTACTTCAAAATAATTACCCAACTTCCTTTCTTCGGAATAAATTCCATGATAGGCATAAATGGATAAATTTTTTAAATGAATCTGCAGCAAACTCATAATCCTTTTGAAGTTAAATAACGCTCCGCATCCAATGCAGCCATACATCCACTACCAGCGGCAGTTACAGCCTGACGATAGTTTTTATCCTGTACATCCCCTGCAGCAAATACACCCTCGATATTGGTTTTGCTGGTGCCTGGTTGAGTAAGTATATATCCAGTTTCATCCATGTCTAAAAACCCTTTGAAAATATCGCTATTCGGCTGATGCCCGATTGCCACAAAAAATCCGCTGATCGGAATTTCTTGGGTAACCTGTGTTTGATTATTTTTAATTCTTACAGCTTCTACTTTCTTTTCTCCTAAAATTTCGTCGGTATCGGTATTCCAATACACTTTGATATTGGGAGTATTCAATACCCTCTCCTGCATTATTTTACTAGCACGCATTTTATCTTTTCGGATAAACATATGTACAGTTGTACATAATTTAGACAAATACATAGCTTCTTCTGCTGCTGTATCTCCAGCGCCAACAATAGCTACTTCTTTTCCTTTGAAGAAAAATCCATCACAAACAGCACATGCACTCACACCAAATCCATTCAATCTTTGTTCACTTTCAATACCTAACCATTTAGCAGAAGCTCCTGTACAAATGATGACTGAGTCAGCATGAATTTCTTTTTCTTCATCAATCCAAACTTTAAACGGACGAGTATTAAAGTCAACTTTTGTAGCCAATCCATATCGGATATCCGTTCCCATTCTAGCTGCTTGTTTTTCGAAATGAACCATCATTTCAGGACCCTGAATTCCATCGGGATAACCTGGATAATTCTCCACTTCAGTTGTAATGGTTAACTGACCACCTGGTTGTATTCCTTGATACAACAATGGTTTCATATTGGCTCTTGCAGCATAAATGGCAGCTGTATACCCGGCAGGGCCTGATCCAATGATTAACACATGTACTTTCTCTATTGCTTCTTGTTCCATAATTTTTTATTTGGGTATAATGATATTTTTAAAAGAAGTAGCATAACCACAAAATGCGCCAAGAGCACCATTGCTAATATTTCCATTGACTACACCTGGAGATGAGAATGGATTACCAACAGATTGATAAGTATACTCCCATGTACGCCAGAAATCGTAGGTAGCTTTATCTATATTACTGTATTTAATACTAACGGTGTCTCCTCTTTTAAAGAAACCATAATTTTCTCTTTCTAAAGGAAAGTTTTTATCTACACCTCTCGGTATATCTACAGAATAAACTTTACCATCAATTACATTGTCGTCGAACACACTATTGTAACCGGGTAAAAATTCCTGTCTGTTCACTTTTGTATAGTAACGGATGTAATTACCCAAACCTATTGGATCGGTAATTGTTGCTGAAATGACCCTAAAACTATCGTTACTTGGCCTATTCGGAACAGGCTTACTCCACAAGGAGTCAATGGTTTTTGTTAATAAAGGAATGGTTGTTGTACTTAGATAGGTCTGGCCATTTAACTCTACTTTTAATTGATAGGTTTTTCCATAAGCTCCAAAAAAAGCAGCTGATGGATTTAAAGGATCATTGGTATAATAAACCAATCTAAAACCCTGCACTTTTACATCAACCAATTTGAGTTGACTGGTTTTAGTACCATCCGACAAAGTAACTTTTGCATTTCTTATAAATGAATTGTTTAACTCCGCTGTGTCAATAGTAGAAAAATAATTGAGTGAGGTAGATAATACAACTACTGGTGGAGCACCAGATTCTATTTGTGCATCTACCACCAATTTGGGTGCTAAATCGGGAGGAGTTATAGTAATGTTTTTTTCACAGGAAATCAACCCTGCAAAAAAAACCAACAATGCTATGTAGACTTTTCTATTCATTATTTATTCCTAACAAAAATCAGCCCAAAAAGATTAAAAAAACGCCCCTGTTTTTACAGAGGCGCTAAAATATACATTCTTAACAGGAAATCGCCCTGCTTTTGATTATTTAACCTAAATACGCTTTCAATGCATTACTGTAACGAGCTTTTTGCAAACGCTTAATAGCACGCTCTTTAATCTGGCGAATACGTTCTTTGGTTAAATCGTATTTCATACCAATTTGTTCGATAGTAACACCATTCTCACCATCTAAACCAAAGTAAGCATTTACAATTTCTGCTTCTCTCGGGCTTAAAGATTTTAACACACGACGAATTTCTTCACGCAAAGAATCTTTCATAACATCTTCGTCAGTGTCATCGGATCCTTCCAATAAATCTCCCATAGCCACATCTTCTGCTTCGTGAACAGGTGCATCTAATGAAGTATGACGGGTATTACTTTGAAAAATATTGTTGATCTCGGTTTCGCTCATCTCTAAAATCTCTGCCAACTCTTCAGTTGAAGGCTCACGCTCATGCTCTTGCTCAAAAGCCATATAGGCTTTATTGGCTTTATTATAAGTTCCAATTTTATTTTGTGGTAAACGAACCAAACGACCTTGTTCTGCTAAAGCCTGTAAAATAGATTGACGAATCCACCATACAGCATAGGAAATGAATTTAAATCCTTTGGTTTCATCGAAACGTTGAGCAGCTTTGATCAATCCAAGATTTCCTTCATTGATCAAATCACTTAAAGAAAGCCCCTGGTGTTGGTATTGTTTGGCAACTGACACTACGAAACGTAAATTGGCTTGAACCAATTTATCCAAAGCACGTTGATCTCCCATTTTGATCTTCTGCGCCAAAGTAGTTTCCTCTTCGGGATTGATCATGGGGATTTTAGAAATTTCCTGTAAATACTTCTCTACTGCTTGTGAATCTCTGTTGGTAATCTGTGTAGCGATCTTGAGTTGCCTCATGTTGAATTATTGCTTTAGTGTATAACGAGAATAAGACTCCAAATGTTTCAATAATGCTGTAAAAGAAATGCAAAATTGTTTGAAACTGTTCGAAGCGAGCAAAATTACGCATTTTAGCCCGAATTTTTGCAGTTTATATTGAAAAAAATAGGCAGATTTGCAAGATATGATTGATTATCGCTCAGACACGCTAACAAAACCAACCCCAGAGATGTTAACCGCTATGCATGTAGCCAAAGTTGGGGATGATGTTTTTGGGGAAGACCCAACAGTAAATGCATTGGAAAGCTATTCTGCTGGCCTATTCGACATGGAATCTGCTCTTTTTTGCCCAAGCGGCACAATGACCAATCAAATTGCCATTAAATGCCATACCCAGCCTGGTGACGAAGTAATTTGTGAACAGCTTTCCCATGTTTATCAATATGAGGGCGGTGGAATAGCTTTTAATTCGGGAGCTTCAGTTCGGTTATTAGAGGGCAATTATGGCAGAATCAATGCAAGTCAGGTTCAACAAGCCATCAATCCAGATGATGTACATAAACCCATAAGCACCCTTGTTTCTTTAGAAAATACAGCCAATCGTGGAGGTGGAACTTGCTATCAATTCACTGAATTTCAATTAATTAAAGAGGCTTGTTTACAAAATAATTTAAAACTTCATTTAGATGGAGCCCGCCTATTTAATGCAATAGTTGCCCAAAAAGAAAACCCTGCAGATTATGGAAAAGTATTCGACTCTATTTCTGTTTGCCTGAGTAAGGGCTTAGGTGCTCCAGTTGGAAGTGTATTATTGGGCAATAAAGACTTTATTAAAAAAGCAAGAAGAATACGCAAGGTTTTTGGTGGAGGAATGAGGCAAGCAGGATTTATTGCAGCAGGTGCATTATTTGCCATTCAACACCAGGTTGATCGACTTCAGGAAGATCATGATCACGCACAAATGATCGCGGCAGCTTTGCAACAAAAAGATTTTGTAGGCACTATTAATCCTGTTCAAACGAATATTATACTTTTTGAAGTTAAGGGTAGATTCACTGCTAAAGATTTAGTAAAAAAACTGCTCGACAATGGAATAAATACCATTGCGATGACTACAACCCAAATTCGATTTGTTGTTCATTTAGATATCAGTCCAAAAATGGTTGCAGAAACGATTAGGGTAATTGATAGCTTATAGATAACTTTGCACCCCCCCTATTTTTAAACTGCTTTATCCATTATATGTTACCTAGAATCAACCCAACAAATACGCAAGCCTGGTTTTTATTAAAGAAACACTTTGAAGATGAAATGAGCCGCAAACATATGAGGGATTTGTTTGCAGCAGACCCTGAAAGATTTCAAGCATTTTCACTTTGCTTAGATCAAATGGTATTTGATTATTCTAAAAATATCATCAATAAAAAAACATTACAACTATTGCTTCAATTAGCTGAAGAGTGTAAACTCAGCGATGCAATTCACGATTTATTCGCAGGTATTAAGATCAACGAAACCGAACACAGATCTGTATTACACACGGCTTTACGGAATTTTACTGATACGCCTATTTTGGTAGAAGGCAAAGATATTATGCCTAAGATCAGTAAAGTGCTGGGGCAAATGAAATCATTTTGTGAAAAAATTCATACTGGAAAATGGAAAGGGTATACAGGCAAAAAAATTAAGTATATCGTTAATATTGGAATTGGTGGAAGTGACCTGGGACCTGTGATGGTAACAGAAGCATTAAAACCATATTGGATAGATGGAATTACTACCTACTTCGTAAGCAATATCGATGGTACTCATATTGTAGAAACATTAAAAAAAGTAGACCCAGAGGAAACACTTTTTTTAATCGCGTCTAAAACTTTCACTACACAGGAAACAATGACCAACGCACATACTGCAAGGTCTTGGTTTTTAGCAACTGCAGAAGATGAAAAATTCATTGCCAAACATTTTGCGGCTTTAAGCACCAATGAGAAATTGGTTACTGAATTTGGAATTGACAAAGCCAATATGTTTGAATTTTGGGATTGGGTTGGTGGTAGATATTCACTCTGGAGTGCCATTGGCTTATCCATTGCACTTACCATTGGCTACAACAATTTTGAGCAATTACTCAAAGGGGCATCCATGGCTGATGATCATTTTAGACACCAGAAATTTGATAAAAATATTCCTGTTTTAATGGCATTGCTGGGCATCTGGTACACTAATTTTTTTGGTGCACAAAGCGAAGCCATCCTTCCATATGATCAATACATGCATCGTTTTGCCGCTTATTTTCAACAAGGCAATATGGAGAGCAATGGCAAAAGTGTAGACAGAAAAGGTAATCCGGTAAATTATACAACAGGTCCAGTGATCTGGGGCGAACCTGGCACGAATGGCCAACATGCATTTTATCAACTCATACATCAGGGAACATTAATGATTCCTTGCGATTTTATTGCTCCAGCAATCAGCCATAATCCAATTGGCGATCATCATGCAAAACTAATGTCCAACTTTTTCGCTCAAACAGAAGCTTTAATGAATGGCAAGTCTGAAAACGAAGTAAAAGTGGAAGGTATGAAAGCCAACAAAAGTGAAGCAGAAATTCAGAACATTACTCCTTTTAAAGTTTTTCCTGGTAACAAACCAACCAATTCTTTCTTGTTAAAGGAAGTCAATCCTCATTCATTGGGAATGCTCATTGCATTATATGAACACAAGATTTTTGTACAAGGCGTCATTTGGAATATTTTCAGTTTTGACCAATGGGGAGTAGAATTAGGAAAGCAAATGGCCAATAAAATTTTGCCTGAATTATTGAACGATGATAAAGTAAAAGACCACGACAGTTCTACCAATGGTTTGATCAATGCATTTAAAGTAATGAGCAAAAAATAACTATTTTATGAATCAATTAGTTATCCGCCCTATCGAACAAAAAGATAACGCAGCAATTGCAACAATCATCAGAACTGCATTAACTGAATTCGGTGCCAATAAACCAGGCACTGTTTATTTTGATGAAAGTACCGACCATTTGTACGAGCTGTTTACCAATGAACCCATAAGCGCTTATTTTATTGCAGAATACAATGGAGAAATAATTGGCGGTGCAGGTATCTACCCTACTGAAGGATTGCCGAATACTACATGCGAACTGGTAAAAATGTATCTCTCTAAATCAGCTCGTGGAAAGGGATTCGGCCAGCAAATGATTGATCATTGTTTAAAAATTGCTAAAACAAGAGGATTCTCCAATGTATATTTAGAAACCATGCCCGAATTAAATAAGGCTGTAAAAGTATACGAGCAATTTGGGTTTAGTTATCTTGATGGACCCATGGGTAATAGCGGCCACAATGGTTGTGATATATGGATGATCAAAAACATTTGATTACCATAAATTTCTTGGACACCAATCTCCCCATTTATTCCCTAATAAAAATCCGATCAAAATCTCGTGCGTTCCTTTACTCACTGTATTGAGTTTAGAAGTTTGTAAATCGTAAGAGTATCCGATATTGATGGAATGATTGAGGTTTACTCCCAACATTGCAGCAAAACCATCATTGTATCGGTAAGAAGCACCCAACCACATAATGTCTTGGTACTGAAATTTTGCATTAACATCGTAGCCAACAGGCAAAGGGCTAATATATCGGATCAACATTGATGGAAGAAAAGTTACATCATCAGACATTTGCATTCTATAACCAGCACTTAAAAATAAATGCGGGATCAGTTTTCCACCAGTTAAAGAAACGGTATTATCCGAAAAAGAAACATTTTGAGGAACAATTTGCTGCGCGGACAATCCTATAAAATAGTCTTTTGAATACAACCATAGTCCAGCACTCACATCTGGTTTCAATCGATTAATTACACCACTGCTGCCTACAGCAGGATCTACACTTACAGAACCAAAATCTAGTTTAGATGCATCCAAACTCACATTGGTCATTCCAACAGAAACACCTGCAGATAAATTGGTTCTGGGTGACAGACCAATATGATAAGCATACGTTCCATACGCCGCAAAACGATTCAACGGCCCAGTTTTATCGTTGATGATGGTAAACCCAACACCAGCATGAGGATCGGCTGCTGTATAGTCTCTCCAGTAAGCTTCTCCTCTAGGGTTCTCGCCTCTAGCTCTAAATGTAGTTGCAGATGACCTATCGTAATTGCTTTTTTTTAATGGACCATGTATGGTCAAATAAGTAGTAACAGGTGCATCTTGCAAACCCACCCATTGCATTCGATGACTGGCTTTTACATCCCAATAATTTTCAATTCCAGCAACTGCAGGATTAATGATATAATTATTCATGATGTATTGGGTATAGTATGGCCTTTGCTGCGCAGTTACAGCAACACTCATCCAACAACATAATATGATAATTATTCTTTGCTTCATTTAACGAATAATGGTTACCGAACCCGTTACAATTTTCCTGCCATTCTTTGGATTGATCACATAATAATAGGTTCCTATTGGTAATGCCTTTCCATTTACCGTACCGTCCCAATCTACATCATATCCTTCACTACTAAATACCGATTGACCATACCTATTGAATACTTCTACTGTTGCCCCAGGATAACTTTCTAGATATTTAATTCTCCAGCGATCATTGATTCCGTCTCCATTTGGAGAGAAAGCATTTGGTGCAAGAGGAGCAAATAATACTTTTATAAAAATAGTGTCTGAAACCGTACAACCTCCAATACCAGTTAAAAATAATCGATAACGAATATCAGCCAAAGGGGTGGTTATAGGAGTTGAATCAACATCATTGTTTAAATAAGTTGGTGGAGTCCATTGATAGGTCAGGTTAGTTCCATATTTATATTTAGGGACTATTTTGTAGGAGTTTCCTTCTAACACATTTACTTTTGAAATCAGTGTTAATTTTGGATAAGGATGCACTATTACATTTTTAATAACGGTATCACTCACACATCCATTTACATTGTAAAAGAAATATTTAATGGTAAAAGTTCCAGAATCTGCAAATCGTCTTAAAGGATTTTGAACGGTTGAAGAGCTTCCTCCGCTTAAATCCCAGTTCCAACTAGCCGTGTTCCCACTATTTATCAGATCACCCAGATCTTTAAATTGAATGGTATCGCCCACACACACTTCCATAGGAGTTGCCGAAAATGATGCTTTAGGCCAAGGATAAATGGTATTCATTGTTTTGGTCAATGAATCTACACAAGCATCTTTAGTAGTAATTTTTAATTGAACATTTACAGGGCCAAGTGCAGTGTATTTATGTGTCGGTTCTCTTAATGTGGAGGATGATGGATCATTTGGATTGCCAAAATTCCAACTATAACTAAATAAAGATTCTGAATTATCTGCAATACTTGATTGATTGGTAAAAGTACCACGACCATCGGGCAAACAAATCCGTGGCAAAGTAAATGCAGGAATGGGTAATGGATTTACTTTAATGGGTTGCTGATTTACAGTACTCACACAACCACTATCGGTAAACACTTGCAAACTGACCGAATAATTCTGAGCATTGGTATATTTTTTATTGAATGATCCTGCCGCAGTATTGGTGAGTATACTACCGTCTCCAAAAATCCATTTTCGTGAAACGATATTGCTAAAATTAGCAACAGAATTATCGGTGAAGGCCAAGTCATTTTTTTCACATAAAACCGATTGAACCGACCATTTAGCTTCGGGAGATGGCCATACCGTTAAAGGCTGAAAAGCTGAGTCTTTACATCCTGCAATTGTTGTAGCAAGGTATTTGATTTGATCATTCCCCACTCCTGTTGTAACCGGATCCAATAAACCAGCCGCACTAATTCCTTTTCCTGAATAAACTGCACTTACTCCAGTTAGAGGAACAAATGATCCCTGATTCAATTGCCTTGGAGCAGCATCATAACAGATATCCCTGATATCTGTGAAAGTTGCTTTAGGGGCATTTAGAATTACGACTTTTTGATTAACAGTTCTTCTACATACTGCTGAGTTTCCGGAATAGGCGATTATTTTTATTCCAACATCTTTTGATGTTGGAGATAGAAATGCAGCGTATTTATTGGCATAGGTATTATTTGGAGTTGGATTTTCATCTCTCGTAAAAATCGAAGGAGATCCAATTGTGTCCCAATAAATATCCATGCGCGTTAAGCTTCCAAAATCTAATGTAGAAGTGTTCAATATTTTGATTGAATCATTGCTACAAAGCGGATTTAATTGCTGTACTACAAAACTTGCAATTGGTATACTTCCATTGACTGTAAAAGGACTACTCTTAGAAGCAATACAATTATTATTAGAAGTAACAGTAAGTGAAACTGTGTAAACGCCTACTGCATTGTATTTAGGTGCAGGATCTTTTTGGCTTACCATTGCTGGCGTGAATGTCGGCCCAGGACTTATTGCAGGGCTTCCATCATTAAATTTCCATGCATAAACAAATTGTGCCTCAGTTGCATCTGCTATTTTGGATGTACCTAGAAAAGGAGCATTTGCATCTGCTAAACAAATTTCAGGTACTACAAAATTTACTTCCGGTAATGGGTTGATTTTAAACCCTTGAATTGTAAAAGGATCACTTGTACACCCAGTGTTGGACACAGTAATTAAGGATACATTTTTATTGCCCCAAGAACTATAGGTTACATTTTGCGCTGCATTACTGGAAGCTGAAATAACACCTGCTCCATTGTCTAAATTCCAATTCCATTGGGCAATTGTATTTGCTGCTGCTCCAGCAACTATCGAAGATGCATCAGTAAAAACAATATTACTATTCAAACAAAGTGTAGCGGGTACAGTAAAGCCAGCAACTGGTTTTGCAGAAACATTGAGTGATTTTGATGTTTGGGCTATACAACCAAAATCGGTAACACTGGTTAATTTTACTGAATAATTATTGGCAGCCGTAAAAGTTTTAGAAGGATTTTGTGTTGATGCTGTTGTACCATCACTGAATTCCCAAATCCACCTAACCAAAGGCCTTCCTACCCCATCTGATAAATCAGTTAATGCTATTGCATTATTCACACACCCATTGGATGAAATTGAAAAGTCTGCAGTTGGTGGCGCATTCACAATAATATTATCAGTAATCTCTTGTTCATTGGTATTGCTACATCCATCAGATTGAGGAGATGTTGTTGTAGTGGTAATTTTTACTGGGTATGTGCCGCCAGCTGTAAAAGAATAAGACTGAGGAATACGATATAAATAATACGTTTTACCATTTGAAATATAGGTAGAATCGTATTTATTAGGAGATTTATTTGGGGTATAGGTAAATTGTTGAGGGCCATTTAATCCTGCTATTCCATTAAAATCTATTACGAATTTTTCAGGCTGATAAGTTAATGATAAGGTGATTTTAAATGGAGAATTGGTACATGTGGCCGAATAAGATACATTGGTTGAAGAGAAATCATTTTGAACAGTAACAGGAGGATTAAGATCTATAACATTTGTTCCAGCCGAGTACCCATATGATTCTGCATTTCCAAACCCATAACAAATTGCATTAAATCCACTATCTGAAGTTAAACGAATACTTGATGAATTCGTAGAACCAATTATGAACTGTTTTTGTAAATATGAAAACCCAGAGTTCCCAATTGGTAAAAATGAAGCAGCTGGTTCAACTACCCCATTAATTTTAAAAGAGGAAATCGAAGTTCCTGCATTTTTAATAAACACATTTATATTTTGGTCTGTGATGGCTTGTTTAGGTGAAAGAAAAACAGTGATATCACTTATGATTTGCTCAACTGGATTTAACAAAATCATATCCGGATCACCTTGCCCAATATCTTGGGTTTGGGTTAAGCTAAATTGCGAAACTGAAATTGGCTTATCTGCTTCAATGATTAATGGGGCTTTGAAAGTATTATTTATATTTTGGTCTGAAAACTGAGTATAAACTGAACCTTTATTGAGAACAAATGGATTACCCCCATTAGTTAAAATTGTAGTATTATCTTCACTAGCAATAATTCGATAGTTTAGTCTATTTTTTCCTCTGAACGGGGTTATTCCGTATTTTCTTCCCCAAGAATTGATTGGATAGCATTCTTGATATAATGGATCAATCGAATTACCTGTACCCGTCAAAGTTGTACTTATTCCTAGAGAAGAACTTCCCGAAAAAACAGCAATTTTTTTACAAGAGTTAGAACCAACTCCCACAGATTCAATTAATGTTCCGGAAATATCTTGTGCATCTTGAAATTGATAAACATCCCCAGCTTTAGGTAGATCAACTAATATAGGAGAAGCAGCTAACACACCATCCCGCTTCAAATTAATACGAAGACTAGTATTATCTTCAGTTGCTATTACACTAAATTGAGATCTTGCTAACTCACCATTTTGTAAAGCAGAAGATGTTTGAGTCCAAGAAATTGCATAATATGTTTTCCCAAGAACAGGTGTTGGCAAAATTAAACTTGCTGCTGACCTTGCCCCAGCGAACATATGTGCATAAACAACTACGGCTGGCTGACCTGCATCAACAGTTACCTTAATTCCTCGGTTACTTACAATTTTTGACTGATTTGTAAAAGTGGCAGCTTCTGCTCCACTTATATACGAAGTAGCTCTATTTAAAACAACTTCTGTAGTTTGATTTGCAACAACAGTAAAAGTTTGAACAGTACCATTGTATTCTATTTTTCCAGTAGAATTTTTATCTGAGGTAAGATAAATTGAAAGTGAAGCAACATTTGAAGAAGGTTGATGTGGTGGGAAAACCAACCAAAAATCCTTCCCCTTATTGGAAAAATCTTGTGCCGCAATTTGCCCCACAAGCAAACTCATACAAATAATCACAATCAGTCTACAAATCTTCATTTCTACCGGGGGGTTACACAATAAATAAGCCTATAAAAATAACACAAACCATTCTATTAACACATAAAAGAGGCATTAAAATCGGTTATTGTTGCTTTTAACCTGCTAAATATACATACAAAATTATTTCAATATTGTTACAGAACCGCTAACAGACGGTTTCCCGTTTTTAGGGTTGATAACATAATAATAGGTACCTATCGGCAAAGGTTTCCCTTTATAACTACCATTCCAAGGACTTGTATAATTAATCGCCTGATATACCAATTGCCCATACCGATCAAAAACATCCACTGTTGCATCGGGGTATCTTTCTAAATATTGAATCTTCCATGTGTCATTAATACCATCCCCATTAGGCGAAAATGCATTGGGTGCTTTAGGAGGTTTTAACACTAAAATGAAAATATCTTTTGAAGTGGTACAACCACCATCTCCTGTTATTTGCAAAGTATACGTAATATCGTCTGGTGCCGAACAGATCGGATTGGCTAAAGTTGGGTCATTTAAATAAGTAGGTGGTGTCCATAAATAGGTCAAGTTATTCCCAAACAAAGAATCCGGAATAAGCGGTATCGATTCTCCAAAAAATAAATTCTGCCTGCTTCGTAAAAATAATTTGGGATTAGGAAAAACAGTTAATGTAGAAGTTGCCGTATCACTCCTACAACCATCTGCATTATTAAAAAACATGCTGATATTCACTATTCCAGAATCAGGAAATTGTTGTCTAGGATTTTGAATTAAAGACCTATTTGCATTCCCTAAATTCCAATTCCAGGTATTTGCTGCACTTGAAACTCCATTACTTAAATCTTTGAAATCAACTGATTGATTGACGCAAATCTGTAAAGCCGATTGAGCAAATTTTGCTTTGGGTTGAGGAAAAACCAAAACTGTTTTTTCTATAAAATTAACGCAAGAACCGCCCCCAGTATATGCAACGAAACGGATGGTATATTTTTGCGCATTTGATAATTGAAGGTCTGGATATTTGTGTTCATAGATTTTATCTGCTAATGGATTATCGTCCGTTTCTTTTTGAGTAGGATTATTCAAATAGTCCCAATATATTTCAACCCTTGCAATTGCTCCAATATCTACAAAAGATTTATTCTTAATTTGAATGGGAGCAGGTTGACAAAAAGGATTCGAACCAACGAATTCAAAATCGGCCTTTGGGTTTGCACCATTTACAAAAAATGGTTTATCTACTTTTATTGAACAACCAGATGTAGCGGTTACTTCTAAGCTAGCAATATAGGGACCAGGTGCCGGATATTTAACTTGTATAGATTTTGCTGTACTAGTTGCAGGAAGCCCCCCAACAAATGTCCATTTTCTGGTGAGCAAAGCACCTGTTCCATCAGTAATGGTACTCTCGTCTAGAAATTGCGCAAACGGATCATCCAAGCATATTTTTGGAGTTTTAAAACTCACCACAGGTGTTGGTTTGATTGAGAATAGTGGCTTGAATGGATCACTCGGGCAACCAGTATTAGACCGAACAATCAAACTGATATTTTTTACCCCCTCTGTAGTATATTGTTTGGTTTGAATTAGATCTGCACTCAGTGTATCAATTTTTAATCCATTATCAAAATTCCAAATCCAGGATTGAATGGTATTGTTATTGGGGCCTGGCACCAAGCTGGAAGTGCTTTTAAAAACGATATCTGTACTTAAACAATTGAGGCCGGAAATTGAAAAGCCAGCAACGGGCTTATTCGATAATTCGAGTGTTTTTGTTTTTGTTGCTACACAGCCAAAATCTGTTATAGAAGTGAGTTTAACGGTAGTGGTATATGCACCGATATTTCGAGCAACATTCTGTGTGGTAACCTGAGCACCTGATCCGAAATCCCAAAACCATTTATATACTGATCTTCCAAAACCATTAGAAGAATCACTAAACAAAACACTAGTATTGATACACCCATTGGTTGAAATAGAAAAATCGGCAGTTGGCGGATCATTCACCACAACATTGTCATTTATTTCTTCATCGTTATTATTACTACATCCATCTGATTGAGGCACAATAGAAGTGGCAATAATTTTTATTGGGAAGGTTCCTGTTTTATTAAACTTATACGTATTGGGAATTTCATATACATAAAATGTTTTTCCATTGGAAGTATAACTTGAGTCAGGCACTATTGTTGGTGTGCGAGTAGGTGTATATATATAGGGATTGGTTCCTGTAAGATTTGAACTGGTTCCAAAATCTACATTCAGTTTAGTTACCAAATATGGAACAGTAACTTTTAATTTGAAAGGCGAATTGGTGCATGTTGCAGAATAACTAATTCCGCTACTTGCAAATTCATTCTTTATGGCTATAGGTGGATTTAAATCTACAATATTGGTACCAGCATTGTAACCATAACTCTCTGCAAAACCAAATCCATACGCAATGGCATTAAAACCACTATCTGAATACAATGCATGAGAAGCCCCAGAACTAACGGGGATGATTGCATAAGAATAATTTGGATCACCAGGGTGAGATTGAAAGCTAACTCCACTTGAACCATCTAATGTAAAGCTAGCTACTCCAGCATTTTTAATAATTACATTGATATAACTTTGGTTGATCAAATAATTATTGGCAGAATAAACAGTAATCTTATTAATGGTTTGTTCTACAGGGCTTAGATAAATCATTTCAGGATCCCCATCCCCAGTATTTCCTTCTGTATTTTGTGTAGTACAAAATTGAGCCACTAAAATGGGTTTATCAGATTCTATACTATTCGGAATTGGAGGGTTTGCTCCTGACTGATTGCCATTTTTAAATTCGTAATAAAATCCATTTTGTAACATAGAAAATGGTAATGGAACACCATTCAACTTAACAACAGTTGTTGGATCTTTTACACAAACCCTGAAAAAATTATTGGGTTGAGATCCAGTGGGCGCAGTTAGGTATTTGGTACCCCATGCATTTGAGGGAAATGCCTGGGCTATAATATTATCTGAAGTAATATTACTTGCAAACGAACCAATATTTATTTTACCTGTTCCTGAAAAAACCGCAATCGGTTTACAACCACTATACAATCCAGTTCCACTGATTGAACGAATTCTTGAACCTGTTAGATCCGAGCCCAATGTTCCAGTGGTGGTTCCCATCACATGATAAATTTGCCCTTTTTTTAATTTATAAGGCAGCCTAGTTGGTATTCCAACGGGTAATCCGTTCAGATTAGGAGCACTTGCAGTTATTTCTACGGTTGTACTATCTTCTGTTGCAACAATGAAAAAGTAAGCATTCGAAAAGCCCTCATTTGAACTTTGGGTATATCCAACAGAATAATATTCTTTTCCTAATGTATTGGTAGGAAACAAAACTGAAGCGCCAGAAACACTTTGATTAAAATTATGGGCATAAGCAACAATGGAGCGATCGCTTGTAATGTGAATGCCATAATCGAATAGCCCTGGATCTGTAAGTCGGACATCCTGAGCCCCTATTTTAGGAATAGCTTCGCTAATTGTAACCTGATTGGCAATTACCTGATAGGTTTTGGAATATCCTACACCAGGTATCTCTACTAAAACATTGGCATTTTGGTCTGAAGTAAAGTATAATATCAAGTTTTGGCCATTATCTGCAGCTGGAAGTTTACCGACAGCCATACGAACATGATAACTATATCCCAACCAAAAGTCCTTGCCTTTATTGGAAAACTCCTGGGCATATGAACACATACAGGTCAATCCCATCAAAGAACACAGCAACAGTTTAATCAACTTCATTAATGGTAGCCTGATTTTAAAAGCAGGGTTAGCGATTTTGTAAAACTACATGTAGTACCTAAAGTTCAATTAAAAGACCCATTAATTTAACGAATCGTTGCTTTTTAAATAGCTTATTGCAGCAGGTCCTGTACAGCATAAAAGGTCAATAACGCTCAAATTTGGTTTAAACCCAATCCGATCTTCAAAAACCTGGGTGTATTTTATTGTTTTTGCTTCTTGGTCATAGTTCTTAGGCAACTGGCTATTTCTCCTATCCTCCATTAAAATATTGGGGGTATTTTCTTCTAATTGGGAAAGCCCTATTTCGATGGGCGATTTAAGTTTTTTCAAGACCCACTGAAGAATGGTCCAATTTAGGTCGAACAGAAAAACTGGCCGATTCTCCAGCAAACCAAAAAGCTCCTCTTTGTAAAATTCAAAAAAAGGGGCCCGGTTAAAACAGGCTTCCATCGACCTGCAATGTTGTAGCACCCAATTTTCTTTATAAGCAATTTTAACCTCTCTTATTGGAGTGTTTTGATTCCTCCCTTTTTCTACTGGCACCGTTAATTGAATCAACCCATTTGATCCCGGAATGATGCATCTATTCCTGAAACTCATTTTTTGGAAGCTTTCATATTGGTCAATTTGAATATATGAATAGTCAAACAACATTTTATAGTAATTAACAGTTCCAAAGTATTGATTTTCAATTAATAATGTTTTCATTTTTAGTTCTGTTTAAGCAATACCCTTTTTGATGCAAATAAATCAATTTGACCCATTAATTATATTGACTAATTTGTTAAATAAATAACCTTAAAATACTTTAAATCAATCTATTAAACTCATTTTTTTATACTAAAAATAATAGTAAGTAATTTTATATAAAAAATATCATATAAAACTAAGATTATTAGTATCGATTGAAAGGCAATTTAATCTTAATTTGCAACAAAATCATCACTACATTAAAATCATCAATTTGAAGACTCCCCTACTTTTAGTTTTTTGCTGCCTGATTTTTATGGCTTGTTCTAAGCCAAAAGAATTTGAATATCGAGATGTTCGGAAAGTAAAATTGAACTCTTTGGGATTTAATCAAAGTACCCTAAGCTTTGAAATTATCTACTATAACCCCAATCAATTTGGGCTAGATTTAAGAAAAGTAGACAGTGATGTTTTTATAGATAGTCTCTTTTTGGGCAAATTTCAATTAGATACCATCATGCATATAGAGAGAATGAGTGAGTTTGCCCTACCGGCAACCATTCAATTAGATATGAAGAATCTACTCAAACATTCTGCAAGTATGTTATTCCATAAAGAAGTGCTGTTAGAAGCCAGAGGTACTGTAAAAGTGGGAAAAGGAGGTCTTTTTAAGACTGTACCGTTCAATTATCAGTCGAAACAAGCGCTGAATCTGTTTTAAATCCAGAGTCTATCGACTAAATTATTTGGTGATTGATTAATTATACGGTTGAATATGGCAAGGTTTTTTAGGCTGAGGCCCACCCCCATCTTCGGAACGTTTACAAATGGGTGGAAGCTTTTTATAGGCTTCCGGTTCAGCTTTTTCATCATCTGCATCAAAACCTGCATTGTTTAAAGCTGTTCTAATGGTGCTTTCGTCTGTTCGGTCTGGCCAGAATTGGACTTTTATCTCCCCTTGCAACAGATTGATTTTCCATTGAATCATGCCTGATTCCATATTGGCCTTATTCTCTACAACCAGGTATTTTTCTAACCGCTCCTTGCATTCCCAGCATTTAAGATTAACTGATTTAATGGTTACCCATTGCTGCTTGGGCATCTGTGCGTTTCCAATAAAGACAAACAATATGCAAATAGAAGTTAGTATACATTTCATGTAATACAGTTATTGGTTATTGGTTATTAGGATTTTTGCATCTATTATCTTTTATCTTTTATCTTTTATCTTTTATCTTTTATCTCTTAACTCTTAATTGCCCCACAGCGATGGGGCTTTGCTCCAATCCATTAAAAGGGCCTTATTTTCAGGTGTAACAATCCCCTTTTCTACTGCCAAATCAATCATTGTTGCATAATCAGTTAAAGACCTGGTAACAACACCTGCTTCTTGAAAAGCTTTAATGGCATGGTCGAACCCATAAGTGAATATGGACACCATCCCTACTATTTCTACTTCAGCCTTTTTTAAAACATCTACAACTTGCAAGCTACTCTTACCTGTAGAAATGAGATCCTCAATTACCAATACACGCTGCCCCTTTGTATAAGCACCTTCAATTTGATTTCCTAAACCATGTTCTTTAGGTTTCGGACGAACATACATAAAAGGCAACTTCAATTGATCTGCTGCCATTGCTCCCCAGGGAATGCCTGCAGTAGCAACACCGGCTAATGCCTCAGCATCTGGAAAATGTTCGAAAATAACATTGCAGAGCTCACTTTTTATAAAATCTCTCACATATGGAAAGGATAACACTTTTCTATTGTCACAATAAATAGGGCTTTTCCAGCCACTTGCCCATGTAAAAGGTGCGTTGGGGCTTAGTTTTACCGCTTCTACCTGTAACAATTTTTCTGCTACTGCTTTTTCATTTGTCATGCAACGAAAGTAAAACCATTTTTGAATTGGAAAATGACAAAAATTAATTGAGTTTTGACAATATGGATAAAAAGCGAATAATTGCAGCTGGGGGTTTGGTATTTAATGAACAAAATGAATTACTCATGATCTTCAGGCGAGGTTTTTGGGACTTGCCTAAAGGAAAACTAGACCAAGGAGAAACCATTGAAGCTTGCGCTGTTAGAGAAGTACAGGAAGAAACCGGTTTAACAAAAATTGAATTGGGGAAATTTATCACCATTACCCTTCATGAATATTTTGACCCTTATTTGAAAGAAGAGGTAATCAAAGAAAGTCATTGGTATCATATGAAAGTAAAAGGCAATCCGCCATTAACTCCTCAAACAGAAGAAGATATTACATTAATCAAGTGGGTTGGAGGGGATTTACTACCGGCTTATTTAACCAATACTTATGCAAATATTATTGAGGTCATTTCGCTTTTTTCTTCATCACAGCAACCGTAATTCTACTCACACAGATAATTCTTTCATGATCATCATAAATTTTGATATCCCAAACCTGCGAACTCGAACCGATATGAATCGGCTTTGAAATTCCTGTTACAAATCCGCTTCTTACACTCCTTAAATGATTGGCATTAATCTCTTGCCCAACACAAATAAATTCATTTAAATCGATCACCATTGCTGCACCAAAACTACCCAGTGTTTCTGCCAATACAAGTGATGCACCTCCATGCAATAAACCAAAGGGCTGCCTTGTACGATCGTCTACTGGCATTCGGGCTTTTAAAAAATCAGGACCAATTTCTGTTAGTTCGATTCCTAAATGATTGTCTAAAGTATTTCTCTGCATGCCTTCAAAATCGGCCAATGTGATATCTTTTTTGAACCAAATATTCATATAGTTGCAATAAATTAAAGCGAATTGATTACTGCCTGTGGCAAGAAAGGAGAAGCGTTTCCGCCATTTCGTAAAATATCTCTAACGATTGTAGATGCTACTGAAGTGTATTTTGGTTCTCCCGTTAAAAAAATGGTTTCGATATTACTGTCCATTGTTCGATTTGCATCTGCAATTGTTTTTTCATATTCAAAATCACTCACGTAACGTATGCCTCTTAAAATAAAACGTGCCCCTATTTTTTCACAAAAATGAACAGTTAATCCATCATAGATAACACTCTCTACTTTTGGCTCATCCTTGTATATTTGATTAAACCATTCCATTCTTTGTTCTGCACTAAACATAGGATTCTTAGAAGAATTGATACCAATTCCAATATAAATTTTATCAAACAAAGGCAGCGCTCTGTTGATAATGTCCGTATGTCCTAGTGTTACTGGGTCGAAGGTTCCGGGAAATAAACAGATGCGCATTTTAGTTATTGGTTATTGGTTATTAGTAATTGGTGTAATAGGTAATGGTTATTGGTTGTCATCTCTTCCTGCTAATAAATACAATACCGCCATTCTCACTGCCACCCCATTTTCTACTTGATTTAAAATGATGGAGCTTTTTCCATCAGCCACATCACTATCTAATTCTACTCCTCTATTAATTGGACCTGGGTGCATAATTACTATGTCTTTACCAAGGCTATCCAAATTACTTCTCTTTATACCATAAGCTAAATTGTATTCTCTTAAAGAAGAAAACAAAGGCTGGTTTTGTCTTTCTAATTGTATTCTTAAAACATTGGCAACATCACACCATTTTAATGCTTCCTGAAGATTATAAGTAACTCGAACACCCAGTGCTTCTCCTATATAAGTAGGAATTAAAGTTGGTGGGCCAACTACCATTACTTCAGCGCCCATTTTCTTCAACAAATACAAGTTACTCAAGGCAACCCTGCTGTGCATGATGTCTCCAATGATCGCCACTTTAAGGCCTTCGATCCTGCCCAATTTTTCTTTCATGGAAAATGCATCGAGCAAAGCTTGCGTAGGATGTTCGTTAATACCATCACCTGCGTTTACAATTGCTGCGGGAATATGTTTGGCCAGAAAATGGGGAGCTCCGGAAGCACTATGCCTCATCACCACCATATCCACTTTCATGCTCAATATATTGTTTACCGTATCGAGTAATGTTTCTCCTTTTGCTGCAGATGAACTGCTTGCTGCAAAATTGAGCACATCGGCTGATAGTCTTTTTTCGGCCAATTCAAATGACATTCGGGTTCTGGTAGAATTCTCATAGAACAAATTCACAATAGTAATATCACGAAGAGAAGGTACTTTTTTTACTGGCCTTTGTAATACTTCTTTGAATTGTTCGGCAGTGGATAAAATGAGATTAATGTCCTCCTTAGAGAGATCCTTAATACCAAGTAAGTGTTTGGTAGATAGTTTCATTAAAAATCAAAGCTAATCAATAATTTTATACAATAACCACTTCATCTTTTTCAGCCGTTTCAGCCCAGTTTACTTTTACCTTATCAGATACAATTGTATCAATCGCCTTGCCTGAAAAATCGGGCTGAATAGGTAATTCTCTACTGAACCTTCTATCTATTAAAACACAAAGTGAAACTTTTGAGGGTCTTCCAAAATCCAATAATGCATCCAATGCTGCCCTAATTGTTCTGCCCGTATACAACACATCATCGATCAATACCACTTTTTTCCCTTCAATACTGAAAGGAATTTCAGTAGCATTGGCAATATGGAGCGCTTTTCTAACATCATCCCTATAAAAAGTAATATCCAATTTTCCGTATTTAATGGGCAAAGCTGGGGTCATCTGTTTCAGTTCTTCCACAATTCGATCACTTAAAAACACGCCTCTTGGTTGTAATCCAATAATAACCGTATCTATTAAGCCTTGATTATTCTCTACAATCTGGTGAGCAAGCCGCTTAACGGTAAGTGCTATTTGCTGTTCAGATAGAATGGTCTTCACTCGATAAATTTTATTAAAAATAATGGCTTTCTTTCAAATCAGCCAATTTATTCACGTGGTTCTTTATTACTTTGCGAACCATGCTCCAAATTAAAGAACTTGAACTGTTACAATTCAGGAATTACCATCACCAAAAATGGGCATTCAATGAAAGGATTGTTTGTATCGGAGGATTGAATGGAGTTGGGAAAACCAATTTACTGGATGCCATTTATTATTTAGGTTTTTCCAAAAGCTATTTTTCGAGAACCGATGCCCAGAATGTTCAACATGGTCAATTGGGCATGCGATTATCTGGCAATTATATATTACAAAAAGAAAGCAACAATATCACCTGCATTTTAAGAGAGAATAACCGAAAGGAATTAACTGTAAATAATGAGCTGATCAAAAAGATGTCTGACCATGTAGGAAAATTTCCCTGCGTGATGATTGCTCCAGATGATGTAGAATTAATTAGTGGAAGTGGTGAAGGAAGAAGAAAAATGATTGACACCATTTTATCGCAAACAGATCGGGAATACCTAATTCAATTAATGGATTACACGAAAGTATTGCAACAAAGAAATAGTTTATTCAAACAAGCCGAAACGAATACAATCGATCAGGCATTGTTAGATGTATTCAATAATCAGTTGATCAAAGCAGGTAATTATATTTTCAATAGCAGAACTGTTTTTTTGAAAGCTTTTATTCCTTCGGTGATTAGTTTATACACAGCAATAGCTGGAAAATCAGACGATCTTAGTTTGGAATACCAAAGTGAATTGACAGAAAATTCTTTTGAGACTTTACTTAAAAATAGTTTCCAAAAAGACATTATTCTTCAAAGAACCACAAAGGGAATACACAAAGACGAGTTGAGTATTTCACTCAACCAATATGCATTTAAATCAGAAGGATCACAGGGCCAGCGCAAGAGTTTGTTATTTGCTTTAAAATTGGCTGAATGGGATTTTCTCTCTCAAAAAATCGGCTACGCTCCTATTTTATTACTCGATGATGTATTTGAAAAATTAGATGCAAAAAGAATGTACCAATTATTGGAACGAGTATGTAGCGACCATTATGGTCAAGTATTTATCACAGACACCCATGTAGATAGACTCCAAAAGCAATTAAATCAAACCGGACAATCATTTCAACTGATTGAATTATAAAATAGCCCTAACTTTACATTATGGCCGAAATGCATATTGGAGACGCATTAAAAGGATTTATTCGAAAGAGTAATTTAAAGAACGGAATAAGAGCTGTTCAGATAGAAGAAGTATGGGGCAAATTAATGGGAAAGACCATTGCTAAATACACAGAGAAAGTACAGATCATCAATAAGAAATTATTCATTCATACCAATATAGGTCCTTTGAAAAATGAACTGCAATTTCAGAAACCACAGATCATTGCCAGAGTGAATGAACTTTTTGGAGAAGAAGTGATCACAGAAGTTATTATTCAGTAACTTCTGTTAGTTATTGGTTATTAGTTATTGGTTATTAGTTATTGGTTATTGGTTATTAGATCTGCATCGAGATAACTGCGTTTATCTATAATAGTAGCGCCTTTCATTAAGTAAAAAGTTGGCTTTACCCTGGCAGCTGTTTTAATCACTGTAGCATCGCAACCCAACACTGTATATGCCGGAAAGGCTTCTTTAATTTTTGAGGCTTCAGCAGAAACGATATAGATTGGTATTGAATTTTTTTCAACTCCAGTCAATATTTTCATCATTTTATTTTGCCATTTATTTATATCAACTGCATCTTGAACAAATACCAACAAGTATTCTCCTGGTTGTTGAAAAATGGCTTCTGTGGTATCTGTTTGATTTAAAGTCAATAAAGAAAAATCTACAATAGCAGGCTTCAATCCATTGCCAGGCTTTACTAATTGATCTTTTCGATCAATGTATAAATAAGTAGAATCAAAGTCTGCAGGAAAATGCTCCTGATCAAACTGCAATTGCTTACCATTTTTTTGATAAATAAATTGAATGGAGAAACTATCCAACGTTGCTCCTTCTGGCATTTTCATTTGTGCAATGATATTTTTTCCCTTTTTAAAAGGCAAGCAATCCACAAAAGGCAGATGTTGCAAAACATACCATTGTAAAAAACAAGTTAACCCCACTGTGATCACTAAAATGGAAACAGAAAAAAAAGGCTTTAATGAAGGAGTTATTTTTTTATGCGCAATTACCAAAATAAAAATAAGTAAAAATAATATCAAATCTTTGCCAAATGATTGTGCTGCAGTTAAAGGAATACAATCTCCAAAGCATCCACATGTTTTAATTTTTCCTGAAAACAATGCAAAGCCAGTAAGAAATGTAAAGAAGACAATCAATAAAAGCAATAACCAACTGAATAATTTCATCCTCCATCCTATAATTACTGCAACCCCGGCCAACACTTCAAAAACATTCATGCCAAGAGAAAAAGCCAATGCATAATTGTTTAAAAAATGCAAATTGAGTACTTCAAAAAACTCTTGCATCTTATAACTCAATCCCATTGGATCATTCACTTTTATCAATCCAGAAAAAATGAATAATAACCCAACTATCCAACGAATGATCCAAAGTGTAGTTTTCATGAAATATGTTTTCCTTCCTCAATTAAAATCAACGCAAATGCTGCATAGTTGATAATGTCTACATAATTAGCGTCTATCCCTTCACTGATCAATGTTTTTCCATCATTTTGTAAAATCTGTTTGATGCGCAACAATTTCACCAATATTAAATCTGCAAAACTCTCTTGACTCATTTCCCTCCAGGCCTCTCCATAATCATGGTTTTTAGACAGCATAGTGTCTTTTGCTAATTTTGCTGCTTGCTCATATTTTGAAGCAGTTTCTTCTACTGCCAATTCTTCTACAGTGGCATTATCCATCTCCAATTGTATCAAACCAATGACTGCATAATTCAAAATTCCTTTGAATTCTGAAGCGATATCATCTCCGACTTTTTGGGTTTTTAAATCTTGAATGGTTCTGATACGCAATGCTTTGATAAAAATTTGGTCCACCACCGAAATGGTTCTTAAAACTCTCCAAGCCGTTCCATAATCTTTGGTTTTCTTAATAAAAATATCATAAGATTTAGCTACTACTTGATCATACTGCTTATTGGTATCCGACATTATTAATAATGGTTTTATTGGCTTTTGACAATATCTTTGAATCAGGTGCAATTTAACTGAATCGAGCAAATGTTTACACTTAACTGCAAAGGAAGTTTATGGATAATTGATGAACCACAAGTAATGGGAATCATTAATACTACCCCAGACTCTTTTTACGAAAAAAGCAGAACGGCTAATACGCATGCTGCTGTTGAATTGGCGGCCAAAATGATCAATGAAGGTGCTTCTATTCTAGATATTGGTGGTCAAAGCACCCGACCTGGGGCAGATTTAATTGATCCATCCGAAGAGATTGACCGGGTCTTACCAGTGATTGAAGCCATTCATCAACATTTTCCAACAGTATTGATTTCGATAGATAGTTTTCATCCGGAAGTAGTGAAAGCAGCAGTAAATGCAGGCGCTTCTATAGTGAATGATATCAGCGGTGGCCAATTCTTTGAAGAAATGCTCCCAACAGTTGCATCATTGAAAGTACCTTATATCTGTATGCATACCTCGAGTGAGATCAAAAAAATGCACGACAAAACACCCCATATCAACATTACAGAAACCATCATTCAATATTTTATAGAAAGATTAAATGCTTGCAAAAAAGCGGGAATTGCAGATGTTTTGATCGATCCAGGATTTGGATTTGGGAAAACAATGGAAGACAATTTTAAACTCATGCATGAACTAGAATCTCTGTCCATTTTAGATGCCCCATTATTAGTAGGTGTTTCAAGAAAATCGATGATTTATAAAACCTTAGCAATTGAAGCCGACCAATCATTAAATGGAACGACTGTAATGAATACTGTTGGGCTGCTAAAAGGAGCGAATATCCTGAGGGTGCACGATGTAAAAGAAGCCGTTCAAGCCATTCAATTAACCCAGCTATTAGGCCCAAAAAGAAATTGAGTTATCAGGCATAAAACCCAATAACTCAATCCTCTGTATCTCTTATCTTTTATCTTTTATCTCTGCTGCTGCTGAGGCGCTCCTGGCATTGCAGGTGGTGCAGCTTTAGGAGGAGCAGGAACAGTTACATCCAATACTTCAATATCAAAAATCAAAGTTGCATAAGGAGGAATAACCGGAGCACTACCATTTGGTCCAAAACCCAATAATGCAGGGATATACATTCTGCCAGTACCCCCTTTTCCGAAAAAGCGAATCGCTTCATCCATTCCCTTCACTACACCAGCAGCACCAACAACAAAAGTCAATGGTTGCTTATTTTGAGAATCTTGGTCCATATTTCCATCAAACTTTTTTCCATTGGTAAAAGTTCCTCTATACATCACTGAAACTTGTTTTCCAGAATCAGCCATTGCATTTACATCGCCTTGTTTGGTAATTTCAGCAAATGCTCCAGAAGGAGTTTCAGTAACTTTAGCACCTTTCTTAGTAATAAATTCTTTTACTTCTTTAATTTCTCTGGCTTTTTCAGAATCCATTTCTTTTTGGTAATCTGCCATCATCAATTCTTGCGTAGTAAAGGTTTTAATAACTTCTACTTTACCATTGATCAAATCTTTCTGATGAAAAATTTCGTTATACTCCAACATACCTAATTTTTTCAGGCTATCTACATTCATTACAAAATCTACTTTATCACCTGGTGCAATTTTGGTAATGATTTCAATAAAACTATGCTTAGACATTCTTGAAGTGTCTACCATGAAATACACTGGAATTCTTCCAAAAGAACTGCTCAAAACAGAATCTTTTGCAGGAAGCTTATACTCCACATGCATTTTAACGAACTGACCTTGTTTAAGTAAATCTTTACTGTTGCCTTTGCTGATTTTATAAGCAAGACCTGTAGGTGTTTTTTCATATTGATTACAACTTGCAAGCAATACAAGCGCTGCCAAGAGCGTGAATGTGATTCTCCTCATTTTTTATTTATTGTAGTTGATTTTTATACGATTTAATTACTTCCTTGAAATGTGCAACAGTTTCTTCAACTGATCCACTACTTCTTCCTCCCGATGCATTTGCATGCCCTCCTCCTTCAAAATGATTTCTGGCAAATTGATTTACATCAAAACCACCTTTACTTCTAAAACTCCATTTTCTTTCTTCGTCTCTATCAATTACAATAGCTCCGAATTTTATGCCTTTTATGGTCAATAAATAATTCACTAATCCTTCTGAATCACCTGTTTTAATCCCATATTTATGCAAATCTTGCCGTGTAATATACATCAAAGCTGTATTATACTCATACAATACTTCCATTCTATTCAACAATGCAAAACCAATGAATCTGAGTCGATTCTCTAAAAAATTGTCATAAATATGATTGTGAACTTCTGCATGATCCAATCCAGCTTCTTTTAATCGAGCCACCATTCTATGCACAGAAGCCGTTGTGGAAGGAAACCTGAATGAACCCGTATCAGTCATTACTCCTGTATATAAACAGGTTGCAATTACTTGATTCAAGGCATTTTCATTGCCGGATCCAACAATAAAATCATAGATCATTTCGCAGGTAGAACTTTTTGAAGTATCACTCACCCCATAATCGAAAGATGGACTATCTGGTTGCTGGTGATGATCAACTAGCACTTTGATCGCTTTTGCACTGGCCAAATAAGGTGCTAAATGTTTGGTTCTATGAAAAATATTGAAATCCAAACAAAACAAAACTGTGGCATCTTCCAAAATTTTCAATGCCTTCTCTTTATGCATTTCAAAATTGATCACCCCCTCTGTACCTGGCATCCAATTTAAAAAATCAGCCCAGTTTGTTGGAGAAATAACCGTTACGTCATGATTCAATCCTTTCAAAAAATGAAAAAGACCCAAAGAAGAGCCCATAGCATCCCCATCAGGTTTTTGATGTGTTGTGATTACTACACGTTGTGGGGAAGACAATAATGGATAAAAAGCCTCAATATTTTGCATACAATGGCGGCAAAATTGCAGTATCTAAACTAGTAAATCAAAACATTTTACTATTAAATGTTAAAATTAGTCAGCTATAGGTATATCAAACCCTTGCTATTCCTTACTTTTGCCGCGAAATTTAATAATATGAGCAAGCAAACATTCACCATGATTAAGCCTGATGCTACTGGAAAAGGGCATACTGGAGCTATTTTAGACCAAATTGTAAAAGCTGGATTTTCCATTAAAGCAATGAAATGGATAAAATTAACAGAAGAACAAGCTGGATTATTTTATGATATTCATAGAGCTAGACCATTTTTCCAGGAATTAGTGGATTTTATGATCAGCGGACCTATAGTAGCAGCAGTATTAGAAAAAGACAATGCTGTAGCTGATTTCAGAACCTTAATTGGAGCCACTAACCCAGCTCAAGCGGCTGATGGAACAATTCGTAAAATTTTTGCAGCATCTATCGGAGAAAACGCCATTCATGGTAGTGATAGCGATGAGAATGCAATCATCGAAGCAGACTTTTTCTTTTCAAAATTGGAAAGATTCTAAATGTAATTGCCGAATAGGCTTTATTAAATAAACGATCATTTTGCCCAGTTACTTTTGTAGCTGGGCTTTTTTATGTTTAAAACACTCTACCTGGGTCTCTTAAACGAGATTTCCTTGAACCAATTTTCCCAATTCTTTTACTGCTACCATCCCCGCCGCCGATCTGAATATTATTCAATCGAAAAATCAATCCAAGAGATGTAGTGTAATAGAAATCTTTTGTATAACCTCCTCGCTGAATTTTCACCCCCGGGTATGGCTGTGTAGATACTTCATCTCCTCTATAAGTAAGGCCAATTGTTGTTGTTGGGTCTTTTGCCTCATTTAAAATGATGTCTTTATCGGGATAAGTATTTCCTACATCATCTATATAATCTGTAAACGCATTTCTAAAATTAATTTCAAGAAAAAATTTCACGTTATCGTTAATCGCAACTTTGATTCCATAGTTTATAGGAATCGACAAAGCAAATAAATTATATACTTTTCTTTCAGGGTATGAAGGCAAGCCTTGCCCCTCAGTTCCAAATTCTCTTAAATACCTTTTCACCCCATTTCTATCATAGGTCCATGGGTTATAATGAAGTAGTCCTACCCCTATTCCTAAATAAGGAGTAAAAATAAAATCTTTGCTTGTCATGTTCAGGAACTCATATTCAACCCCCAGTTGCAAATCCCATAAAGTGGTGGTGAAATTTAAATTCCGGGTAATAAAGTCTTGTCTTGTATTAAATCGATCGTCTGATTTCAATTTCATTAATGAAAAATCGAATCTGCCCTTTAGCTGTTCTGTGATATCATAATTGAGTCCTAATGAAATACTCGGAGAAGACTGGTTAAACAATTTGGGTTTTTCCGTTAGATCTCCAAAATAAGTAGCTAAACCAAACGCTGCTCTAAAAGCAAGTGGTGTATTCTGGGCATATGATTGCCCAAAACAGCCAAAAAGGATGAATAAAAATGAGCAGCTAATTCTTTTCATTATCAGTATATATTGTAAAGATAGATAATTTGTAAGTGTATTTTGTTGCCTAGTTCTTAGCTATGTTTTTATAAACAGTTGAAAGTTTAGTATTAACATTTCTTTGATAAATAAGAAACAAGAAAAAATCATTACTAAAAAACCCTTCGCAATTTGCGAAGGGTCCTGTCGGGACGACAAGATTTGAACTTGCGACCCCACGCCCCCCAGACGTGTGCGCTACCGGGCTGCGCTACGTCCCGAACTATCTGCTTGAGTCCATTTTTCTAAATGGGCAGCAAATATAGGGCGAAAAGAAATTTTCAGGCTATATTGCAACAAATTTTCAACCACTGCATGAACATTCTATTGAAGCAGGTAAAAATTACCGACAGCAATTCCCCTTTTAACGGTAAAATATTTGATCTACTTATAGAAAACAATATCATCACTAAAATTGGAGCAGATTTAACTGATAAAGCGGCAATAGTTATTGAAGGAGACAATTTATGTGTTTCACCAGGCTGGGTGGATACTTTCTCCCATTTTTGTGATCCAGGTTATGAATTTAAAGAAACGATTCAAACGGGTGCAGCTGCGGCAGCGGCAGGTGGATTTACAAGAGTATTTACTTTGCCCAATACAACCCCGGTAATTGATAACAAATCGACCGTAGAATACAGTGCTAAACAAGCAAACGATCTTCCAATATTTGTACACCCCATTGGGGCAATCACTAAAAAGACCGAAGGAAAAGAATTGGCTGAAATGTATGATATGCGTAACAGCGGTGCGATTGCTTTTTCAGACGGTATAAACCCGGTTCAATCAGCAGGACTCTTTATCAAAGCACTCCAATATGTAAAAGCATTCAATGGTGTACTCATACAAGTACCTATCGACAAAAGTATTGGAGCGGCAGGTCTGATGAACGAAGGAATCATTTCAACACGTTTAGGTTTACCGGGCATTCCAGCAATTTCTGAAGAGAGTATCCTCAAAAGAGATATCGATCTGGTTAGATATACAGGTTCTAAAATTCATTTTACCGGCATTTCTACTGCTAACTCTTTGAATTTAATTAGAGCAGCAAAAAATGAGGGTCTTTCGGTAACTTGTAGTGTTACTCCATATCATTTATTTTTCTGTGACGAAGACCTTCAATCTTACGATACCTTTTTAAAAGTAAATCCTCCTCTAAGAACCAAATCAGATATGTTTGCTTTGAGAGATGGCATTGTAGATGGCACGATCGATTGTATTGCTTCTCATCATTTACCACAAGATTGGGATCATAAAACCTGTGAATTTGATGCGGCAGCTTTTGGAATGACAGGACTTGAAACTTCATTTCTGGTAGTGAATCATTTACTAGAAGAATTATCCAATGACAGGATCATTGAATTATTCTCCCTCAATGCGCGTAATATTTTTCAACTCCCTACTACTCATATAGAAGAAGGTGCTATTGCCGAACTGACTATTTATAATAGAAACGAAAATAACAGTTTAGGCAAAACCAATTTCAAGAGTAAGTCTTTAAATAGTGCATTTATAGACCGAACACTAAAAGGTAAAATTGTGGGCACCATTAATAAAGGAAAATATTATTCAAATTAACAATCAATCATGAAAATCAACATCATTAACGAGGGTACAAAGTATGGTTTAATTTGTGGGCTTACAGCAGTTTTAATTATGTTCGGAAGTTGGGCTGCAGGTTTAACCATATTCACTTCTGTTCAGTTCTATTCTACATTTATTCCTTACATGATTATTATTATTTTGTTGGGAGGATTTCAATTAAGAAAACAAAACGAAGGATTCTTAAGCTTTGCTGAATCATTAAAATTCAATTTCATGGCTTATGTAGTTGCTGCAATAATCATTGCAGTTTCCACTTATCTTTTATACAATATTATCGATAAAGAATTGACCGTTAAATCTGGCCAAATCGCTTTAGAGAAAACAAGGGCTTTCATGGAAAAAATGGGCTCCAAAGAAGAAGACATTGAAAAAGCATTGGCCAGTTCTGCAGAAAGCATGAAAGAAACAGGTATTAAGAAAATCCTATTAGGAACCGGAATTGGATTAATATGGGATTTTTGTAAAGCCATGTTAATGGCCTTGGTTATTAAAAAAGAAAGAAAATTTGAAGATTAATTCCAATTCATGAATTTATCCATCGTCATACCATTGTTAAATGAAGAAGAATCTTTGCCAGAGCTATGTGCATGGATCAAATCTGTTATAGAAAAGCAAGGTTTTACTTACGAAGTAATATTGATTGATGATGGGAGTACCGATGATAGCTGGGAAGTAATTCAAAAAATTGCTCATGAAAATAATTCCATAAAAGGAATTAAGTTTCAACGGAATTATGGCAAATCAGCTGCATTAAATGAAGGATTTAGGGCAGCAGAAGGAGATGTTATCATAACAATGGATGCAGACATGCAAGACTCTCCTGACGAAATACCTTCATTGTATAATATGATCATGCTTGATGGCTATGATATGGTGAGCGGATGGAAGAAAAAAAGATTCGACAATACGCTGACTAAAAATATTCCTTCAAAATTATTTAACGCAGTTGCCAGAATGAGTTCAGGCATACAATTAAATGATTTTAATTGTGGATTGAAAGCTTATCGAAAAAAAGTAGTGAAGAGCATAGAAGTATTTGGAGAAATGCATCGCTATATACCCATTTTGGCAAAATGGAGTGGCTTTAGAAAAATAGGAGAAAAAGTGGTTGAGCATCGTCCTAGAAAATATGGCACCACCAAATTTGGGCTGTCTCGTTTTGTAAATGGTTTCCTCGATTTAGGCACCATTATGTTTCTCGGCAAATTTGGAAAAAAGCCAATGCAGTTTTTTGGTCTATACGGAACATTATTTTTTTTAGTTGGTCTTGGCTCCAGTTTGTATTTGATCATTGCCAAAGTGTTTGACTCAGAAGTGGCTTTAACCAATAAGCCTTTCTTTTTCATTGCTTTAGCAACCATGGTTATTGGAATGCAATTATTCTTAACGGGTTTTATTGCTGAATTGATTGCAAGAAATGCATCAGAAAGAAATGTTTACCTAATTGAAGATAAATTAGGCATCTCCTAGCCGCTTAATTCAACTCATGCAAAAAGAGTTAATTCTAATAGGAACTACCTGGCCATTTAGAGGTGGCGGAATTGCTTCTTTCAATGAAAGACTGGCAAAAGCATTTCAAGAAGACGGATTTAAAGTAACTATCTATACTTTTTCTTTACAATATCCTTCTTTTTTGTTCCCAGGCAAATCACAATATTCAGAACTGCCAGCTCCCAGCGATTTAAATATCCATGTAAGTATTAACTCAATCAATCCTCTTAACTGGATTAAAATGGGTAGGATCATCCGTGCAAAAAAAGCGCCGATTGTGCTTGTAAGATACTGGCTTCCATTTATGGGTGCTTGCTTAGGAACCATATTAAGAATTGTCAAAAAAAATAAGGTTTCCAAAATCATTTGCATTGCAGACAATATTATACCCCATGAAAAAAGATTGGGGGATGAAAGGCTTACTAAATATTTTGTTAAGCCTATTGATGCATTTATCACTTTAAGCAAAAAAGTAGCCCTTGATGTTAAATTGTTCAGTAATAAAAAAGTCATTACTGTTCAACATCCATTGTATGATCATTTTGGTGAAATAATGGATAAAAAAACAGCTCGGCAAAAGCTGGGATTGCCCGTAGATGAACCCATTATATTGTTTTTTGGATTTATCAGAAAATATAAGGGATTGGATTTATTATTACAAGCCATGGCCATTCTTCAATTTGAGCATGAGCTTAATCCACAAAAAATTATGCCCAAATTGATCATTGCAGGTGAATATTATGAAGATCCATCCTACTACAATAATTTAATTAAGTCTTTAGGCATTAAAAACAATATTTATTCCTTTACCAACTTTATCCCAGACAATGAAGTTCAATGGTATTTGAATGCATGCGATTTTGTAATTCAACCTTATCGACATGCTACTCAAAGCGGTGTTACACCTCTTGCTTATCACTTTGAAAAACCAATTTTAGTTACCGATGTTGGAGCATTACCAGAAATGGTTTTTGAAGACAAATCTGGTATTGTAACTGAGGCAAATGCAGATAGTATCGCTCAAGGAATTGATCGATTATACGAATTAGGTGAAGCGCATTTTTTGAATCATCTTCGTAAAAGCAAAGAAAAATACAGTTGGGAAGTTTTAACCAATACTATTATCGCACTTGCAAAACAACCTTAAATAGACCATGAATACTTCTATCCCTGCAATCATAAAAGCCTCCATTGATGTAAAGCAATCAATATTGAATAACGAAGCTTTATTGCAAACAGTTGACCATATTGTTGCTGCTGTAAGTCACTCATTTAAATCTGGGCATAAAGTGCTGTTTTGTGGAAATGGCGGCAGTGCTGCAGATGCACAACATCTATCTGCTGAGTTTTCTGGAAGGTTCTATAAAAACAGAAAAGCATTGCCATCAGACGCACTCCATTGCAATAGCTCTTACTTAACAGCGGTTGCCAATGATTATAGTTATGATGAAATTTATGCTCGCTTAGTAGAAGGTACCATGGAAAAAGGCGATGTGTTAATAGGACTATCTACATCTGGAAATTCTCCCAATATTGTAAAAGCTTTTGAAGTAGCAAAATCCAAAGGTATCATTACTGTTGGCTTTACTGGAAGCACCGGAGGAAAATTAGCACCCCTCTCCGATTATTTATTGAATGTACCTTCCGATATCACTCCAAGAATTCAGGAAAGTCATATTCTTTTAGGACATATTATTTGTGAATTGGTGGAAGCCGATATTTTTAACTAGTATGCTTAACTTAAATACTATCGATAAAAGCTGGACATTATTTTTAGATCGTGATGGTGTGTTGAATTATGAGAAAAAGGAAGACTATATTCTCAATTGGAATGAATTTCAGTTTTACGAAAACACTATTGCCGCCATTCCATTACTCAATCAATGTTTTTCAACCATTGTAATAGTAACCAATCAAAAAGGCATTGGCAAAGGGTTAATGACATTGGCCCATTTAAATGATATTCATCATCATATGTTGTCCGCAATTGAAACTGGTGGCGGAAAAATTGATCGAATTTATTTTTGTACTGATCTGACTGATGACTCCCCTAATCGCAAACCTCAACCTGGCATGGCTTTTCAGGCACAAGCAGATTTTCCACAAATTGATTTATCAAAAAGCATTATGGTCGGAAACAGAATGAGTGATATGAAGTTTGGGAGAAATGCTGGTATAAAAACTGTTTTTGTTGCAACTACACACCCAGAAGTCCCTTTTCCTGACCCAATGATCGATTGCAGATTCACCGACTTATTTGCATTTGCTGAAGCCTGCTATAGTTTAAGGAAAAGATAAAATTGTACCGTTTGTAGTAATTCCTCCAATTAGCTTGTAAATTGCTATTATATCATTTGCTATAAAAGATGAAGCGTATACCATTTACCCTTTTTTTATTGTTGTTCATTTACAGCATAAGCAATGCCCAAACGGTTGCCAATAAAAAAATATTACAAACAGCCGAACAGTCATTAAGTAAATATGCTTTCGATATTGTCAATGCAGAAGAAATTATTGATCGATTAAGAGCCGATAGTTTTTTTACAAGAAACTTAGTTCAAGCATTGAAAACGCCCTATTCTTTTAATTATGCTTTCGATTCCTTGAAAACCATTTCCCGCTTATATGCTCCAGATAGTAGTTTTAGAATAATTACCTGGCAACTGATGAAGGATTTTACTTATTACAGATACAAGGGAGCTATCCAATTAAAAACACCAGATGGATCTTTAAAACTAATTCCACTTTATGACGGTGCTGACTTTACAGAACGTCCTATAGACTCTGTTAGAACCAATGAAAACTGGATTGGTGCATTGTATTATAATATAGTGCTTAAAAAATTCAACAATAAAAATTATTATACCTTAATTGGCTATGATGAGAATGATGCAAGAAGCACCAAAAAATGGCTGGAAGTATTGACCTTCGACAATAATAATAAACCGCTGTTTGGAGGCCGGTTTTTTAGTTATCCAAATGACCCTGTTAAACCACCTCAACCTGCTTATCGGTTTTGTTTAGAATTCAAAAAAGAAGCCAATGCAAAACTCAATTATGATGCTGAAATAGATCGGATCGTATTTGCTAAACTGGTAAGCGAAACAGGAGAAATCAGCAAAAAACACACCCTTGTTCCTTATGGCACTATTGAAGGATTTAGATGGGAATTGGGCAAATGGATCTATATTCCAAACATAGAAAATTAGTCCAGTTTCAACACCGCTAAAAATGCTTCTTGTGGAATTTCTACATTCCCAATTTGACGCATTCTTTTCTTTCCTTCTTTTTGTTTTTCCAATAATTTACGCTTTCTGCTAATATCGCCACCATAACATTTTGCAGTCACATCTTTTCGCATAGCACTGATATTTTCACGCGCAATTACTTTTGCACCAATGGCTGCTTGAATAGATATTTGAAACTGTTGCTTTGGCAATAGTTCTTTTAATTTTTCACACAACCTTCTTCCAAAATCCTGGGCTCTGCTTCTATGAATTAAAGCACTTAATGCATCTACTTTTTCTGCATTCAATAAAATATCCATCTTCACAATATCCGCATCTCTGTTGTCTATAGGCGAATAATCAAATGAAGCATATCCTCTGGTAGAGCTTTTTAGTTTATCGTAGAAATCAAATACGATCTCCGTAAGTGGCATTTCAAAGATCAATTCAACCCTTGTTGGAGTTAAATAACTTTGATTGATCAAAATACCTCGCTTGCCCAAACAAAGGGTCATGATATTGCCGATATAATCAGGTAAAGTAATGATCTGTGCTTTAATGAATGGCTCTTCAATGCGATCGATTTTTACAGGATCAGGCATTTCTACCGGATTATTTACCTGTATCTTTTCTCCTCGAGTTGTATATGCATTGAAACTTACATTCGGTACCGTTGTGATAACGGTTTGATTGAATTCCCGCTCCAATCTTTCTTGAATGATTTCCATATGCAACAAGCCCAAGAAACCGCAACGGAATCCAAAGCCCAATGCTTGAGAGGTTTCCAATTCAAATGTGAGTGATGCATCATTCAATTGTAATTTATCCATACAATCGCGCAATTCCTCAAACTGATCGGTTTCCACAGGAAATATTCCTGCAAATACCATTGGCTTGACTTCTTCAAATCCATGGATCATTTCACCTGGATTATTCGCTAAAGTGATGGTATCTCCTACTTTTACTTCTTTTGCATTTTTTATACCTGTGATGATATAACCCACATCACCCGCTTTTACTTCAGTCTTAGGCGTCATATTTAATTTCAATACACCTACTTCATCGGCAATATAATCTTGACCTGAAGCAACAAAACGAATTTTGTCGCCTTTTTTCAATGTGCCATTCAGAATTCTATAATAAATGATGATTCCTCTGAAACTATTGAATACACTGTCGAAAATCAATGCCTGTAAAGGGGCATCAATGCTTCCTTGCGGGGCTGGTATCCTTTCAACAATCGCTTGCAAAATTTCTTCAATTCCTATTCCGGATTTACCACTTGCCAATAATATATCTTCTTGCTTACAGCCAATTAAATCAATAATCTGGTCGGTAACTTCAGGAATTTTTGCTCCATCCATATCGATCTTATTGATCACGGGAATAATTTCTAAATCATTCTCCATTGCCAAATACAAATTGCTAATTGTTTGGGCCTGTATTCCTTGAGAAGCATCCACCAACAATAATGCCCCCTCACAAGCGGCAAGCGCCCGGCTTACTTCATAGCTAAAATCCACATGCCCCGGAGTGTCAATGAGGTTTAATACATATACAATGCCCTTATGGGTATAGCTAATTTGAATTGCATGACTTTTAATGGTAATTCCCTTTTCCCTCTCCAGATCCATATCATCCAATACCTGATTCATCATATCCCTTTCCCCAATAGTTTTGGTATGTTCCAATAATCTATCGGCTAACGTACTTTTGCCATGATCGATATGAGCTATAATACAAAAATTCCTAATCTGTTTCATAAGGCCGCAAAGATAGGCTTGTATGAGTTATCTTCAACCAAGAATAGTATAAGATGTTAACGAGAAAATTAAATAGAAAAGCCAAGATCAACGAGGAAACCGGCCTTGGTACCAATACGGCCTTTAATGGGGGTCGTTTTTTCAACAATAATGGGGTGCCTAATATTGAAGCTAAAGGGCTTCCATTGTGGAGAAGTCTCAATATTTACCATACCCTACTTTCTATGCCTATCTGGAAGTTTTTGGGGTCAATTCTCTTATTCTTTTTTACGGTTAACTTATTCTTTGCCAGTTTGTACATGTATATAGGTGTTGATCATTTAGGTGGAATGGTGGCTTCCAGCAAATCCGATCAATGGGGTGAGGCTTTTTTCTTTAGCGCTCAAACTTTTACAACCGTTGGATATGGAAGAATAAATCCTATTGGCTTTGCCGCCAGTTTAACAGCTTCTTTAGAGGCATTGGTTGGATTAATGAGCTTTGCTCTGGCAACTGGTTTGTTATATGGAAGATTTGCTCGCCCAAGGGCTTTTATTCGATATAGTAAAAATGCATTGTTTGTTCCTTTCAAAGACGGTGTTGCTTTGATGTTTAGAATGGTACCTTATACCAAAAATTATTTAGTGAACGTAGAAGTGAAGATCACATTGGCTTTAAGAATTGAAGAAGAAGGACAAATGAAAAATAAATTTTATGACCTCTCATTAGAAATAGCCAAAGCCAACACGTTAACGGCTAACTGGACACTGGTTCATATGATCAATGAGAATAGTCCTTTGTACAATTTCACCAAAGAAGATATTGAATCGGCCCAGGCAGAATTGTTGATTTTTGTTCAGGGCTTTGATGAAAGTTTTTCAAATACCGTAATATCTAGAGCATCCTATAGTTTTGCAGAATTTGTTTATGGTGCTAAATTTGCACCCATGTTTCATCCGAACGAAAACAATACCAGCACTATTTTGCATATAGACAAATTAGATGATTATGTTGAAGCAGCATTGCCTATAAAAATGTAAGAATGATCACAACTATTGGAACCGATTTACAAGAGGCAGTAAGATTATTATCAGCTAATGAATTAGTGGCAATCCCTACGGAAACCGTTTATGGGCTTGCTGGAAATGCATTGAGTGAAGTAGCGGTGTCGAAAATTTATATAGCAAAAAACAGACCCACATTTAATCCGTTAATTTTACATGTAAAAAATATTGATGAGATCAATCGATATGCTGAAGCAGATATTCATAGTTTAATTATTGCCAAAGTATTAATGCCGGGGCCAATAACATTATTACTTCCCAAAAAAAATACTATCCCAGATATTACTACTGCTGGAAGTAATAAAGTGGCTATTCGGATTCCCAATCACCCATTAACATTATCCCTTTTAGAACAAATTGATTTTCCACTTGCAGCTCCTAGTGCAAACCTATCTGGATATATAAGCCCTACATCAGCCAAACATGTTTATGATGGATTAGAAGGAAAAATCGGCTATGTGTTAGATGGTGGACCAACTAGTGTTGGTTTAGAATCTACCATTTGTGAAGTAATGGGAGATCATATTATTATACACAGAGTTGGCGGAATTTCTGCGGCACAGTTAACTGATTTAACTGGATTAGCTATAAAACATGCAGCTCTTCCATCTACACCTCAAACACCTGGTCAATTAAAAAGCCACTACGCTCCTAACACCCCTTTATTCAGGGGAAATATGGAGCAATTAATGGAGGAACATAATGGAAAGAAAATAGCCATCATCAGTCTTTCTAAAGATTTTACTGGAGATAATATCCATTGTTTTTGCCTTTCCCCTAAAGGAGATTTGAGCGAAGCCGCTAATCAACTATTTGCAACTCTAAGAAGAATTGATTCAGGGAATTATGATGTGATCATCACTGAAGTCTTTCCCGAATCTGGTATAGGTATTGCTATAAACGACCGTATTGAAAGAGCACAGTATATTCTTAAATAGGATTGCAGAAAATAAATTAAATAACCATTGCAAATGTAGACTAGATGATTATTCTTCTCTAAGTCTCCAATCATTACTGAGCCAATCTTTGGCCCTCGCTTTAATAGTAGTGTTGGAAGATTTTATTAGTTTTTCCACCAGAGGTCGTATCTCCCATACATAAACATCTTTAGTTAATTCATCGCACTCGCCCCTTCTCAAAAAATCACATGCCATAATTATTCTATACTCATCATTTGATTGTAAAGCTTCTTTCAAAGCTTCTATACGGTTCCAATTAGCTCCATTCAAAGTCCACCATTTTGTTACCTTATCTGCTAAAATGGGCCGATTCTTTATTACTTGATCTTTGGTTTGTTTATTTTCCCAATTAAGTGTTGTAATCCTTTTGGTACTTCGTGGATCATGGTTATTGCTCATAATTTCACCAAAATCATAATTATTTTTTGTACGATAACCAAAATCCAAGAATGTAAGTGCTTCCAATAACCATCCTGCTCTAATAGAAAGCCAGTCCATATCATAAGAAATAATATAGCCATGAGACATTTGTACTTCCCTAGAACCTGGGTACATCAAATACTCTGTATTTACTAATTTGACATAGCTTTTATTATTGAGCATTTTGAGCAACTCAGGCATAATAGGTTTGCCAGTTTTTTCGAGTTCCTTTTTTGCATCGCTAACAGTACTGCTCCAAACGTAAAATTTAAAATTGTCGAATAATGTGTCAATGATTGTTCTTTGTGCAAAACCGAATTGTACAAACAATAAAAAAGCAACTAATAAAATTTTCTTTTGATTCATATATTCTAAAAAGGAAGGCGATTTAATTTGAGAGTCAATTTATTTTAATGCATTAATGATTGCAACAAATTCATCTGCAATTAATGATGCTCCTCCAACCAATCCACCATCCACATCTGGTTGAGAAAATATTTCTACAGCATTAGCAGCTTTTACACTTCCACCATATAAGATTGAAATAGCATTGGCAGTTGATGCTCCATACACTAACTCAATATTTTTGCGAATGAATGCATGCATTTCTTGTGCTTGCTCACTGGTGGCAGTTTTGCCTGTACCAATTGCCCAGATTGGTTCATAAGCAATAACTATTCTACGAATTTGAGCTTCTGTTAAATGATACAATGATTCTTTGAGTTGCTTGCCTACATAATCGTTTTGTGTATTCGCTTCTCTAATGTCCAACGGCTCTCCACAACAAAAAATGGGAGTTATATTATTTTCTAAACAAATGTTGACTTTGTCTGCCAAGAATGAATTGGACTCATTAAAATATTCTCTTCTTTCAGAGTGACCCAACACTACATACAGAACTCCCAATGAACTCAACATGTCCACAGAAATTTCTCCGGTATATGCACCAGATTTTTTACTATAACAATTTTGTGCTGCAACAAAAACATGTTCTTTATTCCTAAGCTTAGATTGTGCCATTGACAAATAAGGCGCTGGAATAGCGAAAATAGCTTCCTGATTATCTTTGAGCGTATGTGGCTTACTCAAAATATCATCCAACAGCTGTTCACCTTGTTGTAATGTCAAATTCATTTTCCAATTAGCTGCTGCAATTTGTTTTCTCATTTGTTGATGATTATTTATTTGATTGAATAATTATGATAATTGAAAAATATGTTTTAGCACATCTATTTCAGCAATAGAAAGCATTTGCTTCTTCATTATTTTCCAGTTATTAATATCGTTAATAGCAGTATCAATATTGTATTTCTTACCTTCTACTCCCCAGCTAAAATTGGTTATTTTTTTCGGCAAAAGGCCTGCCCCAAATACATTACAACTTACACCAATAACAGAACCTGTATTCACCGATGAGTTAATGGATAAACGCGAATAGTCACCCATAATCACTCCGCATTTTTGACCAACCACCAACATTTTATCCAGATCCATCGACCAGACTTTAATGTCTCCTGCAGAATTTTTTAAATTACTATTTGAACTACCAGCCCCAAAATTGCACCATTCTCCAATGACCGAATCCCCCATATATCCATCATGGGCTTTATTGGAATTGCCCATCATTACTGAGTTTTTTATTTCTCCACCACCCATGCAATTAGGCCCTAAACTAGTGGCCCCATACACCCTACTATTCATTTTTAGTACAGAATTGAATCCGATAGAGAATGGCCCTCTAATGGCTGTACCTTCCATGATTTCAGCTTGCTTGCCTATATAAATAGGCCCTGTGGTAGAATTAAGTGTACAAAACTCCAGTTTTGCTCCTTCTTCAATAAAAATATCCGCTGATTGAAACACCTGAACAGTTGGAGAAATGGGTTGAGACTTTCTGCCTTTTGTTACCAGTTTAAAATCTTCCCGAATAAACGCATCATTTTGCTGCATGATTTCCCAAGGAAATTCAATACGATTAACAGTTTCAATGGAAATGGTTGATTCAAAAAAAGATGTCCAGGATATTGGAGAAAACTCAGTAAACGGTTTATCAGATTTTCCAGCAACAATACCTTTTTCATCTTCCAATACCTGCCCTATTTCTAAAGCCAATATTTGTTGAATAAGCTGTTCATTCGGTAAAATTGAAGCATCAATCCATAGATAATTATCGTCCGTAGGCTGTTCGTATAAAACTTGTAAATAGTCAGTAGTATGGATGAATGCGGCTTGCTTTAACCATAATTCCCATCTTTCTTTAATACTCAATAACCCAAAATGGAATGATGCAACTGCTTTTGTTAAAGAAAGCGGCGAAAAAAGATTACGTTTTGCATTATCAAATAAAATGATGGCCATATACAAATGTATTGCATATTCACAATAATGAATTCTCCTTACCTTGCGCTCTCAAACTTTTAAATAAGTAATTATGCAAATTGGTACTTTTTCCTATCCTCTTCCAGCTAATGATCCGGTAATTGCCTATGCTCCAGGTACTCCCGAAAAAGCTGCATTGAAAAAAGCCCTGGCCGACCTTAAAAAAAAGGAATTAGATATTCCGATGTATATCGGCGGAAAATTAGTGAGAACTGATAAAAAAATGGCAATCCATCCTCCACATGAATTATCCCATACTTTAGGGCATTTCAGTGTTGGTGAAGAAAAACATGTACAAGCCGCTATTGCTGCTGCATTGCAAGCCAAAGAAAAATGGGAAAATATGAGTTGGGAAAATCGCGCGCATATTTTTTTAAAAGCGGCAGATTTGTTGGCAACTAAATATCGTTACCAAATGGTTGCATCAACCATGTTAGGTCAAAGCAAAAACGCCTACCAGGCCGAGATAGATAGTACTTGCGAATTGATCGATTTCTTAAGATTCAATGTTCATTTTTTAAGTGAAATATATAAACAACAACCAGTCTCAGCACCTGGAATGCACAACAGAATGGAGTTTCGTGCTTTAGAAGGATTTGTATTGGCTGTTACCCCTTTTAATTTTACTGCCATTGGCGGCAACTTACCTACATCAGCTGCCATGTGCGGAAATGTTGTGGTTTGGAAACCAGCCAATACGCAGATTTATTCTGCTCAATTGTTCATGCGCATTTTAAGAGAAGCAGGATTGCCGGATGGAGTCATTAATCTGATTTATGTAGATGGTCCAACGATTGGAAAAGTTTGTTTTTCTCACAGAGATTTTGCTGGTGTTCATTTTACAGGATCTACTGGTGTATTCAATAATATGTGGAAAGTGATTGGAGAAAATATGGGTCTATATAAATCTTACCCTAGAATTGTTGGAGAAACTGGCGGAAAAGATTTTGTTGTTGCACACAAATCAGCAGATGTTGATACAGTTGTAACAGCATTAGCGAGAGGGGCATTTGAATACCAGGGTCAAAAATGTTCGGCTGCATCAAGGGCATATATTCCAAGCAATATTGCGAATGCAGTATTAAGCAAACTGGTTACTGCTGTTGAATCAATGAAAATGGGCACTGTAGAAGATTTTACCAATTTTGTAAATGCAGTGATCGACGAAAAATCTTATACAAGTATTACCCGTTACATTACCAATGCAAAAAAGAATAAGAAAGTGAAAATAATCACTGGTGGTAATTTTAGTAAAACCAAAGGCTATTTTATTGAGCCAACAGTAATTGTTTCGAAGGATCCAAAATCGGCCACTATGTGCGAAGAAATTTTTGGGCCAGTATTAACGATCTATGTTTATCCTGCTGAACAATTCGAAAAAACATTGGCATTGGTAGATAGTACTTCTGCCTATGCTTTAACTGGAGCAATAATTGCTCAAGACCGAGCAGCTGTTGAATTAGCTACAAATAAATTAAGGAATGCAGCAGGTAATTTTTATATCAATGATAAACCAACAGGTGCCGTTGTAGGTCAGCAACCATTTGGAGGTGCCAGAGCATCAGGTACGAATGATAAAGCAGGAAGCGCATTGAATTTATACAGATGGTTGAGTGCAAGAACGATTAAGGAAACTTATAATCCTCCTGTGCATTATGGATATCCTTTCTTATTAGAAGCCTAAAGATGAAAGAAGAAAGATGAAAGATGAAAGATAAGAGATTAAGAGATTGGTAAATAAAAAATCCGGAAAATGAGTAAATCAAATTCCGGATTTTTATTTTATTATCTTCTAATTAATAAATCCTATCTGTTAAACTTTTGTCTTTTAAATAAGAAAATTACTTAGGCAATACAACTGAATCAATAACGTGTACAATACCATTTCCAGCTTTGATGTCAGTAGCAACAACAGTTGATACACCACCATTCTCATCAGTCAAGATAACTTTACCATCTTTCATAGATGCAGTTAAAGTACCACCACTTACGGTTTTTACTTCAGCTTTTCCTTTACCAGCTTTGATAGCAGCTACAACAGCAGCAGCATCTAAATTACCAGCAACAACGTGATAAGTCAACACTTTTGTTAAAGTAGCTTTGTTCTCTGGCTTCAATAAATTTTCTACAGTTCCAGCAGGTAATTTTGCGAAGGCACTATTTACTGGTGCAAATACAGTGAAAGGACCAGCAGACTGTAAAGTTTCTACTAAACCTGCAGCTTTAACAGCAGCTACTAAAGTAGAATGATCTTTAGAACCAACAGCAATATCAACTACAGTTTTTTGAGCTGATAAACTAGTGAAAGCACTTGCAATAACAATAGCAAGAGATGCGATGAATTTGATTTTCATTTTGTTTAATTTTTTTATATTACATTTAAAAAATCGCTTTTGTTCTGAAAAAATGATAAAAAAGTTTAAATATTTTTACTGTTTAATTTATTATGAGAAAGCAAGAAAAATAGATGAACAAATTGATGCATTTATTCATTTTATGAAATGCAGATTCATCCATTCAACTTTTTCCAAAAAAATATTGTTATTGACCCAAATAAAAAACATCCATGGCAAAACCAACATTAGAACTAATAGAAGCTTTAAGACAAACAGCCAATAATTTGAAAATGGGTGCTCATTATGCTTGGGGAAACCATGGAGCATGTAATTGTGGAAATCTTGTTCAAACAGTTGCTCAATTAACCAAGGAGGAAATTCTAACCTATGCTCATGCAGGAATTGGGGAATGGACAGAATTGGCCGTTGATTTTTGCCCGATTAGCAATGCCCCCATCAATTTATTGCTTAAAAAATTACAAGAAATAGGCCTTACACCAACTGACATCCACCATTTGGAATATTTAGATGACAGAGCTGTATTAACGCAGCTTCCAGGTGGTTTTAGATGGCTGAAACGCAACCAAAGAGAAGATGTTATTGCTTATTTCGAAACATTTGCTGCTATACTGGAAGAATCATTCCTGGCCCAAATTCGCATCCCATATCCTCCAGAAGACATATTGGAACCAGTTGAAGCCTAATTTTTGCAACTGAATTATCAATTTTTAACAGGCCTAGGGCATATTGACTATCGACTATATACCCTATATTTGCGACTCAAATTTTTGAACAGTGCCGACAAAATTTTCAAAAGAAACTTACCTGTATTGGTATGAGCTGATGCAGCTCATTCGTCAGTTCGAATTAAAAGCCGAAGAAATGTATAAAATGGCCGGAAAAATCCGCGGATTTTTTCATGCCTATATCGGTCAGGAAGCGATTGCTGCGGGTTGTATGACTGCAACTTCAGCCGACGATCCCTTTATTACTGCCTATAGAGACCATGGTTTAGCCCTTGCAAAAGGTGTAACTGCAAATGCATGTATGGCTGAATTATACGGCAAAGCAACTGGTTGTGCTAAAGGAAAAGGTGGAAGTATGCACTTTTTTAGTGTAGAACATAAATTTTATGGTGGTCATGGTATTGTGGGCGCTCAAATTGGAACAGGAGCTGGTTTGGCTTTCGCCGAAAAATACAAAGGAACTCAGAATGTAGTGCTTTGCTATTTTGGAGATGGGGCTGCCAGACAAGGAATGTTGCATGAAACATTTAACCTTGCCATGTTGTGGAAATTACCGGTAATTTTTATTTGCGAGAATAATAATTATGCAATGGGTACCTCTATTTCCAGAACAAGTAACGTGATTGATATTTATAAACTGGCAGATGCATATGATATGCCAGCGGATAAAATTGATGGAATGTCTCCAGAGGCAGTTCATGATAGCGTTGCAAGAGCTGTGAAAAGAGCCAAGGAAGGCGATGGTCCTACCCTTTTAGAAATGAAGACCTACCGTTATAAAGGTCACTCTGTTTCCGATCCTCAAAAATATAGAACTAAGGAAGAAGTGGATGAATACAAAGATCAGGATCCAATAACTAAAGTTGCTAATACTATTTTAGAGAATGGATTTGCAACAAAAGAAGATTTACAATTCATTGATCAAAAAATAAATGCTTTGGTGGACGAGTCTGTACGTTTCGCTGAAGAGAGCCCTTGGCCTGCTGATGATGAATTATTAAAAGATGTTTATATAGACGAACAATATCCATTTATTGTAGATTAACAAATTAGATTAAAAAAATACTATGAGCGAGAAACACGAAAGTGCAGTTGAAATGAATGAAACCTTATTGAAGGCGGAAACAACTTGGAAAAAAATTCAAAAACCGGTATTAGGTGCAGTTACTGCAATTTTAGTGGTTGTTGGTGGATGGTTTGCTTACCAGGAATTCATCATGAAACCAAAAGAGGAAAAAGCTGCAGAAGCATTGTATAAAGCGGAACAATATTTTGGGATAGATTCATCTAACCTAGTGTTAAATGGCGATGGTCAAAGTAAAGGTGTATTAAATGTTATCAGCAATTACAGTGGCACCAAAGCTGCTAACTTAGCGCATTACTACGCTGGTGTTAGTTATTTGAAACTGGGCCAATTTGACAAAGCAGTTACTCATTTAAAGGATTTCTCAACAGATGCGCTACAAATTCAACTATTGGCTACGGGTTGTTTAGGAGACGCTTACGCTGAATTGAATAAAAAAGAAGAGGCTATTGCTGCTTATAAAAAAGCTGCCAATACTTTTGATAAAGATGAAAATAATTCTTCTGAATTTTTATTCAGAGCTGCTTTATTATCTGAAACAACAGGTAAAACAAAAGAAGCTTTAGAAATGTACAAAGAGTTGAAAATGAAATTTCCTAAAACCGACAAAGGGTTTCAGGCAGATAAATATATTTATCGTTTAAGCATAGAAAAAAACGACCTTACTGCACAATAATGGCAACCAAAGGAAATATTGAATTGAATAAAGGCATCCCCGTATTAAAGGATGCCTTTGTTGTAATTGTTAAAACTGAATGGAATAAACATATTATTGCTCAGTTAGAAAAAGGAGCAATTAGCATTTTAAAAGAAAGTGGTATCAAGTATAAAGTAATTACTGTACCAGGTGCTTTTGAAATCCCTTTTGCAGTAAAGAATCATTATGCTAACTGTTCAACTGTTCCGGATGCCTATATTACATTAGGCACGATCATTCAAGGGGATACGCCGCATTTTGATTATGTATGCAAGGCAGTAACAGATGGTGTTTTACAACTCAATCTGTCTATTGATGTACCTGTTATCTTTGGCGTATTGACTGTTTTGAATGAACAACAAGCCAAAGAAAGAATTGGTGGAATTCATGGACACAAAGGAGAAGAAGCTGCAATTACTGTATTAAAAATGATTAAACTCAATCGTTCATTTAAATAAATTTCTCCAATGAAGGTTCAGTTATTTGTTCCCTGCTTTATTGATCAATTGTATCCAGATGTTGCATTTAACATGGTAAAAGTATTGGAGAAAGCTGGATGTACCATTTCATACAATAAAAATCAAACCTGCTGTGGCCAACCTGCATTCAATGCTGGTTTCTGGGGAGAAGCAAAAGAAGTTTGCACTAAATTTTTAACTGATTTTGAAGGTGCTGAATATATTGTTGCTCCAAGTGCTAGTTGTGTGGGTTTTGTAAAAAACTATTACGGAAAATTATTTGAAAACTCTTCCCATAAAAGTCTGGCAGAAAAAACAGCTAACAGAATTTTTGAATTTTCCGATTTTCTAGTCAATGTATTACAGCAAAACGATTTTGGAGCAGTCTTTAATGGCAAAGCCACTTATCATGATAGTTGTGCCGCTTTGAGAGAATGTAAAATAAAGAACGAACCCAGGCAACTACTTCAAAACGTGAAGGGTTTAGAATTGATTGAAATGGATGATGTAGAAACTTGCTGCGGATTTGGTGGCACTTTCGCTGTAAAATTTGAGCCCATCAGCATTGCAATGGCCGATCAGAAAATTACACACGCCGAAGCTACAACTGCCGATTATATTATCAGTACCGATATGAGTTGCTTGATGCATATTGATGGCTGCGCAAAAAACAAACATAGCCATCTTAAAGTGATGCACTTGGCTGACGTATTAGCTAGTGGATGGTAATGAATGCTATTCTCCAATCACCCATTCAAAATCCAATTGTCGTTTTTCTAAATTGGCGGCTACTACTCTTATAGATAATCTATCGCCCATTTTAAACCTACGGCCACTTCTTCTTCCAACCAAACTATATTCCGTTTCTATTAATCGGAAATCATCAAAATCACTTAGGCTAACAATGCTAACCAGTCCTTCGCATTTATGATCCACAGTTTCCACAAAAAATCCGAAACTAGCCACCCCACTAACCACTCCTTCAAAAACTTCTCCTAAATGTCCTTTTAAAAATTCTACTTGCTTGTATTTATTAGCAGCACGTTCTGTTTCCATGGCAGCTCTTTCTCTTTCACTGCAGTGTTTATTTTTGGCTTCCATTTTTTTATCGACCATGGGTTGACCATCCAACACAGACTCTAAAACACGATGTACTAAAATATCAGGATACCTTCTGATCGGAGAAGTAAAATGACAGTAATGTTCAAAAGCCAAACCATAATGGCCAATATTCTCTGAAGTATAAATGGCTTTAGCCATCGTTCTAATCCCTAACTGTTCCAATACATGTTGCTCTGGTTTTCCTTTAGCGTCTGCCAACATGGTATTAAAGCTTTTGGCAATTGCCTGCGGAGTAGATACATCAAATGAATGTCCATATCTTTTCGCATACTGAATAAAAGGAGTTAATTTTTCTTCGTCTGGTTGATCGTGAACCCGATAAGGAAATGGAATTGGTTTTTTATTGACATTTTGTTTAGCCACATTCTCAGCGACTGTTTTATTCGCCAATAACATAAACTCCTCAATCAACTGGTGGGCTTCTTTGCTTTCTTTCACAACAATTCCAATGGGGAATCCTTTTTCATCCAATTTAAATCGAACTTCCTGTGAAGAAAAATTGATGGCACCTTTACTAAAACGCTTCTTCCTTAATTTTTGAGCAATATCATTGAGCAACAAAATTTCTTCTTTGTGCTTGCCATGTTTTGTTTCAACAATTTCCTGAACATCTTCATAGGTATATCGATGATCGGAATGTATCACTGTTCTGCCTAACCAATATTGTTTTACCTCTCCTTTTCCGTTCATTTGAAAAACTGCAGCAAAAGTGAATTTGTCTTCATTTGGCCTAAGTGAACACAATTCATTTGAAATTCTTTCGGGCAACATTGGATTTACACGATCTGGTAAATACACAGAAGTAGCTCTTTTATAGGCTTCCAAATCCAATTCTGTATCAGGATGAACATAATAACTTACATCAGCAATATGCACCCCAATTTCATATTTATCCTCTCCCAATTTTCTAAAAGAAATGGCATCATCAAAATCTTTTGCATCAACTGGATCAATGGTAAAAGTCAAAATATCTCTACAATCTTTTCTTCGCTTTATTTCTTCGCTATCTAAAATTGATGGAATTCTTGCAGCTTCTTCTAAAACGTTTTCAGGGAAACTCAATGGGAATCCAGCTTCAGCCAATAACTCTTTCATTGCAGCATCGTTTTCATTTTCTGCCAACAAAACTGAAACGACCGCTCCAACAGGTTTTTTATCTTCCTTATCCCATTTAACCAATTTAACAACCACTCTTTCTTTATGCTTTGCTCCATTTAAGTCGACCATCGGAATATATAGATCTGGCATAGGCTTATCAGTGTCCGGCACAAAAAAAGCATGATGAGCAGACAATTGAATATGGCCAATAAACTCGGTTTGTTTACGGGAAACTACTTCAACAATTTTTCCCTCTTTTTTACCCGTTCTGGCATTCTCTTTAATTAGTTTGACACGAACGGTATCACCATTTAAAGCAGTACTAAAATCATTGGGCCTAACCAAAACATCTCCAGACTGATCTTCAACAATAACATATCCAATTCCAGATCTGGTTACATCCAATTTACCCTTTATGGTTTGCACCATAATTGATTTCGCTTTCAATTTTTGTTTTGATTTCTTTTTGGGTTCGGGGCGTGGTGCTGGTTTATTTTTTTTCATATAGGGCTGGATTAAAATTGAAATGCTGGATAAAGTTGACCACCATTTCATCAAATTGATTCCCTTCATCAAACAAAAAATGATGACGAATAGGAATAACATACAAAGGAATATTAGACAATTGTTCATTGAATTTTGTCAATCGAACAGCGTCTTTTTCAGTTGTTAAAATTAATTTATTGGAAGTTTGAATTGATTCGTATTTGTTGATAATTTCTTTTAAATCATCAATGGAGAAAATATGATGATCAGAATAATCTTGCTGATAATAGGCAGCAGTATTATGTAATAAGAAATCTTTCAATGGCTTGGGGTTGGCAATTCCACAAACCAATAATACTTCATCATTTTGTGTGATTGTATATTTACTAGAAGGATTTACAATATGATAAGGCGTGTCATATTGAATAGTTGTAAAAAAAACTCTTTGCATGGGCAAGGGTTTTATTTCACGGAGAATTTCCAGTTTTTTTTGTTCTGATAAATCAGAAGGACATTTTGTAACGATTATAATTTGAGCTCTATGAGCAGAGGCTTTCTCATCTCTTAAATCGCCTGTAGGCAGAAAAAAATCGCGCGTATAGATATTACTATATTCAGTGAGTAAAATATTCAAACCTGCATTTACAGTTCTGTGTTGAAATGCATCATCCAAAATAATTGTCTGTAAATCAGGCAAATCCTGCAGCAAATGTGGAATGGCCACAATTCGCTCTTCTCCCACTGCAACAGCAATATCAGGGTGCTTTTGATAAAATTGCATTGGCTCGTCTCCGATTTCCAATGCCGTAGAGATTGAATTAGCAAGAGCATAGCCCTTGGTTTTTCTTTTGTATCCTCTGCTAAGCGTGGCAATTTTGTACCTTTGTTTCAATAATTCAATTAGGTATTCTACCATCGGAGACTTGCCCGTTCCTCCAACTGCTAAATTACCCACACAAATTAAGGGGAAATTAAAATGAGCAGAAGCCAGCCAATGTTTGTCAAAACATTTATTTCGAATGAAAATGATGATGCCATAAATGATGGCGAATGGCAATAATAGTACCCTGAATGATTTTAGAAATATGGAATTAAAATTCATATATATGCTCCGGTGTTATCCCTATGGTTAAAGGTATATCAAATTCGTTGGTGTCATCAATGATTTGAATGGGTTCAAAATAAGAAATCCCTAAAAAAATGGCATCTTCCTTACAATTAGCCAAAAAACGGTCGTAATACCCTTTACCATATCCTACCCGATAACCATTTTGATCAAATATAAGTAATGGAACTATTATTAGGTCGATAGCATCAGGAGATATGATATTGCCCAGTTTTGGTTCAGTAATGCCCCATTCATTGGTTTCAAAAACAGTATCCTCATTTACTTCTATAGCTGTCATTTGATGATGATCATTTATCACTGGATAAAACAGTTTTAAAGAAGGGATCATGTGCATCAAATAACGACTCAATAAATGGGTATTGGGTTCATTCAATTGCTCTATTGGCCAATACGTCATACAATTTTGAATACCAGAAAAAGAGAGCTGTTGACACTGAATCAATAACAAATCATTCAATTTCAATAAGTCTTTTGCAGAAAGGGATTTTCTTTTCGCTTTGAACTGTTCTCTTAGGGCTGATTTATGCATGCAGATGATTAAATGTATTTGATTAATTGCCCATGAATGCGTTTAGCTTCACTAGATATAACAGATGCATTTATAGAAGATAAAGAAGGAATACTGGCAATTTTAGGATACCCGCTCCATTCAACGATCTCATCTTCATAATCTAAATAAGTATCTGTAAAAATCCAACCCACCACATCAATATTATTTGATCTGCAAAATGCAGCAGTTAATAATGAATGATTGATACTTCCTAAATAGTTTCTACTTACTAAAATTACGCTTGCTTGTAATAATTTTATATAGTCAACCAACATAACATGCTTATGCAGGGGAACCATCAATCCTCCGGCTCCTTCAATTAATAATTTTTTATCTCCGATCGATTCTTGAATTGATTGAGCAGCTTGAAACAATTTAATCATTTCTATTTCAACACCATCATATCTTGCAGCTATATGAGGAGAAGCGGGGGTTTTTAATTGATATAAAGATGGGTGAATGACTGATTCCTTGTTCGATATCAAACTGCTGATTGTACTTGAGTCAGTTGATCCTTCTAAACCAGCTTGTATTGGCTTCCAGTAATCTGCACCTAATGATTCGGTTAATATACCCGCAACCAAGGTTTTTCCAACATCTGTTCCAATTCCAGTAATAAAAATCGGTTTATTCATAGAGTAAAAATACCAAAACCAAAACCAAATCAATACTTTTAACACTCAAACTTTTCCTGGTTATAAAATATTTGTATGAAACAATTTTTAGTAGGACTATTTATACTTTTTGCCAATGTGCAAATGCAAGCCCAATCAGTTAAAGATATTATACCTAAGCCAGTAAGTGTACAAGAGCTGGGAGGAGAAAAAATGGTCCTCAAAAAAGCATCTACTATTTTTTGCCCTGCTGAATATTTACAACAGGCCAACTACCTTTCAGAACAGATTAAAATCCAAACCCAAGTACAATTGACCGTACAAACTAATCAATCTAATTATACTGCCATCATTATTCAAAAAGACCCAACCTTACAAATACCTGAACAATATCAACTATCCATTTCACCAACTTCTGTTCTAATCAAAGTAAATTCTGCTAGAGGATTAATCAATGCTTGTCAGAGTTTTTTACAATTACTCCCATATGGAGCTCAATCAACAATTGCATTAGCACCTATCAAAATAAATGATTATCCCAGGTTTAGCTATAGAGGAATGCACTTAGATGTAGTTAGACATTTATTTCCTGTGAGTTATATCAAAAAATATATTGATTATTTGACTTTTCATAAGTTCAATACATTTCATTGGCATTTAACCGATGATCAGGGATGGCGTATTGAAATGAATCAATATAAAAAATTAAATACCATTGGTTCATGGAGGAATGAAACATTGATCGGACATTTTAAAGATACTCCAGCTAAATACGATAATACTCGTTATGGAGGTTATTATACCAAAGCTGAAATCAAAGAAATCATTGAATATGCAAGTATCAGAGCCATAACAGTGATTCCTGAAATTGATATACCCGGCCATAGTAGAGCAGTTATTGCAGCATACCCCGAATTGAGTACAAAACCAGATACTAGCTGGAATGTAGCTACCACATGGGGTATGTATAACAGACAGAACAATGTGTTAGCACCTAAACCTGCTACATTTCAATTTTTAGAAACAGTATTTGGTGAATTAATTGATCTATTCCCATCAAAATACATTCATATTGGTGGTGATGAATGCAGTAAACTTTGGTGGAAACAAGATCCGGCAACTCAAACATTCATGAAAGAAAAAGGCATTAAAAATGAAACCGAATTACAAACTTATTTTATAGAATTTATTGCCCGATATCTTCAATCGAAAGGTAGAAAAGCCATTGGTTGGCATGAGATCAATGAAGGAGAATTAGATACTGCTACAATTGTTATGAATTGGGGAGCAGATAAACAGGCTATCGAAGCTGCCACTAAAGGATTTAATGTGATAATGACACCCGGCAAGCCTTTTTATTTTGATCATTATCAATCCGGAGACCCTTTGGATTCTTTGGCAATACATGGATACAATCCAACAGAATCAGTGTATTTATATGAACCAATTCCTGCAACCATTTCTGCAAAAGGCTTAAGCAATAAAATTATTGGGGGGCAGGCAAATGTTTGGACAGAATATATGGGCAACGAAAAGAAAGTAGATTATATGATTTTTCCTAGGATGACTGCATTAAGTGAAACACTTTGGACAGCCCCTGAACAAAAATCATATGCCGATTTTTTAAACCGTTTAGAAAAAACAGCTATACCGAGATACCAATACTGGAATAGTTCTTGGTTTAAGGATTATGCTAAATGGGGAACGAATGCTGTTTTATTAAATTCAAAATAGTCATCAGTAAGATTCTGAATCATTAGGGAAATCATTTGCTTTTACATCTTCGCTATATTGTTTAATTGCTTCAGTGATTACTGATTTCAATTGTGCATATTTTCTAATAAAGCGAGGTGTAAACTCGGACTGTAATCCAAGCATATCATGCATTACCAGCACTTGTCCATCACAATGTTTGCCAGCCCCGATACCAATTAATGGAATTTGTAAACTTTTTGATATTTCCATTGAAAGAGTTGCTGGAATTTTTTCAACCACAATGGCAAAACAACCAACAGATTCCAATAATAAAGCATCTTTTTTCAATTGTTCTGCATCCTTATCATTATCTGCCCTTGTTTTATACGTTCCAAATTGATAAATACTTTGAGGAGTAAGCCCAATATGCCCCATAACAGGAATTCCTGCATTTACCATCATTTGAATAGTAGTACCCATATTTTCGCCACCTTCTAATTTGATAGCATGAGCACCTGTCTCTTTCATCACTCGAATGGCACTTTGCATGGCTAATTCAGTATTGGTTTGATATGTTCCAAAAGGCAAATCAATAACAACCAATGCATGTTTTACCGCTCTTACCACAGAGCTTCCATGATAAATCATTTGATCTAATGTAATGGGCACAGTAGTTTCATGGCCTGCCATAACATTACTTGCGCTATCCCCCACCAAAATAATGTCTATACCGGCTTCATCAATGATTTTTGCGAATGAATAATCGTATGCAGTAAGCATGGCGATTTTTTGACCATCCAATTTCATTTGACGGATCGTATGTGTAGTAATTTTTGCTGGATGCATACAATGAAATTAGGTAAAAAACCTATTTTGAAAATAACAAATTATCGATTAATCTAACCTCTCTAATAAAAGCAGCGCCTAAAACTACTAATTGCTGTTCTCCGTCCCAATGATGAACAATCTGAAGGGTTTTAGCATCTGCTATTGTTATGTAGTCTACTTTATCAAAACCATTGGTTAACAAGAGTTGAAATGCATCCTCAATACATTTATCTTCATTTCCAGGTCGTAGATTTTCCACAATAAAAAAAAGCGCTTTATACATATGAGCAGCTGATTTTCTTTCATCCAAATTTAACCTCCTATTCCTACTACTCATTGCCAAACCTGTTTGCTCTCTTAATGTCGGCAATACTGCTATTGTTGGTTTTTTAACTAATTGAATCAAATTCAATAACTGCTCAATTACCATGCATTGTTGATAATCTTTTTGGCCTAAAAACAAATAATCAGAAGAGATGATCCTCAAGAGCCTTTCAATAACTAAACAAACACCTTGAAAATGCCCTGGGCGATACTTTCCTTCCAATATATTTTCTATAAACCCTAAATTGTAGGTAGTGGTTGATTTATAACCATTCGGGTAGACTTCTTCAACTGATGGTAAAAATAAAATGGTGCAATTACTTTGCTTCAATAATTGAATATCATCATCTACTGTTTTAGGATAATGGTCAAAATCTGCTTGCTGATTAAACTGAGCAGGATTCACGAAAATGCTACAAATAGTAATATCTGCTTTTTGATTACTATTCTGAATCAATGAAAGATGACCTTCATGTAAAGCACCCATAGTTGGAACAAACCCAATAGACTTCCCTTTCAGATTACTTAAGATCTCATTTAATGCATTGATAGAGGTCGCGACTAGCATTTTTATGAATTATTTTTCTGATGATAAGATGCAACAATTAATTCACTGAATAATTGATACAATTGCTTGATTTCTACATTTCCGTCTAATATATCTAAATGGGCTTTAATCATTGCTCTATCCCCCCTAAATGCTGGTCCTGCCTGGAGTTCAGCCGGATTATTTGTTTGAATAGCAATCGCTGTTTGTTCGATGATATCATATAAAGAATGAAATGGAATATTCTCTTTTTGGCAATAATCAAATGCTAATTGATATAAATGATTGGAAAAATTTGCAGTAAAAGTGGCCATTACATGCATTTTCATCCTTTTTGCATCATCTATAATTTCAATTGACCAGGGAAATTGACCAAATAAATCCTGTATAGATTGAATGACCGAATCACTATTCCCGTTTATAAGGACATTCATTTTTTGGTTAATGGGCGTATTCGCTCGAATCATTCTCATTGGCCAGACAACCCCATAACGATCACTAACTGATGATAATAAATTGATTGATGAAAAACCTGAACTGTGTAAAACTAACTTGCCAGGTAAAAAAAGTGATTGTACTATTTCTGGCAATACATCATCCTTCACTGCAATAATGTAAACATCTGCAGTTTGATTTAAATCAGATAAATGATTAATCGGTTTGGCACCAACTAATTCGCTTAATTGCTGAGCATTCAATAAATTACTGCTATAAACCTGTTCAATAGAATAACCATTGAATTTAACTTGCTTAGCAAAATGGGATGCTATATTTCCAGATCCTATAAATGAAAATACCATAACTAAGTATTGGGCAATTGATTGTCTTTGTCAGGGAAAACAATTACTGGTTTCCAATTGCGACCAATTTCATTATCGATGGAACAATAAGATAGAATAATAACTATATCTCCAACTTCACCTTTACGAGCAGCAGGGCCATTTAAACAGCATACCCCAGAATTTCGAGCTCCTTTAATTAAATAGGTTTCAATTCTTTCTCCATTATTCATATTTACGATCTGAATTTTTTCATATTCGACCATATTCGCCGCATCCATCAAATTTTCATCTAAGGTTAAACTTCCAACATAATTTAAGTTGGCTTCAGTTATTACTGCATGATGAATTTTAGATTTTAAAATTTCAATTTGCATCTCAAAAGTTTATTAATAAAAATAAAGATTAAAATCGGGAATCTATATTAACAAAAATGCCCCATTAAGGGGCATTAAAAAAATCAAGAAAATAATTTTAAAAATTACTCTTAAACTTCAAATGCGCTGATTTGTAGTTTCTTTGAATTTTCCATAAGTCGATTGCACAAAACATTTTTTCATCAGCCTGTTCATTGGTGTTCAACAAATCAGTTGCCAATGTTTCTTTTACTTCGTACATCAATTCTTCTAAGTGTGCCCTATCAATTTTTACGATAGAGGGCATAATTTCGCCTTTCATTTATTTCTATTTTAAATTTACAAAATTGAGAGCCAGCAGGAGTACTAATTCAATCGTTATGAAGTATGGCGTTCCTTTCTACCTGTGAGATGATATCAACTATTTGCTCTTTCGGATGCAAAGGTACATCGAAGACATTTCATAAAAAAATAAACCTCTAAAGAAAATGTTAATTAATCATTTGGCCTTTCACAAAATCTGCTACTAAATAGCTGATAAGTTTGCCGACCCCATTGTCTTTTCGCCCATCTGCCAATTGAGCTGCACCCTCTGAAATATGCAAATAAGCTGCTTTGGCATCGGCAGCAGCATAATTTATAAATTGTCTCGCATGAATGGGAGAAACTCCAACAGGAGATTGTGCACTACTTAATGCATTTTCAATACAATCTATATCCAATTCTATTCCACATAAAGTATCGCTAGTAAATTCTGTTGCATGAGCTATTGCCTGTAAAAAAGTTCTTTTCTCATGCACAAAAATATCTTCGAATGTTATACAATCTACAAATGGATTGTTAACGATGTCCATCCAAACATTTTGTGGCAAATAATTTTCATGAATTCCAACAACACAATATTTTTCTAAATATCCATCTGCTTCTGCATAGCTAAATCCATTACCACTATGTCTTCCTTCCATTGGACGAAAATCTGCATGAGCATCCAGATTGATTGCATTGATTTGAGCTATTGGTATTAAACCAGCTTTATAAAATCCTTTTGCTGCACCTTTAATACAAGGGTATGAATTATTATGCCCACCTCCTATTACTATAGGAATTTTATTGTTTTGGGTAATTAGATTAATAATGTGTTCAACTGCATCGTCGATGGTATTTACAGCGTGTCGGTAGGCCTCTACCCTTTCTTGTTCATCATGTGCATTTTGTTCTATCATTTTTTCAATCATCGAAAAATCAAAATGGCCCAATAATAACATTTCACTTCCTTCAAAAAAATCATTGCTTTGAATATTGAGGAAAGCATGCAAAAAAGCAACCCAGGCAGAGTCGGCTCCACCAATGCCTCCATTGGCTTTTACACCAACATCTTCAGGTATTCCTAGAACAACATACTTAGCAGTTGATTGTTTCAACGAATCGCTTAGCTGATCGGAAGGTTTAATTACTTGGATTCGTTCTCCTAACTTGGTTTCGAAACGACGGATTTTTGTTACAGAAAGAATATCTTCTTTATTATAAAATTTAAAATAGCTCATAGCGCAACTCTTTATATTAACAATCGTTCAATAAATATACTAAATAAAAGCACCATTAATCATTACTTTATCAATCAAATTAGCACCAAATGCATAAGGTAAGTAATTGATGGATGGAATTGGTTTTGTAAAAATTAAATTGGCTTTTTTACCTACAGTGACACTCCCCAATTCGGCTCCAAGTCCCATTGCATAGGCCCCATTGATGGTAGCAGCATTGATGGCTTCAGAAGGCAACATTTTCATTTGAATACAACTGATGCTTACTACAAAATTCATATTGCCACTGGGGCTGGAACCAGGGTTATAATCTGATGCTATTGCTAATGCTGCATTGGCCTCCATCAATTGACGAGCTGGTTGAAAAGGCATACGTAAAAAAAACGCAGCTGTGGGCAACAAAGTTCCGATTGTATTAGAGCCAGACAATGCTTGAATGGCCGATTCATTCATGGTTTCCAGATGATCCACCGACAATGCTCCTAATTTTACTCCCAGTTCTACTCCACCAGAAGCATGCAGTTGGTTAGCATGAATTTTGGGTATCAGGCCATATTTTTTTCCTGCGTTACAAATTTGTTCAGTTTCTTCAATACTAAAAAATCCCTCCTCACAAAAGACATCAATATAATCTGCTAATTGCTCTTTGGCAATTGCGGGCAACATTTCTTCAATAATTAATTGAATATACCCTTGATGGTTTTCTTTGAATGCAACTGGATAAGTATGAGCTCCTAAAAAACTGGCTTTTATCGGAATAGGTGAATTTTCTTTCAATCGTTTAATGACACGAAGCATTTTCAATTCATTGGCTGTATCTAAACCATACCCACTTTTGATTTCAATAGCACCGGTTCCCAAACGGATGAGTTCATTCAACCTAATCAAGGCTAATTCATATAATTCGGATTCAGAAAAAAGAGCAATTTTTTTTGCCGAGTTGAGTATGCCTCCTCCTTTAGCTGCTATTTCAGCATATGTTAGGCCATTGATTTTGTCTACAAATTCATCTTCTCTGCTCGCAGCAAAAACCAGATGAGTATGGCTATCGCACCAAGTTGGAAGAATAGAAGCACCTTTTGCATCATAAATACTGGAGTCAGAAGGAATGGACAAAGCTTCCTGGTTTAATTCACTCATATTGCCAAAATGCTGAATGATCCCATTTTCAATTTCTAAAAAGGCATTATTAATGATTGGCAAATCGGCCATATCTTTTCCTCTTAGAACTTTAGACGTAGTTCTGGTGTTAACTAGATTTGCTATATTAATTATCAACCATTTCATAATTGAAAATTAGTTGATTTATTCTTTATTTAGTACCTATTTTCGAATATATGACCAGTTTAATAATAGTTAGGTATCCACGATTTATGGGCTGGGCAGGTATACTTTCAATGGCTTTATTCCGAGTCCCACTCTGGTTGAATCGCAATATTTCATTCTGGAAACTAATGGGGTCTGGAAAAAATGGCACATTCGACAAAACACCTGATTGGAGACAATGGGCCATTTTATTGGTAAATAAAAAGTTAGACAAGCACGAAATCCCTATTTTCTTCAATTATTGGTGGTCTTTCTTTCGTTGCGAAAAATGGACCATTTTATTAGAACCAATTGAAGGTCATGGTTTATGGGATGGCAAACAACCTTTTGGACAATTGGCTAAACAGACGGATTACAATGGCCCCATTTGTATATTAACTAGGGCGACAATAAGAATTCAAAAAATGCATCGATTCTGGAGTCACGTTGATGCTATTGCCGCACAAATGGCTGGCTCAAAAGGATTTATAACGTCTATAGGTATTGGAGAAATTCCTTGGATCAAACAAGCCACATTTAGTATTTGGACAAATAAGGAAGCCATGAAAGCCTTTGCTTATCAAATGAAAGACCATGCTGAAGTGGTAGTTAAAACCAAGAAAGAAAAATGGTATAGTGAAGAACTTTTTGTTCGTTTTAAGCCTTTGGGATCTTTTGGATCCTTGAATGGAGATTTGCCATTTGAAATAAAACCTTAATTTGCACCCAGATTTATGAACCATTGTTCTACCATATCTTTTTTAACGGCTCATTTCGCCTGGATGTATCGCGGATTGAATTCTATGCCCGACCATTGAATACTCAATAAATTGTTTGCATTCATAATTGCATGATTAATGCATTATGGCATATTTGGTTTTGGATGTTTTAATCTATTTTTTATTGATACAAATGATTTGAATTGGATCTGATCCGATCATTGCATTGCATACATTTCAATAACAGTATTAAGAATTACGAACAATTCAACCACCAACCACCAATAACTAATAACTAATAACTAATAAAAATGAAAATATCAGTTACTTCAGAAATAGGAACACTCAAAAGATTACTTGTTCATAGCCCCGATAGTGGTTTAGGAAAAGTGGTGCCGTCAAAAGCACAGGATTGGTTGTTTGAAGACATTGTACACTTAGATACCATTCGTAAAAACGAATACGATTTCTACACAAAAATTCTATTGTATTTTTTGGACCCAGAAAAAATCAGCGGAAAATTATCTGCAATAGATGAAGCTTCTGCCAACAGAAATTTCTATAAGCCAGAAGAAAAGGATTTCTTTCGGTCAGATAAAGTAATAGAATTGCAATGGCTATTGGCTGATATATTAACGGATAGTGACATTAAATCTAAATTAGTTGCTTCTGTATGTGCAATAGAAGGTTGTTCTTATCAAATGCAGAGAATATTAATGGACTACAATGCTACAGATTTAGCAAAAACATTTATTAGTGGTACTTCCAACGAAAAACAACTCTTATTCCCCCCTATCCCCAATTTTATTTTTACAAGGGATATTGGCATAACCATTAAGGACCATATTTTATTAAACAAGCCTGCAAAAAAAGCAAGAACAAGAGAAGCATTATTAGCCAGGTATATATTTTTCAATCACGAATTTTTTGAAAACTATCGCGACAATATCATTGAATTATCTGATACCAGCCATCATTTTTTATTGCCCAAAGAAGATGACGAAAGAAAAATCACTTTAGAAGGTGGCGATATCATGGTAGTAAGCGATAAACATTTATTGGTAGGCGTAAGTGAAAGAACGTCTTCGGAAGCTGCAGTAAAAATCACCAATACCATTTTTCAGATGGGATTGATGGAAAAAGTAACCATTGTAAAAATTCCGAAAAAAAGAGACTACATGCATATTGATACTGTTTTTACACAAGTAAAAAGAGATGTATGGGTTATGTTAGGAAATTTTTCAAGAAAAGCAGTTAAGCATGAAGACGAAAGTGCAGTAGAAAGAATTTTGGAAATTAAAAAAGAAGAAAAAATAAAAATATTACAGTTTCATCGCAAAAGCCCAGAGAACCCAATCTCATTTGAGAGCTTGGAGGATCTTTTAGTAGACATCAGTAAAAACGATTTGCATTGCGAAGGTGAGGTACGATTTATTTTTTCAGGCAATAACGAATTCCCTTACAGCGCAAGAGAACAATGGACAGATTCTTGTAACCTATTGGCCCTTAGAGAAGGAGTAGTATTGGGATATGATAGAAACGATAAAACAACAGAAGCTTTTAAACAAGCAGGATTTAATATTATTGATGTAAAAGAATTATTGCAACAATTAGAGGCTGGAACCACAACAGTTGAATCCCTAAAAGACACATTTATTTTAATGCCATCTGCCGAGCTTTCAAGAGCCAGGGGCGGATTCCATTGCATGAGTATGCCATTGTGGAGAGATCCTATTAATCAATAAAAATAAATTATGCAACATAGTTCACACTTATTAATGATTCGACCAGTTCGATTCGATTTTAATGCTGAAACAGCAGTGAATAATAGCTTTCAAGTGAATGCAAAAGATCTCTTAGCACAAGAAAAAGCAGCTGAAGAGTTCAATCAGTTAATCTCAGTTCTTACGGAGAATGGAATAGACGTAACTGTTGTAAACGATACGCCAGAACCACATACACCCGATTCTATTTTTCCCAATAATTGGATTTCATTTCATTCAGATGGCAGCATTTGCTTGTATCCAATGTATGCACAAAACAGAAGGCTCGAAAGAAAAGAATCTGTTTTAGAAGCTATTGACAAAAAGTTTATTGTTTCTAAAAAGATTGATTTTTCTAATTACGAGCAATCAAATATTTTTTTAGAAGGAACCGGCAGCATGGTGCTCGATAGAGATCATCGTATTGCTTATGCTTGTTTATCGCCCAGAACTGATTTAAATATACTTAAGGATTTTTGCAACCAATTGAATTATACGCCAATTTATTTTTGGGCATTGGATGGAGGCAATCAACCAATTTATCATACCAATGTGATGATGTGTGTTGCTGATGAGTATGTAGTGATTTGTTTAGAATCAATTCCTGACTTGGCAGAACGCCAATTGGTTGTTGATTCAATTACTGAATCAGGAAAAGCAATTATAGCAATCAGCTTCGACCAAATGAACCATTTTGCAGGCAACATGCTTCAGGTACACAATCAGGCAGGAAAAAGATTCCTGGTAATGTCTTCGCAAGCATTTGGTTCCTTAAATAAGGTTCAAATAGAACAGATCGAAGGATATAATCAAATCATCCATTCAGATATTACCACCATAGAAACCAATGGTGGCGGAAGTGCCAGGTGTATGATGGCTGAAGTATTTCTACCATTGAAATAAACTAACAAATATTAAAGCTTTTACGAACCCCTTGTTCAAAAGAAAGGGGTTTGTAATTAAGTTCATTGATGGCTTTATCAATTTTTAATCCTGATCTTTTTGCTCTTTGTACTGGCTCTGGAAAATTGGCACTGGTTACTGCTTCAATTAAGGATTCATCTAAACCCAATAATTCAGCCACTTTTATGGCCATTTGATATGGAGTATAAATTTCATGACCTGCTAAATGAAAATCCCCTATCTTTTGAAGGTCAATAATTTGTGCTATGCCCTTACAAATATCTTCTGCGTATGTTGGTGTTCTAAATTGATCATTGACCACTTTAATTTGATTTCCAGCTTTTAATTGCTGGGCAACCCATTGTATAAAACCAGACCTCATCCCTTCCCAAGTAGCACCATAAATAAATACGGGTCTAACAATTGTGTATTTGACAAGATTAGACTTTACTATTTTCTCAGCCATCAATTTACTTGTTCCATAAAAATTCAGCGGATCTGGTTGGTCTAACTCTGAATGGGGTCCATTTTCACCAAAAATAAAATCAGTCGACAGATAAATAAAATGGGCATTTATTTTTAAACAAGCATCAACCAGATATTTTGTTACTTCTACATTATTTTTTATACAAGCTTCTTGATTGATATTGCATTCATCTGGTTTACTCATTGCTGCAGCATGTATAATAATTGCCGGCTCGAGCTTGCTAACTAAGAAGTCAACAGAACTAACATCTGTTAGTTCCAAACAATGATATTTAATTGCAGGATGCTCTTGTAAAACAGTTTGATTCCGATATGTACCGTGCACTTCAAACCCTTTTTCATTGAAAAAAACGCATAAATGTTGTGCCAAAAATCCATTCGCACCTGTAATCAAAACTTTCATATTACAATGCTACAAAAAAAACAAAGCCCATTTCAAATGGTCATTAAATTTCAAATCCTTACATTTGACACTCCGTGTAAGCTTTACACATTAAAATTGATACAAATACATCCTACATTTGATGTAGAATAGAATAAAACAATGGAAACAAAAAAAGTGTCGAAAATAGGCGTATTAACATCTGGTGGAGATGCTCCAGGAATGAATGCAGCCATCAGAGCCGTTATTAGAACTGCTACATACTATGGATTGGAAGCTTATGGGGTAATGAGAGGTTATAATGGTATGATTGATGATGATATCATTAGAATGGAATCGCGATCTGTTGCAAATATTATACAACGTGGAGGTACTATATTAAAAACAGCAAGAAGTAAAGAATTCCTTGAGTATGAAGGTCGCAAAAAAGCTTATAATAATTTAAAGAAGCGCGGCATTGATGGATTGGTGATTATTGGTGGTGATGGTAGTTTTAAAGGTGCTCAAAAATTCAGTAATGAGTTTGACATTCCTTGCATTGGATTACCTGGAACCATCGATAAGGATATTGCAGGTAGTGACTTTACCATTGGTTTTGATACAGCTGTAAACACTGCTGTTGAAGCAATTGATAAAATCAGAGATACTGCTGATGCGCATGACCGATTATTTATTGTTGAAGTGATGGGCAGAGATGCAGGCTATATTGCTTTACATAGTGGTATAGCAACCGGAGCTGAAAATATTCTGATACCAGAAACAAAAACAGATATTGAAGCATTGATAGAATCATTGAATGAAAAAGAGAGAAGGCAAAAATTAGTGAATCTAGTAGTTGTAGCAGAAGGTGATGAATTTGGAGGAGGTAATGAAATAGCTGCGATCATCAAGAGAAGAATTCCAACTGCTGATACAAGAGTATGTATTTTAGGTCATATTCAAAGAGGAGGCTCTCCTTCTTGTTTAGATCGTTTGATTGCAAGTAGAATGGGTTTTCATGCAGTCGAATGCCTTATTCATGGAAAACATAATGTAATGGTAGGTATAGTAAATAATAAAATGCATTATACTCCATTAGATAATGCAGTAAAAGCAAAACAAAAAATTTCGGAAGATTGGTTTAGAATTGTAAAGATTCTTGCCAGCTAAAATGTAAATTAAAAATTAATAAATATTATGTCTAAAAACCTCGACAAATACCTGCACAAGAATATGGATAAAGAAGCAGGTGTGAAACACGTTGCTCACAAAACAAAAATTGTTGCAACCGTAGGACCTGCTTGTGACACTTACGATAAATTATTGGAACTGGTAGTTGCTGGTGTGAATGTATTTAGATTGAATTTTTCTCATGGAACTCATGAAGACAAGTTGGCAATTATAGAACATATTAGAAACATCAATAAAACACAGCCATTTAATATTGCAATTCTAGCAGATTTACAAGGTCCAAAATTACGTGTTGGTGAAATAACGAATAATGCGCTAGAAATTAAAGCAGGAGATATTTTAACTTTTACCAATGAAAAATGTGTAGGAACACTTGAAAAAATTTACGTGTCTTATCCTAATCTAGCTGGTGATGTTACCATGGGAAATATCATTATGATTGACGATGGAAAATTAGAAGTAAAAGTTTGCGGAATTGAAAAAAATGGTGACGTAAAAGTGCAAGTGATTTTAGGTGGCATTCTTTCTTCAAAAAAAGGAATCAATTTGCCAGATACAAAAATTTCTTTACCTGCATTAACCGAAAAAGACCTTGCAGATCTAGAGTTCATCATTGAACAAAAATGTGATTGGGTGGCTTTAAGCTTTGTAAGAAGCGTTAAAGACATTGTTATTCTAAGAAGCAAACTGGATGAAAAGAATAGCAAAACAAAAATCATTGCAAAAATTGAAAAGCCAGAAGCATTAGTCAATATCAGAGACATCATTTTAGAAAGTGATGGTATAATGGTAGCAAGAGGCGATCTTGGAGTAGAATTACCAGTAGAACAAATTCCGTTGATACAAAAAGAATTAATTCGAAAATGTATCCATAGAGCAAAACCAGTAATTGTGGCAACACAAATGATGGAAAGCATGATGGAAAGGGTAAAACCCAATAGAAGCGAAATTACCGATGTTGCCAATGCTGTTTTAGAAGGTGCAGATGCAGTAATGTTGAGTGGAGAAACAGCTGCTGGCAACTACCCTACTCTTGTTGTTGAAACAATGAGAAAAATTATTGCAGAAGTAGAAAAGAAAGAATATCGCTATAATCGTTCTGAAGATCTAAAACCACAACCACATTCTCCTTCGTTTCATAGCGATGCGATGTGTTATAATGCTTGTAAAATAGCAGAAGATGTAGAAGCCAGTGCATTGATTGGTATGACTCAAAGTGGTTATACTGCTTTTATGCTAAGTAGTTACAGACCATCTGCTCCTTTATATATTTTTACCAAAGAAAAATCTTTGGTTAATCAATTGAGTTTAAGCTGGGGTGTTAGGGCATTCCATTATTCTGAAGAAGAAAGTTTAGATGATATTGTACAAGATCAAATTGATATTTTAAAAGAGAGAGGATTTGTAAACACAGGGGATGTAGTAGTAAATACCGGAAGTACTCCTGTTTCATTACACTTACCTACCAATTTGATCAAATTGACAAAAGTGAATTAATCAACTTATTCATAGTTATTATTAAAAAAGATTCTTCATTCGAGGAATCTTTTTTAATTTCAGGCATTACATATTGACGAATAATGCCAGCCATGAAAAAAACATTGTTTTTATTGTTACTATTAACTGCAGTTACTGCTATGAATGCCCAGGAAATATCCATTATTCCCCAACCTGCTTCTATGAGTATTGGAAAGGGACAGTTATCCATCACACCTAATAATCAGATACACTTATGGGGTTCTGGTTTGGAAAAAAATGCCGAATTTTTACATGACTATATAAAAAAAATGTATGGTATTTCACTTAAAATAAACAAGGAGAAAAAAACAATTACAAAGGGCGATATTGTTTTGAATTATGATAAAATAGAACATTCGATTGCCGGTGCTTATCATTTATCCGTTTCTGACGAGAAAGTATATATTGGCGGCGATAATTCAACAGGTGTATTTTATGGCATACAGTCTTTGATTCAATTATTACCAACAGCTACAACTGCATCATTAACGATCTCACAATTGACTATTGAAGACAAACCTCGTTTTGCATACAGAGGAATGCACTTAGATGTTGGCAGGCATTTTTTTAGCGTTGAATTTGTAAAAAAATACATTGATTTTATTGCCGCGCACAAAATGAATACTTTTCATTGGCATTTAACGGAAGATCAAGGCTGGCGAATAGAAATTAAAAAGTATCCAAAATTAACAAGCGTTGGTGGTACTAGAAATGGAACAACCATTGGACGTTATCCTGGCACGGGTAATACCAATACAACTTATACCGGCTTTTATACTCAACAAGAAATTAAGGAAGTGGTAAAATATGCTTCCGATCATTTTGTAGAAGTAATTCCTGAAATTGAATTACCTGGCCATTCTTCTGCAGCAATAGCAGCCTATCCTGAGTTGAGTTGCTTTCCGGAAGAATCCACTAAACATCCTGCTAAAACGGCTTGGAATGGTTCTACAGAAGGCAAACAAGTACAACAAACCTGGGGTGTTTTTGAAGATGTGTTTTGCCCTAGTGAAACTACTTTTGAGTTTTTAGAAAATGTATTTAACGAAGTGATTCAATTATTCCCATCCAAATACATTCATATTGGAGGAGATGAATGTCCGAAAGAATCCTGGAAAAGGTCGGCTTTTTGCCAAAAACTCATCAAAGACAAAAACTTAAAAGATGAGCATGGATTGCAAAGTTATTTTATACAAAGAATCGAAAAATTCTTAAATAGCAAGGGCAAACAAATTATTGGTTGGGATGAAATTTTAGAAGGCGGATTGGCACCCAATGCAACTGTGATGAGTTGGCGTGGAGAAAAAGGTGGAATAGAAGCAGCTAAACAACAACATAATGTAATTATGACCCCAGGAGACTGGGTCTATTTTGATCATGCACAAAACAAAAAAGAAGATTCTGTAACTATTGGAGGTTTTACTGATCTACAGAAAGTGTATACTTATGAACCAATACCTAAAGGGCTTAATACCAATGAAGAAAAATTTGTTTTAGGTGCACAGGCTAACTTATGGACAGAATACATTACCAATGTTCAAAAAGCTGAATACATGCTTTTCCCAAGAATGAGTGCTTTGAGTGAAGTTTTATGGAGTCCAAAGGAAATTAAAAACTTTGATCAATTTCAAAAAAGGATGCAAAAACAATATGAACGCTATGTGTTTTGGGGTATAAACTACAATAAACCCGCAAAATAATGCGTTTTAGTGCGTCTTTATAATTAAATAATGAGGTTATCTGCAATTTTGTCCTTAATTTAGCTATATCAAAAATTTATCCAAATGGTAGACTCTTTCGAAAAAATTGATGTAAAAATTTGCGAAACGCCAAAGGACGGTGCAATTTATGTTGCTAAACAAATTGCAGAACTGATCCGATCAAAGCAAGCGAAAGGAGAAAAATGTGTACTTGGTCTAGCTACTGGCTCTACTCCTATTAAAATGTATGCAGAGCTGGTAAAAATGCATAAAGAAGGTGGGTTGAGTTTCAACAATGTGATTAGTTTTAATTTAGATGAATATTACCCTATAGATAAAGATGCATACCAGAGTTACTGGAGCTTCATGCATCGTCATTTATTTAACCATGTAGATATTGATCCTGCTAATATTCATCTTCCCAATGGCAACGCCCCGAAAGAAGAAATGAAAAAATATTGCGAGTCTTATGAAAAAGCCATAGAAGCTGCAGGAGGTATTGATTTACAAATTTTGGGAATTGGTCAAAACGGACATATAGGATTCAACGAACCAGGTTCTAGCATCTTATCAAAAACAAGATTGATCAATTTAGAGAACAGCACAAGAATTGCCAATTCATATGAGTTTCAAACAATATCAAAAGTTCCGCGCTTAGCTGTAACAATGGGCATAAGCACCATTTTAAAAGCTAAGAAAATATTGTTAATGGCTTGGGGTAATAAAGCCAATATTGTTGCAAAATCAGTTGAAGGAAATGTTACAGAAACCATTCCTGCAAGTATTCTTCAACAACATTCCGATTGTAGTTTTGTTATAGACGAAATAGCATCTAAACAGCTAACCAGAATTAATTCACCATGGTTAACTGGAGAATGTATCTGGACCAATGCAATGGTCAAAAGAGCGGTAGTTGATCTAGCCCTCAAATTAAAAAAATCAGTATTGAGTTTGACTTCTCATGATTATACCGAAAATGGTTTATCTGATTTATTGGTTGAGAAAGGTGATGCCTACGAAATTAATTTACAAGTATTTTATTTATTGAGAGATACCATTACAGGATGGCCTGGCGGGAAACCCAATTCAGTAATACCTGCGCACCCTGAAAGAAGCGCTCCTCATCCAAAAAAATGTTTAATCTTTTCTCCTCACCCAGATGATGATATCATCAGTATGGGAGGAACATTCATGCGATTGCATGATCAAGGCCATGAAGTACACGTAGCCTATCAAACCAGCGGCAATATTGCCGTTTCAGATGAGTTTGTTACCCGCTTTATTGACTTTGCAGTAGGTTTTGAAGAAATGTTTGGAATAGATTTTAAAAAAAGCAAAGAACAATTAGATGCTGCAAGGAGATTTATTGCTACAAAAACAAAAGACCAGATGGACACCCCAGAAATTCGTGCCATTAAAGGATTGATCAGAAAAGGCGAAGCAAAAGCTACTTGTAGATATGTGGGGTTAACAGATGATCGATGCCATTTCATGAATATGCCTTTCTATGAAACAGGAGCCATTGAAAAAAAGCCATTGGGTGAAGATGATATTTTAATTACAATGGAATTATTGCGCAAACTACAACCTCATCAAGTTTATTGTGCAGGTGATTTGGCAGATCCTCATGGGACACATAAAGTATGCTTAGAAGCGGTGTTTGAAGCCCTTAGAAGATTAAAAGCTGCGAATGAACCTTGGGTAAAAGATTGTTGGGTTTGGTTATATAAAGGAGCTTGGCAAGAATGGGATATCGATGAAATTGAAATGGCCATTCCAATGAGCCCTGATCAGGTGAAGAAAAAAAGGTTCGGCATTTTTATTCATCAGTCTCAAAAAGATGCAGTGCCTTTTCAGGGATCTGATAGTAGAGAATTCTGGCAAAGAGCAGAAGATAGAAATGCGAATACTGCCAATATCTATGCAGAACTCGGCTTAACTAAATATGCGGCAATGGAAGCATTTGTTAGATGGCATTATTAGTACATTTACAAAATGCAACAAAGGGAGAAGAATCAATTTTTGTCAATTGAATGGAAAAATGCCTGGGCCAATCAAGCATTTAAAAGCAAAGCAATCATTGGAAGTATTTGTCTATTATTTGTTTTAGTTTCTTTTCCTCGATTTTTCGCCATCATTGAATTAAGGAATGGTATTGTTTTAAATGATGCTGTTTTAAACAAATTACCATCTGCGGATTTATCCATTCCAATTTTCATTACCATTTGGTCTACCGCATTTTTATTGATTAGAAGAATCATACAAAGCCCTTCCCTATTTCTGCAGTTTCTGTTGAGTTTTTTATTTTTATCGATTGTAAGAATAGGTACAATTTCATTTTTTCCATTAGATGCCCCCAATGGATTGATTCCATTGAAAGACCCTATCAGTAGTTTATTTTACGGGGGGAAAGACATTTTTATTACAAAAGATCTGTTTTTTTCTGGGCATACAGCTACTCAGTTTCTCATGTTTCTATGCCTTCAAAAAAAAATGGATAAATACCTCACTGGATTAACCAGCATTTTAATTGCAATAATGGTATTGATTCAACATATACATTATACAATTGATGTATTTGCTGCATTTCCATTAACCTATCTGGTGTATTTACTTGGGAAAAAAGTTTCGACTTATTAAAAAGCTTCCCCAATTTGAAGATAGAACCCTTTGTTAGCTCCCCCAGCAATTCCATAATCTAATCGGATATTTAATCGCTCCGATTTGTTCAACGCAAATCGAATGCCTGCTCCGTAAGAATATTTTAAATTTTCGAAGGAAACATGAGATAAATGATCATTCACATTTCCGAGTCCACCAAAAGCTACAATACCAAAACGCTTTTTAATATCCATTCTATATTCTGCTTGAGTCAATACTTGTTGATGATCGCGGTATCTGCCATCATAATACCCCCTCATTTGTGTAGCACCTCCTAATGAAGCTAAACTCCTAATAGGAATATCGGCACCGCTATTATTAAAACTATATAATTGCAATGCAATAACCTGGCCTCTTTTAATTCGAATGAATTTTCTTAAATCCACTACATAATTGGTATACTTGAAATCGGATCCCAATATTGGGTTAAAATGATTGAAGAATATTTGTGCAAAAGATCCTTGTGAAGGTGCAAATGCGTCATTCCGAGAATCATATGTGATACTTGCTCCCAATCCTGAAACTTTATAACCATTCCTTCCAGGTATATTTTCTTTATCAAATAATCCGCCTGGAACATATTCAATATCCCAGACTTTTTGGTATTCATAAATTCCTCCAATAAATAATCGAGGAGCTACTTTTCTCAATAGATGAGCATATGTATAGAACTGTTGAAATTGATAGGGCTCTTCAGCTGCATCCGAAGTATTATTTCCTAAGCCCCAAAATTTATCCGGGAAAGAGCTATAGGAGATCTGTTCCATCAAAATAAATTTCTCTTTATTAAAATATTGAGTGCCATTTATTGCAGAAACAAACTGTTTTTTAGTAGAATATAAAACCAGGGCTTGCAAGCTTGAAGTACGGGAATCTGTATCATTTTTATTCACATGAAAAGTAAATGATCCAGCACCTCCGAATTCCCAACCTGTTTCAATTGACTTAGCAATTACTGGAAAAAGTAATAAATGATGCTTCTTACTACTGTCCCTCTGTGCCGATAAGCGGTTGGTATTTACCGTTAAAAAAAAGGTCATTAGCCCAAAAAAGAGGCTTATTTTTGCTTTCATCTGGCTGTAAATTAAGCAGTTATAGATAATTAAGCGAAAAAAAGACCAAATAATTGGCTTTTTAAAGTATTTTGTACCTTTGCAACTTTGGTGAAATAATTAATAATTAGTTAATATCAACTTATTTATAAAACGAGCGTGTCAGGATGAAAAAATGGGAATGCAATTATAGCTTAGGAGACACCATCACGGAAGAACAGATTGATTTTTTTAATGAGCATGGGGTAATCATTTTTAGGAACTTTTTATCGAAAGAACTAGTAGATGAGTATATCAGTGAACTTAAAAGAATTGAACGACTTTGGTTAGATGAGAATAGAGATAAAGTAAACGGCATTCCGCTTAAATTCGGAATGGATGAAAAAGGCAATAGAACCATTCAAAGACTTTGCTTCACCTCTCAATTCAGCGATCCTTTGGAAAACCTTTTAAAGGATTCAAGATTAAAAGCCTTGACCAGTTTTTTACAGCCATATGAAGGCCGAATAGGAGAAGACGAAAAAGATGGTTTAGTGATTAATAATTACATTAACACTGCTAATTCTGGATTTACTCAAATGGGATGGCATACAGATAGTCCTAGAGACTTATTCTTGGGTCAAAAGATAATGCCTATGTTGAATGTAGGTATTCATTTAGACACTTGCTTATTCGACAATGGAGGCCTAAGAGTAATACCTGGAACCCATAAGCAAAACGTATTGAAGTTATTGTTTGGAAAAAAATATTTTATAGATAACTCAGACGATAAAAGAGAAGTTGGATTTGATATTCATGCTGGTGATTTAACTGTTCATGATGGAAGAACCTGGCATAGAGTAAAGCAATCTCCCCTTGTTGGTGAAGCAAGCAGAAGAAGGGTGATGTATGTTCCTATCATTACCGGAAAATACAAGCCAAAAAATGAAGATAGCAGAACTCCTTTTTATCACAAACTTTCAAAGAAGGTACCCAAATAATTGAATCGAAAAAGTCAACTTTAAGTTGGCTTTTTTAATTTTTGAATATGAATTACGCATTAATTACTGGAGCAAGCAAAGGAATTGGCAAAGCCATCGCTATTAATTTAGCTCAAAAAGGTCATGGTGTTATATTAGTAGCGCGGAGCGAACAATTGCTAAAGGATCTATCATTGGAGATCAATCAACAATACAATGTGCCTGCTGCATATTTAGCCATTGATTTAACTGATCCAATCGCTCCTCAACAAATTTTGGATTGGTGTATTTCGAATAACTATTCAGTAAATATACTCATTAACAATGCGGGTTATGGATTAAACGGGTTCCTAGAAGCATATCCATTAGAAACTCATTTAGAAATGATGCAAGTAAATATGAATAGTTTACTTGCGCTTACTTATTTGTTTTTGCCTTATTTAAAAAAATTACCAAAAGCATTTATTGGAAATATTGCCAGTGGCGCTGCTTATCAAGCAGTTCCTGGATTAAATACTTATGCAGCTACAAAAGCATTTGTTTTAAGCTTTAGCCGAGGGCTGGCTTATGAATTGCGTAACTCAACCGTATCAGTATCTTGTGTTTGCCCAGGGGCAACTGATACTGATTTTGCCAATAGAGCCCATGTAACGAACGCCAAAGCCTTAAAAATGGCCGAGAAATTCAATATGAGTCCTTCAGTGGTTGCTCAGATAGCTGTGGAAGGCATTTTAGCAGGTAAAGTTGAAATAGTTCCTGGTTTTATCAATAAAATGGCCAAAGTGTTGGCCAATTTATTGCCGGATCGTTTGCTGGAAAAATCTGCAGCTGGTATTTATGACATCTAATCTTGATTGATATTTTGCCGATAAAGGGGAATTATTTACATTTGCAGCCCCTTAAAGGGGAAATGGCTGCGTAGCTCAACTGAATAGAGCATCTGACTACGGATCAGAAGGTTTTAGGTTTGAATCCTAACGCGGTCACAAAGCCTCGCACGAAGTGCGGGGTTTTTTTATTTCGACACGTCAAAAGCTTGCTTTTGTAAGTGGAGGAATAGAAAAACCGTTCGCGAAGCGAACAAGGGCTTTGGGTTAGCCCAATACGAAAGGAACGAATGAGCGAAGCGAATGAGCATCCTATCGCAAAGCGAATGGATAACGAAGTAATCCAATACGAAAGGAACGAATGAGCGAAGCGAATGAGCATCCTATCGCAAAGCGAATGGATAACGAAGTAATCCAATACGAAAGGAACGAATGAGCGAAGCGAATGAGCATCCTATCGCAAAGCGAATGGATAACGAAGTAATCCAATACGAAAGGAACGAATGAGCGAAGCGAATGAGCATCCTATCGCAAAGCGAATGGATAACGAAGTAATCCAATACGAAAGGAACGAATGAGCGAAGCGAATGAGCATCCTATCGCAAAGCGAATTAGAAAATCGAAGAATAAATAGTTTATTGATTTAGTTTTAATAAATCCTAGCATTAGGATCAATTAAAACTAAATCTTTTTTATCATCATCGTTCTCTGGATGTACAATCATCACCTTACCAGGTAAATTCATCAATACAATGGGACGAGAATTTTCACGACCGGTTCTGCAAAGGATAATTCCAAGAGGAGCATTATTGCTTCCGTACATTTGATTTGCTGAAGATACATTCATGTAGTTGTTCATGCCGATATTTTTTAATTAAATGATCAGGCACGGATTGGAAGGTTAAAAGTAGAAAGACTGTTATCCATATAAAATACCAAGTCCTTGGTATTTTTTTGAAAAGACCCCTACTCCACCACCCATTCTTTATGAATAAGCTTCCCATTTTGATGAATTCCTTCTACAATAATTCGGTGTTTTTTACTTCGATCATTGTTATAATAAATAATCGGAATGGACTGTTGCTGATGGTTCAAATATAAAGTTGGCAACCAATACAAAGACCTTCTCCGGTCAATTGTTTCGGAATTCTGTAAAACAGCATAATCAGGATATTGATAAGGGATTGTTTTTGTATACCCCTTGATACTAAACCCAGTTAACTTAGAGAATCTATTATTTTCCTCGAATTCATCGCCCTTTTTAGTATACACTGCGATGGCACCATTGGGAGCACCTAAGGCAGCTCCTAAAAATGGGGGTCGAAACACTTTTACATAAGCAATTTCACTCATTGCAATAGACATAATAGTAGCAGCGTCTATTGGAGATTGGTTTAAAAAGAATTTTACTTCGTCAGTTGGTGTTCTCCAATAAAATGTTGGCACCCCAAAAATGGTGTTATTATTTCCAATTTTGGGTATTAATCCACTATCACTTACTGGGCCCGAAGCTGTTGCGAAATTAATTTGCAAACCAGGCACTTTGCCTTGCAAATAATGAAACAAAGTTGGATAAGCTTTTGCACTAGTTTTTAAAAGGCTAAAATCAATTGCATCACCTCCTTTAAATAAACCTGAAGTATATTTATCTTCTAATATTTGCGTTTCTGATTTGACAGTAGTTTTTACAATAACTTCTCTAAGCCCAGTAGATGTATCGATGATATTCTGAATGATAGGGCGCTTTCCTGGCCACTGTGGATTTTTCCATTTCCAGTTTTGAATATAAGCAGGAGCTTCCGAAAACAAGCCTAATTGATTATAAGAAACCGTAAATTTTTTAGTCCCCTTCCCTTTAAAATCTAACTGAAAAGTAAGATATGCAGAATCAATTGCTGTTAAATTCTTTATCCAAAAAAAACCATCGTCAAGAACTGGCACTTGATTAATAATAGGCACTTGTCCTTTTCTAAACAATGAGTATATTAAATTGGTTTCCACAAAAGTTTCGGATGATTCTCGATTGATTTTTCCTTTAATCTGAAGCATTGCATCGTTGTAGACTGCCGTATTCAATGATTGTTTGTTTAATCTATTTGAAGGTGCTAGATATGTCAATATATTTAGAGGAGAAGCCTGAAATGATTCTTCTTCTACTACAGAAACCGAGAGGTTCAGAAATTTTAAGCCTTTGTTAGTAATTATCCATTCATTTTTTCCTTTTGGAGACAATGATTTTTGGATTAATTCAATTTTAATTTGTGCATCTGCAGTATTTTCAGCTAATTCAAACAAAGAGTCTTTAAAGTTAGAATTGTCACTTATAGAATTAGTTTTAGATGATTTATTATTGAGAAAAACCACCTGTTCTGCATAAGCATTTCCTGTTCCTTGTTGTATTGAGTACCATGTATACATTCTTACCCTAACAAAATTCCCTACATAATTTTCAGGTATTACAAAACTAGCTTCTGCCCCACCCAATGAAGATAAATAAGCTTGATGTTTCAGTAATAGTCCTTCTGTATTATACCAATCTAGATAAACATTTACAGGATCAACCATTAAAGTGTCTCCAGCAAGAACATATAATTTAGCAAAAACAGTTTCTCCTACTCTATAGACATTTTGATTTGTATGAGCATACACGGTTACACCTTTACGGTATTGTGCATCTAATTGCAGTATGAAGATGCAACAAATAAAAGGCAATACTAAATGCTTATACATGTACTAAATTTAGTTTTTTAAAATATCATACAACAATAACTACCAAAGCCAAGATGTGATTAAGCAAGTCCATTAAATCTGATTAATCAAAAAACTAATCGCCTGATTTTGTTCAAATTAATGAAATTCTGTATCTTTCAAGCCACATATTAGTTATAATTTGAACACAATTTATATAAAACAACCCAGCCTCTTAAGTTCCTATATCCGTGTAGGGAGGCTTTTATATTATTCACTTATTCTTTTTATCCTAGAAGCTTGGTTTTATTGGGTTAAGTTAGTCAACTCTTACAACGAGTCTTCTTTTCCATGGATTTTGTTTTGGGCCTGGAGCTTTATGTTCTCTTTTATACATATTTTTTTAGTAATGGCCGATGGATGGTCTAGATTTCAAAATTACAAAAGAGCAAAAGATCAATTCTTTATTCATGGATTCAACAGAAAAATTGCCAATACCTATATAGGTTCAAAATGTCAAAGAATGGCAGCAGAAGTAGCTGCCGAAGAATTGGGAATTGAACAAGAAGTAAAAGCCTATTATGCCCAGATGGGGGTAAAATGGTATCATTATGTCCCTTATTTTATGATCAAAGAACCTTTATTCTTAATTAAGAAGAAATTTTGGTCACGAACTTTCTTAGAAAAACATTACCAGTCTAAATTCGATTACACCCAACTACAACTAGAATTAAAAGCATGATCATTTCAGGACATGATTTAAGCAAATCATATGGAAACAGAAGAGTGCTGAATCAGGTGAGTATTGATTGTGCTGCTGGTGAAATTTGCGGTTTATTAGGTGCAAATGGCGCAGGCAAGACTACCCTATTTAAAATTTTATTTGGCTTAGTTACTCCCGACACTGGAACAGTATCTATAAATACCAATAGTAATAAAAAGATAGGTGGAATTATTGAAGGGCCGGCTCTGTATGACTATTTAAATGCATATGAAAATCTACGCATATTTGGAAGCATTCAAGGAGTTGATGTTTCAAATTCAGCATTGCAAAAATGTTTATCAGATGTAGGCCTACCCCTAGATAGAAAAGATCCAGTCCGAAACTTTTCTTTAGGCATGAAACAAAGATTAGGCATTGCCATTGCATTACTAAATAATCCAGCTTGTTTGGTTTTAGATGAGCCATTTTCGGGATTAGATCCATTGGGTGTGTCTGCATTACGCAAGTTGATCGTGGATTTAGCGGAGCAACATCAATTAGCCATTATACTCTCTTCTCATATTATTGAAGAACTCAGTAAAATTTGTCATACCCTCTATGTAATTAAAGATGGTAAAATGGTCAATAAAGGACCAGCCCAAGAATTGATTACTAAAAACACAACCACTTATTCCATTTGTGCTACCAATATTGAAACGGCAAATTCATTAAAAGAATATGAAGTGGTATTTAAAGGTCAATGCGCCCATGTAAGTATTACTGCCGACAAAGTGCCAGCATTGATTCATCAATTACATCAAGAAAAAATTTATATAACTTCCTGTACCCCCGAATTGAGTATGGAAAAATTATTTGAAATCAACGAATAATGAAATCCTTAATAAAAGCTGAAATATATAAATTATTTAGTCAAAGCAAAACCTATTATGCTTTGGCTTCATTGTTTATGATTGAAGCCGTAATTCTTTTTAGTGCTTATTTTCAGGGCAAAGATATCCTGGATATTTTATTAGAAAATTTAAAAAAATCATTTTATTTTGAGGGAAGCTTATTGAATGGAAACTTATTGGTTTATCTGATTCTGAATACACTTTGGTTCCACCTTCCATTGATATTAATGATCATTGTATCAGGAACATTAACTACCGAATACAAAGACAGAACTATACAGACGACACTTTTACAGCCTGTTAGCAAATGGAAATTTATTACCAGCAAGTATATCATTGCAATAGGATTTACATTATTGGTAGTGTTATTCTTAGCATTCACTTCCTTCTTTTTGTCTTATAGCTTATTTGGCAAAGGAGATTTGATTGTATACTTAAATACATTGAATTTTTTTACTCCAAAAGATGCTTTCTTAAGGCTTCAATATGCATTTGTTGCAGGCGCATTGTCGATGGTATTCTTTTCAGTGGCCAGTCTTACTATTGCCGTCATTTTTAAAGAAGCTACTAAAACATGGATCATTTCAGCATTCTTTCTCATCTTTTCTAATTTGTTATTAAAAATTGATTTCGGTGAAAATATTTTCAACAAAATATTTTTTGCCAAACTCAATGACACCTGGCAAATCTTCTTTAACTATACCATTGACTGGTCATTGGTTTATACTAATGCAAGTTTATTAATTGGTTATATCCTAGTATTTATGGGATTGGGGATCTATATTTTTCACAAAAAAGACATTGGTTAATGAGAATATTTCTTTTAGCATTGATTAGTTTATTTTGCTCTACTGCGTTTACTCAAAATGCTGATCCTGATTTGATCAGTATTAAAAAAAGAATGGATTCTATTCAACAATTTTCTGCAAACCTTAAATTGGCGGTAGATATTAGTTTTATCAATATGCCTACCAAGTATGCTACTATGAAATATACCAATGGCAAACCTGTTCAATTTACCTCCTCCGATTTTGTAATGTTACCTAAAAGAGGGCTTGATTTTTCATTGAACCGGCTTTTAGAATATTCTTATATCACCGTTCCCAGAGGAGAAGAAATTAGAAGAGGGAAAAAATACAAAGCCATCAATATTATTCCTACCGATACCAGAGCCGATTTTTCTATTGCACTCGTATTGATTGATGTACTCAATAATCGAATTGCAGAAACAGAGATCAATACCAAAAAAGACGGCACTTATAATTTAATCATGAATTATGAGAACAACACCAAAATACTGCCTTCATTGGTTGAAGTGAATTTTGAAATTGAAAAAATTAAAATCCCATTGAACTTCATGGGAAAGGACACTGATATTGATCGTAAAAAAATGAAAGCCGAGGGAATGAAAACGGGGAAAATTTATATCACTGTCAGTAATTATGTAATTAAACATATTTAAACTAAATTGTTAGCATAAATTGACAATATGGACAAGCGCAGTTTTATCAAAAGCCTGACTTTAGCTGGCATTAGCACTCCAACTTTTAAAGGTACTTTTGAAGAATGGATTCAAAGTTTTACAAACAGTCCTGCCCTTGATTTAGCTTCAGATGAATCTTTTTGGGAAGGAATTCGGTCCTATTATCGATTGAAGCCTGATTATATCAATTTAGAAAATGGGTATTATAATATTCTGCCCAAACCGATTTTAGACAAATACATCGAACATATACAGGAAGTAAATTACCAGGGCTCCTATTATATGCGCACAGTTCAGTTTGAAGACAAAAAAAGAGTGACTGAAAAAGTTGCAGCATTAGTTGGTTGCACATTAGAAGAATTTATATTAACTAGGAATACAACTGAATCATTGGATATGATTATCAGTGGCTTTCCTTGGGAGGCTGGAGATGAAGCAGTAATGGCAGAACAAGATTATGGCGCAATGCTTGAAATGTTCAAACAAGTGAGCAAAAGACATGGCATCAATAATAAAATCGTATCTGTTCCATTGCACCCAAAATCAGATGATGAAATTGTTCAATTGTATGCAAATGCGATTACACCAAAAACCAAATTATTGATGATCTCTCATATGATCAATATTAATGGACAAATTCTTCCGGTTCGAAAAATATGTGATATGGCACATAGTAAGGGAGTTGAAGTAATGGTTGACGGTGCTCATGCAATAGCACAAATAGAATTTAATTTACCCGATTTGCATTGTGATTATTATGGAGCAAGTTTGCATAAATGGTTAGCAGTCCCTTTGGGTGTTGGTATTCTATACGTAAATAAAAAACACATAACTAAGATCTGGCCATTAATTGCAGAAGGAGAAAATATTGATACCATCAAAAGGCTGAATCATTTTGGCACTAATCCAGTTCATACATTACTAGCAATTGAACATTCAATTGATTTTTATACCCAACTTGGGCCAGCAAAAAAAGAAGCCAGATTAAGATACTTGCAACAATATTGGACTAATCAAGTTCGTGATTTTGGCAAAATCAAATTGAACACTCCAGCTGCCGACCAGCGTGCATGCGGTATAGCCAATGTTGGTATTGAAGGAATGAAGCCTTCTGTGATGGCTGAACGATTGTTGAAAGAACACAAAATTTATACTGTAGCTATTGATGGCGCTAATGTACATGGTTGTAGAATTACACCGAATGTTTATACTACAACCAAAGAATTAGATGTATTTGTCAGCGCACTTAAAGAAATGGGAACTTAGATATTTACAACAGAGAAAATGAGAGTTTAATCGTAACTTTAGGTTGTTCCTATCTTATTTCCCATGAAGCAGTCTACCTTACTCCTTCTTGTATTCTTTATTTTTATTGCTTGTAAAAAGAAACAAGAGTCCACGAGTCCTAAAGAAGAAAAAATCATCGAATCTGTTTATGCCTCTGGGATTATTAAAAGCAAGAATCAATACCAGGTATTTTCAGCAGTCAATGGCATCGTAAAAGAAATTTTTGTTACCGAAGGAGATATCGTTAAAAAAGGAGATCCTCTTTATCAATTGTCCAATGTTGCTGCTACTTTAAATGCGGAAAATGCTCAAATTAATGCAGACTATAATTCGGTTGCTTCAAATACAGATAAACTCAACGAAGCAAGATTAGAAATAGCAAATGCTAAGGCTAAGATGGAAAATGACGCTTCCTTGGTGGAAAAGCAGAGGAATCTTTGGTCCTTGGGTATTGGTACCAAAAATGAATTGGATTTGCGGGAATTAACTTATACGAATTCAACCAATTTATATAATGCAAGTAAGCTTCGATTTAAACAAATTGAAAAACAGCTTCAATTACAGGAAAAACAAACCCAAAAATTATTAGCCATCACCCAATCCAACAAAACCGACTTTACTGTAAAAAGTGAATTCGACGGTAAAGTCTATTCCGTAATTAAAAAGAAAGGCGAAATGGTGGGCACACAAAATCCGATTGCACTTATAGGGGACGCGACTGGGTTTTATTTGGAATTGCAAATAGACGAATATGATATAGCACGTGTAAAAAAAGGTCAATCAATTATATTGAGCATGGATAGTTACAAAAACCAGGTTTTTGAAGCTGTACTCGATAAGATCAACCCTGCAATGAATGCTCAATCAAAATCTTTTACAATTGATGCCAATTTTGTAAAACCACCACCTTCACTTTATCCGAATTTAACTACTGAAGCCAATATCATTATTAAGACAAAAGAAAAAGCCATTACCATTCCTAGAAGTTATTTGCTAAATAATGAATTTGTGATTTTAGCCAATAAAGAAAAAAGAAAAGTGATCATCGGTTTAATGGATTATGAAAAAGTAGAGATCATCAGTGGCATCAAATTAACTGATGTTATTTTAAAACCTGCTCAATGAGCCGTCCTTTAATTGTTGATATTGCTCAAGCATTATTGTTAGCCAGATGGAAGCAAACCTTAGTTGCCGCCATTGGAGTCACATTCAGTATCACCATGTTCATCACTTTGTTGAGTTTCATGGCCGGCTTAAACGATTTATTGGATGGCTTGATCCTGAACAGAACACCACATATTAGAATATACAATGAAATAAAACCCAGTTCCAATCAACCCATTCAAATGGATAGCACATATAATAATGCTTACCATTTTATACATTCTATCAAATCAGGGAATGTAAGACAAGCCATTTATAATAGCGGAGCTATTATGGAGGCTTTAAAAAAAGACGAACGTGTTCTGGGCTTCTCTCCTAAAATTACAGCACAGGTTTTTTTTAATGATGGTAGCATTGATATTACCGGCGTTGTGAGTGGAATTGATGTAGATGCTGAAAACAAACTCTTTCATTTTGGAGATTATGTAGTTGAAGGAAACGGCACAGACATCAATAAAGTGCCCAATAGTATTGTATTAGGCATTGAATTGGCAAAAAAGCTATTGGCAAATATTGGTGATGTAGTTCAAATAACCACTTCTAAAGGAGATCGATTTCCATTGAAAGTAGTAGGCTTTTTTCAATCAGGCATCAAAGATTTTGATAAAGTACAGAGTTATGCATCAGTGAGTACCGTTCAAAAAATCATGGGTAAACCAGGAGATTATATCACCGATATACAGGTAAAACTGTTTGATATGAAAACAGCTCCTAAAGTTGCACAACAATATATACAAATATTCAAAGCTGATGCTGAAGATATACAAACTGCTAACGCACAATTTGAAACAGGCAGCTCTGTAAGAACCTTGATTTCATATGCAGTAGGTATAACTTTATTAATAGTTGCAGGGTTTGGAATTTACAATATTTTGAATATGATGATCTATGAAAAAATGGACTCTATTGCTATTTTGAAAGCTACGGGGTTCTCTGGTAAAGATGTAAAACGAATATTTTTAGTAATTGCATTAAGTATTGGATTTTTTGGAGGATTACTGGGGCTACTTTGTGGACTGGGTTTATCTGCAACAATTGGAACCATTCCCTTTAATACTGCTTCTTTGCCTACGGTTAAGACCTACCCGATTAATTATAATCCTGTGTTTTACTTAATTGGTATTGTTTTTTCCTTAATCACTACTTATTTAGCCGGTTGGTTTCCTGCAAGAAAAGCTAGTAAGATTGACCCAGTTATCATTATTAGAGGTAAATAAATATGAGCGAAAAAATTTTAGAAGCCATTAATATTAATAAAAGCTTTCACGATCCAGTAACGGTTAAAGTGTTAACTGATATTTCTTTTTCTATTAATAAGGGAGAGTTTGTATCTGTTACTGGTAAATCTGGTTGCGGTAAATCTACACTGCTTTATATTTTGTCTACAATGGATACTGACTATGATGGGAAATTATTGATAGACAATATAGAAATGACTGGGAAAAAAGAAGGAGAACTGGCATTGGTAAGAAATGAAAAAATAGGGTTTGTATTTCAGTTTCATTATTTATTAAATGAATTTACTGTTCTAAAAAATGTAATGTTACCTGGGTTAAAACTCAACAAATATGCTGCAGCAGAAGTAGAACAAAGAGCGATGGAGAAATTGAAAATGTTGGGGATTGAACATTTAGCCAAAAAGCCAGCCAACATGGTTTCTGGTGGTGAAAAACAAAGAGTTGCAATTGCCAGAGCCCTGATCAATGATCCGCATATTATTATGGGCGATGAACCTACTGGCAACTTAGATAAAAAAAACAGTGATATCGTATTTGATATTTTTAAAAGACTCACTGAAGAATTCCATCAGACTTTATTAATTGTAACGCACGATCAGTCCTTTGCCGATAGAACCCATCGAATAATAGAAATGGAGGATGGAAGAATAATTAAACAATAATTGCTTATTCAATCATTTTTACCACTCTGATCATTTTGCCTTCACCATTCACTCCTTCTAAAACAATCTGCAATTTTTTAGAGATATCATTATTATAAAATTCTACTTTAAAACGTGGAGTTTTTTTGTTGGTAATGATATAAGGGTTCCAATACAATGTGCTTCGAATATCTGGGTCAAAATTCGTTTGAGGACGATCATAAGAAGGTGAATAAAACTCTTTGAATCTGGAATATCCACCTAAAATAATCATATCCATTCCTTTGCTATTAGGATCTGAGCGTCTGGAATCATTGCCTTTTTTAGTATAAATAGCAACAGCACCGCCTGCTCCTCCTCCCATGGCTCCAAAGAATGGCGGACGAAATACTTTTATATAAGCAACATCAAAAACATTCATACTTTGTATCATGCTTACATCCGTTCTCATTTCATTCAAAAACAAATCTGGTGTAGCTCCTCTCCAACTTAATGTTGGTTGACCCCCTCCATTGGATATTTGCAAACCAGGAACCTTCCCTTGTAAATAAGTAAAAATATCTAAAGCACCAATCATTTTGTCATCTGTTAAATCAAAACTATACCCATCCCCACCTGAAAATATACCAGAAGCATAGCGCTCATCAATAATTTGTAATGGGTTTTTTGTTCTTGCTTTTACTGTTACTTCAGCTAAAGTGGCACTCGCCATTGCCCTTCTTAATTTTTCTTGCTCCGATAAAAAATAATTCATTCTAAGATTGGCTAAACTATCAGAAAAAAATGCCAATGGATCATTGCCACTGAGTTTTATAGTCGCCGTATTTTCTTTTCTTAATAATCCATTATCTAACTGTAGCTGAGTAGATTCTGCCAATTTAGTTTTCCCATTAAAGCTGTAATAGACCTTCACCGTATCATAAAAGAAAACTCCCTTCTCATCAAAACTACCGTCCTTATCTACTGGAGTGAAGAAGAAATTCTTACTACTGTCTTTTCCTACAGCAATAAAATTCAATTGTATCGGAGCTGCGCTTGAAGCTACTTTATTCCCAAATACTTTACCCTTAAATGACATAAAACTGGTTTCAGGAAAATATTGCAATTTGGGAGGAATAGCTGCTTTGATTTTATCCCAATCATATCTTCTCCAACCATTTGTTAACATTACTAAATCTAACTGTGCAGCTATGGTATCAGTATCGCTTTTAAAATAATAGGAAGGATTGTGAACATAGCCTTTAATTTCATTACTCAATAAAAAATCAGAAAAAATAGTTTGTTGATCAGTAGACATTACCGATGCATCCGTAACTGCAACTGACATATTGGTAAAAGCGGTATCGTTCACTACAATTTCAAAAGAATTTTTGGCTCTTTTATCTAACCCAACTGTAATAGGATTCATTTTAACATTGAATTCATGTAAATGATTATTTACAAAAACAATTCTTTCTGCTATAGGAATTAAATTATTATCGAATAAACTGAATTGCAATATTCCCGTTGGAAGTTCATCAATTGGCAATTCAATCCTTTGCGCCAATCTATCCTTCATTTTAATAGCCACTTTATACACTAGCTCTTGATTCATATGTACAATCAACTGAAGATTATGGTATGCTTCTCCTGCATTGGATGTTCTTGAAACAACTACAATGGCTTTTTCGTTATTGGTCTTAACATTAAATACTGCACCAGTATTATTAGCAACTGGGACGTCTGTCAATCCTACTACACCCTTATCATCAACCCATTTCAAATTGTATTTAGCACCTTCAATTGGCTGAAAGGAAAAGGAGCCCATGCCATCATGTTTGACTTTAAGGGTATCGATTGTTTCTTTTTGATCTTTTTGTAAAATACCTCTGATTAATACCGGTATTCCGTTTTTATTAGTGGCTTTAAAAGCTACCCTGGATGTTAATCCATAAACTAAATTACCTCCCTCAGGAAAAATATTTACAAAAGTTGGATTATTGGTATTCTTTGGCGCAACTGCTTTCCCATTATTGATTACAATATCTTTTTCATACAAGAAAAGACTATCATTTAACATCCAACGTGTATAAGCCTTCAAGTGAACAAAGTTTCCTTTATAATTTGCAGGTATATCAAATGAACCCTTGGCTGTAGCTTGGAATAATGGCGCAACGGTTTGTCTCATTAGTTTGCCAGCATCATCATACCATTCTACATAAACATTTTTACTGAGAGGGCTTAAATCATTACCCGTCATGATATACACTTTATACCATACCGTTTCTTCCGGATTATATTGTTGTTTATCAAAGTGAATATGCATTTTTTCTTTGGGGAATCCCTGTGCATATACATTCATCATTGAATCGATTACCTGGGCCTTTGTAGTAGTAGAATATATAATCAGACCAATAAAAGCAGCAACCCTTAACAATATAATCTTCATTTCCTTGCTAATTTTCCCCAAGATAAACTCAATCGATCAAATGATAAAAAATCAGCTATCAAAACTTATTCATCAGCTATCACTTTAACTTTTGGTACCAATAAATGCATAATTAACCAAGCAGTCAAATAGGAAAGTCCACATACTAAAAACATAATATAATAGGCGATCTCAATCTGATTAATTGCTCTATAATGCACAAAAAGGTTTTTTTGAACAAAAAAGGATAACAATATACCCCCTATAGCCCCAAACATGCCCCCTATTCCTGTAACAGATCCGATAGCCCTTTTGGGGAACATATCACTTACTGTAGTGAAAATATTGGCACTCCAGGCCTGATGTGCAGCTGCAGCCAAGCCAATCACAATTACTGCTAGCCACATATTTACTTGACCTAAAATTTGAGCAAATAAAATAGGTAATACAAAAAAAGCATAAAATAACATAGATGATTTTCTTGCTTTAAATATGGTCCAATTTTTCTTGATCAAATACAAAGGCAACCAACCTCCACCAACACTACCAAATGTAGAAATAGTATATACTAAGGCAACTGGTAATGCAATAGCCGTTCCTTTTAAATGATATTCACTCTCTAAAAAATCTGGTAACCAGAAAAGATAAAACCACCAAATTGGATCGGTCAATAATTTACCAATCGAAAAGGCCCATGTTTGTCGATATTTTAATAATCTAACCCATGTAAACGGTTCTTTTGCAGTTTCAACCAAAGCAGGTTGTTCATCAATGTCACTATGAATATAATTGTATTCTTCTTTTGAAAGTTTAGGATGATGGGCAGGTTTATGATAGGTTCTCATCCAGAAAAACAACCAGATAAATCCTAAAACTCCTGTTAACACAAATGCCCATTGCCATCCAATAGTAACGGCTATTAAGGGAACTGTTAAAGGAGCTATTATTGCCCCAATGTTTGCACCAGAATTAAAAATTCCTGTAGCCAAAGCCCTTTCCTTTTTGGGAAACCATTCAGCTACCGTTTTGATCGCTGCTGGAAAATTTCCTGCTTCAGTTACACCCAATGCAGCCCTTGCAAGTCCAAAACCAAAAACATTTGTTGCAAATGCATGTGCTACAGCTGATACACTCCATAATCCTGTAGCCCAGGCATACCCTTTTTTTGTTCCAACTGAATCTATGAATTTACCCGCTAACAATAAACCAATAGCGTAAGAGATTTTAAATGCAATTTCAATATTGGCATAATCACCATCGTTCCAATGCATTTCTGCAGTGAGGGTAGATTTTAATAAACTAATTACCGCCCTATCTAAATAATTAATAGTAGTAGCAAAAAAAACAAGACTACAAATTGTCCAACGATATTTTCCAATGGCAGAGCTCATACTAGTAGTTTATTATTTAGACTGTTTAATTTCATTCATTATTTTCACAACTGAAGCGGTGTTAAGGCTTAGTTGATCATAATCATTATTTGCCAAAATAGTATTGGTAATTAATTTGCTACCTAAGCCAACTCCAACGATTCCACTCTTCATCCACTTAGATAAACTATCTGCAGTAATATCCACTCCTCCTGTAACTACAAATCGCATTCCTGAAAATAGCGGCATGATAGCTTCTACATATCCTGGGCCTAATACATTTCCGGGAAAGAGTTTTATTAATTTACATCCAGCCTGTTGTGCAACATGCACTTCGGTTGGAGTCATGCAACCAGGTATCCAAGCCATTTTATTCATGTAAGCTATGTCTGCAATTTCATTGTCGAAGATGGGGCTTACTAAAAAATCAGCGCCTGCTTCTATAAAAGTAGTGGCTTGTTCTCCGGTTTTAATCGTTCCAATTCCCAATAATAAACCAGGAAACTGGGATTTGATTTCAATTAATTGCTTGAAATTGATCAAGCTATTTTTACCACGATTGGTAAATTCAATACATCTTACTCCACCTTCATACAACGCTGTTACTACTTTTTTACAAATTACAATATCATCATGATAAAACAAAGGCAGCAAACCACCATTGCATATTTGATCAATTATTAAATCTTGATTATCCATTTCAATATGTTGATTTTATCTTTTCTACCGTTTGAGTTGTTGCGTCTCCTAATTCCTGTAATTTACCAAAAGCTGCTGCTGCTGCATAATTGATAATTTCTTGAGATTGATTATTTTTATACAAGCCATAAATAAGCCCTCCCATAAAACAATCTCCACTCCCCACTTTATCAACTACTTGATCCGTTGAAAAACTGGCTGAAATAAAATGTTGTGTTGAAGTATGTAAAGTAGCAAAATAATTAACTGTATTTCCTTCCGTAAATCTAAATGTATATGCAACTACTTTACATTTTGGGTAATGATCCATCAATAATGTAGACTGATGATTGGCATGTTCAGCATAACTGGTTTTTTCTTTATTGTTGTGAATGTCTGCATCTACATGAATACCCAATAGGTCTTGCACACTCCAAACATTGCCCATGATCACATCGCAATAAGAAACCAATTCAGGCATAATATCAACGGGCTTTTTGCCATATTGCCAGAGTTTTGCTCTATAATTTAAATCGATAGAAATAGTTAAGCCTTTTTTTGCAGCAGCTTCTAACCCTTCTTTACAAACCAATGCAATTTGTTCATTTAAAGCAGGGCTAATGGCGCTAAAATGAAACCAGCTGCAACCTTTTAATACTTCATCCCAATCAATCATACCTGGCTTCAATGAAGCAAATGCCGAATGGGCTCGATCATAAATAACACCAGCATTTTTTAAGTCTGCACCTTGTGGAAGATAATACACGCCAATTCTATCCCCCGTGTAATAGATGGAAGCAGCATCTATCTTTTTTGCTTCAATATTTGCCACAATTTCTTCGGAAAGATAATTGCTGGGTAAGGCTGTCATATATTTTGATGGTAAATTCCAAGAAGCCAATGCAGTAGCTACATTTAATTCTGCTCCTCCTATAAAAACAGGCATTGAATGATCATTGATCCATTGCCTACCTAAAACTGGAGACATTCGCATTAACAACTCTCCAAAACAAAAAACAGTTCCCATATTGCTCAAATTTAGCCAATCGTAAATTGCTTATTCTAACCAAGATAAGACCAAAAGCGTTAATAGTCAATTTACAATTTCAATATTGCTTTTAATGACCAAAAAAATGGAGCGGGAACGGTTGCAAGCACCTTTATTTATCCCAACCAAAATAGGAATTGGCATTATTATAACAGATATTTTGAATTTGTTGACCTATCCATTTGATATCATTCGGCAGCTCTCCTTTCTCTATTTCATCACCAAATAAATTGCATAATATTCTTCTAAAATATTCATGTCTTGGAAAAGACAAAAAACTCCTTGAATCAGTTAACATTCCTACAAACTGGCTGATTAATCCCATATTACTCAAGGCATTCAATTGCCTGATTATCCCATCTTTTTGATCTAAGAACCACCAAGCACTTCCAAATTGAACTTTTCCTGCAACCGATCCATCATTAAAATTTCCCAGCATAGATGCCATCAATTCATTGTCAGCAGGATTTAAATTATAAATGATTGTTTTTGCCAATTTATCTTCTGCATCTAATTTATTTAAAAATTTAGCTAAAGCTGCGGCTTGAGAAAAATCACCAATACTATCCCAACCTGTATCTGGCCCCAATTGGCTCATCATTCTACTATTATTATTACGCAATGCGCCTAAATGATATTGCTGAACCCATCCTTTTTCCCAATCCCATTCTGCAAAATGAAGCAACATGCAACTTTTAAACTTTCGCTGCTCGATATTATTTAAATCTTTCCCATTATGTACTTTATTGAAAATGGACTCAATTTCTGTACCTGTAAAATCTTCTGCATATATCTCTTCTAATCCGTGATCACTCACAGAGCAACCCATAGAAGCAAAGAAATCATGTCTATTTTGTAATGCATACAAATAGTCTTCAAATGAAGAAATAGACATATTGGTAATTGATTCCAATTTTTTGAGATAAGCATTAAAATGGTTTGCATTACTAACTTCCATCGCTTTATCAGGACGAAATGCAGGAAATATACTTACTTCAAAACCGTCTTCTTTAATCTTTTGATGATGTTCTAAACTATCAATAGGATCATCGGTTGTACAGATTTTTTTGACATTCATTTTTCGAATTAGGTTCCGAATCGAGTAACTATCCTGTTGCAGCATTTCACTTGTTTGCTCATAGATTCGACTGGCGGAGGAAGGATTGAGTATCTCATTTATATTGAAATATCGTTGTAATTCTAAATGGGTCCAATGATATAAAGGATTACGCATTGTATAAGGCACAGTAGCCGCCCATTGATTGAATTTATTGACGTCAGATTGTTTCCCAGTGCAATAAGATTCATCTACACCGTTGGTTCTCATAGCTCTCCACTTATAATGGTCTCCATACAGCCAAGCTTGTGTTATATTTTCAAAACGACTATCGGCAGCTATTTGGTCTGGTGGTAAATGACAATGGTAATCGATGATTGGCATTTGCTTTGCAAAATCATGATACAACTGTTGGGCTGTTTCAGAATTCAATAAAAAATCTTGACCCATGAATGCTTTCATACAGTTCTCTTTAATATTTTATAAACTAACTCCACGCTTCCATGGAATAAAATCATCTTGGTTTAATAATACTGCTTTTGGTATAACCCTACCGCTTGCAGCTTCAATGCAATAATTCAAAATTGCTATTCCCATTTCTTCAATGGTTTTTTCTCCACTAATAATGGGCCCTGTATCAATGTCGATGATATCTGCCATGCGCTTAGACAAAGCTGAATTACTAGACAGTTTAATGGTTGGACAAACAGGATTACCTGTTGGGGTTCCAAGCCCTGTGGTAAATAGTATCAATGTTGCACCTGAAGCAGCTTTACCTGTGGTAGCTTCTACATCATTTCCTGGAGTACATACCAAATTCAATCCTGATTTGGTTGCAGGCTCTGTGTAATCCAACACATCAACAACAGGTGATGTGCCTCCTTTTTTGGCAGCACCTGCTGATTTTATAGCATCAGTAATCAATCCATCTTTAATATTTCCAGGTGATGGATTCATGTGAAATCCTGAACCTGCTTTTATGGCTGAATCACTATATGATCTCATTAAACGAATAAACTTATGTGCCGCATCTGGGTTAATGGTGCGATCAATTAATTCTTGTTCAACCCCACATAATTCTGGGAATTCTGCTAATAAAATCTTTCCTCCCAATGCCACCAATAAATCGCTACAATATCCAACAGCAGGATTTGCAGATATCCCACTAAACCCATCACTTCCTCCACATTTTACACCAATAGTAAGTTTACTTAAAGGTGCTGGCTGACGCGTTGTTTTATTAGCTTCTATCAACCCTTTAAAAGTTGCTTGAATAGCATTACTGATTAATTGTTCTTCACTTAATGATTGTTGTTGTTCAAAAACAATCAGCGGCTTATCGAATTGAGGATTTCTATCTAATATATCTTTTTTAAAATCAGGCAACTGTAAATTCTGACAACCCAAACTCAATACTGTTATTCCGGCAACGTTTGGATGGTCGGCATAGGCTGCCAATAATTTACTCAATACTGCAGAGTCTTCTCTTGTACCTCCACAACCTCCCTGATGATTTAAAAATTTAATGCCATCAATATTTCTAAACGGTCTCTTCTCTGAACTTGTATACAATGCACCCGGCTCCAATTGTATTTTCTCAATTGACTCCCCCGCTTCAAAAGCAGCTAATAATTGTGATGTATAATTTTTATACTTAGTGGAAACTGCATAACCTAACTCATTCTGTAAAGCTTCTTTTATTACATCCAGATTTCTATTCTCACAAAATACAGTTGGAATAAATAACCAATAATTCGCTGTTCCTACTTGCCCATCGGAGCGATGATATCCTAAAAAAGTTTTTTGCTCAAAAGAGGTTACATCGGGAGAATTCCATTGATAATTATATGATTTGAATGCATACGGCTCTGCAGCATGATGTAAATTTTCTGTACTCATTCGAGTACCAGCTTTTACATTGACTTGCAATTTCCCGACCAATACTCCATACATATAAACGGGGTCGTTAACAAATAAATCATTGCTATAAAACTTATGTTTTGCAGGAATTAATTCTTGCATGATAAATTCGTGCCCGTCAAACAATACAAGTTCCCCCTTTTGCAGATCAGTTAATGCAACTATAACATTATCGGAATGATGTACTTTTAAAACAATTGGTTTCATGCTATTGCATTATTATAATGGTTGACTAAAAATTTCATTACACCCATTTCAATTATATTATTCATGATTTGTTTGATCCTAATTTCAAATGACGCTAATTGTGTTAAATCTGAACCCCATAAAGATTGATTGGATAAAACCAAATGAACATACTCATCCATCGATTGATTGGCAGCAATGGAAGCAAATAATTCGGATTTAGGATCATCAATTATATAGTTGCTGTTATTGAAATTTCCTATATATTTTCCACTTGTTAGATGAATATTGTGCATGTATAATAAATAAGCTGCAAACCCAATACACATTTGCTCTGGCGCTTTACTTTCTCTTTCGTAATAATTCAAAATCAACGCAATAGTTCGCATGCGTAACTTTTCGGTATAATTCACCGATATACTGGCCCACTTATGTTCAATAAAAGGATTAGCAAATCGCTCTTTTACACTTTCGGAGAATTCAAATGCAGTTTCGAAATTGATTTGATCATCAATTAAGCAAGTACTGATTTCAGTTTTCATTAACCCATCTAGATAATCAACAAAAAAATGATTGTTCATCGCTTCTTTCACAGTTTCAAATCCTGCAAGAATTGCCAATGCACAACTTAAGCTATGTGTTCCATTTAATAATCGAAGCTTAAGCTCTCTGAACTGTTGAATAGATTCTGCTAAAATGACCCCTTTATCAGCTTCAGAAAAAGACAATAATTGCTTCACTCTAGGGCTACTCGTTTCAATAGCCCATAAACGAAAAGGCTCACTCATGATCATTAGATCATCTTCATACCCGACTTTTTTAGTAGCTGATTCAGCTAATTGTGCAGGAAGTTTACCAGGCACTATTCTATCAACAAGTGTATTACAAAAATGATTGGCATTATTTAACCATAGAATGAAATCGCCTTCTAACTGATTGGTATCAGCAAGTTCATTAAGGATACTCAATAATAACTTACCATTGTCTGGAATTAATTCAGTGGGAAGAATCACCATACCTGCATTATCGACTCCATTGAATACCTGCCAGCGTTTGTATAAAAAAGCCAGCAATTTTCCTGGGAAACTTTTTGGAACACCAGTTCGTATATTGTCTTCCTTATTTAAAACCAGCCCTGACTCTGTTGTATTAGAAATAATCAGTTGCATCACTTCACTGGATGCTAAATTGATAATTGCATCCCATTGAGTGGCTGCAGTCAATACTCTGCTAATGCTCGAATTTAAATGATATTCATCAATCAATTGCCCGTTTTCAATTCCTCTAACACATTGAGTAAATAGTCCATCTTGCTCGTCAAATGCATTAGCGCCTGGTGTATCTGTTGATTTCACCACAACAATCATTCCATTAAAAATCTGTTGCTTATTGGCTTTATCAATAAAATAATCGGGCAATCCCCTCAACAATACTCCTGTGCCAAATTGCAATACTTTTTCTGGCAATTCAAAATTATCATCAGGAGGCACTGATACTATTCGATGATCGATCTGATGGAGTATTTTTCTGTTTAATTTCATAATACCCATTTTTTTTCAGGTGACCATTTATTGCTGAATACCCATGCAGCATTGATGGATAATGGGCTTGGATTTCCTTCTGCCTTTTCTAAATTGTTTGCAAATAAAACGGCTTTACTATTTTGCTTTTTACAATTGTAATAGTACACCCTTCTTCCCCATTGGATGGTATTGCTGGTAGGAACTATATATATGTCTTCATCAGACATATTATCTGCAAACAAACAATTGATTAAATAAAATTGTGCGTCTCTATGATAGCGTCCTAACTTAAATCCATCAAATCCTTGAAAACTACAATTGACCAATACTGTTTTTGAATCTTTATACTGAGAGCCGTCATGCCAAATAGCAGCAGTTCCGCTTTTGCTAATAAACAAACAGTTTTCTGCATAAGCCCATCCTCTAGGGCAATAAAAATCTACTCCACCTTCAAGCACACAATCTTTAAAATAAAACATCCCATCATTGGTATTCCAGGGGCTCATAGTATCTCCGCCAAAAGCTGAAAATCGGCAATTGACGAATATAAGTTTTGTTGCGTTGAAACTTCTAAATGCCATTTGATGGCCATTTTGTTTGATTGATCTCTTTCCAGTAGAATCAGCAACACAGGGAATGGTTGTTTCTGTTGGATTTTCGAATCCATAATTATTAATAACTGTCAAATTATTAAAAGAAATATTTTCGCTTGAATCGATATTTACTGATGCAACACCCCAGTCATTTGAATTGGTGCACCTCCATTCATCTCTTGCAATTGATTGAGCAATTACTACCCCTTCTCTACTTTCTCCAACAAATTGAATAAAATTATTTTTAATAAATAGTTTTTCATTGTATTTACCATTCTTAATATAAATGGTAACTGGTTGAGTATTGTTCTTCGGAATACTATTGATTGCTGATTGTATTGAATGATAATCTGCCTTGCCAGATAAAGCAACTATTTTTTTTGTCTGAGCAGATAACCCAATGCACAAAAAATAATAAACAAACAGTATGATAATTTTTTTAGACAAATTATTTAGATGAAGAGGTTAGCAGCCATTTAACTAATTCTTTTGCGGCAGTAAAATTTTGAAATTCTGCAGGCAATTTTCTACCATCAACATATTCATTGTATAACCAGGGATCACCAATCGCAAAAACTTTGCCTTTACCAAAATTGCAGGTCGCTATAACAATATCATTGTCTTTGACTGCTAATGCTTTTGAAGGTGGAGCAACAAGAATTGTACTAATTTCTTTAATATGCAATTTAGGACCTGATGGGAAAATTGGATTTCCTTTATTGATATAAACGGCACCAGTTTCAAATTCATTTCCTTTTACCATATTGATGCTCTTATTGGTAAATTCTAATCCAAATTTTTTCGCCAAAATATTGAAATGCAATAAATCGCAATTATTACTATCATTGGCCATCATGAACAATACTCCCCCTTCTTTAACCCAATCAGTAATTGTTTTGGCTGATTGCTCTTCCATATAATTTGGATTGGGGTTATCTTTTATATGATCTGGGTCTACAACAATATAAACACCATTTTTAGGGAGATTAGTTTTTGTTGGAGCAATATCCAATGACTTTAGAACCGCACCTTGTTGCTCAAACAAAGTTCCTAAGAGGGAGAATCCACTATTGGTTACATCTTCCCAAGTATAATGCCAACGGGATAATTTACCAGTGACATCTTTCTTCCATTCATTATTAAAAAACCGATCTACTACTACTTCTTTACCTTTTGCAATTGGGGTAAGGGATGCCAATTCCATTTCAACACTTGCCTGAATGAAAGCACCCATTCCTTTTGCATCATTTACAACCACAGGTTCACTCATGTAATATTCAAAACTACCATCTCGATATGGCTTTCCGCCTAAACCAGAAACACTTACTGTTCCATGCAAATTGGTTTGACCATTCTCTACTTTAATGAAATTGCTAAATAATCCAGCATACCCCTTCTTTGCTGGCGCTAAACAAGAAGTTGGCAAATAGCCTTTACGTACACCTTTTAATAAAGTGTATACAAACATTGAAGAGGCAGATGCTTCGATATAATTCTTTGGAGATTTGGGCATATCCAATATATCATACCAAACAGAACTTGCTTTGTCCTGATTGGCAAGAACTGCAACAGAAAACCTTTTTAAAATATGGATGATTGAATCTCGTCCCGGATGATTTGCTGGAAAATGATCGAGCGCATCAACCATGGCCATTCCATACCAGCCCATTGCCCTTGCCCATACATGTGGAGATTTGCCGGAAACTTTGTCGGCCCATTGTTGTTCTTTGGATGCATCCCATGCATGAAACAACAAACCTGTCTTTTCATCACGTGCATGTTGTTCCATCAATACAAACTGCCTGGTGATATCTGCGAAAGCAGCATCATCATGAAAAGTAGCCGCATATTCTGCATAGAATGGTTCCCCCATATACAATCCATCCAACCACATTTGATTGGGATAAATTTTCTTATGCCAGAATCCACCTTCGGAAGTTCTTGGATGTGTTCTTAATTGAGATCTCAATAGATCGACCGCATTCTTGTATTTTTCTTTCCCTGTAACTCTATACAAAAGCAATAATAGCTTTCCATTATTGATATGATCTATATTATACTCATCGGGTTTGTAATCATAAATTGTTCCGTCCTCCTTTACATAAAAATCCATAGAGTGTTGGATATAATTAAAATACATCCCATTTCCTGTAAGCTTCCAAGCACCTTCAACTCCCTTTAGAATAACACCCTGATCGTAACTCCATCTTGCTTTTCCGCCAGCTTTTGCTCCGAAAGAATCAGGCCATAATTTCATGGAAGTGGCAATTAATTGTTCTGCTTGACTCAATTGAGCATGAACAATTCCGGCATTCAATACAAGAAATAAAATAACTATTTTTTTCATAATTTTTCGGTTCAATTAATTTTTCTCCACCATAGTTTCGGTTGCTCCAAATTCGGCATTTATTGCTTTTTTCGCCAATCCTATATTGATTTTGCTCAATTTAATTTTTCCAGATCTACTTCCTTGCAATAACATGAACAAATCAGCCGTCTTTCCAAAATCCATTTGATTAAAATGGACATTTGTGCTGTTGAGGATATATGCAAATGGATTAGTGTCTTTTGAAACAATAGTGCTATTGCTAATACTTATGCCATCTGCTTCCTGTATATCAATACCCTTATCTGCTTTAATATACAAATGAGTAAGTTGAACATTTTTTACAGGCATTTCTGGAATTCCTCTCACAAAAACTGCTTTTGAAGCTCCATCACATTTAATATGATCGAAAAAGAAATTTTTAAACTGCGGAGTGGCATCAGTAACAGGCAAAGTTTCTACTTTAGGAGGTTCGCGCTTTTCTCCAGCAATTGCTATTGGATCTTGTGCTGCATAATACATATCAAACAAAATGGCTTCTCCAGGAATATCCTTCATATTGATATTTTTCACATAAATATTTTCCACAACTCCACCCCTTCCTCTTGTTGTTTTAAAACGTAAGCCAATATCTGATCCGATAAAAGTGCAATCGCTCACATAAATGTTTTTTACTCCACCACTCATTTCACTACCTACTACAAATCCACCATGGGCATGATAAACTGTACAATTTTTTACGATTACATTTTGTGTAGGCACTCCACGTTTCCTACCATCTTCATCTCTTCCACTTTTAATTGTAATACCATCATCTCCTGTATCAAAAACGCAATCTTCTAATAATACATTCTTGCAACTTTCTATATCAATTGCATCGGTGTTAGCTCCATACCAAGGATTCTTTACTTTTAATCCACTTACAGTAATATCCTCACTCAATAATAAATGGGTGGTCCAAGCTGGAGAATTTTCGAAAGTGATATCTTTAATTAACACTTTTGTGCAGCCTGCTATTCTGATCATATTCGGTCTGAGAAAATCTTTGATTGATTCAAAATCAGCTAATTTTTTACCATTGATCAGCTTTCCAATGTCTTTTTTTGAAGATGCCTCAACTGCAGCAACAGAGGGATACCATGTTTTTTTATCTTCAGTCAAAGCACCACCATATTTTAACTGGTGCTTTTTCCATTCTGAGTCAGCCATTTTTTCCTTTTTCAAAGGTCGCCAATAAAAACCATTACCGTCCATAATTCCCATTCCAGTTATGGCAATATTGGTTTCATTTTCTGCAGAAATTGGTGATTGACATCTGGCTGCATCAACTCCTTCGAAAGATGACTTTACCAATGGATATAAATTAAAATCAGCACTAAAAATCAATAAGGCATTTTTTGCTAAATGAAGATTTACATTGGATTTTAATGTGATTGGCCCTGCAATAAAAGTACCTGCTGGAATCAACACTACACCGCCCCCTTTTTTATTCATCGCCAAAATTGCTGCATTGATTGCTTTGGAATTTTCAAAAAAAGGATCAGACTTTGCTCCAAATTGAATGATGTTTAAAGTATCCCTTCTAAAAGAAGTCTTTTGTATGCGAATGGATGAAGCATTTTGTGCTTGTACACAAAAACTGGTTGCTAATGCAATACAGCAATAAAACAATCGATTCATATGGTTTTGCAATTAAGTTTGCCTTACAAGTCTACTTAGTAATTGGTGAACAACATCATTTATTTGATTCATTATTTACGCAAACGATGTCGGGAATTATCCCATAAAATGGTATCTTGTTAGCACGTTTAGCATAATACCATGAAATTTGAAGCAATAACCATTAAAGATATAGCCAAAACCTTGGGCTTATCTACTTCTACAGTAAGCAGAGCGCTACGTGACAGTTATGAAATAAGCCCTGAAACAAAGGCCAGAGTGATTGAATATGCGCGAGAAATGAATTATCGCCCCAATCCTATCGCTTTGAGCTTAAAAGAAAAAAGAAGCAGTTCTATAGGCGTTCTGGTGAGCGAAATTGCGAATAGTTTTTTCTCACAAGCGATCAATGGGATAGAATCTGTGGCACAACAGAAAGGGTATAATGTAGTGATAGCCCAAAGCAAGGAAGACTTTAACAGAGAAGTTTCGGCACTTCAATACCTGGCTTCGAGAAGTGTGGATGGGATATTACTATCAGTTTCATCAGAAACTAGCGATTTTAGTACCATTAACGGCTTATATAGCAAAGGCATGCCCCTTGTGTGTTTCGATCGTGTTGTAGAATCTATTGATACACATAAAGTGATTGTAGACAATTTTATGGCAGCTTATAATGCAACCAATCACTTAATAAAAAATGGATACAAACAAATAGCCTGCATTACCAATGCAGCTTTGCTCTCCATTTCAAGAGAAAGAGTAGAAGGATATAAAAAGGCAATGACCGATAGAAAAATGCCATTTGATGAAAAGTCAATTGGTTATTGCCCACATGGAGGTTTGATTTATGAAGAAGTAGAAGAAGTAATGAATCAGTTGATCAAATCAAAAAATAGACCAGATGCAGTAATAGCTTGCTCAGATAAGATCACTACCAATATTATGAGGTACTGTAAACTGAAAAAAGTTCCCATCCCAGATAGCCTAGCGATGATTGGATTTAGCAATTTAGATCTAACAGAATTGTTATCCCCTTCATTGTCAGTAGTTAGGCAGCCTGCTTATGAAATGGGAAAAAAAGCCGCAGAATTATTAATAACAATGATAGAAAGCAAGCGACCGGTATTGGATTTTGAAACCGTTATTTTGCCAGCCGAATTAATACAAAGAGCGTCATCTGCCAAAAGAAAAATAGTTAAGTAAGTTTAACAGCCTGTCTTGCCAACATCACCCAGTTTCCTTTTTCTTTTAGAAATACCAGCATTACTTTCAATTTAACATTACCCGGTTTCCCATTATCGTTGGTAGTTGCATTAAGGGAATGTCTTATAATCGCAGTTTTTCCCACTACCGTGATGCTTTGTTCGCTGAGTTCAATAGTAACAAAGTCTGATTTACCACTTGCGATCTTATCAACAAATTCCTTTTTGCCTTCTACATGCCCCCCTGAATGTCCATAGCTTAACTGATCTGATGCAATAGCATTAAGGTCATCTATATTACCACTTACCATCGCCATCCTTAGTTGTTCTACTGCAGCAGCAACTGCAATACTATCTTTGCTTTGCGCATTCATTGAAATAGTAAAACAAAAAAAGAGGCAACTTAAAAAAACATTTTTCATAAAATTATTTTTCAATTGTGAATGAACGAATAATAGCCATTCCTTTACTACTGCTATTAAAAGGCTTACTGCAATATAATCCAATTTTGGCTCCCACCCATCTGCCAGGTTTTACAGAAAAGCTTTCTCCAATATTTTGAAAAATTTTTCCATCTTCACTGAAGGAAAAAATTGCTTTTCCTTCTAGGATTACTTTGCAGCGAAATAACACTCGATTAGTTAATAGTGTTTTGATAGGTTGAAAGGATTCTATAGTTTGTTTATCTGCGTTTTTACAAACTCCCATTTGTATAATATATCCTTCTTTTCCTTTTTCAATCAATAGCTCTGCATAATCAGTTCCGAAAACAATCAATCCAGATTTGTCACCAACAGTTGCATTAGCTAATTCAATTTCGGTGGTCGTTATAAATGAATCAGCAGGAAATTTCTGCATGTATAATGAAGGAACGGTATATAGATTTTTGGATGAATCCGCAAAAGCAATGACTGTCAATTGCATTTTCCCTTCTTTGTTTGAAATCCAATGAGGAGAAGGATTTGCTTGCCATTGCCAATTCAGATTGATACTACTGTTTGATTCATTTTTATTGAAAGCATTGACAACTGTTGATTTAGGCATATTATAATGCAATACAGGTTGACCCTTGCCATTTTCATTATAATCAATCCCAATTATTGGCCAGTCGTTTTTCCAAACCATAGGCTGCAAATGAAGGATTCTACCAAATGCATCTTTATCCTGAAAATGAATAAACCAATCTTCCCCTTTACCAGTATGAACCCATGCCCCCTGGTGAGGACCATTTACCAATGAACCACCCTGATCCATTACTACTTTTCGTTCATAAGGGCCGTACACATTTTTAGCTCTTAAAACGGTTTGCCAACCAGTTTTTACTCCTCCGGCAGGAGCAAAAATATAGTACCAACCATTTCGCTTATAGAATTTGGGGCCTTCAATAGTAGGATCCAAATCGTGTCCATCATAAACCATTTTTGATTGACCAATTATTTTTGTACCACTTGAATTCATTTCTTTTACAACAAGTATACTGTTGATTCCTGCCCTACTTTTTGCCAACGCATGAACCATATAAACTTTTCCATTATCATCCCATAAAGGACATGGATCAATTAAGCCTTTTCCAGTATCCACTAAAATTGGATCAGTCCAAGGTCCATTGATCTGCTTTGCCTTCACTAAATAAATACCATAATCCGGATCGGGATAATAAATATAAAATTCATTGTTATGGTATCGAATACTTGGGGCCCAAACTCCTGCCCCATGTTGTACTTTCGAAAAATGATTTTCTGGTACTAATTTTTTCAAAGCATAGCCCACTAAATTCCAATGAACCAGATCAGTTGAATGTAATAATGGCAAGCCTGGAACATGATTAAAGCTGGATGCAGTCATATAATAATCGTCCCCAACTCGCTCCACATCCGGATCACTATAATCTGCATGAAGTATTGGATTCTGGTAAGTGCTTCTAGGCTCCCAATTGCCCAAGATTTTTTTTATGGTTAATTGCCGAGCTTCTTTTTCAGTTAATTGAGTAGTCCATTTTGCTCTTTCTGTTTTATTTGCCCCAGGCCCTGTACTATTGAACTCTGCATATCTTGCAGTCATTTCATTAGAAGGGTTTTTCCAGTTATTCCATCCTTCTGGAACAATATGTTTACCTAGCCAGCAACTGATATAAGTTACACTGGCAGTTGGGCTCCAGGGTCTGCCAAGTGACACTTTATTGATACTACTATCCGCTGTTAATTTACAATTATAAAATACAAAGCCAAAAGGAATAATACTATTAGTGGAAGCAGCTGTTACATGCGAGTTCTTTTTGCTATGTATTCTACAATTATTAAAAACAGCTGTTGAAGCGCCAAAAATAAAATCAGTGGTTCCTTCTATATAGCAGTTTTCAAAATAATGTTTCACACCACTCCCACTTAAAAACAACACATCCTGATTACCAATCATTCTGCAGTTATTGAATGAAGCCCTATTACCTTCAATTCTTAATGCTACGGCCTGACCAGCCGTAAATCCCGCACTATTTTGAAAGGTTAATTGTTCTGCATGAAAATCATTTCCGTAAACAAAAAAAGAAGCACATGTCCATGTATTTAAAGTATCCCCATTAGGCATTTTTGTGCCCGCATGATTATCGAAACTAAGAATTGTTTTGTCTTTGCTTTCTCCTATTAGACTAATTCCAGACTTGCTTGCATCTACTGTTATTACTTCTTTATAAAATCCGTTTTTAATAAAAATGCGATATGGCTTTTTATTCCCAGCAGGTATTGCGTTTAAAGCTGCTTGTACAGATCTGAATTGGCCTTTACCGGAAGCATCAACAATAAAATTATAATTGACATTCTTTTGCCCAAATAATGATGCACTTAAAAAAAAGAAAAAAATGATTAGCCTAAAAATAGGTGTGGGCATGATTATTTTTTTACTGGTACAATAATTCGTTGATTCAAATCAATATTCAAATTACGTAATTCTTGAAGAACCAATTGTGCTATTAATCGAGCGCCTAATTCATTAAAATGGGTATTATCTTCTTTGCCTTCAGGATAATTAGGGTGCTCCCCAGGCTTCAACTGTAAAAACAATTGTTTAGAAAATTCCTTTCCATATTGTTGATATAGCTGACGGCTTTTAGTATCCAAATCGATGAATAATACTTTTTCAGCTGCTGCTATCTGTTTTACATAAGCGGAATATTCAGCATGTGTTTCTTGCGCTTCTCCAACATCATTGAATTTTCTTCTACTTACAGGTGTAAACAAAATGGGTATTGCTTTTTTAGCTCTAGAAACTCTTATGAATTTTACTAAATTCATTTTAAAAGTATCTTCTGTTGCATATCTTTCTTTTTTGTCTTTCGACTCATCGTTATGCCCAAATTGTATGAATACATAATCCCCTTCTTTTAAACCATCCTCTGCTTGTTTCCATAAATTTTCGCTGATAAAAGTTTTGGTACTTCTCCCATTCTTTGCCAAGTTTTTTACAGTTATGGAAGAATCCCAGAAATAGGCAAAAGGCATACCCCATCCTGTTTCTGGATAAGCTTTGGTTTCTTTAATAGACATTGTGCTATCACCACACATCCAAATGGTGATTCTTTTTTGATCAGGACCAAAAGCCATCAGCAATAAAACGAATGGTATTATTTTTTTCATTGAACTAATGAATTAATATACACTTCTATATTGGTGAAAAATGAATGCAAATGATTTTTTGTAGCATCTGAAGGATCATTCGGGTTTAACTTGTTTTTTATTTCCCAATCATCTGGCATACCATCTCCATCTGTATCTTTCAATGCAGGCAAAGATTTTAAAGCAGGCCATGCTTGCACTGTTAATTCATATGCTGTGCCATGAGGGTAACCTCCCTGAACATCAATATACCTGCCTTTATTATTTTGCATATCATTGATTACCCTTTCATCTAAAGTATCTCTTTTAAATGAAGCTCCGACTGATTTCACCACTAAATTGTAGGCATCAATTGGTGAATCAGTTTTGATAAACGCTGCTGGGAATGGTGTTTTTACAATGGCAGCTGATTTATCAGCTTCAGTTCCTCCATTGCCCATATCAATTCCTAGCCAATTATTTTTTGATACATCTTTCGCCCCATATACATAATTTCCATCCACATAAAATTGACCGAAACCTCTTGTTTCATTTTTAGATGGATTTACAATTCTATATTTTACTTTTTCATTCGTTCCAGGCCCTGCTTTGTAGTAATTATTAACCATATTATAAGTGCCGCCCTCTCCACCATAAGTGCTATTGTGCTCCCAATTATAAATCACATTGTTTCTAAAGTCTACAAATTCCTCATCCGATCCTAAACGTGCCCCATTGAATCTTGGGTTTCTGCTCAAACAATTCGCAAATAAATTATGATGTGCAGATAAATGTTTCCCGCCCCAAATTCCTCCATAACCATGGTGCTCATAATCTTTATCACCCGTTTCAAAATGATATGAATAGTTGAGTGGCTCTGTAATTAGATTCCATTGAACAGTTGTACTATCTCCAGCATAAATGGAGAACACTTCATCGGTACTCCAGCTCATGCTACAATGATCGACAATGATGTTTTTTCTTTTATTTCCTCCAAATGCATCATCCCCTCCATTCCCATCAACCATTCCTCCTTTTTGATTTTTGTCTCCCATTCTAAATCTTAAATACCTAATCATAATATTATTACCAGCTAGAATTACAGATTGATCCGCAAAACAAATTCCATCGCCTGGGGCTGTTTGCCCTGCGATGGTAACATCTCCTAAAATATTCAGTTTACTATTTAAATGAATGGTTCCAGAAACAGCAAAAACAATGATTCTTTTAAACTTAAAAGATGCAGCTTCCCTAAAACTCCCAGGTCCATCGTCATTTAAATTAGATACTATAACAGTTTTCCCACCTCTGCCACCACTAGTATATTTACCAAATCCTTCTGCACCAGGAAAAGCAATGGGAGAAGATTCGTTTTGGGCAATGCCAAACAATGGGATACTCATATAAAAAAAGAGTAACCAATAAAACTGATTCGTTTTTTTCATTTAATGCAATATAAAAAAAATGACTGCCGAAGCAGTCATTTAAGCTTAATACCCAGGATTCTGTTTTAAATTAAAATTGGCATCTACTGCTGGTTGAGGCAGCGGCAATAATTCCGATTTACCAGTAATGAATCCAGTAGCGAATCTCGATACTGCAACCGTATTGATAGTAGTACCCATCCAATTGACACGTGTGGTGTTGGCTGGAGCAGTTGCTGGCTCTCTAGTATAGAAAGAGTTACTCCATAAACTAACATTATCTGCAGTTGAATTATTGAAAAAGTACATGAATTGAGGAAGGTTGGCATAATTTCCTACTCTATTAGACATATCTAATAAAATCTGCCTTGTTTCACTCAATTTTGATGCTAATAAATTCCACCTGATTAAATCATATTTTCTAGTTCCTTCTCCACCTAATTCAAAAGATCTTTCGTTTACCAAAGCATTAAAGAAAGCCGATTTAGATAAACCAGCTGGCAAATCAACTGTAGCATCTGTGGCTGTGAGCGATTTACCAAACCCTCTTCTTCTAACTTGATTAACCGCATTATATGCAGCAGCAGTTGGCCCACTAATTTCATTTTCTGCTTCAGCCAACATTAACAATACATCTGAATAACGGATTAACTGCCATTTCAAACTAAAATATTGAACCGCATCTGTTGGAGAAACAACTGGTCCACTGATCCAATCTCTACGATATTTTCCATCACAAATTGCTGAAATTGCTTGACCAATTTTGATTGACCCATCAGCTGCCACATTATAAGGGCAGCAGGTAACATCTCTTCTTAAATCGTTTTGATCAAATGAATAGAAATAAGAAGGTAACACATTGATGCTCTTATTTCCAAATGTTCCAACAGTAGGCCCGTTATAATATGCCAACTTAGTGTCGGCAACGGCTAATCTTCCTATTGCACTTGCCTGGAACATTAATTCTCCATTAGGATCAACAACTGCTCTTGCATTCACCTGATCTTTCCAAAGACCTCTGAAACTTGGATTCAAAGTATGCTGACCAGAAGCTATGATCTCGGCGCATTCATCTTTAGCAATTTGATAATACGTTAAAAAATTAGACCCTCTTTGCATTGTTCCATTCTGACGCAAGGAGAATCCACCTCTAAACAATGCGATTCTTGCACGTAATGCCTTAACTGCACCTTTTGTAATTCTTTCATCTACTTGATCTCCAATTCCAACCACCTCATTTCTCCATGGTACTAATGTTGCTGCTAATTTTAAATCTTCCAATAAACGATCATAAATTGAGTCTCTATCGGTTTTTCTTGGAAACGGATTGTTATCTGCAATAGTAGATGCAGCATTGAAATGCCAAGGCAAGTCACCCCAATTTCGAATTGCTTCAAAATAGAATTGGGCTCTTAAAGTAAGTGCTTCACCATGCAAACGAGCCAATTGTTTTTTCTCCTGTTCAGAGCCATTTTTGTACTTATCCATTGCAGGAATATTGTCGATGCAAATATTGGCAAACTCTATCCCTTGAAACAATTGATTGAAAGGATTATTTAGTTGCGAGTTACCAGAGGTTGCAGCATATCGTGCAATATCTCTACGATCATTATCTGCATTTCCGGTTGGACCTTGCATTTCATCATTGTCCACAGGATAATACAAACTCAATCTTATTCCGTAAGCAGCGTCTCCCACTAATCTACTATATACTCCTGCTAATGCTTTTGTTGCATTAGGCACATCGCTAAAAACCATTTCTTCGCTTACTTCTGTAATTGGCTTTTGGTCTAAATATTTTTGGCAACTTATCAATGTTAACACACAAAGTGTGATTGATAAAGCAAAAGTCAGTTTATTGATATACTTACTGATCATATTAATAGTTTTAAATAGTATAATTAAAATGAGGCGTTAATTCCAAAAATAAAAGTCCTGCTTTTAGGATAAGCCGAATAATCTAATCCTGGTGTTAATGGGCTACCTGCTACACTAACTTCTGGATCATATCCTGTGTAGCTTGTTAATATTGCTAAATTATTTGCTGTGAAATAAAATCGCAATTTGCTCATTTTAATTCTCTGCAAACTTTTAGGTGATATGCTATATCCAAGCGTTAAATTGTTCACTCTGATGAACGATCCATCTTCAATAGCCCATGAACTTGGGGTAAACGCACCAGCACTTTTAAGAGGAGACCATATATCAGCATAAGCATTCATTCTTCCCAGTTCTTCAGGAGCAATTCCTACAACCTGATTGGTTGAATTAACCCATTGAACAGTTGCTCCTGATGGCGAAATAGTTTTCCATCTATTTGCCATTATATTCAGCATATTGGAATTGTTAGAATAGGCATTGGTGAATTCAATTTTATTGGCATTGTAAATATCGTTGCCATAGGAGAAATTAAGGAATAAACTCAAATCCCAATTCTTATAATTGAATTGTTGATTTAAACCTCCAGTAAATTTTGGATTAGGATTGCCAATGATTTGACGATCGTTATTTAAATCAATTACTCCATCTCCATTTAAATCTTTGAATCTAATTGAACCTGGCTGCACTGGTCCAATAATACCTGCATTTGTTGGAACACCTGTTTTTAAAGTATATACTCTTGTTGTGTAGTTATAATCAAAGTCATTGATTCTATAAAAGCCGTCATGAACAAGCCCCCACATAGATCCAACAGGATCTCCTATCCTTACTATATAGTCTGTAGGTTGACCAGAAACACCCCAACTTGCATTTGGAAAAAAGTTCTTTTGATTTACTCCCAATGCTACTACTTCGTTTCTATTAGTAGAAATATTGAAATTGGCATTCCAAGTAAAGTCTTGCTTTTTAATTATCTGTGCATTCAATTGAACTTCTACCCCTTTATTAGAAGTTTGCCCAATATTCTGCAATTGTGATGAATAACCAAACGTAGAAGCAATAGGAACATTCAATAATAAATTGCGCGATTGATTATTATAAATATCTATAGAAAGATCAATTCTTTTAAAGAAGCTAATGTCAACACCTAAGTTTCTACTCTCCGTAGACTCCCATTGTAAATTCCGATTTACTAAGCCAGCAGAAGAGAACGCATTTAAAGCCTGGTTGTTTAAGCCATAATAGAAAGTTGCGTCATTTCTAAATGTAGTGAGATATAAATAATCATTAATTCTGTTATTTCCGGTTGTACCAAAACTTGCTCTAAATTTCAAGTCTGAGATTTCCTTTACATTTTGCATGAATTTTTCACACTTTACTCTCCAAGCAAAAGATCCAGCAGGAAAATACCCCCATTGTTTTCCTGGAGCAAATTTAGAAGCCCCGTCAGCTCGCATATTAAATGAGAAAAGGTATTTATCCATTAAGGTATAATTGACCCTTCCAAAAAAAGAAATATTGGTATATCTGGTTTGATTTAGTTTAGGAAATCCTGCAAAGGAAGTAGCTAAATTGGTGTTTTTTATTGCATCATCTACGGAAATTAAATTAGGATAATTTCTAAAAATATTATTCCTGGTTTCAGTTCTGAAATCATAGGTCTCTTCACCAATCAACACACTTAGGTCATGAATATTTTTGTAATTATTTAATGAATAAGTAAGCACATTGGAATTGGTTATAGTAGTTCTTGTTACTGAATCCAATACTACAATAGGTTTTCTCCCCCCTTGCAAAGTTGAATATGGTGTAATTGAATCATGGAACTGACGATCTATGAATTTGTTATCATCATAACCAAAAGTTGATTTAAAGGTTAGATTCTTGGCAATTTTGTAAGATAGATTTGCAGTTATATTGAATACAGTGGTTGTTTTATTTCTGTACTCTGCATTGGCCAATGATATCGGATTATATAAAGTTAACCCATTTCCAACGGCCTGATCAGCCAATGGATCTGCATCGTCAATATCTTGCGCATTTGATAAAAATGGTCGATACTTCACTGCATTTCTTAATCTATTATAAGATGAACCCTTTGTGTCGCTTACGCCAGCTCCAAACACGTCTTGCAAGGTATAGCGAGTACTTACACCTATACTTAGCTTATCAGTAACTTTATAATCACCTCTAAAAATCAATGCATGTCTTTTATAATTAGAGTTGATAACAATGGCTTTATCATCATTATAAGTATATCCGAAATTATAGGTGAATTTTTTTGAACCTCCATTTAAAGTAATATTATGCGTTTGCATTCTACCTGATAATCCAAACACTTCGCCCTGCCAATCTACCGGATTGGCATTTTTGTATACATTTAAAGTATCCCAAGTTGTACCATAGTTTCTTACAAATGATGTACTGTCAACTGCACTTCCTCTTGAACGTTCGGATTGATAAACAACAAAATCATAAGGATTCAATACATCCAATTTTTTAGCTAAAGATTTTGTCCCGAAAAAACCATTGTAACTCATTTTTAATTTTCCCGCTCTTCCAGACTTAGTAGTAATGACTATAACTCCATTTGCACCTCTTGCTCCATATATGGCCGTTGCAGCTGCATCTTTTAAAACATCAATAGATTGAATATCTTGAGGCGCCAGGGCATTTAATCCATTTTCAACCTGTACTCCATCAATAATATACAATGGAGAATTATCGCCCGTAATAGACATTCCACCACGTACTCGAATTCTAATTGTTGCGTCTGGCGATCCTTCAGCAGTAGTGGCAGTAACACCCGCTAATCTTCCATTCAACATTTCAGCAGCTGAGTTTACTGGAATATCTTTAAAATCTTTCGCACTTATAGATGAAACCGAAGCCAACACATCTCTTCTTTTTACAGACTGATAACCAATCACCACGATATCATCTAATTTTTCATCAGCTGAGGCTAATTTAACAACCATATTGTCAGATGCATCTAATGAAATGGTTTTAAACCCAACATAACTAAAACTAAGTTGCAGTTTAGTATTGGATGGTATAGCAATTGTAAAACTCCCAGATTCATCGGTTTGAGTTCCTTTTATTCCCGATTTTCCGGAAATACTTACCCCTTGAAGCGGCAAGCCTTTCTCATCGGTAACTTTCCCTTTTAATTGTTTAGTTTGACCCCATACATGGGTAATAATTGTACAAAGAATAAGTACAAGCGTAAATTTTCTCATAATAGCATTAATTTAGACAATCGTTCTGTTAGCTTAATCGGACATACAAGTCTATTCATATTATGCATGGTTTCCCCTCTATTGCACCACTTTTTTTACGCAATCGATGCCGATAACGATACCTAGTTAAGATAAATGGAACTTAGTTAGTCTTTTATCTGCCTACTTACATAATTTTGCTTCATGCGAATGGTCTTATTATCAGTAGGTAAACCAAATGAAACATATGTAAATGAGGGGATTACTGATTTTACCAATCGGATCAATAAATACTTTAAAGCAGAATGGCAATTAATAGGAGCTCCCAAAAATGCGGCCAGTATGAGTGAACAGGAGTTAAAGAAAACGGAAGCAGGTTTAATTTTACAAATTCTACAAAAAGACGATTTCCTGATTTTATTGGACGAAAGAGGTAAATCACTCAATTCTCCTGATTTAGCCAGTTTTTTGCAACAAAGAGCCAATGAAAGCACAAAACGAATTATTTTCTTGATTGGGGGTGCTTTTGGAGTTGATCCTCAAATAGCCACAAGAGCAGACTATACTTGGAGTTTATCTAAATTAGTATTTCCTCATATGCTGGTTAGATTGATTTTAACTGAACAAATATACCGTGCTTGTACTATTTTGAGGAACGAAAAATACCATCATCTATGATTACGATCACTTTAAGCATTGTTTTATTAACAGCTGTCATTTCTTTTACAGCTTTTTCCAATGAAAAAGTGATGGATGACTTAATTTTTTATCCTCCTGCTATTACCAATCGAAACCAATGGTATCGATTTATTACCTGTGGATTCATACATGCTGATATTATGCACCTGGCATTTAATATGTATTCGTTTTACTTGTTTGGAGACATGGTAGAAAAAGCATTTGGTATCCTATTTGGAGAGTCTGGAAAAATCATTTACGTACTTTTGTATGTTTCTGCTTTAATAGTTAGTGTATTGCCTACCTACATCAATCATCAAAATGATTATCATTATAGAAGCTTAGGTGCTTCGGGTGCTGTTTCTGCTATTATTTTTGCTGGTATTTTTTTATACCCCACTATGGGTATGGGCATTTTTCCAATACCATTTCATATTCCAGGATTTGTTTTTGGTCCTTTATTTTTAGGCATCTCTTATTATTTAGCCAATAAAGGTCAGGGAAATATTAATCATTCAGCACATATCTGGGGAGCCATTTATGGGATTGTTTTTTTAATTATTACTTCTACTTTTTTATCGAAAATCAATTTGATAGAAAACTTTTACAATGAAATAATCAATAATTTAAGATAACTGATTTGTAAAAGGCTGGTAGACTTTTCTGAATATTTGAATCGATTGTCTATTCGATGACCAATCACTGCAATAATAGTTTGATTCATTTCTAGTATCCAAACTGATTCCTTTTGGGTTTTACTGAGTTTAGCATCAATAAAAAATTTAGCCAATTTCTTTTTTTTGGTCATCCCCAGGGGATAGAAATAATCGCCAGTTTTATATTTACGTAATAGTAAAGGAAAACTAATTTTTGATGCGTCTAGAAATTCAACCCCTTCTGCGGATTTAATAGTAGAATTGCTTACCAGCTTTATTTCTATTGACCCATTTGAAAACAAATATTTTCCAGGTTCATTTATAATAATATGGTTTTCTTGATCCGAAGCAATGGGCGCAATGATCATCCATGCTCTATTTTTGATGATTCGAAAAGCAGCCGATTGAATGGTGCTGGCATTATCAGCATCAAATAATTTAATTACTTCATTGGTTTGGGAAGAAGTAAAACCAAATTTTCGAATAATTTCCCAGGTGATGGTTTGCAATGGAATTACTTTCTTCCATTTTAAAATAGGAATATGCCATTCTGCACCTTTCTGCTCCATGAGTTTTTCGATTTGTTGATTAACAGCATTCTGATACAAAATAGCTGCTTCTTCGAATCGAAATAAATTTCTTTGCAAGTTTTCCCTAACCTGAGGATATACTTCTTGCAATTGAGGGATCAACTGATTTCTAAAATAATTTCTTGTATAGTCATCCTTAGAATTAGATGAATCTGTAATGAACTTTATACCTTTTGATAATGCAAAAGCTTCTAATTCTTTTCTAGTAAATGGCAATAATGGTCTAATGACTTTTTTTTCTCTGTGCCAGGAAGGAATTCCTGTTAACCCTTCGATGCCAGTTCCTCTGAAAAAATGCATTAACATCGTTTCGATACTATCATCAGTATGATGAGCAGTAGCAATACAATTCAATAAAAAATTTTCATGTGGCGTTTTGATCAATTCTGCAAACCAATTATACCGAAGTTCTCTTGCAGCTTCCTGAATGGATATTTTTGCAATAGTTGCAAACTCTTCCGTATTAAATTGTTTTATAAAAACTTCTACGCCTAATTTTTTGCTTAATGCCTGAACAAAATCTTCGTCTCTGGTACTTTCCGATCCTCTCAACTGAAAATTAGCATGTGCTAAAACAAAAGGAATTTTATTGGCTTTAAATAGATGCGCCAACACTGTACTATCCAATCCCCCACTCGAAGCCAATACAATTGCCTCTCCAGGTAAAAGCATTTGGCTAAAGTTTTTTTGCCAATGTTTATTAAAAGTTTCAATTAATTCCATTAACAAAAAATAATAAATGAAAATTTAATTATGCTTTTCTGGTATAACTGGCTGTTAATGCAGCCAATCCACTTACCAATCCGCCAATGAATCCTGTTAAAAAAATAAGCACAATATAAGACCCTCCCAATGGAAGAATTTGAGCCACTTTTGTGGAGAGAATATGTTCATTATTAATATCAATGACTGTTGCCAAAATAGTCCACAAAAGAAAAACACCTAAAAACCCTGATAAAAAAGATTTGAATGGACTTTGATGTATTGAAAGCGCTACAACAAAAGAAGAAATGGCAAAACTCCACCAAGGCAGTGTTGTAAACAATCCAAAACCATATGCTAATAATGCAGATAATATTATTGAAGTAAAAAATTTCATATCAATGTTTTTATGCTTGAGTAAATGTCATTAACCATTTCACTTGTTTGTGTTTTGGCGCTTCTTCTCTTTTTAAGAATAGTATTCGATAATATTTCCCAGTTGCCCAGGAGTCGATAAAGCTATCATAATATTTACTTCCAGGATTTCCATTTTGCCCGCCGGGATAAACACAGTAGGCTTCTACTTCATCTGTCAGATGAACAATCATCCTCCAGCTAGGCCCATGCTCTTCGGTAGTAGCATTAATGATATGCCTACCCCCACCAATTGGTAAATGTAACCTGCTCAATGCCGGAATTTTAAGCCAATGCAATACCCTGGTATCTTTGAATTTTCCCCAAGCTAATTTATTGTCTTTTTCTAAGGCTGCTAATTTTGGTAAAGCTTTTTTCAATCCTTCCAAAACTATTTCTTCAACTGTTTCTTTTATATTAGAAGTACTAATATTATCCGCAAATGAATAGGCACTGTCTTTCAACAAAGCTTCTAGCATTGTTGGATCATCAGGCCAACCAATATTCGATTTTGCAGCTGCAAATTCATCTTTATACATGGCAGACTCTGTACTATCCCAAATTGCATTAAACACTGTTGCGCCTACTTCATTGTAATCACTTTTTAAATTCCAATTAGTTAAAATATCTACATATTTTTTTTCTTCGGTATTCAAATTTGATTTACTCAAATATTTTAATAAAACAGGTCGAGCCATTTCAGCAAACACATTATAATTGTTCATTTGCATCAACTGCATATCTTCTGGAGTTATTCCATTCATGGCAGTTAATTGTCGGTTAATGATGATACCTCTATAAATAGGAAAATTTGAGCCCGCACCTAAGTAATATGGATAAGAAGGGTCAGTAGATTCTTGATTGGCACTGCTTACAAATCCTCGAATAGGATTCTTGATCATTGGGTTTTCTTCTGTTGGTATCATCCCTTGCCATGCATAAGAACTGTCCGTTCCAGGCATAATAAAATCTCCTTGCCTATTCCATCTAGCTACAAAAGCTGCTTGTTGTTTAATTGCAATGTCTCCGGATTTAGAGGCAAATACAAAGTTTTGACCAGTATTGTACCAATTGGAAATTGCCGTTAAATAATCGTTGTAATTATGTGCCCTATTCAATAAATAAAAAGGTAACAATCCTTTTGACGCTTCATGTGCAGTCCAACGAAGGGCCAGGTATTTTCCTGTTGTATTATTGTTTTTATACAAATTATCGTACATCACAGGACCAAAAACAGTCATTGCAATATCTTCTACTTGATCAGCAGAATCTTTGACCTTGATGATTTCTTTTCTGGTGGTTGCTTTTTTCCACTCTCCATTATACCAATATTCTTGTTTGGTAGAATCTTTAAATTTCATATCGTAATAATCCAAAACATCTCTGCCTGCATTGGTAACACCCCAAGCAATGCTATCATTAAAACCAATTATTACTGCAGGAGATCCAGGAAAACTAGCTCCATAAGTGCTATGGGATGGAGTGGTGATCTGGACTTCGTACCACAATGAAGGCATATTTAAACCCAAGTGGGGGTCATTGCAAAGAATAGGTCTTCCACTCTTCGTTTTTGAACCTCCTACAGCCCAGTTATTACTCCCATTATTTTTATTAGGAACAAATGGTGCAGCAGCATTGCTAGGTCCGGCAATATTATTCAAATAAGCTGAATCAATATCTTTCGGCGTGATCGGGTTAATAGAAGGCTTTGCATAAACCGTTCCCTTAGGAATGATGGGATCTAATGAATCTTTGATATTGGTAAAGAGTTGATTAAATTCATTATAACCGAAATAATTCTTCGCATTGGTCATTTGTAAATCAGTAGTGGAGCCCCTTCCAGTGAGGTCATAAGACATAAACATTTGAAAGAGATATGTTTTTTTCGCTGACCAGGCTTCTGGCTGATAATCCAATAATTTATATTCAAATGGAATTTGTTCAGGTTTTAAAGAACTGATATACGCATTCACTCCTTTTGCATAAGCCTCAATGGATGTTTTCATTTCAGGATTATTCTTTTCTACAAAAGCCTGTGTATTTTCTGCTCCATATACCATTCCCAATCTTCTAAAAAAGCGATCAACGTATAATCTTTCTTTCCCAAAGATTTCACTTACTCTACCGCCAGCTAAATGTGTTTGAAATTCCATCTGCCATAATCTGAATTTAGCATGTAAATATCCCTGTACATAATAGGCATCATTTTCATGATCGGCATAAATATGAGGCACCAAACGATCGTCAATGTATACTTCTACCTTGCTTTCTAAACCTGTGAGCTTTATATCATTGTTATAATTGGTGTTGACTGATTCAGCATTTTGCCAAAATCCAATTTGAGGAGACAAAAAATAACCCAAACGAGGTGTTTTATTTCCTCCAACCGGCAATTGTCTATTTAAAACAATAATAAGCCCTGCAGTACCTAATGCGGCAATCAATAAAGGGACAATTCTCATAGCAATCGTTTAAGCATTGAAAATACAAAATTTTGACGATGGTTCAAATAGAAATAAAGTATGCGCTGGATTTAGTTAAGTGGCGTATTTCTATTTGCTAGCAGTTTTAGCTCATCCAAATTGGGGGCATCTTTAACAATGGACTGATATAACTGATCTGCCTGTGCCTTATCCCCTAATTTATCATACAATTTAACCAACATTACCTTGGCTTCATAATGGTCTTTTTTCAATTCAATTGCTTTCATTAAATCTGTTTTTGCAAGATCAACATTATTCTCTTGCAAGGCAATTGTGCCACGGATATAATAAGCAGCAGCAAGGTCAGGTTTATAGAAAATAGCCGAATTGGCATCTCTCCATGCAATGCTGCTGTCCAATTTTTTATCCATCATTAAAAAAGCTTTTGCCCGCATCAAAAAGGCATCTGCATTCTTAGGTTCGATCCGCAAAGCAATATTGCCATATTCAACCACCGATAAATAATCTTTTTTTTGTTTTAGTTTCTCTTCCCCTAATGCTAAATATTCCTTTACTTTTCTATACCGTTTAGGCATTTCAGTTTCATTGGGATAATTTCTATCATAGGGTTGATCGGAAACAGAGATCTGCTTTCGAGTTGCAAGTAGTCGATCCATTTTTTGTTGCATCACTTCATCCGGCCCGTGTTTTTTAATATAATTCTGATAAAAAACAATGATCTCATCATAATACAATTCAAATTGAGTAAGCATCGCTTCCAACTGTTTACTCATTAAAGTTTTGCTGTCCGGATAACATTTTAATCCAAGTTGGGCATCAATAAATGCATCGAAATATTCTTTTTTATCCATCTCTTTATTGATGATGGTTAAAAATTGTTGCTCGGTTTGTTTGCAATTATTTTTATAAATACGATCATAGGTAATATAATACCAGTGGTTTTTTAGTTGTGGTTTTATACGAACAGCTTCTTTAAAATCGAGTTTAGCTTCTTTCAAAATATCGAGTTCCGAAAAGCAAATGGCACGATTAAAATAGGCATCAGCCTCATCGCGTCCTTCATTGATCACAAAACTGAGGTCTTCTACACAGGCTTTGTATTCTTTGGCCATTTTTGCAGCTACCCCACTTTCGTAGCGCAATTCTTTTTTAGTAAACTGTGAAGGTTGGCTTTTAAAAAACTCATTGAACGATAAAAAAGATTCTTCCCCCAAACCCGCTTTAATTTCTAACCTAGCTAAAAAATAAAACAATTGAGGGTCGGTATATCCTACCCGCTGAGCATTGTCATAATCAAAAATGGCTCTTTCAAATAACCCAATATTTTCAAAACCACGAGCACGCAAATACAATGCCTGACCATTATTGGGTTCATATAGTAAAATATGATTTAGACTGATTAAAGCCGCAGCATAATCATTCTTATCCATTGCATTATTTAAAGCCTGTTTATAAGGCAACAAGTATCGCTGTACAAGGGTATTTACAGATCTAACTTTTTCTACATTGCTCTGTGGGGGGGCTTGAGCATTGTTTTCAACAGCAATACACCATAAACAGACCATCTGAATGAAGATGAATAGTAGCTTCATAATTGGTGTAATGTGGGTTCAAATTATCATTTTGCTTCCATAATCAGAAATTTTTTTCCTTTTAATTTCTCTTGCTGGATCGATTTTAATAGTGATTGAAGCTTGGATTTTTTGACTGCTACAAAGGAGTTGGTATCTTTTACGACTATCAAACCCAGGTCTTCTTTTGCCAATTTACCTTTCTGCATAAATAGCCCCACAATATCTACTTTATTGATCTTATCTTTCTTTCCTCCATTTATATAAACCGTTGACCATAAAGAAGTTGGAGGCAATGATGATCTATTAAGTTTAAGTATTGGAGGATCTGCATCGATGTATCTTGGAAGGCTTTCCTCTTGATGCAATAGCAGGTAAACATGACCCATTGCATGCATCCTTGCGGTCCTACCATTGCGATGGGTAAACTCCGCCATAGTGGCTGGCAAATGATAATGTACTATATGCTCCATGTCCGGAATATCCAAGCCACGTGCTGCCAAATCAGTGGCAATTAGATAATTGGCCGTTCCGTTTCTAAACTTTATCAGCGCCTGCTCTCTTTGCATTTGCTCCATCCCACCATGAAAAATAGTATTCGGTATTCCTTGTTCAGAAAGTAATTCGCCTGTTCTCTCCACAGCTTCACGATGATTACAAAATATGAGCACTTGTGTGTTACCAAGATGTGATAATAATTGAACCAAAGAATTGACTTTGTCCTTCTCTTCAGACAAAACTTTATAGATACTCAGATCGATTGTACTTTCCTTACTGCTGAGATAATTCAATATTTCGAGTTCCGTAGGTTTTACAAATGAAGGAATTTCAATTGCTTCGGTAGCAGACACAAAAACACGTTGAATTGATTTTTTAAGTCTCTTGACGATATACTCCATATCTTCTTCGAAACCCAATGCCAGAGATTTATCAAACTCATCAAACACCACCAATCGAATATAATTGTGATCGAAGCTTCTTCTTTTTAAATGATCTGCAATTCTCCCAGGAGTGCCTACTAATAAGGCTGGAGGCTCCACTAAACTTTGAATTTCCGAAAGCATATCATGACCTCCATAAGCACAAATAATTTTAAACCCTGTAGACATTTTTTTCCAGACTTGTTCAATTTGGATGGCCAATTCCCTAGAGGGGGTTAATATCATTACCTGAACCTGATTTCCTTTAGGATTTAACAACTTCAATATCGGTAATAAAAAAGCCAGTGTTTTACCAGACCCAGTGGGAGACAATAATAAAATATCCTGATGAGCTTCAATAGCTTCACCAGCGGCAATTTGCATGTCGTTTAATGCGGATATCCCTAATTTTTCTAAGCTAGATTGGCTCATTGATTTGAAATTAATACTTTAAAACCGTGTACCCTTTTGCTGAATAGGTTGTGATAGTAGTGATTGCTGATAAAGCGGGTAATACTTCAGTTACAATGGTTGATGGGTCTACATTTCTTTTGAATAAAGTTTGTCCACAAACATACATGGGAATTCCCGCCTCTTTTAATGCTGTAAAAAGGGCTAAATGAGGGTTATTCACACCAAATTTTTTTTGATATGCTTCATTGTTCAATAAAGTCATTACTGCAGGACCATGAAAAACGGCTACCACATATAATTTCTTAGCGGAAACACCAGCTAATGCATGCAAATTAATAATGCGCGCAATATTCTCTACATTCTCATTGATAATTTCAGGCTTATCCGTAGCAGTAGTTACATCGATCAATACCTTATAATCCAATTTTGGATCAATGGTCATTGTTGCAAACGGTACTTCCAAAGCAGCCCCATAATTTTTAATGATCGGGAAAGCCTTGTTTTGAGCTATTGACAGTTGAGCTACAAAAAGCAATAGTAGAAATGAAACAATTTTCATGTTTAATCTTTTGGTTTGAGTATGGGTTCAAGGTACACTTATTTCCCAAATTTTTTCTTTAAGGCCTGCAATGCATCTGAAACATTCATTGAACTCAGGTCTGCTTCATCTGCTTTTTTAGAAGATATTGTTTTTGTGTTCGAATAACTTGAACCAGCGCCTGTTCGGTTGTTAGTAGTTTTCACAGAATTACCCGATGATTCCTGGGTTTGTTTTATTGATAAAGCAATTCTTTTTCTGACAATATCCACTTCCACCACTTTTACCAAAACCTTTTGACCCAACTTGAGCACTTCAGCTGGATCTGAAATGAACTTATTGGCAATTTCACTTACATGAACCAAACCATCTTGCTTTACACCTATATCAATAAAAGCACCAAATCGAGTAAGGTTGGTCACTTGCCCAGGTAAAACAAGACCTACTTTCACTTCTTCTAAAGAATATATATTGGCAAATTCAAATTGCTCCAATTCCGACCTTGGATCTAATCCTGGTTTCTTTAATTCTTTTACAATATCATTCAGTGACAATAATCCTATTTGATCGGTAACATATTTTTTTGTGTCCACTGTTTGAAGCATGGATTCATTCCCTATTAAAGTCTGTACATCTATTCCTAAATCTTTGGCCATTTTCTCAATGATTGAATAAGCTTCGGGATGAACAGCACTTGCATCTAAAGGATTGAGTGCATTGGGAATACGCAAGAACCCAGCACATTGCTCATAAGCCTTAGCGCCTAATCGGGGTACTTTTAAAAGCTCTTCCCTGCTTTTAAACTGTTGGATATTTTTTCGATGATTGATGATATTTTCAGCAACCGACTCAGTGATTCCACTAACATATTTCAACAACTGTTTACTCGCAGTATTCAGGTTTACACCCACTGTATTTACACAGCTTACCACCGTTTGATCGAGTTTTTCTTTTAGCCTGAATTGGTTAACATCGTGTTGATACTGACCTACACCAATACTTTTAGGATCTATTTTCACCAACTCTGCTAATGGATCCATCAACCTCCTCCCGATACTAACTGATCCTCTTACAGTAATATCAAAATCAGGAAACTCTTCTCTGGCAATTTCAGAAGCCGAATAAACCGATGCCCCATCTTCATTCACTAAAAAAACAGGCAGGCCTAAATTCATTTTTTTTATAAACTGTTCGGTTTCTCTACCTGCAGTTCCATCTCCGATTGCAAATACCTGAATATCAAATTGATTTACCAAATGTTTAATAGTATACTCGCTATCATATTGCTTATTGGCTTCATGCACATAAATTAAATCGGTTTTTAATAATTCCCCTTTTTCATCTAAGCAAACAACTTTACAACCGGTTCTGTATCCCGGATCTATTGCCAATATTCTTTTACTACCTAATGGAGCACTCAATAATAACTGACGAAGATTTTCAGCAAAAACATTGATTGCATCTTCATCTGCTTTTTGTTTTAATACAGTTCTGCATTCAGTTTCTAAACTGGGTTGCAATAACCTTCTATATGCATCTTTAATTGCTTTTTTAATATGCTCTGCTGAAGCACTCATTCCTTGTAAATAGGATTGCTCTATTGCATATAAAGCATCTTCTTCTATGGGCGCAATATTCATTCTTAAAAAGCCTTCTAAGAAGCCTCTTAGAATTGCCAGAATACGATGAGAAGGAACTTTATGAATGGGCTCTGAAAAATCAAAATAGTCTTTGTATTTAATCGCTTCCGTTTCTTTATCACTTAGTACTTTGCTTTGAAGTAATGCAGTATCTTCAAATAACTTTCTCAATTTTGCTCTTACAATTGCATTTTCATTTACGTTCTCCGCAATGATATCTCTGGCTCCTTGCAAAGCATCATCTATTGAAGTAATTTTTTCATTAAAATATTTGGCAGCTTCTAATTCAGGTGAACCATCTTTTTGCTCCAGTAAAAAAATAGCCAATGGCTCTAATCCATTTTCTTTTGCAACAACAGCTTTGGTTTTTCTTTTTACTTTAAATGGAAGATAAATATCTTCTAATTCTACAATGGTAGACGCAGCATCTAATTTTGCTTGAATCAAATCCGTCATCTTACCTTGTTCGGCAATTGTTTTTTCAATAAAAGATTTTCTTTCTGCAAATGCCAGCATTAATTTTTGTTCATCCTGAATCTGCTGAATTTGTACTTCATCTAAATTGCCGGTACTATCTTTTCTATAACGAGCAATAAATGGTATGGTTGAACCTTCTAGCAATAAACCCAATACTGTTTCTACTTGTGTGGCACGAATTCCCAACTTTGATGCGATCAATGGAGCAAACGACATATACTTTCTTTGTTTTAAGGGCAGCGAAAGTAAGGATAATAGTTATTAGTTATTAGTTATTGGTTATTGGGGGGAAATAGTTATTGGTTATTGGTTATTGGTTATTGGTTATTGGTTATTGGCAAAACTTTGTAGGGATATCTTTCTACATATTTTCGAATCATCGATTTGAGTACTTCATTTTCTGCATAAGGTGTTATTGCAGATTTGATTTTCTCAAGTACATCAACAGTAAGTGTTTCCAATTTTGAAGAAGCATGATAAGCACCCATTCCAATAAATTGACCATTCTCCACCAAAACAGTATGCTCTTTTTCCTGTATAATATAGGTTTCTTTTTGAGCAGTTACTGCTGCTAATGCTTGTTTTACGGATAAATTATACCCTTTCATTTCTGGCAAAACTTCAGGTTGATTTTTATCTAAAAAACAAAGTGAAGGATCTAACCCATGGTCTTTTACCATTTTCCATAATGAGCGATGCGCATCCACTAATAATGGAAAGCAAATGACTGGTTGTACATGTTTGTGTTTTTTGTCGATAGCTAAACGTAGATATCCACGATTGTCTTCAAACACATAAATACCCCAGAGTTGTTCATACCTTTTTTGACTTTTATTATAAATTGGCCATAACCTTTTTATTTCAATACTCTCTAAAAGAGATGCGATGAATTCTGTCGGACAATCTACATGCGTAATTTCATAAATTTCTCTCAAAAAATCCTGGCGTTTCTTGCTAATATCTAAGCCAGTAAAATGACTTACCACTCTTTTCTTAATATTCTTTGCTTTGCCTACATAAATTACTTTACCAGCTTTATTATGGAAATAGTAAATTCCTGGTGTATGTGGCAATTGACTCACCATATATTTTTGCAAATTGGGAGGAAGTAAATAATCTTTATTTTCCTTCGCTAACATTTCTTTGATGACTCTTTGCCCATTATTCTGCAAAACCAGATCCAATACTTGGGCAGTGGCAAATGCGTCTCCCCCTGCTCTATGTCTGTTTTCAATTTGAATTCCAAGTTCCCGAGTCAAATGTCCAAGGCCATATTTTTTAAATCCAGGAAATACTTTTCTACTCAATCGGATAGTACACAATTTGGGTACATTCAAAGAATACCCTGCTTGTTGCAAATGATGTTTTACAAAGGAAAAATCAAAGTTTACGTTATGCGCTACAAAAACCCTGTTTTTTAATAAATTATGCACCTGCTCAGCAACCTCACTAAAGGAAGGAGCAGCTGCTGCCATAGCGTTTGTTATTCCGGTCATTCCTATAATAAAAGGAGGTATTGGTTGATGTGGATTAACCAAAGATTCAAATTTTCCTTCAATTTCTTTACCATTATGCAACACTATTGCAATTTCTGTAATGCCGTGTTGTTGGGGGAATCCCCCAGTTGTTTCTATATCAACAATGGCAAATTGCATATTTATCTTATTTGGCTATTGCAGGAACAGATTATTTGATATACCTTTTTAGGGCAAAGGTCGAAATTAACGATTTGGCCTTACAAACCATTTTTTTACGCCAAATCCCCATGGCATGGAAAAAACTAAATCGAGTTTTCAACTAAGTGAAAACGCTAGAAATGCATCTATTGTTGCCCTTTTGTTTTCGCTAGTGGCCTTAATTTCTTATTTAGAATGGCTTGGAAGAAAATAATTTTACCAATTCTGTAATATTTTATAAAAATCTTTACAAATAATTAGTCAATTTTGTAACAATACTTTCAATTCTGCGTTAAGCATACCGATGAAAATGCATTACCAAAACAAAAAACAGTCATTTACAGCACTAGCTGCTGCCATGCTCTTGTTTTCTGGAATGCTAACATCCTGTAATGCCCATCAAAAAGCCGCAAAATTGATTGGCAATACCGTAAAAGAACAGATGAGTAAATTTGTTCAAAATGAGGAAATTACCATTCAACAGAAAATCAATCAAATCGAGTGTTTTATTCCTGCCCCCACTGTTTCTGATATCATTTCAGAAAAGACAGAATTGATTGCTACCTACTAATCGCCTCCGATTCCTTAAATTTGCATTTTTATCAACAAAAAGCTACTAATCGGGCTTATCGTACTAATCATGGAATTGAGCAAAAACTACTTACCTACCCCAATTGAATCAAAATGGTATGAATATTGGCTTTCTAAAAATTATTTTGCTAGTACGCCAGATGATCGTGAACCCTACACAGTAGTTATTCCGCCCCCCAATGTGACGGGTGTGTTGCATATGGGTCACTGCTTAAACAATACCATTCAAGATATATTGATCAGAAGGGCCAGAATGCAGGGTAAAAATGCATGCTGGGTTCCGGGCACCGACCATGCTTCTATAGCAACCGAAGCAAAAGTAGTTGCTATGCTTAGAGAAAGAGGCATTACTAAATCTTCGTTGAGCAGAGAAGAATTCTTGAACTATGCCTGGGAATGGAAAGAAAAATATGGAGGCATTATTTTACAACAGTTGCGTAAAATGGGATGCAGTTTGGATTGGGATAGAACTTCATTTACAATGGACCCTGATTATTACCAATCAGTCATTCAGGTTTTCAATGATTTATATAAGAAAGGACATATTTATCGCGGCAAAAGAATGATCAATTGGGACGTTCGTGCAAAAACTGCATTGAGCGATGAGGAAGTTATTTATAAAGAAGTACAGAGTAAATTATACTATGTAAACTATGTATTAGAAGACGGTGGCAATATTACGATTGCTACGGTTCGACCTGAAACTATTTTAGGAGATGCAGCCATTTGTGTTAATCCAAACGATGAAAGATATAAGCACCTTCATGGCAAGTTTGCGTTTGTGCCATTGATCAAAAGAAAAATAAAAATCATTCCTGACGAGTATGTAACGCTTGATTTTGGAACTGGCGCTTTAAAAGTTACTCCTGCTCATGATATGAATGATTATCAGCTAGGGCAGAAATACCAACTCGAAATCATTGACATAATGAATGACGATGGTACAATGAGTGAAGCGGCTCAATTATATATAGGCGAAGATCGATTTGAAGTTAGAAAGAAAATTGTAGCAGACTTAACTGCTGCTGGGCATATTCAAAAAATTGAAGAGTACACCAATCAAGTTGGATTCAGCGAAAGAACAGATGTTGTAGTAGAGCCTAGATTGAGCTTACAGTGGTGGGTGAGCATGAAAGAACTTGCCACTCCTGCATTGAGCGCAGTGATGAATGATGAAATACATTTTCATCCAGCTAAATTTAAAAATCTCTACCGTCATTGGATGGAGAATATTAAAGACTGGTGCATAAGCCGTCAACTTTGGTGGGGACATAGAATTCCAGCATGGTATACTCAGGATGGAACATTTGCAGTTGCTTCGAATGCAGCGCAAGCACTGGCAGAATTAAAAACCATAACACAAAACGATCAACTAAGCTTAGCAGATATCCGCCAAGATGATGATTGTTTGGATACATGGTTCTCTAGCTGGCTCTGGCCTTTTGAAGTATTCAAGGGACTGTCTGATCCTGGCAACAAAGAAGTAAACTATTACTACCCTACTAATACATTGGTGACTGCTCCAGAAATTATTTTCTTTTGGGTTGCCAGAATGATCATGGCAGGTTATGAATACAAACAAGAGAAGCCATTTAAGGACGTATATTTTACCGGGATCGTAAGAGACAAACAAGGTAGAAAAATGAGTAAGAGTTTAGGCAATTCGCCTGACTTACTAGGATTAATTGATGTTTATGGTGCTGATGCTGTGCGTTTCGGCATTATGATTGCTTCACCAGCCGGTAATGATATTTTATTTGACGAATCAGCCTTAGAACAAGGAAGAAATTTCAATAATAAATTATGGAATGCGCTGAAGCTATTAAAAATGTGGGAAGCAAGAGCAATCAGCTCCCCTTCTAGTGATGTTGGCAATGCTATAACAACGACAGAAGGATTTGCCATTAATTGGTTTGAAAATAGATTGAATCAAGCAGCCAAAGAAGTGGATGAATTGTTGAGCCAATTCAAATTAAGCGAAGCATTAAAAACATTGTATTCCTTAATATGGGATGATTTCTGCAGCTGGTATTTAGAATGGGTTAAGCCAGGGTTCGAACAACCGATTGATGCAGTTGTGTATCATAAAACTGTGAATTATTTTGAAAGACTCATGGAAATGCTACACCCTTTCATGCCTTTCATTACTGAAGAGATTTACCATTTACTCAAAGTTCAATCCGATGATCTTTGTGTGAAACAATTTCAACAGATAGCCAATCCTGATAATGCTTTACTACATTCGGGTGAAATTTTAAAACAAGTAATTACTGCGTTGCGAGATGCAAGAAATAAAAATCAAATTAAGCCAAAAGATTTGATTCAATTATATATTCAAACGCAAAACCCTTCAGCGTATCAATCGATTGAGTCAATTTTAATGAAACAAGTAAACGCCGCTTCCATCAATTATACAGACACTGCCATCAGCAATACTATTTTAGTAAACATTGAGAACGACAAGTTTTATATTGAGGCAGAAAGAGAATTGGATACCGCTGCCATTAAAGAAGGCTTGTTGAAAGACTTGGCATACGAACAAAATTTCTTGGCTTCGGTGATGAAAAAATTGGACAATGAAAAATTTGTAGCCAATGCAAAGCCTGAAGTAATCGCATTAGAAAGAAAAAAGCAATCTGATGCCGAAGCAAGAATAAAAACTATTCAAGAAAGCTTACAAGGAATTTAAGAAGAAAGATGAAAGAAAAAAGAAGAAAGATGAAAGATGAAAGATGAGATAAGAGATAAAAGATAAGAGATACATATAGAGAATTATGAGTTACGAATAACACAATGACAAATAACCAATAACCAATAACTAATAACTAAAAATGCATAAACTCATCCTCCTATTTTTAATTAGTTTATGCATTTTAAAAGTTTCCGCTCAATCGCAATGGGAAGTTGATGTGGTTAGAAATATCAACCCTTCAAATCCGGATAATCAATTTTGGAAAGGCATTTCTGCTTCGGCAGAACCGATTGCAGTGGCTTTACCATTAGGCATGTTTGCCACTTCATTGATCAACCACAATAAACAATTACAGAAACAATCTTTTGAAGTATTAGGAAGCCTGGTGATTGCAACTGCAACTACACAGCTATTAAAAAGAATTGTGCAAAGACCCAGACCCTACCAAACTTATTCCGATATATATCCAGATCAAATTGACAATGGATATTCATTTCCATCGGGTCATACTACTACTGCTTTTTCTACTGCAGCATCATTAAGCATTATTACCAAAAAATGGTACGTTGCCGTTCCTGCATTTGCATGGGCAACCGGAGTGGCTTATTCAAGAATGTATTTAGGACAACACTACCCTTCTGATGTTTTTATGGGCGCCTTGGTGGGAACGGCAAGTGGATTTGCTTCTCATTGGTTGATGAAAAAAATATTGCCTGCTAAAAAAGAACCTATCAAACAAATACCTTAGCATATAAACAACCCATCTATGATTCGTTCTGCAACATTCAACGATATAGCAATTATACAAAACATCGCCAAAACAACCTGGCCCATTGCATATGGTGATATAATTTCAAAAGATCAGTTGGATTACATGCTAAACTTGATGTATTCCGATGATTCTTTATTGAAGCAAATGGAAAAAGGACATCAATTTTATTTATTTTGTTTAGCAGATACACCCATCGCTTTTGCTTCGGTTTCCAACGAAGGTGAACGCATTTTTAAACTCAATAAATTGTATGTGTTACCGAGTACTCAAAAAACTGGGGCTGGAAAAGCATTGTTACAAAAAGTAATAGAACATGCGAAGTCCGAAAACGGGAAGCAAATCATTTTGCAGGTAAACAAACAAAATATTGCCAAAGAGTTTTATTTAAAACAAGGCTTTATTGTTTTGAAAGAAGATATACTAGAATTAGAACACGGGTATGTAATGGATGACTATATTATGGGACTTAACTTATAAATCCTACTTTATCTGGTTAATAAACTAACTGATGTGTTTGCTTAATTACCCCCATAACAAATACAGATTGAACATGACCAATATTTTCAGCCTGGCTTAATTTATTCACATGAAAATCGTAATACGCATCCATACTCTCTGCAACTACTTTTAACATGAAGTCAAACTCACCTGATATATTGTAGCACTCAATTACTTCATTGAGCTGGTGAATTCGATTGATAAATTTTCCTCCAGCTGTTTTATCGTGTTGCTTGAGTGAAACATAGCAAATGACCATCAACCCTTTTTTTACTTTACTATGGTCGAGTAAAGTAGCATATTGTTTAATTACACCAGACTCTTCCATTCTCTTGATACGCTCATGAACTGGAGTTGTACTTAAATGTATTTGCTCTCCTATTTCTTTTACAGTGATACGAGCATTTATTTGCAACAATTTAAGGATCGCTAGGTCTTTACTATCCAATGAAACTTGAATAGTGGATTCGGCTTTTAAGGGGGCTTTGGGCATATAAAACAGATTGTTTATGCTACCAAAGATAGTTAAAATAGCTATTTATTCTAAATATTTAAATAATTATGTTTATTTATTCTTTAAAACTAGATTTGCACTTCATAAAAAAACTATTATGTCAACACTTACAACATCTATCGATTTCAGCTTAAAATATAAAGTAGCTGATTTCTCCCTAGCAGATTGGGGTCGTAAAGAAATCCGTTTAGCAGAAGCTGAAATGCCAGGATTGATGGCATTGCGTGCTGAATATGGCGCATCTCAACCTTTGAAAAATGCCCGTATCGCTGGTTGTTTACACATGACCATTCAAACCGCTGTTTTAATTGAAACATTGGTTGCTTTGGGTGCAGAAGTAAAATGGAGTTCTTGTAATATTTTCTCTACACAGGATCAGGCTGCTGCTGCAATTGCTGCTGCTGGTATTGGTGTTTTTGCTTGGAAAGGTCAAACTCAAGAAGAAGCTGATTGGTGTATTGAACAAACTTTATTCTTTGGCGGTGCAGATCGTCCATTGAACATGATTTTAGATGATGGTGGAGATTTAACGAATATCGTTTTTGATAAATATCCTGAGTTGATCTCAAACATTAAAGGTTTATCAGAAGAAACCACAACAGGTGTTCACCGTTTATATGAGCGTATGGCAAAAGGTACTTTACCAATTCCTGCGATCAATGTAAATGATTCAGTTACCAAATCTAAATTTGATAATAAATATGGTTGTCAAGAATCATTGGTAGATGCTATTCGTAGAGCTACTGATGTAATGATGGCTGGTAAGATCGCAGTAGTTGGTGGATATGGTGATGTAGGTAAAGGTTCTGCCCTTTCTTTAAAAGGTGCTGGTTGCAGAGTAATTGTAACTGAAATTGATCCTATTTGTGCTTTACAAGCTGCAATGGAAGGATTTGAAGTGAAGCCTATGGCTGAAGCAGTTAAAGAAGCAGACATTATTGTTACTGCATCTGGTTGTAGAGATTTGATCACTGAAAAGCATTTCCGTTTGATGAAGGACAAGGCAATCGTTTGTAATATCGGTCACTTTGATATTGAAATTGATATGGCTTGGTTAAATGCTAGCTATGGTCATACAAAAGACACTATTAAGCCTCAAGTTGATTTATACAATATTGACGGTAAAGATGTGATTGTTCTTGCTGAAGGTAGATTGGTAAACCTTGGTTGCGCAACTGGTCACCCATCATTTGTAATGAGTAATTCATTCTCTAACCAAACTTTGGCTCAGATTGAATTGTGGATGAACCATAAAAATTATGAGAACAAAGTATATGTGTTACCAAAACATTTAGATGAGAAAGTAGCACGTTTACACCTTGCAAAAGTTGGTGCTGTATTGGATGAATTAAGTACAGAGCAAGCTGAATATTTAGGTATTAGCAAGAACGGTCCTTTCAAATCTGAAATGTATCGTTACTAATTGCAACAAAGTATTAATAGAAATCCCTTCCAATCAATTGGAGGGGATTTTTTTTTGAAAATTATCTCCATCTCAAATCATCATAAAATAAAGTATGATAACTTTAGACGATCAGATAATTCAATTTTATGCCTGAACTTCTTTTTTCTTACGGCACTTTACAATTAGAAAAGGTTCAATTAGAAACCTTTGGTAGAATATTGAAAGGGTCACCAGATGTATTGAAAGGGTATGTACTTAAAATGATCGAGATAACAGATTTATCAGTATTAGCAAAAAGTGAACAACAGTTTCATCCGATGGCAATCCCTTCAGAAAATAGTAATAATCAAATTGAAGGAGTAGTATTTGAAATTACTGAAGAAGAACTTTTGCAATCAGACTCATACGAAGTTGATGCTTACAAAAGAGTCAATGTAAATCTAGATTCAGGCAAGAATGCCTGGATTTATATCAAGGCCAACTTATATGATTAATGAGTAAATTCATACTTAACTAATTTTTTATTTTAAACTAATACCAGTGGCTCATTCTCATTTACAATTCAACTTTCTTAAAATAATTTTCCTATTGATTTTGTTTAGCGCTTGCTCAAAGCCAACATTCAAATCTAAATGGTTGAAAGAAGAAGCGCCTGCTACATTTATCACTCGTTTCGAAACCACTAAAGGGATATTTGATGTTGAAATTACCAGGGAATGGTCTCCGTTGGCTGCAGATCGATTTTATCAAACAGTAAAACATCGCTATTATAACAACGCTGTATTTTATAGAGTCGTTCCAAATTTTGTTGCTCAATGGGGAAACAACGATACTGCTATTTTAAAATATTGGAAGCCCTATAAATTAGCTGACGAACCTGTTAATCAAAGCAATTTAAAGGGATATATGAGTTATGCCAGAAGCGGCAAAGAAACAAGAGGAAGCACACTGTTTATTAATTTAAAAGACAATCAACGCTTAGATACAGTAATTGCCAATGGAGTGAAAGGATATCCCCCATTTGGCAAAGTAATCAATGGCATGGAAGTGGTCGATTCTTTGTATGGAGGTTATGAAGGCAAAACAATGAGTAAATTAGACACCCTTCAAAAATACCCTGAATTATTTTTTAAGCAATTCCCTAAATTAGATAAAATCAATAAAGCTTATATTTTAAAGCGCCCCTCTTAAGCTTTAAAACTGAAAATAAATAAAGGAACTTCCACTCTCCTGACTCCAGATCAGCAATAATAACATTACGGCCCAAATACTGCCAAATGCCCACCAGGAAAGTTTAGGAATAACTTCTAGCACTAACCGGTTACGCATCAACCATTGAGCAATAACCATTCCCACTACAATTACGCCAACTTTCCAAATGGCTAATGTTGTTAATACTGCATTTCCTTTAGGCATCATTCCAAACATTGATTGCAAAATGCTACCTGCTTGTGTAAATGTTCCTGCTCTAAAAAATACCCATGTTACATTGACTAAAAAAAATGTACCCATTGCTAATAAAAACTTCGGGACAAAACTTGGTTTGCTTGTTTCTTTTCTTGCATCCAAAATAGCTTTCTCTACCCAAAGATAAAATCCATGTAAGCCACCCCATGCTACAAAAGTCCAGTTAGCGCCATGCCATAAACCACCCAGCAACATAGTAATCATCAAATTTCGGTAAGTTTTGAATTTGCCATTTCTATTTCCACCCAATGGTATATATAAATAATCCCTTAACCATGCCGATAAAGTAATATGCCATCTTCTCCAAAAATCTGAGAAACCGATTGCAGCATATGGATATAGAAAGTTCTGTGGTAGCGCAAAACCCAGACAGGCTGCCACTCCTATTGCGCAAGTGGAATATCCTGCAAAGTCAAAAAATATTTGACCTGAAAATGCCAATACCCCCATCCATGCATCTAAAGATGCCAGAGGTTGATGGGCATTAAACACGGCATTAGCAGCTACTGCTAGCATACTATCCGCCAACACTACCTTCATAAACAAACCTAAGCTCAACAAAAACAACCCTTGTATAATTTGATCTTGACTGGCTTTTCTCTCAGTTTCAAATTGAGGCACTAATTGTGGTGGACGCACAATTGGCCCTGCTACCAAATGCGGAAAGAATGTAACAAATAAAGAAAAATCCAATAAAGATTTTACTGGAGCACTTTCTTTTTTATACATATCAATAGTATAACACAATGTAGTAAAAGTATAGAAGGATATACCTGCAGGTAAAATAATATTGGGTTTTGCCGGATGAAAATCAACACCAAATGCATTGACTAAAGTCACGAAATTATCCAATAAGAAAGTGCCGTATTTAAAGAAGATCAACATGCATAAATTACCAATTAAACTCACCACCAATAAAATGTTTTTCTTTCTTTTATCTTCTTGAACATAAAGCGCCTTACCCACATAAAAATCAATAATGGTAGACAGCCATAATAATAAAATAAAAACAGGATTCCAGGCAGCATAAAAAATATAACTTGCCAGCAATAAATTGATCTTTTTAGTCTTCCAGGAAAAAGGAAGATTGTGCAAAATCATAACGATGATAAAAAATACAACGAACGTGTAAGAATTAAATATCATAGAAAAAATTTGTTAATGATTAATTAGAGTTTCCATCCTTTTTCTTCCCTTAAAACTCGGATGAGTTCTTTGGTAAAAATAATTGCCTGTGGCTGGTCTAAATGAGACCATTCTGGGCATATCATATTTTTGGTAGGAGCATAATCCTGAAAATGCATTCCCTGGCAACCTGTTGTTACTAAAACCCTTTCGTAATATTTATCCCTTGGAAAACCCATTTGCTCCCCCATTAAGTAAGGCCCGCTTGATGGTGTTCTTGTAAAGAATACATTACCACCCCTCGATTTAATTTTATCTACTGAAACCTTAACTACGTTTAATAGAGAATCCAATTCTTTTCCATGCATAGGAATATCCTTCTCTCCCATTTTAGCAAACATGGCCCAAATATTTTTAACCCTACCTTGCAAGTTGGTATCGCTCACAAATACAGGATACATGATTGCTTGATTTTCAAAAGAAGCCCCAGAAAACTGCCAAGGCCAAATAGGCATTTCAAAAACTTTTGGTCTGTTTTGCAAGTGCAATTCAGCTAAATAAGCATTCATTGAAAAATTCTCTTTATCTAAAAATGCAAAATTCCGCTCGAGCACTTTATTAATTTGAAAACTTGCTTTTTGGGCATAGGTCCTGTCCTTAAAATATTTTAACCCTTTATTGGGCTCTTCCATATTAAATGGAGAAGTAGAAAAAAACAAACCTTCCGTAATATCAACAATTAAATTACCCTTGAAATTTGGGTCATCCGCCAAATTGGTGAGAACCGGCATCGGAGAACTTCCATCTATTCCTAATTGCGCCACCTGGGTGCCTGTAGCTGCTTGCCAAGTAGGTATATCTAAATCAAAGTGAATTCTGGAAGAACCAATAAATACAGTCATTTTGTCTTTTGGCTCATATACCATGGCTCTTTTATCGGACCAAAGCACGTCTCCTGCATCATAAGTAGGTTTTACACCGATTTTCCGCAATCGAATTTCCCAACTTACCAATGCAATGGTAACGATCACCAACATTAACAATAAAGCTTTTTTAAGGGAATTTGTATCCATGTAGATAGGTTTTTAAATATGGTTAGATGAATTCCACTAGCCTACCTCACTAATCAAAAAGAATAACAAATACAATATATCTTTAATTTTCAATATACTATAACTTTAGCTACAATTTTAAACAAATTCTAATGTTCGATATTCAACCAACTCATTTAAACAATGAATGGATCTCTTTAATTCCCCTTCAATCAACTGATTTTGACAAATTATATACTGTTGCTTCTGATCCATTGATATGGGAACAACACCCCAACAAAAACAGGTACAAAAAAGAAGTATTTGAAAATTACTTTCAAGGCGCCATTGAATCGAAAGGCGCATTTTTATTTATTAATACATCAACAGGTAAACCAATTGGAAGTAGCCGTTTCTGCAATTACGACCAAATTGCCAATTCTATAGAAATAGGCTATACTTTTTTTTCAAGGGATTGCTGGGGCAAACCATTCAATCTTTCTGCAAAACATTTAATGATTAATTATGCATTTCAATTTGTGGATAGTATCATTTTTCATATTGGAGCAGGAAATATTCGATCTCAAAAAGCCATTGAAAGAATAGCTGCCATAAAAATAGCTGAAGAAGTGCATCAATACTATGGCGAAGACAATTCGCTGAACTACGTTTACGAAATAAAAAAACAAGATTGGAAAATCAATAAATAATATCATGAAGAACAAATTCATAATAGCGTCAATTATCATCATTACTAGTATTAATTTTTGTATTGCCCAAACCAATTCTGGCAATAAAGCCACATATCAATGTATTCCATGCGGATATGACTGCGATAAAGCAACTTACCAGCAACCAGGAGTATGCAAGTCTTGTAATATGGAATTAGTGAAAACAAAGTCCATAACATTTAAGACAATTCAACCAAATGATATTTGCAGTTATATAAAATCACATCCAAATGTTGTATTGCTGGATGTAAGAACCAAAGAAGAGTTTTCTGGTAATGCAGAGCCAAATTTTGGAACTTTAAAAAATGCTATAAATATTCCAGTTCAGGAATTAGCAGCAAGAATAGCTTCTATACAGTCAATAAAGAATAAAGCAATCATTGTGTATTGTTCTCATAGTCATAGAAGCCCAAGAGCCAGTTATCTATTGACCCAAAATGGATTTACTAATGTTACCAATATGGCAGGAGGAATGAGTGTATTTACGAGTAAAGAATGTATGAAATAAAGAAAAAGATGTAAGGTTAACAAGTTAAACAGATGTACCTTTATAGGGGTTCGAAATAGTTCTTTCACCTATAAAATTAAGGTTATGAAAATCAATCATAAACTGGGCATTTTCATGGATCATACATCTGCTCTTTTCATCAATTTTCCCATTGATGAAGCAACCAATCATACACTGTTTTCTACATTTACAAAAACTGCTGAACATGACAGTTTAGAAAAAAGCGAGCAACTTACTCATAATAAGGAACAACATCAGCAAAATGAGTTTTATCAAAAAATCGGAAACGAGATCAGACAATATGATGAGGTAATTTTATTTGGTCCAACCAACGCTAAAACAGAGCTTCTGAATGTTTTGAAAAAAAATCATTTGTTTGCTTCAATAGATATTCAAGTTGAACACACTGATAAACTAACTGAAAACCAAAAATCAGCTTTTGTAAAAAATTATTTTATAAAGAAATTATAAATTTCCTCTGCTCTCCTGCTCTCTTTCAATCGCTTCGAAAAGCGCTTTGAAATTGCCTTTCCCAAAACTTTTGGCTCCTTTGCGTTGAATAATTTCGAAGAAAAGTGTTGGTCTATCTTCAACTGGTTTTGTGAATATTTGCAACAGATACCCTTCTTCATCTCTGTCTACTAAAATACCTAAATCTTTGAGTGGCTGAAGGTCTTCATCAATCTTTCCAACCCTTTCCAACAAATCGTCATAATAGGTTGTAGGGACTTTTAAAAATTCAATACCTCTATTCTGTAATTCAGTTACTGTTTTTACGATATCTAATGTAGCTAAAGCAACATGTTGACAACCTTCTCCATCATAAAATTCTAAATATTCCTCTACCTGAGATTTCTTTTTTCCTTCTGCCGGTTCATTAATAGGAAATTTTACATACCCATTTCCATTACTCATTACTTTACTCATCAATGCAGAATATTCTGTAGAGATGTCATTATCATCAAAGCTGAGAATATTTCTGAAACCCATTACATCTTCATAGAAACTCACCCATTTATTCATTTGATTCCATCCAACATTTCCTACACAATGATCTACATATAATAAACCTGTATCTGCTGGATTATAAGTAGAATTCCATTTTCTATAACCAGGCATAAATACGCCCTCATATTTGCGACGCTCTATGAGCAAATGAACCGTATCACCATAGGTTTTGATACCACTCATTATCAATTCACCATACTCATCTTGCATCTTTAAAGGCTCCATATAAGAAGTTGCGCCTCTTTTAGTGGTTTGCTCCCAGGCATCTGTAGCATCATCTACTTTTAATGCAAGCATTTTTACCCCATCTCCATGTTTGTATATATGATCGGCAATTTCATTTCCGCCCTTTAGTGGTGTTGTAAATACAAATGTGAGTTTGTTCTGACGAACAGCATAACTGGCTCGATCTTTAACTCCAGTTTCAGGACCGGCATATGCCAAGCTCTGGAATCCAAAAGCAGTTTTATAAAAATGAGCTGCTTGCTTTGCATTTCCCACATAAAACTCTACATAATCAGTTCCGTGTAAAGGGAGAAAATCTATTTCTGCTGTTATTTGGGGCTGAATTGCTTCCTTAATCATTTTATTAAATTATTTTAAATGAGATATAAATTTTGAGATATAAGATAAGAGATATAAGATACTTATTATTAGAGGCTGGATATTTCACCTGAAAAAAGAATTACAAATAAAAAGTAGCTAAATAACTATACTAAACTAATGCGATCGCATGGCAAGAGCCTCCATCAATAAGCAATACCCCATTCTGGTATCGTTGAAAATTTTATGCGGGTAATCTGGGGTCATTCGAACAAAATTAAGGATTTGTTTCGAGTTTTGATTAAACCTGCTTATTGGTAGATTATCTTCGCCAAATAGTTAAAGCATATGAAAGTAGGAATATTAGGGGGTGGCCAATTGGGAAGAATGTTGCTGCAAGCTGCAGCCAACTACACAGTAGAAACCTATGTATTGGAAAATGACCAATATTGCCCTTCGGCTCACTTATGCCACCATTTTACAAAAGGAGATATTACTGATTATGATACAGTATATAATTTTGGAAAACAGCTTGATGCCATTACGATAGAAATTGAATCAGTTAATGTAGACGCATTGGATCAATTGGAAAAAGAAGGTGTCAAAATTTTTCCAACCCCTGCTTCAATAAGAATTATCAAGAACAAAATTGTTCAAAAACAATTCTACAAAGATTATGGAATCCCAAGTGCTCCATTTGCAATTACAAAAAACAAGAATGAAGTAGGGCTGCATCATCATCTGTTTCCTGCAGTTCATAAAATTGGAGAAGGTGGATATGATGGCAAAGGTGTTCAAATTATTAATTCTCTTGAAGATTTAAGTAAAGCATTTGATGCTCCAAGTGTTCTGGAACAAAAAGTAGCCATCCAAAAAGAAATTGCCCTAATTGTTGCAATGGACTCAAAAGGCGCTACTGCAATTTATCCTGTTTCGGAAATGATGGTCAACCCTTCATTAAACCTTCTTGATTACCAAATTAGCCCGGCATTGATTCCAGAGAAAGTGCTTTGGGTGGTTGAAGCCATAGCCATCAAACTAGTAAAAGCACTGAATAGCCCGGGCTTATTTGCAGTTGAATTATTTATAGATAAGAATAATGAAGTTTGGGTAAACGAAACTGCGCCTCGTGTGCACAATAGTGGACATCATACTATCGAAGCCAATCATTCCAGCCAATTTGATATGTTGTGGCGAATTATGCTAGGTTATCCATTAGGCAATACAACCCCTATTCTACCAGCAGCAATTATTAATATTATAGGTGAAGATAATTTCAGTGGTGATGCAGTCTACGAAGGTTTGGAGGAAGTATTAAAGATTGACAATGCATTTGTTCACTTATATGGTAAAAAGCAAACCAAACCTGGTAGAAAGATGGGACATGTAACAATCTTACATAATAGTTATCAGGATCTTACCCATAAAGCGAACAAGGTTAAGCAACTGTTGAAAGTTAAAGCTTAACTAAGATTTTCTTTTTTTAGATTCAATTTGTTTTAAGAAACCGATACCAATTAAGCTTTTAGATTGTAACCCAGGTGCATTTTTATTTATTCCAAATAAGCGGACATCATCGTCGTAAATTAAATCTAAACTATAGGTAGCAGAAAAGTATTTATTGATTTTAAATGAAAACAAATTGGTCATAAATAAATCAATATTTTGAGGATCCTTTTTGTAATTCGAAAATAAATCTACCCTCCCTTTATAATTAATATTTTTGGCAATTGTGTTATTATAATTGACCGTTACGAAAGATCCAATTTCATTAAATGATTTAGTTCCTGCAGGCACTCCATAAACCCCCTTATCGGACAATTTCTGATTGAGTACTAAAATCCATCTGGAAGTAAGTGGAGACATGAAAACAGATAGCTTGGTATCTGGTTTATAATCAAAACCTGCCGATAAAATAAAATAGGCCGGAGATAAAAAGGATGAAGTAAAATCAATTACATTATTATTGTAATTATACCCATCAAAAAACTGGGAACGAAAGTTAAATAAACCTGTTAAGTACCATTTACCCACAGAATCCATTTTGTATCCATACTTGCTTATAAAATCATAACGATCATCGTTTTTTCTACTTCCCAAACTCGTAGATTGTACATACCCTAAATTGACATCCACATTATTATCCCAACTATGCCGATCTTTTCTATAAAATAAAAAATAATTAAAGTATCCATTTACAGTTAAAGAAAAATTATCTCCCCCAGCTGCCCAGTTACTCAATGAACCCTGGGCAAGATTAAAACTCATCATTCCTCCATGCTTCCAGTTCCAATTAGTGGAAGTATCATTGTCTTTTTTAAAATTTCGATTTTGTTGTCTTTGAAGTGCATTTACCACATTATCCTGTGCTATAGAAAAAGTTCCAATAGTTAACATGATTGCTAAGTATAGAACAATTTTGTACATATCTCCCTATTTTTCGTGCAAATATAGGAATACTGGCAAATTTTTTAGAATGGCCTGCTGACAAACTGACATAAATTGAACATTTTGTGTACCTTTGCAAAGCAAATTTTAAATGGATGGAATTGGTAGCAGAATTGATTAAAACACATGATGAAAATCGCCAAGGCGAAGCACTTGAAGGATCATTTGAGGCATTTCCAAATGGTAAAAAATTCTATATAGAAAGCTATGGCTGTGCAATGAATTTTGCCGATAGTGAGGTAGTTGCTTCTATTTTACATGCAGAAGGTTTTGGTTCAACTAAATTTTTTGAAGAAGCAGATTTAGTTTTAGTGAATACATGTTCAATCAGAGAAAAAGCTGAGTTAACCATTAGAAAAAGACTTACTGAATTTAGAAAAGTAAAAAGAACCAAACCTGGAATGTTGATTGGCATTTTAGGTTGTATGGCTGAAAGGCTAAAATCTTCTTTGCTGGAACAAGAAAAACTGGTTGATCTAGTGATTGGTCCAGATGCATATAGAACCTTACCCGGATTAATTAAAGAAGCAGAAGGAGGCCAAAAAGGAGTTAACGTATTGTTAAGCAGAGACGAAACCTATGGCGATATTTCTCCTATTCGTTTAAACTCAAATGGAATTACGGCGTTTGTTTCAATTATGCGTGGATGTAATAATATGTGCAGTTTCTGCGTGGTTCCTTTTACCAGAGGAAGAGAAAGAAGCAGAGATAGCAAATCAATTATTGAAGAAGTGAAATCCTTGGTTGATCAGGGTTATAAAGAAATTACTTTACTTGGACAGAATGTAGATAGTTATTATTGGAATGATGAAACCTCAGGATTGAATACAACATTTGCTCAATTGCTAGAGCAAGTAGCTCAAATTAGCAATGATCTATGGGTAAGATTTAGCACTTCACATCCTAAAGACATTACAGATGAAGTACTTTATGTAATGGCCAAATATGAAAATATTTGCAAATGTATTCACCTACCCGTTCAAAGTGGTAGTACCCGCATATTGCAATTGATGAATAGAACATATACCAGGGAATGGTATATGGCTAAAATAGATCGCATTCGCAGTATCATGCCAGAATGCAGCATTACTTCCGATTTAATTACTGGGTTTTGTTCTGAAACCGATGAAGATCATCAAGACACATTAAGTCTGATGGAATACAGTAAATACGATATGAGCTATATGTATTATTATAGTGAACGTCCGGGAACTTTGGCTGCTAAAAGATATACAGACGACGTTCCGTTGGATATAAAGAAAAAACGTTTACAGGAAGTAATTGACCAACAAGGGATTTTATCTACAAAAAGCAATCATAGCGATATTGGAAAGACATTTAAAGTGTTGATTGAAAGCAGTAGCAGAAAAAATGAAAAAGATTGGCAAGGCAGAACCAGCCAAAATAAAATAACGGTATTCCCCAAAATTGAAGGCAAGCATCAACTCGGATCTTATGTATGGGTGAAAATAAATAATTGCACCAGAGCAACCTTATTGGGTGAAATTATTGAAGCCCATTAAAATATTGTAGTATGGATTTACAAAGTATAAAAAACAGATTTGGGATTATAGGCAATTCACCTGCATTGAATCATGCACTGAACACAGCTGTGCAAGTTGCAGCTACCGATTTGACCGTTTTGATTGTAGGTGAAAGTGGCGTAGGTAAAGAAGTTTTTTCTCAAATCATCCATTCACTGTCTTCCAGAAAACACAATCCATTTATTGCAGTAAACTGCGGAGCAATTCCAGAAGGCACCATTGATTCTGAATTATTTGGTCATGAAAAAGGTTCATTTACAGGAGCCGTTGATAGCCGTAAAGGGTATTTTGAAACAGTGAATGGTGGCACCATTTTCATGGATGAAATTGGAGAAATGCCACTAGGCACTCAAGCCCGACTATTGCGTGTTTTAGAAACAGGAGAATTTATTAGAGTTGGATCTTCTAAAGTACAAAAAACAGATGTTCGTGTAATTGCAGCTACTAATAGAGAATTGCTGGAATTTACACAGAAAGGGCGTTTTAGAGAAGACTTATACTATCGATTAAGTACCGTACCTATTAGAGTTCCGTCACTAAGAGACCGTAAAGAAGATATTCTATTGTTGTTCAGGAAATTCGTTGTGGACTTCGCAGAAAAATACAAAACAACACCTGTTCAATTAGATGAAGAAGCCAAGCAATTATTATTGAATCATCAATGGCCAGGCAATGTGCGTGAATTGAAAAATATTGCAGAACAAATTTCTGTATTGAGCCCTAATCCGCAGGTTAGTAATAAAGAAATGCGCATCTTTTTACCGGAGAAAAAAGAAAATCGATTCCCGGTTTTAGCAGGCCACACTCCTACTGGAGAATTTGCCAATGAAAGAGAAATTTTGTACAAACTTTTTTTCGATATGAAAAAAGATGTTACAGAGTTAAAAAAAATGTTTGTTGAAATATTACAAAACCCTAGCCTGGCAAATACTGCTGCTAATTTCACCAAAGAATCCATCTTGAACGATTATACGAATCAAGACAATGGAGATGCTATTTTAGGAAATAATGCAATAACATCAGTGCATTCAGGTGGGCATACCAATTTATTGCAAGGAAACAATTCGAATGGTCAACCCGTACTTTTAACGAATGATGAAATTCACTTACATGAAGAAATAGAGGAATCTTTAAACATCATGGATAAGGAAAAAGAATTGATCATCAAAGCATTGAAAAAGCACAAAGGAAAAAGAAAAGACGCTTCTACAGATCTAGGAATTAGCGAAAGAACTTTATACAGAAAATTAAAAGAATATGATATCGATGAATAAGCTTTTTGCTAAAATTATTTTTCTTGTTCCCATCATAGCAGTTATGTTGCTTTCTGGATGCAAAGTGTATTCTTTTAAAGACGCTGTGATCCCCAGTGATGTAAAAACTGTAAAAATTGGATTTTTCGAAAACCGGGCAAGGTACGTAAACCCTCAATTGGCTCCCAAGTTAACGGACAAAATTCAAGTTAAAATTACCTCCAATACCAAACTTACCAGAACCAATAATGATGATGCCCATTATATTATCAATGGCACTATAACTAACTACGATGGTAGTCAAACAGTAGGTGTTTCCAATCAGCAAGCCAGCACTAACCGTTTAACGGTAACCGTTCATGTGATATTAAAAAAAACATTGGATAATAAAGTGGAAGAATTTGATGTATCCCGTAGTTTTGACTATTCGGGAAATCTTAGCTTGCAACAGGCTGAGGGCCAGCTTTTAGATGAAGTGGTCAGAACCTTGACGGATGAAATTTTTAACCGTATTTTCTCTAACTGGTAATTGAGTTGTATATTTAAAAAATATGAAGTTTACGCAAGAAAAAGCTTTATTGCATCTGACCGGCAAATCAACACTAGATGATTTGAAAATGGAGTCCATTGAGAAATTGGTGAGTGAATACCCTTTTTTCTCCCCCGGTCAGTACTTATTTTCAGCAAAGCTCAAAAAAGAAGACCATCCATTGGCAAGTGCCCAAGCAATAAAAACGGCCCTTTTTTTTAGCAACCCTAATTGGCTGCAGTTTCAATTAGATTCAATCAATGAAACACGCATTGATGAAGCTCCAAAACTAGAAATGGATACTGCTTTACTCAGATCTATTCATCAGAAAGATAAAGCATGGGATGAAATGATCAACCCATCTCCAATAGAAGAACCAAAGATTGATTCTAATGAGGTATTCCCGGAAGATCCTTATGAAGCCCAAATAAATCATATAGAACAACAAAAGGAGCCCATTCCTACAGAAAACTATTGGCAACCAGCTGAAATATCTACTCCTGAGCCAGAGCAGGAATCCATCCCCGCTCCTATCCCTACAAGTGATATAACAATACCAACCATAGAAACTGTACGTCGATTAATGAGGGGAATAGACGGAAATAACAATGAAATAGAAAAGAACCTAGATATAGTAGAACCTATAGCTGTTTCAACGCCAATTGAAACTATACCCGAAAATGTAATTGAACCAAGTTCAACCAGCGAGTCTATCGAATTTATGCCTGTATTTAGTGCAATAGCTGCTGCAGAGCTTCAACCTGAACAAGATTTCAGTGAACAAACTGAAAATAACCACCCATTGCCTGATCAGGCTAAAAGTGACGCTAAAATTGCCAGCATATTGTCTGCTCAACTGGCCGAATTTAAAAAACCCATTGAAAAGGAAACTCAGCTTGAAATTGAAACACAGCAAGAGAAATTACATACCATTGATTATTTTGCTTCTCAAGGCATACAAATAGACCTAAGTAAGATTCCTCAGGATAAATTGACCACAAAATTGAGGAAATTTACCGATTGGCTAAAGGATATGAAAAACCATCATCCCAACCCAACCGATTTAGGAACAAGCCCTGAATTAGAGAAAAAAGTAGCCGAAACAGCGCTGGTATCTAATGAATCCAAAGAAATATTAACCGAAACAATGGCGGAAGTATTGGTTAAACAAGGGCAAATTGACAAGGCAATTCAGCTCTTTATAAAATTAAGTTTCTCAAATCCTGAAAAATCAGCTTATTTTGCTGCCAAAATTCAACAACTAAAAGGTATTTAACATGATCATTCTTTTCTTGGTTCTAATTGTAATTGCAGCTGTAGGGCTCGGTTTTATGGTATTAGTTCAAAACCCAAAAGGTGGCGGCTTAACAGGTAATGTAGGGGGAATTGGCAACCAATTCATGGGTGTCAAGCAAACAACAGATGTTTTAGAAAAAGGAACATGGATGTTCGCTGGTATTATCGCATTATTGGCTTTATTTTCTACTTTCTTCTTAAAAGGGGGAACTGATAGTGTAGACAATTCTATCATTCAAAAAATCAACACCAATACAAGTGCTCCGGCACCAGTAAAACAACAACCTGCTAATACAGTGCCTGCAACAACGCCGGCTCCAACACAAAAATAATTCCTTATTGATTACACAAAACCCCTGTCTTCCTTTGGCTGACAGGGGTTTTTATTTATTTTACAATGCAATATGAAAAAAGAGAGAAAACAAAAAACCAGTAAGAAACCCTCTATAATACTGATTTTTCTAGGAATGTTTATTGCAAGTATTTTATTAATTGCATGGCTTTTTTTAGGATCTGCCACTACATTTTCTGAGAAATCAAAAATTGTACTGATAACAGAAACCAACAAATCAACTGTTCTTGATGCATTTGAAAAGGCAGGCATTCTTCGTTTTAATTCTACATTAGGAATAGCTGGGGCATCCATTAATTTATGGGATAAAATGAAGCCTGGCAAATATGAGATCAAGAAAGGCCAGAGCATTGTTGAAATAATGAGAATGCTTAAAAACGGGCGTTTTGCAGAGGTAAAATTGGTGTTAAACAAAGTGAGAACGAATATAGAATTGGCTCGATTGATCAGCAAAACCTTCCCTATAGATTCATTAGTTGTACTACAGTATATCAATAGCAATGACTCATTAAAACAATTTCAAACCAACTCAGCTCAATTGTTTACACAATTGATCCCTAATACCTATAGCTTTTATTATGACGCTTCTTTGCGCAAAATTTTTCAAAAACTAACCAATGAAGGCAATGCATTTTGGTTGAAAAATGATCGTATGCGAAAAGTGCAACTATTAAATATGAGTCCTGAACAGGTATATACGCTTGCTTCTATAGTAGAAGAAGAGACCAATTACGATTCCGATAAATACAAAATTGCCAGCGTTTATATTAACCGATTGAAAAAACAGATGCCTTTACAAGCCTGCCCGACTATTAAATATGCTATGAATGATTTTACCATTACAAGAATTTATGAGAAATATTTAACCAACCCCTCTCCTTATAATACTTATAAATACAAAGGTTTACCACCGGGCCCAATTTGTACACCATCACCAAAAACAATAGATATTGTATTGAATGCCCCACAAACAGACTATATTTATTTTGTTGCAAAAAGTGATTTTAGTGGCTATCATCATTTTAGCAATAATTATCCCGTGCACAATAAGTATGCGAATGAATATCAAAAAGCATTAGATGCATACATGTTGAAAAAACAAGCAGCAAATCAATAACACATTGACCCGATTAGAAAAAATAATCATTACACTACCCCCTATCGCTTTTGTCATTCGAAAAAGCAAGGAAATATATTTACCAGGATTCAGAGGTATCCCATTATTTGATGTAGTGGTTTTTTTTATGGACCAGGTTAAAAAAATTGGATTGAACGACCGGGCGGCGGCTATTTCATTCAACCTGATCATGGCATTGCCAGCCACGATACTTTTCATATTCTCCATACTCCCTTATTTCCCGGAATTTTTAGATTTGAGATTTCAGGTGCTTAGCTTAATAAAAGAGCTTAGCCCAAGTTCTGGAACAAGAAAATTTATTGAAGGTTTATTGGATGATTTAATGGATAGAAATGTAGGGGTCTTTTCATTTGGTTTTATTTTACTGGTATTGTATGCTTCTAATGCAATGATGGCGTTTATTCGAACTTTCGATAAATCAATACAGGAAAATAAAGTCTACTTTTTACATCAAAGGTGGAGGGCGATTAAATTAACTACCATTCTCATTGTGTTGATCTTATCTACTACATTAATCATGCTCGGGCAGGAACAATTAACAACGCTGATCAGAAAAATTTTTCACATAAAAAGAAAAACTTTCCTGCCTTACTTTAATGCAATCAGATGGTTCATCATTGTGGGTTTATTTTTTTATGGCATCGCATTCATTTACAAATATGCGCCATCCGTTAAAGAAAGGTGGAGATTGATATCACCTGGATCTTTGCTAGCCACCGCACTTACTTTAGTAACCACCATTATTTTTTCTTATTGGGTGAATAATTTTGCTGCTTATAATAAAATTTATGGATCAATTGGTACTGTACTAATTATCATGTTATTGATTTACATCAATGTATTGATATTATTGATCGGATTCGAATTGAATGTTAGTATCACTTATCTCACCAAACATGCAGCAGAAAGAAAACAAAAAGAAAGTACAGCCTTAGCAAAACAAAAACTTATTTAGTTTTTTTCTTGGCCCATTGTTCAGCAAGCAAATTATATGCAGGGTGCAATGGCATTGTTTGATCATAATGACCAGCTAACTTTTTTTGCCGATACGCTTCATAGATAGTAATTGCACATGCTACTGAAATATTTAAACTTTGTATCATTCCTACTTGTGGAATAATGAAGCAACCGTCGGAAAGTGCTACAGCTTCTTTGGTTACTCCCTCATGTTCATTTCCAAAAACAAGCGCAACACTTTGGCTAAAATCAATATCGTAAACGGATTGTGCATTTTCTCCTAAATGAGTTGCATATATATGTTCATATCGCTGCCTTAAATGATGGAAACATTTTACAGTATCATCAAAATGATGAACAGTTAACCATTTAGCAGCGCTACTACTACTTTTTACTCCAAAATATTCGTGTCTGGGAATTTTAGAGTTTAACACATAAATATCTTGTATCCCAACAGCATCGCAGGTTCGCATAACTGCTGAAATATTATGATGGTCATGAACATTCTCCATTACCAGTGCTAAATGAGGCTGTCGATTTAGCAAAACTGTTTCGATTTTATTTTTTCTTTCAGGTGTCATAAGTTCTACCAACCAATTTGTATTTTAAAACAATATGAACAAAAATGAGGATTAGTATTGAATTTTTACTATATTTTTGTATCGTACCCGTTAGTCAACCCTATGACAGCAAAATTATCACGTGCAGAGCACATGCTCTGGATTGTGCCTATACTTTATGGAAGTATGGCATACTTTTCATCGTACTCCGAAGTGATTATGATGTATTACAATAATGTATTCTACCTTTTAGGCTTCTTTTCTGCAACAATTGTATTCTTATTATTCTTGGGGATCCCATTTTATGTTCAATCCACATTAAGAAAAATTGAGGAGAGAAACCAAATCATTTCATATGCACATATTGCTTTTTCACTAATTAATGTAGTAGGCATCCTTTTTATATTTAGTGTTAACCTACCAATCAAAATTGAATGGGTGAATAGCGCTGGCGAACTTTCTACATTTACAAAATGGAACTACTATAACGGAATGGCTATTTCTTTATTCAAATTTTTTGTTGCTATACAAATTATCTATTGCTTGTATGGAGCAAAAACCATAATTAGTCATGGAATAATGAAAAGGAAACTAGCCAATGGAGAATATAGCCAGAACAATTATGAAAATGAACTAACCATGCAAATGGCAGGTTAATCATTATTCATTGGTTTTCCCCATCGCAGCCTGCTTCATATTATGCGCAGTTTCTTTTCCTAAATAACGCTCAATCTGCTTTTCCAATAAATAAATTAATGGGGTCAAAATGATTGCCATTGTAAACTTATACAGATAGTTTACTAAACAAATTGCCAGTACCAATTGCCAAGACCATCCATTCCCTATTTTAAAGGCAATAAACAACACCACAAAACTATCTACCAATTGAGACACAACGGTTGAACCAGTTGCCCTTAACCAGATCCATTTTTCGCCGGTTAATTTTTTGATCTTATGAAACACTGTTACGTCTACAATCTGACTCACTAAAAATGCTGTTAAACTGCCAAGAATAATCCACATCCCCTGGCCGAAAATTCCGCCAAATGCTACCTGCATATTATCAATACCTATTTCTTTTTTTGAACCAATCCAGAAATCGGCTGGCGGTATAGACATTGCCGCATAAAACATGATGAATGCATAGGAAATCAATACAATGGCGGTATAACTAATTCTTCTTACCGCTTTTGGGCCATAATATTCATTGACTATATCGGTGATAATGAATTCTAATGGCCATAATAAAACCCCACAGGTTAAATTAAAAGCCAACCCACTTTGACCAAATAGTGTAAAATTGGAAGTATTTAACCCAAGCAATTTTTCCAAAGAAAATATTTTACCCCCAATACATTCAGCAATAAGCGCATTGGCAACAAAAAAAGCCGTTATTCCTAGAAAAAGCTTGGTGGGTTTATCTTTTAGAATTTGATGGATCATGCTGGTAAAATTAAGTAAATATAAAGTTGAAGTATCAAGATGAGAACATTGAATAATGCCAACCAAAGTGGTATTCTAAAGGTTGATCTGAACATTAACAATAGCCCATACCAAATGTTCACTACCAAATTCAAAAATGGGGCAACCATCCAACCAAGAATAATCACCATATTACTTATATCCTTTTGATGAATAAAATCATGTGTTCTTTGGATAAGTATACACAGTAAAAACAAACAATTGCAAATCAATGCCAGCCTAGCAGTAAAATGTAACGATTTCATACTTCAAAGGTAAATGGTTCAGGCTCAGCTTCCACCTTTTTTCAGTAGGTTTGCTGCTCATAAATAACCATATGAAATCTATTAATTGGAAAGCCCTTTTACCCCATTTGATTGCAGTTGCAATATTTTTAGTTGTAGCCCTGATTTATTCAAAACCCGCTTTGGAAGGCAAAGTATTACAACAACACGACGTAACCCAATGGAAGGGTATGGCTCAAAACTCTTTTCAATACAAAGATAAAAACGGCCACTTCCCTTTATGGACCAATGGAATTTTCAGTGGTATGCCCGCTTATCAGATCACAGGTATCAGTGATAACCCAATATCCGTTGGCTATATTGGAAATATTTTAAATGGCGGACTTCCAAAACCAGCTGGGGTTTTCTTCCTGGCTTGTATTTGTTTCTATTTTTTAACGCAAGTATTGCGTATTAATTCATACATAGGCATTGTTGGTGCATTGGCTTACACTTATGCAACATATAACCCCATCATTATTGCAGCAGGACATGACACTAAAATGAATGCCATTGCTTATTTGCCTGCAGTTATCGCTTCCTTAGTATTAATTTATGAAAAAAAATATTTATGGGGGGCTGCATGTACCGCCATATTTACTGCGCTGCTTGTAGGTGCCAATCACTTACAAATAACCTATTATAGTTTAATCATTATTCTTTTCATGAGTGTTGGATTTGCGATCAAATGCATTCAGGAAAAGGATATCAAGCATTTGATTCAATCTGCAGGAATTGCCCTTTTCGCAGCATTCTTAGGCATCATGATCAATGCTACTACCCTATTAACTACCTATGAATATTCAAAAAGAACCATCAGAGGAGGAAGCGCTTTAGCTGATGGTACAACGAACGCTACTAAAACTGGGCTAAGTACCGATTATGCTTTGAGCTATAGTGTTTTTAAAACAGAAACCCTGGTAATGATGTTCCCAAGAATCTATGGAGGGAGCAGTAATAATTTAGAGATAGCTGAAGATAAATCCAAAGCCATAGAAGCATTACAACAAATGCCTCAGGAGTTGGGTCAGCAGTTACAAGGTGCATTGCAATTCTATTGGGGTGGTATAGATGGCGTTGGCACTTCAGGCCCCCCTTATGCAGGGGCGATTATTTGTTTTTTAGCATTGATTGGTTTGGTATTAGTAGATAAAAAATATACTTATTGGATGGGAGCCGCCATTCTATTTACATTGATGTTGAGTTGGGGAAAATATTTTGATGGATTCAATCTAGCCATGTTAAAGTATCTACCCATGTACGATAAATTTCGTGCCCCAAGTATGATCTTAGTTGTACCGACTTTTTTGTTTTGTGTACTGGCTTCATTAGCCCTTCAAAAAATAATTGCAGAACAAAATAAGGAGTTGTTATTTGCTCAATATAAAAAGGGTTTAATGGTGGTAGCTGGGGTATTTGCTATTGCAGCAGTACTTTATTTAAGCGCTGATTTTTCTGGAGAAGGAGACAAAATGCTGATGAAACAATTAAATAGCATTCCTGATGCTGCTCAAAAAGAATCAATCAGTGCTTCTGTAAAACCTTTTATTGATGGTTTAAAAGAAGATAGAAAAAGCCTGTTTTTGGGTGATTTATTACGCAGTTTATTATTTTGTGTAGTCGCAGCTGGCGCAGTGTTTGCCGCTATTAAAACAAAGATCAATTCCTTGTATATCATTGCAGTGATCGGTGTTTTTTCTTTAATTGACGTATTTTCTATTAGCAATAAATACCTCAATAGCAATAATTACAAGGATGCTTCAGAATATGAAAGTACTTTTACCCCTTCTGCAGCTGATACCCAAATTTTAAAAGACACAGGTTATTACCGTGTTTTAAATTTGACTCAAGGAATTTCAGGTGCATTTAATTCAGGAGCACTCACAGCCTATTACCATAAATCTGTTGGTGGATACCATCCGGCTAAATTGAGTATTTATCAGGATTTGATTGAAAAGCAATTATACAGTTTCCCGAATTGTTTGCCTGTATTGAATATGCTCAATACAAAATATTTAATTCTCCCGGATCAACAATCTGGTGCTCCACAGGTACAACAGAATAGTAATGCATTAGGTGCTTGTTGGTTTGTTAATGGTATTCGTGCTGAGAAAGGACCTGCAGCCATAATGAATGCTTTAACAACTTTCAATCCAAAAGATACGGCAGTTATAGACCAAAAAAACATTGCCAATATTCAAATTGATAAAACAAAAGACAGTTTAGCTTCCATTGTTTTAATTAACAATAACAATGATGAAATAAGCTATCAATCTAATTCAACCACTACCAATTTTGCAGTATTTAGTGAGATCTATTATGATGCAGGATGGATTGCAACCATCGACGGCAAAGAATCTCCTATTCTTCAAACAAATTATGTTTTAAGAGGTTTAGTCGTTCCTTCCGGCAAGCATCAAATTGTTTTCAGTTTTAAACCTGCATCATTCTATACAGGTAATAAAGCTGCAATTGGATCTTCTGTAATTATTTGGCTTTTATTATTTGCGGCAATTGCCTCGGGCTTTCGCAAAAAAAATAATGCTTAATCATGCAGCAGCCAAATGTTCTGGGAATTGTTGCATTTAAAGTATTTCCGGCACAAATGGGGGGTCAACAATATGTGGTGAACTATTATGATGAATTGGCCAAACATTGTAAAGTAGTGTTATGTGCATCTAAAAACAATGGAGATGCAGTAGATAAGCCATATGTAGTGCTGCCTTTTTTATTTAATCATTGGAACTCCCTATTTAATTTATTCTACCTTTTTAAGTTGAATAAGATCATTAAAAAAAAAGGGATTGATATCATATTGATAGATCATAGTTATGTTGGTTGGATGGGTATTATATTAAGGTACTTTACAAAGAAGCAATTTGTGATTAAATCAGCCAATATAGAAGCACTAAGATTTAAGGACATGCAAAGAATCGGCTGGCAATTATATGATCGATATGAAGGATGGGTTCACCGCAAAGCAGATTATAGCTTTTTTATTACTGAAGCCGAAAAACATCTGGCTATTCAACGTTGGCATTTAGATGCAAGTAAATGTGGCACCATTGCCTATGGCACTACAACAGTTAAGCAACCCAATATAGATCAAAAGCAAGAAAGCAGGAAAGCATTATTGCAAGAACACCATTTGCCAACCAAAACAAAATTATTTTTTTTCAATGGCACATTGGATTATTTACCAAATACGGATGCACTTTATATAATAGTTCAAGAATTACTGAATAGACTGGATCAATTTAATCAACCCTACCGAATTTTTATTTGTGGTAACCGAATAACACCAGATTGGGAAAAATTGTTATTACAGAAACCTCAAATCATATTTAAAGGATATGTAGAAGACATTAATAAATACTATCAAGGAACAGATTGTTTTATTTGTCCGGTTACACTTGGAACAGGCATTAAAACCAAAATAGTAGAAGCATTGGCAAACGGACAACAAGTGATTTCTTGTAAAAAATCGGGGGTAGGTTTTAACCAAAAACTATTGGGAAATCAATTGCAATTAATTGAAAACTATAACTGGAGCGCTTTCGCAGAAGCCATGATGGCCATTGATATCAATACAGTGTTTCAAACGCCAGACTCATTTTACGCCTATTTTAGCTGGAACAATATTGTTAAAGAATCCATTTTATCTTTGCATTAATGAATTCAACAAGCCCTGCCATATCAATTGTTATTTGTACTTATAACCGAGCCGATTATATTGGCGAAGCAATGGATAGTTTGTATCAGCAATCATTGCCAAAAGATCAATTTGAAGTAATCATCGTAGACAATAATTCTACAGACCAAACTGAAGCAGTTTGCAATGCATATATTACAACACATCCAGACGGTCATTTTTACTATTTGAAAGAATTAAGGCAAGGTGCTTCTTTTGCCAGAAACACTGGAGCCGCCATAGCAATTGCCCCTTTACTTTGTTTTATGGATGACGATGCAGTTGCCAATAAAGATTATCTCGAAAGAATCATTTCTTTTTTTAACCAATATAAAGATGCTGGTGGATTAGGGGGAAGAATTATACCAAGATATATTCCATCAGAACCTGATTGGATGAGCCATTTTGTGTCTTCATTGGTGGGCAATTTTGATTACAGCAAGCAAATTACGGTCTTTAGTCCTAATAAATATCCATTAGAATCTAATATGATCATTCGCAAAACAGATTTTGATTCAGTCAACGGATTCAATACGGCACTTCCTGGTGTACAAGGCACTTTGCGAATTGGAGGTGAAGGAAAAGAATTCTTTTTAAAGTTAAAAGCTTTGGGAAGAATAATTTATTATGACCCATCGGTGATTGTAGAACATATTGTAGAAACAAAAAAACTAAGTCCAGAATACATGTACAGAGTTGCCAGTGGTATTGGCAGAGGAGAAAGAGTAAGAACAAAAGCAATTAGTGATTGGGCTTTTATCAAAAAATTGATTGAATACTTGTATAAATTTGGAGGTGCTATTGTTTTAGCAATTGGTTACCTATTTCAAGGAAGACCTGCAAAAATGTGGCCAGTCATTCAATTTCGAATTGATGCATTAAAAGGATTATTAAACCATTAATTAAACAACATGCAATTATATCATTATATAGTAGACAGAAAAATAAAAGGGAGTTTAAGTAAGTGGTTTGGCATTAAATTTCAACACCCTTCTGAAACATCCAAAGTAAGACGATGGGTTCTACCCTACTGCATCGGCAAAGGTTGTGATATTGGTTTTGGTGGAGATAAGGTAGTAAAAAGTAATTGTGATGGAATTGATTTCCCTCAACCTTATGCTTTTGCCGGGAAAGATAAAGTGGATATTGGTTGTGATGTAATCAATGGCGAGATTCCAGTTGAAGACAATACTTATGATTATGTATATACCAGCCATTTAATTGAAGACTTTACAGACACTACTGATGCATTAAAAAAGTTCATCAGAATTCTTAAAAGCAATGGTACTTTAATCTTGGTATTTCCAGATCAGCCCAAATATGAAGTCTATTGTAAAAAAATTGGCTTAGCCATGAATCCTTATCATGTACATGCCAATATGGGATACGAGTTTATGCTTAACAGATTAAAAGAAGTACCCAATATTCGTTTCACTGAATTATTTATCAGCAATTGCGATATAGATTATAATGTAGTGATGATACTTAAAGTGGAGAAGCTTGCTTCTTAAAAACTTTATTGAAATACAATAATTGAAAATCGATACTATTCCCCCAATAGGCAGCATTATGATTGCCTGGCCTTTCCGTATAATCATGAGGAATTTTCTTATCCAATAATTTTTGATGCATAGCTCTGTTTACATTCAAGAAAAAATCGGATAACCCACAATCAAAAATCAGGTTTAATTTGGAAACATCTATAGAATCAATCAGATTGATAACTGTATACTTCTCCCAATTCTCTGGGAATTCTTGAATCGAACCTATCAATTGATTGATTTGCCAATTATTGGGGAATGGGCGAATATCTAGTCCTCCACAAATACTGCCAGCACTTCCAAAAACAGATTGATTGCGCATGGCGACATAAAAAGCACCATGCCCACCCATACTCAATCCTGTTATTGCCCTAAAATTTTTATCCTTTTTGGTAGCGTAAGCAGAATCAATAAATGGCACCAATTCTTTCACTATAAACGACTCATAACGAATTGTTGAATTAATTGGACTATCGAAATACCAACTATTCAATCCTCCATCCGGTAAAACCAAAATGGAATTCATTTCATTTCCTTGTTCAACTAGAGATGGAGCATTATTCAGCCACTGCATATAGTTAGCACCATGTCCATGCAATAGATAAACAACAGGCAATGGTTTATCCTTTGAATAGGTAGCTGGTTTTAACACCAAAGCTTTAATGCTTTTATTCATTGATCTGCTGTATACCAATACAGTATCGATAGAAGCAAATGCATGGAGAGACCAAATGATTATCAAGAAAACCAATACTGTTTTTTTCATCATATGCTAAAATACAAAATGCCACTCGTATTACTACAAGTGGCATTTGATTAACTTAATAAAAATATTACTTCATTTTTTGCATTGCATTCTGCATTGGATTGGTTCCAGATGACTGGCCACGGCCTCTTGCAGCACCTGCTTTGAACAAACTGAATTTACTTGGCTCCATAGTACCATTTTTTGGCCAGCTATTATTAGCCTCGTTGATATCAGCAGTTTCTCTCATTGGATCTAGTTGAATCTTAACCGCTTTCTTATTGGTCATAAATAACTTAGTTACTTTCAATTCATTCTTTCTCCAAATCTGAGCTGGAATTTTCTCCACTTGCTTGGTTCCATCTTCAAAAGTAAATTCTAGAATAATTGGCATTACTAATCCACCTTTATTAGAGAAACTTACTTCATACATATTTACATCTTTGTATTTAGCTTTTTCTTCTACACTTAATTGTTCTGGTGCAGGAAAACTTGCAGGAGCAACTTTTACGGTTGAATCATAAGGCTCAAAACCACGAGTATATCTCCAATAAAAATCACGTAAAGTAGTGTCTACATCTACTAAGAATTGAATGTTTTTATCAGCTCTGTTTCTAACTTTAGAAATATCATCAAATGCTGCAGCACCACTAAACATTGGCTTGGCTAACCCGCCTCCAGCAGGAGCTCCACCAAATTGTCCTCTACCTGCTCCATCATTAGAAGCAGCAGTTGCAGCAGCCATATCAACAACAGCATATTTCACAGTGTCAATTGCAATATCGCAAGGCTCAATTCCATAGAACCATCCTCTCCAAAACCAGTCTAAGTCTTCTGCACTGGCATCTTCCATTGTACGGAATAGATCAGCAGGTGTTGGATGTTTAAAAGCCCATCTTCTTGCATATTCACGAAAAGCATAATCAAATAATTCTCTTCCCATGATGGTTTCGCGCAAAATATTTAACCCTGTTGCAGGCTTGGTATATGCATTAGGACCAAAATTGATAATATTCTCACTATTGGTCATTATTGGCTCTAATTGCTCTTTAGGCAACTTCATATAATTGGTAATTGTCCAAGCTGGTCCACCACGTGTAGGATATTTGTTATCGAATAATTCTTCAGTTAAATATTGAACAAAGCTATTCAAGCCTTCATCCATCCAACTCCATTGACGCTCATCGCTGTTTACAATCATAGGGAAGAAATTATGCCCTACTTCATGTATGATTACACCCAACATACTGTACTTGGTGTTCTCACTGTAAGAGCCATCTTTATTGGTTCTACCATTGTTAAAACAAATCATTGGATATTCCATTCCATTTGATGCCTCAATACTTTGAGCAACTGGATAAGGATAAGGAATAGAGAATTTAGAATAAGATTTAATGGTATGGGCTACAGCTTTAGTAGAAAACTTACGATACAAACCATAAGCTTCTTTTGGATAACCACTCATACACATGATCTTCTTTCCTTCTACATAAGCAGGCATTGCATCCCAGATGTATCTGCGGCTAGATGTCCACGCAAAATCACGCACATTTTCTGCCTTATACACCCATGTTTTCTTTTGAGTACTTTTGGTTTTTTCTGCTTTATTTGCTTCTTCTAAAGTGGCAATTTCTACAGGTTCTTTTGCATTTTGCGCCTGATTCCAGCGAGCCATTTGTGCTGGACTTAATACCTGTGCATAGTTCTGACAAACTCCAGTACTTAAAACAATATGGTCTGCAGGTAATGTTATAGTAACATCATAATTTCCGAAAGCCAAAGCGAACTCTCCTCTACCAGTAAACTGACGATTCTGCCAGCCTTGAAAATCGCTATACACACATAATCTTGGAAACCACTGAGCCATTGTGAATAGGTTGTTGCCGTCTTCTAAAGTTTCATAACCACCTCTTCCTCCAACAGTCATACGATTGGTAATTTTATAACTCCAATCGATATTGAAAACAAATTTTTGACCTGGTTTTAAAGCAGTAGGCAAATCAATGCGCATCATTGTTTTATTGATGGTGTATTTTAAAGCCTTGCCAGTAGCATCAGTCAATTTGGATATAATATGTCCGTTGCCATTATCTACTTTACTATTGGCCATCTGGTCTAATTGAGCACTAGAAAAGCCTCTTCCCATGCCTGAAGCATCCTGATAATTGGCATTGTTGATAGAGCTATGTTCATTTTCATCTAATTGCAACCAGATATAAGTTAATACGTCTGGAGAATTGTTGAAATAAGTGACTGTTTCAGCTCCTTTTAATTTCAGGTTGGCTTCATCTAATTCACATTTGATCACATAATCTGCACGCTGTTGCCAATATTTTGGTCCTGGCGCACCACTCGCAGTTCTGTACTCATTGGGTGTTGGTAAAATGGTACCCAATTCTTCGAATTTGTTACCATGGTTAGAGGTTGGATTGTTCATGATATTCTGTGCTTGCAGGCCCAGACTAAGACTAAAAAACAAAGCCACCAGTAAAATTTTCTGCATGTTGTTTTGGTTTATATATGTATAGGTAATCTTTCAAATGCCATTTGTAAAGCCAGGGCGAATGTAATTGCTGAAATAAACAACAAATACTCTCTTCTATTCACTTTAAAAAGGTTTACGAATATAAGGGTTATCAATAAAATTATCAATACAATTAAGATTTGTCCGGCTTCGAGCCCTAGATTAAAGGCCAATAATTGTCCAATTACCGACTCCCCTTTTCCTAAAAGGCTTTTGAGGTAATTGCTAAATCCCAATCCATGTATCAGTCCAAATAACAGGGCTAAGAAATAGATCAGGGGAAATTTGGCCTTAAATACAAATTTCTTTACAAATACATTGCTAATTGCAGTTAACACGATTGTAACTGGAATCAAAAATTCTATCCAACGCATTGGATAATCAAGTATATTAAAAACACTCAAGGCCAGCGTAATGGAATGTCCAATGGTAAAAGCAGTCACTAATACCAATAGTTTTCTCCAATCCGAAAACTGGTACCTTATACATAAGGCAGCAATAAAAAGGATATGATCAATCCCCCTTATATCGGCAATATGATGGAAGCCAATTTGAAAATAAAGCCCAAAATCATTCATAATTAAGTAGTTAAATTAAATACGACATTTGTATTCTAACAAATACTTTGTTGAATGGCAAATATCTTGGTTCAATGGTTGATTACTGCAACAATGGCAATATATCACCCTTTTTTTGTTTCTGTTATAGATTTTAATCACAATGCCAAAGACGCTACTGTGGAAATTAGTATTCGCGTTTATACAGACGATCTGGAAAAAACAATTCAAAAAAATACGACTGCAAAAATAGATATCATTCAACCATCAGATAAAACCATTATTGACAAACTCATCACTGCATATATAGGCAAGACGCTTCATTTAAAAATTAATGGGCAAACAGTAAATGTCAAATATGTTGGCTATGAAATTATTAAAGAAAGCACTTGGGCTTATTTTGAAATAGAAGGAATAAAAGAATTTAAAAAAATAGATATCGATTGTAATTTTTTATACGATTTTGAAAAATCGCAAACCAATATTTTTCATGTCAAGAGCATGGGAAAAGAAAAAAGTTACAAACTAGAGAACCCTGATAGAATAACCAGTTTTCAGTTTTAATCTTCTTCATCGATAATTGGCTCTGATGTAGTTACCAATACTTTATCTACACGATTATTGTCCATATCTACAATTTCAAACTGGAATGACTCCCATTTTAAAATGTCGCCAGTTCGTGGAATTCGTTCTAGATGGTGAATGATAAAGCCTGCTAAAGTATTAAAATCTTGTTCCCATTTTTCCATCCATTCTGTTTTATCAAAATGACTTAGGAAATCATAAAAAGGAATTTGAGCATCTACTAAAAAGGATCCGTCTTCTCTGCGAATGATCTCATAATCTTCATCTTCTTCTTGTGGTATATCTCCTACAATGGCTTCCAGAATATCATTGAGTGTCATTAACCCTTGAACAGAGCCATATTCATCTACAATAAAACATTGATGTATTTTGGTTTGCTTGAATTTCTCCAATACCTGGTATGCACTGTTGTTTTCAGGCACATACATGGCTTCTTTCATTATTGAAAACACTGAATCATCTCCATTGGCAGAAAATAAATCTTTAATGGACACTACTCCTTTTATATGATCAATATCTTCTTCGCAAACAGGATAAACCGAATGTATCAAATCTTTTAACTCTTCTCTGATAGCATGGATTTTTTTATTCCCGTCAATCCATTCAATATCTGTTCGATGGGTCATTAATGAAGTAATATTTCTATCACTCAAATGAAATACCCTTTCAATAATTTCTTGCTCCGCTTCTTCGATTGTTCCCTGCTCTGTTCCTTCACTAATAATGGCTTTTATTTCTTCTTCGGTTACCTGACTTTCATTGGTCTTGATATTTAATAATCGAACGATCAAGTGGGAAGATTTACTCAATAACCAAATAATCGGAAATGTAAGCCAACTTAAAAACCGCATTGGCCTAGCAACAGATTTTGCAATTCCTTCCGGATCACTTAATCCAATTCTTTTGGGAACTAACTCTCCCAACACCAACGACAAATAGGTAATTACAATTACAATAATGGTGGTGGCAATGGTACTACTATACTTAGCTGTAAAACTAAATTGATGAAGCCAATCGGTTAAGGGTTGCTTAAAACTATCTCCGGAATAAATACCCGTTAAAATGCCAATTAACGTAATGCCTATTTGAACAGTTGATAAAAAGGTATCTGGATGATTGGCTAAACTCAATGCTTTTGCAGCTTCATCGTCTCCTTTAGCTGCCTGTGCTTCTAGTCTAGATTTTCTTGCAGACACCAGGGCTATTTCTGCCATGGAAAACAGTCCATTCAATACAACTAGAAATAAAATGATTAAAACCTCTGTCATTCTTGTAAAAATAGGTAAAAATGAGGACTCTATGGTTTGCCGTCCAGATCAATCATCACATATCGGGGCATTTCCTTCATTCTGGTAGATGGATCTAGAAATGAACCCGTTAAAACTGAAACCGGATATTGATTTCCTTCATGAATCACTTTACTTGATGGGAAGATGGTTTTAAAGAACTGAGTGCTGTCTTTTTCAGTAAGAATTATTTGATTCGATTCAAAAGCTTTTGTAGAAGATAAATTAACAAAAATATGTTTTCCATAAAAATGCAGCGCATTACTATTGTTGATACCATATAGATAAACCAAGTTTTGATCAATGGCATTTTTGTTAATGAATGCATTGGCGTCATTGCCCATTTGAAATTTGAGCAGATTCGGATAAAATGCGGTACTTAAAAAAACATTTACTCCAATAACTGTATAGAGGCCTAATGCAATTATTTTCGGAAAGTTCTTTAATTGATTGAAAATTAAAATGGTAAATACCAGAAAACCAATGATGCTTAAAATTTTTACAAATAAAGGAATTTCTGGAAATGGGATAAACATCAATCCGATTAATGCAATCCACAATAAGGCAAAAATCACCAAATGAAAAAACTGTAATGGTTTTCTCCAAGACAGCAATCGATCGGTAAAAAATAAACCATATAAAATTCGAGCTGTTGTTATAGCCGCTAATGGAAACACTACAAAAATATAATGAGGTAACTGCGCCTGGCTCTTTGCCAAAATACAATAGGTTAATAAAAAACCTCCAGTAGTGATAAATTCTTGGTCTGATCTAATTACAAATTTTTGAATAATTAATTCTCTTATACTAAAAATTATTCCCAACAGAAAAAATACAATCCAAGGCAAAAAACTCCAGAGCATATTTTCTAACAGAAAGCTGAAATAACTCATTTCGTGATAAACATTCTCTCCTGTATATCTTCCAAAACTTTGTGTCCAATAGTAAAAACGCAAACCAGATTTTATAGGGACATTATTGATTAATTTCCCTGGATGCAAATCGAATTGTTGATACAAACCAATACTCATTGGAATAAGCATAAGGGCTATAACAATCACACCCAGCAAATATTCCCACCTAAACAGTTGCTTCCAATTTCTTTGTACCAAAAAATGACTTAGAAATGCAAAACCCGGTACCATCAGTGCAATTGGGCCTTTGGTCATCATTCCACAACCAATAAAAATAAATGCTAAAAAGAAATTGGTCCATCTATTCAATTGATACCATTTAGCCAGTTGCCATATGCTTAAAATAACCCAACTCATTAACATGGTATCTGTTCTAACATCATGCGACATTAAAAACAATGCTTGTAAACTCGCCAATACCATTGCACTTAATTGTGCCACCGTTTTTTCATAATATAAAATAGCTAACTGATAAGTTGCATAAATAGCTATTATCATTAACAAAATAGAAGGAAGTCTATAAGACCAATCATAAACGCCCAATATTTTCATACTCAATGCAGACAACCAAAACAACATTGGCGGTTTATCTAAATAATCCTTACCAAGGTCGAATACCTGTAAAAAACTATTTCTCGCAAGCATTTCTCTACTAATAGAGGCATATTGAGCAGCATCTACATCCATTAAAGGAATTAAAAACATTCCCAGCAAATAAGTGGAAATGCATAAAAAAATGACAGAATAAAATTGCTTACTGGAGATCATATTGAATGACACCTATTTTACTTTTATAGAATTGACTCATTATCCATCCAATTAAAGTTCCTAATAGCGCACCACCAATAACATCTAATGGGTAATGAACTCCAACATATATCTGGCCATAACAAATACTTGCTGCCCAAACTAATAATACATATTTCCACTTTCCAATCAAATGACCCAAAGTACAATACACAAAAACTGCAAAACCAAAATGATTGGTGGCATGAGAAGAAGTGAAACTATATCCTCCTGAACAACCATTGAGCAACAATCTAACCTGACTCATTAAAAAAGGATCTCTACATGGCCTGGGTCTTTCAAAAAAAGGTTTGATCCATGAACTACTCAATTGATCCGTTAAAACCAAGGTTGCCACAACAAACAATATCCAAGAAGAGGCTTTCTGTTTAAAATTGAGCAAACTAAAAACGATTAAGAACAAATACAATGGATACCATGTACTTCCTTCTCTATACCATGGATATACTGAATCAAGGGTAGGATTGGTCCAAACAGTATTGATTTGTAGAAATAAAGCCTGATCATAATGGTTTACCCAATTCCAAATATCCTGTAAAAATGATTGGAGTAAAATAGCCACTTTCATAGCGCAAATTTAACAATATTTAACGCATTGCAATTTGTATAATTATAAGTAAATATTAAATTCACACAATGAAACACTCTATTCTATTGTTTTTGGTATGCTTTCTCACAAAATTGGGAGTTGCCCAAACAAAACCAATTGTTACATTGGATCAAATCAAGAGAGATACTTTACAACAACCAAATTTTCTGGATGGCAACATGCCCAATTCATTAAAAAACAATGACCTACACTTAAAATTGAAGTTGAAGGGTAATAATAAACTAGGATTCGATATGTATGAATCTGAACTAGACAAAATGATTGTATTAATCCCCGATTCAGCCAACAGAGCCAGCCTTGGCATGTCATCTTCAAGTCTAAGGAGATTAGCTATCATGGGATATCCTCCTATTCAGCAAAACAAGGATATTCCACTTGTAAGACCATCAGATGACTCTTCATTCATCCTAAATTTTAATCAAAAGCCCTTCAACTCAAAAAAAGAGCAATCAAAGAAAAAACTAAACTAATTTCCCTTACTCAATTCAAAGAAATCATCTACATCTTTTTTAAACTTGATTAAAGATGGTTTATGTATATAATACATATGCCCAGATTCATAAAAATAAGAATGCACATTCTTTCTTTGTTCTGGTCTTAAAAACATATGCTCAATGTCATATTTAGCAGTAAAATAAGGTGTTGCAAAATCATAATATCCAAATCCTACATACACTTTTAACGCAGGATTCTTAGCCATTGCATCTCTTAAACTTTCTGCAACATTTAGAAATTGATTTTGAACATTGTTGTAATTCCAAGGACCAACGTCGCCAAAAATATTGTATCCCGCTTCTTCTTTAAAATTCAAATCTTTTTGAAAATAATCGTTAATGGTTGCAGTGAATGGGCCGTCAATATTTGAAAATGAAGGATCAAAGCTATTGCTCTCCCCAACATCATCAATATCTCTTCCAGTAAAACGGGCATCTAACCTACCAATGGTTAAACCATCTTTTCTTCTTAATTCTTTGTAGAATTTATTTTCTTCTACCCTTAAATTGCTTTGCAAAATATACTCTTTAGATAGGCCTGTGTAGTAACTCATTTTTTCTGCAACCGCTTCTTTTTCTGCAACAGACATCCATCCACCTTTAAGTAATGCGGTAGCATATGCACCCAATGCAAATTCTTCGGATTCTTTCAACGCTTTTTGTAAATCGGCTTGTAAAGCAGGTGCTAATTTTTTATGATACCAGGCAGCAGCCGTATAAGAAGGAATGTATAAAGCCCTAGGGAGATCATTTCCAACATAATAATCATTGGTCCCAAAATTCAAGACAGCTGAAATAAGAAAGATCCCATTGAGATAAATTCGATAACGATCTTGTAAAAATTTAGATAAGCCAGCTGCTCTTGTAGTTCCATAACTTTCACCGGCTAAGAATTTTGGAGAGCCCCATCTTTCATAGCGTGCTAAGAAATGACGAATAAATGAGCCCATTGATGAAATATCTTCAACATAACCATGAAATTGTTTAGGAGATTCACCAGGTGCAGCTCTACTATACCCTGTAGAAACTGGATCTATAAATACCAAATCTGTTTTATCTAACCAGCTATACTCATTATTGATGTATTGATAAGGAGGGCCAACAGAAACACCTTCGTCATTCAAGACAACTCTTTTTGGTCCTAAACCTCCCATATGCAACCAAACAGAAGAAGAACCAGGTCCACCGTTAAATGTAAATGTCAATGGCCTTTTTCCAGACTCTTCCCCATCTTTTTTGTAATAAGTAAAAAACACTTTTGCAATGGTTTTACCCGTATCATTTTTTAAAAAAAGATACCCTGTATTAGTAGTATAATCTATTTTTTTACCCCCTATAGTAACTGAATTTTTAGTAGTTGTAGTTGTTACCCCTGCTGGAACAAGCTCCGGTATTGTTGGGGTTGGAGTAGATTGCTTTTGCGCTTGGAGTTGAAGCAATAAAATGGATGAAACTAATAATAAAAAGCCTTTTTTCATATTCATTGATTTAAAAATTAAATATACTTAATTACTCCTAATTCATATCTCTTTATTCATCTCTCATCTTTCTTCTTTCTTAATTCTTAATTCTTAATTCTTAATTCCTATAACTTCTATATCAAATAGAAGTACACTATTCGGCGGAATCAATTTGCTTCTGCTTCTAATAGTATATCCCATTGCTGATGGGATCACAATTCTTACTGTTCCTCCCACTTTACACATAGGAACTCCAATTTGCCAACCTTTGATTAACCTGCTTAATGGAAATGTTGCTGGCTTTTCTTTTGTTTGATCAAAAACAGAGCCGTCAGATAGTAAACTTCCTTTATAATGAACTGTAACAGTGTCTGTAACTTTTACAATTGCACCAGACCCCTCTTTTAATATTTCATAATATACTCCTTCTTTAGAACCTGTGGGTTTCCAATTCGTTTTTTTAATATATTCTTGAATAAGCTCATTGTCCTTAACCGATTGAGCTAAAGAATCTGCATTTTTAAACCAATCAATAACTGGTCTTTGTTTAGTTGCTGTTCTTTCAAACAGATCACCCGGTTGTGCATTTGATTCTTTAAAGCCTCCATTCCTTAAATAAAATTGTCCGTTCTCCACTCCTCCTCCATAATCAATTCTATCCCTTGCTCTTCCAGTTGCATCATAGGAGAAATTGGCTTTTGTGAGTTCCATCCATCTACCATTCTCCTGTTGAATCCATTGATTTCCAAAAAAGGCTTTTCTTTCTAACTGACCATTTAATCCAACAAAATTTTCATTGAATGAATATAGTTTTCTCAATGTTTCTCCATCGTGAGGCGCCTTAAAACTGGCAATCAATTTCCACTTTTGCAATTCAGGCATCAAAAAATAACCTGTATAAATAGTAGAAGAAGAAGTGCTATCTGGCAATGCAGTAACCATTAATTGATATTTTTCTCCAGCTTTCCAGTTGTATACCAAATGACTATGGCCACCAGTGCCTTCATTACCAAACCCATCTGCAAATACATTATCGCCTTTTGCTAATAATTGTACTTTGTTAGAATCAGCCACTTTACTTCTATCAACTGCTTCTTTACCAGCATCCCAAACAGAAAAAATAATCCTTCTTTCTGATTCACTATTTACCTGAATACCAAAATAGCCTCTTGAAAAACCGCAGGCCATATAATAGCTATGAACAATATCAGCTCCAATGGGAACCGTAATTTCATTGTAAAAAGTAGTGGCTTTAATACTATCTTCTAGAGGATATTTTAAATGAACAGAAGCAGCATTTCTTCTTGGCTTCTGGTTGGCATGAATTCCTTTTGCAGCAGTACCCGCCAATTTGATTGATTGAATATCTGCAATAGTATTATTAGTTTGTTTGGTTCCAGAAATACTGATTTGATAAAATCCAGTGTCTTTAATGAAAACTGACCCTGCATTCAATAATTTATACGTGCTTGATTTGGGTATTGCTATTTTAAAATCTTTTCCAATAATTGACAGGTTGACAATTGATCCGGAAAATGCATTTTTGGCATTGATCTTTATAGTTAAAATACCCGGATTACTAATATGAAAAAAATAGTTGACTTGCTGCTTTGTATTGATCCAATTTTGCAAACCATTTTCGCTTGAAAACAAATTATCCCTATATGCTTCTGCAGGAACAGCATATCCAGTGTTACCAGGAATTAAAAAAGTTTGAGATTGAACAAATGAAAAAAAGCAAAAAAACATTGAAGCCAAACCTAATTTTCGCATAGCAGTAGTTTATACTCCCAAACTTAACGAAATGATCTCAGGTTTTTAAGAAATCCCTGAACCAATATCCAGAATCTTTAATGGTTCGAGTTTGAGTATCGATATCTACATGGGTAAGACCAAACTTCGCTTCAAACCCTTCAGACCATTCAAAATTATCAGTTAGGGTCCAAGCAAAATATCCACTTAGATTGACTCCTTCTTTTTTTGCCCTTAATGCGGCGGCTATATATTTCTTGAAATAATCAGTCCGTTGATCGTCTGCTACCCTTCCTTTATGCAAAACATCTTTAAAAGCCGCTCCGCCCTCTGTTATAATAATTTCTTTGATGCTTCCATAATGCCAAAACCTTTTGATCATCCTATAAAAGCTATCTGCATTGATTTCCCATCCCATTGCAGTATGAGGAACTTTTCGGGATGCAGCTTTTACTTCAGAAGCACTTAAATAGGGTATTAAGGGATTGTGCTTTACAGTTAAAGCAAAATAATTTTGTATACCGATAAAATCAAAGTTGAACTGCATACGCTCTTTGTATTTCCATGCCTTTGTATGCAAATGCAATTTTTCTAAAAATGAAAACTGAGGATCTTCAGGATAGCCTCTTCCTAAAACAGGTTCAACAAATAATCTATTTAATAATATATCAGCTCTCTTAGCTGCAGCAATATCGAGGGTAGAATCTTTATAAGGCATTACTTCACTGCATGAAAAACAAGTTCCAATATGTGCATTACTCACTTCAGCCCTTATAATCCTTCCTCCTTCAGCAGTGCAAAGCGCTGCATTATGAATGGCCGACATAAAAAGACTTAAACTGGTTTTTCCTGGAGCGTGTTTTCCAAGCATATATCCTAAAGAAGTGAAGCCCATAGGTTCATTTAAAATAATCCAATTCTTTACTTTCCCTCCATATTCTTCTGCACAAATTTTGGTGAATCGAGAAAACCATTTGAGCATTTGATGACTAGCCCAACCCCCTTCTTTTTCTAACTCATGAGGTAAGTCCCAATGATATATGGTGATATAGGGTGTGAGGCCCAATAACAAACATTCATCGATCAGTCTATGGTAAAATGCGATGCCCTCTTTATTAATTCTGCCCGTTCCTTCAGGTAAGATTCTACTCCAAGCAATGGAAAAGCGAAACACTTTAAAGCCTAATGCTTTTACCAGCATTAGATCATCTTTAAATCGATAATAAAAATCGTTGGCAATAGAAGGTTTTGCTCCGCCCTTAATTTTACCCGCTCTTCTTGCAAATACATCCCAATTGGATAACCCTTTGCCATCAGCTAAATACGCACCTTCATTTTGTAATGCAGAAATGGCCACGCCCCATTCAAAATGTTTACCGAATTCGCTTGCTTTAAGTAAATGCTGAAATGACAATACAAAATTTTATACAAAGTTGAAGGGTTTAGTTATTAAGTCATTATTAAGCAATTGTTATGTTTTATAACAAATCATTATCCCAATTCAAACCAAACGGGTGCTTGTTCTTCTCCTATAGGATTATAATTAATAAACAGTTCTTCTCCTTGTATAATGGCTCTTACAGTTTTTATTGTAATGGTCAATGCATCAAAATCCATTTCATAAGTACAATTATAATCAATGGCATGATTGTAAATAGAAACATAACCCAATGCAACTGCGGCCAGCTTTCCTCCATCGCCCCATTCAAAAATGTAATTGTACAACATTGTTTGTTCAACCAATAACCGATCTGCTTCATTTAATATTAATACTGGAGCAATTTCGATTGTGGTATTTGCAGGGATTTCAGCAGCAGTAAAAACGCCACGACCTTTTGTTGAAGTTTGATCAATATATAATACAGAAAGCAACATTATTCCCCTTCTACATTGTGCTTCATATCATAAATCTGGTTCTTATTACCTAAAACAATCACTTTCATTCCTTCTTTAATGATGATAGAACCAGGTGGATTAATTATAAACTTACCATCCTCATCTTTAACACCAATACAATTAACACCAGTCTTTTTCCAATCCATAATTACTGATAAACTTTTATTTCTTATTTCTGGAGGTAGTTTTTCATATCCTACTGATTCAATATTAATACTTTCCCCCTCTTCTCCGCTCAGGTAGTCTATAAATTCTACAACATCTGGCTTACTCACCAAAGTTGCCATATGTGTACCTCCAATTCTATCAGGCATAATCACATTGTCTGCACCAGCTTTCTTCAGTTTGATAACAGAGTTGCTAAATGAAGCGCGACTAATAATATGTAATTGGGGGTTTAAATACTTGGCCGAGAGTACAATAAAAACATTATCCGCATCGGTTGGCAAGGCTGAAATTAAACAACGTGCCTTACTAATTCCGGCCTTTAGCAATACTGCATCATCAGTTGCATCACCCTTAATATATAACAGTGAAGGATCTTCATGTAAAAAACTGTCGATATGCTCATCCGACTGATCAATCACTACAAATTTTTCTTTATGTCCTTTTAATGTTTTAGCAGCTTGTTGACCATTTCTACCAAATCCACATATAATTACATGCTGATCCATTAATTTAATTTCTTGCATAAGTTTTTTGTTTTTAAAATATCGATTCAGCTCTCCGCTGGCTATTAATTGAGTTAATTTGGCCAACGCATAAGTAAATGTTGAGAATGAAAAAATGATGAGAATAATATTGAATATTCTACCTGCAAATGATAGTGGATGAATCTCACCGTAACCAATGGTTGAAATGGTAGTTATAGTCATGTAAAACGCATCAAAAAACGGATAGTCTTCTATAACTACAAAACCAGTTGTACCAATGACTAGAATAATGATAATAAGTCCAACCCAAATCAATATAGGGTTAATTCTTTTTTGTATGTTCATCTTACTAAAGTTAAAAAAAATAACCAAATACTTGATAAAAATCTGCAAAGCAGGAAGGTATCTGGGAATCAATAAGGGCATTATTAGCTATGATTTTCTTTAAAAAAATGTAGTTAATTTTGTTACTATGTCACTAGAATTAGAACAACCCAACTTATTTGAACAATTTGATTTACTCATTACTCAGGATGATAAACTAGCTATCAGGGAATTTCTGAATGACCAGAACATTAGTGATGTAGCCGACTTGATCAATGAATATCCTGAATACGAAGCCAGGATAATTGCCAATATGGCTATTCATAGGGCTGCAAGTGTATTTAAGATTCTGGACATATCACAACAAAAAGACATTGTAAAAGAATTGCCCTCTTCAAAAACGGCTGAATTATTAAATGAATTACCCGCAGATGACCGAACAGACTTTTTAGAAGAACTGCCCAAAGCTGCTATTAGAGATTTAATAAAATTATTAGATCCAGAGGAAAGAAAAATCACCCTTTCGTTATTGGGATATCCAGAGGACAGTGTTGGTAGACTAATGACGCCAGATTATGTGTATGTATATGCGCATAACACTGTTGAAGAAGTATTTGCAACATTAAGAAGATATGCAAGAAATAGTGAAACAATTGATGTTATATATGTAATTGATGATACAGGATTATTGATAGACGACTTGAGAATCAGGGATGTAATATTGGCAACTCCAGACAAGAGAGTAGATGAAATCATAGACGGAAGAGTTGTATCGCTCAACGTAAACGATGATCAGGAAAATGCTCAGCAAGTTTTCAAAATGAATAATAGAGTTGCATTGCCAGTAGTTGATGAGAATAATATTTTATTAGGCATTGTTACCATCGATGATATGTTATGGGTTGCCAATGAAGAGTTCAGTGAGGATATGCAAAAAATGGGGGGAACAGAAGCATTGAATGAACCTTATCTAGACATCCCCATCTTTAAGTTATTTAAAAAAAGAGTAAGCTGGTTAGTGGTGTTGTTTTTAGGAGAAATGCTTACTGCCACTGCAATGGGTTATTTTGAAGATGAAATTGCCAAAGCAGTTGTTTTAGCGCTTTTTGTACCATTGATCATTTCAAGTGGAGGTAATAGCGGTTCTCAAGCTTCTACCCTAATCATTCAAGCAATGGCAGTTGGAGAAATTACTATCAGCGACTGGTGGCGCGTATTTAGAAGAGAACTAATTAGTGGATTATTATTGGGCACTGTTCTGGGAATTATCGGATTTATTCGTGTTGCTGTTTGGCATTCGATTGTTCCTCAAATTTATGGACCGCATTGGAAGATGATTGGTGCAACTGTAGGTTTCTCTTTAATAGGAGTAGTTTTATGGGGAACCATTAGCGGCTCTATGCTTCCTATATTTTTGAAAAAATTAGGTGCAGACCCTGCAGTCTCCTCTGCCCCATTTGTTGCAACACTCGTTGATGTAACTGGGTTGATTATTTATTTCAGTTTTGCTTATTTATTCCTGCAAGGACTACTATTATAGTTATTGGTTATTAGTTATTGGTTATTGGAGAGTCAAGTGATTGATACAAATTTGAGCCTTTGCTAATTGCCGTGAAGCAATTTTTGAGTGAGGCGTAAGCAATGAAAAAAATTGTAGGCAAGTAGCTACAGCGAAAAATTTGAATCAAGTAATTGACACCCGACAAGTTGGGGCTCAATTACTTGCCTCTTTTTCCATCATCAAATAAGCCTTAATAAATCCATCTATATCTCCATCCATAACAGGACCTACGTTTCCAACTTCATAATCAGTTCGATGATCTTTGATCATTTTATAGGGATGAAAAACATAACTCCTGATCTGGCTACCCCATTCGATTTTTTTCTTTCCGGCATTAGTTGCATTCAACGCTTCCTGTCTTTTGCGCAATTCCTCTTCATACAACCTACTCTTCAACATTTTCATCGCCAATTCTCGATTCTCTCCTTGAGTTCTTGCTTGCTGGCATTCTACAATAAACCCGCTGGGTATATGTTTTAATCGAACTGCTGTTTCTACTTTATTTACGTTTTGACCACCACTTCCACCACTTCTATAAAAAGCCCATTCAACATCTGCAGGATTAACATTTATTTCAATGCTATCATCAATCAAGGGATAAACAAATACTGAGGCAAATGAAGTATGTCTTCTTGCATTACTATCAAATGGAGAAATTCTTACTAAACGATGAACTCCACTTTCTGCTTTTAAAAACCCATAAGCAAAATCACCATCAAATTGTATGGTTGCAGATTTAATGCCAGCGCCATCACCATCTTGTAAATCAATTTCTGTTAGCTTCCAACCTTGTTTCTCGCCATACATTCGATACATTCTCAATAACATTTCCGCCCAGTCCTGGCTTTCAGTACCACCTGCTCCTGCATTTATTTGAAGTACAGCGGGCAACTCATCTTCTGGCTTATTTAAAGTGCTTTTGAATTCTGCTTCTTCAATGAGTTGAATGGCCAGATCATGCGATTCACGCGTTTCTTCCTCCGTGGCATCTCCTGATTTCCAAAAATCAAATAATAAGGCAAAGTCTTCAACAGCATTATCTACTTGTTTGAATAGCTTAAGCCAGTATTCATTTACTTTGATTTCTTTCATCACTAATGTGGCTCGGGCATTATCATCCCAGAAACCGGCTGAAAGTGAGAGTTGGCGGTCTGTTTCTACTTTATATATGCGGTTATCAACGTCAAAGAAACCTCCTCAGGACCAAAGTTCGGTCCCTCATACGCTTAATTTGTTCTTGTGTCATAGCGGTAAAAATACGAAACCTTCCTGAAATGAAGCAAAGTGTATTTGATGAAGAAACACTCCTAATAAATTAGCAGCTTATTTTACAGTTTTATAACTCTTTTTGTTTGAATTACGACACCAGTTCCTGTATACAATTGTATATCATAGGTGCCAGGAATTAGGTTAGACATATCCAGATCATACACTGTATTACCTACGTTTGATGAAGGAATTTTTTGGTTACTCAGTACTATGCCATTTGAAGAAATTACTTTTATATAGGTGACACTATTGGGAACAGCTGCAAAAATAATTCTTGTAAGATCTTTGACAGGATTAGGGAATACAAACATAGTTTCCTGTTTGGCAATTTCTCCTTTAACTTCAACTGAATTAGAAGTTGACCTACAAAAATTTGAGTCATTCACCTGAACAAAAAATGTTCCGATATTATTATAATATACTTTTAGTGTTTTTGTGGTGTCAGGAATGGCTGTTTGGAGATTTCCATTTCTGAACCAAAGTGTCTTATTGATCAATCTCAATGAATCTGGTTTTACTTGCAGAAATGCAGTATCACCTGGCAATAAACTAGATTTAGCTAAAATACGCAAATTAGCTCCAGGTAAGGGATTCACACTCACTGTTATTTTTTGTCTTTTACTTTCGCAAGTTTTTAGTGCATTTACTCTGGCAACCCAAAAATCTGTATTGCCAACTATATTTGTTCTAGGCAATGGCGCAATTGAAGTACCAGTTCCACCATTACCAACAGTATACCACAATAAACTATCGCTTGGAGGGCCAGCAGTTAATGGAGTACTAGGATCATTTAAACAATATTTTTTATCTGCTACAATTGGGGCAGTTGGAACAAATCCACTATCCATTCTTTGTGTTGCAAAATTAGACGCACATCCATCAAAACTAAAACCACGTACTCTATAGGTATCTTTCTGATTTGCAGGAAAAGCAAAACTGGTATCAGTTAATGAATATCGCTGCACTCTATAATTATTCATATCGGAAACAAACAAAGAACCATTAACATCTATCATGGCATTTCCTGGCGCATTTAATTGGTCTCCCAAACTGCCGATTGTATTACTGCCAACAATTACTTCCCCAACTGCATCACCAATATTCCAGGTTTTAATTCTATTAGCAGTTCCACCCTCTGTAATAAATAATTTAGTATTAGCTACATAAATATTCAAAGGCAAAGATGTTTGATTGGTATTATTCCCACGTCCTCTACCACCTGCTACAGTAATTGCTTTCAATGATTCAGGTGCAAACCTTTGAATACGATCATTCTGAGTGTCTGCAACATAAATATTTCCGAGACCATCTACAAAAACACCTAATGGAGTATTCAATTGAGTGGAATCAGATCCTGTAGATTTTCCACCTGCAACGGTTTGTCCAAAAGCAGCACCTGGAGCCCATTTTTGTATTCTAGAATTAAGGGCATCTGCGATATAAATATTATCGAACCCATCCAAATAAACACTTGCTGGAAAGGACAATTGACCTGGTCCTGATCCTTTTCCATTTCCACCTGCAACAACAGTACCAGTAGAATCACCTTCTACCCATTTAATAACTCGATCATTATCTGTATCAGCAATATACATGATGCCTTTACTATCAACATAGATTCCATTCGGATTATTTAGTTGACTCAATTTAGTGCCTGACCCTTTTCCACCGGCCACAACAACTCCTGCTTTATCTCCTTGTATCCATTTTACAACCCGATGATTCCATTGATCAACTACATATAATGCACCTTTCGAATCAACAAAGACAAAATTGGGTCTTCCCAATTTACTTGAATCTACCCCTCCAACTCCAGTTGTTCCTGCAACTGTAGCGCCAGATCTTCTCCATCCTGCAGTAAATGTAGTATTGGCTGGATTGTTTACACTATTCCAAATTGCAATATTCAATTTAGTTGATGTATTCACTTTTAAATCTCCAGCCCCAATACAATTAGCCCCATCAATAACCAGTTTAGGTGTAGGATTGACTTTTAGTGTAACAAATCCATTTGCTTTACATCCATTGGTATCCAAATAAGACACCGTATACTTGGTAGTAACAATTGGATTAGCAACCACACTGTCTTTATTAGTTACATTCAAACCAGTTGATGGGCTCCAGGTAAACAATGCAGCAGAGTCTGCTTTAGCAATCATTGAAATGGATTCACCTTCGCATATTGCTTGCTTGGTTGCTCTAATGTTTATCGGTGTATTTATTTTCACCACCTGACTGGCCGATCCACTAGCACAACCATTAAACGCATATGCAACTGCAGTATATGTTCCAGATTTTCGCGGACTAAAATTAGTGTCTACACTATTCTTATTTACCAGAAATTGTTGTACGCGATTATTTCTCGAGTCTACTACCAATAAACTTCCATCATTATTAAATGTAATGCCCGATGGCAAATTTAATTGAGTGGTAGAAGAACCACCACCACCAGCTTGACTTCCAGCAATGGTATTTCCTATTGTATCGTAGGCAACCCATCGTTGAATTCGATTATTACCTCTATCAGCAATATATAAGTTACCTACTGCATCAGCAATAACAGCAGAAGGATTATTCAATTGTCTCAAATCAAATCCTACGCCTCTGTTACCTGCTAATGGAGTTCCAAAAATACTGTTTGGGTAATATTGCATCACACGATGATTTCCGGCATCAGCAACATACAAATATCCATTTCTGTCAATAAACAATCCTTGCGGATTATTTAAATTATAACTAGAATCTCCCACCTGACCATTCCCCGCAACTGTACTCACTGTTTTACCATTGGCCGACCATTTCTGTACACGATGATTGCCGGCATCACTTACAAAAATATTTCCTGATCCATCTACTATTACACTTGATGGAAAATTCAACTGAAAATCAGAAGACCCTGCACCATTTCCTCCAGCAACTGTTTTTCCAACGGTTGAGCCAGATTCAAAATACTGTACCCTCTGGTTATTCTGGTCTACTACATAAATATTATTGAATGGATCAACAAAAACACCTGTTGGATAATTCAATTGATTAGGATTTGCTCCTGCACCATTACCTCCAACAATTGTTGTGCCTACCAATTCTCCTGGCTTCCATAATTGCACACGATTGTTTACAGGATCTGCTACATACATATTTCCTTTTGAATCTATTGCAATGGCTGATGGCAAATTTAATTGTGCATTGGAATTACCAGTACCATTGCCCCCTGCAACTGAAGTACCAGTATTTTCCCATGAAGGGAAAGACATACCTTCAATTGTATTTTTATTACCCCATGTTAAAAGACTTGGAGTACCTCCAGTTAATTTTACACTTAATTTAGCAGCATCAGGTGCTACACATTCAGAACTGCCTTTAATAGTAGGCGTTATCTTATCTCCAATGGTAACAGTAACATTGGTAGTTGCTACACAACCATTAGAATTATTAGAAGTGATTGAATAATTAGTAGATACATCAGGAGTAAATCGATAAATACTATCGTTCACTTTTGTAACTGAAGCCGATGGAGTAAATGTATAATTTCCACCTCCAGTTATTTTTACAAATGTTGGATCGCCTTTACATGCATTGGTATTACCAAAAACCTGTATTGGGAGATTGGCCAATATAGAAAGACCGTTGGATATTTGTTTACATCCTGTGAATGAATAGGCTGTTGCAGTATATGTTCCCTGAAAGGTAGGTGCAAATGTAGTGGAGATAGGAATGATAGAATACTGTTGAACGCGGCTATTCTGTTCATCCAAAATAAATAAATTACCGGAAGGATCAAATCCTATAGCCGATGGAGATTGTAATTGATCATTTAAGGATCCGCCAAAACCATCTTTGTTTCCAGCTAGTGTAGATTGAGCTCCACTATTCGAAGTCCATCTTTGAACTCTGTGATTACCGGCATCTAATACATAAATATTTCCTTGTGCATCTACAACCACATCAACTGGTTGATTCAATTGTTGTGGCCCAGACCCTCTTCCACTTCCTCCTGCAACAGTTACTCCTCTTGGATTACCCAAGTTAAACTTTTGAATTCGATGATTGGCAGAATCTGCTACATACACATTAAAATTTTGATCTACACAAACTCCTACAGGACTATTCAATCTTGTAGAATCTGACCCTGCACCATTTCCTCCTGCAACAGTTGTTCCAGCCGTTCCACCTTGAGCCCATCTTTGAATACGATGATTTCCTGCATCTGCAATATAAACTCCGCCTGAGGCATCTACAAAAACATCTTTGGGATTATTCAATTGTCCTGCACCAGACCCTGGACCATTACCTCCAGCAACTACAAATCCTGTATTAGAGCCAGGAGCAAATCTTAATACACGATGATTATTTTGATCAGTTACAAATAAATTACCAAATCCATCAACATAAATACCCGCAGGTTTATTTAATTGATTGGACGCTGAGCCTTGACCATTTCCTCCTGCAACCGACACACCATCAATATTAGTTTTACTAAAACTATTGATTCGGTTATTCAATGTATCTGAAATATAAATTGCCCCATTTGCATCGATGGCAATTCCACCTGTACCATTGACTCTTTTGAGCGTAGATGACCCAGTTAAGTTACCACTTATGGGAGTTGTTGCCAGTGTTGTCCAGATGGCGGTGGTCGTTTTTAAAACATTCCCTTCATAATTCCATTCGATCTGATAAGGATTTCTACTAAAACTACCTATGATATTTCCATCACTGGTACATTTTGGGCCACTAATAGAAACAAATACACATTGCGCAATCAATTGCTGACATGCAAAAGAAAGCACCAATATGGTGCACCATAAAAAACGAAATATGTTTTTATTTCTTCTATACATATTCATTACTATAATGACAATAGTTTTCAGGCTATGCTGCAGGTATGTTGCATAGTTTCGGGTGCGGAAAAAAAATACAAACCTCGTAAGCCGGATTCTGTTTCAACTCCATCATTTATCTAGTCAGATCATTACTGAGCTGATCTTGCTGCCTACCCTGGAATGTGTTTGCTTTCGCAAAGCTCGGGCGAGCAGCCCTCAACATTCCTTTACATGGCATTACAGTACCCAAGGTTTACCCCCTACCAATGTTACCATTTGTAGCCGTGAGCTTTTACCTCACGTTTTCACCTTTTCCACGCCGAAGCGGGTAGTTATTTTCTGTGGCACTTTCTCTTTCCCTTTTTAGGGGGAAGCCGGCGCTTAACCGGTGGGTTGCTCTATACTGTCCGGACTTTCCTCCCCAATAAAATTGAGGCGATGGCTCGGGTTTGTAAGCAATAAAGATACAGCAAGAGAAGGCGATGTAACGAAGAAATGCCTGGTTTCTGATGCAGGGGTAGCAAAATACCATGCAGTTGGTAGCTATAAATTAGGAATACTGAAAATAAACCTGGGTTGCCCCATATCCAAACCTGGAATCATATTGATTGATAAAGTGTTTTACCGCTCTTCTGGTCTTCAATATTTCATGAATTTCTTCTCTTAATTTACCTGACCCTACTCCATGAATTACTGTTAATTCATGTTGATGATGAGCTACAGCAATGTCGAGCCATTTTTCCAATTCATTCAGTTGCAAGGTGAGCATTTCAAAATTACTCATGGAACTATAGTTATTGGTCAGTTTTTCTATATGCAAATCAATGACTGTTCTAGAAGGGGGCAAATGCTCACGGGCTTTACCTGCATCATACACTTTATAGCCTTTAGCTGCTAAACTATCCAGTGGAAAATAATCTGCTTCTTTATCGGGATAATGCTCAAACAATAAATAAGAAAATACATGTTCATTATTTTCTTTTAATAATTCTATTTTTTGAAAAACTTGTTTGGCTTTTAATTTCAGGTTTGTCTCAAAATGTGTTGCTTTATTTTTGAGTGTCTGCTGGAGACTAAAATCAAATGCAAAATTGGGGCTATCGTTTACTGATGCAAAATCAATATCATGTAAATAAAAATCATGAAAGGCTTGAATTTCATTTACCAATGAAAAATTTTCCTCCCCATTGAATTGTTGCGTATAAATAAATTTTAACGCATTGGATGTTTTGTTAACGAGATGAATTTTTAAAACATCTACTACTTCATCATTAAAATCATCTAATTCAAATTTGGGTATAAAACTTAGCCACACTCCTGTTGCCACTTTGATTTGATTGGGCTGAGGCTTTTCTTTTGGAATTTGATCAATGTATAATTTGGGCTCTAATTTTTTAGAGGGTATTAATTTTTTCTCTGTAAATCTTTTGAAATAAGGAAAATCAATCTGATCCATATAAGCCGGGAATCTAACTCCCCTCACTTCAATGAGCACCATTTTATCGTTGATAATTTCTATTACTTTTCCTTCTTCATTGCTGAGCAATACGAGAATATCGTCACCTACCTGGTACTTCATTTTTCTATTTGTGCAAAAGTAAGGCTATAAAATAAAACTGGGTAAATTTGGTTAACCACATTCTACTAATATATTATTTAGAACCTCCGCCAATTATACTTTCATATTCATAGCTAAAATAAATATGTCATTATTGAAAAATTTATATATATCAATGTATATTGTAAAATTATAGTTCAGTAACAACAGTTTCGATATGACAAAGTCCTTAAAAGGCCGTTTGCCTGTAAAAAAAGATCCTCGCTCCTTAAAATTAGGTTGCTATTTAAAGCAAGAACAAATTAACCTACCTAAACAATGGAATTGGGATGAAGCAATAGGAAAGGATGAATGGGGAGTAATGTACAATAACCAAGCTGCCAACTGCACAATTGCTACTGCTGGGCACTTTATCATGGCTTGGACGGCAAGTAATGGTAAATTATTTAAACCAAGTGACGAAGCCATCATTCATACCTATATGGCCATGACAGGATATGATCCTAAAACAGGGAAAAACGATACGGGGTTAAATTCTTTAGACGTACTAAAGTATTGGCGCAAGTATTTTATTCATGGGCACAAGATTTTTGCTTTTGCCGATATTGATTGGAAAAAACACGAGGAAGTAAAACAAGCTATTTATTTATTTGGAGGATGTTTTGCGGGGCTAAATCTACCCAAAAATTGTGAGGATCAACATCGCTGGGAGTTACCAGCCACAGGTGCAAAAGGTGATTTTAAAGTTGGGTCTTGGGGTGGGCATGCCATGTATATAAGTGGGTATAATGAAAATGGATTAAAAGCAGTTACTTGGGGAAAAGAGAAATGGATGAGTTGGGAATACTGGGATACCTATTGTGATGAATCTTATGCTGTATTAAGTGATTCTTTTATTAATGACAATAGAAATCCCGCAGGCATTGATATCAAAGCGCTGCGGGATGCTATTACTTCATTGAAGAATACTTAACTTATCCTCCAGCTTTTCCGCTTTTTCCTTTAGTAGAAGGCTTTACTTTTTTTGCGGCCTTTTTTGGTGCTACTTTCTTAGTTGTCTTTTTTGCTACAGGCGTCTTAGCAGTTGCTTTTTTAGCTGCTTTTTTTACTGCTTTTTTTACTGCTTTTTTAGGAGCTGCTTTCTTTGTTGTTTTTTTAGCTGTTGCCATCGTATTGGTTTTTGGGTTAGTATGTAATTATTAAAAAAAAATTATCCGCCAATTTTTCCGCTTTTCCCTTTTGTAGAAGGCTTTACTTTTTTAGCGGCCTTTTTTACTATCGGTTTTTTAGCGGTTGCTTTCTTCTCTACTTTTTTAACTGCCACTTTCTTTGTTGTTTTTTTAGCTGTTGCCATTGTATTGTTTGATGGGTTAATATTATCATTGTCATCGACATCCTCTATCCAATAGTCTTTTCCGTAAAAGCATAGTAGCTCTGTATTTGCTTTTATATTTTTCAATGCAGTAATATATACCCTTAATCCATCTCTTTCATAATAGCAATTGTTCCGAAGGTATTTTACACGGCCAGTTCCTGTAGCGTCATTAGCAAATTGTGCAATCCCCTTTTTATAATTCATTGCATCTATTACATAACCAGGCTTTACAACAAATGCATATCGGAGATCTGTGTTATTGGAATTAGCATTTAGCTTTATTTTTCCTAAGTATTCAACTATCCTTTGTCCTTTGCCAATTGGAATAGTGGTAAAAAGTCCTTTGCCAGAACCAGGAAGTGTGGACTTTTTTATTTTTAGATATTGCGTGAGCAGCACGGGAGTAATAACGCAAACGTCACAGCGCTTATTGCTTAAATATTTATTCTACAGTAAATACAGTCTAATGAATGATATGAAAAAGTCATCCAACAGCATCCATAATAAGTTATTAGTATTGGGCAAAATAGTCAAAGCAATACACAATACTCAATAAAAATTTCCTACTCCCTCAACTTACTTTTCTTACTTCCGTATAAAAAATAAATCACCAACCCAATTCCCATCCAAACAAAAAACCATAACCAGCTAATAGCAGGAATTTCTATCATTAAATAAAGACAACATAAAGCACCTGCAACTGGAATAAATGAATAGGACCTTATGAAACTGAGCATTGCAGTAATGAAAGCGATTAACATAAATACCAGGAACAAAATTTCTTGATATCCTTCTGTACCAAAATTGGCAAATGCATCTGTTATTCTGGTTCTAAATAAAAAAGCCATTGTCAATACAATTGCAGGGATCAGAAGTTTTCCGTTGATATAGGGCAATTGAAACTTTCCTGCAGCAGTTTTTTCCGTAATTCTAGGTAATGCCAATACACCAAAACAAACCAATACAAACGCAAATAAAGTTCCTATACTTGTTAGGTCTGTCATCATTCCACTGCCAACAAACAAGGAAGGTATACCCACCATCAATCCAGTAATAATAGTTGCAAAAGAGGGAGTTTGAAATTTGGGATGCACTTTCGCAAATTTCTTAGGCAATAAACCATCTCTGCTCATACTCATCCAGATACGAGGTTGCCCTAATTGAAATACCAACAAAACACTGGTTGTTGCTACTACTGCGCTAATCGAAATAAAATAGCCGATCTTATTTAAATGCAATTTATCAAACACATAGGCCAATGGGTCATCCACTTTTAATTCGCTGTAATTCACCATACCTGTTAAAACCAATGCAACTAAAATGTATAAAACGGTACAAATAATCAGAGAGTAAATCATACCTCGGGGCAAATCCCTTTGCGGATCCTTACATTCTTCGGCAGTAGTAGAAATTGCATCAAACCCAATATAGGCATAAAACACAGCCGATACCCCTGCAAGTACACCACCAAAACCATTTGGCAAGAAAGGGGTCCAATTACTGGTATCTACATAAAAAAAACCAACTATAATAACACCAACAATCACCAAAATTTTAAAGATCACCATGGCATTGGTGGTTTTCTTGCTTTCTTTAATTCCAATGTAAGCCAGAATGGTAATGAGTAATACTATCATGAAGGCAGGAATATTCAAAATAATTTTCCAACTTCCAATTACCGGTGCATTTGTTATGGCATCATAGCCCATACGAGCATGCTTGGTCATTGTTTCCAAAGTTTGCCCAGATGCCAATGCTTTCATAGCTTCTTGATACCCTAATTCCGCATTGGATGAATTAGTAGCTAACCAACCTGGCAAATGAATATGAAAGCCTTCTAATAAATTATTAAAATACCCACTCCAACTAATTGCAACCACAATATTTCCAATGGCATATTCCAAGATAAGTGCCCATCCAATAATCCATGCAACTACTTCTCCAAAAGATACATACGCATAAGTATATGCACTTCCGGAAATAGGAATTCTACTGGCGAATTCGGCATAACAAAGTGCACTAAATCCACAGGTAATTGCTGTAATGATGAATAATATGGCAATTCCAGGACCTCCATTGAATGCGGCTGTTCCGATGGTAGAAAATATGCCTGCACCAATAACAGCTGCAATACCCATAAATGTTAAATCGCGCACACCTAATACTTTATTGAGGCCTGCACCATGGCCATCCGTATGACCAGCTGCAGCATCTGCAACAATTTTATCTAAAGATTTCTTTCTAAAAAGAGAAGACATGAGTATAATTTATTGTTGAAAGATAAGGAAAGATTAGAATTTATAACTGTATCCCAATCTAAATACCTGTGTTTCATAATAGTCATTGCTGAAATAGTAAAATCCTTGGCCAGTAATTTCTTTTCTTATGATCATAGTATTGAGTAAATCAGTTGCGTTAAAAAAAAGTTCACCTTTTCCTTGTTGAATTGGTTTTTTAAGTCCTAAGTCGATGGAGAACCGAGATTTAATTTTCCCTTGTGGTATAATGTCGGGAGCTAAATAGATGGCCGTTAACTGAGCGTCGATTTTTTTAGCAAAATGAAAAGTATTGTTTATTTTAATGTTACCAGATAGTAAGGTTTGTGTAGGTGCTGAAAAAGTATGGGTGATTGGATACTTATTTACCACAGTAAATGCATTGATTTGATTGCGATAAACATTTAAGTTGATATTGAAAGCATACTTTTTAGATATCTCTTCAGCTAAAACAAATTCAAATCCAGTGTTATAACTTTTATTTACGTTTTGAAATGTTGCATAAATTAAATTACTCCCTGGAACCGTGCTTGAAATTCGGGTAATTGTTGCATCTGCAAAACGATGATAAAATGCAGAATAAAAATTACCATTCTCCCAGTTGGTTTTATAACCCATTTCTATAGAGTTGGTAAATTGTGGGCGTAAAGCAGGGTTGCCAACTTTAATGATTTCCGCATCGTCATATTTTGGAAAAATGCGAATATCTACTTCATTTGGCCTGTCCACTCTCCGATTAAAAAACAGGGATAATTTATTGTAGTCATTTATTTTATAGGCGAATCTGAAGTTTGGAAATGGTTGAGTATAATTATACCCATCGCTTTTATAAACAACATGATTGGGATTTACATCATATTGAATCTTTACGTATTCTAGTCTTAATCCTAATTCAGCTTCCCATTTTTTATTTTCGAAAATATAATTACTATAAATAGCTGGTATCCATTCTTTATATTTGGCCCATCCTCCAGCGCTTGAATCCAATACCGAATTATTGCCTGGAATAAATTGCATGTTGGTCGGTATACTTCTGTTTCTAAGCTTTATTCCTGTTTCAATTCTTCCATAACGTAACGGTTGAATATAATCAAAATTGAAGTCGAACACCTGTTCATCAGATAATAACTTAAACGCATCTGTGCCTTTGGAGCTAGGTAAATAATTATCATAAAAATACTTTTCATCTTCCCGATGGAAAGTATAATTAAACCCAATATTAAGTAACCTTCCTGCTTCTTTAAATTTATGTTGATAACTGGCAGTTGCCATATAAGTAGTTTTTAATTCATCTTCTAAAAACTGCCAAAGTCGCTTTTGCTGGGAAAGGTCGGAGTTAAAAAAAGGTTGATCTCCACGATCAATAATTTTTTCACTACCAAAAAGACCAGAAATACTGAATGTATTCTGTTCATCAATTGTGTAATCAATACCAGACTTAATGGTTGTAAAATGCGTATTGCGATTTCTTTTTAATTGAGAATTGATTATTTCACCATTATTGTAATATCTAGTTACAAATTCATTTTTATTCAATGTTTCGGTATACAAATAATCACCCTGGAAAAAGACATTCACTTTTTTTTGTCGATAGTTGAGCGATACATTAGGATTGACTTTGGGCGTAAGTGTATATTGTGGTCTTATATTGGGCAGATTTTCTTTTCTAACCCAAAGTGAGCCAAGTCCTGCAGTTAAACCCAGTTTTCCATTGAACCCTTCTTGCTTATTTTTCTTGTAAATAATATTAATGATACCAGCATTGCCATTCGCATCATATTTTGCAGAGGGGTTATTGATGATTTCTATCTTTTCTATAGCGGATGCAGGAATATTGTCTAGTCCTGTTTGACTTCCAAAACCTGTTAATGCTGTTTGTTTTCCATCTATCAATACTGTTACCTTATCGTTTCCTCGCAATTGAACTTTCCCATCTTGCACTGTAACACTTGGCAAGTTTTGCATTGCCTGTAGTACAGAGCCACCAGTTTGACTAATATTATCCTTTAAAGAAAAGGTTTTTTTATCCATTTTCTCATTGATTATACTCGTATTATTCGTTACAGTTACATTGCTTAGTGATGCAGGTTTGTCTTCTAATTCAATTGTTTTTAGGTCTAGAAATTCAGTAAGATTACCGACAAATAAATTTTGTTCTTTTGTAGAATAACCTAAATAATTAATTTCTATAAAGTAATTTCCTGATTTAACTTTTGAAATCAAGAATCTGCCCTCTTCGTTGGTAACAGTTCCACTTATAAAAGCACTATCTTTTGCAGACTTTAAAAACACATTCACAAAAGGCAATACTGATTTAGTTTTTTTATCTTTAACTATTCCAGAAATTGAAGTTTGTGCATTTATACAATAAAATAAAAGTATGAATTGTGTGATTAATAGGATTCTTCTCATTATAATAATTCAGTCTAAAATTCAATCCTTTTCATTCATCAAATTAAATTCACTAAACATCTCTTTGAATTAAATAATCAGCCAACTCAATAAGCGGTGCTTTTCGTTTTGTTAATACAGCAATATCATCTAAATGCTTCAATGCAATATTTAAATATTGATTCTTCAATGTATTGGCCCACTCATCAACTCCACAGTCTCTATAAATGGAAAGTACTTGAGCAACTTTATCTGCAGGATTTGTTGCTATTAAATTCCTTAATTGTTGCTTTTGATCTGCATTAGCAACTTCCAATACATGCAGGAGTAAAAATGTTTTTTTATTTTGCTTGATATCTCCTCCTACTTCTTTGCCAAATTTTTCAGGGTCTCCAAATGCATCTAAATAATCATCTTGAATTTGAAATGCAATGCCTAAGTTTTTGCCGAACTCATATAAATGATTGCAATTTCCTTCACCGGCACCACCTAAAATGGCACCCATTTTTAAACTTCCCGCTAATAATACAGAAGTTTTTAAAGTAATCATGTGTATATATTCATTCAAGCTTACGTCCTCTCTTTGCTCAAAATCCATATCCAATTGTTGTCCTTCACAAACTTCTTTTGCTGTAGTACTGAACAATTGCAAAATAGGATGAAGATGATTTAAGTTGATGGTATTGAGGTATTCATAAGCTTTAATCATCATCACATCACCACCTAACAAAGCAGTGCTGGGATTGTATTTCACGTGCACTGTTTCCATACCTCTTCTCAAAGAGGCATTGTCCATAATGTCATCATGTATAAGGGTAAAATTATGAAAGAGTTCGACGGCTGTTGCTACTTCATAAGCATCATCATGAATATTATCAAATAACTCATTGCCCATTAAACATAAAATAGGGCGAATACGCTTTCCTCCAATACCCAAAAAATACTGACAAGGATCATATAAACTAGCTGGGAACTCAGGAAAATGTCTTCGAGCAAATCGATTGTTAAAATCGGTCACTAAATGATTGAATGATTGCATGCTACAAACCTACTTATAAAAACAAGTTATACCATAACTCGTCGTCAACAATTAATAAAAAAAGGAGCTCCACGCAATCTAAATTTAGATTGGCAGCCCTCCTTTAATTTGATTGATTATAATTTTATGAAAGTGGCTGGGTGGCTTAGCCATCCGTTACACTTTTTTAATTATTAATAGAATAAAGCAGACAAAGGATCAGATTTTGTTGCTGTTGCTGGCTTCAAAGCATTGAACTTTGACATTTGGTCTTTTGATAAAGCTCCTCCCAATTTAGATTGTAAGCCACTGAATAATCCAGATTGCTTCTTAGCATATTCTGTAGGATTGCTTCCTGCTAATGGAACAATATCTGATTTCTTTGTTAAGAAACCACTTACAATATCGGTAACCTGAGTTTGTTGCGCACTACTCAATTTAAGACTTGGACCCAACTTTCCCATGATGCTACCAGTCAATTTATTAACGTCGAAACCAGCAGCAGTCGCCGTTTTTGTTGCTTTGTCTACTAGGCCACCTAATTGTGCTTGAGAAGTTGCAGCAAACAATAGAATAGTTGCTGATAAGATGATTTTTTTCATTTCTAAAAATTTTTAGAAAGATAAAAATTAATTTGATAACTCAAATAAAGTTTTTACAAACTCATTTTTATCAAATACCAATAGGTCTTCTACTTTTTCTCCAACACCTATGTACTTGACCGGTATCTTAAATTGATGGGAAATAGCTAAAACTACTCCTCCTTTTGCAGTTCCATCCAATTTAGTAATGGCTAAAGCCGAAACTTCGGTAGTGGCAGTAAATTGTCTGGCTTGTTCTATTGCATTTTGCCCAGTTGACCCATCTAAAACCAATAATACTTCATGAGGCCCATCAGGAATGATTTTCTGAATGACTCTTTTAATTTTATTCAGTTCATCCATTAAATGCGCTTTATTGTGTAATCTGCCCGCTGTATCGATGATTACTATATCGGCATTTTTAGCAACTGCACTTGCTACCGTATCGTATGCAACTGCACTAGGGTCTGAACCCATGGCTTGTTTTACAATGGGAACACCCACTCTTTCACTCCAGATTGTCAACTGATCCACAGCCGCTGCCCTGAAAGTGTCCGCAGCACCTAAAATAACTTGATTACCTGCTGCTTTAAATCGAGCTGCTAACTTGCCTATAGTTGTTGTTTTTCCAACACCATTTACGCCTACCACTAAAATAACATAAGGTTTTTTACCCTCAGGAACAGTAAATCCATGGAGGGATTGATCTGGAGCATCAACTAAAATTGATGCAATTTCTTGTTGAAGTAAATTGTTTAATTCACTAGTATTCAGATATTTATTCTCTTTTACTCTTTTTTCTATTTGCTCAATAATTTGCAAAGTTGTTGTAACCCCAACATCTGCACCTATCAAGGCTTCTTCCAAATTGTCTAATACTTCTTCATCAATGGAAGATTTACCTGCAATAGCTTTGGTAATTTTAGAAAGAAACCCCTCCTTGGTTTTTTGCAAACCCTGATCGAGACTTTCTTTGTCTTTTTTCCCAAATAATTTATCGAAGAAACCCATGGTAAAAGATTGAATAATAAAATAGAAAAAGCCTCCTACTGTTGAGAAGGAAGCTTTTCTGTACGTTGATACAAAGAACTATTTACTAGACAAAAAGTCCTTTATTTTATCCTTGTGTATGATTGCTTCTTTAAAAGTATACGCACCTGATTTAGGACTACGTACGGCTTTAATTACTTTAGTCCAGTTTTTAGCCTCGGCTGCTGCTTTCTGGTCTTTGGTTTTAATCGCGGTTTTAGCTGCTTTTGCCATGACTATTTGATTTCTTTATGAACGGTTACTTTTTTCATTAACGGGTTGAATTTCTTCAACTCAATACGCTCAGGCGTATTTTTCTTATTCTTGGTGGTGATATAGCGGCTCGTACCTGCTAAACCACTGGTTTTGTGCTCTGTGCACTCAAGTATTACTTGAACCCTGTTACCTTTCTTTGCCATTTTATTAGCTAATTTTCTTGTGTTTAATTAGATCTTCACTCCTTCAGCTCTCAATTGCTTGATTACTGTGCTCAAACCATTTTTATTAATTGTTCTGAGAGCATCAGTAGATACTTTCAATGAAACCCAACGATCTTCTTCAGCAAAAAAGAAACGCTTCTTCTGTAAATTGGGTAAAAAACGACGCTTGGTTTTAATGTTTGAATGAGAAACACTGTTACCAACGATTGGTTTTTTGCCTGTTACCTGACATACTCTTGCCATGACTATTGATTTTTTCCGATTTTTTCGGACGGCAAAGGTAAGTAAATGAAGCAAACTAACAAGACCAAATCCTATTTTTTTTCGATTTTTTTACACATTTTATAATAAATAGTGCTTGGCAAGTCAAAATTGATTGTTTTTTCCACATCTCCCAATTAATCATCCATTTACCTTTTGCTAGAATTACCTTTGAAAAAAACACTAATGCATCAAAATTTGACTAAAAACAACGGTTTTCTGATTTTATCCTGCTTAATTATGGGTATTTCAGCTTGTAATGGCGGAAAAGATAGTAAAACCAGTGCTGATTCTACTACAACCCCTGTTGTTTCAAAAATGGTTCCGGGCACTCCAATGAAATATGACAGCTCTAAAAGATATATCTATTTAACATGGGATGACTCTCCCCAACCTCCAGGAACTACCATTTGTAAACGAGTTTTTGAAGAAGAAGGCGTAAAAGCTACTTTTTTTGCTGTGGGAATGCACCACGATATTGAACCAAGAAGAAAAAGAACCATCGATTCAATCAGAAACGCTTATCCGCAATTCTTATTAGCCAACCATAGCTATTCTCATGCTTTTAAAGATAATTATAATTATTTCTATACCCATATAGATACTGCAGTGGGCGATTTTTTAAGGGCAGAAAAAACAATGAATATTCCAGTTAAAATCATCCGCATGCCAGGAAGAAATACCTGGGCAGCTAATGGTGAAGTGCATGGGCCAAAATCTTCTGAAATGGTAGCTAAGCGATTGGATTCATTGGGGTATAAAATCATCGGATGGGATATTGAATGGCAGTTTGTTAAAGGCAGTACCCCAAAACAAAGCCCTACCGAATTAGTAAAACTAATCAATGACAAATTTGAATCTGGTTATACCGAAAGAGAGAACGCAATTGTCATTCTAGCACATGATAGAATGTTTCAAAAAGGAGCTCATATAGATTCATTGAGAAGATTTATCCAATTATTGAAAGAAGATAAACGCAATGCATTTGAAACAATTGACCATTATCCCAGTGTTCAAAACAAGTAATTAATACCTTCCTGCTAATTTTTTAAAAGACATTGCTAAAAACAATGTCTTTTTTTATGCCTGTACCTTGCCATTGGTCAATCGTTAATGTGGCTTTAACAATTTTCATCCTAACAAGAAGAGGGCTGCCATTTTAGAGAGAAATTCAACAAAACCCTTTACTGTATTAGATTTCCCGAGAAATCATTCACCGAAGCTTTTTCAAGTGTTTGCCGCTCATCTACAAAGGGAAATACTTCATGTAACCTATCACAATGTTCTGCGTCTGATATATACAACATCTACTTTTGACAAGTAAATGAAACAATAACTAATTAAAAAATAAATAAAATGAAAAAAGTTATCATCGCAGCAGCAGCATTAATTTTATCTTTCAACAGCTTTGCAAATTCATCAATTAAGCGTGAAGAAAAAAACAGTGAAAAAGTATATTACAAGCAAGGAGAAATTATTGGCACATCTACCAATTTCGACTTCGACAAATTGCCAAAAGATGCTATTTATGTAATTACAAGTAAATTTACTTTTCCTACTTATTCATTGAAAGAGTGTATTGAGTTTACTGATGCTTATGGAGATAAGAAATATTTTGTATCCATGAACAGTGCTAAAGATCAGTTGGTCTTAGATATTAGTAATGATGGAGAAGTTAGCATTGCATCAAGAATAAAAAAATAACATAGCTATTTTCATTTATCCTGGGAAACTAATTTTTCCCATGGATACAGCAGGAATATCTTTGTTACCTCCACCAATCGGGGTATTACCACCAGCAATGCATTCATTGGCTAAAATGGCAAATAATACCGCTTCTTTTGCATCGGGGCTAATATGCAGATCCTTTGTTGTAAAAAAGCTGCAATCAGGTAGTTGGGTTTGAATGGTTTCCATTAACAGCGGATTGTGCATTCCACCTCCGCTGCTGTACACAACATATTGGCTACCGACTTTTAAAGAAGCTTTGATTGCTGTTACAATGGTATCGGCACTGAATTGATTCAAGGTTGCCATTATATCAAAATGACTAAGTGAACTTGTTCCAGATTTTTCTAAAGCCATTTGTAAGTAACTAAGATTAAACAATTCCGGGCCTGTTGTTTTTGGAAATGACTGATCAAAAAAGGAATCCGATTTCAAAGCTGCCAATAAATCTGAATTCGCCATTCCTTGTTTTGCGATGGCTGCATTTTCATCAAAGGCTTTATTGAAATGTTTTTGTGAATAAGCATCCATCATTGTATTTCCTGGGCCAGTATCTGTACTGAATATTTTTGCAACATCTAAATCGGCAGATAAATAAGTAAAATTAGCTATACCCCCAATGTTCAACATAATCCTGTTCTCCCCTGACTTACTAAAAATAAAATAATCTCCATATACAGCTAAAGGCGCTCCCTCCCCTCCTGCGGCAATATGTTTTTGCCTAAAATCACTGAGTGTAATGATGCCTGTTTTCACTGCCAAATGATCTCCATCTCCTAATTGAAGCGTTGCATTACCGTATTCGGATTGATGGTGCAAAATTTTAGGGGCATGATAAATGGTTTGTCCATGACTGGCAATGATATCTATTTCTTTGCTGGAAATGCCCCATTGTTGAAGTGCAGTATTAATCATTAAAGCATGTTGTTCTGCAATCCATGGATTTAACAAACAAACCAATTCTAAATCAACTGTTCTTTTCGAAAAAACGCTTTTTACTTTTTCTTTAAAAGCTTGATCAAATGGAATAGTGGTAAATTCAATCAACCTTATCACCGTATCCCTTCCACTTCCTTTGATACCGCATAAAGCAATATCTAATCCATCCAAGGAAGTTCCACTCATTAATCCAATAATTTTTCTTTCTTCTTTAGAAGCTATCTGATATAATTGTTGTACAAATTGATTCATTGATTCCTTTTTTTCGCATTAAGCTATAGAGTGTAAGCTGCCTCCTTTCTCAAAAAGTCGATTGATTTTTTTCTCAATTGCCGGATCTTTTTCTACCGGTGGTGCATGATGCGGTTTTATTCTAGCATCAATTACCAAAGATCCATTGCATCCCCAATGTTTGTTTTCCAGATGCACTTCTATCCCATATATATCATGGGAGGGGTTGCATCGTGTATATGTTACCCATAAATAGTTATTCATTGTAGCAGCCGCAAAATCACTATCATCACAAATAATGATCATAGCAATTCCTTTTATCATTCCCAGTTTTTCAATTAGCTGAAAATTCAACAATTTCATTTCTTCTCTTGCCGTGAAATAATCTGAGAACGGTTTTGCTTTTAAACAAATAACTCCTGGCATGGCCATTTGCGGATTTTCAAATCCATTCAATTCATTGAACAAAGAGGGCACTTCTCTATCCAAAACTCTTTTTGGTTCTCCATATGCAGCTAGTACAACTTTGCTGCCGCTGTTTAAACCAGTACCAGAGTAATCCAATGTATCAATTGTTGTATTAGTATAAAAATGAACGTCTCTATTCCAATTAATTCTTTCCAGCAAATAGATCATAAACGCTTTTACATCACTGGCATGTAATTGATTGGTATCATCCGCAGTTATAAATAAAAATTTAGCTAAACTCAATTGCCCAGTTCCTAAAATATGATTTGCAATCGTTAATATTTCTGCAGGCTGTTTGGTTGGTGTATAAGGTGTATATCTTTCTGAGCCAACTGCCAGTAATAAAGGATGTACGCCTGCAGCATCTACTGCATGTACTTCTTTTAACCCTGGAATTTCTTGAGGAATTGCTGCACCAGTAATTTCATGAATCAATTCGCCGAAACTGGTATCTTCCTGAGGGGGCCTTCCTACAACAGTGAATGGCCAGATGGCATTCTTTCTTGCATAAACTTTGTGCACCCTCATTAATGGAAAAGAATGCTGTAAACTATAATATCCCAAATGATCTCCAAAAGGACCTTCTGGTTTATTCTCTCCAGGATATACTTCCCCTGTAATTACAAAATCGGCATCAGTACTAATGGCAAAACCATCTTCGTAAGTATATCGAAATCTTCTCCCCCCTAATACGCCAGCAAATGTCATTTCACTGATTCCTTCAGGTAATGGCATTACTGCAGACAAAGTATGTGCAGGAGGCCCTCCTACAAAACAACTCACTTTCAATGGTTGGCCCAGTGCATTGGCTTTGGTTTGGTGAACCCCTATACCTCTGTGTAATTGATAATGCAAACCAATTTCTTTATTGAGCTGATAATCATTTCCTGTTAATTGAATTCGATACATTCCTAAATTAGATTTCATAATTCCAGGATGATCGATGTCTTCGGTATACACTTGAGGTAGTGTAACAAATGCGCCTCCATCTTTTGGCCAATGTTGAATCAATGGCAGACTAGAAATATTTATTTCCTGAAAAAGTACGGGTTTATTAAATGGATTTTTTAATGGCAATGCATTTAATGCAGCTAATCCAACCTTGAGATTTTTAAATGGAGATTTAATCGCTTTTAATGGATCTCCTTTCAATTCGATGAGTTCTTGAACCAGTTCAATGGTATCTCTAAAAATAAACTTGCTTCTTTCTAGCGTTCCAAAAATATTGGAAGCAGCTCTAAATTTTGACCCTTTTACATTTTCAAACAACAATGCTGGACCTTTCGCCTCGTAAACACGCAAATGTATTGCAGCCATTTCCAGATAAGGATCTACTTCTTCCTTGATTCTGATCAAATGACCATTTTTTTCTAAATCAATCAAACAAGCTTCTAAAGATGAATAGGACATAATGGTTTAACAAATTTAGGCTGCTAATGTTGATTGTAGATTAGCTTCATTAAAATTATTGCTTTATTTATTATCGAACTAACTTTGCTTTATGACAAAACTGAGTGTGAATATCAATAAAATTGCTACGCTCCGAAATAGCAGGGGTGGCAATAACCCCAATTTGATAAAAGTGGCTTTGGATGCAGAGCAATTTGGAGCAGATGGAATTACAGTACATCCTCGCCCAGACGAACGTCATATACGTTATACAGATGTCTATGATATAAAAAAAGTATTGAAAACAGAATTAAATATCGAAGGAAATCCAACTGAAGAAAAGTTCGTTGAGTTGGTATTGGCAACAAAACCTGCTCAGGTAACCCTGGTTCCTGATGCATTGGGGCAATTAACCAGCAACCATGGATGGAATACTATAGAGCACCAAGATTATTTAAAAAAGATCATTGGTGTTTTTAAAAATGCTGGAATCAGGGTTTCCATATTTGTTGACCCAGTGATTGAAATGGTAGAACATGCTGCTTTAACAGGCACTGATAGAATTGAATTATATACTGAAATGTATGCGAAAGAATTTGCAAATAATAATCAACTAAGTGCTATAAATATATATAAATCAAGTGCTTACAAAGCAAAAGAATTAGGACTTGGCATTAACGCTGGTCATGATCTGGATTTGCAAAACCTGGGGTTCTTTGTTCAACAAATACCCATAATTGACGAAGTGAGCATTGGACATGCACTTATCTGCGATGCACTTTATTTAGGTTTGAATAATACGATTCAGCTCTACCAAAGACAACTTAGTTAATAGTTATTTGTTATTGGTTGATTGGATTAACTGCGGGTCAAGAGTTATGAATGACGAATTAGAATTAACTTGCTATCAATATGAGTAAAGAATTACAAGTCGGAATAATCATGGGCAGCGATAGCGATTTGCCTGTAATGGAGGCAGCTGCTGCTATTTTAACAGAACTCGGTGTAGCTTACGAACTAACTGTAGTTTCTGCCCATAGAACACCTGAAAGGATGATGGAATATGCACAATCTGCACAGTCCAGAGGCTTGAAAGTAATTATAGCTGGTGCAGGTGGCGCCGCTCACCTACCAGGAATGGTTGCATCTATCACTACTTTACCCGTAATTGGAGTTCCTATAAAATCCTCCAATTCTATTGACGGCTGGGATTCTATCCTTTCTATTTTACAAATGCCCAATGGCGTTCCTGTTGCAACAGTTGCACTTAATGCAGCAAAAAATGCGGGCATATTGGCCGCACAAATTATCGGTACTTCAAATGAAGGGGTTGCTCAAAAATTGGCTGCTTATAAATTATCATTAAAGAATGAAGTACTGAAGAAAGCTGAAGGATTACAGACCAATTGGCCGAATCAGTTTGATTAAATTACTCTTGGTGCGAAAACAAGTTAAAAGGAAATGATAAGAACTGCATCTCTTATCTCTTATCTCATATCTCTTATCTCTTTATTGGAACGGATTAGCTCGCTGCGCTCTCCCTTCGGAATTAGCTCGCTGCGCTCGCTGATTGCCAGACGATTGGTCTTACTCAAAGCCTCCCATCGCCTTCGGCGATGATGGCTTTTTTTATTTTTCGCATTCGAAAGCAAGCTTTCTCCGCTCTAAATAAAAAAAGCCCCTCCAACTTCGTTGGAGAGGCTTTGTGCCCCGGAACGGAATTGAACCGTTACTCGCGTTGCGGCGAACAGGATTTTAAGTCCTGCGTGTCTACCAATTCCACCACCGGGGCTGCCATAAAAAATCCCGTCCTCGAGGAGCGGGATTCTCAGAGCGAAAGACCAGGCTCGAACTGGCCACCCCGACCTTGGCAAGGTCGTGCTCTACCAAATGAGCTACTTTCGCGGTTTGTAAGAACTAATTTCGGAGTGCAAAAATAGCCATCCATAGTTCCTGACAAAATTTTTTTGTAACTATTTGTATTCTGGCTTGAATTTAGAACTGCTTTGCACTTCAACAGTTGGCGTTCCTTTGTAACGCTGGTTGTACAAACGGTAACATCCGCCTAATACAAAAGCTAGAATACAAAATACTTGTAAATAGAACAAAAAACGGGAAGAATTTACCCAATTATTTGTAAAGTCTTTTTCTTCGTGTTTGGTGATTTCCTGTGACATAGTGGGTTATTGCAGTGCAAAAATAAGGGTTGAGCGTAAATTTATAATGGCTTCTTAGGAATAATTTCAAGAAATCGTTTTTTTTGATCAATAAAATAATTCCAAACAACTGATCGATTGTATACTCCGCCTAATGATACCATGGATACTCGCGTATTTTGTGAAGGTCTAAATCGGCTGATCAGCCAATAATAAAATCCAAAATGTGCCTTAATAATTGCCGTAAAAAACCAAATATCACCAGTTAATAACCCTTTCCATGCAGAAATACTGTCTAATATTATCCTAAAGGGCAGTTTCCAAATCAATTCCTTCGAAGGCAGATTCTTACAAATCATGATCAGATTGTTCCTGAAATTCAGGTAAACTTTTTTACCACCCCTTGGTAAAGTACCAGCGCCTACATGAAACACGAAAGATGCCGGACAAACCATTATTTTATACCCTTTCAGTTGCATTCTCCAACATAAATCAATTTCTTCCTGATGAGCAAAGAAATAAGGATCAAACCCATTCATTTCATGAAACACAGCTGATCGGATAAATAATGCAGCCCCAGAAGCCCAGAAAATGGGGGAAACATCATCATATTGGCCATTATCGGGTTCGCAAACATCAAAAACTCTTCCTCTGGAAAATGGATAGCCTAAAAAATCGATCCAGCCTCCAGAAGCTCCGGCATATTCAAACAAATGCTTCTGCTGATAAGAACATATTTTAGGCTGACAAGCTGCAATAGTTTGATCCGATTCCATCAATTGGATGATTGGGTTTACCCAATTTGGGCTTACTTCTACATCGGAATTCAGCAACACATAATATGCTGCTTCTACCCTTTTCAATGCCCAGTTATATCCACCTGCAAAACCTTCATTGGTAGGGCTTTGAAGCAAAGTAATAGATGGATAATTCTTTTGTAAAAAATAGATTGATTGATCTGTTGAGCCATTATCAGCTACAATAATTTCCAAATTCGGATAATCAGTTGCTACTACAGATGGCAGAAACTGTTCCAAATATTTTTGGCCATTATAATTCAGAATAACAATTGCAACCGATGGATTCAACTATGATAATTTTGGCGAAAGTACAATCAATTGGCCAATCCCCAGTTAATGAGATACCTAACTTCTGTTGGAACTGTATGTACTCTTTTCGAATCGGTTTTATGAGCTAATCTTACAATAATTGTTTTCTTAGATGGAATTACAATGATATACTGCCCTAAAATACCTCTTGCATAAAAGATTTCCTGATGTTCTGGATCAATCCACCATTGGTATCCATAATAATCACATTTTAATCCTTTTGAATCTGTAATTCCACAAGGAGTGATTGACTGTTTAAAATAATTACTATCAATCACAGGAATGCCATCAATTTTTCCACTGTCTAACATTAATTTTCCGATTCTAGCAAAGTCTCTTGTATTCGAATTAAAACAACAATAGGCTTTTTCTTTTCCGTTTGGTTGATCCGTACTCCAAACTGCGGTATGTGTAGCTCCTAGCGGTTGCCATAATTTTTCAGCAGCATATTCACTCAATGATTTTCCTGTGGCTTTAAGCAGAATCAATCCCAGCAATTGCGTGTCGCCGCTTTTATAGGAATGCAATGTTCCTGGCTGATGAATCATTTTTACACTATTCGCCGTTTTGTTTACATCAGTTCCAAAATACAATTCAGCAGTTACAGATAGTGGGTTCCAATAAGATTCATCCCAATCAGTTCCACTACTCATTGTTAACACATCTACTATTCTCACTTTTGCTTTTTCTCCTTCTTTAAATTCAGGAATAAAATCTGCTATACGTTGTTCTACTGATTTGATCTTTCCTTCTTTAATAGCAACCCCAATTAATAAACTGGTGATACTTTTTGCCATTGAAAAAGATCCAGACAATGAACTGTCTGAATAACCATCCCAATATTTTTCTGAAACTATTGAATCATTTTTTATCATCAATAGTCCAACAGTCTTTAATTTTTCCATTAATTGATTCAATGAATCTGGATATGCTACCTGATTATAATTGTGTGCAACAGCCCATGGTCTTTCTTTGCTTACCGTTACTTTATTATTATCAAATATTTTATAATCATCAATATTGGCAAAATTGTGATAGGCCGCTTTAAACAAATAGGTTTTACCGCTAATTAAAGCAAAAGCTGAAAACAGTATAATAATAACAATGAGCGTAAACAATACCTTTTTAAGCAATTTCATTTGGCTTTTTTTAATTCATGAAAATAACATTTTCCCTCAATTCAGCATAATAATACTTATCTTTGAAGCCTGATGAACTCCTTGCATTTTCTACATATTAACCTAGATTTCCTAGATCATCCTTTTGGGGTAAACTAATTACCCACTCATTCTCGAGACAATTAAGCATTTAGCATTTACTTTTTTTATCATTACCGTTATCGTTATTTGATTATTTCCAATAAACTAATAACCAGTAACCAATAACTAATAACTATCACAATGAATACGAAATTCGTTTCTCCAAATACTGCAAAATATTTATCATTAGAAGACCAGTATGGTGCTCATAATTATCATCCAATCCCTGTTGTTTTAAATAAAGGGGAAGGTGTTTATTTATGGGATGTAGACGGCAAAAAATACATTGATTTTTTAAGCGGTTATTCTGCTGTGAATCAGGGTCATTGTCATCCTTCTATCATTAACAGCCTTGTTGAGCAAGCACAAAAACTTACGCTAACATCCAGAGCATTTCACAATAATTTGTTAGGCGAATACGAACAATTCATTACAGCCTATTTTGGGTATGATAAAGTATTGCCAATGAATACTGGTGTTGAAGGTGGAGAAACCGCTATCAAATTAGCAAGAAGATGGGCATACGACAAAAAAGGAATTGAAGAAAATAAAGCAAAAGTAATTTTTGCAGAAGGCAATTTCTGGGGAAGAACTTTAGCAGCAATTTCATCTTCAACTGATCCTAGCAGTTATCATCATTTTGGTCCATTTATGCCAGGCTTTGAATTAGTGCCTTATAATGATACCATTGCATTAGAAAAAGCATTTCAAGATAAAAATGTTTGTGCATTTATGGTTGAACCTATTCAGGGAGAAGCTGGTGTAGTTATTCCGGATGAAGGGTATTTGCAAAAAGTAAGAGCACTCTGCACCGAATACAATGTTTTGTTTATTGCCGATGAAATTCAAACTGGATTAGCCAGAACTGGCAAAATGCTGGCATGCGATCATGAAAATGTTCGCCCTGATATTTTGATTCTCGGGAAAGCTTTAAGTGGTGGTGTTTTACCTATATCAGCCGTTTTAGCGGATGATTATATCATGATGAATATTAAACCAGGCGAACATGGTTCTACATATGGTGGCAATCCTTTGGCATGCGCTGTAGCGATCAGTGCACTGACTGTTTTAAAAGAAGAACATATGACCGAAAATGCCCACACAATGGGGCAATTGCTCAGAGATGAATTAGCTAAAATTCAATCCCCATATATCAAAACCATCAGAGGCAAAGGATTATTAAATGCGATAGTGATTAATCATCCCAACCCAGAAGCTGCATGGGACTTATGTTTAATATTGAAGGAGAAAGGACTTTTAGCAAAGCCTACTCATGGAGACAAAATAAGATTTGCACCACCATTAATAATCACCAAAGAACAAGTTTTAGATAGTGTAAAAATTATTCAAGAAGCATTAAACGAGCTATCAACTATTGCTTAAATAATCAACAAGCAATTTTATTTTTGGTTGATATTGATTTTGGGCAGAAAGCTCATGAACATCATTATAGCTGAAGAAATCACTAAAACAAATAAAGCAATTTGCTTTTGAGGGCACTCTCCTGCATAACATGCAGATAGCATTAAATATTTGCTAATAGACCATGCAAAGCAAAAAGTAGTAATAAATACATTGAGCCTTTTTGCCCAAATTTTATTTAATAAAAAAAGAATTGCACTTAAGCCACCTGTAAAAAAAATAAAAATTGCTGGTCGTCCAAAATTGGTTCCTGTTGTTTGAAAACCTGTAATGGTTAATTGCTTGCTTTCTATAAATACCCATGGAAAGAAACATGAGCCAAGAACAATCAAAGCAAGACAGCATCCAATTATTTGAGAATATTTCATAACTTATAATTAATCAAAAGCCTCCCCTGTTGGGGAGGCTTTGAGGTCCCGAGCGGATTCGAACCGCTGTGGAAGCTTTTGCAGAGCTCTGCCTAACCACTCGGCCACAGGACCGTTATTCGGACGGCAAAAATAGCGTAAACAAATTAATTTTAAAATTCTAAATAGTATTTAACGAAATTTGTACCCTAATAAGCCAAATATGAAACAAATTGCTGAAAGTGAATTAATCATTAATAGCCGCGGAGCCGTATACCATCTTAATCTTAGGCCCGATGAATTGGCTGATACCATTATTACTGTAGGCGACCCCGATAGAGTGGCCAATGTTAGCAAACACTTTGATCATATTGAATGCAAATTTGAACATAGGGAATTTATTACCCATACAGGTACAATTGGCAATAAAAGACTCTCTGTGGTCTCTACAGGCATAGGAACAGACAATATTGATATTGTATTAAATGAACTGGATGCTTTGGCCAATATCAATTTTGAAACAAGAACGGAAAACCCCCAATTAAAACGTTTAAAAATTGTTCGAATAGGAACTTCAGGATCTTTACAAAAACATATACCAGTTGACAGTTTCGTAGCCAGTACACATGGAATTGGTATAGATAATCTGCTGAATTTTTATAAACAAGATAATAATGATGAAGAGCATGCAATACTTCAATCATTTATCAATCATACCAAAATTGGCAAACATGTTTCAACTCCTTATATCGCATCCGCTGCGCCATCGTTACAGAAATATTTTGTAGATGGTTTTCATCAAGGAATGACCGTTACATGTCCAGGTTTCTATGGCCCGCAAGGAAGGGTGTTAAGATTGGCTTTACAATATCCAGACCTAGTAAATGACCTACCAACTTTCAGGTATGGCAATCATTTAATAACCAACTTTGAAATGGAGACAAGCGCTATCTACGGATTAGGAAAATTATTAAACCATTATTGCTTGAGCCTCAATGCAATAGTAGCAAATAGAGTGGTTCAAAGTTTCAGTAAAGACGGAGCAAAAGCAGTAGAAAATTTGATCGTAAAATCACTCGAAATATTGTGTAAAGTGCAATAATTATTTTTTTATTTTACCGTAGGTTACTACATTGTATTCATGTCCGTAACCCTACTCAAAGATATATCCGTGTATCAGCATGCTATACAAGTAGCAGCTGAGGCATTTAGGCTTACAGCTAAATTGCCACTTCAACAACGTTTTGTATTGACTGCACAATTAAGACGCTCGATTATCTTGGTATGCAACCAACTGGCAGCGGTTTCCCTTAGCAATAGCAAGCAATCACTTAAAAGAAATAGTGAACTATTCATTAAAGTATATGCAGAGACCAAAACTCAAATTAAAATGTCTCAATTATTAGGTCATTTTAAAAAAGACGATCTCGGAGCTCTTGAAATTCAACTGGACCAGATTTTACAATGCTGCAAATCCAATCTGAATCAATTTGATCATTAATTCATCCGCTGAATTCCCTTTTTCGCTTTAATTTGCAAGATGCAAATCCAATTTGTTAAATACCAAGGTGCTGGAAATGACTTTATTATCATTGACAACCGAAATAGCCAGGTTCAATTAAACAATGAGCAAGTTCACAGTTTATGTGAAAGACGCTTTGGAATTGGAGCGGACGGTCTAATGCTGCTCAATAAATTAGACAATTATGATTTCGAGATGATTTATTATAATGCAGATGGTGCATTAGGAAGTATGTGTGGAAATGGAGGAAGGTGTATTACTCAATTTGCCTATGATCTAGGAATCCACAAAGACAATTATCATTTTTTAGCTTCTGATGGACCACATGAAGCATTCTTTGGAAAAAATAATTGGATTCATTTGAAAATGAAAAATGTAGACGAAATAGCCATCATTGATGATGGTTATGTGCTAGATACAGGCTCCCCTCATTATATTAAGGAAGTAGAAGATGTTGCAAAAATAGATGTGGTACATAAAGGAAGAGCCATTAGGTATAACGATGAATTTAAAGAGAAAGGCATTAACGTAAATTTTGTTCAAGTAGAACATAATAAAATCATCGTAAGAACTTATGAAAGAGGTGTTGAAGATGAAACATTGAGTTGCGGAACCGGAGTAACAGCCTCAGCATTGGTTTTTGCTCATAATGAAAATGGATTTAATAGAGTTGAAGTAGGTACAAAGGGCGGTCATTTAGCTGTAGAGTTCGACAAAATTGGCGAATTTGAGTTTAACAATATTTGGCTCTGTGGGCCTGCTAACTTTGTTTACAAAGGGTCGATAGAATTATAGTTTAACCAATTCTAACCAATCATTTCATGATACAGTATTTTAAAAATATAGAAGGACAAACCATTGAAATAGAAAAGGCCGACCAAGGTGTTTGGGTAAACTTAGTACCTCCTTTTAAAGAAGAAGAATTTATTGAGCTTAGCAAAGATTTAAATATTCCCATAGAGTTTTTAAGAGATTCATTGGATATAGATGAGAGACCAAGGTATGAAACAGAAGACAATGTAAAATTTCTGATCATTAAAACTCCTACTGAGAATAACTCTTTTAATGACAGTGATGCCTTTTATATTACCATCCCCATCTGTATTATCTTAACACATAATCAAATCATAACCGTTAATTCATTTGATAACGGCGCCATCAAAAAATTCTTAAATACTTTTCAAAAAAGTCATCCCGATAAAAGAAACATGATGGTGTTAAAAGTATTTGAAAAAGTAGTGCAAACTTTTTTGGATTATTTGAAAGAAATCAACCACAATAGAAATCAATACGAACAAAGTTTATATGATAGCAATAGTAATGTAGACTTACTTAAACTCATGCGTGTTCAAAAAAGCCTGGTTTATTTTGTTACAGCTTTGAGAAGTAATGAAATGTTGATGATGAAGATGGAAAGAACCAATTTTTTAGGTCTGAATGAAGATGAAAGAGAATTTTTACAAGATTTGATTGTAGACACCAGTCAGGCATTGGAAATGGCCAATATTTATACCAATATATTGAGCAGTACGATGGATGCATTTGCCAGCATCATTAGCAATAACTTAAATAATGTGATGAAAAGATTGACTTCAATTACCATTATTCTTTCATTGCCTATTTTGGTTACCAGCATATATGGAATGAATGTAGACCTACCCTACCAGCATTCTAATCATGCATTTTATATTCCAGTAATATTGTCTTTATTAGTATCGGTAGTTATTGGCGGATACTTCTATAAAAAGAAATGGTTTTAGCTATGGCGCTTTTTAATGTTCGTGTTTACGGTTTATTATTTGATGCCCATCAAAGACTATTAGTAAGTGATGAATTTATCAGGGGGAACTTTTTCACCAAACTACCTGGAGGTGGCTTAGAAATTGGAGAAGGAACAAGAGAATGCTTACAAAGAGAATTCAAAGAAGAAACCGGATTGAATGTTGAAATAGGCAAGCATATTTACACAACTGATTTTTTTCAAATCTCTGCATTCAATAATACCGATCAAATCATCTCCATTTATTATTGGGTACACGCAAAAGATATTTCCAGCTTGATAACAAAAAACAAGCCTTTCGATTTTGAGCCTCATCAGATTGACAACCGAAACATTGAAGCGGAAGTTTTTAGATGGGTGGAATGGAATGATTTATCTCCAGATACTATGTCATTGCCTATAGACAAAGTAGTCATTCAATTATTGAAGCAAAACGCCTAAGCCAGGCCTATTGGAAAGAATTACTTTTCCATAATCAAAATTTAGTCCGGTTGCATTATCAGCTGATAGCAATAAAGGCCCATCCAAATCAACATAATCCAATTGCGGCAAAAAATGAGCAATAGCGGCCGAGCCAATCGTACCCTCATTCATACTACCCATCATCACTTTCATATTCAAGGATCTGGCTTCTTTGATCATGCGCAATGCTGGCGTAATGCCACTGCATTTAGTAAGCTTTATATTGATTCCATGAAAATGCTGAAAACATTTTTTTACATCTTGCTCAAACACACAGCTTTCATCAGCAATCAATGGTAAAACAGATTGCTCAAATAAAACTTTCATTCCTTCCCAATTCTCTTTTTCTAAAGGCTGTTCAATGAACTCCACCCCTAAGCTGGCTAACTGAGGAATTTTATGTAGCGCTTCTTCTAAAGTCCATCCTGCATTTGCATCTATTCTGAATACAGCATCTGTATGTTCTCGCAATGCTTTAATGATCTCTATATCTTCATCTGTACCCAATTTGATTTTATAAACTGGCCATGGCTTTGATTTCATTTTAGCCACCATTTTATCAATACTATCTATTCCGATGGTATAATCTGTTACCGGCAAATCAGCTCCCCATTTTGTTCCCCATAAATCGAAAAGTGGTTTTGCCTTCATTTGACCAAACAAGTCCCATGCGGCAATATCTAAAGCACAAACCAAAAAAGGATTATTAGGAAATAAATGGTGTAGGTAATGCCAATAGCGTTCAGGGTCTGTTAATGCAAATTTTTCAACCATTTTTTTCTTGGATGCCAAATCTTCCATCATTTGCTCCACAGAAATATTGTAATACACAATCGAAGGCGCTTCTCCATAACCAGTAAATGGCCCTAAAGACAATTGCACCATCAATGCAGGCTGATGGGTTTTGGTTCTTCCATTCGAAATGGTGAATGGATATTCAAATGGCAAATTGGTAGATGAATATGATAGAATCACTTATAATAATTTATCTGCCAGAAGCTTTAATAAAATCAGCTAATTCGTCATTAAATGAACTGGCTTTTTGCAAATCTTCAATGCTCATATGCATTCTATATTGCCAATAATGATTCGGATCAGCTGGAACATTGATTTGTTCTTCTTTTGGATTGTCCCTTCTTACTAATTCATTGATGCCCATTAAATCTTGCAATTGAAAAATACTCCACATAGCTGGTGAGTACAAATGTTGCACAACAATTGCCTTGTTGATCCATGCTTCACAATAAAACGGTGCATCTCCCCATTGTCCAAGCTCATGATTATAAAATTGCTGAATGCTGGATTTGTCTTCTTCCCACCATCCTCTAATCGTACTCATGTCATGAGTAGATGGAGTTACTACACTCAAATAAGGAGCGTCATTTGGATGAAAAAATTGTTTAGAAGAATCTTTAGGCATTCTTTGAATCTCTAAACTTAGCAGCCCTAGCTGTTGCATTACATCTGGTACACATGCTGGAACTAAACCAAGATCTTCGCCACAAACAATCATATTAGTAACTCGCTTAAGCGCAGGTAATTTTTGCAAAGCTTCCTGTTTCCAGAAATTGTCTTGCCTTTTAAAGAAATAGTTTACATAACTATTTTTTAATTGTTGTTTAGTATCATCAGACAAAAACTTAAATGAAGTGGTCGATTCCATTCCGAATCTGAAATGAAAATATTGTCCATCTCCATTTGCATCAAATAATATGATATTGCTTATAAGATTGTACAGGCCTTGTTTTATTTTTTGATGCTGCTCGTCGGACTCAAGGGTTGCAAAATGTGCTTCTACTAAACGTTGAGTTGCAAAAGCTGGTTTTAATCGATATGTTCCATCCTCATTCTTTAAAAGGAATAAGCTTTTAACCAATTCATTATCATATCCAAAAAATTCCCATAGTACCGATTCATTGATAAATGGTTGTGTATATCGATGATAATCGAACCAAATGCCTTGTTGGTTAAATTCATGAATATGAATGGCTAAAGCAGGAACAAAATGCCCCATAATACCTTCTACTGCATGAATTGGAATGCTCCATATTCTAAAAAACCCAAGAATATGATCAATTCTAAATGCATCAAAATAATGGCTCATTTGTTCAAATCTTTGCTTCCACCATGCAAAGCCATCTTCTTGCATTTTTTGCCAGTTGTACGTTGGGAATCCCCAGTTCTGGCCCTTTATGGCAAAATCATCCGGAGGTGCACCAGCTTGATATTCCATATGAAATAATTCAGGATTTTGCCAAGTGTCTGCACTGTGCCGATACACTCCAATTGCAATATCTCCTTTCAAAATAATTCCTTTACTATGGGCATATGCAGCTGCCTCTTTTAATTGAATATGCAAATGATATTGAATAAAATAATGCAAAGCAATATCATGATAAGCTGCTGACGAAGGATCAACTAAAGATTCAATATCTGCAGCGTTAAAATGTTTATAAGCGGGCCATTTATTGAAATCTACTACTCCATATTCATCACGTAAATAACAGAATACAGCATAGGCAGTAAGCCAGTCTTTATTTTGATTAAAAAAGTCTACAAACGCTGATGAAGTAAGATCTTGTTCCCCTTCATTTTTATAGATTTCTTTAATGATTTGAATTTTTAATTTAACCACTGCATCATAATCAACTACAGAAAGTGCATTCAACTTTGCGCCTTCTGCTTCCCATTTTTTTAATTGCTTTTTGTATTTAGTACCAGCTAAGGTTGGAATGCTTAAATACATCGGATGCAATGCAAAAGCAGATATGGACGCATAAGGATAAGAATCCTTAAAAGTATTGGTTGCAATTGTATCATTAATGGGGAGTACCTGAATCATTTTTAATCCTACCTGAGCAGCCCAATCTACCAAGTTCTTCAAATCAGCAAAATCTCCTACTCCAAAGCTGGCTTCTGTTCTTAGACTAAAAACTGGTATTGCCACTCCTGCTCCTTTCCAAGTATTATTCGGCAAATAAGTATAGCCGTCATTGATAATTGTTTGTCTATTCTTCGAAACAACATCATACAAAACCCTGTTATTGCCATTTTCGAATCCAATGAATTTTTTATGCTCAGTATCATACACTCCATATTTATATGAAATAGGAAATGATGCTTTTGATAAATTTAATGAAACTTCAAATTGCTCAGCACCTGCGGGTCTGCTTAACAATATGGGAGAAGTTGTATCCCATTGATTTAACAATTTGTCTGACCCAATCAAACAAATTACTTGACCCTTTGCCAATAAAGGGCTTTTTACTTTAAAAGTATGTGTAACAATTTTTGGTGCTTTAATGTCAAATTCAGTGAAATTATTCTTTAATAATACCTCCTGAAACGCATCTGCATAAAAACTATTCTCATAGTAACCTGCATGGTTCCAGGTATCTATCAACACAATCTCAGATGGATTTTTTGAACCAATTGACAAAGTTTTATCTTTTCCCCAATCAACTACAATTGAACCATCTTCATTTTTTAGTACATAATTATATTGAAACGGTAATTCGTTTTTTGAATCAATTGGAAAATCAATTTCAACATACCAAAAATCTTCATTGAAGTATTGCATTGGTACTGCTTGTAACAAATCATTATTCCCAAGTAAAGAATGTGAACCTGTCAGAAATAGATTTTGTCCATTTACTGTTTTAAAACGTACCTGAAAATTTACTTTAACAGTTTCAGTTAATTGAACAACAGTATCTGCAGTTGTAGCTTTTTTTATTGGTGTTTTTTTGGCAGTTGCTTTTTTGGGAACAGCTTTTTTAGTAGCTGCTTTTTTTAATGGCTTTTCGGTCTCTGATTTCTCTTTTTTGGGTGTAGCTTTTGTTGCAACCTTCACTTCTTCAATATTCTCCATTTTTTTCACAATCGTTTGTTGTTTTGTAGCCATAGTTCAGCATTTACGGCTCTAAATTAGGCAACAATGTGTAAATATCACACTACAACACCAAATTGATGTATGGATTTGACCGATTAAATAGTACTCTTTATCATATCGGCGGCTTTTTCTGCAATCATAATCACAGCAGCATTGGTATTACCAGAGACAATGGTTGGCATAATGGATGCATCTACCACCCTCAACCCTTTTATTTTATGAACCCTTAATTGATCGTCTGTTACAGCCATTGCATCATCCCCCATTTTACATGTTCCAATTGGGTGATATAAGGTTTCCAGGCTTTTCCTGATATGAACCATTAAGGCTTCGTCTGTATCTTTTTCAACTGGAAAATCAATCCCCCCTGTTGTATATGCATTTAAAGATGGTGCGGTGAGTATTTCCATAGACTTTTTTAATGCATATAACAAAGTATTCTGGTCATTCTGGGTTGACAAAACATTGTGATTGATTATAGGAGCATCTTTAGGATTAGCAGATTTTAATCCAACAGTTCCTTTACTTTCTGGGCGGAGCAAAATGGCTAAAATTCCTAAGCCATCTGTTTTAGAAAAGGTTTCCATATTGTATATATCAGTAGAATAATCTTTTGATATACCTAATGGTACAAAGTGAAATTGAATATCTGGCCTGGTTAAAGCTTCATTAGATTTAATAAAAGCATTTGCTTCCAATGGACTATTTGCTAATGGCCCTTTATTAAAAAAAAGATATTGCAATAATGATTTGGCCATATTCCATGGCTTTAGCAAAGAATTGCCAGTAGGCATTGTAGCTTCTGCACTTACACCAGACCATACATGGTCTTGTAAATTTTTGCCTACCCCTGGCAATGCCATTAATACATCAATCCCTACTCTTTTTAATTCTGTTGGATCACCAATGCCTGAGAGCATCAAAATTTGAGGAGATTGAATGGCACCAGCCGATAAAATCACTTCCCCGCTGCAATTAATTCTTTCCGCATTAGATTGAGCAGTTTGAGCTTCTACACCGGTAGCCCTTCCATTTTCAATAATAATTCGCTTGACAAAAGTGTTGGTTTTTACCGTAAGATTGGGCCTTCGTAAAGCAGGCTTTAGAAAAGCAGCTGCGGTACTATGTCTTTTATTGTTTTTGATGGTAAACTGTAAAAGATGGGCTCCTTCTTGAACAGCCCCATTGTAATCTGGGTTTTTAGGGATCCCTGATTCAGTGCAAGCTTCAATAAAAGCTTCAGCAAATGGACTGGGTTGTTCTGAAAGCGTAACTGAAAGTGGGCCATCTTGTCCGTGATAGGGCGATTCAAAATTTTTATTGTTTTCGGACTTAATAAAATAAGGAAGCACTTCATCGTAAGACCAGCCTTTATTTCCCAAACTTGCCCATTCATCAAAATCTGCTTTATTGCCTCTGACATAGGCCATTGCATTGGTGGAGCTACTACCACCCAGGGTTTTTCCTCTAGGAATATACAGTGGTCGATTATCTATAGCTTTTTGTGGAACCGTCCAAAATTGCCAGTCTACTTCCGTTCTATTTAATTTTGTATACGCTCCTGGTATTGCTATTTCTTTCTTTTTATCTGGTCCACCAGCTTCTATTAACAAAACTTTTTTTGATGCATCTTCAGACAATCGATTCGCTAAAACACATCCTGCAGATCCAGCTCCAATAATAATGTAGTCATACGCCATACAATAAATATAGTAGAAAATGGCGAATGGATGGTTGTTGATTTGAACTTCCTATATTTGTAAACTAACAACCGTTCGCAAATGAACTTAGAAAAAAACCGCAATGAAGATTGGATGAAATTGATGCTCAGTGAAGTGAAGCGTCAGATGGAAATAGTAAAATTAGGGGGCGGCAAAAAATCAATCGAAAAACAAAAAGAACGCAAGAAACTTACTGCCAGAGAGCGCATTCAGTATTTAAATGATACTGATAAACCATTTATAGAAATTGGCGCTTTTGCAGCTCATGGAATGTATGAAGATGAAGGAGGATGTGCGTCAGGAGGAACTGTTGCAGGAATTGGTTATATCAGTGGAAGACAATGTGTAATTGTTGCAAATGACCAAACTGTAAAAGCAGGTGCCTGGTTTCCTATAACAGGAAAGAAGAATTTAAGAATGCAAGAGATTGCAATGGAAAACAGATTGCCTATTGTTTATTTAGTAGATAGTGCTGGTGTTTTTTTACCCATGCAGGATGAAATATTTCCAGACAAAGAACATTTTGGAAGAATATTTAGAAACAATGCACGAATGAGTGCGATGGGTATTACCCAAATTGCAGCGGTGATGGGCGCATGTGTTGCAGGTGGGGCGTACTTACCCATTATGAGCGATGAAACATTGATGGTAGAAGGAAATGGCAGTATTTTTTTAGCCGGTTCTTACCTGGTAAAAGCAGCTATTGGAGAAGATATTGATAATGAAACTTTAGGAGGTGCAGATACCCATACTTCTATCAGCGGTATTGCTGATTATAAATTCAAGACCGAAGAAGAATGCCTCGATCATTTGAAAAAGATCATGAACAAATTGGCCACTCCAGCCAATGCAGGATTTAATAAAATAGCTGCCACCAAACCTTTAAAAGATATTGAATCCATTTATTCAATTATTCCTGAAGGAAATTTGAAGCCTTATGATATGCTTGAAATTATTGAATTGCTGGTAGACAATAGCGAGTTTGATCAATTCAAAAAAGACTATGGAAAAACAATCCTATGTGGATATGCAAGAATAGATGGCTGGGCTGTTGGAATTGTTGCCAATCAGCGTCTGGTATCTAAAAGCAAGAAAGGTGAAATGCAAATTGGAGGGGTGATTTACAATGATAGTGCAGATAAAGCAGCACGTTTTATTATGAATTGTAATCAGAAAAAAATACCATTGGTTTTTTTACAAGATGTTACAGGATTTATGGTTGGGAGCAGAAGCGAGCATAGTGGTATTATTAAAGATGGTGCAAAAATGGTAAACGCAGTAGCCAATTCAGTTGTGCCTAAGTTTACAATTGTTATTGGAAATAGTTATGGTGCGGGCAATTATGCCATGTGCGGAAAAGCTTATGACCCAAGACTAATTTTTGCATGGCCTTCAGCAAAAATTGCTGTAATGGGCGGAGATCAAGCCGCTAAAACCCTTGCACAGATTCAGGTGGCCACCATGAAATCAAAAGGAAAAGAAGTGAGTGCAGAAGAAGAAAAATTATTATTGGATACCATCAAAGATCGATACTATCAACAAACTACTCCCTATTATGCAGCTGCAAGATTATGGGTTGATGGTATTATTGACCCAGCACAAACAAGGCAGGTAATTTCTGAAGGAATCAATGCAGCGAATCAAAACCCGCATATTGAATCATTCAGCACTGGGGTTTTTCAAGTGTAGGTAACTTCATGAACGATTGATTTATTATATATTGCACTCAATACCAATGATCTTTCATCTTTCATCTTTCATCTTTTATCTTTTATCTTTTAATTCATAATTAGCCTTGTCTCATTCTTTACAAATTTACACCGATGGCGCAGCCCGTGGCAATCCTGGCCCAGGTGGTTATGGCATTGTACTTTTGTGGGGACAAAAAAGAAAAGAGATTTCAGCTGGCTATCGATTGACAACCAATAATCGAATGGAATTAATGGCTGTAATTGTTGCCTTAAATTCTTTAACCAAGCAACATATTCCAGTAACCATTTTTACCGATAGTAAATATATTGTAGACAGTGTGCAAAAGAAATGGTTAGATAATTGGATAAAAACCGACTTTAAAGGAGGAAAGAAAAATCGAGATTTATGGACCCAGTATTTTGAATTGTCCAAGCTTTTCAACATTCAATTTGTATGGGTAAAGGGACATGCAGATAATCCGCTCAATAATCGTTGCGATGAACTAGCTACTACAGCTGCAGACGGAACTCATCTATTGATAGACAAAGAATACGAATCAGGAATCAATGACTAATTAGGCTGCTACTTTATTTGAAGCAGCATTGGTAAACAATGAATAAGTGGCAAAGAAAATTGCAGCGAAAATTCCTGTAGCCATTAAACTTCCCTGATAAAAAGGAAGACCATCAGCAAAACATTGCATTAAACCTTCCATTGTTTTAGGGCGATGTAATCCACCACCACCAACCCAGACCATGAAGTTTGACACTACAAAAAATGCTGTAGGTGCTGCTAAAGATCCAGCAGCTATAGAGAGAATATTGTTGGTTTTAACAAAAAAACCAAAACAAGTTAAACTGATAAATAGTAAATAATTGATCCACTGTCCATGGTAAAAACCAGGAATGGTAGATAGGCCATTTAAATAAAGCAATTGGTATAAACCATCAGAGATCAACATTGAAATCAGCGGTAATAGAAAAGCAATTTTTTTATTATTACTTAATAAAGAACCTGCGAAAATAGCAATGGCCATTTGAGGAGCAAATCCCAGGGCTCTACCCGGAATGATTCTATATAAAGCCGAGGCCAAGATCATTAATACAAGTGCTACTATTAGGTTCTTATTCATTTTCATCTTTCAATATTTCATCGCAAAAATAGGCGTAAATTGGAATAAGTCCACTTCAATTTTACCCAAATTGTGAATAACCTTATGGAACAGGAACAAATGCCTTAAACAAAGTACAATTTCCGGATGCATATACCTGATATTCTGCGCCTGGGAGCATTGCAACCACTTCACCCCTTTTTAAAACAATACTATTGTTGACCAAGGCCCCTCCTTCTGTAACGAGCATAATTTCAAGAGATTCAGCCACTGCTTCGTATTCTGAACCAGCGGTCAAATCGATTTTGCTTATTCCAAAGTCAGGAACTGGACAAGGATAGATTTTTTCTCCAAAACGGGCAGGATTGCCTTTCATGATCTCTGGAATCACTTCTTCAAATAAAGTATGTTTCATTAATTCGGGAACGTCTACATGTTTGGGCGTTAACCCACCTCTTAAAACATTATCACTATTCGCCATTAACTCAATATTCTGCCCTTCTAAGTAGGCGTGTGGAACACCTGCTTTCTGAAAAATAGCTTCTCCTGGATTGATTTGAACGATATTGAAAAAATAGATAGAAAAAATTCCCCTATCCATATCAGCTGGGAATACCTTTCCTTCATACAATTTTGCCGCCCACCAACCTGGGTCTTGCTTGGTTAATTTTCCATCATGCTTATGCCTGATCTCTCTTTGAACCAAGGGTACCAATAATGAATTTACATCTGACTGGTCCATTTCCATAATAAACTGATACAAAGCGCGTATTCCTTCTTTCTTAAAAAGGAGTAAAAACACATTTAATTCATGGACATCTTCCAATGTTTTCTCAATTGCCTCTTTTTGTTTAAACCCATGCAATAACCAGAAATCACTTAATGCTACCATTACTTCTGGCTTATGGTTTCTGTCTTTATAATTACGATTGGGCGCATTGATTGAAATGCCTTCCTCCTCTTCTCTATCAAACCCTTTTTCCGCCTCTTCTTTTGTTGGATGCACCTGAATGGATAACATTTCATGTACATCTAATACTTTGAATAAATAAGGCAATTCTCCAAAACGGTCTGCAACTGCAGGCGTTAGAGTATCATTCAAATTGGCTTTTACCAATTGGTTTAATGTAATCAACTCCCCATTTACATGAAAATTAGATGGTGCGGAAGGATGAGCACCCATCCAATATTCTGCACAAGGCTTATTAGTATCATTATGATCGCCTATTAAATTAGGAATATATGATTTCCCTCCCCATGCATAATGCTGTACAACTCCTTTGATTTTAAAAATCCGTTCATTCATGGTCATATTCAAGTATTTATTCCCATGAATAACGTTGAAACAGCTAATATCTTGTATAAAACAATGATTTATGAATGCAAATAATCAACAAATTGGCAAAATTGGGGAAGATATAGCCGCCAACTATTTAAATACCCATGAATACAACATCCTGGAGAGGAATTGGAGGCATAAGCACTATGAAATAGATATCATTGCATTCAAGCATAACCTTCTTCATATCATAGAGGTAAAAACCAGGAGTTCGCTGGATTTTGGCTACCCAGAAGAAAGTATCGACAAATCCAAAATGCAATTCCTTAAAAATGCTGCTTCAGCTTATCAATACAAAAATCCGCAATGGAAATACTTGCAATTCGATATTATATCAATTACATTAGAGAAAGATTCAATCAAAGAAATATTCTTTATCGAAGATGTATATTTCTAATTAAACCTTTTTATTTAAGAAGCGTCTTAATTATGAAAAAACAATAAATATGAAAAGAATCCTTTATTTAAGCCTGGCCCTTTTTTGTTTTAACGCTTCCAGTATAATTGCCCAGGAATCTGGAACTATAGCCAAATCAGATTCTGTAAAAACGGTTAAACAATCAGAAAGAAATCGACACAAAAAGCATGGCGGCAAATTAACTGAAGAAGAAAAAGCAACAGTTAAACAATTAATGCAGGAGAAATCTTCTACAATGAGTCCTGAAGAAAAAAAAGCATTAAGGGATAAAATGAAAAAAAGAGTCGATGAAATGACCCCAGAAGAAAGGCAGGAAATGAGGGTTGCTTTAAAAAAGAAATTTGATCAACTCAGCCCAGAAGAAAAAAAAGAAATGATGGGGAAAATGAACAACTTGAAAGATAGCAGTGGTAATTCAATTCCTCCAAGAAGAAGAAAAAACTAAAGCCTTTTAACATCGAAGGGGATGCGGGGTTGCTTAGAGATAGGCGCCCCGCTATTTTTTTAGACATTTGGCCTGAATATAATGGATAATGGGAGCAGCGAAATAGTTTTTATCCTACTCTTGAATAAATAGCGTCAATTTTCGTAATTTAATCCGACAAAAGGGCAAAGGATTGACAGTTTGCCATTTTTTTAGCATCAGCATGAATCTTGACTATTATTCATCCGTAAATAATAAAGAATGAAAAAGTTCCAGGCTATTATCAAATTCACTATGGATGAATCATTTATGTCTTTAGTTCCAGCACACAGAACTTATATCAATTATTTAATGAATAAAGGAATAATTGACAGTTATGCAGTAAGTATGGAAAGCCAAACTTGCTGGATTACCGTTAATGCAGAAGATAAAGAAAAAACCGATCAGCATATCGCAAAATCTCCCTTATACAAATATTGGACTTATGAAATAGAAGAACTCTTTGTATACGATAGCCAACATTATCGTTTACCTGCTTTACAGTTCAATTAAAACGCTTTCCATAGTTTAGCAGTATGAAGAAGAAAGTAATTCCAAAAAAATGGGTCATTATATTTTATTTTATTGCTAGTTGTTTTAATGGTTTTGCGCAAAAACAGCTGGAATTGCTCGGGCAATGGAGAGGCAGTTTCCCATTAAATAGTGGAAATGAAATTCCATTTAATTTTGAAATTGTTGTATCTGGCAAAAAAGATACAAGCTTGTTTTTCATTAATGGAACAGACAAATACAATGGTGGCAAATTAGTTACAAAAAAAGATTCCATATACATTTCATTAGATCAGTTTGATACCGAAATAGCTTTAGCGATAATTAATGATCAATCACTTTCCGGTTTTTGGAGAAAACAAAATGGCGCAGGAAGCTCCTTCCCTATTCATGCAGAAAAAAACAAGCCCAGGTTTTCATCTTCTACTAATCTATCAAATAATACCATTGGCAATTCCTATTCAGTTGAGTTCACCAACGATGCAGGTAAAAAAATACCATCAGTTGGATTATTTAAACAAGAAGGAAATCGTTTGTTCGCTACTTTTTTAAGGATCTCTGGCGATAGCAGGTATTCAGAAGGAATCATTGAAGGAAATGAATTCAAACTATCCATGTTTATTGGTAATGGCCCACTTTTATTTGTTGGCAAGATCAATAAAGATGGTTCGATCAATGGCGAACAAATTGGATTAAAATCTAATCAAACATTTACCGCAATTAAAAACGATTCGGCTCTTTTGCCAGCGACAAATAATTTAACCATCGTAAACAATGACAAGCCATTTAATTTCTCATTGCAAAATGCATTAGGCAAAAAAATTAGTTTAGATGATGATCGCTATAAAAACAAGCCGGTCATTGTAACCATTGGAGGAACATGGTGCCTTAATTGTGCCGACGAAGCCATGTTTCTAGCGCCATGGTACAGAAAAAATCAATCGAGAGGAATCGAAATGATTACCGTACAATTTGAAGTAGTAGATGATTTTGTATATGCACAAAAAACCATGAACCGATTCAAACAGAAATTCAATATTCCTTATGAAATGGTTTTTGGAGGAACAACTGATAATGCTAAAGTTTTAGCAGCATTACCAGCTTTAGAAAAGTTCTATAGTTTTCCAACCACTTTATTTATCGATAAAAATAGAAAAGTGTTTAAAATCCATACTGGCTTTTCAGGCCCCGCAACAGGAAAGTTTTATACTGAATTCATCAGAGAGTTTAACCAGACTGTTGATGAATTATTAAAACAATAGTTTATTTTTTTATTGTTGGATAAGTAATTCCTAATTGCTCTAAATAAGTACCATACTTTGATGGGTCATAATAATACTTTTTCATCTCAGGTCGATATTTATCCATTATTTCTTTATTTAAATAAATGGGTGCAGGATCTTTATCGGTTATAAAAGGAATGTACTTGGTGTCTTTTGTTTGCACATTGGTAAAATATGCTTTCGCATCTTCCAATACTTTCGGCTTTGTAAATAAATCAATTAAAGTAAGTGCGGTTGCTTTTGCTCCAGCTACACAGCCCTTGTGAGCAATAGGGGTTGCCATCGCAATTGCATCACCCCAATGATGACCTTTTAAGCCTGGAATATTTGCTGGATATCTCAAAACAATTGTAGGTAAATTCCAAGAGATATCTGCTATGTCATCTGAACCACCACCCCATGAAAATGGAACTGATCCACTTATAGGCTTTATGCCGGTTCTTAATCCATCCAAGGGATCACCTCTTTGGTCTTTCTTAGGAGCTTCCATTAATTGTTGTGTAGCTTTTGCCAATTCTTGATCTGCACTGCTCCAAACAGGCATACCTACTCTTTTTATATTTTCAAACATGGCTTCTCCCATTGGCTTATTAAAATGTCCCGGCCAGGCTGTTCCTAATATTTGATAGGAAACTGATGTACCAGTCATCATTGCAGCACCTTTTGCAATTTGAATACCTGATTCATACATACTTTTTATGTCTTCGTAAGTTCTTTCTCTGAAATAATACCATACACTTGCTTTGGATGGAACTACATTTGGTTGATCTCCTCCATCGGTAATTACATAATGACTACGTTGTGTTGGCTTTAAATGTTCCCTTTTAAAATTCCATCCAATATCTAATAACTCAACAGCATCCAATGCACTCTTTGCTCTCCATGGAGATCCAGCAGCGTGTGCAGCGTCTCCATCAAATGAAAATTTTACTGAAACCAATCCATTCCCTCCATTGTCTCCATAATCACTGGCAAAATCTCCACTGACATGTGTAAATATGCAAGCATCAATTTTTTTGAAATAACCATCTCGAATATACCAGGCTTTACTAGCTACTAATTCTTCAGCAACGCCAGGCCAAATGACCAATGTTCCCGGAATATTATTTTTCTGCATTAGTTCCTTCACTGCGATTGCTGCAAAAATGATTACTGATTGACCTGAATTATGTCCTTCACCATGACCTGGCGCACCTTCAATGATAGGATCTTTAAAAGCAACGCCCGGTTTTTGAGAAGCTTTAGGAATACAATCCAGATCGCTCCCTAATGCAATAACAGGACTTCCGCTACCCCATGTTGCTATCCAGGCAGTAGGTATTTTTGAAATTCCCTTCTCAATTTTAAACCCATTCTTTTCGAGTATACTGGTTAGATAGTTGGAGGTTTCTATTTCTTGAAAACCTAATTCTCCAAAACTGAAAACCATATCCACCATTTCCTGGATTGATTTTTGTTTCCCATCTACAGAAGCCAGTGCTTGTGTTTTTAATTTCTCTATAAATAAAGAATCGTATTTAGCTGATCGTTGAGCTATCCCAGTATTCAATGAAAGACAACTCAAAACAAAGCCAATCATGAGGGATGAAAGTAGAGGATGTTTCATTAATTGTAATTATGATAAATGAACTAATACCACAATTTAAGTAATCAACGCCTTCTTTCAAAATGAAATTAATGCTCGTTATAAGTCTTTTCTCCTGCTTTAACGGCCAAACTAAGCATGTTTTGTTTGGGAGGTAAAGGACATGTTGCATAAGGAGTAAAAGCACAAGGAGGATTAAATGCCTTATTAAAATCTACTATAGTTTTACCTGATGCATCTGGTTTGGAAACATATAAAAACCTACCTGCGCCATAAGTTTCTTTCTTATTGGTCAGATCACCAAATATCACAAATAATTCAGCTCCTTCTTCAACCGCATCTAAACTAATAGTTTGCCCATTTATTGTAAAAATCAATTTACCCAAAAACTTCATTTGGATGGTTTGACCTAAAACATTGTTAATGGGAATCGTTGAAGGAGTTGTTGGTTCTTGCAAAACAGCATCGAACTTCCAATTTGAATCCGTAGGAAAACGATCAGTGCCTGTAAATGTCTTTACCAATGGGCTACTAAAATCTCTTAACCGTATTCCTATTTTGTCTTCGCGCTTAATAATTGTCCAATGCATGGATCCATAAGACATTGAAGCTGGTTTAGCCAATTCTTTTGAAAAAACAATTTCATTTGGCTGGGCCAACAGATCATTCACTTTTACTTGCACTCCATTAGCAGCATTGATGGTAACTACTTGATTCGTTAGATTAAAATACCCTGCATTGGTAGGTATAGATCCTTTGGGAAAAACAATATTATTAGAGCTTGCTGATCCGAAACTATTCTTTCCTTCTTCCAACCAAAACAATCCAGCTAAGTTCAGCCATCCATTTTCACTTTTCAAACTAGTTACCCGTTTGATTTTCCATTCTTCAATTTCAGCATTATAAGTAGATTGTCCAACTACTGTAAAAAGGATAAATAGAGCGCAAAAAAAACTACAAATCTTTAGCATAATTCGATTTAAAATATTGAAGAAAATGATACAAATAACAACCCGCACAAAAACCAAAAGCAAATTCTAAAAATGAGAAACTGATGAAAACGAAAGAAATAATATTTATAAAAATAGTTGAATTCAGTAGAACGGTTATAACCAATAATAAAGACATGAAAAATCCAATCATGGCTGCAAATCTTTTAGGGGCCCTATCAACATTTTTAATCCCGATCCAATCGTATTTCTCCAACTTTCCTGCAATGCTGGAAAGAACACTAAACTTACCTTCTAAAAAAGCCCTGCAATAAAAATCCACTGTTATATATAGTGAAAGAAAAATATTGGGCTGCATAAAATTAAATAGTACCAATAAAAAAACGAAAAAAGCAACCAGTCTGATTTTTTGCTCATTCACTACTACCCTATCTATAGGACAATTCACCCATTTTTCCATATTACCAAAGTATTCGAATGCAAATATATACTCTAGTAATTGAATAGACTAATAATTTTATTGGATTATGTTGGTTTTATGATATCATTATCAGGCAAAGACTTGATATAAATATCCTGTTGAGGAAATGGAATCTGAATTCCATTTCCTGCAAATGCTTGATATATATCTTTGAGTACATCACTTTTGAGTTTGATCCAATTATCAAAATCATTGGTCCAGAATAATATCCTGAAGTTCACTGAACTATCCGCAAATCCTTGAACGATTACATTGTGAGAAGGGTATTTCATCACATCTTTTCTTTCAGATAATAAATGATTGATCAACTTAGTCACTTTATCCAAGGAAGTACCATAAGCAACTCCAACAATCAATTCTATGCGTCTATATGAATTTGAATGCGTCCAGTTGGTTAATTTCTGTGTAATAAAATCTCCATTAGGCACTATAATATCTGCTCCATCATAAGTGGTTATTTTGCTGCTTCTGATTCCTATTTGTTTAACTGTACCAGTTTGTGTTCCTATTTCAACAACATCTCCCACTTGCATGGGTTTTTCAAAAGCCAAAATAACTCCAGAAATGAGATTAGCTACAATGTTTTGTAAGCCAAACCCAATACCCACACTCAATGCTCCAAATACAATGGCCAATTTATCAATTGGTATACCTGCTGCACCAACAGCTATGAAAAAACCAATTGAAATAATGCCAACTCTAATCAGCATCATCCAGCTTCCAACCTTAGATTTCTTGGTACTGGCAAACTGCTGCTCAGTAGTGCCGAATATGACAGATAAAAAATTGGAAATAAGTACCGATACCCATAAAGTGATTGCAAAAATTAATGCTGAATTAAGGGTGAATGACAAACTTCCAATAGAAATTGGATAATCAAATAGGTCCACAAAAAATTGTATGGCAATATCATGAAAACTAAGGCTCCAGATAAAACCTAAAAACCATAAAGCAACTCCTCCAACATTTAAATACCATTTAAATTTATCCCTGATATTTTCATACTCTTCAATTGCGGAGGCTTGCAAACTTTTCATTCTTTCTAATTGCAAGTAAATAACTTCTGTAAAAATTTCAGACATATAGGTTAATACTACAGCCAATATAAATTGTTTGACTGCACTATTAGAGACCAATTTAGCTAAAGCAAAATACCCAAATAGATTTAATAATACTGCAATGATATTACTTACTAAAATTATTCCTAATGAAAACTGAAGGACTTTCAAATATTTGCCTTTTGAAATAAGCTTTTTCTGAAAAGACATTACTGCAAGCAACACTGCTAAAAAATTACAAATCAATAATCCCCATCTCTCTCCAATCGAATAATCATACAACAAATTATCAATTCCTAAAAGAAGCCCCAGGCATAAAATACATATCCAAAGCAAGCGGAGATGCGATTTTTCTTTAGCCCAGAAAATAAAAGTGGTGGCAATGGCTGAGATCATCCACATCAACTCTACAAATATGGCTGGAGGGCTAATAAAAATATAAGGGCTTAAAAAAGAGATTACAATTATTGTACAAATAATGGGGAAACGCACAATGTATTTTAGTGGCAATAGCATTTCCTTCAAATTATTTTTTTGCAAATAGTGTTTATTGGAATATTGCCAATAAAAAAACCCTATAAAAAAAAGAATTAAAAGTAATAATGATTTTAAATTATTTTTTAAATAGTATAAAAAAATATTTTTCGCTCGTTCAGAAGTAACCTTTAAATCATATCCAAGTGGGGTTGCAAAATTATTCCTAGAATCTTTCCATAGCGGTGGGTGAGACTGAAGAAAAACTGTAGTTGAATATTTAGAAATCCTATATTGAACATCTTCTAATAAACTTGCATTTTTTACATAAGCTCTAACAACTCTTTTTTCCAACAATAATAAATTGTCGAAAATGCTGTCTTTTTTATCTTTAAGCTGTAGTCTATAATTAGCAATTGCTTCTAATTGTTGCTTAAAATTTACTTTTTGCAAAGAATCTTCTTCATTATGAAAACTGGTCAGGTCGTTAACTGCTGTCTTTATATCTTGATATCCAGCACTCAAAGAAGCATTAAAGCTTTCTAAATCATTGTTCCAACCTTTTAACTGTTTATCAAACTGAACCATGACCACTTTAAAACTACTTACATTTCGCAAATTAATTTGTGAAATGCTTTGCCCAACAATTAAATTAGAATCAATCACCCGAATGGTGTTTTCGATTTTTGATAAACTGTTTTCTATCTCACTTGAATCAAAACCTCTTTTCAACAAATGATCATATTTATTCATCCGAATAAACAATTCTTCCATTTGATTGAGCACTGATACAGGCCTATCATTATTGTATTTCGTTAGCAGTGTATCATCAGCAGATCCTTTTTTCAAAAGATCATCTTTCTTACTAATTGCTGATTGAGCTGTATTTTTATTGGCTATTTTTTTTTGGGCATTTATTCCAACTCCAAAAAACAATATCAATATAAAAGTAAACCCAAGAATTTTTTGCAGCATAAGCATTGTTTAAAACATAAATATAATCATTCTTCATTAAGGGTTTTTGCCTAAATTTAAATATATAAATACAAATCTAATGACCATTTATCGCTTACTGCCATCATTAAAAATAGGACTTGTTTTTGTCGGTTGCTTTTTCGGATTTTCTGCTTCCGGACAAAGCCCAGAATCTATTTTAATGAAAGAAGGAATCGTTTTACCCCAACTCTCCTCACCTGTTGCCAATTACGTTAATGTTACTAGAGTAGGCAACCTGCTTTTTCTTTCTGGCAAAGGCCCTTTAAAACCAGATGGCACATATATCACAGGTAAGTTAGGGCAAGAACTCAATATAGAAAATGGATATGCGGCTGCGAAGCTGGTAGCCATCAATCAGTTGGCAGTATTAAAAAACGAACTAGGTGAATTAAGCAAAATCAAACGCATCGTAAAAGTATTGGGATTGGTAAATAGTGCTGCTACATTTTATGATCAACCCAAAGTAATGAATGGTTTTTCCGATTTCATGGTGCTTATATTAGGAGAAAAAGGAAAACATGCAAGGTCAGCCATAGGCACCAATACCCTTCCCTTTAATATGGCAGTTGAAGTTGAAATGATTGTAGAAGTGGAAAATTAAATAAACAACTGTACCAAAAAATACAAGATTGATGGGCAAAGCAAACAACCCATTGCAGTGTGAAAAGTTGCAGTAAGTGCTCCATATGGCACTAGTTTGGGATCGGTTGCAGCTAAACCAGCAGATACGCCACTAGTAGACCCAACCAATCCTCCAAATATCATTGCAGTCTGAGGATTATCAAGACCCAGTTTTTTAGCAAAAAATGGAGTTGATATAGAAACAACAATCGATTTTATCACTCCAATTGCAATACTAATTGCGATAACATCTGAACTAGCTCCTACTGCCCCTCCAGTTACTGGACCAACAATAAAAGTGCAAGCACCTCCGCCAATTGTTGCAAAACTTTTTGCATCGGTATAACCCAAAGCGTAACCTATAGAGCCACCCACAAAAAATGCGACTACAGTTCCTATCAAAAGACAAAGCAATCCAATAAATCCTGTTTTTTTTATTTCAGCTAATTTGGCTCCCATTGCTGTAGAAACAATTGCAAAATCTCGCATCATAGTACCTCCTAAAAATGCCAACCCTGAAAAACCAGGCACAGAAGCAAAACCTTTTTCTCCACCAAAATAAGCAAGTACCAGTCCAAAACTAATTGCAATAGCAGCTCCTGGAATATGGTTATTAGTAAACTTTTTTGAAATAAAATAGGATACATAAATGATACAACCTACCAATAGCAAGGCAAAAACAAATCCATTTTTTTCGAGTATCGAAATAATTTCTTTCATTGAATTCATTTATTGTTTGCTTTTTTGGCCATTCGATCAATTACGGGAATAAAAGCAAAACAAGCAACAGTAGCAAATACACCTGCAAGCATAGCTACCCAACCTCCAGATAAAGCAGCTTTTACATTTTGAGATGCCGACATGGCAACTACAACAGGAATATACATGGTGCTCCAGAATAAAATACCATTTTCGGTTTCTGCCTGATGCCAATTTTTTTTATCGAAATAATCATGTAATAAAATCAATAATAGCATTGCAAATCCAACACCACCAAGATTTCCGTTCATATGCAAAAGCCTTCCTAGTAAATCACCTAAAATATGACCTACTAAAAAACAACCAGCTAAAATGGCTACTCCGTAAATTTTCATAAGTTATTTATTGGCAATTTCTTTTACTTTCATTTTGATATTATTTCCCCAAACTTTATACCCTTCAATATTATAATGCAATTTATCATCTCGGTAATATTTAGAAATGGGCTTCCCATCTGCGCCTAAAAATTGATCAGATGAAGCTATATAATAAAGTTGAGGTTGAGAAGCAATATAATTTTTTACCAATTCATTTGTTTGTACAATTCGATCCCAAGCTGCCCATCTCTTTTCACTTGGAGAAATCTCTAAAAATGTGATTGGCGTAGTTGGAAATTGATCTCTCAATCTTTTTACGATGTATTTATATAATTCTACAACCTGGTCTGGTGATTTATCTTTTTCAGTAGCTACTATATCGTTACCAACATAAATAAAAATAGCTTTTGGCTGATGAGCATAAGCAATTCTTTGAATATAATAAGCTACGTCTCTAAAATTACATCCACCAAATCCTCTATGTATGATGTCTTTGTAATCCAGATCCTGGCGAATATTTTCCCAAAATCGGATATATGAACTACCAATAAACAACAAAGCATCTTTAGAATGTTTTTCTACTTTGTTAAGGCTATCAAATTGTGCAATATCTTTTTCCCATCTGAACACCCCTTCTTCATTGCTCCCTTTCACCAATTTCAATTGCGTATACAGCCACGCTGCCATGGATTGAATGCAACTGTCTTGTTTGATTTTATTGTTATCCAGTGTATGTCCTGCACCAATAAATGGCCTGAGCCCAGTTGGCACTCCAACAGATAAACATCTTTCGTATAAAATAAGTGATCCGTATTTCATTCCATGATAATCGAATGAACTATCGTAAGGTACTGTTTTATCTGCAGTTCCTGATGCATTAAACAGTGGGGCATCGCCACGATTAATCCATTTATAGTCTATTACACATCCCCATTGATTGATCACTCCTTGCACTTTAGATGAGTATCCCTCATTTCCACTTGTTCCTTCTAATGAGCCCCATTTTTGTTGATCAATTTCTTTTGGAATTTCTTGTTCATCCATATAGGCCATTGCTAAACAAATTTTTGAGCCTGCAGATGTACCTGTGACAAATATTTGTGCAGTATCAATTCCATATTTATCTGCATTCTTTCTAAAGAATCTAACCGCCGCTTTACCATCTTGTTGACCTCTATATAGCGCTTCCGCATAATCAGTATTGGAATTACTCTTATCTACGCCTAATCTATAATCGATTGTTGCAGTTACATATCCTCGCTTAGCAAAACTGTTGCAGATCATTGCACTGTAAGCCCCGGTTTTTGAATTATTCTTAAATCCGCCGCCATGAATAAAAATCAAGAGCGGTCTTTTTTTCATAGTATCGTTTTGAGGGCTAATAATATCTAATAATAAATCTTCTTTTTGTCCTATTAAATTAACAGCTTGACCATATTGAATATTCTTAACAGAATCAACCTGTGAAAAAACTTCCTGCTTGAATCTTTTTTGTGCAAACGATTTGCTATACCAGCAAGTGAGCATAAATAAAACGGCTATTCCTTTTTTCATATTATATAAGTTTTTTTAAATCCCCTTTTACTACTTTTCCCATTGCATTTCGTGGCAATTCCTGAAGTAAAATATATTTTTTAGGTGTTTTATAAGCTGCCATTTGTGTTCTCAACCATTGATTTACTTGGTTTGTATCTAGTTGTTTATTAGATGAAACAAGCGCTGCAACAATTAACTCACCCCATTCATCATCAGGTATCCCCACAACTGCACAGTCATCTATCCATTCATGTGTTCTTAATACTTCTTCAATTTCTAATGCAGAGATTTTATACCCACCCGATTTAATAATGTCCACTGAGTTGCGGCCCATGATTCGATAATACCCATTTTCAATCACGGCTATATCTCCTGTTTTAAACCAACCATTTTGAGTAAATGCTTCTTCAGTTGCTTTTGGATTGTTCCAATATTCAATAAAGACAGTTTCCCCTTTTATTAAAATTTCTCCAGGTTCATCTAAACCTGCAGCTTCATATTTTTCATTGGCAAGCATCACATCAACACCTGGTAAAGGCAAACCAACATAGCCAGCTTTGCGTTCACCCTTATAAGGATTGCTCAACCCCATTCCAATTTCAGTCATTCCATACCTTTCTAACAAGCGATGTCCGCTGATCAATTCCCATTTTTCCATTACGGTTACTGGCAAAGCAGCAGATCCACAAACCATCAATCGAAAAGCTTGCATAGCAGCTTTTAAGTTTATTTGTTCAGCTATAGATAGTTTTTCGAAATAGGCAATTAGTTTAAAATAAATGGTTGGAACTGCCATGAATACATTGATGGCCCCTTTGGCAAATTGATTAAACAATGCCGCTTCAGAAAAAGATGGCAAAAATTCACAAATTGCGCCTGACCATAATGAACATCCTATAACATTGATAATACCATGCACATGATGAAGAGGTAATACACAAATGATATGATCTGAGGGATCCCATTGCCAAGCTTCCACTAAAGATTTTATTTGTGCCTCAATATTAGCATGAGTTGTAACAACCCCCTTAGGTTTATTGGTTGTGCCACTTGTATACAAAATCATTGCCCGCCGATCACGGTCAATAATGGGCAATTTCCCATCTATCAACAATCGTTCATCTTCGATAATAATCAACTGAATATTATTTTCTTTGCAATAGGCAGCAAACAAAGTCTCATATACTTTATTGACAATAATAATTTTTGCACTAGTATCTTCTATATAATATTGAAGAGAAGGAAACGGATGTGTAAGGCATAGTGGAACAGCTACTCCGCCAGCTTGCCATATTGCCCATTGCACTTTTACATAATCGAAGCCAGGTTGAATCATAAATGCAACCTTTGTTTCTTGTAAATCTTCCTTTCCGGCTAATAATTCTATTGCTAATACTTGAGACGCTGTAATTAAATCGGAATAGCTGTATTCTTGATCATTACTAAGAATGGCGATTCGATTGGAATACAGTTTTGCTTTTTCTAGTAGAGTAATCATTTATATTAAATTATAGATCAAAATACTGTTTCGCATTATTGTAACATATATCTTGAACAATTGAACCAATCCAATTTTCATCATTCGGCAACCTGCCTTTATTCATTTCAGTGCCCAAAAAATTGCATAAAATTCTTCTAAAATATTCATGTCTTGGAAAGGATAAAAAACTTCTTGAATCGGTTAGCATTCCAACAAAACGACTCAATAATCCCATATTCCCAACAGATTTCAAGTGTTGAATCATCCCATCCATCTGGTCGTTGAACCACCAGGCAGCACCTAATTGAATTTTACCAGGATAAGTTCCATCATTGAAGTTACCTACCATGGTAGCCAATGCATCATTATCATTGGGGTTAATACTATACAAAATAGTTTTGGCTAATTTTCCTTGTACATCTAAGCGATCAAGAAATAAAGCAACTGATTGTAAATCCACTGAATTTCCCATAGAATCCCAACCTGTATCTGCCCCCAACAGATTAAACATTCGTGTATTATTGTTGCGAATTGGGCCCATATGGTATTGCTGAATCCAATTTTTCTCGAACCCCCACTCTGCTACTAATGTGAGCATGGCCGATTTAAATTTAGCAACAGATAATTGATTGGGTTGAACACCTTTCAGCGCATCTTTAAAAATCTGCGTTATTTCTTCATTGCTATAATTTTCGGCATACAATTGTTCTACTCCATGATCTGAAACTGTACATCCATTTGCAGCAAAATAATCGTGCCTGGTTTTTAATGCTGCTGTATAGCTATTGAAATCATTAATTTCAATGTTCGATACTGCTGCTAATTTAGAAAGGTAGCTTTTAAAATCATTGATATTATTGATAGCAATGGCTTTGTCTGGCCTAAATGAAGGATGTACTTTTATTGAATACCCGTTGGATTTTATCTGCTGGTGATATATTAAATCATCCAATGGATCATCTGTTGTACCAACATATTGCACATTCATTTTTTGCAATAATTTTTGAACAGAAAATTCATTGTTTTTGAGTTGCTCATTGCACTGATCAAATATTTTTCTAGCAATTTGCGGATTCAATATTTCATTCACCCCAAAATATCGTTGTAACTCTAAATGAGTCCAATGAAATAATGGGTTTTGAATGGTATAAGGAACTGTAGCCGACCATTGTTCAAATTTCTCCCAGTCGGATGCATTACCTGTGCAATATCTTTCAGGAACTCCATTGGTTCGCATTGCACGCCATTTATAATGATCTCCAGATAACCAAGCTTCTGTAATAGATGCAAAAGAATAATCTTCAGCAATCATTTTTGGAGAGAGATGATTGTGGTAATCTATAATGGGCATTTGCTTTGCAAAACCATGGTATAAGTTTTGAGCTTCTGCATTCTCTAATAAAAAATTGTCTGTAATAAATGAACTCATGATAATTAAAATAATGATTTTGCTATACCCATTTCTAATCCTCTCAACTCAGCTAAACCGCGCAATCTTCCTATGGCACTGTATCCAGGGTTTGTTTTCTTTTTTAAATCATCCAACATTTGATGTCCATGATCTGGGCGAACAGGAATGGCTATTTTTCTTTCTTGCATGATAGTTACAACTGCTTTCACCACGGCAAACATATTTACATCTCCTTCTAAATGATTGTCTTCATAAAAATCTCCGTGTTCATTTCGCTTGGTGCTTCTTAAGTGTAGAAAATTAATTCGATCGGCAAACTGGTGCACCATTGCTGGCAAATCATTGTCTGCTCTCACACCAAATGATCCAGTACAAAAACACAATCCATTATTAGTGGATGGAACTGCTTTGATTAGTGCTTCTATATCTGTTGCAGTACTTACTACTCTTGGCAAGCCCAATAAAGGATATGGCGGGTCATCTGGATGAATCACCATTTTAACATTTGCAGCATCTGCAACGGGAATAATTTGTTCTAAAAAATAAATTAAATTCTTTCTTAGTTGATTTGCATCAATGCCATCATATTTATCCAATGCTGCTTGAAACTGTTGAATGGTAAAACTCTCTTCGCTGCCAGGCAAACCTTTGATCATATTTTGTTGCAACAATATTTTCTCGGCTTCATCCATTTCATTAAACCGAGCATTTGCTCTTTCAATTTCATCCTTACTATAATCATTCTCTGCATTTTTCCTTTTTAAGATAAATAGATCAAATGCAATAAAAGCAGCTCTTTCAAATAATAATGCCAATGATCCATCCTTCATTGGATATGCCAAATTGGTTCTGGTCCAATCCATTACTGGCATAAAATTGTAAGTGATGGTGTGAATACCACAAGCACTTAAATTTTTAATTGAGTCCTGATAATTGACTATATATTGTTTAAATCCTGCTGATTGGGTTTTAATGGATTCATGCACTGGAACACTCTCTACAACATCCCATGTTAACCCTGCTGCTTCAATTATTTTTTTACGTTCTTGAATTTGATCAATGGTCCATACCTCACCATTGGGAATATGATGCAAAGCTGAAACCACTCCAGTACAACCTGCTTGTAATATATCAGTTAAACTAACCGGATCATTCGGCCCATACCAACGCATGGTTTGTATCATTTTAAATAATTCCATATTCTTTATTTTAAACTCCTGTAAATGCCATAAAGCCACCATCTACTCCCACAATGGTGCCCGTTACAAACTGAGAAGCATCGCTTAATAACCATATCAACGCACCATTCAATTCAGATGGCTTACCCATTCTTTTATAAGGGGTATTTTGAATAATGAGTCCGCCTCTTTCGGTATAAGACCCATCAGTATTGGTGAGTAATGTTCTGTTTTGTTCAGTTAAGAAGAAGCCTGGCATGATTGCATTCATTCTTATTCGATCACCATAGCGATTGGCGAGTTCAACTGCCATCCAACGAGTATAAGCATCAATCGAAGATTTTCCTAAACTATAACCAAGTACTCTGGTTAACGCCCTTGTTGCACTTACCGAAGAAATATTGACGATACTTCCTGTGGATTGTTCTGCAATGATCGGCCCAAATATTTGAGTAGGTATTATAGTACCCATTAAATTTAGATCTAGCGCTTTTCTAATCGCGTCTATATTCAACGAAAAAATATCTTCACCTGGTTTAACTACCGACTCCGGAATATTTCCACCAGCTGCATTCACCAAACCATCAATCTTTCCAAAATGATTGACAATAGTTTCTTTAGCCAATTTTAATGCAGTTTCATCTAACACATCTGCTATTAACGGAATTGCATTTGTGCCTAATTGAGTTAACTCATGCGCTCTTTCTTCGGCAACTGTTTTATTTCTGCCTAGTATAGCCACATTGCCTCCTTCAGCTGCAATTGCTTTGATAAATGCATGGCCTAAAATTCCTGTTCCGCCTGTTACAATGATTGTTTTATCTTTTAAAGAGAAGATATTCGCCATAATACTTTTTACTATTTGAATTAATATTTAAACACTTTCCCATTGACCATCACTTCCTGTGTTTTAGTGTCAAAAGTGGCTTTACCTCCAGTTCTTACTGCTGCATTAGTCATAATGGTTGCAATAGAATGATTATATCCAGCTTCTACAGGTGCATTGGGTTGTTTTCTTGAGCGCATACATTCCATCCAATTGCGAACGTGTAAAGAGGTTAGCAAATCTCCACCAGTATTGGCACCTGCTTCTACGCTGATTGATTTATTGACTAAATTCATTTCGGGCAATAAATTGGGTTTCATATTCATGGCAGCAGCCATATTTTCTTTAAGTCCTCCTTTTGAAGAAACTTTATTGGTCATTAAATTCAATTCGCCACCATTAGAATAATAAATTTCCCCAGGGTTTTCATCACCATTATGCATACGAGACATAAATACCACTTGAAAGCCGCTCTTGGGATCATTCAATGGGCCATATTCGAAAACCGCTGTTGTTGTATCCCAGTTTTCCCTTCCATCTTTCCAACAGTAAACTCCACCATTTGCTGTTACTGATCTTGGGTGATCCAATTTACTAAACCAATGAACTGTATCAATTTGATGACTCATCCATTGACCAGGCATACCAGAAGAGTATGGCCAAAACAAACGGTATTCTAAATATTTTCTTGGATCGAAAGGAACAGATGGTCTATTCATTAAAAATCTTTTCCAATCAAGGTCTTCTTCTTTACAAGAAGCAACCAGATCTGGTCTGCGCCAACGACCGGGCTGATTAACATTCCAAGTTAGTTCTACCATGGTTATTTCACCAAATTTACCTTCTTGGATAAAATCTGCAGCAGCTTTGTAATTAGGTCCGCTTCTTCTTTGAGAACCTATTTGAACAATTCGGTCTGATGCTTTAATAACTTTTAAAGCAGCTCGATTGTCTTCCATGGTTTCCGCAAATGGTTTTTCACAATAAACATCACAGTTGGCTTTAACACCTTCAATGGCATGTAATGCATGTTGAAAATCAGCCGTACTTATAAATACACCATCAATATCTTTTAAAGCATATAAAGCTTCATTGTTTTTGCAAGCAGTAATGTTATGATCCAATTTGCTTTTTAAAAAAGCTTCACCCTCTTCCCTTCTTCTTTTCCAAATATCAGATACAGCTACAATATCAAAATTCAATTCTTTATAATGATTCAAGAAAGAAGGAAAATGGGAATTTTTAAACCGATCCGAAAATCCGATTACTCCTAATCTTACACGATCATTGGCGCCGATTATATTGGCATAACTCTTTGCACTTAAACCAAGAGAAGCAATATAAATACCAGCTGATGACTTGGCTGTCTTCTTTAAAAAATCTCTTCTTGAATTTTTCATAATAAAGTTTTAGAGTTCTTTAATTTTAATACTTCTATAGGAAACATGTGTTCCATGCTCTTGTAATAAAATATGCCCTTTCTCGGCCATTCCAAAATTAGGCCAGTTAACATATTTGCTTTTAGCCACTAATGCTAAATAATATTGGGTTCCACGCTGGTACTCCACTACTTTCCATCCATTGATCCAATGTTCAACTCGTCCATCAGGATACACCACAATTCTTCCCCGATTCCAAGATCCGATTGGCAATTTTTCTCTACGATCGTTATTACCTCCATATATTTTCTTAGATGGTATCAGATCATACAATGATGCCATTGTTCTATTTCCAATGGATCCTAATTTTCCGTCGGGGTGTTTGTCGTCATCTAAGATTTGATACTCCAATCCTATCGCAGAACCACCATTATTTTCTTTCTCTGTAACAAAATATTTCACTCCACTATTGGCTGTATCTGATAATTGAAATTCAAATTGTAAATCGAATGCATGGTATTCGTCAATGGTTACAATATCGCCACCATTAGCTGATTCTGCACCGTTACTTGCTTTCACATTCAATGTGCCATCTTTTACATACCAGATATTATTGGGGAAAGTATTTTTATACGCCCCTCTCCAACCAATGGTTGTTACCCCATCCCATAGTAATCTTACTCCATTTCTTTTTTCTTCCGGAGAAATAGTATTAGGAATAGTGTTTATCACAAAAAGATTATCTGCTGGCGATGGTTTCAAATTCTTTGTTTGAATACGTACATTTTTCCATCGTATTTCTCGACCCAACTCTTTTTCATCATTTATTTGATGAACTTGCAATGCAATAAATCCTTTTGCTGTTTGATCATCAATTAAATGCGCACAAGCAATTCCATTTACCCAAGTGCGAATACTATTGCCAATACATTCAATTCTATAATGATTCCACTGATCATTCTTAAAAGCTGTTTTTGCTGCAGGATTATATTCCATTGGATACAACCAACCCTTTCTTGCTTCATCATAAATTCCGCCGCTCCAAGCTCTCGAAGAAGGATCAATTTCCATTTGATATCCATGGACCCTTTCAGGCGTTTTTTTATCTGTTACTTCACATTTATCGTTGGCATCTTTAATCTCACTCCTGAATTGAACCCCAGAATTCATTCTGCTATCGACTTTAAAATCCATTTCGAAGATGAAATCGCCATATAATTTTTCAGTGGCCAAAAATGTATTCGGGCTATTGAGTACTGTTGTTCCGATCAACTCTCCATTTTTTACTGTATAATTCGCAGTGCCATTCAATTTTTTCCAACCCTTTAAATCTTTCCCGTTGAACAGGTACTCCCATTGTTCAGTTGATTTTTGGGCAAAAGAAGAACTCATTAATAAAATGAATAGTGTAGCAAAAGTTGTTTTTTTCATTTCAATTAAGCTTTTAAGGTTTTCATATCAATTACAAATCGGTATTTCACATCCGATTTGACAATTCTATCGTATGCTGTATTGATATAGTCCATTGGAATTACTTCAACATCGGAATAAATTTCATTAGCCGCACAATAGTCTAACATTTCTTGTGTTTCTTTTATTCCACCAATCATAGAACCTACGATGCTCCTTCTTTTAGAAATAATAGAAGCTGCATTAAAACGGTTGTCTTCAGGAGGAATTCCTACTACTAACATTTTGCCATCTACTTTTAATAAGTCCAGGTATTGATTCATGTCATGAACTGCTGCAACAGTATTTAAAATAAAATCAAATTTCAGTTTCAGCTCTTTCAACTGTTTTTTATCGGTGGTCAACACAAAATGGTGCGCACCCAATCTTTTAGCATCGGCTTCTTTTGAAGGAGACGTACTCAACATGGTTACTTCTGCACCAAATGAAGCAGCAAATTTTACTGCCATATGACCTAAGCCACCTAAACCCAAAACAGCTACTTTATGGCCCTTGGTAACACCAGCATATTTCAAAGGAGAATAAGTAGTTATCCCAGCACATAAAAGCGGAGCCACTCCTTCCAGATTTTTTGTGAATGGAATATGAAGCGTATACTGTTCATCAATTACATAACTAGATGAATATCCACCAAATGTTGGCGTAACTCCATCTCTATAATATCCATTGTAAGAAGGCACCATTCCTTCATCGCAATACTGTTCCAGACCAGATTTACAACAAGTACATTTTCTGCAAGAATCTACAAAAACACCCACACCTGCCAGATCACCTACTTTAAATTTTGTAACAGCTGCTCCTACTTCTGTAACTTTGCCAACTATTTCATGTCCAGGTACAATTGGATAAATAGATGGCCCCCATTCACTTCTTGCCATATGAATATCCGAATGGCAAACACCACAATATAAAATATCCAACTTTACATCTGCTGTGCCAATCTCCCTTCTTTCAAACTCCAATGCATGAATTTGGTCATCTTTACTATTTGCTCCGTATCCATTTACTTTGATCATCTTATCAGGTTTTATTGAACAATAAATTTTTTCTTCACTCTAATATCTTCGCTTGAACTTCCTACCAAAATTTCGAATACACCAGGCTCCACAACTGATTGCATTTTTTTATCCAATAAAGAAATGTCTTTAGGACTTAATGCAAATCGAACTGTTTTAGTTTCACCAACATTTAAACTAACTCTTTCAAAACCCCTCAATTGAGTTTCATAGACAGTTACACTACTCACTTCATCTTTAAAATACAATTGGACCACTTCATCACCTTTGTATTTTCCTGTATTTGTTATATCAACTGTAATATCTATTTTTTGAGTACCATTTTGCTTTTCTGGACTGATGGTTAAATTACTGTATTTAAAACTAGTATAGCTTAAACCAAACCCAAATGGATAGAGCGCACCATATACATTTGTTTTGCCAAAACCATTAGGACCATCCCCAGGTTGTCCGGCATGCGACCCAGGTTTAAATGGAAAGTTTAATTCAATTTGCCCAACTGATTTTGGAAAAGTTACGGATAATTTTCCGCCAGGGTTATAGTCCCCAAAAATGGTTTCAGCAATAGCAGTTCCTCCATCTACTCCAGGACACCATGCTTCTATAATGGCAGGTAAATATTTTGCAGGCCAGTTAATAGTGAGCGGCTGCCCATTGATTAAAACCATTACAACCGGTTTTCCTGTTGCATATAATGCTTGTAATAAAAGTAATTGACGGCCTGTTAAATCCAAATTGGTTCTGCTTCTGCTTTCTCCAAATTGATTCTCCGTTTCGCCCATTACAGCAATAATCACATCTACATTTTGAGCCAATTGAATAGCAGAGTCTATTGATGCTTGTTCTTTTGCAGAAATAGCAGTCGGGAATATTTCACTTTCTGGCCAATTATCATCTGTGGATTCACAACCTTTTGCATATTGCAAACTCACTGAACTTCCTAAATAGGATTTTAATCCTTCTAAAACTGAAATCACTTTTACATTAGAAGGGCCATACCTACTCATAGAAGTGATTGTATCATTGGCCAATGGACCTGTTACCAAAATTTTGGCAAGCTTATTCTTGTTTAGCGGTAATAATTGTTGGTCATTTTTCAATAAGACCAATGCTTCCTTAGAAATTTGTTTACTGAATGCCTTTGCTTCTGCATTGTTCACTATTTCATCGGCTTTTTTGGTATCAAGTACAAATGGATGATCAAACAAACCCATTTTAAATTTATAGCTCAACACTTCTCCAACTCTTGCATCCAAAGTTTTTATGGAGAGCAAACCATCTTTCACCAGTTTACGCGCGGGCAATAAAAATGTTTCTGGATTTTGAAAATTAGTTCGCACATTCATACCCGCTTCTAATGCCATTTTTACAGCATCGGCAGAATCTTTTGCCACATGGTGTTTAGAATTGATGAATTCTAATGCATCACTATCACTTACAATATATCCATCAAACCCAAATTTTTTACGTAATAATTCGGTAAGAAAATAATAACTACCTGTTACTGGCATACCATCCCAATCATTGTAACTACTCATTACACCCATTGGGTTGGCCTCCTTAATGATTCTTTCATAAGGATAGAGATACATATTAAATAATTCTCTAGGTGCGATGTGCGGATCAGTTCTTGCATTGCCATCTCTACCACCTTTAGGTACACTATAACCCATATAATGTTTGAGCGTAGATGCAACACCTTCTGCTTGAACACCCAAAACCATTTGCTTCCCTAATTCGGTTACCAGAAATGGATCTTCTCCATAGCATTCAACCACTCTACCCCATCTTGGATCTCTTGCTAAATCGAGAATTGGAACATATACGTTGGTATAGCCTAATGCTTTGGCCTCTCGTCCAACTATATGGCCTGCCTGATTGATCAACGCTTTATTCCAAGTGCTCCCTATAGCAATTGGAGCAGGCAAAGCAGTAGCTTTTTCATTAGCCAGACCATGGATTCCTTCATTGGTAAAATCAACCGGTATACCCAATCTAGTTTCTTCAATAAACCATTGTTGAACAGTATTGATCGCTTCGGCATGTCGGCTATAGGGAAAAGAATATTTTGTAAAAGTGGATGGTCGGAAAGTTGTAGAGTTTAAGTGCTCATCTATATTCGCAATTCCATCTTTCCATATTTTATTTTTCCAAGCTGGTGTAGGTAATTCATCTTTTAATACCCTACCATATCCATACAGTGTAACTAATTGAGCAGTTTTCTCGTTTACGTTCATTTGAGAAAGCAAATTAATTACTCGCTTTTCAACAGGTTGCTTTGGATCTTCAAAAACATCCTTTATCCCATTTTTATTGAAATCAATCCAACCTTCTTTTTGCAATTTACTGATTGTAGATTGAGCTTTTGAATCAGCCGCTATGAACATTAAACAACTGCCAATTAGGGAAACAATAAACCAATGCTTTAGCATATAGTGTATTTTATTTTTTATCAATATACTTGATTAATTGATATACATTTTCGTTAAGTGTTTTCATTCTATTCAATAAAGGCATGTATACCTCATATTGAGTATTAACAATGCCCTTATTGGCATCTTTGTTAGAAGGGTCTGCACTAGGATCATTGGGGTCATTATCCTGGTATCTGAACCAATGCCAACCGACACAATTAGCATTTTGCAATAGGTTTAAACAAAAATTTTGATAGTGAATGCCTCTTTCGTCCTGCGTTTTAACCAACCATCCAGCACCAGTAATATTATCCATTTTAGAATCTACCCCTTTTGTATAAAACTCAGTGATAATAAATGGCTTTTTCAAAGCTGCCCATTGTTCATTGTGTTTGCTGCTTAACTCCCAATTGCCATAATAATTAATCGAAATAATGTCGCAATACATTTCAGCTGCATTCAACAAAAAAGGATTATTCTTTGCAGAAGAATGCAATCTGCTTCCGATAAATAAATGATTGGGGTCGTATTTTTTAATTGATGAAGATACTGTTTGATAGTAAACTTGTGAAACATATCCACTAAAAGCTTCCTTCTGCTCTTTAGTGATTTTTGTAGTATCAATTTTATTTTCAGCAATCCATTTAACAACTGTTGAATACGCGGGATTTTGAGGATTATTGATTGCTAAGAAGTCTAGTATTAAATTGTCTTGAAAAGGCAATTCATTATCAGAAAAATGTCCGAATAAATTGGGATCATTACTGCCTTTTTGTAATACTTCATTTTTTGTATCGCACCACAATTTAAAACCAGGATCGAATACATAGGCTAATACCGAAGACTCCTTTACACTATTTTTCTTTTTCTGATTTTGAGCATAAGTACCCAATAAACTCAACTGAGTACAATATACGATTGGTTGAGCGTTTAAATTATTGTATTGAATGATCGTTTCTACATCGGACCAGGAGCCCGTTGTATTAAAACCTACACGATCGAATATTTTTTTTGATTCAGCTATCCACTGTTGATTGTTACCAAACTTAGTTGAAAATGCTTTTTCATTATCAGGAGATTTGCCTAATCGAACTCCATTAATTGCTACATTATAAAAGTAGTTTCCTAAAGGATCAATTACCCAAGAGCGGCCATTGATCTTTTCGGTCTTAAAGTAGCCGGATGCTTTTGTATTTTTGGTTAAGTCACCACCATATTGATCAATTTTTATTTCCTTTACTGGTTGAAAGTCTTTGATTGATTCAACTGTATGTGAAGGAAATTTTTTCCAATCGGAATACTGGATATTTCTGTTGCTGTCTCTGCTCCAAATTTTTGATTCTACAATTATTGAATCTGAAAACAACAATTTCTGTGCTTCAATCAAATTAGATTGACAAAAAAATAAAAAACAAATAGCAATTCTCTTTTTCATTTATTCTTTAATCTTTTCCTTGATAAAAATAAAGGGGCAGCAAAGCCACCCCTTTAATGCTTGCTTATAACCATTCAAAAAAATTAATATCCTGCATTCTGAGGCATTGTCTTAGTCAAGTTAGCATCAATTACACTTTGTGGAATTGGCAAAATAGAATCTCTTAAAACAATTCTTGTACCAGCATATTTATTGTTTACTTGTGTTCTTGTAAACCAAGTACCAGTTCTTAACAAAGTATACCTCCTATGTTCTTCAGAAATTAGCTCTCTAGATCTTTCATCCAAAATAAAATTCAAAGTTACTTGAGCTGCTGTAATTGGTGTTGCATTGGCTCTGTTACGAATGATATTGATCGTTGCTGCTGCACCTGTTAAATCATTTAACCTGAATTGTGCTTCAGCTAATAATAAATAAGTATCCGCTAATCTTAGATATATCTGATCATTGTAGTTCGATGAGTTTTGTACATCAGCAGTATCACCTGGAGCCCAATCCCATTTACGAATATTAGGCCAGTTGGGAGCTGCTGTTGCATTAGGAGCAGGTTCATCGCAGTTAATACTTAAACGAACGGTGTCTATACCAAGCCTTCCTCCTAGAGGGCCTGAAGTATATCCTGGAGTTGCACAGGTGGCTGCTGCATTAATATTTGCATTTGTTGGTAATGATGCTGCACTATTCATTAAATAGAAAAAACGATAAGCAAATGCACCACCTCGATGATCGGTTGGGCCGTATAAACTTAAAGCAAATTTAGTAACTGCAAAACGACCTAGGCCTCTTCCACCATATTCTTGAGAAAAAGTCAAAGGATTTCTTAATGGATTACCTACTCTTATATCATTGTAACGATTCACCCACCATCTGCGCATAATATTAGCATCTCCACCTGTAGACAAATATTCATTTTGAATTACCCATAGGGCTTCTCTATTACCTTGGCTTCTATTTGAATTTCTATCCAAAAACATATCGGTAAATGGTGTACCAGGCAAAGCTGCTTGTGTGCCATATCTTGCAGTAATTAAACTATAATTGGTATTCTGAGTAACGGCTAAAGCTTTATCTCTTGCTTTCACAAAATCACCAGTAGTTAAATACAATTCAGCCAAATAGTGTTGCGCAACCACTTTGCTCGCTCTTCCCTCTACAATTGGTAAATCACTCATATTTGCTTCAGCGTACAACAAATCAGCTTCCATAGCTTTTCTAACATCAGCAACTGGAGTTCTGTCCCAATCTGTTTTGATAGAACTTCCCTTTGATTCGGTTAAATTCAATGGAACATCTCCATACAAAAAAGTCAAATGTCTATAAGCCCAAGCCCTGATTAATCTGGCTTCTCCTATGATTTGTTTTTTGTCTTTATCAGTCCAGTTAATGGAAGGATTTTCTGCTCGATCAATAATAGTATTGGCACCATTTACAATACGGTATAACCATTCCCATAATCTTCTAACATAAGCGTCAGTAGAATTCAATCGAACACCAAAGTCGTTAAACACTTGTTCAGGTGCATTACCTGCTGGCCTTAAACTGTAAGCATTATCAACTCCAATCATGGCTGCTGTAATGGCCATATCATTGGAAGCTCCATTAATTCCTTTTCGCTCTTCACGCCACTGACTGTATAATCCATAAAGCCCGGATTCGAAGCCTGCTTTATTAACGTACAAGTTATCAGGTGCAATTAGTGCAAGTGGGTTCTCTTCTAGAAAAGATTTATTACAAGACAATGTTGCAATAAGTAAAAAGAAGAATGCGGATATTTTTATTATTTTGTTCATACAATTAATTTTTACAAATGCTTTATAAAGTGATTGTTAAACCAAATACAATTTCTTTTTGCAGAGGCAATCCATATTGATTGGTCAATTCTGGATCTAATGCAGTGAATTTGGTCATTGTTGCCAGGTTTCTTCCAGAAACATACACTTTACAAGAATTGATTTTTAATTTTTTCAATGCATCTACAGGAATTTCATAAGCAAGTGAAATATCTTTTAATCTCACAAAAGATGCATTTTCATAAAAATTCACACCGAAAGGATTGGCATTTGCATCATTTGCAAAATGATTTCCGTTCGTATTGGTTGTTGACCATCTGTCTAAACGTACTGCATTTCTTCTGGTATCTGTAAACACATTATCATCTTCAAATGGATTTCTTCTGGTTACACCAGAAACACCATGAACAAAAATCATTAAGGAGAAACGCTTGTATTTAAAGGTATTGGTCATACCCCAAATAAAATTAGGATCTTCTCTTCCAATGATGGTTCTGTCATTGGCATTGATCAGTGTATCGCCATTTACATTGGCTACTCTCACCCATCCTGGCTTAGCTGTTTTTTGCACAGACTCATCTACTTCTTTTTGAGATTTAAATACTCCACCATTTTGCAATCCAAAAATCACATTGATTGGTTGGCCAATAAACCAGCTGTTAGCAATATCATCTTTTCCATCACCATAGAGGTCAACAATTTTATTAATATTGGATGATAGGTTTAAATTAGTAGACCATGTAAAATCTTTCTTCTGAATATTGATTGTTGTTAAACCCAACTCAAGGCCTGAGTTAGCCGTTTTCCCTAAATTTTGTAAAATTCTGGTAAAGCCCTGAACTGAAGGTATTGCTCTATTCAACAATAAATCGCTGGTATTAGAGGAATAGTAATCCAATGATCCCTGGATTCTATTTTTTAGGAAGCCAAAATCCAAACCAATTGAAAAGGTTTTTGTTGATTCCCATCCTAATTGTTCATTAGCTAAACTACTAGGAACATATCCAGGCAAAACCGTATTTCCTGTTACATAAGGGAAACTTGATAATTTTGCCAATGAACTGTATGATGAAACCGCTTGGTTACCATTCAATCCATAAGATACCCTTAACTTAAGATTATTTATAAATGAAACATCTTTTAAGAATGATTCTTTATGCATATTCCATGCAACAGCTGCTGAAGGAAATACCCCATATTTTTTGGTAGCTCCAAAACCTGAGAATCCATCTCTTCTGGCAGTTAAAGTAAGTAAGTACTTTCCATCATATCCGTAATTCACTCTACCCATCTGAGACAATAGGTTTTGCTTGAAATAAACCGCTGAAGGAGTTAGCAAAGTAGCAGATGCCATTTGATAATTAGTCAATACATCATTTGGGAACCCTTGTCCATCTAATTGATCTCTATCAAATTCATTGCTCTGGCTACTGTATAAGGCAGTTGCATTAACTGAATGTTTGCCAAATTCTCTTGAATAATTCAAAATATTTTCTACAGTAAAATTTTTAGTGATTGCAGTGTAATTAGTAGCTAACCCATTGGCTTCAAAACCTGCAGCTACATTTCTGCCAGAATATGTTTTTCGAACAGTATTCTCATATTCAATACCAGTATTTAATTTATAGGAAAGACCTTTTATAAAAGGCAAATCAACTCTCACACTGTTGGTGGTAAAAACCCTATATGAATTATCACTGTTTTTTACTAATAAAGAAGAAAGTGGATTTCTTGCAGGAGGATAATCTGCATATGCATAAATTGCTATTGATCCATCTGCATTATAAGGAGTAGTAAGAGGATTGAAGAAATTGGCTCCTCCACCGGTATTTCTGGTGTCTTGAAATTCAACAGGAATCCCATCTCTGTTTTGCAATGAAAACTGAGTACTTGATGCAATTGTTAACCATGGAGTTACTTTGATATCTAGATTAGGGCGAAGTGAATACCGTTTAAAACGGTCATTGATTGCAACACCATTAACATCTAAAAATGTACCCCCTAAATAAAAGGAAACTTTATCTGATCCACCAGCAACTGAAATAGAATGTTGAGATCTAGTTCCTGTTTGAGTAGCTAAACTATACCAATCTACAAATTTTCCTGCATCATATACAGCTTGTTCCGCAGGTGAAATAACATTTGGAGCATTTAAACGATTCTTTTTGAAATCATAAAATTCTGCACCAGTCAATAATGCTGGTTTATTGGTAATGGTTTGTGTGCCATAGAATCCATCATAAGTAATATTTAATTTACCCTTTTTTCCTTGTTTACTGGTAACAATGATTACTCCATTAGAACCTCTAGCACCATATATAGCTGCAGCAGATGCATCTTTCAAAATTTCAATTGACTCCACATCATTTGGGTTCAATTCTGAAATGCCACCATCATATGGAATACCATCCCAAACAATTAGTGGACCATTGGCAGCACTGATTGATTTTCTACCTCTGATAACAATGGAAACATCATTACCTTCTGCCCCACCACCATTGGTATTTATTTGAATACCAGGTACCGCACCTTGTAAAGCCTGAGCAATATTGGTATTGGGTAATTGGGTTAAACGTTCTTTAGGTAAAGATGCCACTGCACCAGTTACATCACGCTTCTTTTGTGTTCCATAACCAACCACTACAACGTCCGATAAACTGTTATCGTCTTTTTGTAATACAATGGTATACTCCGATTGATTGGTAAGACTTACTTCGGTATTGGTATACCCTATATAACTCACCACTAATATGGCATTGGTGCCGCTTGGAGCATCCATAGTAAATACTCCAGCTTCATTACTGACCTGCGTTTTTTGTTGCCCTTTGATAGATACAGTTGCACCACTCAAGACAGTACCGTCTGAGGAAACAATTTTACCTGAAATTTTTCGGGACTGAGCAATGCTGGATAATCCAAGCACGCAGAAAAAAAGCAGAAAAAGGGATTTTCTGAATAGCATAGCAATCGTTTTGTTAAAGAATTGAATAAATTCCAGACAGTAAATTGTGTCAAATTGTTTAATTAAGTAATTAAAAGAGTTTATTTATTTACGAAAACGTTGTAGTATTTTTTCGTAAAAACACGCTTTTTATGAACACAAAAAGGTAGTTTCACTTTTCATTGAATGTGTCAATATGGATTCAACCAATCTTAAAATGCTCGCCAAGGAATTGAATCTGTCTATTTCAACAGTATCTAAAGCATTGAGAGACAGCCATGAAATTGGGGAATCCACCAAAAAAAGGGTTATTGCATTAGCTAAAAAATTGAATTACCAACCCAACCCCCATGCAAGTAGTTTACGAAAACAGAAAAGCAAAACGATTGCCATTATCATACCTGAAATAGCCAATAACTTTTTCTCTTTGGCTATTAATGGCATCGAATCAATCGCACAGGAAAAGGACTACCATGTGTTGATTTATTTAACACATGAAGATTATAATAAGGAAGTAAATATCATCAAGCATTTGCAAGGCGGAAGAGTAGGCGGAGTAATTATGTCGCTTTCATCAGACACAAAAAAATTCGACCATTTGCATGAACTAACAGCACATAATATTCCAATTGTATTTTTTGATCGGATCTGTCATGAAATTGAAACTGCCAAAGTAACAACGGACGATTTTCAAGGTGGACTTGCAGCTACTGAACATTTGATCATCAATCACTGTAAAAATATTGGCTTCGCTTCCATCTCTGATACACTGTCTATTGATAATAAAAGAATGCAGGGATATTTAGAAGCATTGAATAAACACAATATAAAACCAAATAAATCAAGCGTTGTAAAGTGTACCAATAGTGATACCAATAATTATAATAAGATAAAAAAAATCTTATCAGGCAAGAACCCTCCAGATGCCATTTTTGCTTCTATAGAAAAACTGGCTATTACTATTTACGAGGTTTGCGAAGAATTAAAAATAAAAATACCCGAGCAACTCAAAGTAATTTGCTTTTCTAATTTATCTACAGCTCATTTAATGAAGCCTTCATTGAGCGCTATTAAACAACCTGCATTTGAAATGGGAAAAGAAGCGGCAAGTATTTTATTTAAACATTTAGATAAAAACAGAACCTTTATTCCGAATGAGCACATCATTTTGAAATCTACATTGGTCGCCAGAGGCTCAACATTAATAAAGTAATTATTGAATTATTTTGTAGAAGCAATGATGTCTTTAATGATGGCCAGATGATGGTCTGTGTGTAAAGCGATCATTTTTTTTGTGTTCTTTACATTTAAATGCCCAAAAAAAGGATGAATAAAAAAATGATTAGCTGGCAGCTCATTCAACATGGCTAATTTTTGATTTGCTTTTTCCATCTTTTCGCGAACATCATTTTCATCAAATGCATTTTCTGGGATTACCGATTTGGGTGCTTTGGCTTTACCTCTAGGAATTTTACCAGTTGTAAATACTACCAACCGTTTCATATTAAAACTCCATTGATACGCTGTCGGATCTGAAGCTTTAACAGCACCAGCAATTTGATTAATGACCATTAAGCTATGATCAATATGCCACCCTACTGAAGATGCTGAAATTGATGGATCGATTTTATTAGCAAATGGGATATTCGATGCTAATTCATTTATTAGTTGGGAAGTAGATTTCATATTACTTACAAAGTACAAATAATTCATGTTTGAAAGTATAGGACATAAAAAAACCCCGAATTTTCGGGGTTAATCTGTGGGAGCACACGGGTTCGAACCGCGGACCCTCTGCTTGTAAGGCAGATGCTCTAAACCAACTGAGCTATGCTCCCTTTGTTGTTTGGGAGTGCAAAAATAGGGTTCGTATACTAATAGCCAAAAAAAATTACTCTTTTTTAGCGTATTCTTTAAAAAGATTGGTTTTATTGGCTCAAAACCTACCTTTGCCCTATGTCAATTAAATTATCCACCTCTCCAAAGCCTTGGGAAGTATTCGAATCGGATATAGATACTGCATTAGCCAGTTCATACAGCCTAATTGTGTGGAATGATGAAGTGAATACTTTCGAATGGGTAATTGAATCACTCATTGAAGTTTGTGGTCATACACATGAGCAAGCAGAACAATGTGCGATGTTTATCCATCATAAAGGCAAATATGCTGTCAAAAGCGGTGATTATGATACATTAAAGCCCATGTGCAACTCCATCACCGAAAGAGGAATTGGTGCTACTGTTGAGATCATTGATTAATCTTTCAACAAACCAGATTTTTTCCTGTGTGTATTGTTGACCCTTAAACGATTACCCCTGCATATTCTTACAGATACATTGTGGTTTCCCCCAGTTGAAAAAGCACTAGATGACGGATTATTGGCAATGGGTGGGGATTTATCACCAGAAAGAATTTTATTGGCATATGAATCAGGGATTTTCCCCTGGTATGAAGGAAGCCTTCCACTTTGGTGGAGCCCAGATCCAAGATTCGTTTTGTTTCCTAAAGATTTGAAAGTGACTAAATCAATGCAACAAGTCATTCGAAACAAACAGTTTAGTTTTACCATCAACAAAAGTTTCGCTCAAGTAATTCATTTATGCAAAACAACCACCAGAGCCGACCAATTGGGCACTTGGATTACCGATGAAGTTGAATCAGCCTATACACATCTACATCATATGGGATACGCTTATAGTGCAGAAGCATGGCACCAAGGAGAACTGGTTGGTGGATTATATGGAATTAAATTAGGTAAGGTTTTTTTTGGAGAAAGTATGTTTAGCACAAAATCAAATGCAAGTAAATATGCATTCATTCAATTTGTGGAACATTTAAAAAAGGAAGGGATTCAATTGATCGATTGCCAGGTGTATACCAATCATTTAGAAAGTTTAGGAGCGAATATGATTACAAGAAAAAAGTTTATTGAATTGTTGAAATGTTATGAAGCGGTTCGATAGCCATACATCACTTCTACATCTTTTACAATTTTTTCCATATCCATATCTTTTCCAGTAGGCTCGTAGGATTGCTTTAGATTACTTCCAAAGAAAATGGCGATGGTTTGCCAAAAAGCAGCACTCACAAATCCTTTGTATTCATCGATAATTTCATAACAGTTATTCCCTGTTTCGCGATTGATCAATTTCATTAAGACCTTCCCCTGGTAAACAGAAAGTTGGGTCAGTTTATCGGTGAACTCTTTTTTTAATTCTTTTTCGTGTTGCTTGATAATGGCCCTGCGTTGGCTTCTGTCAGAAACATTGACCAGTTTAGCGTTGATCTGGTTCATGATTCTTCCAGCTGCTTTTGCATATGGATAGGTAACATATACGGCATTGCGAAGACGAGTCCAGTCGGCCCAGTAATTACGCCAATGTTTGGTCATTCTTCCATACACTAAAACTGGAGGCAAATAGGATTGTCCGATGGTATCTCCTTCTGGAGTAATGTAAGCACCAACTTTCAAAGTATCATATACACCTTGTTGAGCAAATGATTGATTGCTCAATGAAGTACAGAGTACAAATACAAGTGAAACGATATGGTATTTAAAGCCTTTCAAGTGGTTTAAAATTAATCAAATTGGCTGATATTAATACCAAGACACTTAAAAAGTAACCTACGCTGCTAGGAACCAGCTGCCGTTTTTGATAATAATTTAACTCTTTGAATAATGGATAACACAAATCCTACTACCATTACTAAAATTCCCAGCCAGAGCATGTTGATCATTGGAAATTCGTAGACTTTCAGCGTAAGTAAATCGGTAATATTCCCGGTTTCTTTGATGCCTATTTCTAATTTTCCTTCTTTCTGGTCGATTACTTTATTGAATTTTACGATCAAGCTTTGAGACATTACTGTGTCGGTGATGGAACGCAATTCATCGCCTTTTAAAGCAACACCCGGGCTTGCTTTATATCTTTTTCCTTCTTTTGTAATAACCGTCATATCTAAGAAAACAGCGGTTTCATCGGAAGTAAACAAATCTTTTTGTTCTGCTGGATTTACTGATACACTATTTAAGACCATCAGTCCATTGCTATAAAAAATAGTGTCTTTTACTTTTACAGCAAGGTTTTTAAAACTCACTGTATCCGCATTTTTATTCTCCTGAAATGAAGTGATGTAAACAAAAATATCTTTGTGCCAATAATGTTTAGCTGCAGGATTAGCTGCGAAACCTTCCATTCCCTTATTGTTCTTAATTACATCGGGGTAAAGGGTAAAATTATCATCGCCTTTTTTTGCTTTAAAATCAATTTCAAAATAGCGCTTACGGTCTCTGGGATTGGTAGTATCCATGGTATAGGTAACCATATACCTTCCCATATCGGTTGCTACCCCTTTGAATAAAGTAAGGTTTTCAGCAGGATCGCCAGCAGGATTATTCTTTGCTTTAGGATCTACCTGCAAAGGAGATACACCTGTAGTATTCCAGCTCAATACTGTTTTTTTACTCGATGAAATGAGTATCGCTAAAAGAACCATTCCAAAACCAATATGCGCTACTGATGCGCCAGCGGCCTTGACTTTTCCTTTAACGCCTAACCATATATAACTTGTATTGGCAACAATTGCATAAACAGCGCAAAAAATAGCTACATGAATAGCTCCTAAAAAGCCTGGGCCTTTTTTATAAAAATCAATATTGCCTAAAAAACTAATGAGTAAAGAAATGACCAAGCTGATTAAAGTAGGAACAGCTAGTTTTTGATAAAAAATATTTTTAGGCGTGTCTTTGTATTTTAAATACTGTGAAACAGCAGTTAGCAATCCTAATAATATGGCAACAAAAATTTGAATTTGATTATAAGAGAATTCTACATCTTCGGGAGGTGCAATATTGGAACCGAATAATTTATTCCAAACAGGTGTTGATGTTTTGGCAATAATTACGGCAGCAGATAAAAACAAAACGAGTGATCCGATAAACATCCAAAACTCTCTGCTATAAGTACTCTCCTCTTTTTGAATTGATGGTATAGATTTATACCTGAAAAAGTACAAGCCCATTGCTGGCAGAAAAAATACCAACACAAATAATAACAATTGGGTATTCATTCCCAAATCGGTAAATGCATGTACCGATGTATCGCCTAAGATTCCACTTCTTGTTAAAAAAGTTGAATATAACACCAGCGTAAAACTGATGATATAAAAGAAATAAGTAGGACGCAAAGAGTATCCACTGCTTTTGTAAATTAAATTAGTATGAAGCCCCGCCACCAATGTTAACCATGGAACAAGTGATGCATTTTCAACAGGGTCCCAGGCCCAGTATCCACCAAAGGATAAGCTTTCATAAGCCCATGCGGCGCCCATCATAATTCCTGTACCCAAAACAGCAGCTGAAAAAGAAGCCCATGGAATGGCTTGTTTGGTCCAGTCATGATCGTTCTTCATCAACCCAGCAAAAGCAAAAGCAAAAGGAACAATGGTTGAAGCGAACCCTAAAAACAAAATTGGCGGATGAATGACCATCCAATAGTTCTGCAACAAAGTATTTAAACCAGTACCATCTTTAATAAAACTTAAATATTCTGGTCTGCTGAAAATAGGTGCATCCATTTCATTGCGCAATAATACAAATGGGCTACTCCCTACTTTAACATTAAAAAAGTAAATTCCAATTAACATGGAGGCAATCGCGAACTGTATAAAACTCATTACAGTCATGGTGCCAGCCTCCCATTTTTTGGCTTTCCAGATGAGCAACCATCCTAAGAAACAATTCCAAAAACTCCATAACATGAAACTGCCTTCCTGCCCTTCCCAAAAACAACTCAGTAAATATTCCACTTGCAAGCTTCTATCGCTGTGCGTATAGGCATATTTGTATTCAAATAAATGATTGGAAATGATGTAATAGAGTATTCCAAATAAGGCCAACACACTAAAAGTTACCACACCAAAAGCAATACGACCTGATTTTTGCCAATTACTTTTATCGTCTACTAAAGTGGTTTGGCTGGCTTTAAAAAAAGCAATGGTTGCAAACAAAGAAGCAACCAAACTCAATACTGCAAAAAAATGTCCGATCTGACCTGGCAATAAATGTTCACCTATATAATTCATGAAAACTTAATTCGATTAAAAAACTAATTTGCTGTTTGCAATTGTTGCATTGCTTTAGGATCGTCTTTGTACTTAGAAGGGCATTTTAATAAAATACTGGTACAATTAAATACCCCTTCTTTTACTGCACCTTTTAAAACAATTCTTTCACTTTTTTCCATATCGGTAGGCTTGGCATCGTGGTATACCACTTTGATGGTATTTCCTAAAGTATCCACAGCAGTAAAACTCAAATAATTGGGGTTTTTTACAGCATCGTATTCAATGGGTTGTTGCTTGTCTATTTTAGCAATCAAATTCACAAATTTCCCTTCTCTTTCTTTCGCAGAAGCAATGGTTTCGTAAGTGGACAAATCGCCTGAATATTGCACCAATACTGCAATTGCAGCAGCTATAAAAACAAGAATAATGATATGGGTAGTTTTCATCTATTTGAATTGAGATGCAAAGTTAATCCATTAACAGTAATCAAACCATAATTCATCGCTTTGGGGCATATTTGATCCCTATTTTAACTTTTAGGGTCATTTTTGAATCAATATACTAACAGATATACCTTCTAATTGAGAAATTGCTGCTAACTTGCAACCCGTTTTCAATACAATCAACATGACAGATTTATCTAGGTTCAATCCTAACAAGGTATCTAACCCGAATAACAACATTTTCGGGCTTCCGTTTACGGAGGAAGATGCAAAATTGGTTATTATTCCGGTGCCTTGGGAAGTAACCGTTAGTCATCTTGCCGGAACAGCAAGAGCAGCAGATCATGTATACAGATCCAGTTTGTTTGTAGATATTTTTGATGTGGATGGAGATGCAGGTTGGAAGAAAGGATTTTACATGCAGGAAATCGACAAAAAATTATTGTTCAAAAACGATTACTTGCGCAAAGAGGCTGAACTCTATATTGATTACATTTCTCAAGGCGCTCCTATCGAAGAAAATAAATTCATGTGCAAGAGCTTGAAAGAAATCAATGAAGGAAGTGCTTTCATGAATAAATGGGTTTATGAGAATAGTAAAACACTTTTAGATAAAGATAAATTAGTGGCTGTATTGGGAGGAGATCACAGCACTTCATTGGGGTTGATGAAAGCCTTGTCTGAAAAACATGGAGATTTTGGTGTTTTACAAATTGACGCACATTGCGATCTTCGTAATAAATATGAAGACTTCAATTATTCGCATGCATCCATTATGTACAATGCATTAACTGAATTGCCTGCCATTACTAAATTAGTACAGTTGGGAATCAGAGATTATTGCGAAGAAGAATGGAACTATATATGCAATAGCAATTTCAGGGTAGTTACTTATTTTGACAAACAAGTTAAAAATAGATTATTCGAAGGACAAACCTGGAAGACCATTGCCAATGAGATCATTCAAAATCTACCTCAAAAAGTCTATATCAGTTTTGATATAGATGGATTAGATCGAAAGCTTTGCCCTAATACCGGCACACCAGTTATTGGTGGATTTGAAAGTGAGGAAATGATTTATTTGATTCAAAAAATAAAAGATAGTGGCAGAGAATTAATTGGATTCGATTTAGTAGAAATTGGAGTCGGACAAACAGATTGGGACAGCAATGTAGGTGCCAGCATCTTATGGCGTCTTTGTAATATAATGGTATCATAATGGCAAAAACTTACGAATACATCATTGTTTTAAAAAAGAATAGCAATAACAGAGTAGATATTATTAGTCAACTCATGTTGTTATTGTCTTTAATTGGATTTATTGGAACCGCTGTGGCCAATCCGAGCAACGGCATCCGACCGATATTGATCTCATTATTGATCATTGGCTGGTGGATCTTTTGTTATCTCCAACAAAAAAGAAATATTGCCCCTTCTTATCGATTGGCTTTATTGTTTGCCTCGATAGGTTGGTATTTTCAAAAAGATGGCCTGTGGATCGCTTTTATTTATTTGATGGCAGCATTACTGGAAAAACAAGTGAAATTTCCGCAAGAGATCGCTTTTGATGAAGAAGAGATTGTATTTAACAGCTTTCCTAAAAAAAGACATCAATGGAGTGAATTAAGTAATGCCATTTTAAAAGATGGGATACTTACTTTAGACTTTAAAAATAATCGTATTTTTCAGAAAGAAGTAAACGCAGCAGTGTCAGCAGATATTGAAAAAGAGTTTACTCAATTTGCTCAAAAGCTCATCACACCAGCTTAAATAATTTAATTCAACATGACCAATCGTTTACGTCCATTTTTATTATACTCCGATGGCGAGGGCAATATCTTCGAAGACGAGACTTTGTATGCTGTTGGAAGAGCAGGATGGGATGCTTTTGAAGTACCCAATGATCAATGGATTGAATTACCTGAGGGTGGAAATTTATATGAATTACCAGGAAGAAGAGGAATAGGCATTGATGTTGCTTCAGGAGATATGCGATTATGCGAGAAAGGCTGGGCGGTTGCTGCATTTATTCCACCTGCACATACAGGATTATTTATTGCTGCTTATGAAACCATGGAAGGTGCTCCAACACTCCCTTTGTTTTGTTATACTGCAGTGGGTTGGCAGAACGATCAATATTATGTAACAGCTGTTAGAATTGAAAAAGACATTCGACAAGAATCGGTAGGATACGACGAAGCAAAAATTGAAACAGGCACAGCACATTTATTAAAAGCCTATCCCGAAAATAGATTGGTTAAACATTTGATGGAAAAATGTTGCATGACCTATCATTGTCCGGCAGCGCGTAATTTTTCATTAGGAAGATGGGAATGCCCCATACCTACCTCCCCTGCTTGCAATGCCAATTGTATTGGTTGTATTTCATTTCAACCAGAAGAAGAAACGATTGTATCTACACAGGACCGATTAACTTTTAAACCTACCGCAGAAGAAATTGTAGAATTTACTGTTCCGCATTTAATGAATGCCCCATTTCCGATTGTAAGTTTTGGGCAAGGATGCGAAGGCGAGCCATTACTCATGTGGGAAACCATTGCAGAGTCGATCAAAGAAATGCGCAAGCATACCGATAAAGGAAGTATCAATATCAATACCAACGGATCTAAACCAGATGCCGTGCAAGTGCTCTGTGATGCTGGTTTAAACAGCATTCGAGTAAGTACCAACTCTGCACAAAAACATATTTACGAAGCTTATTACCGCCCTAACAATTATCAGTTTGAAGATATTGTTGAGAGTTTAAAAGTGATGCGTGCGCATGGTGGATGGACAAGCATTAATTATTTTGTATTCCCAGGCATTACCGATAGTGAAGCCGAGTACGAAGCATTGCGCAAACTCATTCAAGAAACTGGTTTGAATATGATCCAATGGAGAAATTTCAATATCGATCCGGATTGGTATATGGGCAAAATAGGATTTCATGAGTCTGGCGAAATGATCGGTGTAAAACAAATGATGGAATTATTGAGAGAAGAATTTCCTGATTTAAAATTCGGTTATTTTAATCCCCCAATAGAAAGAATCAAAGGAGACTTTAATAGCAGCTATGCAGGTGCTGCGCAATAACCATATCATTCAAGGAGTGCTGCTTGCTATAGCAGCCACTTTGTTATGGTCGGGCAACTTTATCATATCTCGTGCAGTAAGCAATGATATTGGCCCCATCAGTTTGGCATTTTATCGTTGGTTAACTGCAACCCTTATTATTGCTCCATTCGCCTGGAAAAAAATCATTCCTGAAAAACCTTTTGTACTAGCCAATAAGCGCTATTTATTTTTTGTTTCACTTACAGGAATTGCACTCTTCAATACATTTGTTTATGTAGCCGGACATTATACTTCTGCTATTAATATGGCATTGATAGGAACCACGTCCTCTCCTATTTTCGCAACTATCTTGGCTTTTATTTTTTTGAAAGAAGCTGTAGGCAAATTCAGAATCATTGGAATGCTGATTTGTATATCAGGCATTTTATTATTGATCTCAAATGGTTCATGGGAAAAGCTGGCAGCTTTTCATTTTTCTAAAGGCGATCTATGGATTTTAGCGGGGGCTTTTGCTTTTGCTATTTACAATGTATTGGTAAGAAAAAAACCAACTACTATTAGCGCTATCCATTTTTTATTCGTGATTTTTGGAATAGGAACTGTATTGTTGTTTCCTTTTTATATTGGTGAACTTTTTTTATTGCCTGCTCCTAATTGGAACCTTCAATTAATTGGCTCCATTATTTACTTAGGCGCAGGAACATCTGCCATTGCATTTTTATGCTGGAACCTGGCCATCCAAAAATTGGGTGCAGGAAGAACTGTTTTATTTGGCAATTTGATTCCATTGTTTAGTATTATTGAAGCAGTATTGATATTGGGAGAAAAAATGAGTACTGCACATTTAATTAGTGGTACCATTGTAATTTTAGGATTAACTATCGCCAATATCAAATCGAAATGATTAGCACAACCACTATTATACTACTCTGTTTATTTGCATTTGTTGCAGGCTTTGTAGACGCAATTGTTGGAGGAGGCGGATTAATTCAAACTCCTGCAGGCCTTATCTTAATGCCTCAATTTCCGGTAGCTACTGTTATTGGCTCTTTAAAAATTCCTGCATTTACCGGTACTGCATTTGCTGCAAGGCAATATCTAAAAAAAGTGCAAGTCAATTGGAAACAAGTTTCACTGATGGGATTAATTGCATTTCTAGCCGCCTTTGCTGGCTCGGAATTATTATCGCAGGTAAGCAATCGATTTATGAAGCCGATTATTTTTGTAGTACTGATCGGAGTTGCATTATATACCTATACAAAAAAAAGTTTCGGACAACATACACATAAAGACATACATCCTAAACACCAGTTTTTATATTCTTTATTGATCAGTTTAGTGATTGGTTTTTACGATGGTTTTATAGGGCCAGGTGCTGGAAGTTTTTTAGTAATGGCATTCATTGGCATTTTGGGATATGATTTTTTAAAAGCAGGTACCCATGCTAAACTAATTAATTTGTCTACCAATTTAGGGTCGATCAGTTTATTCATGCTCAAAGGCTCAATACTTTGGTCAGTGGCCATTCCAATGGCTGTAAGCAATGGCATTGGCGGAATCCTTGGCGCTAAATTGGCCATCTATAAAGGCAATCAATTCATTCGCATTTTTTTCTTACTCATTGTTACTGCTACCCTGCTCAGGTTTGGGTATGATATATTTTTTAAGTAATTAGCATACAATTTACTTTTCATGATTACAATTATTCGAACCCAATCCGACAATATTCATTTTCAAACCCTGGTAATGGAATTAGACAAAGACCTCGCTATTAGAGATGGAGATGAACATGCGTTCTATGCACAGTTTAATAAATCAGATAAGATCAAACATGCAATTATAGCTTTTGATGGAGAATTAGCGGTTGGCTGTGGTGCTATCAGAGCATATGATGAAACGAGCATGGAAGTTAAAAGGATGTGGGTAGAACCTTCGCATAGAGGAAAAGGCATTGCATCTATGATGCTCAAAGAACTTGAATCATGGACCAGGGAATTGGGATTTCCTAAATGCATTTTAGAAACCGGGAACAAACAATTTGAAGCCATTGAACTCTATAAAAAAAACAAGTATACTATCATCGAAAATTACGGGCCTTACAAAGAAGCTGAGAATAGTATCTGTTTTGAAAAATCGCTGATATAATGAAAACTTTTATCTGCTTATTAAGAGGGATCAATGTGGGTGGAAACAGAATCATTAAAATGGATCATTTAAAAGCATGGTTCAAAGATCTTGGTGCTATAAACACTACTTCCTTCATACAGAGTGGCAATATTATCTATCAAGCCAAAAAAGCAATTCCAATAAATGTAATTGTAGACTCCATAGAAAAAGAAACTGGGTTTCTGGTACCTATTATCCAATTGACATTAGAAGAGTTTGAAACAATTATTCAAAGCAATCCATATTTAAAACAAAAAAAGGATGCAGCTTTTTTTCATGTTTTCTTTTTGTCTGATTCTCCAGATCCCAATAAAATGGAATTAGTAAAAAAGAAAATTGAAGCAACAGACGTTTTTGAAATCAGGGAAAATGCGTTTTATCAATATTGTCCCAATGGCTATAGCCAATCAAAATTGACCAATCAATTAATTGATAAAAGTTTAGGACTGGTTTCCACTACCAGGAATTGGAAAACTTGTTTATCCATTCTGGAAATAGCAAAATCATTAAAGTCATCGTAGCACGAGTTGTTATTTAACGTTTTTTTCGATGGTTCAGCCAACAATAGCCCTAATTTTACGGTAGCTGTATTTTATGGACTTGAGTTTTGAAAAAGAAAAAAATATTAAAGCAATCACTATCACCAGTGCAATCACGATTGTATTGTTTTTGATATTCTTTTATGTACACTACGAAAAACCTCTCCCACCCGAACCCATTATTGGTGAAGGCATTGAAGTGAATTTAGGAAACAGTGAAACAGGTTTTGGAACTATCCCTCCTAAAGCACCTGGTGCATCCGCTGAAAAAGCAGCTACTAAATCTGCACCAGTTAACCAGCCAATAGCACATCCCATTCAACCCATCGAAAATCCTTCTGAAGAAGATGTTGATGTAAATAATAAAAAGCCAGCAAAAGACAACAATAAGCCAATCGTTGAATCAAAACCTATCCCCGCACCTACCCCTAAGGCAATATTCAAAGCAAGCAATACCAAGGGACCCGGAGGCAATAATGCAGACTCTTACAATGGGGTTCGTAATCAAGGCATTGCTGGCGGAAAAGGAGATCAAGGAAATCCTAATGGCAACCCTAACTCAGATAGTTATAATGGAAATGCGGCTAGTGGAAAAGCAGGTACAGGAGGCGTAGCTATTAGAAGCGGTTTAGATGGAAGAAGAATCACCAAATTACCAGCTTTTGAAGATGATTTCAATGAAAATGCCAAAGTAGCGGTGGATATCACCGTTGATCAGGCAGGAAATGTTATAGCAGCGATGGTGAATCCTAAAGGAACTACTACTACCAATACCAATATTCGCAATATCGCGCTGCGCAAAGCCAGAACACTTAAACTCAATAGTGGCGATACAGAAGAACAAACTGGCACATTGGTTTTCAATTTTAAACTGCGTAATTAATTTAATTGCATCTTTGTACTGCAATGAATTACCAAGAAACGGTTGAATATCTTTTTAATAAACTGCCCATGTTTAGCAGACTAGGTGCAGCTGCTTATAAAAAAGACTTGACCAATACCATTTTGCTTTGCGAAGCCATTGGCAATCCGCAGAAAAAATTCAAGACCATTCATGTAGCTGGTACCAACGGAAAAGGTTCTACCAGTCATATGCTGGCTGCCATTCTTCAAACTGCAGGCTATAAAACAGGATTATATACTTCCCCCCATTTATACGATTTTAGAGAAAGAATCAAAATCAATGGTGCATTGTGTACAGAAGATTTTGTAATCAACTTTACTCAAAAAATTCAACCACAGATAGAATCATTAGAACCTTCTTTTTTTGAGATCACAGTTGCTATGGCATTTGATTATTTTGCGCAGGAAGAAGTGGATATTGCTGTAATAGAAGTTGGATTAGGTGGACGTTTAGACAGCACCAATATTATCAGCCCCGAAATAAGCGTGATCACGAATATTGGCTGGGATCATATGAATTTGTTAGGTAATTCACTGGAAGCCATCGCAGGAGAAAAAGCAGGGATCATCAAAGCACATATACCAGTTGTTATTGGAGAATTCATTACAGAAACAAAACCGGTATTTGATGCAGCAGCTATCAATAGCCCCATCATTTACGCACAAGAAAAAAGATATGTAAGCGATTGGGTAACTGAAGACAATCATTTAAGAATTACGGTAGTAGAAAAAGAAAAGAATGAATACGAGTCTTATTTACTAGACCTCACCGGATTATACCAGGCCAAAAATTTGATCACTGTTTTAGAAGCCTGTTCCGAATTGATCAGATTAGGATGGAATATTACTACATCCCATATTCATACAGCTTTGCAATCGGTAAAAAAATTAACTGGCTTACATGGCAGATGGGAAATCATTCATCATCACCCAACAATGGTGATGGATGTGGGGCATAATGTAGATGGTATTCGAGCTATCAATCAACAATTGGAATTGAGCAACTATCGGCATTTGCATATTGTAATTGGTATGGTAAAAGACAAAGACATTAGTGCAGTTTTACAATTACTACCAACGCATGCAAGCTATTATTTTACCAAAGCACAAATTCCAAGGGCAATGGATGAAATTGCTTTGCAAGAAGCTGCATTTGCATATGGATTGAACGGCCATTCATTTATTGAAGTGAATGATGCCATCAAAGAAGCTTTGAATCATGCAGCACCCAATGATTTGATATTGATTTGTGGAAGTGTATTTTTAGTAGGCGAAGTGAATACTAAACTATGGAGTAACTAACCAACCCAATTTTACTGCCGCAGCAAACATAGCTCCCAGTTGTGTTCCATGAGTAAACTCATTATTCAATAAGCGTTGCATAAATTCCGTTTTTGAATATTTGATCAACTCTATATCTTCAAACTGGTCTAGTTCAACTTGCCGATTTTGCACTGCATTTTTGGCAATAAAAAACCAGGCTCGATTATTTTCTAATGGAGGATTCGGGCTAATGGTGAACAAGCATTCCATTTGATCGGAAGTATATCCTGTTTCTTCTTGCAATTCTCTAGCAGCTGCAACCATTGGGTCTTCCCCTTTATCAATCATTCCCCCAGGCATTTCAATGGAGATGATTCCGGCAGCGTGTCGGTATTGTTTCACCATGATCACTTCATCAGCAGCAGTAACAAGAAATACATTGCAAAAATTGGGAACATCTACAATAATATAAGGATCGATAATTTGCCCATCGGGAAGTTTGCAAGCTTCTTCTTTTATTTTCAACCATTTTTTCTGATAGACAATTTCAGAAGACAGGATTTCCCATTTTTGAATCATAGAAGCACTTTAAAAAATCACTAATTTTTCCATTTTCATCAACGCATACATAATGGTACTTGCTTGCATCGATTGAACAAAAGCCTGTTTTTTAAATAGATCTATGAATTCGTCCCATTCCAGTAATTGAACTTCTACTTCTTCGTCTGCATCGATCACAGCCGAAGGATCATAGATACCTCCTGTTGCCAAAAACATGCGCATTACATTGGTATTGGTAGTTGGATTGGGAGAGATAAAACCCAGGTATTCTATATTGTCAAATCGATAACCGGTTTCTTCCAGTAATTCTCTTGACATGGCGGCTTCTAAACTTGGATCGGAAGCATCAACACAACCTCCGGGCAATTCCAATGCAATCACATCCAAGCCAGGGCGATATACTTTTTCTACAATTACTTTACCATCTCTGGTAATTGCCAATGCTGTTGCATAATCCGGGAAACCATAAATATAAAATGGCTCAATGGTGCTTCCATCTGCTTTTTCGTAAGCATTTTTTCTTACGTCGGCCCATTTATCTTTCACCAATTGCTCCGATTCAATTAAACGCCATTTTTTTGATTGCATTACCAGTTTTTTTGTTCACGAAGTGAAGTAATATGTGCAGTATGATGTTTGCCATGCCATGCATACATACCTAATAAAAACCAAAGACTCATGTCTCTTTTACTTTCAGGATGATGCACTTCTCGCATCCATTGTTCATCTGAAATATCTTTTATGGCAATATACAGTCGCTGATGTAAAGCATGTAATAAAGTAAGAGATACATTAATAGGCAATTGTTTTACATCTTCCAAGATTGTCCAGGCGTTTTCTAAATAGGGTTTTATAGTCGGTTTGTCTTCTGTTAATCCTAATTTAAATCGGCAATAAGCATTCATATGACTATCCGCTAAGTGATGCACCACTTCATGTAAAGTCCAGCCACCATCTCTATAAGGAGTATGCAATTGTGCCTCATCTAAATTATTAACAGCACGTTCTAATTCTTCTGGTAGAAAATGAATATCCAGTAACCATTTTTCTTTTTGCTCTTGAGAAAATGGTTGAGGTTGGAATTTGCCTATTGGGTATCGAGGATCGGACATTTTGGTTATTGGGTTTTAGTTATTGGTTACTGGTTATTGGTTATTGGTTATTGGTTATTGGTTATTGGTTATTGGTTATTAGATTAATTCGTAATTGTATCTCTTAATTCGTATCTCTTAATTCTTATCTCTTAATTCTTATCTCTTAATTCTTATCTCTTAATTCTTAATTGGGCTAACCAGCCCTAAGTTCATGTCCAGTTAATTGAATAAATACGTCTTCTAAATTAGCTTTCTTTACTTCCTTAGGTCTTTCAAATCCGGTCGCCACCAATTCATCGATCATTTTATCCGGACTATTGAGGGCAATGATCTTTCCGCTATCAATAATTGCTACTCTATCGCACAATACTTCCGCTTCATCCATATAATGCGTAGTAATAATTACCGTAGTGCCTTTTGAACGAATGTCTCTGATCAAATCCCATAAATTTCTTCTTGCCTGAGGATCTAAGCCTGTAGTGGGTTCATCTAAAAAAATAATCTTCGGGTGATTGATCAAAGTGGTTGCAATAGAGAAACGTTGTTTTTGTCCACCACTCATTTCTTTGTATTTGGACTTGGCTTTATCCCTCAAATTCACCATATCCAATAAGGCCATCGGATCTACTTCTTCGTTGTAGAGCCCCGCAAATAAATGCAACAGTTCGGTCAACGTTAAACTGGGATAAAATCCTGAAGTTTGTAATTGAACTCCAATTATTTTTTTTATTTCATTGGGAGACTGATCCAAATTCAATCCATCAACCATTACTTCACCACTTGTTTTTTGACGAAGGGTTTCAATGATCTCTAAAGTGGTAGACTTGCCTGCACCGTTCGGTCCCAACAGACCAAAGATCTCTCCTTCCATCACTTCAAAACTAATTCCTTTCACTGCATGAAATTCACCGTACTTTTTATGGAGATCTTTTACGCTTATGATTACTTTACTCATTGATTTAAAATTTATAGACCAACCCTGCAGATTGATTTCCGATTCCTATTCCGAGAGCAGCAGTATTGTATTGTTTATTAAAAACGGCAATGGCCATTTGTAAATTTCGTTGACTGGATAAAGTAAAATAGCCTCCTGCAATAGAAGTAAGCAAGCCTCCGCCAATCATTCCCCAGCCTAAACTTTTTGTATCACCAGATAAATTATTTACTCCTACCAATATGCTGATGACTCCTACAACACCCAAAGTTTGTCCAACAATTTTATTGGTCTGGTGCTTACTGTATAATTTCAATAATTCGGCATCTCCTGTTCTATAAAATAAATGTTTAAACTCATTACTTCCTCTAAATATGCTATCATGATAAATGATATTATTTACCTTAGGCCCAATTAAATAATTCATTCCTTTTGGATTGAATTTTTGTTGTGCATTTGCGAGTATCCCTATTAATGCAAAGCCAGTGATCATCAAAAATTGCTTCATACTTAAATTTTTATTCCTGATACTTCTTCTAGTTCGTTCATCATTTCTTTACTTCCTATAAACAATGGAGTCCGTTGGTGCAAACTGGTTGGTTGAATATCTAAGATCCTTTGCGTTCCACTCGTTGCAGCTCCACCTGCCACTTCTAAAATAAATGCAAAAGGATTGGCTTCGTATAATAATCTTAGTTTACCATTGGGTTTATCCGTTGTTCCAGGATACATAAAAATTCCACCTTTGATCAAATTACGGTGCACATCGGCCACCATACTACCAATATATCTTTGGGTATAAGGACCGCCCGTTTCTTTGGTTTTTTTCTGACAACCATCAATGTATTTTCTTACACCTTCATTGTACTGAAAAAAGTTACCGTGATTCACGGAATAAAATTTACCCGTTGGAGGACATTGAATATCTGGATGACTTAAAGTAAATTCTCCTATTGAAGGATCTAATGTAAACCCATTCACACCTCTTCTGGTTGCATAGACAAACATGGTACTCGATCCATAAATCACATAGCCTGCAGCTACTTGATTTTTTCCTGCTTGCAAGAAATCTTCCTGGGTACAAGGCTTTCCTAATTCGCTCACTCTGCGGTAAACACCAAAAATGGTTCCGATGGATACGTTCACATCAATATTTCCGCTCCCATCCAAAGGATCCATATGAACAATGTATTTACTATTGTTACTGAGCTCGTCGTCAAAAACCACAAAATCATCTAATTCTTCACTGCCCACTCCTGCACAACTGATTCCATGTTGCAAAACCCCTAAAAATTGATTATTCGCAAAAACGTCCAGTTTTTTTACATCTTCTCCCTGAACATTTACACTTCCGATATCTCCTAAAATATCTACTAAACCAGCTTTATTCACTTCTACATTAACTCTTTTTGCCGCCAAAGCCAGGTCTCTCAGTAAACGGCTTAGTTCTCCTGTTGCTGTCGGAAACTGTCTTAGCTGTTGAAGGGTGAATTCATCTAAAGTGAGTACTTTTCTATTAACATTCATATTTAAGCTCGTTTACATAAAGATAAGATGCAAGTCTGAAATGAAGGCGATTTTTTGGGCAGTTTACGCTCCGTATATTTGCAAACACCGGAAAACTATTCAACCGGTAAAAAAGTATGCAAATTTTTAAGTTTGGGGGTGCCAGCGTTAATAGTATTGACAGGATCAAACAGGTGAGTGAGATCGTTAAAACAAATAGCCAAGAACCATTGGTGATCATCATTTCTGCAATGGGCAAAACCACCAATGGTTTAGAAAAAGTAGTGAATGCTTTTTTTGATGGACAAAAAGAAAATGCGTTGCAATTATTTGAAATTGTAAAACAACAGCATCTCAGTACTGCTAAATATTTACTGGTTACGCATTACAATCAATGTTATTTACAATTGAATGATTTTTTTACAGAAGTAGAATGGTTATTACATGACAAACCAGTGAGGTCATATGATTATTATTACGATCAGATTGTTTGTTCAGGAGAATTAATGAGCACATCCATCATCAGCCATTTTTTTACAGAAATCGGCATCAATAACACCTGGTTAGATGTAAGAGATCTGATCAGAACCGATAATAATTTTAGAGATGCCGCCATTGATTGGGAGTTTAGTTCGGAAAAAATAAAAGCAGCTATTCAACATCCAATAACCATTACTCAAGGATTTATTGGCGCCACCTATGACAATGAAAGTACTACATTAGGTAGAGAAGGAAGTGATTATTCAGCAGCAGTTTTTGCGAATATATTAGCAGCCAAAAATGTGACCATCTGGAAGGATGTAGAAGGTGTTATGAGTGCCGACCCAAAAGCATTTCCAGAAGCAAGTTTAATGAGTGAACTGAGTTATAACGAAGTGATAGAAATGGCATTTTATGGAGCACAGGTGATTCATCCGAAAACCATCAAGCCACTTCAAAATAAACATATCCCCTTATTGGTCAAATGTTTTTTAGACCCAAGTTTACCAGGCACCATTATACATAGTAAAAGCAAAAAAGACTTACCCCCTATTATTGTGGTAAAAGCACAACAGGTGTTAATGCATTTATCAACACAAGATTTTTCTTTTGTGGGAGAAGAACCAATGAGTGCACTCTACCAGCTTTTTGGCAAACTAAAAATCAAACCTAATCTCATTCAAACTGGTGCTGTTAGTTTACAGGTTTGTTTAGATGATCATTCAATAAAAATTGATTTATTGGCGCAAGAGGCAAGTGTGTTTTTTGATGTGCAGGTAGAAAAAAATCTACAATTATTAACCATTCGTCATTTCAATCAAGCCATTGTAGAACGTTTCATCGAAAACAAAAACGTTATTCTAAGGCAACAAACCAGCGAAACGATTCAATTATTGTATAGTTGATTATTGGTTGGGTAAAGGGAACATTGCATAGTCGCCTTTAGTGTTTACCGTAATGAGTGGGAGCTTTTTATTTGCATCGAAATAATCGAACACTGTTTGTAACTGAAGGGTCAATTCTTTGTATTGCTCGTCTTCGTCTGTAATTTTTTGCAGTACTGATTTACTTTTAGCATTGTTAAATCTTATCGGGAAAATATGCACAGGAATAAAAGATTGTCCGGCTTCATTGGCTAAAGCGGCCAAAATATAGAGTTCTTCCATTTGTTGATTTTGTATGGGTATACATCCAACGGTAGTGCATGTTCCATGAATATAAATTTCATTCCCCGGGTTTTGAAAACCACTTTTTATTTTGTCTGAAGCGTTTGGATAATTGATACCCAAGGATAAATGAAATTGACTTTTAGGATTGAATTCATTGATATAATAAATTCCTTCTGGTACCTGATAATCTCCCTCTACCCTTTTAGGACCCAGGGAGCCAGAGAGCGCACATACTTTATAGGTTTTGAATAAAACAAAAGGTTCATTGTTATTATTCCTTGCCCAAACTTCTAATTGGCTGTCGTACTTAAAACTACGCAGGTACAATTGCTGAATGGGCCATTGAATGCCCAATGCCAGACACTGTTGTTTTAATTGATTTTTTTTTGATTTGTACGCAGTTGCCACACGCGGATAACTCATTTGCTTCTTGATGAAAGAAGATTGTGCCATACTTGTTGTTGCAAAACAAATAAGCAAACAGATCAACTTCATTTGAAACATAGTGACAATCAATTGAGACAGAAAGTTACTACAAAAACCTTAACTGTACATTTCAGCGCGCAACTCTTTTACTCTAGGGTCTTCCATGTATTCATCGAATGTCATTAATCGATCAATAATTCCTTTAGGAGTTATTTCAATGATTCTATTGGCCACAGTTTGCATAAATGTGTGGTCATGAGATGTAATGAATACGATTCCAGGAAAGGTTTGACAACCTTCGTTGAAACTTTGAATGCTTTCCAAATCCAAGTGATTGGTTGGTTGATCTAAGATCACCACATTCGGATTTTGTAACATCATACGGCTTACCATACAACGCACTTTTTCTCCTCCACTCAATACATTGGTCTTCTTCAAAATATCATCTCCACTAAATAACATTTTACCTAAGAAACCTCTCAAGAAAGGTTCATCTGCATCTGTAACATGTGGTGGAACGAATTGTCTTAACCATTCCATCAGGGTAAGACCTTCGGTAAAAAATTCATTATTTTCCTGTGGCAAATAGGCTTTGGTAATGGTAGTTCCCCACTCGAATTTACCGCTATCTGCCTGAGCATTTTCTGCAATAATTTCAAAGAAAGTAGTTACTGCCAATGGATCCTTGCTTAAGAATGCAATCTTCTCTCCTTTATTGGCGCTAAAAGAAACCTGATCAAATAATTTTCTGCCATCAACCGATTTAGATAATTTTTCTAAATTCAAAATCTGGTTGCCCACTTCACGCAATGGTTGAAAAATGATCCCAGGATATTTTCTGTTAGAAGGTTCTATTTCTTCTATGGTTAATTTCTCCAAAGCTTTCTTACGAGAAGTAGCTTGCTTGCTCTTAGAGGCATTTGCAGAGAAACGAGCAATGAAATCCAATAAAGCCTGACGCTTTTCTTCATTCTTTTTGTTTTTGTCGTTGATCTGTCTGCTCATCAATTGACTACTCTCATACCAGAAAGTATAGTTACCGGTAAATACTTTTATTTTAGAACGATCAACGTCTGCAACATGGGTACATACGGTATCTAAGAAGTGACGATCATGGCTTACCACTAATACAGTGTTCTCGTAATCTGCTAAAAAGTTTTCTAACCAACCGATCGTTTCAATGTCCAGACCGTTGGTAGGTTCATCCAATAAAAGGATATCGGGGTTTCCGAATAATGCCTGCGCCAATAAAACCCTTACTTTGAAATTACTCGGAATTTCACTCATCAGGCTTTGGTGCATTTCGTCGTGTACACCCAAACTATTTAAAAAACTAGCCGCATTACTTTCCGCTTCATAGCCTCCCATTTCTCCAAATTCAGCCTCTAATTCACCCGCTTTCATTCCATCTTCTTCCGAAAAATCTTCTTTCGCATAAAGGGCATCTTTTTCATGCATCACATCCCATAAGCGCTTATGCCCCATCAATACTGTGTTTAAAACAGTGCATTCATCAAATTCAAACTGATTTTGTTTCAAAAAAGACAAGCGCTCACCTTTGGTAATTTCTACCACCCCTTTATTGGGCTCAATTTCACCGCTTAGGATCTTTAAAAAAGTAGATTTTCCTGCCCCATTCGCTCCAATTACCCCATAACAGTTGCCCTTGATAAAATTGATGTTTACTTCGTCGAACAACACCCTTTTTCCGTAGGCGAGGGTAATATTTCTTGCACTGATCATAGAATACGCTGTTTTTAAGGGCGCAAAAGTACAAAAAACGGGGCTGCGCTCCAAATCAAGCAAGAAAGAAAGATGAAAGAAGAATTATGAAAGAAGAAAGAAGAAAGAAGAATTAAGAGATATGAATTAAGAGATAAGAGATATAAGATAAGAATTAAGAGATATGAGATATGAGATACAAGAAGAAGTATATCTCAATTATCTTTTATCTTTTATCTTTCATCTTTTATCTTTCATCTTTCATCTTTTATCTTTTATCTTTCATCTTTTATCTTTTATCTTTCAAAACTCCGCTCTTGCAGAAGGATTGATGTCGAGCTCAGTAAAATCGGAGGCCAGGTATTTATAATGTGCTGTTATGGCAATCATGGCAGCATTATCGGTGCAGTATTCAAAAGCTGGAATAAAAGTTTTCCAGCCATGCTTCTCCCCTAAATCGGCAAGGCCTTTACGCAAGCCACTATTAGCACTCACTCCACCGGCAATACAAACTTGTTTTACACCCGTTTCTTGCACTGCTTTTTTCAGTTTCTTCAATAAGATTTGTACAATGGTGTATTGAACCGATGCGCACAAATCATTGAGGTTTTCTTCAATAAATGAAGGGCTTTGTTTTTGTAAAAAATAGAGCACAGAAGTTTTTAATCCACTGAAAGAAAAATTGAGCGCTGGTATCTGTGGTTCTGCAAATTTGAATTTCAAAGGATCGCCTAAAGCAGCGTATTTATCTATTAAAGGGCCACCAGGATAAGGCAATCCTAACAACTTGGCTGTTTTATCGAAAGCTTCTCCTGCTGCATCATCTATGGATTGACCAAGCACTTCCAGATCGAGCGGAGATTTAGCCAACACAATTTGTGTATGACCACCACTCACAGTTAAACATAAAAATGGAAAAGATGGACGATTTTCAGGAATTAAATTGGCCAGCACATGGGCTTGCATATGGTGTACTGCAATCAGGGGTTTGTTCAACGCAATCGAGAATGATTTTGCAAACTGTGCACCAACCAGTAAACAACCAATTAATCCAGGAGCTTGTGTAAAGGCAATGGCATCTATTTTTTCGAGTGTGGAAGTTGGAATTTTTTCTCCATCAATACCAAAAGCTGCTTTAATGGCCTGGTCTACAACAGGAACAATATTCTGCATATGTGCCCTGCTGGCTAACTCCGGAACTACACCCCCATATTTTTCATGAACGGCCTGACCAGCAATGATATTACTCATCATTTTTCCATCCACTGAAATAGCACAGGCTGTTTCGTCGCAAGAAGATTCGATTGCCAGAATTGTAATGCCCATTGCGCAAAAATAGTCAATTGAAAGGCTATTTTGTTCTGATGGCTACTACTGGATCCATTTTAGCAGCAATTGATGCGGGAATAATTCCGGCTAATATGCCTAAAACAATACAGATGCTGAGCGCCAATCCAACAATATTGGGAGCTATAAAAATAGGGAAAGGCAATGCAGCACTTAATGCTATAGATAGAATCCATACCAATGCCAGTCCGATCAAACCTCCAATTATACATAAGAAAGCACTCTCCAATAAAAACTCTGTAAGTATCGTGCTTCGCTTGGCTCCAATGGCTTTTTTTAATCCTATTTGACTGGTTCTTTCTCTTACGGTTACAAACATGATATTGGCAACACCAAAAGCACCCACAATTAAACTCAATCCTGCAATGGCCCATCCACCAGCACTTACTTGTCCAAAGAATCCATTGATCTGTTCGCTAAATTGAGCCACATCATTACATGAGAAATTGTCTTCCTGTGTAGGGCTTAGTTTTCTCAATTGACGCATCACACCATTTAATTCATCTGCCAATGCAGAAGAAGCGATTTTTGGTTTGCCCTGAACCATTATATAAGGGTTGCTATTGTCTGGATTAAACACACCAGCAAAATATCTATAAGGTACTATGATGCAATGATCGTAATCAAATCCACCAACAAAACTTTGACCTTGTTTTTTTATCACTCCAGCTACATATAATCTTCTTCCTCCATAAGCCACTTCTTTACCCACCGCTCTTTCGGCTACACCAAATAAATCTTCGGCTAATATTGTTCCAATTACACCTACAGTAGCACCTCTGGTAAAATCTGACTCATTCAAATAACGACCAGATCCTACTTCAATAGATTGAATATTACTGAACTCGTTAGACACCCCATACATGGGTGTATTGTTAATGATATTGTCGGAATAATTTAGATTTACTCTCGTACTTGTGAAAAAAGCGGCATAGGCTGCCAGATCGCATTTTGCCTTAATGATTTTCATCTCTTCGTACTTCATGGCCGGACGCTTCACATATTTCCACCATGGGTAATCCTGACCACCACCATAATTCCATTTATCAATATATATAGTATTGGAACCCAGAGATTTTAAATCAGTTTGTACTTTTCGTTCTAAACTATCCACTGTTGCTAATACACCGATGATACAGAATATACCAATGGTAATTCCAAATAAAGAAAGAAAGGTTCGTAGTTTATTTACTTTCAGTTCCTGCAACGCCATTCGGAAACTATTCCATAAAATACTGAGCAATTTAACCATAACCCAAATGTAACACGCAAGCATGAACTACCGCATTTAATTTATGTAAGCGGTTAAAAGCCATGTTCAACCCATATCAATAAAGGATAGCAAGAAATTGAACAAGTGACCAAAAAATGAAGACTTACCCAACAAAATCATGATTAATTGGTTAGAAAATATTGGAAATCAACATTTTTTTCAAATAGCATCTATTCTAGTAGTATTTTTGCGCAGATTTAACTAAACAATCTTGCTTTATGACCTGGAAACAAGTCTTTACATCATCGGTTGGAAAAAAGCTAGTAATGGGCTTAACCGGTATTTCCCTCGTTTTATTTTTAATTGTACATGCTGGTATCAATGCCTGCATTTTTGCTGATCTGGTTAATCCGGATGAGAACGGCGAAATGTTTAATAAGGCAGCTCATTTCATGGGCTCTACCGTTTTAGTAAGAATAGCCGAAATTGGCTTATTTGCAGGAATCATTCTGCATATTCTTCAGGGCTATTTGCTTACGCTCGAAAACCAAAAGAAACGTTCAGTAGGTTATGCGGTAACGTATAAAGATGGCAGCAAATGGTATAGCAGAAGTATGGGACTTTTAGGAACCCTTATCTTGATCTTCCTCATTTTGCATTTGTACCATTTTTGGGTTTCTGCCCGTTTTACCGGAAAAGGTTTGGAAGAAGAAGTTACTTACAATGGTGTGGTTATGCACAATATGTTTGGTTTGATGAAAGCAACATTCACAGAGTGGTGGATCGTGGTGGTGTATGCACTGGGATGTATTTCATTGGCCTATCATCTGGCCCATGGATTTCAAAGTGCTTTTAAAACATTGGGTGTTCATAATAAGCGTTACAATATCATGCTCATTAGCATTGGTTATGGTTACTCCATTATTATTGCAGCCATATTTATTTTAATGCCTGTAAGCTTCATTATGGGTTGGATCGGTTAATTATTCAAGTATATTCTAATCATCATAAATCACTGGATCTATGTTAGATGCTAAAATTCCTTCAGGACCATTAGACAATAAATGGACCGACTATAAGGGACACTGCAAATTGGTTAACCCGGCAAATAAAAGAAAGCTGGAAGTAATTGTAGTGGGAACTGGTTTAGCTGGTGCTTCTGCAGCAGCGTCATTAGGTGAATTGGGTTATAAAGTAAAAGCATTTTGCTTTCAGGATTCTCCACGTAGAGCGCATTCAATTGCAGCACAAGGTGGAATCAATGCAGCAAAGAATTACCAGAATGATGGTGATAGTGTTTTCCGTTTATTTTATGATACCATTAAAGGTGGAGATTATCGTGCACGCGAAGCCAATGTACATCGCTTAGCAGAAGTAAGTGGTAATATCATTGACCAGTGTGTTGCACAGGGAGTTCCTTTTGCTCGCGAATATGGTGGATTATTGAGCAACCGTTCATTTGGTGGAACCCAGGTACAAAGAACATTTTATGCTGCCGGTCAAACAGGTCAGCAATTATTGATAGGTGCTTATCAGGCATTAGAACGTCAAGTGGCATTGGGTAATGTAACCATGTATACCCGCCATGAAATGTTAGAAGTTGTAAAGATCGATGGAAAAGCAAGAGGCATTATTGCACGTGATCTGGTAAAAGGAACATTAGAAAGACATTTCGGTCATGCAGTATTATTATGTACTGGTGGTTATGGTAATGTGTTTTATTTATCTACCAATGCAATGGGTAGTAATGTAACTGCTGCATGGAAAGCACATAAGCAAGGAGCTACATTTGCCAATCCATGTTTCACACAGATCCATCCTACCTGTATTCCAGTGAGTGGAGATCATCAAAGTAAATTAACCTTGATGTCTGAATCATTAAGAAATGATGGAAGAATCTGGGTACCAAAAGCAAAAGGAGATAATAGAAAAGCGGTTGATATACCAGAAGAAGAAAGAGATTATTATTTAGAGAGAAGGTATCCGGCATTTGGTAACCTTGTACCACGCGATGTAGCTTCTAGAGCAGCAAAAGAAAGATGTGATGATGGATATGGTGTTGGAACTAGTAAGCAAGCTGTTTATTTAGATTTTGCTGATGCAATTGTACGTTACGGAAAAATTGAAGCAGGTAAAGAAGGAAGATCCAATGTTCCAATGGAAGAAATTATTTCCATGGGTAAACAAGTGGTGAAAGAAAAATACGGTAACCTTTTTGATATGTACGAAAAGATAACCGGAGAAAACCCTTATGAATTCCCAATGCGCATCTACCCTGCTGTGCATTATACCATGGGTGGATTATGGGTGGATTACGAATTACAAACCACCGTTCCTGGATTGTATGCATTGGGTGAAGCTAATTTTAGCGATCATGGTGCAAACCGTTTAGGTGCTTCTGCATTGATGCAAGGCTTAGCGGATGGTTATTTTGTAATACCATATACATTGGGTAACTCATTGGCTGATGAAATTTATAGCAAAGCTGTAGAAACATCTCATCCAGCATTTGAAGCAACTGAAAAAGTGGTAGCAGACAGAATTGATCTGTTGATGAATATTAAAGGAAAGCAAACGGTTGAAAGTTTTCATAAGCGTTTAGGAAAAATCATTTGGGATAAATGCGGAATGGCTCGTAATAAAGAAGGTTTAGAGCAAGCCATCAGAGAAGTACAAGCTTTGAAAAAAGAATTCTGGTCTGATGTGAGAATTCCAGGATCCATCAACGAAATGAATCCTGAATTAGACAAAGCCAATCGTGTAGCTGATTTTATAGAACTAGGAGAATTAATGTGTATTGATGCATTGAACAGAAATGAAAGTTGCGGCGGACATTTCAGAGAAGAGTACCAAACACCAGATGGAGAAGCTTTGCGTGATGATGCCAACTATATGTATGTAGCTGCCTGGGAATACAAGGCAGAACATGAGTGGAACTTACACAAAGAACCATTGGTATATGATGTGGTAAAACCATCACAGCGTTCATACAAATAAATCATTAGCAAATTCTAACTGACAAATTTTAAATAATGGAACACAACAATTTGAATCTCACCGTTAAAGTTTGGAGACAAAAAAATAGTCAAGCAAAAGGTCAATTTGAATCATATCCTGTGAAAAATATTTCTACTGAAATGTCTTTCTTAGAAATGATTGATGTGTTGAATGAAGAATTAATTGTAGACGGAAAAGAGCCTATTGCATTCGACCACGATTGTAGAGAAGGAATTTGTGGTCAGTGCTCTATGTACATCAATGGTAAACCACATGGACCATGGCAGGCAAATACTACTTGTCAATTACATATGCGTGCTTTTAATGATGGCGATACTGTAGTAGTTGAACCATGGAGAGCTGCTGCTTTTCCGGTAATTAAAGATTTGATGGTAGACCGTTCTGCATTCGACAGAATCGTTCAAGCTGGTGGATATGTTAGTGTGAACACTGGTAATGCAGTTGATGGAAATTCATTGCCAATCAATAAAGACAAAGCTGATGCATCATTTGCTGCGGCTATGTGTATTGGTTGCGGTGCTTGTGTTGCAGCTTGTAAAAACAGTTCTGCAATGTTGTTCTTAAGTGCCAAGGTTTCTCATCTGGCTTTATTACCTCAGGGCGAACCAGAACGTCATTCTCGTGTATTGAACATGGTTGCGCAAATGGATAAGGAAGGATTTGGAGCTTGTACCAATACTGGTGCTTGTGAAGCAACCTGCCCTAAAGAAATTTCTATCAGCAATATTGCCCGATTGAATCAGGAATATTTAGTAGCCAGTTTAGTAGCAGAAAAATAATCAACACAGCTTATACAATAAAAAACCTTGAAGCGAATGTTTCAAGGTTTTTTTATTTACTATAATTAAGGTTAATCAAGGATTAACCGAACTTATTATGCTGCGGTTTTTCTTTTTAAAATAAGGGCACAAATTAAACTCACCAATAAACCTACTGGAAGAATTTCCATATAAGTCATTCCAGCGTTTACAAAAGGATTTTTATACATAATGGCAAAATCTGCCATTTCTTTTGTTTGATTGAGTATTTCTGCTGTTGAAGCTCCTGCCGCTTTCATTTTATCTATTTCGTAAGTAGCATACTTATCCATAAAATCGGGCATGAAATTATAATAGACTACCAACCATGTTAATACATAAATAGTAGATGCAATTAATGTAATGAATAATCCCATCTTAAAAGCAGTACCAAAACCGACTACTCCCTGGTTGTGATTGTCCCGATAATTTTTTATGCCTACAAAAATCATGGAGAATGCCAATAGCATCATGGAATAACCAACATAAGCCCCTTTGTCGAAACCAATTTGGTCATGAAATACGGTTGCGATAGTAATGCTAACCATGGTAACTGCTCCTGCAATTAAGCCATAGGTCCAGATAATTTTTTTCATCATGGTGTTTATTTTAATTTAATCAAAATTGCATGAATAACTTATAAAACCCTTCATACTTAAGTATGATTTTAATGAACTAATTATTAAATCATACCAAAGTAGCAGGTTTATAGTATCAATTGCAACCTTTTTGCTTTTTCAATTGCCTGGGTTCTTCTTTTCACTTCTAATTTAAAAAACAAATTGGCAATATGCGTTTTAATGGTTGGAATGGATAAAAACAAATCAGCTGCAATTTCAGCATTGCTCATTCCCTTCGCCATTAAGTTAAGCACATCCATTTCTCTGGAGCTAATTCCCAGACTTGCGATGGCATCTTCATTGATTTGCCCATGTTCTACCTGTACAGGGCTTACCCATTTTTCCACTATGACGGTATTGGTTGTTGGTTTCATTAGTTGTTTAGCCAACCAGATTCCGAGTAATGTAAATAAGATGGAGATTGCACCTATATAAATATCCATAGAATGACTATACACCATCCATTTCAATTCCATCCATTTTAACAGAAAAAGTAAGCAGGCCAATGCAACTCCATACAATATGCTTGCCTTATTTTTCTTCCAAAAAACCAACATTCTTATTTTCGTTTTTTCTTCCTAAATCAATATAAAAACCCCGTTTTTGTAATACCTTGACCATTAAATTAAACAAAATGCGCAAACTTTCAATACTTCTACTTGTAATGGCAAGCTTAATCGCATGTAATACCGATAAAAAAATGAAAAACGAAGCCTATCAGTGGCCTGATTTAAAATCACCCATCGCAACTATTAAACCGCATACAAGAACTATACATGGCGATACTGTAATCGACAATTATTATTGGATGATCGATTTCTTTAAAAAAGGACCAGACAGTACCAAAGTAGTAGACTATTTAACTGCTGAAAATACGTATACCGATTCTATGCTCAGTGGTACTAAAGATTTTCAAGCCAAGTTGTTTACAGAAATGAAGGCGAGGATCAAAGAAAAAGATGAGAGTGTACCTGTTTTTAAAAATGGGTATTATTATTATTCCAGAACCGATGAAGGAAAACAATATTATAAATATTGCAGAAAAAAAGGAAGCTTAACAGCACCAGAAGAAATCTTACTGGATGTTGATGAAATGGCGAAGGGAAAAGCCTATTATAGTGTTTCAGGATTTTCCATCAGCGAAAACAATCAGTTATTGGCTTATGGGGTAGATGAAGTTTCCAGAAGACAATACACGATTCATATTAAGAATTTAACAACAGGAGAAGTGTATAAAGATGCCATTGCTGGAACAGGCGGAGACCCAACCTGGGCCAATGACAATCAAACCATTTTTTATACTTCCAATAATCCGGTGTCTTTATTATCAGAAAAAATAAAGAAACATATCATTGGTACAAGTACTGATATTACAGTGTATGAAGAAACAGACAAGAGCAATTATATTGGTGTAAGTAAAACCAAAAACGGAAAATATATTTATATTGTTTCACAAGCAACCCTTTCTTCTGAATGGAGATTGATTGATGCCAATATACCCAATGCGTCATTCAAAGTATTTCAACCTAGAATCAAGAATGTATTGTATGATGTAATTGCATTGGAAGATAAATTTTTAATTCGTACCAATTTAGATGCGCTTAATTTCAGGTTGATGGAATGCCCGCTGGATAATACTTCTATGAGTAGCTGGAAGGAATTAATCCCGCATCGTAAAGATGTATTAATTCAGGGTGTAGAAGAATTCAATCAGTTTATTGTGGTGAATGAAAGAAAGGATGGCCTGGTTAAATTAAGGGTACGCAAACTCAATAGCAATGAAGAACATTATATCGATTTTGGCGAAGCGGCTTATACTGCATCATTTAATTCAAACCCAGAATACAATAGCAGCAACCTTCGTTATAGTTATACTTCCCTTACAACACCTGCTTCGGTGTATGATTATAATTTAGTGAGTAAAGATAAAAAGCTCATGAAACAGCAAGAAGTATTGGGCGGTTATGATCCAAAACAATATGTTACTGAAAGGTTGAATGCAAAAGCCACTGATGGGACCAACATCCCTATCTCGATCGTTTATAAAAAAGGATTTGAAAAAAATGGAACGGCTCCCCTATTGCTTTATGCTTATGGCTCTTATGGAATTAGCATGGATGCAAGCTTTAGTGGTACCAGATTGAGTTTACTCGATCGTGGTTTTGCATTTGCGATTGCGCATATCAGAGGTGGAGAAGATCTTGGTCGTCAGTGGTACGAAGATGGAAAACTGATGAAGAAGAAAAACAGTTTTACCGACTTTATAGACTGTGGTAAATATTTAGTCAGCCAGGGTTATACTTCATCAGAACATTTGTATGCACAAGGTGGAAGTGCCGGAGGATTACTCATGGGAGCTGTTGTAAATATGGCGCCGAATTTATGGCATGGTGCAATTGCGCAAGTGCCGTTTGTAGATGTGGTGAATACTATGCTCGATGAAAGTATTCCATTAACCACCAATGAATACGATGAGTGGGGTAACCCCAATAATAAAGAAGCTTATGCATACATGAAGAGTTATTCTCCTTATGAAAATGTAGAAGCAAAAGATTATCCGAATTTATTGGTAACAACTGGATTGCATGATAGTCAGGTACAATATTTTGAACCAGCAAAATGGGTTGCACGATTAAGGGCCACCAAAAAAGACAAGAATATTTTATTGTTGCATACCAATATGGATTTCGGACATGGTGGCGCTTCAGGCAGATTTGATTATTTGAAAGACATTGCATTGAATTATGCATTCCTATTTGCGCTAGAAGGCATTAATCAATAATGAATGCCTAACCATTATTTTGAATTCAAAGAGTTTAGGGTAGAGCAGGATCAGTGTGCCATGAAAGTGTGTACTGATGCCTGTTTGTTTGGAGCATGGACAGCTGCTATTATTAATGAATTCGAAATTGCTCCTACAAACATTTTAGATATTGGTGCAGGCACGGGGCTCTTGAGTTTAATGCTGGCACAAGCATGTTCGGCTCAAATTGATGCAATTGAAATGGAGACTGGCGCTGCAACACAAGCTGCAGCAAATTGCAAAGCATCGCCATGGAAAGATCGAATCAATGTGATACCGCTTGCCCTTCAAGCCTTCAAAAAAAATGAACCCTTGTATGATTTTATCATCAGCAACCCTCCATTCTATGAACAGGATTTAAAAAGCCCCAATAGTAATAAGAATCTGGCGCATCATAGCGAAGCACTTACATTAAAAGAACTGATTGCTTCAATCAAACAATTACTAACCCAAAATGGATATTTTGCCGTTTTACTGCCCTTTGAAAGAAAAGCCCCTTTTATAGCAATGGCCGAAATGGAAGGTTTTTATGTACAAGCATCTACCGATGTTCATCAAACAGAAAAACATCCGCCATTCAGAACAATGTTATTACTAAGGAGCAGTACAACTGCAATAAAAAAAGATTCGATAGTGATTAAAATTAACAACCAATACAGTTCGGAATTTCGCGCATTACTCACCCCCTATTACTTACCATTCTAAATGATTAACTTAGCATGATGAATCGAAAGCATTTTGTTTTTTTTGGATTGATAGTATTTTTATTTGCCTGTAATAGCAAGCAACAATCTTTATTGCCCGCAGAAAACGGATTGGATGCAGGAAGAGAATTTATAGATGGTTGTTTAAAAGGTGATTTTATCAAAGCCCATTTTTATTTATTGGCCGATGCCACTAATGAGCAATTATTAAAAACAACAGAAGCCAGTTATAGAGAAAAAGACAAAGAAGGAAGGCAGGAACTAAGAACCGCATCTATTAATATTCGGTCTGTTCAAGAACCAAATGATTCAACGGTAACATTAAATTATAGCCTTAGCTCAGATACAGCTAGCAAGTATTTGTATATGATAAAAAGAGAGGCGAAATGGCAGGTTGATTATAAAAAAACGTTTAAGCAATAATGGCATGAAACAAATTGCATTAGTGGGTTTGGGAGGAATGATCGGCTCTATCTTGAGATATCTCGCAGCAATTGGAATTAAAACACCCCAATTCCCCTATGCTACACTGTTGGTGAATATTATTGGTTCGCTATTGATTGGCATCATCATGGGATGGTCAGCAAAACAAGTGAATGCAGATTCCTGGAGATTATTTTTAGCAACAGGTATCTGTGGTGGATTTACTACATTTTCTGCATTTGCCTGGGAGAATTTGCAATTACTGAATCAACAACGATATACTCATTTTTGTGTTTATGCCGGAGGTACACTAATTTTAAGTCTTATTGCTGTAGCGATCGGCTATTGGCTTACCAAATAAAATCACTCATATGGAACCACAAACAGTTGTTCATCCTTGGCATGGTGTATCTTATGGAGAACATGCCCCAAGAGTAGTCAATGCTATTATTGAAATTCCGCAAGGCTCTCGTTGTAAATACGAAATTGATAAACCAACCGGTCTTTTAAAATTAGATCGAGTGATTTTTTCCTCTTTCTACTACCCTATTAATTACGGATTTATACCACGCACATATGGTGGCGATAAAGACCCATTAGATATTTTGGTAATTACATCCTTACCAGTGCAACCATTAACCATTATGGATGCCAAAGTAATTGGAGTAATGCAGATGGTAGATCAGGGAGATCCGGACGATAAGATCATTGCAGTAGCGGCTAACGATCCGGGCGTGAATCATTACAATAATATCGAAGAATTACCCAAACATTTTTTTGATGAATTAAGGCATTTCTTTGAAGAGTATAAAAAATTAGAAAATAAAACAGTGGTAGTAGAAGACTTTGGCGATAAAGCAAAAGCCTTAGCCATTATAGAAGAAGCCATTGAATTTTATAAAACCACTTTCCTAAAATAATAGCATGACTTTTACTACGATCGTTTTACTTATTGCAGTTGGGCTGATTGCAGGATTTTTGAGTGGGCTTATTGGTATTGGTGGTGGAATAATTATAGTACCTGCACTAGTATTGTTTTTAGGTTTTACACAAAAAGCAGCCCAGGGGACTTCACTGGGTATTTTACTATTGCCCGTGGGTATACTCGCTGTTTTGCAATATTATAAACAGGGATATATCAATATCAATTATATACTGATTGTAGCTGCAGCATTTGTGGCAGGAGGCTTTTTTGGAAGCAAATTGGCCCTTACCTTAAGTGACGACAAAATGAAAAAGGTATTTGCAGTTATTCTGCTCATAATTGCTATTAAAATGCTGTTTTTCGAAAAGACGGGGGCCACCAAACCTACTGAATCCACAAAAATTCAACAATCCCAGGCTCAATCAATGGTAGATTGATGAAGCCACCTTATATTTGCAAAAAATAAATTCATGGAAGCAAATCAATCATCAGCAAAATATTGGGCTTTGTGCTTTTTCTGGCTAGCTATTATGATCACATTATTAGTAGTTTATCGCGAATTTTTCTGGTTGGCATTGCCTGGTACAGTTACCTATTTTGCCAAAGCCATGGACATTATGTAATTAAGTCTACTAGAACTTTATATACAAAATCCCTCTTGCCTTGCATGGGGGATTTTTGTTTAATAGGCTTTTAACTGAGCTAGTAACGTTTAACGATGCGCAGTTGATGGGTGCGCTCTCCAGAATCTGAACTAATAATACCTACATTATCTATTGCGTCAATTCTTACTCTGCCTGATGCATGAATAATGGTCTGCGAATCGAGCATGATGCCTACATGGGTAATTCGGCCTTCGGCATTGTCAAAAAAAGCCAGATCTCCACATTGAGCTTCTTGTAAAAAACCTACCACTTCCCCTAACACCGCTTGCTGGTAGGCATCTCTTGGTAAAGTTTTAGCAAAGAAGCGAAATACCTGTTGAGCAAATCCACTGCAATCAATTCCAAAAACCGAACGACCACCCCATAAATAAGGCGCATGTAAATACATCATGGCAATATGCTTGATATAATCTGCAGTAAACAGCGTTGGATTGGGTTTTGCAATTGCACCTTTATAGGTAAAATTAAATTTTCCGATGGTCAGTTTTTTATCCTGAAATAAACCCAGGGAAGCGCCAATCGGAATTTGCATATCTGTTCCATTCACGTCAAGTAAATTGGAAAATTCGGCAGCAATATCTTTAGATTGATTGGTTACGAGGTCATTGCTTATTGCCCATAATTGCGTTTTTTGGCACCATCCCTCATATTGATCGTACATGCATCTGATTTGATAAAAGTCGCCCGATTGATCAAGTACTTCCACCACTTCACCAAATAACAATGAACTCACCATTTCAGACCTGTGTGCAGATTCAGCCCTTAAAGGGGCAACTGCAACCAAAACCATCATATATGCCATTCAAAAATTTTACTGTAAGTTATGGAAATTTACCTGCTTTGCATCTAAGACAAAATGCTTATTTTAACTTGTGAGCAGGAACCAATTTCAACATATTACCGACAACCAATTAATTGAACGTTATCAAAACGATCAAAATAAAGAGTGGCTGGGTATTTTATTGGAGCGATATACTTTATTATTACTTGGGGTTTGTATGAAGTATTTAAAGCAGGAAGAAACTGCAAAAGATGCCGTACAACAAGTATTCTTAAAAGCCTTGAATGAAATGGGTAAATACCCTATTCAATACCCAAAAAGCTGGTTGTATAAAGTGGCCTGTAACCATTGCCTGATGCAATTGAGGGACCAGAAGACCAGCCTTCCTTTAGCCGATAATGCACCTTTAGCAGAAGATACAAGTGATTTGCAAGACCATCAGTTGAAGGAAGTCAATTTAACCCTATTAGAAACTTGTATTACCGAATTAAACAAAGAACAACAAACTTGTATAACTTTATTCTACTTGCAGAAACAAAGTTATCAGGCCATTAGCGAAGTAACTGGAATGAGTATTTTACAAGTAAAGAGTCATATCCAAAACGGAAAAAGAAATTTAAAACTATTGATGGTTAAAAAGCAACCATTACAATGAGCGATTTAAAAAATATATTATCCAACAGCGAGGAGATGAATGAGCATGATCTTTTAAAATATTTAGAGGGGAAAGCTTCTGATTCCGAAATGCACGCCATTGAAGCACAAATGGCTGATTCCGCTTTTGTAGATGATGCCATTGAAGGATTGCAAGCGATTGGAGAAAAAAAGAAAATATTACAATTAAAAGAACAGCTCAATCAACAACTCAAAAAAGCCAGTTCCAAAAAAGAAAAAATAAAAAAGCGCAGAGGCATTAAAGACCAGCAATGGTTGATCATTGCAGTGCTTGCCATCGTTTTGTTATCTGTTATTGGTTATTTGTTGATTCATTACAATACTAACTAATTATCGGCATAATCTTTCAATCAACGCACGATGATTCGGGTAAATACTCGACAATTTATTTTTTTCAGCCAATTCAAAATCAGCAAAATCAAAACCAGGTGCAACAGTACATCCAACAAATGAATAGGCTCCAAGTGATTCAGAAGCAAACCATGCACCAGCAGGAACAATTGCCTGATAGACTTCGCCATTAGATGCATTCGATCCTAATTTGAGCAATTCATAATTTCCATCTGTTTTAATCACATGCACCAATAAAGAATCGCCTTCATAAAAATGCCAGCATTCATCGCTCTTAATTCTGTGAAAAGCCGAAAAATTTCCCTCCGTCAATAAGAAATAAATAGCCGTTGAAAAGTGTCGATCTCCAGTAAAGCGTGTAGGCAATGCAGCTTGAGGAATTTGTTCTGCTGCAACATAATTCTCTTTATAAAAACCACCTTCTGGATGGGGTAACAAACCATAGAATTCAACCAATTGCTGATACATGTTGCGCCTATTTTATTGTACTAATTTAATTAGCAATATTAAATAATTATAAATTAAATATGAAATTGCATGATTTATAACAATTTGCAAAAAAGCTATTATTGAAAGCTTAACATTAAGGTAATATTGAAAGATATAGCTTTATGCAAAACAAGAACATGCTCAACCATATTACCCTATCGGAAGAAGTATTGATTGATCAATTGCGCCACGCAAAAACAGAAAAAGAAATCACCAAAATTATTGAATCGAGCATTGTGCTACTTGAAAAAGAAATTGTTGAACCAGCCAATGTATTAAGCTTCACACAAAAAATGAGGCAGAAATTATCTTCGATCAATCCATTCTATATTGATGATGCAACAGAATGGAATAATATTCAAACTTCAAAAGTATTGTTCTATAGAGTTGGTTGTAGGTTTACTACAATGGCCTAGTTGTTAATAAAGACATACAACCATTGCCCAAATGCATAGCCTAATTTGGTAAATTTAATGATTCCTAAAATGACCACTGAGGTCAATAAAACTCCCATAGCAAATTTTCCTTTGTTCGTTTTAAAAAATGGGTGATTCATAATTGTGTTTTTTATTGAATTGTTCATTTTATTTCACTCTACCCTTTTCTGCATCAGACCCGCCTGTATTTCTGGCATTTAAACTTTTGCCTTTATTGAAACGATAGCTGAATGAAATCGTTGCAACCCTTGTATCTAAAAAGCTTTTCCATTTTGCACTGGAGTTAGCTACTGCTAAAATATCTCCACCAGGTTGTTGAGAATAAAAGATATCATTCAAATTAAATTTGAGCGAACCTTTGTCTTTTAATATTTTCTTAGAAAAGCCCATACGCATTGTCCAAACAGGAATGGTAATGAATTGACCAGTAACTACTGCCGTTTGATAAGAGCCCGATAATTCAGCCGACCATTTTTTATTGATGGTGAATTGATTGGTTGGCCCAAGAAACCAATAGGTTCCTTTATTATTCAATTGTTGCCCATAAACGTTCGATCTAAAATCGTTCATGGTTATTTCGGTATACAATTGCAATACCCACCATTTTGCCGGATTAAACGCACCATTAAATGACAAACTATAAGAGTACTGTTGTCCCAAATTGCCTGGCCTGCTATAGAAAATACCATTCTCCTGTTGAATGGTTTCACTGATTACATCTGTTACATAAGTAAACTCAAATGCAGTAGTGAAGCGGCCCTTATAAGTATGAGAGATCTCTGCGTTTTGAGAAAATGTTGGTTGTAAATAAGGATTTCCTGAATATAGTGTAAATCTATCCAAAGGATAAGTAAATGGATTCATCGATTGATAATCGGGACGATTGATTCTTCTACCAACACTTAAACCCAGTTGATGTATGCCCAATGAATCCACTTTATACAACATAAATATTGTGGGAAATAAATTATTGTAGGTACGCGTGAAACTAGAATCTTTACGAACCGGGTTGCCCAATTGTGTTCCCTGAATATTGGTATTCTCAAATCTTAGTCCTGTTTGAAAAGAGAATTTCTTTCGGTTAAAATTGTAGTTTAAATATGCCGCATTGATGTTCTCTTTGTAAGTAAAATTATTAGAGAAATCATAATTCGGTTTTTGTGCTCCGTTTACTTCATCATAAAAATTGGCCACATTATTGGTGTTTACTAAACTAGATTTTGCACCAGCTTCAAAGCGTCCGCCGTTTTTTAAAGGATTCAAATAATCTACTTTGGCAGCCCAGATATCTATATTGGAAGGGAGGTTGCTGATCAAATTAGTGGAAGAAACAAAATTATTATTGGCATCGTAAATACTGTTCAACAAATATTGATCAGTAACGCCATTATAGCCTACATAGTCTGCATTGGTTGAAATTTCCCTACCCTTATCATTGAGTTTATAGGTATAATTTAAATTGAGTGATTGGTTCTTGAAATTTCTATCAGAAGGACTATACGCTTTTACCAGTGCTTGTAATTGAGCATTGGCATCTCCTACTTGCGCATTATTAGTGGTAGTATTTTTGGTTTCATTGATGAACCCATTCAATACCATACCGAAAGTTGATTTTTTATTGATATAATAATCAAAACCAATTTTTCCAGTAAAGCCAGTTGCTTCTCTTTTGATAAAAGAATTTTGATTGAATGTAGAATTCAATGAAGTTGTATTGGGTTTAAAATATTGACGTTCGATGTATAAATCCTGAAAAGAATTGTTGACATTATAACTCAGGTTGGTAAAGAAATTGATCTTATTCACCCGATAATTCAGGTTAAAACTATTATTACTTCTTGCATACACCCCTTGCCCATAGCTGGTATTGATACCACCATTTACTCCTTTGGTTTTGGTTCTTTTTAATTTGATATTGATGATACCTGCATTTCCTGCAGCATCGTATTTTGCCGGAGGATTGGTCATGATCTCAATAGTAGCTAAAGTGCTTGATGGCAATGAGCGCAAATAATTCGCCAGATCAGCAGAAGTTAAATATGTAGGTTTATCGTCTATAAAAACCATTACCCCTTGCTTTCCTCTCAAACTAATATTTCCATTGATGTCAACCTGAATACCTGGCGACTTCTCCAATACTTCTAAAGCATTGGTACCTGCATTGGCAATAAGCGCATCTGGATTAATAACGGTTCGATCAATTTTTTTCTCAACAAAAGGCAATTTGCTGGCTACCGTTACTTCATCTAATGTAGTTGCCGATTTAGCAATTAATTGTATAGGTTCTATTTTAATTGACTGATCTGCATTGGCAGCACCAAACGGCTTAGTAAAATATTTTGCAGCACCCTGAAAACTAACAGATATCAAATAAGTGCCGGGCTTAGAAATTAAAAATTCATATTGACCAATACTATCTGTAATGACTGCTTTTACCAACACACTGTCTTTGGCTCTTAGTAAGTTTACAATGGCAGCTTCTGCTCTTTGTTGATCGGGGCTGAATACAGTTCCGCTGATCGTTCCTTGTGCCTTGGTTTCTGCACCAATAAAAGAAAAGATCAACAATGCAGTAATCGATAAAATAACTCTCATGTTAGCTTGGTTTCTACAATAAAGAGGGTCTTAGCCCTAATAAGTTGGAAAATAAAGCCAAAAACAGGTTAATGAAAGTTAATAAATGGATAAGTGGTAAAACTAGCTTTTTGGCAACATCGGAAAAAATGCGCTGGTTCTTTTCTTGTATGCCTGAAATGCTTCATTGTTCTTGTACTTCGCTTCGAGCATGGGTATGCCAGACACATAGAGCAATAAATAACTGATGGTGATTGGGCTGATGATGGCCCATATTCCATTCTGCAGCGGCAATACGATGATGAAAATGCCCCACCAGAGTAGTACTTCACCAAAATAATTCGGATGGCGGGTATATTTCCATAAACCCGTTTGCATGATATCGGATTTGTTTTTCTTATGCTTCATAAAAACCATCAACTGATAATCGCCGATGGCTTCAAAGGCAAAACCAATCAACCAGATAATCGATCCCGCCAATATCAATGGGCTTGTTGATTGATCAGTTGCATTCGACGCCACTATAATGGGCATGCTAATGATCAACATAAAAAATCCCTGGAGTAGGTACACTTGTAAATAAGAACGAAGTACAAAAGACTTCCCCCACTCTTCTCTCCATTGTTTATACCTGAAATCTTCGGGCTTGCCCTTGCTTCTTAAACCAATATGCAAGGCCAAACGAATTCCCCAAATGGCAATGAGTATAAAAAGAATTACAGATTGTATTGTTGGTATTCTGGTTAGAAAAAGAAAAAAGGCAATGGCTACAAAGCCCAGCCCCCATGCAATATCGGCCACATCATTTCTTTTTTTGATCAAAGAAATAATAAACCAGCCACTCACATAGCAAAAAATGAATAGTGCCGTTTGAAGAATGGTGACCAGCATTTTATTGAAAATATTTTACAATGTAAAAACCAGCAGTACTTACTAAAGCAGTTAAAACTGTGCCCCAAATAATGTCAATAAAAACAATATTCAAAGGCCATCCTTTTAAGGTTGCCAAATTGGTGAGGTCGTAAGTTGCATAAGTAAAGAATCCGAATAGCGCACCGAGTGTTATTGCCGATGTCAATGAATTTTTTTCTACAGCTGGCATTATGGTGAATATAAAAATACCTACAATAAAGAGCAGGTAAAAAATGATGGCGGCTGTCCAGTTCACTTGATCAGATAAAAATCCGCCTAAATATTTTCTGTATAAATTTTTAGCAATAAACCCAAGCCAGGTCATATCGATGATAAAGAAAACAACAAAAGTGAGTATATAACTAAGGACTAATTTAGGGAATGGCATGGTGCAAGATTTATCCTACAATTTAATCAATTTTTACTCAAATAGCTGAATTGGATGTGGAAGACCTATTCTTCATTTTTTGATAAATGAACAGATTATTAAAATAGGCTTTCAATAAAAAGGACTTATTTTACAATAATATTCAAACCTGAAATTGCCAATGGGTGAAGTAAAATATAGTGAAGAGGAACTTGTACGGTTACTTAATAATAAGGACCAAGCAGCTTTTTCGTATCTATATGACAATTATTCGGCTATTTTGAACGGTACTATTTTTAAAATGGTAGAAGATGCAGCCCTAACCGAAGACATACTGCAAGAAGCCTTTATTAAAATTTGGAACAATTTTGCATCTTACGATCCAAAGAAAGGGAGACTTTTTACCTGGATGTTGAATTTAACAAGAAATTTAACCATCGATACACTGAGGAGTAAGGGCTATAGAAAACAACAGTTGATCTCTTCCGACGAAAATTCCGTAAGTAATTTTGCTGATGGAAATAGTAACGCATCAAAATATGATGTAGCTGGCTTAAAAAAACAGGTTCAACAATTAAAGCCAGATTTGAAAAATATTATTGAATTGGCCTATTTTTATGGTTATACCCAGGATGAAATTTCAAAAGAAGCTCAAATTCCGCTTGGAACAGTTAAATCGAGAATGCGAGCTGCTATTATAGAATTAAGAAAATTGGTAGAATAAAACATTGGATACAAAAGAAATCATATCATCAGGAATTTTAGAACAGTATGTTCTAGGTGCAAGTTCAGCAGCTGAAAATGCTCAAGTACTTGCCTGGGCAGCTGAGTTTCCTGAAATAGCCCAAGAAATTGCTGCTATCCAAAATGCTTTGGAAAGCTTTGCAATAGCAAATGCTATTGAACCAAAGGCTTCTACAAAAGCTGCAATTTTTGCAAAAATTAATGAACAAGTATCCACAAAACAGACTCCTGTAATTAGCTTATCTGAAAGCAATACACCTGTGTATGCTATGTCAAATAAATGGAAATTGGTCGCAGCGGTTTCCATCGGAATTTTAGTGATCAGTGCTGCACTGAATGTATTTTATTTCAACAAGTATACCACTACCAACGAAAATTTAGCAGTTACAAAACAAGCTTTGGCCAATGAACAAGCAATGGCAAAAGATTTGAAAAGTAATTGGGATATCGCTAGAAATCCGAACAATACATTGGTTTCTTTAAAGGGAGTAGAAAGTAACCCAGATGCAACAGCAAAAATATTTTGGTTCCAACAAACCGGAGAAGTTTTGATAGATGCCAGCAATTTACCCAATACCCCTTCCGGTATGCAATATCAATTCTGGGCAATTGTTGATGGTAAGCCAGTTGATGGAGGTCTTATTATTACCAACGATACCGGAAAAAAATACCTTATTCAAAAAATGAAATCTTTTGGCAAGGCTCAGGCTTTTGCCATCTCTTTGGAAAAAGCTGGTGGAAGCCCTTCTCCTACTACTGTGGTGAGCCTCGGAAAAATAATTTAATCTTTTCAATCCAAGCATCTTCGTTCTTCGTACATAAGTTATCGTAAACAAAATATTTACTAAAACTTATTACCATGAAACGAAAAAAAATCTTGCTTTCCGCAATAGTTGGAATAGCATTTATTACCGGTGGAATTATTTATGCTGCAGATCATATCGATACGCCAGCTGTTACCAATCAATCTACTGACATCACTGATCTCTATGTTTTTAGAGCTTCAGATCCAGCCAATCTGGTGTTTGTTGCCAATTCACAAGGGTTAACTAGTCCGTCGAATTCAGCCAATTTGAAATTTGATGAAAACACCGTCTTGGAATTTAACATCGATAAGAATGGCGACAACATTGAAGACTTAGTAATTCAATGTAAGTATGATGCAGGATCCAATAAAATGCAAGTGTATGGACCAATTCTACCAACAACTACAGGAACAAGAAGTAAGTTAGAAGGTGCTGTTAGTGCAGAAGTAACTGTTACAGCATACGGATCTACAGCTGTTTCTGCAACAGGAACAACTGGTATTAAAGTATTTGCAGGACCAAGAGATGATCCGTTCTTTTTTGACCTCAATCGATACAAAGCTATTCTTGCAGGTACTGCACCGGGCTTCTCTTCCCCAGGTACCGACACGTTTGCAGGAACCAATGTACTCAGTGTAGTTGTTGAAGTACCTAAAACATTGATCGGCGCAACGGGCAATATCAATGTATGGTTAGAAACTAAAAAGAAAATTTAATTTATTATCACTAAAACTATTTTAAAATGAAAGCTTCATTAAAATTATTTGCCTACATCATATCAAGCAGTATACTCGTTATATCTTGTAAAAAGAACGACACGCCACCTCCAACTGTTTTTTATGAGCAACAAGATCAAATGGCCAGACCTGCTATTAATACTGTGTTTGTAACTGCAGCAGCAGACAAAGATGCGTTCAACACTACTATTCCAAGTGCAATGGGCGCTGCATTTCAGAGTAAATTTCAAGCAAGATTATTGGGCTTGAACCCGGCTTATACAACCAATGCATTGGGCCAAAATGCAGCAACATTAACTGGTTTATTGGCAACAGATGTAATGGGCGTTTCTACTACAGGAGTTACTACCTTCTTTGATGGTACCAATGTATTAACGGGCCGTGCTTTAGCAGACGATGTTATAGATGTAGAATTGTTGTTGATTTTTGGAGGACCTGCAGGAACAAGTAATCCGGGTTTAACCAAAGACAATGTAAATGCTAATGATAAAACATTTTTAACCACATTCCCATACTTAGCAACACCTTGGTAAAAATATAAGTGTCCTATTATGAAAAATAAAGCCAGGGAAATTTCTCTGGCTTTTCAATAAAATATCATGAAACATTGTATTCTTTTTATTTTACTCCTCGCGAGCAGTCATTTATTTTCTCAAGCTATTATTAAAGGGAAAGTGGTAGATGCTAAAAGTAGAGAACCAATAGAATATGCAATGATTGCTGCTTATAGCACGAATGGTGTTATTCATACAACAACAGATATCAATGGGAATTTCATTATTCAATCGGGCGATCAAATAGCAGTTTCTTTTTTGGGCTATCAATCAATAAATGTCAAGGCGCTTCAAAACCAACCAAACCTTATTGCATTGGAACCGGCTTCAATCAATTTGAAAGATTTTATCATTCAAAATAATACCGTAGCTAAATTTAGTACTATTAGTAAAATAGATCTTTCCTTGAAGCCTGTTAGCAATTCCCAGGAATTATTAAGAGTGGTGCCTGGGCTCTTCATTGCACAACATGCAGGTGGTGGAAAAGCCGAACAAATTTTTTTACGCGGATTCGATTGTGACCATGGAACCGATATACAGGTTAGTGTAGATGGTATGCCTGTGAATATGGTGAGTCATGCGCATGGACAGGGATATGCAGATGCCCATTTCATTATTCCAGAAACGGTTAATAATATTGATTTTGGTGCAGGTCCTTATTATACAGAACATGGAAATTTAAATACTGCAGGCTATGTAGCTTTTGGTACTTATAAAAATATATCAAAAAGTAGAATTCAAATTGAGAGAGGTCAATTCAATAGCACAAGAGGATTGGCTATGATCGATCTACTCAAAAAAAATAAAGATCTTCAAAGCGCTTATATAGCTGCTGAATACCAATATTCCGATGGACCTACAATCCAGCCGCAAAAAATGAATCGTTATAATATTTTCGGGAAATACAATTTAAGTATTACCAATAATACAGCATTGAGTTTGAGTGTATCTAGTTTTAAAAGTAAATGGAATGCAAGTGGACAAATCCCTTCAAGGGCAGTAGAAACTGGCCTGATTGATCGTTTTGGAAGTATCGATCCTACCGAAGGAGGGAATACCCAACGGCATAATGCCAACTTAATTCTTAAACATCAATTTAAGAATGGTGGTAATTTCAACAATCAAATATATTTTACCCACTATGATTTTAATTTGTATTCCAATTTCAGTTTTTATTTGAAAGATTCCGTAAATGGAGATGGCATTCAACAATCCGAATCGAGAAATATTATTGGCTATACAGGAAATTATAAAAAACAAATATACTGGGGTAATGCAAAAATTGAATCTGATTACGGCATTGGCTTTAGACATGATGCTATTTCGAATAGTCAATTAGCCAATACAGTGAAAAGAGCATTTTTAAACAATGTGCAATTAGGGGATATTCAAGAAACAAATGCATTTGGTTTTATACAACAGGAAATAAGCAGTGGCAAATGGTTAATCAATGCTGGGCTTCGTTTGGATTATTTTCATTTTAATTACCAAGATCAGTTAAGTGTTCCGCAAAACCCAGCTCAACAAAAATCCATTCTTAGCCCCAAACTAAATATTCAATATACCATTAACCCACAAGTACAAGTTTTTTTAAAAACAGGAAAAGGGTTTCATAGTAATGATACAAGGGTTGTTGTTGGCAATGGCGGAAGAGAAATTTTGCCAGCAGCATATGGCAGCGATCTAGGTATTGTATTTAAACCAACCAGTAAAACCATTATTAGTATTGCAGCCTGGCAATTATTATTAGATCAGGAATTTGTATATGTTGGCGATGAAGGCATTATAGAGCCAAGTGGTAAAAGTATCAGACAAGGCCTGGACATTACTACCCGGCATCAGTTTACTAAACATATTTTTGCCAATGCCAATATCAATTTTACCAAACCGAGGGCTGTTGGAGAAGCAAAGGGCATGGATTATATTCCATTAGCCCCTACCCTTACCAGCACTGGAGGCTTGTTTTATAAAACACAAAGGGGATTTAATGGAGCCATCAATTACCGCTATATTCAAAACAGATCTGCCAACGAAGACTATTCAATTATTGCTAAGGGTTATTTTTTAATGGATGCATCGCTAAACTATACCCAATCAAAATACGAAATTGGATTAGCGGTAGAAAACATATTCAATATTCAATGGAATGAAGCACAGTTTGCCACTACATCGAGGTTACAAAGCGAACCAGCGCCCGTTACTGAATTAAATTTTACACCGGGTAGTCCATTTTTTGCGAAGCTAAAATTGGCTGTATTCTTTTAATCAATCATTGCAATCTAATATGAAATATACAACATCTCGGTCTCGTAAAATAATAGCACTTGTTCTTTTCTTTATTGGCTGTTCTACATCTGCATGGGCACATGCGAGCATTGTTGATCTGGAAAAAATGAGTCGAGCAGAGGCAGCCATCTTGTATATTCAATTAGGCTTTGAACATATACTACCGCTTGGTTTAGATCATATTTTATTTGTGTTGAGTTTATTTTTATTAAACCCAAAATTAAAATCGATTTTATGGCAGGCCACTGCATTTACTATCGCGCATACCGTAACACTGGGTTTATCGATGTATAAAATCATTGAACCGCCTAGCAATATTGTAGAACCATTGATTGCTATGTCTATATTGTATGTAGCATTAGAGAATATATTTTCTGCCAGATTAAAAGCATCCAGAATCAGTGTGGTATTTATTTTTGGATTGGTACACGGAATGGGCTTTGCAAGTGCACTTGGACAGTTGGGCCTTCCTCCTAACTCCTACTTTAGCTCATTACTAATGTTTAATGTAGGTGTAGAATTAGGGCAAATAACAGTGATATTGAGTGCATGGTTTTTACTCGCTAAATGGTTTAGTAATAAACCCTATTATCGTCAACGAATTGTAATTCCGATATCTATGATGATTTGTATAGTAGCAGCCTATTGGTCGGTAGAAAGATTATTCTTTTGATTCTATTGCCAAATCATTTACCACTGATGGATTTAATTCAAAATTATTTTTATTGGCTTCTTTAAAAAATTGATTGGCATTATAGCTTTTATTGAAAGACCGCATCATTTTACCCATCCAATATAATTCCAAACTTTCTAATGGTTTGCCAGCAACATTTTTTTCGTACACATTAAATGCTTCTTCTTGTTGACGATTGCAGATCAAAGCCCATACATACCAAGCATAGGTTTGAGGAGTAGCTCTGTTCAATAATTCTGCTTTGGCAATTGCTACAGCTTTTGAAGGATCATTTAAAGTGCCTGTATATAATTGAATCAGGTATTTATTGTACATATTGCCATATAAAGGATTGGTCACTTTTTGTTCGAATGCTTTTGCCAATTTTAATTGAGCCAAACTATCTTTAGTATATTCTGCAACAGCCATTAATTTAAACAAGGGATCTGGTGAAGCCGTTTTAGTAGCCACAAATTGAAATATTTTATTGGCAAGTATTGGGTTATTGTCTTTAATTAAAGCGATCCAACCAATACCCATCAGGCTATGCATGTCTGCAGGGTTTGCATTTATGCAATCAATAAATATTTTGTATGCTTCATTCATCTTACCAGCATGCAAGTACAAATCGCCTAAATTAGACAGGGCAGCTAATGCTAAATTTTTATCATGCCCAGCATTATCCACTGCTTTTTGCATAGCGGCTAAAGAAGAATCTAATTCTCCCATATAGTGCATCATTTTACTATTCTTAAATTGATAGCCAAAATCAGATGTTTGATTGATTTTAGCAAGTTCAATTTTTGCCTGACCAATGTTGCCTAATTCAAAATCTACATCAAATGAACTGGAAGCAGACTCGTGTTTTTTCAGGCCCATTGATTTTGCAATCTCCAATAAAGAATCTGCTTGCATAAAGCGATGTTGCAAAATAGAATGGCTTACTAAAGTGAAAATTGGGCCCACTTCTTTATGATTAAAACTTGCACTCACGGCAAGTAGCATACTGTCCGAACTTTTTAAATCGTTGATATTGCCCAATAAATGAAAACGATTAACCAATGCAGCAGCGTATTTTAAACTATTGCTGTAGTCTGGCGTGTTGGGAGTAATTCTATTCAACCAGAAATCTACTTCTATCTGGTTGTTTTGGATCGCATCAGGCAGAGAATAATGCTTGATGAGGCTATCTACATAAACCTCACTAACAAGGGGTTTGAGATCGCTTTTGCAAGCATTAAAAGTTATTATGCAAATTAAAACAGGAAAAGCAAATTTCATATAGACTCAATTTGCCAGGATATACGAGAAAATGGAAAGAAAGGATGATTAACCTATACTAAGATCCATAAATTTCATCAATTTTTTTGGCAAGTGCCCGATCTTTTTCGGTAACCGTATTATTGGCATCGTGGGTAGTGAGAATGATCTCTACCTGATTGTAGACATTGCTCCAATTGGGATGATGGTTGAGCTTCTCCGCTGCAAAAGCTACTTTGGTCATAAACGCAAAAGCATCTACAAAATTCTTGAACTTAAAACTGCGTTTGAGTTGATTGTTGGATTCGGTCCACATAATTGACTATTTATCTATAACCTCGATTGTACCTGGTTCTATTGGTTGAAGTAAAACCACCATTAGCTCCTTCTCTGGTTGTTTCTACAATTAATGATGGTTCCCATGGGGTTGCAGTGGGTGTTTCAAGCCATAGCGTTTGCGTTATTTTAGTCTCAATCGTTTTACCAATTTCAATATCATTATTTTGAAAAATGGTGGTAATGATTAATCTGTTATCCTCCCATCTGGTTGTTGAGAAGGATCGATTGGAACTTCTACCGAAATTGATATTATTTTCAGTAGATGACCCATCTAATGCAAAGCGATAGTTTACAAGTGCTTGAGCTTCTCGAGGAACAAACACTACTCTTTCTACTTCTAAAAAATCAGCCCGATGTTGAATGGATATTTTTTCGCCCCAACCAGAACCCAATGTTGCGATTTTTGGTTTTTCAGTCGCATTGATTACAGAAATGGTATTCAACTCAGTTGTAGACCATGCCCCAGAAAAATCAGGTTTAGGCAATGCATTAGTTCGGCTTGCTAATTGTACTCTATCTGTTCTTGTAAATATTGGTTTTAAAATTTCAGTACCTACTGTTGTAGGTAAATATGGATCAGCTTTATTGGCACTTATAGGTACTCGCGGATATTTAATTAATGATTTTTCATACTCGTATACTATAGAATCCATTACTCCAACCACCCATGGATAATAATCTTTCACATCTATTTCTTCTTGAGGGTCTACACTCAAATCGAATAAGCGAACCAGGTTATCTGGATCCGCATCAGGTAATTCAGTTTTATAGTTATACCAAAATTTCCAGTTACGCCATTTTACAGCCATCACATTTCCACTTCGATTCATAAAAATGGCTGATTCTCTATTCGATTTATTTTCTTTCCCTTCTAAAAAAGGCAATTGATTAACTCCATCAATCACTCGATCAAATTGATTGTTTTTAGACAAACCAACAGCATTAAGAATAGTTGTAAATAAATCTACTTCGTGCACTATTTGATTGGATACTTGCCCAGGCTTTATATGACCAGGCCAACGCATTACAAACGGACTTCTAATACCACCTTCCATTGCAGAATTATAATAGCCCCTCCATGGGCCAGCAGAACCTCTCCATGGGCGTCTTAGCTCGGCGCCATTATCTCCACACCATATTACAATGGTGTTTTTTTCGATGCCCAGATTCGCTAATTCTTTTAATATTAATCCAACATTATAATCCATGTCGGCCATTGCATCTCCCATGTCACCAGCGCCGGTTGTTCCTGCTTTATCTGGATGTGGCAGTGCAGGAAAATGCAATTGTGTAATTGGATAATACAAAAAGAATGGTTTGTTACTGACTGCATTCTTTCTAATAAAATTCACCGATTTTTCTGCAGATTCTCTATCGATTGTTCTTCTAGATTCTAAATTAAATTCCTTTACTTTTTTACTTAGTTGCCCAACTACACCTTCCCATATATAAGGTGGTTCTTGACCTTTTGGAAAACCTTTCATAGAAGTGAACTGCGATAAGTGACTGGTACCAGGTATTCCATACCATTCATCGAAACCCTGATCGGTTGGCGCTCTTTTGCCCAACCAATTTTCTCCACCTAAATCCCATTTACCAAAAAGAGCTGTAGCATAGCCCCCCATTTTAAGCTGTTCTGCTAAAGTATTTTCCCATAAAGTAGTTCCTAAATTATAATCTTCCCCAACTCGCGTTGCATATCTTCCAGTAAGCAATGCAATTCTGGATGGCGTGCATGAATACTCTACATTAAAATTCGTTAAGCGAATTCCTTCATTTCCAATTTTATCGATGTTGGGTGTTGCTACCCCTCTTACACCGCCGTAGGAAGTTATTTCGCCAATGCCAATATTGTCGGGGAAAATCAATACTATATTAGGCTTAGATTGAGAATAACTTGAAAGCGAAGACTTCAAGATAATTGCAACTAATAAAATACCTTTATACAAATTGTTATTCATTGGTGTAATTCAATTGAACTATTCCATTCAAATATAATTCAAATTAAAGCTTAAATCCTTTTTTCATTTGCTTCATTATTCCATAAATCACAGACAATATTATTAAACAAATTGCCATCCCTATCATTTCATCTTTGGATAAATTAGACAACATCCAGATAATTACTGCAGTAGCAAGTATGGGCACTGTAAGCCCTCCAGGTATTTTAAAACTTTCATTCGATTCCGCCGTTTTTGTAAATCTCATTTTAATGGTTGCCAACACTACTCCTAAATAAATCAATAAAGTAGATGCACTGGCTAAAATGACCAACTGCTTCAACTCTCCCATCATCGAGAACAGAAAACCAGTTGATGCATAGAGGATGATGGCGTTTTTAGGCGTGATAAATTTGGGATCAACTTTTCCCAGAAATGCAGGATAGATCCCTTTTCTTGCACCAGCAAAAAATAGTCTTGGGAAAGCAAATATTTCTCCGCTCAATGTTCCGATCATTGCAATGATCATTCCTCCAATTATGATTGATATACCTATGGGGCCAAACAATCGATTTCCCAATTCATTGATCGGCGCATCTTTATACATATTCAATTGGTTGCCCAATATTCCTTGCGTAACCAATTGCACGCCTAAATAAACCAACAAGACTATCAACAGACCTAATAAAATACCTAATGGCATTGTTTTTTTAGGGTTGATTATTTCTCCGCTATTGGTCACCGCTGTTTCTATCCCTACAAATGCAAAGAACAAGATCAATGAAGTGGTTCCAACTTCATTCAATGAAATGGCATTGGTAAACGCTAAATTGCCTGGTACAATCTGACCAATCCCAAAAATAATAATTAATACAAGTGGTAATAATTTAGCCATGGTAGTTGCAATAACTACCATCATTCCTTCCTTGGTGCCGCGTATATTGATCCATGCCAATACACCAAATAATAACAAAAAGAAAATGGGTTTAAAGAACCATGCTTTTGCAAATGGAACAAATGGGCTGATGATTTGTAAGAGTCCATTGGCCACTGCCGCATCAGATAAAAGTGCCGATCCGAAAATCAATATATTACTTGCAACAAAACCTGCATATGGGCCAAATGCTGCTTCTATATAAGCATAGGTTCCTCCATCTCCAGTAATTTTTGTACCTATCTCAATAAAACAAAGTGCAATTAAAAAAATCAATCCCCCACAAATACCATAACAGATAATGGCTGCTGCTCCTAAATGTTCAGCTACCAATGCAGGCAAAACAAAAATGCCCGAACCGATCATGATATTGATTACTGCACAAGCTAATCCGAATACACCGATGGTTCTTTTTAATTGAGAGACTTGGGGTTGGGGCATTGAGAAAGTGGTTTATAAATTAACAACATGAAATGACAACCACTCCAATGTCATTTCATATGTAAAATTTCCAGAAGCAATATTTATTACAAAATCATATTTATCGTTTTCTGTAGCATTGATGTCAAGGTCATAATTGATTAACAATATTCTCATTAATACATAACCAGTTCGTTTATTTCCATCAATGAAAGGATGATTTGTTAAGATACTTTCGATTAAGGAAGCTGCTTTCGATACTGGGGATGGATAAAGCTCTTTTCCATCAAAAGTTTGAAACGGTCTATTTAATGCTGAAATTAAAGATGAATTATCACGTATGCCTTTAGATCCACCAAATTCAATGATTAGTTTTTCATGGATTTCAAGAACATCTTTTAAAGAAATCATTGTGCTAATTTGGCTAATAAATTTTTATCCTCAGCTAATATTTTGTTTAACAAAAACTTATTATCAAATTCTAAATCTTTTTTTAAATCAATTTCCTGTAAAAAAAGTAAAAGCTCAGAAAGCGCATCATCAGAAAAGTGATCAAGCACTTTTCCGATTTCAAGTTTTAATTCTTCTTTTGACATAAAATGTGTTTTCAAACTAAAATTACTACTTTATCTTACTCCATACTTCATAAATTTTGTCTCCCTTAGAACTAAGCCCACTATGGTGCCATTCTCCGTTTTCTATCTTACCGTCAAAACTTAATGAAGCGCCTACCCTGCTACTATCGCGTGAAAAGAATTCTATATGCTCGGTATATTTTCCGTCTTTGAAATCATAAGTACCTCCACCCGTTCCGGAAAATGATTGCTGACCTGGATCGATTGCAGCCCATTGAAAACGAGTACCCGTTAATATCTTCAATGTTTTGCGCGTACCTGTTCTTTGTATCTGTACTAGTTTTCCTTCCTGCATTCTCCCAGTAATAGCCCATACTCCAGACAACGGAGCTATTGCATCATCCACTTTCTTATAGACTGATTTAATACCATTATCATTAATGGTTAACTCATTTTTCTTGATTGAATAATTGCAGCTGATTGATTTGCCTATCTGCTCTTTGCTCTTTGTATCAAATTCTACCAGAATAGTAAATGCCTTGTTATCGCTGGCAAAAACGCCACCCCTTGTATCTATAAATTTTTTGGCTTCCTTACTATAATTGGTTTGGGTATAATAACCATCTACGATCAACAATACTTCTTCCTGATTGCCAGCTGTGCGCATCCAGGAGCCGTTTAATGATTCTTCTTGAACAAATTTTGTATTTGATTGAAGGAGTATGATGCATACTATACTCGATAAAAAGTAAAGGAAGGGTTTCATAGAATTATTTATATGTAGCAATTAAAATGACTCCATCTTTAGCAGTAGGTCCATATTTTTTTATTGCTGCTGCCGGGTTCAACACTTCTATGTTTTTTATACTTCCTGGATGAATTTTGGCTAACTCCGTTTTATTGATCTGTTTGCCATTAACAATATAAAGCACATTCAGATTCGTTTCAGTTGGCTTGCAATAAATTCTAATGTTTTGCGCAGATGGCGCATTCAGTTGTTGATCCTGATCAGTCAATGCTGGCTTCAGCTGATTAGGCGTCAATTGCTTTAAAGAATCATTGGAGTTTGATCCTTGCGCACTTGCTCCTATTGACAAAATCAGAAAAAATATAATTGATTTAAAGGTCATGGCTTGTAAATGTAAATTGATCGGTGAGAAAGCACACTTACAATATAGTAAGAAATAATCAATTTTAAAAATTGATCTCTATTGAAAAGGTTCATTTGATAGTATCATATGATACTATCGAAATAGAAGAATCGAACTACGCTATTTTATAAAAAGCACGTTCCTACAGATCTAAAATAATTTTCAAACTATTCTTTAAGGCATCTACCTGCTGTGGGGTTAACTTGCCAAGTCTTTTAATGAAACGTTTGTTATCTATGGCTCTAGGTTGATCAACAAGTATATCACTTAGTTTAGGTAACTGATTTTTTTTAAGATGAATTCTTAAAATTTCTGCCTCCGGAAGAATGTTTGTTGTTATAGGACAAATAATGGTAGACAAATGTGTTTCATTCAACAAATTTGTTTGAACGATTACTACTGGCCTCGTTTTACCAGGTTCTGTTCCAATAGTTGGATTTAAATCTGCAAGCCAAATATCAAACTGCTTAAATTTCATCGGCCAGCTTTTCAAATTCAGCTAATATCTCTGCTGAGCTTTGCTGTACAAGTTTACTTTCTTTAGCAAGCTTGTTTTTAATTACTCTTCTATTGTTATATCGGTTATACAATGTAAGGGCTTCATTTATATAACGATTCCTTGCAAGTTTTAATTCTGAGACCACTTTTTCTGTTTCTTCAAAAACGCTGTCGTCTAATTTTAGTGATAGTATTTTCATGCCTTATTTTTTATAAAGGTATATACTTTTAGGATATACTGCAAATTTTAGCTATCAACTAAGGGCAATACATTCCACAGAAACTAGCATCCCTGCAGGAAAAGCCAACACCTCTACCTAATTCTCCACACCCGACGAATCAGGAATATTTGAAAGTGACTTCACTTCTTCCTTACTCAGGGTCTGGCCTTGCTCTGCAGCGGCGCTTACTGGTTTTAGGATGAAAGTAAGTTTTTCAATTTTTCCTGTAAAAGGAAATGGAACATGATAGGCATATTTCAACATCGATACACCTGAACGTGTGTCGTCGCCTACATCAAAACTTTCGTCTATAGGAAATGTAATTGGGGTAGAATGTTCCATGGTATTTCTGGCTACTTCTTTTCCATCAACCGATAAAATACCAAGCCCTCCTTTGCCCAAACCAGGGCCATCAATTTTAAAATCAAAAACAATGGTATGCTTTCCTGCGCTGAGTGAAGATCCTGCCCAGGTGGTTCGCTTCAAATTCAATAAATTATAAATGAATACTGGTCTGCCTGCACCTACATTAAATACATTGGTGATAAAAACAGAAGCGAGCACTAATGCAGCAACTCCTAATATTGTTTTGCTGCAGAACATTCTAAAACGCCCCCAGTTATTTTTGTTGCCACGCCAAACCAGGAATAAACCTAATCCCAAAAATATCAATGCAATATTTCTGAACCAGTCTGCATGAGACCACCAATCAAACCCTTTGCTGATAAACAACGCATAGCCACCAAAACGCCCGCCATTGGTAACAATCATTCCTTCACCTCCGCCTTTTGGAATGTCTACTTCTGCAGTGATGGTGTAAGATTTATTCAAGATGTTGGGAGCGCCCGCATTACTGATATTGGTATGCGTACCAGTATAATTAAACACTGTTCTTCCCTGCGTTAAATTTGGTTTAGGTGCCTGAAATCTTGTGATCGATGTATTATCAAAAGGCAGTACATCATATTTTTGCGCTTCGGAGTAGAATAATTTTTTTAATTGCTCCAGCTTTTCTGGCATCTGTGCAGCAAGGTCATTCGATTGTGTAGGGTCTTCCATCACATTGTACAATTCCCATTTGTATCCGTTAATCACATCGGGTGGAGTTGCAGTACTCGAAGCCCAGGGAAGGTTTGCCGGTGTTGTAGCGGCCACCCAACCATTATCATAAATAGACTTATTGCCGAGCATTTCGAAGTACTGTGTTTTATGCGTAGTTGGTGCGGTTGAATTATCCTTTTTCCATGTATACGCCATACTTGTTCCTTCGATCGCTCGTTGCTTGATTCCATCGATCATTGTAGGTGCAGGAATACCAGTTGCTTCTAAAATGGTTGGAACAATGTCAATCACATGATGAAACTGTCTGCGCATTGCACCCTGCTCTTGAATATGTCCGGGCCATGACATAGCAACGCCCTGTGCTGTTCCTCCAAAATGCGAAGCCACTTGCTTTACCCATTTGAAAGGAGTACTCATCGACCAAGCCCATTCTGCTGCGTAGTGCGGAAAAGTTTTGCTGGATCCCCAAAATGGATACCAGGGCATCTGCGCTTTTACAGGAACAGGAACTGCATTAAAGAAAGTGAACTCATTGGGAGTACCATCCAGCATTCCTTCAGAACTTGGACCGTTGTCTCCACTAATATAAATGACGAGTGTATTGTTGAGTTGCCCTATATCTTCAAGACTCTGTATTACTCTACCGATCTCATTGTCGGTATAAGCAAGATAAGCTGCATACACATCCATCTGTTTAATAAAGAGCTTCTTCTCCAAATCAGATTTGGTATTCCATTCAGGCAATTCTTTTGGCCATTCAGTTAGTTTGGCATTTTGAGGCATTACGCCCAAACGCTTCTGGTTTTCGAAAATCGTTTCGCGCAGTTTATTCCAACCCTTATCAAACAAATGCATATCGCTGATCTTCTTGATCCACTCCGGTGTAGGATGATGCGGTGCATGCGTACCTCCCGGCGCATAGTACACAAAGAATGGTTTTTCAGGAGCCACTTCTTTTAATTCCTTCACATACTTAATGGCTTCATCGGCCATTGCTGTAGTTAGGTTCCATCCTTCTTTTCCATGGAATGGATAGATCGGTGTGGTGTTTTGATAGAGGTTTGGCTCCCACTGGCTGGCATCACCGCCCATAAAACCATAAAAATAATCGAAGCCCAAACCGGTTGGCCACTGGTGGAAAGGGCCTGCTTTGGTAGACATATAAGAAGGCGTGTTATGGTTCTTGCCAAACCAGGAAGTTGCATATCCATGCTCTTTCAAAATTCTACCAATCGTGCCGTTTTCTTTTCTCAATACAGAATTGTATCCCGGGTATCCTGTGATGGCTTCACCTACCACTCCGGCTCCTGCAACATGATGGTTTCTACCAGTGATTAGCGCTGCACGTGTAGGCGAACAAAGTGCTGTTGTATGAAAATTAGTATAGCTTACTCCTGTTTTAGCAATACGATCCATGGCAGGTGTTGGCACTACTCCTCCAAATGTACTGGGTGCTCCAAAACCAGCATCATCTAATAATATAAGCAATACATTGGGCGCGCCTTTCGGAGGCACTATACGTGCGGGCCATGCTGGTGTAGATTCCGATGCTTTCTGATTGATCACACCTTCAAAACGGGCATCTGGTGCAGGAAGTATATCTCCTTTGATGGTAGTGCTAGCATTGGGTGAGCCTGGCTTACCATTGATTTGCAGTGTTGATTTTGGGGTTTCTGATTTTTTCTGGGCTACTGCGTTAAGGGTAATTAAGAGCACTAATAGGTGCAGTAGTTTTATGCTATACTTCATTGTTAATTGTTGTATGTATCTGGATGTTTATTTCGGTACTCAATTTAGGAAAATTAGTTTTTTTGGGGGGGTTTGTTTAAGGGGGGGATAAAAACTAAACTATTTATAATTGCACTTAACGCGTTTTATGCAAATATGGAAATTTATATTTGCACTTCATACTATGCATATTTGAGAGTTAACGGATGCTGGTCAAAAGCTTTTACTCAAATTCCTTTTGTGGATGACCCTTAGGAAGCCTTTTATAGATATTTTTATATGCTTGTACAATTGGTATTAAAGGCATATACTTTGCTTCCTCGTATTCATTTTGAAAAGATGAATCTAATTCATTTTGGATTTTTTTTATTCCCTTACCACTAATATCTAAAAGATATAATCTTGGAAAGCAATAATTCCAATTACATTCTTCATTTCTAAGTATTTGAAATATATATTCATAAAATGGCAATAAGTTAGCTTGGGGGTTTAGCCAAATAGATCCCATGTAAAAATCTAAGTAGTTATAATTATTATATTCAGGATCTTTATTGTTTAAAAAGTCTGCAATACAACTGCCAGTTCCTCTGAATGAACCCATGTCGTATACTTCGCTGTCTTTGTTATATACTTCATGATTGTTAGAAAATATATCATACACCGTAAGCCCTAATACATGTTGGAATTCTTGAGTTCCTGAAAAGTTCTTTAAATCATCTTTTTGAAAATTATCGCTGACATACTCCGAAAAACGCCAACCATTTTGGGCGATTAATGCAAACAGATTCATTGAATTGTCAAAGATTCTATTTAGCATTCTAATGATTTCTATATTATTTACCGATTCCATGATTAACCTTTAGTTCAACTTGGAGCATCATTGAAAGGCTTAATGTTAACTCTAATTGCAACTTTTAATTATTACTTTTTAAAAGTAAATATAAAAGTATTGTTGATGGGAACAATTGAATTTGGAAATAGGGTATTTATACCTAATGAAAATTATTGAAATAAGAAGTAATTTTGTTTGTTATGTTATACTTCTTAGATATAGATGGTGTTGTTGTACCTGCTAAAGCTTGGAAAAATCCTGAGTTCTTAAATGACGGCTTTCCTGATTTTAGTAGTAAAGCAATTAGCATACTTCAGCGTTTACTTTCTAATGAAGATACCATTATGCTTACTACATCTCATAAATCTAAGTTTAGTATTAAAGAATGGGGAAACATTTTTAAAACCAGGGGGTTAAATATTAAAAATATTCAATCGCTTCCTGAGAATATTAATAGTTTGACCAGAAAGGATGAGATTATTAATTGGTTTAATACAAATATTATTAATGATGATTTTGTAATCATCGATGATGACAAATCATTAAATGATTTACCTGCATTCTTAAAAGCTAATTTAGTATTAACAAGTTCTCATATAGGACTAACGGAGGAGCATTTTGAAGTGATAAAATCTCTTTCCAATAATAAAAACCATACTTCATAAAGAACTTTTGTATAAAGGCAAAAAAGAAACTACCAAAGAAAAAGTATCAAAAAAAACAGATGCTTTGTTTAGTGATGGTGTAGGTAATTATGAAAAACACCCATTTTTCATTAAGAAAGCTGATACCGCTAAGGCTTTGCTTTTAGAAGTTGGTTTACCAAAGCAACTAACAAAAAAGAAAGCAGACTTAAATTACAATAACTGAACCCAATCAAAATACATGGCTCCTTTTTGCTCAGCTAGCAATATTAAAACCGCTTCCGGATTGGATTTACTTGGTTTTATTTTTCAATTTTTTCTGTAGCGTAATTCCTTTTTTTGTTAATCGGTATTTTTGATTTTTACTAGTTGGCTTATCCGGCAAAGTATTTTCGAGCAACCCATTTTCTATTGCTGGTTTTATATATGATTTTTGAAAATTATCTCTGTTTTTAAGCTCCAAGGTAGCCATTAATTCATCACGACTCATTTCGCCTTGAATTTTCCATACTAGCCTATGGGTAAGGTTTTCAAGAGGTAGATATTTGCCGTCATGTATGGTATCATGTATGGTATCTTGTATGGTGTCATGTATGGTTGCTTGGTTGGTTTGCGTCCATGGTCTATAAAGAATTACTTTGAAACCCTCTTGTATATTAAACTGGGGGCGGCTCAAGTGAGCTTCTTCCAACAAATGGAAAATCTCTAAGGTGCCAGTACCAAATCGTTCTATATCACCTGTTAAAAACATACAATTGGCCAACAAAGGATTGTGTGGGTAAGAACCGTGCGCTATACTTAAATCAGAAAGCGCTAACTCAATTGGCAATTGTCCTGGATTAAACACCTCAACACGGTCTTTAAAAACAGATACTTGTACACTGGCTTTGCTGTAATAATCTCGGTGAGCAATGGCATTGATAATGACTTCAGCAATTACTCTACGTGGAATCTCATATGCAGTGCTTACCTGATTACTGGCCTCTCTAGTACCGGTACTTAGGCTGATTTTTGACAAAACAAAATCAACAGTTAGTTCTGCCATTTCAAACACAGTGCCTCCGAACTCCTTGTAATCAGGGATGGGTTTTTCAATTGTCAATCCATGAAAATGAGCGCATTTTACGGTTGCCGTAGGAAAGAAATGTTGCGGATTTTTGCCAAATACCAGTAAAGCGCTGTTGGTTAATTGATGGCTGCGAAATAAGTTCAAATGACTTAGCACTTCTTGGGTAGTAGCGGATTCTTGTAAAGGAAAGTTACGTTTAATACGTGCCATACGTATGAAGCGACTGATATAGGTTGCATCAATATCTTCCAATACGGCATCGGTATTTAAACTTTCATCAAATTCTTTGCTATCTATTTTACCAATTTGTTTTAGGTAACGAATACAGGAATTGTATACTTCTTTTTTTAATTCTTCTAATGAAGAAAAACGTTTACGAGAAACTGACTCACTAACTTTATTAACAAAAATCTTTTCCTTTGGATGACGAGTGCTATCCTCTTTACCTTTTACATAAATCCATTTTTGCAAGTTGAGCTTAGTTGCTTCATTATATTCACGCTCGGTAGGTGATAATCCTTGAAAATCTTCATAACCATATTCATTGCCTAAAATACCAAGATAGATTTGAGAAGCAGCAACTTCTGATAAATACACTTTTTCTGCTGAGTGACTATTGGCGGCTATTTCTTCAAACAAAAACACATCAAAAAAACTACTCAGCAATGCATCTTCACGGATGTATTGCACCAAAGCCATACGCTCTGCTGCAAACTCCTTTTGCACACTACTGATAAATAATTTTAAGGGCTTCATAGTTCTAGAAGTTAGCAGCAAATTAAAAATACTGCCGATAATTAGCACTAGTATAACGGGAAGGGAAATTGCCTCTTTTAGTTTTGTAAACTTCTTTTAAATCTGCAACGGTGTATAATTCTTCTTCAGATTCAAGAAAGGCAAAAGTTTTACCATCAGTAACTATTTGTTGAATAGCATCTGTAAGTTGTTGGTCTTCGTATTTTTTAATTATAGAATCAGCGAAATTAGAAATTTCTTCTGCTTTATTTTCAGGAAGCAGACTGATTGCTTTGAGCGTTTTTTCAATAATTGCTTGCCTAGTCATTGGATAGATTTACAACTCAAATATAATAATTTTAAATTAATGTTAGATTAGGTGTTTATACCTGGTGGAAGCCCGAATTGTGCGAAGCCTTCTGTTATATCTTGTTTATACTAAAGTAGTTTAATTCTAACGTCATAAACAAAATCTTCAACATCAAGAATTTTAAATGTTTTTGCGGCAACATGTTTTGGATTAAGTATGTAGTTAAATTCCTGCTTAATTACTGTTGAAGGAATTTTTATTACAGGAGCAATCATTAGCGTTAAAAGATTTGTACCAAAGTCTTTAGTTGAAGCTGGTGCAGGGGATTCCATCCAATTACCAGGAAGTTCTGCAATTGCTAATTCTTGTATACCTAGATCTGGTATTTCAAATTGAGTGATATTTAGTGATCTTGGAATATCGTCGATATTAACATTAACTGTATACTCTAACACAGCTAGTGCCCTGCTTTCGGAAGTACAAATGCATGGAATTAAAATATGATTCCATCGCCCACCATATAATCTTGCTCCTTCTCCGGACAGATCTTTACTAAATTTTGTTTTTCCGACTTTATAAACAATCATCTTTGCCTATTTATGAAAATACTCCATAATCAATTCGTCCAATAATGTTTTTAACCTCTTCACGACCAAATTGATTGTTGCATACCTCGAAGGGTGTCTTTCCTGCTAATGCTCTATTTTGTTTAAACATCCATTGATTAAATGTTGCTTCATCTTCAAAAACATCATAACCGAAAGAATATATATCCGCTAATCCTAGTATTCTTTCGCTTAAAGCACTATTGAATTTTTCAGCACTAGGCTTATTGATAAGTGTTGCCCTTGTTACCAAAAGCAGCTTTGCCAATTTATCGTAATCTAGCGCTGTTCGCAACTTAAGTGCTTCTAGTTCTTTTTTACTGATACCATCATGCAGCCTTTCCATTTTTTCTATAGGGCTCATTTGACTTTCAGGCTTCTTAAAAGTTCTAGAAAGAAGGATCGAATTAGTTTTATATGGTTTTACTTTTGGCATAGTATTATTTTTTACGTTTAACAGTATAAATTTATACTTAAGTTAGGAATATCCAAAATTTTGTTTTTGAAACCCTAATTGGAGGGTATTATCTGAATGTTTGAAATGATGAATGAATTTTAACAGTAGATTTAAATACGCCACTTTTCTTTCCATATATGAAACTCAGAAGGGCGGATAAAATAACGGGCTATATTTCCTTCGTGCATGTTCATTAACTCTGTATCAACAATCTCGATAAACCTATATTGATCATCACTTGGAATAATCTTTGCATCTTGCTTTATTTTCAAAATAGCTTCTTCATAAGACAAACCATTCAGTATTATATTCGTAACAAGGCTTTTAATCTCATTCCTGTATTTCATCACGAAGGGATCGGGCTTGCCAAGCGTTTGACGCAAAGCAGCATATCGTATGGAAGAACGACCATAAGCCCAAATAAAAACATCTTTGATTATCTCTATTTTATTCAGTTCATAGACAGCCAACAACCCTTGAGTGTATATTTCTTTTGGTAGATCAACAAAAGAAAGGGGCGACAGATTTTGTTTAATAAGCGGAATATTCGCCGCAAGCCTTGAGACGCGTTTATTAACATCTTCAAAGGGTTGCAAATAAGGCAAGTGAACGCTTACGAAAAAAGCTTGCTCAAAAGGATTTTCAATCTGATTTGCTTTTTCCAGCATTACATCAAACATTTCCTCTATCTGCTGAGGAATCTCCAACGGCATATATACTGAGCGACCAATACCTACACCTATCGTACGTATTCGACCTGATGCAGTCGGGTCTGGTAACAGGTTATTCGATAAAAGTGCGTGCAAACCTAAAATAGAGTAGCGATTAAATCCTACATCTTGGGAAGAATGAATAATAAACTCAATCGCTTCTTTATGATTTAAAATCATTTGTGCTTCTTCTGCCGTTTTATCTTCTGCTGCTTGCCCCTTTGAAAGAAGCCTTTGTGTTTCAAGAAGGCTATATGTATTTCCTTCAAGGCGGCTTGAGTTCCAGGCGAGGTCAATTAATAATCGCTGAAAAATTTCCTTCGCATAAGTTCCCGCTGGCTCAGCTGCTCCTTTTGTTTTTCCAAGAACTGCAAGTTTTTCTTTCTCTTCTGCGTTTAAATAAGAATCAACATTCGGACGATAGGACATCAAAAAATCATTATTGTAGGCAATGGGGATTCTTTTTTCTTCGGGTTGAGAAATGATTTTTCTGACCTCCTCTGCTTCCGTTGAGAGAGGTATGATATCATCTTTTGATGGAGCTTTTGAGGTGGTTTCTGCTTGCTCCTTTTGAAATGGATAATAAAGTTTTCCTTTGTTTTGTCCGCTTGCTCTTACCTCCCCTGACTCCACTAATTTGGTAAGCCTTCTCAATAGGGTTCTTTCTTCTATACTATGATTGAGCGCTTCTTGAATCATACTGATAGAAGCACCATTCTCATACCCGACCAAAACCGCTTTGATCCGAACGAAGTCTTTTTCTATTTCTGTTTGGCTTACACGCATAAAACCAATTTAATGGATTATATCAGACAAATATATTAAATATCAGACAAATAATCAAATTATATGTCTGATATTGCATTTATTCGACATAAGAAGCGTTTATATGTCTGATAAAAGTGTTTATTGACGGATAAATGAATTTTAACAGTACAAAAGAATTCAAAAAATCATCAAAGTGGAAGAAAAGAGTGGAGAAAGTGATTAGGTATTTATACCTAATCAATCTAGGATTTAATTCGAGAGAGTTAAGATTTGGGAGATGGTGAAGGTGTGGGGGGATGAGGATTGAGGAGAAGCGCGGAAAGGGACTAAACTTATTTGAACATGCTACTGAAATAATCTCTGGTTTCCTTATCTACAAAATATACATAACAACCTTTCATTCCTCTTGTCATTAGGGTTCTATAGGTGTTCTTGATAACTAAGTCAAGCATTTCTTTAGTTTCTTTAGGCTTTTCCAGAAGTAGCCTTTTATAGCCTTGCACTGATTTGTCTGAACTGGCACGTTTTGAAGCATCGGTAATTACTTGTCCATTTCTTACAATTAAATCTTCCCCAATTATCACTCCAATATAATCAACTTCCAAGCCCTGGCATGTATGAATGCAGCCAATTTCATTAACCGATTTAGGGCTAATAATCCAGGTACTTCCATCTTCTGTTAAGTTCCATTTCATTTTAAAATCAAATTCTGGGAACTCAATGTCATATCTGGTAGCGTCTTTTTTGCTTGGCCATTTCCAACAATACCCTGCAACTAATCTCGCTCTATTATTTATTTCATTTTTCTCAAAAATGATGTCTCTCAATTCAGATGGACTATCAACTACTTTAAAATCGTATTCAATATCACCTAAATCTTCATTTGCAGTTTCTCTGATCTGTAAAATATTATCCAACCATGCTAAGTAACCATCGGAACCGTTACACCTAAACTGAGAATTTAATTCCATTTCTGTTACACTGGCCCCTAATTTATGAGCCCATAACTCAATCTCGCTTTTCTGACCAATATCTTTGAGTGTTACACGCTGGTCTTCATCAATAAAAAAGATGCAAAATTTTGATGCAGATATTATTTCTTTTATTTGATTTTCTCCCAGGTTACCGAAAAGTCCACTATGTTTATTTAAGCGATGAGCTTCATCAATAATTAAGGCATCGTATTCGTTTTCTGGAGTTCCAATAAATGCACCTGAGCCTTTGAATAAGTTCCTAATTATAGTAGGCTTGATACTCCCTGTTAATCTTGATTCATAAACTGCTCTGGGAGCTGCGTTTTTAGAAACATAATTTGCCAACAACCCAGTTTTAGTAAGCTCAACTAATAAATTGATTGCAACCACAGACTTACCAGTACCGGGGCCTCCCTGAACAATCAGTACTTGTTTATCTGACTTACTAGATTTTTTAGCCATTGCTAAAGCATTTTCAAACACCACTTTTTGGTCATCAATCATTACAAACTCTTGATTACCCTTTATCATTTTCCCAATACTATCAGCAAGCATTTTGGATGGTCTTATTTTACCATTTTCTATACGGTATAAAATATTTGACCTATCACCATACTTAACATGGCTCTTTATAAACTCCCTTAACTTAAGCGCATCAGATTTTAAAAAGACAGGAGCTTTTTGAATATATTCTGAATAAAATACGTTTTTAATTACATTGTCATCCATATAATTATGCAGGTAAGCACAAGGATGTAATTGAATATTTTCTGTATAAACAACCTCATTAAAACCTTGCAATAAAGTTGCATAAGACCAGGCCTGATAGGAAGGATGTGTATGTTCACCTACCCTACCTCCAACAAAAGTTTCAACAATCGAATCTTTATTTGTCAATTTAGCTTCAGACCATTGCTTCAATTCAATTAATAAAACACTGTCTTTATTGTTTTCATCTTGTCCGGAAATAATAAAATCTATCCTTTTGCCTGTTTGAGGAATCTGGTATTCAATTGCAACACCACAATCAACAGGAATTTCCTGGTCCTGCATAATACGATCCATATAAACTAATGAAGCAGCCCAGGATTTGATTTCAGCTATGCCAACGCCCCTATTTAATTTTTGCTTGACATTTTTCAATACAATCCCTTCTATGTCGTTGGTTAGTACGTCATTTAAGAATTGAGTCTTATTGGCACTATAAACTATCAAAGCTCATTGTATTTTTTTGCAGTGCCCTTGGCTTTATCTACTGGGTATTTCTCTCCGTTCTTCTTGATCTTATCCAATACTATCTCTTTCACATCCAATTTATATTTATCTGCCAGTAAAAATGCAAAAGCAAAAATATCTGCTAATTCCTCTTTTACCTTCTCCAGATTAGCTTCTTCTGCATTTTTCCAAAGGAATAATTCCAACAACTCTCCTGCCTCTACATTAATGGCCAATGCAAGATCTTTAGGGTTATGGAATTGCTCCCAATCGCGGGCATTGCGGAATTCAAGGAGGGCTTGGGTGATTTCGTGCATGTGGTAGATTTGATGGAATTGATAGTGATTTGAAGTTAGGGATTAAAATTAGGAAAGTTTAGAAAAATTAATGAAAATTGGAATCAAGTTAAAGAAGAAAAATAGTTGCTTTTAGTAAGTAATTGGAGGAATTGGTAGAGGCGGTGAAGGTGAGTTTTTTTTGGGGGGGATGAGGTTTTTAGGAGGAAAGAATTTTAGATTGTATACGCCATTTAAAAAGTTTTTTTTTGGCAGAAATATAGATTTCATTAATACCAAAATATTGTTTTAGAAAACCATAAATTAAAATGGTTGTACTTTGGTTTTTTAAAAGTCCACATTAGAAGAATCTCAACAATTTTAATAAAGACACATACAACGTTTTTCCAACTTTTCGAAGTTATGTTTAATGAATTCTAACCTTTCGGCCAAACATTAGCTTTATAAATTGAGAAGTAACTTCAAATTAAGCCCAAAAAAGGCCACATTGCCAAAATACTGTTATGACACGATATTTTCTCTTTAAATTTCATACTAATTCAAATTGCTACCTTTAGTCGGTTGTACAAATTTTTATTAAAGTTTATTTTTGCATACTAGAATTAGCAATATGACTAAAAAATCCATATCTATTAAGTTTGGCGAAAGAGTTAGAGAAATTAGAGTTTCAAAAAATCTTTCACAAGAGCAATTAGCTGATTTGGCTAATGTTCATAGAACTTATATTGGTATGGTTGAACGAGCAGAAAAAAATATAACTCTTGTTAATATTGAAAAAATTGCTAATGCTATAAATGTTAACATAATAGAATTATTAAAATGAGTTACAATAACGATACTTGGAATCCATGGACAGTGAAATCTGAAAATACACCATTCAAAACAAATGAAAATGCCATTGGTTCTGGTGAACGAAAACTTGGAATTGAATTTGATGTTGTACCTTTTGGTCAAAACTTTAGTTATGATTTAATAGTAAATGGAGAAGAATGGGAAGTAAAAAAATTAGATTCTGATAATAGTTTTCGTTTGGGAGTAGAAGTTACCACTCATTACACACCAATAATTTCAAATGTAATACGAATTTTAGAAAAATTAATTTCTATAAAAAATGAAATAATAGAAAGTGAAGTCGGTATGATAATTAGATTATGTATTATGAAGATTGAATCTACAACTGGGAGAAGTGGAACATTGCTTTTAGATGGTTTACGAAAAAATGAAGTTTCTGAAGCTAATTTAAATAAGGCAAATGATATTATTGAAGATTTAAAAGGTATTTTATTAAAACATGGGACAATGTCTTTGTATTCTTCAATAGATGGTAGTAAAAAAGATTATGAAATTTTAAAAGCATTTAAAAAAATAATTATTGAAGAAATTTCTATTGAAGAAAAAATTAAATTAATTGGTGATAGAGATATTTACAACAGTTTATTAGTTACTAATCTAATATTAGATGATATTGTAGGCTCCCCTTATTTTAGTGCCAGCGGTTGTTAGAGTTTTCTAAGTTATTCATTTTTTTGTTTCCAATGATTTTATCCACTAAACAGCTCTCTTCAATATTTTGATTATTTGCGTTCGCTGTTTGTGGATAAAGCAATAAATCGTTCTTTGAACTTTTGTAATGCTGCTCAGCATAAGATAGTGGCGATAGATATCCAAGTGATTTATGAGGTCGTTCTGTATTGTAATCAATCCTCCATTCCTCACTCAAGCATCTTACTTCTGCCAAGCTATTGAACAAGTAAGCATTTAGGAGTTCTCTTCTGATACTTCCATTTTTCCTTTCGATATATGCGTTCTGTGTTGGTTTACCAGGTTGGATGTATTGCAAAGTAATCTGCTGCTTTTCACACCACTCCTGCAATATATGGCTGATAAATTCTGGACCATTATCAGAACGAAGATTTGCGGGCTTACCTCTTTGCTCAACAATCCTATTAAGCACTCTAGTGACTCTTAATGATGGTAAAGATGTATCTATTTCAATAGCTAATGATTCTCTGTTAAAATCATCCATAACATTGAACAAGCGGAATCTTCTTCCATCAACCAATGTGTCGCTCATAAAATCAATGCTCCATACTTGGTTTGGTGCATTGGGAACCGATAGCGTTTGTTTAGCCCTCTCTGGTAATCGTTTTTTAGCCCTGCGGCGAATATTTAATTTCATGTCGGTATACACCCTGTAAATCTTTTTGTGATTCCACAGATAGCCTTTATTCCAAAGACGATAGCAGCATTGCCAATAGCCAATACTTGCATGTTTGGTTGTAAGCGCCGTTAATGCTTCTTGTACTTCAAGATCATCCTTGGGTTTTGCTTGATACTGACAGGTCGTTCGAGATATTCCCATCAGTTTGCACGCCTTGCGGTTACTTAGCTGTTCTTCTGTTACCAGATATACAACAGCTTCTCGTTTCTCTTCAGGCGTTAAAGCTTTTTTTCAAGCAGGTTTTTGATAGCTCGGTTCTCAATACTTAACTCAGCAAACATTTTCTTGAGTTCGGCATTTTCTTTTTCTAGGTCTTTGAGCTTTGTAACATCGCTGGTTTCCATACCGCCATATTTGGCTTTCCAATTGTAAAACGTTGGTTCGCTAATACCGAGTTCCCTGCTGATGTCTTTGACGGATATACCTGCTTCGTGTTTCTTTAATGCAGATACAATTTGGTGTTCGGTTAATCTTCCTTTTTTCATGACTATTAAAATTTAAAGTTAACAAGCATTTTTTGTTAACCCTAACTTTAACTGGCCGAACTTAGGGGAAGCCTACATTGTTAATAAAATTAAACTCATTAAAAAATAATTTTTCTACTCGAGAATCGTACAATACGAAACTACCCTCACTCACATTCTCGCAAATGCAAAGAGGAATCTTGTTTTGCGAAAATGAATGCGCATAACAAAAATATTTTATTATAATTCGGGGGGAATATCAAGTTAGCAACAATTATTTGATATAGAAAAGTTTATGATGAGAAATTTATAACTAACAGCTCTATTTCGAAAAAGATAATATTCGGATTAGCTCCCCTCGCTTCGCTCGGGTTCGCTGATGCCGGTAAAATGGGGGAGCTTAAAGAGAAAAAGCCTGCTCGCTGCGCGAGCCGGGCTTTTATGTCGCGCTCACGCAAGCTCGCTTGCGACGCGCGCCATAAAAAAAGCCCTGGCGTTCGCCAAGGCTTTTTCTCTTTAGTGGAGCCGACCGGATTCGAACCGGTGTCCAAACATCGCCACCATTAGCTTTCTACATGCTTATTTCATTATTAATTGTAGGCGATGAGCAGGAAATGAACAAACCAACCTACCGCTTAGCTGGATAGTCTTAAGCAACAGTCACAGCCTTCTGTTACAGCATCTCCTATTGTTTTGAGTCGGCGGCGGCCCAAATGGCTACTTAATCACTTAATAAACGGCCATGCGGAAAAGTTTCTATAAAATTCTCCATCCCAAAGCAGTATTAACCGTTGATCTTACTACATCAATAGCTGCATTGATAGCTGCTTCAACCGCTAAAATGCCCAAACCTTCAATTGTCAATAAAACAATTCGCATGGAACTTTTTTGAATGTCGATATATAATCTTGCCTGTTCTTCGGTGATTTTGCCTTTAATTTTAAGTTCAGCAATTAGTTTAATATTCTCAGCAAAAGAGTTGACTTCCTTCTCGGCATATGGCTTTACTTCATTCCAGTGATTGGTTAATTTGCCTTTTGTAGCACTTAACATGTCCTTTATGAGTTTGTCAAAATTGATGCTTGTCATGTTATTTTATGTTTTCGATTAATAAACTTGATTATTTGTGTTTCTCTCCTCTTTTAAGCTCCATTTGCAATTTTATAATGGCTGTAAATGCCGAATTGAAAGGCTGTTTCAGAGGTATAATCTGATCAACAGAATAAAATCCGATCTTATGCAATTTTTCCAGGTTATCTAACATGCTTGTTAATGCTACTATCTGGTCTTGCACAATTTTGTTTTTATCTATTGCATCTGCTCTTACTTTTAAAGTATTTAAATCAACCTTAGCTGTTTGATAAAACCCTTTATAGTTCTCATATGCAGCTTTATCTGTGCCTATTTCACTTTCCAGTTTCACAAAAATTCTACTAACTTTTTTTTGTAAAGCAGTAACTGCCTTGTCAGTAATTTCATCATATTCACTTATAAGCCTCACTGAAGTACAACTGGTTACAAGCATTAGTAAAACACCTAACCAAAACGGCATTTTTCGATTCAATGTTAATTGTTTCATCTCAACTATTAATTTAACTATTAATTCAACTATTTTTTTCTCTATATATCTTTTCGCCCATTTTGCCTTTATCTCCCAAAGCACGGCCCTTTATAATCCAGGAAACTCCAAATGCAAATAATGCCAAAGCTTCAAAAATCAATGTGGTATATGAAAAGTCAAAAGCCGAAAAAATGGGAATAAGAACAATGAAGCATATCATCAAATACCCACACGCTTTATATATCATATTCTCATTAAAAGGGCTAATGGCTATATCTGTATTTGCTTTCTGCCCTATCGTAAAAACATTGATAGAAACGATTGCTAAAACAAAGAAGAAAGTTGCTGCAAACGTAAAATGCATGATCCCTATAAAAGGTTCACATGAGGGAATTAAAGTATATACCTTTTGAGAACAATCATCTGCATCAGTTGGGAACAATGCTATTCCAAATGCCATCAACCCAGCTATATTTGTTAGGAGTCTATCGTTTTTCCAAAATACCGGATTTTCATGTCCCTTGTACCGAATTAAGAATAGCCCAACAGCGCATAATACTCCAGTAAAAAGTTCTCTTAAATTAGTATAATAGTAGTGGCTTATTGACTGTTGAATTGTCGTTTTAAAGAATGGGAATAAAGGCAAAATCAACAACACTATTGGCAGACTTATTCCCAATATACCTATAGCAGAGCGAATTCTACGGTAAGTTGCTATATCGTTTTCGCTTGAATGATCAGCTATTTTTGTATTCATCATTTTCTTTTAAATTTTGATGTTTTTAAAAATATCTTATTCCGCTTACCAATACGAAACTACCCTCACTCACATTCACTAAAATGCAAAGAAGGGTTTGGCTTTGCGAAAATGAATTCGCATAACAATAATGTTTAAGAATAATTCGGGGAGCTGGGGGAATACTAAGATAGAAACATTTTTTTGAAATAGAAATATTTCTATGGAGATATTTATAGCTAAAAGCTATATATCTGAGAATAATATTCGGATCAGCGAACCCTCGCTTCGCTCGGGTTCGCTGATGCCGGATTTTCTTAAGCAACATTCACAGACTACTTATTATGTTAAATATGCAACAATTTCATTTTTTGATGCCATTTTAGTTGATTTTAGTCCCTCTATACAATGACAACTCAAATGATAAACAGAGAATAGCTTAATGTTATATTGCCTATACACATACTATATACTCTTTATTTTCTCAAAGTTTTAGTCATAATATTTTTATATTAAATTAAATCTTGTGAGTTTTTCATAAAGAATCATTCTTGACTTAATTTCGGACCCGTTAAAAAACTCTAGAGCCACATGCAACGAAATAAATGTAGTCAACATTAAGAAGGATCTTTTGCTTTTGCTTCTTTCTTCTTTGCTTCAATTTCTTCCTTTAGTTTTTGCACTCCAATTATTAAATCCAGTTTTTCTTTTTCAAGTTTCAATCGTTCTAATTCGTCTTTGATATCTTTATTTGTATTTTCTACTTCCTTCTTTTTATTTGCTTCTTCTTCTTTTTCCTTTTTGGCTTCCAGTGCTGTTTTAAGGCTTGATATTTCTGTATTTAAAGTACCGATTGCATTTTTGACTGCTTCAGTATTTTCGCTTATTTGTGATTCTTTTTTCAATCCGTATTTAGAGAGATTTCCAGTTTCTTTATCAAACGCAATATCAACTGTCTTTTTTCTTTTTAGAATCGGAATCAGCAATGTCACTTCCTTGCCAGTTTGAGGAACTAGTATCTTTTCATTTATAACTACTTGTTCTTTAATCAACTGATTATTTTTAATAGTCACCAGAAGTGTATGTTCTGCAGGTATGCGATAATGTAATTCAATCCCTGGATTAGAAGAACCAGTTCCATTGAAAGTTATTTCTTCCTGAGTCATTTTAGTGATCTTGACTTCAACTGAAGGTTTTGCACCTGCTATATTTACAACACGAGTACTTGGTTCAATATTAATAATGACTGGATCGTTATTGGTAATTTCAACAACGCGGGTTTCTACTATGTTTTGCTCGGTGGTTATTTCCTGAAACTCCGGTTTTTCTGCACCATCGAATGCATAAATACTGGCAGCGAGTTTAATAACTGAACCTATAATGTTTACAGTCCCTTTGATAATATCCGCTGTGACGGGTGTTTGACTTGCGTTTATAGTTGAGATTGTACCATTTCCTTTGCTGTCGAAGTTAACATCAAAATTGAAACTTTTTCCACCTTTCCCTAATTGGTCAAGGTCCAATGATTTTATTTCACTTGGAAATAGTTTAGATTCTACCTTGATATCGCCGCTAATTTTAACAGTGGTAACAGATTTGTCTGGATCATTTGCTAGTTGTTTGGTTTGTTTATCGACTTTGTAAAGTTTTTTTTCCGTAATGTTAAAAGGAATAGTTATATAGATAACTTTTTTGGGTAAATAATAAGCTACTTTCTGAGCTCTAGAGATAAATGCTGAAAATAGCATGGCAAAAATTAGAATGGTTCGCATTTTGTAGGATTTATTGGTTTAAAAAATAGTTTTAAATTTGATTAGCGATTTTTTATTTCTGACAAACTGCCAATAACAATTGGTTTTAAAGATTTTTTAGGATTTTGATTGTCTAATACATAGGTAATTAATTTGTTATCGTTATCTAAATACATATAGTTGTAAAAATTATCGTAAACCATCTGCCGATACTCTGGGCGGTTACTCTGTGCAACCCTTCCTACTATACAGGTACTGTCTTTTCTTATTACATACAAAAAACTACTATCTAAGAAGAAAACTCCTTGTGATTGGAATACTCTACTTAAACTGACTTTAGATTTGTCAGAAGTTGAAGTGTCTTTCCAAGCTTTTATTGAACTATTCTTATTAATCGATTGCTCTAGAATTTTATTTGGAATCTTTTTAGTCGCTTCTGTTAACGAAGGCAATGTTTCTATTGCTATAAATGCAGAAATAATGGAAAATTTATTTGAAACTTGTGCACGTTCCCAACCTGACTTAACCGCTGCTATTCTTTTTTGCCGACTAGGATAACCATTGGTTGGATTTTCCTCCGTAAGATTTGAAAATGCCAACAATGCTGTATCAATGGAGGTTTTTAATTTACCCTGCCCCATCATAAATCCTGCATAATCATCTGCTCCAAGTTCCGCAATTTCTGTAGATACTCCTGTGAAAGGATCACCGTTGATATGATGTGCAAATTCATGCAACGCAATAGCTTTCAAATTCCATCCGTCGTCCTGATTCAATAAAGGCATTAAATCATTTGATTTATAGAATACATACCTATTGATATTCCCTAAGTCATTAAAGCTACCTTTTGCTGCCGCATATTTATATTCATTATTGTTTTGATCTGCATCTTTTTCAATCCTGATAGAGCTAGGTCTGCCTCCGATTACATTAATCCATATGCTAGTAAAAGTTCTTTCGATTATAGAATCATTAGTAGAACTCAAACCAGCTGCAATAGGGATATCTTCTATATATGCAAAACTACCGGTAAACCCGCAAATATACTTTTCGTTACTTTTTTTGTTGGGGAGTATAATAGAATCATTTTTCGATTCTATCATAATATTTGTAATAGATTGGGAGTCGACGAAGCTACCTCCGTAAATGGAAGTAAAAACAACTATTCCAAAAAGAAAATAGATAACCTTATGCATATTTATTTGTTTATGTCATTTAAATAATAATAGAATTAGAAAATTTTCATTAAATATTCATTCTTATACATTGTAACAACTCTCAAATTTGGAAATTGTCGATTTAATTTTATGCAACTCCTTGAATTATGAAAGTGACAATACAATTATGCTTTTTGTATTATCAGATTTACAAAATCATGATATTTAAATTTCAATTTCTCCATCAATAGCTTCGAATTACACAAATTATGTTTATGAATATTTCAAAATAACCACATTGATTCACACATATAAGTGTAAATAGATGTTTAATTCTTGAAAATGAATTCGTACATCAATAAAGCTTTATAATAGTTCGGGGGGAAATCTAATTTAGAAAGAAAACTTTGATATAAAGAAGTTTCTATCGAGAAATTTATAACTAACAGCTATAATTCGAAAAAGATAATATTCGGATTAGCTCCCCTCGCTTCGCTCGGGTTCGCTGATGCCGGTTTCGAGGGGGAGCTTAAAGCAAAAAACCTTGCGGTTCCCGCAACGTTTTTTAAGGGGTTCTCTTAGCTGAGCAAGCTCAGCACGTTCCCCCAATAAAAAACCTCCGATATACATCGGAGGTTTTTTGCTTTAGTGGAGCCGACCGGATTCGAACCGGTGTCCAAACATCGCCACCATTAGCTTTCTACATGCTTATTTCATTATTAATTGTAGGCGATGAGCAGGAAATGAACAAACCAACCTACCGCTTAGCTGGATAATCTTAAGCAACAGTCACAGCCTTCTGTTACAGCATCTCCTTTTAGTTTGAGTCGGCGGCGGCACATGGAAAGAAGCGAACCTGTGCGGCGGCCCAAATGGTTACTTAATCACTGATTAAGCAGCCATGGCATACTGAGTATTGCCAGTTGAGTTTTGAATATTCAGATTAAAGTGCTAATTATCCAACGCACTGCATGCTTACACCAACCGTAACCTATGCTGTCAAAACCAACACGGCCCCGAAATACAAAATTATGAAAGATGAAAGAAGAAAGAAGAAATACATTTCTACTTAAATAACCTCCAAAAGTCCAGACCCAACGCATACACCATTAAACTCAATAACAATACCATACCTACCATCTGTGCATATTCCATGAACTTATCGCCGGGCTTGCGGCCCGTGATCATTTCATAAATAGTGAACAATGCGTGTCCGCCGTCCAACGCTGGTATGGGTAATATGTTCATGAATGCAAGTATGATAGAGAAGATTCCTGTTAATGTCCAGAACCTTTCCCAATCCCATACTCCAGGAAATGTATTGCCAATGCTAATTACAGATCCTAATGAATCACTCGCATTTACCTTGCCAGTAAATATTTGTTTGATGCCTGTTATATATCTGTCCAATGTTTCCCAACAATGTGTTACGCCTAATGGAATAGATTCCATCAAAGAATAATTCTTCGTCACTGTTCCTAAGATCAATAACGGACTCTTTGCAAAAAATCCGATCGAGCCTTTATCAGATACCAATGCTTTTATCTCCACTGTATCTGCTCCCCTGATCAATGTGATCACTACCAACGAATCGCTATAGCCTTTCTTAATAGCATCAAACTCTTGGTAAAACGTAAACGATTTTCCATTCATCGCTATCAAAGTATCTCCCTTCTTTAATTCGCCCTTAGTAACAGTTGCGGTTTTACTTACCGAATCTACGATCACCGGGTATCGTGGTGTGATCAATCCACTGAACTTTTTATCTTTCACCAGTTGCTTGCCAAAACTTGCTGGCACATCAATATTTATTTCCTGTCCATCTCTTACTACTTGCAATTGCTTGGCATCCGTCAACACCAGTTCCGATTCGAGTGTTCCAAAATTTTCTATCTTCTTTCCATCCATTCCAACAACATTATCTCCATCCTTCAAACCAATTGTTCTTGCCAATGAATCGGTATACACTCCATACTTTAAATTCTTCACCGGTAATTGCTCTTCGCCCCAAACCCAGGTGATGCCTATAAAAATTACAATGGCCAATATAATATTCACCACTACTCCGCCTACCATAATGATCAATCTTTGCCAGGCTGGTTTGCTTCTGAACTCATATGGTTCTGGTGGCAATTTCATTTGCTCCTTATCCATACTCTCATCGATCATGCCGGCAATTTTTACATAGCCGCCAAATGGTACCCAGCCTAAACCATATTCAGTTTCGCCCTTCTGCTTCTTCCAGATACTAAACCATGGATTGAAAAACAAATAAAACTTCTCTACCCTGCACTTAAATAATTTTGCAGGAATAAAATGGCCCAACTCGTGTAACACTACCAATATCGAAAACGATAAAATAAACTGCGCTATTTTCACGCCCACACTCATCAAATCAATTGCTAATAAACTCATACTAAATTTTCCCGAAGGATTTTTTTTATTAATTAATTACATATGTACCAATGACGCTGCAAAATCCCTTGTTTCAGCATCCGTATCAAAATATTCTTGCAATGTTGGCTTCTCTATAAAAGCGATCTTTGCCATCGATTGCTCTACTATTTCCGTCATGTCTAAAAAACCAATTCTATTTCTTAAAAAAGCATAGACCGCTATTTCATTTGCTGCATTCAACACACAAGGAACATTTCCTCCCTTGTACATCGCATCGGTTGCTAAACTCAAATTGCGGAATGTTTTTAGATCGGGTTCTTCAAAACTCAATGTGCTCGGTTTCTTAAAATCGTAGCGTGGAAAATCATTCGCGATTCTTTGAGGAAATGCCAGCGCATACTGTATCGGCAATTTCATATCCGGTAATCCCATCTGCGCTTTAATGCTTCCATCTTCAAACTGCACCATACTATGTATGATACTCTGTGAATGTATCACCACCTGCACCTGATGTGCTCCCAAATTAAACAACCACTTCGCTTCGATCATTTCCAATCCCTTGTTCATCAGCGTGGCTGAATCGATCGTAATCTTTGCGCCCATGCTCCAGTTCGGATGCTGCAATGCATGATCCTTTTTTACATTCACCAAAAAGTTGGGCTTCTTTCCTAAGAAGGGTCCGCCACTGGCCGTTAAAATGATCTTCTCTATTTTATTTCTTCCCTCTCCTACCAGACATTGAAAAATAGCTGAATGCTCGGAGTCTACTGGTATGATCGGTATTCTTTTCTCCGCCGCTTTCTGCATCACTATATCTCCTGCCACTACCAATGTTTCTTTATTGGCCAGCGCAATGGGCTTGCCTAATTCAATGGCATTCAAGGTAGGTTTCAATCCTGCATAACCTACAATACCCGCCAGCATCATATCATAACAATTCATCGATGCGGCTTCTGCAATGGCTTTCTCTCCTGCAAATACTTTGATATCGGTTTTAGACAAGGCTTCTTTAACAGTGAGGTATTTTTTTTCGTCGCCGATTACTACTACATTCGGATTAAATAACAATGCCTGCTTGATCAATAATTCATCATTGCTCTGTGCGGTTAAAATTTCTGCACTGAATAATTCGGGATTAGACTTTATTACATCCAATGCCTGTGTTCCGATCGACCCCGTTGATCCAAAAATGGCTATTCTCTTTTTACTCATTCATTTGGTTTATCTGATACTGTAAGCGCTACAAAATAAGCAAAAAGGCAGTATGCAGTTGAAATTATTATCCCAATCCTTAGTTAATCCTACTGGTTAATGATATATGGTTGAAGGCCCTCGGCAATTACCCGATCGTTACTCAGGCGGGGCACTTTGTTCTGCCCGCCCAGTTTGCCGATCGATTTCATATAATCAATGAATGCCTGGGGCTTTAAGCGGCTTATCTGTAATGGTAATAATATATTACCCTGCATCAGGTCTTCATAATACACATTCTTGGCCCGCATATGTTCGTTCAGTCTGGCACTAAATGCGGCCAAATCGCTGGGCTCGGCCTCAAATTCGATCAACCACTCATGGTAGCTCTTGCCCTCTCCCTGCTGTATAAAGGGTGCAACAGTAAACTCGGTGATCTTACAAGGAAACTCCGCCACCGTCTTCAACATAGCTTGTTCTACCTCTTCCCCAATTACATGCTCCCCAAAAGCCGATATAAAATGCTTGATCCTGCCCGTTACCACCAATCGGTATGGGTTGAGGCTCACAAATTTCACCGTATCGCCCAGGTTATAGCCCCATAATCCGGCATTACTATTAATAATCAAGGCATAATTCTCGCCCAGCTGTACATCTTTTAAAGATAATCTGGTCGGGTTTTCATTGAATACCTCTCCCGCTGGGATGAACTCATAAAAGATCCCGCTATTGGTATTGAGCAACATGCCCGGCTCGGTCTGGGTATCCTGAAAGGCAAAAAAGCCCTCACTTGCCGGAAACAACTCGATAGAATCGATCTTTCGGCCGATACTTTCGATGATCTTAGACTTATATGGTTCAAAATTCACGCCCCCCTGCACCATCACACTGAAATTGGGGAATAATTCGCCCACTTTCTTGCCCGACTGCTCTATCAATCTGTCGAAATACATCTGCATCCATGGCGGTATGCCACTGATCAGGGTCATATTCTGGTTGATGGTCTCTTTTACAATGGCATTCAACTTGGTTTCCCAATCTTCTATACAATTGGTCTCGAAACTCGGCAACTGGTTAGATCGTAAATAAGCTGGTATATGATGATTGACGATCCCGCTCAACCTGCCCGTTGGAATATTGCCTGTTCGCTCCAGTTCGGGAGATCCACTCAAAAAGATCAGTTTCCCGCTGGCAAATGCAGTATTACCGGTTTCTGCCATATAACATAATAGGGCATTTCGGGCCGTATTGATATGGTTGGGGATTGAATCTTTGGTGATGGGTATATATTTTACCCCGCTGGTGGTTCCACTGGTCTTGGCAAAATAGATGGGCTGGCCTTTCCACAAAATATTCTCTTTACCCTGCTTGATCTGCTCTATATAGGGCTTGATACCCTCATAATCCCTGATCGGTACGGCCTGTATATAGGATTGATAGTCGTTTACTTCTGCCAGATGATGGTCTTTACCAAACTGGGTTTTGGCGCCTACCTTTATTTGATTGGCCAAAATGGCTTGCTGGTGTTCCACAGCCTGCAGCATTCCCTTGCGGGTTCTATTATGTATCAGCTGGGCAAATGGTTTTGCCAGTAGGGTTTTTAGGTTCATAGTCGACCGTTCGTGAATCAGCCTGCAAAAATAGGGCCTAGTTAGTGCTTTGATGTAGCTATTTTTGATATTTGGGATAATTTATTTCAAAAATTGTTGTGATTTCTGATTGCTTATCCCTACCTTTGCCGTCCTAATTTTGGATAGCTATGTTAGCAGTTGTAAAAATCGCAGGTCAACAATTTAAAGTGCAAGAAGGTCAAAGCTTGTACGTCCCTCACCTGCAGGGTAACACCGGAGACAAAGTGGAGTTCAGTGAGGTATTGTTTGTAGAATCAAACGGTACTATTGCTACAGGTTCAGCTGTAAAAGCGACTGTTAAAGCAGAAATCATTAGCGACTTAGTACAAGGAGATAAAGTGATCGCCTTTAAGATGAAAAGAAGAAAGGGCTTCCGCAAGAAGCATGGTCATAGAACTCACTATACTAGAATTAAAATCGAAAGCATCGCTTAGTAAAAAATCACTTGATTTGCTTCGGCAATAAAAGTTGTAAAATCATACATTATGGCACACAAAAAAGGAGAAGGTAGCGTAAAAAATGGTCGTGACTCACAAAGCAAACGCTTAGGTGTAAAAATCTACGGTGGTCAACCAGCTCTTTCTGGAAATATTATTATTCGTCAAAGAGGAACAGTTTACCATCCTGGTAAAAATGTTGGCGTTGGAACTGACTTTACTTTATTCGCATTACAAGACGGAATTGTTGAATTTAAGAAAGGAAGAAACGACAAAACAACTGTATCGGTTATGCCGGCAGCTGTAACTGCCTAAAAAATATTTTTTTGTAGTTATAAATAGTTTTTTTATTTTTAATGTATTATTAACTAACCATTAAATCTAAAAACATGGCAACTGCAAAAAAAGCCGCTAAGAAAGCTGCTCCTAAAAAAGCTGTTAAGAAAGCTGCTCCTAAGAAAGCTGCAAAGAAAGCTGCTCCTAAAAAAGCTGCAAAGAAAGCTGCTCCTAAGAAAGCTGCAAAGAAAGCTGCTCCTAAAAAAGCCGCTAAGAAAGCTGCTAAGAAGAAGTAGTAATCTAATTTCTTTCACAGAAATAGATTTAGAGTCCCGAACAATTGTTCGGGATTTTTTTTGTGCATATATCAACCACCTTTATTACTTTACAGCATGATGAATAACTACGCTATTGCAGATAATTTTTCTTTGATCGCCAAACTAATGGATATACATGGAGACAACTCCTTCAAGGCCAAATCCTACGCTGCTGCGGCTTTCACGATAGAGAAGTTTACGGTGCAATTAGCAGAGTTACCGCAGGAGAAAATTTTTTCGATCAAAGGAATTGGGGAGAGTATTGGTAAAAGTATTGTTGAACAAATTAGTACCGGACAATTTCTTGCGCTGCAAGATTACTTGCAAAAAACACCACCAGGAATTTTAGAGATGTTAAGCATCAAAGGTATTGGTCCGAAAAAAATTGCGACCATCTGGAAGGAATTAGAAATAGAAACGCTCGGAGAATTATTATATGCCTGCGAAGAAAATCGGTTGACTTTATACAAAGGCTTCGGAGAAAAAACACAAAAAAATATTCAGGAGTCGATCGAATTTTACATGGGTACTCTTGGAAGTTTTCTCTATCAACAGGTAGAAAAATATTCGGAGGCGATCGATCAAAAATTAAAATTATCCTTCAAAAAGGCCTTTTTTTTGTGTGGAGAATTCCGAAGACAGCAAGAAGTTATCAACAAATTAGAGTGGGTAACCAACAATTCTGCGGATGATTTACGCGCATTTTTTACTGCGAATGAATATCAAATGGTAGAAGAAAATGCATCATTTATTTCTTTCAAAGGAAAAGAAAATTGTGTTTTGCAATTTCATTTAGCCACTGAAGAAAATTTTTACGCAAGTATTTTTATTCATTCTTGCAGCGAGGAATTTTTAACTGCATGGAATGAAATTACTGGTTGGGATGCTTCATTCAACTATTCTTCTGAAGATGATATTTTTAATCGGAATAATATTTGCCCGATTCCTCCCTATCAAAGAGAAACTAGAGCAAATGTTTTGGATGCAAAAAACAATCAGTTGCCTTCGGTAATTGAAACCGATCAGATCGCTGGAATTATTCATAGCCATAGTAACTGGAGTGACGGAACGAATACCATCGAAGAAATGGCAAATGTGGCCATCGAAAAAGGCTATCAATATCTGGTGATCAGCGATCACTCCAAATCGGCTTTCTACGCCAACGGTTTGCAAGAAGATCGGATTCGGGCCCAGCATCAGCAGATAGACGAGATCAATCCCCGCCTCAAATCCTTTAAGATTTTCAAAAGCATCGAAAGCGATATTCTCAACGACGGCAACCTCGATTACCCTGAGCATGTGCTCCAGAGTTTTGATCTGGTAATTGCCTCCGTACATTCCAATCTCAAAATGAACCAGGAGAAAGCCATGGGCAGGTTGCTCAAAGCCATTGAGAACCCCTACACTTCCATCCTTGGTCATATGACGGGCAGATTGTTGCTGAGCAGAAATGGCTACCCTGTTGACCACCAGATCATCATTGATGCCTGTGCCGCTAATAATGTGGTAATTGAACTCAACGCCCATCCTCGCCGCCTGGATATCGACTGGAGATGGATCCATAAAGCCCTCGATAAGAACGTGCTGATCTCCATCAACCCCGATGCGCATAGCACTGATGGCTATGATGATTGTAAATACGGTGTATTAGTAGCTCAAAAAGCCGGCCTCACCCGCGCACAAAACCTGAGTAGTTTTTCTTTACCGGCGTTTCAGCAGTTTGTGGATGGGCAGAAAAAGAAGCGGTAGGGATAATTAACCTTGTACTAGTGGAAACTGAATAGTAAAGCTTGTACCTACTCCTTCTTTGCTGGTGAAATGAATTTGTCCATTGGCTTTTTCTACAATGCCTTTACAAATGGCCAGGCCTAAACCAGTGCCCGATGTTTTGGTGGTAAAATTAGGACTGAATATATGCGGCTTCATTGAATCGGAAATGCCGCCCGACTGATCGGTGATGTTTACGATGGCTTGATTGTTTTCGGTGCGCAATGTTATTTGAATGGCAATTGCTTTGGCTTGATCGGCCCCTGCTTCTACTGCATTCTGCAATAAATTGGTAAAGAGTCGATTGATCTGCACTTTATCGGCATTGATAATGGCTTTATCAATACTGGGTTGCCAGGTAAAATGAATCTGCTCATTGGCCTGATACAAATCCACCATCGACTGTATCAATTCAACTAAATTAATATGGTTCAGTTGCGTATTGCCGATATTGGCGAACTGCGAAAAATCGCCTGCAATTTTGGCCAGCTGATCTATCTGCTCAATTAATGTAGCCGCCATTCTCTGACTCAATTCTTTTTTATTGGGCGAATCATCATTGATGGCTTTTTGTAAAAACTGAATGCTCAACTTCATCGGTGTGAGTGGATTCTTAATTTCATGCGCCACTTGCCTGGCCATTTCTCTCCATGCCCCTTCCCTTTCACTCTGTGCCAATGATTCAACAGATTGCTCTAATTTTTTCACCATGGTATTATACTCTTTTACCAATACACCAATTTCGTCTGTGCTCTTCCAGGTGATTTCCTGATTCTTTGCTCCCAGATTCATTTTCTGCATGGTGGCTCCAATTAAACTCAATGAAGCCGTAATGCGATTGGTCAAGAAAAAGGCGATCGCTCCTGCCAATAAAAAAATAAATGCGTTGAGGTTAATGAGTGTTGCTAAGAAGCCTGAAATCTCCTGATTCAATTCTATCTGCGAATTGAGGTATGGAATATTTAAATAGCCATACAATATATTGGTGGGCGAAACCATGGGAACATATACACTGAGGTATTTGAATTTGCCAATATTCTCTGATTGCAAAAACCGTATCCGATGATTGTATTTTAACTCTTCGAATGCAATTGGCTCCATTTTTTCGCTGAGCAAATGCTTATTATAAATATAGGGCTGGGTAGACAATAGCAATTCACCCGATTCATTGTAATAATTGATGTCTACATTGTGCAGGTCTGAAATATCTGAGACTAATTTTTCGAGCGCGTATTTCTCTGTTTGCGTTAATGATTTAGATGGAATAAAATCGGCATTCACAAACTGACTATTCATTTCATTGGCCATCACCTGAATCGATTTGGTCAATCGATCTTCATTGCTTGCATTGTAACGGAAGATGAAGAAAGAAATGGTGGCGATACCAATCACAATAAACGAAAACACACTCAGGAATATAATGGTTGCCTGAATTTGCGACCGAATATTCAATCGGAACAACGATCGTATACCCGACCACTTGAATCGAACTTTTATTAACCTGCTTACGAAATAAAAAATGCCGATCACTATTAAAAATGAACAAAACAAATAGGCGAAAAGTGTGATCAATTCTAATATCCAGGTATTGCGTTTTACAACGAGTACTTGGCGGTTCTTCCCCGAATTATACCATAACTCCGAAAAGTCTCCTGCTGTTTTGTAGGTGAATTCAAAACTTGGAATCTCAGCCAGATTTATTTCGGAAGGAAAATTATAATTATTGTAATGGTTCACGATCTTTCCATCATTATAGACCGCAAATGCATAATTCATCGAACCATCCAGCACAATGTCCTGCGATTGATTGAATAATTCTGGAAACAAAGCCTCACTCTTATAGCGCTTGGATTTTAACAGAACATATAAGTAACCAATAGTAGTACCATTGGTGTTGAGGATATTCTTCTGAAAAATAAAACTAAAACCCTCTTTGCTTTTTTCGTATCTGTACAGATCGGGCACATCGGTTTGTACTGCCTGATTCAATACAATGGTTTTAATAGAAGCATAGTTCAAAGAATCTTCATTGAACAATGGATGAAACAAACTATCGAATGTATAAATTCTTGTTTCGTATTTATTGAGGTAACCAGAAAAATTTTGATTGATCAGACTATCTTTAATAAACTTATTACTGATCTCTCCTTCTTCTAATCGTTTGAAATTATTGGCCAGGAATCCATTATCGAAATTACTGGTTGCAATACTGAGTAGGCTCTCCCCAGTTGGATCGGTTTGAATAGCCAGTTTTTCCGCAATTCTTTTTCTTTGTTCAAACTCAACAACTCTGTTTTGTTGTATCACCAATGAAGCTATAGAAAGCGCAAAGATCATTACCCAGAAAATAAAAAATGGGGATTGCACCAATGATATTTCCATATCGGCTTTTCGGTATTGTATCAATCCTAAAAAAGCAAGTAACCAACCGAGCATGCATAAATACAATACAATATCGCTGGGTTTTACAAAAACATATATACAAAGCAAGCCTGTTGCCACTACTGTTGTAATAGTTGAAAGGCCCATTTTTTGATGATCGAAAAATGGCTTCAGTAATATTTGAGTTAAAACAAAAAATATCAATGCTAAAAAACACAATATCACAAAACTGATAACACTATAAATATTCAGGCTAAATATATTGGTTACATCAAAAGAGATTTTCGCATCCACAATCAAACTTTGCACAATATGCACCAAACCAAAAAAACTCCCAGTAATCATAATGAATACGCCAACTGAATAGACGATGGGACGAATCTGCTTGGTAATGGTTTTTCCGGGAGGCAAGTGGTTTTTTACAAATAACAATAACCAGCAACTCAGTATGGCATTGATCAATAAATCACCTAATGATGGGTGAACTATACTCGATGCATAAATGGTAGGATCAAATAATGGGAGCTTTGCATAATCAAACGGAAATTGAAATAAATAGGCCATCAATCTCAGCAATAATACCCCTCCCAATAAAAGGCCAAAACCCTTGTAAAATTGACCCTTCAGCGATAATTCTTCTGCTAATAAATGGCCAAAGATCAAGAGCAATACAATCGATAATACCCTTAATAAAATACTGATTGAATCATATGCAATAAAGGCCTTCCCTGGTTTTAAATCGATGCTGCACAAATAAGTATCATTGCTACTTAGTATGGGCGTAGCATTAGCATCTGTACTGATTTCGTATTGCTCACTCAATCCTTCAGCCGCTGCAAAGTCGGAATGGAAATATTTATTTTCCATAAAATAAGACCAATACACTGGCATTACTGCAAATACCCGATATCCAATGCCTTGTATCGGTACTGTTTTCTTGATCAATACAAAACTACCATGCGAGTTTGTAATAAATTGTTGCCCATCTGACATGCTTAATTCTGTAAGCGGCACTTCCATTTTATTGGAACTCCAATAGATATTTTCGAGTTGGCCTGTATTGGTTGTTTTATAAATAAAAAGGCCAAAAAATGCTTTTGGAAGTTCAGCAGTTTTTGAATTGAATTGATGATCGATCAATTGGTTCAAGAGCGCTGTATCTGCAAAAACTGCATTGAGCTTTTTTTCTTCTTGGTGGATCGTATACTCTAAAGAAGATTTTACTTTTTCCGGGCTTGCATGATAGCTCCAATAATTGGTGAAAATAAACGAAATGGTATATAACCATGCGGCTATGATGAGTAAGTAGCCATGCTGGTATACCGAATTTCGTATAGAATTGATCAAGCTATTTATTTTTGCTTTTTAACTTCATTCCAGATTGCATCCATTTCGGTAAGGCTCATCGTTGCCAGTTCTTTACCTGCCTCTTTAGCAATGATCTCCATTGCCTGAAAACGATGGATGAACTTCCGATTGGTGCTTTCTAATGCTTTCTCCGGATCTATCTGCAAAAACCGTGCATAATTTACCAGGCTAAACAATAAATCGCCAAATTCGTCTTCAATGGCTGCCGGGCTATTGGTTTCGATGGCTTCTTTTAATTCTACCGTTTCCTCTTCTACTTTTTTCCAAACATCTTCTTTATTCTCCCATTCAAAACCTACTTGCTTGGCTTTTTCCTGAATTCTCCATGCTTTTACAATGGCTGGTAATGATGTAGGAACCCCCTCCAGTACCGATTTTTTTCCCTTTCCTTCTCTGAGTTTTAATTGCTCCCAATTTCTTTTTACATCATCTTCATTGGCCACTTTAACATCACCATAAATATGCGGATGGCGGTGAATGAGTTTATCGCAAACTCCATTGATCACTTCTTCTAATTCAAATTGTTTCTGCTCAGAACCGATTTTTGCATAAAACACTAAATGCAATAAGATATCGCCCAACTCTTCCTTGATTCCCTTCCAATCTTCCTGATCGATTGAATCGATCAATTCATAGGTTTCCTCAATGGTTAAAGAGCGCAAGGTATGTATGGTTTGCTTTTTATCCCAGGGGCATTGGGCTCTCAATTCATCCATTATTGTAACCAAACGTAAAAATGCGGTTGCTTTTTGTTCCATAGTTTAGTGAATAGACATTGCCGAAAAAATAAAGTTGCCCATAAATAGCGTCAACATTAAAATGATATTGATCAAAAAAAGGAGTATAAACTTCAAAATGCTTTTAGCCCTTGATTGTCCATAAAAATGGCGGATGGATTTATACCAATAGAATAATAAAATCAGTCCAAATATACTCCTGACCCATTCGTTTGCGGGTTTATAGATATAGCCCACTCCAGCCGATAATACCAATCCTGCAAGAAACATGATAAAGAAGGCACAATACACATGCAATGTGTACACCAGATGATCTGAATAAAAATATTTTTTACCCCTCGAGTACAGCACAAATAATACAAAGGCAAATAAAGGCAGGGAAACAAATAATAATTGAGGTACGGAATGTGCAAATTTTTCTCCCACTGCTTTTCGAATTTCAGCCCAATTGCCCTCATACTTATCATTAATGAATAACCATTGCCTTTTGAGCTTATCTACAATATATGTTTCCCGCTGATCTGGTGGCAGAGCTTTTTGACTAGAATCGTATTGAGCAAGTGAATTATTCAAAACAGTATCACCATTAATGATTACTGTATGATTTTCTTTCTCATTTAAAGATTTCACTTTCCCCTTCATGGTAGAATCTCGCTGTAAAATCAACAGATCATTATTAATCTGATTGATGATCGCTTGTAAAGAATCACTTTGTTGTTTAGCAAATAGTTTATCTAAAACCGATTTTGATTTTTCCAATTGCAGCTTCTTCGCATTCAATGTTGCCATATCACCTGCAACCGTCCTGGTGGTGGTAGAATCTATTTTGATGAAAACTTCCGTATTCTGAAAAAAATTAAAGAAGATCAAGAAGAAAAATGCAGAAGTAAAAACATACATCCTGATCGGGTGTAAATAACTTGCCCTTCTCCCCTTCAAATGTTCCTTAGATAAAAAACCAGGTCGGAAGAGCAAATACTTGAGTGTGCTAAAAAACTTCCCATCGAAATGAAAAAGATCAAATACAAAATGGGTGAGCATATGCCAGAAACTTTCTCTTGGGGCAATATTCTCTTGCCCACAAATATGGCAAAACCTGCCTTCGAGGACTGCCTGGCAATTTAAACAGACTTTTTCTGCTCTTTCGGGTAGATGCGACACTTACTAAATTTTGATAAAAATAGGCATTTATATAGATGGCTGTTGGGATACTGATTTTTTATTTAACTTGTCCGAAATATACAAACATGCAAAAAATACTGTCTTTCTTGTTCTGCTTTATTATAGGAGCAGCTACCCTATCTGCACAGAAAAAAAACCTTACTGCCGAAGATTATGGCAAATGGCAAAGCATTGGGTCTAGTGAATTATCGCCCAATGGAGCATGGGTTGCTTACCAGATAATTGTACAGGAAGACAACGACACTATGTATGTTGTAAACAGAACAACCAATAAAACCTACAAACTGGCATATTCCGGTACCCCCGAATTTTCCAAAGACAATCACTGGCTGGCTTATAGAATCGGTCTACCCTTTAAAGACGCCGAAAAACTAAGGGACCAGAGCAAACCCATTGAATATAAAATGGGCTTATTAAATCTGGCTACTGGTAAAATAGAAACCATTGCCAATATCAATCGTTTTGGTTTTTCCAGAAATGGTAAATTTTTGGCTGCCTATTTAGCACCACCTAAAGAAAATAAAGACAAGGGCAGTGTTTTACTTCTTAGAAATCTAAGCGATAGTACTACCAGAACCATTGGTAATGTTACTGAATATGCGTTCAATAAAAAAAGTGATCTATTATCTTATATAGTTGAATCAGCGAATGCTGCAGGCAACTCTGTTGAATTATTTAATTTAAATTCCTATACTTTAAAAGTAGTAGCCAGCGATACTTCTAAATTCTCCAAATTAACCTGGGCAAAAGAAGGTGATGGTTTTAGTTTTTTCAAGACATTTAAAAAGGAGGGCTTTGAAGAAGAGAATGCACAAGTGTATAGCTGTACCAATTTAAATAATCCAAAAATCGCCATTTTAGATCCTTTAAAAACAAAAGGTTTCCCAGTTGGTATGCGCGTTCACAATGGTTCCAACCTTCGCATGAGTGACGATATGAGTTCGGTATTTTTTGGTATTCAAACCTGGACAGTTAAACCAAAAAAAGAAGACAGAAAACCTACGGATAGTGCTAAAACAAAAGTCGCCGATAGTTTAAAAATGGAAAATGCGAAACTTGCCATGAAATCAGACGCAAAGCTGGCCGATGTTTGGCATTGGAAGGATGCGGAGATTCAGCCTCGCCAAAAGATCACTTACGCTCAAGATAAAAACGCCAGTTATTTATCTGTTTGGAATACCGATAACAATAGCTTCTATCAATTGGCAACAGAAGAATTTTCCAATGCATCCGTTTCGGGCAATCAAAAATATGCCGTCATTGCTACCGATAAAAAATATAAACCCGCATTCAAAGAAGATTATGCCGATTATAATTTAGTGAATACCAAAACGGGTGTGAGCAAATCATTGTATACTAAAATGTTATCTGGTTTCTTTACTGCACCTCAGTCTTCTCCTGATGGAAAATATTTGATTTACTTTAAAGACAAAAACTGGTTTACTTATAATATTGCCACCGAACAAAACACCAATATTACTGCCAACATCAAAACCAATTTCTGGAATACAAGAGATGATCATCCCGCAGTCAAACCTCCTTTCGGAATCGGCGGCTGGATCAAAGGAGACAAGGAAGTGTTGTTGTACGACGAATACAATATCTGGGCGGTAACACCTGATGGAGCAAGTGCTCGCAAGATCGCCGAAGGAGATAAAGAAGAAATTGCATTCAGGGTTGCAAGGGTAGATTTTGAAGAAATTTATCTGGACGATGCTGGTCCATTGTATTTTTCTGCCTATGGCGATAAAACAAAAAAGTTTGGGTATTACAAATATGAAAATGGTAAAACAGATAAACTGATCTTTGAAGACCTACAGGTAAATCGTTTATCTAAAGCACTAGATGCCAATGTATTTACTTATGTAAAACAAGACTATGATCTGTCTCCAGAATTATATGTGTCTGATAATTTTACCAAAGAACAAAAAGCTGCTTCTACCAATCCTCAACAACAAAATTATTATTGGGGCAAAAGTAAATTGGTTTCCTTCACCAATAAGCTAGGCAAAAAAATGCAAGGTGCTTTGTATTATCCTGCTAATTACGAAGCAGGTAAACAATATCCGATGATAGTTTACATGTATGAAATATTGTCTAATAATGTACACAACTATGTTGCGCCTAGTATTAGAAGAGCTTACAATACTACTAACTATACCACCAATGGATATTTTGTATTTCAACCCGATATTGTGTATGAAACCAATGATCCAGGAATCAGTGCAGTGAATTGCATTGTACCAGGCGTAAAAGAAGTATTGAAAACAGGTATGATTGATGCTGGCAAAGTTGGTATCATGGGTCATAGCTGGGGTGCTTATCAAACTTCATTCTTGATCACTCAAACAGATATTTTTAAAGCCGCGATTGCTGGTGCTCCTTTAACAGACTTAATCAGTATGTCTTTGTCTATTTACTGGAACAGTGGTACACCTGATCAGAAAATTTTCGAAACCAGTCAGGGCAGATTTGATGGCCCCTGGTATGAAAGAACAGAAGCCCATATTCGCAACTCTCCTATGTTTAACGCAAGTAAAATCAAAGCTCCTTTATTGGTAACATTTGGCGATAAAGATGGCGCTGTTGATTGGCACCAGGGAATAGAAATGTATGGTACCATGCGCAGAATGGAAAAACCTTTTGTGATGCTGGTATATGCAGATGAGAATCACAATTTCACCAAGAAAGAAAATCAAATCGATTATCAAAAAAGACAAAGAGAATGGTTTGATCATTATTTATTGGGCAAACCTGCAGAAAAATGGATCACCGATGGTGTAAGCTATTTAGACAGAATGAAGGAAAAAGAAAAAGAAGCTCCTAAGAATTAATTGATTTAAATATAACCCTGTCATGCGTATCATCAACACAGCAATTCTTTCCTTTGGTATGTCTGGCAGGGTTTTTCATGCCCCCTTTATTCATTTACACCCCGGGTTTAAATTAGTGGGTGCTTTGGAAAGAACCAAAAACGAATCTTTACAATTCTATCCAGACATTCATATTTATCGATCACTCGAAGAAGTATTGAATGATTCGACTATTGTATTGGTAGTGGTGAATACCCCTACCAATACCCATTTTGAATTTTGTAAAAAAGCACTGGAAGCTGGCAAACATGTGGTGGTAGAAAAAGCATTTACCACCACGGTTGATGAAGCCATTGAATTAATTCAAATTGCAAAGTCGCGTAATTTGTTATTGTCGGTGTATCAAAACCGCCGATGGGACAGTGATTTCAGCACCGTAAGATCTGTAGTTGAACAAAATTTATTGGGCGATATTTTTGAAGCTGAATTTCATTATGATCGTTTCAAAGAAACATTGAGCCCTAAACTACACAAAGAAATTCCAGGACCAGGTGCGGGATTACTGAACGATCTGGGCCCCCATTTAATAGACCAGGCATTGAGTTTGTTTGGAATGCCTGAATGGGTTTATGGAGATATCAGAACCCTTCGCCCATCATCACAAGTGGATGATTGCTTTATGCTCATTTTATCTTATGCCAATAAAAGAGTAATCTTAAAAAGCAATTTGATGATCAGAGAAGCACTTCCTGCATTTGTAGTGCATGGCAAGAAAGGTTCATTCATCAAAAGCAGGGCCGATGTACAGGAAATAGCTTTACTGGCGAATGAAAAACCTAATACAGATACCTGGGGTAAAGAACCAGATACTGAACAAGGCTTATTGCACACCGAAATAAATGGTGAAGTAGTGCGCAAAAAAATTCCTTCTCTACAGGGCAATTATTATCATTATTATGATGGAATTTACAATGCAATTGCGCAAAGTGTTGCTGCACCCGTATCAGCTTCGGACGGACTCCATGTAATGCAAATCATCGAAGCTGCCATTCAAAGCAATGCTTCAAAATCGGCTATTAAAATCAATTCTTAAATAAGTATCATGAAAAAAGATTCGCTCAATTATTTGAAATCTTTAAAAGTAAAACCAGGCAAAAAAATCAATTTGCTAAAAGATTTTAATACCGATAATAAGCAAAAAAAGATTGATAAGAAAGAAGGCGAATTGATGATGGCCAATGGCATCAAGAACCTGGCTAAAATGCAAGACAAACTCTATGCCCACGACGAATACAGTGTATTAATTGTTTTTCAGGCCATGGATGCCGCTGGAAAAGATGGATCGATCAAGCATGTAATGAGCGGCTTAAATCCGCAAGGGGTGAGAGTGGCTTCATTCAAAGTCCCCTCTTCTATTGAATTAGATCACGATTATTTTTGGAGACATTATAAAGAATTACCAGCGCGTGGAGAGATTGGTATTTTCAACCGTTCGCATTATGAGAATGTTTTAGTGACCCGTGTGCATCCTGAATATATTCTAAAAGAAAATTTACCTGATATCAATACACTTAAAGATATTAATGGCAAGTTTTGGAAATCGAGGTACGAACAGATCAATCGATTTGAAAAAAACCTCAGCGAAAATGGCACCATCATTATCAAAATATTTTTACACGTTTCTAAAGAAGAACAGAAGAAACGTTTTATAGAAAGAATAGATAATCCCGAAAAAAACTGGAAATTCTCCGTTGCAGATGCCGCGGAAAGATTGCATTGGGATAATTACATGAAAGCCTATGAAGAAATGTTGTCTGCTACTTCTACCGAAGATGCACCATGGTTTGTAGTACCTGCCGACGATAAATGGTTTGCCCGTTTGTGTTTAACCGGTATTATTACCGAACATTTTGAAAAAATGAAATTCCATTACCCCAAAGTATCTGACGCTCAAAAAGCAAAATTGCAAGAAGTAAAAGCTGCTTTGCTGAATGAAAAATAAAGCATCATCTAAAACTGCTGCCTCTTATTGCAAGCCTTTGATTCATGCATTTGAAAAAGCAGCAAATCCAACTGAAGCAATGGGTATGAAATCCTATATGCTCAATCAATTTGAATTTTTAGGAATTAAAGCACCCATCAGAGATTCGATTGTTTTTCCATTTATCAAAAAAAATCCCATTCTATCTACCGAACAATTAATTGAAGTAGTGGAGTATTTATGGAATCTGCCTTATAGAGAATACCATTATGCTGCCATAGATGTATTTGCTAAAAACCACCAACTTTGGAATGAAAAATCCCATCATCTGATTGAATCATGTATCATCCATCAATCCTGGTGGGATACTGTGGATGGAATTGCTTCTGATTGGCTACCTGTTTACTTCAAAAAATTTCCTTCCCAAATTATTCCATTAAGCGCTAAATGGAATCTTTCAAAAAATATCTGGTTGCAAAGAAGCAGTATAATGTTTCAAAAAAGCTTTAAGGCCAACACGAACACACAACTTCTGAGCAAATACATTGTGCATGTAAAAGACAGTAAGGAATTTTTTATTCAAAAAGCCATTGGTTGGGCCCTGAGAGAATACAGTAAAACCGATCGGGATTGGGTAAAAGCTTTTGTATCGAAACATGAACTTGCTCCGCTCAGTAAAAGAGAGGCTTTGAAGATCATTAATAAGTAATCATCATGATTTGTACAGATTTTTATTAAATTGTAATACAAAAACGACCATAATGAAAAATGCTATTTTGATCCTAATTGTCTTGTTTTTTTCTGTTGCTTGTAAACAAAGCAACAAAGAATCTGATTTTAAACCTATTGAAGTGAAATACCCTATCGCACAAAAAGACACCACAGTAAAAGATGTTTATTTCGGCACAACAGTTGCTGACCCCTATCGTTGGATGGAAAATGATACAGCTGAAAACACCAAAGCCTGGATAAAAGCAGAAAATGAAGTGACTGATGCTTATCTGACTAAAATACCTTTTTTACCCTCCATACAATCGAGGCTAAAAGAATTATGGAATTATGATAAATATTCTGCCCCATCTAAAGAAGGCGATTACAATTACTTTACTAAAAAAACAGGATTACAAAATCAAGCTGTTGTTTACCGTCAAAAAGAAGGGCAAAAGGATGCCGAAGTATTTTTAGATCCCAACACTTTTTCCAGTAATGGAACTACTTCTTTAGCAGGATTGAATTTTTCTACTGATGGCTCAATGTGTGGCTATCAAATTTCCGAAGGTGGCAGCGATTGGAGAAAATTAATTGTATTAAATGCCCTCACCAAAAAGCAAATAGGTGACACCTTAATTGATGTTAAATTCAGCACTGTAGCCTGGAAAAAAAATGAAGGGTTTTATTATAGCAGTTACGACAAACCAAAAGAAGGCAGTCAATTGGCTGGAAAAACCGATCACCATAAATTATATTACCATCAATTAGGAAAGCCCCAAAGTGCTGACCAGCTTATATTTGGTGGAGAAATTACTCCAAGAAGATATATTAACGCTTATGTTTCTGAGAATGAAAAATGGTTATTCATCTTTGCTGCCAACAGCACTTACGGAAATGAAGCGTATGTGCAAGACCTTACTAAACCTAATAGCCCTATCATTCCAATTATCAAGGATATGAAATCGAGTGTTACGGTATTTGATGTAGATGACGAATATTTTTATATTCAAACAGACAAAGGAGCTTCTAATAGTAAAGTGGTAATTGCTCCATTATCTAAACCACAATCTGAAAACTGGATCGATTTAATTCCTGAACAAAAAGAAGTATTATCAGTAAATACTGCAGGAGGAAATATTTTCTGTAGTTATTTAAAAGACGCAATCACTAAAGTATTGCAATATGATATGAAGGGCAATAAATTAAGAGATGTTGAATTGCCTGGATTGGGTAGTGCAGGCGGTTTTGGCGGAAAAAGAAAAGACAAAACGGTATTTTATAGTTTTACTTCCTACACTGTGCCTTCTACGATTTACAAAATGGACATTGCTAGCGGAAAAGCTGAAGTTTATAAAAAACCTGCTGTTCAATTCAATACAGATGAATATGAATCTAAGCAGGTATTTTATACTTCCAAAGATGGCACTAAAATTCCGATGATCATTACTTATAAAAAAGGAATTAAACTGGATGGAAACAATCCCACCCTACTATACGCTTATGGCGGATTCGGTGCAAGCATTACTCCTTATTTCAGCACCAGTGATATTATCTTGTTGGAAAATGGCGGCATTTATGCAGTGGCAAATTTAAGAGGTGGTGGAGAATATGGAGAAACCTGGCATAATCTAGGTATCAAAACCAAAAAGCAAAATGTATTTGATGATTTTATTTATGCAGCTAAATACCTGACTGAAAATAAATATACCAGTAAAGAAAAATTAGCTATTCAAGGTGAATCGAATGGTGGTTTATTAATTGGGGCTGCCATTACACAACAACCTGATATTTGCAAAGTGGCTTTCCCATTTGTAGGCGTGATGGACATGTTACGTTATCATAAATTTACAGCAGGTGCAGGTTGGGCTTATGATTATGGAACTTCAGAAGATTCTAAAGAAATGTTTGAATACTTAAAAGGATATTCTCCTGTTCACAATGTAAAAGAGGGCATCAATTACCCTGCTACATTAATTATGACCGCAGATCATGATGATCGAGTAGTACCTGCTCACTCTTTTAAATTTGCAGCCAATATGCAAGAGAAGCATAAAGGTGAAAATCCTGTTTTAATCAGTATTGAAACGAAAGCGGGTCATGGAGCTGGCATGTCTACCGATCAGGTAATCAAAGCAGAATCCAATAAGTGGGCTTTTATGTTTTACAACTGTAAAGTAGCTCTGAAAAAATAAGGTTAAAAAAAATAAAAAGTCCCGAAAAATTCGGGACTTTTTTATTTGAATTGAAACCACTTATCTTTTACTTAAAGTAATAGCGTACAAATTCTCCAAATCCGATAGTGTTCATTCCAATTACACCAGAGCCAGCCCCTGCTCCAACAGCAGGAAATGCTTCGTATTTTTTTGTACCAACATAAATATTAGGTGCAAAATCATATGCATCATTTGTTACAACATTGGTTCCAAACAAAGTGGCTAATTCTGCCGCTGTTACACTAAAGGTAGCAGGCAAAGTAGTTACATCCAATTTGAAAATTTTTACGTTGTTGTTATTCACGGTACCTGTAATTGTGGCTATACTATTCTTTCTTACAGCAACTTCAATTTTTGTAGGAGCAACTGCATCAGGAAAAAATAATTTAATTACAAACTTGCCCTGAAAGGTACTGAGCGTAGTGACTGGTATAGTAGTACTTAATACATTACTTGCACCAGTTTCAAAATTGGTTGTAACAACAGGTACATCTTCGATGGCTATTCTACTCTTAATTGCACCATCATCTTTTGAGCATCCTGTAAAAGCGATAACACTGCAGAAAGTTAATGCTATGAATAAAGTAATTTTGTTGAATTTCATAATCTGAAGTTTTAATGAATTGATGATCGATTAAGGTTGCCAGAATACTTTAAAGGATTCAGGAACTTTTTGTGGTGGCGCATTGGAGTTTAATTGGATCTCAGTTAAGTTAAACGGCAATGACCAAGGATATTTTCTATCGTTGTTTACAGGTATTGCTGGTCCATTAGGAGGTTGTACACTAGAAACTGTTCCTTCTGGAGCTGGGGCAAATAAAACCGGATAACCAGTTCTTCTGTAATCGGTATAGTTATCAATTGGATTTTCAATTCTATTAATCCATTTTTCAGTAATGATATATTCTAACTTTTTAGCTGTATTACCTAAATCATAGGCTGCTAATACACCAGCTTTATACGCAGTGGTAGCAGGTAAAGTAGCAATCAATGGAACTGTTTGTGAAGCACCTGCTGAAGTAGGTTTTACAAAGTTGACAATGATATTGTCTACCTGTGCAAAAGATTCATCCATTGCTCTGCTAAATACTGCTCTGGCATCTCCAGCAACAAGTCCCACATTGATCAACTCAGCTTCTAAGTATAAACGATCTGCAAAAGTTAAAAATTGATGAGGCAGTGCACCGGTTCCAGCGTTTTGTGGCCCGATTGTGTTGATTGAAATTCCTGCACCAACATCAAAGCGACCTCCAGCCGGATATATTCCTAAAAGAGAATAGGTCTGACTATTTGAACCATCTCTACACGGACCAGCAGAACCAAACACAATAGTAATGAATCCACCATCACGATATTCTGTACAGTTTTCAGGCACTCCGTTTGAACCACCAATAGGTGTTTTTTGGTTATAGATATAATAAGGAATCCTTGGATCAGATACTCCTGTTAAAATATTTGGATTCACCCCTTTCATGATTTCATACATCCATGGGCTGAAAAGCTGACCACCTCTCTGTGTTGCATTGTAATCGCCAAATGCAGGATGTCTGTCATCAGTGGCGCCAATTGGTCCATAAGGCAACATGAAACTCTCTGCTTGAGAACTAATGAGATTTGCTGGTGTAGCTAGTAAAGCTGTTACTTCTGCTTGTACATTTTGCACACGTCTAACCTGAGTATACAATTTCAACTTAATGGTATTCGCTGCTTTTCTCCAGTTAGTTACATTTCCTTTATAGATATAATCGTCGGCTCCTGGAACTGAAGGGTTAACTGCAGGATTAATTAAATCCGCCATCCCCTCATCTAATAAAGCCAATAATTTAGGATAAATAGTAGCTCCTTTATCAAATTTTGGTTGATAAGAACCTGTAAGAAATTGATCGAAATCAGAGAATGGAACATCACCATAAACATCTACCAGTATACTGAAAGTATAAGCTTTTAAAATTTTAGCTATACCAACATAACGAAAACGTTTTTCAGCAGTTCCTCTTTCAATAATAACATTCAAGTTGGCCAACGCTCCGTATAAACCATCCCATCCTGCTGCACCAGCACCATATCTGTCTGCACCAACACGGCCAGTTAATGAGTGGGTATAAACAGCCATTGTATTTCCCAGACCAGTTCCCAGTGCCATATTGTTGGCAATATTGCGCTCTGCAGCACTCAATACAAAAGATAACTGCACAGAGGAAGGCGTAGGACTATTGAGGTTTTTATTTACATCCAGAAACTTCTTACAGCCGGTCCCTATCAAGGAAAGAACCGTTAGCGCTGCAAAAGTGTATATAAAATATTTCCTTTTCATAATTGAAGTTTTAAATGATGTTATTTAGAATGTTACATTTAAATTGATACCGAATCTTTTAGAACTTGGAGCACCACCAGTTTCAACACCTTGTGTTCCACTTCCTACAACTGAGTTAATATCCGGATCAAAATTCATGTACTTAGGCACGTTAGGAGCTAAGAACCAAAGGTTACGACCAGTAAGTGATAAAGTAACATTTGATAATCTAAGTTTTCGTACAAAAGCCATTGGCAATGTATACCCTAACACTACTTCTCTCAATCTGTAAACAGTTCCATCAAATACTGCATATTCAAATGCTCCATTGGTTGCAAAACTTGCTCCAGTACCAGCAGTAAAAAATAAATCATTTGTAGTAACTTTAGTTTGGTTAGGCACTGTTTTTCCACCCACTAAAATAGGGGTATACCTGTTCAAACCATCTGCACCTGTAACAGGTGTAACGTTTCCATAAACACCAGTGATCACACGATTCTTTTCTCTGTCTTCTGTGTCTTTTGTTACGCCTCTACCTAACATACCACTAATGGTTTCAGAATAGAAAGCACCTCCTTTGGTCATATCCCAAAGTACACTCAACTGAAATCCTTTATAAGAGAACGTATTGGTGATACCTAACTTATAATCCGCATTTGGATTACCTACCATGCCTGGGTTAGGATCTAAAAATGGCATACCTGAAACAGGACTGATCAATAACTCCCCTTCAGGTGTTCTTGCAGAATAGGAACCTCTTAAATAACCATAAGGAAAACCTGGTTCAATCCAGTTAAATCCACCCAGCTGATCTCTGGTAAGGCCTTGTACCAATCTGTTAACCATGTTAATATTCCTGGTAAAAATTCCTCTAATATTCCATTCAAAATTTTTGTTTACAATTGGTTTTACATCTAAAGCAAATTCAATACCGGTGTTTTGTATTTCACCGAGGTTGGTGAAGAATGATGTATAACCGCTCGTTACAGGCAAATTAATGGCATAAATTAAATCGGTAGATATTTTATCGTACCAGGTAAATTCAAAGCCCAATCTATTTTTAAAGAACTTAGCTTCTGTACCAATTTCTAATTCTGTAGTAAACTCCGGAGTAAGGTTTGGATCGAATGTTGCACCACCTCTGGTTGCAAGCGGCTGTCCTAAGAATCCTAAAGCATTCAAGTTAAAGATTGGTTCTCCATTTTGTGGAGCAGCATCATTACCCACTTTTGCATAACCAACTCTCACTTTTCCATAATCTAACCATTTAGATTTTAGATTGAAAGCATCTGTCCATACAAGTGATCCAGAAATACCCGGATAAAAATATTTTGCGTTCTGATAAGGAAGTGTAGAAGTAAGATCTGTTCTTCCTGTTAAGTTTAAGTAAGCAAATCCTTTATAACCAATTGATGCGTCTGCAAAAACACCTACTAATCTTCTATTGCTCTTAGTATCTCCACTAAAGCTTTGACGACGTGTATTGGTAAGGTTAAATAAATTAGGAATTACAAAATCCACTCCAAAATCTGTAGTAGCACTTCCGATCCTAGAGTTCACGTCACTCGCTAAGTTTACATCCAGGCTGAAGTCTTTGAATATTTTTGGATTGTTGTAAGACAAAGCAATTTTTGCTTGTATCTCTTGTGTTCTATTGACTACTTTAGTTAAAGTACCCAATAAATTATCTGCACTACCTAATGAAGATTTATTAATGATCTGATCTCTGTATAATGCATAACTATTCACCCCGGCATTCACATCGAGTTTAAGTCTATTGCTGAATTTATAAGTAGCTCTTAAATTGGCAACAATACGATCATCGATAGAAGTAATTACATTGTTTTGAGCTCCCCAAACAGGATTGGTATATTGCCCGTCATTAAAACCAATTTGTTGACCAGCTCTATTTTCAGAAGGCCAACCAGTGATGTCCCAGTTTCTGGCCATTGTATAGGTACGACCCCACTGAGAAATAAAACTTTGAGCCTGACCAATGAAACCACCAATTTGTTTGCTTCTAGAATAAGCAATGTTAGCGCCCACTGTAAGATTACCCACTGCAGTTTGACCACCCACACTAATATTGTTTTTAGTATAGCTTGAATTGGTGATATATCCTTTTTGATCTACTCTTGAAAGTGTTGCATTAAAAATGGTATTTCCTTCCCCACCATTTAAACCAATGGAATTTTCAATTAGGTTTCCTGTATTAAATAAAGAAGATACATTATCAGGAACAGCTTTATAAGCTAAACGACCATTAGGAAATAATTCAGGGTATGATGCAAACATGGTAGCCCAGGTTGTTGCAGGAATAGAATCAATACCTGAAGCAGAAGTACCAATTACCAAACCGTTTGCGTCATAAATAACTCCTTTACCAAATTTTGCTCCCCAAGATCCATTAGAAGACTGGGTTCTGAAATTAGCACCTGCTCCATATGAGTTTTGGAAAGTAGGAATATCAGCAATTTTTTCGGTGCTATATCCTGCTCTATAAGTAACGTTCAATGATTTTGCTCCTTTTTTAGGTGCACCAGATTTAGTAGTAATCAATACCACACCATTTGCTGCACGTGAACCATATAAAGAAGATGCGGCTGCACCTTTCAGTACGTTCATCGATTCGATATCGTTGGGATCTAGGTTTCCTATACCAGAACCATAAGTACCTCCACCTGCAAATGGATTGGATGTATTCACTAGATTATTACTGTATGGAATTCCATCAACCACAATCAAAGGTTCCCCGCCATTAAAAGAAGATACACCTCTAATTTGTATACGAGAAGCCGCTCCTGGCGCTCCTTGACCTGATCTGATATCTACACCCGGTACTTTACCTGCCAGTGCATTCAAGATATTGGGTTCTGATTTTTGTAAAAGCGTACCCGGATCTACTTTAGATACCGCATAACCGATTGCTTTTTCAGAACGCTTGATACCCATTGCTGTTACTACCACTTCTGCCAATGCAGCTTCTGAACTTTCTAAAGAAACATTAACAGTTGTATTTGTTCCAACCGTGATTTCTTTTGGAGTAAAATTAAGGCTGGTAAAAACCAATACATCGCCTTTTGTTGCAGGAATTTTGAAATTTCCTTTGGCATCCGTAGCAGTTCCTAAGGTTTTTTTCCCTTTAATGGTAACTGATACTGAAGGAATAGGATCTCCCTTGGCATCGGTTATCTTACCGGAGAACGTCAGATTCTGAGCCTTAGCTGCAATGGTAAAAAACACCATTGCTAGCAACAAGCTAGTCAAGATTTTTCTCATGTGCTTTAGTTTAAATTTTGGGTGACAGAATAGCAATTTCAAACTGAATATAAAAAGAAATGTTAAAATGCTCAAAAAAAAGTTAAAAACTGTTAAAAAATAAACAGAATGGCTATAAAGTATATATAATTAATATATATAAATGCCTTTATAATTAAGGACAAACAATTAATGAATAATTGTTCTAAAAGTGAGGTTGATTCTTGGGGAAGTAATTTTTGTGCTGGGAGGAAGTCGGTGCAGCCAATGGGTCTGTGTGGTGCCTTTCATTACCAATAAGGAACCATGTTCTAATTGAAGCATTATTTTGGACTGATCTGCTTTATGTTTGAATCCGAAATTTCTGACTGCCCCAAAACTTAAAGAGGCTATTGCTCCATTCTTTTTTAAATCTTTTTCTCCATCGCTATGCCAGGCCATCCCCTCTTTGCCATCATGGTATAAATTGAGCAAACAAGAATTATAGGTTTCCTGGGTTTTGGCTTCTGCAATGGATTTAATGTTTTTCAACGCATCTGTCCAAGGCAATGCAATTTTTGTTTTATTGGAATAACTGTATTCGAATGGCTGGTCGCCATACCAGGCTACTTTTCGTTTGGTAATAAAATGCTTGCCGAAAATAACGGCTTCGTCATTTTTCCATTCGATGTTATGGAATAACTCCTGGTAAAAAAGATCCGCTTCTTTTTTGGAAAAGATGGTGCCAAAATAATTCACTTCCCCATCTTTGGGTAATAGGTTGATGCTCGAATCGTGGAAAGAATCGAATAATGTCAACTACATTTTTTTAGCGTCTTCTAAGAATTTGGCCAATCCAATATCTGTTAATGGATGTTTGAGCATTCCTAAAATAGAATCTAAAGGACAAGTACAAATGTCTGCGCCTAACTCTGCAGCTTTAATAATGTGTAAAGGATTTCTGATAGAAGCGGCTAATATCTCTGTTTTGTATTGTTGCACATCAAAAATATGACGCAATTGACCGATCAATTCCATGCCATCCCAACCACTATCATCAATTCTACCAATGAAAGGAGACACATAAGATGCGCCTGCTTTTGCTGCTAAAATTGCCTGACCAGCTGAAAATATCAATGTACAATTGGTTCTGATACCATTGTCGGTAAACCATTTGATGGCTTTAATGCCGTCTTTAATAATAGGCACTTTCACCACAATATTTGGGTGAATAGCGGCTAATTTCTTCCCTTCTTCTACCATTGTAGCAAAATCAGTAGAAAGTACTTCTGCACTAACGTCTCCATCCACTAAATCACAAATGGTCTTGTAATGATTGGCAATGGCTTCTTCGCCCTTAATGCCTTCTTTGGCCATTAATGACGGATTAGTGGTAACACCATCCAAAATGCCTAGATCATTTGCTTCTTTAATTTGTGAAAGATTGCCAGTGTCGATGAAAAACTTCATGGTAAAAACTTTGAGGGTATTTTATATCGTAAATTTAGTTTACTCCTTTTCCCCCTTTAGGGGGAAGGGGGTAAAAAATGGCAGGCTACTCACATCGCACCGCTACAACCGCTTATCCTTGCTGCATTCCTGCCCTGGGGAAGTTCAGCAGGAGCTGGTCGTGCGAGACCTGCCGCTGCAAAACTAAGGATTGAAAGCTATACTTTTGCAAAAAATTAAATTATGGGTGTATCTGATCAATTGGCTCAAATAAAAGCAGAAAAAGCCGCTGCTAATTTAAAAGCAGGTCAAGATTTTTTAGCTGCCAATAAAACCAAAGAAGGCGTTACTGAATTGCCTAGTGGTTTACAATATGAAGTATTGACTGCAGGTGTTGGACAAAAACCAACAGCACATAACGAGGTAACTTGTCATTACCATGGCACTTTAATTGACGGAACTATTTTTGATAGCTCTGTACAAAGAGGCAAGCCAGCTTCTTTCCCATTGAATATGGTAATTAAAGGTTGGACCGAAGGTTTACAATTAATGCCTACTGGTAGCAAATGGCGCTTTTTTATTCCTCCACATTTAGGATATGGAGATCGTCAGGTAAGTGCACAAATAGGACCGAATAGCACATTGATTTTTGATGTGGAATTGATCAGTTTTATTTAAGCTGTATAAACGAAAAGATTAAACGAGCTCACTGAGTTCTAACCAACGCAGTTCTTTTTCTTCTAATTGACTGGTTATAACAATAAGGCGATCACTTATTTTTTGAATGGCATCGAACGCTAATGTTCCGGTGCTCATTTCAAGTGTAAGTGATTGCTTTTCTTTTTCTAATTCAGGCATGTCTTTTTCGAGTTGTTCAAACTCTCTTTTCTCCTTAAATGTCAATGCCCTTTTTGTAGATGCAGATGCAGATGGCGCTGTTTTCGGCTGCTCATTCATCACAATACTTTCAGTGGTTGCTCCTTTGCGTTTTCCTGCTTCGAGCACATCCCATTTATTGGCTAATTTCTCATTGTCTTTCTGCCAGATTCTATACTGGGTATAGTTTCCAGGGAAATCACGTATTTCTCCGTTTCCTTCAAAAACAAATAAATGGTCTACCAATCGATCCATGAAATAACGATCGTGTGAAACAATTAAAATACATCCCGGATAATCACTTAAAAAGTTTTCTAATACAGCCAATGTAGGTAAGTCCAAATCATTGGTGGGCTCATCGAGTATTAAAAAATTGGGATTGCGAAACAGCACTGTTAACAATTGCAATCGCTTTTTTTCGCCTCCACTCAATGCAGATAAATAGGTGTATTGTTTGTCAGGAGTAAATAAAAATAATTCTAAAAATTGTGCAGCACTCAAGCTTCCACCATTGGCCAAAGGAAAATTCTCTGCAAATGTTTTCACATATTCGATCACACGCATGTCTTCTTTGATCACCAATCCCTGTTGAGAAAAATTGCCAAACAAAACTGTATCGCCCACATCAATTTTACCACTATCAGCTGGTTCTAATAATTGCAACATGTTGAGAAAAGTAGATTTTCCCACACCATTTTTTCCAACAATTCCAACTCGCTCTCCTTTGCTAAATGTGTATTCAAAGCCTTTTAAAATGGGCAGATCATTGAATGATTTGTACACTTTTTTCATCTCTACTACCTTCCCTCCCAACCTACTCATTTTCACTTCTAATTGCAGCTGGGTATCTTCTATTTTTTGTTTTGCTCTCGCTTCTACTTCATAAAAATTATCCTGACGGCTCTTGCTTTTGGTAGTTCTTGCTTTTGGTTGCTTGCGCATCCATTCCAATTCTTTTCGATAGGTATTTTTGGCTTTATCGATACTTGCCTGTTCACTTTCTAAGCGAGCGGCTTTCTGCTCCATATACTGCTCATAATCGCCTTGATATGTATAAAGCTTCTCTCTTTCTAATTCCCATATTTCATCGCAAACAGCATCCAGGAAATAACGGTCATGGCTTACCAAAAGAAGCGTTACTTTTTCCTGATTCAAATAATTCTCTAACCACTCAATCATTTCTACATCCAAATGATTGGTAGGTTCATCCATCATGAGAAAGGTATGCTGGTGCGAAAACCCAATATTGATCAAGGTCTTGGCCAATGCTACCCTTTTTCTCTGACCACCACTCAACTCTTTCACCGGATTGGTCAGGTGATGAATATTCAATTTATCCAAAATCTGGTGCACTTTGGTTTCGAAATCCCAGGCATTCAGATTGTCCATGGCTTCAATACCCTCGGTAATACCATCGGCATCTTCTTCTTCAATGGCCACTTCGTATTTCTTGATGGCATTGATGATGGGATGATTGAGCTCAAAAATATTTTCCAAGACCGATTTCCCTTCTTCGAATTGAGGATCCTGCTCAAAAAGTGCTACAGTTACATCTTTATGTACCCAGGATTTTCCTGAGTCAGGGGTTTCCTTTCCTGTTAAAATACGCAACAGGGTTGACTTTCCGATGCCATTTCGGGCTATCAGGGCTATTTTGTCTCCCTCGTTGATATGGAATGAAATATTGCTAAAAAGTGGATTAATACCATAGCTTTTGGTTAACCCTTCTACCGAAACATAATGCATGCTGCAAAACTAAGTATCTTGTGCTTGAATAATTCAATCAACCCAATCTGTTTGAAAAAGAAATGATGAAAAACCCTTTTCAACGACTGAGTATCAGAAATAAACTGTTTTTTTCGCATTTTCTGATATTGCTCGTAACTGTAACCATTATTTATGTTACCGTTACTGTAAATAATAAGCGAAGTGCCGTAGAGTTTTTGCTGGATAAAACGGAAGATATCCGCATTAAAGTGCAACAACAAAATGAAGCAAAACAAGATTTCTTATTGAATGAACGATTGAATGAAGATTTTTTTAGAACCGGCAATAGCGAGGCAATCAGCCGTTATCGAATGATCTTAAGACAGATCGATGAAAATATTGCACAGATCAATCAACAAAAAATTACCAGTAAACAAGCCCTGAATGAACAAATAATTACCATCACCAAAGACATTCATGCCCAAGACGAATTATTTGTTCAGATGATTGATTCGGTAAAACAACTGGGCTTTGGAAAATTGGGATTAATTGGAAGCTTGCAAAACTATACCCAGGAATTAAAATCGAATAACCTGATCAATCCTTCTATTTTAGAAGAATTGAAACAACAGGAAATCAATTATTTTTTACATAAAGATAAACAAGCTGCTGAACGCTTCGACACTATTGCATCAAAAGCAATGAAGTCCTATGCTACCAGCCCCAGCACGCTAATTATATTGGGTTCCTATAAAAATAATTTTGCCAGAATTGTTGCTTTAGAAAGAATTATAGGTCAGACCAAAGAAACTGGATTGAGCAATGAATTAGCAGAACAAAGTAAAAAAACCGATCTGCAAATTAAAATTACGATCGATACCATTAAACGAATTTATCAGGAAGATTTACAGGTACTCAACTGGATTTTCATTGGCTTGATTGCGGTCACTTTTATTGTAGGCATTTTAATGAGTTATGTGTTAGCTGTTGAAATTACCAAACCAATAGTAAGACTTAACAACGCTATTAAAGAAGTAGTTGCAACACAATTTAAAGAAGATATCAACCCCAGATTTATTGATCCATACAGAGCAGATGAAATTGGTGAACTGACTAAAAATTTTAATTTATCTATTCGTAAAATAAGGAGGAGTATTAGCATCATTCAAAACAAAAACAATATTCTTTCTTTAAAAAATACCGAATTAATCAATAACCAAGAAAGCCTGAGAAAAACCAATTCACAAAAAGATAAATTTTTGTCGATCATTTCTCATGACATGCGCGCTCCCCTTTCGAGTATTATAAGTTTCCTGGATTATTACAAAGAAAATTTCAACAGCTTTACAGAAACTGAAATTGAATTTGTATCGACTAACTTAAATATCCATGTAAAAAAAGTGGTGGAGATGCTGGATGGATTATTGTTATGGTCGAGGTCTCAAACCGGTGAAGTGCATGCATCTCTTGAACCCATTGATCTTTCTAAATCCATTAATGATACGGTAGATATTCTTCGACAAAGTGCTACGAATAAAAAAATAACCATCAATACCAAATTACACAACCAATTGGTTTGGGCCGATAAAAATATGACTGCTTTTATTATTCGCAATGTGTTATCGAATGCTATTAAGTTCACTAAAGAAGCCGGTAATATAGAGATCTATACCATGCGAAATAAAAGAAATGCTTTCATTATTATTAAAGATACAGGCCTTGGCATTAGCACTGAAAATCTGGAAAAACTGTTTAGAGACGATGTTACCTTCTCCACTTTTGGTACAGACAACGAAAAAGGAATTGGCCTTGGTCTGGTGCTCTGTAAAGATTTTATGAATATGCAAAATGGTTCAATTGAAATTGAAAGTATTGTGAACGAAGGAACTACTGTTAATTTGTTGTTTCCGTTGGTAGGACGAGATTAAGAGAGAAGAAAGATGAAAGAAGAAAGATGAAAGATGAAAGATGAGTTTGCCTGCGCATAGATATTTTATACTGAACAAACCATACAATATGGTCTCGCAATTTGTGAGCAGCCATGACGTGAATCTGCTGGGCGATATTGATTTTGATTTTCCGGAAGGCACACATGCCATTGGCAGATTAGACAATCTATCAGAAGGATTGTTGATTTTAACGACCAATAAAAAAGTGACCAAATTATTATTTCAGGGAGAAAAGCCTCACGAAAGAGTGTATTTGGTATTGGTCAATAAGCAAGTGAGCCCAGAAAATATAGCACGATTGCAAAATGGAGTAACATTGGTGATTGAAAATGGTGCAACCTATATGAGTTCTTGCAAAGCCGAAATTGTTGCCGAGCCTCCTTTCAATTTCAATTCCCCCTATATAATGACCGAGCATATTGATTATACCTGGCTGCGCATCAGTTTAACCGAAGGAAAATTTCACCAAGTAAGAAAAATGGTGAAAGCCATTGGCCATAAAGTAAAACGGTTGGTGAGAATGAGCATTGAAAACCTGGAATTAGGTAATTTGCAACCCGGGGAAGTAAAGGAATTGGAAGAAAAGGAATTTTTTGAATTATTGAGCATCGAAAAATATTAATTGAGCGTTAAACTTCCAACAACCATCTAAGTCAAATAAACAAAAGCATGAAAATGAAATTATTGGCTACTTTCCTAATGATTATTTTTCTGGTTGCTTGTAAAAAAAATACGACTGAACCTGTCAATACCACTCCTCCAATTAATTCAAACGATCCGCTTTATTTTCCACCTACAACAGGAATAGATTGGCAAAACACCACTCCTGCTTCTCTTGGCTGGAATGAAACCGAATTAAATAATTTATATGCTTATTTAGGAACTAAAAACAGCAAAGCATTCATCATCCTAAAAAATGGGAAAATAGTTGTAGAAAGGTATTTTGGAACATTTACCAGAGACAGTAGTTGGTATTGGGCATCTGCAGGAAAAACAATGACTGCCTATTTAGTTGGTATTGCTCAACAAGAAGGTTTGCTGAATATCAATAACCGATCCAATCAATACCTTGGAGCTGGATTCAGCTCTGCTCCTTTAGCAAAAGAAAACTTAATAACAGTTCGTCATCAACTCACCATGACATCCGGATTAGATGATGGAGTGACTGATAGCGATTGCACTTTGCCAGCTTGTCTTGTTTATAAAGCAGATGCTGGAAACAGATGGGCTTATCATAATGCTGCATACACCCTTCTCGATAAAGTAATTGAAACAGCCAGTGGCACCAATTTCAACAATTACTTTCAGCAAAAAATCAGGGACAGAATTGGCATGAATGGATTTTGGCTAAAATCTCCTAATTCCAACAATGTATTTTTCAGCAATGCAAGAAGTATGGCCAGGTTTGGTTTATTAATGCTCAACAAAGGAAAATGGGACCAAACATCAATTCTTAGCGATACTAATTATATCAATAACCAGATCAATAGTTCCCAAAACCTCAACCTCAGCTATGGCTATCTAACATGGTTGAATGGAAAAGCAAGTGCCATGGTACCCACTTTACAAATCGTTTTTCCTGGTTCAATGATTCCCAATGCTCCCGCTGAAATGTATGCTGCTTTAGGAAAGAATGACCAGAAAATATATGTTGTTCCTTCTCAAAAATTGGTGGTCATTCGTATGGGCGAATCAGCTGGTACGGTTCAGTTTGCTGTATCTAGCTTTGACAATGAGCTTTGGGGTAGGTTGAATACGATCATAAAGTAAAAAATAAATTTGCCTTTTTATGGAATTGAATCAAAAATGAATCTGTAATAAATTCAGCATAACTAAATATTGAATATGACAGTTTCAAGTGTAGATGAAGCTCATTATCCTAATAAGCTCAAAACATTCTCAACACGCATCTTCTTATGCTTCCTATTCTTCGGATTCTCAACATTCATTAATGCACAACATAATGATAAAACAAAAAAATTCATTTTTACAGGAAAAGTAATTGGCCAAGACACAGGCATATTAATATTATCGTACCGCAATAGTTCTGATGAATATAAAAAGGATAGCTGTAAACTAATAAAAGGCGAATTCAAATTTGAAGGGAATATTATCGAACCTACACTGGCAGATTTAACAGGAAATGTAAAATCAAGAAGGGTTGATGAAAATAATTATGCTGAATTCTATATAGAACCCACAACTATGGAAGGGTTGTTTACAGTTGACCAATTTAAAAACTTCCAACTAGTTGGCTCTAAAACACAAAAAGAATTTGTGCGTTATAATACTGTTACTGCTCAATTAAATATTTATCGTAATGATTTAAAAAAACAATTGCAGTTTGTTTCAAGTACATGGAATCAAAAACAAAAAGACAGTTTAGAAGAAATTTTAAAATCGAAGTTCTTCACTGAACAAATATATCAAGAATCAAAATTCATTAAAGAAAACCCATCTTCTTATGTAAGCAGTTATGTTTTATATCAGCTAATTCATACAGCTTCAATTGATACATCTTTATTCTATTACCGATTATTATCAGACGATGTAAAGAAATCATACAATGCAAGACAAGCGATCAAATACATAGAATCTGAAGAAAAAATAGCAATAGGAGCTACTGTACCTGATTTCACATTTACAGATAACAAAAACAATAAAATGCACATTAATTCATTTAGAGGAAAATATGTGCTAATTGATTTTTGGGCCTCCTGGTGTGTCCCCTGCAGGGAAGAACACCCTTTTTTAAAAGAAGCGTATGAAACATTTCACAAAAAAGGATTCGAAATTATAGGTGTATCTATAGATCAGTTGAACCAAAAAAATGATTGGCTAAATGCTATTCAAAAAGATCAACTTCCTTGGATTCAAACTTGTGATTTTAAATTTTATGGAGGAGAAATAGCGCAACTTTTTAATATTGTGGGAAAAGGCATTCCCCTTAGTTTTCTGATCGATCCAAGTGGCAAAATTATTGCTAAAGATTTGAGAGGTACTGAAGTGAGCAATCTGCTACATAAATTAATCAACAACAATTCAGTACCTTCGTTGTTTAAATAAGCAATGAAACAATTCAGCATACCTAATATATACAGAAGTAATTTAATCAGTAAGATTAAGGAACAAAGAAAAGCAGCGGATAAATTAAAAAAAGACTTTACCCCCACCCTTTTAGATATGGGGCCTATTCATATTTATTTAGCCCGCCATTTTGGATTTTGTTATGGGGTAGAAAATGCCATCGAAATCGCCTTCAATACAATCGATCAAAACCCTGGCAAGAAAATTTATTTATTGAGCGAAATGATTCATAACCCTCAGGTTAATGCCGATTTAATTGCTCGTGGGGTGAGTTTTCTTCAAGACACATATGGCAAACAAATTATTCCATTCGATCAGATCAATGCGGATGATGTGGTGATTATTCCGGCATTTGGCACTACACTTGAAATAGAAAAATTACTCCTGCAAAAAGGGATCGCCATTGAAAAATACAATACCACTTGCCCATTTGTTGAAAAAGTATGGAATCGCAGCGAACAAATTGCGCAGAAAGGATATAGTGTAGTAGTTCATGGCAAACCTAAACACGAAGAAACAAGGGCCACTTTCTCTCATGCTTCAGCCAATACACCAACAGTCATTGTGAACGACATGAAAGACACCATTGAATTGGCTAAATATATCACTGGAGAAAAACCCGCTGAATTATTTTATTCCGAATTCAAAGGAAACTATTCTGAAGGGTTTAATATCGAAACTGATTTGCAAAAAATTGGCGTAGTGAATCAAACTACTCAATTAGCTACCGATACTCAAGCCATCTCTGATTATTTGAAAAATATTATACAAGAACATTTTCAACTCAATAATACGACCATTAGCGAACGTTTTGCAGACACAAGAGACACTTTGTGTTATGCTACCAACGACAATCAGTCTGCCGTAACAGGAATGCTCGAAACGCCTGCTGATCTGGCCATTGTAGTAGGTGGTCATAACAGCAGTAACAGCTCGCATTTGGTGGAATTATGCGAAGCCAAATTACCCACTTATTTTATTGATGCTCCTGATAAGATCATCGATCAAAATAGTATCATCCATTGCAACTGGCAAACAAAAGCATTAACACAAATCAACCAGTTTCTTCCTACAAAAACGCCGCTGCGCATTTTAATGACCAGTGGTGCGAGCTGTCCGGACGCAGTTGTTGAAGAAGTGATTCAAAAGCTGGCAAGCTTCTACGGAATTGAAGCTCCGCTCGATTCTTTTATAAAATCGTAATTATTCTTCGTAGCTTTTTTTTATTCTTCTGCCTTGTTTTTAAGCATACCTAATAGGCGATAACTATTTCTGGTAACAAATTGTGTATTCTCCCAATTAACGGTAACCATAGGTTTGATAGAAACAAATCCTTCTTGCTTTGTGCCAGTTTGTACTTCTACCATTTCAAAATGACTGGAGTCTTTGGCTATAAATACATATTCTTTGCCCTCAAACCTTACAACAGATTCTTCTGGTAACACTTTAGTAGCGGCAGCTGCTAAATCGAAACTTCCATTCAAGAACATACCTGGCAATAGATCGTGGCTGGGATTTTCAAAATGACAATGCACCAAACCAGTTCTTTCTTCATTGATATTTTTGGTACTGAGCAATACTTCCACTTCATATTTTTTACCCGGATTATTCGATAAAGCCACTGTACCTTTCATGCCTTTTTGAATCAATGCCATATCTTTTTCAAATACATTTAATGCTGCATGAATATCATCGGGATTTACCAATTCAAATAAAACATCTGCAGGATTCACAAACTTGCCAATATTCACATTTACTTTGGTTACAAAGCCATCAATTGGCGCTCTTAAAGAAACCGTTCTAGAAATATTATTCACTGTTAATTGTGCTGGATCAATGCCAATGATTTTTAATTTCTCTTCCAAACTTTTGAGCATCACTTGCGTCATGGTATAATCACTCAACACTTGCTGGTAGCTTTTTTTACTTGTTGCATCTGCATCGCTTAGCTCTTTCTGACGTTTTAAATCGGCAGACAAAAAATCCATTTTTGCTTTGTCAACTAAATAGTCCTGTTGTAATTGCACATAACTCTGGTCTTCCATCAACCCTATCACTTCTCCTTTGCGTACACTCATGCCTGGCAATAACTGAGTTTTCTTTAAATAACCACCCAATGGAAAACTTACTGATACCATATTTTGTGGGGGCACGTCCACCAGGCCATTTACTAAAATGGTCTCATGCAATGTTTTTGTTTGAGCCAAACTAATTTGTAATTCGGCTTGCTTTAATTGCTGGCCTGATAACGATACTATAGAAGACTCCAATGCAGTTGGTTTTACTGCCTCTTCTTTCTTTTTTGAAGTACAACTGCCAATTGTTACTGCCAAAAGTAAAATGATGATTTTATTCATAATGATTTAATTATTCAATAAATAATGTAATTCCGACTCCGCTAAATTTACCTGACGAAGTGTTTCTAAATATTGTGTTTTAATATTGATGGCTTGATTCAATAATGTACCCCATTCAATATAATTGATCTGGCCATTTCGATAACTCAAGTTGGCGGTTTTGATAATAATATCAGATTGCTTGAGCGCAGTTTGCTGATAGTACATCATCGCCTTATTGTATTTCTCATATTCCTGCCATGCTCTATCCAGTTTAGATTGTAGGCCGATGGTGGTTGCCGTTGTTTGCGCAGCGGCTACTTCCTCATTGGCTTTGGCTGCATTGACTTTTTGCTTTTGAGACTTATTAAAAACGGGTATTGACATACCCAGGGTAACCGATGAGAATCGATTGCCCATACTGTATAATTTTTCTGATCGATCTGATAACATTTGCCAACCATTCAATGATTGATTATTATAACCCAATAACCAATCTGGCTTCAACCTTGCCTTGGCCAATGCCGTTTCGGCTTCAGCTACTTCTTGTTGTTGCAGACTCAAAGCAATAGATGGATTATTTCGCCATTGTGCCGAATCGAATAATCTGGTCTTTGCTTCTAATGGATCTAAAGCCAAAACAGGCAATTCGGATTGTATCAATAAACCCAATTGCATTTGTACTGCTTTTAATTCGGATTCTTGCATATTGATGGACAATCTATTTTGCATGACCGTATTATCCAGTGACATTTTTTCCAGCAGATTAGTCTCCCCTTTTTCAAATCGCAGACTCGCAATTTTTAAATACTGCCCGTAAATACTATCAATGCTTTGTAAAAGCAATTGGCTCGCCTGAATATATTGAAGCTGCACATAGAGCTGTCTTGCCAGTCTTTTTACATCCATTATTTGAACCTGTGTATTTGCCTTAGCAGTTGCCAAAAATTTTTCGAAAACATTTTTCTGTTGATTATTAATTGCGCCCGAATTCAAAGGTTGTACAATGCTGAATCGTGCATCGAATGCTGCCGTATTATAATTTCCCAACTCGGTATTGAATTGTGTTTTAGGTATTTCACCAGTTGTGCCTGGCAAATAACTGTAGTACTTTTCTTGTAAACGATTTACTTTTAAAGAAGGAGCTTGTTCTACGGCTCTTTGTAAAACCTCTTCTAAATGCATGGGTTGACTCATGCTGCTTTTCTGCGCATTCAACATGGTTCCAAGGCACATTATTCCAATAAGGGTCAACGCTTTCATATTGATCTGTTTACTTCTTCTGTCAAATAATAAATACAAACATGGCAATACCATTAATGTAAGTACAGTGGCTGTTAACAAACCTCCAATGACTACTGTTGCCAATGGTCTTTGCACTTCTGCACCAGCACCACTGCTGATTGCCATTGGTAAAAATCCCAGAGACGCCACAGCAGCCGTCATTAAAATAGGACGCATTCTTATTTCGATTGCATGAAGTATAATGTCTTTCACATCAGAAGAATCGGTTGTTCTTAATCGTACAATTTCTGTAATGAGTACAATTCCATTTAACACAGCTACTCCAAATAAAGCAATGAACCCTACCCCGGCTGAAATACTAAATGGCATTCCGCGCAACCATAAACTAAAAATTCCGCCTGTTGCAGATAATGGTATAGCCGAAAAAATGAGTAAGCCGTATTTGATTTTGTTAAATGCAAAATACAAAAGCACAAAAATCAATAACAATGCAATCGGCAATGCAATGGCCAATCGAGATGTTGCTTTTTGAAGGTTTTCATATTGACCACCATAGGTAATAGAATATCCAGCAGGTAGTTTTATTTTTTGATTTACTTTTTCCTGCAATTCTTTTACAATGGATTGAACATCTCTTCCTCTCACATTAAAACCAACCATGATTCTTCTTCTGGCTTCCTCTCTTTGAATTTGATAAGGGCCTTCTTTTAATTCGATGGTTGCCAGTTCATTCAATGGTACAGATTTACCATCGGCAATACCCACCATTAAATTACCAATATAAGACAGATCATTTTTCTGTTCATTGTTTAACCGAACTACAAGGTCGAATCGACGATCGCCTTCAAATACAACACCGGCAGCTGTTCCGGCATACGCGGCTTGAACAGTACGATTGATCTCATTCACCGTTGCACCATATCTGGCAATGGCTGAACGATTATAATTGATCACTATTTGCGGTACTCCCGTAACTGTTTCTACATAGAGATCTTTTGCTCCATCTACCTTATTGATCAATACCCCCATTCTTTCAGCCAATATGGCCAAGCTATCTAAATCATCTCCAAAAATTTTACAGACTACATCCTGTCTGGCACCTGTCATTAATTCATTGAATCGCATCTGAACAGGATACTGAAAGCCAGTAGTTACACCAGGCACTTGTTGCAATGCTAAGCTCATTTTTTCCGCCAGCTCATCAAATGTTTTAGCGCTCGTCCATTCGCTTTTGTCTTTTAAAATAACCATCATATCGGCAGCTTCCAAAGGCATCGGATCTGTTGGAATTTCTCCAGAACCAATCTTTGAAACTACTTTCTTCACTTCAGGAAATGAATCGAGTAAGACTTTTGCGGTACGTTGTGTTGCGGCAACCGTATTAGACAATGAAGACCCTGTTAACAATCTGGTATCAACAGCAAAATCTCCTTCTTCCAGTTTGGGAATAAACTCACCACCCAAAGTAGACATGATAAAACCTGCAATGATCAATAATAAAAAACTAGCTCCTACAATGGTTCTTGGAATAGTCAATATTTTTTTAAGAATCGGCTTATACCAGCTGTTGATACTTTGCATCATTCTATCAGAGAAGCTGGCAGGCAAATTGGTTTTCTTACTCAAAAACAAAGCGCTCATCATTGGAATATAGGTCAGCGATAAAACAAATGCTCCTAAGATGGCAAATGAAACTGTTTCTGCCATCGGACGAAACATCTTTCCTTCGATACCCTGTAAAGACAATACAGGCAAATACACTACCAGGATGATGATTTGACCAAATGCAGCTGCATTCATCATTTTAGAAGAACTATCCCTTACTTCTAAATCCATTTCTTCCTGACTTAGAATAGATCCTGTTTTATGCCGAATACCATGCTGCAATTTGTGCAATACTGCTTCTACTATGATCACTCCACCATCTACCAATAATCCAAAATCCAAAGCTCCTAAACTCATGAGGTTTCCACTGGTACCTGCCAGATTCATTAAGATAACGGCAAAGAGCAAAGACAATGGAATAACAGAAGCAACAATTAATCCGGCCCTGAAATTTCCTAAAAAAAGGACCAGTACAAAAACAACAATCAATGCACCCTCCATTAAATTGGTCTTTACAGTTCCTATTGCATTGTCTACCATTTTAGTTCTGTCGAGAAATGGTTCGATGATCACTCCTTCAGGTAAGGAGGTTTCTATTTCCTTGATTTTTTCTTTGATAGTATGAATCACTTCTTTACTGTTGCCTCCTTTCAGCATCATCACTACTGCCCCTGGCACTTCTCCTTCGGCACCATAAACAGTTGCACCATATCTTACCGCAGTTCCAAATTGTACAACTGCAATATTTTTAACCAATACTGGTATTGATCCATTCACCCTTTTTACAACAATGTTCTCTATGTCTGCTAATTGTTTTACCAATCCTTCCGTTCTAATGAAAAGTACATTGGGGCCTTTTTCTATATAGGATCCACCTGCATTTTGATTGTTGTTTTCCAATGCATTGAAAACATCGGTAATGGATAGCCCGAAACTTTTCAGCTGATCTGTTTTAACAGCTACTTCATATTGTTTTACAGAACCTCCAAAACTGCTTACATCTGCAACTCCCGAGGTACCCAATAATTGTTTTCGAACAATCCAATCTTGAATAGATCTTAACTCTGTTAAACTATATTTGCCCTCGTAGCCTTTTTTTGTTTTGATTACATATTGAAATATTTCTCCCAACCCTGTTGTTACAGGTCCCATCTCCGGAATACCCATGCCAGCAGGAATTTGAGATTGAACAGTTACCAGTTTTTCACTCACTTGTTGCCTTGCCCAATACACATCGGTTTTATCGTCGAAAACGATGGTTACTAAACTCAAACCAAATCGAGAAAAACTTCTTTGCTCTTTAATGCCAGGAATATTTCTGGTAACCTGCTCTACAGGAACTGTAATAAAACGCTCCACATCAGGTGCTCCTAATCCTGGTGAACTGGTAATAACCAACACTTGATTATTGGTTATATCAGGCACTGCATCAATCGGCAGTTTCATGGCAGCATAAATACCACCAATAATGAGGGCGAGAATAAATAGCGATACGATCAATTTATTCCGAATAGAAAAATTAATTATTTTATTTAGCATATGTATACGATAATGCAATAATCAACAACTAAAAGATTGATTATATAAAAATGAACAATGGCTGCTTTACAGCAGGTGAAAATTAAGCAGATAATGGCAGAGAAACTGCTTTGGGAGGCTGGAAGATATTCACCATTGGTTGGTAATAATATCGTGTCTGAACTATACTTGAATAAGTAATCACTGCTAAAGGAAGCGAAGGGGCTTCGATTGACATTTTTTGCAAAGGCATTGTTACTGCACTTACAAAGCAACTGTCAATTTCATGGGTTTTAAAAGGCAATTGCATGTCTTGCGCGTAATCATCATCTATCACTACTGGGTCTAAATAGTGAATCTTGATAAAACCAGCTAAAGATAAATTGGGGTTCTCTTCGTGATGAGTGATAAAATGATGCACGAATAACGGAAGCTTTAATAGCTGATACGCATCGGTAGCACCTAAAAGGTATATCGCCAATATGAATATGGATATCCTGCGCTTCACCCTACAAAGTTACACATTAATTGATAAAATTCCACCAAACCCCAAATCGCATCATCAGACCGGGTGCTACATAATCATTTGCCATCAGATTGCGCTGGGTGAAGCCAATATTACCCGCTTCCAGATTTAAGGTATTGAGGTTCTCTACTCTCAAAAAGCCTTTGAAGCTTTTGATCCTAAAATGTAGAAAAGCATTTACATCTGGTCGATTATTGATGGTGTTGGTATTCTGAAAAAAATACTGGCCCATTTGTGGGCTATAATTATCAGCCTTATAACCAGAATGATACCTTATTTCAAACCCGGTTGAAATAAATAAATTGGTATAAAAATTACCTTCGAATGCAATTCTATTTCTGGTTAAGAAAAAAGGAATATTTACTGGAGGGTTTCCTGTTGTTTGCTGAAAGTGCACTTCGGTATACCAGTTCCAGTGTTTAGCCAGTTTGAACATCTTTTCTGCCGACACATGCAACACATTAAACAATGTTGCTTCTTGCCTGGCTGTATAAAAACTATCGAAATACATAAAGTTGTTTACCGCAAAATACTCTGCGCCAAACTTGAAACGTTTTTTAGGATTCTCGTAATTTACAAATAAACGAATGGTGTTTTCTTTGGAAAAATTTTGTTTATTTTTCAACGGAAAACTACTCAAAGGATTGAGATTAAAGGAAGGTGATCGATTTACATTTTGAAATCCAATGGTCAGATACCCTATGTTTTTTCCCAACAGTCTTTTCATATTTCCATTGACGCTATAGTCCCCGGCATTCAATCCATTGATATAGAACTTTCCATTGGCTTCGATATCCCAAACCTGGTTCCTGGTTCTATTTCTATATTCTGCCGCGGTATATACATTATAGAAATTAGATGTATTAGATATATTAGCTGTATCAAATTGTCCATTTAAATTCTGTAAAGCAATACTTGCCTTAAAAAATTGACTTTGGTTATTCTTATCTGGAAATGTTAATAGACTAAACACATTTTGGATATTGTTCCATTTGTCGCTATTACTAATATTCACGCCAGTTACTGCAGTGTAATTAAAATAAGTTTTATATCTGCCTGCATCAACATTGTTATCAAAAAACTGAAATTCCTGCTGGGTGATTTTTAAATCATGTTCTATACGGAATCGTGGATAGAAAATTTTATACGTTACTGAATCTGTTACAATAGAATCTTTTTTACCAAAATCATAATGATGACGGTATAAAAAATCTGTTTCCCGATAAATATTTCCTGTTGTTACTGTAGTATTGAATGGATTGCTATTGGCAGCTCCTACCCTACCCATTCTGGTTTCCAGCTCATAAGGATTATTCAATGCCAGGCTATCCAGTTGTTTAATATTTACTAAACCCCCATTTTCTGAAGAAGCAGCTTTATTAGAAAGTAAGACCAGAAAAAATTCATAGCGCCTGTTATTGGTTTGATAATGAGAAGTGAACCTAAAATTATTATGACTCACATTCTGATTCTTTAAAAATCCAGGCGCATTACTGAACCGATATTCAATTCCAAAATTGAAATTCGTTTTTCTATTCTGTGTATGTTTTAAATCGATCAACTGCTCTGCTTTACTTCCTAATGCATAAGCTAACTCTGTATAGGGTCTTGTAGTTTGATAAAACTTAGTATTGGCTAAACTAAATTGATATATATCGTATTGATGAAAGCCTGCATCAAAACCTGCTTTCATCAATGGATTAAATAGTAAAGATTGTGCAGCAGTTCCATAATTACCTAAATGATGATAAGTATATGGCATTGGAAACCTGGTAGTGAAATCATTAATGGAAGAGTCGATTGTTCGGTTTCGTGTGGAGTCAAAGTAACGATAGAATATAGTTATCGAATCAGCAAATCGATCCCGTTTTTGTAAAGAATCTTTTTTCCCAGCTCCTCCAGTTGGACCTCTTCCTCCAGAACCAAAAGAACCGTTCTGAAAATTACTCAATTGTTGTACACTTTGGGCATTTGCCAATATCAAATCGCCACAAAGCAACAAAAAGAATAATAAGTATCTAATACAACTGCTGCGGTTCATTTTCCACTGCTTTTATGAAACCAAATTTACCAACTCACTGAATAATAAAGTTAATTTAGGCTCAGCGTCTTTTGCTGCCTGTAAAACTTCTTCATGAGTAATAATATTGTCTTCTTCGCGAATGCCTAGATCGGTAATTACACTAACGGCAAATACTTTCATTCCGCAATGAACAGCGGCAATGGTTTCCTGAACAGTACTCATTCCAACTGCATCTCCACCTAATATATGAATCATTTTATACTCTGCCCTGGTTTCGAATGTAGGCCCTGTAACGCCTGTATATACTCCCTGCTTCAAATCAATTTTATGTTCTGTTGCAATCGATTTTGCCTTTTGGATCAAGTCCTTACAATAAGGTTCACTCATGTCAGGAAAACGGGTTCCTAAAGCTGATTCATTTTTGCCCAATAAAGGGTTGGTTACAAACATACTAATATGATCGTTAATGATCATGAGGTCTCCCACTTTAAAACTGGTATTAACTCCACCTGCTGCATTAGATAGCAATAAAGTTTTTACACCAAGCATATGCATCACACGAACAGGATAAGCTACTTGTTGTGCGGTATATCCTTCGTAGAAATGAAATCTTCCGGACATTGCCCATACTTTTTTACCATTCAATTCTCCTAAAATGAGATTACCTGTATGACCTTCTACAGTACTTATCGGAAAATGAGGAATTTCTGAATAAGGAATAGAAACCTCCGTTTTTATTTCGTTGGCTAAATTTCCAAGACCACTTCCTAAAATGATACCTACGCTTGCTTCTGATTTTACTTTACTAAGAATAAATGCCTTTGTTTCGGCTAGCTGAGATAAAATAGTTGACATAAATAAAAAATAGATGAATATTCAAATATAAATTAATAAAAAATAAGGCCACCAACTTATCGCTGATGGCCTTAGGTAAGGTATGAAAGTTAAAATTAACTTAAACGTTTTACGTTAACTGCATTCAATCCTTTGCGTCCTTCTTGTACGTCAAATACCACTTTGTCGTTTGCTTCGATCTGATCGATCAAGCCATTCGCATGTACAAAAGTTTCTTTGTTGGAATCATCATGCTTAATAAATCCAAAACCTTTTTCTTCGTTAAAGAACTTTACAGTTCCTTGAATTTGTGTGTCCATTGTAAAATTATAAAATTATTAAAGCGCAAAGGTAAGGTTTTTAAAGTGCCCCACCTAATTAAACTGTTTCTAACCCTTTGCAAACGCGCAAATACCGCTTAAATAGTCGGTTTTGCACCTATTTACCATTTATTTAACTTCACGTTTTTGATTGGATAAAATTCCTATATGTTTGAAATTTCGTATTTAGATATCTCTGGTTCGATGGGTTTAGTGGCTAGTGGTGCATTAACACTCAATGTGATTTTGGGAATGTTTTTGGGCACGAATTTTAAAAACACCCGCTATTGGAAAAAGCTTCCCGCACTGGTAAAAAAATATCCGATCATTACTTACCACAACTTCACAGCTTATACCGCCATCTGTTTTGTTGTGTTGCATTTGTTTTTTTTATTCTTACATAAAGAAAGCGGTTTTTCATTGATCCATTTATTGAAACCATTGGAAGCACCCAAGCAATCGAATATTGTATTGATCGGCGTTTTGAGTTTTTATGGATTTTTGATTGTACTGATCAGTTCACAAAAAATCATTCGAAAAAATATAGGCTTTAGAACCTGGAAAAATATTCACTTAATTGCTTATGCAACTGCATTGTTGTTTTTAATACATGGACTATTGATGGACCCATTATTAAAAGATCGCCCTACTGATTGGTTAGATGCAGAAAAGTTTTTTTCTGAAGGGTTGGTATTGGTGTTTTTAGTAGCTGTTTTTATTAGAACCCGTTATCATTTCAAACTGAAGAAATGATTTGGTTAAAACCTTTGCTGGCTATTAAATGTATTTACAACCGAGTAGCCAACTAATTCATCATGCCTGCCTCCCAATGCCCGATAATATACCAGTATAGTATACTCATTTTCAGTTTCCCAATAATTGCCTTCTGTTAATGAAGGATCGGCTTTTGCCTTTACATTTCTTGCATCTCTGGTTACATAGGCATAATTATAGTAGCCTTGTTTCAGGAATAGTTTTTTGGTATAAATGCCTTGCTTAGCATCAAATTGCATAATGGAACTATCCCCCACCTGATTGCCCGTTAACTCTCCCATCAGGTAAACATTGGCGCCATAGAACGGTTGATTATTGGGAGGTGCAAAACTAAAATTCACTTCTGCATAATCACTTTGCCACCAGGGATTCAAAGATTCTGTATTACTGATCTCCGAAAAACCATTCCGATCTCTATAAAATAAGTATTGAAAACTGGACCTGACTTTATCTTGTTTAACGTTTACCTGAAAAGGAAATTCGGCTCTGTTAATGCTTTCGATTCTATCTGATTCAAATCTTAAACTCTGTAAATCAAGCCAGCGATACTCTTTACCTGCAGGAAAAACACAGTCTTGTTCTGTATTAAACTCTAAAGTATTCCCTCTTATAAATGTTGGTTGAATATTGGTTGCTGCATTGTCCCATCTTCCATTTTGCAATATGGTAGTTTTAAATTGCTGTGGATTGATCATTTGCAATTGAGGCGCATTCACTACCAGCTGAATTTTCTGATGGGTTCTGGTTAACTGATTATCGAATGGTTGCAAGAATTGAGCACCGATATTGCTCTGCTTATCTACAACATAAAATCTTTTGGTAAATAATAATTTTGAAGTGTCTGCATCCTGAAAAACCTTTAACAGATAATTGCCACTTCTCGATGGTACAGCATTTCGCTCTGGCAATACAATCTGATAATGAACATATTGGTTTTTTGCGATAGCAGAAATGCGATAAGCGCTGATCCTATTTTGTTGAAAGCCCTTTATATAATCGAAGGGGCTCCAGGCAGCTTCGGACCAATCTGCATTGCATAATTGATAGGTATAAAAATAGTTTCGAGGTGTTTGTCCCATTTCATCAAAATGAAGTTCCATCTCATCTCCCCCATTCAATTGTAGTATGGGTATTGCCAATTGATTGTTTTTAGGGAATAGTTTTACTGTTTTAATAGTAGATCGAAATATCTGATCGGGCAATCTTTGAGAAAAGAGCCAAATAGGACTAAATATTGCTATTAAATAAGAAAGGGATAATTTCATACTTGAATTATCATAAAAATAGTCAAAAACCATTCCATTTGAACACTTCTTTTTTCATTGCAAAAAGATTGGCTTTTTCTAAACAGCAATCTTTTTCGAGGTTCATCATCCGGCTTTCGGTTGGAGCAACTGCAGTTGGTGTTGCTGCAATGATCATCACGCTTTGTTTTGTAAATGGTTTTCAACAAAGCGTTTCCCAAAAAATATATAGCTTTTGGGGGCATATTCGGGTGCAGCATTTTGAGCCTGATAAATCTTTGGTAGCAGAAGAAATGCCTATTACAAAAAATGAAACAGTATTAGCAACCATTAAAAAAACAACTGGGGTTGAAACAGTTCAGGCATTTGCAACTAAGTCGGCAGTAATTGAAAAAAATAAAAATATCGATGGAATTATATTAAAAGGAATAGAAAATACCTACGACTCCATTCAGCTGCAGCCCTATATGGTGGAGGGCAGATGGATCAATTTTAAAGATAGTAGTTATAGCAAAGAAATTATCTTATCCAAGCAATTAGCTCAATTACTAAAGATCCAGCTCAATGATGTGATCAATATTTATTTCATCAGAAGTGAAGATGGTACAAGAACGTATAGAAAGTTAACTGTAGCGGGTATTTACAAAACCGGGATCGAAGAATACGATAAATTATTTGCCATTGGAGATATCCGATTAATTCAGAAAATCAATAACTGGCAATCCGACCAGATCGGAGGATATGAAATTTTCACCTCCAATAAAAACCAGGCAGACTCTATCAATTCGTCACTCCTGAATGAGTTACCAACTGAATGGATGAGCAGAACCATTCAATCTATTTACCCCAATATTTTCGATTGGTTAAGTATTCAGGATGTAAACAGAAATGTTATTTTTATAATCATGGCCATTGTTGCTATTATCAATTTAATTACCTGTTTGTTGATTCTGATCTTAGAGAGAACCAAAATGATCGGCCTGTTAAAATCCATTGGCGCATCTGATAAAAATATCATTCAAATATTTTTATATTATGCAACAGTAATTGCAGGACTGGGTATTTTGATTGGTTTTATTGCTGGTACAGGAATCAGTTTATTACAACTATACACTGGTTTTATTCAACTCGATGAGAGTTCTTATTATGTATCCAATGCACCTATTCTAATTATTTGGTGGCAAATCGCCGCAGTATGCGCTGCCACATTGTTCACTTGTTTCTTGATGTTGATCTTACCTGCTTTGTTAATTAGGAAAATCAACCCAATCACTGCTTTACAATTTAGGTAACGGTTTATCGAGTGAGCTGAGACAAAAGTATACCTGCAGCTACTGCCGCATTTAAAGATTCCGCTTTCCCAATTCTAGGTATACTAATAGAATGAGTAATTAATTCTTGAAGAGTTGGATGAATCCCTTTCGACTCATTACCAATAAGCAATATTCCTTTTTTGAAATGGTCATTCGCAAAAACAGACTCCCCTTCTAATAAAGCCCCGTAAATGGGCAATTGCGCGGATAAGAACAGTTGATCCAATGGTTCATAAAAAACAGTCACCCTTGTGAAACTTCCCATAGTGCTTTGTATCACTTTCGGATTAAAGCAATCCACTGAATCTGGACTGGCCAAAATAGTATCAATGCCGAACCAATCTGCAATACGGATCAATGTACCCATATTGCCTGGGTCTTGTATTCCATCTAATGCCAATACCCATTTATCGGATGGTATCAATAATTTTTTTGCAATGGGCTCTTCTACCACCGCCAAAACCTGATTGGGAGTTTGAAGGGCACTTATCTTTTTTAACTCATCGGCTGAAACGCTTACCAAATGGGTATCTCCCAGGTTTTTAGAAGTCCAATCCTGGGTTGCATAAATGGTTTTTATTACAAAATCACTCAATAATAACTCTTCTAATTGCTTTACCCCCTCCACAATAAATTGACCCGATAGCTGTCTTTGTTTTTTATGGCACAAAGATTGAATATATTTGGCCTCATTCTTGCTTAACATACATTATGTATTTGACCTTTAAAGGGCCGATGTTGAATTTTGTTTCCTTTATATTACTGTTTACGGTATTGGTATCGTCTTGTTCCGTAGAAAGCCGAACGAGCGTAAAAAACTACCCAAAGAATCGCCCTTTTGTTTACGAGAATAAGATCGAATTGATCAATAACGTTCCCAAAGATGAGAAAAAACGCTTACTTAATCAATTGGATAATTATTGGGATGATAGTTTGAAAGTGAAAAAAGCGCAGAACTACATTCTTTTTTATAAAATAAAAGATCCAGCTGTTTTTGATTCTGCCAATTTCAATCCGAGTATTCATTTCATGAATGAATATCTGAATTCGCAAGGATATTACAATGCCAATTTCAGTAATTCCTTTTTCCTTGATACAGTGAAAGAGCAAATAAGGGCCCATGTTACCATTACAATCAATGCTGGAAAAAATATCAGTTTCGATTCTGTAGCTTATGATCTTAATGATACAATGCTTCAGAAGATCACCGAATCTTCAATTAAAAAAACAGAGTTGATCAAGGGGAAACCATATTCAAAACAACAAATCAGTAAAGAGCTGGATCGTTTAGTAAGTCTTTATAGAAGGAATGGATATTTTAAAATTACCAGAGAAGATCTATTTGCATTGGTAGATTCCACCAATCAACAATTATTACAACTTACGCTAGATCCTTTTGAGCAAGCTAAATTATTAGCCGCTATTGAAAAATCAAAAAAAGAAAACCCTAACTGGGATGTAACAGTGAAGAGAAGAGACCTTAAAGATAGCAGTAGGTTATTTCAATACAAAGTAGGCAATTTGTATTATTATCCCGAAACCAAAATCACCGAATCGGCTGATAGCCTGCTTTTAGACCATAGCTTCCAGCAATTTAAACAAGATGAAGCGGTGATGAATTATAAGGAAGGAAAATTCATTTATAAACCTCTGAAAGAATATACTTATTTCAAAAAAGGTGATTTATATAACGAAGACAGGTATTTTAAAACGGCTACCGGATTAAGCCAATTAGGGGCTTGGCAAAATGTAGATGTTCGTCCGGTCATCAGAGATAAAGATAGTCTGGATTTTTATTTTTTCATGACCCCTGCAGTTAAGCAAAGCTTTACCATCGATTTAGAAGGCAGTAGAAATACCGGTGATATTGCATCTGGAAATTTATTGGGAATATCTACCAACCTCACTTATAACAATCGAAATGTTTGGAAACGAGCTATTCAATCTGTTGCAACATTTAGAACCGGAGTAGAATTGAATTTACTTACATCCACCAGCAAGCAAAGTGATCTGTTCCAGTCATTTTTTATCAATGCAGGTCATACATATATTTTTCCAAAACTTATCTTACCATTTAAAGGTATTAAAGGACTCAATGAACTAGACAATCGTAGAACATTGTTTGCAGTGAATGCGGGTTATGTAGAGAGAAGAACTTTTTATACTTTAAGAACCCTCATAACCAGCTGGGGCTATGAATGGAAAAAAGGGAATACTATTTATTTATACAAACCTTTGAATATTGAAATTAACGGTTTAGAAAAACAAGATTCTTTAGAAAGCCTGATCGCTAAAAATCCCTTTTTAAGGGCATCTTTTAACGAAGGTAATATTGTTAGTCAATCTCTTTCTATCAACAAAACGGTCATTAGCAAAAGGAATCCGAATAATAGTAATTATTATCGATTTGGTGTAGAAGAAGCAGGTGGCTTGTTTGGGATGATCCCAGGAATACAAGGAAAAATTTATCGATACATTAAATTTGAAAATGAGTATCGACATATTATGAAATACAAAAAATCGGAATTGGCTTACCGAGCCTATGGAGGATATGGCTATAACTATGGTAAGGATTCTGTATTTGGTGTAACATTACCATTCTATAAACAATTTTCAGCAGGAGGCCCCAATAGCATGCGTGCATGGACTCTTCGACAACTGGGCCTTGGACGATCCAATCAAAGTGAATTGGATACTGCTAATAATGCATTTAGAGACCGTTATGGCGATTTACAATTAGAAATGAATATTGAATATCGTTTTCTGCTTGCAACTTTTGGAAGCCTCAAATTAGGCAGTACTATATTTTCAGATATTGGTAATATCTGGAATGTAAAAAAATCCAATCAATACGATTCAAATACATTGCTGGACATCAGCAAATTCGGATACGATTTAGCGATTGGTGTTGGAACTGGTTTACGTTTTGATTTGAGTTATTTTTTAATTCGCTTGGATTTTGCGTACAAAGTAAAAGATCCTTTAAGAACTTCCAATGGTGGCTGGATGAGTTTTAAAAATTTCAACTGGACCGATACCAGACCCAATGGAGTTAATATACCCAACTTTGCTTTACAGTTAGGAATTGGCCTACCCTTCTAATGATTTTAACTGATTGATTTCAATTTCAAATCCTTCAATTGTTTGTGCATCTTCCGCCAAAAATTGTCCGATCCTGGTTCTTCTTAAGCTACTCATATACCCTCCCACTCCCAATGCTTTTCCAAAATCATTGGCCAGGCTTCTGATATATGTACCTGTTGAACAAACCACTTTAAAATGTACAATGGGTAATTCAATTTTTTCGATACTGAAATGATGAATGGTTACAGGCCTTGGATCTAAAACAACTTCCAATCCCTTTCTTGCTGCTAAGTATACAGGCTTACCATCTTGTTTGATGGCAGAATGTGTTGGTGGCACTTGCATAATCAACCCTATAAAAGCATTTGTTGCTTGATGAATCATTTCATCGGTAAGATGATCTACTGCAACTTCTTGCTCAGGTGCAGATTCTAAATCGAAAGTGGGTGTTACAGCTCCTAATGTAAATGTGCCTGTATATTCTTTCTCCATCCCCATATATTCATTGATCTTCTTCGTGAATTTTCCTGAACAAACAATTAACAATCCAGTTGCCAAAGGGTCTAAAGTTCCTGCATGACCTACTTTAATTACACGTGTAATATTTCTGATTTTTCGAACAATATCAAATGAAGTCCAATCCAAAGGTTTATCAATTAAAATAACCTGTCCTTCTAAATATTTTTGCAATGCAGGATGGATTTCTTTTTGTCGCATGTTGATTCATTTAAAATTTTAATTGAAGCCAGATTGAATCGAGCGACTGTTTAGTTGAGAATGATCGTTGCTGGTATTTTTTTGCAAACAAAGCCGAATTGTTTATTCGCTCATCTGTTGTTGGATGAGAACTTAAAAAAGCCATTGATTCAGGTAATTCCTCATTGCTTTCTTTCAGATCTTTCATCAATTTATTCATTGCAATTGGATTGATTTGATTGCGCAAGAGTATGTTCATTCCTTCTTCATCGGCGGCCCTCTCTAAACCCCTTGAGTAATGTAAGGTTCTCAAAAAATCAGCGTTTTCAACCACTACTCCGATAATGCCTGAAGCATCTCTTAATAACAATGATAGCATCATTCCGGATGCAGCAGAGCCTGCTATGCTTTTTAAACTATGCCTCAAATTTACATGCGCTGTTTCATGACTCAAGAGAGCTGCCAATTCCTCTGCAGAATGCATATTCTCCAAAATACCTGTGTATACAATTATGTAACCACCTGGTAGCGCAAATGCATTGATTTCTTTTTGTTCTACTACTTTTATTTTAATGGGGTAACTCGTACTCAAATTCAATTCTCTTGCAAATGCATTGATCGACCGGGTTCTTTCCAGATCTAGTTTTTGTTCTGAAATAATCGCTGCATTAATTTGACTACCCATTTCTATTTCCCTTTCCTTAGAAATAAATTGAAGGGCAATCACCGGAACTGCATAAACAGCAAAAGCATAAACGGCTACAATCAGTCCAGCAATCATCGAAAGCAACCAAACTCTTTTGATCTTTTTGATTTTTTGATGCCAGGGCATTGTAGCCAGTGCTATTTTTTTCTGTAGCAATTCGTAGTAGGGCGAATTGGGATAAACAATGATAAACTGATTCGACTTTTTATTCAGGTATATCACCATCTTCTGATGCATTTGATGCAAACTGCAATGGGCATATTTACTGAAAGCTATCACCTGGCTTGAATCATGCATCGAAAGAATGGATATACCCAATTCATTACAATACAATGAAACCATTTGATTGCCTGGATTAACCCCATCAAAATAATCAACGTTTTGCATCTATCACTTAATAAGCTCTTGCAAATAAGACTCGCTGTACCGATTTATTTCCAGATAAAATACAAACCCCCTCTTCTTGTGGATTATCCAATGGAATGCATCGAATGGTTGCTTTAGCCAATTCTTTTATTTTATCTTCTGTTTCTGCTGTTCCATCCCAATGGGCAGAAACAAAGCCAGCTTTCGTGTCGAGTATTTGTACAAATTCATCCCAGCTATTTGCTTCAGTAATATGATCATCTCTGAAAGCCTTTGCTTTATTAAACATTTGTTGCTGAATGTCTATCAATAAATTTTGAATATACATATCAATGCCTTCTAAGCTAACCGTAGTTTTTTCCTTGGTATCTCTTCTGGCAACTTCAACCACATTGTTTTCCAAGTCACGTGCTCCTACTGCTATTCTAACTGGCACTCCTTTCAATTCATATTCAGCAAATTTCCATCCCGGACGGTTGTGATCTGCATCATCATACTTCACTGAAATACCCATGCCTTTTAGTTGCGCTACAATACCTGCAACTACTGAACCTATTTGGGCTTTTTGCTCATCGCCTTTATAAATTGGAACAATCACTACTTGTATAGGAGCTATTCTTGGAGGAAGAATCAATCCATCATCATCACTATGCGCCATTACCAAACCACCAATTAAACGAGTACTTACTCCCCAGCTGGTGGCCCATACATAATCCAGTTGATTATTCTTATCGCTAAACTTAACATCAAAAGCTTTTGCAAAATTCTGTCCTAAAAAATGGGATGTTCCTGCTTGTAATGCTTTTCCATCCTGCATTAATGCTTCTATACAATAAGTATCTTCGGCACCAGCAAAACGTTCATTGGGAGATTTAACTCCTTTGATCACAGGCAATGCCATCCAGTTCTCTGCAAAGTCTGCATATACATCCAGCATTTTTCTTGTTTCTTCTATTGCTTCTTCTTTGGTTGCATGAGCAGTATGACCTTCCTGCCATAAAAATTCAGCGGTACGCAAAAACAATCTGGTTCTCATTTCCCATCTTACCACATTGGCCCATTGATTGATGAGCAATGGTAAATCGCGGTAAGATTGAATCCATCCTTTATACGTATTCCAAATGATTGCTTCGCTGGTTGGTCTGACCACCAATTCTTCTTCCAGTTTTGCTTCTGGATCAACCATTAATTTGCCCTTATTATTGGGATCGGCCTTTAATCGGTAATGGGTAACTACCGCACATTCCTTTGCGAATCCTTCTGCATTCTTTTCTTCGGCTTCAAAGAGGCTTTTTGGAACAAATAGAGGGAAATAGGCATTTTGGTGACCCGTGTCTTTAAACATTTTGTCTAATACCCCTTGCATATTTTCCCAAAGCGCATAGCCATATGGCTTGATCACCATACAACCCCTTACAGCACTATAATCGGCTAAATTCCCCTTGATAATTAAGTCGTTATACCATTGAGAATAATCCTGTTCTCTCGAAACTAATTCCTTACCCATAAATAATTGATCCTTTTTTAAATTTTTATACTAACAATTGTTAGTTGGCACGTAAATTGCAATATGTTAAATTGAAGCCAACAGCACGCAAATGTATGTAACTTCGACCATCAATTGTTGCTAACCTTAAAGCAAAACCTATGCAAAAAGTACTATTTGTTTCATTGATTGCCGCCAGTTTATTAACTGGATGTAGCTCTGCTTATAAAACAGGTCAAACCCCTGATGATTTGTATTTTTCTCCAGGTAAAGAAATGAGTGCTTCTGAAGTGAGAAAACAAAACAATGACGAAGAAAGGTACCAGCAGAATGTTAGCACTATTGACGATCGTTACTTAAGAATGAAAGTAACCAATAGAAATCAATGGAGTGCCATAGACGATTACAGTTATTGGAATGATATGCGTTATAATTTCCGCCCTAGTTATACCTATAATGGTTTCAATAATTTTTATGGTCATCCTAACTTTAATAATCCTTGGAATGGATGGGGTTATGGTGGTTGGGGCGGTTCTTCTATAGGCTGGACCAATCCTTTGTATACCGTTTTGGTCTACACCAATCCTAAAGTTGTAGCGCCTACATTTACTTCGGGGACTAATTTAAATGCTTATCGTAACAGATCATATAACAATTATAACAGCGGAAGCAAATTCAATGAATGGGCTACTCCTAGTAATTCAGGAAAAAGCTTTGGTAGTTTAGTAAGAAGCGTAATAAGCAGTCCATCTAATGGATCATCTTCCAGCTATGATCGTCCTGCTAGGTCATTCCAAAGTAATGGAACCAGCACTCCATCAACGAGCAGTTCTGCAGGTGGAAGCAGTGGTGGTTTCAACAGCACTGGAAGCAGCGCAAGTTCTGGAAGAGCCGGAAGAGGAAATTAATAAACACTTTAGTAGAATGAAATAATTGATGTGTAAGCATCATAAGGAAATTTATTATCTGTCTATGAAAAAAATATTCATTGTAATATTCAGTTGTTGTGTAATAATTGCACAAGCACAAACTCCGGATGAAGCTTTAAGAACAGCCTGGTTTACACAAAACGGAACGGCTCGTGTAATGGCGATTGGAGGTGTTATGGGATCATTAGGAGGAGATATTACCTCCAACCATATCAATCCTGCGGGGCTTGGTTTATATAAAACAAATGAGTTGGTTTTATCTCCAGGATTTTTATTCAATAACAATAAATTTAGTTACAGAGGTAAAGATTCAAGTGCTTCAAAATCGAATTTTGGATACGGTGCTTCAGGAATTATTATTGCAGGAAATTCTGGTGGAAGAAGTAAATGGGCCAGTACAGCTTTTGCTATTTCTGTAAATCAATTAGCTAATTACAACAACAATATTCAATATGGAGGAAATAATAATTTCAGTTCTTTTTCCGAAAAATATTTAGAAGAATTGGTGAAAGATCGTGCAGATACCAATGCCGCTTTAAGCAATTATATTTTTGGGTCTTCACTGGCTTTTAGAACATATTTAGTAGATACCATTCGTGGACCTGGTGGTGCTTTTACTGGCTATCAAAGTTTAGTTCCTATTTCTACAGGTGTTAATCAATTGTACAATGCACAAACAAGAGGCGGATACAATGAAATTGCATTAGGACTTGCGGGCAATATGAATGATCAGTTATATGTGGGCGGAAGTTTGACGATTCCTATCATTAATTATTCTCGTGATTTATTTTATTCAGAAAAAGATGCTACGAATAACCCCAATAATAAATTCAGTTTTTTTGAATACAAGGAAACATTTAGTTCAAAAGGTGCCGGTATTGGTGCCAAATTAGGGATGATCTATAAGCCTCAAGAATTTATTCGATTGGGATTTGCTTTCCATACTCCCCAGTTTTTAACAATGACTGATAGAATCAGGTCTTCGATGACTACCAATACAGAATCTTATGCAGGACTTTTATCTGAATCTAGTGACAAATTGAACAATGGCAATGAAGGTGTTGCAAGGTATACCTTAACCACCCCTTATAGAATTATTGCCAGTGCTAGTTATGTTTTCAGAGAAGTAAATGATACCCGATTACAAAGAGGTTTTATCAGTGCTGATATAGAATTTGTAAATTATCGTGGAGCACGTTTTGGAGCTGGTAATGAAAATGCAGAAAATATTACGCTTCAGAATTATTACAAACAATTGAATGAAACCATCAAAGACACATACAAAGGAAATATCAATGCTAAAATTGGTGGTGAATTAAAATTCAATACCTTGATGTTTCGTTTAGGTGGAGCTTATTATGGAAGCCCTTATGCCGACAATGTATTGAAAGCAAACAGAGTAATTGCAACTGGCGGTTTAGGCTACAGAAATAAAGGATTCTTTATTGATTTAGCTTACTCACATATTATGAATAAAGATTTTCAATTCCCTTATTTACTGGAAGACAAAGCCAACACTTTTGCCAGACAAACTGGTTATAGAGGAAATGTAATGGTTACTTTCGGATTTAAATTATAATTATACTACCTCACCTTCCAAATCATAATCATAGGCTTTGGTGATACGTACATTTACAAACTCTCCTATCGGTAGTTTTTTGGTGGAATGAATCACCACTTCATTGTCTACTTCTACACTATCAAATTCTGTTCTTCCTAAATACCTGCCTGCTTCTTTTTTATCGATCAATACTTTAAACACTTGTCCGATTTTAGCCTGGTTTTTTTCATAGCTAATTTCTTGTTGCACTTCCATGATAGATTGCGCACGTTCAGCTTTAATATCTGCAGATATATTGTCTTCTAATTCATGAGCCGTAGTATTTTCTTCGTGACTATAACTGAATATGCCCACTCTATCAAAACGATGTTCCTGTAAAAAAGACTTGAGTTCTTCTACATCCTCTTCGGTTTCTCCAGGAAATCCGGCAATCAATGTTGTACGCAAACAAATACCTGGAACTTTTTCGCGAATTTGTTGAATCAACACACCCATTTCTTCTCGGGTAATATTCCGATGCATTGCATCGAGCATATTGTTACTTGCATGCTGCAAGGGCATGTCTAAGTATTTACAAATATTGTCTCTCTCCTGCATCACATCTAAGATTTCCAACGGAAATTTACTGGGATATGCATAGTGCAATCGTATCCACTCAAGTCCTTGAATATCTGCTAATGCATGCAATAAACGAGGCAGGTCTCTTTTTTTATAAATATCCAGTCCGTAATAAGTTAACTCCTGTGCAATGAGCATGATTTCTTTGACCCCTTTCTTCACTAAAGCTTCCGCTTCTTCTACTAAAGATTCAACCGTTCTGCTTACATGTTTACCTCGCATAAGCGGTATTGCACAAAAGGAACAAGTTCTGTTACAACCTTCGCTGATCTTTAAATATGCATAATGCTTAGGCGTACTTAACATTCTTTCACCTATCAGCTCGGCTTTATAATCTGCTTCGAATTGTTTTAATATAAGGGGCAATTCAAGTGTTCCAAACCAGGCATCTACTTCTGGCATTTCAGATTCTAAGTCTCCTCTGTATCTTTCACTAAGGCATCCTGTAACATATACCTTGTCTAATTTACCTCTTCGCTTTAATTCTAACTGATCTAAAATAGTATTGATGCTTTCCTCTTTGGCTTTATCAATAAAACCACAGGTATTTACTACTACTATATTATGGTCTAATTTAGCGTTCTCGTGCACTACTGCTATATCATTAGCAGCGAGTTGACCACTTAATACTTCACTATCCACTAAGTTCTTACTGCAACCCAGTGTAATGATGTTTACCTTGTCTTTTTGGAGTGTTTTTGCCTTCATGAATAGGCAAAATTAAGGGATTGACTTTTAATCGCTTCCTGATAATTAAAAATGGAAAAAAGCTATTTCCGATCTAGACCCAAATCTGATTGGCATAATGCTCGTTCCAATTCCTTTGGATACATACATCGGAATGGCAGTTTTATACCATCCTTTTGTATACACACCACTTCCCTTTGGCATATAAGGACGAAAGCCAAATAGATTCACCTGACCTCCATGTGTATGGCCAGACAAGATCAGGTCTGGGCGAATATTCGGATCGAGTTGTTGAATAATCTGATCGGTATATTGAGGACAATGATTTAAAATAATATGGTGATCGGTTTTGGCATAAGTCAACAATGCCACTTCAATATCTGGCTTACCTCCAACTAAATCGTCTACCCCTGTTATACAAAAGGTTTTTCCTTTCAGGGTATATTGTTGTGATTGATTAATCAGTAAAGTGCAATTGTACTTTTTATACAATTGACTGAGTTCAACAAAATTTACATTCGACCAATACTCCCAATTCCCCACAATGGCTGCTTTAGGAATGGACTGTTCTAATAAAGCTAAAAAACTTTCCAGCACGGGTAATTTCTCCGCACGATCAATGGAGTCTCCAGTAAAAACAATCAGGTCTGGTGTTGATTGATTCACTTTGATGGCCATCTGCTCGAGCGCATAGCCCACCGATTGAATATGCAAATCCGAAATCTGTACTATCTTAATATTATTCAAATCTGGTTTTGCTGTACCAATATAAAATTCATTGGTTTCTATAAAAAACTGTTCAGCCCAAAACGCATCTATCAAAATAAGTCCTGTTGCAAGGCCAGCTCCTCTTTTAATAAATTTTCTTCTCGACAATTTCATACTATACAAAATGAAAAATGATTACCCTAAGAAATTGATTGATGTGGTAGGTGTATAAAAAGGAAGTATATACTTCATGTTATCGGTCACATTCATGCGCTTCGATAAAATTTCGTGCAAGATGACTCTGTAATCGGTGGTAACTGCAAGGTCTACCCCATTGTCTAAATTTTCAGTTTTCAATCCCTTCCAGTTGCCATACATTTTTCCGCCCTTTACATTACCGCCCAATGCCAGCATTGCATTTCCAAATCCATGATCGGTGCCATTGCTCTTATTCGATTTTACCCTTCTACCAAATTCGCTCATTACTAAAACGGTAACCCGGTTATGGTATTTATTTACATCATTGTAAAAAGCATGCAAATTTTGACTCAAACTTTTTACCAGATCAGGAAAACGATATGCCTGGTATTCATGTGTATCCCATCCGCCATAATCTACAGTAGATACATGTATACCAACATCGAGTTTAATTAGCTGTGCTAAATTTTTCATACTCTTCCCAAAATCATCTTCTTTATAATTGGCCGATCCATCTGGTTTATAAGGAACAGCTTCTCCATTTCCACGGCGAGGAATTTTTTTCTGCAACATATCAATGGTATAAAATGTTTGCAAAGCTGTTTTACCTAATTGTGATTGATCGTTATACGATTTACGAATTAAATTATTGAAATTTCCATCTGCCTGTAATGCAAAATCATTAATGCCATTAATTGAGACAGCTGTTGGACTTCCCCATAAAGACAATGGCATGCTGGAGCCTGCAGCGATTGCACTAAAATTAGATTTATCGGAAATGGAATTTAAATACCTGGCTAACCAACCCTCTGTAATATTTTTTTTAGATTGGATTCCTTTCTCAATCATGTCCTGGGCATCAAAATGACTTCTTGTTCCATTGGTCAATCCACAGGAATGAATAATGGCCAATTGATCGGAATCGTATAATTCTTTGAGATGTGTTGCTGCAGCATGTAATCTAAAATCTACTTCTCCTAAGCCATTTTTTAATTTGATTCCTCCATTCTCTCCGCTCTCTGTAACTCTTAATGCAGGCTCCCTATCTGCAAAATAATGCGGGTCATTCACAGGTGCAATTAATTGAAGTCCATCACAACCTCCTCTCAAAAATACCAATACAAAAATTTCATTATTGGGCATAAAAGAAGGTCGCATAGAAATGCCCGAGATGCCAGTAAGCATCATAGCGGCTGTTGCCGAACTGCATTGTTGTATAAAATCTCTTCTCTGCATATTATCTCACCTGAAAATCGGGTAAAAGCAAAATAGCACTTACCAACCAACTTATTTTTTCATTGCGTAAATTACCTTTTCCATACATTTCTCTTTCTGGCTTTCCTCCATCCGCTAAATACACACTTAAATTTTGAAGTGTATCACCTTCAGGTACATAGCCCAATATTTTCTTTAACCAAAAAGCGGTTACGTCTTTACAAGTTTTTAATTGATCAGGCACCTGACTAGACGCATCAGCTTTTGCATAATTATGCCAGTAATAATTCATCAAATTGATCGGAAAATTCCATCTTCTCAATAACATTTCTGCATTGATCCAATACGTAGATTGATCGGGATAACCAGTTGGAGTAGGCCAGGCAAAAGGCTGTTGCCCCATTTGTAGTAGCACCCACATCAAATTGTCATTGGGCGTAACATCCGCATTCACTGCCCTAAAAGATGAGATAGCCAATTCTAAAGGTCTTTTAATTTTATCTCCCCAGGTTAACCTGCACTCTTCTGATAATGCAATTACACTGACCACCCTCGCAATCTGATCGGGCTTATTGACCGACATCATCCATTCTCTTGCTGCTAATTCAATGATTGCTTCACTGGGTTTATCGGAAATGATTCTTGTACATAATTTTCGGCAGATATATTTTGCAGTACCTGGGTGATTAGACAAAATATCCAATACTTTTTTACCATCGCTCATAGGAGGTTGATTGGGATTAAACTCCACACCCAACACCCTTTTCTGGTAATTATCATGCCATTGTTCAAAATAATGAAACTCTCCAGTATTGGCAAATTTTCCGCCCTTCCAATCATCAGCCCCATCGGCAATTGTCCATCCTGTAAAAGCCCTTGCTGCTTCATACACATCTTCGTCTATATATCCGGTAGGATTTCCATCGATGGCACCAGGCACTTCTCTCCAACGATTGTATAAATGATTGAGGTAATGTTCTGCACCAAGTGTATGCAATTCAAATAATTCCCTGGCATAATTTTCATTGGCCGGACTGGCTTTACTACTGGCATTGTCCAGATAGCATTGCATGGCCACACTTTTGGCTACTCCTTCGAGCATTGTCCGAAAATTGCCCAATGCATTTTTTCGAATCACTTCTCTATCATAGATAGGAAATGTAACAGCCACCCGATCCTCTATATTGACCGATACGTTAAAATGGTTATGCCAAAAATCTACCAGCAATTCCCTTAGCTGCCATTTACTATAGACAGCCCTGAGAATGGTTGCACCAAATACCTGCTTGGCTGGATATATTTTTTCCTGGTAATTCACCGAATTTTGATTCAATGGCCACAGTCTTTCCAGTGGCGCATTGATCAATTCATAGTACCTGTTTTCTTTAATTATTTTCTTTGACCCGTCAGCATTAAATGCCTCATATTCAATCGGATAAGAGCATTCTTTTAATTTTTTATTGAGAACATCATCTGCTGTATCATCGGGCCTTAATTGCTCTTCTAGATAGCCTTTTAAACCCAACTCCTTAAATCTTGCTAAAGCCCATTCGCTAGGACCAAAACCCAACTTATTCAACATTAAATAGTCTAATGGTGGCGGGTTAATACGATTAAAAATAAGCGAATTAGGCATACCCCTATAGGAAAATTGGTTTTGTAATGCTATAACGATTTTAAATTCGGGTAAGTATGTACAATAGCAAACTTACTGCTCCGCTATAGCAAGTTAATTGTTTAGGAATAAGCAGTACCGTATTTAAGAGTAGTTTTTAGAAAACTATTTCTGCACTTCGCTCGTAAAATGAAATTGAATGTCGGGATTATTGGTAATTTCTGTATTGAGAAACCATTCACTTTGGGCCAAATAAACGGGTTGCTCATCTTTATCCAACGCCGCATTGGCTTGCTTGAATCGAAGAAACTCTTCCAATTTTCTGGGATCCTTGCTGGTTAACCAACAGGCTTTGAAAAATGGCAATGTTCTAAATTCACATGCTGCTCCATATTCCTGCAATAATCTATATTGAATTACTTCGAATTGTAATTCCCCTACACAACCAATGATTTTTTTATTGCCTCCAAACTGGGTAAAAAGCTGGGCAACACCCTCGTCAGTCAGCTGGCTAATGCCTTTTTCTAACTGCTTGGTTTTCATAGGATCTTTATTGACTAACTCTTTAAAAATTTCAGGTGAAAAAGTAGGTATTCCGGAGAAATAAAAATTTTCTCCTTCCGTCATTGTATCACCAATTTTAAAGTTCCCCGTATCAAATAATCCTACCACATCTCCAGCATATGCATCTTCTACCACTTCCTTAGATCTGGCCATAAAACTATATGGATTGCTAAAGCGCATGTCTTTATCTAATCGCACATGATGAAAATATTTATTCCTTTCGAATCGGCCACTGCATACCCTCATAAATGCAATCCGGTCTCTATGCTTAGGATCGAGGTTGGCATGAATCTTAAAAATGAATCCGCTAAATCGATCTTCTCCTACTTCCACAGTTCTGGTAGTGGTTTCTCTGGAACGAGGCACTGGAGCAATGCGAATAAAGGAGTCCAACATTTCTTTCACCCCAAAATTGTTTACTGCCGAGCCAAAGAACACAGGAGCTATTTTCCCTTGTAAATAATCTTGAGGATCCAAAGCCCCATATACCCCATCGATCAATTCAATGTCTTCTCTTAATTGTGCTGCATCTCTTTCACCTACTTTTTCATCCAACACCGAATCATTCAAATCATTGATGGCCACCGTATCTTCTTCCGTTGCTTTAGTGCTTGCCAAAAACAAACGAAGACTCTTTGCATCTAAATTATAAACTCCCTTAAATTCTTTACCGCTATTGATCGGCCATGTCATTGGATGAAGCGAAATACCCAATTCCTTTTCAATTTCTTCTAATAGATCAAATCGATTCTTTCCGTCCCGATCCATTTTATTGATGAATACAATTACAGGCGTATCACGCATTCTGCAGACTTCCATCAATCTCCTGGTCTGCGCCTCTACTCCATTCACACTATCAATTACCAGGATCACACTATCTACTGCTGTTAGTGTTCTATACGTATCTTCTGCGAAATCCTTGTGACCAGGTGTATCCAATAAATTAATTAAGGTATTGGCATATTCAAATGTCATTACCGAAGTAGCCACCGAAATTCCACGTTGACGCTCAATTTCCATGAAATCACTGGTAGCCCCTTTCTTGATCTTATTACTCTTTACAGCACCTGCCACTTGAATAGCACCTCCAAACAAAAGGAGCTTTTCCGTTAAAGTGGTTTTACCGGCATCTGGGTGAGAGATAATTGCGAAGGTCTTACGTCGATTGATTTCTTTTTCGTACTTCAATTGGAAAGATTTTAATAAAAAAGCGCCTCAAATTGATATTTGAGGCGCGAAGGTAAAACAATAATTATTTAATTAAGACTTCGAAAGTCTACTGGTACCAACTTACTCACCCCTGGTTCCTGCATGGTAACCCCATAAATTACATCTACAGCTCCCATAGTTTGCTTATTATGGGTTACAATAATGAACTGTGAGTTATCACTGAATTTCTTGATCATTTGAGTAAACTTGCCCACATTGGCATCATCCAAAGGAGCATCTACCTCATCCAAAATACAGAATGGTGCCGGTTTAATTAAATAAATGGCGAATAAAAGTGCAGTTGCTGTTAAGGTTTTTTCTCCCCCACTCAACTGAGTAATAGACGATGGACGCTTACCTTTCGGCTTGGCCACAATCTCAATTCCTGTTTCAGCCAGGTTTTCTGGATTCACCAAAACCATATCTGCAGTATCTTCTTCAGTAAACAATGCTTTGAATACTTTCTGGAAGTTTTCTCTTACTTTATTGAATGTTTCTAAGAATTGCTGATTGGCAGTTGCTTCTACTTCTAAAATGGTTTGCAACAAACTTTCCTTAGCTGTTACCAGATCATTTTTTTGTTCTAGAATAAATTCATAGCGCTTCTTCATTTCAGTATACGCTTCAATGGCGGTTGGGTTCACTTCACCCATATTCTCCAAACGCTTGCGCATTCTATCTGAAGCTGCTTGCAATTCTTCCAATGGTGTATCAGATGTTCTCTCCTGATCGATGATCTCATCCAACTCTATTTTAAACTCTACACTTAATCTTTCTTTCATTCCAGCCAACTGCAACTTCAATTCATTGAGCTTGTCTTTGATCTCATTGAACAAATGTTCGATCATTTCCTTGCTCTTCACTTTCAAACGAAGCGCACTTTCCTTTTCCTGTAATGCATTGCGGAAATTATAATAAGCCTGATCTGCTTCATTCAACTTGATTTCTTCTTCTTCTTTAGAACGCAACAATTCTACCAGCAACAAATCCACTTCTTTCAATGCCTCATTCCCTTCTACAATATCTGCTTCTGCTTCTGCTAATTGAGCAGTATTGGATTTGATCTGATCATGCAGATCATTCAATTGATTTTCTTTGAAAAGCAATTCCTGTTTCAAAGCAGTGATCTTACTCTGCTGACGTGTCAATTGAAGATTCGTTTCGTTGAACTGACCTGAAGCAAAATGATAGGCCTGTTCCGAAGACTGGTAATCTTGTTCTACATTCTTCATTTCTTCGGAAGTAGCCACTAATTGATCATTTAATTGAATCAATTGTTCTCTGGTTTCGGCAATACTATCTTGTTCCTCTTGCAAACGATTATTGATATCCGCCAATCTCTGCTCTCCATTTTGTTGAGCCGCAAGCAAGTTTTCAATTCTGTTTTTAGCAGCAAAAACCTGATTGGTCAGTTGGTTGATTTCCTGTTCTGTTTGTTTGATGATATTTTCTTTCAATTGATCATTGAAAGCAATTACTTCGTTGTGCTTGAATTGAATATCGGACTTCAATAAGTTAACCACTGATTCCTGATCAATGATTTCCTCATGGAGTTTTTCTAAATTCTTTGCACGTCCAATTTTCTTTCCTTCAAATAGCCCGATGCTTCCGCCAGTTAAAGTGTATTTACCTTTAACATATTTACCTGTTTTTTCCAGCACTATCGCTCCATTGCTATTATTCAAAACAGCTTCGTTCTCAGCGATATAAACATTGCCTAATAAATATTCAGCTAATTTTCGGTACTGATCATCTACCTCAATAACATCGAGTGCTTTGAATGTATTATTGGGTTGATGGCTATCTAATCTAAACTCGGCAAACTGATCTAATAAGAAGAAATTGGCTTTTCCTTTTTGATTGTTATCTAATAAATGAACCGCCTGTAATCCTTCGGTTAAATTATTGACAACATAATAGTTCAGGTATGGCTCTAACACATTTTCTACTGCAGTCCTGAATTCTTCTTTTACATAAATGATATCGGAAAGGATTGGTGCAGTATGATTCCATTCTTTGTTCTGATGTAAAAACTTGATGCTTTCCGGATAGCCTTCCATTGAATCGATCAAACTCTTCAATAAATTGTATTCGTTTCTTTTGGCATCTAATTTTCTGTTTTCATCGGCCAGCTCACCTCTTAATACTTCTAATTGTGCCTGGGTTTCGAAAATCTGGTCCTTTGTTTTTTCGTGCTGCTCTTGTAATTGACTTAAATCGGTTCTTTTTTCTTCCAATGCAGCTTCCTTATCATTGCTTTCAATTTGCAATTGTTGCAATTGGTGATTGCGATTTTCCTTCTCTTCATTTAATTGCAATTGTGCACGTTGTAAGTTCTGAATAGAAGTATCCGCAACGGCTACTTTCTTTTCTGCATCAAACTGATTGCGCTGGTATTGCTGGTAAAGATTACGAACAGCATCAACGCCTGCTCTTTTCTCATCAAAAATCCTACGCTTATCTGTCACTTCGAATTGAGCAGACTCCACTCTTTCCTGCAATGCAATTAAATTGGATTCTTCCTCTCCAACCTGCAATTGAGAATATTCAATTGAATCTCCAATGGTTTTTAATTGTCCTTCTGCTTTTTCTAAAAAATCTTTAAGATTGGTTTCTTTTTCTTTGAGGTATTGCAATTTTTGAGACGCTAAGTTTTTCTCGTTTTCCTTAGTACGCAAATTTTGCTGCAATTCATTAAAACCATGCTGCATGCTTTGCAAAGCTCTCTCCTGGGTAATAAAGGAAACTTTCTCTTCTTCAATTGCAGCTTCATCAGTGGCAATTTCAGCTTCCAGTTGCATTTTTTTATCCGACTCCGTTTCCTGTTGCTCTGTTAGAGATTTATAAGATATATTAAATCCTTCTAAAGCCGCTTTTGCCAATTCAACCGCTACTTCCTTGTATTCCTTTTTGATCTCAAAGAATTTCTCTGCCTTTCTAGCCTGGCTTTCTACAGTTTTTAACTGATTGTTGATTTCGAACAATAAATCTTCGATACGTGCCAGATCTTGTTCAGTAGCATCTAATTTATTTTTGGCCTCTCTTTTCCTGGTTTTATAAATGGTAATTCCAGCAGCCTGCTCTAACATTCTTCTTCTGCTATTCTCCTTATCCTTGATGATATCATCAACCATTCCCAGTTCGATGATCGCATAACTATCGGTACTCACCCCTGTATCCATAAACAAATTATGGATATCCTTTAAACGGCAGCTCACATCATTCAAACGATATTCGCTCTCCCCGTTCTTATAAAATCTTCTGGTTACAGTAACCGTATTAAATTCGGTTGGCAATAAATTCTTGGTGTTCTCAAAAGTTAAACTCACTTCTGCTAACCCACTCGCACTTCTGGTTTTACTTCCGTTAAAAACCAATGCCTCTAAATTTTCACTTCTTAATGCGGATATTTTTTGTTCTCCAATTACCCATCGAATACTATCAATGATATTGCTTTTTCCACATCCGTTTGGTCCGATGATACCGGTTATACCTTCATCAAAGCTTACTACTGTTTTATCAGCAAAGCTCTTAAACCCTTTGATTTCTAATGACTTTAATCTCACTTTTTCGGTATTTAATACTCGCGAACATAAGTCAAAAACAACAGAATCAATTGAACAAAAAATGCACTGTGCATAACAGGTGAAGAAGAATATTGATTGAGATGAAGGATATTGATTTTTTTATTTGAAATAAAGAATTTAAAATATTGTAAATCAATTATTTAATTGTATTTATATTAATTAAAAGTTGAATCAATTAAAGGCATTAAAACAGAGGTTCTTTGAAAGGATCAATTCAATATGGTTTTGTATTTTGATGCTATATTTGGCCGAGCGTTCAGACTTATTCAAGCTCACCCCTTCACCCTTAAAAGCAATTATCATAATTGGCAGCAACCCATATCATATTTACAGTTACCAATGACTTAAATTTTGATCAACGGATGCAAAGGATTGCCAGCTGCCTGTCGAATAATGGATACCAGGTTCGGCTTGTTGGAGTGAAAAGAAGCCATTCCTCCCCCTTTGAGTCTTCCCTTTTTTCGCATAATCGGTTGCTTTGCTTTTTTTTAAAAGGGCCAATATTTTATATAGAATACAATATCCGGCTTTTTCTGTTCTTGCTTTTTGCCAAAGCAGATATAATATGCGCTATAGACCTTGATACAATTCTTCCCTGTCTGCTTGTTTCGGCAATACGCAATAAAAAAAGGGTCTATGACGCTCACGAGTTCTTTACAGAACAAAAGGAAATCATTAGCAGGCCAGCCATACAATCGATATGGAAAAAGATCGAACAGTTCAGCATCCCTTATTTTAAAAATGGATATACCGTAAATAGTCATTTAGCCCTACTTTATAAAGAACAATACGGTGTTCAATATGAAATTATCCGAAATATTCCCTTTAGGTATACTTTAGAATCAGCTGAAAATCAAACTAATAAAAAATTTATTTTATACCAGGGAGCTGTAAATGAAGGAAGGTGCTTCGAACAATTAATTCCCGCAATGAAATGGGTGAATGCCCAACTAATCATTGCAGGCGATGGCAATTTTATGGACCAAACCAAGAAATTGATCTCATTCTATAAACTGGAAAATAAGATCACCCTATTGGGTTTGATCAAACCTTTGGAGTTGAGGAAACTTACCCAAAAAGCCCATATTGGAATTACCCTTTTTGAATCGCATGGAATCAACCAATATTACTCATTGGCCAATCGCTTTTTCGATTATATGATGGCGGGAATTCCCCAAATTTGCGTAAATTATCCCTTGTATAAAGAAATGAATGATCTGTATTCTATTGCCTACCTCATTCCAGACACCCATCCACTCAGTATTGGCGAAGCGTTGAACAAATTACTGGATGACGATGTTCTATATGCAAGTTTGAAGCAAAAATGCCTTGAAGCACGAAATACCCTTCATTGGGAAAATGAATCAACAAAATTGGTCGAATTCTATAGCAAGCTCTAAAATTGGAAAAACACCTACACATTATTGCATTTGATGTACCCTACCCTGCTAATTACGGGGGTGCAATAGATGTATTCTACAAACTTCCTGCATTTCAAGCGCAGGGAATCAAAATACATTTACACTGTTTCGATTATGGCAGAGGGGAGCAACCTATATTGAACCAATATTGCGAAACCGTTCAATACTATCATCGTACGCAAGGTCATAAAGGTTTTTCTGGAAAGCTCCCTTATATTGTTTCAAGCAGAATTAATGAAGAACTATTCCTCAACTTATTGAAAGACGATTTCCCCATTTTCATGGAAGGTATTCATTGTACTTACCTTTTACAAGATCCAAGATTCAAACAACGTAAATGCTTTGTTCGTTTACATAATATTGAATATTTGTATTATCAGGATTTATACAAGAACAGTACTCATCCTTTGAGGAAATTGTATTACTGGAATGAATCGAGAATGCTCAAATTGTACGAAAAGAATATTTCACAAAAAGCTACATTTTGGGGAGTAAAAGAGTCGGACAATGATGTATTTAGAAATGAGTTTGGTTGTACCAATATCGAAGAACTTCAACTCTATTTACCGGATTGGAAAGTTCAATGCCTGGAAGGAATGGGTTCTTATTGTTTTTATCATGGAGACCTTAGTGTGGATGTGAATGAAAAAGCAGTTACCTGGCTATTAAAAGAAGTAGTTAGTCAATTAAAGATTCCTATTGTAATTGCAGGTAAAAATCCTTCCAAAAAATTAAAAGAACTGGTTTACTCCAACGATTATTCTTGTTTGGTTGAAAACCCTTCCGAAAAAGAATTGCAAGACATGATTGCCAAAGCGCATATTCATTTATTGCCTTCATTTATAGAAACAGGAATGAAAGTAAAATTGCTCAACACTTTATACAATGGCAGGCATATTGTAGTGAATGAAGCAACGGTTGCCAATACCGGATTAGAAGCCGCCTGCCATATCGCAGGTTCTGCCAATGCTTTTGCAGAAATAATCGCTCAATTATTTCATCAACCATTTACAGAAGATGAAATAAAACTTCGAAAAGCCTTATTAGAGAAAAGATTCAGTAACGAAAAGAATGCCATCAAACAGGTGGGATGGATCTTCGGGGAATAGTTATTGGTTATTGGTTATTGGTTATTAAAAAAATGTATCTCTTATCTTTTATCTTTTATCTTTTATCTCTTATCTCTTCTTTCTTAATTCGAACGTCAGTGAGTCGCATTGCTATCAATCACTCTGCCTCCTTCTGTTTTCAACATCCTATTGGGGTATCGATTGATCACAATAAAATCATGTGTAGCCATTACAACAGTACTACCATAATCTTTGGCAATTTGAATTAGCAATTGCATGATTTCGTCGCTGGTTTCTGGATCTAAATTTCCGGTTGGCTCATCGGCAAGTATTAGCTTCGGAGAATTCAATAAAGCCCTTGCAATATCAACTCTTTGTTGCTCTCCACCACTCATTTCATAAGGCATTTTAAATCCTTTGCCTTTTAAGCCTACTTTTTCTAAAACATCATTGATTTTTTCTTCAATCAATCGTTCATCTTTCCATCCTGTAGCTTGTAAAACAAATTTTAAATTCTCATGAACATTCCGATCAGTCAATAATTGAAAATCCTGAAATACTACACCTAAATTTCTTCTTAAAAAAGGCACTTTCTTCCAATCCATCTGCCTTAGATCGAATCCTACTACAGAAGCAATTCCTTCCGTTAAAGTAAGTTCTCCATAGAGTGTTTTTAATAAACTACTCTTGCCAGTTCCTGTTTTTCCAACTAGGTAAACAAATTCGCCCTTGTTAATTTCAAAATTGACGTCTTGTAATATCAAGCTATTGCCCTGATATATATTTACATTTTTCAACGAAATGACCGATTCTGGCATGACTTTTATTTAATTGATGGTTCAACAAATATACGATTTGGAACCGCTATAAATTTTGTTAATATTCATATACTACTTCCCCAAAATGGCCTTTGAGCTGTAATGTGGATTGATTGTTTATGGGCGCTTCTACCCTTCCTACAATTTGAGCTTCAATTCCAAAACTCGCTGCTGTTTGAATCATTTTTGCTGCCGACAAAGCATCAGTAAAAATTTCCAGTCGATGCCCCATATTAAATACCTGGTACATCTCTTTCCAGTCCGAACCAGAGTTTTCTTGAATCAATTTAAACACTGGTGGAGGTTCAAATAAATGATCTTTAATGATCGATAATTTACCTGGCAGATATTTCATGCACTTTGTTTGACCACCACCACTGCAATGAATAATTCCATCAATAGCATCAAATTGTTCTTCTACTATCTTTTTTAATAAAGGCGCATAGGTTCTTGTAGGAGAAAGCAATAATTTACCTACCTGCATTGGCTGACCATCCACGGTAATTGTATCAGTCATTTTATTCTTCCCTATATAAACCACTTCATCATTTAATGCAGGCTCAAATGTCTCTGGGTATTGAATTGCATAGTGTTTGTCTAAAACATCATGACGTGCACTGGTTAATCCATTACTTCCTAAACCACTATTGTATTCTTGTTCATAATTGGCTTTCCCAGCACTCGAAAATCCAACAATTACATTACCTGCTTTTATTTTTTCGTTCGTAATCAATTTTGCCTTAGGCCATCTTGCCGTCATTGTTCCATTGACTGCAATGGTTCTCACTACATCTCCAACATCGGCCGTTTCTCCACCTAAATAATGAATATGTACTCCATACTCTTTTAGAGTATCAAAGAATGATTGAGTGCCATTGATTACCGCTTCCAGCACAGCCCCATTAATGACTGTTTTATTTCTATCGATGGTAGAAGAAAATAATAAATTGTCGGTAATACCAATACATAATAGATCATCCAAATTCATGGCTACAGCATCTTGCGCAATGCCTTTCCAAACATCAATATCCCCTGTTTCCTTCCAATATAAATACGCTAAAATACTTTTGGTTCCGGCCCCATCTGCATGCATGATATTTACGTACGCTTCGTCTCCACATAAAAAATCCGGGTAAATTTTACAGAATGCATGTGGAAACAATCCTTGGTCTAGCTTTTGGATGGCTGCATGTACTTCTTCTTTTTGGGCAGATACTCCGCGCTTTGCGTATAATGACATGAATAGTTGATTCGTTTTGAATGGCAAATGTACAGAATACTGCGAAAGCTAACTAGCGATACTTCACAGCTTAGATCAGTTTCCTTAACTTCGCGCCTTACTATGAAGGTACATCATGAACTTGTGGGGGCATTGCCCGAATTTCGCAATGCTGTAGTAACTATTGGCACATTTGATGGCGTGCATAAAGGTCACCAGCAAATTATTGCTCAATTAAAAGAAGAAGCACAAAAAATTGATGGAGAAACGGTAATCATTACTTTTAATCCACATCCAAGGAAAATTATTTCTTCAGTTCCTGGTGATATCAAATTATTAACTACCCTATCCGAAAAAATAAGTTTGCTGGATCAGGCTGGGGTGGATCATTTAGTAGTCATTCCATTCGACCATGCATTTGCCAACCAATCAGCTGAATCTTATATCAAGGATTTTTTATACCATTATTTTAAACCAAAAACCGTGATCATCGGTTACGATCATCGATTTGGAAAAGGAAGAGTGGGTGATTATCATTTACTGGAAAAATATGGTGCTGATCTGGGTTTTAATGTTAAAGAGATTTCTGAAGAATTACTCCATGAGATTACCATTAGCTCTACCAGAATCAGGCAATCAATACTTCAAACAGAAGTAGCAACGGCCAATCAATTATTGGGATATCCTTATTTTTTTAAGGGTGTTGTTATAGAAGGAAATAAATTAGGAAGAACCATTGGCTATCCTACAGCCAATTTGCATATTGCAAGTGAAGAGAAATTAATACCAGGCAATGGTGTGTATGCTGTTGAAATTATTTTCTCTTCAGCCTTAAGTGTAGATAGCACTTTCAGCAAAAAGAAAGGCATGATGAATATTGGCATCAGGCCTACTATCGACGGAAAGAAAAGAGTGATCGAAGTGAATATTTTTGATTTTGATCAGGATATATATGGTCAAACTATTGAAATTGCTATGCTCCATTATCTTAGAGGGGAAGTAAAATTCAATGGAATGGAAGAATTAAAAGATCAATTGCACAAAGATAAAATGCAGGCAATTGAATTGATGTCTTAATCAATTCATTATTTTAACAACCATTTCTTTCAGTAATCCTGCATCGGAGCTTCCGCCATTGTGCACACCTACGCTACGCAAATTATACTGGTGCAATAACAATAATACTTTTTCTACTCCGGCAAAATCGTATTTACGTGCAGCCGATAAATAATCTTTTACAAAAAATGGGGCTACACCTAAAACAGCAGCAGCTGATTTATCATCAACACCTTCTGTGCCTTTTAAAATATAGAGCTTACTAAAAAAATTATAAATAGAAGGCAATATTAGTTGAATGGGACCTGCTTTAGGATTGGATTCAAAATATTGAATGATTCGAATACTTTTAGGTAAATCTTTCTGAGCAATAGCTGCTTGTAATTCAAAAACATTGAACTCTTTACTTACCCCTATATAATTCTCTACATCGTCTTCGCTGATTGATTTTTTTCCTGCCAGGTTAAGTGTTAATTTTTCAATCTCATTCTCTATTCTGCTAAGATCATTTCCGATATGATCTACTAGCATATGTAATGCTTTTGGGCTGATGGAGAGTCCTTTATTTTTCACCATATTGCCTGCCCATTCTGGCAATTGATTATCATATAATTTCTTAGTAGAGTATACCTCTATTAATTTAGAATCCTTTAACTTTTTCCCTAAACCTTTTCTACCGTCTACTTTCTTTTCTTTATGGCTCACCACAAAAACAGTTGAAGACAAAGGGTTTTCTACATAGCTTTCTAATTTTTCTATTTCCCGCATTTGCTGGGCTTCTTTTAATAGCACCACCTGCCTTTCAGCAAACATGGGATAACGTCTGCATGCATTTACTACAGCCGCCCAATCTGCATCCTTACCATAGAAAACGCTTAAATTAAAACCCTGTTCAGCCTCAGAAATGATTTTATTTTCTGCATATTCCATCAACACATCAATAAAATAGGACTCTTCCCCTTCCAGCCAATAAACAGGTTTGAAATTTCCTTTTTTCCAATCTTGCAGTATTTTTTCAACAGACATGCTGCAAAGATGAATGAAAAATTTGTTTTGGCATGGTTTTGGTCAATATACATTTTACAGAAAAAATGCGTTTAATTAAAAATGACTAGTATGAACAACCCAACAAGCAATACAGGATCAAATCAACCTGTATTTAACCAACCTAAGGATAATAGAAAATTGATATATGGCGTTTTGATTGCCGCTTTGCTCCTAACCTGGGGCTATATCTTTTATGATAAAAGTAAGACCAATGAGAAAGTAGCGCAGTTAGAAACAAAAATCACGAATGTAGATAGTGCCCGGATAGCCATTCAAGCAGAATTTACCAGCGTTTCGGCTAAAGCAGATTCATTAACCAATCAGAATTTACAATTACAAGGAGACCTGGCCGATAAAAATTCAGCCATTCAACAATTGAAACAGGATATTGGAGGGATTCTTAAAAAGAAGAATGCTACTGCCGCCGAACTCAGTTCTGCAAAGCAAAAAATTGGTGAATTGAATGGTAAAATAGATGGACTATTTGCAGAAATAGAAAAATTAAAAGGCGAAAATCTGCAGTTAAATAATGCCAATCAACAATTGAATACCGAAAAAACTCAATTGACTACTGAAAAACAGGGATTGGAAGAAAATTTAAATACTACCAAAGTAGAGAAAAAACAATTAGAAGAAAAAGTGGATGTGGCTTCTACTTTACATGCATCTAATATTGCTATAACCGCAATAAAGGTAAAGGGTCCGGGTAAGGAAAGTGAAACCAATACTGCAAAAAGAGCCGACCTGATCAGAATTTCTTTTAATATAGATGAGAATAGGGTTACTCCTTCTGGTACCAAAGACATTTATGTGGTTGTAACAGGTGCCGATGGTAAAATCATTACGGAAGGTGCTAATTTTAATACCAGGGATGAAGGAACAAAAGCATATACCAGTAAGGTTTCTGTAAACTATGAGCAAAACAGAATCATTCCGGTTAGTTTTGATTGGAAACAAGCAGACCGCTATAAAGAAGGTGATTACAAAATTGAAATCTACAATAATGGATTTAAAATTGGCCAAGGGGTAAAAACCCTCAAAAAAGGCGGCCTCTTTAATTAATTCAATAAAATATCAACAATGAACAGCTCCTTCGGGGGCTGTTTTATTTTCAGCACAATGGCCTATTTTAGCCAAATGATTGGACATTTATTCAATTGGAAAACGATATTATTCATCATTGCAATTTTCATTGTAAGCGGCACTATTGTATATTCTCAATATGTTGCTAAACAGATTGCTATTGAAGAAAGAAAAAATGTAGAAGCCTGGGTGGAAGCAGAAAGGACCATTTTGAATTCTGACAATATTTCCAATATCAATCTAGCTTCAAAAATTTCCAGCGAGAATAAAGAAATACCCATTATTGAAACGGATGAAAAAAATAATCCTACTGGCAATTTCATCAATCTTGATTCAGCCACTATACAATCAGATAGCACTTATTTAAAAAAGAAATTAGCTGAGTTTATTGCTTACAATAAAGAGCCCATTATTTTGGTGCTCAATCAAAATCCGTACACCATCAATAAATATTATTATGGAGAAAGTAAATTATTGAAAGAAGTTAAATGGTATCCATTTGTGCAATTACTGGTTGTTGCTTTATTTTTTTTAATTGCTTTTTTTGCTTTACAAACACAATATAAAAGTTCTCAAAATCAATTATGGGCTTCTATGGCCAAAGAAACTGCTCATCAATTGGGAACACCTGTTTCGAGTTTAGAAGGTTGGCTGGAGATTTTAAAAGAGAAAAAAGAAACGGCTACCATTGTTCCAGAAATTGCAAAAGACATTGATCGTCTTCAACTCATCACCGATAGATTTGGAAAAATTGGAAGTACTCCAAGCCTGCATCCTCAGCCTCCAGTTGAAAGAGTATTACAGGTGGTCAATTACATGAAAAAAAGAAGCTCTGAACAAATTGTATTTACAGTAGATCATGATCATTTAGAGCAACTACAAATCAACTTATCTCCCACTTTGTTCGAATGGGTTTTTGAAAATTTAATCAAGAATGCATTAGATGCCATGGATGGCCAAGGCGCTATCCATATAAACTTCAAGCGGCAAGAAAATGATTTGGTGATTTTGATAACCGATACCGGAAAAGGAATTCCATCCAACCAGATCAAGCATGTATTTAAAGCAGGCTATACTACTAAGAAACGTGGCTGGGGTATTGGTCTTTCTTTGAGCAAAAGAATTATAGAACAATACCACAATGGAAAATTGTTTGTTAAATGGAGTGATCCATCTAAAGGAACTTGTTTTTGTATTATTCTTCCGATTCCATCAAGCCAAGATCAGGCATAGTTCTATTACCAAATCGATGCATTAAAGACAATAATTGATGTACTGAATGAGCACTTGCCGTTTCAGTATACAAATTGGCTTCTGAGCATAATTGCAATAATTCAAATTCTGCCTTCGATTTTTTATTGGCAAGTCCATGATGGTTTAAATCGCGAATACATTTGTTCATCTTCGCTAATTTCTCATCCGATAAATGATCGAATGCATGTTCCTGCATTAGTTGCCCAGCTGCATTTACTAACAAATGGTGGTTTTCTGTTTTCATGTGTAGGTTTTAATACATGCAATCAACAACTATACCATGATTGAAATGTTACCATTATGTAAACAAATTGTTACCACAAAAAAAAGTGGATAACCCGTGAGTAAACTCACGGGTTGCTTGTATGTTAAGACTGCCGCTTAACAGAACCACCACTGCTTATATTGATATCTCTAATTGAGCCGTTCCCTTTGTATTTTATATAACCACCACTGCTTGCTCCTGCTGAAAGTTCTTTTTCTACGTTTACCTGCACGCCAGCACCGCTACTCACTTCTGCTCTACAATTGGTTACAGAAAAATCGTTCCCTCTAAAACTGGAACCACTGCTCGCATCTACATCTAAATAATCGGCTTTCCCAGATAATTGCATTTGTGCACCACTGCTTGCTCTGGCAGTTAATTTAGATAATGACAAACCAGTTCCTTTTAACATCGCACCGCTCGATACAACCAGTTTATCTAGATCGATATAAGAAACATATACCCTCACAGACCAGTTTTTCCAGGTATTCCAAAATTTCCATTCCACATCTCTGGTAATTCTCAAAATACCATTAGATACGGTTGTTTTAACTTGATCGCGGTAACTTAAATCGCCCACAGAAACTACCAACTCTTCTTTATCACCTTTCGTAAGAATTACTTCTATACCTGAAGAAACATCAATACCATGAAATGATCCGATTGTACGTTTTTGGGCATTGGCTTCATTTATTTCCGTTTGAGCATAGGAGTTCACAATTGTAAAAACAATTGCCATCAATAACATTATTCGCTTTTTCATTCGTTTATTTTTTAATTGAAACGGACGAAGAAAAAGAAAGTTACAATTGGGATAAATTATCTAAGCACAATGGCCCCTAATGCAGGAAGGTGTACTTTGATCTTATAACATTTTGAGGGTTTATCTACTAATTCACTGCTAATTGAAGGGTTGAAAACATCTCCGGTTCCCCAAAATTCTTTTGCATCACTATTGAAAATTTCAGTCCATTTTCCTTTTCCATGAACATAAATTTCCCAATCATGTCGAACAACAGGGGTAACATTTAAAATGATCATCACATCATTTTTCTCTTTCTTTCCTTTTCGCTTATATACCAATACAGCGTCTGATCTATGATTTAGATCTACCCATTCAAAACCACCTGGTTCAAATTGATTTTCGTATAGAGCAGGTTCAGAACGATATAATTCATTGAGTTTTTGAACGCAATATTTCATTCCTCCATGACTGGTGAATTCCAATAATTCCCATTGTAATTCCGACTTATAATTCCATTCATTAGTAGCACCAAATTCATCTCCCATGAACAATAATTTTGCCCCTGGATGGGTGAACATATAGGTATACAAAATTCTTAGGTTGGCAAATTTCTGCCATTCATCTCCTGGCATTTTATACAACATGGGGCTTTTGCCATGTACCACTTCATCGTGGCTCAAAGGCAACATGAAATTTTCGTCGTAGAAATACATCATGCTAAACGAAAACTTGTCTTGATGGAATTGCCTGAATATCGGGTCTAATTTAAAATAATCTAAAGTATCGTGCATCCAACCCATCATCCACTTCATACCGAACCCTAATCCATCTTCGAAAGTAGGTTTACTGATCTTTGGCCAATCGGTTGCTTCTTCAGCAATGGTTTGAATATCCGGAAAGTCGCGGTACAAGGTTTCATTTAGATCTTTAATAAAAGCGATTGCTTCGATATTGCCATTGCCCCCATATTCATTCGGTTCCCATTGGCCTTGATTTCTGCTATAGTCTAATCTAAGCATTGAGCTTACAGCATCTACTCTAATGCCATCGGTATGAAATTGATCGCACCAAAATCTTGCACTACTTATTAAAAATGATTTTACTTCTCCTCTCTTATAATTAAAAATATACGAATTCCAATCGGGGTGATAGCCTTTACGCATGTCGGCATATTCATAGGTATGTGTTCCATCGAACATAAATAAACCATGTGCATCATATGGAAAATGCGATGGTACCCAATCGAGTATTACACCAATACCTGCCTGATGAAATGCATCTACCAGGCCTGCGTAGTCCTGTGGTGAACCAAAACGTGAAGTGGGTGCAAAATAACCAGTTCCCTGATAGCCCCAGCTTCCATCAAAAGGATGTTCCATTACTGGCATAAATTCTACATGGGTAAATCCCATTTCTTTGACATAAGGAACCAATCGTTCTGCTATTTGAGCATAAGTATTATAAGACTCTTCATCGTTTTTATCTGGGCGCATCCAACTGGCCAAATGCACTTCATATACCGAATAAGGAGATTTTAAAGAATTGTGTTTTTTTCTCGACTTCATCCATTCTTCATCTTTCCATTCATAATTGGTTTGCCAGGTTATAGATGCTGTAAAGGGCCTCTTCTCCCAATAGTGTGCATATGGATCTCCTTTGTCTAATTTGATTCCATTAAATCCGTGAATATGGTATTTATATGCTTCGCCTTGTTGAAGATTGGGAATAAAGCCTTCCCAGATACCTGAATTATCTTGTCTTACTTTAAGTGGATGTGTGGTTTTATTCCATTCATTAAAATAGCCTGTAACAGATACAAAAGTGGCATTGGGTGCCCATACAGCAAAATAGGTTCCAGTTGTTTCCAAAACAGTGATTTGCTTATTGCCTAAATAATTATACAAACTATAATGAGTACCCTGTTGAAAATTCTTAATATCGGCATCCGTAAACAAAGAATAATTCCAAACTGATTGACTGGTTTCAATAAAATGAACTTCTTCATATTTATTTTTTGTTTCGCTTGCAACCTTTTTCGCTTTCTTACCTCTTAATGGAGAATTCGTTGGCTTTTCGGTATTGGTCTTATCTGTTTTTGGCATGTTAATGATCAAGATTTAACGAAATGTTATAACTAAATATTTAGTTAAATGAATTATTTGGTGAAATTTACAACAAAATTCACCATCCTAAGAATTGAAACAAAAACCATGACCAGACTAATTGCATTGATTTTCACTGCCAGTATTCTATTGAATACTGTTGCAGCCCAATCCAAAACAGGTTCTATCAAAGGATTGGTGAATGACACCCTTAACAAACAGAATCTCTCCAATGCAGTAGTTGCAGTATTAAGAAGCAAAGATTCGGTATTGGTTAAATTTGCCAGAACCAATAAGGAAGGACAATTTGAAATAGCCAATATAGCAGCTGGCAAGTATATAGTGATGGTTAGCTACCCTAATTATGCGGATTATGTAGATAAAATTGAGGTCGATGACGCAGCTCTTAATTTAGGTAAAATACCAGTTATCACCAAAGCCACTTTGTTACAAGAAGTGATTGTTAAACAAAGGGTTGGTGCCATTAGGGTAAAAGGAGACACTACGGAATATAAGGCGGATAGCTTTAAAGTGAGTGCCAATGCCGATGTGCAGGAATTATTAAGAAAAATGCCTGGCATTCAAGTGAATAGCAAAGGAGAAATTACGGCACAAGGTGATAGAGTACAAAAAGTGTTGGTAGATGGGGAAGAATTTTTTAGTGATGACCCTGCAGTGGTCACTAAAAATTTAAGAGCCGATGCAGTAGATAAAATTCAATCATTCGATAAAAAATCTGATCAGGCTGCATTTACTGGCATTGATGATGGGCAAAAAATTAAAACCTTAAACATTCAATTAAAAGAGGACAAGAAAAAAGGCTATTTCGGCAAAGTTGAAGCCGGTACTGATTTTGATAAATACCGATATGGTAAAGTATTGGCCAATTCTTTTAAAGGAAAAAGAAAAATTTCAGGATACCTAACTACTGATAATACCAAATTTGAATCTTTGAATTGGGATGAGAATCGCAATTATGCAGGTGATGCAAATATTACGACTGAGATCAATGATGATGGCGGAATGAGTATGTGGTCGAGTAGTGATGAATTTAGCTGGGGTCGTGGATTCCCCAATTCCATCACTGGTGGATTACACTTTAGCAACAAATGGGATAAAGACAAACAAAATTCCAATAACACCTATCAGTTTAATCAATTGGATGTAACAGGCATCACCACCAGTAAAACACAAAATATTTTACCTGATACCAGTTTTGTGAATACAACTGAACAAGATCAGGCTGCCAGTAGAAAACGACATAAACTCACCAGCTTTTATGAATGGCAGATCGATTCGACCAGTTCATTAAAACTAACCGTTAGGGGTTCAGCTATCAATAGTAATGTCCGAAACAATTTTTTAGGAAGATCAATAAGCCAAGACAATATCATCATTAATGAAACGGATAGAACCACTACCAGTATTGATGATAACAATACATTGAATAATAATTTATTGTGGAAAAAGCGTTTCCAAAAAAAGGGGCGCACCATATCCATCAATAGTGATTTCAATTTCTCTAATAGAGAAGAAAACGGATTCTTGTTTGCAAAAAACACCTATTTCAATAAATTCGGTCAGGTAATTCGTTTTGATAATATCGATCAGAAAAAAGTAAATAAACAGAATGGAAGTGTAATCAATACTACAGTTTCATATACCGAACCACTTTGGAAAAATACTTTTTTAATACTCAATTATAAGTTGAATGTAAATAGAAATGATGCGGAAAGATTGACTTATGGAAAATCTACTGGTGACAAATATGAAACGTTGATCGACTCATTAAGTAACCATTTTATTTTCAATACAATTGGTCATACAGGAAGTGTAAACCTTCGGTATAATGTGAAGAAATTTAATTTTTCAGTAGGTAGTGGATTTGGAACAGTCAATTATAAAATGACCGACATTAAAAAGAATATTGAAAGGAATGTGCCTTTTAATAATTTTCTACCCGCCATTACTTTTAACTATACCCCTAAGCAACAAAGAAGATTCAATTTCTCTTACAATGGAACAACCAGAAACCCTACTCTACAGCAAATTCAACCAATCATCGATAATATAGATCCATTGAATATTACAGTGGGCAACCCCAATTTGCAGCAATCATTTATACATCGATTCAGTTTCAATGCATCAGATTACAAAGTATTAAAGAGTAGAAATTTATATTTCAATGCAAATTATACTAAAACAGACAATGCCATAACCAATGCCAGTTTTGTAGATAATTTAGGAAGAAGAATTTCTCAGGCAATCAATGTAGAAGGCAACTACAATGTATCCGCCAGTGTAGGATATGGATTCGACTTGATTCCATCTTTAAATGTTTCATTTGATGCTGGTCCGAGAAAAAGCAGATACGTCAACCAAGTAAACGGAAAATTAAATACTACTGATAATACGAGTTTAAATCTTGGATTCTATAGTGGTTACTGGTCGGATAAATGGATCAATTTTTACATGAATTTTAATGCCAATTACAATCATTCAAACTCTTCGATAAATCCGGATATTATTACTAAATACTGGTCTTATACTAATTATTCGAATGTACAATTCAAATTTAAAAAGGCTAAAACATTCATCGATTTAAATTTAGAAGCCAATATTTATCAAAAGACAGCTATTTTTAAAGACCAACTAGATGTATATATTTTAAGTTCTTCTATCAGAAAAGTGATTTCTAAAAATGATCAATGGGAAGCTAAATTACTTGTGAATGATATATTCAATCAGAATCTGGGAATCAACAGATCAATCAACAGCAATTTTATTTCTGAAACAACCAATCAAACCATTCAACGATATTTTCTTTTATCCTTGATCTGGAATTTTAATAAAAACGGGAAACCAACTTCAATGGGATTTTAATATGAAAACAGTATATATATTTTTATTATCGATTTTAGTTATTGCAGCAAAAGCACAAACTCAATTTGTTCAATTCGGCAGAGTTGAATATGAAAAGAAAGTGAACCAACATAAGCCATTAGAAGATGATGAAGAAAATGTTTGGAACAAAGAAAGGATGAAAGTAATCCCCAAATTTGTTACAGATATTTATGAGTTAAGATTTAACAATACTAAATCGGTATATAAACTGGCCAAAGAAAACCCAGATAACAAATACATGATGTGGGGTGGCAAACCATCTGAAACTGATGGTGTTGTTACCGATTTACAAACCCAAACCATCAGTAGTCAAAAAGATATTTTCGAAAACACTTATTTAATTAAAGACAGTGTTAGAAACCTAGAATGGAAAATATCAGATGAAACCCGTGAAATTGCAGGTTTCGAATGCAGAAAAGCAGTGACTAAAATATGTGATTCTGTTTATGTGGTAGCGTTTTATTCCGATCAAATACCAGTCAGCGCAGGACCGGAAAGTTTTGGAGGATTGCCAGGATTAATTCTTGGCTTAGCTGTTCCAAGATTATACACCACCTGGTTTGCAACTAAACTAGAATTGGTTGAACCAAGTATGGCTCAATTAAATCCAAACCAAAAGGGCAAAAAAGTAAATCGCCAACAAATGATGGCCGAATTACAAAAGGGTTTAAAAGACTGGGGGAAGGAAGGAGCACAAAGAATGTGGATAGCTCAATTATAAAATGAATGCCCTAATATTTATGGGGTATGACATTCTACCACATTGGTACCAGTTAAGTTTTGCGATAAATAGGGGCTTACAAATGGAATATCTAAATTAAGGCCGCGCAATATTAATAAGGCTCCAATAATCATTGAAATAATTGGAACAAATTTTTGAAATGATGCTTTTACGCTAATTGGCATTTTATGTGCAATGGCAACTAAAGCAACCATCGCAGGTATTGTACCTAAACCAAAGAAAAACATAAACAAAACGGAATTGGCCACTGATGATGCAACAAGCGCTGCTGCAACTGCCATATATACCAAGCCACAGGGTAAAAAACCATTCATTACACCTACTAAAAACATCCATGCCACTGTTTGCTTTTTCATTAAATATTGTAATGAATTAATTTGATACCGATTTAACCAAACTGGCATATGTATATTTTTATGCTTCAGTAGTTTTGGGAGCAGTAATGAAACCAGAATAATTGATCCCAATACAATAGAAATAATCTGCGTTAATCCAAACCAGTTAATTCCTCTTCCTACAAAACCAACAATCAAACCAATGGTTGAATAAGCTCCTACTCTACCTAAATTATACAAGCCTATGGCCAACCATTTATCATACCTATTAAACCTGCTGAATGGCAAAGACAAAGCCAAAGGACCACACATACCAACGCAGTGGATACTTCCGGCAAGTCCGGCCAAAAATGCGGTTAAGAGGAATAATTGCATGCCTATTGAATAAAAATTGTTTCTTCTGTAAAATAAGGATTCCCTTCCAGATCAAAAGATACCCGAACAATGTATTTCCCTTTTATAAAAGTTTTTTTATCAAAAAGATAAACCCCGTTTGATGGATTCAATACCATTTTTTTATCTGCTTTCTCTGAAGCAGGATTGTAAAAATGAATGGCCCCGTTTTTCATCGACCTGGCTGAAACTGAGTCGATCAATACTTCAATTTGATTTCCAGCACTTTTAATAGTAATCGGTTGAGCTAAATTTTTTGCATTATCCACTCCTTGAATATGGGAATTGAATGCCAGCTCTTTTCCATAATAATCCTCCTCTACCATTTCAGTGTTTAACATCATACTTCTGATAACAAAATAGCTGATAAATAATACGCCAGCTAAATAGGCTATAAATATTCTGGTTCCCCAATTCATAGATTTTATTTTAATACTCACTGATAAATACTGCATGTTTTGTTTCCATCACTTTGTTGCCACTCATTAATTTGATTTCATAATCCACTTTTCTTTTTTTCACATTTGAAGGTAATACTTTCAAGAAAAATGTTTCTTCAGTTAGTTGCCTTCCTTTCAAACTATCGATAGGAATACCTATTCGTTCAATTTTGACTGAAGGGTCTGTGGCTACCAAATGATAAGCAAGGGTTAAATTACTTTTATTGGTTACTTTAATACGGTATAAATTACTAATAGTTCCATCATTATTTTCTTGTAAAGTCTGTCCGGGCACCCGCATTATAGTAGCATCAAAAGTGGTTCTTGTAACCACTAAAACAGCCAATAATACCATCAGTATTCCTAAAAAAGCAGTATAGGATTTGATTCGATAGGTGAATTCAAATTTCTTTCCGGATGCAATTGCATTTTCCGAAGCAAATGTGATGAGTTCGGGAGGTCTACCCACCGATTTCATCATCATATTGCATGCATCAATGCATGCAGTGCAGTTGATGCACTCCAATTGAGTACCATTTCTGATATCAATATTGGTAGGGCATACATTTACACACATTCCACAATCAATACAATCACCTGCTCCCTCCGTGGCTTTCTTTTTATTTCGGGGTTCTCCTCTTAAATAGTTATATGCTACAAGGATGGAGTTCTTATCTAATAATACACCTTGTAATCTGCCATATGGGCAAATTACAGTGCAGACAATTTCTCTAACAAATGCATATACAACATAAAATGCCAAAGTAAAAAACACCATCGCAATAAAGCCAACCAAATGATTACTAATTGGCTCTCGCATTATATTGAATACTCCATCTACGCCTATAATATATGCTAAGAAAATATTAGAAATGGCAAATGAAATGGCTAAAAATACAATGTGCTTGATGGTTTTACGAACATATATTTCCGTTGTCCAATCTTTCTTGTTGTTGATTTTTTGTTTATTACCATCTCCTTCAATAAAGTATTCAATTTTACGGAAAACCATTTCCATGAATATGGTTTGAGGGCAAATCCAACCACAAAAAATTCTTCCATAAATCAAAGTGAAGATGATGATGAATAAAATAAAGATCAACATCCCAATTCCAAACATGATGAAATCCTGAGGAGTAAACAATGCACCAAAAAAAGTAAACTCCCCTTCTGGTAAATTGAACTGAAACATCGGATTGCCATCAATTCTAATAAATGGCAAGGAAACAAACAAAATCAAATAGAAATAACTGAGCCAGGTTCTATATTGATACAATTTCCCTTTGGGCTGTAAAGCATAAATCCAATTCCTTTTCCCTTCTTTATTAATAGTGGAATGCCTGTTTCTAAATTCTTCACTCAAATCTTCACTCATCAAAACTGCTTTAATATTACATTTTAACTGCTTTTGTAGCAGAATCTACTGCTACAGAAGGAACTGTTTCATCCTTGAATAATTCTCCTTGTTTTTCTTTTGCAGGGCTAGGATTGGTGCCTTGTAAAGATTTTACATAACTAGCCAGTTGCGCTATTTGCAATGGCGAATAATCATCTTTCCAGGATTTCATCCCTTTCTCGGGCCATCCATATTTTATGGTTGCAAAAATCGATTTTATATCTCCTTTATGTATCCAATATTCATCTGTTAAATTAGGACCAATTCCTGGAGCACCATTTACAATTGAACTGCCATTTTCTGCATGACAAGTTGCACAAGCACCTGGTTTAATAAACAATGCTTTTCCTGCTTCAATATCAGACAAGCCAAGCATTTTTACTGTTTTCTCATCTACATTATTAGCTGATTTTTCTAAATATGCTGCTTGCTTTACTGCTGCGATTTCCTGATCGATCTGCAATTCTTTTTGTTGCAAAGGTCTTGATTCTGCAATATGATAACTGTATAGATATACGATTGCAAATAAGATGCAAAATCCAAAACCATATTTCCACCAGATCGGAATATCATTGTCTAATTCTTTAATTCCATCGTAGTCATGACCCAGATCTAATTTAATAATATCAGCATCTGTATTACGATTATAAATTCGATCGAACCAAGGAATTTTTTCTTTCTTCACTTCATCAACAGGTGCTGCAACTAAAGCAGCTGATTCTTTATTCAGGAAAGTCCTAATTCCAATTGCCAGATAAAAAATGAGCAGTAACTCTAATACTATTACCGAAGCAATAATATACATTACATTTTCTGAAACTACCGTTTTTGCACCAACAGGAACTGGAGATTGTGCATTTGCCGTGGACACAGCAGTAAGTAATAATCCGATCATTATTCCAGCCTTCGTAAATGTACCATTGCGCTTTTCTTCCGCTATTCTATTTTTAATAGCCATTAAAAAAACGGATCCCAAAATATAAATTACGCAAGCCAATAAAGCCGCAACACCCACCAGCGTATAAGCAAATGTAGTATCGTAGAATACATCTGGTGCTTTTTTGGCCTCTGCAGCATCAGCAGCTTGTGCAAATATTGAAGTTGATCCAAAAAAAATCATGGATAATGTTCCAACAATAGTTTTGCTATTTATTGCCTTTAATCTTTTTTTACTTTTTTGTATCATATAAAATAATTTATCAGTCATTAATGGGGATATTGCTTCTTTCAATCATTGATGCCTTACTGGCGCTGAATACATACCATGTTACCACTGCAAAAAATACAGTAAAAATGAGCAATGATATCAAGGGATATATTCCTACATGATCGATACTGGTTAAATAATTCTTGAATTTCATATTAATAAATTAATGTAGATTTTTAACTTCTTTTTCTGGTGCCTTTTTTAAATCAGTACCAACTCTTTGCAGATAGGCAATCAATGCAATAATTTCCTTATGACTATTTGCTTTGATTTTATTCGCTTTTAAATCTGCAGTAATTTCTTCGGCCTGAGCTCTTAAATCGGCATTGGCTTTTTCATCAAACCCTTTTGGATATGGTACACCCAATGTTTGCATGGCTCTGATCTTTCCAGGAGTGGTAGTGGTGTCTAAATCATCATCCAATAGCCAATTATATGGAGGCATGATACTACCCTGAGAAATTTCTTCGGGAGCATTCATGTGGCGATAATGCCAGCTATTAGGATATTTACCACCTTCTCTGGCCAAATCCGGTCCTGTACGTTTACTACCCCACTGGAAAGGATGATCATAAACAAACTCTCCAGATTTTGAATAATCTCCATAACGGGCAACTTCATCCCTGAATGGTCTGATCATTTGTGAGTGACAGGTATAACAACCTTCTCTGATATAAATATCTCTTCCCTGTAATTCCAATGGAGTATATGGTTTTACAGTACTAATGGTAGGAATATTCTCTTTTATTAAAAAAGTTGGAATCAATTCTATCGCTCCTCCAATTGAAACCACCACCAAACTGAATACCAACATTCTCACTGGTCTGCGTTCTATTGCAGTATGCCAGAATTGTTTACCCTGAGGTAAAGGAACAGATTCCAATGAAGGCGCTTCAGCATGTTCTACTTCAATCAATGCTCCACTCTTTATAGTTTTATATAAATTCACCACCATCAGAATTACTCCAGCTAAATAAACAGTTCCACCTAACCCTCTCAAGATATACATCGGAAGAATTCTGGTAACTGTTTCTAAAAACTGGTATTTCAATTGACCTTCTGCAGTAAACTCTTTCCACATTAAAGCTTGTGAAAATGCTGCCCAATACATTGGAATAGCATATAAAAGGATTCCAATTGTTCCAATTAAAAAATGTGAATTGGCCCATTTTTTAGAATACAAGGTTGTGTTGAATATTCTTGGAACCAACCAATATAACATACCAAAAGTCAGGAACCCATTCCAGCCCAATGCTCCAACGTGCACGTGTGCAACAATCCAATCAGTGTAGTGAGCAATAGCATTTACATTCTTTAACGAAAGCATTGGTCCTTCAAAAGTGCTCATACCATAACAGGTAAGTGCTACAACAAACATTTTCAAAATAGGATCTTCCTTCACTTTATCCCAAGCACCTCTTAAAGTAAAAATACCATTCAACATTCCACCCCAACTTGGTAAAATGAGCATTATACTAAAAACAACACCCAATGATTGAGCCCAATCAGGAAGAGCAGTATATAATAAATGGTGCGGACCAGCCCAGATATAAATAAAAATCAATGCCCAAAAGTGAATGATGCTCCATCTGTAAGAATAGATAGGTCGTTGAGCTGCTTTAGGAACAAAATAATACATCAGTCCCAAATATGGTGTGGTCAAGAAAAATGCAACAGCATTATGACCATACCACCATTGTACCAATGCATCTTGTACACCAGCGTATAAGCTATAACTATGAGTAAGTGAAGTTGGAATTGCAAAAGAATTAACAATATGTAATAATGCAACTGTTACCCAGGTTCCGATTAAAAACCAGATAGCTACATATAAATGGCGTTCTCTTCTTGTTAAGATTGTTCCAAACATATTTACCCCAAACACTACCCAGATCAAAGTAATGGCAATATCAATCGGCCAAATTAATTCGGCATACTCTTTACCTTCTGTTAAACCAAACGGAAGGGTTAGGGCTGCAAATACAATGATCAATTGCCATCCCCAGAAATGAATATTACTGAGGGTCTTATTCCACATACTCGTTTTTAATAAACGAGGCAACATATAATAAGTACCTGTAAAAATTCCATTTCCAACAAAAGCAAAAATGACTGCATTGGTGTGCAAAGGCCTTAGCCTACCAAACGAAATGTAGGGAATACCAAAATTAAGAGCGGGAAACGCCAGTTGAAAGGCAATAATCACTCCTACTAACATTCCTACTATCGACCATAAGATGGTAGCGTAAGCAAAGTTTCTGACAATTTTATTGTCGTACGTAAATTTTTCTAACTGCATAATTATTGATTCTTTGGTTCTTGACTATTTTTATCAAATAAAATTTTATTGGCTGGAGAAAATGAATCGTCGAATTGACCCGTTTTAGTGCTCCAAATAAAAGCAACTAAAAAGCCCAATGCTACAGTCAAACTCACAGCTAATAAAAGTACAATGACAATCATTTTTTAGAAGATTTAGTATTAATTCCAAATGGCAAATACAGGGGGCAAAAGCTGATAAAACTTGTTAATATAAAAATCCCTGCTAATACCAATAAAACAATGGCTGTTGTTCCACTAATTTCATTTTGTAAATACAATACACCTATTAAAATGGCCGCTAAGATTCTTAAGGCTTTATCTAGAGTGCCCATATTCTTTTTCATATGTTTGAGGTTTGATTATGCATGATTAAAATGTTTTTTTTCAATATAAAAGGAACCCAGCATTGTAGTAAATACAATACTTAAAGTACTCATAGGCATTAACACAGCTGCTACTAATGGAGATAGTTGTGCCGTAACAGAAAAATAAAGTCCAATTGCATTGTATAAAAGAGAAATGACAAAGGTTAGCTTAATCAAATTTTTTGCACTAATTGCAGCATCAATATAATTATTTAAGAAAGGCAGCTTATCGGATAACAATATCGCATCGCTTGCTGGAGAGAATTGTATAGTATTATCAACAACAGCTATTCCAATATCACTTTTTTGTAATGCACCTGCGTCATTCAGGCCATCCCCTACCATCATTACAGTGGAAGATTGCTTTTGTAAATTGGCAATAAAAGTTAATTTGTCTTGAGGAGTTTGATTAAAGTAATAGGCTATTTTTTTGGTGAATTTTGAATTCAAATAATCTGCAGCACGATTATTGTCACCACTTAATATAGACACTGAATAGGGTAATTGGTTAATCAGCTGATCAACATTTTCACGCAACAAATTAAACACTTCAAATTTACCATATACCTCATTATTGATAGATACCCAAACTTCCGATGCGCTTTGATGATTAGAATTACTACCAACAAAAAAAGCTGATCCTGCTTTATAATGTGTATCATTTTCCCAGGCTTCAACTCCCAGCCCTGGTTGTTCTTTCACGTTGGTCAATGAATAATGAGATGTTCCTAAATGATTGGCAATACTTCTACTCAAAGGATGCAATGACTGTGCAAACATGGCTGCAAAAACAGCAAGATCATTGTGAGATAAAGGCTTACCCTCATACTGAACAGTAGCTTGATTGGCCTGAGTGAGTGTTCCGGTTTTATCAAAAACAATATGATTGATTGAAGGAATGATCTGGAGAATATTGGCATTCTTAAGATACAAGCCCTTATTGCTAAAAATATTCAACAAAAATCCTTGAGTGAAAGTAGTAGTTAATAACAATGCACAGGGGCAAGCTACAATCAATACCGCAGTTAAAGCATTCCAAGCGTTGACTGAACTGATATTGTACCAATAAATAAAAGCCGATATTGCAACCAAAAATACTGCAGCAGCAAAATAATTGCTAATAATTCCTGTAAAAGTATAGCCCTGCTTGTTGTCTTTTTTAAAAGCATCATGATTCCATAGTCGAGTAAAATTGCTTTGCGAAAAAGGTTGAACAACCAATAAATCTATAGCTCCATTGGTTTGTTTTCCACCAGCATAAATAATTTCACCCATTTTCACCATACTGGTCTCATTTTCTCCAGTAACAAAACTATAATCAATATTTGCTTGTCCTTTAATGAGTATTCCATCTACAGGAATCACTTCCTGATTTCTGATTCTGATAGTATCGTCGATTTTTATTTCACTTACCGATAAATAAGATTCCTCCTTTTGTTGATTGACTTTACAGACTGCTATCGGAAAATAAGATGTGTAGTCTCTATTGAACTTTAAATTAGCAAAGGTCTTTGTTTGAAATGCTCTTCCTACAAGCATAAAAAATATAATGCCAGACATACTGTCCAAATAACCACCTCCCACCCCACTGATAATTTCATAGATGCTTCGAGTAAATGTAACAGCCAAAGCCAATGCAATCGGCGCATCAATATTGAGCATTTTTTGTTTAAACCCATACCAGGCATTTACAAAAAATTCATTCCCACTATATAATAAAACGGGCAAGGACAAACATAGATTCAACCATCGAAAAATAGTAGCAGAAAGCCCGTCTTTTGCCAAAGTATCCAGACCTAAATATTCAGGAAAGCTCAATAACATGATATTGGCAAAGCAAAAACCTGCAATCCCAATTTTTATGGTTGCTTTACGCGCAATAAAATGTTGCTCTTTTTGCTTTGTATTATTTGTGTCTAATGAAATATGAGGCTCATATCCAATTGAGCTCAATAATTCAGCTACTTGTCTTACAGATAATGCAGATGGGGTAAAATAAACGGTTACTTGTTTATCAGGAAAATTGACTGTAGAAAATACAATTCCACCATCTAGCTTGTGCAGATTTTCTAAAAGCCACAAACAAGAACTACAATGCATTTGAGGCAAGTAAAAATTGACAGCAGTTTGTTGTTGGTTAGCAAAAACAATCAAGCGAGCAGATAAATCTGGATTATCTAAGAATGCAAATTTTTGTGTATTACCATTTTCGATCCGCTTAACTCCTGCACCTTCATTAAACTGATAATATTCACAAAGGTTACTTTTATTTAAAATCTGGTACACCGATTTACAACCAGAACAACAAAAAGTTTTATTATCAAAATAAACCAATGCATCTTCTTTGCAGTTGTCACCACAATGAAAACAAGCAGTTCTATCTAAAACAGTTTTAATCATGTAGTTTTAAAATTTAATGCTTGCTTTTCGAAGAACCGGTTACTGAATTTAATGAATTATCCTCATACAAACGAGCTACGTCAAAATAGTTTTTCTTAAAACAATCACAAGAGGTTATTCTATCCTGGATCATTTTATTCCAGCTGGCTTTTTCTGTAACAAAATTGTGTGAAAACGCATTGACCAATTCTTCTTGATTCTCCGTATCCCATAAATGGTTATTGATTAACTGGTCAATTTTTGCAACATAATGATTTATTCTATTTTCTTTCCGGTTGGTAAGTTGCAATAAATCACCCAAGTTAGGAAGGGTTGTTTTTGCTTTTTTTGCATGAAAAACTTTCAATACAGAAGGGAAAACTAATTTCTCTTCATAAGTAGTTAATGAGTGAAACTCATTTTTAAGATTGACCAGTAAATCATTTACTAAGTCTTTTTCGGGCGCAATACTACCGCCCAAATTGAAGCACTGCAGGGCATTATCAATCCTAAGATTTAATAATGGATAAACATCATTCAAAAGATGATCTATAAGTTCTTTGGTTTGGTCGGCATGCTTGCACATGATATAGTAATTTACTATACAAAAGTGCACTAGTTAATTTTGGAAAAATATGAGAACAACTAAGGAGAAACATGATTTTTATCATGTTTATTTTGCTAATCTTCTATATTGGCTGTTTGTATAAGCATCGGAAGGTTAATGATGCTTATTTTTTTGCCATTCAATGCGATCATTTTGTCTTGATTGAATTCAGATAATAACCTGATACAGCTTTCAGTGGAAGTACCAACATAATCGGCAATCTCCTCTCTGGTAAGGCTCACATTGATTGTTTTCTGATCTTCTTCAAAACCATAGGTAGCTTTTAAAAATAATAAGGCTTCTGCCATACGTTCTCTAACATTCTTTTGAGATAATGAAACTATATGATCTTCGGCTTCTTTTAGATCACGACTCATTTTTTTCACCACTTCAAACATCAGTTTTGGTGTAGATTCCAAAGCTTTGAAGAAATAGGCTTTATCAATAATACAAATAGATGCATCTTCCAAGGTAACCGCAGATGATGCATATCTTTCATTAGAAATTAAGGCGCGATACCCTACAATATCTCCAGATTTAGCCAAACGCAGAATTTGCTCTTTGCCATCAAACCCTGTTGTAGTAATTTTTATTTTTCCACTATTGACGCAATACAAACCTGATGGCAATCCATTTTCTGCAAATACATATTGTCCTTTTTTGTAGGTACTACAAGACTTATGCATGGTCATTTCATTCAGCTGCTCTCCTTCTAACACATTAAAAACAGAGTGCATTCTTACATTACAATGGGCACATCCGGTCTCAAATTGTATTGGTTTTTTCATCAAAGCAGAATTTATGGTGCTCAAAAATACTAAAAATCTAGTTTTTAAAGGTTTTAATAAAATAATCAGCCACAGCTTGGTATACCAATTCGGCATTGGAATGCTTCATCCAATGGTGGGTATCGTCCACTAACATTATTGTTTCATAAGATACACCTTTTTTTGCCAGTCTTTTAATAAGGTCTACACTTTGGTTAAAACGTACATTTCGGTCATCATCGGCATGTATAATCAATACTGGTGAGGTCCAAGTAGCTATTGAAGCCACTGGAGAAGATTGCCAGGCAGTTTTCATGGCTTTATCTAAATCAGGCGCTTTTTCGTATTTGTCATTCGAATTGGAGGCCAAAAGATTAACTGTAAAATCATGTACCCCATGAATATCTACCCCAGCTGCAAATAGTTTAGAATCTCTTGCCAAAGCCAATGCAGTAAGATAACCTCCATAAGATCCACCATAAATTCCAATTTTTGAAGGATCTACAAATGTTTGTTGCTTTAACCATTCACCTGCTGCTTTTATATCTAAATACTCAGCAGCACCAGCAGCACCACCATTTGCTGGCTTATGAAAATCAAATCCATATCCAATGCCTAAGCGATAATTCACCACTAAGACATTAAACCCTTTGCTGGCTAAGTACTGATTGGATGAATAAGCATTGGAATAATAATCGGAATAATTCCAACCTAATAACATTTGACGTGGGGGGCCTCCATGAACATAAACAATGGTTGGCTTTTTTCCAGGTCCTTCTGCTTTAAACAAATCTGCATGCACTTTAACTCCATCTGAAGCAGTAAAAATCACTTGTTCTGGGGTTACAAATTGGTTCTGAGGTAATGCAGGATCTATGAAAGACTGCCCGATTAATTGAATTGAATTTGAAGTAAGATTCATTATTGCTGGTATCGGAGGCCTTTGTACAGTAGCACTCAGAAAAGCTATTTTTTTTGAATCCTCTGTAAAAACTGGCGTCCATTCTAAACCTTTACCAGGTGAGAGCAGCTCAATACCTGCTTTATCAACAGCAACTCTTGCAACATGTCTGCGTTCTATATCTTTACTATCTGGCCCTGTATTGGCACTAAAAGCCAGCCATTTTTTGTCTGCACTCAGTTGCACATGTTCCACCATATAATTACCCGGTGTTAACAAAATTGGTTTGCCGCCAGCAGCTGAAATTGAATACAAGTGTGGCCAGCCATCTTCATAAGACATGAATACTATCTGATTATTGGCAGCCCAGTGCAAATTGGTTCCACCATGGGTTGTTGGATAAGAACCCCTTAATGTAGTTGGAGCTTTCCACAACTGAGTTGTTTTACCTGTTGCAATATCTACTTTCTGAATCGACCAAGGATTGTGTTTTCTACTCAACATAGAATCGGGTGCACCACCTGTTCCAGGTGTTCTAACAAAAACAATTGAACTACCGTCAGGAGACCATCGAGGAGATTGATCTCTATTGAAAGAGGCAGACAGCCATTTTAAATTTTGTTGACCATTGGTATAAATTCCAATGATCGAATGATCTTGTCGATTGGCAATGAATAATAATTCTTGTCCATTCGGCGACCACTCTAATGAACCAACATTTCCTCTTGTTGTAAAAATGTTTTTTGCAGGAGCACTGTTATTGATGGAAACCATCCATGCTTGACCATTTTTAATAAATGCCACTTGCTTACTATCAGGAGAAATAGCAGGCAAATCACCTTCAGATAAAGACTGTACTTTACCTCCTTGAAATGGTACACTTAAAATTTGAACCTTATATGCTACTAAATCAAAACCAGGATTAACAGGCAACCCTGTTTCCCAATTCCCACTATGCTCTCCTCCTCTTACAAATACCACCCAATTACCATCATCTGAAATAGATACACTCGTTATTTCCTGCCCATCATCGTCATTAAAGTTGGTTAACTTTCTTGGCACATAATTCGGCGCTTCTGCAACAAATACATTTCTTCTTCCGGCAGAATCCAATGCCCAAGCAATTTTACCACCAGTGGCTGCACTGGTTAACTCAGTTGGAAATGCATATTTTTTATAGGCACTATATTTAACTTCTTGGGCAATTACTGTTGAGCTAACAGCTAAACAACAGCATACAATTAATTGAACAATACCTTGTTTCATTTGATTGGGTTGATGAATTCATTATTGTAATTTCAAAACCATCGATTCTTTTGGACCGATCGAAAATACAGTACCATATTGCTTATCAGAGACTATATCTACTCCTTTTGTATAATTTTTTGTTCGCTCCAGAAAATTATTCAAATTCACTTCTTTCAAATCTTTAGAAGTATTGAATATGATCATGAATGTTTGATCAGCATCGTACCGAAAATAAACATACACCCCATCTTTAGGAATCCATTGCATTAATTTTCCAGATTGTAAAGCAGTATTATTCTTTCTATAATTGGCTAATTTTTTTACATAATTAAATGCTTCCTCTTCCGTTTTATTTCTTCCTGATGCTAAAAATTTATTGGATTGACGATCATTAAATCCGCCTGGGAAATTTAAACGGACCATACCATCATTCGGATCTTTAAAATTTTTCATCCATACTTCAGTACCATAATACAAATGAGGAGTGCCGCGTAAAGTGAACAATAAATTCATCCCCATTTTGAATTTATTCATATCCTGATCAATCATAGAAATAAATCTTTCTGTATCATGATTGTCTAAGAATATCCAATTTTTTTCTGGCGCTTTGTACAAAAAATCCTGAGACAAAGTCATGTACAATTTATTTACCCCATTAGTCCAACCAAATGGCTGGTTAATTGCATCCATCATAGAATAACTTAATGGAAAATCTAGAACCGATTGTAAATTATGTTTGAATGCTGGTTGCATATTATTTTTAGTAAAATAAGCACTCCCGGTTACGGTATTGGCAACTGCTTCTCCTACGATTGTAATGGTAGGGAAATCATTTTCTAAAGCCGCATTCACTTTATTTAAAAATGCTTCATCACAATATTTATAGGTATCTACCCTCCATCCATCAATACCATATTCTTCCACAGTCCAAAGAGCATGTTGAATCAAATAATTGGCAACAAAGGGATTGCGCTGATTGATATCAGGTAAATGAGGAACAAACCATCCATCCAACATCACTTTTTTATCAGCCGTGCTTCCATGAATATCATACAATGCTTCGTCTCTATGATTGCTACTGGTATACTTATCCCATTGATTCACCCAATCTTTGGAAGGAGCATCTTTATACATCCAATGTTCAATGCCAATATGATTATATACAGCATCTTGAATAATTTTCATTCCTTTAGCATGAGCAGCATCGATTAGATTTTTATATGCGGCATCTCCACCAAATCTTTTGTCTACAGCATAATGATCGGTAAACCAATATCCATGATAACCTGCCACCATTCCAGCCTGTTCATTTTGTAATGGCATATCATTTTCTATTACTGGTGTAAGCCAAAGCGCTGAAACACCTAAATCATTTAGATAATCTAAATGATTTTGAATTCCCTGCAGATCTCCCCCATGTCTTAAAATAGGAGAAGCACTATTACAAGTAGTATCTTTATAATCTTTAATCCGATCATTAGTGGAATCTCCATTACTAAATCGATCGGGCATCAATAAATAAACAAAATCTTTTTGGTTGACCCCTTGTGCAAAATCTTTTCCAGGATTGGCCCTTCTGGCTTTAAGCGGCCAGTTGATAGCATGAACTTTATTATGCTGAATAAATTCAATGGGAATATTTCCTGGCTTTGCTGAAGGAGCCACTAATAGATCTAAAGCAAGGTATTTGCTGTTTTCAAATTGATGTACTTTTTGTAACTGTACTCCAGGATAATTGATCCTTACTTTTTCTTGATTGAATCCTTCATAACTGCCTTGAACAATCACTTGCACTTTATTCCATTTCATACCAGCAAACCATCCTGTAGGATAGACTTTTGCATATTGTGCATTCACGAAGGTTACTATTAATAATAACCCTCCAACTAAGGAATTTCTCATAGAATTATTTAGCTGATTCTTTTATTTTTAGCGCCCCTTCATCATAAACAAATAAAACACTTACTGCAGCACAGAGCATGAAAAACCCTGCTAATACGATGGCATAAATGGGTTGCCCATTATAAATATGTTTTACAATCCAACCACCACAAATACCATTGATGATTTGAGGTAAAGTGATAAAGAAATTAAAAATACCCATATAAATGCCCAATTTTCCAGGAGGAATTGAACCCGATAAAATCACATAAGGCATTGCCAAAATACTGGACCATGCAAGTCCTACACCAATCATTGAATACCTAAGCATTGCTGGATCTTTGATGAAATAAATTGAAATAAGTCCTACTCCGCCAGCGATCAATGAAAATGCATGTGTTCCTTTTCTTCCTAAATATTTAGCAACAAATGGTAAAAATAATGCGTAGACAGCAGCCACTAAATTATAAGTTCCAAATGCAGAACTCACAATATTTCCTGCACTATTGTATTCTACTGACTTTGCATAATCACCAGTTAATCCATACACATGTGTAGCTACTGCATCCGTAGTAAAGACCCACATGCTAAATAAAGCAAACCAGGAAAAAAATTGAACCAAACCCAATTGCTTCATGGTTCTTGGCATTTTTGCAAAGTCTTTGAATATTTCGCTTATTCCCGCTTTTGCTGCTTCTTCATTTTTGCCATGGTATTTTTCATATTCTGCAGGCGGATACTCTTTCGATTTAAAAACCGTTACCAAAATTGCTCCGACAAAAACTGCAGCACCTATATAAAATGCATAACGTATATTATCCGCAACACCTGATGTACCAGCTTCCTGAGAGAATCCATGATTTGCTAAAAAGGAAGGCAATTCAGATCCTACAACAGCTCCAACACCAATTAAAAAAGTTTGAATAGCAAATCCACTGGTTCTTTGAGTATCGGGTAAATTATCGGCAACCAATGCACGAAATGGTTCCATCGCTACGTTAAACGATGCATCCATGATCATCACCATTCCTGCTCCAATCCAAAGTGCAGGAACAATCGAAGAAACAGCACCTGAATTCGGTAAAAAAACAAGGGCAGCAGACGATAATAAAGCGCCTGCTAAAAAATAAGGCTTTCTTCTTCCAACTCGATTCCAGGTTCTATCACTGTAATGACCTATTAAAGGTTGAACGATCATTCCTACCAATGGAGCAACAATCCAGAACATGGGCAATTGTTCTACATCGGCACCAAATGAACGTAAGATCCTGCTCGTGTTTCCATTTTGCAATGCAAATCCGAATTGAATTCCTAAAAATCCAAAACTCATAAAAAAGATCTGAGCTAAACTTAATTTGGGTTTAGTAGCTATACCCAAAGAAGCAGCAACTGGGGTTGAAGAAGCCATAGCAATCGTTGTTAAAATATTAAATTACAAATCCATCGGGTAAAACGGCCCTTTTCTTTACTACTACAATCCCATCTTTAACAGTATATAAAGGATGGTCTACATTGGCCAAATGCTTACCTCCATTGATTCGTACATCATTTCCGATTCTGCAATTTTTATCTATAATAGCATCTTTGATATAACATCTTTCACCAATTCCAATTCTTGGCATTCCCTTTTCTATATTGACACTCATTTCCTCAATGGTTTCATAATAATCATTCCCCATAATATAAGTAGACACTACCGTTGATCCATATCCTATTCTTGAGCGAATTCCTACAACACTTTGCTCAATCCTACTTGCATTAATGATGGATCCTTCTGCAATGATGGTTCTTTCTAAAGTAGTTCCACTAATTTTTGCTGGAGGCAACATCCTTGCACGGGTATAGACTGTTTTTTCGTTATCAAATAAATTAAACAGAGGCACTTCTTGAGTGAGTGCTAAATTGGCCTCGTAGAATGAATAAATGTTTCCGATATCTGTCCAATATCCATCATATTGATAACTTGCCACATTGTAATTTTCTATAGAATTAGGCATTATTTCTTTGCCGAAATCTGTAGCTGCAGGGTAAGTTTCATTTAATAATTTATACAATACTTGTTTATTGAAAATATAAATACCCATTGAGGCTAAATAATTTCTTCCTTGCTTTTGCATTTCAATACCTGTATCACTCGTCCAATCGGCTAAAATATCTTTGCCTGGCTTTTCTATGAATGAGGCAATGGTATTGTCTTCATTGGTTTTTAAAATACCAAATTCAGGAGCATCTCTATCATCTACAGGAATAGTAGCTATTGAAATGTCAGCGTTCTTTTCGATATGATTCGCCAGCATTTCAGTGAAATCCATTTGATATAATTGATCACCACTTAAAATTAAAATATGTTCAAACTCCATACTGGAAATATGTCGTAGAGATTGACGAACTGCATCGGCAGTACCCTGAAACCATCCTGCATTATCAGGTGTTTGCTCTGCAGCTAAAATGTCCACAAAACCCGAACTAAATGCACTAAAATGATAGGTGTTTTTAATATGTTTATTCAATGAAGCAGAGTTGAACTGAGTCAACACAAACATTCTATTGATATTACTGTTGATACAATTACTAATTGGAATATCTACCAATCGATATTTTCCTGCAATAGGAACTGCTGGTTTAGATCTACTTAATGTTAAAGGAAATAATCTTGAACCAGCACCACCGCCTAAAATAACGGCTAATACTGAATTGGAAATCGTTGTTCTCATATTGTTAGTTTTACTTTAAACTCAAATAAACTTCTTTGTATTGATTGACCGTTCCTTCCCAACTATGATCGATCGACATCATTTTTTTTCTCATCCATTCCATGTGTTTTTTGTCTTCATAAACAGCCACCCCTCTTCCTATTGAATAATCAATATCATGCACCGTTGCCTGATCAAATCGAATTCCAAATCCTTCAAAATCACCCATATCCAACACCGTATCTTTTAACCCTCCTGTACTTCTTACAATCGGCACAGTTCCATAACGCATGGCATACATTTGATTCAAGCCACATGGTTCTACCCTACTTGGCATCAATAAAAAATCTGCCCCAGCATACATTTTATGACTCAATTTTTCATCATAACCTATGACAGCATTAAATACTCCTTTGAACTCTCCAGCCATTTGTTGAAATGCCCATTCTACAGAAGTTTCGCCACTGCCCAAGATAAGAAATGAAGCATTACCCTGCGTATTAAATATGGCAGTTTTAATAGCATCTGGCAAAATTTCTGCTGCTTTTTCGCCTACAAGCCTTCCGATAAATACAAACAATGGCTTGGAAGCATCTAAACCAAACTGCTCACATAATGCTTCCTTATTTTTTTCTTTGCCTTTAGTGACCGATTTTATACTAAAATGGTGATCGAGATAAGTATCCGTTGAAGGATCCCAAACTTCATTATCAATTCCATTTAATATACCAATACATTTTCCTTTTTCAAATTCAAATAATTGCTCTAATCCATTAGCACTTACTCTTAACTCTTCCATATAACTCCAACTAACAGTAGTTACTTTTCCTGCACATTTCACTCCTGATGCTAAAGGGTTAATAGTACCAGCCCAATCCAGCATACCTCTTTTCCAAAGATCCCAACTAGGAATATAAGTGCTTTTATTCCAACCCATCCAGCCCTGGTATTGGCCATTATGGATGGTTAATACTGTTGGCACATTAGCCAAAAACTGATATGCATAGCAATACTGCATCATGAATGGAATCAATGCAGTATGATGATCATGACAATGCACTATATCTGGTCGATGTTCCCAATTACTGATCCAGTTCACTACAGCTATTTGGAATGCTGTAAATCTTTCTGTATCGTCGTCGTAGCCATAAATTTTTTGCCGGTCCAGTAATCCATTGATGTCCACTAAATATAAATCGAATCCTAATTTATTGGTTCGTTCTTTAATTACAGTAAAATCAAAATACCAATTTCCTAAATTGGCAGATCCTTTAAAATCTACATCCCATTCATTTTCATACAAAAATTTAGTACGATACATAGGCATGACCACTTTAGCAATATCTCCTGCCTTACACTGATACTTGGGTAATGCGCCTACAACATCTCCCAACCCACCTGCTTTAGCTACCGGATAACATTCAGCACTTACATGAATAATCTCCATTCTGGCAATTTTTAATCTTTTTCAAGTTAGTTATTTAACTGATTCCATCAAATTTCGTATTTAAAATTTTCCCTTCTTTAAATTATTCCTATTTTACAGCTTACTAATATTAAATCAACGATTGTTATGAGCCAACCTACAAAATGGTCACAATTTGGTACATTGATTACCGTATTCTTTTTCTGGGGCTTTGTTGCTGCCAGTAATGACATTCTAATCCCTGTATTCAAAAAAGCGTTTAATTTATCTCAAGCCCAGAGTCAGATTGTTTCTTTGGCCTTTTATGTAGCCTATACAGTAGGTTCTTTAATTTATTTTGGTATTTCAAAATTAATTGGGAATGATGTATTGAATAGAATCGGTTATAAGAATGGAATCGTTTTAGGGTTGATTATTTCAGCTATTGGTACTTTATTATTTTATCCCGCTGCCAATAATGCATCATTCACATTAATGATCACAGGATTGTTTATTGTTGGGCTAGGTTTTTCCTTACAACAAATTGCTGCCAATCCATTGGCCATTGTAATTGGAGATCCTAAAACAGGATCCCAAAGATTAAACCTGGGTGGTGGAGTGAATAATTTTGGAACAACCATCGGACCATTGATTGTGAGTTTTGCTATTTTCGGAAGTGTAAGTTCTGGTTCTACGGAAGCAAGTATTGAAAGTGTAAAAACACCTTATCTGATTTTAGGATTGGCTTTTATTTTAGTGGCCATCTTTTTTAAATTCTCTTCTGTTCCTAATAAAATAGATTTAGATGAAGTTGCTAATGAAGAAGCTGAGAGCAAAGAAAAAGTTTTGCATAGACCATCACCATTTAGCTATCCACAGTTGGTCTTGGGCATGATCGCCATTTTTGTATATGTTGGTGTTGAAGTTTCTACGGCAAGTAATTTGCCAGAATACATGAAACAGCATTTAAATATTGATACAGCTAATATTGCTCCATTTGTTTCTTTGTACTGGGCCAGTTTAATGATGGGTAGATGGACTGGTGCTGTAGGTGCATTTGATGTAAGTGCGGGAGCTAAAAAAATACTCAACTTTTTAATGCCTTATTTAGCATTTGGTGTTTTCTTGATTGTGAATGCCATAGCACAGCACGATATAACCATGTTTTATGTGTATGGATTGGTCATTATTGTAATGATTGCTGGTGACATAATGAGTAAAGGAAGTCCTGCAAGAATGTTGTTGATTTTTTCTTCTTTAGGAATAGTAGCATTGGTAATAGGCATGCTAACATCCGGAATGGTAAGTGTATTTGCATTTACCAGTGTAGGTTTATTCTGTAGCACATTGTGGCCATGTATATTTACATTAGGCGTTGCAGGTTTAGGCAAACATACCAATCAAGGAAGTAGCTTATTGATCATGATGATCATGGGTGGTGGAATTATTAGTTATATTCAAGGAGTAGTAGCATCAGATGCAATATTAGGAATACAACATAGCTATATTGTTGGTGTTATTTGTTTTGCATACATGGCATTTTATGCAGTGAGGTCTAAGTCTATATTAAAAGCACAAGGCATAGACTATGATGTAAAAGTGAATGCAGGACATTGAGAGATAAAAGATAAAAGATGAAAGATGAAAGATGAATGTATCTCTTAATTCTTCTTTCTTCTTTCTTCTTTCATAATTCTAGTCAGGGTTATAATTATTTAGTTTAAATGTGTATCGATGAGTACTAAAAAAGAAAAGGGGATGAATAATCAAGCAATGGAACCATTGGCTATTGGGATAGATATTGGTGGAACAGGAACTAAATATGGCATTGTAGATAAAGTGGGGAATTTATTATTCTCGGGTGAAATGAGTACCAAAAAACATTTGACTGTAGAACCATTTATCGATGAACTCTATTTATGCCTCGCTCCTTTCATAGAACAAGCTGGAGGAGTGGGAAGAATTAAAGGAATTGGCATTGGAGCACCCAATGGAAATTATTATAAAAACACCATTGAACATGCGGCCAATCTTCCTTGGAAAGGAATTATTCCTTTCGGTAAAATGATTGAGGATAAATTTAAATTACCCGTTGTATTAACCAATGATGCCAATGCAGCAGCTATTGGAGAAATGATGTATGGGGCAGCTCAGGATATGCATGATTTTATCATGATCACTTTAGGAACTGGTGTAGGCAGTGGAATTGTAGCTAATGGAAAATTGATTTATGGACACGATGGATTTGCCGGAGAATTAGGGCATACCATCATTATACCTGATGGAAGATATCATGAAGGAACTGGTAAATACGGTTCTTTAGAAAGCTATGCATCAGCAACTGGGGTTCGATTAAATGCTTTAGAATTTTTAGAAAAAAGCGACAAACCCAGCTTGCTTAGAAAAATTCCCAAAGAAAAAATTGATTCCAAACAAGTGCACGATGCCGCTATTGAAGGCGATGAATTGGCTAAAGAAATTTTCGACTATACAGGAAAAATTTTAGGTATGGCATTGGCTAATTTTGTGATGTTTTCCAATCCAGAAGCCATTGTGTTATTTGGAGGACTTACAAAAGCTGGTGATTATATTTTAAAACCTACCAGAGATTATATGGAAGCCAATCTGATTCAAGTATTTCAAAATAAAGTGAAGATCCTGGTGAGCCATCTAAAAGAATCTGATGCAGCAATATTGGGAGCGAGTGCGCTGGTGTGGGAGATGAAATAGAAAGATGAAAGAAGAAAGATGAATTATGAAAGAAGAATTAAGAGATAAGAATTGACTGTAAAAATTCATTATTCCTAATTCTTAATGAAGCTGTAAAATAAACTGAATTCTACAGCGATGTCTTTCTTCTTTCATCTTTCTGCTTTCTTAATTCCTAATTGTGTTTTATCAAAAACACCGCCGGTACAGGCCTCTGCCCTTCTTTATCACTCGGCGTGATGGTTTGTTTTCCGTTAACCAATAAACAACTACTTCCTCCACCATCTAAATTCATTGCCTCTTCGCAACCAACACCGATCAATATTTTAGCCAATTGTTCTAAATTAGCGCCTTCTGCTTTTCCAGGAAAGCGGCCTTCAACAGCCATTACAATTAATTGACCATCGCTGGTGTAACCCATGGCGGTTCTAGGATGTTTATCAAAAAGCGCTTTACCTGCAAACTTTAATTCTTCGTTATTGGTGATCTTTATTTTCCCTTCTTGCACCAAAACCGGACCGCCACCAATGGCTGTTTGTATTTTCCATTTTTTAAAATCGCCGACTGCTTGCACTGTTGATTTGAATAATTTTGAAGAAGAATCTTTGATGGCATTGATGGGTGTTTGAATGGCAAAAGGATATTTACTCGATGAATCGGTATAAGACCAAACAATATCTGCCTTTCTGGATTTTGAAATACCAATCACCGATCCAAAGGGATGCCGATAGGTTAATGTGTCTTTTCCTTTCCCAGCAATGGTATGCAAATTATTGGCAAGCATTTTACCATCTTTCACTACCATATTCAAATTGCTATTGCGCACAAATTCAAAAAATGTAGCGTTCACCACCAATAATGGATTGGATTCTTTTGTAAAATATTCTGCAGGCGTGAATCTTTTTCCATTTCCCACTTGGGTAGTAAAATTCAATGAAGGTTCTTTTAAGTTGGCAATTACATAAAAAGCCCGATTGGGCTTTCCTTCTATTGAATCATTGGAGAAATATACATGAACCCCATTGGGCAATGGTTGATACTCAGCATCTACATTCACCCATTTTATTTGTGCAGAAGAGAGGATGGGCAATAGTATTAAAATTAAAATTGGAACGCGCATGTTTATTTGGGCAACATTTTCCGAAGGTCAATAATTACTTGAGATTGTTCCGACAAATTAATCAACCCGCGGGAAGGCCTGTCTAAATCTAAGATTACATATACCACCAATAATGACAATACCACAAATCCAATGATGGAAATAAAATTGACTTTTTTATTAACTGGTATAGAAAAGCCTATTAAAAAACTGCAAGACAAAATCATTAAAAACATCAGCCACAAAATACTATCGGGCACTCTTGCTTTTAATGCAGACTCCCTTGTAGTAACTATGTCGATCATTGCATTCAAAGCTGGTACCATCTGCATAGTAGGTATATAATTAACGGGCAGCTTAGATTGTTGAATTGTAAAATCCCAGATTAATTTGCTGATGCTATCTGATTTAGAATTGGAATTTATTCTTATTGCTGGATTAAAACCTGCCTGATAGTTTTCTATTCTTGCTTCAATATATTCTTTAAAATATTTTCTAAAAACTGTTTTAGCAGAATCATTCTGATATAAATCTACTCTCAAATAGGCAGTACTGATCGCATTGGCTTCTTCAGTAATCACCAATCTTTTACTTTCGAATCTGCTACCCGCCATTCCAAAAGTAAATGCCATGATCAGCCCTAATAAAGCAAATAAAGAACCTTCTACTGCTCCTATTCCCTCATCACTCAAACTAGATTTAACATGTAAAAAATAGCCAGCAGCAATCAGTAATAACATACCAATGAACAAAAAGAAACACAATAATGCCGCATCGGTATTATAAATAAATGAGCTCACCATAAAAAATACTAGTTTTCTAAATCTTTGGGAAGCATCATTTTTAAATCAACGATTCTTTGATATTGAAAACTCAAATCGATGAAGCCTCTCTTAGGTCTGTCTAAATCTAAAATGATATAAATAACTACTCCAGTAAATAAAATAAAACTCAATACTGGCAACCAGTTCACCCGCTTATCTTTCGGGAAAGAGAATCCGGCGAATAAACTACAGGACAAAGCAAAAATGATCAATAACCAAATGATGGCATCGGGAACGGTTGAATTCATTGCATTGTAGCGGTTTGTGATAGATTCATTCACTTTTATGAGCGCAGCAACCATTTGATAGGCTGCATAATTGTATTCAGGTATTTTAGCCAGATCATTGGCATGACGAATCAGTTTTCTTACCACTTTATAAGATGCAAAACGAACTGAATCATACTGTGGATCGAATACTTTTGTTGTATTGGTTTTGATTCTTAGATCCACTAAATCACGATAATCTACATAAAAAGCATGTTTGATAGAATCGTTGGAAAGACCTTCTACCCTTAACATTGCTCCAGCAATATTATTCACTTCTTCTACTATAACAGCTCTACGATTGTCGTATCGGGTTGAAGACATTCCGAAAGTAAATGCCAGGATCAGGCCTAGTAAACCATAACTGGATCCTTCAATAGAACCCATTGCCTCATATTCCCTGCTGCTTCTTAATCGCAGATAATGGCCAATTTTAACCATGATGAACATACCCAACATGATGAGTGGGCATAAAACAAAAGCTTCTGTACTGTAGATGATAGATGTGCTGACCAAGAGCATAATTTTAGAATTTTAAATTACTACAATTTTTCATTCAACCATTTATTTTTTCCGTATCCGGGAATAACGTGTTTATCGCTGTGATAAGAGGAACGCACCAATGGACCACTTTCTACATAATCAAATCCAATGGAGTATCCAATTTCTCTGAGTTCTGCAAATTCATCGGGATGCACAAAACGTTGCACTTTTAAATGTTTTTTTGTGGGCTGTAAATACTGGCCTAATGTAAGTACATCCGTACCTACTTCAACAAGATCATGCATGGTTTGAATCAATTCTTCCTTGGTTTCACCCAAGCCCAACATGATACCTGTTTTGGTACGCATGCCACCTTTTTTAAGTGTTTCCAAAACTTCTAGGCTTCTGCGATATTTTGCTTGAATTCTTACTTGCTTGGTAATTCGCTCCACCGTTTCCATATTATGACTTACCACTTCCGGGGCAGCATCGATGATGCGCTGAATCTGGTCTTTAAAACCCCTGAAATCTGGGATCAATGTTTCTAATGTGGTATTAGGATTGAGGTTCTTAATGGCTTTGATGGTATTGTACCAAATGATGGATCCACCATCTTTCAGCTCATCTCTATCTACACTGGTAACCACGGCATGCTTCACTTTCATCAAATGAATAGCTTCTGCTACTCTTTGTGGTTCATCCCAATCAACAGAACCAGGGCGGCCTGTTGCCACTGCGCAAAATCCACAACTTCTTGTACAAACATTTCCTAAGATCATGAATGTGGCTGTGCCTTCACCCCAACATTCTCCCATATTGGGGCAATTACCGCTTTCGCAAATGGTGTGTAATTTATGTTTGTCTACTAAGCCTCTAACGTGCTTGTAGCTTTCTCCCAATGGCAATTTAACCCTTAACCAATTGGGTTTTTTAAGTGGTAAATCTTCTTGTACGGTAGTATCTATTGTAGAAATAACTGGTAATTCTTGCATGTATTATTTGTGTGATATGAAGCACAAATTTACATTACTTTCTTTTACCGAAAGTGATTGCAGCATAGGCATTAAAAAAGAAATTATTCTCTTTGTTTAATAGCACAACGGGCATTTTCTGGGAATAAAATTCCGCATTTAGCCCTATTTCAATGGCCGACAATACTTCATTGTACCTGCCATAATCGAATCTAAGAGCAGTTCTTACATGTGCCCCTGGTACAAATTTCATTTCCCCAAAGCCTTTTCCTAATCCGCTCTTACCTAGAATAATGGTGGGATCTAAAAATAATTTTTCATTGGCAGGTGTATAACGGATAGATTCCCTGGCTCCGTTGGTAGGATTCTGTATTTCTAAATAATAGGGCTTTAACATACCTACGGTAAGCCCCCCACCATAAATCGCTGAAACGGCTACCCCATTTTTATTCCCCTTACCCCCAATTAGTTTTTGCTGACCAAATCCTGCTTTGAGATAGTAGAAATTATTTTGCTTGCCATAAATATAACTGGAAACAATAATGAAGCCTTGTGAAGCAGATATAGTAGGAACCCTTTCTTCTTTTACGCTTTTGCGTTCTCCAAACTCAAGCCACCAAAGACTTGTCTTAGAAGTGGTTTTGTATTTTCCTTTTTCATAGGCGAAACCCCAACCATCTGTATTGAGCTTAATAGAAAATGCACTTTGTTTATCAAAGATCAATGCACCCTCTTCTTCTTGCTTAATTAATTGATTGATTTTTTCTCTTTTCTCTAATTTCTTTTGGTACTTACTCGAAGCAGTTTCAGGAACAGGTTTTTGCTGCGCCATTAATGTTATGCCAGAAAATAAAAAAAATACAAAAATTAGTTTCTTCACTTCCATGTGATTTGTTACGTGTAAATTTAGGTCAAAATTGATGCAATGACTTCACAAATTATTTATAATTCCGATTTAAGGACCACCGCTACCCATCTTCAAAGTGGAACCATTATTGAAACCGATGCCCCAACCGATAACCAAGGCAAGGGAGAAAGATTTTCCCCCACCGATCTTGTGGCTACTGCTTTGGCTACCTGTATGATTACCACCATGGGTATTAAAGCCCGTTCAATGAACATTTTATTGGACGGAACAACTGCCGATGTAACTAAAATAATGGCTTCAGACCCCAGAAGAATCAGCAAAATTGTAGTTCATATCCATTTTCCAAAAAGTCTTCAAATTGATGATAAAGAAAAAACCATCCTGGAAAATACCGCCCGTACCTGCCCTGTTGAAAGAACTTTACATCCTGATTGTGAACGCGAATTCAGCTTCAATTGGTAATTAGACCCCAATTTATTGAGAATCGTTGCCTATCAATCGTTGTTGAATAATGCTAAAGCCTGAACAACGGAGGATACTGGCAAGCCCATCACATTGTAAAAATCGCCGTTGATAGCTGCAATACCAACTACACCGATCCACTCCTGAATGGCATAAGCCCCTGCTTTGTCATAAGGTTTGTACTGGTCTACGTAAAATTCGATCTGCTCTGTAGTGAGTGGATGAAACTGAACATGGGTGGTAATTGAAAAAGAATGTTCTTTAAATGCATTCTTTAAAACAACCCCTGTAATGACCCGGTGGTTTTGTCCAGACAATTTTGTAAGAATCGAAACTGCCTCAGCCCTATCTGCAGGTTTATTGATCACCTGATTGTCTAAAACAACAATAGTATCAGCAGCCAATACGATGGTTTCGGGTTCCGAATTATTTAACTTTTCTAAAAATTCAATAACCGCTTTTGCTTTATTCAGTGCAATATGAATGGGCACTTTTTCAACTTCTAAATTATCAGGAAAAGATTCGTCTGTTGCTTTAACTACAATTTTAAACGGAATTTCAGCCCATTCCAATAGTAATTTTCTTCTAGGAGATTGAGAAGCCAGAATAATTTCCTTCATGCAAATTTTATTGATAATATCTAAAAAAGAACATTGATAAAATTCCTGTAAACATAATGAGTTTTACCAAACTACTTAGTTGATGATAGTCTGATTGCTTTTCTGCTTTATATAATTTCTTCAATACAAGTAGCAAGGGCAATACAATTAAAATAATGCAATACAAAGCACTTAACCACCAACCCATTCCCAATACATATAATTGCAAAATAACCAAAGCTGCAATCAACACAATTATCCAAACTGCTACAAAAACTTTCGTTGCATTGATTCCCCAAGCAATCGGCATGGTGGTGCATCCATATTTTTGATCTCCGGAAACATCTTCCATATCTTTTATTACTTCTCTAATTAATGAAATCACAAAAGCAAAGGAAGCATAGAGCACCATTAATCTAAAGAAACGAACGCGCTGGTGCTGGTCTGTACCAATTAAAGATCCATCCAGTGGGTATTTTGACAAAAATAATTCTATAATTACCCATGCCGTTAAAAAAGAAATGATCACATTCCCGATTAATAACTTCTTTTTAAATGTTGTTGAATAAACCCATAAAGCAATGACTACACCCAAATTACCCAATACTACATGCCAGTATTGACTGATGGGTAAAGCGTATGTGGTTAAATACAATCCCAACAAACTTAAAAACATATGAAAGAATATAATCCAACGTCGGCTAATGATTCTATTGACCACCACTTTTTCGGGCTTATTGATCTGGTCGATATTATAATCAAAATAATCATTGATAATATATCCTGCAGCGGCTATACATACCAATCCAAAGATCAATGCAAAAAAATGAATTTGTTCACTGGCATCTATTCCTGTTAATTCCGGATAAATTCTTTCGTAAATGCAGTATTCGAATAATAGTTGTGTTATAATAATAAATAAGAGATTAGGCCATCTTATTAATCTAAAAAATGCAGCAACTATTTTCACCTATTCGTTATTGGTTATTCGTTATTGGTTATTAGGTTAAACTCCTAAGTATCTCTTCTTTCTTCTTTCTTCTTTCTTCTTTCTTCTTTCTTCTTTCTTCTTTCTTCTTTCATCTTTCATCTTTCATCTTTCTTCATTCTATTGCGCTCGAATATGCAAATCGTCATTCCAGTCGCCACGTAGTTTCAACACTTTTTCAATCACATCTCTCACACATCCATCTCCTCCTTTTATAGCAGAAATATATTTTGCACATTCTTTTATTTCGTGCACCGCATCTGAAGGACAGGTAGGCAAGCCAACAATTTGCATGCATTGTAAATCGGGCATATCATCTCCCATAAATAAAAATGAACTGGCGTTGCTTTGGTGCTTTTTCATCAAAGATTGCAAGAGCGTTAACTTATCTGCTACTTGCATATACACTTCCGTTATTCCTAATTTACTCAAACGGTCTTTTACTTCGGGTGAATTACCTCCAGAAATAATGGTAACCCGATAGCCTTTTTTTACTGCTAATTGCAAAGCATATCCATCTTTTATATTCATTCTTCTTGCCATCACACCGTCTGGCAATATCAATAAAGTACCATCTGTAAGTACTCCATCTACATCAAATACAAAATGAGTGATATGATTGAATTGATCTAACATATTTTAAAGTTAGCTAAACAAAAACGCTAAAGGAAAGAAATATTTAAGATTGATTGTCTCTCCACTCATATACCCAGGCACTTTGAATCATTTCCAAATGCCCTTCGGTACTTTGTTCCTTGGTTCCGCTAAAATTTGGGATGGCTAAGATCCATTCTAATAAATCGGTAAAACGAACCCTGTATATTTTACCCTCATTGAATTCTGCTCCAAATCTTTCATACAATTTCATAGCAATATCTTCGTGATCGCTCCAGTGGATGGGTGGCTCAAAATGACTCATAATAAACTGATTTTATTAATTATTACTCTCCTAAAAATTGAGTTTGATCCGGTAATGTAACATGAACTTCACCAGAACCTTTCTGTAAAATACATTGACAACCCAATCTTGAATTAATTCTTGGATTAACTGCTCTGTCAATAAAATCTTCTTCTCTATCACTTAATTCTTCCAAAAACTCCGCTCCCTGATTTACATACAAATGGCAGGTACTACATGCACAAACCGCCCCACAATTGTGATGCAATTCAATATGATTGTCTAAACAAATCTCTAATAAACTCTGATCTGCTTCAATATTATGTAGGGTTATAGGCTCCAACCCTTTTTGTTCAAATTGTATGTGGATAGAATACATATTGTTGTTTTGGGTTGCAAAAGTATTTCAAAACAATAACTAACCAATCGTTATTGTAAAAAGTTTACCAATACCGAAAGCTTTTATTTAATAATTCCTAAATATCGATTTAATACATTGACTATCAATCACTTATATTTTTTAAGTAGAAACGCAGATTTTCAAAAAAACTCAAATTTCGAGTAAATATAGGTTCCAAGCTATCTTTGACCCATGAAGATGAAATTTAGACAGAGAATAGCACTGGGATATTATAGAACAAGAATTAACACCATCGGACTGGTTTCTCCACATCGAGCGGCAGTTTTAGCTTTTGATTTATTTTCCAATCCATTTAAGTCTAATGCCAAAAGAATTGCACCAGCCATTTTTCACAAAGCCAATCCGCTAAGCATACAGTTGAATCAGTTTACCATTCATGGTTTTCAATGGAAAAGCAATCAGCCGGATGCAAAAAAAATATTGATCGTTCATGGATTTGGGAGCTATGCTTATAAGTTTGATAATTACATTGTCGCATTGTTAAAGGAAGGATTTGAAGTACTGGCATTTGATGCACCAGGGCACGGCAGTTCAGAAGGAAAGCGAATTAATGCATTACTCTATAGAGACATGATTATAGAAGTAACCAACCAGTTTGGCCCACTATATGGAATTATCGCACATTCTTTAGGTGGATTGGCTGCTTCATTAGCCATGGAACAAATCAAAAAAAATATCCCTGATAAATTAGTATTGATTGCGCCCGCAACAGAAACAAAAACAGCAGTAGAACATTTTTTTGGTGTAATTAAGATTGATGGACCCATAAAAGATGCATTTTATGAAATTATTGAAGCACTTGCCCAACAGCCAATTAGCTACTTTTCGGTAGCCAGAGTAGTAAGAAATGCCCAATTCAACATTTTGTGGGTTCATGACGAAGAAGATAATATCTGTAGTTTCGAAGATGTTAAACCGCTTTTAAGCGAACAACTGCCAAAGCTGGAACTCATAATCACAAAGGGTTTGGGACATAATAAAATTTATAAAACCAGTACCACAAAGGATAAAATTGTTCATTTCCTTGCAAATAAGTTGTAGGGAGATTTTTTGTGATTTGATGCTTTACCCTAATATTGCATCACAAGAATTGTTTTGGAACAACCCGAAAGGGTACCCCAAACAATGGTTAAATTGATTATAAAAAGTTGAAAAAAACCGTAATTATCGGGAAGGTACATGGCTAAAAATTTACTGATTGTTGAGTCTCCTGCAAAAGCAAAAACCATTGAAAAAATTCTTGGAAAAGATTTTGAAGTGAAAAGTTGTTACGGCCATATCAGAGACCTGGAAAAAGATGATATGGGGATTGATGTAAACAATCAATACTTGCCTCGATATAAAGTACCTGAAGATAAAGAACGCGTTGTAAAAGAATTACGTCAACTAGCCAAGAAAGCCGATGAAGTTTGGCTTGCATCGGATGAGGACCGTGAAGGAGAAAGTATCAGCTGGCATTTAGCCGAAGTTTTAGGATTAGACCCTGCCATTACCAAAAGAATTGTTTTCCATGAAATTACCGCACCTGCAATAAAAAAAGCAGTAGCAAATCCAAGAATCATTAATATGAATCTGGTGAATGCTCAACAAGCCAGAAGAGTATTAGACCGATTGGTGGGTTTTGAATTAAGCCCTGTTCTTTGGAGAAAAATAGGCATGCAAAGAAGTTTGAGTGCCGGAAGGGTTCAAAGTGTGGCTGTAAGATTAATCGTTGAAAGAGAAAGAGAGATCAACCATTTTGTTTCTGAAAACTCTTTTAAAGTTGAAGCAGTTTTTTTAGCTCCAGATATCAATGGAAAAGAAGTACAATTTAAAGCAGACGGCCCTTCTAAAATAACTACTCAACCAGAAACTCAATCATTTTTAGAAAGCTGCAAAAACGCTAATTATACCGTTACTGATATTCAGGTAAAACCTGCAAAACGCACTCCTGCTGCGCCTTTCACTACTTCCACCTTACAACAAGAAGCTTCGCGCAAAATGGGATATAGTGTGAGTAAAACAATGTTGATTGCGCAAAAATTGTATGAGAGTGGTAAGATCACTTACATGAGAACTGATAGCATCAGTTTGAGTGAAACTGCGCTTGAAGATATCAGCAAAGAGATCAATAATAGTTACGGTGCAAAATATCACCAGCCTCGTAAATTCAAAAATAAAAATGAAAGTGCTCAAGAGGCACATGAAGCCATTCGCCCAACCTATATGGGAGACCATACTGTTGGAGATGAAGAAACGCGTCGTTTATATGAATTGATCTGGAAAAGAACCATTGCTTCTCAAATGAGTGAAGCCATTTTTGAAAAAACAAGTGCTAAAATTTCCATCAGTTCTAACAATCAAAACCTTACCGCATCTGGTGAAGTAATGCAATTTGATGGTTTTTTGAAAGTCTATATGGAAGGCAAGGATGATGAAGATGAAGAAAATACAGAAGGCATTCTACCTCCTTTAAAAGTGGGAGAAACCTTAAGTTTTGTTGAAATGTTGGCCACTGAAAAATTTAGCAGACCCTCACCAAGATACACAGAAGCTTCTTTGGTAAAAAAATTAGAAGAATTGGGAATTGGCCGACCATCTACTTATGCCCCTACTATTTCTACTATTGTAAAAAGGAATTATGTAGAAAAAAGAGACAAAGAGGGTACTAAAAGAGCTGTTACCATTTTCAAACTGACGGCCAAGAATAATATTGAAAAGGAAATCATTCAAGAAAATACTGGTGCAGAAAAAAGTAAATTATTCCCTACCGATTTAGGTATGGTGGTGACTGATTTCTTGAAACAACATTTTAATAAAGTAATGGATTTTGGCTTTACCGCTAAAATTGAGCAAGAATTTGATGAGATAGCAGAAGGAAGAATGAAATGGAGTAATATGATTGATGGCTTTTATAAACCATTTCATGAAACCATTGAACACACATTAGAAAATGCAGAGCGTGCAAAGGGTGAAAGAGAGTTGGGCATAGATGCTGCCACTGGCAAAAAAGTAATCGCAAGAATGGGCAGATATGGCCCAATGGTGCAGATTGGAGATACTGCAGATGAAACAGAAAAACCCCGTTTTGCCAAACTAAAACAAGACCAAAGCATCGAAACCATTACCATGGAAGAAGCGATGCAATTATTTAGTTTACCAAGAACAATTGGTGAATACGAATCGCAAGAACTTTCTGTGAATATCGGTCGTTTTGGACCTTATATAAAATTGGGTGAACAATTCATTTCTATTCCTAAGGGAGAAGACTTATATGAAATGGATTTAGAAAGAGCCATTCAATTATTGAAGGAAAAACAATTGGCTGATGCGCCTATTGGGTTCTTTGATGAAAAGCCAGTAACAAAAGGCAAAGGAAGATTTGGACCATTCATTAAATGGAATGATCTCTATATCAATATTCCTCGAGCCTATAATTTTGATTCCTTGAGTCAGCAAGATATCAATGAACTCATCGAAAAGAAAATGGCCAAAGAAGCCAATCGATTTATTGTACAATGGCCAGAAGAAAAAATTGCAATTGAAAATGGAAGATGGGGTCCGTTTATTCGTTTTCAAAAGAAAATGCTCAAACTAGGCAAACAAGCCGATGGAAACAAGCATACTCCTGAAACTGTTGCTACCATTGAATTAGCAGCTGTAAAAGAAATGATTGAAGCTCAGGTGCCTGGTGCATTTACCAAAAAAACAGCCGCGAAAAAAGCTGCGTCTAAAGGTGTAAAAAAATCAGCCACTAAAAAAGCAAGTACTACAAAAAAATAAATATCGAATTAAAATAAGTTAACAAATTAAAAAAGCCCTGTCGAGTTTAACCAGATAGGGCTTTTTCATTTTGGTATTGCAACCAATAACTTAATAACTATGCACCAATAACTGCGAATCCTTTTTTCCCATTTGCTTTAAAAATCTTACATGAGCTGCTACAGCTTTTCGCATTGTTGGAAATTCGATGTATTGTAAATTATATTCTTCACAAATGCTCTTCACGATTTTGCTGATTGCAGGATAGTGAACATGAGAAATCTTGGGGAACAAATGATGCTCAATTTGAAAATTCAATCCACCCACTAACCAACTTACCAATTTATTTTTTGTAGCAAAATTGGCTGTTGTTTTTATCTGGTGTGCTGCAAATTCGTCTGGTAATTTATGTGTTTCAATATCGGCAACAGGAAACTCAGTATGCTCAACCGTATGCGCTAATTGAAATACAATACTTAGTACAAATCCTGCAAAGAATGTCATAATTACAAATCCTATGATCCAATTTACCCAACCAACAAAAACAATTGGAATAACTACAAATACAGCTGCATGGTAAACTTTAACACTCCAAAATTCAATATGATCTGCTATGCTCATTTTCTTCAAAGGAACATTACCAATTTTTTGAGAAAAGTATTTTTTGTAATCGGTAAAGAAAATCCAGAATACATATAAAAGCATATACAATACCCAAAAATAAATGTGTTGAAATTTGTGGGCCTTGTACCATTTCTGGGTAGGCGCCATTCTCATAAAAACACCAATTTCAATATCATCGTCTACCCCATCAATATTGGTAAAACTGTGATGAATCATATTGTGTTTCATATTCCACATAAAATGGTTAGCACCCAATAAACTTATAGAAGATGCGGCCACCCTATTCATGATTTTGTTTCCGCTAAAACTACCATGACTTCCATCATGCATCACATTAAATCCTATACCTGCAACTAATCCGCCCAGAACAATTGATTCTGCAATCGCGAAGTACCATATAGGTGTAAAAAAAACTAAATGAATATATACTCCTACAAATGCAACAATTAATAAAATGGCTTTTGTAAAAAGTTTTGATGTACCAGTTCCGTCAATTCCATGCTCATCTAAATAAGCCTGAACTCTTTTTTTAAGTTCTAGATGAAGTGGTTGTTTAACGTTGGCAAATTTGGGGGTAATAAAGGTACTCATTGGCAAATTTATATAATGATGCAAGATAACTCAAGTTAGTATCCAATACTTGTTAAAAATGGGAATAGGGTCAATTTATGTCCCTGAACGCCAATAAATTGAAATTATTATGCAGTATTTTCTTCATATATCCACAAGCGATGGATAACTTCTATACTATAGTTAACGAAATATTATTTTAGTTTGATGTAAGAATAACTACCGTGCTATGCAGGAAACCAAAGAATTAAATGCATTATTTACCCTTATTGACGATCCGGATGAAGAGGTTTATTCAACAGTTTCCCAAAAAATTGTTGGTTATGGTAAGCCCATCATCCCCAATCTGGAACATCTATGGGAAACAACCCCTAACGAAGGCATTCAGGAAAGGATAGAAATGATTATTCATCGATTGCATTTTACTGATTTGTATTCCGATTTTACAGAATGGAAAGACAGCGCTTATCACGATTTATTATTTGGCGCTTTACTGGTAGCAAAATTTCAATATCCCGATTTACAAACCAGCCCAACATTAAAAGAAATTGAAAAAATCAGGAGAAATATTTGGCTGGAGCTCAATAGTTTTCTAACTCCACTAGAACAAGCAAATGTTTTATCAAGCATTATTTATAATTTCTACCATTTGAAAGGAGTAGAAGTAAATTATACCAATCCAGACGATTTTTTTATTCATAAAGTATTGGCTTGTAAAAAAGGCAACATGATTACCAATGGTATTTTATACCAAGTAATGTGTGACCAATTAGATATTAATGCAAAGATTATTAATATCCCTAAACAGTGCATCATTGCATTCTACCAATCAGATTATGACCATACTAATTTTGTTGGAAACCCAATGGATCAAATACATTTCTTTGTAGACGCCACTAACGGGCAAGCATACTCTCACAAAGACATAGAGAATTATTTCAAAAAGATCTCAGTTCCTTTAACTGCTGCTTACTTTAAGCCCCTTCCGCATAAAAGAGTAATACAAATTCTCTTACAAGAAATTGCCAAATGTTTTGACTCACCAACCAGTGATTACAAAAAACATGAATTATTAGAATTGGTTGAGCTACTTGATTAGTATCACAACAATTCTGCTACCAAAGTTTTATCCATATTCAAAGCAATACTTACCGGGCAATTATTCTTAGCTTCTTCTGCACAAGATTGAAATTGCTCTTTACTAATACCAGGCACGGTTGCTTTAACTGTTAAATAAGAATGATTGATTTTTCCATCCTCCAATGAGATAGCACATTCGGTCTCAATTTTATCGGCGGTAAATCCTGCAGCACCTAATACAAATGTTAGTTTCATAGAAAAACATCCTGCATGTGCCGCCGCAATGAGTTCTTCAGGATTGGTTCCTACCCCATCTGCAAAACGAGAATTAAAAGAGTACTGAGTATTGGATAAAACGGTGCTTTGAGTAGAAAGTTGGCCATTACCTTCTTTTCCTGAACCATTCCAAATTGCTGTTGCTGTTCTTTTCATTTTGTTTATTTTTATGTTTAATGACAATTTATGATAAACTGGGCAGATTTTGAAAAAATTGATATTCGTATTGGTACTGTTTTATCAGCGAACGAATTTCCTCAAGCAAAAAAACCAGCATACCAATTGACAATCGATTTTGGCGACTTGGGAGTCAAACAATCTTCTGCTCAAATCACCCATCATTACAATTACAAAGAGTTAATTGGTGTTCAAGTAATTGCTGTGGTGAATTTCCCTCCAAAACAGATCGCTAATTTTTTCAGCGAATGCCTTGTATTAGGAGTTTATGACGAGAATCATCAGGTTGTATTATTGAAGGCTGATAAAAAGATGCAAAACGGCGATAAAATTGGATAGAATTATACTTTGTTTACTATATTTATATGCCATCTAGGTAGGATCAATTATGGGTGAATTACATTATACTTATTATGAAAGTCCAATAGGTTTATTAAAGATCGGAGGCAATGATCATTTTATTGGCGAATTGAGTTTTGTAGATAATAGAGACCAATTGACCTATGGCGAACCTGGCATCACTGAATTAATGCATCAATGTACTGAAGAGCTGATTGAATATTTTCATGGTAAAAGAAAAACTTTCGATATTCCAGTGCATCAGGAAGGTACCGATTTTCAAAAAAGAGTTTGGTCTGAATTATTAGAAATTGGCTATGGAAAAACCATTAGTTATATGGATTTGGCCAAAAGATTAGGAGACCCAAAAGTGATTAGAGCGGCGGCCACAACCAATGGGAAAAACAAGATCACCATCATCGTACCCTGTCATAGAGTTATTGGAAGCGATAAATCTTTGGTAGGTTATTCCGGAGGAATGTGGCGTAAAAAATGGTTATTACAACATGAATTTAAAATTGCACATGGCGTTCAAACATTGTTTTAATTCAATTTTATACAATACAATATGTTGAATTTCCTAAAAACTATTTTTGTTTATTCAATTGGATTACTCATTTTTCATCTGCCAATTTTAGCTCAAACCCAAAATTCATACCCCTCCCCAAATAAAGTTATTGTTCTTGGAAGTGTTCACTCTGGCAATAAATCATATACTGTAAAAAAATTGTATAAAATTTTAAAAGAGATAAAGCCTGATATCATTTTATTAGAATTCGATTCAACAACAATTGCTCAATGTGCTATACCTTATGTGTTTGGGCAAAGAACTGCCGAATTTTTAGGGATCTGGAAAAACCCTATTGAATATCGAGCTTCTAGAAACTATCAAAGAAAAAATAAAGAAGTTTGCTTGGCTCCTTTTGATATGCATATACCCAACAGAGCCACTTATGTGAAATATCAATATCAAATGGAGAACAGCCATTTCGCAACATTGATTCAACTCTATAATGAAAATAAATTCTCCTCTGCTGATAGCGCCATTTTTGAACCGTATGCAAAATTGAACAACGCCTTTTTGCAAAAACTGGATAGCAATTTACTGGTAATGAATCGTGCAAGTTTAATGGACACCGTTCAACAAATAGTTCAATTAGAAGCAACGAATATTAAAACTTTAACCAACAAATACAATGAACTTCAACCATATAGTATTTGGTTCAATGCTAATGTAGATTACTGGGAACAAAGAAATAAAAAAATCTGTCAAAACTTAACAAGAGAGCTCAATGCCAATAGTGGTAAAACAATTGTAATCCTGACTGGGCTCATGCATAAATATTACATTACTAATTTTCTGAAGCAAAAAGAGATGGAGAAATTATGCACTTTGATTTCTCTAAATGATATTATTCATTAACGGAAGAATATTTTCCATTTACAAAATAGTTGAGTTCTTTTCTAAAATCCAATTCAGGATGCTTTTCCATTAACTGTTTGGCAACTTGAGCATATTTCTGCAGAAATTGTTGGTGTAATTGAGTAGCAGGATTGAATGGTTTGTGTTGATAGGCTAAATTGATCTCTTTAATGATTGGCAATAATTCTTTTGTAGTTTCAGAAAAGCATGATTCTACTAATTTTTCCCACACGTATTGGGTAGCATAATAATTTGGATGAACCAGGTCTTCGGCATAAAATCGGTAATCTCTTAAATCGTCGATTACTAATTCATAAGCAGGAAAATAGTAGTGTTGAGCAGATTGATTCACCAAATCATGTACAGCCTGAATTAATACTGCTTTACTTCGGTTGTTCTCTATAACTCCTTCGCGCAAGTGTCTAACAGGACTGATGGTAAAAATAATGGTCAAGTGTGGATTAAATATTTTCAATTGATCGAGCATTGAACCCAAGGCTTCCTTGGTTTCAGTAACAGTTAATAACCTTTTTGAAAACCAATTTGCTGGAGCTTTATGATTATTTGCTGCAACAGTTCCAACACCATTTCCTTCTGCAGTATCGGTTAAAAAATAAACCCATGCCGAACCCAGTGTAATAAACAAATAATCTCCATGCAATAGAAACTCATGAGCGGCTATAGTTGATTGATTGATTTTTTGTAAAGATTCTTCAGCAGTGATGCCAGAAAATCTGCTATGGTGCTTCCAACTATGCCATGTTTCGTTCAAACAAAACAGATCAGATTCGGAATACATTTTTTTTTGAATATACTGACTGATAGAATCCGCAACACTGATCGGATTAAAAAGAATTCCATTCGGATTATCCATTACTTTGAATTTCGATAACCGCAATAGATCTCCAATATTTTCTGTAAAACAAGAACCAATCATCATCATCTTTTGATGATGGGTTATAGGTGTTTGTATTTTTTTTATGGCAAATTCGTAATGAAACTTCATAATAAGATTAATAAAAGATGGTTGAAGCTAAGGAAGAAGCTTCAAGAAGCGCTTCTTGATTCAGTATTTTCAACCCTTTTTTTGATTGAAAATAGGGGATCATTAATTCGGTATCCATATTGCCTACCAAATCATCCTGCGCCATAGGGCATCCGCCAATTCCTTTTAAAGCCCCATCGAATCTTGTACAACCAGCATTATAAGCAGCAGCTAACTTGTCTTGCCAATTTGTGTGAGAAGCGTGTAAATGCACACCTATCTCTACATGGGGGTATGCTGGCAATACTTTAGTTAAAGCTCGTTGAATTTGGTCAGGGCTTGCTAAGCCTACTGTATCGGCCAATGATATCACTTTGATATCCAATGCAGCCATTTTGCTCACCCAATTGAATAAAATGTCTTCGGTATAAGCATCTCCATAAGGGTTGCCAAAACCCATGCTTAAGTAAATTACCAATTCTTTTTTATTTTTTAAGCATAACTCTTGTATAGCTTCAACACGTATCAAACTTTCCTCCATGCTACTATTGGTATTGCGCAATTGAAATTCAGGAGATAAAGAGAATGGAAAACCCAGGGAATGAATTTGATCGAATACTACTGCTTCTTCTGCGCCCCTTGCATTTGCCACAATAACCAGCAATTTGGTATTACTGAATGAACAATCAAGCTGACTGATAACTGATGCTGTATCAGCCATCTGTGGAATTGCTTTGGGTGAAACAAAACTGCCGCAGTCGAGCACATCGAACCCCACTTTTAATAACTGATTGAGGTATTGAATTTTTTGTTCGGTAGGTATAAATGCTTTCCAGCCTTGCATTGCGTCGCGAGGGCATTCTACTAATTTTATTTTTTGAGTTTGATTGATAATAAATTATTTAATAAAAAATGTATTGAATAAAAGCATAAAATTTCGCTCCCATAAATGCTCCATTTTATATCTTTTCTTCAATACTATTTATTTCATTCTTTGTTTCATGGCTTCATACAAAATCATTCCAGTAGCCACCGATACATTCAAAGAATCGAATTTAGCGGCCATTGGAATTTTAAAAAATTCATCAGCTGATTTGGCTAAATGCGGTTGAACACCTCTACCCTCATCACCCATGATAATGCAACATGGATCGACCATTGTCAGGTCAAAAACATTTTTCTCTGCCCTCATCTCACTGGTAAAAACAGCAATCCCATTTAAATGAAGAGTATCTACTGCTTTTATTAAACTGCCTACTCTGCAAATATGTATTTTTTCCAAAGCCCCTGCACTACTTTTCATGGCTTCTTCATTCAAAGCCCCTACCCCTTTATCAGGAATAATAATGGCTTGTGCACCACAGCAAACAGCCGTTCTTGCAATGGCTCCTATATTACGAACATCGGTAACTCCATCTAACATCAAAAATAATGGTGTAATCCCTTCGGATACAACATGATCAATTACTTGTTGCAAATCCAGATAATTCACCAAGGCTGCAATGGCAATAACCCCTTGATGATTGGCACGTGAAAGCCCGTTTAATTTTTCAATAGGTACTAATTGCATAGGTATATTATGCTCTCGCGCCAAAGCACGAATGGCATGCATTACTTCACCTGCGGCATTTTTTTGAAGCAATATTTTATCAATTGCTTTTCCGGATTGGAGCGCCTCAATCAAGGGCTGCCTTCCAATAATCATCGAACTTTGTTTTAAAGCCATTTGCAAATGTATTACTTCAATTTTCCCTGAACCAATAAGAGTTGAACTTTATAAATAGCAGCTACACTCATAGAATCTGTAATAAGACCATTTTCTACCATTACAACTGCTTCTGAGAATGGTATTTTCTTCACTATTAATTGCTCTGTTTCTTCAGGTTCTGCTTGCCCTTGTTGCAAATCTCTTGCTAAAAAGACAATACCCAATTCATCGCTTACTGAATTGGATAAATGCATAGTCAATAAATGATTCCATTCAGCAGCTATCAGTCCAGTTTCTTCCAATAATTCTCTTTTAGCGCTATCCAAAGGATCTGTACCCAATGGTCCACCTCCTTCAGGAATTTCCCAGCTATATGCATTTAAAGTGAATCGGTACTGACCTACTAAATAAGTGTTGAATTGATCATCCAACACCATCACTCCTACAGCCGTGTTTTTAAAATGCACTTTCCCATAAATGCCCTTGCCTCCTCCAGGATTAATAACATCATATTCTGTAAGATTAATCCAGGAATTATCATAGATCGTTTTTTCGGCTAATACTTTCCAAGGATTTTGCTCCATTAGGATTGCTTGTTTTTAAGTAAAACGGGAATAGATATAATTATGTACAATCCGATTAATAATAGAATTAAAAACTTAACACTTGCACAATAATAAGTAAGCCACAATGAGCTAGGAGTATAGTTTCCAGCAATACTTTGCAACATCAATAAATTTTCAGCGATGTCCAGAATGCCTGCTACAAATGCTGCTTTCGCTAATAATGTGCCCATTCTAATCAATAGCATATTTTGCCATTTATTGGAACAAATTGCTGCAATCATAGAAAACAATAATACATAAGAAGGAATTAATAAAAAGTCTATCCAAATATTCTGTTTGGCAATTGAAAGGTCCCAAGCATTTAGTGTTTCCATCAATTTAGCTGGGGAATTGGCAAATTCAAGATTCAAAATACCTCCAAGGGTAATTGCTGTTTTTAATGGAGCTCCCTGGAATCGCATGGCAATAAAAATCAATAAAAAAGAGATTGCCGCAACAAATAGTTTCTTTTTCATACCCTAAAATAAAAAAACCTCTGTACAAATGTACAGAGGTGGATGATTTGTTTATATGAATTATTTTAAACCGAAAGCTTTTTTCACTTTTGGCACATAGTCCAATTTCTCCCAGGTAAACAATTCTACTTTCACTTTCTTCTCTTTTCCGTCTGGAGTTTTGAAAGTTTTGGTAACTATTTCGCTCTTACGACCCATATGTCCGTAAGCTGCTGTTTCACTGTAAATTGGGTTACGTAATTTCAAACGCTGCTCAATAAAGTAAGGGCGCATATCAAAAATGCCTTCTACCATTTTAGCGATCTGACCATCGGTCATATCTACTTTTGCAGTTCCGTATGTATTTACATTGATTGAAGTAGGTTGAGCAACACCAATTGCATATGAAACCTGTACTAAAATTTCATCAGCAACACCAGCAGCTACTAAGTTCTTAGCTATATGACGGGTAGCATAAGCAGCTGAACGATCTACCTTACTTGGATCTTTACCGCTGAATGCACCTCCACCATGAGCACCTTTACCACCGTAAGTATCAACGATGATCTTGCGACCTGTTAAACCAGTATCTCCGTGTGGTCCACCGATTACAAACTTTCCAGTTGGGTTGATATGGTATTTAATGTTGTTGTTGAACAACTTAGCGTATTTCTTATACTTTGCTTTTACTCTTGGGATCAAGATATTGATGATATCTGCTTTAATCTTGGCCAACATCTTGGCTTCAGAATCAAAATCATCGTGCTGAGTTGAAACCACAATAGCATCAATTCTTACAGGCTGATTGTTATCATCATATTCTAAAGTAACCTGGCTCTTAGCATCTGGGCGTAGATATTTGATGGCTTTGTTCTCTCTTCTAAGCGCTGCCAATTCAATCAATATCTTATGCGCCAAATCCAATGCCAATGGCATATAATCGTCTGTTTCGTTGCTGGCATATCCAAACATCATTCCCTGGTCACCTGCACCTTGTTCTTCTTTTTTCTTTTTATCAACGCCTTGGTTGATATCTGCACTTTGCTCATGAATAGCCGATAAAATTCCACAGCTATTGGCTTCGAACATATATTCACTCTTGGTATATCCAATCTTACGAATAACTCCACGAGCAATTTCTTGTACATCTAAATAAGCTTTAGACTTTACTTCACCTGCCAATACTACCTGACCTGTGGTCACTAAAGTTTCGCAAGCTACTTTCGACTGAGGGTCGAAGGCTAAAAAATTATCGATCAATGCATCTGATATCTGATCGGCTACCTTGTCTGGATGCCCTTCTGATACGCTCTCGGAAGTAAATAAGTAAGACATTTTTTGTGATTTGATTTGTTAAGTGCGCAAATATATTACAATAAACAGTATTTCTAAATTCTTGAGTAAACAATTCTCAATCTCATCCTAAAACGGGAATGAGTACCTCCACCTAATCGAATCCTTCCATTTCCTACAACATTGCCAATAGAAGGATTGAGATAATAAACCTGAGAAAACCCAGTAACAGGATAGCCAGGAGAATATCTGAGGGAATCGTTTGATGGGGCAGATAATCTCAATACAAATGAGGTATCTTTTCTTGTGACGATCCCTTGAACATATCTAGAAAGGTTAAATGAATAAGTGGCTAAACGATCATACCCTGGTACCGTTTTATAATTCAGGTATCCTCCAAAAACAGAGGTATTGGGACCTTGCACACCAATACTATAATCATTAGGGATATTACGTTTGATTTTGTTCACAGAATCATAATAGCTTAACAACAAAACATTTGGAGGGGTAAAATATTTGTCTGTTGTAAGCAGATTGGCATTATCGGGCACTTGTTCTGTAATCAATTCGGCACGATGAATGATCCGATTATTCAATTTATCTAAATTGGGAATTCGAATTCTTACATAAGTTCCTGGGGCTGTTTGAACATACACCAATGAATCTGGTCTTGATGTAGTAGTTAATCGGTTGGCTATCTCGCTTCCAGCTCGGTTTCTTGTAATATGGCTAAAATCTCCACTTGTGAAACTATTGAATCTGAAATAAACCACATTGGTATCTCTGCTTGTTGCACCTGTTGTGCTGGAATTATAATATAAGGCCAATTTGGTATTGGTGTCGAGCATATTGATGAAAAGCAGGGCATTGGCAGGGCTTGTTGCCGCAACTTTTACAGAAAACCCAGCAAAAAATGTTCTGAATGCAGTATCGGATCTATACGCATTACTGGAGTCATAGGTATTCAAAAATCTTCTTGCTACATCGTCTCTTAATCTGATTCTAATTTGATTTCTGGATGCCTCATATCTGTTGATTACTGAGTCCCCTAATTTTCTGATATCAATAACAGCTGTATTGCCTAAACTACCTGCAGATTGCAATGGGTAAAATGCAGGAAAATTAGAAGGGTATGATGTATAAGGATCTAACGGTGTGTTTTTACTGATTTCTTCCACAGATATTCTTAGCGGTTGAGTAGAATCACCATGAAAATTCAGGTAGCTTAAAATCAACACTGCAGAATCTGCACGAATGCTATCTTTAGTACCAGGAACACCATATGGAAAAAAATTAGGAAATAGTTCAAAATTCAAAGCGGCTGTAGTTCTTCCAAATAATGGATCATTGGTAATTGCTCCTAAAACGTGAACATCTTGCTTATAAATTCTGGTAGTATCATTTTCATCAAAACTATCAGTAATTACTTCCATTGTAGTATCAAAAGTATTCACTCCATCAACTGCTGGAATCAATCCACCACCTAATTCAGTAGAAGTAATACGGGTGCAGGAAATAGCAGTAACTAAAAAGAATAATAATAAAAATGCTAATCTGCGCAGTGTAAAAATTGAATGCATGTGCTGAAAATTACTTGCCCGCAAGGTCGTTGTACAATTCTAAATACTCTGTTAAATCAGAATCCCAACCCTTAAAAGGAACTACTTTTTTACCTTTTACTTTTGAAAATTCAGTCAAAAGCTTTTTCTCAATAATATCTGAACCAAAACTAATGGCATCAGCATAATGGGCACCACCTCTGAACATAGCAGTATTGTCTCCATCTTTAAAGGGTTCTAGGTCTTTTTCCTTGATATTGGCATTAACAATTGCTTGTTTCAGAAAATTTGGACCTAGTTTTTCTGTAAAAGTGTTCTGTCCTATTGTAAAAATGACTTTACTATTTCCAAATACAGGTTCTTTCTTATATGCTGTTTTAATTAGTGCTGGGATCAATCCAGTCATCCAACCTGAACAATGTATTAAATCGGGAGGCCAACCAAATTTCTTTACCGTTTCTAAAGCACCCTTACAAAAAAATACAGTTCTCAAGTCGTTATCTGAAAACCAGGTTTCTGTTTCGTCGTGAAAAATTTGCTTGCGCTTAAAGAAATCTTCATTTTCCAGAAAGTATACCTGAAGACGGGCATTGGGCAAAGAAGCCACTTTAATTTGCAATGGATAGTCGTCGTTGTCAACAGAAACATTTATACCAGATAAACGAACTACTTCATGCAAACGATGCCTGCGCTCATTAATTACACCAAATCGAGGCATAATACATCTTACTTCATAACCACTGTCATTGCTTTTAATAGCCAATTTATTGATGATCTCCGCAAATTCAGTTAACTCCAAATATGGAGACATTTCTGTGGCAATGAATAAAATCCTTTTCTTTGTTGACATTAACACACTATTTTAAACAACCATTCTGAAAATAAGTCTGCGAAGTTACTTAAAATTGACCGAAACACAAGAAATAGCTTCTTATTATCTGATTATCAAATAGTTACAAAAAAATAATATCAATAATAATAGTTTATATTGCATTTAAGTACTTAAATTTGATCAACGATTAGTTTAGCACCTACTTAAGGGAAAATCAGCAGCGCAACATGAAAATTAAATGGATTTCTGTGCTTCAATACATGCTCTTTTTGGGCATTGGTATTTTTTTAGTTTGGTGGAGTTTACAACAGATTCCTGCAGACAAATGGGAGGAATTTAAAGGATCCTTGAAAAAAGCTAATTATTGGCTGATGTTACCCGTATTTTTTATTCTCTCAGGTAGCCATGTATTAAGGTCCATGCGATGGAGAATATTGATGAAACCGTTGGGATTTACACCAAAATTACCCAATGTATTTTTTGCGGTGATGATTGGCTATTTAGCCAACCTTGCAGTACCAAGATTAGGTGAAGTGTTGAAGTGTACTATACTCGCACGATATGAAAAAATTCCTGCAGAAAAACTGATTGGCACTATAGTCATTGAAAGAGCATTTGATGTTATTTCTTTAGCAATTGTTTTTCTAACAGCATTCATTTTACAATATGATATTATTGGTGAATATGGCGTTGAATTATCAAAAAAACTATTTGAAGGACAATCTGGTAATCTCTCTTTTATTAAATTAGGAATAGTTCTTTTAGCCATCATTGTTATGGTATTGTTGATTAAAAAACTATTTCAATTTTTTAATCAACTAAGTATTGTGGTTGCTATCAAAAAAATAATCAGGGGTATTTGGGAAGGATTAACGAGCATTCAACACTTGCAACAAAAGGGGCGCTTTATTGCCTATAGTGCAATGATCTGGTCACTCTATATTTTAGGGACCTGGGTTGGCTTATTGGCCACAGAAGGATCATCTCACCTAGGTTTGCCTACTGCTATCTCAGCGTTGGCTTTTGCAAGTATAGGTATGATCATCACTCCGGGTGGCATAGGTGCTTATGCATTTTTTCTCGCGAAAGTGTTGGAAAAAAATGGGGTTTCATTTGAAATTGGATTCGCCAATGGCACTCTCCAATGGTTTGCTCAGTTTTTAATAGTTTTGATAGTAGGATTTTGTTGCCTTGGTTTATTGCCTTGGTACAATAAAAAAGATCAACATGAAATCGATTGACGCAATTACCAGAAAAATATTTTCTCTTGAAGACCTTAAAAAACAAGTTGCAAGCTGGCGCGTTAGCAACAAAACAATTGCCTTTAGTAATGGGTGTTTTGATATACTTCATGAAGGTCATATTTTTTCTTTATCAGAAGCCGCAAAAGAAGCCGATTATTTAATTGTTGGGGTCAATAGTGATGCAAGTGTAAAGAAGCTAAAAGGGCCAGAACGTCCAATCAATAACGAAAAAAGCAGATCTCTTTTATTGAGTAATCTTGCCATTATTGATGCTGTAGTAATATTTAATGAAGACACCCCGCTTGAGTTAATCAAGGCAATTCTACCTGATGTAATCGTAAAAGGCGGAGACTATACTGTTGAACAGATCGTTGGCTCTAAAGAAGTGATAGCCAATGGCGGTAGAGTTGTTATAAACCCTATTGTAGAAGGTTTCTCCACTACTGGCATCATTCAACATATAAAAGGATCTTATTCTTAGATCAATTAATTTAAAAATACTTAACATTCATCATTTTATAGCTTAGCTTATATTTGAAGCATGGCAAAAAAGCAACTGATTCAAAGAGATATAAGCTGGTTATGTTTTAATGCAAGAGTATTGCAGGAAGCGAATGATCCATCCGTACCATTGAAAGAGCGAATTCGTTTTTTAGGTATATTTTCCAACAACTCCGATGAATTTTTTAGGGTAAGAGTTGCCACTTTAAAACGCATGATTGAATTTGCAGAAAAAAGAAAAAAGCTCAACATGCATATGGAGGAGGATCCTCAACAGATTTTAGACCAGATTCAAACCATTGTGCTAAATCAACAGAATGAATTCAATAGAATTTGGGAAGGAATTGTAAAAGAATTGAAAAAAGAGAAAATCAGTATTATAAACGAAAAGCAACTCAATAAGGAACAACAAGTTTTTGTAAAAAAATTCTTTGATGAAGAAGTTCGATCTACTATCATTCCATTAATGATCGAAAGCTTACCTCAACTCCCCTACCTAAGAGATAAAAGTATTTATTTAGGAGTAGTGATGCGCAAAAAATCATCTGCCTATAATCAAAAATATGCACTGATAGAAGTTCCGGCAAAATCAGTTGGACGATTCATTATTCTTCCATCAAAAAAAGAAGACAAACAAATTATACTTTTAGAAGATGTCATTCGATTTAATTTGCCGATAATATTCTCCTATTTTGGTTATGATAATTTCGAATCTCATATTTTCAAAGTAACCAAAGATGCGGAATTAGATCTCGATAATGATATCAGTACCAGCTTTGCAGAAAAAATTGAAAAAGGCATTAAGAACAGAAGAAAAGGAAAACCTGTTCGATTTGTTTATGACAAAGAAATGGATGCAGGATTATTGGAATACTTAATCAGGCGCCTCAGTCTAAACAGAAAAAGCAATATTATACCTGGAGGAAGAATTCATAATTTCAGGCATTTTATAGATTTTCCTGATGTATTTGTTGCTAAAAGCGAACGCAGGGCAGCATTCAAACCAAAATTATTACAATCAGCTCAAAGGGTTACAGACATTATACTTAAGCAAGATGTATTGTTGAATTTTCCTTATCATTCATTTGATCCGCTGATTGATTTATTAAGAGAAGCGGCAATGGATCCGGATGTCACTTCCATTAAAATAACCGCATATCGATTGGCGACTAATTCAAAAATTATCAATGCATTAATCAATGCTTCTAGAAATGGAAAGCAAGTAATTGTAATGCTTGAATTGAAAGCCAGATTTGATGAAGAAAATAATTTAGAATGGAAAAATGTATTGGAAGAAGAAGGAGTAACTGTATTACTAGGCGTGCCTAAAATGAAGATCCATGCAAAGCTTTGTATTATTAAAAAAAGGAAAGGAACAAAGACCATTCAATATGGATTTGTAAGCACAGGAAATTTGAATGAAAAAACAGCTCGTGTTTATGGAGATCATTGTTTGCTTACTTCCAACAGATATGTGATGGCTGATATTAACAGAATTTTCAGCTATCTCGAAAACTGGAAAACAGGAATACGCAACTTACAACTTTGCAAAACACTTTGGGTATGTCCTACCAATATGCGCAAGCAAATCATGTTATTGATAGACAATGAAATTAAAAATGCAAAAGCAGGAAAGGCGGCAAAAATAATCGTAAAGGTAAACTCATTAAGTGACCAATTACTTATAGAAAAATTATATGCTGCAGCAACTACAGGTGTTGAAATCTATATGATTGTACGCGGAATATTTTGTCCTGTGATAGATTTAAAGAAATTCAAACATCCAATCAAAGCCATCAGTATTGTTGACGAATATCTTGAACATTCCCGAGTGATGATATTTCATAACCAAGGGCAGGAAAAAGTATATATTTCCAGTGCAGACTGGATGGTCAGAAACCTAAACCATCGAGTAGAAGCTGCCATTCCAATTACAGATCCAGTAATAAAACAAGAATTAATAGATATTATCCACATACAATTAAGAGATAATGTAAAAGCCAGAATATTGGATAGTGATTTAGCCAACAACTATGTACCTTCCCTTGGTAAAAAAAGTATACGTTCGCAGATAGAAACGTATCACTATCTATTTAAGAAAAATCATATAACTAGTGAGGTTAGCCGCAATTGATATTGGAAGTAACGCAGCAAGATTATTAATAGTTGAAGTTTCCTACAACACAGAAGGTCTCCCTCAATTCAATAAACTAAACCTTGTGCGTGTTCCGCTCAGGTTAGGATTTGATGTATTTGAAAAAGGAGAGATTTCCAAAGAAAAAAGAGGAATGATTCTTCAAACTATGAAAGCCTATAGTCATTTGATCAATGCTTATGATGTTAAACAAGTAATTACTTGTGCTACTAGTGCAATGAGAGATGCATCAAATAGTGCAGATATCATTCGTAAGGTTAAACTAGAGACGGGGTTAGAAATTGAAATTATCAGCGGAGATTTAGAAGCTTCCATTATTTATGAAAACCATGTTGCTGAAAACATGGACACCAATAACTCCTATTTATACATTGATGTAGGCGGAGGTAGTACAGAGCTAACATGCTTTACAGACGGAAAACTTGCTTTCAAGAAATCCTTTAATATCGGAACCATTAGAATATTAAAAGATATGGTTGACGATGATAAATGGAATGAAATGAAGGAATTCATCAAACAAAAAACGAAAGGGTACAAAAAAATAATTGCTATTGGAACAGGTGGAAATATTAATAAAGTATTTTCATTGAGCAAAAAGAAGGATGGAAAACCATTGAATCTGGAACTTTTAAAAGATTATTATAAAGAAATCTCCAGTTTTTCTTTGGATGATAGAATAAATATTTACAAATTAAGGGCAGACCGTGCAGATGTAATTGTTCCTGCATTACAGATATATATCAATGTAATGAGGTGGGCGGAGGCTGAAGAGATTTATGTACCTAAAATAGGCCTTGCCGATGGACTTGTACAGCACTTATATTATGAGCTGGAAAGCAAGAAAGCCGTTTTAAGCAAACAATAACTCATCCTTTCACCGATAGAGAAACACCATTCGTCCGAATTTTGCTTTACAAGCAAAAACCTTATATACATTTGATTTTTCAGAACAGATGCAAAAAAAAATCGCAGATATTAGCCATAAAAAAAAGTTAGTCCCCTTCATTGCTCATATAGCAGCGTGGTTATGCTTTTTTACGCTACCCTACCTCGTGTTTTTTCCAGGATTAAGAGAATTCAATATGAGCAATCAAATGCTCGCAATCATCATTAGTAATAATATATTTTTAGTACTGTTTTATTACTTAAACACTCAATTTCTGATCCCCAAATTTTTGGTAAATGAAAAATGGTTGTTCTATATATTATCCATACTTGCTTGCTTGATTTTTTTCTTATATGTTCCAAGATTAATTGCAAGTCAAATAGTACCTCCTGAATCTTTCAATCCACCAGTTGATATTAAACAAAGCTTGAATGATGCAAATCGTCAACGCTTCATGAGAAATAGAAGAAGAAGTGGAAATAATTATTTCAATACTGCTATTTTTTTACTGGTGATGACCATTGGAACATGTATTACTGTTGTTCAAAGATGGCTTGACACCGAACAAAACAGAAAAGAAACAGAAAACGAAAAACTGAATACAGAATTATCATTTTTAAAATCTCAGGTTAATCCTCATTTTTTCTTTAACACACTCAATAATATCTATTCATTAGCTATTGTAAGAAGCGAAAAAACAGCACCTGCTGTTATGAAGTTAGCAGCCATAATGCGATATATTTTGTCGGAAACAGAACAGAATTTAGTGCCTTTGCAAAACGAAGTAGACTTTTTGCATAATTATATTGAACTACAACAGGTACGCCTGACTGACAAAGTGAGTATAGATTTTTTAATTGAAGGAAACACAGGAGAATTATTGATTGCACCATTGATTTTCATCCCTTTTGTTGAAAATGCTTTTAAATATGGAGTAAGCACAAAAGAACAAAGCAATATTCAAATTCATATCAAATCCGATAGAACAACAATTGAATTCTATTCAAAAAACTTAATTGTTCAATCGGTAAATAATTTAATGGAGAATACTGGTATTGGAATTAATAATGTGAAACGCAGGTTAGCATTATTATATCCAGACAAACATGTGTTAACTACCGAAATAAAAGATGGATATTATATAGTTAATTTAACAATCAACACTTAAGATGATTAAATGCATAGCTATAGATGATGAGCCATTGGCTTTACAGGTAATACAAGAATATTGTCAAAGAATATCTTTCTTGTCATTAGAAAAAGTATTTACCAATACAGATGAGGCCAAAGAATATTTGAAAAATAATAAGATTGAAATCCTTTTTTTAGATATTCAAATGCCGGACATCAACGGCCTTCAATTTTACAAAAGTCTGCCTACTAAACCGATAGTGGTTTTCACCACAGCATATAAAGATTATGCAGTAGAAGGTTTTTCTGTAGATGCCATTGACTATTTGTTAAAACCATTTGAATACGATCGTTTTTTAAAAGCATGTTATAAAGCAAAAGAATATGTAGAGTTCTTGAGTTCTCAGGAGCTGCAATTGAATTCACTTTTTGTAAAAGTGAATTATGAAATCATGAAAATCAATTTAAAAGATATTGAATTAATAGAGGCTTTAGACGATTACATTAAGATCTATATTAAACCTACGCCAGTTCTTACATTAATGACCTTAAAAAGCATTACAGAGAAACTACCATCAAGAGATTTTTTAAGAGTACACCGCTCTTTTATTGTACCAATTCACAAAATCGAAAAATTTAGCAAAACAAAAGTTTTTGTTATAGGTAAAGAGATCCCTATTGGAAGCAGTTATAGTAATGTTTACGACCAGCTCATTGCTGCTTCAAAAATTTAGCAATCACCCTATATCTCATATCTCTTAATTCATCTTTCTTCTTTCTTAATTCATCTTTCATATCTTTGTTCGATAAAGCATTCGTATGAAATTTTTACAAGACTTAGGCATCAATACAAATAATCAAGGTGTTTCAACAGGTATACAATGGCTCGAAACAAAAGGAACAATTATTGACTCTTTTTCTCCAGTAGATGGAAACAAAATAGGTTCAACAATTAGTACCGATCAGTCTGCTTATAATGAAGTTGTCCGAGTATCAATTGAAGGAGGAAAACTATGGAAGCAATGGCCAGCCCCTAAAAGAGGAGAAATTGTAAGACAGGTTGGCGAAGCTTTAAGAGAATATAAAGAACCACTTGGAAAATTAGTGAGTTATGAGATGGGCAAGAGTTTACAAGAAGGATATGGTGAAGTGCAGGAAATGATTGATATCTGTGATTTTGCAGTAGGTCTTTCAAGACAACTATATGGATTAACGATGCATAGTGAACGCCCATTGCACAGGATGTACGAACAATGGCATCCCCTAGGCGTGGTAGGAATTATTTCCGCCTTTAATTTTCCGGTTGCTGTTTGGAGCTGGAATGCAGCACTAGCTTGGGTTTGTGGAAACACTACAATCTGGAAGCCAAGTGAAAAAACACCTCTGTGTGGAATTGCCGTACAAAAAATTGTGGCGGCCGTTTTCGAAAAGAATAATGTTCCTGAAGGAGTAAATTGTTTGATTCAGGGAGCAAGAGAAGTAGGTGAATGGATGAGCAATGATACAAGAATCCCGTTGGTATCTGCAACTGGTTCTACCAGAATGGGCAAAGAACTAAGCGCTACAGTTGCTGCAAGATTGGGAAGAAGTATTCTTGAATTAGGCGGCAACAATGCCATTATTATTTCTCAACATGCCGATTTAGAAATGTCTTTGATAGGTGCTGTATTTGGAGCAGTAGGAACAGCAGGTCAGCGTTGTACGACTACTAGAAGATTGATCATTCATGAATCTGTATATGATCAATTTACATCCAAATTAGTTAAAGCATACGATCAAATTAAAATTGGTGACCCACTGAATGCCCAGAATCATGTTGGGCCATTAATAGATGTTGCTGCAGTGAATATGTACTTAAGCGCAATCGAACAATGCAAACAACAAGGGGGTCGTTTTTTGGTTGAAGGAGGAGTGATTGCTGGCGAAGGATTTGAGAGTGGTTGTTATGTAAAACCTTGTATTGCCGAAGTAACCAATGATTTAGCGATTGTTCAACACGAAACTTTTGCGCCTATTTTATATGTGATGAAATACAAGACTTTAGAGGAAGCAATTGCCTTACAAAATGGAGTTCCACAAGGTCTCTCCTCTTCTATTATGACGTTGAATATGCGCGAATCAGAACTATTTTTATCCGCCATGGGAAGTGACTGTGGAATTGCCAATGTAAATATCGGAACAAGCGGTGCAGAAATTGGCGGTGCTTTCGGCGGAGAAAAAGAAACCGGTGGTGGCAGAGAAAGTGGCAGTGATTCCTGGAAAGCATATATGCGTAGACAAACTAATACCATTAACTGGGGAAACAATTTACCATTAGCGCAAGGAATAAAATTTGAATTGTAGTTTTATTGCAAGGAATTTCCTTTCAAATTAAAATTCATCGAAAATTGATGAAACATGTGTTGTTGGTAAAATCCTGTAGCATAACGGATTTGTAATTTGCGTAACAAAAAACCAGCACCAAATGTAAATCCATTGAGGCCACTGGTTGTTCCATACAAATTAAGGTCTTGTCTTCTTTGGAAATTATATCCCAGATTGAGTTCTAGCTGATCCGATAAAAAAGCCTGGACCGAAAGCACCATATGCCCCACTACTTTTTGTATTCCATTAGTATTCGAAATTCCTTCCAAATTATTAAAAGTAGTATCGTTATAATAAATATTCAATCGATGTAAATTATGGGCTGTAAAGGAAAACTGAAAAGGGGCATTTTTTAATTTTTTACTTATTCCTGCTTGTATATCAAAAGGCAATTCTTCTTTTACTCCGTTTAAATTATAGGTACTCAATTGAGTTCCCATATTTTTTGCTACTATACTCGCCTGAATCTGGTTGGCTTCATCCAAATAACTAAGTCCTATATCCATGGCAATCCCCGAAGCTCTATATTGACCATAATTGGATTGAATGAATTTTGCTGTTGAACCTAACCAAAATCTTTCAGCAAATTGTTTGGAAACCATTGCTTGAACAACATAATCATTGGGTTTAAAATTTCCCAGTACATTGCCAGCAGCATCTGTTTGTGTGAGTGTTCCGTAATTCAAATATTGAACACCCAACCCGATGTTTAATTTTGGGGCGGCTAAATGATACGCCGTAGTTAGATTAAACTGGGTAATCCCTGCAAAAAAAGCATTGATAGATGTATTGATTTGCTGATCCATTTCATTTCTTAACAATGAAGGATTCTGAAAAGCCATTCCAACATCATTGGAAATAGCACTGATATTCAAACCACCTAAAGCAGACAGTTGAGCCGTATTAGGTTGTGAAAGGAAACTAAATACAGCATTGCCTCCCAAAGTTTGTGCGCAACTTTGCGTGACACTATTCAAAAAAATAATACATAAAATAAAGAAACGACCCATTCAAGATAAAACTAAAACAATTCCCGCTCAAAATGAAAAATTACACTAAAGCATAATCAATCACCTGTTGCATTGTTTTAACGTACTGAAAATGTACTCCTTTAATAAAATTACTGTCTATCTCATCTACATCTTTCTGATTCATGTAACAAAGCACTATTTCCTTTAATCCTGCACGCTTTGCTGCCAACACTTTTTCTTTAATTCCACCAACTGGTAAAACCTGGCCCCTCAATGTTATTTCTCCTGTCATGGCTAAAAACGGTTTTACTTTTCGTCCGGTAAATGCAGATGTGAGTGATGTTAGCATAGTTATACCTGCACTTGGGCCATCTTTAGGCACCGCTCCTTCAGGTACATGTACATGAATATTCTTATTCTTAAATAACTCCGGATCAACACCTAATTTCTTGGCATTTGCCTGAATATAACTTAAAGCTGTTGTGGCACTTTCTTTCATTACGTTGCCCAGGTTCCCTGTTAGTTTGAGCTCTCCCTTCCCTTCACTCAAACTGGTCTCAATAAACAATATATCTCCCCCAACATAGGTCCAGGCTAATCCAACTACTACGCCTGGCATATTTGCGGTTTTATAAATCTCATTATTATATTTAGCCTGTCCTAAAATTCGTTCAATATCTGCAGCAGTAACCAGCAGCTTTACTTTATTCTTTGTTGCCATTTCTTTGGCCTGATATCTCATCACAGAAGCTAATTGACGATCCAATTCTCTTACACCACTTTCACGTGTATATTGCTCGATTATTTTTTCTAAGACCTTATCATTGAACCTGAAATTTACTTTTCCTAAGCCATGTGCTTCTTTTTGCTTCGGCACTAAATGACGTTTGGCAATCTCCACTTTTTCTTCAATGGCATATCCGCTTAAATCGATTATTTCTAAACGATCTCGCAATGCTGGTTGAATATTTTGAAGGTTGTTTGCAGTAGCAATAAATAATACTTTACTCAAATCGTATTCTAATTCCAGATAATTATCATAAAAAGTATGATTCTGCTCCGGATCCAGTACTTCTAATAATGATGATGAAGGATCCCCACGTAAATCACTTCCTATTTTATCGATCTCGTCTAAAATCATTACAGGATTAGAAGATTTAGACTTTCTGATATTCTGAATAATTCTACCTGGCATTGCACCAATATAGGTTTTACGATGTCCGCGAATCTCGCTTTCATCATGTAATCCACCTAAGCTTAGTCGAACATATTTTCTTCCAATGGCATGTGCAATTGATCTTCCTAAAGAGGTTTTACCGATTCCTGGAGGGCCTAAAAAACATAGAATCGGGCTTTTCATATCTCCTTTCAATTTCAATACAGCCAAATATTCCAGTATTCTACTTTTTATTTTAGTCATCCCATAATGGTCAATGTCTAAAATCTTTTTAGCATTCTTTAAATCATAATTATCAGCCGTATGTTCATCCCAGGGAAGATCAAGCATTAAGTCTAAATGATTATACACCACAGAATAATCTGGTGTAGAAACATGCATTCTTTCTAATTTTTGAATTCCCGTTTTAAACGCATTTTTTGCAGACTCAGGCCATTGCTTGGTTTCAGCCTTCTTCTTCATTTCAGCAATCTCGCGTTCATTGGTATCTCCACCCAACTCATCTTTGATACTTTTTAATTGCTGTTGTAAAAAGTAATCACGTTGTTGTTTATCGAGTTCAGTTCTGGTTTTATTAGCTACTTTATCTTTTAATTCGGCAAACTGCAATTCTCTTTGCAAGATGTGCACCAATCGAATTGCCCGATCATTAATGTCGTTAATTTCCAATAAGGATTGCTTTTCTTCTAACTCGCTATTTAAATTACTACTAACAAAATTGATTAAAAAAGCTGGGTTTTCTATATTCTTTAAGATGATAGAAGCTTCTGTAGGTAGATTGGGAGAGAGTTGAATAATTTGAGCTGCTAAATCTTTAATGGTGCTTACATAGGCTTTAAAATCTTCCGTTTCAGGTGCTTCAGCTTCAGTAAAAAGTTTGATCTGTGCAGTAAAATAAGGATCCTCACTGATCATCTCTGTCCATTCGAATCGCTTCTTCCCTTGAATAATTATGGTTGTACCGCCATCGGGCATTTTGATCAGCTTTACAATTTTTGCAACTGTTCCAATTTTGCAAAGATCTTTTGGTTCTGGTTCTTCAATATTTGAATCCTTTTGAGCAATCACACCGATTAATTTATCGGCTTTATAAACATCACTTACCGCTTTTATGCTTTTATCTCTACCTACGGTGATGGGCAATACCACACCAGGGAAAAGTACTGTATTTCTTAATGGAAGAATAGGAAGTTCATTGGGAATAACCATTGCCTTATCCTGATCAGATTCTTGTTCAGAAATCGGAATAATCGGCATAAAATCGGAATCATCTTCTGCTCTTAACTTAAATTGATCGTTTACCATGCTTTATTATTTAGTCAAAATGTCACTTACCCCTAAAAAACAATGATTTAGGGAGATTCTTCAAAATAGAACAATATTAATGCCACTAGATAAAAAAAGCAGCAGAAGTACAAACTGGCACAAAAAAAAATCCTCCCGATTTTTCGGGAGGACCTTCTTGCAAGAAGTAATATTAAGTAACGAGTACTTGTATTAACTTATTTAGCTTTAGCAGCGGTATCTACAGCTTTAACAGTAGTGTCCATTGCAGCTTTAGCAGCAGTGTCTACAGTTGTTGCAGTAGAATCAACTTTTACAGTTGTGCTATCAGCAGCGGCTTCAGTTTTTTCAGCATTGTTACAAGCAGTCATAAGACCTGCTACAGCTAGAATTGCGAATACTTTTTTCATTTGTACTTGTTTTTTTGTTTTTATTGAGCGCAAAGATAATATTTAACAGCAATTAAGCAAATTTTAACGTATATTTTTTATTTTTTTCTGAAAAATATACGGATTGGCACCCCTTCGAAGTCAAAATTGGCCCTTAATTGGTTCTCTAAGTAGTTTCGATAAGGCATTTTGATGTCATCTGGGAAATTGGTGAAAAAGGCAAAAGAAGGCACAACCGTAGGTAATTGGGTCACAAATTTAATTTTAATGGAATGACCTCTTACAACTGGAGCATGATAATTGGCTATGGCTTTTAACATTACTTCATTGAGTTTTGAAGTAGGTACTTTTTGCATTTTACTCTCATATACTTTCAAGCCCATTTCAATTGCCTTCAAAATCCTGATTTTTTCCGTAACTGAAATGAATAAGATCGGCACATCACTGAATGGAGCCATTTTCTGTTTGAGCACTTTTTCAAAGTCTCTGGCGGTATTCGTTTCTTTTTCTATCAAGTCCCATTTATTCACTAACAACACAATTCCTTTTCCTTTTCTGGCTGCTAAACTAAAAATGGTGATATCCTGTGCTGTAATTCCCTTGTGCGCATCTATTACCAATAAACAAACATCTGCCTCATCCATTGCCTTAATAGCACGAATGATCGAATAAAATTCCAGATCATCTTTCTCCTTACTTTTTTTACGAATACCTGCTGTGTCTATCAACATGAATTCTTTCTGGAAGAGTTTATAATGAGTATGGATTGTATCTCTTGTAGTTCCAGCAATATCACTCACAATCGTTCTGTTCTCCCCGATCAAAGCATTTAACAAAGAAGATTTTCCCACATTGGGTTGTCCAATGATGGCGAATTTTGGCAAACTGTTTTCATGCGCTGCATCCGTATCCGATTCTGCAGGAATATTTGCAGCGATTGCATCTAATAAATCTCCGGTTCCGCTTCCTGAAATACTACTTAAGAAAAAAGTATTTTCGAATCCTAAGCTATAAAATTCAGTGGCTTCCAATTCACGTGTTCCATTATCTACTTTATTCACTACAACAAAAACAGGCTTATTGGTTCTTCTCAATATATCAGCCATTGTTTCATCTAAATCAGTAATTCCAGTGGCCACATCTACCATAAAGACAATTGCATTGGCTTCGTCTATGGCAATTTTAACTTGCTTACGAATTTCTTTTTCAAAGATATCTTCTGTATTTGGCACAAAACCACCAGTGTCGATAAGGTTAAATGGCTTACCATTCCAATCGGCAACACCATATTGTCTATCACGTGTAACACCGCTGATATCATCAACGATTGCTTTTCTTTGTTCGAGCAAACGATTGAAAAAAGTACTTTTTCCTACGTTGGGTCTGCCTACTATTGCTACTGTGTAACTCATGTTTAAATATTCGAGGTTGAGGTAATCAGCTCCTTTTTACTGGTAGCCATATTCTTTTAATTGTAAATCGTTATCGCGCCATTTAGGTCGCACTTTTACAAATAATTCTAAAAAAACTTTTTGTTGTAAAAATGCTTCAATATCCCTTCTTGAATCCATTCCTATCTGTCTGATCATTTTGCCTTTATCGCCAATAATAATTGCCTTTTGTGTTTCCCTATGAACAATAATATCAGCTTGTATTTTAATCAATTTTTCTTTTTCCTTAAACTCATTAACCATCACTGCAGTATGATATGGAATTTCGTCACTGAACAATTCATATATTTTTTCGCGAATCATTTCTGCTACAAAAAATTTAGTAGGTAAATCGCTCAGATCATCTTCATTATAAAACGGAACTCCTTCAGGCAATAATTCAATGATCGCCTGCAGCAATTTATTTAAGTGTAATTTTTCTAAAGCCCCTATTTTGATTAATTTTTTGCAGTAAGGCTTGTTTGCAAAAAAAGATTCTGCCAATGCAATTCTTCCGTTCCCTGCAATATCTATCTTATTTAAAATGACCAAGGCAGGAACTTTTAATTTCATGGAAGAAAATAACGCATCTACTTCTTCAAAGGATTCATTGGCATCTACCATTAATAAAGCTAAATCAGCATCTTCCAATGCCCCTTTCACCGTGTCCATCATTTTTTGATGGAGTTTGTATTTTGGGTCAATTATTCCTGGTGTATCCGAAAAAATAATCTGATACTCTCCTGGTTTATTCAAAAAGGCTTTAATTCGATGGCGTGTTGTTTGGACTTTATGGGATACAATAGCCATTTTCTCCCCAATCAATGCATTGAGCAATGTGCTTTTACCCGCATTGGGTCTACCGAAAATATTTACGAATCCTGCTTTCATCCTATATTATTTACAATTGCAAACCACACAAAGGTAGCTACAAAAAGAAAAAGACCCCTATTGGAGGTCTTTTGAGTTGCGAGAGGAGGGATCGAACCTCCGACCTTCGGGTTATGAGCCCGACGAGCTACCGCTGCTCTATCTCGCGATGTTTGGGCTGCAAAAGTAGGGCTCGGGAGTTCAATTTCCAAATAAATCTGAATGATTAGTTAGATCGGTGATTAATAGAAGCGGCACCACTGCTGCTTAAATCCTTAATCAGCCCCTCTCCTTTATAGCTAATACTACTTGCCCCACTGGCTCTTGCATTCAATTCTTTATTCACTGTAATTCGGATACTTGAGGCCCCTGATGCTTCTATTTTAGCATAATTTGTTTTAAGGTCATATGCTTTTGCAGAACTGGCGCCATTGGCATTGATGGAGGTTTTTTCAGCTATTCCTTTTAATGTGCAATCAGAAGCACCACTTAGTGTAACCACTAAATTTTCAACCGCAATATCTGCAGTTAGATCACTGGCTCCAGATAATTCAATTTTTAAGTCGTTCGATTTAAGTTGATCCACCGTTTTTACATTACAAGCACCAGCGGCTTCAATTCTTTTAAGTGAACTGAATGTCACATAGGCCTTTATTTTATTATTCGACCAGTTTTTCCAGTTAAGCCCCTTCCCATCAAATTCGATATGCAACACATTGTCCCTTACAAAAGTTCTTATTCTACTGATCAATTCGTCGTCTCCAGCACTTACTGCTAGGGCTTCTGCAGTTCCTTGAGATAAGAATAAATTGATGGCACCGGAAACTTCAATGCTATTAAACCCTTCAACTTTTCGAATTTGGGCATTGGCATCAAAAACCAGGTTTTTTTCAGATTGAGTATAACCGATAGTTGCCAATTGTAGCAAGAGGATTAAACCTAAAATATACTTTTTCATACACACATTTTACTTTAAACGGATAATTAAGCATAAAGTTACATTGGAAAATAATTAACAATCTATTACTTTTGTGATGTCCTCGGGGTGCTCGATCGGAAATTTCCGAAAAGGCTGAGAAATACCCGTTGAACCTGAACAGGGTAATTCCTGCGAAGGGAAGGTGTTCCATTTATATATAGTGACCTTTCTTCTGCATCCCCTGTTCCCATTATTTAATTTTTAAAACCATTGAAAAATGAAAAAAATTATGGGAACAACAGCAATTTTGCTATTCGCAATTATTCTTGCTGCCCAAACGCCAAAAACAGTTAAAGGAGTAGTAATTGACCAAACTACCAAAGCACCGATTTCAGGAGCCGTTATTGCATCTGGAAAACAACAGGTAATTAGCAATGAAAGTGGAAATTTCGTGATCAACAAAATGGACAATGCGAATGTGCTTATTTCGAGCATGGGATATCAATCGAAAGCCTTCAATATTGATCCTGCCAAGAACACCGATCTCCAATTTGCATTGAGTCCTAGCCCCTCCTATTTACAACCATTAGAAGTAACTGCCATTAGAGCATCTGACAAAGCTCCATTTACAAAAACCAATTTACTGAAGGCAGATATTGCAAAATTAAATTTGGCTCAAGACATTCCTTATTTACTCAATCAAACACCATCTGTTGTGATCAATTCAGATGCAGGCAATGGTGTTGGATATACTGCGATGAGAATTCGAGGAACCGATGCTACAAGAATCAATGTAACATTGAATGGCATCCCTTATAATGATGCAGAAAGTATGGGTACATTTTTTGTAAACTTGCCCGACTTTTCATCTTCGGTCAACAGCGTTCAAATTCAAAGAGGCGTAGGCACTTCCTCCAATGGTGCTGGAGCTTTCGGGGCAACGCTGAATTTATCCACCAATGAATACAATGAAAAAAGCTATGCAGAATTAAACAATAGTATCGGCTCATTTAATACCTACAAAAACACGGTGAAATTTGGCACTGGTTTGCTTGGCAAACATTTTATGGTTGATGCAAGGCTAAGCAGCATTCGGAGTGATGGATATATAGATCGTGCATCCAGCAATTTAAAATCATTTTATTTTAGCACAGCTTATATCAATAAAAAGTCATCCCTTAGATTGAATATTTTTTCTGGTCACGAAAAAACCTATCAGGCATGGTACGGAATCGATGCAGCTACATTGGCTACCAACAGAACATTCAACGCTGCAGGTACAGAAAAAGTTGGGGCACCGTATGATAATCAAACAGACAATTATACACAGACCCATTATCAATTATTTTTTAACCATAGTATCAATGAAAAATGGTCGTTCAATACCGCATTGTTTTATACAAAAGGTAAAGGGTACTATGAAGAGTATAAAGCCGATCAATCCTTTTCAAAATATGGATTACCCAATGTTGTGATTGGTGGCACCACATATACAAGAACCAATTTGGTACGCCAGCGTTGGCTGGACAATAATTTCTATGGTCAGATTTTTTCTTTTCAGTATAAAACCATCAAAGATGAAATTACCATTGGCGGTGGATGGAATAAATACCTAGGAGATCATTTCGGAACACTTGCATGGATGGAACGTGGCAGTATTCCACCAAATTATCGCTATTATTTTTATCCAGCAGACAAATCCGATCTAAATGCTTATGCAAAATGGCAACATCAATTGGCAGCACACTTAACTGGTTTTGTTGATTTACAATTCAGATCTGTTAAACACAATATTTATGGATTTCAAAACAATCAAACGCTTAATATCAATAAGCAATTCAATTTCGTGAACCCAAAAATGGGAATCAGCTATATCAAAAATGGCTGGCATAATTATTTGAGTTTTGCTGTGGCCAATAAGGAACCCAATAGAGATGATTTTGAAGCAGGAATCATTTCCACTCCAAAACATGAAACATTAAATGATTGGGAATTGGGTATAGAAAAAAGAGGAAAGAATTTTACAGCTGGAGCTACTTTTTATTATATGGACTATAAAAATCAATTGGTGTTAACAGGGCAAATAAATGATGTTGGCGCCTATACAAGAACCAATATCCCTTCAAGTTATAGAATGGGAATTGAATTACAAGCCAGTGCAAAGTTAGCTTCATGGTTCAATTTTTCTGGTAACCTTACACTTAGTAAAAATAAAATCAAATCGTTTACAGAGTATATAGACAATTACGATAATGGTTTACAAAACAAAGTGCAGCATCAAAATAAAGACATTGCATTTTCTGCAAACACCATTAGTAGTTTAGCATTGAATTTTATTCCTGTAAAAAATGGAGAAATCAGTTTATTGAATAAATATGTTGGAAAACAATATTTAGACAATACTCAAAACGAAAACCGAATGCTAAATGCATTTATGACACAGGATTTGAGAGCAATGTATACTTTAAGAAATAAGGTTCCTAAAGAAATACAATTCATACTGCAAGTAAATAATATATTCAATAAAATGTATGAGCCGAATGGATATACCTTCAGTTATATTGCAGGTGGAACTCAAACTACTGAAAATTATTTTTACCCGATGGCGGGCACTAACTTCATGCTAGCAGTGAACATTAAATTCTGAAAGATGAAAGATAAAAGATAAAAGATAAAAGATAAAAGATAAAAGATTTGTTTAGTAATAAAAAAATCCGTCGGCTGAAGCTCGACGGATTTTTTACTTTAATGAAGGAGCAAATTATTGACCTACTAAGAATACTGCATTCGCAAAAAGTAGTTTACCGTTTTCCCAGAAGTTTCTGAATAAAGGATCTTCAGATAAATACACTACAGAACCGGCACCAATATCTTGAACTGCAAATAACATTCCTTCTTTCAATTTGGCTTTCACTTTAACACCAGCAAAACCTGTTACATAGGCATCTTTTTTGATGGTTCCTACATTCCAGCCATCTTTCATGATTTCATATAAATTATTGTCTTGCTTTAAAGTGTAATAATATTCAGGATATCCAAAACCTAAAGGATGGCTATTATCTAAGTCTACTTTATATATTGCTCCAGGAATAGAATTGGTTAAATAATCTTTTTCGCGATCGCCATATTTTTTTATAGTAGAGTCAGCTCCTTTATTATCCGGCTTTGCATCTTTTAATTTGATACCCCAATCTCCACCTGCCATAATTGCCATCGCACTTTCTAAAGCAATAATCTTACCCCCACCCCTTACAAAATCTTTTAGCTTATCTACAACTGCTTTATCTCCTAAATTTCTGTAATTGCCATCGGGTAATATCAATACCTGGTAATTTTTTAAATTGATTCTTTGTAAATCAGCCGCATTAATTAGTGTAGAAGGATATTCCAATTGCTTATCAAAATAATGCCAAACTTCTCCTGCAGCTAATGAGGATGTTTGATCACCAGAAACAATGGCCACTTTAGGAGCTTCGGTGATATTTTTAATATCAGGTGAACCGAAATCAGCACCCTTATCCATAAAGCCTGTTTCTACTGCATAAGCTTGTACATTGAGCTTTTTGCAAGCATCATTGGTTAACGCTAACCAATTTGTGGCATTACTGGTTTTCAAAACAATCAAAGTGCCTTTTTCAAATACTCTACTTTTATACGTAAATGGTTTTTCAACAAAACGTACTTTGATACCATTCTTTAATAAGTGGGCCAACACTTTAGCACTATTAAAAGAATTATAAGGAATCAAAGCTCCATAACTACTTGTCACTTCTGTGATTGCTGTAGCTGATTTTGGCTCGCCGCTGAAATCCAATTTTTCTTTTACTGCATATCCTTTAATACCATAAGCATAAGCTGCAGACCAGGCAGTGATATCATAGGTATTAGAATCAGTTACCACTGTTTTAGGCTCTAATAAAACCTTGGCCATTACAGATCTTGGTTGAAAAGAACTAATGGCTATATGAAATCCTTCGTCAGAAAAAGCATCGTCCTTTCCAGAAAAATAATTATACCCTCGGAATGTTTTATTGCTAAGGGTTCCATGTTCTATTCCATTTTGATCTAATAATTTTTTTAGTGCAATGATCTTGTTTTCTTCTTTGGCAGTGAATACATAGGTTTTATATTCACTCATTTTACCTGCCCTGCTATCTTCAAAAAACTTTTTGTATTCCGCAATTAATTTCTGTCTGTTTTTTGAAGCCATTTCTACTGTAGACATTCCAGTAGTAAAATGATGCAATGCTCTATCCACTAATGTAAGTGTATCTCCATCTTCATTTTGTATAGCCAAACCAGCACGGATACCACCTTGCTCATAAGTCATTCCAATCGCACCATTGTAAATTGGATAAGTATCTCCGTAGGAAGGATACAATAAATCAAAACGCTCTTTGGTAAAATACAACCAATTGTTATTGTCAAAATACTTTGCATGATTTTTTCCAATCATTACCTGAAACTCTTTCTGCCATGGCGTGATCACTTCATGCATAGGATCTGCAGCTGGTGCAAAATAATAAGGCTCATTGAATCCTTGCTCGTGATAATCCACATGAATCTGTGGCATCCATTGTAAATATTTTTTCAATCTTTGTTGAGTTTCTACTTGTGTCTGCCAAGCCCAATCTCTGTTCAAATCAAAATTATAATGATTGCTTCTTCCACCAGGCCAAGGCTCTGAATGTTCTCTTGATGCAGGATCTGCATTGTAATTTTTTCCAACAACAGAATTGTACCAGTTTACATAACGGTCTCTTCCATCTGGATTGATGCAAGGATCAAGTATTACCACTGTATTTCTTAACCATTCTTTGGTTTGTGTATTGGAAGGATCAAGTAATGCATAAATGGTTAACATAAATGCTTCAGTAGAAGATGCTTCATTGCCATGTACATTGTAACTCAACCAAACAATGGTTGGAGCAGTTTCAGTTTGAGATGACATATTATCTGCATTCAAACCAGCAATGCGTAGATTATTGTTTCTTATAGATTCTAACTTTTGGATGTTCTCAGGTGAGCTTACCATGGTAATTAATAATTCTCTGCCCTCATTGGTTTCACCATATTTTTCCAATTTTACCATATCAGGCTTTGCCAAAGCCAATGATTTTGCATATTCAACTACGCGATGATGCCTTGTAAAACGGGTTCCTACTTTGTACCCCAGAAATTGTTCAGGACTTTGCAGTGATTGAGTAAATACGGCTCCAGCAAAACTCAAACAACAAACAAAAAATAGTATTTTCTTCATAATTATTAAATGAGGCGTGAAAATAACAATAAACACATCATGAATGAGCAAAATTGGGCACAAGTTTCTTTATTTAATTTGATTGAATACCTCATTTTTATGTAATTTAAGCCCATGAGAAAAATAAGCATATTGTGTATTTGCATCATTGCAACCACATTTATATTCGGCCAGTCTAGTTTTTCATTTGTAGGACCAGACAAAGAAGTAAACCCTTACTCCTATACGGTAATAAAAAGAGGAGAGTTTAAACAAGCTGCTGTAAGTAGTGCACATCCTTTAGCAAGTATGGTAGGTGCAGCAATTATGAAAAGAGGTGGGAATGCATTTGATGCTGCTATTGCAACACAATTGGCATTAGCAGTAGTATATCCTCAAGCAGGAAACATTGGCGGTGGCGGGTTTTTATTAGGAAGAAAAACAAATGGAGAATTAATTGGTATTGATTACAGAGAAGCTGCACCAGAAAAAGCCAACAGAGATATGTATCTCGATAAAAATGGCAACCCACAAATGAATCTTTCTTTGGCAGGACATTTGGCTTCGGGCATTCCAGGAACAGTTGCCGGATTATTTGCAACTATGCCCTATGCAAAACTATCATTCGAACAGTTGATTCAACCAGCAATAGATATAGCATCTAAAGGATATGTCCTTACCGAAAAAGAAGCGGCTAATTTAAATGGGGTAAGGGAATCAATCACCAAAAACAGTACTCAACCTTCGGCTTTTGTTAGAGCAACAAAATGGAAAGTGGGAGATACATTGGTACAAAAAGATTTGGCCGCTACATTAACGCGCATACAAAAAGAAGGTGCTAGAGGATTTTACGATGGTAAAACCGCTGAATTAATTGTTGCAGAAATGCAAAGAGGAAACGGAATTATCGGATTGAATGATTTAAAGAGTTATACAGCCAAATTACGCAATCCATTATCATTTAATTATCGTGGACACGAGATCATCAGTTTTGCTCCTCCTAGCAGTGGAGGTATTTTGATTGCACAAATGATGAAAATGGTGGAGAAATATCCAATGAGTAAATATGGTTTTCAAAGTACCAAATCTGTGCAATTAATGATAGAAGCCGAACGTAGAGCTTATGCAGATAGAGCAGAATTTATGGGCGATCCAGACTATTTTAAAGTACCTGTAAAAACTTTAATGAGCGACACCTATTTAGCACAAAGAATGGCTGATTACAATCCTGATAAAGCAAGTGTTAGTAGTTCAATAAAAGCAGGAATCATTAAAGAAAGCGAAGAAACTACCCATTTAAGCATTGTTGATCCAGCTGGTAATATGGTTTCTGTTACAACTACTTTGAATAATAGTTTCGGTAATAGAACTGTGGTTGGTGGAGCAGGATTTATTTTAAATAATGAAATGGACGACTTTAGTGTAAAACCTGGTGTTCCAAATATGTATGGCGCAATTGGTGGAGAAGCCAATTCCATTCAACCAGGTAAAAGAATGTTAAGTTCTATGACTCCTACATTGGTATTAAAAGACAAGAAACCTTATATAGTGATTGGAACACCAGGAGGCACTACCATTCCTACTTCGGTTTACCAAGCATTGATCAATGTGATTGATTTCAATATGACGGTAGGTGATGCAATAGACAAACCTAAATTTCATCACCAGTGGTTACCTGATGAAGTGATGATTGAACCAGATTTTGATGCAAGTACCAAAGAACAGCTGATCAAAATGGGTTATAAAATAACTCAACGTGGCGCTATAGGTAAAACCGAAGGCATTCGATTCTTGCCAAACAAGAGAAGAGAAGCTGCCGCTGATAAAAGAGGTGATGATTCTGTTGCAGGATTTTAATGCAGCGGCTTTTTATTGCCAATGTTGATACATTAATGAATGAATGATTTTACAATGGACTTTTTAAAAGACACTATCAAAAGGTTTGCCTATTATAAAGAATTAGGGGATAAAACATTTGAGCAATTAGGATCGGCTGATTTTTTTTATCAACCCAATGAAGAGAGCAATAGCATTGCCATTATTATTCAACATATGTATGGCAATATGGTGAGCCGATGGACTAATTTTTTAACTGAGGATGGAGAAAAGCACTGGAGAAAAAGAGATGCTGAATTTGAAACAATGGAATGCAGTAAAGCAGATTTACTTGCGTTTTGGAACGAGGGCTGGAAATGTTTACTGGATACGTTAGACAATTTAACAACCGATGATTTGGATAAAACGGTTTATATAAGAACAGAGCCATTGAAGGTATACGATGCCATTCTTCGCCAATTGGCGCACTACCCCTATCATGTTGGTCAAATAGTTTATATCGGCAGAATGATTCAACAAAAAAACTGGAAATCATTAAGTATTCCAAAAGGCAAAGGAGCAAGTGAAGCCTATTTGAATAAAATTAAATCTGAACAAGAAAAAAAATAATTGTAGTGAAGTCATTAATCAAACAATTCATTCCGCCAATATTTAATACACTAAGATGGTATAGTGTTAAATACGGCTGGAAAGGAAATTACCATTCATTTGAAGAGGCCAATAAAAAAGCAGGTGGCTATCATGAACAATCCATTTTAGAGAGAATAAAATTAACTACCAGAAAAGTGGTTAACAAAGAGATTGCTTATGAAAGAGATGGTATTGAATATGATCAACCGATCATGAATTTCAACATGCTTTCGGCATTATTATGGATAGCTTCAAAAAACAATAACAAATTAACTGTACTTGATTTCGGAGGTTCATTGGGTACTACTTATCATCATACAGTTCAATATTTAAGTCATTTAACAGCATTAAACTGGTGTATTGTTGAACAACCCAATTATGTGGATGCTGGGAAGGCAGAATTCGAAACCGATCAAATGCATTTTTATTATACTATTGATGAATGTTTGCAACATCACCAACCAGACATTATTATTTTCTGCGGAGTAATTCAATACATCGAAAAAACATACGAATTGTTAGATGAAATAAAGAATAAGAAAATACCCTATCTGTTTTTAGATTATGTTGGTTACAATGACGAACCAAAAGATCGCATTTGTATTCAACATGTACCACCCGTATTTTATGGAGTAGATGCATCTTACACTTGTTGGTTTTATGATAAACAAAAAATGTATAAATGGCTGAATCAATATTATGATATGATTTTCGAATTTATTTCTGAGCCAAATAAATATTATATAGAGTTAAAACCTTTTTTGTATGAAGGTCAATTTTGGAAATTAAAATAAATTTTTAACAGCATAGTCGGCAGCCCTTGCGGTAATGGCCATAAATGTAAGTGAGGGATTTTGCGTTCCGGTTGAAGTCATACATGCTCCATCAGTTACAAAAACATTTTTACAAGCATGTAATTGATTCCATTCATTGAGCAAGGAAGTTTTAGGATCTCTTCCCATACGCACTCCACCCATTTCATGAATATCTAAGCCTGGATTTTGTTTGCTATCGTATGTAGAAATATTTTTACAGCCTGCTTTTTCGAGCATGGCTTTTCCTTCTATAAAAAAGTCTTGTAATAATTTTTCATCGTTCTCGTCGTAGTCTACATTGATGGATAACTGTGGAATACCCCAGTCATCTCTTTCGGTATCACTCAATGTAACATAATTGGATTCTTTAGGAATGGTTTCTCCCTGCATCATCATATAAATTCTCCATCCTCCTAATTCACTAATAGCTTCTTTCAAAGCTGCTCCTATTTCTTCGGATTTAGCTCTACCGCGAGAGGCATTAAAGAAAATCATATAGCCTCTTTTAAAATCCGTTTCTTGTTGTAATACATTCCTGAAATTAGGCATCATTACTTGTGTAGGTCTTCTACCAAAATAATATTTATCATCCGGACCGTCATACAATGCATTAATGGTGCCGCGATAATTATGAAAAGCGATGTACTTCCCCAAAAGGCCATTATCATTTCCTAAACCATTGGGAAAACGCTTGCTTTTAGAATTCAATAAAATCAAATTGGTATTTAAACAGGCTGCATTTAAAAAAATAATTTTTGCATGATACACAGTAACAACATGGGTTATTGCATCGATTACCCGCACTCCAATTGCTTTTTGTAATGCTTCATCATAAACGATGGAATCTACAACCGCATTGGTTTGTAAAAATAAATTGCCTGTTTTTTTGGCAGCGGGCAATGTACTGCTATTACTGCTGAAATATCCACCAAATGGGCAACCTCTTTCACATAAATTTCTTGCCTGGCATTTACCTCTACCCTGTTCCAGATGAATTTCATTGGGTTCTGTGAGATGCGCACATCTGCCTTGAATAACATGTCGGCCAGGAAATGCATTCATTATTTTGGTTTGCAAATCGCGCTCTACACAATTCATTTCCCATGGCTTTAAAAATTCACCATCAGGCAATGTGTCTAATCCATCTTTATTACCGCTAATGCCTGCAAATTTTTCTACATAACTATACCATGGAGCAAGGTCATCATATCGAATGGGCCAGTCTACCGCATAGCCATCCCGCAAAGGCCCTTCAAAATCATATTTACTCCAGCGTTGTGTTTGTCTTGCCCATGTGAGCGACTTACCACCTACCTGATAACCGCGAATCCAGCTAAATGGTTTCTCTTGTATATATGGATGCTCATAATCTTTTACAAAAAAATGTTTACTCGCTTCTGTGAATGCATAACAGTGACTAACAATTGGAGTTGTATCTGCTTCTGGTGGAGGAATTTTTCCCCGATGAGGAAAATCCCAGGGGTTCATTGTTGCAGTGGGATAATCTTTTAAGTGCTCAACATTTCGGCCTCTTTCCAATACCAAAGTTTTCAAACCTTTCTCACACAATTCTTTGGCAGCCCAGCCTCCGCTGATACCTGAGCCAATTACTATTGCATCGAATTGAATGGAAGAAAGCTGTTCGGACATTTACTGAAATAATTGATTAGAATTATTGAAACCATTCATTGAAGCGTGCTAAATCTACATTTCCGCCAGTTAAAATAATGCCTGTTTTTTTACCAGCAAACAAAGCCTTATTTTTTAACACAGCTGCTAGTGGAACCACACAACTTGGTTCAACAACTATTTTCATTCTTTCATATACCAATTTCAAAGCCGCTTTTATTTCTTCGTCAGACACTAACAATATATCTTTCACATGTGCTCGAATAATTGATAATGTTTGTTCGCTTAGTGTGGTCATTAATCCATCAGCAATTGTTTTTACAAAAGGTGCTTTTTCCACTTTACCTGATTGAAAACTTAAGACTGCATCTGCAGCTCCTTCTGGTTCGCCTGCATATACTTCAATGGCAGGATTATAAAAATGCGACCACAAAGCAGTACCAGACAAACAACCGCCACCCCCAACTGGGGCAACCACTGCTTGTAAATCAGGAACAGCTTCAAGTAATTCTTTTACTGCTGTAGCTTGTCCAGTAATTACTCTATAATCATCATAAGGGTGAATAAATTCTGCCCCAGTTTCTTGAATAATTTTTTCAACAGCAGCTTCTCTTGCAGCTTGATTGGGTTCGCAGAAAGTAATTTCTGCTCCGTAACCCTTCACAGCGTTTACTTTTACTGAAGGAGAAGTACTGGGCATTACTATATAGGCTTTTGTGCCCAATTCTCTGGCAGCAAAAGCAATGGCTTGTGCATGATTACCAGATGAATGTGTAGCAATACCATTTTTTAATTTTTCAGCAGATAAACTCAATGAAGCATTCATGCCCCCTCTGATTTTAAAAGCCCCTATTTTTTGAAAATTCTCACACTTAAAAAACAACTCTGTTCCAGCCAGTTGATTGATACTCGCATTGGTAAGCACCGGTGTAGTATGAATATAGGGCTTGATCAGCTGGTGTGCTTTTTCTATATCCGCTTTAGTAATTTCAGTCATGTTTATTTTTTTACTGCTGCTATACAATCTATTTCAATAGCGCAACCATAATTGAGTTGATTGCATGGAACAATAATTCTGGCTGGTTTATGGTCTCCAAAAATGGCGGCATAAGTTGCATTGACAATTGGCCAATGGGCAATATCACTCACAAAAATGCTCACTTTCAAAACATGTTTCAAATCAGAACCTGCAGCCAATAAAATTTGCTCTACATTATACAAACATTGTTTGGTTTGCACTTCAATGTTTTCTAATTGAGGGGTTCCGTTGGCATCTAATGGCAATTGGCCTGCAACATACACCAAGCCATTGTACACTACTCCAGGAGAATAATGGCCTTTGGGTTTTAACACAGTTTCCGGTGATAATAATTGAATAGACATGATTGAAATTTAGAAGGGTAAATTACTGAAAATTTTGATTCAATAGTAGATTAACAACAGGCCCTATAAATCACTACTTTTTTTAACTTTTTAGAAAAAGTGATATTCTTACCATCTTCTTCACCAACTAAATAATAAAAGCCAACCCTTTTTGGGTCAGCTTGAATTTCATCCCAGGTAGACCTTAAAATGCCTGTGTATTCATCATCGAATGGATCTTTTTTACCAATTGCAGGCTGATGAAAGTTCTCTTTTGCAAAGAATTCTTTCATTCTTTTTTTGATATAGCTCTCCTTTTTAGGCAACGGATCATTGTTTTCAATTGCATAACCCAATAAGTAAATGGATGGAAAACTATCCCGATAGATTATTTTTTGATCAGGATTAAATATTGCAAAATATACTGTCGCTTTTAAGAGTGTAGATCCAACAAGTTTAATTGAAAAAGAATCTGGCATTTGATCATTGGAAAAAATTTGTTTGGTGGAATAATGTAATAAAATTGTTTCCTTTTCATTTTTATCGCGTCCAATCGAATAAAAATGAATTAAGAGAAAACAAAATAATAAACTATAGACTTTAAACTTATTCTTCATGATACTTAAACTGCTAATCCTTATCAGCATTTTTATCCCAACCCCTCCATTCATAATATTTAGATTTAGGTTCTCCTGTTAATCCATTTATTCCTTTTTTGGGCAAAACAAATCCATGTACATAAATAATTGGAACAAGAGTAAGCCCTAATGCAACAAAAGCAATCGTTCTGCTAAAAAACAATGAAAGGAAAATTATAATTATTAATGTTAGAAAAAACTTAACGAGCTTTCTCCATTTAGGTAATCTTTCTTCAAAATGTCCTAAATAAATATTTCCTACCAAAAAGAAAAAAGAAACCAGTGCAAATTCAATCCATAAATTATGCTTTTCCCAAATTAAAATTAGTTGCTCTAAATATTGCATCAAACTATTTATTTAATTGATTTCTCTTCGTTAACACTATTGATAAAATCGATCACCCCTTTCATATATACTTGTTGATCGTCCCACATAGATAAATGGCTTCCGTTGGGGCAATAAAGATATTTGCCATTCTGCACCAATTTACTTTGCTTTTCCATAGCTGCAGGATCCATTGTATCATACTTACCTCCAATCATTAGTGTAGGCACTTTAATTTCTTTTAGCCGATCCGTAATATCCCATTTAGCCAACCTACCGCTAATGCCAAATTCACTAGGGCCTTGCATCATGGTGTATATTTCATTATTGGCATGTTTGATAGAGCGATTGAGTGCATCAGGCCATTCGGCAAGTCGGCAAATATGCTCATGATAAAAATTAGGAATCAGCAATTCCATATATTTTGGATTATTGAAATCTTTCTTTGCTTCAATATCTCTAATGGATTTTAAAATACTTGGATCCATTTGTTTGGCCAATACCTCATCGGCATATTTACCATATTCAGGAGCACTGCTTACCATATTAGAAATTAACAACCCCTTTAAATGCTGTTGGTATTTCAATGCATATTCCATTCCCAAGATTCCTCCCCATGAATTACCCAAAACATAAAAGTTACTACTATCCGCTCCTATGGCTTTTCTAACCTGTTCCACTTCTTCTACAAAACGTGCTGTTGTCCAAAGGCTAGAGTCTTTGGGTTGATCACTATAATAAGAGCCCAATTGATCGTATTCATAAAATTCAAAGCCTTCTTTTTGAAAGAAAGTTTCAAAACATTCCATGTATTCATGGGTCATTGCTGGTCCGCCATGCAATAGGAGTATTTTAATTTTTGGATTATTGCCAAACCGCTTGGTCCAAACTTTAAAATCGCCGACAGGTGTTTTAATGGGAATCATCTTAACGCCTGCACCCTGAATGGAGTCTTCATAGGTGAAATAAGTAGTTAGATTGTTCGAATTGGCATCTTGTTTTTGTTGACAAGCACTCAGAAAACCTATTGTAACTATAAATAGTAAATAGCGCATTAGATTGATTTTTAGATGAGTAATATACGAATAAGCGCTTTCAAACTAAAATTTTGCCCGTAAGCCTTCTGCATATACATTTGCAACCTACGGGGGGTTAGCTCAGTTGGCTAGAGCGCTTGCATGGCATGCAAGAGGTCGTCGGTTCGACCCCGATACTCTCCACTCAATACTAGATAGGGTTTCAATTAATTTTGAAGCCCTTTTTTTATTATATAGTTTAATCAAATTAAACTTTGATTAACTATATTATCTCAATCATTATTACAAGCCAAATTATCTATATTCACCTAAACAAATTAACTATATGAAAATTTTATCAACTATTGTATTAATGTCTTTGTCTTTAACATTATTAAAGGCTCAAGCATCCAAAGAAGTTTTTGAAGCACCCAACTTAAAAACTGAAATAGCTGGCCATAAGACTATTGCTATTTTACCAATTAAAATGACAATATCATACAAGAAAATGCCCAAGGATTATAGTGTAGAGGGGAACAAACTTGAAGAGCAAAAACAAGGATTAGCAATGCAAAGTGCTATGTATACATATTTATTAAAAAAATCCAAAGATTATACTGTAACATGTCAAGATGTTGAAAACACAAATATTCTTTTAAAAAATGCAGGGCTATTTGATAAGTTAAGTGAAACTTTAAAAGACTCTATATGCAAAGTTTTAAAAGTTGATGCAATTATTACAGCAAGTTATGCATATGAGAGAACTGCAAGTGAAGCAGGAGCATTAGCAAAATCAATGCTTTTTGGCATGGGTGGCAATGTAGCATCTGGGCTTTTAACAATGGCCATATATAATGGCAAAGACGGCACAATGTTGTGGCGCTTTACAAAAGAAATGAGTGAAGGTGTTTTTTCTAATGCAAATGAAATGGTTGAAAGAATGATGAGAAAGGTTTCAAGGAATTATCCATATGATAAATAAATAAACTAAATAATTGCATGCAAGAGGTCGTCGGTTCGACCCCGATACTCTCCACAAAAAAAGCTCACTTTAAGTGGGCTTTTTTTATGTCAATATTATTTCATTTTCTGCCATCTTAACAAAGCCTCTAAATAATAATAATCTGCATAGATGATCGGCACGTCAATATCTTTATTCTGAGGCTTATTGCCGGTTGAATGCAATAATATAGCATGATTGGTTTGCTCACTCATATATCGATTGCTGGATAACTCTTCCAACATTTTTTTTGCAGCTAGTTTATATTCAGTTTTTAATTTTGGATCCTTACAAAATGTAGAAAGTTCCAGCAAAGCAGAAGCCACAATAGTTGCGGCTGATGCATCACGAGGTGCATTGGGTATAGTAGGATCATCAAAATCCCAATAAGGAATTTTATCAGAAGGCAATCTTTTTAAATAAATATTGGTGACATTAATGGCAGTTTGCAAAAATGCCGGATTTTTTGTTTCACGGTAAGCCATTGTATAACCATAAATCGCCCAAGCTTGTCCCCTAGCCCACATGCTATTATCGGCATAACCTTGGTGAGTTACACCCTTAATGAATTTTCCTGTTTGATCATCATACACAGCAACATGGTAAGCGCTATAATCAGGTCTAAAATGATTGTTCATAGTAACAGTTGCATGTTGCACTGCTAAATCATACAATTTCTTGCTACCACCATTCTTTGAAGCCCAGAATAACAATTCCAAATTCATCATATTATCAATGATAGTATTATGCGGCCATCCGCTTTCTTTTACTCTAGCTGGCCAAGATAAAATGGTACCCACTTTCGGTCTAAACAAAGTGGCCAAAGAATCAGCTGCTCTCAAAAGTGTTTTTTTGTACGTTTCATCTCCGGTTAATCGGTATGCATTCCCGGCACTACAAAAAAATTGAAAACCCAAATCATGTTGCAGCACTGGTCTTTCGAGAATGGCAGTTAACTGAGCTGTAGATTGTTGGGCTTGCTCTTTCCAGTAGTTATCTTTTGTTGCTTCAAATAAATACCATTCAATACCAGGCCAAAATCCACTTCTCCAGTTATATACATTATTATTGGTCCATTGGGTATTGCCTTTATCGATAAGAACCGGCATCATGCCCTTTGGAGTTTGTTCATTGATAGTTAACCTTGCTTGTTGATCGGCATATTTGATGATAGCCGGTAATTGAATGCTTTGACCATAAGAGAGATATCCAAAAAATAAAACAATAAAAAATGAATATTTCATAAAGTGATTTTTAAATAAATTAAAAAGTGATATCTAGAATCAATTAATCCCTTTTTTAGTTGCAATAAAAATAATACTTACCCAGGCCAATGGCACCATTACACTAGCTAAAATAAAAAATGACAAATAACCGGATTGAGTAATGATTGGTACCAATAAAGTAGTAATCAATGTGCCAACAACTGCTGCAGTACCACTCATGCCTGAAATGGTTCCAATATTTTTTCCCGAAAAATAATCAGATGGTAATGTTTGAATATTTCCAATCAAAAACTGAAATCCAAATAAGGTTGCACTTATTAAACCAATTGATAAATTGATATGTTGTTTTAATTCTTCTATATAATAAGTGAATAATCCTAACGACAATAACATGATCATACAACCAATGGTAATAGCTTGTTTCCTGGCTTTTGCAGAATCCATTCCTTTATTAATCAAATAGGAAGCATAATAACCACCCAATAAACCACCAATTGCGGCAAACAAATAAGGAACCCAAGCAAATGCCCCAACTTGTTTAATATCAAAACCAAATTGTTCTTTCAAGAAAGTAGGCAACCATGTAACAAATAACCACCACACCGGATCAATAAATAATCTGGCTGTAAGAATACCCCAAGTATTTTTAAATTGAAGTAATTGACGCCAGGAATAAATTGTTTCAGCTGTTTTTTCTTCACCCAGTTTTTTATCGTCGATCAATGATTTTTCTTCAGGTGTAATCCATGGATGCTTATCAGGTGTAGCTTTATTAATAATCAACCAGGGAATTAACCACAAGATTCCTAAAGCAGCAATTCCAACAAACGTAGCTCTCCATCCAAAAGCCAAATATAAACCCGCAATAAAAGGTGCAGCAACTACAGAGCCCAATGATGCACTAGCCCCAAAAATTCCTTGAGCTATTCCACGTTGCCTTGCAGGAAACCATTCTGCATTGCTTTTTGTTGCACCAGGCCAGTTACCAGCTTCGCTTAATCCCAGGAAAAATCGAAATACACTGAAAGACATTACTCCTTTTGCAAATGCATGCAATGCAATTGAAATACTCCAACCAATAATTGAAACTGCCATTCCCAAACGTGTTCCAATCTGGTCCATCATTTTACCCGTAAGTGTCTGGCCTAAGGCATAAGCAATCATAAAAAAACTGGTGATGTATGCCAATACTTGCTTGTTATCTGCATCTGCAATGCCAAAATCTTTATAGATATAGGGCCACATGATATTGATTGCACTCCTATCTATATAATTGATGATAGTAGAAATACCAATTAGCCCGATGATCCACCAACGTAAGCCTTTAATTTTCATCAGTTATATTTAAATAGTTGAGCATACATTTTAAAACATCGTTCATTGAACATCAAAAAACTTCTGCTAAAAATTTCATCATCGCAATATTAATTTCATCATTTTTTACTTTATCAAATTTTCCATGCAAGCCTCCTTCTACAGTAATAAATTCGGTCTTCACTCCAAGCTCCACTAATTTTTTATGAAGCACTACTGATTGTTGATAGGAAACTGTTGGATCCGCATTCCCATGAACGATAAAAATTGGTGGACTTTTTTTAGTGATATAATTGATTGGCGAAACTGATTTAATAAAAGCATCATCTTTTGCTTTTGACCCTAACCAATTCGTAGCAGATTTACTCGTAATATTTGGCCCATATGCCCAATCCCAAACATCGTTGATTCCGTATTTATCGATGATTGCAGCAACTTTTATTTTCTCAACTCCCTTACAATTGTTATCAAATAAATGATTGTTCTCTAACAAACCAGCCATCAAAGCTAGATGCCCTCCAGCAGAACCTCCCATAACAACAATCTTATTCGGATCAATATTCAATTCTTTTGCATGACTGATTAAATAAATCAAAGCACATCTTGTATCTTCAATTGCTGCAGGAGCAGTTGCTTGAGGAGTCATCCGATATTCAATATTCGCTACTGCATATCCTGCCTTGAAAAATGGACTAAAACCACCCTGCCCTTCTTTTACACCATGATTCCATCCTCCTCCATGAATATTGATCACTAAAGGTGTTGGTTGTTTACTGAGAGGATTGATATAATAATCCAATTTGCCTTCCCAACCATTTACAGTAGTATAAACAACATCAATTTTAGCTTCATATCCTTTTGGATAAACCACAGGTTTATAAACAGTATCGCTTACTGCCTGACCAAAAACTGTCAAGGAGTAAGCGATAAAGGAAATCAACAATATTATTCTCATTAGATCACATTTAGTATCCAGGATTTTGTTTGATAACAATTTGTGTATTATTATCAATTTCTCTTTGAGGAATAGGCAATAACATTCTGTCATTGGTCACAAAAGCCTGCATTTCTAAAAGCGTTAGCCTTGGAGCAGGATACAAACCATAATGCACTGTGTACATAGCTGCAAAATGATTTTTTATTACATCTGTAGATTTAATGGTAGTAAAAGTGGTATTAAAACGCAATAAATCATACCAGCGTTGATTCTCAAATGCAAACTCCCATCTTCTTTCATTGGCTAATGCAGTTTCGAATTGTGCAGGCGTGGTAATTGATGCAGCAACCAAAGCAGGTACGGCTGCTCTTGCACGTATTTGATTGATCAATCCTATACTAGTTGCATTGTTTCCTTGTGCTTCTGCCAACATTAAAATTACATCTGCGTAACGAATAACCGGCCAATCGTTTTCAGCATCGTTTGCAACAGTAGTTGTTGCTGATATGTATTTTTGAGGAAAGAATTTAGCTCCAGTAAAAATACCGATATTAACTGTTCTTCTTGCATCACCTCCAATTAATAAAGCTGCAGTAGCTAAAGTTGCATTTGCAGGAATAGAAAGTGTTAATGTAGTTCCGCTGATTGCAGCCACTGTAGTTCCATTTGCAATTTGTGTGCCTGTTACAGGCATTCCTACTGTGATCAATGGATTTGCAGCAGTTAAAGTAACAGAGGTATTCGCAGACCGAACATTACCAACTGCTGTAATTGCACTATATGAATTGTATAATTCTTGTGTAGGAAAATTTAGTCCTCTTCCATCCCCTACAATAATTGCAGCACCACTATTCAAAGGAGCAAAAGCATTTGGCAATGAAGTTCCTAAGCCTATACCCCCAGCTTTGAAACGTATAGCAAATAATATTTCCGAATTCATTTCATTGCTTATTGAGAAAATATTTGCATAAGATGCTTGCAAAGCATAGCCACTATTTGTAATAATGTCTTGGCATAATGCAGCGGCTTCAGTTTTACGATTCAATGTTAAATATACTTTAGCCAACAAAGCTTTTGCACTCCAACTATTTGCTCTACCCAAATCAACTGATGGAATTGCAGCAAACTTTGCAGTACTTCCATTATTAACTGTATTGTTTAAATCAGCAATAATCAATTTATAAATATCAGCTACTGGAGATCGATTAATCGTTTTTGCTTCTTCTGGGCTAATCGGTTCATGAACCAAAGAAACATCACCATATAATCTTACCAAATTAAAATAATGATATGCTCTAATAAAAGTGGCTTCTGCAGACAATCTTTTTACATCTGCCGCTGTTGCAGGAATAGCAACTTGATCGAAGTTGAGAGTTCCACTGCTTGGCACATAGTTCACATTTAAACTATTCAACACAAAATTGACATTGCGTATATTATAGTAATTGTTTAGCCAAAATGTATAATTCCCTTGGTGTGATACGCTTGGGAAAAACATATCCAAATCACTCAAATCTCTATTGGGTGTAGATGTACTTGCTGGCACCCCCTGAATGGTATTATCACTTCTTAATTCAGAAAGTGTCCATTCATCATTTAATGGCGCGAACATTCCATTATAGCAGCCAGTTAAAGCAGTACTTACTTCACCAACTGTTGAATAATATGTAGCAGAGCTAATATTTGATTGAGGTGTTAAATCAATCAATTTTTTACATCCAGCTAAGGCTATAAAAGAAGCCAGGATGAATAATTTATTTAGTTTCATAATAATTATTTTTTTGGGTTAAAAGTTGATGTCAATTCCAAATACAAATGTTTTTTGAATCGGGAAACTACCACGTTGATAGCCATCAATTAAAGCTGAAGAGTATGCGCCACTTGTTGCTCTACCTTCAGGATTCAATGCTCTAAAATTGCTAGCAGATTTAAAGAATAAATTTTGAGCTGCAAAATAAACGCGCATTGAATTTAACTTAATAGCTTTTGAAACACTGCTTGGTAATCTATAACCCAGATTCACTTCTCTCAAAGACAAATAAGATGCATCTGAAACAACATAATCTGTTAACATCCAGTTGAAGCCAATAGTAGAATAAGGTGTTTTACCATCACCAGGAAACATTGGGCTTACCCATCTATTCTCACTGTAAGCAGTAATATACCTTCTTGATTCATTATAATTCGCATCACCATTTATTACATTACCACCTTGTACACCTTGAAGTAAGAAACTAAAATCAAAAGCTTTATAAGTAAATGTATTGGTCATTCCATAATTGAAATCAGGATAAGGGGTACCAATTATTGTTCTATCATTATTATCGATGATATTATCTCCATTAACATCTACCAATTTCAAACCTCCTGGTATAAACACATTGGCCAAAGAACTTGTAAGTCCTTTTGCTCTTGCATCGTTTATATCTGCCTGGCTTTTCCAAACTCCATCCGTTTTGAAACCAAAAAATTGAACTAATGGATCGCCAACTTTTGCACGATACACTTCTGTTCTTTCACCTTGGTTTAACAAGAATGCTTCTCTGCCTAATTCTTGAATTTCATTTCTATTTCGTGAAAAATTAAAAGAAGTTGTCCATTTGAAATCTTTTTTAACAATATTGGTTGTATTTAATTCAATTTCAAAACCATTGTTCCTTAAGCTTCCAATATTATTGAAATATTGAGGAACTCCAGCAATGGCTTGTACAGACTGTTGCAATAACAACCTTTCTGTATTCGACTGATAAATATCGAATGATAAATTGATCCTGTTTTTTACTACAGAAAGATCAAATCCAAAATTAGATTGGAATGTGCGTTCCCAAGTGATACTAGGGTTGGCAATATTAGATGTAGAAGTAACCTGTCCTGAAGTATTTACTCCTGTGCCTCCTCCAAAAGGATAGTTCCCAGTACTTAATAAATCTAAAAATGCAAAATCAGAAATTCGATTATTACCAGTTGCACCATAACTAGCTCTTAATTTAAGTCGATTGATCCAACTTACATCTTGCATGAATTTCTCTTGAGACATTACCCAACCTCCAGAGATGGATGGGAAAGAACCCCATTTATTTCCATCACCAAAATAAGAACTACCATCTGTTCTAAAACTAACAGACAATAAATACTTGTTATTGTATTCGTAATTTACTCTTCCTAAATAGGAAACCAATCCTATTTGATTTTTTGTTCCAAAAGTTCCTGCTTTATCAATTGATGATGCATTGTTCAAGGTTCTGATATTATCACTAGGATAATCCAATCCAGTTGTCTGTTCTCTATTAATTGTTGTTTTTTGAGTGGTAAAACCAGCCAATACATTAATTGAATGTTTATTAAATGTTTTACGGTAGGTAAATGTATTTTCTGACAATAAATCAATATTGTTGGTATTAGAATAAACTCCACGATTCACTGACCCATCGGCAGTAGCGTTTCTATTTGCAAAATTTAAACCGTTGGTATAATTCAAATACATACTTGCCAATGATTTGAAATCCAATCCTGGCAAAATATTAATATTCAAATCTGCAGATCCTTGCAAACGATATTCATTGACATATATATCTTGCCCAATTGTAGAAGACTTTGGTGTGTTTTGAGCAGAACTAAATGGATCAGAAGTACCTACAGGTGTCCATATACTACCATCAGGCATTCTTCCAGAATAATAAATAGAACTGAAATGCCTTGGTTGTGCAAAATCACCTGGTCTGATATTTGCCCATTGTGCCAATTGATTTACGTTTTTAGCTGTAAGATCAGTATGGTAAACAGGTAAGAAACTTGGATAGCGATAATAGTTGGTAAAGTTCTCTGAAGGGCTTATTCTTTTAGAATAAGATGGATTTACATTCAAACCCAATTTAACTTTATCACTTAAACGAATATCTAATTTTGTTCTAACTGAATATCGTTGAAAATCACTTTTAAACATCATGCCTTCATCGCGTTGATATCCACCAGAAATAAAATATTGTACATCTTTTTTACCACCAGATGCACTCAATTGTATATTCTGAAATAAGCCTGGTCTTAAAGATTCACTTTGCCAATCAGTTCCTTGTCCGCCCATTAAAGTTTGTTCAACTATATAAGCAGCTTTTTCTGCATCAGTAGCAAGCACTCCTTTATTTGTGCTAAAGTTTAACAAATTAGCTGCTGTAAAGCCAAGTGTATATGCAGCAGAATCTTGATAACGTTGGGCACCCTCTGCATACAATAAGTTCTGATATTCTGTAGTAGTTAATATTCCATATCTTTTATAATCCCTTTTCTGCCCCAAAGAATATTTTACATTGTACTTTGGTTTTTCTGCTTTTCCACTTTTAGTAGTAATTAAAATTACTCCACTTGCACCTCTAGATCCATAAATTGCTGCCGAAGCTGCATCTTTTAATACTTCAACTGATTCTACATCGGCAGGGTTTACAAAAGACAAACCATCGGGTATTGGCTGTCCATCAACTACAACCAAAGGACTAGAACCAGCATTGATTGAACTGATACCTCTAATGCTAATTTTGGGAGCAGCACCTGCTTCAGAAGAAATATTTTGAACCTGTACTCCAGCCATTTTACCTTGCAATGCTTGGTCTAATCTTGGCACAGGGATTTCATCTAATCGATCATTTTTATATTTTGCAACAGCACCCGTTAAGCTTGATTTTTTCTGTGTTCCATAACCAATAACTACTACTTCATTGTTATCGGTTGATGAAGCTGTTAACTTTATATCAATATTGGATTGATCATTTAATGAAACTACTTCAGCAGTAAATCCAACATAGGAGAAGGAAAGCTTGGTTGCTCCAGATTTGTATTTTAAAGAAAATGTACCATCTTCTTTAGTAACTGTTCCTCCGCTGGATTTATCTGCAACAATGGAAACGCCTTGCAGTGGCTCTCCTGTTTCTTTGTTGGTTACTTTTCCAGTAACTACTTTCTGAGCAATGACATTACCACTGGCAAAAAGCAGTAGTAATAATAGCAATCGTTGTAACTTTTTCATAGCAGTGTTTAGTTTTATAAATCGTTTTGGGTTAAAAGATGTATTCGAAGACTTTCTGGTTTTATAGGATGAATTTTTTTAATGGCATCTTTACATTTGATACAATTAAAAACAACATTACTCATCGCTAAAAAAGGTATTCCTTCATTAAAATTAAATGGCTTAATCTGTTGTCCTGTCCATGTTTTTTCCATCAGCAAATAAGGTAATAATGCATCAACCCCTTTTTTGATAGAGTTTCCATTGGGAGATTGATAGTTAATTAAATCTACCTTAACTATTTTTGCCATTTGTGCAATTTGCATTAATGGTTCTAACACAAATAGTGAATAATGGAGAGAAATGGTTCTTTCTAATTCTGCAGGAAAAAAGCCATTACTATCCATTTGACTATTGATTCTTTTTTGAACATTAGCGACTACTTGTTTTGCCAATTCATTTTGATTGGTTAGTAAAGCCATAGAAATTCTTTGAGCATCATACCAAACTCCATGATTGTTCTTTGCATTCATTTCCTGCATTCCAACTTCACTGGTTTGCATCCATGTTAAAAATTCAGTAAACCAAATTTGCAATGCACTAAAATCTTTTGAAGATAATTTTCCTGATTGTTTCAATAAATTAATACCATCAATTAGTTTAATAAAATGACGAGTATCAATCAATCCAGCACCACGACCTGTATTTTGGCCTTTTACTGCCTGGCCATAATTTAAATTGGGGTTCATCTTTGTTGCAGTGTCCAAGAACCAAACTTGCAAAAGTTTAATAGCATGTTTAGCATACTTTTCTTCTTCTGAAAAATAATTTGCAAGAGATAATGTAAATACCGCTTCACATAATGTAGGCAAATAATCTTTGTCTTTATAATCCTTCACTTCTGGATTGGTTTCGCCGTCTTTACGCATATAAGGCAACCCATTAGGCTTAGTTGGATCTGGCCAAAAATAAGGTGCCAGACTCATGTAATCATGCTTATTACCACTTGGGGGAATATTCAACTTTTCCATTACACTAACAGGACCAAAAAGCATTGCTTTGTCTGCATCACTCAGTAACTCATTGAATGCAGGCAATAATGCTGCATTTTTATTATCAATTTTTTGCTTATTATTTTGTACAGCATTTACATCCAAAGCAAACAACAATGGTTGCCTACTTCCATTTTGACCAAAAAGTCCAATGGAATAAGTGATAAAAACAAGAAAACCAATTATTTGAGTTGCTCTTTTCATTCGCTATTAATTATGCAATAAAATCTTCTCTCATAGGAGTAAAAACGTCAATCAAAACACCTGCCTCTTTACAAACAGCTCCATGAATTAAATTTGATGGAACATGAAAAACATCTCCTGCCTTCAGCATTTTTTTGATTCCATCTATTTCAACTTCAAAAACACCGCTCTCTACATTGGTAACTTGTACATGATAATGCTGGTGTAATGTTCCTATCCCTCCAGTTTCAAACTCAACCCGAACCATCATGATTTTTTCGTCGTAAGTCATTATTTTTCTTCTAACACCAGGCGCCATTTGTTGCCATTCTATCGAATTAATATCGATAAAGTGTTTAGGATTAATTGTTGTTTCAGTTGTAGACATTGTACTCTTTTTATAAATTATTTGATTAATTGCTTGTTATAAAAAATGGCATATGGTCCAACCCATTCAAGATCATGATCTGCTTTTTTGAATACGTGCTTTTGATTAATTTCAATATTCTTATTAGATTGTACTAATAAAATCGATTTATTTTTAAAAGTAATTTTTCCGACAGTATAATTTGCATCGTCTTGCAAAAGTTCAATCCCTGTTAAAGAGGAATATGCACCACTCGCTACTTCTGCGGTAGGACTATAATTGCCATGCAATTCAATTACGTTTAAAAAAGTTGGACTTACAGATTTTGAGCGGAAGATATAAGAAGGATCTCTTCGCAAATTAAAATTTGGATCATTTGCCCCAATTCTGGTAAAAAATATTTGTGCCGAATCAGTAACCAATGAAGAAATGGTATAAAAAGATTTATCATTCAAAAAAGTAAACTGCGCTAAAGGTGCAGCCAATCTAGCTTCAGCTTCTTTCCATAAAAACTGGTATCCGTTTTTATTACCCAATGCTTTCATCGAATTTATTGCAGGAGTGTATTTAAAATTAGTATTTATGACTGTACCTGAATAATTAAAAGGCAAATCGAATTGATGCAAACTTGTTGATGTTGTTTTAAATAAATCTATGATCATTGATTTTGTTTGATCAGGCAATTGCACCATAAAAACAGTTCTTTGTAATTGCACATCTTTATAAGCAGTTTTATCGATAGAAGAAACTACTTGGACGTTTTTATTGGTTATTGAACTAAATAATTTAATGGGCCAATTTAATTCGCTTACCGCTTCCTTACCATCATAATGACTGGTTTCATCAACAGTAATGGTATTATGAGCAATGGTTTGTTGAGCATACGACTTAGATTCTGGCAAATACCTCCCTCCCCATTTTTGTTCAATACCAATAAAACGGGCAGCACCATAATCCTGTAATATTTCATTTCCATTGTCGTACACATTAATATTCAATTTATCAAAATGACCATGAGACATTCCATGAGAACTATATTTGAAAATTAAAGAAGTCTGCTTATCTCCATTTCCTGTTCTTATTACAGAAACCCCTCCTTTATTGCCATTTGCTCCATCAGTAAATTCAACTGACTGATAGGGATAAAAAGCTGGAATATTTTTTTCTTTTTGTAATGCCGAACTAACGCCTACGCCACCAGCGTTCAAAATCACTTTTCCTTGCGCTTTAGCAACAGGCAAATAGGCTTGATTGGGTCCATAAACTTGCCAAGCTATATCAATTGCTATTACTAATTCGCTCGTTATAAAGGTTTTATCTTTTATTGCGTCATTGTAACTATAGAATGCACCGTTTAAATTAGTTTGTTGTAAAGCCCCATTTAATGCTTTTTGAAGAATGCTATTTCTTAATTTAAAAATACCTAGTTCAGGTTTTGAATTATTGAGTGCATTGGCAAAAAAATAAAAAGGTAAAATTGCATATCGAGTATAATAAGGTCCTTCATTATAATATCCATCGGGTGAGAACAAGCCATTTAAATGAGCAATAAAACCTGCAGCACCATCTTTCTCAGTTCCATATAAAGCCATTTTTACGTATTCTTCATTATCAGTTGCAACGCCTACAATTCCAACGCCAGCGCAAGCCCAAACAGCATGGTTATGAATTAAATTAAACCATGGTTTCATGTCTTTAGTAAAATAATCAACTTCTGGTTTAAATGCACCATCAGTAATTTGTTTCCTTTCTGCTGCAGTTAAATAGTCGTGAATACAATCAAAAGCTAACCCTGCGTAAACCAACCAGTTAGCATCGTTGAGGGATTGCCAAAAAATTCTACCAGGAGAAGAACTTGTTGCTTCAGGATGATTTTTTAATGTAGGATTTAGTGTAGCATATTGAAGAAAAATTTTTTTCAATAACAAAGCATACTTAGTATCTCCAGTAATTTGATACAAGACTCCTGCATTAAACATTAAACTATAATTGTCCTTATGCTTTTCGTGTGTGTATCCACCTGCAGGATCTTTTGGAACTGGTACATCTACCTCTTTACCAATCCATTGATCGACTGATTTTTTAATTTCATTAAAAGATTGATTCAACATTAAATTTGTAGCTAAACTATTTTTTACCAATTGTAAATCCTTCTTTGTTGCAAATGCGATTGGATGTTGCTGAGCAGATAAGCCAAAAGCAACCAATAGAAATAGAACAAATAGCAACGAAATTTTTCTCATGAATAGCAATCTAAATTTCAATCAATCAAAATTTTTAAACAAAATAAGTTCCTCCGTTTATTTCAATACTTGCACCCGTAACAAAAGAAGAAGATGCACTTGCTAAATACAATACCAAATCTCCCACTTCCGAAGCTTCTCCTTCTCTGCGAAGCGGAGTTGCAGCAGCTACATTTTTCCTTACTTCATCTTTAGTAAATGTGTTATGGAAAGTAGTATTAATCATTCCTGGGCTAACGCAATTCACGCGAATACCTTTAGGTCCTAATTCTTTTGCTAATCCTTTTGTCATGGTGAGAATAGCTCCTTTAGCAGAAGCATAAGCGATTGCCCCAAAACCACCTCCATCTCTTGCAGCCTGGCTACTAAAATTAACAATCGCACCACCATTGGTCATATGAGGTACTACTTCTTTAGTTACTAAAAAAGCAGATTTCACGTTTACATCCATTACAGCATCCCAAAATTGCTCGTCCATGTCAGGCAATAATTTTCTGGCAATTAAACCACCAGCAACATTTACCAGAATGTCAATGGTTTCACCATAAGCTTCTACACATGCATTCACTACTTTAGTAACATCTGCAGCGATAGTCATATCACCTTTTGCAATAATGGCCTGCCCACCATTGCTCCTGATTTTTTCTAAGGTTTCGAGTGCTTTTTTCTCGTCGTTTAAATAGTTGATACAAACTTTGGCTCCTGCCAATGCTAACTTTAAGGATACTTGTTCTCCAATGTCTCTTGAACCACCGGTAATGATGGCAACTTTGTTGTCTAATAATGGCATAAATGGCTTTTTTAGCTAATCGAAAGTTAATATTAGACCGATTTATCAGTAAAGCCTTTTTAGATTTGATGTATTTTATCTATTTTTTTAACAGTATTAATGAATATTTTTTAATGTTTTAAGCATTTTGTTAGAATATTACTCAATCTTATATCCGATAACGTTACCGGCAACGAAACCGGTAAATTCCCGAAAAATATGCTCAACAGCACTTACTTTTAAACAGCCAAATGGAAAAACAAACCACCATAAAAGACATTGCTCGCGCATTAAATATTTCCACTTCAACAGTAAGTAGAGCATTGAGAGATGCCACTGATGTAAAGCCAGAAACTAAAAAAGCAGTGCAAGCATTGGCAGAGCAATTGGATTATCAGCCCAATAAATTGGCATTGAGTTTACTCAACAGACAAACCAATAGTATAGGCGTAATCATTCCCAATTTAGATTATGTATTGGCCACCATGGTGAAAGGTATAGATGAAGTTGCTTTAGAAGCTGGCTACACAGTAATGGTTTGCCAAAGTGATGAGAGTTTTGGAAGAGAGATCGTAAACACCAATCGATTATTGGAAAGTTTAGTGGATGGATTTATCGTTTCAGTTTCAAGTGAAACAAAAGTATACGAACACATCAAAAAAATTCAAAATAAAAAAATTCCGCTGGTATTATTCGACAGAGTGATCAATAATATGCAAGCCCCAAAAATACGATTGGATAATGTAGATGGAGGCATTCAAGCAACTCAACATTTGATTGATCAGGGATATAAAAAAATCGCGATACTAGCTGGCCCAGAAAATTTGAATATCAGTAACAAAAGGATGGAGGGCTACTTACAAACATTAAAAGCCAATAATATAAAATTCGATAAGCATTTAGCTATTCATTGCGACTTTAATCAACAATACGCTTATGAAGCAACCAAGGAGTTGATTGCGATGAAACACAGACCAGATGCCATTTTTACCATTAGTGATAGAATGGCCATTGGTGCAATGTTAGCCATCAAAGAAAAGGGTTTACAAATGCCTAACGACATTGGTTTAGTTGGTTTTAACAATGAACCAATCACCAGCTTAGTAACCCCTTCTATATCCAGTGTAGAAATGTATGCATATGAAATTGGAAAAGCTACTGCCAAATTATTTATAGAAATGTTACACAGCGAAGAAGATATGTCGGATCGAGAAATTGTCATTAAACCAAAACTCTTTATAAGGGAATCATCTATAAGAATACCAATAAAAAAATAACATGAAAAGAATATTAAGCCTAGTTGTATTTTTCGGTTCGCTATTTTTTACTGATTTAAATGCCACCACTTATAATGTAAAAAATGAAACTGAATTAAAAGAAGCAAATTCAAAAGCTATTGCAGGCGATATCATTATTTTACAAAACGGTGATTGGAATAATATCAATCTTCAATTTACATGCAATGGAACTGCACAACAACCAATCTTGATAAAAGCTGCAACAAGAGGAAATGTAATTATTAAAGGAAATAGTAGTTTACGTATTGGCGGCAATTGGATCATTTTAGATGGTTTGGTTTTTACAGATGGGTTCACTCCTTCTGGAAATGCCTGGGAGTTTAGAGCAGGTAACCAGGTTGCCAATAATTCAAGGATAACCAATTGTATGATCAAGTCTTTCAATCACCCAAATAGAATGAAAGATAGTTACTGGGTAGCGATGTATGGAAAAAACAATCGGATAGACCATTGCAATTTTATTGATAAAACCAATTTAGGTGTGCTAATGGCAGTTATTTTAGAAGATGATCGAAGCAGGTTGAATAATCATAGCATTGATAGTAATTATTTTGGCATCAGAAAACCGCTGGGCAGTAATGCAGGAGAGATCATACGAGTAGGCGTTTCAGAACATTGTACTTTTTACTCGAACACCAATATTGTAAATAATCTATTTGATCGTTGCGATGGAGAAACAGAAATCATATCCATAAAATCTTGTGGCAATTTGGTAAGGAATAATGTTTTCAAAGAATGCCAGGGTGCCGTTGTACTTCGTCATGGAAATAACAATACCATTGAATCCAATTTATTTTTGGGTAATGGAAAAGAAGGCACTGGAGGAGTTAGAGTAATTAACGAAGGCAACTGGATTGTAAATAATTATTTTTCTCATTGTGTTGGAGAAAGTTTCAGGTCTCCGCTAGCAGTAATGAACGGTGTATTCAATTCTCCAGCCAACCGCTACTTACCTGTAAGGGATGCAGTAATTATTAATAATACTTTTTCCAATTGCACACCATTTAGCGTTTGCGAGGGTAGTGATGCAGAAAGATCGGTAGCTCCAAAAAATGTATTTATTCAAAACAATTTATTCTATTCAGATAAACAACAGGTTGCGTTTCAGTATTACGATAAAATAGACAGCATTTTTTTTAAAGGCAATATCATAAATAGTAAAATCAGCAAAACCATACCAAATGGTTTTGAACAAAAAGTGGTTACTGTTGCAAAAGTATTCGACAATGCTTTTCCTTCCTATACAGCAAGTAAATCTAAAATTGTATTGCCTTTATCAATCTCACAAGAAGCATCTAAAAGATTACAAACAGGATTTTCAGATCGCATCGGTTGTTCCAATGCTTCCTATTTTGTTGCATTGGCAAAACAATCCAGTCAATTAGGTATTCAATGGAAAATGCCGCAAGGAATACAAACTTTGGAGGCAAAATTGCCCATTTCTTGTAAAGATGCCAGTGAAGTATATGCAGCTTTAAGTACAAAAGGAAAATCAGTTGAAATTATTTTGACAGGTAAAGAATATGCATTTGACCGATCATTATCTATTTCTCAAAACGCTTATTTCAGCTCTAACCAACAATCCATTCGCTTTACTTCTAACCTGATAAATTCATTATTTATCATTGGCGCAAATACTCAATTACATTTAATGAATATCAATATAGATGCCAACCAATTAAAGACCAATCAATTTATTGAAGCTGATAGTTCTGGAACGGTAATGCATTTTGCGATAAACATCAATAATTGTCAATTCAATAATTATGCAGGTAAGAGCTTCTTAACCACATTTAGGTCAGCCTATGCCGATCTTATCTCTATCAAAAAAACTTCATTTAACCAATGTGGCAATCTCTTTACACTTACCGACGAAAAAGAAAACAAAGGTTATTATAATGTAGAAAAAATGATTATCGACCAATGCAATTTCAATAATAATAATGGCCAAATACTTGGATTGTATAGAACAGGAAATGACGAAAGCACCATGGGACCTAAATTATTGTTTACCAAAAACAATATTCAAAATTGCAATAATGATCAAGCATTGATCCATTTGATGGGTGTTCAACAATCATTGATTGCAGAAAATCATTTTAACAATGCTAATTCCAATAAAATTACCATTCAATACAATGATAATGTGAGAGCAAAACATGAACAGCAAAACAATATTTTTCTGAATTCCGGCTCAGTCAATGAAAATAAATTTGTTATAAATCTTAAATAAAGCAACATGAAAATCATCCACCAGACTCATCCTGAAGATTTTGTAAAGTACAATACCCAGCAAATCAGAGAACGTTTTTTATTAGACAAATTAGTAGTGCCCAACACTATCAATTGTGTGTATACCCATTACGACAGAATGATTATTGGTGCTGCAACTCCAGTAATTACTGGATTAACTTTAGGCACATATGATGCTTTAAAATCTGATAATTTCTTGGATAGAAGAGAAATGGGAATAGTAAATATTGGATCAGCTGGTTCAGTAATTGTTGATGGAGAAAAATATGATTTAGCAAAACTGGATTGTTTATATATAGGGAAAGGAAAAAAAGAGATTGTTTTTTCAGGATCTGATGTTGGAGAAATTCCAGCCAAATTTATTTTCTTTTCCTGCCCTGCACATGCCGAATATCCGGTACAATTAATGAAGGCATCCGCTGCAACTCCCGCCGAAATGGGTTCAGCTGAAACAGCTAATCACAGAACCATCAACAAATACATTCATTTAGATGGATTAAAAAGTTGTCAATTGGTTTTAGGTGTTACCAATTTTAAACAAGGCAGTATATGGAATACAATGCCACCACATTTGCACGACAGAAGAATGGAAGCCTATTTTTATTTTGATTTACCAGAAACTCAACGAGTGATTCATTTTATGGGAGAGCCTCATGAAACCAGACACTTATTCTTAAACAATGAAGAAGGAATTGTTTCCCCATCATGGAGTATTCATAGTGGTGTAGCTACTGCAGCTTATTCCTTTATATGGGCCATGGCTGGAGAAAATATGTCATTCACAGATATGGATCCTGTAAACATCAAATCATTATTATAAATTCAAACTCATGTTAAACTTTAGAGTAGATAATAAAATAGCTTTGGTTACAGGATGTAGCAGAGGAATTGGAATGGCTATTGCCATTGAATTAGCCAATAGTGGTGCAGATATCATTGGTGTTAGTAATACATTGCCATCCTCCGGTAGCGATGTAGAAAAAGCAGTGAATGCAGCAGGAAAAAAGTTTTACGCCTATGAAGCAGATTTTTCGAATCGTGATTCTTTGTATGCTTTTTTAAATAAAGTAAAAAAAGACCATCCTCGAATTGATATATTAATCAATAATGCAGGTCATATCATGCGCAAGCCTGTTGCAGAACATCCAGATGAGTATTGGGATGCCATCATCAATATTAATCTAAACGCACAATTCATTATTACACGTGAAATTGGCCAATTAATGTTGGCACAAAAAGCTGGCAAAATTGTATTCACCTGTTCATTGCTAAGTTTTCAAGGTGGCATTAATGTACCAGGTTATGCAGCCAGTAAAGGCGCAGTAGCTTCTTTATTGAAATCATTTGCTAACGAATGGGCGCAGCATGGTATTACCGTAAATGGTGTTGCTCCAGGTTATATTGAAACTGATAACACCACACAATTAAGATCAGATCCGGATAGAAGTGCAGCCATTCTTTCCAGAATACCCGCTAATAGATGGGGAACAACAGCAGACTTAACTGGTGCTTTTGTTTTCTTATCTTCACCAGCATCGGATTATGTAAATGGAACCATCCTTACTGTTGACGGAGGCTGGATGGGAAGATAATAGAAATGAACAATCACAATTCATTAGACGCTGAATATTGGTCTAGCAGATACGAATCAAATACTGCCCAATGGGATTTAGGCCAGGTGTCTCCTCCCATTAAAAATTATATTGATCAATTAACCAATAAAAATTGCCGCATCTTAATACCAGGATGCGGCAATTCCTATGAAGCCGCCTATTTAGTAGAAAAAGGATTTACCAATATCACTCTTATTGATATTGCTCCAGCATTAGTAGATCAATTAAAAAAAAGATTTGAAGGAAATACTTCTATTAAAATTATTCTTGGTGATTTTTTCGAACTAAAACAAAATTTCGATTTAATTATTGAACAAACATTTTTTTGCGCACTCTCTCCTTCCCTTCGTTTGAACTATGTCCAACAAATGAAATCTCTATTAGCGCCAAATGGCAAATTGGTCGGATTACTTTTTGATCGGGATTTTGATGGCGGCCCCCCATTTGGTGGAAGTAAAACAGCGTATATCGATTTATTTGAATCTGATTTCATTTTGTATACACTTGAACCTTGCTATAATTCGTTTATTAAACGCCAAGAATCAGAACTATTTATGATTTTTATCAGGAAATAAGCGCTTTATATTACACAACTTTGTACCTCCTAAAATTGTGTATATGAAAATTGAACAGATTTATACAGGTTGCCTTGCGCAAGGTGCTTATTATATAACCAGCAACGGAGAAGCAGCCATCATCGATCCTTTAAGAGAGATCAAACCCTATTTAGAGCGCTTGGAAAAAGACAATGTAAAACTCAAATACATATTTGAAACTCATTTTCATGCAGATTTTGTAAGTGGACATGTAGATCTTAGTAATAAAACGGGTGCCGAAATTGTTTACGGTCCAACAGCTAAAGCTGCATTCAAATGCATCACTGCAAAAGATGATGAACTATTTATTATAGGAGATATTGCAATTAAAGTTTTGCATACACCTGGTCATACTATGGAGAGCAGTACTTTTTTATTGAAAGATGAACATGGAAAAGACTATTGCATTTTTAGTGGAGATACTTTGTTTTTAGGTGATGTAGGAAGACCAGATTTAGCTCAAAAAGCTGCAAATATGACCCAAGAAGAACTTGCTGGTTTGCTGTATGAAAGCTTAATGAATAAAATCATGCCATTAGCAGATGAAGTAATTGTTTATCCCGCTCATGGCGCCGGTAGTGCCTGTGGTAAGAATATGATGAAGGAAACAGTGGACACACTTGGCAATCAGAAAAAGTTGAATTATGCACTCAATCAGCCAAATAAAGCAGCGTTCATAAAAGCAGTAACTGATGGATTGCTTCCCCCTCCAGGTTATTTTGGTATGAATGTAGCAATGAATAAATCAGGCTATGATGAATTCGAATCTGTTTTAAAAAATGGATTGAAATCTTTATCAGCAGAAGAATTGATATTACTTGCTGAGCATGAAGAGGCATTGATTCTTGATACGAGAGACAGTGGTATTTTTTACAAGGGATTTATTCCTCAATCAATTAATATAGGATTGAATGGAGATTTTGCTCCATGGGTAGGTGCATTAATTGTAGATGTAAAACAACCCATCATTTTAGTTACTGAAAAAGATAAAGAGGAGGAATCCATTACAAGATTAAGCAGAGTAGGATTCGACAATATTTTAGGTCATTTGGATGGAGGTTTTAATACTTGGCTTTTTTCAGGTAAAGCAGTTGATACTATAGATCGGATCAGTGCAAAACAATTTGAGCAAGATTATAATGCTACAATCAATGAAATTATTGATGTTAGAAAAGAATCAGAATACGAAGCCGAACATGCTGTGAATGCCATCAATAAGCCTTTGGCTTATATCAATGAATGGATAAAAGACATCAATCCTGATAAGCATTTCTATTTACACTGCGCAGGAGGCTATAGGAGTATGATTGCAGCTTCCATTCTTCAAGCAAGGGGCTATTTTAATTTTTCAGAAATTGAAGGAGGATTCAAGGGAATCAGTGAAACATCTATTCCAAGAACCAATTTTGTTTGTCAATCAACAAAACTGAATGTATAGATTTGTATTGTTAGAAATAGTTATTTGGCTGCAGCTGCCACATATGTTGCTGGGTTCTTTACAAACTCATCTTTACATTCTTTAGAACAGAATCCATAAACTTTGTTATTGAAATGTGCAGTATCAGTTATGCCAGCAGTTATAGGCATACCACAAGTAAGATCTCTTTTAGAATCGAAAGCGACATTTTTAAATGCATCATCCACTTTTGCAACTGTTGAATCAACCATTGTATTGGCCTTTTCAGCAACTGGTTCTTTTTTTGCATTCTCATTGCAAGCAAACATTACAATGCTCAAAACAACTACAAAAAGCAAATTCTTGTTCATACAATATTTTATTAGAAAACAAAGGTACAAATACCATTTAATTAAAAGTCATAACAACAATTTTTATTCTTTAACGCTACTGGCTTCTTTCTTCAACAGACTGAGTAATAATGAACCCATTAATGCTCCCTAAAGGGTGCTATTCAATGGCTTAGAAGTAATGGCACAGGTTCCAGCACTACATCCAACAAATTTCCAATAAAGAAATCCGCCTATGGCTCCTAACAATGCTCCAATAATATAGAGTTTATTCTCACTAATCCAGTTCTTCATAAGTAATTGCTTTAGTTGGATCAATTTTCTTTTTTATTGGGGTATAGCATGTGCCTGTACCGCAACAGCCTTGATTAAACAGAGCCATCCCAGTAAAGAACAATCCCATCATTCCAAATATCCAGACCTTACTCATCACTGCTTGAACAATAATGATAATACCAAGAGCCATTCTTAATGCTCTAATAAAATTCCAATTATGCAATATGGCATACTTCATCAAATTCAATTTAAAAGTAAAGTTAGCATAGATTAAGCGCTAACTTTGTAACAAAAGTTACAGAAATCATACCTGTTAAATAATTCTTAATGAATCTCGATAATCTTACCTCCTTTTTTGAACCCGAATTGATTCAAGAAATACAAGACTTTGGCATTTTACAAACTTTTAGTGAAGGCGAACTCATCATGGATTACGGAAAATACATCCGTATGATGCCCATTGTATTGAAGGGAACTGTGAAAGTGCTCCGAATGGATGAAGACAATAATGAAATTCTTTTATACTATTTATCGAGTAGCGAAAGCTGTTCAATGGCATATAGCTGTTGTGTAGAAGCTAAAAAAAGCGAAGTAAAAGCTATTGCAGAAGATGATGTTGAAATTATTGGCATTCCCCATACCAAGTTAGACGAATGGCTTTGCAAATACCCCAGTTGGAAAAACTATGTTATGAGAAGCTTTAATGAAAGATTTATTGAATTACTCAAATCTATAGAAAGCATTGCATTTCATAAACTAGACGAGCGCTTAATTGCTTACTTAAAAGAAAAAAAACGACTCAGTGGATCCAGTGTAATTAAAGCTTCGCACAATATCATTGCTGACGAACTGGCCACCTCCAGAGTAGTGGTATCTCGATTATTGAAACAATTGGAAAACAATAAAAAAATCATTTTGTACAGAAACGAAATCAAACTCATGCCAGATTTTGATAGACCTTTTGATAAATAATTTGCAATTAATTTTTATTTCAATTACCAAAAAATAGTATAAAGCGCTGTAATAATCCCGCCAATAATGATTGCTCCTGCTAAAAACCCTGGATGTAATTTAAACATACTCGCATCTATTTCAAGCCCTTTGGACGTTTTTCCTTTTTTGTAATCAATCATACTAATTACATACATACTTATTATACAAATAAGGAAAACAAAACCCATCCTGTCTAAAAATGGAATTTCATAAATTCCATTTGAATTAGCTTTTGCGAAGCCCCAATTAGCAAGAAATGACAGATCAATCATTCCTGGCATAAACTTAAATAAGATAGACAATGCAAATCCGCCCACAGTTGCAAACAACGCTGCATTGGATGAAGTTTTTTTCCAAAAGAAACCCATGATAAACATGGCAAAAATACCTGGTGAAACAAATCCAGTATATTCCTGAATATACTGAAATCCGCCCTTTTTATCTATCCCTAATAAAGGGGCAATAATCACGGCCAATAACATAGCAACTATTACAGTAATTTTTCCAATATTCACTTGTTGCTGCTCGGAAGCATTTGGATTAACTTTCTTTTTATAAATATCCAATGCAAAGATGGTAGCAATACTATTTGCTTTACCAGCTAATGAAGCTACCACTGCAGCAGTGAGTGCCGCAAATGAAAGCCCCTTTAATCCTACAGGTAATAAGTTTAATAAAACAGGATAAGCTCTGTCAGGATTTAATTCGCCGTTTTGCAACATCTCCGTTTGAAAATTCCCATCTTTATATAGAACAAAAGCGGCAATACCAGGAAGCACTACAATAATTGGCATTAATAATTTTAAAAAAGCGGCGAATAGAATTCCACTTCGCGCAGTTTTTAGATCTGCACCCAATGCACGTTGCGTAATGTATTGATTACAACCCCAATAATTTAAATTTACAATCCACATTCCACCGATTAAAACTGTTAATCCTGGGAGATCCATAAAACTATCATTATCAGCATGTAAAATCATGTGAAAATGGTCATTGGCTTTTTCTCCCATAATTTTTAAGCCACTAATCACACCTTCACCACCATAAAAATGACTAACCATATTCAATGCTAAATAAGTAGTTACTAATCCGCCCAGCACTAAAAAAAACACTTGAATCACATCGGTGTATCCAATCACTTTCATTCCTCCAAGCGTAATAACAATAGCAAAAATGGCTAACCCATACATACAAATGGTTAAATCAATTCCTGAAATACTACTAATGGCCAATGCACCTAAATATAAAATGGAAGTAAGATTTACCAATACATATAACAACAACCAAAACACTGCCATAATCATACTCACCGTTCCATTATACCGCTGATTTAAGAATTGGGGCATTGTATAAATCTTATTCTTTAGATAAACCGGAATAAAAAAGATTGCTACAATTAGTAAAGAAATGGCAGCCATCCACTCGTAAGTTGCTATGGCCAGTCCCATCTTAAATCCGGAACCACTCATTCCTATAAATTGTTCTGCCGATATATTTGAAGCAATCAAGGATGCTCCAATAGCCCACCATGTGAGAGAGCCTTCAGCTAAAAAATAATCATGTGAAGCAGAAGCAGCATTTTTTTTCTTTTTACGATAAATCCAAAAACCATAACCAGCAACTATAAGAAAATAAAATAAGAATACGGCATAATCAAGCGACTGTAATTGATTCATATAACTTTTTTTCTTCTTTTAATTAATTATTTTGATAGATGATTTTTGTACCATCTTCTATCAACACTTCGAACATACTCATTTCAATATTAAATCTTTTTTGGTAAGCAGCTTCAATATTCAAAGAAATAGGCTCAATTGAATCTGTTTGAATTAATGCTAATACACAACCTCCAAATCCCCCTCCCATCATTCTTGCACCAATCACTTCCGGATATGGTATACAAGCATCTACTATAAAATCAAGTTCAGCACAACTTACTTCATATTGATTTCGTAACCCTTCATGTGTGGCATACATTTTTTTACCGAATGCATACAAATCATTATTGGAAAGATCAATACATGCCATTTTAATTCTTTCTGCCTCTTCTACTACATAGGTGCATCGCTGTTTTACTGCTGTTAAATTATCCGGAATACAATCTTTGACCATTTGCATGCATGCATCTGCTAAACATGCAATTGTTGGATTGTTTGCTTTAATTAAAGACAAGCCCATTTCACATTCTTTTCTTCTTTGATTATAGGCTGAAGATGCTAATGAATGTTTTACATGTGTATCGAATAACACCAATTTTGTATTGGACATTTTGAATGGAACATACTCAAATTCCAATGAATTACAGTTCAACTTAATTACTTGATTCTTTCTACCAAATACAGAGGCAAACTGATCCATTATTCCACATTGAACTCCTACAAATTCATTCTCTGCTTTTTGAGCCAATAAAACCATCTCTATTTTACTTAATCCTATTGCAAACAATTCATTCAATGCAAAAATTACTGCACATTCAAAAGCAGCTGATGAAGAAACTCCTGCTCCTGTTGGAATATTCCCTGTAATGGCCATATCAAATCCACCAACTATTTTTCCCGCTTTATTCAATTGATCAACAATTCCGAGAACAAAATTGGGCCACCCAAGTTCAGATTTTGTAATTGGGCTTTCATGATCAGATCTTTTGAAATGATATGCCTGAGACTGATCGATAGAATATAAATGGATATCTAAGTCCGTTCTGATGGAGGTAATTGAAAATAGATACTTGTCTATTGCCGCTGGCAAAACAAATCCACCATTATAATCTAAATGCTCTCCTATTAAATTGATTCTACCAGGAGATTGTACAATTAATGATGCTTCTTTATTAAAGTTTTTCTGAAAAATAAAGCGCAATTGATTACTGTCCATTTTTAAATATATCGATTAATTAAGTTTTCAATATACTCTTGCTTTCCGCTTATTGCAGATGGTTCACCATTGTCAATGGCAAATGCTCTTAAATCTTCTAATGATAAAAGCCCTGATTCAAAATCCTTTCCTTTACCATCATCAAATGATGCGTATCGATTTTTTCTAACTGAAACATAATTTGATTCGCTTAATATCTTGTCTGCACTTATTAATGCTCGAGCAATATTATCCATACCACCAATATGCGCATAGAACAGATCTTCTTGATCAGTAGAATTACGACGAAGCTTAGCATCAAAATTGATTCCGCCACCTTTGAATCCACCCGATTCTACAATAACCAACATGGCTTCTGTTAATTCGTTGATATCATTTGGAAACTGATCGGTATCCCAACCATTTTGATAATCTCCTCTGTTGGCATCCATACTACCTAATATTCCGGCATCAGCTGCTACTTGTAATTCATGCGTAAATGTATGACCAGCAAGTGTTGCGTGATTCACTTCAATATTTAAACTAAAATCATCCAATAAACCATATTGTCTTAAAAATCCAATAACCGTTTCACAATCATAATCATACTGGTGTTTAGATGGTTCGCAGGGTTTGGGTTCTATAAAAAACTTTCCTTTGAATCCATTTTGACGAGCATAGTCTTTCGCCTTATGTAAGAACATCGCTAAATGTTCTTTTTCTCTTTTCATATTGGTATTGAGCAAACTCATATAACCTTCTCTTCCACCCCAAAAAACATAATTTGCCCCACCTAATTGAATGGTTGCATCTAAAGCTGCTTTCACTTGAGCACCTGCATGCGCCAACACATGAAAATTTGGATTGGTAGCAGCTCCATTCATGTATCGTTTATTCGAAAAAAGATTAGCGGTTCCCCATAGCAGTTGAACACCACTTTCCTTTTGTTTTTGTAAAAGATATTCAGTGATCAATTTCAATCTCTTTTCATTGTCTTGTACATCATTGGTAAAATCTACAGCGTCTACATCATGAAAACAATAAAAGGGTATTCCTAATTTTGTGATGAACTCAAATGCTGCATCGGCTTTATCTTTTGCTCTTTGGATAGGATCAGCTGATTTATTCCATTCAAATAAATGGGTAGGCTCACCAAATGGATCAGCACCAGATCCGCAGAAGCTATGCCAGTATGCACAAGCAAAGCGTAAATGGTCTTTTAATGGCTTACCTGCCACTATTCTATTTGCATCGTACCATCTAAATGCTAATGGATTATTTGATTCTACTCCTTCAAATTTAATTTCTTTAATTGATGGAAAAAAGGTCTTAGCTCCTGTTATAATTGCCATATAAATGTTTTTAAATGTTTTACTTAAAATTATTTAATTGAAGATTTAATGCTGTTTTCCAATTTTCATAAATAGATTGATACCGATCTGTTTGTTCAGGCTGAATAATTTCAATGGGCTTTCTTAAACTAAATGCTTCTGTCGAATTGATATAAATACCAGCTCCAAGACCCGCTCCAATTGCAGCACCATAACTTCCATCCCCTTCATAAAACTCAACAGATACATTATTTACTGAAGCAAAAGCTTTTGTAAAAACATCACTCAAAAATAAATTGGTTTTATTAGCCCGAATTAATAATGGTGTAATTCCATTATTGCGCATAATGTCTAAACCATAACGCATAGCAAAGGCAATACTTTCCTGTGTCGCCCTAAAAAGATGTGCGTTTGTATGAATATTAAAATCAATTGTTGAAAAATGCGCACCAATGGTTTTATTTCCCAGCATTCTTTCAGCACCGTTTCCAAAAGGCATGGCTAATAAACCATTCGCCCCTGCTTCAATTTTTGCTGCAGCTTGGTTAATAGTATCATAGTTGAAATCATTTCCAACCATTTGCCTTACCCATCTATTAAAAATTCCAGTTCCGTTGATGCATAACAATACACCAATTCTTGGATCTTCACTACTATGATTGACATGAGCAAAACTATTGATTCTACTTTGGGGGTCATACTTTAGTTGATCACTCACTCCATAAATAACTCCGGAAGTTCCTGCATTTGCGGCAACCTCTCCTGGATTGAGTACATTCAAAGAAAATGCATTATTCGGTTGGTCCCCTGCTTTGTATGTAATGGTTACTTGATGATTGAGATGAAGCGAATCAGCAACTGAAGCTTTAATTATTCCATGGGAACCAAATAGTGATTTTATTGTAGGAAAAAGTGATTCATCAAAACCAAAATAACGAAGTACTTCATTTGAAATACTGTTTGTTTTAAAATCCCAAAATATCCCTTCGGAAAGTGCAGAAATAGTTGTACTAACTGATCCAGTTAATTTCATTGCAATAAAATCTCCAGGTAATAAAATTTTATCGATCTGATCGTATATTCCTTTTTTATTTTTTTTGATCCAAAATAATTTTGAAGCAGTAAAATTACCTGGCGAGTTTAGTAGATGATCGAGGGTTTTTTCTTTACCCATATCATTGAATGCTTTTTCTCCTATGGAAACTGCCCTGCTATCACACCAAATAATTGCATTGTGCAATACTTGCTGGTCTTTGTTTACTAACACTAATCCATGCATTTGATAGGCAATACCAATTGATACAATGTCTTTTGGATTGTATTTTCCAGTTGAATGACATAATAAAATTGCTTGCTGCACCATTTCCCACCATGTGTCTGGGTTTTGTTCAGCCCATCCAGCTTGTGGAGAAATAATGGTTGCTTCTGTATCAGGAAATTGGCTTGATGCAATTATAGTTTGAGATTGACTATCAACTATAGTCACTTTAACAGAAGAGGTACCTAAATCTATTCCTAATAACAACATGGCTAATTCAATCGTTGATGAAGTCTTACTCAAAATTTCAATTAAAAAGCTTAGGAGGCAACCGTAATTTTTGTCAAAAAATATGGTATATTATCAATAATTTTAAGAATTGTATAAATATCATGAAAATATAATTGTTTTATAGTGAAGACCCTTATTCAAAAAATTATCATTGAAGATCAACATTCTTTTGCCTGTAAAACTTATAGGACACCTCATTTTGAAACGAATTGGCATCTACATGAAGAATCAGAATTGATTGTCATTAAAGAAGGTTCCGGAACCGTTATGATGGGAGATTATGTGGGTGAATATAAAAAAGGAGATGTATTTTTTATTGCAGGCCTTCTCCCTCATTGGTTTAGAAAACAACATTCGGGACAAATTGGTGCTGCCTCTGTTGCACAATTCAATAAAGATATTTTTGGCAATAATTTTTTACAAAATCCAGAACTAAATTCTATTCATCTACTCTTAAATAAAAAGGATGGAATTAGTCTTCCACCAAAACTAGCAGCTACTATACATTTATTGCTTTTTAAAATGGAACATGCAAAAGGATATTATAGAATGCAATTATTGCTAGATGCATTGCATTTAATTAGTAATGCAAAACAAAAAAAAATACTTACCCAAAACTTTTCTGATACCGGAAAAACCGATCCTGCAATCGAAAGAATTATTGATTATTCCTTTAAAAACTATTTAACTCCTATTACTCTACAAGAAGTAGCATCTATAGCCGAAATGAGTATTCCCACTTTTTGTCGTTTTTTTAAAAAAAATATTAAGAAAACTTATTTTGAATTTTTACAAGAATTGCGCATTAATCATGCCTGTAATTTGCTGAAAACGACCAACAAACAAATTCTAACTATCTGTTACGAAAGCGGCTACAATAGTTGGGCACATTTTTCTCAAAAATTCAAACAAATAAAAAAATTGCCCCCTAATGCATATCGCAAAGAGTTTAAGGCAGAATAGACCAAAAAATTAAAAATCGACTGTTAAAGCCCGTTTAAAACCTATAATCTGGCTTTTAAAGGTACAATAACCCCCTCTGTTTTACGTTGTAGCTATGTACCAACAACGAGTACACTACATGAAAACAATACGTTTTACGATATTATTAGGCGTTTTTGCAAGTTCCATTTTTACAGCATGTAAAAAAGAGGCAGATAAACCTGCAACCCCTACCATTGAAAACTCTCTTACCAATGTAACTGGAACCCTATCTTCATTTAGAGATACCGCTACTGTAACGGATGGAGATGTTACCATTACATATAGCAAAACCTTAGCTTGTTACCCAAGTAACGAAGTATTTGCATTTACCGCTGTTGCCAAAAACGCACCAGCGACCACTAAGTATGTATGGGAATTTGGAGATGGACAATCCTTGGTTGGCCAGACTGTAAGAAATATTTATAGAAACCCAGCAACATATACTGTTATTCTACAAGTAAAATCGAATACTGATCAATTAATTCAAAAAGTGTCTTTAGCAGTGAAAGCGGTTGGTCAACAAGTAACTCCTACAGCAGTTTTTTCCAGTGCATTGGCCGATGTGAATGTGTTGAATAATATGACATTTACGAGTAGATCATCTGTACCAACTGGAGTAATTGTAGATCATTTATGGGATTGGGCAGATGGCACAACCAGTAATAGTTCCAATAGTTTTATTCCAAAAAATTTCCCATTAGTGGCACAGGATAAAACCTATCCTGTTAAACTAGTAGTAACCGCTAACTCAGGCTGTAAAGACACTGCGACTGTGAATGTATTCGTTCCTGCAACTTATAGTATCTCCGGAAATTTCGATGCTGTTCAATTTGAAGGATGCACCAATGAATATTTCATCTTTACTCCAAACGCAACTGGAGTTCCTGCAGGTGCAGTATATACATGGGACTTTGCAGATGCAACGGGTTTTGTTTCTGGCAACCCAGTTCGAAAAGCATTTACTTATCAGAATGATTATGATGTGAAAATGACCATCACTTTAAAAGGAAAAATCATTTATCAAACACATAAAGCGGTAAGAGCATTTGGTCAAAATATTAAACCTAAAGCCCTCATGTTAAAAAATGTTGTGAGTTCAACTGCTACAACAGAAAAATGGGCATTTTATAGTCAATCAAATATTCCTCATGGATTCTTAACAGGATATAGATGGGAAATGCCTTTTAATGTGGTGAATGATAATTTTAATACAATTGTAGAACAGGAATATACCAAAGCAACTACTCCAACCAATTATTCTATTCGATTTATTGTAACAAGCAATACTGGTTGTAAAGATACCGCTGTAGCAAATATTACTGTACCCGCTCGATAATGAGCACCCTTATGAAAAAGAGCATATTACTATACAGTATTTTTTGTGCATTGATCATGATGCAATCTTGTAAAAAAGATGATACTGGTATTCCTTTAGATCAAATTGTAAAAATCGATTCAGCATCTATCACTAAAGGTGCAACCATTGCTATTTCAAAAGATACAACTACTGTAACTTATGGAAATATTGTCATCACTTTTAGCCAAACTTCTACCTGTTTTCCTTCCAAAGAAATTTTCACTTTTACAACCAATGGTACTACATTACCAAATGAAGGATATTATGAATGGGAATTTGGAGATGGTAATAGAGCCAAAGGAAAAACGGTTACTTATGCTTACCAGGCAGCAGGATCCTTTGTAGTTGCATTATATGTGATGGCAGATGCGAATACCGTTTTGGCAAAAGTATTATTTCCTACAAAAGCATTAGGACAAATAACTAAGCCAGAAGCGAGTTTTACGGTGAAATATGATTTTCCTTCCAATCAAAATTATGTTACTTTCAATAGTACTTCTTCTGTTAATCAAGGAGACTTCGTTCAATATTTATACGAATGGGGGGATGGCAATCAATTGATTTCTTCATTTGGATTAGTGCGTTATGAATTCCCCAAAAAAATTAATGATACTACTTATCCTGTAAAGCTGACTGTAACAACTAATTCAGGCTGCAAGGCGGATACAACTATTAGAGTGTTGATTCCAGGATTATATAACATAAAAGGGTCTTTTAAAACAGAAGCTTTTGATGCATGTACAAATGAAACGATTCGATTTACATCCGAAGCCGAAAATGTTCCTGCAGGATCAGTATATGAATGGGATTTTTCTGATGGACTACCTGTAAAAACAGGAAATCCTATCACATACAAATACAAATTCCCCAATGATTATGATGTAATACTATCAATCAAATTAAATGGTAGGTTATTGTACACCACTAATAAGATGGTGAATTCAAAAGGAGAAAACCCCAGGCCAAAAGCTGTCTTCGAAGAAACTTTAGTATCACAAAACGCTACTACACAAAGATGGTCTTTTAATAGCAGGTCCACTATTCCTACAAGCACCATTGATAGTTATCAATGGGATTTTGGCAATGGGATAAAAAACAATGAATTTTATAGTTTCATCGAAACTACTTTTAATAAAGCCGCAACAAGTACACAGTACAAAGTTCAATTAATAGTTACAGGAAATGGATGTGCTGATACTACAAGTAAGATGATTACGGTTCCTAAGCTTTAGGCAGAACCAAGTTCTATTAGCATATGTACAAAAATGCCCAAACAATCTTTAGATTTCGCAAAACCAATTTAAGCTAGCATAAGTAGTAGTATTCACTTACAATCTTTCAGCAGGCGATTCTTACAAATCAAAACAATCTTATATTTTTTAATTTCAAAAACCAAGTTGCATTAGCATATGTACAAAAATGCCCAAACAATCTTTCAGTTGGCGATTGTTTGGGCACTAAATATTAATCAATTCGGTGATCACTCCCAGATCTCATCTTTCCCTTCGATCCATAATTTTACTGATGCAGTAGTAACCGATTTTGGACGCTCTAATGGGAATGCCAAAGCACGATCCCAACATAAGCTAGCCAATACACCTAGAGCCCTACTTACAGCAAATAAAACTGTATAGAATTCATATTCTACAAATCCGTAGTGTACCAATAGTGCTCCACTATGTGCATCTACATTTGGCCATGGGTTTTTGATTTTTCCTAAAGATTGCAAAATTGGTGGAACCGTTTCATAAATTTTCCAAACTGTATTCACCAGCTTATCATCCGCCATATGTTTTTTACCAAATTCCATTTGTGCTTCAAAACGTGGATCGGTTTTACGCAAAACTGCATGTCCATAACCTGGCACTACTTTTCCAGCAGTAAGTGTATCTTGAACATATTGCGCTATTTGTTCTTTAGATGGATCATCTGTTCCCAATTTCTCCTGCATTTCGTAGATCCACTTAATTACTTCTTGATTGGCCAAGCCATGTAATGGTCCTGCCAGTCCATTCATTCCTGCAGCATAACTTAAAAATGGATCACTTAATGCTGAACCCACTAAATGTGTGGTATGAGCAGAAACATTTCCTCCTTCATGATCGGCATGAATGGTCATATACAAACGCATCAATTCTTTAAAACTCTCATCTTCATAACCCATCATATGAGCAAAATTGCCAGCCCAATCCAATAATCCATTCGGTTGAATATGTTCGTTATTCTTGTATTTTCTTCTGTATATGTATGCGGCAATTCTTGGAAGTCTTGCGATCAAATCCATTGAATCGTCATAAATAGGATCCCAATAATCTTTCTTATTTATGCCCTTAGAATACGCTTTAGCAAAATTACTTTCCGTTTGCAATGCCATTACACCAACAACAAACATGGTCATTGGATGGGTATTCAATGGAAGTGCATCGATGGTTGCAAATACATGATTGGGTACATGACTTCTTCTTTGCCATACACTGGTGATATGGTTTGCATCTTCTTCTGTAGGAAGCTCCCCTACTAACATCAGGTAAAATAAACCTTCAGGCAAAGGTTCACCTCCTTTGATAGCTGCTGGTAATTTTTGTTGTAATTCTGGTATTGTATACCCACGAAAACGAATTCCTTCCTGTGCATCCAGTAAGCTGGTTTCTGTAACCAGGCCTGTAATACCACGCATACCTTGATAAACCTGAGCCAGGGTTACTTCCCCAATTTTCTTATTCCCATGTTCTTTAATAATATCTTTTATTTCGATACTGGCAGCGTCGGCTTTTGCTTTGAATTTGTCTTTAATGATTCCCATGGCGTATAGTATATTTTATGGTATTAACGTTCAAAGGTAATTGAACTTGGTTCTATAACAAAATTGATGCCAACCAAGTTGAGTATTTAATAAATATTTATTTTGGGGCTTTTTTGTACAGGTAGACCACTACAAAAACAAATATCATATTGGGTATCCAGGCTGCTATCAATGGGGGTAAATTACCCTTGGTGGAAAAAATGGTAGAAAAACGGTCGGTAATAATGAATAATGCAGCCATAACAAAGCCCAATGCCAGATGTACCCCACTTCCTCCCCTAACTTTTCTTCCGGCAACAATCGCCCCAATTAATGTAAGCAGTAATACAGTAATACAAGTGGCATCCCTTCGGTAACGCTCTACTTTCAACCCATTGAGCCCTTCAGAACCTCTTAATTCTTCTAATTTAATAAATCGATCGAGCTCTGGGGAAGTTAATTTGTCTTTGGTGTATTTATCTCTACTTAAATCAACAGGCTTAAAAGTATAAGTCATCAATCGAACCACTTCTTGTTCAATATGCTCATTCATAGGATATAATTTCCTTGAAAGAATGGACTCTACTTTCCATTTTTTTGAGGCTGTGTCCCAACTAACATAATCGGCTCTCAAATTGGCTGTTACTTTATTATCTCTGATGGTATACAAAAAAAGAGGACCGCCCCTTTTTGTTGCAGTATCATAAGAATATATACCAGCATAGGTAAATGAATCTATTCTTAAATAGATATTAGAAGTTTTGCCAAGAAGCGCCGTATAACTGGAATTGGCATCAATGTATCTGGCTTCGAAACTTCCCCTGATTTGATTGGCTTTAGGAACAATATATTGATTGGCAAACCACAACATGACCGATAAAATAATTCCACCAATCCAATAAGGCCTTAACCATCTTGAATAACTGGTTCCACTAGCCAGTATTGCAACAATTTCGCTATTGCCTGCCATTTTTGAAGTGAAGAATATTACGGCGATAAATACGAACAAAGGAAAAAGCAACGCAATAATATGAGGGATAAATCCAAAATAATATTGAGTAATAATTTTTTGTACTCCCAATTGAGATTTTACAAAGTCATCGGTTTTTTCACTTACATCAACAACAATAGCAATCACCGCAAATAAAAATATTGCGAAGAAGAAAGTAGTAAGGAATTTGCGGAGTATATACCAATCCAGTTTTTTCATGGCTGGTACAAAGATGCGTAAAAAAAATACATCCATGGAAATGGATGTATAATTTTAGGACTTCAATAGATAACGGATTAGTAAGCATTGCTAAAATACCCACAAGTCGTTAAACTATTTAACAAATATTGTAAAAGTGCATAAATATAGGTACCCCCGAGAGTTATCCCCACAGAATATGCTGATTTAATAAAGGATGGATTTTATAAACGGCGCTTGACAATTTCAATCATCTGTCGCTTCCAATTAACGAAATCACCAGATAAAATATTGTTCCTTGCTTCTTTAACCAACCATAAATAGAAAGAAAGGTTTTGAATACTCGCTAACTGCAAACCAAGTATTTCTCCGGCAACAAAAAGATGTCGCATATAGGCTTTACTGTAATACTGACTCATTTCTGAAGGCAAACCAGGATCAATACATGAAAAATCAGTTGCCCATTTTTTATTGCGAATATTGATCACCCCCTGAGTAGTAAACAGCATACCATTTCTTCCATTTCTTGTTGGCATCACGCAATCAAACATATCAATTCCTAAATCGATGCATTCCAATAAATCCCAAGGTGTTCCTACACCCATTAAATACCGTGGTTTATTGATTGGCAGATTTTCGGCACATAACGCCGTAAACTCATACATCATTTCAGGTGGCTCACCAACACTCAAGCCTCCTATTGCATTACCCACCGCATTTTTCGAAGCAATAAAATCACAGGACTCTTTTCGCAAATCTTTGAAAGTACTTCCTTGAACAATGGGAAATAAATTCTGTGTGTATCCATATTTATCAGGCGTTTCCGCTAAACGAGCAAAACATCTGTCCAACCAACGATGCGTTAAATGCATGCTTTTTTTAGCATACTGATAATCACTAGGATAAGGCGGACACTCATCAAATGCCATAATGATATCTGCTCCAATACTTCTTTGAATATCCATTACCGATTCTGGTGAAAACAAATGTTTACTCCCATCTATATGCGATTGAAAAACAACCCCTTCTTCTTTTATTTTTCTATTTTCTGCTAAAGAAAATACCTGGTAGCCACCACTATCTGTTAAGATAGGTCGATCCCAACCCATGAAGCGATGTAATCCACCTGCAGCTTCCAATACTTCAGTACCTGGCCTCAAATACAAGTGATAGGTATTCCCCAAAATGATTTGCGCCTGAATATCCAATTTCAATTGCTGTTGTGTAACTGCTTTAACAGAACCTACAGTACCAACAGGCATGAATATGGGCGTTTCTATCACGCCATGATCTGTTGTAATAATACCAGCTCTTGCAGAGGTATAGGTACTCGTTTTTTCCAATGAAAACTGAAGTGCAGCCATTTGGCAAAAATAAGGGTAGTTATTGTATCATACACATGCTTCTTGTCTTGCATCAAAAACCTTATTTTTGCACCATGATCATACCCTCTATTGTCTGGACCATTTGTTTTGGACTATTCTGCGCAATCATCTTTATCCAACTTTTCTATTATGTCTACTTTTTTCTTCGATTGGCTAATTTTAAACAAGTTGCCAAAGAAAATACAGTTGAACACCCTGTGTCTGTGGTGATTTGCGCAAGAGATGAAGCCCATAATTTGGTAAAAAACCTTCCAGGTGTATTGGTGCAGAATTATAAAACTACCCATGAAGTAGTGCTGGTGAATGACAACTCATCGGATGAAAGTAAATACGTTATTGATGAGTTTAAGCGCTCTTTCAAAAATTTAAACATGGTGGAATTAACACAGGAAGCCATCATGATCACAGGGAAAAAATTTCCACTTTCCATGGGCATTAAAAGCGCTAAATATGAGATTGTATTATTAACAGATGCAGATTGTGTTCCGGCATCTGAATATTGGATTCAAAAAATGCAGGATACTTATAGCGATGATATTGAAATTGTGTTAGGATATGGTGCATATCACAAACAACCAGGCTTACTCAATAAATTAATTCGTTTTGAAACCTTCCATACTGCCATTCAATACTTATCATATGCTATTGCAGGAACTCCATATATGGGAGTGGGTAGAAATTTGAGTTACAAGAAAAATGTCTTCCTCAGAAACAAAGGATTTTCTTCGATCAATCAGATACCTAGTGGAGACGATGATTTATTCATCAATCAGGTTGCCAATTCAACCAATACAGCTATTTCAATCGATCCGGACACATTTACACTAAGCGATTCTAAAACCACCTGGAATGAGTGGCTTTCTCAAAAATACAGACACTACACTACCAGTAAATACTATCGTCCCAAACATAAATTTTTGCTTGGTCTTTATTCTTTGACTTTGTTTTGGCTATACCCTTTTCTAATAGTAAGCGCGGTATTTTTTAGTTGGGAATTAGCATTGGCCGTTTTTGGAATTCGGTTTATTGTACAATCAATTGTTTATTTTAAAACCATGAAAAAATTGAATGAGTTTGATTTATTTCCTTGGTTTTTATTATTGGATATTTGGATGTTTTTTTACTTCATCTTTACAGCACCAGCCATATGGAAAGCACCCCGGAAAAATTGGAATTAATTACCCATTACTTCGATGACTTCAGCCAAAGTCAAATTCACCAATTTGGATTATTAGATGAATTGTATAAAGAATGGAACGCCAAAATAAATGTTGTCTCCAGAAAAGATATAGAGAGTATTTATTTACACCATGTATTACATTCATTAAGCATTGCAGCAATTGTTGAATTTGTACCAGGGTCTACTATCATTGATATTGGCTGTGGAGGCGGGTTTCCGGGTATCCCTTTGGCCATTTTCTTTCCTGAAGTAAAATTCCATTTGGTGGATAGTATCGCTAAAAAATTAAAAGTAGTAGAAGCGGTTTGCGAAGCAGCAGGAATTAAAAATGTTACTACTCAACATACCAGAGCAGAAGATATAAAAAATAGAAAATTTGATTTTGCTATCTCCCGTGCAGTGGCCCCATTAAAAGATTTATTACAATGGAGCATGCCCTTGTTGAAAAAACAACCAGGTGCTGCTACAGGTCCGGATTTTATTAGAAACGGATTGATCTGTTTAAAAGGTGGAGATTTGGCCCAGGAAATATTTGAAAGTGGAGCCAGACCAAAAATGATGCCCATCTTTAAAATATTTCCTGAACCTTATTTCGAAGAAAAATTTATCATTCACGTTGCTAAATAAATAGCCACCTTTTTATTATTAATCTGGAATAACCAGTTTATTATTAGTGCGATTAATATCTGCCAATCGCATACTAGGGTCAATTTCAATTTGCTTAATGTCTTTAATAGGACGATTACTAATGAAACTATAATCTGGATGCGTCCAACGCCATTCGGAATGAACAGTCCTAGGAATAGCATTCTCCGCTGGTTTTTGCCCGTACATTAAATCCAATGGTATTACATGTAATTCCTGTGTTCCGTCTTTAAATGTAATCAGCACATCAATTGGCATAGGCATTTTTCCTACTCGCTTTACAGTGATGGATGTTTTGTCGTTTACAACAGCAATATCTCCCACTGCATAGTCGATGGTTTTTGTACTATAGATCCAATATTCTTTATACCAGTCTAATTCCATTCCACTTATTTTTTCTGCAACCCTGATAAAATCATTTGGATTGGGATGTTTAAATCTCCAAGAGTTATAGTAAGCTAATAATATTTTATCTCTCACAGTATCTCCTACTATATAACCCAATTGTTCCATGAAAACTGCACCCTTACTATATGCTGCACTAGAGGATGCATAATTGGTATTAAAATGATCAGCATGGGTACTTGCTGGTTCTTCCAGCCCACTCTTGGCTAAATTAAAATAGGATCTATAAGAGCCATCGTAAAAGAAACCTGTTCGTCCTCGCAGAGTAGACTGTACACGATTGGTAGCATAATCAGTAAATCCTTCGTCCATCCATGCATACAATGACTCATTGCTTCCCATCATCATCTGATACCAGCTATGCATCCATTCATGAATGGCAGTTCCAACACTGGCTGTATTGATCAATGTTGCCATTGGATATTCCATTCCCCCATCTCCTCCTTGAACAAATGTGTACGTCTTGTAAGGATATGCACCGAAGGTTTTGGCCATTATAGGATAAGCCAGTGCAACTGTGTCGGCTAATTTCTGCCATCTGTTTTCCAATGAATCAACCGCTTTATATACTACACGAATTAAAGGACCATTGGTTAGTTTTCGAGTAATCAATTTATAATTTGGATCGGCTGCCCACATAAAATCATGCACATTGTAAGTCTGCCATTTCCAGGTTTTTGTATCTGCAGTTGTGTTGCTTAATTTAGTACCAGGTGCTTCATACCCAAAGCCCATTTCATTGGCATTTAATAAATCTCCACCAGCAGTAACCATATAATTTTTATCGATTGTAATAGAAACATCATAGTCTCCCCATACGCCATAAAATTCTCTTGCGATATATGGGTTTGCATTCCAACCCTGGTAATCGTATTCTACCATTTTAGGATACCATTGACTCATACTGTAACGTATTCCTTCTTTATTATCTCTTCCGCTTCTTCTTACTTGCAAAGGAACCTGGGCTTCAAAAGCAACATCCATCAATACTTTTGTCTTTGGCAAGATTGGCTTAGCAAGAACCACTTCTAAAATAGTTTCATGCACTTTAAGTTGCTGTGCAACTCCGTTAATCAATACAGATTGTACATTTTGAAATCCAATTTCCGCAGGAGTTAATTTGCTGATTCTATCTTTCACTCGTGCATCCCAATCCAAACCATCAGATTGTCTTCTTGGATTTGGATCGCTGAGTCTGACCTTTCCTAATTCTCTGCTACGCATATCCATACTGCTATTCGGCTGAAATGCATTCCAATACAAATGAAAGAATACCCTGGTTAAAGTATCCGTTGAATTATTTGAATACTCAATTTTTTCAGTACCAGAAAAACGATTGGTCACCACATCTACTTTTACATTGATATTGTATTTTATTTTTTGCTGCCATCTATCTGGTTGAGCAACAACACATAAAGTGGTGATCAGAAAAAATACGAGTAGTTTGAGTTTAGACATGTCCTATATTTATTAAAAATGATTAATTCATTATTGTTTGCCCTGAACAACTAAAACAATTTCTCCTTTAACTGTTTTGGTTTTAAAATAATCAGCTACTTCTTGTAAGCTGCCTCTTTTATTTTCTTCAAACATTTTAGTAAGCTCTCTGCTCACCGAACAATTCCTATCTGCGCCAAAATAAGTAGCTAACTCTTCCAAGGTTTTAACCAAGCGCATTGGACTTTCATAAAAAATCATCGTGCGTTCTTCCTCCACTAATTTTTTCAATAAAGTTTGTCTTCCTTTTTTTAAAGGCAAGAATCCTTCAAACACAAATCGATTAGTAGGAATGCCACTATTCACTAAGGCAGGAACAAATGCAACTGCTCCGGGCAAACATTCTACCTTAATATTTTTTTGAATACATTCTCTAACCAACAAAAAAGCAGGATCGGATATTCCAGGAGTTCCGGCATCGGTGATCAAAGCCATTTTTTTGCCTGCTAATAATTGATCGGCTAAATGAGCCACCACTTTATGCTCATTGTGTTGATGGTAAGGAGTAAGTGGTTTTTCAATTTTATAATGATTCAATAATTTAGACGAGGTTCTCGTATCCTCACATAAAATCAAATCCACCTCTTGCAATATCTCTAAAGCACGTAAAGTGATGTCTTTTAAATTTCCAAGTGGAGTAGGAACTAAGTATAACAATTGATTAAATTAATTCAATCTCAAAAAACTCCATTACTTGATTGGCCAATAATTGCTTACTGGCATTTTCAGCAATGGTTTTAGCTTCATCTGCAGATCCTGCTTCGATGGATAGTGTAATATGCTTTCCAACACGAACATCTTGAATAGAATCAAGACCCAAATTTTGCAATCCCCCTAAAACGGCTTTTCCTTGTGGATCCAATAAATCTTTTAAAGGCATCACGGTAACCTGAACTGTATATATCATGATTCAACTTGTTTGAAGAGCAAAGATAGAATTACATAGGCAAAAAATCCAATGGAAACTGCTAACCAACCAAAAAGCAAGGCCGATAGCCCTGCAACCAATACAACTAGTATAAAAGGAAGCCCTTTTTTAAGCGTAAACCCTTTGAATTTCAATGCAAGCATTGGTAATGTAGAAATCATTAAATAACTGCTCAACCCGATTAATCCATACCAAACCCATTTATTCAAAATGAGTTGATTGATCCACTCCGTAGAATTGTACCAATACAATATAGGGAAAGACGCAAACAACATGCCGATGGCAGGTATTGGCACTCCTTTAAATCCATACTGCTGTGTAGTATCTATATTAAAACGAGCTAAACGAAATGCACCAGCACAAGGAATGAGTAGTGCAGGCAATAAGTAAACAAAAGCAATATCCAGTCCACCCGGATCCTGAGAAAAACTTAATCTAAGGAATTGAAATGAAATCAAGCCAGGGGCTACTCCAAAACTTACTACATCGGCTAAAGAATCTAATTGCTTACCCATTTCAGATGGCACTTTTAATAAGCGAGCAACAAAACCATCAAAAAAATCAACGATTGCTGCACCAATAATGAACCATCCGGCCCACATCATTTTTTCGGGAATGGAAACCAAATTTTCGCCTTCACTATTTACGGTAAGGGTTAAACCCGGTTGCAAAATGTAAATAATAGCAATACATCCAAGAAACAAATTGCTGAGTGTAAATAAATTAGGAATCTGTTGCTTCATGATTATTTCTTTTTCATCAAAGTTTCAATCTCGTCTACGGTGATCGGAATATTTTTCATTAAATCGATACTACCTGATTTGGTAATCCAAAAATTATTTTCAATGCGAATGCCCATTTTCTCTTCTTCAATATAAATACCCGGCTCAATGGTAAATAACATTCCTGCTTGAACAGGGGCCGTTCTAGTACCTAGATCATGTACATCAATTCCTAAATGATGAGAAATTCCGTGATACAAATATTTTCTATATGCACGATTCTCTGGGTCTTCATTTTTGATATCGGCTTTATTCAATAAACCGATCTTTACAAATTGTTTGGTAGCTTCTTCCCCTACTTTATCGGTGTAATCAACAATACTAATACCTGGTTTTAAAATTGATTTTGCATAGTTGTGCAAATGCAAACATGCATTGTACACTTCTTTTTGACGAGGCGAGAATTTTCCGTTTACAGGTATCGTTCTTGTTAGGTCGGCATTGTATCCACCATATTCTGCACCAAAGTCCATTAGAATTAAATCCCCAGATTTACATACCGCATTATTAGAAACATAATGTAAGGTTCTGGCATTATCACCACTGGCAATAATACTTCCATATGCCGGACCAGTTGCACGTTGACTTAAAAAACTGTGAAAGATTTCTGCTTCAATTTCATATTCATTTACACCAGGCTGAATAAATTTCAACAACCTTCTAAATGTTTTTTCTGTAATGTCAATTGCTTTTTGAACAACTAAAATCTCTTCCTTGCTTTTAACAGCACGAAGTTCTTTCATTATTTTAGCAGCACGTTGAAACTGATGTAGCGGATAGCTCAATTTCATTTCATCCACAAAACGATATTCACGGGTTCTTATAGGTGATGCTTTTCGATCATTTTCATTCGTATCTAAATAGATAGTATCTGCTAAATGAATCCATCCTTGTAATAGTGCGTCCAAACTATCTAACCATACAATAGTTGAAATACCTGAAATGGTAGTTGCTTCTGCAGCTCTTAATCTTTTGCCATCCCATTTTTCTTTAAGTGCATTGGGCCTTACCAATACCAATACTTCTTTGTACTTGGGATCCGGGCAATCCGGAAAAAGGATCAACATGGTATCTTCTTGTTCAATACCAGTTAGCCAATACAAATCGCTATTTTGTTTGAAAGAATGCAAAGCATCGCCATTGCCTGGCCACTCATCATTGCTTACAAAAACAGCAATGCTGTTGGGCAACATTTTTTTGACAAATCTTTTTCTGTTATTGATGAAAATCGAAGGATCGAGGGGTAAGTATTTCATGTGCTAAATATGAACACACAAGATACAATTAAGAATTATGAAATATGAATTATGAAAGATGAAATATGAATAACTATATCTTAGAACCTAACCGTAGGGCATTTTACGGATTTGCCTGCTGACGAAGAAAACAGGCCGTGTTTAACGATGGAAAGCTCATAGGCACCTCTTACCGAATTTCCTGAGTTGACGGATCTGGTTGAAGCATCATAATTTACAGTTAATTTAATATCATTTACTTGGAAACCTACCACAGGAATAATTGCATCATTTTTTCTGTAGTATAGTCCAAGAATCAATTGCTTTGCTCCATCGCCAGTGAGATCCCTATTGGCATTCATACCTAATACAATTTCATTGGATGTTCCCATACTAGTATAATAAATATTGGGGTTGATTATCCAAATGTCCTGCACTTTGATACTTGCATTTGCAAAGAAAGTATAGCGCATATCAATTTTGCTATCTGTAACAGAATTTTCAAAAAAACTTTCTTTGGGCCGGTTGATATGATCGATAGAAATACCTGCGTTGAAATATGCATTTTCAGAAGCAAATAAGGCATAATTCACTCCCATGGAAAGATCTAAATAAGCTGCCTGACTATAGGCAAAAGGTTCGTTGCTTGGAATAGTCGTTTCAAAAAATTGTCCGTTCCACTGGTTGTCGAATGTTAGTTTTGAAAAATCAATTCTTTTTGAAACAATGCCCGCTGAAAATCCTGCGCTCAATAAACTTTTATACCCCAGCATCTGGTGATAGGCCAAAGATAAATTTGCACTGGTAGAAGATAAACTTCCTGATCCGGCAACATCTCTCATGATACCCCCGCCAATTCCCATCCAACCATTCTCAAATCGATTGGCGAATAATTTAGAATCAGCCCAAATACCCATTGTTTTATATGGACTTGAAGTAGAAGCCCATTGGTTTCGGTAATTGCCTCCTATTCTATAATCCATATCAGGATTAAAACCTGTATTTGCAGGATTTACAAATAATGGATTATTGAAATACTGAGAAAAATTCAGCGACTGTCCATTTACTTGTGCAAATGAAATAGGGAACAAGAAAATAAATAATATCCGTTTAAACATCTTCATTCTTCTTATGCTATGCTTTTACCTTAACAATGTAATATCTCCTTTTTTAAATGCCTTGACTTTATCAGAAAATTCAATTTCCAATGTATAATTATATACTTCCTGTGGTTGAATTTTTCCATTGTATTTTCCATCCCAACCCTCATTGATATTTGTTCCTACATAAACCACTACACCCCAGCGATTGTAAATTCTCCATGTCATTTTTGCAATACCAAAACCGCGAACGTATATTCTTTCATTCAGTCCATCTCCATTTGGTGAAAATGCATTGGGAACATCAAATAATGGATTCACTTCTGCAATAATTGGCTCACAATATTTAACGGTGCAGCCAACTGTATTGGTGGTGGATAAACAAACATTATAAGTACCTGATGCACTAAAAGAATATTTTATTGTAGTATCTAGTCTATTGGTAATAATTACTTTACTATCAGCAAAATCCCAATAATAAGAAGCACCACCTGTAGATAAATTCGTAAATGAATAAATCAAATTTGCACCCGCTGTTCTTGGAGTATAATCAAACAATGAATTAGGATTCGGACTCACTAAAATTTGTTTTGAAAACGATTTTGTTTTGATAACGTCACAGGTATTGTTATCAGTAACATTAACAGTAACAGTATACACTCCTGCGGCAGGATAAATATTAGTAGGATCTGCTAAAGTACTTGTTTTACCATCTCCAAAATTCCAGACAAAACTTGCCCCTCCTACACCTGTATAGGTGAACTTGGTAGCTGTTCCAATACAAGCTGTATCAGCAACAAAACTGGGGACAAATGAATTAGACACTCTCACGGTTTGCTCTATATAATCATCCTCATTGCAAAACAAAGGATCTTTTAATGTTAAGCGAACAATATAGGAACCATCTGATGGAAAAGTATGCAATTGTGGAGATGCATTGGAATTTACAACAGGTGTACCGTCTCCAAAATCCCATTGAAAAGAATTGGGGCCAAATGTTTTACCTGGAGGAGGTGTTGCTAAATTAGTAAACTGATATGTCCGATTTGCACATGGGGGTACAATTGCATAATTAAAATTCAAATTAGTAACTGCATCACTTCTAACACTAATTCGCATGTAAGAAGTGTCTCTTTCATTGCAAGAATTCAAATCCTCTGCAATTAATCTAACACGATATAATCCAACAACATTATAAGTAAAGCTTGCTTTTGCTGTAGTGGTAGTTAAATCGTTGGTGCCATCGCCATCAAAATCCCAGTAATAGGTTTTTGCAGCAGCCACAGTATCAGTAAAATCTACTTTTAATGGAACACAACCTGTGGAGTCTCTTAACCTTCCTGCTATAGAAGATTGAACTCCAGCTGAAACTCCAGCTGAATAGAAAGCCAATTTAACAGCCAATAAATTACAGGAATTATTGCCTCTAGATGGAGACCATGATCCTGGTGTTCCAACAATGGAGTTTCTTGGATTACTGCCTCTGCTTCCACCACAAGAACAAATAGACTGATAAATAGTACCATTCGGATCAAAGCGCGATGTACCTCCGTCTACATGGTCTGCGAATCCCGCATCTTGTCCAAAAAAAGTAGCATAAATTAAGCTGTCTGCATTTTTACTTAAAATGAAAAAATAAAAATCTGCACCATCCGATACTTTTTTATACGCATCCGGAGAAACCACCATACCATCCAAAGTTCCGCTGGGATAATTGTTACCTATGCTGCTTCCACCCCATCCAGACACATACATATTTTGGCACCTGTCCACTAAAAATGCAGTAATGGATAAACTAGGTATTGTTGCAGTAGGGCTTCCGAAATTGGTGAAGAAAATAAAAGAAGATAAATCAGGTGTGAGTTTCGCAATAAATTGTTTACCGGTTGATTGACCAGGGTTCTTGGTATTAAAATTGGAATTTTTTACTGGAAAAACGCCGGTTGTTGTACCAGTGATATAAGGAAACCCTAGTTTATCAAATTGAATTCCAAACAACACATCCTGACCACTTGTTCCAATATAAGTTGTTTTATTAATGGCCGATCCATCACTTTTAATATTCATGATAAAACCATCAGCAACTCCCTGATTGGTTGCAAATATTGCCCCAGATTTATCCCCTTGTAAATCAGTGCTCAAAGTTGCACCTGCCACGTATATATCTCCATTGTTTGGATTAATGCTTAATACAAATGCCGCATCATCATTGTTTCCTCCCAAAAAAGAACTGAAAATTACATTATCAAGATTCTGATCAAATTTCATCACCACTCCATCCTGGTATCTTCCACCTGCAACACCAGCACCTGGGGCCGTTTGAAATGCACCAGCAGTAGTTCTAAAATCAGTTGATTGAGTTACCGATGCCAGTAAAATATTATTATTATTATCAATAATCACTTCACTCCTCGAATCATCTCCATAATTTCTTCTCGTAGAAATACCACCATTTAATTGAGGATAATTGGGTTCAACATTTACCCCATCATTTGCTTTTCCGCCTATTACCATGGAACCGATTAAACCTGAACCATTCGTATTTAATTTAGTTACCACTATATCAAAACCTCCTCCTGGACCAAACAATTTGGTAACACCTCGAGTAGGATAATCAGTAGAGGAAGTTCTGCCTGCAATGATTAAATTTCCGTTTCGATCCACCACTAAACTATGGGGTTGATCATCACCATTTCCACCAATATAAGTTGCATAAATTCTATTGATTCCTAATGGGTCAAACTTCATAATTCCCATATCTATTTTCAAAGAACCACCTGGCTTAAAATTACTTTGAAAGGCTCCATTAGAAACAGGAAATCCATCCCCAAAAACAATACCACCTGCATAAAAATTTCCTGCTCCATCGTAGGTAGCTGTAAAGCCCCAGTTATCTGCACCACTGCCTGTATAACTGATGAAAATAATACTTGGATCAATCACCAATGTTGCCGCTTTATCATAAGCAGCGTTCAATTTAAATTGTACAAAATTTCCTTTTAGTTCATAATTACAGGAAACTTCTGTTCTTTGATTATTGCTTAAAGAATAAGTATAAGGAGCCATTTCCTGAATGGTTCCAACAGATGTATTGATTTGTAATGATTCATCTTTTATTTTCAAACCATCTACTCCATCAAAATATAAAATCACTTTCGAAGGATCTCCACCAGGATGAACAATTACATCGTATTTTAAAGTAGCATTAGAAGTATAAAAACGGATATCAATATTCGGATAAACATTTTGATAAGTAACTGCCTGATAAATTTTACAATTGCTTGCCCATTTACTGGGATCATTCCCTAATATATAGTTGTTGTAATTTGTTTGAACTTTATCAGGAACGATTTTCGGATTGGGATTTCCGTTCAGGAATTTTACTTCATAAGTATGCGAACGCAATTTCGTTTCAGTTCCAGCATCCCCTATTGGAAAGGGTTTACCAGATTCGTTCAATTTATTTTGATGTTCGTGATTGTCTATTCCTTTTGCTGAATGAAAGGTTTCTGCTAATTGAGCATAATCATCCTGATTGTACTGTAAAACTCTATAGCCAGTATTTTTTAATACTATGGCCCCACCTGGCATTTCAGATTTAAATCGTATCGATTGATCCCACTGTCCTTTGTTTTCTACAAAATTGAGATAGCTCTGTGCGTTCAATCCTGCTCCAAACATCAACAGCCAAATGATAAAATTTACTTTTTTTAGCACTTCTTTTTATTTAAATATTAAGCTATTTTGCCCCAACCATGTTTCGTTTTCTGCGATTGCATAAAATTACGCAATGATTGGTGCCTCGGGTCTTCTAAAAATAAATCCTTTTCAACCAATATTTCTGCCTTTGTTTTAGCCAATTCCAACAATGCTTTATCGTTAACAATGCTGGCTAATTTAAAGTTCAATGCCCCACTCTGTCTGGTACCTTCAATATCCCCCGGGCCCCTCATTTCTAAGTCTTTCTCCGCAATTTTAAAGCCATCATTGGTAGCGCACATTATATTGATACGTTCTTTAGCCTCTTTGCTGGCTTTGCTACCCGTTAATAAAATGCAAAAACTTTTTTCACTACCTCTTCCTACCCTTCCTCTCAACTGGTGTAATTGTGATAATCCAAATTTTTCGGCACTTTCAATCACCATTACTGAGGCATTTGGCACATTTACCCCTACTTCAATAACGGTGGTACTGACCAATATTTGACTTTCACCACTTACAAAACGCCGCATATTGGTTTCTTTCTGTTCTGCTGGCTGCCTTCCATGAACCATCCCTATTTTATAAGTTGGTTCAGGAAAAAAGCTTTTTACCTGCTCATATCCCTGCATCAGATCTTCATAACTCAGTTTTTCACTTTCCTCAATCAAAGGATAAATGAAATAAGCCTGTCTGCCTTTTGTTACTTCTTCCTTTACAAAGCCCATCACATTTGCCCTCGCCATTTCATTTCTTTGAACAGTTGTAATGGGAATTCTGCCCGGAGGCAATTCATCCATTACACTGTATTCCAGATCGCCATAGGCTGTCATGGCCAATGTTCTTGGTATTGGAGTAGCGGTCATTACTAAAACATGTGGAGGTATTACTGCTTTCTCCCACAATTTGGCTCTTTGTGCAACCCCGAATCGATGTTGTTCATCTACAATTACTAGGCCAAGATTTTTGAATTGAACTACATCTTCTATAATTGCATGGGTTCCCACAACAAAATGAATACTGTCTTCAATCAAGCCCTTTAATATTCTTCTTCTTTCGGCTGTTTTTGTGCTACCTGTTAACAATGCAAGTTCTACAGGCATTTCTTTGAGTAGCTCTTTTAATCCCGCATAGTGCTGTTGTGCTAAAATTTCGGTTGGAGCCATTAAGCAACTCTGGTATCCATTATCTGCCGCAAGCAACATACTCAATAATGCCACCATTGTTTTTCCACTACCTACATCGCCTTGCAAGAGCCTATTCATCTGCCTTCCGCGTCCGGTATCAGTTCTAATTTCTTTTAAGACTCTTTTTTGTGCGCCTGTTAAAGTAAAGGGTAAATAATGATTATAAAAATCATTGAAATAAGTACCTACTTTTTCAAATACCACTCCCTTACTGGTATTATTTCTTTGAAGCCTCACCAGTTGCAATCTTACCTGTGCAATGAATAATTCTTCCAGTTTCAACCGCTCCAAAGCCTTTCCATACAATAATTCATTGGTCGGAAAATGAATCATTGCAAAAGCTTCATATCGAGAAAGTAATTTTAATTCTTGAATCAAATAGCTGGGCAAATTCTCTTCAAGATCTTTTGGCTGAAGTATTCCAAAAAGTGTTTGGGTCAATTTCGCTAATTGACGTCCATTCAACCCACGAGCTTTTAATTTTTCGGTGGATGGATAAACCGGCTCTAAAAATGCTTTTGCTCCAACTTTTGCTGGAATAAATACTTCAATTTCTGGATGCACCATTTGTGCCTTACTATTGAAGAATCCTGTTTTTCCAAAAACAAGATAATCGGACCCGATAAGTAAATTCTTTTCTACCCAATTGATTCCCTGAAACCATGTAAGCTCCAATTGTCCGCTCGCATCTTTAATTTGTGCAATAAGTCTCTTTCCTCTTCCGGCCCCAATTACTTCATAATGCACCAATCTACCAACTACTTGCATATAATCTGTAAATGCATTGATATCGGCAATTGCATTGATCTTGGTTTTATCAATATGTCTTAAAGGGAAATGATGCAATAAATCATTGAATGTAAAAATTTCCAACTCCTTCTTGAGCATATCTGCCCTCAAAGGGCCAACCCCTTTTAGGTATTCAATAGGGGAAGCGAGTATATGGCTATTGATGCTTATAGTCTAAATTTTTACAATTTGAATTGACTACAAATCTAACTATAAAAAAAACAACAACCATGAGCCACATACTGTCTAGGATTACTATCTTCGTTGACTATGCTTAAAGAGGTTGTTGTTAGTGGAATTCGCCCAACAGGGTTTTTGCACCTGGGAAATTATTTTGGAGCCATGCGAAATTATGTTCGCATGCAAGATCAATTTAATTGCTATTTTTTTGTTGCCAATTGGCATAGTTTAACCACACACCCTGATACCAGGGAACTAAAAATCAGTGTAAACAGGGTTATTGCAGAAAATATTGCTTGTGGATTAGATCCAGAAAAAGTGGCACTATATGTTCAGAGCGATGTTCCTGAAATTGCGGAATTATACCTTTATTTAAACATGCTGGCATATAAAGGTGAGCTTGAAAAAACAGCTACTTTTAAAGATAAGGTTCGGCTTCAACCGGAAAATGTAAATGCAGGATTATTAACTTATCCTGTTTTAATGGCTGCAGATGTACTCATTCAAAGAGCAGTCAAAGTGCCTGTTGGAAAAGACCAGGAACAACATTTAGAAATGGCCAGAAATTTTGCTGAACGGTTTAATCACCGATATGGCGAAGTACTTCCTCTTCCCTATGCATTTAATTTTGGAGATGAATTGATCAAGATTTTAAGCCTGGATGGAATTGGCAAAATGAGCAAAAGTGAAAACCAGATGGCTACCATTTACCTGGCTGATAGCGATGATCATATTCGCAAAAAAATCATGAAAGCCAAAACAGATCAAGGACCTGCTACACCAAATTCTATAAAACCAGATTATATACAAAACCTGTTTACCCTAATGAGTCAGGTGAGCAGTCCGGATACACATAAAAAATTTGAAGATGACTTCAATGCAAGCAGTGAGGGCAATTGCATTATTCGTTATGGTGATATGAAAAAGCAATTAGCGGAAGATATGGCCAGTTTTATTCATCCTATTAGAGAAAAAGCCGCCGCCATTCAAAACGACGAAGTTTTATTGCAAAAATTGATGAAACAAGGTGCCGAGAAAGCCAGAGAAAGAGCTTCGGAAACACTTAAAATAGTAAGAGAAGCAATAGGTTTGAATAATTAAGCATATTTAAACCAAAATCAGATTAGATTCCTTAAGTTGCAAAGCTTTAAAACAGCAAAATAGAAATGGCAAAACCCAAAAAACCAAAACACGTAGCGATAGCCGGTAATATTGGCGCAGGTAAAACTACTTTAACAGAAATGTTGAGTAAACATTATCGCTGGATTCCACAGTTTGAAAATGTAGATACCAATCCATATTTAATGGATTTTTATGAAGACATGCCTCGCTGGAGTTTTAATTTACAGATCTATTTTCTGAACAGTAGATTGAATCAATTATTGGATATTCAACATGGCACTGAAACAGTCATTCAGGACCGTACCATCTATGAAGATGCAAATATATTCGCGCCCAATTTGCATGAAATGGGTTTAATGAGTAAGAGAGATTTTGATAATTATTATCAATTCTTTCAAACCTTGAAAACAATGGTACAACCTCCGGATCTGCTGATCTATTTAAAAGCATCCGTACCTACTTTGGTTGCGCAAATTCAAAAAAGAGGAAGAGAATACGAAGAAAATATTCGTTTGGATTATTTAAAAAAGCTCAACGAATATTATAATAAATGGATCGATGGTTATAAAGAAGGCCAGTTACTGGTCATCGATTGCGATAAAAATAAATTTGCCGAAAACGAAGAACAATTTGGAGAAATCATCACCAAAGTAGATGGCATGTTGTTTGGATTATTTTAATCTTTTTCTTAATACAGGTTTACATGAAATACGAGGAGTTGATTCAGCATCATTCAGGAGAATTGATTGAAAAGCTAGTATCATTTGTAATTAGTAAAGACCCAGTTGAAATTTTATTCAATTTTGAAGATGACGATCAATGGGCCATCATATCGATGCACCAGTACGAAGAAGATTTGGAAATCTCTTTGCGTTTGCATCCGAATCAACAATTTGATCTATACCTGGGCTATTATGATGATGAAGATGAATTTCATGAATTGATTCATGAATTAAATCAGGCTGAAATGGATCAATTACCCGAAGGCCTCAAGAAGTTGATGAAGAAAGTAGTAGAAGATGAAAAAGGAATGCGCATTGCAGGAAATTTTTTATCAAAATAATTTTCAATGAAGAAGTTTCTGCAATACATTCAGGGCACTATTATTAAAGGGCTCTTTTTTATATTGCCGGTATTGGTCTTTGCTTATTTAATTGAGAAGGTTTTTATGCCTATTCAATCGATCATTCGCAAAGCATCTCAAAGCTTAGATATTGAACATTTTATAGGTAGATCTTTATTGACTATTCTAACAATTGTTGGATTTCTTGTATTATGTTTTTTTGGAGGATTGTTAATGCGATTGTCTTCCGTTGGCAGATGGAAAACATGGATCGAAGAAAACGTTTTAAGGTTTACTCCCGGCTATCTTTTTATCAAAGAAATTGTTGGAGAAAAATTAAATTACCAAGCCGAGGGAAATAAGCAATTTCCTGTATTTGTTTTCTTCGATGATAACTGGGTAGCAGGCGTATTAACAGAATTTTCCAAAGAGAATGATATTGCTGTAGTGTATTTACCAGGAAGCCCTAATTTTAATGAGGGTTCAGTTTGCATGGTAAAAATTAATCAAATTAAAATACTCCCTTATAAATTGGATCAATTCAAAATAATGGTTCAACGTTTTGGATTGCGTTTTTCTGAAATAAACATTGATCAACTGCCCCAATTATAAAAAAATTGCCCCCAATTTCATGGAGGCAATTAGCAAGCAATCGAAAAAAAAATCTGGTTTCTCTTGTTTAATTTAAGCTTAGTATTAAGCTTTTGGTGCAGCTGCTAGAATTTCAGGTGTAACCCCTGCAGCATATTTTTCAAAGTTGTTGATGAATTCTTTCGCTAATTTATTGGCTGTGGTATCATAGGCAACTGAATCCTTCCAAGTGCTGCGTGGATTCAAAATTTCCGATGGCACATTCGGGCAATTGGTAGGCATGAGCATTCCAAAAATAGGGTGTTCGGTCATTTCAACCTTGTCTAACTCGCCATTTAATGCCGCAGAAATCATTGCTCTTGTGTAAGCCAATTTCATGCGATTACCTGTTCCATAACTTCCTCCACTCCAACCTGTATTAATCATCCAAACATTCACATTATGTGCTTTCATTTTTTCTCCTAACATAGCAGCATATTTGCCAGGATGTAAAGGTAGAAATGGGGCTCCGAAACATGCACTGAAAGTAGATTTAGGCTCAGTTACACCAGCTTCTGTTCCAGCAACTCTAGCAGTATAACCACTGATGAACTGGTACATGGCCTGGCCTGGACTCAATTTACTTATTGGAGGCAAAACTCCATATGCATCGCAGGTTAAGAAGAATAAATTTTTTGGAAGTCCTCCTATACTTGGTTCTAAAGCATTCGAAATAAAATGTAATGGATAACTTACTCTTGTATTTTCTGTAATGCCTTTAAAACTAAAATCAATTTCATTGGTTCCATTAATAAACCCAACATTCTCTACTAAAGCACCTGGTTTAATTGCTCTAAAAATTTCAGGCTCTTTGTCTTCACTTAAATCGATTGTTTTTGCATAACAACCACCTTCGAAATTAAAAACAGATTGATTGGTCCAACCATGTTCATCATCACCAATTAATTTTCTTTCAGGATCTGCACTTAGTGTAGTTTTTCCTGTTCCACTCAATCCAAAGAAAACCGCTACATCTCCATCATTCCCCATATTGGCACTACAATGCATGCTCAATACATTTTTCTCCTGAGGTAAAATATAATTTAGCACCGAAAAAATTCCTTTTTTCATTTCGCCTGTATATCCAGTGCCTCCTATTAAAATAGTTTTATGCTTAAAAGAAACGATGGCAAAATTTTCTTGACGTGTTCCGTCTACAGCAGGGTCTGCTTTAAAACCTGGCGCCTGAATAATATGCCAATCTGGTTGAAACCCTGCTAATTCATTTTCTGCCGGACGCAAAAACATATTATAAGCGAATAAATTGCTCCAAGGGTTCTCATTGATCACACGAATGTTTAAACGATATTGTTGATCTGCACAAGCATATGCATCTCTAACCCAAACCTCTTCCTTTTGTCCTAAGTAGTTTAATACTTTAGATTTCAATCCTAAAAAATGATGCTCTTCTATTGCAATATTGAAATTATTCCAATGAACTGTGTCTTGGGTAATTTCATCTTTTACAATGAATTTATCCTGAGGACTTCTTCCAGTAAATTTGCCCGTTTTGATACAAAGGGCTCCGGTATTATTTAAAACGCCTTGGCTCCTTAGCACTGCCTGTTCAACTAATTCCTCCGGTGTAAGTTGATAATGTATTCCAATATTAGAGGATAATCCTAATTGCAATAATTTTTTTGTATCCAATTGAATGGTGGGTGATATCATATACGAACTATCGTTAGTTAGGGCACAAAAGTAGGATGTTTAACGATTACCCATCGAAATATGTGTACAGCTTACACGTTATATTTTACCAATGTTTTGCCCGTTTTTTTTGAAAAAATCAAATTATCATGTCGTATTCTATAAAATCTTGAAATTTCTACAGAAACTGTTGAAGGAATCATAAAAAAATTAGGCTTTGAATTTGATTTTTTGCAAAAGTCAATTATTAGCAAGTATTTTTGTTCAAATACGTACGAAATGCTAGTAGATCAAGCAAAAGGATTGATATCAAAGGATAATTTGAATGTTTTAACATCGTTTGTAGGTGAAGCAAATATATTGGTAGATGAAGAATCATTATTGCATTATGGACACGACGAAACAGAAAAATTGCAATACTATCCAGAAATCGTCGTCAAACCTGGTTCAACCCAGGAAGTGGCCGCAATTTTACGCCTTTGCAATGAACATAAAATTCCGGTTACTCCTCGTGGAGCAGGTACAGGTTTAAGTGGTGGCGCTTTGCCCCACTTAGGAGGAGTACTTTTAACAACTGAAAGACTCAATAAAATTCTCACAATCGATGAACGCAATTTACAGGTCACTACAGAGCCAGGGGTAATTACAGAAGTATTACAAAATGCGGTGAAAGAAAAAGGATTATTCTACCCTCCTGATCCTAGCAGCAAGGGAAGTTGTTTTATTGGTGGAAATATTGCAGAAAATAGTGGTGGACCGAAAGCGGTAAAATATGGAGTTGTAAAAGATTATGTATTAAACTTAGAATTGGTTTTACCATCTGGTGAAATTATTTGGACTGGCGCGAATGTGTTAAAAAATTCAACTGGATATAACCTAACTCAATTAATCGTAGGAAGCGAAGGAACACTGGGCATAGTTACTAAAATTGTTTTAAAGCTTATCCCCTTTCCGAAACACGACTTATTGATGCTGGTTCCATTCTCTTCATTGGAAAATGCAAGTGCTGCTGTGAGTGCTATTTTCAGAGCCGGTTTTGTTCCTAGTGCATTGGAATTAATTGAAATAGATGCATTGATGATTGTCAGCAAAATGGTAGATAGTACTGCTGTACCTGTGAATGAATCTATTGCCGGTCATTTGATCATTGAAGTAGATGGCAATAATCAAGAAGTATTGATGAGTGAAATGGAAGCGATCGCAGAATTACTTACACAATTTGATGCGGGTGAAATATTTTTTGCAGATGATGCACAACAAAAAGCTGAATTATGGAAGCTAAGAAGAAGGGCTGCAGAAGCCGTAAAATTGAATGGCTATACCATTGAAGAAGATACCGTTGTTCCTAGAGCAGAACTACCCGCACTCATCAAAGGAGTAAAGGCATTGGGTATTCAACATGGTTTTAAAGCAGTTTGTTATGGTCATGCAGGAGATGGAAATTTACACATCAGAATCAATCATCCAACCATCAAGAATAGTCATGGTAATGCAGAAATGACTAACATATTAAAAGCATTATTTGAACTGGTAAAAAGTTTAGGCGGTACCATAAGTGGTGAGCATGGTATTGGATTGATTCAAAAACCCTATATGCATACTGTTTTTGATGATGCATCATTACAATTGATGCGAGGTATTAAAAAAACTTTCGATCCTAACAATATTTTAAATGCCGGTAAAATTTTTGATTAATTCATTTCAATATTTTTACAAAAATCTAATGATGAAAAACACTTTTTTACTGCTAGTTATTCTATTATTTGGCTTCAATACTTTAAATGCGCAAAATGAAAATGCTGCTCCTAAAGGATTTGATAAGAATAAAGTATTTATTGGAACGAGTATTAATCTTGGATTATCGAATAATTTTTTCAATATAGGTCTCAATCCACAATTAGGTTATAGTTTAACAGAATGGTTAGATGCTGGAGTTGTTGTTAACCTTAATTATTATACTCAATCTAGTTCAGTAACAAAAGATAAAAATTTTAACTACGGTGGTGGCGGATTTTTAAGAGTTTGGCCAGTCAATTTTTTACACTTACAAATTCAACCTGAATACAATTGGATCAGTTCCACTAGAACTTATAACAATGCAACCCAATCAGCTAAATTTAATTATAATGCAGGAAGTTTATTGGCTGGTATTGGATATGGATCCAGACAAGTCGGAAGCAGGTTTTCGCACTTTACCATCATGATAGATGTTTTGCAACAAATGAATTCACCCTATCGAGATCAATATGGCGATCCTCAACCAGTATTTAGAGCAGGGTTCGGTGTTTATCTTAACTCAAAACGTTAATTGCTTCTGCTGCAGTAGTACAAACAATTAATCGTTCTTTCCAATCTTCATATAAAAATCCTTGCACTTGCATGGTGTTGATATGTTCCAACAAATGATCATAGTAATTGGCACAATTCAATAAAATGATTTTCTTATTGTGAATCTTTAAGGTATTCCAAGTAAGCATTTCGAACAATTCATCGAGGGTTCCATTACCTCCTGGCAAAACAATCGCAGCATCACATAATTCATACATCAATTTTTTTCTGGTATGCATATCTGAAACCACTCTCAAATCGGTAATTCCTTGATGATGTTGCTCCCATTCTAATAGTACTTCAGGAATAATACCAATTACATTACCACCGCCTTCCATTACTGCATTGGCAATATCACCCATCAATCCTTTATTACCTCCTCCATAAATCAAAGAAATTCCACGAGCAGCCATCATTTTTCCTAAAGCCAAGGTTTCTGTAGAAAACAAGGGATTATTTCCAGATTTAGAGCCACAAAAAACCGCCAAACTACGTAGTTGCATAAAACTGTTTTACAAGGAGCAAAATACCTGAATTTTTTTTACTACTTTAGAAAATTGTTTATTTAACGATTAAATAAGACCCATGTCGCCATTATTACTGTTTTCATTTGTTGTTGCCTATTTTCTGATTCTGCTTGCTGTAGCTTGGTATACCGGAAAAAACAGCGACAATCACTCTTTCTTTATAGGCAATAAAAACAGTAACTGGATGTTGGTTGCATTTGGCATGGTGGGTACTTCTTTAAGTGGAGTAACATTTGTAAGTGTTCCTGGAGCAGTAGCCAAAGAATCATTTGCTTATTTTCAAATAACCATAGGATATCTATTTGGATATTTAATGATTGCTTATGTGCTTCTCCCCTTATATTATCGATTAAACCTTACGTCTATCTATAATTTCTTGAGTTCGCGTTTAGGATATAATTCTTATAAAACAGGGTCTTCATTTTTTATTCTCTCCAGGGTATTGGGAGCAACTGCTAGATTATACTTAGTGGTGAATATTTTGCAAGAAGCAATTTTGAATAGTTTTCATATTCCATTTTGGGCAACCACATTAATCATTCTGGCAATGATATTATTGTATACCTATGAAGGTGGCGTAAAAACGATTGTTTATACTGATACGCTTCAAACCACTTGTATGTTATTGGGGTTAGTCATTTGTGTTTTTTATATTTTGAATCAATTGCATATGGGATTCGGAGAAAGCTTACAAGCCATGAGCGATAAAGGATATTCTAAAATATTTGTTACAGACCCCAACAGTAAATTCTTTTTTCTCAAACAAATTTTGGCAGGGGCTTTTATTACTGTAACCATGACAGGTATGGACCAGGAAATGATGCAAAAAAATATTTCTGTAAAAACATTGAAAGATTCTCAGAAAAATGTTATTACAATGGCAATTGTTTTAATGACCGTTATTTTAATTTTCTTATTCCTAGGAGGATTATTATATATGTATGCCGATACTTTACAGGTAAATGCAATTGGTGATAAAATTTTCCCGACAATTGCGCTACAACATATGCCACCATTTGTTTCTATTATTTTTATTATTGCTTTGATTTCAGCATTGTTTCCTAGTGCAGATGGTGCCATCACTGCATTGACATCTTCATTCTGTATAGACATATTAGGCATTCAAAGAAGCGCCGATTTAAGTGAAGCACAACAGAAAAAAATCAGACAAAGAGTACATTTAAGTTTTGCAGCAATTTTTTTATTATTTGTTATGATTTTTAAATGGGTGAACGATCCAAGTATGATTGGATTATTGTTAAAGATTGCTGCTTATACTTATGGCCCTTTACTAGGTCTGTTCACATTTGGAATCATCACTAAAAAAATGGTGAATGATCGCTTGGTACCTTATATATGTATTGCTTCTCCACTCATTTGTTTCTTTTTAGATAAATACCAAAAACTATTATTCGGTTCATTTGAACTAGGTTTAGAACTATTGATTATTAATGGGAGTATTACCTTTATAGGCTTATTATTGATCTCTAAAAAAGGCAACGTATCTGCTTCGGCATAAAATAGGCAACATGGAAATAATTAACCAATTAGCAGAATCCTATGCCGATTTATTTTCTTCTCCAGAATCTCCTGAATTGGCTACCATCAATCAGGAAACAATGGAAACCCATCCGAAAGCACATATGCTTTCTGGTAAAATACAGGGTCAGTTCTTAAGTTTTATCAGTAGTATGCTGCAACCAAAATATATTTTGGAAATAGGCAGCTTTACGGGTTATAGTGCTATTTGTCTTTTGAAGGGACTACAAAAGGAAGGTCATTTACATACGATAGAAATCAGGGAGGAAGATGCCAATACTGCTGAAGCAAATTTTGTGAAATACAATGCAAATAAGCAGGTAACTTTGCATCGCGGAAATGCCTTGGATATCATTGAAAAACTTCCCTATAAATGGGATTTAGTATTTATAGATGCAGATAAAACGGCGTATATTAATTACTATGAATTGCTGGTGCCAAGGTTATCTGAAAAAGGTTTTATACTGGCAGATAATGTATTATTTCATGGGGAGGTTTTGGAAAAGCATATAACAGGTAAAAATGCAAAGGCAATACATGCTTTTAATGAGCATGTTCAAAATGACCCAAGAACAGAACAGGTAATCATTACTATCAGAGATGGCATTAGTTTGATTAAATTGAAAAACAAATGAAGTATTTTTTAACATGTTCGATTTTACTATTTTCTTTTACAGCAGCATTTGCTCAAAAAGAAAAGGTCGAATCTTATATTGCGCAATTCAATGAGATTGCCATTAAGGAGATGATTAGAACAGGCGTTCCGGCTTCTATTACTTTAGCTCAAGGTATTTTAGAATCGCAATCTGGTGAGAGCGATTTAGTGAAAAGATCGAATAATCATTTTGGCATAAAATGCAAACCAGAATGGACAGGACCAAAAACCTATCATGATGATGATGAAAGAGGAGAATGTTTTAGGGTTTATCCAACACCTGAAGATTCATACAAAGATCATTCTGATTTTCTAAAAACAAGATCTCATTATAATTTTTTATTTAAAATTGACCCTTTAAACTATGAGGCTTGGGCCAATGGTTTAAAAAAAGCAGGCTATGCTACGCTTTCTACCTATCCTCAAAAACTCATTAAAATAATTAAGGACTATAATTTAAATGAGTATACCAAAATAGCATTGAAAAAATTGGTCGATACCGATACTAAACCCGAAGGAACAAACTAAACAACCAATCAAGTATACAATGTCTGAAGTAACCTTATTTGATAAAACATTTGAACCCTATTTACCGGAGTCTTTAATTCAAGAAAAAATTAAAGAATTAGCCCAGCTGATTAATAAAGATTATGCAGGTAAGAAACCCCTTTTTATTGCCATATTGAATGGCTCTTTCATGTTTGCAGCAGATCTTTTTAAATCGATTAATTTAGAAGCAGAGATTTGTTTTATTAAACTGGCATCTTACAAAGGGTCTAAATCTACTGGGAATGTTGTTACTTCAATAGGGCTTGATGCTGATCTAAATCAACGTCATGTTATCGTTTTAGAAGACATTATAGATACAGGTAAAACATTACACGAATTTTTACCCCAATTAGCCAACCAAAATCCCTCCTCGCTTAAAATAGCTGCGCTCTTGCACAAACCAGATGCTACTATATATCCAATCAAAATAGATTACTGTTGTTTTTCTATCCCGAATAGATTTGTTTTAGGATATGGATTAGACTATGATGGATACGGCAGAAATTTGAAAGAAATATATCAATTAAAAGGTTCGGAATAAAATTTCATTATTTTCTGTAACTTGTTTTTTCAATATTGCTTACCTAATGAGAATTTTCATTTGGCTGATCATACTTGTATCTGCGCATTCTTCGATATACAGCCAATATTATCTTCGGGGAGAAATAAAAAATGAGCTAGGACAAAAATTAGAGGGTGTAAAAATCAATCTTAAATCGAAAGGAACTATTCCTTACTTCAGTGGCAATACTGGAACTTTTGGTATATCATCTAACTCTATTGAAGACAGCATTATTTGTATTTTTAATGGGTATGAAATTTTTAAAGCATTTATTGATAGCAGAAAGTTTCAGAGCATTATACTTAAAATGCTCCCTTCTACCGCTCAATTGTACAATAAAAAATTAGTTTCATCTATAACAGATCTTAATGCCAAAGAGCAATTGAATAATTCTGTACTGGGAGAAAGTTATACGAATATCATAGAAAATAATTTTGTCAATACAAAGCAATACCCAGAAACCGGATTCGCCTTGAATATTGACAAAGCTGCATACAGTAATATTCGTCGTTTTTTAACCAATGAAATGTTTATTCCTGCAGATGCTATTCGGGTGGAAGAAATGCTCAACTATTTCAATTTTAATCCTTCCAATAAAAAGGATGAATCAAATGAATCCTTCACTTGCAACACTCAAATAACATCCTGCCCCTGGAATGCAAATCATCAATTGTTATTTGTGAATATAGTTGCGCCTAAAATCAACTTGGATAGTATTCCTCCATCTAACCTGGTGTTTTTAATTGACGTGTCAGGATCAATGGATAAACCAAATCGACTTCCACTATTACAATCCTCATTTAAATTTCTAATTAACAACTTAAGAGAAAAAGACACATTGAGTATTGTAACTTATGGAGGAAATGTTGCAATAGCTTTGGCAGCAACATCGGGAGCAGAGAAACAGAAAATGATCAATGCCATCGACTCTCTAAGTGCTTTTGGCGATACTCCTGGAGAAGATGCTATAAGAGTAGCCTATTCAATTGCAAAAAGTAAATTCATTGTTAAAGGCAACAACCGTGTGATATTGGCTACTGATGGAGATTTTAATGTAGGCCAAACTTCAGAAAAAGAATTAGAAGATTTGATTAGCAGCTATCGGCAAACAGGTATTTACCTAACCTGTTTGGGAGTAGGAATGGGAAATTATAAGGACAGTAAACTAGAATTATTATCCAAAAAAGGCAATGGAAATTTTGCCTACATAGATCAAATCAGAGAGGCCGAAAAAATAATGGTTAAAGAATTTACTCAAACAATGTTTGCGGTAGCCAATGATGCCTTTGTAAAAATTAAATTCAACAAAAAACTAGTCAATCAATATCGATTAATTGGTTATGACAATAAAAAAAATAGCATTACAGATACAAGCAGTCAATTAGAAGGTGGGGAAGTTGGAAGTGGTCATTCTTCAATGGCTATTTTTGAAATAGCTAAGAGCAATGATAGTCTTCTAAAAGAAGAATCAATTGGTTCAATTGCTATTCAATACAAAAAACCAGATGATACCAATATATGGCAGCAATATTTCAATGTAGTGAATAATTTAACTCCTATCGAAACAGCAGACCCTACTTATAAATTTGCAGCTTCGGTTGCTGCATTTGGAACTTTATTAAAAAAGTCTAAACACCTTGGCAGTTTTAGTTTTGATGATGTATATCAATTAGCAGCTTCATCTATCACCGATGATGATCTCACAAAAAAAGAAATGCTAACGCTTATTCAAAAAGCCATTAAAGTATATCAACCAGATAAAAGAAAAAGCAATTAACTAAATGCTTCCTTCACTCGATCAAAAAAGCTCTTCTCTCCTTTTGCAGGATTGGGTTTGAAATTACTGCTGCTGGTCATTTTTTCAAGCGCTTCTTTTTCTTCGGAACTGACTGATTGAGGAGTCCAGATATTTACATTGATCAATTGATCTCCACGATGATATCCTTGTACTTCAGGAAAACCTTTTCCTTTTAGTCTAAATATTTTTCCGCTCTGCGTACCCGCAGGTATTTTTATTTTTGCTCTGCCATCGATAGTAGGCACTTCTACACTTGTTCCAAACACTGCATCCGGAAATGAAATATGTAAATCATAAGCAACATTCAAACCATCTCTATGTAATTCATCATGCGCTTCCTCTTCAATTTGAATAATCAAATCGCCAGGAGCTCCACCCCTTGCACCAGCATTGCCTTTACCTCCCATGCTTAGCTGCATTCCTTCCTGAACACCTGCTGGAATTTCAATACTGATTGTTTCTTCTCCATAGACTCTACCATCTCCTTTACAAGCTGTACATTTCGAAGTGATCGTACTTCCTTCGCCATTACATGTAGGACAGGTTGTAACAGTTTGCATTTGTCCTAAAAAAGTACTGGTTACTTTTCTAACCTGACCACTTCCACCACAAGTGCCACAATTTTGAACACTGTTTTTATCTTTAGCACCACTACCTGCACAAGTTGTACAAGCAACATGCTTTTTTACTTTTACATTCTTGGTAACACCTTTTGCAATTTCTTCGTAAGTCAATTTTAATTTGATTCGCAAATTGCTACCTCTTTGTCCACGCGCTCTTGAAGTTCCTCCGCCTCTTCTTCCTCCTCCTCCAAAAAAACTTCCAAATACATCATCACCAAAAATATCTCCGAACTGACTGAATATATCATTCATATCCATTCCACCAGGGTGTCCACCACCACCAGTGCCAGGTCCAAAAGCTGAGTGACCATAACGATCATACTTTGCTTTTTTGTCGGCATCACTTAAAATTTCATAAGCTTCAGCAGCTTCTTTAAATTTTTCTTCTGCAGATGCATCACCCGGATTTCTATCAGGGTGAAACTGCATTGCCACTTTACGATATGCTTTCTTAATTTCCTCAGCAGTAGCAGATTTGCTAACACCTAATATTTCGTAAAAATCTCTTTTAGCCATAGTTCAATTATTTTCCCACTACTACTTTTGCAAATCGAATAATCTTGTCGTTCAAATAATACCCCTTCATTACTTCGTCAATTACTTTTCCTTTCTGCTGATCGGTTGGTGCTGGAATTTCAGTGATTGCTTCATGCTTTTCTACGTCAAAATCGGCCCCAATACTTTCCATGGTTTTCACACCTTTTTGCTGCATGGCAGATCTCAATTTATTAAAAACCAACTGAATGCCTTCTTTTTGAACCGATATATCATCAGACGCTTGCAATTGCTTTTCTGCACGATCACAATCATCCAACACGTCTAAAAAAGAAACAATTACGTCTTTTCCTGCAGTTTGTATCAAATCCAGTCGTTCTTTGGCAGTTCTTCTCCTGAAATTGTCGAATTCAGCCATTAATCGGAGGTATTTGTCCTTTTGCTCTTGCAATTCAGCAGTTAATTTGTCCAATGCTGACTCTTCGGCTACCTCTTCGTTCAACAAAGTAGTTCCGGCTGCATTTTCGTCAGCATTCATGGCCATTCCTTCCATTTTTTCAGCTGTTTCACTATTATTGGTCATTTCTTGGTCTTCCATCATACTATTATCTTGAATCTCTTATTAGGCAAATATTTTGCCACGCAAAGAAAAGGGAAAAAATGACAGATAGCCAGACCCTATATTTGTGGGATGATTAAAGTTTACCTCAAACAGAAGATTGCCCCCAGAATTGCCAATGGCCACCCTTGGATCTATGGAAATGAGGTAGATCGAATTGCCGGTACTACCCAACCTGGAGATTTGGTTGAAGTTCGGTTTTCAGATGGAAAATTAGCGGGGATCGGGTTTATCAATCCAAAATCTCAAATTTTAATTCGATTACTCACCAGAAAACAGGAATTAATCAATGAGCAATTCTTTTTAAATAGAATACAATCAGCCTGGAGTTATCGACAAAAAACAGGCTATATCGAAAACTGCAGATTGGTTTTTGGGGAAGCTGATCTTTTACCTGCTTTGATTATTGATAAATTCAATGACTATTTTGTCATACAAACCCTGGCTTTAGGTATTGAAAAATGGAAACCAGCCATTGTACAGGCATTAAATACGATATTTTCTCCAAAAGGAATTTATGAAAGAAATGATGTTCCTGTAAGAACGCTTGAAGGATTAGAGCAACAAAAAGGATTTTTATCAGATCCATTCAACACTAATATTACAATCAATGAGAATGGCTTGAAGTTTCTGGTGGATATAGAAAACGGACAAAAAACGGGTTATTTTCTCGATCAGCAAGATAACAGAAGAGCGATTCAACATATTGTAAAAGATGCTGAGGTATTGGGAGCATTTACCTATACCGGTACTTTTGAAATTCATGCAGCACACTATGGCGCGAAATCTGTTTTAGGAATTGACATTTCCGAACAAGCGGTAACGCAAGCCAACAAAAATGCCGAACTAAATGGATTAGCGGATAAATGCAAATTCGAAACGAAGAATGCATTTGATGTTTTAAAGGATTGGTCTAAAGATGGGCCAAAATTCGACGTGGTGATGCTTGATCCACCAGCATTCACAAAGAGTAGAGAAAATATTGATAAAGCAGTTACTGGTTATAAAGAGATTAATTTAAGGGGCATGAAACTCTTAAGAAATGGCGGCTTTCTGGTTAGTTCTAGTTGCACCAATTTAGTAAGTCCATCTCTTTTCTTAGAAACAATTGATATGGCAGCTAAAGATGCCAGAAAAAGAATCAGGCAAGTGGCATTTAATGCACAATCTGCCGACCATCCGATCATCAGGGGAATTGACAATACCAATTACCTGAAATTTCTGATTGTTGAAGTGAGTGATCGTTAAAAATAGTTTTTTAGAATTGTAGGCTTTTTTTGTAAGTATTTAATTCAATACACGTACAAGCTATTATACAATCTAAAAAATGAAAAAGATAATCACATCAGTACTAGTATTAATGCTAGGGTTTTCTACCATCCAAGTAGATGCGCAAACAGATTTAAGAAAAAAGCATTTCAACACCAATAAATCAGGATTAGCCATTCAGGGTTATGATCCAGTTGCCTACTTTGAAAGCAATAAAGCAATTGAAGGCAAACAATCCTTTAATCTATTAGTGGATGGCATTACCTACTATTTCTCTTCTGCTCAGAATAAAGAATTATTTAGAGCTAATCCTTCAAAGTATGAGCCTCAGTATGGTGGATGGTGTGCATATGCCATGGGTGCTACCAACGAAAAAGTTGAAATAGACCCAGCTACCTTCAAAATTTTAAATGGAAAGCTTTATTTATTTTATCATACCTGGGTGAATAATACATTAACCAAATGGAATAAAGAAGAAGCAACATTAAAGGCGAAAGCTGATAATAACTGGACAAAAATTTATCATTAATTCAAAAAAATAATACATGAAAAAGAATTTATTCATTGCGCTTGCATTACTATTTATGCAAATTGCAAGTTTCGCACAAAAAGCATCCGTTTTTTCAGTAGATGGAAAAGCCATTCGTGGCTATGATGTAGTTGCTTTTTTTACCAATCACCAACCAGTCATCGGAATTGACAGTATCAACTATCAATGGAACGATGCCAATTGGTTCTTTGCTTCCAAAGAAAACAAAGCGCTTTTTGTAAAAAATCCGGAGAAATATGCACCACAATATGGCGGCTATTGTGCTTATGGTACAGCAGGTAATCATAAAGCACCTACTCAAATTGACACCTGGACCATACTCAATGATAAGTTGTATTTCAATTACAATACAAAAGTGAAAGAGTATTGGAATAAAAAGCAGGATTCATTAATAGAAAGGGCAAATTTTTATTGGCCTACGCTAAAATAGTTCTAATTTAAACCCAAAATAGTTCGAATGGAAATAGGCAGAAACGAACAAAAAGCAACAGCTTGGGTGAATGAATATTCAGATATTTTGTATAGCTATGTAGTGCAAAGAGTAAAAGACACTCATATAGCAAAAGACCTTGTTCAGGAAACTTTTTTAGCGGCTTGGAGGAATATAGATAAATACAACGGAGAAGCGTCTGTAAAGACCTGGCTATTTACCATTTTAAAGAATAAGATAATCGATCATTACCGAAAAGCCTCTACTCGATTGACAGATGAGTTGGCTGAAACTGAAGCTGATCAATCCGTTTTTTTTGATCAATCAGAACATTGGGATAAAAATGCTTATCCAATGGATTGGGGAACAAAACCAGCAGGCAATTTAGAATCGAAAGAATTTTATTCAATACTGGCAAAATGCAAGAGTAAATTGAAGGAAATTCAGGCTGCTGTTTTTAATTTGAAGTATATAGAGGACTTAACAAGCGAAGAAATTTGTAAGGAATTAAATATTACAGCGTCTAATTATTGGGTGCTTATACATCGTGCCAAAATTCAATTAAGGTCTTGCCTAGAGTCTAATTGGATGTTAAAATAACCAGTTTATGGGAATCAGTTGTAAAACAGCAGTAGATTATATTTCAAAAAAAGAGGAAGGAAAGCTTTCTTTGGTTCAACAGTTTCAACTCTGGCGTCATTTGGCTATTTGTTATCTCTGTAAAAGGTTTGAAAAACAGAATAAAATAATCATTGATAGTATTAAGAGTCATTCATCTTCCAATTATATAAATGAACAATTAAACCCGGAAGAGAAGCAATCAATCATTACCGTTTTAGAAGAAAATATGTAAAAAAAAATCATTCCATTTTTGTAAGGCGTTTTCTACCAATACGTATATATTAAAAAAAAGATGATGCTTACTAAAAATCAAACCCGTTTAGACTGGGTACTTCGCTTAATTGCAGCTATTATAATGTTACAAACCCTGTATTTCAAATTTACAGGTGCGGAAGAATCTGTCTATATTTTTTCAACCCTTGGCATTGAACCATATGGCCGAATTGGTTCCGGTATTGGGGAATTAATCGCTTCAATCTTGATACTTATTCCATCTACAACAGCTATTGGGGCATTATTGGCTGTTGGAGTGATGAGTGGAGCTATTATGTCTCATTTGACAATATTGGGTATTGAGGTTAAAAATGATGGTGGACAGTTATTTATTTATGCATTACTGGTTTTTATTTCTAGTGCAATTTTAGTAATATTATACAAAGAACAATTGATCAAAATTATTCAAAAAATAAAAAATAAGTAATGCAACTATTTGCCCCTATTCAAGAATTATTTGGACAAATTGACTATACATTAACCTTATTGAATAATGAGGTCTATACCAAACCAAGTAAATTATTATACAATGCCTCAATTGGTCAGCATGTTCGACATATCATTGAATTATTTATTGAATTAAATAATGGATACGAAAATGGAACAGTTAATTATGAATTAAGAAAAAGGAGTTATCAAATTGAAACAGATACCTACTTTGCAAGTGAACAAATCAAGGCAATACTCCAAAAAATAAATAAACCAGATAAACCATTATTATTAGCTACTGATTATTCTAAAACAGATACTGATACAATTACAGTTCAAACAAATTATTACAGGGAGTTAATATATAATTTAGAACATACAGTGCATCATATGGCATTGATGAGAGTAGCGATTAATGAATATACTAATATTGATTTGGATGCTTCATTTGGCGTGGCAGTATCTACATTAAAACACAAGGAAACAGTAGTATGTGCACAGTAACATTTATTCCTACTAAATCAGGTATTGTAATTACTTCAAATAGAGACGAGCATGTTAATCGCGGAAAAGCCATTGCCCCGATTAAGATCAGATCCAATGATTTGGAAATAGTATATCCAAAAGATCCGGATGCAGGAGGTACTTGGATTGCAACCAAAAATAATGGGGATGCGATTGTTCTATTAAATGGGGCATTCGAAAAACATATCGTCAAACCGCCTTATGCTAAAAGCAGAGGATTGATTTTACTTGAAATTTTCGACTTGATCAATTTTAGCCATTCTATACAAAATTTTAGCTTAGCCAATATAGAACCATTCACCATTGTGTATTTATCAGACAATCATTTATATGAATTTAGATGGGATGGCTTCAACAAATACTTGAAAGAGCTCAACGTGCATGAATCACATATATGGTCTTCTGCAACTTTGTATGATGCAGAAATGACGAGTAAAAGAAAAGAATGGTTCGAACAATGGTCTTTAAAAAACCCTTCCCCCAATCAAGAAGATGCAATTGACTTTCATTTAAATGCTGGAGAGGGCAACACCGAAGTAAATGTGAAGATGAACAGAAATAATGAATTGTTTACAGTAAGCATTAGCTCCATCCTTATTGGAAATGAGTTCAATGATTTTGTATATATGGATTTATGTAACAATCAAACCACTAAGCACCGAATTTTATTGAATAAAAAAAATTCGCTTATACTATCTTAATTCAATAGATGCAAAAGCTAAGAAAAAGAATCATTAAAATAACCAATTGGGAATACTGGCCATTTGACGTGGTTTATTTACCTATTTATTGTTATTGGGCTTGGCTCGCATTAAAAGCAAGATCCTTTTTTTTCTTCAACACAGCCAACCCAACCATTGAGAATGGCGGTTTTTTAATGGAAAGCAAAAAAAAGATCTATGATCAAATGGAGGAAGGGACTTATCCAAAAACCACACTGATCAACGATCGTACATCATTCAACGGTTGCATACAAAAAATTCAAAACAATGAAATTGTTTTTCCAATAATTGCTAAACCCGATATTGGATTGAGGGGATTACAAGTAAAGAAATTAAACAATATTGATGATTTACTTGAATACCATTCCCATTCAAAAGTTGCGTATTTATTACAGGAATATATTAACTACACAAATGAAGTGGGAATTTTCTTTTACAAAATGCCAGGAGAACTACAAGGAACAATTTCTGGAATAGTTGGTAAAGAATTTTTAACTGTAATTGGCGATGGCCAATCAACCATTGAAGATTTGATCATTCAAAATGATCGATACTTTCTTCAACTAGATCAGCTCAGGAATAATTATGGTAAAACACTGGAAAATGTTTTACCAAAAAATGATTTGCTTACTTTGGTTCCTTATGGCAATCATGCAAGAGGTGCTAAATTCATTGATCTTACGCATTTGGCAGATGTCCAATTAAATAATACCATCAACAGTATTTGCAATAAAATCCCCCAATTTTATTTCGGCAGAATGGATATTAAATACAATGATTGGAATGAACTAAAAGAAGGCAAGCATTTTTCAATCATCGAGTTAAATGGAGCAGGTAGCGACCCTACACATATTTATGATCCAAAACATTCCATCTTTTTTGCCTGGAAAGAAATTATTAAGCACTTGAATATTTTATTCAAGATCAGTAGAATGAATAAAGAAAGGTTGCAATTGAATTATATGACTACAAAAGAAGGAATGGAAATGCTAAAAGCTAACAAAGCTCATGTAAAATTGATTAGCCCCCAATAATCAAAGATTGTCTACGTCGCAAGATTACCTGATCACTTGAAATTTACCGGACTCAATAATTCTTCCGCTTCTATCGCGTAGTTGAAAAATGTATAATCCTTTATAATAGGCATCATCAAAGTAAACAGTCATCTTATTTTCTGTTACTAATGTGGAAGCCATTTTTCTGCCTATAAAATTATAAATCTCTAATCGGTAAGATTTATCTACTGTTTTATCGAATTCAAAATTGATGAATTGTGAAGCCGGATTGGGATAAAATTTCTGCACTTTTTGAGGAGCATCGGCATTTCCAAACAGGTTATCCATATATGATAAGTCCGTGGTAAAACTACCACAAACCACCAAAATCATACATAAAATGCCCGTGTAGAAATATTTCATATCATGGATTCCAATATTGAAAATAAACTATAAATGCAAAATTACCAAAAATACAAAAGGCATTGAAGTCTAAATAATTAGAAATCAATGCCTTATTAATTAAAATAATGTATTAATTAAGCCCTTCTAAACAAGTTTTGATTGCATCAAAACTAGGAAGATCTCCAGGAGTTGCACAAACTTCAGCATATTGAACAGTGCCTTCTTTATCAATTACAAAAGCAGCTCTTTTGCTCACTCCTGCCATTTCAAAAGCTGGGAAAGTTTCATATAAAACACCAAATGCCTTTGCAGCTTCTTTATTAAAATCACTTAATAAAGGAAAGTTAAGTTGCTGTTCGGTTTTGAATTTGTCTAATACAAATAAAGAATCTACAGATATGCCAAATACTTGTGCATTAGTAGAATTATAAACAGCTATATTGTCTCTAACATTACACAATTCTGCTGTACATACTCCTGTGAAAGCCAAAGGGAAAAATAATAATACAACATTTTTACCTTGCTGATCGGCTAGATTGACTTTTTGTTTTTCTGAATTAAACAATGAAAAACCAGGTGCTTTTTGTCCTTTTTGAATACTCATTTGATAGATTATTTATTTAAAAGATGAATTACGAAAATATTGATAAATATTGAATGTATAGGGGCCTCTAAAATAACAAACTATTAAAAGAATTGTTTATAAACTCATTTCGGGCACATGATCAGGTACTATTAATTTACCAGCAGTTTTGGCAATAATCTCATCAACGCTTACTCCTGGTGCTCGTTCTACCAATAAAAACCCATTTGGAGTAATATCCAGAACGGCTAATTCAGTAACTATTTTTTTAACACATGCTAAACCAGTTAGTGGCAAACTACAAGCAGGCAATAATTTACTTTCTCGTTTAGGATTAGTATGCATCATGGCAACGATGATGTTTTTAGCACTAGCCACTAAATCCATTGCACCGCCCATACCTTTCACCATTTTACCAGGAATTTTCCAATTGGCTATATCTCCGTTTTCACTCACTTCCATGGCACCAAGAACAGTTAGGTCAATCTTTCCAGCCCTAATCATTCCAAAGCTTTCTGCGCTATCAAAAAAAGCACCTCCAGCAATCACTGTAACTGTTTCTTTTCCTGCGTTAATTAAATCGGCATCAATAAGTGCTTCTTCAGGGTATGGACCCATTCCTAAAATTCCATTTTCACTTTGAAAAATCACTTCCATATCTGCTGGAATATAATTAGACACCAATGTAGGAATGCCAATGCCTAAATTCACATACATGCCATCTTTTAACTCTTGCGCTATTCTTTTTGCAATGCCGTATTTATCGAGTGCCATTATATCAAATTAAATTATTCTTCAGAAAATTGATTTATAATCATCAAATTAAACCAAACGAACTGTTCGCTTCTCTATTCTTTTTTCATAATCAGTTCCTTGAAAAATTCGGTGCACATATACACCAGCAACATCCACCTGATCTGGATCAATCTGCCCAGGCTCCACCAACTCTTCTACTTCTGCTATAGTTATATCGCCTGCTTTAGCCATCGATGTAGAGAAATTTCTGGTTGATTTTCTAAAAATAAGATTGCCCAATCGATCCCCTTTCCAAGCTTTTACAATAGCAAAATCAGCTTTCATTGCATGTTCCATTAAATACATTTTACCATCAAATTCTCTCACTTCTTTTCCAATTGCAATTTCAGTTCCAAATCCTGCAGGAGTAAAAAAAGCAGGTATTCCCATTCCTCGCATTTCTATTCTGGTAGCCAGTGTTCCCTGAGGAACCAGATCTACTTCCAACTCTCCGCTCAATAATTGTCTTTCAAATTCTGCATTCTCCCCTACATAACTACTGATCATCTTTTTAACCTGTTTTGTTTTAAGCAATAAGCCTAAACCAAAATCGTCCACTCCTGCGTTATTAGAAATACAGGTCAACTGAGCGATGCCTTTTTTCACCAATGCGGTGATACTGTTTTCTGGAATGCCATTTAATCCAAACCCACCCAACATAATGGTTGCGCCATCTTGAATATCAGCAATGGCTTCATCTGCATTCTTATATACTTTATTCATGAAATGCTTATTTTGCTTGAGGAATTTCTCTTTGACGTTTTGATAAAGCATCAACAGAATCAATCAATGTTTTGAATAAATCAGGATGAGATTGATAATACTGATAACTATTATAAAATTTTTTCTTAGAAATTCCGTATGAAGTAAAAACTTGGTCATATAATTTAAGGTTGCCTGTTTGCAATTTATCCAAAGTATCTTTTGTACTAATTCTCACATAATATTCATCGGCCTTAAACATATCCCATACAATTTTTTTCATTTCATTGATAGGAATAATTTGCTGATCATTCTGTTTACTGTTACTACTATTACAACTTAGCAATAAGATTAAACTACAGCAAGCAAATATCTTTCTCATTGCAGATCTTGTTTATATTTAGATGAGTTGACCACATCAAGCGTATTCATCAATTCAACTATTTTTACTTTCTCCTCTGAGGTACCTTTCTTAAATATTCCAATAATTTCAGATGATTTGCCTTGCATAAAGAACTGCAAAATCATGGTATTGGGGTTCTCTTTATTGAATGCATGTAATTGTTGCAATGATTGAAGTATGTTGGCCCTTGCTTCATTTTCATTCTCCACCATCTTATCCAATCCAGATCGGTAATAACTATAAATCACATCGTGAACAATATTGTATTTAGTATTGATCAAATTTTCGTTGAGCCAATATCTATTTCGCAAACCATCAAAAACCCTCCAGCCACTTATCCCCTTTCCTTCAGGAGCATTGTTTACAATATTTTGTGCTTTTCTAAAATAAGCATCACCTGTTTTTGGAGAAAAAGAATCATAATCCAATCCTACCAACATATATGCATAAAAAGCAAATACTGCAGTCAAATTAGCCACCCCAGCATCTGTACCTTGAATTCTGTTTTCATTAAATTCTACCGGCTGAAACTCTATATATTTAAAGGTGACTTCTGGATCAATAAAATTAACCAGCGCTGCCTGATATGAAGTATTGTAAATAGGCCTTGCTACCTGCACTGTAAGTGAAGCTTTATATACATTGGGGTCTACAATGCTCTCTAAGTTTAAAATAAAACTACATTCAATTTTCTCATTTTCTTTAAATACATCATTTGTCCATTTACGGTTATTCATCAATGTATTCAACTGCGATTGTAATGTTGTAAAAATTTTCTTATCAATGGTAGAATTAATCCTTCCAGACAATACAGTCACTTTTGCTCTTAGATCTTGAGCAGAAATGACATTACTCATTAGCAATGTTGCAATAATACATATGACACTATGCTTGTACAATAAACTTTTCTTTAATGATTGAAACAATATCTTCTGCAATAATTTTTTTAGATTTTAACCCAATGGAGATTTCATCTCCCAACTTTGTAAAAATGGTTACTGCATTATTATCACCCGCAAAACCTGCACCAGCAGTTCTTAGCGAATTCAAAACAATCATATCCGCATTTTTTCGTTTTAATTTATCCAGTGCATTTGCTTTTTCATTTGCTGTTTCTAATGCAAACCCTACAATAAACTGATCTGGTCTTTTCAACTTTCCTGCTTCGGCAAGAATATCATTTGTTTTAATTAATTGAATATCTAATGATCCTTCATTTTTCTTGATTTTTTCACTCGAAGGCTTTTCAACTGTATAATCAGCAACAGCTGCACTGAATACACCAATATCAACCTGATTAAACAATGGTATTACATGATTAAACATTTCATTGGCAGATTGTACATTTAAACGATGAATTCCTTCAAATTGAATTTTTTCATTAGATGGGCCTGCAATTAAAAAGACTTCGGCGCCTTGCATATATAATGCTTCAGCTATTGCAAAGCCCATTTTGCCAGAAGAATGGTTACCTATAAATCGAACAGGATCAATTGATTCATAGGTTGGACCTGCAGTTACCAATGCCGTTTTACCTGTTAATCCTTTTCCACGAAAAAAACGGCTGATTATAAATTGAAAAATAGCTTCGGGTTCTGCCATTCTACCTTCGCCAAAAAGACCACTAGCCAATTCCCCATGCCCAACGGGCATGATGGTATTTCCATATGAAAGTAAACGCTTTACATTTTGTTGGGTTGAAGGATGCTTCCACATGTCTTCATCCATTGCTGGAGCAACTAGTACCTGACATGTTGCCGATAAGTAAACAGCTAATAAGATATTGTCGCAAAATCCATTCGCCATTTTTGCCATTGTATTGCAACTTAATGGAGCAATGATAAATAGATCAGCCCATCTGCCTAAATCAACATGATTTGACCATTCATGATTGTTGGACAATTCAGTTATTACTGAATTTTTCGATAAGGTGGAGAGTACCAATGGCGAAACAAATTCAACAGCAGCAGGAGTCATGACAACTTTTACATCAGCACCCGCTTTAACCAATAACCTAACCAATAAAATGGTTTTATACGCAGCAATACTTCCCGTAATTCCTATTAATATTTTTTTTCCGTTCAGCATTGAAGCATCGATTTACTATTTCTTCCATCAAAGTAACAAAAAACGACAGTATAATACTGTCGTTTACGTAATTTTTAAAAAGATTTAGCTTATCTGAATAAATCGTTATCGTTATTTCTTCTATGGTAAATTTTATTCTCCATGAATTCCTGAGTAGCTAATATAGCTGGATTAGGCATTTTTTCATATGCTTTAGAAATTTCAATTTGCTCTTTATTCTCATGAATTTCTTCCAAGCTATCGGTATGGCTAGCAAATTCTTCCAATTTATTGTGCAATTCTTCGCGCAATGTAACATTGATCTGGTTGGCCCTTCTTGCTATGATAGCAATAGACTCATACAAATTACCTGTTTTCTCTTTTATAGAGATTAGGCTTTTGGTTTCTACCACACTTGGAGTGTTGGCACTCATTTGCCTTCTTAATTTGCTCATTTTTTGCCTGGTTTAAGTATGTTAAGGGTTTGTGTTTTGTATTTATTAACTTCTTCTAAATATTTACTTTCATTAAAACGTTCACTAAAATCACTACACTCACTCAATACTTTTTCGTAACGTTCTTTTTGCTTTTCTTCTAAACTCATTTTAGCATATTCATAATATGCTTTGATCACTTGTAACTTATATTGATCCGACTTCTTTGAATCGGGGAAATTATCCGCTACATTTCCAAAGGCGATTGCAGCTGCTTTATAAAATCCAAGATTATAATATAATTCTGCACTCTTATAATCTTTCAATTCTAATTTCTCTCTGCACTTGTCAATCAATTCAGATGCGTCCTTCACTCTTGAAGAGTTTGGATGTGTTGAAATAAATGCCTGCATTAATCCCATTGTTTTATTGGTATTGGTTTGATCCAATTCCACTTTGGGTGATTGCTTATAATAACAATATGCACGCATGTATTCGCACTCTTCACTTTTTGTACTTGCAGGGAAATTTTCTACGAATGTTTTAAACAGATTTTCCGCATTTAAATAGTCCTTGTTATAATAATAAGAGTATGCATATTTAAAATACATATCCTCATATCTGGTGGATCCTTTTAAAAATGGAAAAACGTCTTCAAAGAGCTTTTGTGCTTCCTGATATTTTTTATTGGCATAATACTGCTCAGCCATTTTGTATTTATACTCATAATCCTTGCTCTTCATGATCTTACTCATCTTACTGGAACAAGAAATCAAGCCCAAACACAATACAAAAATCAGTATAATTCTACCCATAAAGTTGGCGAAATTAAGTATAAAAAGGCAATTTATAAAGTGTTATCCCTTATTTTACCATTTACAGCGTTAATTTATAGCTAAAAAGGCTATCCCACTCAATCGTGGGACAGCCTTTTCTATTTCAACTTTAAGTGATACTACTTAGTATCACCCTCTCCTTCCTGTAATTTTGCTTTAATCTCTGCCAAAGCACCTAAATCACCCAAAGTAGATTTTTCTACTTTAGCTTGGATGTTTTTAACTGCTTTCTTGGTATTATCAGATTCAGCTTTTGCTTCTTTCTTCGCTACTTCTTTCTCTTCTGCAATATGCTGCTCCCAAATACGAGCATGACTTAATACAATACGCTTTTCGTTGCGATCAAATTCAATAACAACAAACTGTGCAGTTTCGTCAGATTTAACCTGAGAACCATCTTCTTTGTTTAGATGACGGTTAGGGGCAAATCCTTCTAAACCATATTGTAATTGTACCAAAGCTCCTTTGTCGTCCTTACGGGTAACAGTACCTTCATGGATCGAACCGATAGCAAATGTTTCTTCCAAAGCATTCCAAGGATCTTCTTCTAATTGCTTATGACCTAATTGCAATTTGCGATTCTCTTTATCGATGCTTAAGATAATGATATCGATAGACTCACCTACTTTGGTATAATCAGTTGGGTGATTGAAACGCTTCAACCAGCTTAAGTCGCTGATATGAATCATTCCACCAATACCTGGCTCCATTTCAACAAATACACCATAAGGAGTGATGTTTTTCACCAAACCTTTATGCTTACTGTTTTCAGGGAATTTGTTTTCGATGGTATTCCAAGGATCTTGGCTCATTTGCTTGATGCTCAAGCTCATTTTGCGCGCATCCTTATCTAAGGTTACCACTTTAGCTTCATGCTCATCTCCTAATTTGAAGAATTCCTTCGCATTGATCGGAGTATTTGCCCAAGTGATTTCAGATACGTGCACCAATCCTTCAACACCAGGTTGAATTTCAAGGAATGCACCATAATCTTCAATATTTACTACTTTACCTTTTACAACTGTTCCTTCAGCCAAATCAGTTGGCAATACATCCCAAGGATGTGGAGTCAATTGTTTCAAACCTAAGCTGATACGTTTTTTATCATCATCAAAGTCTAAAACAACTACTTGTAATTTCTGATCCATTTTCACCACTTCACCTGGGTGAGAAATTCTACCCCATGAAATATCGGTGATGTATAACAATCCGTCTAATCCACCTAAGTCCATGAAAGCTCCAAAATCAGTGATGTTTTTAACAACACCTTCTAATACTTGACCTTTCTCTAATTTACTCATGATCTCTGCACGTTGTGCTTCGATATCGCTTTCAATTAGGGCTTTGTGTGATACAACGGCATTCTTAATTGTTTCGTTGATCTTAACCACTTTAAATTCCATGGTTTTACCTACAAACTGATCGTAATCAGTTACAGGCTTCACATCAATCTGAGAACCAGGTAAGAAAGTTTCCATTCCAAATACGTCAACAATCAAACCACCTTTGGTTTTGCTGGTAACAGTACCTGTAACTACTTCTCCTGTTTTATGTACTTCAACAATTCTTTCCCAAGCACGGAAGATTCTCGCAGATTTACGGCTTAAGTGAAGATTACCTAAACGGTCTTCTTTTTCTACTACCATTACTTCTACTTCGTCTCCAATTTTCAAACCTTGAACATCACGGAATTCGTTCAAAGAAACAAGACCATCACTTTTAAAACCGATATTGATTACAACATCTGTTTTTGTTAAAGCAACTACCAATCCTTTTACGATTTCAGCATCTTCAATTTGAATGAATGTGTTGTCGTACACTTTATCGTACTTAACACGCTCAGCTTCTGCATAATGGCTAACATTACGCTTGTCGATACTCCAATCAAAATCATCATGCGCAGTTTCAATCACTGGTGCAACTTCAGGTGCTTTTGTTGTCGCAGTAGGAAGGTCAACAGCTTCTGTTGCTGCCGCGTTCTCCTGAGCATCTGCGTTTAGTTGTTTGTTAATTAAATTCATAAAAATATCCGATGGTTTTAATCGGGCGGCAAAGTTAAGTAAAACCCTATAAATACACTAAAAAAGCGCTAAAAATTGCTCAAATAATCCATAAAAATGAGCAAAAACAGGGTGAGCAACCCCTTATTTTTACTAAATTCATGTTTTTATTAATATCAAATTGAAGCCAAATGAAACGAAATTTAATTGTTTTACTGCTTTTTATAGCAGCATGCGGAAAAAATAGTACGCAAAATTCCATGGTGGTTCCTAATTTAATACAAGCTGAAAACAAAAGAGCCAATATTATAGGTCAGGTTTTATTGTATGATGAAGAGGGATCTGCAATGCAGGATAATAGCGGAGTAAAAATAAGTATAGATAATTCAACAATATGTACAACAACAAAAGCGGATGGAAGATGGCAATTGGATTCTATCCCATTTGGCACTTATGACATCAGTTATTCAAAAGACGGATTTGGAACCGGCAAGATCATGGGAATTTACCATGCTGCTACCAACCATGCAACAACATTAATTGGCAAAAGTGAATCCATGGCTGTTAATTCCAGTATTGAAATAACCAATCTTATGGTGAATCCATTTAAACCAGGTTTTGAACAATTAGGTGTGAGTGGTTTTCATATTGATCCTGTTTTTGCGAACACAAGCGGAAAAGATAAATATGTTCGTTTATTCTTTAGCGATAACAATTCAGTTTCTGCAACAACATTTCTTGCTGAAACAAAAGTTCGTTCAAATGGAGCTCCGATGCAACAAAATAATTTTAATCTGACAACCAGCTGGTTTGAATCTTTGGGATTCAAAAAAGGCCAAACAATTTATGTTAAAGCATATGGAGATAGTTTTCTGGCAGATGAATACACCGACCCATTAACCAATACAACCATATTTCCAAGCTTAAGTACAAAGCCAAGCAGTACGGTTTCGTTTACATTAAAGTAAATCAAGTTTCGATTCAAATAAAAAACCCCAATTTTTAAAAAAAAATTGGGGTTTTTCTATGTCAGATAATTCAATCAAAAAAAATTAATTCCACCCTCCGCCAAGTGCTCTATATAAACTTACCAATGCATTTAATTTCTGTTGCATTAAAATAGATTCTTGTAATTCGGCATCAAAGAGAAAATTCTCTTGCGTTAACACTTCTAAATAAGAAGTATAACCATAATTATATCGAGCATTGGAAAGTGCTAATGCTTTTCTACCAGCATCTGCCTGAATTTTTCTATTGGTATATTCTTCTTCAAAAGTTTTTGTGGCAATTAATGCATTGTTTACATCAGCAAAAGAAGCAATCACCGTTTGCTCATATTGCAACTGAGCTTGAGTAGTTCTTACTTTTTCTACTTCTACTCTTTTTCGATTTTGGTTAAACATAAATAGTGGGCCCGTTAAACCAGCAAAACCATTTGCTACAAAACCATTACTCACCATTGTACTTAATTGTGGGCTTGCAAATCCCAGTAATCCAGTTAACGAAAATGAAGGATACATGGAAGCTTTAGCCACTCCAATTCTCTCGAACTGTGCATTCAATAATTTTTCTGCAGCCCTGATATCTGGTCTTCTCAACAATAACTGAGATGGTAGCCCTTGTGGAATAGTTGCTTGCATTGACTGATTAAAAATAGATGGCCCTCTGGAAATTGGTCCGCCATTTTTTGCCATTAATACATTTAATGCGTTTTCTGTTTGTACAATTTGTCTTTGAATATTTGGTATCAAAGCAGCAGCTTGTGCTTCTTGTTGTATTGCCTGGAATTTATCTAACTCAGAAATATATCCTTTATCATAACGCTGTGTAATAATTTTGGTGCTTTCTTTTCTTGAAGCAAGTGTTCTTTGTGCAATAGTTAAACGATTGTCTAAATCGCGAAGGATAAAATACAAAGTGGCAGCTTCTGCTACTAAACTTACTTTCAATGCATTGGTCGTTTCAATACTTGCTAAATACTGAGCTTGTGCGGATGCAGTGGCTCCTCTTAATTTTCCCCATAAATCAATTTCCCAATTCAACACTCCAGCAGCTTTGAATACTGCAGAATTCAATCCTCCAGCAACCCTTTGTGCATCAGTACCTGCTGTTCCACCACCAGCTTGAGCCTGATAACCAAAAGCAGGGTATTGATTAATTTTAACAATATCTGATTGCAATTGCGCTTCCAATACTCTTGTTGAAGCAATCACTAAATTTTTATTGTTATTTAAAGTAGTAGTAATAATGGTTTGCAAGGCTGTGTCCTTAAACAAATCAAACCATTTAAGCAATGGAGTAGTATCTGAATTATTGGAATTGTTATATCCAGTTGGAACAGGAGGAGTGGCTTGTTGATAAGTACCTCCTACTTTACAACCCGATACTATCAGGATCATTGCAAAAAATAGTAAAAAAATATTTTTAGTCATACATTAATGAGTTGTAGAATTAGGAATTGAAGTTTCTGCAACTTTATTTTTTTTCTTTTTCCCTTCAATTAAAACAAAGAATGCCGGAATTAAAATCACCCCAACAATAGTAGCTATCAACATTCCACTGAAAACGGTTACACCCATCACTTTTCTTGCTTCCGCGCCAGCGCCTGAAGCTGTCATCAAAGGAACAACGCCTAAAATAAATGCAAAGCTGGTCATTAGAATTGGTCTGAAACGAAGTCTTGCTCCTTCTATCGCTGCTTCTAATGGAGCCATTCCATCTTTGTCCATTTTCATTTTAGCAAACTCAACAATCAAAATTGCATTCTTTGCATTAAGGCCAATTAACATCACCAATCCAATTTGCGCAAACACATTGTTTACATAAGTTGTTGCATATAATCCGCCTATGAACAATCCTAATAATGCACCCATTACAGCCCATGGTGTACCCAACAAAACGCTGAATGGAAGTTTCCAACTTTCGTACTGTGCTGCTAAAATTAAGAACACAAATAACAAGGCCATTGCAAAAACGGTAGCTCCTTTTCCTGCAGACTCCTTCTCTTGATAAGAAGTATTACTCCATGAATAACCAATATCTGGTGGCAATACTTTTTTAGCTACACCCTCCAGTACACGAAGTGCCATATCTGAACTTACTCCAGGTGCTGGCACACCATTCAATTCTGCTGAGCGATAAATATTAAAGTGATTGGTAAATGCCGGGCCAGTAGTATCCACTACTTTAGCCAATGTACCCAAGGAAACCATATCTCCTGCTGCATCTCTAACAAAATATTGGTTGATATCATCTGGCTTCATTCTAAATTCAGCTTCACTTTGCATATATGCACGATACTGTCTTCCGAATGCATTAAAGTTGTTTATAAACGCACCTCCTAAATAGGCAGAAATGGCTCCGTTTACTTCTTGCAATGGAATACCTAATTTTTGCACTTTATCCTTATCCACTTGAATAGATTTCTGAGGAACGATCGGACGGAATAGCGTATATATTTTTCCTATTTCTGGGCGCTTATTACAAATGGCTATAAAACGTTGTGTTTGCTGTGCAAGATATAAAGGAGATTTTCCGGTTTTATCTTGCAACATCATGGTGAATCCTGCACCAGATCCAAGACCTTGAATAGGTGGAGGACCAAAAACAATCACTGTTGCATCAGTGATATTCTTGGTAAGTACTTGATTCATTTCTGCAATAATATCTGCTACAGTTTTTTGTCTTTCATCCCAAGGTTTTAAACTAATAAATGCCATGGCGGAATTGGGAGTAGCTGTACCAGACAAAATATTAAATCCATTAATAGCAGTATATGTATTGATTTCTTCCATACCACTAAAATAGCTTTCCACTTTTTTAGCAACTGCTTCTGTTCTTTCTTTAGAAGCAGCATCTGGTAATTGAATGGCCAACATGAAATAGCCTTCATCTTCTTCTGGTACAAATCCACCAGGCACTTTTAATGCAAGCACACCAGTAAGTACAACAATACCTACCAATATCATAACAGTCATGAATAATTTTCTGGCTGCAAATCCTGCAACTTTTACATACCCTAAAGTGAACTTATCAAAATAATAATTGAAGCCATTAAAGAACTTTTGCAACCAACCCTTGCTTTCTTTTTTTGGCTTGAGTAAAATGGCTGCTAAAGCGGGGCTCAGTGTTAAAGCATTGAAAGCCGATAAAGCAACAGAGATGGCAATGGTAATAGCAAACTGTTGATATAATCTTCCGGTGATTCCTCCAGACAATGCTACAGGAATAAATACTGCACAAAGAATAACCGCGATGGCTACAACCGGCCCTCCAACTTCCTTCATTGCTTTTCTTGTTGCTGCTTTCGGATCGAGTCCATGTTCCATTTCATGTATCACAGCTTCTACTACAACAATGGCATCATCTACCACCAAACCAATGGCGAGTACCATTCCTAAAAGAGACAATTGATTTACAGAGAATCCTAAAATAGGGAACACAATAAATGTTCCTATCAAAGAAACCGGAACAGTTAACAATGGAATCAATGTTGCGCGCCAATCTTGTAAGAAAAGGAATACCACTAAAATAACCAAGAGTACTGCTTCCAATAATGTATGCAATACTTCTTCAATTCCTACAGTGATTGCCTGTGTAGTATCTAAACTTGTTGTATAATCTATTCCAACAGGAAATCTGGTTTTCAATTCCTCCATTTTTGCTTTTGCTTTGTTAGCAACATCCAAACCATTAGAACCTGGAATTTGATAAATAGCAATCGCAGCGCAAGGGCTTCCATTTAAATTAGAACTCAGCGAATACATTTGTAAACCCAATTCAATTCTTGCAACATCTTTCAATCTTACTTGTGCTCCATTAGCAGAAGTCTTTAAAAGAATATTTCCAAAATCTTCTTCGGAAACCAAACGTTGTTGTAATGTAGCTGTATAAGTATTTTGAACACCATTTTTTGCAGGAGCATCTCCAAAAGAACCACCAGGAACAATATTGTTCTGTGCTTTAATGGCGTTCATCACATCGGAAGCAGTAATTTTGAGCTTTGCTAATCTGTCGGGTTTCACCCAAATTCGCATTGCATATTCCGAACTACCCATTACAGATACATCACCAATTCCTTTTATCCTTTTTAGTTCATCAATGAGATTAATAAACGCATAGTTATTAATAAAGTTGGCATCATATGATTTGGTAGGAGAATAAACCGAAAACATCATCAATGGAAAAGTCAATGATTTCTTTACGTTTACTCCCAAATTAATTACTTCTGGAGGAAGGAATGGATTAGCTCTTGATACACGGTTTTGTGTAAGCATATTGGCTACATCCAGATCGGTTCCTACTTCAAAGGAAACTTGCAGTGTCATCGATCCGTTGTAATTCACCGACTTCATGTACAACATGTTCTCCACACCATTTACTTGTTGTTCAATGGGTGTTGCAACTGTTTGTTCCATATCAACTGCATTCGCTCCGGTATAAGTTGCAGAAATTTGCACCATTGGAGGCGTGATATCGGGATATTTGGCAACAGGAATTCCTTGCAAGGTCAATAAACCCATAATCACAATGAAAATGGAAATCACCATTGCAACTATCGGTCTTCGTATAAAAAACTCACTCATAAAAAGAGGTTCAAAAAATGATGATTATTGTTGGGATGTGGAATCATAATTCCATGGAATCATGGTCGGCTTAACTAGCATTGAAGGCTTAACAGCAGCATTACCTATGATCGCTAATTTGTCGCCCACTTTGACTCCTTCATTAATGATCCAATTGCTGCCGATTCTTTTACCTGGTTTTACTACAACAGGATTCACTTTGTTGCTATCATTCAAAACAAATACCTGGAACAAATTTTGAAACTGAATGATCGACTGTTGAGGAACTAACAAAGCATCTTTAAATTCATCTGTCTTTAATTTCAACTTAACGTATTGTCCTGGCTTAATTAAACCTTGAGGATTATCGAAAATTGCCTGTAACAACAATGAACCTGTAGCAGGATCAATCTGACGATTGGTTAAATTGATATAGCCTAATTGATTGTATTTAGTTCCATCACTTAAGATCATTTCGATAGGAACATTTTCATCAAATAATTTAGCATTGCTATTCCTTTTCATTTTAGCGAATTTGAGGTACTCATCTTCACTAATAGAAAATCTTGCCCTAATAGAATTGACTGATGAAATAACATTTAATGGTGACCCCGTATTAATTTTTCCTATAAAATCTCCTACCCAATATTTGGATGTTCCGATAATTCCAGTGATGGGGGCCGTAATTCTAGCGTAGCTTAATTCAATTTTAGCATTGCGTAAAGCAGCGGCTGCAGCATCTACCTGGCTTAATGAAGCTTGGTAATTGGCTTTAGCTGCGTCTAGATCCCTTTGACTCAGGGCATGCATTTGAGTGAGTGGTTCTACACGATCCAATTCAGCTTTGTTCCTTACTTTTCCCGTATTGGCTTGGGCTAAATTTGCCTCTGCCTGATCAATCTTATTTTTGATTGGCAAATCATCAATGGTATATAATAATTGGCCTTTTTGAACCAATTCACCTTCTTTGAAATGGATAGATGTAATCCAACCTTCAATACGTGATTGAATTTGAATATCTTCTTTACCAAATGTCTCCCCTACATATTCTGTGTAAAAAGGAACCGTTTTTTTACCCACTTCCACCACATTTACTTCAGGAATTAATGCGGCTGCATCTGCTTTTTTCTCTTTACAGGATTGTACTGAAATAAAACAAGCACTTAAAGCTAAATAGCTCCATAAGCCAATTTTCATATTCATTGCTTTTGTTGGCTCTAAATATAATAATTATTGCATTAATATATGTATTAAGACTGTATATAGTTTTGTAACTGAGAAATGGTTTCCTGCTGGTTCAAAATGGTTTCTGTTACCACATCATTGATGGAAATAATTCCGGCTAAATGTCCCTGATCAATTACTGGCAGATAGCGAATATGCTTAGAAGACATTAATTGCATACACTTTTCTACAGTATCAGTTAACAATACTGGCGGAAAATCGCTGGTCATGATTTCGCTGACAGGAGTTTCACTTGAATGTCTTCCCATTAAAATAACTTTTCGGGAATAATCACGTTCGGTAAGAATACCCGCGAATTGATCGTTTTTTAGGACCACTAAAGACCCTATATTTTTTTCCGACATTATTTGCAAAGCTTGTATTACAGTAGTATCTGGGCTTACACTTACTACCTGATTGCCTTTTCTAGAGAGTATGTGACTTACTTTTCGCATAAAGCAAATTTTAAACCTAATTTACCAAAATAATATGAATTCTGTACATTTATTCCTGAACCTAATAAAATTTACATGGAACCCAATCCTTCGAATTCAACCATTTCCTCTAGAAACATCATAGAAATTGTTGTCCGATTAATTGCCCTGATACTGCTGTTTGGTTGGTGTTTCAAAATCATAGAGCCATTTATCACGCCCATTTTATGGGGCTGTATATTAGCAGTGGCTATTTATCCTGCTTATCATCACCTAAAAAAAATATTGAAAGGCAGGGAAAACCTCGCCGCAATCATTCTTACCTTGATTCTCTTATTGATTGTTATTATTCCTGCTGCTTTCTTAAGTGTAAAAATGGCGGATGAAGTACAGCTCCTTACATCGGCCTACAGCAAACATGAACTCAATTTACCTGTAGTTCCGGAAAAAGTAAAATCCTTGCCATTTATAGGATCAAAATTGCATACTATTTGGACCGATGCTAATTCCAATATTGAATTGGTCTTTCAAAAGAACCCCGAAATAACCACTAAAATAATCAATGTATCTCTTGATGTAATAGCAAGTGCAGGTAAAGGCGTGTTTGTTTTTCTATTCTCCATTATCATCAGCGGAATTTTTCTGGCTTTCACTGATCATGCTTCTACATTCTCTAGAAAATTATTTCATCGGTTAATGGGTCCTATTAAATCGGATATGACAAGTATTGCTGCATCTACTATCAGAAGTGTTGTGAAAGGCGTGTTTGGTGTAACGATTATTCAAACCAGTTTAGCCGCTTTAGGTTTTTTTGCTGCTGGAATTCCAGCTGCAGGATTGCTTACACTGTTTTGTTTTATTCTTGGAATTACCCAGATTGGAATGCTACCTGTTACCCTTGGCGTTATCATTTACGCCTGGACTTCTTTGAGTTCTATAACCGCAATTGCTTTAACCGTTTGGATGTTATTAGTAGGCATTTCAGACAATATCATCAAACCCTGGTTACTTTCGAAAGGATCAGTTGTACCAATGCCTATATTGTTAATAGGATCTTTAGGGGGGTTCATCTTTTCTGGATTTATCGGTCTATTTACTGGCGCTGTTATTTTTGCACTAGGTTATAAATTGTTTATTGCATGGGTAGAAGGAGAAGAGATTTAAGAAAATTTTAAAGCTAAAAACAAAGGGGTAAGATCCTTTTTAATTAATTTAATTGTCTAAAACATTTATATGAAAAAATTGATTGTTGCGCTATTGATTTTCGCTGGTTCTTTTAGCACTGCATTTGCACAAAACAAAACTGCAGATAAAGCAAAAGAACAGAGTAAAGAAGTGAAGAAAAAAGCGGATGGAACACCCGACATGCGCTATAAAGAAAATCAAGAAAAAGCCAAAGCTGCAGGACCTAAAAAAGCAGACGGCACTCCTGATATGCGTTATAAAGAGAACAAAGAAAAAGAGGCGAAAGCAAAAACTTCAGAAACCAAAAAAGAAGTAAAGAAGAAAGGATAGTAAAGTGTAAAAACCCTACAGCAATGTGGGGTTTTTATTTTATATAATTCTTGATGCAATCGTATTGGCTGCAATCCAACCGCTTGTCCATGCATTTTGAAAATTAAATCCTCCTGTAACTCCATCTACATCCATAATTTCTCCGGCGAAAAATAAATTAGGCTGCAATTTACTTTCCATCGTTTGGGGATTAATTTCATTGAGTTGAATGCCGCCTGCAGTTACAAATTCCTCTTTAAAAGTTGTTTTGCCTTTTACTTCAAATGTATGATTGGTGAGCAATTGAATTAATTTGTTTTGCTCTGCGGATTTTAATTCTCCCCAACGAGTATCAGCATTTATTCCAGCTATTGTCAATAAAAATGACCATAAACGATTGGGCAATTCGAAGGGTTGTTTATTCCCAATTTTATTGGATGAATACTGCTCTCTATACCCACTCCAATCCTGACGAAGTTCAGCCTCATTGGTAGTTCCCAACCAATTCACTAAAATAGAGAAATGATAATTCATATCAGCCAATTGCCTTGCACCCCATGCAGATAATTTGAGTATTACAGGACCACTCAATCCCCAGTGTGTAATTAACAAAGGACCTTCTTCAACTAATTTTGTTCCTGCAACTTTTACTTTAGCATTGGGTACACTCAAACCCATTAATTCAGTAATTGGATGTTTAGGAATATTAAAAGTAAATAATGAGGGAACAGGATTATTAATTGAATGACCCGTTTTTGTTAACCATTGAAACATTTCCGTTTTAGGATAACCTCCACAAGCAATGCAAACATAATCGGCAATCATTTTTTTTGAACCAGTGACCAATAATTCAAACTGATTATTGCTTTTAGCAATAGTTTGAACTTCGGTTTGCACTAGTATTTCTACTTTATACTTATTGGCCTCTTTCAATAAACAATCGATAATGGTTTGAGAAGAATTACTTACGGGAAACATCCTTCCGTCTGATTCTGTATGCAGCATCACTCCTCTTTCAGCAAACCATTCAATGGTATTATTGGTATCAAATAAATGAAAAGCTTTTTTTAAAAATTGTTCCCCTCTTGGATATTTTTTAACCAACAAAGGAATTTCAAAACAGGCATGAGTAGTGTTACATCTCCCGCCACCACTTACTTTTACTTTAGACAATAGTTTTGCAGATTTCTCTAATAAAATAACTTTTAAAGCAGGGTTTAACCTTGCAGCATTCACTGCGCAGAAAAATCCCGCAGCTCCACCACCTATAATAATTAATTTTTGGGGATTCATTTTATTTCATCATCATAATGGCAGCCATGGTTTCAATACCGTTCCATAAATTACGGATTCGAATATTTTCATTTTCTGCGTGTTGATTATTGTCGTGGTTGGCTATTGGAACTGTTATTGTAATTGCTTTCAATTCTTTTTCAAAAATAAACAAAGGCAAACTTCCACCCATTGAAGGTAATAACACAACAGGATCTTTTGTGGTTGTTTTTATTGCATTCACCACATTTTGTGCAAAGGGCAAACTCAAGGAAGTTCTTTGTGCATTATACCCATCACTTAATTTGATTTTAGCAATATTAGCATGTTGCGTTCTTTCTAATTCAGTGGGTTCACTATAAGTTATATAATATCCCTGACCTTTGATATGATCAATCACTTTTTGTTGCTGTTTCCGATAATCATTTCCCGGAACTAATCGTAAATCTAACACGGCTGAAGCTGAGATAGGAATAACATTGCTTGCTTTACTGCCGATATTACCGCTTTGCATTCCATTGATATTTAATGAAGGTATGAGTATGGCTTCCTCTAAACTCAACCCTTCCATTTCCTCATTGATAAATTTTAATTCTTTTTTCATTTTCGCTCCAACTGGAGGAATAGCTGCCAATGCTTTTTTCTCTTCAATAGTGAGGGGCCTAGTATCATCATAAAATCCTTTGATGGCTACTCGTCCTTTCTCATCTTTCATTGAAGCTAATAATTTTGCTAACTTCATTCCTGGGTTAGGAGCCCAGTTACCATAATGTCCACTATGTAAAGGGCGGCTTGGACCATACAATGTAATGTCTACATGAGCATCTCCTCGAACGCCAAAAATTACTGCTTTGTTTCCTGATTGATGAACTGGTCCATCACAAATAATCCAGCCATCTGATTGTAATATTGATTGATGTATTTGGAATATTTCTGCTAAATGCGTTGAACCAGCTTCTTCTTCTCCTTCAAAAAAAAATTTAAGATTATTCTGTGGTGTAAACCCTGCTTTTACCATTGCTTCATAAGCAGATAATATGGCCATAACGCCGGCTTTATCATCAGAAGCTGCTCTCCCATAAATTCTCCAATCTGGATTAAAAGATTTTGCATTTTCATCAACTGCAACAATCTGTGCTCCATTTTCTAGAGAGCCATTCACCATGGTTGGTTTGAATGGATTTAAACCCTTTGCCCATTGCGAAGGGTCAACTGGCTGACCATCATAATGTGCATAGAAGATGAGCGTTTTAGTAGCACCCGGAGTATTCACCTCACCATAGATAGCTGGTGCAACATTTTTTGAATTGGCGTTGAGCAATTGCACATTAGCAATATTTCTTTGCTTCATCATATTCATGATGAAATATGCATTCTGCTTTAATCCGATAGTATCAATTGCAATATTTGGAATAGATAAAAAAGACAAATACTCTTTCATCCATACGCTTTCTTGTTGTTCTCTAACCGACCTGATCTTTAGTGTTTCTGAAGATTGAGCATTAGCGAATAAAAAGAAAAAACAACAACAAAAAACAAATCCGATTTTATGCATATTGATATTTTGTAGTAAGGTACCAAAAGCAAACCAAATTACTTATAATTTAACCAATAAGCCTGCACCGATGATTGATTTTGTTTGTAAACGTGGAGCATCTTTTGTTGGCCCAAATAAACGAACATTATCATCATAAATTAAATCTAAACTATAGGTAACAGAAAGTACATTGGATATTTTAACAGCAAATAAGTTGTTCATATTGATGGCAACATTCTGTGGATTTTTTATGTAATCGGAATACATATCCAATCTTCCAATATAACTAACATTCTTATTGATATTGGCTTTATAATTGATGGAAGCAAATGCACCAATTTGAAATAAACTTTTTGAACCTGGAGCAACACCATATGCACCTACCTTAGATAAGCTATCATTGTTTACAATAACCCAACGAGCAGTTAATGGTGAAAAGAAAATAGATAAATTTTTCACAGGCTTATAATCCAAACCGGTACCTAACAAAATATATCCCGGCGCCATGAAAGCAGAGTTTAATACCTGTGTTGTTGCTGTTGGAAAATTATATCCATCAAAAAATTGTGATCTTAAATTAAAGAGTGTACTAAAATTTAATTTAGCGTTTATTTCACGACCATATTTAGATACAATATCAAATCGGTCATCATTTTTTCTTGCCCCTAAACTGGTATTGTTGATATATCCCAGATTAATATTAACGGTATTATCCCAACTATGTTTACCTTTTTTATAATAAGCAAAACCACTAAATGCAGTATTAACCGAGAAAGCATAATCTTCTCCACCAGCAGCCCAGTTGGATAAAGAACTCTGTGATAAATTCAATGAAAAAAATCCACCTCTTTTCCATGTTTTATTGGCAGTGTCTTTAGGATCTTTTGCAATTGTTTTTGATTCTAATTCTTTTTTAAGAATGGTTGCTTCGTTGTTTTGTGCTTTTGCAATAAAGGCACTAAAAATCATGAATAATACAACTGTCTTTTTCATGGCAGTAAACTATTTGTTTAGATTGAATAATAACTGGAATTTAAATTGGCATTTGCCTTTTCAGCAGCTTCAATTATGCTGTAATCAGATAATATTAAAGCCTTGTTTCTTTTTACACAAACATCGTGTTCAAAATGTACCGAAACTTTTCCATCACGCGTTCTGACTGTCCAGCCATCATCTTCGGTATACACATCTTTGGTACCTAAGTTAATCATCGGCTCAATGGCCAATACTAAATTTTCTTTTAGCTTTGGACCAGAACCACGCTTTCCATAATTGGGCATTTGTGGATCTTCGTGTAAGCTTCTTCCTAAACCATGCCCTACTAATTCTCTCACTACACCATATCCATGTTTGATCTCAGTATGTTCTTGAATAGCATATGAGATATCACCTATTCGATTATTGATGATTGCTTTTTCAATCCCTTTGTATAGAGATTCTTTGGTAATCTTCACCAATTGTATCGCTTCTGGTGCAGCTTCTCCAATTATAAATGTATATGCATGATCTCCATGCCAGCCATTCAGAATAACGCCCATATCTATGGAAACAATATCTCCATCTTTTAATGGAGTTTTATCGGGGAATCCATGCACTACCACATCGTTTACCGATGCACAAATCGTAAATGGATATCCTCTGTAATTTAAAAATGAAGAAACCGCTTTATGGTCTTTGATATAGGTTGAACATAATTCATCAATCTGCAATGTATTCATGCCTGGCTTTAATTCAGTTGCTACCTGTGTAAGTGTTTTACTTACCAATAAGGCTGCTTCTTTCATCATTGCCACTTCTGCATCTGTTTTGTATATAATCATTTTATTCCTTCTGGTCATGTTAAAAAATAAACCTGTTTAGCAAGGCCAAACAGGTTTACAAAGTTCGTAAATAAATATCATTAAATAGAAGATGAAGAAACAGTCTGCCTTCCTTGCACTCTTCCACTCTTCATTAAACCATCGTATTGTCTCATTAATAAATAAGTCTCTATTTGTTGCAATGTATCTAATACAACACCTACCATGATCAACAGAGATGTTCCACCAAAGAAAGAACTGAATCCTTGAGTTACACCTAAACGCTGAGCAAAGCCCGGTAAAATACCCACCAATGCTAAAAATATAGCTCCTGGTAATGTAATTCTATCCATAATTGCTCCAATATAATCTGCAGTTGGTTGACCAGGACGAACACCAGGAATAAATCCGTTATTGCGTTTAAGGTCTTCAGCAATTTGCTTAGGATTAAATATCAATGCAGTGTATAAGAAAGTAAATCCGATCACCATCACTGAATAGATAACCATGTACCAAACATTGCTATGATCATTGAAGATTTTTACAATACCCTGTGCAGAATCTAAATTGGTAAATGATGCTAAAGTTGGCAAGAACATAATTGCTTGTGCAAAAATGATCGGCATTACACCAGCACTATTTACTTTAACAGGTAAGAATTGTCTTGCACCACCAAATTGTTTGTTTCCAATAATTTGTTTGGCATAATTCACCGGAATCTTTCTAACTCCTTGTACCAAAATAATCAGACCCATGATAATGGTAACTAGGATGGCAATTTCAATTAAGAAAATTAATAAACCACCGCCACCACTTACTCCTTTAGCTCCAAATTCTTGAATAATCGATTGTGGTAAACGAGCTAAGATACCTACCATGATAATGATAGAAGTACCATTTCCCAAACCTTTATCCTGAATTCTTTCACCCAACCACATTACAAATAATGTACCTGCTGTTAAAGTGATTACTGTAGAAAACCAGAAATACGCTTTATATGCTGGCAAGATTGCTTCAGCATACCCTGGGCTATTTAAATAAGCTACATAGGCACCTGCTTGGAAAGCAGTTACTATAACAGTTAGGTAACGAGTCCATTGGTTAATTTTCTTACGACCACTTTCTCCTTCTTTTTGTACTTTTTGTAATTGAGGAACCAAGATGGTCATCAATTGCATAAAGATAGAAGCAGAAATATAAGGCATGATTCCAAGAGCAAGAATAGATGCTTGTGAAAATGCACCTCCGGCAAACATATCAAAAATGCCTAAAAGACCATTACTTTTTGAAGCGGCCATGGCTGCTTCAATTTTGTTAGGATCTATACCAGGCAATACAATATGAGTACCTACTCTGTAAGTCAAAACCAAAGCAAGTGTTACGAGTATTTTATTACGTAACTCTTCGATGGTCCAAATATTCTTAAAAGTTTCAACTAATTTTTTCACTTCGCTTAATTATGGCATTAAAACTTAAAAACCAAAAAGACGCATATCAAATGCGTCTGGCAATTTACAGTAAAATTATTTGATAATCTCTACTGAACCACCTACAGCTTCAATAGCTGCTTTTGCTTTATCACTGATTGCATTGATTTTGAAGCTCAATTTAGCTTTCAATTCACCATGAGCCAATACTTTTACACGATCGGTTCTGTTGATCAAACCATTGATATATAAGTTTTCTAAAGAAACTTCTGTAAATCCGTATTTTTCTACCAATTGATCCAATTGACCAAGGTTAAATACTTTGTATTCTATGCGATTGATATTTTTAAATCCACGCTTAGGGATACGACGCTGAATAGGCATCTGACCACCTTCATGACCCATTTTGCTTTTATAACCTGCACGGCTTTGACCACCTTTATTACCTTTTGTAGATGTACCACCTTTACCAGATGCCTCACCTCTACCAATTCTGATTGCTTTTTTTACTGAACCTTCTGCAGGTTTTAAGTTGTGTAGTTTCATTTTATATTGATTTTGAACTTACGGGGTATCACCCCTCGCTAATTGATAATTATGAAATAGGAAAGAAGAAATATGAAAGAGAAAATATGAAATTAGAAAGATGAATTATGAAATTTCATGTTTCTTAATTCATCTTTTATAATTCATCTTTCTTAATTCTCTTAAGCTACTTCTTCAACTTTCACTAAATGGCTAACTTTATTAACCATTCCCAAAATTTGAGGAGTTGCTTCAACTTCTTTTGTTGCGTTTAATTTCTTCAAACCCAAGGCAATCAATGTTTGTTTTTGACGCTCAGATCTGTCGATTCCGCTTTTTATTTGTGTGATCTTAATTTTTTTCATAACCCAAATCCGACAAACGCGGACTATTTTTTTTATGATTAATTATCCTAGTTCCCCCTTTAGGGGGTTAGGGGGTGGTTTTTTACCCGTTAAATACTTTGCTCAACTTAATGCTACGACCTTTTGCAACTTGTACAGGCTCTCTTAACAAACTCAAAGCTTTGATTGTAGCTTTAACCACATTGTGTGGATTAGCAGAACCTAAACTTTTTGCTAATACGTCAGTAACACCAGCGCTTTCTAATACAGAACGCATGCTACCTCCTGCGATTACACCCGCTCCATGAGCAGCTGGCTTAATCAATACTTTTGCAGCACCTTCTTTTGCCCACTGTTCGTGAGGAATAGTTCCGTGCATGATCGGTACTTTAACTAGATTTTTCTTAGCATCTTCAATACCTTTTGCAATTGCTTCTTGTACTTCTTTTGCTTTTCCTAAACCTTGGCCAACTACACCATTTTCATTTCCTACAACTACAAGTGCAGAAAAGCTAAATGTACGTCCACCCTTTGTGGTTTTAACCACACGGTTAATAGCAACTACTTTATCTTTAAGTTCGATGTCGCCACCCGCTTTTACTTTATTTACGCTTACTTTAGACATTTATTGAGCGATTAATTGTTGTTAGCAAATTAAAATTGTAATCCACCTTCTCTTGCACCATCTGCAACAGATTTCACACGACCGTGATATAAGTTTCCACCTCTGTCAAATACACAACCACTTAAGCCTAGTGCAAGTGCTTTTGTAGCAACCGCTGCACCTACTAATTTAGATTTCTCTGTTTTAGTGATTTTTTGTGCAGCAATATCTTTATCTCTAGAAGATGCAGCTACCAATGTAACTCCATTATCATCATCAATCAATTGAGCATAGATATCTGCATTGCTTCTGTATACCGCTAGGCGAGGCTTTACAGCTGTACCAGCTACTTTCTTACGAATGCGGTATCTGATTTTCTGCCTTTGAATTAATTTACCCATTGTTGTTTATTTACCCCCGACCCCTATAGGGGAGTCGAAGTTTTATAAAATTTATTTATGTCTTACCCAGTTCCCCCTTCAGGGGGTTAGGGGGTTTATTTACCTGCTGCTTTACCTGCTTTTCTTCTTAAGATTTCACCAGCGTATTTAACACCTTTTCCTTTGTATGGTTCAGGTTTACGTAAGCTGCGTAATTTAGCAGCTACCTGGCCGATCAATTGCTTGTCGATTCCTTCTAAGAAGATTTTAGGGTTCTGCCCTTTTTCAGTAGTAGTTGATACTTTCAATTCACTAGGAATTTCAAAAATGATATTGTGAGAATATCCTAATGAAAGATCCAATACATTTCCAGTATTAGCGGCTTTATAACCTACCCCTACTAATTCTAATTCTTTTGTATAACCTTCAGTTACACCCTTTACCATATTGCTCACCAATGAACGGTATAAACCATGCATTGCGCGGTGACGAATTTGATCGGTTGGACGTACAAAAGTCATTTGACCATCCGCTATTTCTACTTTGATATCTCTATCAATTGCTTCTGTTAATACACCTTTAGGTCCTTTAACCGTAACAACATTGTCGTTGCCGATTGAAAGGGTAACTCCATTTGGAATAACTACCGGTTGTTTACCTATACGAGACATAGTCGATTTTTTATTTTATGATGAACTTAGTTCTGTGTTCAGCCACGACTAAGAGGCTTAATTGTCAGAACCATTAATTTATGAAATATAACACAACACTTCACCACCCACATTCTGCGCTTTTGCTTGCTTATCAGTAAGCACTCCTTTTGAAGTACTCAAAATAGCTACACCTAATCCATTGATTACACGCTTAATTTCTGCAGGCTTAGCATACTGGCGTAAACCAGGACGGCTAACTCTTTCCAAAGAACGTATAGCAGGCACTTTTGTATTAGGATCGTATTTCAATGCGATCTTAATCAAACCTTGCTTGTTATCATCTTCGAATTTGTATTTCAAGATATAACCTTGATCATACAAAATCTCTGTTAAACGCTTCTTTAAATTAGAAGCAGGAATTTCAACCAGTCTATGACCAGCCAACTGAGCATTACGAATTCTAGTTAAGAAGTCTGCTATAGGATCAGTTACCATATTATTATTATTATACTAGTTCTAAATTTTGTTTACCAAACTGGATACTACCAGCTTGCTTTTTTAACACCTGGAATCATACCGTTCAAAGCCATGTCGCGGAACATAATCCTAGACAAACCGAAGTAACGCATATAACCTTTAGGTCTTCCTGTAAGCTGACAACGGTTTTTTAAACGAACCGGTGAAGCGTTTTTAGGTAGTAGATCTAAACCAGCGTAATCTCCTGCTGCTTTAAGAGCTGCACGCTTTTCAGCATACTGAGCTACCATTTTTTCGCGCTTTCTTTGTCTGGCTTTTACTGATTCTTTTGCCATAATTTTATTGGGTGTTTAATTAATCTTTCTTGGTTCCTTTGAACGGCATTCCCAATTCTTTAAGCAATTCATATGCTTCTTCATTGGTATTTGCACTTGTTACAAATGTGATGTCTAATCCAGTGATCTTATTTACTTTATCGATATCGATTTCAGGGAAAATGATTTGTTCAGTAACACCTAATGTGTAATTACCTCTTCCGTCAAAAGCTTTATCGCTGATTCCTTTGAAGTCACGTACACGTGGCAACGCAACAGAAACCAATCTGTCTAGGAATTCATACATTTTTTCTCCTCTTAAAGTTACGCGGGCACCAATTGGCATTCCCTTACGTAATTTAAAGTTTGAAATATCTTTCTTAGACATTGTAGGAACTGCTTTCTGACCAGTGATGGTGTTTAATTCATCAACAGCAATATCTACTAATTTTTTATCTGTTACCGCTCCGTTAACACCACGGTTAATACAGATTTTTGATAATTTAGGAGCTTGCATTACAGTTTTGTAAGAAAACTTCTTCATTAAAGCAGGTACAACTTCTTTGGTGTACTTAGTTGCTAATCTTGGTGTATATTTTTCAGTACTCATTATTTGATTACCTCCCCAGATTTTTTAGATATACGTATTAATTTACCAGTTTCACGTGTGCGCTTAACTTTAGTTGGTTCACTTGTTTTAGCATCCCATAACATAACGTTACTAATGTTAATTGGCGCTTCAACTTTAACGATACCACCTTTGGTATTTTGAGCTGACGGTTTTGTGTGTTTAGTAACAATGTTCACTCCTTCAACCACTACACGACCTTTATCTAGAATTACTTCCAACACTTTCCTTGGCTTTTTCAAATCCTTATCATCTCCAGTAATTACCACTACGGTATCACCTTTTTTGATGCTGAATTTGGCTTTAAATCTTGTACTCATTTTATTTAGCTTTTAGCTTTTTTTATAATACTTCAGGAGCAAGAGAAATAATCTTCATGTATCCTTTATCACGCAATTCTCTTGCTACTGGTCCGAATATACGTGTGCCGCGCGGCTCATCTGATGTGTTTAATAACACTACAGCGTTGTCGTCGAAACGAATGTAAGAACCATCTTTTCTGCGAAGCTTGTTTTTAGTACGAACAATAACTGCTTTAGAAACTGTTCCTTTTTTAACGCCTCCTGCAGGGATAGCATCTTTCACGGTTACAACAATCTTATCGCCAATTTTAGCATAGTCCTGTCCGCTGTTACCAAGTACTTTAATACAAAGTACTTCTTTAGCTCCGCTGTTGTCGGCTACGTTTAATCTGCTCTCTTGCTGAATCATTTTATTTAATTTGAAAATTTTTAAATTTCAGATTTGATTTTTTATAAATCTCAAACCTCAAATCAGAAATATATTTATTTCGCTTTTTCAACTACTTCAACCAATCTCCAACGCTTTGTTTTACTAAGCGGACGAGTTTCCATGATCTTTACTACATCACCAATAGTACACTCTCCTTTTTCATCATGAGCATGGAACTTGGTAGTTTTCTTTACGAACTTACCATAGATAGGGTGTTTTACTTTTCTTTCAACCGCAACAGTAATGGTTTTATCCATCTTATCGCTGGTAACGATCCCTGTTCTTGTTTTACGCAAATTTCTTTCTTCCATTGTTTTTAATTTATGGTTTAAACACCCATTTCTTTTTTGGTCAATTCCGTTTTTAAACGGGCGATGTCTCTACGAAGACCGCGAATATTCATTGGATTTTCCAATGGAGAAATTGCGTGAGCAAACTCCAATTTTTTTAATCTCAACTGATCTTCTTGGATCTTAGCCTTAAGATCTACCACTGTAAGATCCTTTAGGTTTTTGTTGAATTCGTATGTTTTTTTATTAGCCATTGCAATTTCTTTTTTTGGTTATGCTTGCAAATCTCTTCTGATTACAAATTTTGTTGCGATAGGCAGTTTTTGTGCTGCTAATCCCATCGCTTCTTTTGCTACAGCTTCTGTAACACCATCACATTCAAAAATGATGCGTCCTGGTTCAACAACTGCTGCCCAAAACTCAGGGTTACCCTTACCTTTACCCATCCTCACTTCTGCAGGTTTACGAGTAATGATTTTATCAGGGAAAATTCTGATCCATACATTTCCTTCACGCTTCATTGCACGAGTCATTGCCTGACGAGCAGACTCGATCTGACGGTTAGTTAACCAAATTGGCTCTAAAGCTTTTAAGGCAAAAGATCCGAATGATATTGCTGTACCGCGCTTTGCAACTTCGCGAATGCGTCCTTTTTGTTGCTTCCTATGTTTACTTCTTTTCGGCTGTAACATTTTGTAGTTTTTTTGTCACCGGAAATTTTATTCCGATTAATTGAAACTTATTATTATTAATTTCTGCGCTCTCCACCTCTTCCACCGCCTCTTCTGTCATCTCTTCTATCTCCACCTGGTCTTCTATCATCTCCTCCTGGTCTGCTGTCTCTTCTATCACTCATGTCGTTCTTTCCACCAACAAAGTTTGGATTCAATTCACGCTTACCTAGTACTTCACCTTTACAGATCCATACTTTGATACCGATTTTACCGTATACAGTTTGAGCAAATACATTGGCATAATCAATATCCATACGGAAAGTATGTAATGGAGTACGTCCTTGTTTAAACTCTTCGCTACGAGCAATTTCAGATCCACCTAAACGACCACTTAATTTTACTTTGATACCTTCTGCACCCATACGAAGTGTAGAAGCGATCGCCATTTTAGTAGCACGTTTGAAGTTGATACGGTTCTCAATTTGACGAGCAATTGTATCACCTACAATTGTTGCATCAAGTTCAGGTCTGCGGATCTCCAGAATATTAATCTGAACATCTTCCTTACCGGTTAACTTCTTCAACTCTTCTTTGATACGATCAACCTCGTTACCACCTTTTCCGATGATGATACCTGGTTTAGAAGTATGAATAGTTACAATCAATTTACCTAGTGTACGCTCGATTACAATCTTTGCGATACCACCTTTGTTGATACGGGCACTCAAGTAGGTACGGATCTTATGATCTTCGATCAGTTTGGATGCATAGTCTTTCTTACTACCATACCAGTTACTGTCCCATCCGCGGATGATGCCTAACCTGTTACCAATTGGATTTGCTTTCTGACCCATATAATGGTTTTACTAATTAGTTTTAGAATCTACGATTAATGTTACATGGTTGCTGCGCTTACGTACTCTGTAACCACGGCCTTGAGGTGCTGGGCGCATGCGCTTTAACACTCTGCCACCATCTACAAATACGGTTTTAACCACCAAGCTGCTATCAGCAGCACTTGCACCATTGTTTTTCTGTTCCCAGTTGCTGATTGCACTTTTCAACAGTTTTGCCAATGGAGTGGCATTGTGCTGTGGGTGGAATTCTAGAATTGCCAAAGCTTTTTCTACTTCCATTCCACGGATCACATCGGCTAACAGGCGCATCTTACGCGGCCCTGTCGGATAATTGTTCAGTTTAGCTACTGCTTCCATTTCTTTTTTTGTTTGAAGTTTGAACTGTTATTGATTTCTAGAAATAAATTTCCATGATCAATAGTCAATCCTAACTATATTATTTTTTAGTTCCTGCGTGTCCTCTGAAATTTCTGGTAGGAGAAAATTCACCTAATTTATGACCTACCATGAATTCTGTTACATAAACAGGGATAAACTTGTTACCGTTGTGCACTGCAAAAGTATGTCCAACAAAATCAGGAGTAATAGTGCTGCGGCGACTCCAGGTTTTGATAACATTCTTCTTCACCTTGCCATCGTTTATTGCAACAATCTTACCTTCTAAGTTTGCGTCTACGTAAGGACCTTTTTTAATCGAACGACCCATAATTAATTTTGTTTACTGGTCTATTATTTATTTAGTTACCTGCTAATTACTTAGCCAATTTTTTTCCGTCTCTGCGTTGGATGATCAATTTATCGCTTCCTTTTCCTTTGGTTCTTGTCTTCTCTCCTTTAGCATACTTACCAGTTCTGCTACGAGGATGACCACCAGAAGCTTTACCTTCACCACCACCCATCGGATGATCTACAGGGTTCATGGCAACACCACGAACACGAGGGCGAATACCTTTCCAACGATTCTTTCCAGCTTTACCAGCAGTTTCCAAGTTATGATCGCTGTTAGAAACAACACCAACTGTTGCATAACAATTGATCAATACTTTTCTCAACTCACCAGAAGGCATTTTTAATACTGCGTATTTTTCTTCTTTGTTGGCTAATTGAGCAGAAGTACCTGCACTTCTAACCATTTTACCACCTTGTCCTGGTTGTAATTCAATGTTGTGAATCATAGTACCTAAAGGCATATTCTTCATCACCAAAGCGTTTCCAATTTCAGGAGCAACTTCATCTCCAGCGATAACATTTGCACCTACTTGAAGACCGTTTGGAGCAATGATGTATCTTTTTTCGCCATCAGCATATTGCAACAAAGCAATAAAAGATGTACGGTTAGGATCGTATTCAATAGATACAACTGTAGCAGCGATATCTCTTTTGTTTCGTTTAAAATCGATAATACGATAGTGTTGCTTATTTCCACCACCCATATAGCGCATTACACGACGACCTTGGAAGTTACGTCCTGCAGTGTTCTTTTGTGGTTCTAATAAACTCTTCTCAGGCTTATTAGTAGTGATTTCAGCATAAGCATTACCAATTCTCCAACGAGTTCCTGCTGTAATTGGTTTGTACTTTTTTAGTGCCATTTTTATTTTGTTTAATGCGGACTTTTCAGCTCCGCGGCTATATATTAAATATTTGCGTAAAGATCAATTGTTTCTCCTTCAGCAACTGTTACAAATGCTTTTTTATATGCAGATTTCATTCCTTGAATAAAACCAGCTTTTGTATAACGAGCTTTGTTTTTTCCTGGAGCAACTGCAGTATTAACATCAGTTACATTCACACCATAGAAATCTTCAATTGCTTTTTTGATCTCTAATTTATTCGCTCTGCGATCTACTTTAAAAGCATATCTTCTCAACGATTCTTGTTGAGCATTTGCTTTCTCAGTTAAGATTGGCTTTATTAAAATTTCTGACTGTCTCATTGTTGATTATTGAAACGTTACTTAAATTATGCTACTGCTGCTGCTTCATCTTCTGCGAAGATTTTAGCAGTATTTTCTGTTATAACTAATACATCAGCATTCATGATGTCGTAAGTATTAATGTCGGCTAATAAAGTACTAGCAACATTTGGCACATTACGAGTGCTGAGGTAAAGATTATCATTGTATTCAGGTAAAACAATTAGCGCTTTTTTATCAGACACTTTTAAGTTACCCATCACTTCAACCAATTGCTTGGTTTTAGGAGTTGCCATTGAAATTTCTTCAACAACAATGATTGCATTGTCTTTTGCTTTATGACTTAAAGCAGAAATTTTAGCAAGATCTTTTACTTTACGATTCAATTTGAAATCGTAAGAGTGTGGTTTTGGTCCAAAAATAGTACCACCACCTTTATATAAAGGGTTACGGATATTACCCTTACGAGCGCCACCTGTTCCTTTTTGCTTATGTAATTTGCGGCTTGCACCTTGTACTTCAGCACGCGTTTTTACTTTATGTGTTCCTGTTCTACGTGCAGCTAAGTATTGCTTTACAGCTAAATAAATTACGTGGTCATTTGGCTCGATACCAAAAATTTCCTGCGGTAACTCAACTGTTCTGCCGGTTTTTTGTCCTTTTATATCTAATACATCTACTTGCATGATCATTCTTTTAAACTGGTGATTATTTCTGGATTAAAACGATTGAACCATTATTACCTGGTACAGATCCACTGATAAGGATATAGTTCTTCTCTGGAAATATTTTAACCACTTTCAAACCTTTCATTTTTACACGGTCACCGCCCATACGGCCAGCCATTCTCATTCCTTTGAATACTCTCGCAGGGTAAGAAGATCCACCAATAGAACCTGGTGCACGCTGACGGTCATGCTGACCATGAGATGCTTCACCAACTCCAGAGAAACCATGGCGCTTTACAACACCCTGGAAACCTTTTCCTTTGGTAGTTCCAACAATCTCAACACTATCACCTTCTTCGAAGATGTCTAATGTTACTGTGTCTCCTAAATTCTTTTCTATTGAGTAGTTGCGAAATTCTTTTACAAATTTCTTAGCAGCAGTTTGTGCTTTTGCGTAGTGATTTAACTCGGACTTTGTAGAATGTTTTTCTTTCTTGTCGCCGAGACCTAATTGAACAGCAGAATAACCATCGGTCTCCTGTGTTTTAACTTGTGTAACGGTATTCGGAGCAGCTTCGATAATGGTACAAGCAGTTTGCTTGCCATCAGCAGCGAAGATGCTGGTCATGCCGATTTTTTTTCCAATAATTCCTTTCATCGTTTGCGGTTTATGCCCCGCATGGTTGTGAGGACATTCCGATGATGAAATCGGAATTCAATCCTTGTTTGCTACCGACCTTTTCCGTTGTTTTCTCAACAATTTGAGAAGAGGAAGTACCAGTAGTAAACAAACCTCGAAGGGCCTGTTTATATGTCCCACCTCCTATCCCTCTAAAGGGGGCATTGGAAGTGAATTTTCTTTTGCTCAGAGCTGCTTTATTTCCCGAAGGAAGTTGGCAGATGATAATAATTTATAAGAGCTATCCTCTCCCCTTTAGGGGTCGGGGTGTTATGCTTTGATTTCAACCTCCACTCCTGAAGGAAGATCTAACTTACTCAACGCATCTACTGTTCTAGAAGAAGAAGTGTAGATATCCAAAAGACGCTTGTGCGTAGCTAATTGAAACTGCTCACGGCTCTTCTTGTTCACGTGTGGTGAACGCAAAACAGTAAAAATTCTTTTGTGTGTAGGCAAAGGAATAGGTCCTGTAACTACTGCACCTGTACTGCGTACTGTCTTTACGATCTTTTCTGCAGATTTATCTACAAGATTGTGATCGTATGATTGTAATTTAATTCTGATTCGCTGAGACATAGTCAAAAACCAATTTTTACGTTGGGGTTGCAAAGGTAAGTAGCTGCAATGGAATAGACAAGTTTTTATTGTTTTTTTTCGGTCTTTTTTTAGGATTTGGTAAAATAAATTGCCGAAATAGACTTCTAACATAAAAATATGCCCTAAAATTCAATTTATATAACGAATATTTTAAATATAAAAAGATTAGTTTTTTTAAAAACCTCTCTTTTACTTTCTAATTATCAGTAGTATAGTTGCACCTAATACCTTAAATGCAAAAACCCTTTCCTTTCACTGAAAGAGAATCATCTACAAAAGTTTGGTCTCTGCAAATCTTTTAGATGGTTGCTTGGATCTCATCCTTAGTATAACAAAAAGCCCTCTCTTTCACTGAAAGAGAATCATCTACAAAAGTTTGGTCTCTGCAAATCTTTTAGAGGATTGGCGTGGACCTCTTCCTCAGTATTGCAAAAAACCCTCTCTTTCACTGAAAGAGAGGGTTTTAACTTAATTTATTGATTCTTATGATCAGTCTTCTATCTTCACCTTACCCTTGCTCTTAGCAATGATCTCTTCTGCCACGTTATTTGGTGCAGGAGAATAGTGTGAGAATTCCATAGTTGAAGTTGCACGACCAGAACTCAATGAACGTAATTGGGTTACATAACCAAACATTTCACTCAAAGGAACTTTCGCTTTGATTACCTGAAGGTTTGCACGGCTGTCCATTCCTTCTAACATACCTCTACGACGGTTCAAGTCACCGGTAACATCACCCATGTATTGGTCTGGAGTTAACACTTCCACTTTCATGATTGGCTCTAACAATGTTGGTTTTGCTTTACGGCCAGCTTCACGGAAACCGCCCTTTGCACATAATTCAAAACTCATTGCATCAGAATCCACATCATGGTAGCTTCCATCATACACACGTACTTTCATATTATTCACTGGGTAACCAGCCAATACACCTGTTGTCATTGAAGTTTCAAAACCTTTCTGAATAGCAGGAACAAATTCTTTAGGGATTGATCCACCAAATAAATCATTCACAAATTGGAAATGTTTTCCTTCATTTGTTTTCATCCACTCTTCATCTGCAGGTCCGATCTCAAATTGAATATCGGCAAACTTACCACGACCACCAGACTGTTTCTTCAACACTTCTCTGTGCTCAATGGTTTTACCAAATGATTCTTTATAAGCAACCTGAGGAGCTCCTTGGTTCACTTCTACTTTAAATTCTCTGCGCATACGATCGATGATGATCTCTAAGTGCAACTCACCCATTCCGCGAAGAATTGTTTGACCTGTATCTTCATCAGTATTTACACGCAAAGTAGGATCTTCTTCTACCAATTTAGCAATGGCCATACCCATTTTATCAACGTCTGCTTGAGTTTTAGGCTCAACAGCAATAGCGATAACTGGTTCTGGAATAAACATATTCTCCAAAGTAATTGGATGTTTTTCATCACATAAAGTATCTCCAGTTTTAATTTCCTTGAAACCTACTGCAGCAGCAATATCTCCTGCTTCAATGAAATCAATTGGGTTTTGCTTATTAGCAAACATCTTCATGATACGGCTGATACGCTCTTTCTTACCACTTCTTACATTCAATACATAAGAACCCGCATCTAAGTGACCAGAATAACAACGGAAGAATGCCAAACGACCTACGAAAGGATCGGTCATAATTTTGAAAGCCAAAGCAGCAAATGGTGCTTTTGGATCTGGCTTACGAGTAATGGTTTCACCAGTTTCAGGATCTGTACCTACAGTATCTTCCAAATCAATTGGAGAAGGCAGGTAACGACAAACCGCATCTAAAGCAGTTTGTACTCCTTTATTTTTGAATGAAGAACCACACATCATTGGTACAATGCTCAAATCGATACATGCTTTACGAATTGCTTCGTGAACCTCATCTTCAGAAATAGTATCCGGATTATCGAAGAATTTCTCCATCAAATTATCGTCGTATTCTGCAACAGCTTCAATCAAATTCTGTCTCCAGAAATTAACATCTTCCATCATATCAGCAGGTACAGGAATTTCATCGAAAGTCATCCCTTCGGTTTCCATATGCCAGATGATACCTTTCATCTTAATTAAATCTACAACACCAGTAAAATTATCTTCAGCACCAATTGGTAATTGCAAAGGCACAGCCTTAGCACCCAACATTTCTTTTACCTGATTTACCACCATTAAGAAATCGGCACCAGCACGGTCCATTTTATTTACGAAACCGATACGTGGAACTTTGTAACGATTTGCTTGACGCCAAACAGTTTCAGACTGAGGTTCAACCCCATCTACTGCAGAAAACAAAGCGATCAAACCATCCAATACACGCATAGAACGTTCTACTTCTACAGTAAAATCCACGTGACCTGGAGTATCAATAATATTGAAATAGTAAGACTTTGTATTTGCATCGTCCTTTCCTTTATTAGTAGGAAACTTCCATGCACAGCTTACAGCGGCTGAAGTAATGGTAATACCTCTTTCTTTTTCTTGCTCCATCCAGTCGGTTGTAGCAGCACCATCATGTACTTCACCAATCTTGTGAATCATACCTGTATAACGCAGGATACGCTCAGTGGTGGTGGTTTTACCGGCATCAATGTGGGCGGCAATACCAAAGTTTCTTTGAAATTTCAAGTCAGCCATAAAGAGTTCTTATTTTTTAGAGGCGGCAAAGGTACACAATCTCTACTTTCTACAAAGGGTTGTTGAAGATTTAATTCTGATGGGGAAAACTCTTGTCAAAATACCAAAAAAAAGATCCCAGGCTTTTGTGCCTAGGATCATCTAATTTTTGATTGACCGGTTATTTCATTGCATTGATTTTCGTTACAGATTCAGCCAACTTGCTATAATCTGTTTGATTGCTTTTGATAGCAGCTAGAATGGTTGCATTGTTCGCAAATACTTGCTCAGCAACAGTTTTATAGTTTTCAGCGGTGATATGAAAAAATCCATCATTAGCAATTTGTTGTAAATAATAATCATTGATCTTTCCAGTTACTGCCACTGTAGTTATTGGCTGACTTCCATTGTAATATATTTTACCATTGTTATCTGTCACTTTTTGCAATAGATTCAATTTTGCGCCTGTAACCATTACTTTGTAAAAATCTCCAGAATAGCTGATGTATTGCTCCCCGTTTATTTCAAATCCTTGTATTTCATTGGGAGTATAGGGTGTTTTTTTGCCATTTGAAGCTGCAAATACAATTAAACCCCTTTGTTTAAATTGCTGTTTTACTGTTCCAACTTTTTTTTCATTCGAAAAGCTGGTAAAAGAACCAGGTAAAAAATCGGTTGTATTTGCTTGTGCAAATACGGTTATTGCAAAAAATAGAGCAATAACAAAGGAAAATGCTGTCTTTTTCATGATGGTTGATTTTTTGGTTTATTATTATACTTACTAATAAGTAAGTTTTGTGATTAAAAAAATTTAGTTTTTAATTTGATCTAATAAGGCTTTTACAATCTCATTAAAGTCATTCTTGCCCGTAATTCTTGCCAATTGAACCCCAGCTGCTAAATTCGTCATGATCAATAATGATTTAGTCTTAGGCTCTTCGCTAAAAGTCAACTCCCCTTTTGCTCTTCCTTCTGCTAAAGTTTGAGCTACCATGTCAATTACCAGGTCAATTAGTTTCAACACTTTTTCCCTTACAGATTTGGGTAAGGTATTGTAATCAGAAGCAACAGAACCAATGATACAAATACTTTTCTGGTCTATTAGCACAGAATACTTCTCAATAAATAATGAAAGCTTTTGCAAAGAACTAATTGGGGCAGCAATTAATTGTTTTCCCAGGTGTTGGTATTCTTCAATATAGGTGTCAATCACTCCCAATAAAAGATCTTCTTTAGCGGGATAATGATAGTGAATTGCAGCATTCTTGATATTCAATTGCTGGGCAATATCCGCATAGCTAAATGCATTGTACCCCAATTGTCTCATCAAATCTTTAGCGATTGTAAGAATAGCTGTTTTCGTATCTATTGATTTTTCTACCATAAAAGTAATACTTACTTACTAATAAGTATAATTATTTATTAATTATTTTTTCAAATCTATTCAATTTAAGGCAAAAAAAAGTCCCGATTACTCGGGACCCTATATAAACTGTTAGTCTTTGACTTGTTTTATTAAACCTTAAAGTGAGAGAAAGCTTTGTTCGCCTCTGCCATACGGTGTGTATCTTCTTTCTTTTTGAAAGCAGCACCTTCACCTTTTGCAGCTGCCATGATCTCACTAGACAATTTATCTGCCATAGTTCTACCATTTCTTTCGCGGCTGTAGCGGATCAACCACTTCATACTTAAGGAAATTTTACGATCAGCTCTAACTTCTGCAGGAATTTGGAATGTAGCACCACCAATTCTTCTACTTCTTACTTCAACAGCTGGAGTTACATTGGCGATAGCCTTTTTCCAGATCTCATAACCATCTTCACCTGTTGCTTTAGAAACTTTATCTACTGCATCATAGAAAATGTTGATCGCTGTACTTTTTTTACCATCCCACATCAAATTATTGATGAATCTGGTAACTAATTTGTCGTTAAAACGACCATCTGGTGCTAAGGGTAATTTTTTCGCTTGTGCTTTACGCATTGTTTAATTTTTAAATTAAGCTGAAATTCTTCAAGTATTAAAACTTTACTCAGCTTAAATGATGAAATACTATTTCTTGGCTTTTACTTTCTTGGTACCATATTTAGAACGGCTCTGCTTACGGTCTTTAACACCTGCAGTATCCAGACTTCCACGAACAATATGGTAACGTACTCCTGGCAAATCCTTTACACGACCTCCGCGGATTAACACGATAGAGTGCTCTTGTAAATTATGCCCCTCTCCAGGGATATAAGCAATCACTTCGATTTTGTTTGTTAAACGCACTTTAGCCACTTTACGCAAGGCTGAGTTTGGTTTTTTAGGAGTGGTAGTGTACACACGTGTACAAACACCACGACGCTGAGGACATGCATCCAAAGCTCTTGACTTACTCTTAGCCCTGATTATTTCGCGGCCTTTTCTAACTAATTGCTGTATTGTAGGCATTATAAACCATTTAAAATTTCGGACGGCAAAGGTAATGGCCAAAAACGACAATCCAAAATGTTTTTAACATAAAAAGTAGAAATTCCTTTGTTCTGCCCGTTTTATAACCCAATTTAATCCCTTCTTTTGGCAGAATCAAGATTCTCGATTTATTTTGATTTTGTACCCCGCAGCAGACCAATACCCTATGAAACTGCCCTTTTATGCCCTTTTGATGGGCCTTCTCGCCTATACCCCAATGGCCAGATGCCAATTGTTGACTGGAATAAACTATAACACCCAAAATACTGTCTATTCACAAAATTTTGATGGATTACCCAGTTCAGGAACTTTTTCTTTAGTTGGAAAAGGCCCTACAGCTTTGAGCAACCCTCCAATTAATGGCCTGAATTTAACAGGCTGGCAGTTTTTAATGGCAAGTGGAACTGGAACCAATTCCGGATTTATAGTCGGTACTGGATCTGGAACCGGAAGCAGTGTATACAGTTTTGGATTGTCGAATGCTACAGATAGATCTTTAGGAATGTTGGCCTCCAGTACCGGCATATATTCTATAGGAATTGTATTAACCAACACTACGGGCATTACTTTAAATACAGTGAGCATTTCTTTTATTGCAAAACAATGGAGAAAGGGTGGATCAGGAAATAAAAATACCTGGAAGTGCAGGTATAAAACTGGTTCTTTTAATTCGACTGATCAATCCAATTTAGTAGATGAACCGATGCTCAATTTTGGTTCACTTCAAACAAGCACAGGAACTGCCACCTTAAATGGAAATTTACCAGAGAACCAAACAACTATTCAATACACATTATCCAATATTCAATGGAAAAATGGAGAGCAATTATTAATCAGGTGGGATGATACAGATGAAGTTGGAAGTGATGACGCAATGGCTATCGATCAATTTAGTTTTTCTGCCAAATACAATACACCAGATCCTGTTCCTGTTAACGATATTCAAAGTTTAGCAAATAATCCCACAAATGCAGACACCATTCAATATGCGATTAAACTCGGAGGAAATATAACTGGTTTAAGCACTAGCAATTTTCTATTAAAATCAAATGGAATTCAAGATGCAAAATTGGTGTCCATTTCGGGAACAGGAAATGACTATACTGCTACTGTTTTTACAGGAAAAGGAGAGGGATTTATTCAACTAGGAATTGTAAATGATGAAAACCTCATTCCGGGTTTAGAAGGTCTCCCCTATTTTGATATTGATACACAATGGATCGATAAAATAGGTCCGATTATCAAAAAAATATCTATACCGAATCAGTTGATGAAGGGCGGCGATACTGTAACAATTATTATACATGTCTATCCAGCAAAAACAACCTGCAAATTATTTCAAGGAAATATTAATTCTTATGTAATTCAACCTATCAAAAAAGAAACGGATTCTACCTATAGTAGCTACTTTATTATTCCTGCCAATGGAACAGATATTTTGGCAAAAGACCCTATTCCATTATCGATCATTTTGCAGGATAGTTTAGGAAACAAAAGTGATCTATACAATTTGCCAATTGAGCAAAACAATGATCCTATTGATTTTAATAAACCCATTCAAACCCTATTTAATAGCATTTCCGATTCTCTATTAAAAGCAGGTGACACATTAAAATTGACTGTACAATTTAATGAACCTGTTATGCTGGATGCAAACTCTCCTACCAATTTTATTCCCATAACAATTGGGAGCCGTGTAAAAAACTTACTATATGCTGCAGGCAATAATTCTGCTGCTTTACAATTTCATTATATTATACAAGTGGGAGAAACAGATAAAGATGGAATTAGAATTGCCTCTTCTTTCTCTGCTAAAAATCTATTGATCAAAGATATTGCTGGAAATACTGCAAGCTTATCGATTCAATCGGGACCTATTCAACACATTAAAGTGGATGCCATAGCACCAGAATTTACCAATCCAAGAGATACTAGCATTAGCATTTGTGCTTCCAACACTGCAATAAGTATCAACGAATTGCTAAAGGTGAATAATAAAGAACCTGATGAATTATTAACTTGGCGATTAATAGGTCCGCCTAAAGTATTATTGATTAATAAATTAGTGCATCAACAAAGTAGCACAGCTTCCAGCTTTCAACCTATAGAATTTTTTATAGAAAATACAGCATCTTTAAAAGGCAATGACTCCGCCACCTTTAGTTTATCTGATGGAATTAATATAGTAGTTAAAAAAATCTATTTTAATTCAACTTTTATTGAATCAAGTAATACCATTTATTCGAATCAGGAAATTTGTACTGGTTCAATTCCTCCTATGATTACGGGCACAATTAAATCAAGTAAAGACAGTTCCGCCTTTTATTTATGGGAGCAAAGTACCACTAATGATAGCACAGGATTTACACTTGCCAGTGGCAAGAACAATGAGATCAATTATCAACCAACTGCTCTATCCAGAACAACTTGGTGGAGAAGAAAATTGATTTTGAATACTTGCACCAGTATTTCAAATATTGTTCAAATTTCAATGGCAAAAACGAGTCTGTGGTTAGGAAAAATAAGCGCCGACTGGAATAACCAAGCAAATTGGTGTGGAAATACAATACCATCTGATTCTGCAGATATTATTATACCATCAAGCTCTATCTATTCTCCATCCATTTCTGTTGCTAGAACTGTTAGTGTTAGGAGTATACAAATGAATAAGGGGGCTCGATTACTCATCACTGGAACATTATCAATCAGTGATAATATCAATGCTGATTCAGCAGCTGTAAATGCAATAAATGGAACAGTTGTTTTAAAGGGAAATGCCTTACAAACTTTGAATGGTCAGATTTTTGAGACTAACCGAATTAGTGAATTGCTGATTAATAATGGATCTGGTGTAAACATCCATAATAAAATAATCATTGGTAAAATGCTTAGTTTATCAAAAGGAACTCTTTTCACCAACAATCAATTAACGCTTAGCTACAAAGCTCAAGTTGGCTCATCTGCAAATGGCACAGCCATTCATGGTATTGTATCTGTTGAACAAGATTTTGCAACGATGAATAAAGGGAGATTTTTAATTGGTCATCCATTTAACCAATCGATTTCTATTAATCAAATCAACCATTTGCCTAATCAATTTTTTCATCATCAAATTAGTAACCAGGACAGTACGAATCTGTTGAAAATATGGCAACCATTCAACATGAATACATTGAATGAAAATAATCAGTGGAAACAATACCAGGGAATTCTTTTGCAGCTGGAACCGAACAATACAGGAGCTGGTTTAAAATCTAACTTTATTGGTTCGCTCAATCATGGATCACAAGAAATCAGTTTAACAAAATGGGGAAACAATGGCTTGAATATTATTGCAAATCCTTTTGTAAGTCCTATTAAACTCCATACTATTTCTAAAGGATCGATGGTAGGCAATCATTATTGGATATGGAATCCCAAGCAGGGATTGAATGGCGGTTATACTGCTATTTCAACCACTCAAAATTATATCCTCAATCCTTTTGAAGCATTCATTGCAGAAGCCCGTTCTGGCTCCAATAACCAATTATTGATCGCAGAAGAAAGTAAAACCAATAATTGGAACAATAGTACTAACATTTCTTATGTAGAAGAAAATAAATACCACGTAGTTATTGGCTTGTATTCTGACAATCAATATTGGGACCAATTCGTTTTAATAGATCATGGTGCCAGTAAAAATAGTTTTGACTCAACTGATGCCATTAAATTAATCAACCCTGATGTGAATTTATTTAGTCTTAGTTCCGATCAGCAAAAACTTTCCGTAGATGCCAGAAGAATCAATAATAATTCGATCGTTCCTATTCAAATAGAATCTACCATTAATCAACCTTTTTATTTTAAAGTCCTTCAAGCCATTATGCCTTCCGACAACAAATTGGTTTTACATGATCGATTGACCAATCAGTATTTACCATTGACCAAAGACAGTATTTATGCTTTTACCCTGAGTGCTGATTCTGCAAAAAATAAAGACCGATTTGAAATAAGTCAATTCGTTCCAAAAGGAAATATTAATCAGCTGCTTCAACATTTAACTATTAAAATTTATCCTAATCCAGTTAAGAATGAACTTACTGTTGGAATAAAGTCATCACTTTCCTCCAATACAAGTATTCAGATTTATTCAAGTGCTGGGATTTTACTAAAAACGATTGCCGTTGGTACGCTACAATCAGGAACCATTCAAATTCCAGTTTCAGAACTAAATGCTGGAACCTATATTCTGCAGGTTCTTAATGGAGATCATCAACGTTCACTGACATTTATAAAGCAATAAAAAACGCCCCGAAAAAATCGGGGCGTTACAGTTTATAAGCAGGCAATCGATCTAAATTTTAACCATCCAATTGTGCGTGTCCGCAGCGAGTCCAGTTCGAATCGCATCTAAACTTTTTTTCAAAGCTGGTGCAATTGTCCAACTATTGGTATCAAAATGCATCACATAATCTTTATACCTTAATTCTTTAATCATTGAAATTGTAGCAGCAGTGCCTGAACCAAATACTTCTGAAACCAAACCAGCTTTGTGCGCATCAATCAATTCGTCAATACTGATTTTGCGTTCAGCAACTTCATAACCCATATCTTGTAAAAGCTGTAAAGCGCTGTCACGGGTAATTCCAGCCAAAATAGTCCCCTCTTCTAACGATGGGGTAACCGCAATATTGTTGATGATGAAAAACACATTCATCATTCCTACTTCTTGCAAGTATTTATGTTCAAAAGCGTCTGTCCATAAAACCTGATCATAACCCAATTCTCTGGCTTTTGAAGTTGGATACATACTTGCTCCATAATTTCCAGCATTCTTTGAAAATCCAACTCCACCAGTAACTGCTCGAGTATATTTTTCTTCTACATAAATACGCATTGGTTCACTATAATAAGGCCCTGTTGGACTTAATAGAATGATGAATGTGTAGGTATCAGATGGTTTCACTCCCAGTACAGCATCCGTAGCGAACATAAATGGACGTATATATAATGAATGATCCTTAAAACCAGGAACCCAGTTCTTATCTAATTCTACCAAAGCTTTCATCCCATCTATAAAAATACTTTCAGGTATTGTAGGCATTTGCATTCTTATGGCTGAAATATTAAATCGCTCCAAATTATCATAAGGGCGAGAAATGTACACTTCCCCATCTGGATGCTTATATGCTTTAACCCCTTCGAATATGGACTGTCCATAATGCAAAGCAGCCAAAGAAGGCTCTAATGTTAAAGGCTGATATGGTTTAATTTCAATATTCTGCCATTCACCATTCGCAAAATTAGCCACCAACATATGGTCCGTAAAGATGTGACCGAAAGCAATGTTTTCTAGAGACTGGTCATTCACTCTAGTTTTGTTTATCTGGGTAATGTTTATGTCGATCACTGCGCTCATAGTTTTATATTTGGTGCAAAGAAACAAAAAAATAAAAAACTAACGCTTGTTATTATTTTAAAAGGTCATTAAAATGGACAATAAACTACCAGATTTCATACTTACAGACCTATTTCCTAACAGTTTGGTGCTGGTAGCGTCTGAAATATCCCTTCCAAAAGGGAATATTGCTGAGGAAAAAACTATGGAGACCGTTATTAGTTTACCAGCAGAAAAGGATACTAAAAAAACTAAACAGGAAAAAACACCATCAAAAGCAGGTCCAGAAAAATGGTTTTTGGGTAATAATGATAAAAAAATCACTATACTCGTTAACGAACCCGATGTGGTTTTTTTACATGAGAATAATTTACAATTTCTTACTAAAATTTTAGGGGCATGCAAATTGAATATGGGAGATATTGCAGTTGTTAATATAGCTCAGTTTCCCACTAGTTTCGATTTAATAAAAAAAGATTTATTGCCCAATACCTGCATTTTATTTGATGTGAAGGCCCCGTCCATTGCACTTCCATTTACTATCCCCGATTATCAAATCCAGCAATATGGTGGATGTACTTTTTTAATGGCACCTGCAATTGCTTCATTTGATGGAGAATCCACTGAAGCTAAATTGGCCAAAACAAAACTCTGGGTAAGCTTAAAAACTATTTTTAATTTGTAACGTATTATCCATGCAAATTCAAACGCTCATTTTTGCTACTAATAATATTCATAAAGTAAAAGAAATAAAATCAGTGGTTGGAAATTCAATCAATATTATTTCATTAGCTGAAGCTGGAATTGATATCGATATTCCTGAACCACATGATACGCTCATTGCAAATGCCAGTGAAAAATCTTCTGTTATTCATCAATTAACCGGTCAAAACTGTTTTAGTGAAGATACTGGATTAGAAGTAGCTGAATTAAGTGGAGACCCTGGGGTAAAGAGTGCAAGATATGCAGGCGAAGGAAGGGATTTTCAAGAAAATATTGATTTACTATTAAAAAATTTGACCGCCAAAACCAACCGTAGTGCACAGTTCAGAACAGTCATCTCTTTAATTTGGCAACAAAAAGAATATTTTTTTGAAGGAATTTGTAAAGGAAAAATTACCGAGACTCAAAATGGATTAGATGGATTTGGATATGATCCCGTTTTTATTCCTGAAGGATCAACTAAAACTTTTGCAGAAATGAGTATGGAAGAAAAAAATAGTTTTAGTCATAGAAAAAAAGCAGTTGCACAATTAATATCATTTTTGAAAACCATTGAATGAACAGAATAAAAATAAATTTACCAGATCAATTTTCATTTAGTACAAAGTTGACCATCAGAGTGAGTGATTTAAATTATGGTGGTCATGTTGGCAACGATACTATTTTATCTATTTTACAGGAAGCAAGACAACAATACTTAGCATCGAAAGGTTATAGAGAATTGAATATTCATGGTAATGGATTGATCATGGTTGATGCATCTATTGAATACAAAAAGGAATTGAATTATGCCGACACTATTGTAATATCAGTTGCAGCGATTGATTTTGACAAAATGGGGTTTGATTTTTATTACAAAATCGACTTGATACAAGACAATCAATTCATTCTGGCTACAAAAGCTAAAACTGGCATGTTATTGTATGATTACTCCAATAAAAAGAAAGTACCTATCACCGAAGAATTAATAAAAGCGCTTAGTTGATTTTATTCCAGATATCCCAGCTTGCTTCAGCTTGTAATACCAGCATTTCATATCCATTTTGAATAGTTGCGCCTTTTGATATTCCTTTTTGCAAAAATGAAGTTTCATTGGGATTGTAAATAAGATCAAATAAATGATGCTTTGCACTCAAACATTCATAAGGCAATGCAGGAGCATCATTGATATTAGGGTATTGTCCGACAGGGCTTGTATTGACAATTAAAGTATGATCTTCTATTATACCAGCATTTAATTGTTCATAAGAAAGATTCGATTCACCCGCTTCGCGAGAAACAAATTGAAATTCAATATTCAATTTACGTAGAACATATGCTACAGCTGCAGCTGCGCCTCCTGTTCCAAGTATCAATGCTTTTTGATGATGTGGTTTCAAAAAAGGTTTTAATGATTTTTCAAAGCCAATTACATCTGTATTGTATCCAAATAATTCTCCGTTTATTATATGAACGCAATTACATGCGCCTAATTCTTGAACAGTTTCATCGGCATGGGTCAAAAAAGCCAATACCTTTTTTTTATAGGGTATGGTAATATTAAAGCCGCAAAGATTTGTATGAGTGCTAATTATCCCATTTAAGTCATTAATTGATGGAATAGAAAAAGTAAAATATTCAGCATCAATAATGCCAAGATCAAAAAACTTTTGCGTAAAATAATGTTGCGAGAATGAATGAGTAAGCGGATAACCGATCAAACCATATGTCCGCATAACTATTTTTTATCGAGGTATAATTCAAAAGTATCTCCTCTCAACCCTATTCGCATAGACTCCAATGGAATCACTTCATTGGGTGCTATATTACCTAAATTAACATTACATCCTATCAACTCTAAGAAATACAATTGCTGTGCTTTTTGAGGTGCTTCCCAAATGATTTTCTCAGCAGGAATCTGAGTTAGAATTTCTTGAACCAATCCTTCTCTTACTTCTCCGCTTCCTCTATAAATACCTACATTTCCAGCCTCCCTTGCTTCAGCGATTACATAAGATGAACCAGCTTCTAATTCAGCTCTCATCAATTCTATCCATTTATAAGGAGGAATAATATGTGCAGCGTCTTTGCTTCCTACTTCACTTAAAACTGTTGCATGTTTGGTTAGTTTTTCTATATACCCACATTTCTCTGCATGAGGAATAGAGATAGAACCATCACTTACTTCAATATAGTTGATTGCATAATCTTTACAAACCGCAATAAAATCATCAAACTGATTTCTGATTAAAAAAGCTTCGAATAAGGTTCCTCCAAAATAAATGGGAAGATTGTATGAATGGTATAATTCAATTTTTTCTCTCAAATTGGGTGTTACAAATGAAGTTCCAAAACCTAATTTTACTATATCTACATGAGGGCCAGCAACACTCATGAAATCTTTTACCTGGTTAATGCTAAGCCCTTTATCCATCACCATGGTTAATCCATAATTACGTGGTTGCTTTGTTCTTTCTGGTATTTGAGTAAGATTGAAATTCATATTGTCTAATTAATCAGCCGCAAAGGTAATCAAATCCAATGAAATGGATAATTGAGTGGTTTATTCGATTACTAAAAAATTGCTAAATCTTTTTCCCCTTTTTAAATCGAGCAATTATGTCTACTACCTGATTATTCTGTAAAATAGATGGATTCAATTCAATGAATTTTTTGAGCAATTTTGGGGCTTTGTTCATGCCTTCTTCTAATTGCAATAATGCTTCTTTGGTTTTTCCTAAAACAAATAAAGAAGTACTTGCATAAAAATAAAAAATCGGCTTTGTATCAGTAGCTTTTAACGCATTCAAAGATTGATCTAAGGCTTCTTCAAAAAACTCTGCTTTTAATAAACAACGGATCAATGCTTCCCATCCAGCAGCATTCTTTGGTTTGTGGCGGACTACTGTTCCAAAATATTGAATGGCTTCTTTGAACTTATTCATGTTCATTTTACATTCGCCCATGGCAAGATTATATTCAGGAACAGTTCGCTGAATACGCATTGCATTCTCTAATTGTTTACATGCACTTGACCATTGCTCTTCTAACATATAAGTTACAGCAATCTTATAGTGAAGCTTACTGTCGTCCGGATTTAAATGAACTGCTTTCTTATAATTGAATCGTGCTTGTGCATTTTTTCCCATTCTATGATAACAATGCCCTATTGCTTCATATATCACGTCTTCAGGCCTTGTTAACTCCAAAACTTTTTCTAAAACTTCTATTGCTTCTTTGTATTTTCTCAATCTTAAAAAAGCATCGCCCATATTTCTGTAGGCATAATCAAACTTTTCATCAATTGCAACAGCGTATTGATATGCATCAATAGACTTTTCATACAATTTAATTCCTTGGTAAGCAGCTGCCAAATTAAACCAAGCCAGTTCATTGAATGGAAACTCTTCTATAATTTGTTGGTGCAATCTGATACTTTCCTCGTTCCTTCCTGTAAAATCGGTCCAGAAACAAATTTTATATAAAGCCTCTTCATTGGATGGCTCTTCTTCCAGTATCAATTTTAAGCAATCAAATACTTTATCGAATTCTTCGTAGTCATCATAAACATCAGCCAATTCGAATAATAAATCCAATCGCTCATCTCCTTCAAATAAATTTAATGCTGATTCTAATAATTCAACCGCCTTAGATTGCTGATCTAATGCCAGATAAGCATCCGTTTTTAAAATGTATAAATTCAAATCGCTGCTATCGAAAAGGCCAGCAGTTTCTAAAATATCCAGTGCTTCCTGGTATTTTCTTGTAGCTAACAATAAATCGGCTTTTTTAATCATCAGGTTAGAAGAGTAAGGGAATTGCTCTAATGCAATTTCTGCAGCTTCCATTGCTTCGGGAATATTGTCTTTTTCATCGTAATAGTCAATAATTCGCTCAAATGCATCTTCTTCTAAGAAACTATGTGATCTACCGTGCTTCAAATTTTGGTACTGATTGATCAGTTCCTTCATTTCTTCACGGTCTTCGCGGTAGGGATTTTCTCGCATATGCCTATTGGTTATTCTAATTTAGGCCAATTATTTGAACTTTTTAGCCCTTTTTTTGTCATTTATCCTATTATTAACGTTTTTTCTCAAATGTTAATAAAAAATAAAAATTGCCCAAATAAGAATTAAATATACCTTTGCATGGTGAAGAAGCAGTTAAAATATCAAAAAGTAGTCTTAGTTGTCATGCTCGCTATGAGTATGCAATTGGCTTATGCTGCTCTTTCTTTCACTGGAATTGTGGATGATAAAACGCGCAATAATAAATATTCTTTACGCAGTTTGAATAACTATACAAGAAAAGGATTAACCCTTGGTGCCATTAAGTCTAGTTTACAATACAAGGGTATTCATATTCCAAATGCAACACCTAGTTTTCAAGGCAACGAGATAAACAGCATGTTGCAATACGATAATGGAAACACTACTTATATCTATCCTTATAAGTTTAAAGTGAAAGTTCCAAAATTCAAAACACCTTCTCCTACAGGTCATTAATTAAGCAATCTATATCCACTTGTGGGTATATCGAATTTAGAAGCTGGTACCGGATTCAAATTAATTTTAGTTGCAGTATAAGTTATTTTTACCCCCTTTCCTTCTATCGCTTCATATTCTAAGACAAAACCTGGGATATCTTTAAACTGGTATTCAAATTCTTTTACTGAAGGCGCAATAGCTGTTGAATAATACACCGTAAATGAACTTCCATCTTTCAATTGTAAGATTGCTTTTTTACATTCATATCCAAGGATCTGCTTGATTTCATTTACATAAGAAATAGTCATTCCGCTGAATTTACTGTTTTGTTCAACCCATGCTTTATTATCTAATTTAGTCATGAATTTATTTGCACCTAACTCCCGCATAATTACCGCTTTGCCAGTAGATTTATCGTAAACAAGGGTTTGTAGAAAAGAGGTACTCACTAAATCAACCCTGCTATCATTCCCTTTAATATACACCGTTTTACTACTTGATTGTAACAAAGCTGCGGTCTCATTATCTACTTTTTCATCTCCATTAATTTGAATGGAATAGTTGACAGTGCATTCTGCTACAACTCTAGTTTGGGCATGAACAGTGTTCAAAGTAAAAAAACATATAAGAGAAAAGATTATATTTTTCATAGAGTGAAATTAACTAAAAAACCCTTCTGATCAGGAAGGGTTTTTTTTCAACTTATTTTTTATTAGTTTTGGATTTTAAATCCTGCAATTTTTTCTGACTTTCCATCATTTGTTCGTAACGCTCCTGCCATTTGCTTTTGGTCTTCGGAGCCTTTCTTTTTTGATCTATTTTGGCCAATATCTTATCGTGATCTATGATATAATTCTGAATCACAAACTGCAATGCCAATGTAATAATATTAGAAACTGTATAATACCATGTTAATGCAGATGGAAGACTATTAAAGATGAATAATAACATGAAAGGGAAAATATATGGCATGTATTTTAACGCAGGGTTATCCTGGGTTGGAGTCATACTCATATTATAAATAGAAATCAGGAAGCTGGTTATAACTGCTGTAATGGTAAATAAACTAATATGATTACCAAATGCGGGAATCATGAATGGTAAGGTTGCAATTGAATCATAAGAAGATAAATCTTTACTCCATAAAAACTCCTGCCCTCTCAATGCAATATTTGAATTAAAGAAACTATACAATGCAAAGAAGATAGGGATTTGCAATAATGCTGGAATACAACCTCCTAAAGGATTCACACCCGCTTCTCTGAACAACTTCATTTGTTCCATTGCAAAACCTTGCTGATCATCTCCAAATTTTTTCTTGAGCGTATCTAACTCAGGCTTCATTGCTTTCATTTTAGCACCACTCAAATAACTTGTGTATGTTAATGGAGCTGTAACCAAGCGAATAAATAATGTAAGGAGCAATACTACCCAGCCGTAGTTTTTTACAAAGCCAGCGAAAAAGTCAAATACATTCATGATAATGTATTTATTGATCGGGCGAACAAAAGAATACATATCCCTTCCCAGGTTGACAATTTTATCCATTTCAGGCGCTTGCTTACTAAGCAATTTGTATTCGCTTGGACCTATAAAAAATTGAAAAGGAATGGTTATAGATGCAGCTGGTTGCAATTTCATTTGCAATGAAGCAGTAGTAGTAGCCAATTCATTAGAAGTATCGGTTTTACGAGTCCATTTAATTCCGCCACTTGAAAAACTATTTCCTGCAATCAAAGTGTTATTAAAAAATTGCTGAACTACAGAAACCCATTGAATTGGTTTTTCAAAATTATGCTCTGTTTTAGAAGAAATGTAGTCGAAAGCATTTCCTTCAGAAAAACAAATATTTGAAACTTGGCGTTCATATACAGCCGTTCTTTCCATCTGACGCGTAGCAACATTCCAATTTAAATTCAATGCACCATTTGATAATAGTTGATCCGCTCCATTCATGATCAATTTCCAATCAATCATAAAACTATTGGACCTCACTACATATTGATGCTCTACACGTTGCCCATTAGCAGCATCGATTGTGAACTTAATCATCTGACTACTATCATTCAATTTCTCCACTGTTCCGGCATTAAAGAACAAGGTTTCGCTACTAGCTGATTGACCTGGGGCAGTATTAATGGTATAGCTGACAACATTGTTATCTGCCAGCACTACTGGATTGCCTTTACCGTCTTTGTAATGTTTAAGTACTATTTTTTTAATTTGAGCTCCTTTATTAGTGAAAGTAGCCGTCATTAATTCGTTCTCTATCGTTACAAAAGTTTCATTACCCAGTGCTGCACTGGTGAAATTTCCGGCAGTAGCTTTTCTTACAGCAGTATCTCTTTTTAAAGAATCTATTTTTGCTGTAACAGTATCCATTATTTTAACTCTAGCAGCTGCAATTTTTGCCAAAGAATCTTCTTCTCTCTGCTTTAACTTAAGAACTGCATTTTGTTGTTGTCCTGTATACCAGAAATATAGAATAAACAGTGCTCCCAGTAATACAAATCCAATGACCGAATTTTTATCCGTCTTCATACTCCATTTTATTGAGCGGCAAAGGTAGTATTTGGAATGACAAATGTGAATTAGAACTTGGATAGTCGTTAAAAAAGCTATAAAAAAGGGCTATTTTGACTAAATATTGAATATTCGTCGTTTCTTTAGCCCTCCTTCCAACCAACAACCAACCAATTTTTTCATTTTTCAAGTGTACTCACTTCATAATGTGTTGTTATGTTGGCAAATTCATTCCATTCCAAAAGAAAAAAAATGCTGTGGTGGCTTGCTACAGCTGAAGAAGAATTATTAGCAGACTGTTTGATCGACCAGAATCGATTTGCCATCATTGGTTTATTGGTAATGGGAACCTGGGCTTTTGCTAGTTTAGCCTGGATGTACTTTTTTAGTACGGTAGTTAATCAATGGTGGGTAGCAGTTTTGTTGGGCTTATTTATGGGCTGGATAATTTTACAAATTGATCGCGCATTAATAAAAGGAATAGGTAGATCTGGCAAGCAAAAAATTGCTCCCATTATTGTAAGAGGAATATTAGCCATATCCATTGGATTATTTATGGCTCAACCAGCTTTGCTTTTTTTGTTTGACAAGGAAGTAAAGGCTCAGGTTTCTTTAGACAATGAAAAGAGAAAACAGGCAAAACTATTTGAACAAGAAAAACTATATCAAGAAGAAAGAAGCAGATTAATACAGATTCAGAAAACCTCTAAAGAAGAACTCAATAAAAAATATGCTGAAGTGGTGAATGCAAGAGAGGCATTTATCAGAGAAACAGATGGCACAGGTGGTAGCAAAAAAATTGGATTAAAAGCAATTGCATTAGCCAAACAAATGGCCTATGAAAAATTAGACAAGGAATATCAAATTCAAAAAAACGAGCTATCGCCGAAAATCGAATACAGTGAATCATCACTGAAAGCACTTGACAAAAAAATCAATGAAGAACAAATAGTATTCCAATCATTGCTAAACAATGGATTTATTACTAGAATCGAAGCACTGAATCATCTGGTTCAAAGCAGCAATGCTGTTGCTTTTCGATATTATTTATTGGTGGCATTATTGTTATTGATTGAATTAATGCCAGTGCTAGCAAAATTATTGATACCAGAAGGCACTTATGAATTAAAAGTGCAGCTAAGGCTTGAAATGGAAAGTCAAAAAGAAATGAATAACCAAGCACTGATTAAGGCATTTTTTGATCAATCATATCCAGCAAGAGTTGATAAAATGGAATCCATGTTATCTACATGGAAAAACAATTCTACAAATAGCTTTAAAGAAAACTGGACTTCTTTCAATAATGAATTAATCAATTAAATAATTGCATCTTTCATTGAGGAAGATTTCATGGTGCTTTTTTGCTCATTGTACTTTTTTGCTGCATCAATAAAACCTACAAATAAAGGAGCCGGGCTTTCAACAGTACTTTTTAATTCAGGATGATATTGAACTCCTATAAAAAAAGGATGATTAGGTAATTCAATGATTTCTACTAATCCTGTATCATTGTTTTTACCACTAGCCAGCATACCAGAAGCTTCGTATTGTTCTAAGTAATCGTTGTTAAATTCAAAACGGTGGCGATGTCTTTCAGTAATAGATGTTGTGCCATAAATTTGATGAGCCAAACTACCCTCTTTGATTTCGCAAGGATAAGCCCCTAAGCGCATGGTTCCACCCATCATTTTAATTTTTTTCTGCTCTTCCATCATATTGATAACGGGATTAGGTGTTTTGTCATCCATTTCAGTTGAATGTGCTTCTTTTAAACCTAAAACATTTCTTCCATATTCAATGACAGCCATTTGCATACCTAGACAAATTCCGAAAAAGGGTAGCCCATTTTCTCTGGCATATTTAACGGCAATGATTTTACCTTCTATTCCACGGTGCCCAAAACCAGGAGCTACCAATAGTCCATCAAATCCTTGTAATTTTTCCGCAACATTTTCATGCGTAATAAATTCACTGTGTACATTTACCACCTGCACTTTTACTTCATTCATTGCTCCTGCATGTACAAAACTTTCTAAAATAGATTTATATGCATCCTGCAATTCAATGTATTTGCCAATTAATCCAATGGTAACCTTACTACGTGGATATTTTAGTTTATCTAAAAACCCTTTCCATTTATCTAAATTAGGTTCTGCGTAATTGGTGATATTCATTTTCTTCAAACAAATCAAATCCAGTTTTTCTCTCAACATCAATAAAGGCACTTCATAAATAGTGCTAGCATCCATTGCTTCGATAACTGCTTCCTGTTTTACATTACAGAACAATGCGATTTTTCTTTTGATATCATTGTTCAAAGGTTCTTCTGTTCTGCATACTAAAATATCTGGATGAACACCAGTTTCACTCAACATCTTAACACTATGTTGGGTAGGTTTTGTTTTTAATTCTTTTGCAGCTTTCAAATAAGGAATAAGTGTAAGGTGCACTACCATTACATCTTCCTCAGGCAATTCCCATTGCAATTGACGAACAGCTTCAATAAATGGTAAGCTTTCTATATCACCCACTGTTCCGCCTATTTCTGTTAATACAACATCATATTTATCGTCTTTGCCTAACAACAACATCCGATGTTTTATTTCATCTGTAATATGTGGTACTACCTGTACAGTCTTACCCAAAAAAGCACCAGCTCTTTCTTTATTGATTACTGTTTGATAAATTCTTCCAGTTGTTACATTATTAGCCTGGGTTGTATAAATATTTAAAAAACGTTCGTAATGGCCTAAATCCAAGTCTGTTTCTGCTCCATCTTCTGTAACATAACATTCTCCATGCTCATAAGGATTCAGTGTTCCAGGATCGACATTGATATATGGATCAAATTTCTGAATAGTTACTTTAAGCCCTCTGGCTTGTAATAATTTTGCAAGGGAAGCGGCTATAATACCTTTACCCAAACTACTAGTAACTCCCCCTGTAACAAAAATATATTTAGCCATACAAACAATTTATCTACCATTAAATAATAAAACATCCAAAAAGCCGCATATTAACTGATATAATGAAACGACATTAGGATAATCCGGGAATGAATGAATTCGCGAATTCAATAAAAAATAAGAACAAAACGACCTTGGAAAATGGAACTGAAATAGTTCTGAGGTCGTACAAACCTACAGCAAATAATTAATTCCAAAAAATAGTCCTTTCGATTTAATCTTTAGTTGATGGAAAGTGTTAATTTAACGTGCAAATCTTATGCATTCAAATATGAAAAAAATCCTATTGATTACTTTGGCTGCTTTTTCAACAGCTGCATTCCTTGCCAATACCAATAAAAATCCAGCCCCAAAAATGCTTACTCCAGCATGTTATGAGTCTTGTTTTAGTGGCGATATTAGAGAACAGTTCAGAAACGAAGCCAATACAGCCAGTTTTGCTGCTTTACATGAAAATCCAACCGCTTTTGTTTTAGAAAATCAAACAGGGAATACCATTCAATTTAAGACCACTGATGGAAAAGAAGGGTCAGCCTATTTCATCAAAAGCAAGAAAAAAACCAAGAACTGGATCTTTGTTATACAAGAATGGTGGGGATTAAATGATAATATTAAAAGAGAAGCTGAAGCGTTATCACTAGAATTAGGGAATGTAAACGTATTGGCATTGGATATGTATGATGGAAAAGTAGCTACTACCGCGGATAGCGCGATGGTATATATGAGAGCTGCTAGCACACCAAGACTAGAAAGCATTGTTAAAGGGGCAATTGCCTACGTAGGAGAAGATGCAAAAATTTTTACCATTGGATGGTGCTTTGGAGGAATGTGGAGTTTACAAACCAGCTTATTGGCTGGAAATCAAGCTGCAGGATGTGTAATGTATTATGGTAGACCTGAAACCAATTTAGAAAAACTCAAAAACCTGAATTGTGAGGTAATTGGTTTTTTTGGAAATAAAGACCAGAGCCCAGCGCCGGCAGTTGTTACCAAATTTGAAGCAGACATGGCTTCAGTAGGAAAGAAAATTACTACCAATAAATACGAAGCAGGACATGGTTTTGCCAATCCTAGCAACCCAAGTTTTAATAAAGAAGCAACGGAAGATGCCCATAATAAAACCATAGAATTCTTGAAGAAAAAATTGTAGGCATAATTATTGATGTTTAGTTGAAAGTTTTAATTAAAATCAAAATCATGAAGCTGTTTCTTTTGTCTATCGGTTTTATACTAATAATAGGAGATTCAGATGCTCAAGTTGTTGCTGTTCCACCAGGGCGAGTGGTTACTAATCCAAATGAAACAAGAGATGTTATTTCAATTAATGGTGTAATTACAGTAGCGGATAACACAAAAGACGCAGTAAATATTGCTAAAAACGCTTCTCCGAATAATTCATCAATTCAAAACAACAATTCTTCTCCATTTACAATATCTGGAAATAAATCGCTTGATAATATTGGGAATATTTTTAATAAATCTTTCCCAATTGTAAACTTAGATGTCACCAACTTAAATAGTTCAATCAATTTATCACAAGTAAGTGCTATCAGACTATTTGATGTAAGATCCGATCAACAAAAAACAGGATTCTTACCAATTATTTTACCATTAAAAAAACAAGGATTTGATGTAATTGGATTAACTATCAATCGAAGCCCATTAGTTTGGTTAAAAAATTGGCTTGAAACAATACCCCTTTCAACTGATACCACTTCAACAAGAAAATTAGTATTTGTATTAAGAGATTGTTGGTTTAGTCAAGATGCTTTTGTGCATAGACATTCAGCAAACAACTCATTGATAACTACATTAAATTATAACATCGAACTTTTTACTCAGGTTGAAAATGACTATTACCCCTTAAAAAAAATAAATGGCGAGTTTTCTTCGCCTTTCGAAGAAGGAAAGTCATTTCAACCTTTAATGGATAGTTTACAGCAATTAATAGAAAAGAAAGGGTTTAGTGTAATTGACGGAAAAAGTGAAATAACTAAGATTAAAATTGATGAGACAGCATTCAACGCCTATTTAAATGAGATCAGATCTAAAAAAACAATTGCCATGAATCCTGTAAAAGGGGTTTATGAAAGTTTTGAGAAATTTATTGACCAAGCACCTTTTGCTGATTCTGCAGTTGTAATAAAATCTTACAACATGAGTGAGAAATTTCCAACTTACGCCACTCAAATTCAACCATTCGTAAATGGAATGGAGAAAAACAGTTATGGAATTTGGGGCTATTTTGATGGTAAAGATTTATTCTATAATACTGGTAATGGACTTTTTATCAAACTGATAAGAGACAATCAAAATGGATATTATTTCAAGCAATTGAATTTGTTCTTAAGAGATAATATTAAGTCTACATTATTATCAGGTGTAAAATTTGGCAAAAGTGATTATTCTATTATCAATGAATATTCACGAATTTCGCCGCTAACTTACAAACTCAATTTAAACGACGGTAAGCTGTACTAATTACATATCCTGAATAATCTTTTTATAGCTGGTCACAATTCCTTTAATTAAGGAAGAACTGAATCCCTGGTGCTCCATTTCATTCAAACCTGCTATGGTACAGCCTTTTGGAGTAGTTACTTTGTCTATTTCTTGTTCCGGGTGTGTATTTTTTTGTAATAGTAATTCAGCAGCTCCTTTTACAGTTTGAGCGGCAATTAATGAAGCTGTTGCAGCAGAGAATCCAATTTCAATCCCTCCTTGTATATTGGCCCTGATATAACGCATGGCATAAGCCGTACCACAAGCTCCTAAAACTGTCGCTGCATCCATTAATTTTTCTTCGATCAATACAGTTTTACCTAATTGGTCAAAAAGCTGTACAACAAATGCTGTTTGTTCATTTGTTACTTTACTCCCATTGATGCATGTCATGCTTTCTTGAATGGCTAAAGCAGTATTCGGCATAGCCCTAAATACTGGAAAATCTGCTCCCACAATTTCTTGGATTTCATTAATCCAAACTCCAGTTACTACACTAATTAATACATGCTTGTCTTTATTCAGCATTGGCTTGATCTCTTCGAGTACTTCTTTAATTTGAAAAGGTTTAATGGCCAAAATGATCCAACTCGCTTTTGTAACAGCTTCTACATTATTGTTGGATATAATTACTCCTTTTGAAGCCAATAATGATAATGTGGTTGTATTTCGTTTGGTAACAATAATATTTTCAGGCTTACTAAAAGCACTATTCACCAAGCCTTCTGCCATTGCAGTACCCAAATTACCTCCACCGATAATTGCGATCATATTTTCCATAAATAATTAAATTAAAATTGCTTTGATACTGCTAAGTAATTGCGAACATAATCATCAACACCATTTTCCAAAGAATAAAATGGTTGATCATAACCAGCTTGATGCAATTTATTCATATCGGCTTCTGTAAAATACTGGTATTTGTCTCTTATATCCAATGGCATGTCTATGAATTGGATTTGGGGAGTTAAATCAAGTCCTTTAAATGTAGCATTTACTAAATCAGTGAATGTTCTTGCTTTGCCTGTACCTAAATTATAAATACCATTAACTGAACTGGTCCAAGGAATTAGAGATTGAGTTTCTTCTACATCACCCATTTTCTCCATCATCCAGTAAATGACTTTCAACACATCTTTTACGTAAATGAAATCCCTTAATTGTTCCCCATCTTTAAAGCCCTCTTTATGGCTTTTAAATAGTTTCACCAACCCATTTGATTTGATTTGATTAAAAGAATGCCAGATCACACTAGCCATTCTTTCTTTATGAGATTCATTTGGACCATATACATTGAAAAATTTTAAACCTGCCCAGAAAGGAGGCTGACCCAATTGCTGCAATGCCCATTTGTCAAACTCGTTTTTACTTACACCATATGGATTGAGTGGAACTAATTGACTGACGAATGAATGATCATCGCTATATCCAAATGCCCCATCTCCATAAGTGGCAGCACTTGATGCATAAATTAATGGCATTTGATGGTCTGTACAATATTGCCAAATTGATTTTGAATATTCAAGATTTAATTCAACATGCACTGCATAATCAAACTCTGTAGTATCTGTTCTTGCTCCAAGATGAATAACAATGTCAATTGCAGGTTTATGCTCTTCTAACCAATTGAATAAATTATATCGTTCAACAATTGTTTCAAAAGATTTTGATTCCCAGTTTTTCCTTTTTTCTTCTACACCAAAATCATCTACTAAAATCAACTTGCTAAATCCTTGATTGTTCAAATATTGAACCATACAACTACCAATAAATCCTGCAGCACCAGTAACCAATATTTGTTTATCCTTATCCATCGTAATTATTGAATCATCTTTTCAATAGCAGTATCATATTTCTCTTTCCAAGCATTGATATCTCCCCAATTTTCTCCACTCACTTCAATAGTTGTTTCTGTTACTGTTCCTAATATTGAACAAGCGATTCCAGCAGTTTTTGCATCATTCAGTAAACTTTCCAATGCGTTGGTATTCACTGAAACAACAATTCTTCCCTGGGCTTCTCCAAACCAATAAGCGTCTTTTCTGATTTCTATTGATGGATTAGTTGCAAATCCTTTATTTCCTGCAAATCCACTCTCTAATAAAGTAATCATCAAACCTCCTTCACTAATATCGTGAGCGCTGTTGATTTTCTTTTTTTGTATGAGTTCATACACAAACTGTTGTGTATTGTATTCTTCATCTAAATTAAAATAGGGCGCTGGTGAATATTGCACCTTCTTTAATTTATGTAAATATTCACTTGATGCGATATCATTGTGTTGTTGACCAATTAATACAATAGTATCACCTGCATTCTTAAAATGCATTGTCATCTTTGCTTCAATATCTTCTAGAATACCCACCATACCAATTGTTGGAGTTGGATATACCGGACCATCAGGATTTTGATTATAGAAACTCACATTACCACCAGTCACCGGTGTATTGAATTTTTTACAGGCATCACCCATACCAGTAACAGCATGCACAAATTGAAAATAAACTTCTGGATCATAAGGATTTCCAAAATTCAAACAGTTGGTTACACCAATAGGTTCTCCGCCACTGCATACTATATTTCTAGCTGCTTCAGCAACTGCAATCATACCTCCGATATATGGATTTGCATAGACATATTTGCTATTGCAATCTACTGTCATTGCCAATGCTTTACCTGTGCCCTTTGCTAAAACAATGGAAGCATCACTAGGATTATTGGTACTCAGATTTGCAGCACCAACCATACTATCATATTGTGTATATATCCATCTTTTGCTGGCTATATTCGGCAAAGACACTAATGATTCAGCCACTTCTTTTATATCAGCAGTATCTTCGATATCTGCTATATTGAATGCATTGATTTTTTCGAAATAAGCTGGCTCCTTGTATTCTCTGGTATATTGAGGAGCGCCACCACCTAATACCAATTCATAAGCAGGTAATTCTGCTTCGAGCACTCCGTTCATGTAAAATTTCAACAAGCCGTCGTCGGTAACATGACCAATAGTGCTTGCACTTAAATCCCATTTTTCAAAAACAGCCACTACTTCTGCTTCTCTTCCTTTTTCTACAACCATCAACATTCTTTCCTGACTTTCACTTAATAGTAATTCCCAGGCTTTCATATTTTGTTGTCGAGTAGGTACTTTTTCTAAATCGATATGCATACCAACTTCGCCTTTTGCGCTCATTTCTGCAGTACTGCAAATAATACCGGCAGCTCCCATATCCTGCATACCTACAACAGCTCCTGTTGTTAATACTTCTAAACAAGCTTCTAATAATTTCTTTTCTTGAAATGGATCGCCCACTTGAACTGCTGGTAATTCTTGAACACTATCATGGGTAATATCGGCACTAGCAAAACTAGCTCCACCAATACCATCTTTACCTGTGGCACTTCCAACATATATTACTGGATTACCAGTGCCTTTTGCAGTTGCACTTACCATATCACCAGCTCTCATGATCCCCACACTCATTGCATTCACTAAAGGATTGGTATGGTAACAGTCTTCAAAATAAACCTCACCACCAACTGTTGGAACTCCAAAACAATTTCCATAATGACCAATCCCTTTTACAACACCTGATAATAAATGTTGTGTTTTTTTGTCTTTTAGATTTCCAAAACGTAAACTATTCATCGATGCAATCGGTCGTGCACCCATGGTGAAAATATCTCTTTGAATTCCACCAACTCCAGTTGCAGCTCCTTGAAATGGTTCGATTGCACTTGGATGATTATGGCTTTCTATTTTAAATACTACACCAAAACCATTACCCATATCCATTAAACCTGCATTTTCTTCTCCGGCAGCTACTAACATTCTTCCGCCATTTCTTGGCAATGTTTTTAACCATTTAATGGAGTTTTTATAACTACAATGTTCACTCCACATGCCGCTAAAAGCACATAACTCAGTGAAATTGGGTGTTCTATTTAATTTTTGTTGGATCAGCTCAAATTCTTCAGCAGTAAGACGGAGCTGTTGAGCGGTTTTTACAGTGATTTCCATATTGCGGCGAAGTTAAGAAAGTACCTTAAACAGACCATATGAAGTTTTCCTCTTCTAAAAACTTAAAAATTAACCAGTATTAGGTATTTTTTTAATGAAAATTGATAAAATGCCTTAATTGATGCTACCAACCAGTTGGTATTTTGAAACCGCTGTTATTTATAAGTAATTCTTTTAATTTACTGTAAATGAAGCAATTATGAAATAAAATAAATTTATTTTTCTAGCCTTTTATATACCAAACAAGCTTGAAATTTCGTTAGCCAGTAGGATTTGAGATAATTTTAAATCAGAATCATCCAATTCCTTTAATCCTGCCTTATAGTGAACAATTATTAATCGTTTACTAAATAGGACTATATGCTTAAGAAATTTACGCATTATCTAGGGCTAACAATACTTATTCTAGTTTCTACCAATTCAATTGGTCAATACCAATACTTAGGCACGTATGACAATGAGGGAAAACCTAATTATTTATTGCCAACAAGAGACGTACTAAGCGCATCATTTTTAAGTAAGATTGCCGCTTCTTTACCGGAGAGCAGACCTGTTCCTACATATAACCCTCGCTTAATTGCAGAAGGAAGAACCGAAACCATTGACGTAAAATGTCCATCAGATGTATGGATAACTTTTGTTGATGAAGGTGCTGGATATAGAAATGGATTAGGATATTATACTTTTAATACAGATAATCCTCCTACTACTCCTCCTGCTGCTAATCAAATAAAAATTATTTTCCCTAATGCATCTAAAACTGGTGCTGGTGGTGGATTAACTGCAGGTGATAAAGTATTCTTAGGCAATTTTCCTGCAAAAACAGGCATAGGATTTGTTTTGATGGCTGATGGCTGGAATGGGTCCATTGTAACTCCAGGAAACTGGGTATTGTATTCGTCAGCAGCATTCAATCCTGAACCAATTGTTTCCAATAAAAAACATACAGTTTTACTCAGAGATTCTAGCACCAACAGAATTGTTGTTGGTTTCGAAGATATTAGAAGAGATAACAATGGCTGTGATAATGATTTTAATGATTTGATATTTTTTACAACAGTTACTCCAATAGAATGTGTTAACAAAATGGATAGTATTCCTGATTTAACACTGGATGGAAAAATTTCATTCTCAGGAAATACAGGAGGTCTAGAAAGTAAAAGTTTAGGCGATAAAATTGCTAAAAGAATTTATGGAAAATTATTAGAAGGAAGCAACGGTGAAGTAAATTATCAAAACATGCAATTGCTCGAAACATCCTCTAGGACGATTACCAGCAATGCCACTTCTTCTAATACTGGCTTGAGATTGGCAGACTTAATGCCTTCTCGCATATTAGATCCAGGATATACAGCATACATCACTACTCCAACAGATATACCATTTATTACAAACGCTAAAGAAGTGAGGTCTGTAGACTTTACAAAAGATGGCATATGTAAAGCAGTGGCATTTGCAACCAAAACGCAGGGTGTAATGTATGATCATACTAAACCAATGTGTGATAGATTAAAAGGAGCCGAATTATTGAATGTGGAGAATTTTTCACTAAACAATTTAAATTTTGTTAGGTACACTTTGCAACAGTCTACTGGAAATATCGAATATGCAATGAGTTTTTCAATAGGTAAAAAAACGGGAAGGAATAATTTATCATTCCAATCAAATTGGTTGAATAAAGATTATGTAAGCGAAGACACTTTAATCAACTACCAGGTTTGGGCTGCAGCTCCATATTTATGCATTGATATGGCATTAGAAATTTTAAGCAAATTGAATGCTATAATGCCTGTTCAGCAGTTTGTTGCATCAGCAGAATTGCCTAAAACTTATATAACCAGCGGAAGTCGTAATGGAACCAATTTAAATTTGACTATCAATAATCAAAGCATATTTAGCAGCGGATATTTTGAAGTAGAAGAGAAAGCCAATGAAAGGGCAACGATAAAAACAAAAAGAACGGTTCCTTTTAATTTAAATTCATTTAATAAATCTACTATTAGTTTCCCGATGAGTGATGTTTTTGAGAGCAATGTTTCTATGTATATCAACGGAAAATTACAGGATCAGGTTTATATGAGTGATGGTACTTGGGGCATTGATTATGACTCAACGAAAACAGTAGTAAAAGAGTTTAAAATAATTAACGATACTGCAAAAGGATTTGCAGCTGGCGACTATCCTGTATTCAGAAATGTAAATATCAATGCAACAACTCCCAATTATGTTACTGCTTACAAAGTGTTAAAAGGAGCAGGTGTTGCAGTAGATTTGAGTGAATTCAAAACATTGGTATTCACAGCCAAAGGAGATGCAAGACTTAAAATCACTTTGGCCAAAAATTCCATCAACGATTTTGAAAAACAATTCAAATACAGTACCACTGTAAGTAAAGAATTGAAAGAGTACAGAATAGATTTGAGCAGTTTCAAATCAACGAATTCAACAACAGGTTTTGTTGCCAACGATATTGTTACAGTTGTATTTGCTTTTGAAACTTTTGATGGAAGATCAACAACTATTGATGCTGCCGTCAATAACATAGCATTCTCTAAAAAAGCGCCTGAAGAGCAAGCTGCTCCTATAAATACATTGATCAATGTATTTCCTAATCCAGCAAAAGGCGGGAAATTCACCGCCAAATTCAACAGTGAAGTTAATACTACCGCAACCATTAAAGTTACCGACGCATCCAGTGGAAGAGTATTGTTTACCAAAGATGCCAATGTAGTGAAAGGAGAAAATCAGGTTCCGGTACAGATGACCAATATACCAGGAATATCTATTAGCATACTAACCATTGAGGGTAATGGCATCAAGCTACAGCCAAAGAAAATATATGTTCAACAATAAAAGTTTAGGACTTCAATAGAAATCGCCTCCAGCAATGGGGGCTTTTTTTATACATTAAATTCAATCATGAACTTAACCAAAGCAGCTGGAGAATTTAATTGTAATTTATGCATGATATTTTTACGATGTGTCTCAACCGTATAAATACTTAAATGCAGTTTTTCTGCTATTTGTTGATTGGTATAAGTTTGCTTTAAGTAATAAACAATTTCCAATTCCCTCTTTGTGAGATTGAATTTGTGCAAAAAGGTATCTAATTTCTTGAAAGCGTCTGGCAAGTTTTCTTCTTTTCCCAAAATAAATACTGACTCCCCTGCCGCTACTTTTTTAATGGCACCAGATAGCTCGTCTTTGCTACTATTCTTTAATATATACCCGTCAGCACCCGCTTTTTTTGCTTGTTCAATTAGTTTAGCATCATTGTATGCTGAGAGCATTAAAACCCTGACAGTAACAAAGGATTGTTTGATGTATTTGATCGTGTCTAAACCATTTAGGTTAGGCATATTCACATCCAATAAAATTAAATCGATATCTGGTTGTTGGGTAAGTAAGTACAGCAACTGTTTCCCATCATTGGCAATTCCTGCAATATTAATTGCTGGATCATTTCCCAATATCATCTTTAGACCTTCCACAAAAAGTGGATGATCATCCGCTATCATCAAGTTAATTTTCTCGCTCATAAATAAAATTCAATATACGTCATTTTTTGAAAGGAACAAACATTGGTCCAGCAAAACAAGGGTAAGATTTAATTTTATATACCCCACCTTCATAATAGGTTTCTGCCCAACAATATTTGGATCCAGGAGTATCATCATTCTTCATTTGAGGAACATACCATAGTACGAGATCAGTATTAACAATTTGCTCTGGATTGGGTTCAATGAATTTTTCGGGACCCTGTCGGTAATCGCTATTGCAACAAGGCCCAATTGTTACTAAATCGGTTTCTCCCTCATTTTTATCTAAATGGTTTTTTGTAATGTATAAATATGCATTATCTCCCCTACCACTGTCGTTAAATTGACCTTTGCCTGGCTCTATGTAAAATCCATTACTGGCGCTTGTTTGGAGTTGATATTGAAATCCCTTGGGTGAATAAGCAGTAGTTGGCTGTTGTAATTGCCATTTTTCTTTCTCCCAAATATTCCAATCATTATTGCCCCATTCATAAAAGGATTGCTTATTGCCTGCAAATGAAATACGCATGACAGGTCGGTAAATTCCATTGTTTCCACATCCCCTACCTAAACTTGCACATACCATTCTGAATTGTCCATTTTTGTAAAAGAAAAAACGTTGAGAATAACTATAATTACAAGCAATGGGCCATAATTCGCTGAAAAATCGCTGTTCGAGCATAAAACCAACCGTGCTGTCACCTTCAATGATATCAGCTATAATAGGCGGATCTGTTGCCACTACAGCCGATTGACTAAAGATTGGGCAACCAACTGCATCGCTGTATCCAAACCCATCGGTACCGGAGTAACTTACATGCCAATCTACCAATTTTGCGCTGTTGATTATTTTGTTTGAATTGAAACTAACATTACTGATCATGAGTCCATCAGAAGCTGTTAAAACATAATCAACTGACCAGTTATTTTTTTTAACGGTATTGATTTTTTCACAATAACAATCAGCCATATTCTCATTCTGTAATTTTCTTTCTGTAACGACTAATTTTTCTGCATCTTTTCCAACATTGGTCCAACGTAATCCTACCAGCCGATTATCCGTAAGATCTACAATTGCCCACAATGCTCTATTGCCTTTTACAAAAGTTGGTGCAACACATAAATGCTGAGACCTTTCACATTTTGTTCGGTTCAACGCTGTTTTGGTACTCGACATGATGGGCATATCTGCAGAAGGCTTAAATCCAAGTGCCTTCTCCACTTCAGGGGAATTAACTGCAATTTTTACAGCCAATTTGGTAAGTCTCAAAGGAATATCCGGTTGCATTTGAGGATAATGATCTACACTGATCATTTTATGTGTTATAACATTGACCACACCAATTGTAGTTAAATTCAATGCATAATTATACATTTCAATACGCATCAATGAACCAGGCAAATTCACAACTCCTTTTCTAATGTCACCTGGCCTTGCTGGATAAACACCGAATATTTCATTCCATAAAGGTTGATGCGTTTTTCTATCAAAAATATATTTGATAAAAAAACTGTCCTGCAATGCAATATTTTGCGCCAGCATGGTTCTTTCATCGGTTTTATCGGAATAATATTTTACGGGAATATCATCCTTTAATATGGAGTCAATTTGTTTTCTTCTCTGAACAATAAAACCAGCTGTATCTATTTTTTTTGTTGAAAATAAAGATTCTTTGAACTCGCTCAAATATATGGCATCATTGGGTTTAGTTGACTTTGGAGGAGCTTTTTGTTGTTGTGCATTTACACCAAATGAACTCATTAATAAAACCAATATGATCCAGTAATTTTTTATTAGCACAATCATTCGTATTTATTGAAAGGGTTCATTAATTGTTTATTTCTTAAGTAGCTTGTATCGGTTAAAGCTGCCAAAAACTCAATTAATTCTGTTTGTTCTTTATCTGTTAAAGTAAAACCTTTTATTAAAGTAGATTTATTTTTATTGCTACTTCCATCGCCTTTATTTTCATTCGCTTCAATTAATCTACCTCCTCTTTTATAAATATAAATCATTTGTTGGATTGTTTCAACAGAACCATCATGCGCATAGGGGGCAGTGATGAGCACGTTCCTTAATGAGGGGACTCTAAACTTACCTTTGTCACTGTTATTTTTGGTCATTTCATATAACCCTTGATCAGAATCTGGGTATGACCCAAGTTCATCTAAATTGTATAATCCAGTATTTATGTACATTAATTGTTGCTGGGATACTGTTAAAGAATGGCATTTAAAACAGCCTAACTTTTCCGAATTAAATAATGCAAGTCCATTGATGGCTTTTTCATTCATTGCTGTTTTATTGCCCTTTAGATATTGATCAAAAGGGCTATTCTGAGATTGTATTTGATTTTCAAAAGCAGTGATCGCTTCTTGGAAAAAAACAATTGAAAAAGGGTTTTTTTCCTTTGGAAATGCTTTACTGAAAAGGGTTTGATAAAAAGGATCTTGCTTAAACCGGTTGATTATTTCCAATTCATTATTGGTCCAGCCCAATTCTTTTGGATGTTCATTGAATAAGGGGAAAATCATTTGTTGTGAAAATGAATGTATAGAACTATCTCCCCAGGTAAGGGCTTTTAAATATTTGGCATTTAAAATGGAAGGTGCATTTCTGCGGAGGTTTTCTCCATCAGCTCCAACAGATTTTCTATACCCATCTGAAAATGCAAATTGAGGATCATGACAAGATGCACATGACTTTGTTTGATTGTAAGACAATTTATTATCAAAAAATAAATACCTGCCTAAATTGATTTTGGAATCTGAAGAAGTATTAATTGGAGTAGAAAATATTTGGTCAATGAAGAGGGAAGAAAAAATAATCAGTACTAAAAAAAATAATATGCGCCATTGCTTTTTCATAGCATTATTTAAAATCGATCAAGTCCCAATTTTTTGCTGTTGTATTCCACTTAAAAGTATAAACAGTTTCTGGTTTTTCACTCGAAGCTTGTAAGTTATAATTAAATGCAACTCCACTAATAATTAAAGCTCCATCTACCATTTTTATCTTTCTCGCTTTATCATCACCTCTAGGCCCAAAACCTTCCAGGCTAAGCTCTTTACGCATTTTAGACTTCACTAATTTACCTTGAGCATTGATTGGAATAGATAGGAGATTTCCATTTCTTGCACTTCCAAGATACAATCGTTTTTGTTTATTTTCATCGAAGGCCACATTAAGACCAATTGCATCTTTTTTAGATAAAGAATCAATGATTTTTTTAGTGCTTGGATTGATTAAAAAAATGATTCCTTTTTCTTGATATCGATCAGAACCAGCTACAGTAGAGGCAATCAAAATATTTGCAGTACAATCGTATGTTATACCCAATAATCCAAATGGATTTTGTGAACTTGCTTTTGAGTTAACTGGGAGATTGAACCATTCCTTCAATACTCCGGTATATTGATCCAATAGATAAATCGTATTCAATTTTTCTATTGGATTATACAACATAGAAATCAAAGGAGTCGGAATAGTATACGCATTGCCATTGATATCAAATGCAATGGAAGAAAGATAGCCGAATGATTTCCATGAAGAATCTTGGTACAATGATTTTTTGGGATTGGTTGGAGAAGGGGATTTTTGACCTTCTATCTTCTCAAATTCAATCAGGGCTATTCCAGTGAGCTTTTTTTCACTGGTACTTAATGCTGTCCACAATGGATCAAAACCTAAAGTTTTTATGAAGTCTGGCTCCTTTTGACACGGCTTAATGGCAGTTTGGGCTACCAAGTTGTTGGGAATTATCAAAAAAAACAAAAAATTAATATTGACACTTATAAATAATTTTACATATGAATTAGGTCTCGGCAACTTATCATATTTATATTTATTACAATGTGTATTCATTTGTTTTATAAAGTACAACTGGTGAATTTAAAATAAATATTGATAATAAAGTGTAAAACTACAAGAATTCGGGTAAATGCTATCATTTAAACATACAAACTAGTTTGTATATGAATTGTTGTATAAGGGTTCTATAAAATGGAATTCTTGATTCTATCAAATGGAAAACAGTGGATTTTACAATAAAAATGTTTAATTTTACGTCGGGTGTAGAAGATATACTACAAGAAATGTTTTTTAGTTTACACAATAATGTGGAAAAAAAACGTTCCGGTGATTTTTTACTCACGGGTTTCATTTTAAATGTACTGTTATGAAAAAATTTTACTCAACTAATTTTAATGCAAAAAAATCATTAGGCATATCACTTGCCTTATGTGCATTTGCCTTAACTACTTTAAACCTTTCTGCTCAAGTAAGTGGAAATGTATTTAGAGATTATAACGCATCAGGTATCAAAGAAACCGGAGTTACCTACAACGAACCTGGAGCTGCTGGAATAACTGTGAGGGCATATAATACTGCAGGAACAGTCCTGGCCACTACTACTACTGGTGCAAATGGTAACTATAGTTTTACTGCTGGTCAAATTCCAGCTGCTACAAAAGTGCGTTTAGAATTCACTGGCTGGATGTCTGAAGATTTTCCAGGAGCATACGGAACCAACAATAAAACAAGCGTTCAGTTTGTAACCGCACCGAATGCTAGTGCTGACTTTGCCATTAACTACCCAGGAGATTATATAGAATCTCAAACTGCAAGAATTGTTTTGCCATCATATACAAACGGTAATAACCAAGTTCCTGGTGCATGGCCTGCGGCATCCGGCGCAGATAATACCTATGCATTTAATTACGGATCTGGTGCAGTTGCCAATATAATTAGCGATATGGGACAAATTGGTTCAGTTTGGGCTACTGCTTATAGCAGAAAGGCAGACAAATTGTTCTATGCAGCTTTCGTAAAAAGACATGTATCGCTTGGACCTCTTGGCATGAATGGAATTTATGTTACAACAGGTGCCAAAGCAATAACAACCAAAGCCAACACTGGAAACTTTGTTAATTTGAATGCTATCAATCCAGCATTTGATGCAGGATCATTACCAGGAAGATCTTTCGCACCTGGTAATCAAGCCAGAAATCAAGCCAACAGAGATGATATGACTGGTGGGAATGTATTTGATGAAGTAGGTAAAAAAGGAATTGGTGGTATGGCTATTTCTGATGATGGAAGATATTTATACATCATCAACTTGAATGATCGTAAATTATGGAGAGTAGATATTGGTGCTAACGGAACTGCACCAACTTTAGCTTCTCAAATTGTATCATACAATGCATTTCCTGTAGCTGCTGGAAACAGTACATTCAGACCATTTGCAGTTAAATTTTATAGAGGAGCGATTTATGTGGGTGGGGTATTAGATGGTGTAAGACCAGATAATTCCTCTGTGAATAGAAGTGAATTGAAAGCAGTGGTATTAAAAGTGAGTGCAACAGTTACTCCTGGAACAGAAACCTTTACAACTGTATTAGATGCTCCCCTTACTTATCAGCGCAGAGCCAATATGAATACTGGTTTTGGCGTAAACAAAAATTCTAATTACGTTGATCCAAATGGAACCATTGCAGCAGCTACTTTATGCCAAGGCTCATGGCATCCATGGGCAAGAAATTTCAGTGAAGTTGTAATTCCTCCAGGATCAGATAAAATTATTTATCCTCAACCAATGTTGAGTTCTTTGGAATTTGATCCGGCTGATGGATCGTTGATATTAGGAATCACTGACAGAACTGGTCATCAATCTGGAAACCAGAATTTAGGGCCAACAAGTATTGGAAATAATACATTGTATACTTCCAATGCAGCAGGTGATATTTTGAAAGCAGCTAACAACGGTACTTATACCAGTTTCACATTGGAAAGCAATGGAACAAGCGGAGCTTATACTACTTCAGGTGCAGGCAACAATGAAGGACCTGGTGGTGGAGAATTTTTCTACACAGATCGTTATGAAAATGGAGTAGGTGGCGCATTGGGAATTGGAAATACAGCAAATGGCTCTAATCCTGGAACTTCTCATGAAGAAACCAGCACTGGTAGTATTGCCATGTTCCCAGGAAAAGAATTAGTTGCCACTGCATTTGACCCGATTGATAACTGGTATACCGGTGGTGTTCGCTATTATTCTGCTACAGATGGTATAGCTAAAAATGGTAAAGTATTGTACTTAGGTGCAGATGTAGAATATTTTGGTAAAGCAAATGGTTTAGGAGATCTTGAAATCATTTCTGCTCCAGCTCCAATTGAAATTGGTAACCGTGTTTGGTTTGATGCCAATGCCAATGGTGTTCAGGATGCAGATGAAAATGGAATAGCTGGAGTTACTGTACAATTAACTTCTAATACTCCACCTTATAGCCCATCCTTTTATACAGTTATTGCAACGGCAATTACTGATGCTAATGGAAACTATATATTTTCTTCAGATGCTAGTAAAACTTCAACTGGTTCAGAGAAATATGGTATTGCTCAGTTCAATGACCCTATCAATAAATTTAGGGTTCAAATACCTAATCTTCCTGGAAGCACCACAGTTCAAGCTCCTTTGACTGGATACGATGTTACTTTGAAAGATAATGGAGGCCCTGACGCTAATGCTGATGAAAGAGACAATGACGCTGCTGCTTGGAATGAATTTGGCACTAATAATATTGCTGTAATTTATTTCTCTCCAGATGGAATTGCTGGCGCCAATAACCATAGCTACGATTTTGGATTTGCAACTGCAGGTTCAGTAGGTGGTGGTGGTGGTGGTGGTGTTGAAAGCAAGAGCTTGGGCGATGCAATTGCTGTTCGTGTTTATAACAGAGCGATCAACAGTGTTGCAGAAACTGCAGATTACAGCAAAATGCCATCAGCTGAAAGAACTGGAAATATTGTAAGCAACGCAACTGGTACACAGTTGAGATTGTCTGACATTCTACCACGTCAATTAGTAAACTATAACTTTAAATCTTTTGTATCAACACCTAAAGATTTAATTGGCATTACCAATGCAAAAGATGTTTTATCAATTGACTTTGTGAATGAGAACACTCCTAAAGCGGTTGCTTTTGGTACTCAAACTCAAGGTGAAGTATACGATCATACGAAAGCAATTTGCGATCGTTTGAAAGGATATGAATTGGTAGCAATGCAAAATGTTACGGTTAAAGGAATCAACATGGTTCAATATAATCTCAAGAATAATGATGGTAATATTGAATATGCAATGAGCTTTATCATAGGAGCAAAAACTGGAAGAAATAGTTATACCATACAATCCAATTGGTTGAATAAAGATTATACAGTTGATGAAACCATGTACAATATTCAACTTTGGGGTGGTTCTCCTGTTCTTGCTACAGATATGGCAGCCGATATCATTACCCGTTTAACAGCTGGTTTACCAGTGAATGAAATCAAAAGCAATGCTGCTTTACCAAAAACATATATCACTGCAGGTAAGCGAGTAGAAGACAATCTTTCTTTAACTATTAATAACGTTACTACTGCAACAAGCGGCTATTTTGAAGTATCAGATAGAGCAACTGAAAAAACTACTGTTTATACAAAAAGAACAGTACCGTTTACAGTAAATGCTAATGGCAAAACAACTGTAGCTCTCCCAACCGGAGACTTGTATGAGTCAACTATCAAATTATACATGAATGGAATTATTCAAGATGAAGTATTCATGGCTGATGGATCTTGGGGTGTTGATTATAATACCAATACAACAAGTGTTAAGAAATTTGAAGTGAAGAATAGCACAGCACAATTAGCTAAAGATGAATTCCATCTTTTCAGAAACGTAGATGTGAATGCTACTACTCCTGACTTTATTGGAGTGTACAAATTACTAAGAGGTGGTGGTGCTCCACAAGATTTAAGTGCATTCAAAACATTGAAAATTACTGCAGCTGGTAATTCAGTATTAACAGTTACATTGGTAAAACATTCGATTACTAATTGGGCTGATCAATATACTTATCAGTTCTCAGTTAATAAGGATGCAACTGATTTCTTAATTCCATTGACCGACTTTAAATCTTCAGGTTCTAATAAACCAATCGATCCAAAAGACATCACTACAATGATTGTTGCATTAGGTGCAACTTCAGCTGGAAAAAACACCAATGTTGAAGTATCATTAAGTAATGTTTCATTTACAAAAGAAGATATAGGCTATATCAGAAGTTTATCTGCAAAAGATGTTACTGCATATCCTAACCCTTCTAAAGGAACATTCAACCTTAAGTTTAAAGCAGATAAAGATTATGCACTTACTTTAAAAGTTACAGAAGCTGGAACTGGTAATGTAATTATGAGTCAAGCCATCAATGCTACAAAAGGTGAAAACGCTGTACCTGTAAATGTAAACATCAACAAAGGTCAAAAAATGTACATCATTAGCCTTGATGGAAGCAATGTAAAATACAAAGCAACCAGATTGGTAATGGGTAAGGATTAATTCAAACTAAATAAAAATATAAGCGCTCCAATCGGGGCGCTTTTTTTATGCTAGTACCTTACATGAAATAGGGAGATCAAAATAGCAATCAAATTAAAATAAATTATATGTATTTATTTTTACCCTTTTTATGCCCAAAATCCGATATTCCTTTTGCTCAACTTGATGGTTTAATATAAAAAGCTTTATTTTTGAGCAGAAAAAATACAAAAACTTATGTCTTTAAGATTTAATGCAATTAGCAACATCTCCAAAGAAAACGATGGCTTAGCATCAAAACCAAGTACAAAAATTACGGGAATTTTCGGGGAAAGTGTATTTACACTCAAAACCGCACGTGAATTTTTAAGCGACGAAGCTTATAAAAGTTTAATCACCAGTATTAGAGGGGGGAAAAAAATTGATAGAAATGTAGCCAGTCAGATTGCCAATGGAATCAGGGCTTGGGCAGAGAGCAAGGGTGTTACCCACTATACACACTGGTTTCAACCCTTAACAGGAACCACTGCAGAAAAGCATGATTCGTTTTTTACTTTAAAAAGTGATGGTACCGCAATCGAAGAATTTGACGGTGCTGCATTAATTCAACAGGAACCAGATGCATCATCATTTCCGAGTGGTGGATTAAGAGCTACTTTCGAAGCTCGCGGATATACTGCATGGGATCCTTCTTCCCCTGCTTTTATCATTGAAACTGGTGATGGAAGAACATTGTGTATTCCTACTATTTTCGTTTCTTATACCGGTGAATCTTTAGATTACAAAGCCCCATTATTAAAAGCTTTAGAATCTTTGAATAAATCTGCAGTTGAAGTATGTAATTATTTCGACAAGAACGTTACTAAAGTAACTGCTACTTTGGGTTGGGAACAAGAATACTTTGTTATTGACGAAGCCCTGGCAAATGCTCGCCCCGATTTAGTTCAAAGCGGCAGAACTGTATTTGGTGCAGCGCCTGCTAAAGGTCAACAATTAGAAGATCATTATTTTGGTTCTATTCCTGAAAGAGTCTATGCTTTTATGCGCGACTATGAAGCAGAAGCATATAAACTAGGTATTCCTTTAAGAACAAGACATAATGAAGTAGCACCAGCTCAATTTGAGTGTGCTCCTATTTTTGAAGAAGTAAATATTGCAGTTGACCATAATACGCTGTTAATGGATGTTATGAGTCGTGTTGCAAAAAGACATAAGCTCGTTGTATTGTTGCATGAAAAACCATTTGCAGGAATTAACGGAAGTGGTAAGCACAATAACTGGAGTATGGCAACTGATACAGGTGTGAATTTATTAGCACCAGGAAAAACGCCAAAGACCAATTTGATGTTCCTTACTTTCTTTGTGAACACAATTAAAGCTGTTCATGATTATGCAGATATTTTACGCGCTGCAATTGCCTCTGCTCCTAACGATCATCGTTTAGGTGCTAATGAAGCTCCGCCTGCAATCATTTCGGTTTTCGTAGGTCAATATTTAGCAAAGGTATTAGCGGATGTAGAAACAAGGGTTGGACATAAATTTGATGAACAAGATGAGGCAATCTTAAAATTAGATCTACACCGCAGCATTCCGGAATTGATGTTAGACAATACAGATCGTAACAGAACATCTCCATTTGCATTTACTGGAAATAAATTTGAGTTCCGTGCTGTTGGTTCTTCAGCAAACTGCGCTATCTCAATGACTGTATTAAATACAATTGTAGCGGATACTTTGAGAAAATTCAAAATTGATGTTGATGCATTAATTGAAAAAGGCGACAAGAAAGAAATTGCAATTATGCATGTGATTCAGAAATACATTGTAGAAAGCAAAAAAGTATTGTTTGAAGGAGATGGATATAGCGATGATTGGCATCATGAAGCTGAGCGTAGAGGATTACCTAATTTAAAAACTACTCCTGTTGCTCTAGATGCTATGGTTACTGATAAAGCAAAGCATTTATTTGAAACTAATAATGTTTATTCTCATACAGAGCTAGAAGCTCGTCATGAAATTGAATTAGAGAAATACATCAAGAAGGTACAAATTGAAGCAAGAATTATGGGCGATCTAGCGATCAATCATATTTTACCTGCGGCAATTAAATACCAGAATGATTTATTGACCAATGTAAATGGATTAAAAGCTGCTGGATTACCGGAAGCTGCTTATGCAAGTCAATTGTCTATTCTGAAAGAAGTAAGTGAGCATATTCAGATTATACATACTAAAGTACATGGTATGGTTGAAGCAAGAAAGATTGTGAACAATATTGAAAATACACGCACAAAAGCAATTGCTTATGAAAGTCAAGTGAAATCTGCTTTCTTCGATGAGATCAGATATCATGTAGATAAATTAGAAGGGCTGGTAGATGACGAAACATGGACTTTACCAAAATACAGAGAGATGTTGTTCCTCAGATAATCTTTGTGCCGACTTTAACTTAAATTTTACCGATAAAAAATAGTGGATCCTAAAAAATCCACTATTTTGTTTTACATAAAATTATAACATATGAAAAAAGTATTTGGATTATTAACTATTGCACTTTGTTGCTCACTTACTACACTAATCGCTCAACCTCCAGCAGGTGGTGGTGGTCAAATGACTCCTGAGCAAAGAACAGCCATGATGAAAGAGCGTTATAAAGGCATGGGATGCAATGATGTTCAATGTGACTCATTGATTGCAATTACCAATGATATGCGCCCTAAACAAATGGCATTAAGAGATGTACCAGAAGCAGACAGAGCTGCAAAAATGAAAGAAATAACTGATGAGCGTAACAAAAGAATTGAAAACGCACTTCCAGCAGATTTAGCTAAAAAAGTAATTGAAGCAATGTCTCAACAACGCCCTGGTGGTGGAAGAGGCGGCGGAATTTAATTTTTGAAGTATCCCCCAATAAAAAATCCCGATTAATCGGGATTTTTTTTATGCTTACTAGTCCGTATTTTTTTGATTTGAAATACTATGATTATTTCATTTCGAATGATTCCAAAAACTTAGTAGTGAAATTTCCTTTTCTAAAATCTTCATTCTGCATTAATTGCAAATGAAAAGGAATGGTTGTTTTAATTCCTTCAATCACATATTCGCTCAATGCTCTGTACATGGTATCGATTGCTTCTTCTCTCGTTTGAGCGACGGTAATTAATTTACCAATCATAGAATCATAATATGGAGGAATTACATAACCAGCATACACATGACTATCTACACGCACACCATGACCACCAGGTGTAAACAAAGTAGTGATCTTTCCTGGAGATGGTCTGAAATCGTTGTAAGGGTCTTCTGCATTGATTCTGCATTCAATTGCATGCATCATAGGCTCATAATTTCTACCAGAAATTTTTTCCCCCATGGCAATTTTTATCTGCTCTTTAATTAAATCAAAACTCACCACTTCTTCCGTAACACAATGTTCAACTTGAATACGGGTATTCATTTCCATGAAATAAAAATTACGATGTTTGTCTACCAAGAACTCAATGGTTCCAACACTTTCGTAATTAATTGCTGAAGCAGCTTTAATAGCAGCTTCTCCCATTTTTTGACGCAATTCTGGTGTCATAAATGGTGATGGAGATTCTTCCACTAATTTTTGGTGTCTGCGTTGTATAGAACAATCACGCTCGCTTAAATGACAAACATTTCCGTATTGATCTCCTGCAATTTGAATTTCGATATGACGTGGCTCTTCTACAAATTTTTCCATGTAGATGCCATCGTTTTTAAATGAAGCAGCCGCTTCCATTTTTGCTGTAGTGTATGCTTTTTCTATTTCACTTTCTTCCCAAACAACGCGCATTCCTTTTCCACCACCACCAGCAGTTGCTTTTAAAATAACTGGATAACCTACTTCTTTAGCCAATGTTTTGGCATGTTCGATACTCTCTAACAAACCTTGTCCTCCAGGAACAACAGGTACACCTGCTCTGATCATGGTTTCTTTGGCAGTAATTTTATCTCCCATTTTATTGATCATATCTGGAGTAGGACCAATAAATTTAATTCCATGATCGGCACAAATCTGTGAAAATTTGGCATTCTCAGCTAAGAATCCATATCCTGGGTGAATAGCATCTGCGTTGGTAATTTCAGCAGCAGCCATGATATGGGCTATGTTAAGATAAGAGTCGGCACTTTGAGGTTTACCTATACAAACGGCTTCGTCTGCAAATGTTACATGCAAACTTTCACGGTCTGCAGTTGAATATACCGCCACCGTTTTAATACCCATTTCTCTACAGGTTCTAATCACGCGTAACGCTATTTCACCCCTGTTGGCAATTAATATTTTTTTAAACATTGAGCTAGTTTAGATTTTAGGCAGGTTCTACCAAAAATAAAGGTTGATCATATTCCACTGGGCTGGCATCTTCTACCAATACCTTAACAATGGTTCCTTTGATTTCACTTTCAATTTCATTAAAGAGCTTCATCGCTTCAATAATACAAACTACTTTACCCGGTGCAATTTCAGTACCTACATCGGCTAGTATTGGCTTATCTGGGGATGACCTTCTATAGAATGTTCCAATCATCGGACTTTTCACAGTAATTAGATTATCTGATTTGGGCGCTTCAGAAGGTGCTGCTGCTACAGGTGCTTGCGATATTGCAGGAGCTGCTGGAGCAGGTGCAGCCTGTGTAGTAAATACTTGATGACTAGGTGCGGCAACTGTAATAGGGGCTTCTTCTTTTTGTTTGATGGTTACTTTACCATCTTTGTCTTCGATGCTTATCTCGCCAATATTACTTTTGTTGATGATTTTGATTAATTCGTGGATTTGTTTTAAGTCCATAAATGGCAATTTTTGGGGTAAAATCGGTTGTTTTTAGTCGATTGGGAGGGCAAAATAGCCTTTTTTTACTAAAAATGGGCTGTTTTTATATTTTTTAAAAAAATGGCCTGAAGTTATACACAACAGGCCTAAAAATGCTTAAATTATAATCTCTTAGTCTTTTACTCTTTCTAAATATTCGCCTGTTTTGGTATTCACTCGGATACTTTCTCCTTGATCAACAAATAATGGCACCATTACAGTTGCCCCATTTTCAATTGTAGCAGCCTTTAGGGCTCTGGTTGCTGTATCGCCTCTCAAACCAGGTTCACAATAGGTGATTTTTACTACAATCTTTTCAGGAAGCTCTGCTCCTATCGGTAATTCGGTTTCGGTATTGATAAAAACGAAAACTTCTGAACCATCCATTAAAAACTGAGGTGCATCGATCATTTCTTCCCCTAAAGCAATCTGCTCAAAGGTTTCATTGTTCATTAAATTGTATCCGCTTTCATCTTTATATAGATATTGGAACGCTTTTTTCTCAACTCTTACAGGATAAATGTTCTCTCCACTATTCCAAGTTTTCTCAATTGACCTTTTATTGTCTACGCCTTTTAATTTAGCCCAAACTTTAGCAGCAGCTCTGGCTGTTTTGTTTTCGCCAAACTCTACTACAGAGTATAAACTTCCATCTAATTTTAATATCAGACCACGGCTGATGTCGGATGTTGTTGCCATATTTTTCTTTTTAAAGTTACCCTTACGGGGATTTGCGCAAAAGTAGGGATTGAAGCCCAAATAAAGAAAAACAGTATAAATTTAGCTTGAGAAGCCCCTCTTTATTTGCTAAACAGGTAATCGTATCGTTTCAATAATTTGAAATGTATGAGGATATGTGTAATGGTGAGTGCACTGATAATAAACATCAATCCGGCAACCACCTTAAACATTTTGATAAAAACATCCAGCGTTATTTTACCTGATAATTCAGGCTGTTGTTCCATCATTTCACTAATAACCTGACGCAAATTGATATCATTCATGAAAAAAACTGCGGAGGCATTCATTAAAAACAATACACTGATAAACAAAGACCCGTAGGCATTTACTTTTATCCAATCCTTTAATGAAGGTTTACAAGGGCGTTCGGGATTGATGCCGTTCAATAAAAAATTCAAGGATGCAATTACGTATATCACAAAACAAGCCATTGCAAAAGCCATTAATAAGAATGCCGGATTTCCAGACAAAGCCATAATGGTAACAACTATATCCATTAGTCCAAATAACAAAGCTACTGGTATCAATAAAAAACTAATGATCTTAAAAATAGTAAGTTGATTCATTTGCTGCAATTTACTGTTGTTGGACAGCAAAGTTATCGATTATATTTTCTATTTGTGTTGTAGGAGATTTTTCTAACTGAACATTGTTTATTTCTTCAAAGACCATTCCATCTTCATAACCAATTGAAACATAAACAGAGAGTGATTGATGGGCAGGTCCTTTAAAAGTTCCTTTAGCGGGAGTACAATCAGTAAAGTCTCTTCCAACTGCTAATTTAATATGATGGCTTTCTACCCATACATTATTAGTAGGATCTAACCCAACCCAGCCATAGGTGGGTATATAAAATTCTACCCAAGCATGTGTAGCGCCTTCTCCTCTCATACCATTTTTATTTGGGCATATATAGCCACTAACATAGCGAGAGGGAATTTTCATTGCTCTTAATAACTCTAAAAGAACATGCGCAAAATCCTGGCAAACACCCGCTTTCTGTTCAATTATTTCTTCTACCGTAGTTTCAATGGTTGTAATTCCTTTGATATAAGTGAATTGATTATAAATGTATTCACTGCAAGCAAATGCAATTTGCGCAATTGATTTTTTATCATCATAAATTTCTTTTATTGCTATATCTAAAAAAGATTCTAATTGAACTGGGCTCGACCTTGAATATTGCAATAACAATAAGTTTTGCAAATCAGCAGAAGTACTAAATAAAGTGGTTTCAGGAAAGTTAATTACAGATGTAGTGTTAGTTTGAACAGTCAATTTACTTTCGATAATGAGTTCTTGATGTGGTCTTAATAAATTGAAATTCCCTGCTTTGTTTCCCCAATAATCGGTAAAAGTCAACACTTCAGGATTGCCTGTAATTTGTAATTCCATCTCTAATAATTGTTGAGTTGGAATATTGGATGGGTATATCTTTATTTCATTAACACTTTCTTTAATGGGGCGATCGTATTGGTATTTTGTAATATGGTGTATTTTAAAAACAGACATTCAACGAATTTTAAGAATAAGAAAAATAGGTTTGACCCAAGAAATAACCAAAGGCATTCAATTCTTTACGAATATTAATTAAATAGGTTTTCAATCCTGTTTGGTGAATGCTTGATAGATCGGCAAATTTTATCTGACTATTCAATCTTCCGAAACTTCTTTTCAAATCAGTAGAGCCTTCAACAGGATTAGCTTCCGTGATATCGATTAAATATTTATTAGCACGATCCAAAGAATAATACAATGATCTTGGAAAATAGTGATCAAATAATACTTGCTTTGCCACATTTTCATTATGATTTAAATTACTGTAATTTTTTAAATGTAATTCATAACCAGAGAGCGCTAACAACAAACTTCTCCAAAAAAGAATGTCTTGCTCATCTTCCATTTTAAAATCAATCGTTTTATAAAAATTATGGGTGAACTCTACTGTTAACAAACATCGTTCGGTATATTTTCCCAAATTCATATAATTCCAACCTTGGCCTCTTGGCATTGTACTATCTGCAATACCGCAAAACTGATCACAACTTGCAATTAATGTATCAATGATTGCTATTGCATCAGAGCCTGCCAATTGATTATTAAGTGTTGGCTCATTAACTAAGTGATAAATATGGTTAACCTGTTCCCAAACTTCTTTTGTAATTTGATCCTGTACTCCTCTGGCGTTTTCTCTGGCCTTGGTGATAATTGATTTGAGTGAATTGGTATTTTTAGGATCAGTTATTAAATATTGCAATGAAGCAGTATCATTTTCTTTTAACAAATCAATTTCTTCTTTGCTTAATGCTGTAAATACTTCCAGAGCTGTTTGCCATGTGATTCCACTTGCCTGCACTTTATCGAAAGAAAGAATATAGCTGGTTTTTAATAAACGCAACATACCATCAGTACGCTCCATATACCGATGAAGCCAATATAATGAGTCTGCAATTCTACTTAACATGAAAAATATTTTTGTTGAACAATTAATTATCGATGATCCATGTGTCTTTGCTTCCACCCCCTTGAGATGAATTAACAACCAAAGAGCCTTCTCTTAAAGCTACTCTTGTTAACCCTCCAGGAACTATTTCAATTCCTTTCGGACCACATAATGCATAAGGCCGAAGGTCTACATGACGAGGTTGTAATTTTCCATCCAACAAGCAAGGAACAGTAGACAATGAAATGATAGGTTGAGCAATAAAATTGCGTGGATTTTTCAGTATCATTTCTTTTGCCTTAATCAATTGGGCTTCTGTTGCACTGTTTCCCATAACCATACCATAGCCTCCAGATTGATTGGTTTCTTTCACTACCATTTTCTCCATGTTTGCAAATACATGTTCTCGTTGTTCTGCATTTCCCATTTGATAAGTGGGTACATTCGGGAGAATGGGCGGTTCATTTAAATAATATTGAATCATCTCGGGCACATAGGCATAAACCGCTTTGTCATCTGCTACCCCATTTCCTAGAGCATTTACAATGGCTACATTTCCTTTTCTATAAGCACTCATCAATCCTGGAACACCTAAAGCACTATTTGGATTAAATACCATTGGATCTAAAAATTCGTCGTCTACTCTTCGGTAAATCACATCTACTTGTTGCAATCCAGCTGTGGTTTTCATGAATACTTTCTGATTATCAACCAACAAGTCTCTGCCTTCTACCAATTGAATACCCATTTGACGAGCTAAAAAAGTATGTTCATAATAAGCTGAATTAAAAACGCCTGGAGTAAGCATTACTACAACAGGATTACTGATTTGTCGAGGAGATAGAGCTGCTAAATTATCAAATAAGATCAATGGATATTGATTGATCATTCGCACTTTATTGCTTGCCAATAGATCCGGAAAAATTCTTTTAGTTACTTCTCTATTCTCCAACATATAAGAAACACCTGAAGGAGTTCTTAAATTATCTTCGAGAATATAAAATGTTCCATCATCGCCCCTGATCAAATCGATGCCTGCAATATGCACATATATATCATGAGCCACTTTGATTCCATGAACTTCATGTGTAAAATGAGGGCATGAGGCAATTAATTCTGCAGGTATGATATTGTCTTTAATGATTTGTTGGTCACTATAAATATCTTTCAAGAAAAGATTCAATGCAGTTAATCGTTGTTTAATTCCTGCTTCTACATGTGCCCACTCAGCTGCTGTAATAATACGAGGAAGAATGTCAAATGGGAATATCCTTTCTATGCCTTCATCGTTATTATAAACAGTAAAAGTAATCCCCTGACTCATGAAAAGCTCAGCTGCCAATTGGTGTTTTTGCTGTAGGTCTTGTACCTGGAGTTTACTCAATGCAGCCGAAATTGCTTCGTAAGGCAATCGAATATCAGCAGTAGATTTCATTTCATCCCAAATACCCTGCTGTATAGGATAGTTATTGAATAAAGACTGAACTGCCATAGGCTTTCATTTAGGTTGATGTATAAACAAAAAATTGCATCCCCTCTTAAAAGGCTGCAATCAATTGAAAGATACTAAAAATGGGATAAAAAAAAGCAGGGTAAAAAAAATAATACATAATTTTCTTATGTATATGGAAATTATGTATTTTTATTCCATGAAAAAATCTTCATTATACAAAGGATGTCTGGAGCCCATCTTGTTGCGACTATTGAAAGACCATGGTAGAATGTATGGCTATCAAATGACTCAAATGGTCAAAGACATTACCAAAGGTGAGCTCAATATTACTGAAGGAGCACTATATCCCTTGTTGCATAAACTGGAAGAACAAGGCATTGTAGAAACAGAAACAGAAATGAATGGCAACAGAATGCGTAAATACTATAGTCTAACCAAGGCAGGCAAAAAACAAACATCTATTGCTATGGACGAAATGAAGGCATTCATGCAAAGCCTGGAATATATCGTTAATCCTAAAACTGCTTTGGGATGATTACTGATGAACAATACGAAAGTCTTTTTGCCTTTTGCAGAAAACACTATGTTCAATATTATGATGTGCAAGTAGAATTGGCAGATCATTTGTCCGCTGCAATTGAAGAACGCATGAGCAATAATCCCAAACTAAGTTTTGAGCAGGCTTTAGATGGTGTGTATGCAGGATTTGGCATCAAGGGTTTTGCAGATATTGTTGCTACACGAGAGAAGATGGTGTACAAACAATGTAGAAAGCAAAAATGGAAACTGTTTTTTTCTTATTTCACTGTTCCTAAAGTTGCTATGACTGTTTGTATATATGCAGTATTATTATTATTGGGCAAATTGTTTGTAAAAGATTATCATCGAATAGTATTAATATCATTCATCGGTTTTTGCTTAATCATTTTTGAAATAATACATTCAATCAAAGTATCAAAAGTTTTTAAACACCAAATAAAACCAATGCTTTACACTGGGGAAAGATTAAATTTCTTGATCAGCTCCAGTGTTTTGATCCAAATTACTTTGTCTTCGAAATTTTCTAAAATAATTGAATTGAATCTATTCAACTACTTCGATTACGCAATTGTTTCATTTATCTTTTTACTAATGTTTGTTTCCATTCTTGCACATAGAGACTTTGTAAAAGAACTTTACAATAGTGCCATACAAAAATATCCGCTTGCATTTAGTAAATAATTAAACACTATGAATTTATCTACGGAACAAATAAATCGAATTAAAGGATACTGCAATCACACAAGTAAATATTATGATGTTGAAATAGAACTGGTAGACCATTTTGCAGCTTATATTGAAGAAAGAATGGAGAAAGAAGCTGATTTTGATTTGCTTTTTGAATCTTTGAAAACAAATTTTTCTGCAAAAGATATTGCCTTAATTATACAAGAAAAGAAACTCTCCATTGCACAAAAAGCCAGAACTCAATGCTGGAAAGAGTTCCTCACTTACTTTAGCTGGCCTAAAATAGGATTAACCTTTTTGTTGTTTGCATATATTGTATGGATGGATCAAAATAGAAGTTTAGAAAAATCAGCCCAATCATTTATGTTCTTGCTGAACTTGCTCAATTTTAGGTTTGCCTTTGGCAGAGCAATGTTAGCCAATAGGAATTTACAAGAAAAGAAATCGCCGATTTTAGGCATGAAAATAATTTACAATTATCATCTGATTTCAATAATTCCTATACTTTTTTATTTTATCCTTGCTTTAAACACATTTAATGAAAATAGTATGATAGATTTTGGAGTTTATAAAACAGCAATTTATATAGCTCCATTTTTATTTTTGCTTTTACTAGCATGGCAAAAAACCTATATAGATAGTCAATTAAAAATTCGTAAAGATTATCCTGGCGCTTTTATATCATAAAAAACCCGCTATAATTTTTAGCGGGCTCATAACAGTAGTTCTAAAAAAAGAAACCGCTCAAAATTTGAAACGGCTTCTTAATTATTATTAGAAATTAAATTTATTTCAAGTTCAATTTGATCTGTAATTCATCAAATTGTTTATCGTCGATGGCACTTGGTGCATCAAGCATCACATCTCTACCACTGTTGTTTTTAGGGAAAGCAATAAAGTCACGGATACTTTCACTTCCACCTAAAATAGAACAAAGTCTGTCGAAGCCAAATGCAATACCACCATGTGGAGGTGCACCGTACTCAAAAGCACCAAGTAAAAATCCAAATTTATGTAAGGCTTCTTCTTCAGTCATTCCCAATGCCGCAAACATTTTCTCTTGTAAAGGGCGTTGGTAGATACGAATAGAACCGCCTCCAATTTCATTACCATTCAATACCATATCATAGGCATTTGCTTTGATATTGGAATAAGGGTGTTCTAAATATTTATCTGCATTTTCAATCAACGGATTGTTGTTGATCATCACTTCAATATGATCAGGCTTAGGAGAAGTAAAAGGATGATGACGTGCTACCCAACGATTGTCTTCTTCGGCATATTCAAAAAGTGGGAAATCCATCACCCACAATAATTTATATTCATCTGCATTGCGCAAGCCTAATCGCTTTCCCATTTCTAAACGCAGATCGGATATTGCTTTACGCGTACGCTCTTCTCTTCCTGCTAGAATCAAAACCAAATCTCCCGCTTTAGCACCTGCTGAATCAGCAATTGCTTTTAGTTTATCTTCTGAATAAAATTTATCTACGCTACTCTTATAAGTACCATCTGCATTGCATTTAATATACACCAAACCTTGCATGCCAATCTGAGGACGCTTTACCCATTCAGTAAGCTCATCGGTTTGTTTGCGGGTATATTCCGAACAACCAGGAGCTGCAATGGCCAACACTGTTTCTGCATTATCGAAAACGCCGAAACCTGCGCCATTAATAAGTTCGCCTATTGCTTGAATAGTTCCCCCTTTCAAAAAGGCCGATTTCAAATTGGACAGTTTCATGCCAAAACGAATATCGGGCTTATCATTTCCAAACTGCCACATCGCATCTTCCCAAGTCATTCTTTCTACTTGCTCAGTATAATCGATATTTTTTACATCTTTAAAAACACGCTTTACAAGCCCTTCAAACATGTTCAAAATATCTTCCTGCTCTACAAATGCCATTTCGCAATCGATCTGTGTAAACTCCGGTTGACGATCGGCTCTTAGATCTTCGTCTCTAAAACATTTTACTATTTGATAGTATCGATCATATCCACTCACCATCAACAATTGTTTGAATGTTTGAGGTGATTGAGGCAATGCATAAAACTGTCCTGGATTCATTCTTGAAGGAACTACAAAATCCCTTGCACCTTCTGGTGTAGACTTAATTAGGAAAGGCGTTTCGATATCCATGAAATTATTTTCATGCAGATAGTTTCTTGCAGATCGGTTTACTGCATAGCGCAATTCTAAATTTTTCTTCACTGCATTTCTGCGCAGATCCAAGAATCGATATTTCATTCGTAGATCATCTCCACCATCAGTATCATCTTGAATCGTGAATGGAGGCACTGCAGATTTATTGAGAATAACGAATTCATTTACATTGATCTCAATTTCTCCAGTAGGAATATTGGCATTCTTGCTACTGCGTTCTTGCACTTTCCCTTTTATTTGCAAAACAAATTCTCTGCCCAGCGGATTGGCATCTAAAGCCCCGTTCAAATCTTCACCAAATAACAATTGAGTGATGCCATAACGATCTCTTAAATCAACAAAAGTAATGGCACCAAATTTTCGAACAGTTTGCACCCATCCAGCCAAACTAACCACTTCATTTGCCTGACCAATTCTTAACTCACCACAAGTATGTGTACGATACATATATAAAACTTAAAATTTAATTTTTTGAGTGCTGACTTTAATAGCCACCCAATCGGGCTGCAAATATACCCTAAATCAGGAAAGTTATAGAATTGAGGTATTTTTGCCCCAATGAATGATGCATCCATTAGCCCCAGAACCCATCGCATAGCCATTGCCAGCTTCTTTTTTATAGCAGGAATCTGTTTTGCAAGCTGGGCCAGTAGAATTCCCAATATCAAGCTGCAATTGGGTTTGAGTGAAGCAGCTTTGGGTGGATTGCTATTGGCATTGCCCGTTGGGTCAATGACCAGTTTACCCATTTCTGGATGGCTGGTTTCCCACTTTGGAAGCAAAAGAATCATGCAACTAAGCTCCTTGGTTTATCCCATTTTATTGATTGGAATTGGTTACAGTAATAGCATAATTCAATTGGCCGGTATTCTGTTTTTATTTGGGCTTTTTGGGAATATGATGAATATCTCCGTAAATACCCAGGCAGTTGGGGTTGAACATTTATACAAAAGAACCATCATGGCATCTTTCCATGGAGTCTGGAGTCTGGCAGGATTTACTGGAGCTGCTATCGGAACATTAATGATTGGTTTAGACATTAGCCCCTTGTTTCATTTTATTATCATCGCATCATTAACTATTTGTATCTCATTAATTGCTCAACGTAAGGCAATTGAAAAAGACGACAACAAAGCAGGCAGTACTTTTTTTGCAAAACCAGATATGGTTTTACTCAAATTAGGATTGATAGCATTTTGTTGTATGGCAGCTGAAGGAACCATGTTTGACTGGAGTGGTGTTTATTTTCAAAAAGTTGTACATGCGCCAGCATCATTGATTACACTTGGCTATGCTGCATTTATGTGTTCGATGGCAACCGGAAGATTTGTGGGAGATAAATTAGTTGCTTCTTTCGGTAAGAAAAGAATGCTTCAAGCAAGTGGAATAGTAATTGCTGTTGGTCTAATAATAGCAGTTGTATTTCCTAGTTTAGTCGTTGCAACAATTGGATTTTTATTGGTTGGATTTGGCGTTTCCTCTGTTGTACCCTTAGTGTATAGTCAAGCAGGGAAATCCACCAAACTATCGCCCGGTATGGCTTTAGCGGCTGTATCAAGCATTGGATTTCTAGGGTTTTTAGTAGGTCCACCCATCATTGGCTTTATTGCAGAAGCATTTGGATTACAATGGTCTTTTACTTTAATAGCATTCTTAGGATTAGGAACTACTTTGTTAGCGAGATTCACTAAATTTATAGACTGATTTTTTTCGATTGATTTATTAAGAAATAAAACCTTAAGACAATTTGTGCGCTTTGAATTTTCGTCAGAAAATTCAGCAAATTGGATGGAGTTGTTTTCTTAATAAATAAATCGACATAATTATACTGATTTAAAATTTTTCATCAATCGCAGAACAAATAATTTCCTAAATGAGTTCAATACCATTAGCCGAAAGAATGCGCCCCAATACATTGGATGAAATTGTTGGGCAAGAACATATTACAGGTGTGGGTAGTATACTTAGGAAAAGCATCGAAAACAAAACGATTCCTTCCATGATTTTATGGGGGCCTCCAGGAGTTGGCAAAACCACATTGGCCAATGTAATTACACAAACATTGCAGGTGCCGTATTTTCAATTAAGCGCCATTAGCAGTGGTGTAAAGGAATTGAGGGAAGTTATAGAACAATCAACTTCTCTAAAAGGGGCTGTTTTATTTATTGATGAGATCCATCGTTTTAATAAATCACAACAGGATGCATTATTGGGTGCAGTAGAAAAAGGAATCATTCGATTGATTGGAGCAACTACAGAGAATCCTTCTTTTGAAGTGAATAGTGCCTTACTCAGCAGGTGCCAGGTATTTGTATTGAAATCATTGGAAAAAGAGCAGTTGGTAGAGATGCTGCAAGATGCCATATCAAAAGATCTTGTACTAAAAGAAAAAAACATTCAGCTCAAAGAAACCGAAGCATTAATTAATATCAGTGGTGGGGATGGAAGAAAATTATTGAACTTACTCGATCTCGTGGTTCAGTCTGGCAAACAAGAAATTACTGATGCATTGGTAATGCAGGTAGCTCAACAAAAAATTGCCCTTTACGATAAAAGCGGAGAACAACATTATGATATCATTTCTGCATTCATCAAAAGTATGAGGGGCAGCGATCCGAATGGTGCAGTGTATTGGCTAGCAAGAATGATTGAAGGTGGTGAAGACGTTAAATTCATTGCCAGACGTATGCTCATTTTTGCAAGTGAAGATATCGGTAATGCCAATCCCAATGCACTTTTACTGGCGAATGCCACTTTTGATGCAGTGAGTAAAATTGGCTATCCTGAGAGCAGAATTATACTATCACAATGCGCCACTTACTTAGCTTCATCGTCAAAAAGCAATGCTGCTTATGAAGCCATTGCCAAAGCACAAAAAGCCGTTAGCCAACATGGAGATTTATCAGTGCCCTTGCACTTGCGCAATGCACCCACTAAGATGATGAAACAAATGGACTATGGTAAAGACTACCAATACTCGCATTTAGGAGAAGGGAATTTTATCGAACAGGAATATTTACCCGATGCTATAAAAAACACAGCTTTCTATGTTCCAGGCAACAATGCTCGCGAAAATGAATTCAAGAAATTTTTAAGAGAGCGATGGAAAGGCAAGTACAATTATTAATTAAGAGATAAGAATTATGAGATATGAGTTATGAGATATGAGTTATGAGATACTATAAATTCTTATGAACTCTATCTCTTCTCTTTTATCTCTTATCTTTTATCTTTTAATTCCTCTGAGGTATTAATCTCTCCGCCACTTTTTCTACCTCTACACCCCTGTCTCCACCTTCATGGTATTCAGCATCTTCATTTACATCCCACAAGTCATATACTTCTTCACCTGCAATAATATTTTTTGCAGCGAGCATTGCAGTCATCATGCTATGATCTTGATTATTGTATTTATGCATGCCATTGCGTCCTACCAAATATAGGCCTGGATAGGATTTCAGTGCTTCACGCACATTGTCTACATTCTCTTTATATGAATGATCATATACAGGATATGCTTTTGGTTGCCGCACAACATATCCATCTACCACTGCACTATCTTTAGTCAAACCAATTTGTTCGATTTCTTTTTTTGCCAGATTGATGAGTGTTTCATCGGAACTCGTCCATAAACCATCACCTTCAAAACAAAAATATTCTAACCCGTAACAAGCCATATTCGGATCGGGCACCATGTAAGGGCTCCATGATTTAAAATTTTGTATTCGCCCTACTTTCACACTAGGATCGTGAATGTAAATCCAGTTATCGCTGAATGCATCTTCATCTTTACAGATGAGTACTACAGTTAAAAAATCACGATAGCCTAAATTGGCTGCAGAAGAAAAAGCATTCGCTGGAAATTTTGGACTCACTGCCTGAATCAATTCACGCATAGGTGCAGAAGACAAAACATAATCAAAATTACCCAAGGCCTTACCATCAGAAGTGTGCACTGTCCATTTTCCATCAGCCATGGCAATATCTTTCACACCAGTATTCATCAAGACTTCAACCCCCATTTCTTTGCACTTTTCAGTGCAACGCTCCCACATCATACCCGGGCCTAATTTTGGATAGCGGAAAGAATCAATCAAGGTTTTAATTACTTGATCTTTATTGGCAGAAGGTTTTGGTTTGAAAAGTGCATTCCAAATAGCACTGCTTAATGAAAGCCCTTTGATTCTTTGTGCTGCCCAGTCTGCAGAAATTTCATTACAAGGAATTCCCCATACTTTTTCTGTATAGGTTTTGAAAAATATATTGAATAAGCGTTGACCAAATTGATTAACTACCCAATCCTGAAAATTGGTAGGATTTTTTACAGGGAAAGCTTTTGCCTTAAGATAACTCAACACACATAAACCACTTTCGATGATTCCGAGCTTATTCAATGCTTCAAATGCAACAAGTGGATAAGAAAAGAATTTTTTATTGTAATAGATCCGAGAACTTCTGGGACGCTCTAACATTTCATCACCTAAAATTTCTGTCCAAAAATCTTCTACTTCTTTCGATTTAGAAAAGAAACGATGTCCACCAATATCAAAATGATATCCTTTGTATGATTCAGTTCTAGAGATCCCGCCCACATAAGTTGGATCTTTTTCAAAAACAGTTACTTGCTGGTTTGCTTTACCAAGTAAATAAGCCGCAGTTAATCCTGCTGGTCCAGCTCCTATGATTGCAATATTTTTAGCCATTATTGGTAAACGTATTCGTAATTTTGTAAAGACGCAAAGGTGCGGAAATATTGTGGTAAATAGATTAAAAAACCCTTGAATGAACACTGAAACACCTTTTTTTATCTTAAAATCCTTTAACGATTTAACGCCGAGTGAATTATACTCTATTCTTCGTTTAAGAAATGAGGTTTTTGTTGTAGAACAAAACTGTGTATTTCAGGATGCCGACAATAAAGACCAGGATAGCCATCATTTGATGTATTGGAAAAATCATGAGCTCATTGCCTATTGCCGTCTTTTACATCCTGGATTAATGTATGAAGAAATGAGCATTGGCAGAGTAGTAAGTTCCCCTGGTTTTAGAGGTATCAGCGCAGGTAAACAATTAATTGCCGAAGCAATTGATTGTTGTCATCAATTATTTGGTAAAGGGCCGATACGAATTGGCGCTCAATGTTACCTCATTAATTTCTATGCTGCATTCGGATTTAAAACAGAAGGCAATGTTTATTTAGAAGATGGTATTGAACATATAGAGATGGTGAAATAATTATTTCCATTGCTCTACTGCCATCGCAGCAATTTCATACCCGGTCTTCATAAAATCAAAACCTTTATCGCCCGTTATAGCACCATAACCACTACTTAAGTTGGTGAAGAAAATTACACTAATATCTTCTTTGATAAAATGCAAAGCAAAAGTGCCTGAATAGCCACCATGCAAAAATGCTTTGTGCCCATTGATGTCTTTTACAAACCAACCCAATGCCATAGTTGCTCCATCATTTGCCTGAGCTGGATTTCCATTCGGTAAAATGGTTGGCGTAGTCATTAAAGTATAACTTGATTCGGACAATAATTTATGTTGAGCAGTAGCTTGTAAAAATTTTTCATAATCAGTTACTGTACTCATACCTCCACCAAACCCATTGGCATCAAGGGCTTGCAAGATTACTTCTAAACTGGACCGCACTAAAACACCTTTTCGTTTAGTATATCCTTGTGCACGATTTACAATAATTGAGTCTCCGTTGATGTAAGAAGTTTTAGTCATACTCAATGGATTAAAAATATTTTTTTGTACAAATTGATAGAAAGGAATACCCGAAACTTTTTCTATTATAGCCGCTTGCATGAACAATGCTGCATTGCTATACAGGTAAGCAGTTCCAGGAACAGACTTTAATTTTAATTTATACAAATCCACGAGTTGATCATTGATTGAATAACGAAGTGGTGTTGGGCCCATTAATTTATTATACGCAAAATGATCAGCAGGAATTCCTGAAGTATGTGTCATGATCTGACGAATCGTAATTGCTTTATGTGAAGCAGGAACATCTGATAAATATTTTGCTATAGATGAATCCAAAGCAATTTTTCCTTGCTCTACTAAAATCATCATTGCTGTAGCAGTAAGTGGCTTTGACACAGATGCCAATTCAAATACCGTTTCAGGAATCGTTTTTACACGATGTTCTAGATTTGAAAAACCATAACTGGCTAACTTAACAGGTTTACCATTTTTAGTAATGAGTAATACTGCACCAGGAAAACTATCCGTTTTCATTTTGCTGCTAATAAATGTATCGTATGTATCGGATTTCTTTTGTTGAGCAACAACTTGTAAACTGATTGTAATGCTAAGTAATAAGAGAAAACGCTTCATGGATAATTTTTTATCAATGTAAAGAAAGTTTGAATAAAAACAATGCAATGTCAATACCGGTCAGACAACAATGGTCTGACCGCTTTGGTCTGACCGCTTTGGTCTGACCAGATTGGGTATGGGCAAAAAAAAACCCTGATCAATAAAGATCAGGGTTCAATAAATATGGCAGCTACCTACTCTCCCAGCTAGATGCGAGTACCATCGGCCATGGGGGACTTAACTTCTCTGTTCGGAATGGGAAGAGGTGAACACCCCCGGCAAAACCACCATAAAGAGTTTGGTTGATTACTCAACCTTAATAAGTTAACATATTGGAAATACAATCAAAACATAAAAAAATAAAGCTTACGGGCAATTAGTACTACTTGGCTTTAATGTTACCATTTTTACACCTATAGCCTATCAACGTCGTAGTCTTCGACGACCCTTAAAAGTAAACTCATCTTAAGGAAGGTTTCACGCTTAGATGCTTTCAGCGTTTATCCTTGCCGTACATAGCTACTCTGCATTACACCTGGCGGCATAACAGATACACCAGCGGTACGTGCAACCCGGTCCTCTCGTACTAAGGTCACGTCCTCTCAATTTACTAGCGCCCACCACAGATAGGGACCGAACTGTCTTGCGACGTTCTGAACCCAGTTCACGTGCCACTTTAATCGGCGAACAGCCGAACCCTTGGGACCTTCTCCAGCCCCAGGATGTGACGAACCGACATCGAGGTGCCAAACCTTACCGTCGATATGAGCTCTTGGGTAAGATCAGCCTGTTATCCCCGGAGTACCTTTTATCCTTTGAGCGATGTCCCTTCCATACAGAAACACCGGATCACTTTAGCCAGCTTTCGCTCCTGCTCGACGTGTTTGTCTCACAGTCAAGCACCCTTTTACTAATGCGCTCTGCGTACGATTACCAACCGTACTGAGGGTACCTTTGCGAGCCTCCGTTACTTTTTAGGAGGCGACCACCCCAGTCAAACTACCCACCATGCAATGTCCCCTTGTTCAGGGTTAGGTTCTAAGCAACAAAAGGTTGGTATTTCAACGATGACTCCATAATGCCTAGCGACACTACTTCAAAGTCTCCCAACTATCCTACACATTTGGTGCTCAAAATCAATGCAAAGTTGTAGTGAAGGTTCACGGGGTCTTTCCGTCCCGTGGCGGGTAACCGGCATCTTCACCGATACTACAATTTCACCGGGCTCGTGGAGGAGACAGTGTACAACTCATTAGACCATTCGTGCAGGTCGGAACTTACCCGACAAGGAATTTCGCTACCTTAGGACCGTTATAGTTACGGCCGCCGTTTACTGGGGCTTCAGTCAGGAGCTTTGGCTTGCGCCGAACACCCTTCCTTAACCTTCCAGCACCGGGCAGGTTTCAGGCTCTATACGTCAACTTGCGTTTTTGCAGGGCCCTGTGTTTTTGTTAAACAGTTGGTTGTACCATTTTACTGTGACCATCTTGCGATGGTACGCTTTATCCCGAAGTTACAGCGTTAATTTGCCTAGTTCCTTCTCCACGGCTCACCCGAGCGCGTTAGAATACTCATCCCGTCTACCTGTGTCGGATTCCGGTACTGGCTGCTATGCTCGCTTTTCTTGGCAGGGATTTTATGGTTTCGCTTTGTCCGAAGACTCCACTCAGGCGTACACTTCCGTCCGTACGCAACCACCACGTCCCTGCGTCACTTTTAATGCATAGTAGG
>CBDIRC010000001.1:2607500-3115496 GCA_965284095.1 Sediminibacterium sp.
TGTAACCATGTCTAAAAGTATCCACTCTCCCTCTTGAGTCAACTTCAATGAGTATCCTTTTGGACGGTCTGAAATGGTAAAACTATAGGTATAGTTAGATTCCTGTGATCCTCCAAAACTAACATTAATGGAGTAATCTCCATTTTGCAATTGTGGTATCATTAAATATCCTTTAGCATTGGATGGATAATTGCTCCCTTTTAATTCTACAGCATAAGGTTGATTATTCTCCGATTGTATATAAAGGAAATTAGACTGGGCTTGAAGGGTGATTATTCCTAAAAACAAAATAAAAGTTAATGTTAAACGGTAAATCATTTTTTGTTTAAACATGTAATATTGCTTTGTACAAATTTATCTATTTTAGTTCTTTCCCTACCATTTAATCTCTATAAACTTATAAATTAATCGATTTCACATGAAGAAAAGCTTACTCCTTGCTTGCATTTTAATTGCAGGATTTGTATTTGCTCAACCATCCAAGGATGATTGGAAAAAAAATTATCGAGCTGTACCAACAAAAATCAATGACCTGATTCATACTAAATTGAATGCCAAATTCGACTATAGTAAATCTCAACTCAATGGCAATGTTTGGATCAGTTTGAAACCTCATTTCTATCCTACAGATTCATTATTGCTCGACGCAAAAGGAATGGACATCAAGCAGGTGGCAATAGTAAAAGCTGGCAAGAACAGTCCGCTTAAGTACCAATACAATGGAATGGAGTTAAATATCCGTCTCGATAAAACCTATACCAGCAAAGAATCTTACACCATTTACATCGATTATACAGCGAAACCTAATGAATTAGAAACTCAAGGAAGCGCTGCTATTTCTGATGCGAAAGGCTTGTATTTCATCAATCCAAAAGGAGAAGAAAAAGATAAACCTACTCAGATTTGGACCCAGGGCGAAACAGAAGCTACTTCTGTTTGGGTACCCACTATCGATAAAACCAACCAGAAAACAACACAGGAATTTAACTTAACAGTTCCTGCTAAATATGTTTCGCTTTCTAATGGCTTGTTAATGAAGCAGACTAAAAATGCCGATGGAACAAGAACTGATAATTGGGTAATGAATCAGCCACATGCTCCTTACCTATTTTTTATTGGTGTGGGAGATTATGCAATAGTAAAAGATAGTTATAAAGGCAAAGAAGTAAGCTATTATGTAGAAAAAGAATATGAAAAAGTAGCCCGTAAAATATTTGGCAACACGCCTGAGATGATGAAATTTTTTTCTGAAAAATTAGGGGTTGAATATCCTTGGTCTAAATACAGTCAAATTGTTGGAAGGGATTATGTGAGTGGAGCTATGGAAAACACTACGGCTACTTTGCACCAGGAAAGTGCGCAACAAGATGCTCGTGAATTAACTGAAGGGAATGCTTGGGAAGGCACAATCGCTCATGAATTATTTCATCAATGGTTTGGAGATTATGTTACTGCAGAAAGCTGGAGTAATCTTACAGTCAATGAAAGTTTTGCCGATTATAGCCAATTGCTTTGGGAAGAATACAAATATGGCGCTGATCATGCTGGATGGGAAACCTTCAATGGCATGCGAACTTATTTAGGTTCACCCAGTAATGCATCTAAAGATCTAGTGCGTTTTTTTTATGCAGACAAAGAAGATATGTTTGATGGCGTGAGTTATGCTAAAGGTGGAAGAATATTACATATGCTGAGAAAATACGTGGGTGATGATGCATTCTTTAAATCATTGAATAAATATTTAACGGATAATAAGTTTGGAAATGGAAGCGCACACAAACTCCGTTTGGCTTTTGAATCAGTAACGGGAAAAGACCTAAACTGGTACTTCAATCAATGGTATTTTGGAAGCGGTCACCCTAAACTAGATATCAGTTATGGATACAATGCAGATACTAAAATGGCTGCCCTTTATTTAAAGCAAACGCAGGGTGATAAACTATTCAAACTTCCTTTAGCTGTAGATGTTTACGAAGGAGCTGCTAAAAAAAGGCATATGGTTTGGTCCAACAATAAAGCAGACACATTTTATTTTCCTGCTGCCAATAAACCAGATTTAATCAATGTTGACGCAGAAAAAATAATGGTTGCAGAAAAAAAGGACGCAAAGACTTTATCGGAATTTGCGCATCAATTTAAATATGGTGGATTGTATTTAGACAGAAGAGAAGCAGTAGATTTTGCTTCAAAGAAAATAGAAGACCCGATTGCATTTAAAATAGTAACCGATGCTTTGAATGATCCTTATTTTAGAATTAGAAGTAAAGCATTACAGAGTTTCGGAACTGCAAAATTAGATGATGTAGTATTATCTAAATTGGTTTCAATGGCTAAGACCGATCCTTCGAAAATAGCGAAAGCTGAAGCTATTAAATTATTAGGGGCTCAAAAAAATATGGCCAATAAAGATTTATTCTTGAAAGCGATAAACGACTCATCTTATTCTGTTGCTGGTGCTGGTTTGGAAGCACTTGCTTTGATTGAACCAAAAGAAGCATATACCATTGCAAATAAATTAGCAAAAGAAAAAACAAAAGGGGCATTGAAAGATGCCATTACGAATACAATTATTGCGAACGGTGATGAATCGGCTTATGATTTTATCATGAATAATTTCAACAGCATGCCTTTATCACAAGGTAAATTCAGTTCTGTTGGATCTATCACAACATTCTTAGCAAAAGTGAATGATTTGGATAAATTTAAAAAAGGGGTGGATGCAATTGTTGCATTCAGGGATGAGATACCTGGTTCAGCTAAGCCACAAACAGATCCATTCATCAATGGAAATTTAAAAACTTTGGCAGCAGCTAAAGAAGCAGCATCTCAACAAAATTTTGCAGATTATGTAAAGAGTAAGTTGCCAAAATAAATACTTACCAAATTATTAATTCAATAGGAGTTGACAATTAGTCGGCTCCTATTTTTTTTCTCTTAATTGAACACTGGTTTGTATAGCAATGGTAATAGGTAAACTCTGATCTCCCATCCTATTCGTTCCACTAAAATTAGCAGTACTCGTTTCGCTTTTTAATAATTGTGTTGCAGCATGATACCATCGGACTGATGTTGAAAACCCTTTCAGTTCTTGAACTACTGTTTTTCCATCTTGCTCCAATTGGGTTTGTTGCTGGACCTCTTTATACACCCTTAATTCTAATGAATCGGTAGTTATTTTTGTAATAACGTATTGATTGATCGTCTTGCTATTTAAACCAATGATTGAGTCGGACCAGGATTGGCCCAACTTTAATTCTTTAAAATTAAATGGAAGAAAAAATTTTGATGGGTCATCCTTCAACATCAATAACATAGAAGCAGATGAATCTTTTTGACTAACCAATTGATTGTTTTCTATTGAAATCATCAATTCCTTATTCAATAAATTCAAAATGAAAGCACTGTCATTGATCGATTTTGATGTAATACTATCAGAATTAAAAATTTGTTCTTTGCCAAAAGCAATGAGCTTACCATCAATATGGTTAACCTTAGAATTTAATGAGAATCCTTTAGTAGAAATAGATATTGTATTAAAATCAGTTCGGGTATTTCGCTCAGCATAAAAAATAATGGGATCTCCCTGAGCATAAATAGTAGTATTGTTTTTTTGTAGTTCTACTACTTCAAAGCGTTGATTTCTCAACTTTTCATAGGGCTGTGCATTTATTGAAATTGCTATTGCACAACTAACCAAGAAAGAAAAATATTTACCCATTGCATTGGATTAATTGATCAACTACCAACCTCCTCCTGCACCTCCGCCACCACTACTTCCACCTCCAAATCCGCCGAAGCCGCCTCCGCCACCAAAACCACCTCCTCCACCAAATCCGCCACCACCACGGTTTCCACCTCCTAATAAAGAAGACCATAAAATAGCTTCTGCTATGTTACCAGCACCTCTTCTACTCATCATTCCTCCGCCCCCACTTCCACCGCCTCTACCGACGATCATCAACACAATAAATAAAATAACTAAAAAAGTAATCACAGATCCACCTTTGCCACCACTAGGCTTTTTTTCGCGCTTGACTTTGTATTCTCCCACTGCGGCTTTAGATAATGCATTAATGGCATTATCAATTCCTCGATAATAGTTTTGTTCCTTAAATGCAGGAACCATTTCATTTCTATAAATGCTTGAAGCTGTAATATCAGGTATTGCACCTTCTAAACCATAACCAACAGTGATCCACATTTTGCGATCATCGATAGCTGCAATAATCAATACCCCATTATTGGTTTTTTTATTGCCAATACCCCATTCTCTGAATAATTTTTGGGCATAGTCTTCAATGGCTGCACCATCTAATGTTTTAATTAAAACAACTGCAATCTGATTAGAAGTACTATCATCTAATGCAACTAGTTTTTGCTCCAAAATAGCTACTTGCTCTGCAGACAAAACACCTGCAGCATCATTCACCAAACGAGGTGGATTAGGCTTTGGCAAAACATTTTGTGCGAAGGAAAAAAGACCAACGGTACAAAATAGCAATAAAAATAAAATCTTCTTCATGCAATTATATTAACACAGCCCCTTCAGTATTTGAAAGGGCTGTGATTTATTTTCCAAAAACTATATCGTCTGGCAATTCATTCTTATCTCCTTTATCATCATAAGGAAAATGATGCACCAAGGCTTCTCCAATATCATGGATGATTTTAATAAATCCTTCCGCATAATGCTGTTGATTAAAATGACTCAACATGGTTTTTACTTCTGCGTTCCAAAACGCATCTCCTACTTTTTGATGTATTCCTTCATCGCCATAAACAGCCAATTGACGATCTTTCATGGCCACATAAAGCAATACTGCATTGCGCTGATCGGTATTATCCATTTTCAAACCATAAAAGATTTCTCTGGCTCGATGCACTGGGTTCACCAATTTGCATTTACCTTCTATATAAATTCTGACTTCACCGCTGGTGCGGAGCTCAGCTTTACGAATGGCTTCTACAATGGCTTCTTTTTCGGATGAAGTAAAATACTCCACCGGCTTTTTTTGGAATAATCCGAACATGCAATCTTTTTAGAATTTTACTTCTGGTGCTTTTTCAGAACCTGCTTCTGCTTTAAATCCTTCCTTCACTTTAAAGCCAGTCAATCCAGCTAAAATGTTCATTGGAAAAGATCTTGCCTTGATATTATAATCGGCTACAGCAGCATTGAAATCGTTTCTTGAAACCTTAATGCGGTTTTCTGTTCCTTCCAATTGGGCCTGTAATCCACGGAATGCTTCATTCGCGCGTAGGGTTGGATAGTTTTCAGTAACCATTAATAAGCGTCCTAAAGCCTGAGATAACTGCCCCTGTGATGCTTGAAACTCTTGTAATTTTTCAGGAGTAAGGTCTTTGGCATCCACTTTCATTTGAGTAGCGCTAGCTCTTGCTTTTACCACGTTCTCTAAAGTAGATTGTTCGAAATTGGCTTCCCCTTTTACTGTATTTACCAGGTTTGGAATTAAATCTGCTCGGCGCTGGTAATCGCTCTGAACATTGTTCCATGCTTTACTAACCGTTTCGTCTTGTGTAACCAATCCATTATAACCGTTGCAGCCGCATCCACCTAATAAAAGGATCAAGCCAGCGATAACAATCAGGGTAATGTTTTTTGTGCTCATAAAAATTTTAAATTTGATGTAAGATAAATGTTTGTCGTTTGATTTATGCAATTATTACAAAACAAATGCCACAGATAATCCGTGGCATTTTGTCTGAATCGGGGGACAATCGGTTTAATTGGTCTTTACACGGTTTTGTTCTGCGTCGGAACCGGTACTTCTATTTCTGGATGCCTGTAATTTTTGATTACCAAATGAATAAGTAAAGGATAAACGGACATTTCTGGTTTCAGACCATTGGCGGAAGGCCACATCAATGTCTTGATATAACAATTTGCCCCTTGTTTTTTGAGAAAATAAAATATCGTTAAAGTTTAAGGTAATTCTTCCTTTCTTCTCTAAAATGGTTTTTTGAATCGCAAAATTGAGGTTTCCCAGTTCTTGTATAGTAATAAATTCATTGAGAAAAGCGGTTGTGTAAAAACCAGATATTTCAAAATTCCAATCCGGGCGTGGTTTATATGCTACCTGCCAATAAGCTTGCCAGTTCCATTTTTTTTCATCATACACTCCTCCTAAATAATCAGCTTTGTATCTGTTCCAGATAAATTGATTTCCACCAAAGCCGCTGATTTTTTTTCCAATATTTAAGGGGAAGTTGAGTTCAAAAACAATGTTCTCAAAAGCGGCTAAATTCTCTGGTGTGGTGAACGTTAGATTACCATCCTGCTTGGGGGCATTTTCGAAAATCACATCGGTTGTTTTATTATAGCTGATTGAAAAGAATGGTTGATTCTGGTAGGTTAAACCCAATTTATATTGATTGGAAATTTCCGGCCTTAATAATGGATTTCCTCTTGTATAAGTCAATGAATCTAAATATTCAATGAATGGATTTTGTTGTTGATAGCTTGGACGGTTAACTCTACGAACATATTGAACCACAGTAGAAAGATCTTTGGTGATTTTTCTGGTAAGAAAAAGAGAAGGAAATAATTGCCAATAATTTCTGTTCAACACTTCTTTTGCCTCGCTACTTCCCGTGGCAATGGTTTGTTCTGTTCTTAAGCCGGTTATTAATTCCCATTTATCGCTGAGCGTCTGCTTAAGATTTGCATATGCTGCATTGATATTTTCTCTGTATTCAAAATCGGTACTTCGTTTGGGATCAACGAATCCATTGTTTTTAAAAGTGAGGTAATTATTGATGGTGGCAAAACTAGATTTAGCGCCCGCTTCAAAAGTATTGCTCTTTTTAAATGGCTTTACATAATCTGCTTTCAATACCAAAAATTGAACGGGGTTATCTACAAACTGTGTATTGGTATAAGAACTACCATTACTCAGTTGATTAATAATATCACTGGTATTTTGTAATTGGAAACTGGAGAAATCAATATCCACATTGAGGAAATGATCAGCTGTATCAAAAACATGCTTCCAGTTAAAATTGGCAGCAACATTGTTGCGATTGGTTTTACCGTTGATCAGGGTTTTGAATTTACTCAATTCTGCTCCCGTACTAGCATTTGATTGAACAGTATTATTTTCTGTTTCTGTAGTTCCTTCAAAATTGAATCCTCTAAATAAAAAGCCGAATGTGTTTTTTGAATTGGCATAAAAATCTACCCCTGCCCGATAATTGAATGTTAATCGTTCAGCAGGACTATAATTGGTTTGTACAAAACGATAGGGTTTGATGAGTCGATCAAATTCATTATAATCGAAAAAATTTCTTTTAAACATATTTCCATTCCCAAAAACATTCCATTTTCCTTTTCGATTATTGATAGAAAATGCAGGCGTGAGACGTCTATAAATTCTATCTACCCCATCTTTACCCATTTCATATAAACCTTGAGATCCAGCTATAGAAACAGTACCATTGGTTCCTAAATTGGCATTTTTCTTTAGGATGATATTGATGAGTGCCCCACCCTGTGCATCGTATCTTGCACCAGGATTGGCCATCACTTCAATCTTTTCGATATTGTTCGCGCCCATGGAAGCCAGTACCTGGTTGATGTCTGTGTATTGCGATGCTTTCCCATCAATCAAAATTCCAACACTCGATTTTCCTGGCATGGTAATTTTATCATTCATCACAATTACACCTGGCACTTTTTGCAGTATTTCCAAAGCGGTTGAACCGGCAGCAGTTGCGGAGTTCTCTACATTCACCACTAATTTATCCGCTCGTTGCTCTAAGAAAGGTTTTTTGGAAACTACAGTCACTTCTCCTAAATCGGTAGCCTGGGGCTGGAGTTTTGTATCTGGAATTTGCAATGCTGCACCACTGGCTTCTACAGGAATCATTTTCTTGGCAAAACCCAAGGCAACTATTGAAATAATATAAGATTGATTGGATTGAGCATCTATGCTATAAGTGCCTTGTTCGTTGCTTAAAGTCGATTTTACTAAAGCTGAATCTGCTTTTTTTAATAATAATACAGTAGCTCCTTTTAAAGCCCTTCCTTTTTCGTCTTGAATTTTACCGGAAATGGTGGTTTGTGCTTGTGTTTGGATGGAGAACAGGCAAATAATAAATCCGCTCAATAAGAGTCTCATTCAGTTGGTTTTGGAGTTAAACGGAATCAAAGGGAAAATGTTACAGTATGCTTTTTTCACCTATTTTTGCCCCAAAATCAACAAAACGAACAAACGATAGGCTATGTCAGTATTAGTAAATAAACACTCGAAAATTATTGTTCAGGGTTTTACTGGAACAGAAGGAACTTTCCATGCTACCCAGATGATTGAATACGGAACCAATGTAGTAGGTGGTGTTACCCCTAATAAAGGTGGTACAACCCATTTAGACAAGCCTGTATTCAATACTGTAGCAGATGCAGTTGCTAAAACTGGTGCCAATGTAAGTATCATATTTGTACCTCCTGCTTTTGCAGCTGATGCTATTATGGAAGCGACAGATGCAGGGATTGCTTTAGTAGTATGTATTACAGAAGGTATTCCTGTGCAGGATATGGTCTCTGTAAAAAATTATTTACTGGGTTCTAAAACCCGTTTGATCGGGCCAAACTGCCCTGGTGTAATAACAGCAGGAGAAGCTAAAGTGGGCATCATGCCTGGCTTTATTTTCAAACCAGGTAAAATTGGCATTGTTTCAAAATCTGGAACACTTACTTATGAAGCTGCTGATCAGGTTGTAAAAGCTGGATTGGGAATTAGCACTGCTATAGGTATTGGTGGTGATCCAATCATTGGAACGCCTACTAAAGAAGCAGTAGAATTATTAATGAACGATCCTGAAACGGAAGGTATCATCATGATCGGTGAAATCGGTGGAAGCATGGAAGCCGAAGCTGCAAGATGGATCAAAGACAATAAAACCAAGCCAGTTGTCGGATTTATTGCTGGTCAAACAGCTCCTCCAGGACGCAGAATGGGTCATGCAGGTGCCATTGTTGGCGGAGCAGAAGATACTGCTGAAGCTAAAATGAAAATCATGGCTGAATGTGGAATTGAAGTAGTTGCCAGCCCAGCAGATATTGGCAAAACCATGGCTGCTGCATTAAAAAAATAAGCTTAACCAAATGTTAATACTGATCCCGAAGCTCATCACTTCGGGATTTTTTATGAAATCAAGTTTTCAAATACATCTTAGCAATTACCTTTATTTTCTTTAAATATTGAATATGAACAAAGTTTTTTCTTTTTTATTTTGTACCCTTCTTTTTTCAATAAATATACATGCTCAAGAAACCAATATTCCTTTTGAAAAGGAATGGAAAGAAATTGACAGTTTAATAGTAGTGAAGAAATTGCCAAAATCTGCATTAAACAAAATAAGCCTATTGAAAGATTTAACCATTAAAGCCAATTTAACCGATCATACTATTAAATGCTTATTGTACCAATTGACTTTAGAAGAATTTTTAAATGATTTCAATCCAAACCTGTCTATCAATGGAATCAAAAATCTTTTACAAAAAACAACTAACCCTGTTCAGCAAGCTTTACTTCATGGAATTTTAGCAAAGAATTATTTACGATATTATAAAGAAAGAAGCTTTGACTTTACCACTAAGAAACCTGTATCAATAATCGACACCATTGATATTAGGAATTTCGAATACAAACAAATACATACAACCATTCAATATCACTTTGAACAATCTTTGATCAATAAAGAGTTGCTGCTCAAAACACCCATGAGTCAATACAATGCTTTATTAGCTGATGGGAATGAAAAAAATTTTAGTGTATTTGATGTATTGGCTGACGAAGCAATTAAATACTATAGCGGCGATGATTTTGGTCCACCAGATTTTAATCGTCCTTTCGATTGGAGTGACCCCAATTATTTAGAATCAGCGAAAATTTTTTTAGAAAACAAAATAACCGATAAGCAAACAGTTAATAAGAACTGGCGGGCTTTACAATTGTACCAGACTGTATTATCAACTCATATATCAGATAAAGATCCACACATCTTTGTTCGTTTTAATATAGATAGAATCATTTGGGTGAATAAAAAAAGTAAAACATTGAACAAAAATTCATTGTACTTAAAATCATTACAAGAAATTATCAATGATTATTCTAGTTGCCCCTACTCCATTAAAGCTTACTATATGCTGGCTGATGATGCAGTAACAAAAGCCCATTCTTATGATCCCTTTGGAGATACAAGTAAACGCAATCATTTTGTTATAGCAGTAAATTACATCAATGAAGCCAAAAAGAAATACAGTGATGATGTTTTTAGAATAAGTTATTTATATAGTCTATTAGATGAGATCAACAAAATTGAAGTATCGCCAGTAATGGAGAAAATAAATCAACCCAATAAACCCTTTCGAATATTACTCAATTATAGAAATACTGATTCAGTTTATGGAAGAATTATCAAACTGGATTCTCTTCAATTAAGAGAGACTTTTCAAAATGAAGATAAAAAATGGCAGGCGATGTTAAACATGCCCGTAATTCAAAGCTTCAACTACCTTTTACCAGCTGCATCAGATCATCAAGCTCATGCGGTAGAAATAAAAATAAATGGCTTGCCCAATGGACACTACCAGATAATAACGAGTAACAACAATAATTTTAAACTAGGGAAAGGTTTTTTATCAAATAGCCAATTTACCGTATCGAATTTAACTTATATAAGAGACGGTGAAACAGATAATTATTATGTAAGAGATTGGGAAACCGGCAAACCAATTGTTAACGCTAAAGTAATAGTTTATACTAGTGGAGATACTAAAATGAAAGAACTCCTTTCTACCAATACAGACGAAAATGGACTATTTACAGCTAAAGTAAAAAATGGTTACTTATATTTTGAAATAAAAAAAGACAACGACTATTTATTCAGTATCGAAAATGAATCTCCCAATTATCATAATGAAGATGATTCAAAAACCGCGAAAGTAGATGAACAAAAAATAGAGCAGGCCAATAAACAATTGATTTTTTATACAGATAGAAGTATTTACAGACCAGGGCAAATCGTTCAATTTAAAGGCTTATCCATTACAAAAGGAAGTGCTGAAAACTCCAGTAAAATATATACTCAAACCGAGCCAGTTAGGATTTTTATTAGAGATCCAAATCAGATGATTGTCGATTCAATTAAATTGAATTTAAATGAATATGGATCTCTGTCGGGCTTTTTTAAAATACCATTGAATGGCTTAACGGGCAATTATAAATTAGTGGCTGCTTATTTTAAAAATTCGAGTAAAGAAATTAAAGTTGAAGAATACAAACGCCCAAAATTTACAATATCATTTCAGGAAGACAAACGCGTATACAGATACAATGACTCTGTTTTTGTAAAAGGTTCTGTAATTGCTATGGCTGGCTATCCATTGAAAAATGCAATTGTAAAATATGTGATCAGTCAGAATGTTCAATTAAAAGCTGAACCAATCCAAAAAAGAAGAATGTACATAGAGAGCAATTCTGAAGCCAGTGAGATGGCAAGTGGGGAGATCAAATGCAATGATAATGGCGATTTTGAAATTGCTTTTAAAACCATATTAAGAAGTAACTTATCTGAAATGCCAATTAGTAATTATACTATTAAAGCGAGTGTTACCGATTTAAACGGTGAAACACAAACTAACGATAATACAATTACTGCTACTAATATTCCTTTGAAACCAAGTATAATTGCACCTATTGCAATGAATAGAAATAAAAAGAATGCTATTAGTGTTAAAGTACTGAATATAAAGGATGAAAATGTTGCCAGCACAGTGAAAATAGTGCTTTATAAAACAGAACAACCCAATTTTATCCATCGAAAAAGACTATGGCAAAGACCTGATCAATTCTTAATGACTGAAAATGTATATCGCCAATTATTTCCTTACGACGAATACAATAATGAATCGGATAAAAATAGCTGGCCTATAAAACGCATTGCATTAATTGATTCGATTATTTATACTAAGGATAACCCTAGTATAACGTTAAAAGAATATGCCATTGAATCAGGAGTGTATAAAATTGTTGCTACAATCACCGATTCATTCGGAACAATTTCAACAGATGAACAATTTGTACAAGTGTATGATCCTAAACAATTGCAAATGGGTATAAAAGAAATGTATTTTAGGGATCAACCAATAATTACCGTTAATCCTAAGGATACAGCCCAATTGATTACAGGTTCGAGTATGCCTAACTATTATGTGATCAGAAGAATCAATTCTTTAAATCCTGCATTGAATAAGCTGTCTTTTTTACAAAAAGAAGGTATAGAGTCATTAAGTATTGTACCAACAGAGAAAGAAAGAGGAAATATTTTTGTAACAGATGCCTTTATACTTAAAGGTCAATTTTATTCGCACCAATATAAAATTGTAGTTCCTTTTTTGAATAAGCAATTAAAACTGAGCTATGCTTCCTATAGAAAAACCAACGAGCCAGGATCTAAAGCTACCCTAACCGTAACGGTAAATGGCCTTGACAGCAATACCAGTAAAGCAGAATTATTAACAAGCATGTATGATGCCAGTTTAGATGAATTGGAATACTTTAATTGGAAGATACCTGAAATTTGGAATAGCTTAGATAAAATCGATCTCTTTAATGCTAAAAATGACGGCGTAACAAGAGATTTTGATTATACCAGAACCATTTATTCAAATAGTAAAGGAGGTAAATTAATTGAATTTAGAAATAATATGCTGGGCTCAAGAGGTTGGGATTATTGGAAAACAATAGATTATTATTTTGACGTACCTGCTCTATTGTACACAAAAAACAACTATTATGAAAGCAAAGAATTTATTGCTATGAAATTAGCAAAAAGCAATTCAGCAATAGTTGAAGATTACGTAGATAAAAGAAGAACATTAATTGGGAACTTAAATAATACTAGTACAAATTATACCAGAAAAAACTTTAATGAAACTGCTTTCTTTTTTCCGCAATTATTACCTGACAGTGCAGGAAAATATCAATTTAGTTTCACTTTTCCAGAGTCTTTAACCAAGTGGAAATGGATGAGCCTGGCACATACCAAAGACCTTGCTTTTGGATTGAATACAGAAGAAATCATTACTCAAAAAACTTTAATGATTCAACCCAATGCGCCCCGATTTATGCGTGAGGGAGACAATATGGAATTCAGTTCAAAAATTGTAAACCTGAGTAATAAAGAATTAACCGGCACAGTTAGTTTAGCATTAATTGATGCTACGACCAATCGTTCTGTTGATGGTTGGTTTCAAAATGTATTCCCCAATCAATATTTTACTGCTGAAGCAGGTCAATCGATAGTGGTGAAATTTCCGATTCAAATTCCTTTCAGTTTTAACAAAGCACTTACCTGGAGAATTGTTGCTAAAGCAGGAGACTATAGTGATGGAGAAGAAAATACATTACCAGTTATTACCAATCGACAATTGGTGACAGAAAGCTTACCGATATTTTTAGAAAAAGATACCACTGTTCAACTAAGTTTTACCAAATTATTGAATTCGAATAGCGCCAGTTCAACCAATCAATTACTCAGTGTAGAATATACTTCCAATCCTTTGTGGAATGTGGTAAAGGCTTTACCCTACTTGATGGAATCTAGTAATGAAAGTGCTGATCAATTATTCCATCGATTCTATGCCAATCAATTAGCAACATATATTGTTCAAAAAAATCCAGTCATACGATCGGTTTTTGAATCCTGGCAAAAAGACAGCAGTTCACTCAAGAGTAATCTTGAAAAAAATACTGCACTCAAACAAATCTTATTGTCTGAAACACCTTGGGTATTGCAATCTGCCAATGAATCGGATCAACAAAAGCGAATAGTACAATTATTTGATGCAGCAAAGTTATCTACTGAATCTAATGACTTAATAGAACAGTTGAATCAATTACAATTAGAAGATGGTTCATTTCCTTGGTTCAAAGGTGGAAATTCCGATGAATTTATTACTAATCTCATTCTAACTGGTTTGGGTAAATTGAAAAAAATTGGGGCCATTGATCCAGCAACTGCTACCCAAGTAAGAACAATAATGGAGAATGCATTAAACTATTCAGATAATACAATTGAAAGAGATTATCAGCTTTTGTTAAAGCAAAAAATAGATCTCAAAAAAACGATTCCCAATCATCGTCAATTGAACTATTTATTCATGCGAAGTTTTTATGGAGATATTTCATTTAAATTTCCGAATGCACAAAAATACTTTTACCAGCAAAGCAAAATCAATTGGAATAAACTAAATACCTATTCACAAGGAATGCTCGCATTAATTACCAGCAGAAATAATGAAAGGGATTGGGCAGTAAAGAATATTTTACCATCTATTTTAGAAAACACCATCATCAACAGCAAACAAGGCATGTATTGGAAAAACCAAATGACCCAATACTGGTATTCCAATCCTATTGAATTCCAAAGCATGATGATCAATTGCTTTAATGAAATCAATCAAGAAGAAAAGAATAATCGATATAGTTCTTCTATTAATAGCATGAAAACTTGGTTAATCCTTAATAAACAAACCAATCACTGGAATACTGATATTGCAACTACTGAAGCTTGCTATGCATTACTCGCAAATGGTTCATCAGGCATGAATGCTTTAATCAACAAAAAGCAGGTTCAAATAAAAATGGGCAACCTGACCATTAATAGCCTGAATGAGAAAACAGAGGCTGGCACTGGATATTTTCAAAAAACAATTGAAGGAGAGAAAATTGTTCCTGAAATGGGCAATATTCAATTAAAAATATCTGAACCCAACAAAATGGGCAACCAAAATCAACCAAGCTACGGAGCTGTTTATTGGCAGTATATAGAAGATTTAGATAAAATCACAAAAGCAAACGGCCCACTTTCACTAACTAAACAACTCTTTGTTGAACGTATCGTTGAAAATAGAAAATCCTTAGTGCTGATCAAAGACAATGATGAAATTCAATTAGGCGAAAAATTAGTGGTTCAATTAAAAATACAATCAGATAGAGACATGGACTATATTCATGTAAAAGACCTAAGAGCTGCTGCAATGGAGCCTTTGAATGTACTGAGTGGATATAAATGGGAAGGCAAATTATTATGTTATGAAAGTACAAAAGATGTAAGCAGTAATTTTTATATTTCCAATTTACCAAAAGGAAATTATACATTGAGTTACGAAATGAATGCTACACAGATAGGTATTTTTTCTGTTGGTATTGCATCTATGCAAAGTATTTATGCCCCAGCATTTAATAGCCATTCTAATGGAATAAAATTAAGAGTCAAAGAGTGATCAAGGTAGACTATATCATTGTAGGGCAAGGAATCAGTGGTAGCTTTCTCAGCTGGAACTTAATAAAAGCTGGTAAGCAAGTGCTAGTCATTGATCAATCTACCCCATTCACTGCTTCTAAAGTAGCAAGTGGAGTGATTAATCCTGTAACTGGCAGAAGAATTGTACAAACCTGGGAAATTGAAACCCTTATGCCCTTTGCAGTTGAAGCATATACGCAATGGGGATTTGAAATGAATTGCACATTCATTCAACATTGCAATGTACTCGACTTTCATGCTACTCCACAGATGAAATTAGCTTTCGATGATCGGCTTGCTAATGACAATTTCTATTTACGCAAACCGGTAAATCCCGATCAGTGGAATGACTATTTTCATCCAGGTTTTGGAATAGGAGAAATCGATCCTTGTTGGCTGGTAGATATTCATGCTTTGTTAAATGGCTGGAGAAAAAACTTAGGGGTCAGCAATTTATTACTCGAAGAAAAATTTGAATTGTCCAATTGTATTATTGCTGCTTATCATGTTGAATACAAAAATTATCAGGCTCAAAAAATTATTTTCTGTGATGGCATAGCTGGTTTTGAAAATCCTTATTTTAACTTACTACCATATGCTGCCAATAAAGGAGAAGCAATCATTGCATCCATACCTGGGCTTCCTAATAGCCATATATTCAAACAAGGAATTAGTATTGTCCCCTGGAAAGAGGGCTTGTTTTGGATTGGCTCTTCCTATGAATGGAATTACTCCGATGCACTTCCCACAGCAGCATTTAATTTGAAAGTGGAACAACAATTAAACCATTGGTTAAAATTGCCCTACACTTTTGTAGACCATTTTGCTTCGGTAAGACCGGCCAATCTGGAAAGAAGGCCTTTCGTAGGATTACATCCCCTGCACCCATCGGTTGGCATTCTAAATGGAATGGGCACAAAGGGTTGTAGCCTTGCCCCCTATTTTGCTCATATATTTACCCAACACCTTCTTGAAAATGCCCCCATTCACCCTTTAGCAGATGTTCAACGTTTCAAAAAAATTTTAAGCCGATAATTGATCACAAAAAATTAATATTGTGAATTAATTACTAAACCGCTTAAAATGGGTAAACCTCCATCTGCCGTAAAAGGAATCGACAATTCTGAAAATACTACTCATTTGAGAATTCTGACTACTGATGAAACGAAAGAAACCTATACTATTCCCTTACAGTATAGAAAGATGGAAAACCTACATATTGTATTTTGGCTATTTAAGGATGTTGCCTGGTGTATGGGTTGGAGATGGCTGGGTGTTACCATGATTATCCCTACGCTTATCATTTCGATGGTAATTGCCTATAGAACCAGGAAATACATGTCGGAATTAACCCATAATTTGGCTATAACTGTTTGGATTTCAGCCAACTCCTATTGGATGATCAGCGAGTTTTTCCATTTTGATGCGATTGAAATTGGCTATGGTTTTACCTACAAACATTTAGCATTAATACCATTTATTACAGGTATTCTTTTTCTGGCTTTCTATTATTTGATCTGGAAACCTAAACATAGAGATACCGACTAGTATAGCTTTACCACTTATCATACATACTTTACCATTCTTCTCTAAGCAAGTTCCATTTGACCCTATTCCTATTGTAGAATTGAAGCAGTTGATGATATATTTACATCAGCAAAGACAATAAAGCCTCCTAGCTAACTAAAAATGAATACTTATTTGGAATTTCTTTTTGCACGTTTTCGTCAAAGAGTTAAGCCACCTTCCAGCCAGTACTGCTGAACCCCTCTGCATTTAACCCAACATTACCTATCAATTTCATCAAGCTTTTGCTTTGTGGATAATTGAATAGCTATCTTCGTTCGGGAAGGGAGTTAACAACCTTTTTAAAAAACAACCGATTATGAAATTAAACATGAAACCTGTTCTTTTGGTTATTATCTGCTCACTGGTTATTCTTTTGATAGCATCTTGTGAGCCTAAAAAAAATGAAGACATTACTCAAGAAGTAAATAAAAATGGCGCTGTTGAAACAGCTGTTGAAATTAAACATCTGGATTCTTTGAATGATGTATTAATAACAACGCACAAAATATGGGTAAAAAATATACTCACTAAAGAGCTTATTTATAGAGACACCATTGCATCATTGGGTAAAACATCCACAATGGCGGAGAATAAAGATGGTGATACTAATAATATTACCATCAATAAGGAATACGAAATTTTTATTACGGTAAAATAATTGAATAATGAAAAAGTCCAAAGCAATTAATTTGGTATTGATCACTGCAGCACTTGCTGCTTGTAATCAACCACCAGAAAAAGATTGGGATACCAATGCTAAAGTGCATTTAAGAAGCGACACAACTGCTCCTTATACCAGAGTGCATCACAGCGGAGCAGGAATTGGAACTGCATTACTATGGTATTATGCATTTAGACCAATGGGCAATTTTAACAACAATCAATATCAATGAGCTGGCTATTATTCTGGAGGGATTGCCCCTAGTTCTAATATTGGTAGAAATGGTTTTAAAGGCGCAGTAACCAGAGGTGGATTTGGTCGCAGTGGTTATTCTGTAAGTAGTTAATTAATTCAATGAAAAGAAATACAATAGTTCCCAGAAATAACTGGCAAAAAGCGGTAGAAAAACTAGGCTTTGGTTTTCATAGTAGCGATGTGCCTTATTGGGATGAGTCAGTTTATTATTCATTTGACACAAATGAAATTGATGCCATTGAAAAAGCTACCAATGAACTTTGGGAAATGAGTTTAGCAGCAGTTCAACATGTAATTGATCATCAACTTTACGATCAATTTGCAATTCCTGCAAGCATCATTCCTTTAATTGAAAAAAGCTGGGAACAGGACCATCCTGCTATTTATGGAAGAATTGATTTATGTGTAAAAAACAATCAAATTAAATTATTGGAGTTTAATGCAGATACCCCTACCAGTTTATATGAAGCAGGAATTGTACAATGGTTTTGGTTACAAGACTTTGACGCATCTAAAGATCAATTTAATAGTATACATGAAAAACTCATTGCTTACTGGACATTTCTAAAACGATTCTTACATAATAATTCATTGCATTTTACATGTATAAAAGATAGTTTAGAAGATTTAACCAATACTGAGTACATGAGGGATTGTGCAATTCAGGCTGGTCTAAACACTAAACTTACATTTATAGATGATATTGGATGGGATGAACAGAATCTGCAATTTGTTGATTTAGAAGAAATGCCCATTCAAAATATTTTTAAACTATATCCTTGGGAATGGTTAGTGAATGAATCATTTGGAGAAAACATTTTGAAAGCAACAAATGAACCTTATTGGATAGAACCTGCTTGGAAAATGATTTTATCCAACAAATCTATTTTACCCATTTTGTGGAAGATCTATCCGAATCATCCTTTGCTATTACCTGCATTTTTTGAATCGAACACTCTAACGAATTTTATAAAAAAACCAAAGCTCAGTAGAGAAGGCGCCAATATTGAAATGATTCAATCTGGTGTTTCAATGAGTAAAACAGCAGGGGAATATGGGGAAGAAGGCTATATCTACCAAGAGTTGTTTTCTTTACCTGAATTTGACGGAAAATTTCCTGTAATTGGCAGTTGGATAATTGGACAAGAGTCAGCAGGTATAGGAATTCGTGAAGCTGATGGATTAATTACCGATAATAAAAGCAGATTTGTGCCGCACTTAATTAATTAAACAAACCCCATTCATCTTCATAAGTATCTTTTTGAAAAGTAGATACCCATTGTTTGTATAATTCTCGGAATTTGACCAATGCTTCTTCAATTACTTTTTTATGTGCATCGTCGGCCCAACCCATTAAAACAGCGAAACCGATTTGTTCCATCATTTGTTTACAATTGGTTCTAATATTAGAAGCATTTTCCATTTTCAACACATATAAATCCATGCTTATTGCGCCAATAATTTTAGGTGCTACGATCATCAGGTTTTCGTAAATCAAGGCTTTTGTTGAAGCTGGGTGTGTTTCTTCGCCATCATCTGCTAAGTTTTCTGCAAATGCAATCACTAACCCAAAAACTTCCCGCCATTGCTTATACATGGCTTTTGCAATTGCTTTTGCCGGACCTCTACGCCATTCTTCTCCCGCTTCATCAGGACCCACCTTATATCGGCTATCATCCCACTCGGGTAAAAAATTGAGTTCGTTTAAATCCATATTTCGAAGTTAAGTGATACTTGAATATCGAATTGAATTATTTCATTTCTAGTTTTAAGAACCTTGCAGTATGACTGGTTTTATGCTTGATCATTTCTTCTGGCGTTCCTTCAAATAATATTTGCCCACCACCATCTCCACCTTCTGGACCAATATCAATTACATGATCTGCAACCTTAACAACATCTAAATTGTGTTCAATGACTAAAACAGAATTGCCTCTGTTTACTAATTTGCTTAATACATCAAGCAAATGTTGAATGTCTTGAAAATGAAGTCCAGTAGTGGGTTCATCCAAAATATAAAAAGTTTTTCCCGTATCTTTTTTTCCTAATTCAGTAGCTAATTTAACACGCTGTGCTTCACCTCCACTCAAGGTAACTGCAGATTGACCCAGTGTTATATAGCCTAATCCCACTTCTTGTAATACTTTTATCTTCCTATATAAAAAAGGAACAGGTTGAAAAAAATCAACTGCTTCATCAACGGTCATATTCAACACATCACTGATGGACTTCCCTTTGTACCTGATTTCCAGGGTTTCTCTGTTGTATCTTTTACCATTGCATTTTTCGCAATTCACGTACACATCCGGAAGGAAATTCATTTCAATCACTTTCATTCCACCACCTTCACAAACATCGCAGCGTCCGCCTTTTACATTAAATGAAAATCTTCCTGCATTGTACCCGCGAATTTTAGCTTCAGGTACTGATGCAAATAAGGTTCTGATCTCTGTAAAGAATCCACAATAAGTTGCAGGATTTGAGCGAGGTGTTCTTCCGATTGGAGATTGATCTATTTCAATCACTTTATCGATATGCTCCAATCCTTTGATGGATTTAAATGGCATTGGTGTAACACGGCTATTATAACAATGCTTGGAGAGAATCGGATATAATGTTTCATTGATCAGTGTTGATTTACCACTTCCACTCACGCCACTTACAACAATTAATTTACCCAAAGGAAATGATACATTGACATTCTTTAAGTTATTGCCGCTAGCGCCATTTAAGACTAAAGATTTTCCGTTACCCGGTCTTCTTTCGGAAGGAATGGCTATTGATTTTTTTCCACTCAGGTATTGGGCTGTCTCAGAATTTGATTGTAGTACCTCTGCTGGTGTTCCTGCTGAAACAATATGACCACCAAATTTTCCTGCTTTGGGCCCAATATCAACCAGATGATCTGCTGCCATCATGATATCCTTATCATGTTCAACTACCAAAATACTATTCCCAATATTGCGCAAATTTTTTAATGCATGAATCAACTGCTGATTATCACGCTGGTGTAAACCAATGGATGGTTCATCTAAAATATAAGTGATCCCTTGTAATTGAGAGCCAATTTGAGTAGCCAAACGAATGCGTTGCGATTCTCCCCCACTCAATGAACGAGATGGTCGATTCAGTGATAAATAAGTTAATCCAACATCTAATAAAAATTGTACTCTTTCTCTGATCTCTTTTAATATATCTTTTGCAATAAGGTTTTGTTTTTTATCTAATCTTTTTTCAAGATTTTCAAACCAGGCATGTAACTTATCTAAATTTAGATTGCTGAGTTCAGCAATATTTTTGTCATCAATTTTAAACCAGCAGCTTTCTTTCTTTAATCTTTGACCATTGCAACTTGTGCAGGTTTTTAATTGCATGAATTGTTCTACCCATTCTCTCAATCCTTCACTGTTAACACCTAAAAACCATCTTTTTAACATGGGAACAATTCCTTCAAATTCTCCTTCATAGGGATTGCTCGTAATTTCGGTCTCTACATTTTCTAATTCCAGTGAACTTCCTTCGGAATTGCCATATAATAATATATTCAACAAAGCGGGTGGCAAATCTTTTATGGCTTTATCTAAATTAATTTTATGTTTTTTAGCTAAGACCTCTACATTCCTAAACATATAAGCATCCCGCTGAATTCCTAAAGGCGCTATACCTCCTTCTTTTACACTTAAATTCGAATCGGGAATAACTGCTTCCATGTCGATGGAGTATACATTGCCTAACCCTTTACAAGTTGGGCAAGCCCCATAGGGAGAATTAAAGGAGAATGCATTAGGGGAAGGTTCTTCATAACTGATCCCGGTATCTTCGCACATTAACTGTTTAGAATACTGAATGGTTTTTCCGGAATCGTTGAGCAATAAAAACAACAGGTCTTTTCCCATCTTTAATGTTTGCTGAACACTTTGACTCAAGCGAACTTTCATATCGGGTGTTACCTGTAAACGATCAATCACCACTTCAATATCATGAATCTTATAACGATCAACTTGCAATTTAGGAGTGAGGTCCATTATTTCTCCATCCACCCTTACCTTTAAAAAGCCTTTTTTACGAATGTCTTCAAATAATTCTCTATAATGTCCTTTTCTTCCTCTAATTAAAGGAGCTAATAAACTGATCTTCTGTTTGGCATATTTGGTGAAAATATTTTCAACGATTTCTTCTTCGCTGAATTTGATCATTTTTTTTCCAGTATTGTAACTATATGCTTCTCCAATTCTGGCATAGAGCAAGCGCAGAAAATCATACACTTCTGTTACTGTTCCTACAGTTGAGCGAGGATTTTTATTGGTGGTTTTTTGTTCAATGGAAATGACAGGTGAAAGACCAGTTATTTTATCTACATCGGGCCTTTCCATATCGCCCATGAATTGACGAGCATAGGCACTAAAACTTTCCATATACCTGCGCTGGCCTTCATTGTAAATGGTATCGAAGGCCAAAGAAGACTTTCCACTTCCACTAACCCCTGTAAAAACAACTAACTGATTTTTGGGAATCCGAATATCAAGGTTCTTTAGATTATGTTCTCTTGCACCAAATACTTCAATAAAAGCATCATCTTGAATCATTTCAGTTGGAATAGGAGATTTCTTCTTTGCCATAGTTCAGGGGTAAATATACAAACATGATTAGGCCTTTATAGTTCAATAATGGGTTTATTTAGTAAAATAATTTTATTTCCTATAAATTTAGTAGACTAATATTTGGTGAATTAAAAATCCCCCCATATATTTGCACCAGTTCTTTATATACTTATCAAGAAAGGCGGAGGGTTTTGGCCCTGTGAAGCCTTGGCAACCCATACATCTAACTCAGTTGTATGAAGGTGCCAATTCCATTTTTACTTAAATGTAGAAGAAGATAAGTCAGAGTAAGTTTGTACAAAATCTACATGATTAAAATATACAGCCCATCTGACTTATCAGATGGGTTTTTTTATGCCATCCCATACCGAATGGCATAGAAGATAAGTAAAAGAACTGTTTTTTTAACACTAAAAACAGTATATGAGTACAGCTACACAATTGATTCACAGCATTCCGATTGACCCATTAACTGGTGCTATTTCAGTGCCTATTTACCAGACATCCACTTTTGTACAAGAAGAACCTGGAGTAAATAAAGGGTATGATTATTCCAGAACCAATAATCCTACAAGGGAAACATTGGAAAATTTGGTTGCACAATTAGAACATGGTCAGACCGGAATTGCATTTGCAAGCGGGTTGGCAGCCATTGATGCCATTATTAAATTATTAAATTCAGGAGATGAAATTGTTGCCGTAGATGATATTTATGGTGGCGCTTATCGTTTGTTTACAGCGGTGTATGAAAAATTTGGCATCAAAGTACATTATACAGATGCTACCAATGTAGAAAATGTTTTTAACGCCATCACTCCAAAAACAAAATTGATCTGGATTGAAACACCTACCAATCCAACTTTAAAAATTGCAGATATAGCGGCCATTGCAAAAATTGCCCAATCGCAAAACTGTTTGCTTTGTGTGGACAACACTTTTGCATCTCCAGTATTACAACAACCCATTTTATTAGGTGCAGATATCGTTGTACATAGTGCTACAAAATATTTAGGTGGACATAGCGATTTAATTGCTGGAGTAGTAGTTACTAAAACAAAAGAACTGGGGGCAAAAATTAAATTCTTGCAAAATGCATGTGGAGCCATTTTGGGGCCATTTGATAGTTGGTTGGTAATTCGTGGCATAGAGACTTTGCATTTGAGAATGAAGCAACACTGCAACAGTGCTCAATCAATTGCCGAATTTCTTCAATCATATCCGGCAGTTGACAAAGTCTATTATCCAGGATTAGCTTCGCATTTGAATCATGATATTGCAAAGAAGCAATCAAGTGGACATGGAGGAATTATTTCATTCAACCTAAAAATAGATACAGAAACTGCGGCCATTGAATTAGTAACTAGCACCAAATTATTTAAACTGGCCGAAAGTTTAGGTGGCATAAAAAGCCTGGTTGCTCATCCTATGAATATGACACATAAATCAATTCCTGCAGAAAAAAGAAGAGCGGCTGGTGTTACTGATAGTTTAATTCGACTATCCATTGGATTAGAAGATGCAAGCGATCTAATTGATGATCTTGAGCAAGCACTCAATTTACTTTTAAAAAAAGAAACTAAATTAATTGAAAAACAAATTTTAGCATAAAATAATGGAAACACATAAACAGTTAACTATTGGATTATTTGGATTTGGCGTTGTAGGAGAAGGTTTGTACAAAGTATTACAACAAACGCCTTCACTCAAAGCAACTATTAAAAGAGTTTGTATTAAAAATCCTGGTAAAAAAAGAAATGCACCAGCCGATTTATTTACTGCTGAAAAAAATGATTTATTAAATGACGAAGACATCAATGTAATTGTAGAAGTAATTGACGATTCAGTTGCAGCATTTGATATTGTAAAAACGGCTTTGTTGAATGGTAAAGCAGTAGTAAGTGCCAGCAAAAAAATGATTGCGGAAAATTTACCTGCAATTCTTTCTTTGCAGGAACAAACTGGTCAACCCTTTTTATACGAGTCTGCAGCTTGCGCTTCTATACCTGTCATCCGAAATTTGGAAGAGTATTATGACAATGATCTATTGCATTCGATAAAAGCCATTGTAAATGGTTCAACCAATTTTATTTTAACTAAAATGTTTGAAGATAAATTGGATTTCTCAGAAGCACTTTTAATGGCTCAACAATTAGGTTTTGCAGAAAGCAATCCAAAATTGGATGTTGAAGGATATGATGCAGTGAATAAATGGACCATATTAATCAATCATGCATATGGTATTGTTTCTCACCCTGACAGAATTTTATTCACTGGAATTCAAAACGTACAAGGATCAGATGCAGCTGTAGCAAAAGAAAAAGGATATGATATTAAATTGATCGCCCAAGCCAAAAAATTAAAAAATGGTAAAGTGGCAGCATTTGTATTACCTCAATTTATTCCATTGAATGAACCGCTATCTTTTGTAAAAAATGAATACAATGGCGTGGTCATTGAAAGCGGATTTGCAGATAAGCAATTTTTTTATGGCAAAGGTGCCGGAAGTTTTCCTACTGCCTCTGCTGTATTAAGTGATATTGCAGCTTTAAGGTATAATTATAAATATGAGTACAAGAAATTATACCATCATCAGCCACATTTATTAACCAATGATTTTTATTTAAAAGTATATTTCAGTTTTGATGACTGGAAATATATTCCCAGAGAGAACTTTGAATGGATAGAAGAATGGCATGCTCAAGCCGAAAGAAAATATTTGATTGGTGTGATACATTGCAACCAATTGGTTGATTCAGATTGGTGGAAAACCAATAATACCTCATTGGTGTTAACTCCTGATCCGATAATTGATAATTTGGACATTGTGCATTTAAAAAAACGCAGCCTAGAACTAGCCGGGCTGGTATAAATGTTGGGAATTTTGTCGGTTTTTTTGTTGAAAACCCTGTTCTGTGGAGCAGGGTTTTATTTTATAGCCCCTGCTATATGTATATTTGTTGTCAATAATTAATAATTGGACAAAACGAATCAATCATATTTTCTTAAAAGTACAATCATCAGTACTATACTAGGATTGATGTTGATACTGCTTTCATTTTCTATAGGAAAAAATCAATTATTTCTATTTTTAAATGGCAATGGAGGATTTTTAGGTGATTTATTTTTTACTTATTGCACCTATTTAGGTGATGGAATAATGTGGGTGCCAGTAGTTTTATTGTTCATTTTTTTTCGCAAAAAGCTATTGCCCTTGGTTTTTTGTGCAATTATTTTTTCAACATTATTGGTTCAAGTAAGCAAGAATGTTGTATTCGCAAATGAAGCAAGGCCTACTAATGCCATTCAAGAAATGAATCTAATTCATACTGTAAAAGGAGTTGAATTGCATAGCAATAATAGTTTCCCTTCAGGTCATACTACTACTGTTTTCTGTATTTATCTATTGGGCTGTTTGGTAATTGGAGGAAATACAATGCTTATTATTGGATTGATATTAGCATTGCTTACAGGATATTCCAGGATCTATTTAGCGCAACATTTTCCTTTGGATGTAGGCGCAGGAATGATCACAGCAGTAATTAGTATTTATATATCATTATGGATCCAGCAATTATTCAACAAGAAACAAATTAAGTCTTAACACTTATCTTATATCTTTTATCTTATATCTTTTATCTTTTATTTTCTGCTAATCCTTCCATCTCCACTCCCCTGCTATTTGTAAAGGCTCTTTTAAATTATTCTTTAATAAAAAAGCTTTTGTTTCCTCATCGCTAAAATGTTTCGCTTTGATTTCTTGTGCATCTGCAATTCCATACAATAACATAGAACTAAATCGCACTGTATTTTTGATCCCTTTTTCGTCTACTAATTTAAAATTGTCACAATCTGCATGATAGCAAGGTCCCGAATTATTTGGTAAAGTACCACCTGCTCCCCCTCCTGTTGGAACCCCATGTAACATAAAAGGTTGATGGTCGCTATGAAGTCCGGCACCAGCCCTGAACGTATTTTTATAACTGGTATCAAAGGTTTGAGCAATCGCACCTATTGATTGGAACAATTCCTTGCTCTCTTCTGCGGTAGTAGAATATCCTTTTGGGTCATTGGTCATATCATAATTCAACATATAACGCAATTGATCGATTGAATGGTCTTTTATAGCCGCATCAACATAAGCCCTAGATCCCAAAAGCCCTTCTTCCTCTCCCATAAATAAAATAAATTCAACCGTTCTTGCCGGTTGCAATTTCAACGCTTGAAAAGTTCTGGCCATATCAATTACAGCAAAAGAACCGATTCCATTATCAATCGCTCCAGTTGCTAAATCCCAACTATCTAAATGCCCACCTACAACCACTTTTTCTTTAGGAATGGATTTCCCTTTGATTGTTGCAATTACATTTCTGGCTTTGATTAATCCTGAAAAATTAGTCATTTGTATAGCTGCAATATGATTTTTTGTTGCGACCGCCTGCTTCAATTGTAAGCCATCTTCCTTCCCTATACAAACTGCTGGAATAGGAATTAACTTTCCGGTTACTGAAGCTGTACCAGTTAATAAAATACCTCCATCGGCTGTATTGATAATGATAATTCCTTTTGCACCATACTTGGTTGCTAAAGCAGTTTTTTCTGACCTATGTAATGTTTTTGTTCCAGGCTTTGAGCCAGGCAATACTCCTAGATAAACCAGGGCGATTTTTCCAGTTACTTTTCCTGGATTATTTAGATAATCTTCTTCTAAACCATTACCCATATCAGCCAATTCCAGTTGTACTGAAGCATTCACAGGTGAATGAGCCAAAGTAACCGACTTAATAGGTTGCAAATTATTTACATCTGACCCTGTTTTTACACTCAGTGTTCCTCTACTCCAACTTTCTACTTCAAAAGGCTGATATCGAACATCTTTAAACCCATAAGACTTCAATAAATTATAGGCAAATTCTTCTGCTTTTTTTCCATTTGCAGAACCTGTTAATCGATGGCCAATTGTTTCAGTGGCTGTTTTCAAACTGCTATATGCTTTAGAATTGCTTTGCACTTCGTTATTGATGGAACTAAATATGGCAGTCCAATCTTGTTTAGCTTGAGAATAAACAGTTGTATTAATAATAACTAATACAAAAAGTAGGTGCTTTTTCATATAACTGAATTGTAGTGAAAACTTATTAAATTATTTTCTATTCTTAAATAAACCAGCATCATCCATTTTCTCAATCAATTCATTTACATATGTCTTACTGAATTTCTCTAAAGAAGACGGATTGTATACTGAAGATTGAACGGAGAACATTAAATCTAGAGACTGTGTATCATAAAAATTACTTTGCAAGAAATACTCCTTCTCTTTATCATAATATCCTGGGGTGCTGGTTACAGAAGACCAGTTACTATAATATCCGAAAAAATTTCCACTCCAGGTAGTATAAGGAGTTGGTGCATATACTTCAGTTCCGGGAGAATATTTTAAATTTTCTTCCTTACGAGCCAATGTTACCAAAAAAATTCCGTCGCATCCTGCAGCTTTCACTTTAGCCAATACTTCTTCTTTGGTCAATTGTTTTCCACCATCAAAAACGGGTGGCATTACATCGATGCTTTTTACTACTTTGAACCCTATTTCAGTTGCTCTTTTAGCAAGATCATCTTCCACTATTTGTCTGGCTTGCACATTCTGTGTTTGAGCTATTACAAAAATGCTTGGATAGGTTTTACCTACAATTTTTTCTTTATTCACCCATACACCCACTGATTTTTTGGGTGCTGCACAGGAGATCAATAGGGAAACAATAAAGCCAGTCATTAAAAAAGAAAGAAACTTGTTCATAGTAATGTTCATTTTAATCAATTAAATGGATACAATAATAACACTTATTCACCAATTTAATTCATTCGAAAAAGGAGCTTCAGCTTTCCATAAATTGCTTAACTTATGAAAAAAATCGATTGAAATCATATTGATATATGACAAAACTCATATACTCAAAAAAGCTAGAAAAGGGCTAATAAAGTAGTTTTGTGTAATATAAAATCACCAATAATTTCGCATTATGAATAAGCACCAAAGCTATATACCTGCAGCAGAAGCAATTCAATTAGTACAATCAAACATGAGGGTATTTATACATGGAAGTGCCGCAACACCATTACACCTTATGCGTGAATTAATAGCTCAAAAAGATCGATTAGAGCATGTAGAGATCGTCAGTATGACTCAACATGGAATTGATCTAAATAGCCCTGAATTAGAAGGTCATTTTTTTATGAACTCTCTATTTGTTTCTGAAAGTAATAGAAAAGCAGTAAACAGTGGAATGGGCGATTATATTCCCATTTTTTTGAGTGAGATTCCATTATTGTTTACCAGAAATATTCTTCCATTAGATGTTGCCATCATTCAAGTGTCTCCACCTGATAAACATGGTTATTGTTCATTGGGAACTTCTGTAGATATTGCTCGATCAGCAAGCAATACAGCAAAAAAAGTTATTGCTCAGGTAAACCCTAATATGCCACGGGTTCATGGAGATGCATTTATTCCATTTAGCAGTTTCGATGCAGCCGTATGGGTAGACGAAGCATTGCCAGAAGTAAGTTATTCCGATGGAGCTAATGCCATCAATGAAAAAATCGGAAAAATTGTTGCAGGATTAGTAGAAGATGGAGCCACTCTACAATTAGGCATAGGTACTATTCCAGATCAGGTTTTGAAAAACTTAACCAATCATAAAAATCTTGGATTACATACAGAGATGTTTTCAGATGGTGCCATTCCACTTATTCTTAATGGGACTATAAATAATTCTCAAAAGAAAATTGTGAATGGATATTGTGTCACTTCATTTATGTTAGGCACAAAAAAATTATATGATTTTGCCGATGATAACCCTATCATTAAAGCCTTAGATATTAGTTATGTAAATGATCCGCGTATATTAAGTTTAAATCCAAAAGTAACTGCTATCAATAGTGCCATTGAAATAGATATTACTGGTCAGGTTTGTTCCGATTCTATTGGCACTTATCAATATTCTGGAATTGGTGGTCAAATGGATTTTATCAGAGGCGCGGCATTATCTGAAGGTGGAAAGCCCATTATAGCAATTCCTTCAGTTACTTCTAAAGGTACCTCTAGAATTGTACCTCTATTAAAACAAGGAGCAGGTGTTGTTACCACAAGGGGACATATTCATTGGGTAATTACCGAATATGGTGCAGTAGATCTATTTGGAATGAATATGGAACAAAGAGCAAAAGCTCTTGTGAACTTGGCACATCCCGATCATAGAGAAGCATTAGACAGAAGTGCATTTGAAAGATTTAAGCATTAATTCTTTTGAATCAATCAAACTTGATAAGCAATGATGAAATAGCTTAATTTTGAATTGAATTAAGCATATATCAATCATGAAACCATCTCCAATAAAAACAATGATCTACAGCGGATTTATCGCTGGACTTGCATTGTCGGTGCTTTCTTATGGTGGATTATTTATTGCAGTACAAATTCCTTTTTTTGCACCATTTTTTGTTGAATATTTAAGCAGTGTTTTTATTTCTGATCAATCAAGAGATCTATTATTTTACTCGCATGCAATGCTGATTAGTTTTGCACTTTCATTTTTCTGGGAAAAATTTAAATCATCTTTCAAAGGCTCAATCATTTTAAGAGGTTTTGAATTTGGCTTAGTATACACCATTACTGGCCTTTTCCCGATACTCTGGTTAACTTATAGCCAGATAGAAGTATCAGCAACAATGGTTTTTTCTTGGCTACTATTTGGTTTATTTCAAGCAAGTGTTGCTGGAATCATTTTTGCCAAAATGAATCCTTAAGCATTTAACCTATTGGCTTTAGGTTCAATTTAAACTCTACCAATAATTCATCTTTTGCTTTGATGATTCCACCTAATTTACTGGGAGGACTTAAATTGAAATCAGAAAAATGAATTTTTTGATCGCCTTTTAAATGTACCTGTTGTTTGTCATCGGCTGTGAAATAGTAATTGATTTCAAATTTCTTATTCACTCCTGCAAGACCTATATCAACTATACCCGTTATTTTGATTGGATTTTTAAAATCAGGGAAACTATTGATAGTTAAAAACTTTACAGAAAGGATTGGAAATTCTTTCGACTTTAGATTTTTACGAAGATCGCTGGTCATCATTTTGTTATGACAATCAAATGCATCGATGTTTAAATTGAGTTTGCCAGTTAATGGCAGAACTGCTCCCTTAGGTTGTAGTTTAAAACAGGTTAATGTGTCAGGAATATTGTAATTGGCAATATCACATTGAAATGTATTCACATTGGTACTTCCATTCACTGTTAAACTACTACCCTGCATTACCACCCAAGAAACTTTAGCTTCCGGTAAATTGAATACAGGATTAACCATTAAAAGTGCCAGGATGAATAAATATACTTTCATGCTTCCTCGAAAATACAAATAAAAAAAAGCCGAGTGAAATAAATTCACCCGGCCATAATACACCATAAAAACCATTTTTTAGAATCCCACCACTGCCGCGATAGTATATCCATTGAATTTACCCAATGAACGATAATCGGTAGATGGGAAATCAATATATTTTTGGTTTACAATTTCACCTTTCAACAATACATTCTTAGTTAAGAACCATCCTGCTGCAAAAGAAGATCTATTTACTTTTACATCTGCTGCAAAACCTGCAAGTCTTGCTGTTACAGTATTGTATCTGTATCCAATAAACAAGTTTTCTTCTTTACCAAATCTGTAAATGCCTTCTAAAGCAAATTGAGTTACATTTCTTTTATCAGTTTCAGTTTTAGTTCTTCCTTTTGCAAATTCATAGGTACCAAATACCTCGAATCCTTTGTATTTCATAAATCCATTAAGCATTGTAGCTGTTAAGGTTTTTGAAAATCCAGGGTTGAGTCTTCCAGAAAAAGCAACAGCAGTTGAAGCTGGCAAAGCACCTGGCACACCTTTTTCCATTACATTCTGGTAGTTTGAGCCTGTTCTGTCTCCACTAAAGATTGTCAAGCCACTTCCGTTGTTGCTACTATTGGTATATAAACTTGCAGACAAACGAATTCTAAAATCTTTATTAATTTGTTTGTCAATTCCACCTTTGAAATAAATGGATGGATTTCTTGCACCGTTTGGATCTTGAGTAGTTACTGGTAAAGAATCATTACTTCCTTTAATCATACCACTGGTCATACCTACCATACCAAATAATCCATTTTTTTGCAAGTATACTTCTCCCCCAATTTCTGTGGCAAATTGATCCATTATGTAATTTTCCATAAATGGATTGTACAATGTTTGTCCACCATCTGATCTGCGAAAGTGCTGGTCACCATAATTCACTTCGAAGTGACCAATTTTGATTGTAGCCAATTTCATGATATCATCCCAAAATTGTCCTTTGAAGGGAACTTTATCAAATTGAATATATCCACCTTTTACCCAAAATTCGTTGTGGTGACGAGCAGACATATAACTGGTAACATTTAATTTAATTCCATCTGCTAATTGCACATCCATGAACAAATTGGCTTGTGATGTCATAAATCCATTTTTTATTGGATATAATCGATTGGCGCCAGTTCCTGTATTATTGATTGCTCCTGGATTTTCATGCTTCAAATTTTGGAATTGTTGGGTAAACCCTGCACCCCATCTTACTGCCAATCCATTGAATGGAACGGTATCAGATTTTAGTGTTTCAAACATGTGCATTCCTGATTTATCATAGGGCCTAAAATTGGAGATTTTAGGTTGTTGCGCTAGTAGAGCTAAAGGTAAAAGCCCAAAAAGGAGAAAAACAATGGTGATTTTTAATCTGTTTAATTGAAGTTTCATAAAATAAAGTTTTGGTTAATAATAGTGTAGTTAAAAAATTTATTTAGCAATATTGAAATCGAACTTGAGTGTCACATCATTTCCTGTCTTAATGGTTCCCATCATAAATGAAGGGGGTTCCATAGCATAATCTTTCATGCCTATTTTTTTAGATGCCATGATTGTTATTGATTTATCTGCATTTACTCTGCAAGTGGCACTGATCTCTGTATCCAGGGTTTTTCCAGCAACAGTTAATTTACCATTGGCCTTTACCAAAAAATTACTGGCATCGATAGGAGAAACAGTTGTATTGCTCGCCAAAAAACTAATGGTATTTGACTTATCGGTTTTTAATGCTTTGTAAGCATTTTTATCCATAGCGCCGTGCCCGCTTTTTAGTGCATCAGCAATGGTAGAAAAGTTCACATTTGTTACAGCCGTAATTGCATTTGCTGCATTTAAAGTAAAAATGCCTTCAAAATTACCTGTGCTAGATTTCATATCCCAGTCATGAAGCGTAGAAGTCCCACTAACTACAACTGAGAAATTACCTTTAGAAGCATATTTTACTTGTGAAAAGGAAATGGTTGAAAACAACAAACCGATTCCAATTAGAAGGATCAATTTTTTAAAATAATTTAAAGAAGATTGCATATAGTTGGTTTTTGGTGTTTAATTAGTTGAATAATCAACTTTTATTACAACCCAAAATTACCAAGGAGCCTATTGCTTAAAAAGGATGCGTATCATCAGTTAATATGTTTTAGAACAATCCAAAATATGAGGAATATCATATAAGTAAAAGCAGCATTTTAAAAATTATTCTACAATTCTATCGTTGCTTGATTAATACTGCACTTACTACAGGACGCTCAATTCCATTGTCTCCAGGACGATTGAGTAGTTGCCCACCAGCAATCATAGAACTAGAACCGCCGCCGTCTAAATTAATTGCATTGGTACAACCAAGATTCTTCATTGCAGTCGCTAAATCGGACAGATTAATGCCATCATAACCTGCTGAAGGGTTATCTCCTTCAACAACTAAAAGAATAATTAAGTTATTATTAGTATACCCAATTGCTGTTCTAGGACGTGAAGTGGTATTGTTGATACTGATTAATTCTTGAACATCTGTTATGTTCACAACATTATTACGCAATAACATGGGAGAGCCTCCAATTGCTGATTGTATATTCCATATAGAAGCTCCAGCAGGAAAAATATCTGTAGGAACAGGTAATGGTGCACTACCTTCTGCATTTGCAGTAGGAGAAGGATATTGATAGATCAAATCATTGCCCGCTCCAACATGATAGATCCAAGCAGTGGATGGATCTCCGGAAGAATTAACGCCAAAGGCAGCCCTTGTTGGATAATAAGTGGTTGCAACTCCATTAAATGTTCTTGAGAGTGTTTTAATGTTTGCAGAAGCAACTGGCAATCCATTGTATTTAACCAAGCTAAAGGATTGATTAGACCCGAAATATCCTCCATTTACACAAGCAAGCACTCTCCCAACTTCATCCTTATTAAAATCACTTAATTTTTTAGCGTTAGTTGAGAGAACTGGTTTGAATTCAAACAATAAGTTCTTAGCATTATAGGCAATACAAAACATTTTTGTTTTTCTACCAGCATAAATACTATCATAAAAATACAATTCTATTCCATCAGGAAATCCTGAGCTAATTAAAGAGGAATATTTCCATCCAGCTGGTAAACTCATCAGTTTTGCTCCAGGGGTTACAACAACGGGTGGTAATGTATTTGTAGGCGTTGATGAAGATGATTTTGAACATGAGTTCATCATTACTAGTAAAGCAATTACAAATAGGATGGAGAAATGTTTTTTCATCTTTTTATAATTCAATGACTAATAAATAATCAGGTAGTTGTGGAAGTTTTTTTAATACAGAAATCCATTCGGCTTGAACACTTGAAACCAATATCCCTTTTTCGTTCCAAATTTCAGGGCTACATAAACAGCCCAATGAAGGCGTACATGGAAAATAAGGTTGATTAGCATAAAAATCGGTTGGTATGGTTGTTCCATGTGCAATGATTTCGGAGCGACCAATTTTTCCTGCTTCGTAACTCTGCCATAATCCAGGAATACTGGACAATGGACCTAATAAAGTTTGGTAAAATTTCTTATTGCCAATTTCATCTGATCTATTTGAAAAAAATGATGGTCCATTATTTTGCTCGAATGGCATCACCATTTGCAAATTGGCAGTAGGACCAATCCAATTATTATTTGAAGTATCAAATCCAGTAATTCGAAATAAACCTTGCGGGGTATTTCCATTGGTTAAATAATAAGGCATATTGGTTATCGATCTTGCCAATTGGGTAAACCTTAATGGTTCATTTTTATTATCGGCAACCCATTTATTATCTGCTGTTCGAATCATTAAATAGCCGGGGCGATTTCTGTCTTTGTATTGAAAGCTTACTAATACCGATTGTTTGGGTAAAAAATCCTTGTTTAATACAATTGATTCTTTTATTGGCAGAACAGTAGAATTGTTCATTTCATTCCATTGGAATAATTTGAAATAAGTACTTTGAAAAAACAAATCATCTCTACTGAAATTGGGAGACCGTTTACCTATATAAAGGTATTGAAAGATTAACACTTTAATTTTATCGGTTTTTGATTCATCCACAACATTTTGTAATTCATTTGCATATGTTCCAGGATACAAGGTGAACAGTGCTTCTAAAAAAGACCATTGTAATGCTGCACTCAACTTTTCGAATTGATTGATATAAATGGGAATTTTTACTTCAAATGCTTTTGGCTTGTACAACATGATCTCCATTGCCCAAAATGCAGATTTCCATTTTTTATAATTGCTATCTACCAATGGAATTTGTACAGTAGTATCTACTAATTTAATTAAATCATTTTTTGTTTTTTCTCTAACAGATGCTTGCGTAAATGCAAAAAATTTAGGCTCATTTTGAGCATTCAACAATTGAGCAAAAAATAAAAAAAACAAAAAAATCCAACGACCCATTATTATGATATTATTATTGATACAATGGTTCTTTAAATGCGTTCACTGATTCGTAATAGAAAAACACTTCTCCCTTATAGCCATATTGCCTATTCAACTCCATCATCTGCTTTAACATAACAGGATCTACTCTATATCCATCTCCCAAAGAAGTTAGGATACCAGGGAAAATTTTATGTTGCAATGATGTAGGTACTTGCGTAGATAGTTCCTTCAAAATTTTTTCATATGCACCTATATTATACCGATACAATTGTGGAATGATCAAATCGGCATATTCTCCATTTAACCAAGCTGGCCAATCTTGTAAATATTGTTCTTTGCTCCAAGGATATATACTAGGTGCCCAGGTAACCAAACAATTAGGCCTTTGTTTTTTTATACTTTGATACAACATTTTTCCAAAAGCACTGATTTTATCGGCCTTCCATTGTATAAATGCAGTGTCTTTGGCATTTTGTGGAGGTAATTTTCCAGCAAATTCTTTTTTATATAGTTCAACTGAATACTGATCGTAACCTCCTTCACCAGGCATAGCTGGTAAACGATCATCTCCTTGTACTCCATCTACATCATAATTGGCAACAACTTCCAGCATTAATTTTTGCAAGAAATTTTGAACATCCGGATTCATGGCATTCCACCAAAAAAAACCATTCTTTTTGAGCAATTCACCTTTATTATTTCTTCCAGCCCAGTTCGGATATTTTTCTAACCATCCATGCGATGAACTGTCTTTGTAAGCATATGCAGCGCCAAATTCAAACCATGCATGTACCCTTAACCCAACTTTATGCCCTTCAGTTACAAATGCTTTTAATGGATCAAAATTGTTGTAAATAGCCGATTGCCTGATGCCAATATATTGATTTACCACTTTACTTGGATACATGGTAACTCCACCATTCCAAACAACCACAAAAATATCTGTAAGTCCGTTCTGCTTACAATTCATCACTGCTTTTTGAACATTCTCCTGACTAAGCATTGCATCACTGGCAACATTGGTAATCCATGTACCTCTCAATACAGGCTGCTGTTTGGGTTGTGTCATTGCCATAATGCAAATACCACAGAAGAATAAAATGCTGCTTATCTTTTTCATGACACTATTGATTTTTCTTGAACTCCATATACCGATTGTATAAATGATGTGCTTGTATATAAGAAGATTGAGGGCTCATAAAATGACTGAACTCAAATGTGATGGCTTTATCATAACCAGCTCTTTTTGCAGCTTCCAATTTAAGTTTTAGTTTTTCAAACTTAATGGGCATAAATTTAATAGGCATATCTCTATCTAAAGTTTCTGCATTGGTCCAACATTGCAATTGATATTTATCCGCCAATAATTTATTTACACTAAAAAATTGATCTAATTCAAAATAATCTATATGACCATCCTGAAATGCAACCGCATCAATGGATTGATGTATCCCATGAAAAATTTCATCCCATTCCTGTTCATGCTCCTTAACAGAAATTGCATCGGATTTAGATAAGGTTCCCGAAGCAGCCATCACCGCTTTCTTACCATCAATCCAAGGAGAAATAAAAACAGGTAACTGATTGCTGATTTGTTTGCACATGTTTCCTAAACTACTAAATGCCTCAATTGCGCCTTTTGTTTTACGGCTGATCTCTGTACTGATGTACCAACCTTTAAATGCTTTTCGATGACCATAGCGTTTCCACACTTCATCAATTACAAATTTATTGGCCTCTATTTCTACTTGCATATTTCCTGTATCCCAGTAAATACCACTATCGTATAAACCAAAGTACAAACTCATTTGGTATTTCTCTGCTAATTGTAAGTATAAGTCTATTAAGTCGATTGGAGGAGCATAGCATCCGAATTCTTTCATTAAATAAGCCGAAGGATAGGTAATGAATCTTCTGTATCCACTTCTTATAACAATTACCGTATCAATTCCAGCTGCTTTCATGTGTTGAAAATCTTTTTCCCATTCAACAGGCCCCCAATTTTGGTGAGGTATATCGTGACTTATCTCGTCTATAAAAGTTCCGGTGATCAACATACTATATCAATTTCATTTTTAATAAAACTTGCTTCCATAACAAATATCCCTGACCATTCAAATGTAAACCATCACTCGTATATTGTTTATTCAATTTATTATTAGCATCTAAAAACAGAGGATACAAATTTACAAATGGTATTTTTTTTGCATTACAATAAGTGGCCATTTGTTGATTCACCCATTTAATGTGTTCATCTTTGTTCTGGTAACCTGCAAATTCTGGAAACTCATTATTCGTTGGTAAAATACTTTGAATAATAATCATAGTTTTAGGAGAATACGACTGAACATATTGTACAATGCGTTGAATATTCTGGACAATGATATTATCTGGAGTTCTTTTTGCCATATCGTTAATACCTATCATTAGAAATATTTTGGCAGGTTTAGATTCAACCACTTCATCTAGTCTTGCTAAAACACCAAAAGTATTATCTGTACTAATGCCCCTATTTTTAATATTTTTATTCCCAAACAATTCTGCCCAATCGGCAATATCAGTAATACTATCTCCTAAAAAAATGATCTCACTCAATGTATTGGGCATCATCCTAAACTGCGTGAGTTTATGCACATAATAAGAACTCATATAAGACGAATCTATTCGTTGCTGGGCTTTAGAAGAAACAAATACCAACATTAAAATGCCACCCAATAATTTAGACAAATGCATATGGTTCAATTAAACTTCAACTGCTTCAACTTCCAATTCATTTTCATCTGCTTTTTTCAAAGGCACCAGCCAGGTAATTAAGAATGCAGGGATAGTAGAAATCAAGACCCAGATAAAAAATTCTTTATAGCCCAAATAATCACTTACAAATCCACTGATCATAGAAGGAATCATAAAACCAAGATTCATCAATCCACTACCAAAAGCATAATGAGCCATTTTGTATTTGCCAGGCGCAATATTTTGCATAATGAATAAGATCAATCCAACAAAGCCAAATCCATATCCAAAATATTCAATGGCTACAGCAGATCCTATCACATAAACATTTTCAGGCTGTGTAATTGCCAAAAATGCATATGCTATGAAGGGCACATTAAAGAAAGCACAAAGCATCATCAATGTTTTTCTATTCAAGCCCTTATTCGACACAAAATAGCCTGCTGCTATTGATCCTGCAACAAATGCAATTGCACCAAACACACCGTACAAAACACCAATTTGAGAAGTGCTCAATCCCAAGCCTCCTTCTGATCTTGCGGCTTTAAAAAACAAGGGAGTGATTTTAATTGCCTGCCCTTCTGCAAACCGATACAACACAATAAATGAAAGGCTATACCAAATATTTTTCTTTTGAAAAAAGGTAATGATTACATCTTGTAATGTGTTCATCCCTTCTTTGAAAGAATGCACTTCTGCTGTTTTACCTCCTGATGGAAGCATTTTCATATTATACAATCCAAGAACAATCATGATAACACCATATATAAACATCACCGTCATCCATGCATTCGCAATACCATATTTTTTTTCCATTTCACCGGCCAGATATACCAAAGCACCTCCAGACAACACTTTGGCAACATTGTAAAAAGCACCTTGCCAACCCACATATTGAGCTTGTAATTTTGGGGTCAATTCATTCAGGTATACACCATCAGCAGCAGTATCATGCGTAGCTCCACTAAATGCGATAATCGATAAAACAGCAATGGACAAACTAAAAAAATGATCTGCTTTTAAGGTTAATGCTACCAAACCAAATAAACATCCAGTAAAAATCTGAGTGGTATACACAAAGAATTTTTTGGTTTTAAACATTTCTAAAAAAGGCCCCCATAATGGTTTAATTGTCCAGGGCAACATGATGAGTGAGGTCCAAAAGGCAATTTGGGCATCGGAAATTCCCAAATTTTTATACATAATAGAACTGGCAGTAGCTAGTGCTACAAATGGTAAACCCATTGCAAACCAAGTACTTGGAATCCAATAAATGGGCGACCTTTGTAATGAGGCTGGAGTTGGCAAAATCGTTTCATTTTGAGGCCATTCTTACTGATTAAAGGCCTTTAATTAAAAAATTTAATAACTTATAGTGAATTTATAATTTTTTTAATTAAGTTAGACAAATATTTCAAAAATTTGTAAAAATATGTTTGCCGGTTTTATCAAAATAAAGCAATTTTCGCTGTTTTTATTGATCATTTTAGGACTCTCCATTAGTTCTTGTTCAAAGGGTTCCAGTGGAGGAAGTAGCAGCCCAACTCCTACACCTACGCCTACACCAACCCCCACTCCACCTCCAGCACCTTCTTGGGACCCCAATGCAGTTCGTGGAGCATGGATCACCACAGCAGCAAGTACCGCATTGGATAGTAGGGAAAATGTGAAATCAATGGTTACTACTTGTAAAAATGCAGGCATCAATAATATTTTTGTAGTAGTCTATAATAATGGAAGAACCATTTATCCTAGTGAAGTCATGCAAGGATTAATTGGAAGAAGACAACTAGAAAGATATGCAGGGAGAGATCCATTACAAGAATGTATAGATGAAGGAAAATTAGCAGGCATCAAAGTGCATGCGTGGTTTGAGTATGGTTTTTCATCTTCCTTTTCTGCAAATGGAGGACTTATTGTAGCTGCCAAACCTTCATGGGCAGCGAGAGATCTGAATGGTCAATTGGTAGTAAAGAATGGATTTGACTGGTTGAATGGAATTAATCCAGAAGTACAGCAATTCATGGTGGATTTATTTAAAGAAGTTGTAACCAATTACAATATTGATGGCGTACAAGGCGATGATCGTTTACCTGCAATGCCAACAACTGGTGGATATGACACATATACTACAGCTTTATATAAAGCAGAAAATGGAGGAGCTTCTCCTCCGGGCAATAGCGCAGATGCAGGTTGGATTAGATGGAGAGCCAACAAACTCAATGCATTTGTAAAAAGATTAAGAAATGAAGTAAAAGCGATTAAACCAGCTGTTCAATTTACTATGTCGCCAAGTCCTTATCCTTTTAGTATCAATGAATATTTACAAGACTGGCCAACCTGGGTAGACAGCAGCTGGGTGGATGCAGTGATGCCACAATGTTATCGTTATACCATTAATGATTATGATAATGTACTGAATCAACAAAAGACCTATTATAAAAATCCAGCTGTTGCATTTTATCCTGGGGTATTGGTTAAATCTGGAGCCACAATACAAAGTGATGGATTGATGTCGCAGTTTATACAAAGCAATAGAAACAATGGTTTCAAAGGAGAAGTGTTTTTCTTTTACGAAGGTGTAAAAGATAAACTAAGTTGGTTTCAGGGATTGTATCCATACATAAAATAATGTTGAATGAAATTAATCAAGAGTCTGTTATTAATCGCTGGCATATTTGTTTTTTCTTGTTTGGCATATTCACAAAAACTTACCAACTATGTAGATCCTTTTTTAGGCACAGGTGGACATGGCCATGTTTATCCTGGAGCAACTATCCCATTCGGTATGGTTCAGTTGAGCCCCGATAATGGAGATGAAGGTTGGGATTGGTGCAGTGGTTACCATTATAGCAGTAGTACTATTGCAGGATTCAGTCATATGCATTTAAGCGGCACAGGTATTGGAGACTGGTGCGATATTTCTTTGCTTCCACTCACCGATACTACCAACATAAGACAAGAAAAAATAAAAATCCCTTTCTCCCACAAGAACGAATATGCAAAGCCTGGATATTATTCAGTTAGATTAAACAATGATATCAAATGCGAATTAACTGCCAATAAGAGAACAGGATTTCATCGTTATACTTTCCCGAATAAAGAAGGCTGGATAAGATTTGATATGGGATTCCAAATTAACTGGGATAATGCAACTGAGGGAGAATTGCGCTTATTAAACGATTCAACACTTATTGGATATCGATACAGTTCTGGTTGGGCAAAAGGACAAAAAGTTTATTTTGCTGCAAGATTTAATCAAACAGTTCAGTCAATTGTTTTTTTAAATGATTCGATTAGAAAAGGAAATTTAGCTATTGGAAATAAAGTAAAAGCTGCTTTAAAATTCAACACGGCGAACTCTTTAGAAATACGTGTTGCCATTAGCACAGTGAATACAGAAAAGGCATTGCTTGAATTGAACCAATCAAATACAGATCATTTTGATGTTACTGCAAAAAAAGCAGATGCGCTTTGGGAAGCAGAATTACAAAAAATAAAGATCAACACGAATGATCAAAACTTTGCCACAAAGTTTTATTCTTCATTGTACCGAACCTGTATGGCACCTGTTGTGAGTAGTGATGCAGATGGTGCATATCAAACACATAACAATCTTCAAAATAAATTTACAAAAGGTAAAGACAAGTATACTGTTTTCTCTCAATGGGATGTATTTAGAGCGCTGAATCCTTTGTTTACCATTACTCAAATCAACCGATTGCCAGACATGATTAATAGCATGTTGCAATTGTATGAAGACAATGGATTATTACCTGTTTGGGATTTAAGTACATGGGAGGCCAATACTATGACTGGTTACCATAGCGTTCCAATTATCGCAGATGCCATTTTAAAAAATGTGAAAGGTTTTGATTATAACTTGGCCTTCGAAGCAATGAAAAAATCTGCTTTTCAAAAAGAGAGAGGCACACCCGCTTATATTCAATATGGATATGTGCCTCAAGATAAACATGGGTGGAGTGTGACCATGACTTTAGAATATGCATTTGATGACTGGTGTATTGCACAGGTTGCCAAAAAATTAAATAAAACAGCTGATTATGATTTATTCATGAAACGTGCTAATAGTTATAAGCAATTATTTGATGCATCCACTGGTTTTATGCGCGCAAAAGACAGTAAGGGTAAATTCATAGAACCATTTGACCCATTATTATCAGAGCACGGTTTTGATGGCCAATATATAGAGGGTACTGCATGGCAGCATAGTTTTTTTGTACCCCATGACGTGGAAGGCTTAGCTAAATTATATGGTGGCAAAGAACAATTAGTAAAAAAATTAGATGATTTATTTGCAGCATCTTCTGAGTTGCATGGAGAAAATACGTCTGCAGATGTATCAGGTTTAATTGGCCAATATGCTCACGGAAATGAGCCTAGCCATCATATCATTTATATGTACACTGCTTTAGGGCATCCTGAAAAAGCTGCCAAATGGCTTAAAGTAGTAACAGATAGCATGTACAAAACAGGGCCAGATGGATTAACCGGTAATGACGATTGTGGTCAAATGAGTGCTTGGTATGTATGGAGTTCTTTGGGAATGTATCCGATGAACCCAGCTTCTGGTAAATATGTATTTGGTTTCCCTTTAATTCAAAATGCTACTATTCAATTACCCAATAATAAGCAATTACATATCAGTACAAAAAACAGCAATAAGCAAAATGGTAAACAACAATTTGTTAAAGCCATTTATTTGAATAACCAAAAAATAAGTTCCAACTATTTGACACATCAACAATTATTAGCCGGTGGCAATTTGGTGTATGAATTGAATTAATTCAAGATTTCCAAACCATTCCTTTTTTGGTGAATGGAAAAGTAATTCCACAGGCTACTAAAGAAAACAATAACCCTTTTAAAAATCCGGATAAAAAAGACCCATTCATTCCGTTCCAATACTGAATGACACCTGTCAAGTGCATTAACGGCAATAACAACAAAGACCCCGAAACGTATGCCATCATTGCATTTTGACCAGCCAATACCATAAATCGATGAATTGGTTTAACAATAGTAAATGATTGTAGAACTGCCAATACGATAAAACTAAAAAAAGCAAGTCCAACGGTTACAAAATAATAGCTATAGGTAGAAAAATCTTTTTTTATACCGCCTTCATATGCTTCGAAAGACAAACCCAATAACAAAGAAAAAGCGCCAGCATAAAAAAATTGTTCAACCAATGCCTTATTGCTTAACTGTATTTTTTTAATTATCCAATTAGCAAGACATAATAAAAAAATGGTAAGCAAAAGGTTTGCAGCCAACTGACGAGTAAACAAAAACAATAAGTTTGATACTATAATCAATAAAAAGAGGAGTCCTACGATTTTGAAATTATTGTTCGTTTTAACTTCATAAGGGTTAGTGTCTTTGTATTTCAACAACCAGTCTCCTGCGATGGTGCCAGGAATTAAAATGAATAAATATTTTAAGAAATAGAATCTATAAATAGCAGCTGATGGCGTTAACAAATAAATGAATTCATTCCAGCTATCAGGTATTTTTGCTCCTAGAAAAATAGCCATTACAAAAGGCAAAATACCTAAACGCAATACAATATTATTTCTAGTAAACCACCAAGCCAAAGTACCAAACAAAGCAATATTCGCCAGTACAATTATGATAATATCGCTATTGGTTATTTTAAATCCTTCCCCATTATTCAAAGGCAAAAAAATCAACCCAACTATACCTATTGCCATTGCTGTTATATTAATAATCGTTTCTACGCTTTTATTGAAGAGAATGCCTAATTTACTAAAAGCGAAAAACAGTAAAAGGTAGCCTGCTAAAGACAACCAATATGTTCCATTGTTTGGTTCAGTGAGAATTCGATTCGATTTAAAATGTTCTAAAAACAATGCAAAGAAAGTCAATAAAAAAAATCGACGGAACGCTGTAAATATTACCTGCTTATTCTCATTCGTAATTGTATATTTTTTTAAGGCAATAGGAATAGCAGCTCCCATACAGAATATAAAAAAAGGAAAAACCAGGTCTACCCATGTAATCCCAGGCAAGTTAGGATTGAACTGATGATTGGGAGGCGGAACCTGAGCATGAAACATCCATGCAGGCATAGCAGGGCCATAAGCAATGCTTCCCGATAAAATCATTGTGAATATGGCATAGCCGCGCAAGGCATCTAAATTGAGGTATCGCTCTTTCATAAAAATGAATTTAAAAAAAAGCAGGCAATTATGAAACATAACGCCTGCTTTTGACCGCTTAAAAACGAATAACCAAACTATGAAAACTATTTTACCAGCCTGTATTTTGTGTTAAGCCAGGATTGTTATCTATCTCAGACTGAGGGATTGGCCAAAGCTTGTATTTAACATTGGTATTCACCCTTGTTTGATTTCTGAAAGCAATTCTACGAGTTAGACTAGCTGAGTAATTAGGTACATTGTCTGCATCAAATGTTGGAGTTGCAGGCACTATTGTAGGAGCTGCTGTTGGAGTTGCAGGATCAAATGCTGCACCAATGACAGGCATACTATTGGCTTTGCCATAAATATCCCATCTTCTCAAATCGAATAAACGCATTCCTTCGCCAGCAAATTCAGCCGCTCTTTCTCTACGGATAATGGTACGCATTTGTGCTTGAGATCCTAAAGCAACAGCAGGCTGCCCAGCTCTTGCACGAACTAAATTGATAGCAGTTGTAACTGTTGCATCAATCTGATTTAACTCAATTTTTGCTTCTGCATAGGTTTGTAAAATATCTGCATAGCGCATTAAAATAAAACCAACTTTAGACTCAAAAGTATACTGTGTAGTATCATTGTATTTATTCCAAACATATCCAACACCACCGATACTACCAGTAGCGCTTACCTGCCATTGAATACCAGCTGCTTGAGCACCTATCCAATCGTTATTGGTTGCAACATTATCATATACTCCAGTATTCCAGTTAAACTTTCTGCGTGTATTGGTATAGAAACCAAAAATGGTTCTTTCCCTTAAATTGTTATATGGCAAAGCAGCTGTTTTTGATGCAAAGTGTACCATGGTATCTCCAGGCATATAAATAGTCCAGGCCAATCTACGATCTCTATTCAAACGAGGATTAGCAGGATCGTACACAGCTGATGCATCTATTCTTAAACCATCTCTTCCTTCGAACTGATCTACTAATTGTTGAGAAGGGAAATGGCTACTTTGAGAATTGGTAACCTGACGAGGTACACCCAAGATCGGTCCCCAGTTCTGAGGTTCATTCACATCCAATGGATAGTTTTGAATGAACATGATTTCTCTTGCTGTGTTTCCGTTTTGGCCAGCTAAAGAAAACAAGTTTTGATAACTTGGATTCAAACCATAATTACCACCATCAATCACTGTTTTAGAAGCTGCTGCTGCTGTTGCATAATCTTTAATCAACATCGCTATTTTAGCTTTCAATCCTAAGGCAACCCCTTTGTTTACACGACCTAAAGCTTGAACAGGAGCTATTCCAGCAGCATCAAAAGCTGCTGCTGCTTCATCCAAATCTTTGTACATATCAGCAACAATAGTTGCAACAGGAGTTCTCTTTGCAGAAAGTATTTCATCAACACTAGGCATTGTTCTGTAATAAGGGATATCTCCAAACCAACCCATTAAATGATAATAACCCCAAGCACGTAATACAACTGCTTCCGCTTTTATTCTATTGAATGTTGCAGCTGGAACACTGGCCTTACCATTTTCCATTCCTGCAATTTGTTGATTGGCCCTTTGAACCAACTTATATGCCTGGTTCCAGCAAGTAGTTGGAACTGAATTATTAAATAAGAAAGGACCTGCATCTCCCATTGCTATAAGGTCTTCAGCATTTCCTCCTCTTTTCATAGCTATATCTGTGCTAGACTCAACTGCAAAATGCAGTGGTGTATTATTAGGAAATACCCACATAGCAGATGCATAAGTACCTATAAGGCCTTGTTCCATCTCTGATTGATTACTCAAGAAAGTGGAAGAAGAAGATGCATCCAAAGGTTTGCGATCTAAAAATTTTTGACAACTGCTCAACGCAACGGCTGAAAACGTAAGCAGTATAATGATGTATTTTTTCATTGTTATGATTTTAATATTTCAATTAAAAGGTTACATTAATTCCTGCAGTGTAAGTGCGCATCAATGGATAAAACTCTGCATTGGCATTGTTGATTTCAGGATCAAATCCTTTCCAAGCTTTAGAGAAAGTCAGCAGGTTAGATCCACTAACATAAATCCTTACAGCATTGATCTTTGCTTTATCCAGCCATTGTTTCTTTAATGTATAACCTAAATTAATATTCTTGATTCTGAAATAAGCCGCACTTCTTAACCATTGTGAAGCCAATAAGAAGTTATTTCCACCAGAACCTGAAGGCAATAAGCGTGGGAAATCTGCATTTTGATTGTCAGGTCTCCAGTAATTTTTATGTATTTCTAACAATGAAGCAGCGAAATCTCCACTCGCAAAAGGAACAGCACCGGTTCCACTTAAATAGTTATTGCGTTGACCAACACCTTGACCGAAAATATTCAGATCAAAATTTGCGTAAGTTAAATTCACATTAATGCTGTATTCATATCTAGGAAAAGAATTACCAATAAAAGTTCTATCATTGGCATCAATTTTACCATCACCATTAATATCCTGATATTTCACGTCACCTGGTTTTGGACCTATTGTTGCAGAAGGGTTCCAAGGAATTCCAAATTGTACAGGAGACCCTTTAATATCAGTTGAATCACTGAAATAGCCAGCAGACATATAACCAAAAAATGAATTGATTGCTTGTCCTGGAGCTGTTCTGATTCCATCTCCAATAAACGGAGTGCCTTCTACAAGATTAGTTACTGTATTCTTTACATCAGAAATCATTGCAGTAACATCAACACCTAATTTACCGAATTTATTCTTGTAATTCAAGCTAAACTCCCAACCTTTGTTTTCCATGTTTCCAGCGTTAACAAAAGGATTGGATAGTCCACCCGCCGACTGAGGCAATGTTCTTTGCAACAACATATTTTTCAATGTCTTCACATAATAATCTGCAGTTACTGTAAAATGCTTTGCAAAAGAAAGATCTACACCAATATTCCATTGTTTAGATGTTTCCCAACTTAAATCGGGATTAGCAAATTGTAATAATGCAACTCCTAAATTAGTAGTATTGGCAAAATAAGCGTTGGTTCCATTATTAGGGTTATTGTAATTCGATTGTGCATAGAAAGCATCATATGCATAGTTGTTACCAATACTTTGGTTACCATTACCACCAGTAGAAGCCCTTAATTTTCCAAACTCAATGAATTTTACATTCTGCATGAAACTTTCTTTAGAGAAAATCCAACCTGCAGATACTGCTCCGAAATTACCCCACTGCTTATCTCTTGCTTGAGAAAAACGAGAAGTTCCATCTCTTCTACCATTCAATTCTAAAAAGTATTTGTCTTGGAAGCTATAGTTAACACGAGCAAAGAACCCTGCTAATGCCAATTCAGAAGCTCCTGCATTATTATCTCTCACACCAGAACCTAAATTTAAATAAGGTTGGTTAGGATTGATAAAACCAGTTCTGGATGCACCAAAAAATGAATTGGCAAATAACTCAGATTGCCCACCCACCAATGCTTTGATAGAATGATCTCCAAATCTTTTGGTATAAGTTGCTTGACCTAAATAAGTTGTATATACATTATTGGTATACGCTTGAGACAAACTAGTTGTTCCAGGCCATGTGCTAATTAATGAATAACTAGATGTAGCTAAATTAGGTTGATAGATATCTGCATTAGATACAAAAGTTTTTGTAGTTGGGTTTGAAGCCTGGCGACCCCAATAACCTTCGATCTCTAATCCACTGATGGGTTTAAAATTAAAACCAAATCTTGTTAACAATGTACTTCCTGTAGCAACGCTATTACCAGTTGCTTCTGCCATTGCAATTGGGTTACGGTTATTAGATTGACCAGCAGTTCCGTACATTCCTGGGCCATATTTACCTCCGCCAATTGCAGGTAAACCAATTGCCTGACGAATTACAAATTCAGCAGATCCAGTTGATGGGTTAACTGTGTTATTATAATTATATCCAAAAACACCGATCAAAGATAATTTGCTATTGATTTTAAATTCAGGATTCAAGCGAATATCATATTTCTCAAAACTGCTATTCTGAATTAAACCTTGTTGTTTCATATAAGTGAATGAACCAAATAAATTGATCTTATCTGTTGAAGTAGATAATTGAACGTTGTGGTTTTGCAACATTCCATTGTTGGTAAATACTTCATTAATCCAATCGGTATCAATGATATCCAAATTATTAGCTGGCGTAGTTCTATATCGATCGATCAAAGTTTGAGGGAATACAACAGCAGCTGGATTACCTGTACGATTTTGTTCTGCCGCATTGCTCAATGTCATGTGGTCGATAGCACTTACTCGATCAGGAATTGCAGTTGCTACTTGCTTTGATACAAAAGCATTATAACTCAGCTTTAATCCTTTCTCAGATGCTCTTTTTGTTTTTACTAAAACAACACCGCCAGAAGCACGGTTACCATAAATAGCAGTTGATGCAGCATCTTTTAAAAGAGTGATACTTTCAATTGCATTTGGATCGATTTGATCTAATGCACCAATAGCCAATCCATCCACAATAATCAATGGAGCATTACTACCAGAGATTGAACCCTGTCCGCGAATAACGATACTTGCACCATCGGCACCAGGCTTACCTGATTGTTGTTGCACCGTAACACCAGGAGCAAGACCTTGTAATGCCTGACTGGTGCTTGTTACTTGACGGCGGTTTAAAGTAGCATTATTCAATGTTACCAAAGAACCAGTTAAGCTTGCTCTTTTTTGAGCACCGTAACCTACCACCACCACTTCACCCATATCACCTACAGTAACTTGTAATACAATATCTAATGTAGGACCTGTAACCTTTACTTCCTGAGAAGCAAAACCAATTCCTGAGAATACAAGTGTAGCATCTTTATTTACTAGGATTCCATAATCTCCAGTTGCACTGGTAGCTGTTCCAGATTTGGCTCCTTTTACCAATACCGATATACCTTCTGCGGCATTTCCGGAACCGGCACTTGTAACTCTTCCCGCAACCCTAATTTGTTGCGCTACTGCACTACCAATGATCATTAGTAGTAAACAGCACGAGAGCAGTAATTTTTTCATAAGCGATCGTTTTGTTTTGTTAGTATATCTGTTTAAAAAATCCTTTGTGATCTACGTCCATTTTTTCAAATGGGTGTATTGTTTGGTCGAGCAATCTGGCAAACTGAATTCTTGTTAATGCTTTACCATCTTGCCATTCATTACCCAACAGTTGTTTAACCTTTTCTTTTGATAATAAATTAGGCTGCTCTTTAGAAATAACTTCAGACAATTGTGCAATAATATTCATTGCATCATCTATCATTAATTGTTCATTTTTTATGATGAACGGTTTTTTAAAAATCCATTCTAAGTCTTTTGCTAAAATCATTGTATTCACCAAAGAATCAGGATAAAAAAAAGTTTGATTGGCCCAATTATGAGGAACACCTTTTCCTTTTAAAATATCTGTAGCTCCAATTCGCTGAGCTACCAAAAAATCAGGATGTGTTAATGGAACATCAAAATAAGGCATGATGTATGCACCCGATTTTAATAAACTCGTTTGAACAGCTCTTACTGAAATAGAAGCAGCATTCGCAGATTGTTTAACGGAGAGGGCCGCCAATGTTCCAGCAGCTTGTCCTATTAAAACAGCAGATGGTTGTAAACGAGTTGTACCATTTACTATATTGGAAACACTAATACCTTTTTCTGCTACAATCAATCCATTGAAACCTGCTGGTATTAAAGATCCCAGCGGAATATTAAAAGAAGGAACCGGATAAAAATCCAAGTGTTGGGGGGCGCTTGGATTTTTTCGATGGTGATGATCAATTGGATAATCGCCCACTGCTATTCCGGTTCTATTAAGATGCATATCGCCGCCAAAAGGGTTGGCAATATGTTTGATATTAAATCTTACCAAGCCCTTTACTCTTCTCCCTTCTCTATAATAAGGAATTAAAGGGAATCGATCCTTTGTTGGAAACTCGTCGTCAGCAAAACCCAAATTTTTAAACCCTAATTGATTTTGAATAAAATATACAAAACGCAATGTTTGTTCTTTTGCTTTTATCAATTCTTTTTGTCTGGCAGATTCATCTAACTCAACTACATTCAAATAAATGTCGTTGCCATATCCTGGCCAGTTGATCATGTATTTTTGGTTCGGCAATTTTCCATAGTCCAGCATTTTCTTTCCATCAACATTGGGTGCTTTGCGCGTTTTATCTATATAATAGTCTGTACAAGCTCCATCAAATTCTCTAGGGTCATAGCCTGCAGGTTTTACAATCGTGCAATCTTTGCCTTTACCATAATCTTTTAAGATAGCAGTGTAAGTAATATCCTGAATAATATCATTAGACAGTTCAACGCCAACATTTTCTCCAGAAATATTACTTGCTTCCATTCCCAGATCGTAAGGCACTCCTGCATTGGCAAATACATCTCCTAATTCGGTTGCATCAATCACTTGTTTGGCGTAAACAGTAATGGTTCGATTGTTTTGTTTATTGCGAAACAAAGCCCCAATAATGGTATTGTTCTTTTTCATCACTTTCATAAACTGATGATTGAACATTACTTGTAAGGTTGGAACGCCTGCTACTAATTTTTTAAAAATACTATCTCCAATATGTGGTTCAAATTGCGTCATGCTTACCCAACCAGTAGCTACTTTACTTGGGCCACCATATACTTTATATAATTGACTTCTAAATTCTCCAAAAATTCCAGAAGGCATATTATGATTGCCATCAAATGCAGATACACCAGCTGAAGTAATCATTCCGCCAAGCCATGTTGTAGGTTCTGCAATAATCGTTTTTACACCTAGCCTACCAGCTTGTAATCCGGCAGATACACCACTTGCTCCTCCACCAATAACTAAAACATCTGTTTGAATGGTTTGAGCAAACAATGAACTAGCTGTTAATATTAACAGAAGCGAAAAATAATATCGTAATTGATTAATCAATTTTTATAATGATTCTAGTGTTTTCCAAACCTGGTATAAGGAACGTGGAATATGAAAACATCCTTTCCATTTTCCTCCTTTTAATGGCAACAAAACTTCTCCTCTTCTATTTAAATAACCAAACCATTCACCGTATTCAGTATCCTTAAAATTGTTCCAGGTATAAGCATGCAGTTTTTCGAACCATTCTACACATCTTATATCATGTGTGAGTGAATATCCTTTAGCTAATGCTACCAATGCTTCAACATGAACCCACCATAATTTCTGATCCCATTCTAATTGTTGAGTAGGATGACCTTTCACATCCAAAAAATAAAATATACCACCATGTTCCTTATCCCATCCGTATTCCAGGGTATCTAACATGATGTTATTGGCACGGTTAATCAATTCCTGGTCGTTGAGTCTTTTACCTAAATCCATAATAAACCACATCGCTTCGATGGTATGGCCTGGATTGAGTAAACGACCTTCGAAACTATCTGAGAACGAACCATCTTCATATACATTTTCTAATACCAAACCTAAATCGGGTTGATAAAAAACCTCCATCACTTCATGAATAATTTCAGGAATGAATTCATTCACTCTTTTTGCTCCTAATAAATGTTCTAATTCCAATGACAGATTGCAAAGAATCATTGGTAGGCTAAAGTTTTTGAGCGCTCTGGTGCCAGGAAAACTTTTATTGTAATTGCCTTTAGTATTTTTTCTGCGCTTTAAAATATTTTCAAAAGTATCAAGTGCAATTTTTTTGTATTCATCTGATGGAGAAGCTTTATCTAATGCTGCAAATGCCATGGTTGCAAAACAATCACTGAAAATATTATAGGGTTGCACCAAGGGCTTACCTTCTGCAGTTAAAGAGAAATACCAATTCCCGTTTTCGTCTCTTCCGTTTTTGATTAAAAAATCAGCGCCATGTTTTGCTATATCCAGCCATTCCTGTTTAGCCTCAACATTATTATACATATAAGCAAAACACCAAACCTGTCTGCCTTGCAACCATATGAACTTATCCGTATCGTAAACTTTTCCAAATTGATCCAAGCAAGTAAAAAAACCCCCGTTTTTGGTATCCACACTGTGTTTCATCCAAAAAGGAAGTATTCCTTCCAATAATTCATTTTTATACTGAGCAGCATAGCTTTTCATAGCTTGAATTGGGTCAGCAATGGCAGTAGTTGGCAGCATGTATCCTCGTTAAGTTTTTAAAGGATTTGTTAAAATCGGTTACAATATCATAAATTTTTTACAAACCAACTAATACTTTGTAATATTTTTTATTTACTAGTTAATTTATATCTCCTTATTTTATTAATATGACTAAATTGTAGCTCAAAAACTACCCAATTTTAGCTGATGCCTAAACCTCATTTATTACAAGATGTATTTAGCGATGACAATTCCTCGGGGGTTGCTTTAAAAAACAAAGCACTTAAAAAGCTGATTTTCAACTTTTTAGACCAAACAGAATCCAGCTCCATTACAGAATTGAGCAAGGAATTGAATATCAGTGTCCCAAAAACCACCAGTTTGGTGAACGAATTAATTGAAGAGGGCTTGATCAGCGATTATGGCAAAATTGATTCTACAGGAGGCAGAAAAGCAAGTATGTATGGACTTGTTTCAGATGCTTGTTTCTTTTTAGGGGTGGATGTAAAGAAATATTATATCAATATTGGATTACTCGATTTTAAAAAACACTTGGTCACCCAAAAAAATAGGATCCCATACAAATTAGAAAACACCCAGGAATCATTGAATCAATTGATTCAAATTATTCAAGGATTTATAAAAGATCTTCCAATTAAGAAAGACAAAATCTTGAGTTTAGGAATAAACCTATCTGGAAGAATTAAAAATACCATTGGTTATAGTTATAGCTTTTTTCATTTTCAGGAAGAACCATTGTCTGCAATTATCCAAAATGAAATTGGCATAAAGACTTTTTTAGAAAACGATTCCCGGGCAATGGCTTTTGGAGAATTTTGTTTTGGTGAAGTTAGTACAGAGAAAAATGTACTGTTTGTAAATATCGATTATGGAATTGGACTGGGGATTTTAATTGATAGTAAAGTATATTATGGTAAATCTGGTTTTAGTGGTGAGTTTGGGCATATTCCTTTTTTTGACAATGAAATTATTTGTCATTGTGGCAAGAAAGGTTGTTTAGAAACCGAAGCTTCGGGAACAGCAGTAATTAGAAAATTCAAAGAAAAAATCAAACAAGGTTCTACCTCTTTATTAATTAAGAAAAATAAAACATTAGAGAGTATTAATTTAACAGATATTATTCAAGCAGCACAGAATGAAGATGTTTTGTGTATTGAACTTTTATCAGAAGTTGGTGAAAAATTAGGAAAAGGCTTGGCTGCATTAATTAATATTTTTAATCCCGAATTAATTATCTTAGGTGGAACCCTTTCCGAGACTGGTGATTATTTAAGATTGCCCACCAGAAGCGCCATTAATAAATATTCTTTGAGTTTAGTTAATACAGATACAGAACTCAAATTATCTAAGCTGGGCGAAAAAGCAGGGATTCTAGGTGCTTGTTTGATTGCAAGAAATAAAATATTGGCCGTTCTTTAATGGCTATTATTTTTTCTTTGCACCCCTTTTAATGGGCTTACCATATTTTTTTTGCATGGCTTCTTTCCGATTCACTTTTACATTGGTCTTACTATTCTTTGCCGATTTAGGATGAAATGCAGGACCACGTTCATCTTTTTTGGGTGGCTTGATGTAAGGAATTTTCATATACACTTTCGGCGTTTCATCCTCTGTAAGTATATCAGAAATGGGCAATCCATCAGGCAATTGCAATTCAGGTATAGTGTATTTCATTAAGGTTTCAATCGCATCTTTTAATGGAATTTCTTTTTCCGTTGTAAATGTGATCGCAATTCCTTTTTTATCGAATCTTCCTGTTCTGCCAATTCTGTGTATATAATTTTCTGGCACATCTGGCGTATCAAAATTTATCACATGCGTTACTTCGGCAATATCAATACCTCTTGCAACAATGTCAGTTGCAATAATAAACCGATAAACCCCTTCTTTAAATTGACGTACTGTATTGAATCGATGGTTCTGTTCTTTATTAGAATGAATCACTCCCGCAGCTCCAGGATAATTGGGTTCTAATTCTTCAAAGAGTTGATCTGCTAATTTTTTAGTGGCAGTGAAAACCAACACCTTGGTCATGGTCTCCTCTTTTGCTAAAAGATATTGGAGCAAATTCACTTTTGTATAAAAATTAGGAACTGCGTAGAATGATTGTTCAATATTTTCCAAAGGTGTTCCTGTTGGAGCAGCTTCCACTCTTACAGGCGCGTTAAAATAAGTCTCCATCAATTCTTCTACCTCTGGAGTGATGGTTGCAGAGAACAATAAGTTTTGCCTTTTATCCGGCAATAAATCCATGATATTTCTAAGCTGAGTGCGAAAACCTAAATTCAACATTTCATCAACTTCATCGATCACTAATTTTTTAATGAATTTGGTTTTGAATGCTCCATTCATTGCCAAATCAAAAAAACGTCCCGGAGTTGCTACAATAATATCTGCACCTTCCTCCAAATCCAATGCCTGTGTATTGATATTCACTCCTCCGAAAACTCCTTTAACAATCAAGCTTTGATAGGGGGTTAATTTTTTTACTGATTCAACCACCTGAACAACTAACTCTCTTGTTGGTACTACAATTAATATTTGAGGATCTTTATTCTTAGTGAACTTCCACTGTTTTAAACAAGGCAATAAATAGGCGATCGTTTTACCTGTTCCCGTTTGAGCAATGCCACAAACATCTTTACCGGACATGGCTATAGGAAATACTTTGTGTTGTATGGTTGTAGGTGTTGTGAAACCTAGATCATCTAAGGCTGAAAATAAAGGGGTATTAAGGTTGAGATCGTGGAAAGTCATGCTCATAATGAGCGTGAAGATAGAATAAAAAGCACAGACCCTTTTTGGGTTACTTTTTTGCTTCCGTATTAGCAGTTAAATTGATCGGGTTTGCAATACTATGTTCTGAACTACGAAATTTTTCAGATGCAAGCTCAGAAACGGTTGCAGCAATTTGCTTTTGATACAAACGAGATTTTATTTTGATCTCACCATCCGCTGGAATGCCTGCACCAATCATCGCTATCCAAGTCTCACCTGATCCTTTTACCCAAAAACCATGTTGGGCCCATTTGTTTGTTTTGCTGCCCCTTCCATGATCGGTAGTAATAATGAAAGTAGTATTGTTTTTATAAAATGGATCCGTTTGTACATAATACCATAACTCTGCTATCATTTGATCAAACTGATGTGCTTTTTGCAAATATTGATCATATCTACCTTGATGTGCAAATTCATCGGTTTCACCTAAACCCAGAAAAACCACTTTGGGGTGATTCTTTTCAATATAATTTTTTGCGCTTGAATAAGTTAATAAATCATAGCGGGTATGGGATTTGTTCGTAACATTTTCTTGAACTTGATTGATCATATTATTCATAGAATCCGCATCGTTCAATTCATCCAACTTTTCGTATCCTCCATAGATTGGAATTGCACTATTCTTTTTATTCAAAATATACGGCAGTACATTCCAAGAACTGAATGCTGCTACTTTTCCGGCATAAGCTTCTTGCTCATTTAAATATTCAAACACATTCAAATTGCGATTGCTAATAGATAAATTAGGGATCAATTTATTATCGGCATATCCAGTAAAGATTTCACTATAGCCAGGATAAGATATTTTATACATATTGGCAACATTTACTTCATTACCAAAATTTCTGTTACCCGATAAGCGACCCTTATTTGCAACAATATTCCAAAAGAATGGCATTAGTTTTTTTCTACGTTCTACCAGATCATTACTCCAAAATTGGTCACGTATCAGAGATGTATCTTTTACATAAGAAGTATCGCTTAAAAGGGTGGAGTCTGCTCCTTGAAAAACTTCCTGCCACCTGAATCCATCTGTAGTGATGATGAATATGTTGCGAGAGGGCTTGGAATCCTGTGCCTGCAAAGAAATCACTGAAATAATGAAGCAGAAAGGGAGTAAATATTTCATTAGGATGTTTTTCAAAGGAACTACATCCATATTGCCTAATTATGAATCAATTGTTATGTTAGTATGAATGAATTGATAAATCAGATACTAAATTTTATTTTTTCCCGGTTGCTGCCCAATGAATTCCAGCAAATAAATGATTCAGGAAAACAGGATCGCTATATATTGAAGGCAAGTGTCCTAAAGCAGTATAGAATGATCTTCCTCCATCATAATTATGGTACCAGGCTAATGGATGAAAATTTCCCATACCATTTCCTTTTTTTTTGCCCCAATCTGCTTTCGGATTGTAGGTAGATTCATCCACTGTCAATAAATACTTCAGGTCTGAAACTTTTTCCGGACCAAATTCATACCATTCATCTGTCCAAATTTTGCTGCCGGTGAATCCTTGTAAACCCGGGAAATTGGGATCTACAACATTTACACGTGCTGTTTGAATGACAGGATGAATTTCAAACATTCTTCCAATTAATTTGGTATACCAATCCCAGCCATACTCTGTATCAGAAGCACTATGTATGCCAACAAATCCTTTTCCTGACTGAATAAATCTTTCTAATACTTTTTGTTGAAGAGAATCGAAGATATCTCCTGTTGTGTTTAAAAAAATAATCACTTTATATTGTTCCAGATTTTTATCGGTAAAAGATTCGGGGTCTTCGAATAGCACTACATCAAAAAAGTTTTTAACTCCTAATTGCTGAATAGCTAATACTCCTGAGTGTAAAGATTCATGATGCCAGCCGTTAGTGGTTGTTACCAGTAATGCTTTAAACTGTTTTGTTTGTGCTGTGGCGGAGTTAATGCAGAAGAATAATGCGATTATATGGAGGGATAGATGTTTTTTATTCATTGGGATTCTTTAGGGTACTAAGATAAATTGTTTTTGGCATAGCTAATAATGGCGTGAAGGATTCACGTCGCTGAGCTCCGTTCATTAGGATTAGCTCACTTCACTTTGTTGAGTTCGCTGATCCTAATAGGGGTGTTCAAATACAAACAAAGCCCGTGCGCGAAGCGCACATGGATTAGCTCACTCCACTTTGTTGCGTTCGCTGATCCTAATGGGGTGGGTACTAAAACAAAATGAGCCTGAGGGCCTTGCCCTCTTGGTTTTTTTTGCTTACTCGTTTATGAGCGTAAACGCTCAACACTCGTGCACAAAAAAACCCTGGCTTTCGCCAAGGCTGATTTTGTTTTGTCGGGAAGACAGGATAGAGTTGAGTGCATAACTAATTGATTATCAATGTTAAATTTAGGCATAATATTAAAACATAACCGATTTGGTTATGGAAACATAACCGATATATTTTTATAAAAAATCATAAACTATCGTGGAAATACAATTATGAAAATTTTGACTAAATTAGAGGTATGAAAAGAGATACATTATATACAATCCTTATAATTTTATTAATGGGGTTGTTTTTAACAAACTTTATCATTTTTAGAATGAAAAACAATTTGTTGACCAATATGATTATTTTGACCATTATAGTAGGTAATGTATTTGTATTAAAAGATTATTTCAAAAGAAAGAAAGAAAATAAATTAAACAAATCAGTATGAAAGAGTTTGTAAATGATATTCAAAACCTAATTGTAAAACATTGGGGTAAGTTATTAGTAGTAGTATTAATTGTTGGTGTTATCACTAATTACAATGATGTTAAGAGAGGTGTTGTGGATGGTTGGAACTCTGTTGATAATACTACTCAAACTAAATAATGGATAAGATGAAATACAATAAACCTCTAATGATTATTCTTTTAGTATTATCTTTTTATGGATTGTATTTAATTTCAAAAGGTTCTTTCAAATATTCACAATCATTGGGGTATGGTATAATAGGTATTTCTGTTTTTGGAATAAATACATTGAAAAGGAAAGAATTAAAAGAAAGTAATTAAGTTTTAACTCAATTCAAATAAATCCAACACCTGGTTAGTTTCATAGTTGGTTCAGTTTAGTTGAATTAAATACTATTTTATGAAATCCTTTAAAATATTTAAATACAATTTATATAAAAATATATTTAATGTATTTTCAAATATTTTCATTTTAAATATATTTTTACTGACATACATCTTCCCGGGAATTAAAATTGGACTTCCATTTTTTGTTGTTATCATCTCGTTCGATAATCTCTATTTTATCTATGTTTTAAGTTCAATATTTGTATTTATTAGTTTTATAATTGAAAAAAATATTAAACTATATTTTCAACTTATTTCAATTATAATTAATTTAATAACAATCGGAATAATATTTTATTTAAGTAATAAACAATATAAAAATCAAATAAATTATATCGAAGTTTTTTATAACCCTCAAACCTACTTGCTATTTCTACTTTTCTTTTTTAATACTTATAAAATTTTAAATAAAATAAAATCTACTCGAATTTTATAGTTGTATCCTTAATTGATTTATAAATCGTTTCTAATTCTCCTTTTTTGAATTTTGATGGTGTATTCAAATCATCACCTTTCTTTGTGTAAATCAATAATATTCCCATACCCTGATTAAATGGTATTTGTGATTGACCTGGTGGAAAATATTTTACAAGTGATACCTCATAAGGATGAATACTAAAGAAGATACTACTCTCTACTTGTTGTTCATCAAGATATAATAATATTGAACTTTGTTCGTGGTTTCCACCATTTTGTATTCCCTTCTTATAATTTTGTATTGAACCAACACCTCTTGTAGTTGATAACTCATACCCTTCTAAAGTTCTTCTAATAGTAACATTATTTAAGATGTTTTGTAGATAATCTAATATTGTTCCTCCATTATTATTGGGTGGATTATTAATCAAATCATATGTTCTTGAAGTTACCATATTTGAAAATAAACCAGTAGTATATCTTTCATTAACTATCTCAATTGGTTTCTTTCTTTTTCCTAATACTTTTACTGACTTTAACTCTATTGAATTAACAATTGTATCAGATTGAGTAAAACCCAATTGGTATGAAAATATCAAACTTGAAACTATAATAATAAACCTCTTCATTATTAATTATTTTATCCAATTTACATCAACTCATCAAAACTTTGGTATATATCCTTAATTTCCTCTCTACTGATACCTAAATACCTACGAGTAATTGAAGTTGATGAATGGTTTAGAATGGATGATAATTTGATTAGATACTCATCTGAATGACCATTATTCTCCCAGATAAATCTACTACCACTTTTACGAAGTGAATGGGTTGAAATATTCTTATTTCTAATCCTTTCATCAACCCCTCCCTGTTTTAATAATAAGTTAGTATGTTGTAATGTATAGTGGAACAATAAATCGTTCGTATTAGGTGTTTTTAGTTCATTATAGACACTTTCTATTCGTTCCCTTAATGTTCTACCCAAAGTGATTTCTCTACGTTTCTTGGTTTTAATTTCAGATACTATTAAGGTATCCTTTCCTAATACATCGTTCCATGTTATTCTACTCAAATCCGAATAACGAAGTAAAGTTTTAATCCCAAATTCAATTAATAAACTCATACGGATATTACCTACTTTTCTAAAATATCTAATCATACGATGTATTTCATCAGTAGTTAAATAATCAGAGGTTTTATAGATTGTTGTATTCATAAGTTCTTGATTTGGTGTTGAATACAAAGATATAGCAATATTCGTTAATAGCATAATATTCTCGTAAACGAATATATTAAATACACCCAAATACTAACTCGTTGATTATCAACAAGATTGGTATTCGTTAATACTATTTTAGAATATTATTCAAAAAAATTAATGATTTGTAGTAATTATTCCTTCTAAAACATCATTTAACCAAAATATTTACTTTTTTTCCACTTTTCTTTACGTTTACTCACCTTACCCCATATTTATATGTTTAGTAATCAATAACAGAATGACAATGTTGGTGTGTTCTGTTGATTATTTGAGTGTTTGGTTAGTATTCATAGGGTTGTTGACTCCCACCTTACCTATCGTTGAAAACCTCTCTAAAATCCAACGGATTAATATTCTCCGTAGTTGAAATACTAAAACGAATTGGGTGGATACTAATTTATAGAAGTGAGGAACCCTATAACATTAGTATAAAAGGAAATAAGTTGAATACCTTTTAGTATGTGTCCGATACCAAAGGAAACTACTCTATACCCACCTTTATGATTTAGTTCGTAAGGGTGGAGTGTATCCTCTCCAAAGGGAGTAGTATAGAAGAAATTTAAGATTAGAAATATTTAATTAAAACAATAAACATGAAGAACGAAATAAACATCAACACAACAATGTTATCTGAAAGAGAATTTATTAATATCAATGATTTAATGGAAACACTTGGAACATCACAGAACACCATTTATAGAATATGTGATAGAAAAGAATTGAACAAATACAAATTCAGAGGAAAGAACTGGTTTAGAACTGAAGAAGTAATTTCATACCTAAATGCAAAAGGTGTATTAAGTTCAATTGACCATATCAAAATGCAAATGGTAGACTTATAGAATAAATAAATAGTATCAAAATATGTGGTTAGTATATCATTATGTAGAAAATCGTTCTTCTTTTAGTTTCTTGTAACTGAAAAGAATTGAACATCATTTGACCCTAATCCCACCCATTCACATATCGGAAACAAAAATTTGACCATAGAAGGTTTTACCAACTTTACACAATGAATTATAAATCATCTGAAATAGAACAAATATTATTTGATAAACAAATACAAACCTACACGAGGATTATGGATTTAATCAATCATGACTTTGACAATATGGACGAAGAAAGACTCTCCATATTATTACGTAATTGTATTGATATGTTTGGAGATATTCAAATACACATAAAGAATATGAAATCCAGAGAAATGTATTATTAATTATCTATTCTTTAAGTAATAACCCAACACCTTTTCCATTGGATACTTTCTAATGAATTCTTTGATTTCTCTATCTTCATTTTCATCAAATTCTTTTGAATACAAATCCTTTCCTTTCTTAATATCCTCTTTGTTTACAGAAACATACTTTTGAAAAGAACTCAACGTCTTGTGACCCGATAGTTTCATAATGGACCAGTTATCCATTGTTCCCATATCAATTAGATTTTTTATGAAACTTCTTCTTCCACTATGTGATGATAATAGTTCATAAGTAAATACATCTTTTTCAGTTCCTTTTCTTAATTCACCACCAACCATAATTTCTCGTTTGACCAATCTTTTGAAACCTAACTCTTTCCCAATATCTTTAAGATGCAAATTGAAATTAGGTTGTGAATATTTTGGAAATAACTTTTGACTTAATGATTTATTTTTTGAATACTTTCTAAAAATTCCTAATGATACTGGATTTTCTGGAACGATAACATTATCCTTCGTTTTCTCCATGGTCCATACAAAGAAACCTTTCTCAATCTTAAACATACCAACATTCATTTTATGTATATCACCCCATCTACATCCAACACTACATTGAAATGTGAATATATCTTTTATCAGTTCTAAATTGTTCCAGTAAATTGTTTTACCATCCTTATCAATATCTTTGACCACCTCACAATTAGTATAGGTTTTTGGATAATCATACTCTTTGTAATCATACATCTTTTTTACTTCCTCTGTGTTCAAATAAACTAACACATCATTTCTAACCATTTTAAGTGGTTTGAACCTTTTAGTTTCAGTAATAAATCTTTGTTCTTTACTCCACGATAAGAAGATTTTTAGATTTGAAAATAACTTGTTTACATAGTTGTTTGATAACCCTACTTTCTTTTCTTTTGAACCTTCTTTGGTAGGTAATTCAATATCTAAACAATGGTTCTTAAATTCAGTTTCAAATCTTCCATATAAAATGTAATCGTAGGATAATTTATGTTTCGTATCAATTTCAAATTTCAGTAGTGTATTCTGTAATGAAATCAATGTTTTAGTATATCCCCTATGATACCTTTCCTTATCTTTTAAGAACAAATCATAGGAACTCCAAAAACTCTTTAATTTTGGTTGTTTCTTCGTTTGTGTTTCAACATTCTTTTCGTAATTGATTTTAACCAGTATTGGTGTAGGTATATCACCATTTTCAATCAGTTCAGTAATGATACCTTCCAATTTGGTTCTAACTGATGTAATCCTTTTGATTATTTGAGTGTAGTTCGGACTACGATTTGATACCACTCCTGACTTCCAGTATTTTGGTTCAATATATTCCTTTGTTGGAAATCGTTTGTAGGTTCCTTTGTATTTGTATTGTAGTTGTATAGGACAAACCTTCTTACCATTCAATACTTTCACATCTGTTTTGACTATGACTAACGATACACCCATGACTTTTAATTGTAATACTAATATACAATTAAATCTTAAATTGGTTATGGTATGGGTTATGTTTTGATATTAATGAAAAAGCCCTCATAAAACTTACTAATAATCAGTGCTTTATAAGGGCTATTTTCATCTTCGTCGGGAAGACAGGATTCGAACCTGCGACCCCCTGGTCCCAAACCAGGTGCGCTACCGGCCTGCGCTACTTCCCGAGTTTTACTCAAAAACACTTTTATAACTAAATTTCTCGCCGTAGAAAAATTTAAAAAGTAGTTTTCGCGGTGAGGGAGGGATTCGAACCCTCGGTACAGTTTAACCCGTACGGCAGTTTAGCAAACTACTGGTTTGAGCCGCTCACCCACCTCACCGTCCTTGCTCTTTTCAGAGAGGGCTGCAAAAATATGTTTCCGAAGGGTAACTGCCAAAAATTGATTGAAAAAAGCCCAAAATAAAACTCCCCAACTAAAGAGTTGAGGAGTTATATATGATTTTTATGTAGATTGAAATTAAAATCAACCAATTACATAGCTGCTAGTTGTACTTTTTGGGTTAATTCCATCACGTTTTCACGGAAAATAGAATCAGTATCCATTAAATCCTTCACCGTTTGGCAAGAATGGATCACTGTAGTATGGTCTCTACCTCCAAAATGTTCTCCAATTGTTTTTAAAGAGTTTTTGGTGAAGGCTTTTGCTAAATACATGGTTATTTGACGAGCTTGAACAATTTCTCTTTTTCTGGTCTTATGGAGTAATTTTTCGTAAGGAACATCAAAATACTCACAAACCATTTTTTGAATAGCATCGATGGTAATTTCTTTGCTACTGGTTTTTACAAAATTGCGCAATACTTTTTTAGCTAATTCAACATCAATTTCTTTCTTGTTTAAAGAAGACTGTGCCAATAAAGAAATCAATGCACCTTCTAACTCACGCACATTTGTATTGATATTATATGCCACATACTTCACCACTTCCTTTGGCATATCTAACCCATCGTTCTTCATTTTCTTTTCCAGAATCTCAATTCTGGTATCGTAATCTGGTACTTGTAAGTCTGCACTCAATCCCCAACGGAATCTGCTCAACAAACGCTCCTGCATTCCATCTAAATCTTTAGGTGGTTTATCAGAAGTTAATACCAATTGTTTACCGCTTTGGTGTAAATGATTGAAGATGGCAAAAAATGCGTCCTGACTTTTTTCTGCTCTGCTGAAAAATTGTACATCATCAATAATCAACACATCGATCAACTGATAGAAATGTATAAAATCATTGATCGCATTATTTCTACTATGGTCTTGAAATTGATTAATGAATTTTTCACTACTCACATATAAAACCACTTTTGAAGGATGTAATCTTTTTACTTCGTTACCTATTCCTTGTGCTAAATGGGTTTTACCTAAACCAACGCCACCATAGATCACCAAAGGATTGAAAGAATTGGCTCCTGGTTTTTCAGCAACAGTTTTACCTGCTCTTCTTGCTACTCTATTACAATCTCCTTCAATGAATGAATCGAAAGTATACATATGATTCAACTGAGGATCGATCTGCATTTTTTTCAATCCAGGAATAACAAAAGGATTCTTCACTGGGTTATCAATCACCAATGGGAAATTCATTTCATTATTGTTGAAAGATTTTGGACCACGTGCAGGAAGGTCCATTGAACCATTGCGATTATTTGAATTACCACTATCAACCATGATGCGGTATTCTAGTCTCGCGTCTTTGCTTAATTCACGTTTTAAAGTTTTTGCTAATAAAGTAACATAATGCTCTTCGAGGTACTCGTAGAAAAATTGACTTGGCACTTGTATCATCAATACATTGCCTTTTAATTCTACGGGAGTAATCGGTTCAAACCAAGTTTTAAAATGTTGCCACTCTACAATATCCTTGATGATTTTTAAACAATTTGTCCAAACAATTTCAGCAGTCTTAGCCATATCAAAAAATGAGCAATTTTATATAAATCAGTTTTCTTTTTCTCTGTTGTTCAAGGTATCCTATTTTTTCCACATGTTGAAAACTTTATGGAAAAAATTTAGGGCTGCGAATATGTACACTTTTTGTTGAAAAAAAAATTTTTTTATTCGCTTGTTTTTCTCGTCACAACTACAGTATGGGCTTTTGAAAGATTTTTCCGATTATTTCCCGAAAAAATATAATCCAAACGCCCTAATTGGATGCCTCCCCAGCCTACTTGGTTCACTAAAACGTCTCCTCCCTTTTTATTTTTGTACTTTCTTGGTTGCTCAAAAAAACGGTGCGTGTGCCCTCCAATGATCAAATCGATGTCATAACACTCTTTGGCAAGTATTTCGTCACTTACTTTATTCTCTTCATACTTATCACCCAAATGCGATAAACAGATGATAAAATCGCATTTTTCCTGCTTTAAAAGTGCCGCAGTTGTATTGGCCGATTCTATAGGATTTTTATAGACTGTTTTGCCATATAAATTTTCCGGCACTAAGCCATCCAATTCAATTCCAACACCCAATATTCCTATTTTCTGATTGCCTTTTTGAATAGTGATATAAGGCTTGTATTTAAATTCCATTGCTGTTCCCGTAAAATCATAATTACAAATCACTACTGGGAATCTGGCATGCTGTAATTGATTGGCAAAATTCTCCAATCCAGCATCAAAATCATGATTACCCATGGTAACAGCATCATAGCCCATTTTACTCATGGCTTTTATCTCTGGTTCGCCTTTGTACACATTGAAATATGGAGTTCCCTGAAAAATATCCCCAGCATCCAGCAATAAAACCTGTTCCGCCTGATTCCTGATCTGATTGATCAGACCTGCCCTTGCTGCCACTCCCCCTAAGCCCTGGTTTCTGCTACCATCCATGGGAAAAGGATCTAATCTGCTATGGACATCATTGGTATGTAAAATAGTTAATGGATACTGAGCTGTTATTGCCCCATTCACCAAGGGAGCAGTCAATAGCGCTCCAGCTGTTAATGCAGTATTTTGGATGAATTTTCTTCTATTCATTGGATAAGGTTACTCTGTTTTCAATTTTTCCATCAATTGGCTTTCCTGCTTTGGTAAATTCATTGATATAATCAATCAAAGCATCCCTCAATAAATACCCCCTGTTTTGGAAAGGAATCGCTTTTAACATAGCAGCATTACTTCCCCCATTGGCTACATAATCGGTATTTGCCGTTAAATACATTTTATTGAGATCGATGGGCTTTCCATTGATCATAATATTGGTTGCTTTCTTATTTTGAATGATAAAGCTTGATCCGGCGGAAATAGGCCATCCACCATCTGCAGCAATTAGTTGAATAAATTGTTCTAACACATTTCCTTTCACTTCCTGAACTACCAATAGATTATCGAAAGGCATCAGTTCATAAACGTTTCCTATAGTGATATTACCCTTATTAATCGGCGCTCTGATTCCACCTTGATTCATAAAAGCAATGTCAATGGTTTGATTGTATTGTTTTGAAGCCATTTGCTGCATACAATCTGCCATAAAATTTCCCAATCCACTTTCCGGTAGTTTCTTAAAAAGATTGGTATTGGAGAATCCGATAACTCTGCCCATGGTAAGATTTACATCTTTTGCATAAGGCTGAATTAAATTAGACAGAGCAGTATCAGTTGCGTTTGCTCCATTGACAGAATATCCTTTATAGGAAAGCGATAGGGGCAAATTGGGAGTACTACACGCAACTAAAGTGCTTGTAAAAAAAAGGACAAAAATCCGTTGAAACATATTTATCAATTGTGCTTGGAGAAAGGTACAAAAATAGACAGAAATAAACCTATTTTTACCAACTAATAAATTTACCCATCATGAGTTATGAAATAATCGGAAAGCTAGTTGCTAAGTTTGACATTGTTCAAAGAACGGAGACCTTTAAAACCAGAGAATTTGTTATTGAGAAAACAGATGACATCAATGGTAGAACTATTACCAATTATGTTAAATTTCAATGTGTGCAAGACAAAACTGCAATGCCTGACCGATTTAATTTAAATGATGAAGTGAAAGTATTGTTCAATATCAAGGGCACAAAATGGAATAAAGACGGTAAAGACAATTATATCACTAACCTGGATGCCTGGAGAATGGAAACCCTTAAGTTGTCTGGAGATGGAGATATGCCTCCTTCTTCTAATTACAACGATATCCCTCCTGCTTCAGATGTAGTAGATGATCTACCATTCTAATAATTGTCTATTTAAAAAGCTCGCTTTTTAGGATAAACCCCTAACAGTATGCAAAAAGATATCACACTAAAATTAAAGCCAGAAGAAGCTGCGTCTGATGCAATTATTCTTTCCTATATAGCCAGTAGTACAGGATTTGACATTTCCGCTATCAATGGATTTCTCCTAACAAAAAAATCGATTGATGCGCGTAGCAAACAAGCCTGGGTGAATTTAACATTAAAGGCATTTATCAATGAACCTTTTATTGCCAGGGATAAGGCAATGTTTAAATATCCCTCTGTTCAATCTGCTGCTAAAAAAGTGATCATCGTTGGAGCAGGGCCAGCCGGGCTTTTTGCCGCACTCGAACTCATAGAACTAGGAATTCAACCCATTATTATTGAAAGGGGGAAAGATGTTAAAGCCCGAAGAAGGGATCTAGCAAAACTGAATAAAGAAGGAATTGTAAACCCTGAAAGCAATTATTGTTTTGGAGAAGGAGGAGCAGGCACTTATAGTGATGGGAAATTGTACACCAGAAGCAGTAAAAGGGGAAGTATAGACAAAGTATTACAAATCTTTTACCAATTTGGGGCTGATGAAAATGTGCTGTACCAGTCACATCCTCATATTGGCACCAATAAATTACCGCTAATCATTACTGCCATCAGACAACAAATCATTGATTGTGGCGGAATCATTCATTTCGAAAAGAAGTTAATAGATATTCAATACAATGGACATTTAATTCAATCTATTACAACAGCAGATGGAGACCAGTTAAAAGCAGATGCTTACATTTTAGCAACAGGACATTCTGCAAGAGATATTTTTGAATTACTCGATCAAAAAAATATTTTGATCGAAGCCAAACCTTTTGCATTAGGTGTTCGAATTGAACATCCCCAAGAAATTATTGATTCGGTTCAATATCATTCACCCAAACGCAATGAATATTTACCACCTGCATCTTACAGTTTAGTAGAGCAAGTAAATGGCAGAGGTGTTTTTAGTTTTTGTATGTGTCCTGGAGGGATAATTGCACCTGCTGCTACCAATCAGGGAGAATTGGTAGTAAATGGGTGGAGCCCAAGTAAAAGAAATAATCCATTTGCCAACAGTGGCATGGTAGTTCAGGTTAGCCAGGAAGATGCATTGAATTATTTTAAACAAAACACACAATCTTTTCCAAATCACACTGCTCAAAAATTTGATCTAACTACACCCCTATTATTGATGCATTTTCAACAAGCAATAGAACAAAAAGCTTTTGTTGCTGGGGGAGGAAATCTAGCTGCTCCTGCTCAAAGGATGGCAGACTTTTGCAATAATAAACAATCTGTTAACTTACCGAAATGCAGCTACAATCCTGGCTTAAATGCCACTCCATTAAATGAAGTATTGCCCGCTTTTATTTATACAAGTTTGCAAGGTGGATTCAATCATTTTGGAAAAAAAATGCGTGGTTTCTTTACCAATGAAGCCGTGGTGGTAGCAACAGAAAGCAGAACATCCTCTCCCGTGAGAATACCAAGAGATCCCGAAAGATTATCACATCCTCAATTAATTAATTTATACCCATGCGCAGAAGGAGCGGGTTATGCTGGAGGAATTGTAAGTGCTGCAATGGACGGACAGAAAGTAGCAGTAAGTATTAGTCTACAATTATAAATCTATTCTACTTCTTTAACTGCATCTTTTTTGGCAATCAATTTATTCGATTTCAATAATTGATTTTGCTGAAATAGTTGCAATTCATTTTCGAAGGATGACTGCTTTTCAGTTGCATTATTTACTAACCCTGATAGATCTGGTTTTCCCGCATCAACCCATGCTGTGTACCAAAAATCGGCAATCAAAGAAGAAGAAACCAATAATTGATTATTGATACTGTTTTTTAATGAAGCAGCATATGCTTTAGCAAATGCAGTCGTATAGCTTTTCACTTCCTTTCCCCTTCTTACTTGCACCCGATATTTTTCTGCCTCAGTGAATTGAAGTGTAACTTCTTTTTCTTTTGATAACATTTCTGGCAATAATTGATTGGCTTTTCTAATTGCTTTCCATATTGCCAAAGAAGGTTTTTTTAGATAAGTGGCTTTATGATTGGTAAACAAATTATAATTACTTATCTCTAATTCAGGTATCATGGATTCCCATAAACTATGTAATCCTTTTTGATCGGTCAATTGACCATCATAATTCAAGGTAGTGTGTAAAGGCACATTTGCGTCACCAATATAATGCCCTAAATCGGCTGCATAATAAATAATGCTGTCTTTATTTTTCTTTTTGAAAGCCTCTACTAATTTTTCTTTAGTAAAAATCACCTGATAAGGTACATAACCATATTTAATCAAACTATCTTTTGAATAAATTTTTGTAGCAGCTTCCCATTCTAAAGGCATACTGTTTATAGCACCATTACCATATGCTTCTATATCAATAAAATGTCTTGGGGCTTCTGTGCTATCTGTATTTCTTCTGGTATCTGGCCTTCCTGCATCAGCTACTAATTTTTCAATATTATCATAAAAAAAAGGAGCAATAGATTCAGGTAATTGATACACTGCTGATTGATGTACTGTTTTGTGTACCAGAAAACCCCAACTACTTAATCCAATAATGGAAATCGTTAAAACACTTAACCCAAACCATTTTTTAAACCCCGTCATTGCTCAATATTTAGGTACTATGAAGTAAAATCACCAAATTCGAATTCAAATTTTGTAATATTTTGAGCAAGAGTACTACAAACAATCTGATCTTTCATCATTATAACAATATTTTAATATGAATAACATCCTGGAATTAGAACACCTTAAAAAATATTATGCTACCCAAAAAGCGGTGGACGATATTAGTTTTTCCATTGAGAAGGGATGCATCTTCGGTTTATTAGGACCAAACGGTGCAGGTAAAACAACCCTTTTAAGAATGATTACTGGCATCTTTTATCCGGATAGCGGCAATATCCAATTTGATGGAAGAACCTTTAACCCTTCTGAAGACATCATTAAGATTGGATATATGCCCGAAGAAAGAGGGTTGTATAAAAAAATGAAAATCGGTGACCAGGCCATGTATTTAGCTCAGTTGAAAGGATTGAGTAAGTCAGAAGCCATGGAGAAAATAAAGTTTTGGTTCAAGCGATTAGAAATGGAAACCTGGTGGAATAAAAAAGTAGAAGACCTGAGTAAAGGGATGAGCCAAAAATTACAATTTGTTACAACTGTTTTACACGAACCTAAATTAATTATTTTAGACGAGCCATTCAGCGGACTTGATCCTGTGAATGCCAATTTGATCAAAGATGAAATTTATGGTTTAGCCAAAAGAGGAAGCACTGTGATTTTCAGTACCCATCGCATGGAGCAGGTAGAAGAAATTTGTGATCATATTGTTTTGGTAAACCTGGGCAAAAAAGTACTGGACGGCACTGTTCAGGATGTAAAACAACAATTCAAAGAAAATAAGTTCAGCATTCAATTAACTTCAGCACCTTCTCTGGTTGATGCTGCTGCATTCACCATTGACGAACAGAAAGAAAATGAATTGATTGTAAAAATAAACGAAGGTTATAAAAGCAATGATGTATTGAGTTATTTTTTACAAGCGAATTATACTATTGAGTCCTTTAGAGAAATATTGCCTTCATTAAATGAAATATTCATTAACCTAGTAGAAAACACACATTCTACAGCAAGGGCATTTCAAAATGTAAACGACTAATTACACAACTGATTAAATTAAAAGAATTATGAATAAGATCTTCATCATTATACAAAGAGAATATTTGAGCAGGGTAATGAACAAACGTTTTTTACTCACTACCATTCTAACACCAATCATTATGGTTGGTTTTTTTGCAGGGGCCACTTTTTTATCCATTAGCGGAAAAGATGAACACAAAATTGCTGTTATAGATGGCAATGGGTTTTTTAAAGGCAACTTACAAGATGCAAAAGATATACATTTTGAATTTCCTGAAAATGTAGACACCCTTAACTATTTACAGAAAGGATATACCGATATAATTATTATCCCAAAATTTGAAGGCACTGAAAAAACTGATTATATCATTCGCTCTAAAAAAAGAATTGGTTTAGGAACTGAAGATAAAATCAGCGATAGAATAGACGCCGCAATAGAAGACAAATTATTGCAAGATGCCGGAATCAATCGCGGGTCTTTAGATTCAATTAGAAACAAATCGAAATTTGCCGAATTAAAATCATTGGAAGAAGGCGCTGATTCTGCTAAAGAAAGCAATGCGGCTCTATCTTATGGAATTGGTTTTGGAAGTGGTATGTTGATTTATATTACCATGTTTATTTACGGAGCAATGGTAATGAGAGGTGTAATGGAAGAAAAAACCAATCGAATTGCTGAAGTAATGATCAGCAGTGTGAAGCCTTTTCAATTGATGATGGGTAAAATAATTGGAATTGGTGGAGTAGGTTTAACGCAGTTTCTGTTGTGGATCGTTTTAATTCTTGGCTTAACGACTGCTGCACAATTTTTGATTCCACATGATGTAATGCAACAGGTAAGTACATTGCAACAATACAATGGTCAAATGCCAGGCGGTTCGATGGTGCAAGCTGGAGATGCCGCACAAAAAATATATAAATTTCAACATACCATGAGTACAGCAAATTGGCCTGTAATTATTGGATGTTTTCTTTTTTACTTTTTAGGGGGCTATTTATTTTATTCTTCCTTATTTGCTGCTGTTGGAAGTGTGGTCAACGAAGATCCTCAGGACGCACAAAGCTTGATGTTACCGATCACCATGCCAATCATTTTTTCATTTATCATTATGTCTAATGCTGTTCAAGACCCTAGCACTTCTATTGCAACATGGGCAAGTATTATACCTTTCAGCTCTCCAATGGTTATGATGGCAAGAATTGCTTATGGAGTACCAGGTACAGTACCTTATTGGCAATTAGCTGCCAGTATGATCAGCTTAATTGCTGGCTTTGTATTTACCACATGGTTGAGTGGTAAAATTTATAGGACAGGAATTTTAATGTATGGAAAAAAAGTAGGCTGGAAAGAATTAGGGAAATGGGCTTTTAGGAAAAACTAAAAAATACAATTTCAGTAAACCCTGTAGATTCTTCTGCAGGGTTTTTTATTGCGCCAATGATATTCTAATATTTACTCCAGCCCTTGTATTGGTGATTGGTGCCGAAGTAGAAATATACGGAGTAACTCTTCGCTGGTCGAAGAAGAATTTAATATTGATTCGATTATTCAATACATAATCAATAGCTGGCTGAATGGTGATTTCTTTTTGTCCTCCAGTTCCATATGCATTGCTTTGATCTAAACGGCTATTGCTAATTGATACATCACGTACTGATATATCTAATTTTAAATTCAAATCATTCTGTAATTTTTTTCCCTTTCCTCCAGGCAATTTAAATGGAAGATTAAAACCGCGTTTACGCCAGTTCATACCCAATATCCATTCCGTACTTCTGCTTTCACTCAATTGATAATCAATTAAGCTCATACTCAATTGTCGGCTCTTTCTAAATTCAAAATTGAAGTTGAATTGACTAATAGTGGTAATATCAATTTTTATCAAAGGCTCGAATCTTTCTGTAATACTCACATTCGGTATCAAAAAGAAAGGAATAAAATTACCACTTGTAGTGTCTATAAATCCGGGAGCATTCAATCGGAATGGATCCTGATACAATAATGCACTATTAAAACTATTCATGCTTAATTGTCCATTATATCCATGGCTAATGGTGATATTACTAAATGAAGCAGCGAGTGAAGGGATTTTACTCAAACCAGTATAAGTGATTTTCCAATTGGGTCTTGGCATTATTCCTCTGAAAGGATTGGTACTGATTTTATTTCCACCATCTTTTATCAAAGGAATGGTATTGGCATTCTCTCTGGTATAAGCTGCCAAAAATGCCGGCAAAATAACGCTTTGCGAATACCTTCCATAACCCCGTGCGAATCCATCAGCTGTAAATTTCTGGTTATTCGGCAATGCCTGCCAATAAGGGTTGGTCTCTGCAATTCGTCTTGAAACTAAGATTCTGTTATTTTCAAATTCCTTAAATGTAGCCGAAATTTCATTAGGGTTATGGCTTGCAAACAATGTACTAAATGCAATATAGGATACACTGAATCCTCCATTATACAAAGGATTTAATTGACCGAAATTATTACCTGACCCTGTAGTATCTTTTATTAAAGCAGTATAATCTTTGGTAAAAGTTTTATCTACATTCAAATCAATAATTAATTCTCTGATTGGTTCTAATTGTGCCGTAATGCTCATTCTTTGTTCAAAGCTCTGTCTGAACATAAAATTAAATGTGCTGTCTTTAGAAAGTAATCCCCTCGATATTTTATTATTGATCCAATCATTATCTGGTTGCTTTCCAAAAACATAATCTAAACCCGGAGCCATTGATTTAAAATTTTGCCCAATGAACTGTGTACTATCCATATAACCTGGCAATCTGCTTCGGAAATTTTCGCTGTAATTAATAGATGCCTGACGGAACATGGTAATAAATTTTCCCAATGTTCTTTCGAAACTGGTTAACTCTGGTGTTTGATTGGCCCTTGTTAATTTATCTGCTATACGAATATCTCTGCGTTGTTGTCTCCATTTTTGCAATGCTTCAGTTCTTTGTTTACCTTCTAAACCTTTTAAAGCTTCCTCTTTAGAAGGCAATGTTGCTCCTAAAGCATTAATTGTTTTATTATTGAGCGGATCATTCTTTGCTTTAGGAGAAGGGATATTATCGATAGCCCTGAGCCATTTTGATTTAGCATATAAATTGCCAAAGCTCAGTTGTGCATTAAAATTATTTTCTTGGGAATTTTCGATGGTGTTTCCTAAGTTATAGGCAATTCTACTGGCACCTATCCAACTATAAGATGTACCATAACTATATCTTGCTGTTATCCAATCGGAGAATGGAAATTTATTCAGTGGAATATTATAATTCAGTAATGTTTTTTGAACATAGAGCGTATTCCTTCCTCCACTCAAGAAATTTTTTCGAACAGTATCTTTCTTGAAACTATTATCGATCCTGCCAAAAGGTTCATCTACCCTTGCATTATTGGTAGCATTAAAATCAAAATTTAAAGATCGGGTTAAATCCCAACGCATATTATAAAATCGATCGAAAGTAAAATACTTATCATAAGTGGTATCTACTCTATCTACTTTGGTATTGTTATTATTCACAATTCGAGGAATAAATTCTCCAAATTGTCGATTAATATCTGCCCTAAAACTCAAATAAGATGGTTTTAAATTATAATTGGCATCTCTGATCCAGGCTAGCCATGGCGACTTTCCTTTAATCAATTTTTTAAAGGGCTCTTTGAATTGACTTTGTCCGATAAATGTATACCCTAATCCTGCACGTTGACGAACTACTTTATTCTGTTTGATGATCGGACTAGATTGTTCAGTTTGAGAGTAAGCATAACTCACATCGAAATTACTGAGCTTGAGTAATCCAGGTTTTCCATTGCCAGGCATTACCCTCACATTGGTAAAATTAATGGTTTGAATAGTTGTTTGATCTGCCGCCGCATTCTGAATAGAGTCTCTTAAAGCAGCTGGGCTTTTACTTAATTTTTCTTTGTATAGTACATCTAAATCATAAGGGTCAAATTCTGGCGTGCGAATATTTCTATTTAAACTTGCATAAACAGGTATAGACAATTTCGCTTTTTTGGGAACCAGTTTGCCAGCATCAATATTGGCTGCAATATCAAATTGCATCAAATTATCTTTGGCCCTTTCATTCACTCTTTGCTCTATCGTTCCAAACCCTTGTGTATATTTATTTCCAGAAACGGATAATGTTCCTAAATCTGCCAAAACAAGATCTACTCTGCCGAGTGCAGCCCAGCCGCCGTTTTCATCAATTCCAGATAAACGCAATTCATTCATCCATACTTCAGTGCTTATAGATTGCCCATCTGGTCTTACTGGATTTTCTATACCCACTAAAATGCCTCTTACTTCTCCTAAATTTGGATTACCCATAATAGAGAATGTTTTATTTCCAATCAATTTTCTAAATATATTGGTAACGGATGCATTGCTATTGTTCCTACTTAATTTCAAATCGATCAGATCACGTAAACTAAAATCGATATTATTGGCTTCCGGCCATACACGATCTTCTTGTCCTCTTGGATATTGACCTGGAGGAGTAATTTTTAATGGTATTTTTATTTCGTAATAGTTATTTAAAAAATCTTGCCCAATGCGAATGATGGCATTCAGTTGATCATCTTTTATTACAGACTGACCAACAACAGACTCTGCATGCAGGTACATCGACATTTTTGCATAGCGCCTTACGTCTAAATTCAATGTCTTAAATACTCCTCTAGTGCCTCCACTTTGTAAATTGCTTACCCTTAAACTTAATGCTTGCTCATTTTGTTGCAGGTTAACTCCATTATTACTTAATAGCTGAACACGTTCAACATTCGGTGGCATTATATAATTTACGGGTTGTCTGCTACTGTTTTCTTCTAAGTTTACAGCAAGGGTATTAAAAGAAGTATTTGTTGCATTATTGTTGATTGGTGTATATGATCCTGTAGTATCAATATTATAAATAAATTGACGCCATTGATTCCGAACCAGGTCTAGTCTTGCCAAACGCAAAACCACTGAATCTTCAAAATCGGTGAGATACATTCTTGCAAAACGAATGGATTTGAAGTCTGGAATATTTCCCACTTTCTTTGAATAATTCTTAATAGGGATTCTGAATAAATACCAATCTTCTGTTCTTGTAATACCATCGGCTGAATTTACAGTAACTCTTCTTTTGTCGGTGATATAAGGAAACTGTGGAGATCCAACATCCATACCTGGTCTAAGCTGAACTTCATATTCATAATACGATTCAGTTTCGTTCAATGTATTATCTCTATTCAAATCTTCATTATCAGGAAATAAAGTCGTAGCAGAAGTGAATTGTCCTCCAGTAGTAGCTACTGGAGAATTTCCCTGTTGGTTATTAATGTTTTTATACCTGCCTAAAATGCCAGTACCCTGCGCATCAAATGAAGGATCCCTATACCATAAATAGTTATCATTCGAAGGATCGTTTAATGTTCTTTGATAAAGCGGCGATCCAGCACCAAAATTATTCGCCATTCTATTTAAAACATATCCTTTTTTTCTTCTCTCGCCATTATCATCCAATCCATCAAAACCTACATCCTGAAAGGGTCTATCATTCGGGTCGTTACTAAAAGCCTGCGTAATCTGAATTGGATTTACGGGTGTTTTACCCCATGTATTAGTACTATCAACAGCCGCTGGAATGGTTGGCGTGTTCATTCCATTTTCATAAAATCTTTTACCATCTTTGAGCACATCTTCGCTTACATTACCAAAGTTTAAAAACAATTTACCTCCTTTACTGGTTGGATTAGTAATAAATGGATTCTGCATCCAAAACTCTACAAACTCAATATTATTGGTTTCAAAATCTGTTTGATCAATTGCTCTCATTATACCTCCCCATCTTGCAGCAGGGTTATTTAATTTTCCCTGAGCATTGATTTGTGTAGGCGATGATTCAAAATTGTAAGGCCCTTTATCGGTTGGATAATAAGCTAAATCAAAAGTTGCAGCTTGAACATCGGTGATATTGGTAGTGCGTTGTGGAAATAATTCATTGGTAAACACTTGTCTTACTCTTGGGTCACTCAACTCCGCAAGATTTCTTCTTAATGGATTATTAGGACTATTCTTATCTTGTAAATTTGGTTCGATATTGTACCAAGATAATTTAGCCCTGTTTTTATTGTAATCGATACTATCTGTTAATGTAGACTCGGGGAATTTTGTATTCCCTTGTGGAGTTGAAGACATTGCCCATGAAACAAAAGGAAAACGTAAATCAATAGTTGCTCTAGTTCCTTCAAAGTCATCAATAAAAATTAATCCTTGATCACCTTTACCTATTTGTGGAGGATGACCTGGTTGCATAAAAGCTGCTTCCCCATAAGCATTGATCGACGACTTTGCTTTTGAATCATAAAAAGGTAATTTATTGAGCAACCTTGTTAATCCTGGTAAATCGGATCGATAATTGAAATCAAGACCATACATACTGTTTCTAATAGGATCATCTCCGTATCCCATTTTGGTGAAAAATGGGCGTTCTCCTAATTTAACAAAACTGGTTCCTACACTTAATTTTTTACTGGCAACATAATCTAATCGAAGTCCAGTAAACCCTCTTTGCTGAACACCAAAACCAATATTATTTTCGAATGAAACTTTTACAGGTACATTAGAACTGAGTATACCTTGATTGATAATTTTTACTGTACCCAAATTATAATCAACTATATAATCAGAACCCTCTCGTAATATCTGACCTCCTGCTGCAACTGATACTGAACCTGGTGGAATATTAAATGTGTTTAAATAAATTTCGGACCCACCTCCACTGCCTTTTACTTGGCCCTGCATGACAAATCGATTTAAATTGGCATAGGTTTGAGCAATGGCTTTTATAGAATCATACAATTGATAATAGACATATTTATTCTTAGTTGCTGTTGGCAAACCTGAAAATGCCAAGGTATCTAAATCTCTTCCGAATGGTTCCAATAAAGGAAAAACGACTCTACCCATTTGTGGCAATATGGTAAACCCGTCAATATAATCGAAAACTCCATCCGGTTGCGGATCATTTCGATTATTGAGTCTATCTAAATTGAGTATCCTTAGTAATGGTTGCCCTTCAACTGATTGAGCGGTTTCTGGTAAAAATCTTTTTAAACCACCACTTGGCTCATCATACAATACATTTAATTTAAAATCATCTCTTTGTATCCCACCAAATAAATCCAATGAATAGACATTCTTCATCATCCATCCCCAGATTGGTAATTGCGTTCTTTGAGAAGTAGCTTTTAACAATTTTAGAAACAATACTTTTTGAACTCCTTGATTAGAATCTAAAGCAATGTCCTGAGAGAATTCACCTACCTGAAAAACTCTTCCGTTGTAAGTGTATTGATACGCTACAGCTAACACTTCATCTGCTTGTAATTGAGTATTCACCGAAATAAAACCTGCTTGAGGATTAAAATAAAATTCATTTGATGTAAGTTTACGTGCAAATGTTTTTTCATAATCGTCTACAGGACTAAGCCCCTTACTCAATAATAAACTATTCACAAAAGCAGGATTACGCGCATTTGGGTCGCCCACTAATGAACTGAATAAATTATTGGCTCCATTGGCAGGCAATGGACTGCTGGTTAAAGATTGTACCGATGGGTTATATGGTCTGGATTCTCCCAGATCCATCAAGCCCACAATATCGCGCGCTTCAGTAGTTGCACCCGTTCTATTCGTAACCCAAACCTCTACCCTTTGAAGTTGAACCTGAGAATTTACTACAGGCAAATTCTTCATGGTTTTATTGAAATTAGCACGAAAATAATTGCCTAATAAAAAGTGCCTGTTCTCTTCGTAATCATCTAACTTTTTTTGAAATGACTGAGTGGATGCTCCGCCTTGCAAGGATACTGTTTGCCTGGAGGATCGTTGATTAGCCAATGCTGCAGTAACAAATAATTTTCCAAATTGCAATTGAGTTTTAATACCAAATAAATTCTGCGCACTAGGAATCAAGGTTCCTCTTGATTGAAAAGAAATATTTCCTGCTTCAATACTTTTGATGATTTCATCGTCCATTCCCTTATAGTCGAGTTTCAATTGATTGTCAAAACCCAGATTAGACAATGTATTGTAATTGATAGGAAATTTTAACTTGTCTCCAATATTGGCATTTAAGTTAAGATTGGCATTCATATCAAAATCAAAACCACCGTTCTTTCTTGCACGTTCCGGCAAAGTTGGGTTTTTGATATTCTGTCCTTGATAGCCTGCCAAAATATTCACCTCACCACTCGGTCTGATATCTACTTTTAAATTATTTCCACTCATTCCAAAAATGCGATCGAATAATCTATCATATACACGCATTGGAGGACGTGCTACTTTTTTATTCAACTGTGTTAAAGCATCTGCTCTTTTTTTAAAGTAATCAGTTTCTGCCTGTTGATTTTGAATGCGCCAGTATTCATCAAATTTGAGCGTAGTAGGTTTTCTATAAATAGTTGACCCAATCTTTTCCCTGATGAAATAGGATTTTGTTTTTGGATCATACTCAACTGATTTTTTAATGAGAGAAGTATCGTTTAAATCAAATGGATTTTTATTGGAGTTAGAAAACGGATCCCCCCTCCTGTCGCTTAGTGGAAAGCGCAGACTATCTTTCTGTTGTGCCAATAATGGTGCACAGATCAGCAGATAAATGATGGATAAAAAAATCCTAGGTTGAAACAAAAACGGAAAGCTTGGTTAAGTAGAACTCTATGCGATCGCTTATAAGTTTTTAAGTGCTTGTTTAATAATATCTTCTAAAGAATCATTGTCAGGTTGTGCTTGCAATACTTTCTTAACTGCCTGTTCTGCCATTACCCTTCCAATGCCCAATGAAATTAGTGCATTTACAGCATCTGCATCATTTTGAGGTTCACTAAATCCGGGCAAAATACTTTCATTGGATTGTTTGCCCAATTTATCCCTTAATTCAACGATTAAACGCTCTGCAGATTTTTTGCCAATTCCTTTAATTCCTTCTAATTGCTTTGTATTTCCCTGCACAATTGCTTTGGTAATTTCTGCTGGCTTTAACCCAGATAACATCATGCGAGCAGTTGATGCTCCAACTCCAGAAACACTGATCAATTGCATAAACAATTCTTTTTCCGCCATATCTGCAAAACCAAATAGACTTTGGGCATTTTCGGTAATATGCAAATAGGTAAATAACTGACCACTATCTTTATTACTGATAGCAGAATAGGTATTTAAACTAATATTCAACTCATATCCAACACCATTCACATCCACTACAATACGCGCAGGTGTTTTAACAGCGAAATGACCTCTAACGAATGCTATCATAAATGACCACTAAATTAGTAAAAAGAATGCAATTAGCTGTATCTTTAGGGTTTTATATAGTACCAAAAAGCATAATAATACCATCTAATTAGTAGAAAAATGGAGAAAATTACAGCAGCCATCACAGCAGTTGGAGGATATGTTCCAGAAACTAAGCTTACCAATTTCGATTTGGAGAAAATGGTTGATACCAATGACGAATGGATAAGAAGCAGAACAGGTATTGAAGAAAGAAGAATTTTGAAGGAGCCTGGTAAAGGAAGCAGCGACATGGCAGTTCCTGCAATACTGGAAATTTTGCGCAAAAAAAACATGGAACCAACAGAGATTGATTGCATCATTTGTGCAACAGTTACTCCAGATATGGTTTTTCCTGCAACAGCAAATATAATTGCAGATAAAATTGGCGCAACAAATGCATGGGGATATGATATGAGTGCTGCCTGTAGTGGATTTTTGTACGCACTAACAACTGGTGCAATGTATATAGAAAGTGGACGCTACAAAAAAGTGATCGTTGTAGGTGTAGATAAGATGAGCGCTATCATTGATTATACCGATAGAGCTACTTGTATCATTTTTGGAGATGGAGCTGGTGCACTTTTGTTAGAACCTTCTTCGGATGAGAATGGAGTAAAAGACAGTATATTAAGAAGTGATGGAAGCGGAAGACAATACTTACACATGAAGGCTGGCGGATCTGTAAAACCAGCAACAGTTGAAACTGTATTGGCTAAAGAGCATTTTGCATACCAAGAAGGTCAAGCTGTTTTTAAATTTGCAGTGAAAGGAATGGCAGATGTAAGTGCCGAATTATTGGAAAGAAATCAATTAACAGGAGAAGACATTGCTTGGCTCGTTCCACATCAAGCCAATTTAAGAATCATTGATGCAACAGCCAATAGAATGGGATTGCCGAAGGAAAAAGTAATGATCAATATTCAAAAATACGGGAACACAACGGCAGCAACACTTCCGCTTTGTTTATGGAATTGGGAAAGCCAGTTAAAAAAAGGAGATAATATTGTTCTGGCTGCATTTGGTGGTGGATTTACCTGGGGTGCTACTTTGGTGAAATGGGCGTACTAGAATTATGAAAGAAGAAAGATGAATTAAGAGATAAGAGATATGAATTAAGAGATATGAGATACAAAAAAAATGAATTATGAGTAGTCAACAAAAATTTACTGGAATGGGAACTGCAGCAATTCATGCTGCTGGGCATGATAATGCAGACCATGCGCATCTCACACCAATTTATGCAAGTTCTACTTTTAGTTTTGACACTGCTGAAGAAGGCAGTGAACGTTTTGCTGGAAAAGACAAATCAAAAATTTATAGCAGATGGGGTAACCCTAGTTTTACTACTGCTGCTGAAACAATTGAAGCGTTGGAAGCATTTGGACTATTGGATGAAAACAATCAACCTTTACAATTAAAAGCACTACTTCATTCAAGCGGGCAGGCAGCGCTTACTACTTTATTTTTAGGCAATCTACAATCAGGGGATACTATCCTCTCCCACCATGCATTGTATGGAGGAACACATGAATTGTTATTGAAAGTATTAGAAGGCACTGGAATCAATACCATATTGATTGATTTAATAGATGCTGCAACTATTGAAGCGACTTTATCCAACAATAAAAATATCAAACTCATTCATATTGAAACTCCGTCGAATCCTACTTTGCGTTGTATTGATATCGAAATGGTTTGCACTGTAGCTAAAAAATACAATGTATTGGTTTCAGTTGATAACACGGCAGCAACACCTTACCTACAACAACCTTTTGCATTTGGTGCAGATTTTGTAATGCATTCCACTACAAAATTTTTAAATGGCCATGGTACTGCAATTGGTGGAGTTTTATTAGGTAAAGATCTGGAAAAAATGAATGGCCGAATATGGAAATGGCATGTATTATTAGGCGGTAATGCCAATCCCTTTGATGCTTTTTTACTTACACAAGGAATGAAAACATTAGAGTTGAGAATGGAACGTCATTGTCATAACGCCATGGATGTTGCTGGTTTTTTAGAACAACACCCTGCAGTTGAAAAAGTAAATTATAGTGGCTTACCCTCTCACCCAGATTATGCCATTGCCATGAAACAAATGAGGCATGCTGGTGCATTAATGAGTTTTGAATTAAAAGGAGGAGTAGAAGCAGGACGGGCATTTATTAACCGACTTCAAATCTGTGTAAAAGCCATTTCATTTGGCACACCAGATACTTTATTATCACATCCTGCAAGCATGAGTCATATGGGTATACCTAGAGAAGAAAGATTGAAATCTGGAATCACAGATGGATTAATCCGTTTAAGTGTGGGTATAGAAAATATTGAAGATATTATCAATGATTTCAGTCAAGCATTGAGCTGATCAATTAGATTGAAAGCTAGTTTACAAATTTCGATTTGATTAAAATAATTTCCAATGATCACTATTAGAAGAGCTGAGCAAAAAGACTGTGTAAGAATTCTTGAATTAATACAGGAATTAGCTGATTTTGAAAAAGCCCCTGATGAAGTAACCGTTACACTCGACCATTTTATAGAAAGTGGATTTGGCCAAAATCCGGTATGGTGGGCATTTGTAGCCGAAGAAATTGAATCTACTGAAAGTCAACCTATTATACATGGATTTGCCCTGTATTATATACGATATAGCACCTGGAAAGGGCAAAGAATGTATTTAGAAGATATATTGGTTACAAAAAAAATGCGAGGCAAACATATCGGAAAGCAACTTTTTGAACGTTTAATGGTTGAAGCTAAGGAGAGAAACCTTAAGGGGATTGTATGGCAGGTACTTGATTGGAACGAACCAGCTATTCAATTCTATAAAAAATATAATGCTAGCTTTGATGGAGAATGGATCAATTGTAGCATCAATTGATTGCACTGTTCAATATAAACTATGATAAAACCACAGCATTTTTTATTACTCATTCTAATTATTGGATGTTTTTACGGTTTTAGCAAAAACTCAGAGACAATACCAACCACAGAAAATTCAGTAGGATTTTCAGGACGTGCAATAGATAAATTGGCTATTGGTATAAACTTGAGTAATTGCTTTAACGATTATTCTGATAAAGCACAATTTGGAACTCGATACTCAACTAATCATTTTACACAAATCAAAAATACTGGATTTACCTATGTCAGAATTCCTGTTGGCCCATCTATAATATGTGATCCTTCAAATATTGCCAATCTTCAAACAGTCAATTTAAATTTTCTTGACCAGGCCATTAAAAATATTACTGCTGCTGGACTTGCAGTTACCATCGATCTACATTCTAGCAATCCAGCTTTTGAGTCTAAAATAGCAACAGACCCGGTTTCCAGAGCTGCCTTTCGACAATTTTGGAAAAATATGGCAGGGTATTTTAAGAAATACGATACTACTCAAGTATTTTTTGAAATATTCAATGAGCCACATATAGGTGCTACACAAAGTGTTGCTGGCATAGATAAAAACTGGTGGGCACCTGTTCAGGGTTTGATCATTCAATCGATAAGGGAAGCGGCTCCTGATCATTATATAATTGCTGGTGCAGAAAACTGGAATAATTGGTATGATTTGTCTACGCTAAAACCATATACAGGAAAAAATATTATTTACAATTTTCATCTTTACGAGCCTTTTGTTTTTACTCATCAAGGTGCAACTTGGGTGGGTAGCCCATATGATCAATTAAAAAATTTACCATATCCGGGAAGCCCACAAAATGTGTTGACACAGGCCAATAGTGCTCCTAGCTCAGATGCCAAATATTTAATTACTTGGTATGGCTCTCAACGTTATAATGTCGATTCTTTGAATGTTAAAATCAGACAGGTCTATAATTGGGGTAATCAAAATAAAGTCCCTGTAATATGTAATGAATTTGGAGTCTATCGACCTTTTGTTTCATTAGACAGTAAAAATCAATACGCATTAGACATGCGTACTTTATTAACCAAATATAAAATGGGCTGGGCTGTTTGGGATTATGATGATACTTTTGGAATTACCAGCTATCCGAATAATACAAGAGCTGGAACCCCTAATTGGGATGCTAATATTCTTTCTTCATTAGGATTAAAATAAATTTTAATTCACTCCATCTACCACCACTGCATTACCTGCAATTTTTCCAATTAAGCCTTGAAGTACTTTACCTGGTCCACATTCAGTAAAATGAGTAGCTCCATCAATTACCATTTGTTGAACACATTGGGTCCATTTTACAGCACCAGTAAGTTGTTCAATCAAATTATTTTTTATTGATGTTGGATCAGTAATTGCCTTAGCAACAACATTTTGATAAACTGCACAATTTGGAGCATTAAAAGTGGTTGATTGTATAGCAGCAGCTAATTCTTCTTTTGCAGGAGTCATCAATGGAGAATGAAATGCTCCTCCAACAGGTAACACCAATGCGCGTTTTGCACCTGCTTCTTTCATTTTTATGCAAGCAATATCAATTCCTTTAATTGAACCACTAATTACTAATTGACCAGGGCAATTGTAGTTTGCTGGAACTACTATTTCTCCCGTTTCATTTTGTATTGCTAAACATATTTCTTCTACTTTTTCATCTGCTAAATTTAACACAGCAGCCATTGTTGAGGGATTCAATTCACAAGCTTTTTGCATAGCAATTGCTCTGATGCTTACCAAACGCAGTGCATCTTCAAAACTCAATACTCCGTTGGCTACCAAAGCAGAAAATTCTCCCAAAGAATGCCCTGCAACCATTGATGGCTGAGCATTCTCGATTGTTTTATATGCTGCAATTGAATGCAGGAAAATTGCAGGTTGCGTAATATTGGTTTGCTTTAATGCTTCATCGGAACCTGTAAACATCGTGTCAGTGATCCGAAAGCCCAATATGTCATTGGCTTGTTCAAATAATTCTTTTACAGATGAATGGGTATCATATAGATTTTTACCCATCCCAGAAAACTGTGCTCCTTGTCCAGGAAAAACGAATGCATGCTTAGACATAAATGAGAAATTTATGCAGCAAAATAAGTGATTTTACAGATATTCTAGAATTCAGTTTTTAATTCTAAATATCTCAAAAATTCTTCTTTTCTCTTATCTTCTTTGAATTTGCCACCATAGAATGCCGTAATTGTAGAAGAGGTATCATCCTCAACTCCTCTGCTGGCTACACATAAATGTTTTGCATCAATCACTATTGCAACATCTTCTGTTCCAAGAGCAACTTGTAATTCTTTGGCAATTTGAACGGTTAATCGTTCCTGAACCTGTGGTCTTTTAGCAAAATATTCCACTAATCGATTTAACTTACTCAAACCAATTACTTTACCATTGCTTATATATGCTACATGGGCTTTACCTATAATCGGAACAAAATGGTGTTCGCAGTTACTATAAAAAGAAATGTTTTTTTCTACCAACATTTCATTGTATTTGTATTTATTTTCGAACAAAGCTATAGATGGCTTATTAGCAGGATTCAGGCCGCTAAAAATTTCTTTAATAAACATTTTTGCAACACGCTTAGGTGTTCCTTTTAGACTATCATCAGTAAGATCCAATCCCATCGTTTCCATGATGGCTTTAAAATGGGCTTGTATAATATCCATTTTTTCTTCTTCCGATTTGTCGAAAGCTTCCTTAACCATCGGTGTATCAATTGAAGTACTGATATGGCTATCTCCCATTTCTTCTATCATTTCTTCTGTGAATTCTATTTTATCTCCGTTAAGCCGGATATTCGACAAAATTTCGCTCTGTTTCATATAATCTTATTTTTAAGTCAAGTTGACCATCTATTTTTTTTCTCAATAAATCATAACAAACCACTGCTATATTTTCTGCAGTTGGAATGAGATTGTTGAATTCGATGGTGTCTAAGTTTAAATTTTTATGATCGAATTTATTCAATACCTCTTCCTTGATTAAATCGCTCAATATTTTCATATCAATTACGTATCCGGTTTCTGGATTGATCGCTCCAGTTACCTGAACAATTAATTCATAATTATGTCCATGATAGTTTTCGTTATTGCATAGACCAAATACTGCTTTGTTTCGTTCGTTAGTCCATGATGGATTGTGCAAACGATGGGCCGCATTAAAATGTTCTTTGCGAAAAACTGTTACTTTTTTGTTATTCATTTAATTTCTCTTAGCATGCACACTTACATACTGAATTATTCATCTGGTATAAGTCAAATTCAAAGTATTCAATTGCTAATATTTGGCACTGTTTCAGAAGTGTGCTGATCAAGTGGCCAAATGCTTTGAGACCATAAAATTAACAACAGAACTTGAATATTGGGTATAATCTATCAATTTGCTCCCAATTTTAACGATTGGAAAATTTCCAGATAATACATGAATACTAACAGTAATGCGATTAATTTGTTTAACAATGACAATAAATGATTAAACAAATAAGCGTAAAACGGCTATTCCTTTGAACAAAATGGCTTATTCGCCAAAATATTCCACGTAAATCCTAGCTGTTTCATACAATTTGATACAATGAAGGGTTACTGTATGCGGTAAATGAGGGGTAATTTGATGCCAAATAGCCATCGCTAAGTTTTCTGTACTGCACATTTTACCTTCCATAAAAGGCACATCCATATTTAAATTCTTATGATCTAACTGATCAATCACGTGAAGTTTAATGATCTTACTAAGCACTTTTACATCGAACAAAAATCCTGTATCTGCGTCTGGAATACCCTTTATGGTAACAAATAAGTCATAATTATGACCATGCCAGTTTTCATTGGCACAAACACCAAAAACAGCTTCATTGCGCTCTTTTGTCCAATTTGGGTTGTACAATTTATGTGCTGCATTAAAATGTTCTTGTCTTGTTAAGTAAACCATTCGCTGTAAAAATTTTGTCAAAGGTACAAAATTGAATAAAGTTGACCGTTTTTCATCAACTTTACATTCATGAGAGTAATAATTACAGCTGCAACCGTAGGAGAATGGATGCCTTCTTTTGTTCAGTTAAATGGTTTGTATAGTGGAGAAAGTGAGAGAATGAAAGTACAGTTTTATCAATCTGGTGTAGGAATGCTTGCCAGTGCGGTAGCATTCACCCGTTTGGCAATCGAAGACAAACCAGATTTAGTAATACAAATAGGCATAGCTGGTTCTTTTAATAAGAAATTAGCACTCGGAAAAGTAGTGGTTGTAAACGAAGAAATATTGGGTGATACAGGTGTAGAAGAAGCTGGAATTTGGAAAGATATTTTTGACCTTAAATTAGAGAAGAGCAGTTATCACCCTTTTGAAAAAAGAAAATTGCCGAACCCATGGCTTTCAAAATATAACTTGTTGCAATTATCTGAAGTAAATGCAATTACAGTAAATGAGATCAGCACTAATAGTAATCGTATCGAAATGATGAGAAAGAAGTACAATCCTACTATAGAAACAATGGAAGGAGCAGCATTACATTATGTTTGCAGAGAAACCAAAATTCCTTTTTTACAAATCAGGGCAATTTCTAACTATATCGGTGAAAGAGATAAATCAAAATGGAAAATCAATCATTCCATTGAGCAATTAAATAAAACTGTTTTAGCTTATCTCGAAAAATTATACACGATTAAATAAAGTTTTTTAATGCCATGCATTTCTCATTAGCTTTTTCACCTTGCCCAAATGATACATTTATTTTTGATGCTTTAGTCAATAATAAAATTGATACCGAGGGTTTTACATTTGACATTTATTTAGAAGACGTACAAACTTTGAATGAATGGGCGATTGATGAGAAAATGGATTTTACAAAAATCAGTTATGGTGTATTAAATAATGTGAAATCGAAGTATACATTATTAAACAGCGGAGGAGCATTAGGCAAAGGCGTTGGCCCTCTTTTAATTTCTAATCCGAATGTTGATCGATTCGATAATGGTATGCGTGTTGCAATTCCTGGCGAAAACACAACAGCTCATTTATTATTTTCTTTGGCCTATCCACAGTCTAGAAATAAAGTGTTTAAAATTTTCCATGAAATAGAAGATGCCGTTTTATCAGGCGAGGTAGATGCAGGTGTTATTATTCACGAGAATAGATTCACATATCAAGACAAAGGATTGAAATTGTTACTGGATTTAGGATCGCATTGGGAGAATACTCAACACGTGCCTATACCATTAGGTGGCATTATTGCAAAAAAAACACTTGATCCATTAATCATTAATCAAGTTGACCAATTAATCAAAAAGAGCATTGAATATGCATTCTCGAACTATCCTACCATAGCGCCTTTTGTAAAAGAACATTCGCAAGAAATGAGTGAAGAAGTGATGAGAAAACACATTGATCTCTATGTAAATAATTTTTCACTTGATTTAGGTACCGAAGGCAAGCGAGCAGTTGAAGTGCTCATGAACGCCTATATTAATGATTGAAATCCTTGGCATATCAACTATTGTACCTTTAAATGCGTTGCGAGCTTTGAATTTTGCTTGCAAAAAGCATTAATTTAGAAAGCCTTAAAAAACAAAAATGATACCTTAAGACGCGTTGCGAGCTTTGAATTTTGCTTGCAAAATTCAGCAACGTGGATGCAGTAGAATTTTTGTTTTTTATGGCTTTTATTTCTTCAGTGCTTTTGCATATACTTCTAACACGCGCTTACGCGCAAATTCATGATTCACAATAGGTTTCGGATAAGTCAATTCTTGAAACTCAGGGACCCATTTTTTAATGTATTCAAATTTCGGATCAAATTTCTCCGTTTGTAAATATGGATTGAATACCCTGAAATATGGAGCCGCATCACATCCACTCCCACTTGCCCATTGCCATCCCCCATTATTTGCAGCCAAATCAAAATCCAGTAATTTTTGAGCGAAATACGCTTCACCCCATCTCCAATCGATCAATAAATGTTTGGTCAAAAATGAAGCAACAATCATTCGAACACGATTGTGCATAAAGCCTGTAGTATTCAATTCACGCATACCCGCATCAACAATAGGATAACCTGTCATTCCATTACACCAAGCTTCAAACTCAGTTTCATTATTTCTCCATTCAATTCGATCGTATTCTGGTTTAAATGAAGCTCCCTTTCCTACTCTTGGGAAATGCCATAAAATAGTATGATAAAAATCTCTCCAAATCAATTCATTTAAAAATGTTTCATTCAATACTCTGGCTCTTCTTGTTAACGTACGAATACTAACAGTTCCAAAACGCAAATGCACACCCAACCTCGATGTTCCTTTCTGATTACCAGGAAAATTTCTTTGATCAGTATAATGAATCACAATGGTTTCATTCAATTCTTTCGAAGGAAATTGATGAGGACTTGATGAAAATCCCATCGATTCCAATGATGGAACAACCAAGGGGTTTTGTTGAAAAAAATGCTTGATCAATTTCTCACTTGGAAATGAAATACAATCTGCATCGGTTAATTTAGCCTTCCATTTATTACTATATGGAGTAAAAACAGTGTAAGGTTTTCCATCTTCTTTTACAATTTCTTGTTTTTCAAAAATCACTTGGTCTTTATATGAATTCAACTTTATATGATGATCTTTTAATAAAGACTCAATGGATTCATCTCTCTCTTTTGCGTAAGGTTCATAATCGTGATTGGTGAAAACTTGCTCAACATTATAGTCTTTCAATAATTCTTTAAAAACGGCTTGCGGGTGGCCATATCGCACATCTAAACTTGACCCTAATGACACCAACTGATTTTGCAATGAAGAAATTGTAGCGTGAATAAACGCTACTCGCTGATCATTTTTATCTTCTAGAAGATCTAAAATTGATTGATCAAAAATAAATAATGGAATTACTGGCAGCCCCGATTTCAATGCAACATACAATGCATGATTGTCTTCCAATCGAAGATCTCTTCGAAACCACATGATATTAATTAAAGTCGCGTTCTTTGGCATTTTGTAACAACAATAAATACTGATTAAAAGTTTATTGGCATAAATCAAAAATCCCGCCCCAATTAAATTGGAGCGGGATTTTATATATTTCTTACGCTACTTGAAGATTAGTTCAACTCACGTACTCTGAATTCTACTCTTCTGTTTTCAGCTCTACCTTTTGCAGTTTTGTTATCTGCAATTGGGCTTTCACTTCCCTTGCCTTCTGTCAACAATCTTTCAGCTGCAATTTTCTTGCTGAATAAATGAGCTTTAACTGAATTAGCACGCTTCAAAGACAATGCTTTGTTGATCTTATCAGATCCTGTGTTATCAGTATATCCATCAACATATAATTTCAAAGAAGGATATTCATTCATTGCTTTAACAACTTTCTCTAATTCAACTTTAGAAGATTTAGTTAATACTGCGCTTCCTGTAACAAACAATACTTTCTTGTTATCGAAGTTGTATTGCTTCTTCAATTCAGGACAACCATTGTTTTCAACAGTTCCTTTTACAGTTGGGCACTTATCTTCTTCATCATTAACACCATCACCATCAGTATCAGGGATAGGACATCCATTGTAACGAGCTAAACCAGCTACAGTAGGACATTTGTCTTCTTCATCATTGATACCATCTTTATCTGTATCAGGAACAGGACAACCTTGATATTTAGCTAATCCAGCAACTGTAGGACACTTATCTTGCTCATCATTGATACCATCTTTATCAGTGTCAGGAATAGGACATCCTTGGTATTTAGCCAATCCTTTAACTGTAGGACACTTATCGTTATCATCAATAACACCATCGCCATCAGTATCTTTAGGTGCTACCACAACTGGAGCAACTGGAGCTGGAGGTGGAGGAGGAGGTAAAGCAGCTTTCTTTTCGTAAAGTTTTACTTTCACACCAAATTGGAATCCAGTATTGTAAAAACCGATATTTCCTTTATTTACATTTGGATTTGTAGTGCTCTTCATATCAGTCAAACCATAGATATAACGACCATACAATTGTACTTTTCTAGAAGAGAATACTTCAATACCAGCTGTTAGTGCAGCACTAACACTTAGGAACTGCTTCTTGAAATAAGTAGCAGAACTAGAACCATCATTTTTTAAGGTATTCAAGAAATCTACTTGAGAACCAGCTAAAAACGAGAAGTCTTTACCAGTTTGGTACTTCAACAACAAAGGAACAGAACCATATTGCATTGTTCCACCAAACTGACCTACTGGGTTATTATTGCCAACATATTTCAATACAGAATACTGAACTTGAGGCTCAAAAGAAAGCTTTTCAGTTAATGGCAAATTGAACCAACCACCAGCAGCCCATCCTGTTCCAGTTTTATAGTCAATGCCTCTAGGATTAGTCACACGGAATTCAGTTAGATTAACTGCTCCCAAAAGTCCAGCACTAATGCCTGGTTTGGTTTTTTTAGCTTGCGCAAAGACTTGCGAAGAAAAAAGACTGATGACTGCAATTAGCAGTGTCAATTTTAATGATTTCATTTGATTGAATTTATTCGATTGTTTGCTTAATAAATACTTACATGGGGGTGTAAGATGTATACTGCGGCAAATATATGTAATTATTACAAAATTTGTTAAAAATTGGGGAAAAAATCAATAATTTTTGAATGCAAATGAATGGTTAGGTCATTTGTATATTGCTTTTCCCCCAGTTTTTTGACCCATCTTATTCCATAAATAGCATTTGTTAAGAAAATTTCAGCTGCATTCTCCAGATCTTCCACTGAAATAGAAGACTCAACCACTTCGAATTCATGCTTTTTCAATTGTAAAATGACATGCTTTCTCATGACTCCGGCAACAGGACCATCATTAATTGGAGGGGTTTTAATCATCCCCTTGGTGATGATAAAAATATTGGCAATTGTAGTATCTACTAAATGACCATTATTGTTTAACAAAACCGCATCGTTGAGTTTTTGGTCTTTTGCCCAAATGGCGGCCATCACATAGGGCAAATAATTATTGCTTTTGATCATAGAAAAATGATCTGCTGATTTGATAGCTTTTGAAAATATCCCAATTTCCAACCCATTTTCATTTAATCGATTGTTGCTTTCATTGAGATCCCAAGTTTGAATCAAGATATTTGGAAAGTGATTTTGTTCGTCATAAATACCACCATCTCCCCTATAAATGGTCACTCTAACTCTTGCTAAATGGTGGTGTTGATTTTTTTGGACCAATGCATGAATTGCTTGAGTTATATAGCTTGGGTTAAAATACTTAGGTGGATTGAATTTCAGTATTTCTATGCTATGAAAAAGCCTTTCCATATGATATTGTTCCAACAGAATTTTACCGGAATTCCACTTAATTGTTTCAAAAAAGCCATCTCCATAACGAAAAGAGCGGTTATTAGGTGAAATAAGTGGCTTCCCTGTTCTTATGAATTTACCATCACTAAAAAGAAATAAGCTATCAACCATAATACAAAGATAGAATGAAGCTACATTCGCGTGGCTATTTTATTTCAATGAAAAAATGAACAAATGAAAATCAGTCAAATCATTTCGGTGTTGGAGAAAAAAGCACCACTGGCTTATCAGGAATCTTACGACAATGCAGGATTAATTGTTGGAAATAAAAATATGGATTGCTCTGGAATCCTTTGTACACTTGATGTTACCAGTGAAATAATACGAGAAGCTATTCAGCAAAATTGTAATTTAATTATAGCACATCATCCGATTATTTTCAAGGGCCTTTCAAAAATAAATGGGGCTAATGAGGTAGAACGAATAGTAATTGATGCCATAAAAAATGATATCGCTATTTATGCTATCCATACCAATTTAGACAATGTTTCAGACGGGGTAAACAGCACGATTGCCCAACAATTGGGCCTGATCAATACTCGAATTTTAGCCCCTAAAAGAAATGGATTGGTTAAATTGGTCAGTTTTGTGCCCTTGGATTTTGCAGAAAAAGTAAAAAATGCACTTTTTGAGGCTGGCGCAGGCAATATTGGAGAATACAGCGAAACCAGTTTTAGTTCGGAAGGCATAGGGAGTTTTAAAGGGTCTCCAAATGCCAATCCAGTAATTGGTAAAAAAGGTATCAGGGAATTGGTAAAAGAAATAAGGATAGAAGTTATTTTACCAACTTATTTGCAACCATCCGTTTTATTTGCTTTGAAAGAAGCGCACCCATACGAGGAAGTCGCCTATGATTTTTTTCCTTTAAACAATGAAAATCAATTAGTTGGAAGTGGAATGATGGGTGAACTACCCACAGCCATTGCATCAGCCGAATTCCTTGAACTATTAAAGGCAAAATTCAACCTTTCTGTGATCAAACACAGCCCAATTATCAAAGAAAAAGTGCAAAAAATAGCGTTTTGTGGTGGCTCAGGAAGCTTTTTAATACCGCTTGCAAAAGCCGCTAAAGCTGATTTTTTTGTTAGTGCAGACATCAAATACCATGATTTTTTTGATGCAGATAACCAAATGGTTATTGCTGATATTGGCCATTGGGAAAGTGAACAATATACTGTTGATCTAGTTTTTGCTGAATTAACCACCAAATTCCCTAACTTTGCCGTCCTAAAAACGGCTAATATTACCAATCCGGTTCGCTATTTTTTAGGGTAATCTCAAACTACAAACAATATATGGCATCTGTAAAAGATTTCTCAGTTGAAGAAAAATTGGTAAACTTATTGCGTTTACAAAAGATCGATAGCAAGTTGGATGAAATTCAGGTTCTAAAAGGCGAACTTCCAATGGAAGTAAGCGATTTGGAAGATGAAATCCAAGGATTAACCAATCGCCAGACTCGTATTGAAGAAGAAATCAACGGGATCACCGAGTTTATTGAAGGCAAGAAAAATGTCATTAAAGACAGCGAAGCCCTTGTTGCTAAATACGAGAAGCAAAGCGATAATGTAAAAAATAATAGAGAGTTCGAAGCAATCAACAAGGAAGTTGAAATGCAACAACTTGAAGTAAAATTGGCTGAGAAACATATTCGTGATGCAAATGAAGAGCTTGCAGAAAAAGTTAAGGCATTAGAAATTGCTAAAAAGCAAGTAAGTGTTAAAGAAGGTGTTCTCACTCACAAAAAAGGAGAATTAGAAAAAATCATTGCTGATACTGAAAAAGAAGAAACTGCTTTAAATAAAGTAAGTGCTGATGCAAGAAATCACATTGATGAGCGTTTAATTTACAGCTACGATCGTATTCGTAAAAGCTACAGAAATGGATTAGCGGTTGTTCCAGTTGAGCGCGACGCTTGTGGTGGTTGCTTTAATTCTATACCTCCTCAACGTCAAAGCGAAATTCGTTTACATAAAAAAATCATTGTTTGCGAAAACTGTGGTAGAATTTTAGTAGACGCAGATTTAAATGATACTGTTGAAGCAAAATAAGCTTCCTTAAAATATAGATAAAAGAAAGGGTGTTCAATTTGGATACCCTTTCTTATTTTCGATAACTGATGAAGTCAACATTATTACTCCTCTCTTTTGTTTTTTTTACTTTTTGTGCATCTTCACAAAAAGTATTTGATTTTAATGCCACCTGTGTACAATCCTTTCAAGAGATCACTAAATTAAAAATTAAGCCAGGTAAATTACTAGCACAAAAAGCGCTACAATTAAATCAAGACAATTTAATTCCAGTATTATTAGAAAGCTATGCCGATTTTTATGTTTTATTCCTGAATGAAAATCCTGCAGATTATGAATCACTATTTCCACAATTTCAAGAAAGATTGAACAGTATAGAAGATGGACCAAAATCATCTCCATTCTATTTATTCTCTTTGGCTATTATTCGATTACAGAGAGCCAGCGTATCTGTAAAGTTTGGGAATACCTGGGATGCAGCCTGGGATTTCAGAAAGGCATATGTTCTACTAAAAGAAAATAAGAAAAAATTTCCTGGTTTTTCTCCTAATGATATCATGTATGGTGCATTAGAAACAGTAATAGGAACAGTTCCAAAAGGTTACAAATGGTTAGTCAATATTCTTGGAATGAAAGGATCCATTACTGAGGGCATGAAAAAGATCAATCAATTCACAAATAATAACGACCCATGGGCCAAACTCTTTTTCAATCAGGCTGCGTTTATTTACCCCTATCTTTTATTTTTTATAGAGAATAAAAAAGAGGAAGCTTTGCAATTTATACAACAAAAGAAACTAGACATCGTCAACAACCATTTACATGCTTATATGGCATCAAACCTTGCTTTAAATAATAAGCAGGTTGAACTTTCTAAATCAATTATTCAAAACAGAAATAAATCGGAAGAATACCTTAAAATCAGTGTATGGGATTTTCAATTGGGTTATGCTAAATTATACCATTTAGAATATCAAGAAGCCAAAACTCATTTTGAATTGTACACTCAAAATTTCAAGGGCAAATTTTACATTAAAGATGCATATCAAAAAATAAGTTGGATCAATTATCTTCAAGGAAACCTGAAAGCTGCCGAAGATGCCCGAAAGCAAATTCTCAAAAAAGGAGCAACGCAATCAGATGCCGATAAACAAGCATCAAAAGATGCCAAAAATAATTATTGGCCCAATTTACTTTTATTAAAAGCACGTTTATTGAATGATGGTGGATACCATATTGAATCATTCAAATTGTTAGCTGGGAAAACAGAAGACGATTTTGATAAAATAGAAGATAAACTGGAATTCGCCTATCGTAGTGCAAGAATTTATGATGATTTAGGCAGACAAGATGATGCTATTCGGAACTATTTAATAACCATTAAAATTGGTATCAATAGAAAAGAGTATTTTGCTGCTAGAGCAGCATTACAGATTGCACAGATCTATGAGCAAAGAGGTCAAACAAAACTGGCCATTGTGTATTACCAAAAATGCCTTGACATGGAAGATCATGAATACAAAGACTCCTTAGACCAAAAGGCAAAATCAGGTATATTAAGGTGCACAGGTGAATAAGCAAAAGAATTAGAAAAAAGTCTGCTAATCATTTAAACAAGCTTTACTAACTTGCTTACCACAATTGAAAATTGGTTTACTATAAAAGATTTTAAAAAGTGCTTCGAAAACTAATCATTCAGAACTACGCAATTATTAACGAAATCAATATTGATTTTTCGGGTAAGCTCAATATTATTACTGGTGAAACAGGCGCAGGTAAAAGCATATTAATGGGTGCTTTAAGTTTGATTCTGGGGGAAAGGGCAGATAGCAGTGTATTGGTAAATAATCAACAAAAATGTTTCATTGAAGGTTATTTTAGTAACGACAATAAAGCAGCAGTACTGGCTTTTTTAAAAGAACACGATATAGATATAGATGAAGAATTAATTCTAAGAAGAGAAATAGGCGTCAATGGTAAATCAAGGGCATTTATTAATGATAGCCCCGCCTCATTGATTCAATTAAAACAATTAGCAGGAATGCTAGTTGATTTACACCAACAATTTGATACGCTAGAATTGGGCGATAGTGATTTTCAGAGACAGGTGATTGATGCATTAGCTGGCAATTTAGAGTCGGTTCAATCTTTTAGAATTAGTTACTTAAAATGGCAAGGGATTAATAAAGAACTTTTAGCTGTAAAAGCGCAAAAAGCTAATTTTATTAAGGAAGCCGATTATCATCAATTTTTATTCGATGAAATAGATGAATTAAATCTAAGTGAAAATGAATTGGAAGCACTTGAGGAAGAACTAAAAATGTTGAGCAATGCAGAGAATATTAAAACTGGTTTAGAAAAAATAAATGCTGCTTTAAATAATGCTGATCAACCCATAGTTGTTCAGTTGAAACAACTACTTCAACAATTGGTTCCTTTTCAAGAGTATCACCAATCGATCCCGGAATTATGCAACAGGTTAAAAGCAACACATGTAGAATTACAAGACATTGCTGATGAACTAGAACATATTAATGGAAACATTCAATTCGACGCAAAAAGAATTGAATGGATCAATCAAAGACTGAATGATGGTTTTAAATTACTAAAAAAACATGGAGTAAAAACAACAATAGAATTAATAGCCATCAAAAATGAATTAGCTACAAAATTAGAGCAGGTGCTTCATCTGGATGATTTGATTATCAGTTTAGAAAAAGAAGCAACTGACATATTCTTAATTGCAGAAACTCAAGCAAAAAAAATTAGCATTGCAAGGAATAAAACCATTCCCGATTTCGAGAAAAAGGTAAACAGCTTATTGAAACAGGTGGGGATGCCAAATGCTAAAATTCAAGTTAAATTAGTAAGCACCAATTTGCATGAATTTGGATTAGAAAACGTAGAACTATTATTTGACGCGAATAACACCAATAAATTCGAATCAATTAAAAAAGTGGCCAGTGGAGGTGAATTGAGTCGTTTAATGCTATGCATAAAATCTCTGGTTGCAGAATATATTAATCTTCCAACATTAATATTTGATGAAATTGATACTGGCATATCCGGCGAAGCTGCAAAACAAGTTGGTCAAATAATGCAAAAAATGGCCAACAATCGCCAGATCATTTGTATCACTCATCAACCCCAAATAGCAGGCAAAGCAGATGCACACTTTTATGTATATAAAGAATTTAAAAATGAGCAAATGCAAACTACAATTAGATTGTTACAAGAAGATGAACGTATTGATGCCATTGCCAAAATGCTAAGTGGAGAAAAACCAACAGCCGCTGCAATAGAAAATGCCCGGGAAATGATCAGGTAGAAAATCCGATTATCTAAGGTGAATTCGTATATTCGAATCTTGATGGCACTTAAAATAATCATGAAAAATAAACACATTATATGGCATACAATTTATTAAAAGGAAAAAGAGGAATAATTACAGGTGCATTGGATGAAAATTCAATTGCATGGAAAGTGGCCCAGAAAGCACATGAAGAGGGCGCTACATTTGTATTAACCAACGCACCCATTGCAATGAGAATGGGTGAAATCAATAAACTGGCAGAAGAGACCGGATCTAAAATTATACCTGCCGATGCTACGAATGTTGATGAACTATCCAATTTGTTTACTCAATCTCAAGAAATATTGGGTGGTAAATTAGATTTTGTTTTACACTCTATTGGAATGAGTGTAAACATTCGTAAAAAGATTCCGTATACCGAATCTAACTATGATTATTTTATGAAAGGAATTGATGTGTCTGCTATGTCTTTTCATAAAATGTTAGCAGTTGCTAAAAAATTAGATGCTATCAATGAATGGGGAAGTGTGGTTGCTTTAACTTATATGGCTGCACAAAGAACATTTCCTTTCTATACAGATATGGCCGACATCAAAGCAATGTTAGAATCGATCGCTAGAAGTTTTGGATATCATTATGGATTAGAAAAGAAAGTAAGAATCAATACTGTTTCTCAATCTCCAACTAAAACCACCGCAGGTACTGGTATCAAAGGGTTTGGTGATTTTTATGATTTTGCCAATGCGGTTGCACCTTTAGGTAATGCAACTGCAGAAGACTGCGCTAATTATTGTATTACTTTATTTTCCGACTTAACCAGAATGGTTACCATGCAGAATTTATTTCATGATGGTGGTTATTCTACAACTGGTGTAAGTAATGAAGTAATGGAAAAATTAGGAATCGCTAATCAATAGTTTTAAAAAAAGAAACAATGAATTTAAATGAACTCTTAGGCTATTTTGGCGCTTTCTTAAGTGCAATAACTTTTATTCCTCAAGTATGGCAGGCATGGAAAACAAAGAGTGTGGGTGACCTTAGTATCTGGATGATACTCATTGTTATTTCCAGTACAATTGTTTGGTTGATCTATGCATTCAATGTAAATAGCGGACCTGTGATTGCTGCAAATACAATTGTATTAATATTGGCTTTGATTTTGTTTTATTTCAAACTTAGTTTTAAGCCCAACAAATAAATCATTGATTAAAATAAAAATGGCTAGCTGGAAATACAGTTAGCCATTTTTATTTTGCTTATCCCGAATAAAATTTAATCGATCAATTAATATTCATCTTCATTGAACATGAAGTCTTCCTGACTAGGATAGTCTGGCCAGATGTCTTCGATACTTTCATAGACCTCTCCTTCATCGTCTAACTCTTGTAAGTTTTCTACAACTTCCAAAGGAGCTCCACTTCTGATGGAATAATCGATTAACTCATCCTTGGTAGCAGGCCAAGGGGCTTCTTCTAAGTAACTTGCTAATTCTAAAGTCCAAAACATAGTTTCCGATTATTTTTGCAAAAGTAACCGTATAAATGATATGACCAAATTGGAGTTTATCACCTTCTGTAAAGAAATGTTTAAAAATTACTGAATTAGCAGCATGGTTTTGTAGGTTTGTGGGTATAATCTTAGCAAATAAATGCTCAAAGCAGAAAAAATAACACGCAAATTCGGCGATTTAGCCGTTTTAAAAGGAGTTGATTTGACCGTAAAGACAGGTGAAATGGTCAGTATTGTAGGCTCTTCAGGCGCTGGCAAAAGCACTTTATTGCATATTTTAGGTAGTCTTGACCAACCCGATTCTGGCACAATTGAACTCGACAACCAATCCATTCTGTCTTTATCAGCTAAAAAATTAGCCGCATTTAGAAATAAAAATATTGGCTTCATCTTCCAATTTCATCATTTATTGCCCGAATTTGATGCACTGGAGAATGTTTCCATCCCAGGATGGATTGCAGGTAACCAAAAAACAATGGTAAAAGAAAGGGCCATTCAATTACTCACCAGCCTTGGATTAAAAGATAGAATCTATCATAAACCTCAACAAATGTCGGGTGGGGAACAACAACGCGTTGCAGTAGCCAGAGCATTAATCAATCAGCCTAAAATTGTATTTGCAGATGAACCTACTGGAAATTTAGATAGCAAAAACGCTCGTGAATTGCATCAGGTATTTGTTGAACTGAATCAACAAACGGGAACATCATTTCTAATTGTAACACATAATTTAGAGTTAGCTGCTTTAAGTGGCAGAACCTTGCATATGAAGGACGGTTTAATGGTACCTGAATAGTTATATCTCTTTACACACGCGGTTTCCAAGGAATTTCAGGTATCGATAACTGATGACTAAAATATCGAGATAATACAAATAAATAATCACTCAACCGGTTTAGATATTTTATCACCAAAGGTTCTACAAATAGATCCTGCTCTTGCATATTCACACAACAACGCTCAGCCCTTCTGCATACACAACGTGCTATATGAGTTTGAGAAACTGCGAGATGTCCTCCGGGTAAAACAAAAAATTTCATTGGAGCTAAAACATCATTCATATGATCGATTTCTCTTTCCAATAAATTGATGTCCGTTTCTTTTAAATCAGGAATCTTCATCAAGGGCTCTTTGTCTGGGTCACAAGCCAAAGAAGATCCAACAGTAAATAAACGATCTTGAATTTCTTTTAGAATCAATTTAGAATGTGCTTCTGTAGCATAATCGCCTATAACCCCTATCCAGGAATTCAATTCATCTACTGTGCCGTAGGTATCAATACGAATATGACTTTTAGGTACTTTGGTTCCTCCAATCAGCGAAGTTTTGCCTAAATCTCCAGTTTTGGTATATATTTTTAACGACATCTAGATGCTTTATTGAGAATACAAATCTAAAATAGATTTGTTCAATACAACACTAAACTGTGTGAATATATTGTTCTTTGGTTTTATCCGATTCGATGAGTCCATCACGCAAACGAACTATACGATGTGCATAAGAAGCAATATCTTCTTCGTGTGTTACCAGAATCACTGTATTTCCTGCTTCTTGAATTTTACCGAAAATCTGCATTACTTCAACGGATGTTTTGGAATCCAAGTTTCCGGTTGGCTCATCTGCCAATAAAATAGAAGGATTATTCACTAATGCACGAGCAATGGCCACCCTTTGAATTTGCCCACCACTCAGTTCATTCGATTTATGATGGCTTCGATCTGCTAATCCAACTTTTTTGAGTGCCTCCATCGACCTTTCAATTCTTTCCTTTTTCGATACCCCTGCATAAATTAAGGGTAAAGCCACATTCTCCGCTGCAGATAGTCTGGGCAATAAGTTAAACTGCTGAAATACGAATCCAATTTCTGTATTCCTTACTTCTGCTAAATCATCATCTGGCATTTTACTTACGTCTTTGCCATTTAATATATACTTACCTCCCGTTGGAGAATCAAGACAACCTAAAATATTCATCAGTGTACTCTTTCCACTTCCTGAAGGTCCCATTAATGCAACGTATTCATTCCTGAAAATATCCAATGAAATACCTTTCAATACAGGGATTGCTTGTGATCCCATAAAATAACTCTTCTCTATCGATTCTAAATGAATTACTGACTCAATCAATCCCATACTTTGTAGTTTTATTTTTTGATCACTGTTGGTACTTTAAAAAAAGTTTCATCTTTAATGGGCGAATTACTCAATGCATCCGCTCTGCTTACGGACCCTGCTATCTCATCGGTTCTCCATACATTTTGAGCATCACTCATAAATAACAGAGGTTCTACACCATCGGTATTCAGTTCTTGCAATTTTTCGATAAAGCCCACCATTCGCTCCACATCATTTCTAATATTTTCTTTTCTATCCTGGTCAAATTCCAAACGGGCAAGATGGGCCAGATGATCGATTAATTTGGGTGTAATCTCCATAATGAACAAATTTAACTCAAAGCAAATCACCTTGGTTACCTAAATTTTAAAAGGTAATTATTCAAAAGCAGCGGTTATTTAGTCATTTGTACAATAAAAATGGCTGAAAAATGGTTGCTTTAATAGAAATACATTAAGCTATATTAACTGATTGTTAAAGAACAGTGAAAAAATGGAATTTGAATTCAACAAAAAACAATTTTCATTGTTTTAATCTTCAAAGGATAATTACCCGATAATCAATAGGCCTAAGGATTATAGATAGGATGAACTAAGTAGAATCTGATTTTCTCATACAGATATTAACAGTATGTGAGAATTATGTAACAAATGAAATTCATTTTTATCATAAATTGTAATTACAAAATCCCCCGATTATGTTAGTTTACGCTGTTTTGGCTGTTTATCTGGTCTGCTTATACCTCGCTTATAGAGGTGCTGCAGTCTCGGAAGAATAAGCCTTATCCCCCAACCCATTATTAATATCAAACTTTTCATAGTAAAAGTTTGATATTTTTTTATCTGATTATCCTATCTTCGAACAAAATAGTTGCATAACTAACTATTTCTACCAATAAAAAAAATCTAATGAAATGAGCCTAAACCAATTTAGTATATGACTGAATTGTTCATAAGCGAATTCCATTTGGCAAAAAATAAATAAACAGAGATCAAATGAAACGTTCTATCAAAAAAGTAGCGGTTTTAGGAAGTGGTGTAATGGGTTCAAGAATTGCCTGCCATTTTGCAGGAATTGGATTGCCTGTATTATTGTTGGATATGGTTCCGGCTGCTGCAACCGAAAGTAAAAAACCGGCTGAGAGAAATAAGTTGGTTAACGATGCTTTGCAAGCTGCTATTAAAAGCAACCCCTCACCTGTTTATACAAAATCAGTAATCAACCATATTAAAACCGGCAACTTCGATGATAATATGAAGGAAATCGCTAGCTGTGACTGGATCATTGAGGTGGTTGTTGAAAGGTTGGATATCAAAAAAATAATTTACGATAAAGTAGAGCAATTTAGAACCCCAGGAACTTTAGTTACTTCTAATACTTCAGGAATTCCTATTCACTTAATGGCTGAAGGAAGATCGACTGATTTTAAAAAGCATTTTTGTGGAACCCATTTTTTTAATCCTCCAAGGTATTTGCGTTTATTAGAAATTATTCCTACTCCTGATACTGATCAGGAAGTAGTTGATTTCTTGATGCATTATGGAGATTTACATTTAGGTAAAACAACCGTTCTGTGTAAAGACACTCCTGCTTTTATAGCCAATAGAATTGGGGTATACAGCATCATGAGTATTTTTCATATCATGGATCAGCAAAAATTATCTATTGATGAAATTGATGCTTTAACTGGACCAATCATTGGAAGGCCAAAGTCTGCTACATTTAGAACAGCTGATGTTGTTGGTATCGATACTTTGGTTAAAGTTGCTAAAGGGGTTGCAGATAATTGCCCGAACGATGAAGCCAAATCAATATTCACTATACCTGAATGGTTAGAAAAGCTTATAGCTAATAATTGGTTGGGAGATAAAACAGGCCAAGGATTTTTTAAGAAAACCAAATCAGCCGCAGGCAAAGAAATACTTACTTTGAATTTAAGTACCATGGAATATGGTGCGAGGGTCAAACCAAAATTTGCCAGTATAGAAGCTGCCAAACCGATAGAAGATCTGCATCAAAGAATTAAATTATTGAGTGCAGCAAATGATAAAGCCGGGGATTTCTATAGAGCATTCCATTTCTCTTTGTTCTCTTATATCTCTTTTAGAATTCCAGAAATCAGTGATGAAATATACCGCCTGGACGATGCAATGATGGCTGGCTTTGGCTGGGAAATTGGCGCATTTGAAAGTTGGGATACTGTAGGATTAGTTAAAACAGTTCAAGCCATGAAAGCAGCTGGTGTAGCCGTTGCTCCATGGATTGAAGAAATGATTGGAGCAGGATTTACCAGTTTCTATAAAGTAGAAAATGGCAAAAGAATGTATTATGATCTTCGTTCTAAAAATTATATAATTATTCCTGGTGGCGAATCTTTCTTGGTGTTAAAAAATCATTCCGATAAAACCATCTGGAAAAACAGTGCCTGCAAAATGTATGATATTGGCGATGGTGTTGCTGGATTTGAATGGAGCACCAAAATGAATAGTATTGGTGGTGAAGTTTTAGAAGGATTGAATAAAGCCATTACGCTTGCTGAAAAAGATTACAAAGGATTAGTAATAGCGAATGAAGGAGCCAATTTTAGTGCAGGTGCCAATGTAGGAATGATTTTCATGTTAGCGATTGAGCAGGAATACGATGAACTGGATATGGCCATCCGTATGTTTCAAAATAGCATGATGCGTTTGAGGTATTCTTCTATTCCGGTTGTTACAGCTCCACATGGTTTAACACTGGGTGGTGGTTGCGAAATGAATATGCATGCAGATAAAGTTTGTGCTGCAGCAGAGACATATATTGGATTGGTGGAATTGGGAGTTGGTTTGATTCCTGGTGGTGGCGGTACAAAAGAATTCGCATTACGTGCTTCAGATGAATTACATGAGGACGAACCAGAAACCAATACTTTGAAGAAGCGTTTCTTTTCTATAGCAACAGCTAAAGTGGCCACTTCTGCACAAGAAGCTTTTGAAATGGGCGTATTAAGACATGGCACTGATGAAATTATCATGAACCAAGGAAGAAGAATTGCTGAAGCAAAAAAGTCGGTCTTGGAATTATATGAGCAGGGTTATAATACACCAACCCCAAGAACAGATATTAAAGTACTAGGAAGATCGGGTTTAGGAGCTATGCTTGCCGGTATTAATGGAATGTGGCGTGGTGGGTATGCCACGGATCATGACGCTTTAATTGCCCGCAAATTGGCATTTGTATTGTGCGGTGGAGATTTGAGTGAGCAAACCCAAGTAAGCGAACAATATTTGCTCGATTTAGAAAGAGAAGCATTCCTTAGCTTATGTGGAGAAAAGAAAACGCTTGAAAGAATTCAAAGTGTATTGAAAACTGGAAGACCAATTAGAAATTAACGAATACTATAAACGATCCAGTTTTCTGTTTCGAAGACCCTGATTGGTTTGAGCCCAATTCTTTCTTTCATTTCAAGGATATTATACGCATTCAGCACCGTAGTGTTATGTAAGCGATTGTTACGCTTTGCTATACACATATAGGAAGCAACTAAGGCAGGATTTTCGATTACCGTTACAAAACTTTTTTGCAAAGGCAATATTAATCCTTGCAAAGATGGCAAATGTGCCATGATACCATATGCAGCCGCATCATCAATCAATAATGGGGTTTCAGGGGAAGCTACCGAAGCAACATATTCCGCCATTTGTTGTAATTCAGTATCTTTTTTTGGTCCGAACCATTTTTTATCGGAATTGAACATCATATACAAATCATGTTCTTCATAATCATTGCTCTCAGAAAAATAATAAATACCCCCAATAATACTTATACAGCTAGCCCCAATAATCAAGCCCGTAGTAATTTTTTGTCCATATTTATTATACCCAAAAAACAATAAACCTGCAATTCCAATAATCTGCATTACCATATAATACTCAGTAGTAAAATAATACTTGGCATTAATTAAGATGATCGAAAAAAAGAATATGGGTACCAACAAAGTAAAGAGTTCGTATAATTTTCCTTTGAATAGTACCATTGAAAGAATAAAGGTTGGTGCTAATACAATTGTAAATACCTGAAAAATAAGTTGGGTTTGTTTGGCTACGTTCTTTCCTTTGGTTAATTCCAAAATAGTATTTAAAGGAGCAGTACCGGTAACACGCCAGTTGGCATATTGACTAGATAAAAAATAAGTTGCATTTCCTGCATGTGCTTCATTCAGTAACCTGAACAAATAGTATGCAGCCAATGGAAGTAGAAATAAGATGAGGTATAATGATACGGTTCTGTTGGCTAATTTTCTGCGCAATGATCGAATATTCAAAGCCTGATAATACTGAAAAATAGGAGGTTCATCTTTAGAAACTTTTATACCATCTACTGAAACCAAAGCAATAAATGGAAAGAAGGAGAGAATCATCCAAATAAAATTAATCTCTGTAAAAACCAATATCGTCAAGAAAATGCTCGCCAGGGATAAATAATAGGTTGTTTGTGTTCTATAATAGAGAAATAAACTTCTGAAAAGCATGTACAAAAACAACATGATGGCAGCAATATTTCTTCCACTAATTGCTGCATAAACAAACTGAGGGTGCAAAACAAATAACAAAATGATTGATATCAATACTGGTTTGAAAGAGAGTTTCGATTCACTGATATCAAAAACTACAAAATAAAAAAGAATTGCTACAAAAATAATTGAAGCAGCAATGGGCGCAAATACATATCCAAATGGTGATAGGATAATGGAAGCTATAAAAACAGATGACGGAAAAGTTGTACCGATGGTTAAGAGTGTGTTCTCTTTAAACTCAAAAAGAATTTTAAGTTTCTCAGAATAAAAAAGGCTTTCGGTATGTTCAAATCCATTTCTATGTAAAATCCAAGATAGAACTACATAATAAAACACCAGCAGCAGTGTCAATAATTGTATTCTATTGCTTTCCTTTATCATTATGCTCCATTTGCGTTTACAGCAGACGCAGCTGCCGCTGAATGAGACATTTTAGTTAGTCCATGATTTGTTTTCTCCCAGTAAAAAGGATTGTATACCAACTGCCACAAGCCTTTGTAAGCTGAGATCGAATGCATCAACCAATACAATGGATTGAACAATGCAAATAATATTAATTCGTAATACCTGCGTTTAAACACTGCCAACATGTTTACGTAAATCATTAATGTATTCCCTGCAACGAAATTAAAAATGGAAATATATAAAACCCAATCCGGAAACAATACCCTTGCCACTTTTAAATCGAAGATCAAATAGATGATAAAAAAAGAAAGTAGAATAGGATAAATCAAAAAAGTAATTGGCGTTAATCCTACGAAGAAGTTAAATCCAAAAAAACCTCTCCATCCAATCTTTTGGACCAGTCTTGCTGGGTTACGCATATGCACTAATGTGGTTTGCATGTACCCTTTGATCCAACGAGAACGTTGACGTATCCAGTTAAATGGTTCATTATTTGCTTCCTCAAAAGTGGTACTATTTACAACACCCACTTTATATCTTTTTTCGAATACCCGTACACCCAAATCGGCATCTTCTGTTACATTAAAAGGATCCCAACCACCCAATTCCAATAGCTTATCTAATTTAAAATGATTAGAAGTTCCTCCTAATGGAATAGGTACATCTAATGATTGTAAACCAGGCAACATGTAATCGAACCAATAAGAATATTCCAATGTAAACATGCGTGTAAGCAAGTTCTCGTTCTTATTGAAATAATTTAGTGCCCCTTGTAAAACAATATAATCTTTGGGTAATTTTCTAAATAAGCAAACTACTTTTTTCAACTGATCAGAATCTGGAACATCTTCTGCATCATAAATAGTGAGGTACTTTCCTTTACAAAAAAACAAACCATAGTTACATGCTTTGGGTTTGGTTTTAGGAAGATGATAAGGAACAACAATTGTTTCGAAGTTGGCAGGAAAATCGAGGTTCCTTACAGCATTCAAGGTTTTATCGTCGTCTTCTTCAATCAATAATTTTACGTCGAGTTTGCCTCTCGGATAATCCAAACTTCTTAGGTTCCAGATTAATTTACGAATTAATTTATCTTCTTTATAAACAGGCAATAAAATCGTGTAAACAGGTAAAGTTGAATTTTCTACTGCTCTAACTTCGTCTTTGGTTACAGCCTGATGTAGTTCATACCTAGAGCCCTTTAATGCTATGTACAATTTAAAAACAATGGCAAACAAAAAGAAACAACTAAAAAATAAATTAAAGAAGATAAATGCATTTACAAAATAGAGTGTAAGAAAAAGAAAAAACACTCCAATAAAACCAAAAATGAAAATCAATTGAGCATCAGTAAAAGTAATGATCCCTGAGCTCATCGGATCTTTTCTCATCAAGCTAAAAACGGCTTCTTTCACATAATACTCCCCTCGAAGTTTATTGATCATCCAGGTAATATCCAAATCAGAAGCGGCAACTAAGCTTACTTTTTTATCGAATTTAATCTCTAAAAAACCCAATAATTTCTCATCCAATGGATCTGCCGCAGCAACTATTAATACCCCTTTGTTATCTTCCTTTAAAGGCAAGTATAGAAAAGAATTGAGGTGTAATAAATCACATTGAGAAACAAATGCTTCATCAATTTCTTGATTTCTAACATCAATTAAAGGAAAGCCTGCTCTTTCTAAAAAAGCCACATATTCTTTACGGGTAAGAAACCCAAAATTCAATGCTGTTTTAATATTAATGTACTCAAATTCAGCCGCGATCTCTTCAATCTGCTCCAGTTTACCCGTTGTGAATAAACCCACATTAATCATATTATTCAAAGCACAGACAGGCATATTCCTAGGGTAATTTAGCGCCGATTAAAAGTTTTCCTGAGACTTCTTCACTCGTTTTCTCACGAAAACAAATGCACCAATCACCAACAATAATGCAGCAATTAAAATGAAGTATCGGTAATTATTCCAGAAAATAGCCAGATAGTTTTTATCTCCTCTATACGTTACCACCCCTGAATTTTCTGGAACTTTAAAGAAGAAATTACTTCTTCCTTTACTGCTTGCAAAACACACATTACTTTCAATAGCTGAATACTGAGATCCAAAGCTTTTAATAACCCCTTCAAATGCATCACTCACAACAGTATCCTGCAATGAAGTAATCATCATGATAGTGGAAGCCTGGTACCTGAATATTTGAGCAATACCACTATTCGAAAAATCATTAATGGAGAATGTAGTTTGTCCGCTCATGTTTTTGTACAACTGAAAATCTCTGTTAAACTGAACTGGCATATCGCTCGTAAAGTTTTTAACGAATGGATCATTTCGATGCACTAATAAAATGGCATTATAATCTTTTAAATCAGCCACCGTAGCTTTTTCGGTAGTGATCATTTCAGGAATATTCAAGTGATTTGCTTGAACCGTTGTAGTATTTAATTGGTAAATTAATTCTCCCATGGAAGATGCCAAATGTGGCATGATTGATGGAGAAACAATAAACTTCAATTGTTTTTTTCTGAACTCACCCGGGTAATTGAAGAAATTATAAAACTCGTTTTGCTTTTCGCCGGAGAAAACTAAATTGGAGGTTTTGGTATCAATAAAAGCATAGAAGTTAGAGAAGCCCGATTTACAAATACTTCCTTGAGGATGGAACCTGAATTCTACAACCAATGAATTATTCTTGGTCAATAAATATGGCTTTAACTCCACATCTCCAACAAAACTGGTTTTATCATGCAAATCGGCACTAAATACCAGGTTGTCATTCAAATACACATTCACATAGCCCCTGTCTTCTTCTTTCAATAAGGTAAGCATGGCTTCCAAATGAAAAGTCAGTTTCTTCGGAATGGCATTATAATCAGCTAATGAGAATGAGTAATTTGTTTTTAATGCTCCTACCCCTTCCATTAACTTGGGCGTTCCACCCAAGTCTTCCAAAGAGAATACTACTGGCAAAGGATTAGCCAAGAAATAATTAGGCGGCCCGTTTTCAATGACCATTCTATAAGAGAAGCTTGCATTTAAGATTTTATAATTGGTGAGGGTATTAATGGCTTTTTTATAACCATCCGCATCTTTACCTGTGATCACCATTACATAACGGTTGTCGCCCCAAGGTTGAACATTATAAATACATCCCTGACCAGGTTTTAAATCTGGTAGAAATGGCTTAAGATAAGTTGGAAGCTTGCTATATACACCGGTAACAATGGTATTACTCATTGTATCAGCTTCAGAATAGTTGCTTGTATACAATTCCTTCAATACTTCTTTTTGCTTCAATAATGCAAATAATACCCCACCTCCTACTAGATCATCTAAATCACTATTTACTGGAGTAGCTATTTTATCATAGAGTAAAATGGTTTCCTTCAAACTTTGGAAATAGGTAATTTTTTCTTGCTTTTTAACTTCTAAATAAGTAGAATTTCTAACCGTCATCCAAACAGCAGGATTGTCTACGTCTTTACAATACTCATCTGTCATACACATTCTGGCATCAACACGTAACTTAATAAACCTACCATCTGGTTGCATAAACCTTTTGTTTAGATCGATGGTAATGGTCATGATCGAATCAATTCCATTGGAAGTGATTCTAGAAGTGTAGACTGGTTCATCTCTTAAAGAAACTGTAACAGCAGAAAGGTCTTTATTCAATACTTGAGAAGGTTTTACCTTCAATACCAAGCGCATATTATTTACATCATCTTTGGGATTCAATTTGAGGAAAAAGTTCAACGCACCTGCAATACCACGGATTGACTCGTTGCGATATCCCATGTCTTCCATTGTTCGGATCTCCCCTTCAATACTTTGAACGGCTTGCCCGAATATACCCGACAAGATGAGGGTAAATACAACTAATAGCGATAATCTAGATTTCATAAGGTAGTATTTAGAACTAAGCGAGTTTGAATTTCAATTTAAAATAATTCCCAACGGTCGAATCACTCTCATACGTTAAAACCCCTCCCATATCAACCGTAAGCTTTTGTGCAACAGAAAAACCCATACCCGATTGGGTAACGGCAAACTCGGATTGATTGGGCGAATTCAACCTGTTAAAGTAATCATCCAATCTCTCTTTTCCGATAGGTGTTCCTTTATTGATTATTTCAATAATACACATCCCTTCATAGTCTGCAGCGTGAATACTCAACACGGATCCTTTCTGTATAAACCTTATAACGTTAGAAAGTAGCTTAAATAATATGTGACGGAGAAATATTTTATCCAGATTAACAATAATTTCGGCTGGAGATAGGTGAACCTGAATGGTAACATGCTTGATGCTTGCAGCATCTACCAGGGCAATTCCTGCTTTTTCTACCTCTGGAATGATATCAAACTGTTCAAAACGGTATTCTATCTTACCAGTATCTGCTTCGGCAGATTCCGATAATTTTTGAGATAAGTAATGTAATTTCTCATTACCCATAGTGATATAACTCAGAATTTCCTTTTGATCCGTAGTAAGATTACTCGATTTTCGGTTAATCAGATCAATAGAAATCTGGTTGGAACCAATAAAATTCTTCAAATCATGAATCATGATATTGAGGGTATTCTGCCTATAATCACTCAATTCTTTTAATCTTCGGTTAGCTTCATCAATTAAATGATGCTGATCATTGATTTTTTCGTTCTGTTCCAGCATTCTTCTGTTAGATTCTTCAATGATCAAGTTTTTCTCGGTTTCCCGCTTGATAATTTGATAACGGTTATAGGCAATTACACAAGAAAATGCAGAAACCAAGAAATACACCCCTCCTCCATTGGTAATGAGTGAACTATATCCATCTGTTCGATTGTTCAAGGCATATAACACAACAATAATGGTATAAGAAATAGCACAATGCATTTGGGCGTAGATTGGCCGCCAAAACACAGTGGTATTCAACAATAACATTAAAATGGTTGTTAAGAGAAAATAGGGCAATGCATTCGGAATAGGAACAACGCCACATATTAATGACATCAATATCACATTCGTGCCAATCACCAAATTAAGAATCAATTCGTAGGACCAACGTTTTTGAGTGCCCATTCTATTCACCAAATAGGTAATTACAAAAGCAATCACCCTCAATGCCATTAGAAATGTCCATTGATCATTCAGGAAAAGCAAATCCAACACTACAAAAAGTGGCAGGGAAAACATAAGCGACCAAACGGCAACGTTGGAATAATAAGCGCCCCGTTTATTCAATTCGGAAGTAAGCTTATCTCGGTCTATATTTACATAAGGAATCTTATGATAATCTATCATATATACAAATATGCAACAGGTAATTGATTATTCGATAAAATTAAATCTAGGAAAAATCGTAAAACGGCTTTTTTTCACCATGTTATTGACATTTGTGAGTTTCTTTTTACCAGTTTTTGCTTCTAGTAGAACAGATATAAATAAAATCAAGTCAGACTTGTCAAAAGGAGTAAATATTTCTTTTTTGGAGCAGTATTGGTTAGCCCCAGATTTGCAATTTCAGACAAGCTTAGTACCTAAGCTAGAAGAGATTGCAAAAGCTGGTTTTAAAACAATCAGGCTTCCTGTAGCATTCGACCATTATATGCCAGATAATTATGCGGCATTGGATAATGGTTTATTGAATAAGCTGCAAATGATCTATGCAAAATGCAATCAATTAAATATTAAACTGGTGATAGTTTACCATTATGGCAAACTAACCAACGAAAATATTTATTCAGAAAATGACCGCATCATTAGAATTTGGAAACAGGTGATTAAATCGATGATCAATGATTCTCCGGACAATTTATTTTTTGAATTGTACAATGAACCTACTACAGATATGGATGTATGGAAGTCTTCTGCAACTACATTAGTAAGGGAATTAAGAAAAGAAGATCCAAATCGAATTTTTATTATTGGCGGTGCCAATTATAATGGAATTAGCGAATTGCTGCATATGGGAAAGCTAGATGTAGATGATGGGAAAATTCTCTATACTTTTCATTTTTATGAACCCTATATTTTTACACACCAAGGAGCAGACTGGACCCCAGAAAAAACCTTTATTACCGGTTTCCCTTACCCTTATAAAGCGAATAAAATGCCAAGACTTTATAATGCTCCTCCAGAGTCGCAGCTTTATAAAGACTATTTCCGTTACCCAAAAGAAGCTACTTATGAATACTTATACGAACGAATAAAAGCGATTAGCAAAGAAGCTGATAAGTTAAATTTACCGCTTATATGCACAGAAACGGGGGTAATCAAATTTGCTGACAATAAATCCAGATCTGCTTATCTTAGAGATATTACCAGCATAATGAAGGAGTTTAATATACCAATTATACTCTGGGATTACGATGACAAGTTTTCTGTCAAAAAGGGAAACAAAGTTATTAAATCGCTTCGTCCTTGGTTAAAGAATTAACAGTGTTGATTAAAATATATTTATGGAAACAATTTTATCGATTGATGGAGTTAGCAAATCTTATAAGAACATCAAGGCGCTCAAAAATTTATCATTAACTATTCCGAAGGGCAGTGTGTTTGGAATTCTGGGGCCAAATGGCAGCGGGAAAACAACCATGATGAGTATCGTACTAGATATTCTTAAGGCAGATACCGGAACCTACAATTGGTTTGGTTTAGCCAATTCAAATAATGAGCGAAAAAGAATTGGATCACTTTTAGAGACACCTAATTTTTATCACTACTTATCGGCTGTAGATAATTTAAAAATCACACAGGCTATTAGCGGTAGAGGCACTGAAGCAGACATCGACGAAGTGTTGGAAATTGTAAAATTGACTGAAAGAAAAAAAAGCAAATTCAGTGCATATAGTTTGGGCATGAAACAGCGGCTAGCCATTGGAGCAGCGTTGATGGGAAACCCCGAAGTATTATTATTAGACGAGCCTACCAATGGACTGGATCCTGTAGGAATTATGGAAATCAGAGATCTTATTAAATCCCTAGCAAAAAAAGGTATAACCATTATCATCGCAAGCCATTTATTGGACGAAGTAGAAAAAATATGTACGCATGTGGCTATTTTGAAAAGAGGGACTTTAATTACATCAGGTCCTGTAAATGAAGTATTGTCTAATGAAGATATTGTAGAAATTGCTGCAGCCAATATGGAGCAATTAAAGATATGTATAGCAGACATGGGAGGTTTTAGTCTGATAAAAGAAGAAGACGAACGCTTACAAATACATTATCCATTCGGCACAGCCAATATGGAAAAGATCAATGACCATTGCTTTAAAAATGGAATTACTTTACAATTACTATTAAGTAAGAAAAAAAGTTTAGAATCTACATTCTTTGAACTCACCAACGACTAATAATACTACTGATGAATAATTTAATAAAAATAGAGTGGCTCAAAATTAAAAAATACCCGGCATTCTGGTGGATGCTCGTTATTGTAATGCTTACCTATCCTGGCATAAACAGTATGGTTTATTACGGATACAAAGAAGTAATACAAGGTAAGGACATGGTTAACCAGGTTGCTAAAATGGTTTTAGGGAACCCATTTGCATTTCCAGAAGCCTGGCATTCGGTAGCATATTTATCTTCTTTCTTTGTTTTGTTGCCTTCGATTTTGGTAATAATGATTGTTACCAATGAATATAATTATAAAACGCACCGTCAGAATATAATCGATGGCTGGAGTAGGTCTGAATTCATCACCAGTAAATTAATTGACGTAACCATTATTTCGAGTATAGTAACATTGGTATATACTGTTGTTGCCTTCGGATTCGGAATTTATGCTGACAGTATTAGCTGGATCAGATGGGCAGAGCAACTAGAATATATTCCTTTGTTTTTCTTGCAAACATTTGCACAATTATCTATTGCGTTTTTATTGGGGTATCTGGTAAAAAAAGCGTTCATCGCCTTAGGCATTTTTCTATTTTATTATCTCATTTTAGAAAATATAGCTGTTGGTCTTTTAAAATGGAAAAAAATTCCTATCGATCGTTTTTTACCTATAAGGATGTCAAACAATTTAATCGTTAAACCTGCTTTACAAAGAACTTTTGGTGCAGCTGCCAAAGCAGATTATGAACTGCAATTGAGTTTGGTTCCACAACAAGTTTTATTGACACTTGTCTTTACTTCAATTATTTGGTTTATTTGCTATAAAATTCACAAAAGAAGAGATATCGTTTAATTAATCATCTAGCAGTGAGTCGATGGCCGTATCAATTGTTGGAAAGCAAAATTGATAACCCATTGCATTTATTTTTTGAGCCGAAACAGTAGTGCTTTTTAATACTTCTATACTCATTTCTCCAAGTACTATTTTTAATAGAAATGCAGGTACATGAATTTTGAAGAAAAAAGATCCTGCCATTTTTTTTGCCAATGTTAAAGTCAGCTTTTCATTGCTTACTGGGTTGGGGGCTACGGCATTAAATACCCCTTGCATGTGTTGATTTTCGATTGCAAAAATGTATTGATTACATAAGTCATCTACATGAATCCAACTAATCATTTGTTGTCCATTGCCTAGAATAGCCGCTGTTTTAAATAATAATGGTTTTTTGAATTCAGCCAATGCACCACCTTCATTACTTAAAACTATTCCGGTTCTTAATATGACCAATCTTTTATCCAATTGAACAATTGGGGATATTGAATCTTCCCAAAGTTGACAAGTTTCTCCTAAAAAATCTTTGTATGAAGCAGTCGTTTCTACAAAAGGAGCGTTAGCTTGATTGGCTTTATCGGGCCCATACCATCCTATAGCAGATGCACTAATCACTGCTGAAATTTTATTCGGAACTTCCTTTAAAGCTGCAACAATTAAAGAACAGCTTTGGGTTCTACTCAATAAAATCTCTTTTTTCCTTTGTGTAGTCCATCGCTTATCTGCAACTCCTGCACCAGAAAGATGTACAATAAAATCAGCAGAACTAATTGCTAAAGGATCGATATAATTTTTGGAAAGATCCCAATTGAAATAGGCTAATTTACCAATGGCTGAATGTTCTTGAATTGAGTCAGCTTTTTGCTTAGCCCTTGAGAGAATATTTACATTATAACCCTTTAATAAAAATAATTGGGTAAGTCTTTTTCCTACAGTTCCTGTTCCGCCTGTTATTAATACCGTTGGCATGTTTTTTATTTATTCTAACAAGGTAGTTCATAAAAAGTTGAATAAAAAAACCTTCCCGGAAATCCGGGAAGGTTACAACTTAAATCACAATTAATACACATCTATAGAGACTGGGTTAGTCTGGTTTTTTACCATCTAAAAATGTATTGATGGTAGAAATTTGCGTTTGATTATTTTCATCTTTACCCACCGTATACTTACTGTAGAAATTTTCAACAGAAGTAAGTGTGTTTCCAAATAATTCCATGTTTCTTCTGATATAAGCTGGCACAGCATCAAATTCGCCACTTGTATCCGTTGAATTATTCATATTGAAAGATAAATTTCTTAATTTTTGAATTCTTTCAGCTGCCCTTCTTTTTTGCTCTTCAACATCATCCATAAATCCATCGTCGGTATAACTAGATGGTTCAGGAACTATTGGCGCTTTTTGCATCATCTCATCTGTCTTTTCAACCAATTGCATTTCGAATAAATTCTCATCTGCTACTGCTTCAATTGCAGCAGGAACGCTTGTAGGTGTAAGCTCTGCAACAGGAATTGTAGGTTGAGCTGGTGCAATAACAGTTACTGCAACTGGTTCTACATTGGTTTGATCTGCATAAATATTAGCAGGTTTACTCATCAGACCAGTTGGTACTGATAATGCAGGTTGATCATTTATTTGAAAATTCAGATGAGCTTCAACTATTTCTTCTACAATTTGCTGATCAATCTTTTCTATTGCAACAGCAACTGGTTGATCTATAAGAGTAGGTTCTATAACTGGTGAAGTGATTTCAGTATTTAACTCAAATTGTAAAACCAAAGATTCTCTCTCTTCAATTTGATGATTGATGATTTCTTCCATTGATGCAAGTTCCATCATAGGTTCCTGCATTGTTGGTGTTAACTCATCCATTGGATCAAATACATGAACAACTGGCTGAGCAGGAGTAATGAGCTCTGAAATAGTTTGAACTGGAGCAGCAGCCGGAGCAGCCACAACGGCAACAGGCTTTTGCTCGGGAGCATTCATATCTAAAGTAACTACCTCTTTTTCAGGTTTTACCTCCGGGGTTTTGATCGCCTGTGGTTTAGCAAAAGGATCTTTATGTTCAAATCCGGTAGCAATCAATGTAATGCCAATTTTTTTATCCAATGTTGAATCGTACCCCATACCCACAATAACATCAGTATCTTCACCCGCTTGCATACGCAAGTGGTTGTTGATGATCTCCAATTCATCCATGGTACATTCATGATCTCCTTCTGCACTATTGATGTTAATCAATATCCATTTTGCACCTTTAATATCACTATCATTTAACAAAGGAGAATTCAATGCTTCTTCTATTGCCATTTGTGCTCTATTCTCTCCTTCAACTTCTGCTTTTCCCAAAATGGCTACACCACCATTTTTCATTACTGTACAAACATCTGCAAAGTCTACAATAATATGTCCACGACTATTAATTACATCGGTAATACATTTTGCAGCAGTTGCTAATACATTATCTGCTTTTGAAAATGCTTCTTTCATTTTCAAATTTCCATATTGCATGCGCAATTTATCATTACTGATTACCAATAATGTATCTACGTATGGCTTTAATGCAGCAATTCCTTCTTCTGCTTGTTTCAATCTACGAGGTCCTTCAAATCCAAAAGGGGTAGTTACGATTCCCACTGTTAAAATTCCCAAATCTTTACAGATCTGAGCAATAATAGGTGCTCCACCTGTTCCTGTTCCACCTCCCATTCCAACAGTTATAAAAGCCATCTTGGTATTTACTTCCAAAATCCTTTTAATTTCTTCTAAAGATTCTTCAGTAGCTTTCTTGCCTACTTCAGGATTTGCACCAGCACCTAGGCCTTGCGTAAGATGTGGCCCTAATTGAATTTTATTGGGAATATTGCTTTGTTCTATCGCTTTTGCGTCGGTATTGCAGATAATAAAATCAACACCTTCTATATCTTGGGCAAACATAAAGTTTACCGCATTACTTCCTCCACCTCCAACACCCAATACCTTGATAATGGATGACTTTTGCTTGGGAAGATCGAAATGAATCATAGAGTAGTTTTAGGGTTAGTATATTAGAAACGGAACAACACTACTATTTATTTTATCAACGAATTACTTGGTCTTCTTCTTCTTTAAATAAATCGATCAAATTGTTTTTAAATTTATCCCAGAAACGTTCTTTTCTTACCGATACATCTACAGTTGTAGCAGGTGCAATTTCTTCTTTTACCAATTCAGCTGTTTTTGTTAAACCTGCTGGTACAGCTACTTTCACAAATTTTTCTGTAAACTCTTTGTATTTATGATCGTAGTCGTTGTATCCTTTTAAAATTAAACCAATACAAGTAGCATACATTGGTTTTTTCAGTTCATCTATATGATTTGCAGCAAGGTGTTCATTCGGCAATCCTATTCTTGCATTCAAGCCAGTTGTATATTCTGTTAACTGAATTAAATGTTTTAATTGCGAACCTCCGCCAGTTAATATAATTCCACCATTTAAAGCTCTATGATCTAAACCAACCTGTTTTAAGTGATAGGTTACAAAATCCAGAATTTCACCCATTCTGGCTTGTATAATTGCGGCTAAATTTTTAACACTTATTTCTTTTGCCGGCATACCTTTTAATCCTGGTATAGTGATGTATGCGTTTGCTTTTGCTTCATCAGCTAATGCACTTCCAAACTGAACTTTCATCGCTTCTGCCTGGCTTTTTAAAACACCCAATCCCATCCTAATATCATTCGTAATATTTTCTCCTCCAAAAGGAATAACAGCTGTATGTTTTAAAATTCCTTCATAAAAAACGGCTAAATCACTTGTGCCACCACCGATATCTAAGATAGCAACTCCTGCTTCCATATCAATTTCACTCATCACGGCACTGGCAGATGCCAATGGTTGTAAAACCAAGTCCTTGGTTTTTAAACCACTTCTATCAACTGCTCTGTGAATATTGCGAATTGCATTTCTATCACCTGTAATGATGTGGAAATTAGCGCCCACTTTTACTCCATTATAGCCTACCGGATCCTTAATATTTTGAATACTGTCTACATGAAAATCTTGCGATATTACATCGATGATTTGGTCTCCTGCAGGTATAAATGTCTTGCGCTGATTATTTAATAATTGATCAATTTCCCAACTTTGAATTTCTACATCTGGGTCTTGACGAACAATATCTCCTCTGGTTTGCAAGCTCTTGATATGATGACCAGCTATACCTACATATACTTCAGAAATTTCTAAATCGGGATTACTTTGAGCGCAATTCTCCAAAGCAGCTTGAATTGCTTTGATGGTTTGATCGATATTCAACACTTGACCGTGTTGAACTCCGTTGCTGTTGGCACGACCAAAGCCCAGAATTTCTAATTTACCGAATTCGTTTTTACGACCGGCAATTGCTGCGATTTTAGTGGTTCCGATGTCCAGACCAACAATGATGGGTGCTTCATTGTGATTCATAAGGGTATGTATTTAAGTTCTTAACGGTTTTTGATTCTTTTTATTGTTTTTTTGCTTTGGATTTTTTGTAGATTTTGTCTTTTTATTATTATTCACCTTTGCAGGAGGTGCTAATGATTTAATGGGAATCGAATCGACTTTTTTAGGTGCAACGGAATCTGTTATTGGAGGAAAAAGGGCGCTATTTTTCAGCAAAATCATTGCAGCTGCTGAATCTGTTGCTGCTTTAGCAGTACCTTTTTTTACTGCAACCAACTGATTTTTATATTGCAAATCGAGGGTTTCGTAAGTATTCATACCATTGGGTAACCACACCGATTGGTAAAAGGCTTTTAGCTTTTTGAATTTAATGGCTAAATCTGTAGCATCCCCAAATACGATCATATGGTCACCTATTAATGGAACCATGTCAAATTTTTTGTCTGCTCGAATATCAATTTGGGAAATCTGAGCTGAAAAAAATGAGTCCGATACTATGAACTTGGCTAAATCAATCATTTGCTGAATCAAAAGAGTATCCCTATTTGACTCTTTCGCAAAACCAGTGAAAGCAGGGACCCTTGCACTTATTTTATTACTCAATGGAAGCATTACGGCAGCTGTATCCAAATAAAAAGATCCTCCATCAGTTTGGAATATTCTTGCAACTGGTTGTCTTTCTTCAATACTGATTTGTAAAACCTGATTATTGTCAAAATACATTTCTGCATTTTTGACCCACTTATTTTGCTCAACAGCAGTTTCCATTTTTCTTAATGGAAGTGAATGAATGAAACTGCCTTGTATGGGACCATTAGCCAACAATAAATCCATTACATCTTTCTCATCAATAAATAAGTGTTTTTCTGCACCTTTAATTTCAATTTTTATTGCACTGCATTTCTTTTTATTCTTCTGTTGTATAGAAGCCCCAAATAATACGATTAACCCAATGCTGAAAACTATCCAGCAGGAATTCCAAATTATTTTTTTCCAATTGATGGGTTTTTTCATTAATTATTTTCTAAAACTGTTTTAATGGGCTGAACCAAAGCATCTATATCTCCAGCTCCAGCCATTACCAATAACTTTGGTTGATGTTTTTTTACCCATTCAACCAATTCGGTTTTGCCAATAACTTGTTTATTATTCATCTGCATTTTATTCAATAGCATTTCACTAGTAACGCCTTCCATTGGCAACTCTCTTGCAGGATAAATGGGCAATAGCAATACTTGATCGGCTTGATCTAAACTTTTGGCAAAAGCATCTGCTTGGTCATTGGTTCTACTAAACAAATGAGGTTGAAAAACAATGGTCAAGGTTTCATTGGGAAATATACTCCTCACACCTGCAATCAATGCATTTAATTCCTCTGGATGATGGGCGTAATCATCAATTAAAATATGATTTTCTGATTTTATCGCATATTCAAATCTTCTTCTGACTCCCTTAAAATTGTCAACAGCTGCTCTGATTTTTTGATCATCTATGCCCAAATGTTTGGCCACAGTAATAGCAGCTAGAATATTATCAATGTTATGTAAGCCCCCCATGTGCAATACAATATTCTCTAATTCCCAACTCTTTCCTATAACATTGAAATAATAACTTCCATTAATTACTTTTAAACCACTGATATGAATATCCGCTAATTGATTTTGATGATCATACGTATAATGATGAGATGCTTTCAATTCTGCTGACCTGCTTAATCCATATTTGGAAATTAAACAACCTCCCTCTTTTACTTTTTGTGAAAACTGAATAAATGCTTTTTCCACTTCATCTGCTGTTCCGTATATATCCAGATGGTCTGGGTCCATAGATGTGATAATGGCTATATCTGGAAATAATTTTAAAAAGCTTCTGTCGTATTCGTCTGCTTCCACCACCACAACATTTCTTTCATGACTCCAAAAATTAGTATTGTAATTCGCTGCAATACCTCCTAAAAAAGCGTTACAACCATACCCACTATGCCTTAAAATATGTGCAGTCATTGAAGTGACTGTTGTTTTTCCATGCGTACCTGCTATACAAATATTAAATGAGTTCTGAGTAATCCACTGCAAAATATCACTCCGCTTAACTACTGTATAATTATTTGATTGATAATAAACCAATTCAGCATGATTAGCAGGAATGGCTGGTGTATATACTACAACATCAATATCTTTTGGCGCCAATGACAGGTTCTCTTCATAATGGATAGCAATACCTTCTTTTTCTAAAGTTGAGGTAAGCGCTGTAACCGTTTTATCATATCCACTCACTGCTACCCCTTTCGCCAAAAAATACCTGGCAAGCGCACTCATGCCAATACCGCCAATCCCAATGAAATAAATTTTATTGATAGTAGTTAATTGGTTCATTAGATTAATTTCAAAATTTCATTAGCAATCAGCTGATCTGCATTCAGTAGTGCCAATTTTTTAATATTCGTAGTTAGTGTATTCAATTCATCCTCATTCTTTACTAAATCAATAACAGTATTAACCAGGTGTTCTTTGGTCTCAGCATCAGTAACAATCATGGCCGCTTCTTCATTCACCAATTGCAATGCGTTAGCCGTTTGATGGTCTTCTGCTGCATGTGGATAGGGAACTAATACTGCTGGTTTTCCTACCACAGCCAGTTCGGTAACTGCCATTGCACCTGCTCTACTTATCACTAAATCTGCAGCTGCATATCCATATTCCATTTCTTGAATAAATTCATTTGTCCAAATATGGCTTTTCAATCTTGCAGCTTCTTTATATACTGTTGAACCTTGTTTTCCTGTTTGCCAAATCAATTGAATATTATTCTGCTCAAAAGCTTGCAACCCATTTAATAAAGCTTCATTAATTGATTTTGCCCCAAGACTTCCTCCTACTGCAAGAACTGTTTTTTTTGTTGGGTTTAAACCAAAAAAAGCAATTGCAGTATCGCGGCTCAGAGTACAATCAGCAATTGATTTTCTAACAGGATTTCCAGTAATTAAAATTTTATCGGCAGGAAAAAACTGATCCATCCCTTTTGTTGCTACAAAAATTTTAGCGGCTTTTTTACCCAATAATATATTAGCCTTTCCTGCAAAAGAATTACTCTCATGGATGAATGTTTTAATTCCATGTGCCTGGGCAAATCTTAAAACAGGAAAAGAGGAATAACCACCTACTCCAATAACAGCATCTGGCTTAAACTTTCTAAAAATTTTTATGACTTGTAAAAAGCTCAGTATCAATTTAAATGGCAAACTGATGTTTTTTAACATATCTGACCTATCAAAACCAGCAATATCCAATCCAACAATGGCAAAACCAGCTTTAGGAACTTTCTCCATTTCCATTTTCCCCTTTGCACCTACAAAAAGGAATTCAGCAGTAGGCATGATTATTCTTATTGCATTGGCAATTGCAATAGCTGGAAAAATATGTCCTCCAGTTCCACCTCCTGCTATGATAAATTTCTTTGCCAATTAACTATTGATTGCTGGTTGAATTGCTGGTTTTGTTATATTTCCTGTTCCTTCTAATTGTTCTACATTTCGGGCAACACTTAATACAATACCGATTGCAGCACATGTAAATAAAAAAGAACTTCCCCCCATACTAACCAGGGGAAGCGTAACCCCTGTAACTGGAACAAGATTCACATTTACAGCCATATTAGCTACAGCCTGAATCACTAAAGTAAAGCTCAATCCCAACGCCAGAAATGCTCCAAAAGCATATGGGCATTTTCTAAATATTTTTATACATCGAAATAAAAATACCAGATAAATAAAAATCATAAATGCTCCGCCTAATAAACCATATTCTTCTATGATAATTGAATATATAAAGTCGTTATAGGCCTGAGGTAAAAAATTTCTTTGTTGACTATTTCCAGGGCCAAGGCCTATCAATATACCCCCATTAGAAATAGCAATTTTTGCTTGTTGAATCTGGTAAGGGGTTTCTTTATCATTTGCATACATAAAATCCTGAACCCTTTTCACCCAGGTTCCAAATCTTCCCATAGATTTCATTTTCTCTGCTACGACGGGCCGGGTAATATCTTCTTTAGCTCTTCCATCATAGGTAAGCATTGCTACTGAAATAATAAATGTAACAGGTATCATTGCAATTAGCACTGTAAGTAAAATATGCTTCATGCTGATTCTTCCAATAAACATTAATAAAAGAGAAGTAGCACCAGTTAATAATGCATTAGACAAATTCGCAGGCATGATCAATGCGCATATTATTAACACTGGAGTAACTACTGGAATAAACCCTTTCTTAAAATCCTTTATTACTTCCTGCTTTTTACTCAACATTTTAGATATATACATAAACAAAGCTAGTTTGGCAAAATCACTAGTTTGAATAGTAAGGTTAATGATGGGTAGCTTAATCCATCTGCTACCATCATTAATTTTAGCTCCAAAAAATAAAGTGTACAATAAAAGGGGAACTGAAATTAAAAAAAGTATGGTCGCCACTTTTGAAAAGAAAGAATAATTAACTCTATGCAAAAAATAAATAACCAACAATCCAATCATCGTAAATGCCAATTGTTTAAAAAGATAAATATTGGCATTTCCTTTATACATTTTATAAGCAAGCGAACCAGTTGCACTATAAACAACTAGAATAGATACCAAAGAAAGTACCACTACAATACCCCATATGTATTTATCTCCTCTAGTTCTTTCTATCAACTGACTTCGCATTCCTTCAACAGTAGGAATTTGCGAAAAAAGTGTATCGTTTATTTCAGGCATTCTATAGTTCTTTTACCGCATCTTTAAATTGCTTACCTCTATCTTCATAATTTTTGAATAAATCAAAGCTTGCGCATGCAGGACTTAATAAAACAACATCATCCTTAGCGGCAGATCTAAAAGCAGCATTTACCGCTTTCTTTGCGCTATCAGTTTCGATAATTACCGGCACTGATCCTTTAAAAGTTTCAATGATTTTTTTGTTATCCACTCCCATACAAATAATTGCTTTCACTTTTTCTTTCACCAGATCTGAAATCAAAGAATAGTCATTGCCTTTGTCGGTTCCTCCTAAAATGAGAACTGTAGGCTTGTTCATGCTTTCCAAAGCATACCAGGTACTATTCACATTAGTAGCTTTGCTATCATTAATAAATTCAATTCCTCTCACCATAGCAACAAACTCCATTCGATGTTCTAGGTTATGAAAATTATTAACTGCTTCTCTGATTTTTTCCTTTCGGATGCCAATAGTTGCAGCAGCAATTCCTGCAGCCATGGTGTTATACTGATTGTGCTTTCCTTTAAGAGCAAAGTCATAAATACTCATGCTGACTCTTTCTTCTTGGATTCTTAGCATCATCTGGTCGCCCTTGATGTAGCCGCCTTTTTTTACTTCGTGTTTCATAGAGAATGGTAGTGGGTTAGTATGAATGGTTAGTAATGGGAGTTTTTGCGTAATTATTTCATCATCATCGCAATAGATGAAATAATCGTTGATGGTTTGATTTTCAATTATTCTAAACTTACTGTTGATATAATTTTCAAATTTGTACTCATATCGATCTAAATGATCTTCAGTAATATTTAGCAAAATGGCCACATCTGCTTTAAATTCTTTAATATCATCTAACTGAAAAGAACTGATTTCAGCGATATACCATTCTTTGGGGTCCTCAGCTACTTGCTTTGCAAATGAGTAGCCTATATTTCCTACCAAAGCACAATCCAATCCTGCAGTTTCGCATATATGATAAATCAAAGAAGTGGTAGTACTTTTTCCATTGCTTCCAGTGATGGCAATTATTTTACTCTCACCTTTAAATCGGTATGCCAATTCTATTTCACTGATAACAGGAATTCCTTTCAACCTAATTGATTTAACCAATTCATTTTTTTCTGGAATTCCAGGACTTTTAACTACTTCATTGGCCTCTAATACTTTATCTGCAGTATGACCACCTTCTTCAAAATCAATCTCGGCACTCGTCAACTCCTTTTTGTATTTTTCTTTTAATATTCCACCATCACTTAAGAAAACAGTATAGCCTTGTTGCTTTGCCAATAATGCAGCACCAACTCCGCTTTCGCCTCCACCTAATATGACTATATGTTTGCTCAATGAATGACTATCTTATTTTTAAAGTAATTATTGACAATACCACTAATAATACTGTTACAATCCAAAAACGAACTGCTATTTTACTTTCATGAAATCCTTTCTTTTGGTAATGATGATGTAGAGGGCTCATGAGGAATACTCTCTTTCCTTCCCCATATTTTTTCTTGGTATATTTAAAGTAACCTACCTGAATCATTACACTCAAGTTCTCTACAAGAAATACTCCGCAGAAAATAGGAATCAACCATTCTTTTCTTACAATAATTGCCAAAGAAGCGATGATTCCACCTAAGGCTAAGCTTCCTGTATCACCCATAAATACTTGCGCAGGGTATGCATTATACCATAAGAATCCAATACAAGCTCCTACAAATGCACCTGCAAAAATGGATAGCTCTCCCAAATTAGGGATGTACATGATATTGAGGTAATCAGCAAACTTATAGTTACCACTTACATAAATAAAAATCAATAAGCCTGCACCAATGATTGCACTCACACCAGCAGCAAGACCATCTAATCCATCTGTAAGATTGGCTCCGTTACTAACTGCTGTAATAATTAGTGTGACAATTAAAATATAAACAATCCAAGTATACTTCTCAGCACCTTCACCTATCCAACTAATAAGCTTGCTGTAATTGAATTCATGATTCTTAATAAATGGAATGGTAGTAATAGGGGTTTTTACTTTTACAAAACTTCTTTCGATACCGTCCATTTGACGAACAACAATAGTAGTATCTTTTGCAAATCTTTCTCCTTTTTGAAGAACAGTTACTTTTCTTTCTGAACCAATAATTTCTCTTTCAACCGTAACTGCATTACTAAAATATAAAGTAACCCCAATGATTACACCTAATCCTACCTGGCCAATGATTTTAGAAATGCCAGCTAAACCATCGCTGTCTTTCTTTTTGTAAGATTGTCCAGCCTGAAGAGCAGCTTTTCTTGCACGAATTTTAAAAAGATCATCTAAAAAACCAATAACTCCCAACCATACCGTACAAAGAATCATTAAGCGGATATATACTTTATCGAGATTGGCAAATAACAAAGTGGGTATAAGAATACTCAATAAAATAATAATTCCACCCATGGTTGGAGTTCCTTTCTTCTGTTGCTCTCCCTGTAAACCCAATTCTCGAACTGACTCTCCAATTTGTTTCTTTTGCAAGAATAAAATTATTCTTTTACCATAAACTGTTGCAATCAACAGAGATAATAAAATGGCCATTGCAATCCTGAATGTCAAGAATTGAAATAATCCTGCACCAGGAATATCAAAATGTTGTTTTAGCCAATTAAATAATTGATACAGCATGGTTATTGCTTGTTTGAGTTTTTAATAATTTTTCCAAAAGCTTCCAACAATACTTGTTTATCATCAAATGGATATTTTATACCATTTATATCTTGATATTTTTCATGCCCCTTTCCCGCAACCAAAACAATATCTTCTGCTTTGGCAAAATTGACTGCAGCAATGATGGCTTCTTTTCTGTCAACAATAGTGATGTACTTTCTCTTTGCAGCACTTGTTAACCCAGTTTCCATGTCGCCCAAAATAGCTGTAGGATCTTCCGTTCTGGGATTATCACTTGTAAGTATTACGCGATCACTCAAATCGCAGGCAGATTGCGCCATTATTGGCCTCTTGGTCTTATCTCTATCTCCACCACAGCCTACAACTGTTATAATCTGCTCATGACCTTTCCTTAATTTTTTAATGGTTGCCAATACATTCTCTAAAGCATCTGGTGTATGCGCATAATCAACAATACCAATTATCCCATTGTTACTAATGATATAATCAAATCTGCCTTCTGCACCACTTAGTAAACTCAAAGCCGTTAATACAGTTTGACTCTCTTCACCCAAACAAATAGCAGCCCCATACACTGCTAAAAGGTTATAGGCATTAAATTCCCCAATTAATCTAAAATGAACCTCCTGATCATTCACCAACATGATTAATCCAGTCAATGCATTTTCTAAGATTTTGCCTTTAAAAGCAGCCAGCGTTTTTAAGCTATATAAATATTTTTTAGCGATGGTATTCTGTAACATCACTTCTCCCCTTTTATCATCGGCATTTGAAATAGCAAAAGCTGTAGCTGGAAGTTGATCAAAAAAACTTTTCTTTACCCGAATATATTCTTCAAATGTTTTATGGTAATCTAAATGATCATGTGTGATGTTACTAAATAAAGCTCCTGCAAAATTCAGCCCGGTAATTCTATGCTGATGAATAGCATGACTACTACTTTCCATAAACACGTGCGTACAACCCTCAATTACCATTGTATTTAAAAGAGCGTTTAGTTGAATAGCATCCGGAGTAGTATGTGTTGCAGGAATGATATGATCGTTAATCTGATTTTGAACGGTACTGATCAGACCACAGGTATATCCTAATTGACGGAATAATTTAAATAGTATAGTAGCTATAGTAGTTTTGCCATTTGTGCCTGTAACACCTACTAACTTTAGCTTACGGGAAGGATGATCATAGAACTCTACAGCCAATAATGCTGCAGCTTCCTGCGAATTATTTACTTGCAAATAAGTAACTCCACTGATGAATTCTTCAGGCATCGTTTCACAAACAATTGCTATTGCACCAGCATTAATTGCTTTGTTGATAAATAAATGTCCATCTGATTGAACCCCATTAATTGCAACAAACAAAGAACCTACAATTACTTTACGGGAGTCAATTTCAATAGCAACAACCGAAGAAGATAGATCTCCAACGCTTTGTTTGATTTTAATTGATTTTGTAAGCTCTTGTATTATTTTCATATTGCTCATCAACTTAATTCAGTGATAAAATAATTTGTTGTCCTTTTGCGATGGCCTGTCCTGGCAATATTGATTGTTCTTCTACTTTTCCCTTACCCTTCACACTTACTGAAAGACCCATTTCTTCACAAAGGAATATGGCATCTTTTAAACCCAATCCTTTTAATACTGGCATTGATTTATCGTCTATCGGTTTTCTTTGTAATACCAATGAAGTATTTGAGCTTTGAATACTGCTCCACTGATCAGCCCTACCTGTTGAATCTTGATATTTCAGTTTCAGTTGATTACTTAAATAAGTGATGTCAGATTTATATCCAGCATATTTATAGGAAATACTGTCCGACTTTTTATTGTTTACTAAATTGGATCTAGTACCTCTTAAATAAGTGCTATACAATCTATCAGCGATTTCTCTAAATACTGGACCTGCTACAGAAGCTCCATAGAATACTGGTGCAAAAGGTTTATTTTTTATTACAACAATACAGGTGTACTGTGGATTTTCGGCGGGAAAATATCCTGCAAAAGAAGACTGGTATATTTTAGAAGCATAGCCTTTATTACCGTCTGCTACTAATGCAGTTCCGGTTTTGCCAGCCACTTTGTAAGGAACATCTTTAAATAATTCTTTGGCAGTCCCTTCAATACAAACTCCTTCTAAACAAGATTTTAATTGAGCCAATGTTGCATCACTACAAATTTTTTCGTTCAATACTTTGGGCAAAAATTCTTTTAACAAAATACCTTCTTCTTTTATGCTGCTTACTAAATATGGCTTCAACATGGTACCGTTATTTGCAATGCTATTGTATAACATGGCCGTTTGCAAAGGGCTAATAGAAAGGTTATATCCAAAAGCCATCCAAGGCAAAGTAGTAGGACCCCAAAATTTTCCGCCTGGCTTATATATTACTGGAGTTCTTTCTCCAACTAAATCAATTCCAGTAACCGTATCCATTCGCATTTTATTCAAATGCTTTAAAAACAATTGTGGATTCGATCCATAATGAGTAACTGCCATTTTAGCCATAGCAACATTTGAACTTAATTCAAACGCATGTTTCACGGATACTTCATTCTCTTTGTGCACTTCTGAATCGTATACAGTTTGACCAGCAATTCTCCAAGCACCATGCTCCAAAGTAACTATTTGATTCAGGGCTACTTTTTTATCTTCCAATAATGCCATCATGGTGGCTAACTTAAAAGTTGAACCGGGTTCACTTGGACTAATGGCATAATTAAAATCTTCCCAATAGGCACCTTCGCTTCTTTTTCCTAAGTTGGCAATTGCTTTTATTTTTCCGGTTTTGGTTTCCATGACAATTGCACAGCCATGATCTGCATCATTTTTAATCATCATCTTCATTAATGCAGTTTCCGCAATGTCCTGAATGAATACATCGATAGTACTTACAATATCTTTACCTGTTTCTGGTTCAATTAAATAAGTATCGTCAACCGGAACACCTACCCCGCCTGCAATTGAACGAACTGTTTGTTTTCCATTTCTACCTCTTAAAATACTATCATAAGTCATTTCCAAACCCACTTTATTAGAATCTCTGGCCAAGCCAATTGTTCTAAAAGCAAGCATTTGATAAGGATTCAAACGAATGGTTCTTTCATTGGCAATGAGCCCACTCTTGTATCGGCCTTGTTTGAATAATGGAAACCTTCTAAGTTCATCATACTCTCTAAAAGAGATTTTTTTCTTTAATAGAAAATAACTCTCTTCTGCTTTATAACCCTGCTGTAAAATTGATTTGTATTCAGATGCAGATAAGTCTTTGAATAAATTGGCTAAACAAATACTTAATGAATCAATGTTCTCTCTAAATCTTAATCCATTTTTTTCTCTTAGAGCTGCAACTCGAAAATCTATGTAAATATCAAATTGTGGAATACTCGTACTCAACATTTGCCCATCCTCACTATAAATGGTTCCTCTTTGCGCTTCAATTTCATCTATACGCTGGTGTAAGCTATCGCTCATGCTACGCCATTTAGCCCCTTCAAATTGTTGGATATAAACAGCCTTTCCAAAAATGGCGATACAAGCTAATACCACCAGTATATAACTGAGGTACACTCTCCATAATATATCGCGTTTTACTTCCATTAATTATTTTTAATCCTTTCAGGCATGTCTTTACTTACTTTTAATCCAAGTGGTGCAGAAGCTTTTACTATTTGAGCTTCCTCCGTTTTATACATCACTTCACTTTTTAATGTTTTATATACATACTGTAATTCCTTTAAATCATTATTGATAGAATTTATTTGACGAATCGTTCTATCGGCCATATGCCCGTTTGCGATATAGAGTACTGCTAATAATGAAAGGAATAAAAAGAAAGGAATATTCTTTAACACCCACTCATAATTGAGCAATGCTTTTAGGATATTTTTTTGTGGTGTTTTGTTTTCGGTCACCGGGCTATTTTTACTTTACTATTAATATTCAATTACAACAATCGAATCCTTATTTAAATTTTCTCCGCAACTCTCAACTTTGCGCTTCTGACTTAAATTTTCTCCGCTACTCTCAACTTTGCACTTCTACTTCTTTTGTTTTGTTTTAATTCAATGTCTCCTGCAGTAATTGGCTTTTTATTGATTAGCAGAAAAACATTTTTTTTACTACTTATTTCAAATGGATTCTCTACTGCTTCTTCAAAGCTTCCTTGTTTAAAAAAATTCTTCACCATTCTATCTTCAATCGAATGAAACGTAATAATGGCAGCTCTTCCGCCTGGCTTCAACACCAAGGACAATTGTTCCAATAATAATTTTAGCGCCCCCATTTCATCATTTACTTCTATCCTTAAAGCTTGAAATACCTGTGCTAAATACTTGTTAGGATTTCCCTTTACTACCGGGCTTATCATAGCTTTAAACTGTTCAATCGTTACAAAAGGCAAATGCGCTCTTTGATGGACAATATGTTTAGCCAAAGTTTTTGAATTGGTAACTTCTCCAAATTGTTCAAATATTTTATGCAGCTGTTGCTCAGTATAAGTTTTGATAATAGTAGCCGCAGTAGTAGTTTGACGTTGATCCATTCTCATATCCATGGGCCCTTCAAATCGAATAGAGAACCCTCGTTCGCCTTCATCAAATTGATGACTACTTACTCCTAGATCCGCTAAGACACCATCAACATGTTCAATTCCATGTAACTTTAAAAAACGATGGATATGTCTAAAGTTTTGTGCTATAAACAATACCCTTTCATCATTTGGCAAATTCCTTTGTGCATCAGCATCCTGGTCAAAAGCAATCAAACGGCCTTTATTATTCAATCGACTTAATATTCCTCCGCTATGACCCCCACCGCCAAAAGTGCAATCCACATAAGTTCCATCCGGTTGAATTGCCAAGCCTTCTAAAGATTCATTGAAGAGTACAGGAACATGATAATCATCAACAGGCAATTTTCCCATTTTACAATTGTGTTGATTTTTTATCGGCTTCTGCCATTACTTCTTGAGCTAAGCTGCTAAACGCTTCTGGTGAAAAATTTTCAAAGAGCTGTTTGTATTTGGTGGCATCCCAAACCTCAAAACGATCCAAAGCCGCTGCTAAAACGATGTCTTTTTGTAAACCAGCAAATTCTTTCAAAGAAGCAGGCAATAACATCCTCCCAGCACTATCTAATTCAATTTCTGTGGCTCCCCCTAAAAACTGACGTCGGAATTCTCGTACTTTTGGATCAAAATCATTTAACAGGCTAATCTTGGCAATGATTAATTCCCAACTTTTAATTGGATATAACGTGAGGCATTTTTCAAATCCACGGCTGAGTATAAAGCGAGTCTCCCCTTCTGGCAACTGTTTTTTCAGTCCGCCAGGAAGCAGAAAACGCCCTTTTGCGTCTACCGTTGATTCATATTCTCCGTGAAATCCGATCATAAGTGTATAAATAAATTCAAGATTACCACTTGTTGACACAAAATAACACTTTTTCCCACTTTTGACCCTAATTTAGGTAGGTTGTATTTATCCACAGATTATACTAGGGCTATGATTCAATTGGAGCTTAACTTTGCACGAAAAGGCAGAAAAAGCTACTGTATAACCTGTTAATTTCTGTGGAAAACCCCTGAAACTCAATACCATAAGGCATGAAACACCCATCTTCTATTTCAATTATTGATTTTTCATATGATTTGCCTGATGAAAGGATCGCTAAATACCCACTTTCGGAGAGAGATCAGAGTAAATTACTGGTCTACCGATCTGGGCAAATCAACCAGTTTACCTACCGAAACTTAGCTGCTCAATTAAATGCAGGTAGTTTAATGGTGTTCAATAATACCAAAGTGGTAGAAGCAAGATTGCATTTTAAAAAAGACACTGGTACTATCATTGAAATTTTCTGTTTAGAACCAGCTGATCAATATGGAGATATCACTACCGCGATGCTACAAAAAGGAAAAGTTTTATGGAAATGTTTGGTAGGCGGAGCCAAAAAATGGAAGGATGGTAAAATCATTTGTGAAACAGATCATAATGGAACGACAATTATCATTGAAGCAGAAAAAATACAACAGCTGAGCGATACTTTTTTAATTGAATTGAGTTGGTCTGATTCAACTATTTGTTTTGCAGAATTATTGCATATAGCAGGTTCTATTCCACTTCCACCTTATTTAAATAGAACAACAGAAGAAACAGACAAAGAAAGGTACCAAACAATTTATGCCAAACATGATGGATCGGTAGCCGCACCTACTGCAGGATTGCATTTTACAGACCATGTTTTTGCTGAGTTGATTAATAAAAATATTGAGTCTGCATATGTTACTTTACATGTTGGAGCTGGTACATTTAAACCAGTAAAATCAGCAACCATGCAGGATCATGAAATGCATGCAGAATTTATAGAAGTTAATTATGATACCATTTTTCAAATAATGAATAAATTAGAAAATGGAATAATTGCAGTAGGAACTACTTCTTTAAGAACCATTGAAAGTTTATACTGGTTGGGCGCTAAAACCTATATAGAACCCAACTTATCAATGGATGAATTTACTGTTTCTCAATGGGACCCATATGAACTAAAGGCTGATCATATTTCTTCAGCAAAGGCTTTACATGCTTTAATGAATTGGATGAAAAAAAATAATGTCATAAAAATAATTACTAAAACACAGATCATTATTGCGCCCGGCTATCAATTTAAAATCATGAAGGGACTGATCACCAATTTTCATCAACCGCAATCAACTTTGTTATTGTTGGTTGCAGCGATCATTGGTGATGATTGGAAAAGGGTTTACCAATATGCATTAGACAATGAGTTTCGTTTTTTAAGCTATGGAGATGGTTCTTTAATTTGGGCGAATGATTAATTCCATTTTTTCAAATAGACAACTGGTTATTGCCACCATGCATGGCAAAGAAAAAGTGCTGGAACCACTGCTCAAAAATGCATTGGGGGTAGAAATTATTCTTGCTGAAAATTTTGACACAGACCAATGGGGTACATTTTCTGGAGAGATTAGCAGGCCACTTGATCCTTTAGCAACAGCAAAACTAAAATGTAAAAATGCAGCAAATATCAGTGGGGCTTCATTGGCTATTGCAAGTGAAGGCTCTTTTGGAGCTCATCCGGTAATTGGATTTATCCCTGTAGACGAAGAAATCTTGGTGTTGATTGATTTTGAAAATGATATAGAAATAAAAGTAAAAGAATTAAGCACTGAAACTAATTTTTCGGGCAAACAAATTCATAATGTAACAGAAGCAAAAGAATTTGCAAAGCAAGTTCTATTTCCTTTACATGCATTGATATTACGCAATGCCAAGGACGAAACAGAAGTATTAATTAAAGGCATAAAGGATTGGAATTTATTGGAAGAACATGTAATTCATTTATTGCAACAATTTTCAAGTATCTATATAGAAACAGATATGCGTGCAATGAATAACCCAAGCAGAATGAAAGTGATTGAGAAAGCTTGCATCAAACTTATTCAAAAAATTACCCAGCTATGTCCTACTTGTTCCACACCTGGATTTGATGTAGTTGATGTAATACCCGGTCTTCCATGTAGCTTATGTGGATGCCCAACAAGGTCAACGCTTGCTTATCTATATCAGTGCCAAAAATGTAATCAGCAAGAAGAGAAAAAATTTCCTGCAGGCAAATTGCAAGAAGATCCAATGTACTGCGACCGTTGTAATCCTTAATTAATCAATTGCACAACAGGCACTTCAATAGTAAATGAAGTTCCTTTTCCTATTACACTCTCCACTTTAATTCTTCCTTTATGTGCGTCAATAACGGTTTTTACATAACTCATTCCCAATCCAAAACCTTTAACATTATGTAAATTGCCCGTATGTGCTCTATAGAATTTTTCAAATATTCGTTTTGTGCTTTCTTTACTCATCCCAATTCCGTTGTCTTCAATCCGAATGACTAAATAATTTCTGGTACTATGCGTAGAAATTTTGATGAATAAATTTTGTGTTGAATATTTTATTGCATTATCTATGAGATTTGATAATAAATTGGCAAAATGAACTTCATCGCCATTAATGGAATCATTCTTAGCATTTAATAACAATTGAAAGTCGGCGCTTTTTTCTTGTAATTGTAATTTAAAATTATCCATTATTTGCTCAACCATCTCATTGACATGAATGACCGACAAGTTTAATTTTAATTCTTGTTTTTCCATGAAAGCAGCTTGTAGTATGGTTTCTACATGCTTATTCATTCTAATATTTTCCTCTTTAATGATATTGCTAAAATATGCAGACTTCTCTTTATTATTCTGAACTTTTTCATTATTCAACGCATCTACAGCTAAAGAAATAGTTGCCAAAGGTGTTTTAAATTCATGCGTCATATTATTAATGAAATCACTTTTAATTTGACTCAACTTTTTTTGATTCAATAAAGTTTTTATGGTAACATAGAATGCTGCAATAATCACCAGCATAAATAAGATGGCCCCCAAAATAATCCATCGCAAAGATTGCCAAACTTGTTTTTGAATATCCGGAACAATGATGATTAGTTTTTCTAATGAAGGCAATGTTTCTACTTCGGTATTTTCTGGAAGGATCACATAATACCCACGTTTGTTATTAATCGTATCCCAAAAGGCAGCTTCATAACCTTTAGACATCATTTCGTAATCATCATTGGTATTGGTAACCGCAAATTCAAACTTGAGTTTATCTAAATTCAACCGATCAAATGATTTTCTGATTTTTTGGTGAATTTCATCAGGTGTAAACTTTTCTTCTACGGTAGGTGCTTTAAATAAGTGTAACTGAAAATCGGAACCTAAACTTAAACCGCCTCTTCTATTCAACTTAAGTACTTGCCCTGCATAGGTAGATTTTCCCAGATCAGTGGCTACTGTAAAACCAGCATCATTGATTTTTGTATTTAGTTGAGTCTTTGTAAGTTCCAATAAGTTATTAAACCAAGACACTTGCAGCAAAATAAGCCCCAGCAAGGAGAGCGATATTAATACAATAATTACGGGGAAAGTTCTCTTCATCTACCACAAATATACTTTTTTGATGCTCTTTTTTAGGTTCTTGAGTCCCGAAAGCTTTTTTTTAACAAATAAATACTTTTATTTATCTTTTTGGTGTCAAATGGAATTGAATCAAGGCATATTATTGTTATCTGATCCTTTTTTAAAGGACCCCAACTTTGCAAGGTCGGTGATTTTGCTATGTGAGCATAATAATGAAGGCAGCTTTGGTTTGGTGTTAAATAAAAAAAGCCCACATCATTTAAGCGACTTAGTAGAAATGGCTTTTGACCTCACCATAACTGTTTATGATGGCGGACCGGTTCAACAAAATACCTTGCATTTTATTCATCGACAACCCCATTTAATTCCCGAAAGTGTAGAAGTAGCGAAGGGTATTTTTTGGGGCGGCCATTTTGAAACCATTGTAGATTTACTAAGGGATGGAAGTTTATCGCAAGAGGATATTCGTTTTTTTCTAGGCTATAGTGGTTGGAGTCAGGGCCAATTAGCAGAAGAACATGAGGGTAAAAGTTGGATCATTGCTCCAGCAACTCCTGCTTTAATTTTTTTGCCTAAAGAAGAAATGATCTGGAAAAAAAGCTTACATAGTCTTGGAGGAGAATATGCGCAAATGAGCAATTACCCGAGCGATCCGCAGTTGAATTGAATACAATAAATTGTTTATGTAGTTAATAAAGCTAAGAAAGCAACCAGGTTATTCTGATTGCTTTCTGATTGATTAAATTGAATTACTACTAATTTGTTTCTTTAAAAAACAAGTCAGAAATCCAGAAATTATAGGCTTTTTTTGAATTTAACCCTCGCCTTTGATTGGATAAATACTCCAAATAAATGAATAGAATTCTCCAGCATTGTATAAAAACAACGCCTTCTACAATAATAAAAAGCAAATTATTATTGTTTTTGATAAAAGACAATATCATAATAGCAAGACTAATAAAGACTGAACTACAAATAATGAAATCATATATCCTTTGTGTTAATAGTCCAAAAATTGTATAAATGCTATTATGAAGCCGCTGTGCAATTGGATTTTTTTTCATCTCTAATGATAGCGTATTTCCTGTTTTTGCAAATTCTTTTTCCCTAATGTGTATGCTTAATAATTGCCACAAAAAAACATTAATGCCAATTGAATAAACCCACTCAGTATAAGAAAAAACATCTTGGTTTAGCATAATTTTCATAGCAACCAAAACTGGCGCAATAATTACATTGAAAACGATTCCATGCATTAACAGGAAATTGATCCAAATCTGTATCTTTTTCATAATAATCAAAGTTCTGTTTAATAAGCCTCTATTAAACAAGAAGTTAATGTATAAGTGGTAACTGCCAGACCAATCCAACCAATATACCGCATTGCAAACCTGGTTGCCACTGCTACAGCTTCTTGAATGGCAAGGCCTGCAATACCCTTAGACCATCCTACAATACCCATCATTGAACCAGCTCCCCAACCCACTGCTTGTTTCAAGCAATTCATCGCTTCAACCACAGTAATATCATGCGCCTGAGCATATGATTGTACCAATCCATTAATCAGATCAATTGCCATTTCCTCACTAATTGGCTGTTCTTCCTCAGAACTAAAATACATTAAATCCCCATTAATAGATTGCGTATTTATACTTAATCTTTGGGGGTTATTTAAGGTTTTTGGCATTTTTACCTGTTTCTGCTTACTGGATTGATCAATAATTTGATTGACAGCATTATTGGATATGTTTTCATAGGCAGATTTGAAAAGCTGATTGATTTCATTTTCCGGAACATTGGATAAGGCAGGCAAAGCGTGTAACATTCTTACCTGATTAATATGTCTTTTTAAATGAAATTCTTGAAAATTTGAATAACTCAAATTATGCTGTGCAAAAAGAGTAGGCAAATCTGATTCTTTTGCAGATTTCAAAGCTGCTTCAAAATGAAGTGTTTGATTCTTATTTAAATTACTCGCATTTTGAAGTGTATTTTGAATGACTAAAAACATATCTCTCGCCACAAAATTTCTAAATTCCTGATTATTGACCAATTGCTGTTGATCTATTGGTTTAAGTTGATCTACTTTTTTGCAAGAGAAAAGCATTATTGCATTTAAGGCAATAGCCAAAATGGATTTAATTGAAGTTTTCATAGATTAAAAATTAAAAAATTCCTGAACATAAAAATTCGACATCAGGATACTTCGACTTGTTGCAACAAGATTTCATTCGAACAAAACAAAGAAATCACAACTCTTTCGGGAATTCAAGCGCATTCCTACCTTTTTTTTGAAGTTACTTAACGGTAGATAGGCTGCTAAAAGGGAAATCTATAAAACAAAAAACGGCTCCGAATTTCGGAGCCGTATATTCAATTAGTTAAATCAACTATTTAGAAAGTACTTTTTACAATTCTGTTGCACCTTCTACCAATACAGTTGCTTTATTATTCAGCACTTCTACAAAGCCGCTTTGAATGGAATAAGAAGTAGTTTCTTTTTTGTCTACTAGTATCTTCATATTTCCTTTACCCAAAGCACTCACCATTGGAGCATGCTTGTCTAATACTTCGAATAAACCACTTGTTCCTGGTAATTGCACACCGTAAACTTCTCCGCTATACAATTTTTTTTCAGGTGTTAATATTTCTAGAATCATAAATTATCCTTTTGCTGCTTCAATCATTTTCTTACCCTTCTCCATTGCATCTTCCAAAGTACCTACTAAGTTAAATGCTGCTTCAGGATATTCATCTACTTCTCCATCCATGATAGCGTTAAATGCTCTGATAGTATCTTCGATACTAACAAATACACCTTTCAATCCGGTAAATTGCTCAGCAACATGGAAAGGCTGACTTAAGAAACGTTGTACTTTACGAGCACGTTGAACGGTCATTTTATCTTCTTCGCTTAATTCATCCATACCAAGGATAGCGATGATATCTTGTAGTTCTTTATAACGTTGTAAAATCAATTTAACTCGGTTAGCACAATCATAATGTTCATTACCAACAATTGCAGGAGTCAAAATTCTTGATGTAGAATCCAATGGATCAACCGCAGGATAAATACCTAAATCGGCAATCTTACGACTCAATACAGTAGTTGCATCTAAGTGAGCAAAAGTTGTAGCTGGAGCAGGATCGGTCAAGTCATCCGCTGGAACGTATACTGCTTGTACAGAAGTAATTGAACCATTTTTGGTTGAAGTGATTCGCTCTTGCATTAATCCCATTTCAGTAGCCAAAGTAGGCTGATATCCTACCGCTGATGGCATACGGCCTAATAAAGCCGAAACCTCAGAACCTGCTTGTGTGAAACGGAAGATATTATCTACGAAAAATAAAATGTCTTTTCCTTTTCCAGAACCATCTCCATCACGGAAATATTCGGCAATCGTTAAACCACTCAAAGCAACACGAGCACGGGCTCCTGGAGGTTCGTTCATCTGACCAAAAACGAATGTTCCTTTAGAGTCTTTTAATCCTTCCAAATCTACTTTACTCAAATCCCATCCACCTTCTTCCATGCTATGTTTGAAAGTATCACCATATTTCATGATACCTGCTTCAATCATTTCACGCAACAAATCATTTCCTTCACGGGTTCTTTCTCCAACACCTGCAAACACAGAAATACCTCCGTGTCCTTTTGCAATATTGTTCATCAATTCTTGAATCAATACAGTTTTACCTACTCCAGCACCTCCAAACAATCCAATCTTACCGCCTTTTGCATAAGGTTCGATCAAGTCGATCACTTTGATTCCAGTAAATAGAATTTCAGATGCAGTACTTAAGTTTTCGAACAATGGTGGTTTATTGTGAATAGCACGTCCGCCAACTTTGCTCACTTGTGGTAAACCATCAATAGCATCTCCAGTTACATTAAATAGTCGGCCATTAATTTCAGGTCCAACAGGCATAGAAATTGGTCTGCCTGTATCAATAACAGTCATTCCTCTAACTAAACCTTCGGTTCCATCCATTGCAATTGTACGAACACTGTCTTCGCCGAGATGAAGTTGTACTTCAAGTACTAATTTTTCACCATTTTCTCTAGTGATTTCTAAGGCATTGTAAATTTCAGGCAAAGTATTATCGTCCGGAAAATGAACGTCAACTACTGCACCGATAATCTGTTTAATTTTCCCTTTTGTGGCCATATCAGGAGGTATAATTAAGGTTTTAAATGAACCGGACCCAAAAGGTCCCGTTTTGGCGGCAAAGGTAAGGGGATGGAGCTAAAAAAAGGAGGCTATTCTTGGCTTTTTTTTCTAAATATTGAAAACAAAGTCTGTACAATGGGTACCAGTTTCAATATTTTCCATATTCCTGCCACTGTAGTTTGATTAATTATGGCAGGCAAAATGGCTCCGGAAGCCGATTTAAACAGTTCGGAAGGAAGCTGATGTACCCTATTTGCAATGGATTTTTCCTGTAAATCAATCCTTTCTTTGAGCAATTCTATCGCTAATTGAAGGGATTCCTTAGACTTTATATCAGGTAATGGCTGTTTATTCATCTTTATTAAATAAAATTTGAATAATACTGTCTGAAATGGAGCTTCCAATTTTTTTCCTTTTCCAATATACCAATAGAAAGAAAATTAAATAAACAAGCACTACAATACCATATCCAATGTATAAACTCCCGGTTAAATCGGCAAAAAAATAACCTGCCATAATACTCAAAAAGAAAATAAGGCAAAAACCCAAGAGTCCTAGAACCATTCCAACAACCAGTTTGGCTACAAGACGTGAACTGGTACTTATGGCCTGCATTTTTATCAAAAGAGCCCTATTTTCGAGGTAACTCTCAATCTCTTTTTTTGATTCGTTGAAAAATGGATTTGAGTCCGTCATTTTAGGCAGTTTGAGTGTCTCCTAATTTTTGTTCGAGTTCTGTTACCAATTTTCTGGCTTTAGAAAGCATATCTTGTAATGATTCATCTACTTTATCTATTCCTACATCTATATCGGACTTTAAAGAAGCTGCGTCAAGTTGAATATCAGATAACAATTGCTTACCTTTTTCACTATTCAGGTATAATGCCAAGGCAGTTCCTGCCAAAGCGCCCAATAACAATCCTGCAGTGAATTTATTGTTTTCGCTCATTATCGATACATTTGTTACAAGTTACAACAATGCTACAAGACAATAAAATAAACCGTTACTTTTTTCTGGCTTTCATTCTATTGATTGGAGTTTTTCTGATTTATAGTTTGTCGGCGTTCACGACTGCTTTTTTAGCAGCAGTCATGTTTTATGTACTTAGCAAACAACCAGTAAATTGGTTAACAAGGAAAAGAAAATGGAGTAAGAGTGCTGCAGCTACTTTAGTAATTATCATTTCATTTTTTATTATTCTACTTCCCCTTTCATTGATGGTAGCGATGCTCTATAAAAAAGCGTTAACGGTTTCGCAAAATACCAATCAAATTATAGAACCGCTCAAGCATTTGGATGTACAAATCAGAGACCAGTTTCATTTTACATTATTATCAGAAAAAAACTTAGGACAGATCCAATCATTGATAACCGATTTTTTATCGTCATTATTAAACCAAGGATTGAATTTATTGAGTTCTATAGCTATGATGTATTTCTTTTTATATTTCATGATCATGAATATCAATCGAATGGAAGCTGCTATCTTATTATACCTTCCATTTAAAAGAGAAAAGATCAGCATTTTTGGACAAGAATTAAAAGCGCAAACTTTCAGTAATGCAGTGGGTGTTCCATTAATTGCTGTTGCACAAGGAATTTTTGCTTATGTAGCATTCTTATTTACAGGGGTGCATGAATCAGGATTTTGGGCAGTGCTAACAGGGTTTGCATCTATTATTCCAATAATAGGCACAGGTTTAATTTGGGTACCTATTGCTGTTTATCAATTGGCCCAAGGACAAACTTGGCAAGGAATTGTTATACTTGTTTGGGGCTTCCTTTTTTTGGGAACTATTGATAATATAATTCGATTTGTTTTGGCCAAAAAAATGGCAGATGTGCATCCGATCGTAACTGTGTTAGGAGTAATTATGGGCTTGCAATATTTTGGTATTACTGGATTGATATTTGGCCCATTAATCATTTCCTATTTTATCATTTTATTGAAAATGTATTATACGGAATATCAAAAACAATTGCCTCCACTAAAAAAGCCAAAAACTTTATCCGTAGGATTTAAGTTGCCGTTTATGAAGTGACAATTAATTGATATAACACTGCAGCAGTAATTGCACCAGCTAATGGCCCAAATACAGGCACCCAACTATATTGCCAATCGCTGCTTCCCTTGTGTTTGATAGGCAAAATGCTATGCATGATTCTGGGGCCTAAATCTCTTACAGGATTAATGGCATAACCAGTCGGGCCACCTAATCCTAAACCAATACCCAATACAACTAAAGCAACTGGCAAAGCATCGAGCGAACCTAAACTATTGGATGATTTAGTAATAAATAAAATTGTCAGCATAAAAATAAAAGTGGCCAAAAACTCCGAAGTAAAATTGTGTTGTGCATTGCGAATAGATGGGGCTGTGCTAAACACGGCCAATTGAGTTGCAGCATCAGCTGTTTCATCAAAATGTTGGCGATAAATAATCCAAACCAATAAAGCACCAATCATAGAACCAATTAATTGTGCCAATATATATCCTGGAACAAGTGCCCAATCAAATTTTCCTATAACAGCCAAACCTACAGTTACTGCAGGATTCAAATGTGCACCACTTACATTTGCTGATACAAGTACGCCCACAAAAACGGCCATTGCCCAACCCAATGTAATGGCAATTAGACCTCCGTTATTCCCTTTGGTTTTATGTAAAATGACATTTGCAACAACTCCATTTCCTAAAGTAATCAACAGAGCTGTTCCAAGTACTTCAGCAACATAAATATTCATAAAAAAAATTTAATGGTTCAATCGTTCTCTAATTTACGCTAGTAAATATTGTTGTGCAAGTGTTTTGAAAGAATGTTTCTGTGATTCTTCCCAAATGGCATCTTTTTTTAATTCCTGCGCCATTAAATGAGCAACTTCATCACATATTTCAATGGCCGCATTTGCATCCAAAAAAAGCAAACGAATTCTTCTTGCTAAGAAATCTTCTACAGTAATGGCCATTTCGTAACGTATTGCATGAATCAAAGTTGCTTTTGTAAAATCGTATTGAGCATGGAGTTTCTCCCCTAATATTGGATTCTGTCTGATTAGTTCATTAATGATAATTTGCTTTTCTGATTCGTTTCCTAAAGCAAGCTGTTGCGTAAAGCAATCTTTTTTTCGATTTTGTTTAGAAACAAAGATGGCATTATCAACCGCGTCCTGACCCATTTTTCTATAAGTAGTCCATTTGCCACCTGTGATGGTAACTAATCTGCTTGGCGCAACCACTAAAGTATGATCTCTAGATAACAAGGCGGTTGAACCCATATTGGTGGTTTTTACTAGAGGGCGAAGTCCCACAAAAACACTTTTTACATCATTGCGAGAAATAGAAGCTGTAGTATATCTATTGAAATGTTCAAGAATAAATTCAACTTCTTCAGCAAGTGGCTTAGGCTCTATATCAATTATATGAATAGGCGTATCTGTTGTACCTACTACTATTTTGTTTTGCCAAGGAACTGCAAATAAGACTCGTCCATCATCGGTTTTAGGAATCATCATTGCATGTGTTCCTAGAAAATATTTTGGATCGAGTACCAGGTGAATTCCTTGAGATGGAGTTACTAAAACTTCATCGGTTGGCTCATCCATGTTTAAAATAGCATCAGTAAAAACTCCTGTTGCATTAATTACTGATTTGGTTTGAACTACTAGTTTTCTATTTTCAATTATATCTTCCAATTCCACTCCTACAATCATTCCTTTTTCTTTTACAAATCCAATCGCTTTTACATAGTTCAAAACGATAGCATCATGTTTAGCTGCAGTAACCGCTAGAGAAGTACATAAAACACTATCGTTGAATTGGCCATCGTAATATAAAACTCCACCAACTAATTTTTTGGGATTGATAGACGGGAGATGCTTTATTGTTTCTTTTCTATTCAATAATATCGTTTTACCTAAACTCAATTTTCCGGACAATAAATCGTACACTTTCAGCCCAATACTATAATAGATTTTTTCCCACCAGCTAAAAACTGGCACAATAAATGGTTGTACAGAAGTGAGATGGGGTGCATTTTTTAATAACCATCCCCTTTCGCGTAATGCTTCTCTTACTAATTTAATATTTCCCTGTGCTAAATACCTTACTCCGCCATGTACCAGTTTAGTAGATCTGCTTGAAGTGCCCTTACCAAAATCATATTGCTCAATTAAAAGCGTGCGATACCCCCGCGAAGCAGCGTCAACAGCTGAACCTAGCCCAGTTGCACCTCCTCCGATAATGACTATATCAAAATTAGGCTGCTCATACAATTGAGCAATCATCTCATCTCTGTTCATTCAAAATTCATTATTAATAACTCATTGCAGCTCCTACAGCTTTAGCCCAACCTGCTGCCAATTGTTGCTTATACTCAATACTCATTGCTGGAGTAAATGTTCTTTCTTTTTGCCATAATTCCTGTATCTCATTAGTGTCCCACCAATATCCTACTGCTAATCCGGCTAAATACGCAGCGCCTAAAGCAGTGGTTTCAACAGTAATGGGTCTGATCACTTTCGTTTGTAATAAATCACTTTGAAATTGCATCAATAAATTATTGGCTGTAGCTCCTCCATCAACTCGTAATTCTTTAATAGCAATTCCAGAATCGGCTTCCATGGCTTTTAATAAATCCATTGTTTGAAAAGCAATACTTTCCAATGCAGCTCTAGCAATATGTCCACTGTTTGTTCCTCTGGTAATTCCTACTATAGTTCCTCTTGCATGCTGGTTCCAATATGGTGCCCCTAGTCCTGCAAATGCTGGAACAATATAAACTCCTTCTGTTGTTTCAACAGTGGCTGCCAAAGTTTCAATTTCAGCTGCACTTCTAATAATTTTCAATCCATCTCTTAACCATTGTACCACTGCGCCGGCAATAAACACGGAACCTTCCAATGCATACTGGGTTTCTCCATTGATTTGCCATGCCACCGTTGTTAATAAATGATTGTTTGATTGTACCGGCTTTGTTCCAGTATTCATCAACATAAAACATCCTGTGCCATAAGTATTTTTAACCATACCAGGATGTGTACACTGCTGACCAAATAAAGCTGCTTGTTGATCTCCAGCCATTCCTGCAATAGGTATTGAATGCGCTGCCAATACATGCTGAGTATGCCCATATACTTCGCTGCTACTTTTTATAGAAGGCAAAACAGATTCGGGAATATTAAACAATGCCAATAATTCTTTATCCCATTCAAGTGAATGAATATTAAACAACATTGTTCGGGATGCATTAGAAACATCAGTAGCATGCACATTCCCATTGGTTAGTTTCCACAATAACCAAGTATCTATAGTACCAAACAATAAATCTCCATTTGCTAATTTCTGACTCACTCCCTCTACATTTTCTAAAATCCATTTCAGTTTAGTTGCTGAAAAATAGGCATCAATAATGAGCCCTGTTTTTTGTTGGATCAAAGACGCATGACCCTGATTTTTTAATACATCACAATAATCGGCAGTACGCCTGTCTTGCCAAACAATGGCATTATAAATTGGCATACCAGTTGTTTTATCCCACACAACTGTTGTTTCTCTTTGATTGGTAATTCCAATGGCAGCAATTTCTTTAACCCCTAATCCGGCTTTTGAAATAGCTTCTGCAGCTACGCCAATTTGAGTACTCCAAATTTCATTGGCATCGTGTTCTACCCATCCTGGTTGAGGAAAAAACTGTGTGAATTCTTTTTGTGCAGAAGCAATGATTGATCCTTTTTTATCGAAAATGATGGCGCGGCTACTGGTGGTTCCTTGGTCAAAGGATAAGATGAATTGTTGCATGGAAGTGGTTTGCAACAATTTACGCTTTATTCAAGGAAATAAAAAATTAGTCTGCATCCAAATTGCTAGAGTTTTTCTAATTTAAATATAGACAAGTGAAGGGTTTAAAAATTAGTCTGCATCCAAATTGCTACGCAATTTGTATAAAGGCCTAATTTTTAAACCCCTTCCCCTTTTCTTTACTTTCTTGAAATTCAAAGTTCGCAATTTGCCTAAAGGCCTGATTATTTAATCCCTTTTATTTTTTCTTCTATTTTTTAGAAATTCAAAGCTCGCAATTTACTAAAGTCAACAATTTTATATTACGTACTTAAAAATGCTAGAATTATGCCTCGTTAAAAAAGGGCATTTATGTATTTTATTGAACTAGAAAATAATCAAATGCAAAAACAGGCCTTTGGACAAATTGCAAAGCAATTTGGATGCAGACTGTTTTTGCATTTGTTATTTTTTATTTAAGTAAGGTTAACGGCTTTTTAGCCAAGACTTAGGATTTTGATAAACGCTTTTGTCGTTCATAATCATAAAAAGAATGGCGCCTTCACCATCAATTGAAGTACCAGATTTCCCTAATATTGAACCTGATTTTACGGATTGCTCTCTCGATACAGATAGCGTAGACAAGTTTTTATACCCTGTGAAATATTTTCCATGTTTCACAATTACAATCAATTCCCCAGCAGCTTCTGCAGCATACACCACTTCTCCATCTGCAACGCAACGTACATTTGTACCAATAGGAACAGAAATTTCAATCCCATCAGATTTTTGAGCCAATTTAGTTCCTTCCATATTGGTGACTCCAAAATCGATGGTTACTATACCATTTGACACTGGCCATGGTAATCTTCCCCGATTATTTTCAAAATTCAAAGACATTTCCATGCCTTCGGGAGTTGACTCTAAAGGAGAATAGGTTCTGTCTTTAGAAACTGATGTCATTCCTGTAGAAGGCTCATTATCATTGGCCTTTTTAATTGGTTTTGAAGGGGTATTGTTTTTGGCAACAACATCATTTGGCTTTGCAGCAGCTGCAGCTGCGGCTTTCTTCTGATCTTCTAACGCTTTCAATCGCTTAGCTTCATCTCTTTTTTTAGCTTCTTCAATCTCTCTTCGAATTACAGCATTTACTGCCACCAATACTTTCTGACGTTGCTTTTCTCGCTCCTTTATTTGAGCACTTAACTCTTTTTCTTTTCCTTTTAATTGTGCAACAACTTGGTCTTGCTCTTTTTTATCATCTTGTAATACGATTAACTGTTTGCTTTGTACTTGCAAAGTGCTTAGTCTTTCTTTTTTATTGATACTTAAAGTATTTACTTTTTCAGTTAACAACTGTTCTGACTTAGCAATGGTATTGGCTTGGGTTTCTCTATTTTGACGATAACTTTTTAGGTAAGTCATTCTTTTGATCGCATCATTAAAACTTCCTGCAGAGAACAAGAAATTCAAATACTCATAACTACTTCTATTTTTATATGCAAAAACAATACTTTTCGCATACTTGAGCTTTAGTGTATCTAACTCTTTTTTTAATCGATAAATATCTCTTTCGTTTAAATAAATTGTTTCATCTAATTGTCTTACTTCTTTATTGATATCATTTACTAAATCTTGCCTAGCATTGATTTTCTTTTTAATCAAAGCAAGTTGTTTCAAAGAAGTTTTCTTATTGTTTTGGGTTTCAGCATATTGACGGGATAAGTCTTCCAACTCACGTTCAATCTCCTGTTTGCGTTTTTGCAATTCTTCTCTTGTTTGCGCAAAACTTACTAGACCAATAAGGAAAAAAGTAAAAAATAATATGCTGAACTTTTTGATCATTTTGGGCAATTCAATTAAAATGAATATGTAATTAACGAATGATTAGCCACTAAATTACTTACGCTTATAGTTTTTTGGCACTTCAAAGGTATATTTTAACGGTTCGTTTAGGGTGTATTCTTTGAAATCGAGGTTTACATCTAATTTTGACTTTTCTGAAACCACAATATTGCGATAAGTAGAGAAACGATATGGCCCCAGGTTCACATAGTTGATAAAACTAATGTCGCAGGTTCGATTCCTTTGAATATCTACATCATCGAGTTTACTATGGGCAACAGAAAAATCTGAATTAGACAAAGTAATTAGGTGTTTGAAAATATCTCCGATCATTAATACAGTTAATTGAGCATTACCTTCTCTATATGACACAATATTATTATCTAAAAAAACAGGATTACCAATCAAAATATCTTGAAGTGTGTAAAAATCAAATGGAATTTCAGTAGCCTCTTGTAAAAAATCAATCGACCTTCTTTGTACATATTTTTCGCCTACTTTTTTAACTAATATCACAGAATCTTTATTGATTTTCACTTGAAGTCCTTCTGCAGATATCCCTAGAAAAGAGCCTTTTATTCGTATATAAATTACACTGTCTTTGATCATGCTTAAATAACCAGTATAGCTGTCGCTGTTATTAGCGCTTTCATAATCAACTTTTATTTTTGCATTGAAAGTTTTAAAATCAATTTTTGATTTGATCACTTTATCCATAATACTTTTAACAATCGCAGCTGAGTCTACTTTTGGGGCTTCAACAATCATTACAGTTTGACTGGTATCTTTTTTGTTGATGGCTTCTTGAATGCCAGATACTTTCTTGACTGTTTTACAAGAAGCAAGAATGGTTATCAAGAAAAGTATTTGAATAAGTTTTTTCATTTGCATTTAATTTAATTGCCACAAATATTATTTCTATCAATTAATTCTTCTCTCCTATCTTTTATCTCTTATCTCTTATCTTTTATCTTTTATCTCTTAATTCTTCTTTCTTAATTTTACTTCTTGCCAGTGCTTCCAAACCCCCCAGCACCACGATCGGTTGTGTCAATTTGTTCAACCAATTGCCAACTGATTTTTTCTACTTCTTGAATGACCATTTGGGCAATTCTATCTCCCGAATGGATGGTTTGAGCTTCATTGGATAAATTGATCAAAATCACTTTAATCTCTCCTCTGTAATCTGCATCAACTGTTCCAGGAGAATTTAAGCAAGTTAAGCCTTGTTTTAAAGCCAGTCCACTTCTTGGTCTTATTTGAGCTTCTAAATTTTGGGTTAATTCTATAAATAATCCAGTAGGCACTAATATCCGCTGCATGGGCTCTAAAACAATTGGAGCTGCTAAAAAAGCCCTTAAATCCATTCCTGACGAACCGGTTGTTGCATATTCAGGTAATGGGTTATCGGAAGTATTAATGATTTTTACTGGTTTTATGTGCATTTGGCAAATGTAATACGAGAAGTCTTATTTTTGACACCCATGCTCAAACAGTTTGTTAATACAATTGCTGATAATACCAATAGTAAATCCCTTTCTCATCGATTCAGGAATAAGCGATTTCAATTTTTCTTATCTATTTTAAAAAAATTACCAAAACCATTAAGCATATTGGATATTGGAGGGACTGTAGACTTTTGGAAAGCCATGGAGTTCAACGAGCCCGGAATTACCATTACATTACTCAATTTAGAAACCCCACTAAAGGTTGAATACCCATTCATTGCCATTCGAGGAGACGCAACCAATTTAAGTGAAATTAAAAATCATCAATTTGATTTGGTTTTTTCAAATTCAGTTATTGAACACCTTTACTCTTGGGAAAATCAACAAAAAATGGCGGCTGAAGTTATGCGGGTAGCTAAATGGCATTTTATTCAAACCCCTAATTATTGGTTTCCGATTGAGCCCCATTGGGTATTCCCCTTTTTTCAATATTTACCAATAAAACTACGCATATGGCTTACCCAACATTTTAGCTTAGGTCATATCCCCAAACAAAAAGAGATGGACAAAGCGGTGCAGCAAGTAGCCGAAATTAAACTATTGACAAAGCAGGAAATAAAGTCATTATTTCCTTATTCAGAGATATATTCTGAGCGATTTTTGGGACTTAACAAGTCCTTTGTGGCATATTCCATTGATAGTCAATCAAATTAAACAATTATTTGATAGGGCATAACTTGACCCGATTGAGGCTTTTTAGTTAACTTCACGTCCCAATTTGAAGACCTTTCGAGTTGAAAGGCCACTGCTAATGCTATGAAGAAAAAACAGCGTTACTATAACATCACACGTTACTTAGCCGATGCATTGGCTATAATGATGGCATATATAGTGGCTGTATTTGTACATTATGGGCATTTGAATGCAGGGTTTAGTTTTCTATTTATGTTGTTTTCAATTGGTTTCTGGTATTTACTTTCGCAGTTCTCTAAGTTGTATGCCGATAGAAGATCTAATAAATTTTCAGAAGAAATTATTTTTATTACCTATAACACTTTGTTGTTATCTATACTTCTAAGTTCAACCTTATTTTTCATAGATATAAACCCCCCATATACGGTTGGATTTTTTGGCACTTACCTGGTCTATATTTTTATTGCAATTTCAACTATCAAATACTTATTGAGAAAAAGTATTCATGCTGCACTTCACCAAGGTAAATTATACGATAAAATTTTACTAGTAGGTTCCACTCCTTCTGCAATAAATTACTATGAAACCATCAATAAATATTATTATTATGGTTATGAATGTGTTGGAATAATTGATGAACAACCTGCAAAAATAAATGGTTGCAAATACTACGGCAATATAGAGGCCCTCAATAATGTATTAAAAACACAAGCCATTGATGAGGTGGTGATTGCATTACATAATAGTGATTATTCCAATATACAGCGATGTATGGAAGTTTGTGACTATCATCGAACCAAAGTGAGAATTTTACCAGATTTACAACAATATGCTTCATCTGCAATTGCTGTAGATAATATTGGTATGATGCCTACTATCAGTGTAATGGAATTACCATTGGACCAATGGCAAAATCGTTTATTGAAAAGAGTATTTGATATTGTATTTTCATTATTGGTTTTTTTAACGGTTGGAATTATACTCTTCCCCTTAATTGCTTTATTTATCAAACTTACCTCAAGAGGAGCTGTATTCTTTAAACAAGAAAGATGGGGTTTGAATAATGAAAAAATCATTTGCTATAAATTTCGCACAATGGTGCAAGAAAGTGTTGATGTGGATGCGGATGGAAAATATCAGCAAGCAACAAAAAATGATCCTAGAATTACCTGGATTGGAAAAGTTTTGCGAAAAACCAATCTAGATGAACTGCCTCAATTTCTTAATGTATTATTAGGCAATATGTCCGTTGTAGGACCACGACCACATCCAACACCATTGAATATAGAATCCATGCAAACAGTAGAGAACTACATGTTGCGTCACATAGTATTACCTGGTATCAGTGGATGGGCTCAGGTAAATGGTTGCAGAGGGGAAACCAAGAATTCAGGTGATATGCAAAGAAGGGTGAATTTCGATTTATACTACATACATCGATGGACTTTCTGGCTCGATTGCCAAATTATTTTACAGACAGTTATCAATATTATAAGAGGCGATCAGAATGCGTATTAAAATTATACAATTATGTTGCATTGTATTTTTTGCTTTTGCAACATTCAATAGCAATGCCCAAACTATTTGGGAAAATCAAAACAGTGAAGTCTATCCTTATTTATATAGATTGTCACAAAAAGGATTGATTGATTTTCAGGATATCATCAGACCAATTAGCCGCAATCAAATAGGGAGTTTATTGCTGGAATTAGAAAGCAAATCAGCTCAATTAAGTTCGCTCGAAAAAAAAGAGCTTGCCTTTTATTTGCAGGAATTCCGCCCGATCAATGCCAATGACTCGGATAAAGTTCATTTAATAAAAAAAGATGTAAACAAACGCTTAAGAGGCCTTTTTATCAATACCAAAGACTTTCAACTCAATGCCGATCCGATGGGAGGAGTAACAAGCATTACTGGTAGTGGAAAGAGTATTACGCAAATGAGCAATGGCGTTAATTTTTGGGGACAATCAAAAAGGTTTGGATTTCAATTTTATTATAGAGATTATACAGAAACAGGAAAGGGAATTGATACATTTAGAAAAGAGAGTCCAGAGCCTGGCATTATTAAACTATATAACCCAAGCGCTACTAATCAAAATTTTAGTGAGATCAGGGCAAGTGTTAGTTATTCATGGAATAATGGTTCTATCAGTGTTGGGAAAGATCATTTATTATGGGGTTATGGAGAAAACGGAAGAATTGTACTTTCTGATAAAGCACCTACTTATCCGCAAATTCGATTTGATTACAAGCCTTTTAAATGGCTGCAGTTTAATTATACCCATGCGTGGTTGAATTCTAATATTATAGATTCAAATGCGAGCTATAACACAGGAACTATAGGAACAGGAACAGGTGAAGTACGTATTCAGTATATACCCAAATACATGGCTTCGCATACTTTGATATTTAAACCAACAAAAGGATTGGACATTGCCTTAGGAGAATCTATTGTTTATAGCGATAAACTGGATATTGGTTTTTTAATACCTGTGAATTTTTTCAAAGTATATGACAATAATAGAAGCAATTACTTATTAAATGCAGGTTCTAATGGACAATTTTTTGTTCAAGTCAGTTCACGAAATCATTTAAAGAACACTCATTTATATGGTTCATTATTTATTGATGAAATCAGGGTTTCAGAAATGTTTAATAGAACAAATGCCAGAAACCAATTGGGTTATACTATTGGGGGTTCCGTAACTGATGTATTCATTCCTTACCTAACATTAGGGGCAGAATATACCCGAGTAAATCCATTTGTATATAGCAACTTAATACCTGCTCAATTTTATACCCAATATAATTATGCTCTAGGAGATTGGATGGGTAATAATTTTGACAGATCTACTTTTTTTCTAAAGTTCACCCCTATTCCCCGATTAAAAACTTATTTGCGTTTTCAACATATTCGCAAAGGAGGAGCAGGTACAATAGCACAACAATATAATGCAGTTCCTCAACCAGGATTTTTATTTGACTTTCAAAAGAAAAGAAGTGATATCTTTTTTCAAGCCTCTTATGAGTGGATCAATAATTTTTATTTTACCGGAAGTTATCAGTATTTGAAACAAACCCTTGCAAACGGAACAACTGCCACCAATAATACATTACAGATTGGGCTTGCTTTTGGCTTGAGATAAAGAAACAATATGAATTTTAAACGACTCATTTTCTTAATACTCTTTTTAATATTAGGAACAATTGTTTCAATAGCCCAACCATTCACGGGGAAATGGATCACAAGCAACGAACCGGGTGTAAATAATACAAACACCTGGATTGCATTTCGAAAAAACATTACCCTAACACAGGTTCCAACTACTGCTCCAATTCGTATAGCATCTGATACAAAGTATTGGCTTTGGATAAATGGCACTGTAATCATTCAAGAAGGGGGATTAAAGAGAGGTCCGTCTAGAACTGGAACTTATATTGACTCTATTAATATCGAACCTTATTTGAAAAGCGGATCAAATAGTATTGCTGTTTTAGTATGGCATTTTGGGAAAAGTGGTTATTCGCATTTGAGCAGTGGCAAAGCAGGATTGTTGGTACAATCACTTCCATCAATGAGCACAATCGCAACAGATCAATCCTGGCAAGCTCAAATTTTACTAGCTTATCAAATGGCAGAACTTCAACCCAATGTTCGATTAGCAGAATCGAGTTTACGATACGATGCCAGCAAAGAAATTGGTAATTGGAAAACCGATTTTTCCATCCCATTTAAACAAGCCATTGAAATTGGTGCTGCAGGGGATGCTACTTGGGGAGAATTAGTAGCAAGACCCATTCCTTTTTTCCAATTTAGCAACTTAAGTAAATACACAGATAGTACAATATCATCATCCAACGCAAATACTGTGTATAAAATGAAGTTGCCACAAAATATTCAAATGCATCCTTATCTCAAAATCAACGCTACTGCTGGGGGTGAAAAAATAAAAATATACACAGATAATAACTTACTCAATTTCGAACCCATATTACAAGTAGAATACATTACAAAACCTGGTTTGCAGGAATTTGATTGCCCTTTGTGGTTGAATGGAGAAATGGTGTATTATGAAATTCCTGCTGGAATAAAAGTGGAACAATTGAGTTATAAAAAATCTCAATATGCAACGGAAGCCATAGGACAATTTACTTCCTCCGATGAAAACTTAAATACCCTTTGGAAAAAATCATTGAATACACTCACATTGTCTATGAGAGATAATTGGATGGATTGCCCTGACAGGGAGCGTGGTGGATGGACGGGGGACCTGGTTTCCTTGTCGTTGCAATCTTTGTATACATTAGATGATAGAGCAAAAGCTTTATCCAATAAATGGTTCCATGAGTTTACCAGTTGGAGAACACCCGTTCACGATTTTTATTCTATCATTCCTATTGGTAATAGCAATATTGAAATTCCAGATCAAACCTTGTTGTTGATCAGTGAATATGGCATTGAAAATTATTTATTGCAATCGGGAGATACGGCCATGTTACGAGAGCTCTACCCTTCATTAAAACTCAATTTTAGTTTCTGGCAATATAATAGCGATGGTTTGATTCTTCCAAGACAGGGCGGTAATAGATGGAATTGGGGAGATTGGGGAGATAATGTAGATGAGTTGGCATTATACAATATGCTTTTCTTAAACAGCATAAAAACGATGAAAGTACTCAGCAAAATGGTGAATGACGCAGCTGGTATTATTTTCTATGAAAAGACTTATCAAGATTTAAAAGTTGCGATCCGAAAAAACTTATGGAGGGGTGGTTTTTATGCATCTAATAACAATATTAATTCACCTGACGAGCGAGTACAAGCATTTTCAATTTTAAATGGTGTTGCAGAAAAGAAAGATTATGCAACGTTAATAGAAGTTTTTGAAACTGTGCACAATGCAAGTCCGTATATGGAGCAATTTATTTTTGAAGCCCTATGTACAATCGGCAAACAAGAATTGGCATTAATACGTTTTAAGAATCGATATGGGAGTATGATACAATCTCAAACCAGTTCAACTGTATGGGAAGGTTGGCAAACGCCTAAAGAGAATAAATTAGCCAAAACACCTAATCATGGCTGGAGTGGGGCAGCACTCTATTTATTTCCTAAATGGATACACGGTATAAGACCTACTTCAAAAGGATTTAGCAATATGCTGATAAAGCCAAATTATGGAAAATTAAATAATAGCACTGCAACAGTGCCAACACAAAATGGAGTAATGATGAGTAGTTTTGCTAGAAAAGGAAAAAACATAAGTCATATCATTCAGCTTCCTACTAATGCAAAAACCGATTTGGTTTTAGCTGCAGAATATGCTGATATTTCAATTAATGGAGCTATATACAAGGAGAAAAATAGTTTGACTCCTTTGGGCAAAAACAGTATTCAATTTTCATCAGATTCAACAGAGTATACAATTGCACTTTCTGCAGGAAAATGGACTATTGAACTAACCATGAATGAAGCATCCTATTTACAATTTAGTAGCAGTAGTATTTATTTGGATGGAAAATCAATTTCGCTTTATCCCAATCCAGTTGTTTCCAGATTAACTATTAATGGTGAATTCACCACTAAAAATGCACGGATTTATTCATTGGATGGTAAACTAATTGTAGAAAAAACTATTTCTATGCAAAACAAATTTATAGACTTAGCTAATATTTTGCCTGGTTTATATATTTTACAACTGGTAGACCAAATTAGTGGGAAAATAGTCTCAGGGAAATTCTTGAAATTGTAAAAGGGCAGTAATTAATTCTTCTTCAGAATAATATAACTACTCCATCCGATAAAGTGAACGCGGGAAATGATTTTTTTGCGAGAAGGCAATAGAAAAGAGAAGGGAAATAAGAAGGCGAATAGCCAATTACGGGAAGTACCTACTTTGGTCACGGAAAATCCATGAGGGGCAGCGAGTGCTGCAATTTTTCCGATAGGCATTATTTGAACATGGGTAAGATCATCCCAAAAATTATAGGTAAATTTTCCTGCCAGGTCGGTGTATGGCATCGATAGATGCAATGTTTTAGGATGTGGGGTTTCTATATACAATGAAGCGTCTGGCTTTAATAGACGAAAGCATTCCTTAAAAAAATGGTCGAAGGAATTAATATGCTCTACCAAATGCATACAGGTAATGCCATCCATGGATTGATCCAACCAAGGCAAAATATCTTTAGTTATATCAGCACGTTGAAACTGAATCTCAGTATGAAAATTTTCTGGTTGCCCTTCTATATCTGTAGAAAATAAAACTAAGTCTGGTCTTGCTTCTTTAAAATGGTTAATTGTTTCGCCATTGGAGCTTCCTATATCTAATAAATTTGCATTCAAAGGCAAATTGCCAATAAATTTAAATCTTGTATCTATCCATAAGAAATTTCGAAGTCTGGTCCAATTCATAATTACTAAAATAGCTTATTTACTTTTATATCCTATCAATCGTTTCAAATCCCAACGCCATTTTTCCCATCTGAATGTTCTGTACTCGAATACATTTTTTAAAAATTGCTGAGAAAACAAATGCGCATTCGACTGTTTGATCCTCCGCAATAATTCCTTTCTTATCAACTCTCCTTCTTCAATAGCAGACAAACCATTTGAAAATGATCGATTGCCATTGGTGATGGGCTTTAGATGTGTAACTGGTACCGCATGAATGATGGCCGTTTTATCGCAGCCTAATAATTTTTGAAAATAAGGAATGGCATAACGATCAATACCATAAGAAGAAATACAAGCTGGATAAAATTCTGCAGCTGCATCAAAAATATTTTTTCTATAAAATGGGCACATGATCTCTACCCAATCTGTTGGCTCCCAAATACAATTTTGCTTTTGTAATGTGAATGCATGACTCATATAACTCTGAGGAGTTGTAGCCGGTTGAAATGCATCCAAATTTTCTTGATAAGCTATTTCAAATAATTGATTGATCCCTGAAATGGAGATTGCCAAATCGTCATCAATGAAACCGACATAATCAATCGCAGCATTTGCTTTAAAATACTTAGACACTTCATTGATCAAACTGCCCTTGAATTCAGTCCTGGTATTTAATAAAGTGTGAAACCTGGTGTTTGGAGGAAGTTCAGGAACAGCGTTGTTTCCTGAATAATTAAATAAGCATACTTGAAAATGCGGATCTGTATTCCATTCAATATATTGAAAGGGTTTGTCTTTGCCATTCCAGGCAAAGACGACTATACATTCTCCCATCCCATGTGTTTTACATGTGGCCAAATGGTTGCTTGGCAATATTTGGTCCAATAATTTTGATGTACCGATTCAACAGATACTTCCGGAAATTCATTCAAACCAATATCGTTGCGCATGTAAATAGCATTAAAACCATGACGGTGTGCGCCAATTAAGCGATAGCCTTTCTTTTTAGACAAATTGGTCATAGCCAATAAAGAAACAGATCTAAAATCTTGTTCGTAGCCTTTTTTATCCCAGCAATAAAAATTAGGGCTATAAGGAATGGTAATACTTAAATCGGAAGGGATCACATTTTGCGTTTCGAAAATACAAACCCTTGGTTGTATAGCATCCATGGCTTCCCAGATCCAATAATCATTGCCATCAATATCCAGTGATAACAAATCTACTTCACCAGTAGCGCCAATATTATTTAGTAATTCATTTACATTTTCTTTAGTAATCCACGCGTTATGTATACGCGGGCTATACAATAAACAGTCTTGTTTACTTTTAAAAAAAGCATTGGCATTGGCAACATTTGCCGGATTCCCATCAAACAAAAATCCTTCAAAGCCATGATTAATGATCAAATTGGTAGCCATACATTCTATTCCACCGCCACAACACATTTCTACTACTCGCTTCGATCCAAAACCAATTACCGAAAAAATATACAATAACAACCCATCTTCTTCAAATTGTGAATATACCCTAAACCCAGTTTCATTTAAAGGAGGTAAATTGTTTTGCTGTTTGAGTATTCTATATTGATTTAGTATTTGCACTTGCAATTGCTGATTAAGGGAATCACGCTTTTGCCAATCAAAAGAAAATTGGTAATAATATTTTTTAAGAGGCTTTAAAAAACGAATCAGGAATTTTCGCATGATTATCGGGTTAGCTCCGCTGCACTAAATGCATGAACCTGTGATTCAATCCATTCATAGGTTTTTTTCAATCCTTCTTCCAAAGGCTTGCTGGGAGCCCAATTGAGCTGTTCTTTGATGAGTTTGTTATCAGAATTCCTACCCCTTACACCTGTATGGGATACTTCAATATTGTTAATGTGCAAAGGCTTATTGGCAATATGCATTACTAGTTCAGCCAATTGATTTACAGAAACCATTTCTTCTGAACCAATATTCACCGGACCTATAAAATCGGACTCCATCAATCTTTCTACTCCATCTAAGCACTCGTCAATGTACAAGAATGATCTTGTTTGTAATCCATCTCCCCAAACTTCTATTGCTCCATTATCGTCTGCTTCTGCAACTTTTCTACAAATGGCTGCAGGCGCTTTTTCTTTTCCACCATTCCAGGTTCCTTCTGGCCCAAAAACATTGTGGAAGCGAGCAATCCGAATATCCATTCCGTAATTTCTATTGAATGCTAAATACAAACGTTCGCTGAATAGTTTTTCCCATCCATATTCACTATCTGGTGATGCAGGATATGCAGATTCTTCAGAGCATTTTGGATTGGCAGGATCTTCTTGATTATAAGATGGATAAATACAAGCGGAAGAAGAATAAAATAATTTTTTTGCTCCTACAAAATTGGCTTGTTGAATGATGTTTAAATTCACCATTGCTGAATTATGCATCACATTTGCATCGTTCTCACCAGTGAATAGATAACCAGCCCCACCCATATCTGCTGCCAACTGATAAATTTCATCAAATGGTTGATCAACAACTTTTTTTACAAAAGATTGTTCTGTTAGATCTCCAATAATAAATTCATCAGCAGGAGATTTACTATACTCATGCATTTTTAAGTCTACCCCACGCACCCAATGGCCTTGTCTTTTTAGTTTTTTCACCAAATGACCACCAATAAACCCTCCTGCCCCACATACTAACACTTTCTTCATGTAACCTTTCTTTTGAGTAAGCAAAAATCAACAAATTCTTTGATATTTAGCCAAATGAATTGGGGAACTATTTCAAAATAACGCTTAAAAAGCCTTTTTGGCTCCATCAATAGCCTAAAAAACCATTCCAAACCCGATTTTTGCATCCATTTGGGGGCTTGTTTCACTTGATCTGTGTGAAAATCGAAGGCGGCTCCTACTGTAATAATGTACTTTGTCTTTGTAAATTCTGCCAATCTTAGGGCAAATTGTTCTTGTTTAGGGGTACTTAAGCCAATCCAAACAATGTCTACCTGGGAATTATTGATTGTTTGGCCAAGGGCAATCAATTCGGCGTCGGTCATTTCTCTAAAGGGAGGACAAAAAGTTCCTACCACATGGCTGTTACCAAATCTTTCGGCACAATTCAATCGTAGATTTTCGGCAATACCTTCTTTACCACCACAGAAAAAATGAAGAATGGGCCGATCTGCAGTGGCAACCAATAATTTTTTAAAGAAGTCTGGGCCATAACAGCGACGCATTTTTTTAGCCCCTTTTAAATGACCTACCCAAACAGTGGGCATTCCATCGGGAATATTTAGAAAGAAAGCATCCAGTACTTTTTTAAAGAAAGGATTTTTATTGGCTTCTACAATACCATGAGCACCGGTAGCACTGATGCAATAATTATTTTTATCTGTTGATTGGCATTGAACAATCATTTCAGCTATCAGTGTTTTGAGATTGCCATCATACATTTTTATGCCTGCTACTTTGACCATGATTTTTTTGCATGAATATCAAACCAACTCAACCCATTTATAGGTTGATTCGTTTGAATAGAATAAAATTGATAATATGCTTCACGAATATAATCTGCATCCATCCAAGGGCCGGGAGTATCTTCTCCAAAAGGACCAGAAGTGCCAAAATTGTATTTGAATGGAATCATTTTTTGCAAGCGAATTTTTGCTCGATTCCATTTTTGCTGAATGAAATTACCTAGCCCATTTTTCTCAGTAGCCAAATTATACACAGTAAAGTTTCTTGCCTGATTGATCAATTTAAATTGCCTATACCCTTTAGCAACTAAAGCCTCTAGGCATTCAATGGAAGATGCTTCACAAGAAATATAAGCTGGAGCGGTATCAACAGATTCAATTCCATTGATACAAATCGGATCATAGCCTTCAATATCAATTTTGAGATAATAGGGTATTCCGTATTCTGAAAAAAGTGAAGCTGCTGTTCTGCATGGCACTTGCATTTCAGTAAAAGGGGTATTGTCTCTGGTACCAATGGCTTTATCGAATGAACTCCATTCTAATTCATGGTCATTTCTGTAAAAAGTCATCGATCCTTCTTTTTCTGCTATGCCCACATTTACAATGATCAACTTACCAGCATCAATGAATGATTTCAATTCGGTACTTACAACTGCTACTAATGCAGGGTTGGCTTCCACAGCTATAACTTTATACCCTTTTTTGAGATAGAATTTAGTGTCTTCGCCCATGTGCATGCCAATGTCATAAATCAAATCGGCAATCATGATACAGTTTTTTGCAATTGAATATGTTCTTTAAATTTTTGAATCAAATACCAGGGATTAAAAATAAAATTGGTAGCGAGTAAAGCAATTAAAGAACCTGCTGCCATTCCAATTATCCCGAATTCTTTTAATAAAAAATAACCCAAGATCAAACCAAGTACTCCCTGCCCTATTGATACAATGGTAGGGAGTTTATTTAATTTTAATGCACTTATATAAATAGCGGAAACATTATCGATCACAATAAAGAAAATGAACACTGCAAATAAAGTAAATAAGGATGCCATTTCTGCATCTGGGAATTTACTCCATTTTAAAAAGAAAGGCATTCCGAAAAAGTACGTAATAAGGAAAATGAAAAAAGCAAAAATAGTTACCCGTTTTAAGGATTTGAAAAACAAGTTGGTGATTAACACCCAATTTCCTTCTGCCTGAATATTGGCCAATCGTGGAAACAAAACAATGGTGAAATTAGAAATTCCAATTCGGATGATATCGAAGAAACGGGTAACGATCAAATATTTAGCAACACCTTCGGATCCAACAAATAAATTCATTAAAATAACTTGTGAATTAAATACCAACATACCCGCTACTGAAGTAAGGAAATACCAGAAACTATATATAATATGAGCTTTAAAAAGGATGTAAGAGACTTTATTAAACTTTAAATGAAATGGAAACTCTTTACGTGCATAGAAATACAATAATGCTAAGTAAATAATGTTGACCAAAACACTTACTAATAATAATACTTGAACTGAATAAAAAGCAGAGAGAATTAAAATAAAAATAAACTCCAACACTAATTTAACGACTCTAATTATTTTGCCTATGAAAATTTTATTAGAAGATTGAATGATTACATCTAAAAGCGCGGCCAACATGTTTTGAGTGATCAATATAGCAGTTATGACTGCATAAAACAAAATAGCAGAATCTACTTTTACTAATTTAAAAAAATATATGCAATAACATATAGGTGCACCTACAAATAATAATAGGATAAAAAAATAAAACAAGGTATTGATCAATTGTTCCGACTCTTTAGACTGGTGTATTAATTTTTTCAATAAACCAATATTCAAGCCAAAATCGAATACCCCTGCAAATACTACCACGTTTAATATAACTCCGTAAACACCAAAATCGGCAGCTCCTAGTCTATTTAACAAAACAGGCGTCAGAATGAGTATAGATAGCGCACTGATTATCTGTGACAAAAAAGTAGAGCACAAATTGTACAGGTACCGCGAATTGGATTGTATGAGTGATTTTACTTTTTTCATGCAGCTACTATGGCGGGTTGCTCTTCTTTCATTTCATTAATATAAAATAAACCAACGAAGGTCCAGAAAGGAAATGCTCCCATCGGGCCTTCAAAGTATACATCAAAACTGGCATTGATGATAAATGCAGCAAGAATGGCCAATAATGTAATGCTGTATTGTGAAGCTGTTTTCTTGAAAATATTTACGAGTACTAAGTAGATCCAGAAAAGCCAAGCTATAAAAAAGGGATATCCAAATCTACCCAACAAATTCAAATGTATGCTATGAGGAGACCTTAATGAATCGTCTTCTGTAACAATTTCATTGACTGTTGCCATACTCATTCCCAAGCCCCTACCAATTAAAAAATTATTGGCTGAAGAAAAACTATCATCAATGATTTTGGCCCACCAAGTTAGTCGCCATACTTTATTATCGTTGAGCGTTCCTTCAGTATTGGTACTTAAAATACTTACTACATTTTCTTGCAATTGCCCTAATCCAATTTTTCTACCTTGAAAGTTTTCCTGCACTTTAGTTGCTGTATATAAAGAAACAGCTACAATTAGCAATAACGGGAGGTATCGAAGATTATGTTTTACAAAGTTTTTGATATTTTCATTTTTAGCATAAAAATAAAATACCACTGCCCCTGCAATATATGCCACCATACCAGATCTATTGTAAGCAGATACTACTAAGATTAGATAAATAATAATGATACTATTTACTATTGCATGTTTTTTGCTAATAGAAATATTCCCGTTTATCATCAACAAGCTGGTAATTAAAAGATGAACCCCCATATCATTATATTTATATAATAGCAAGGGAAATCCACTGAACAATGAAAAGGTTTCAAAAAAAGGAACATAGGAGATCAGTAAAAAAGAGATCAGCGCCACAATTGGATACCACTTGTAAATAGTATACAAGCCCGATTTAATATATTCAATATGATCTTTCATTAATAATAGCACCAATACAAATGCTGCGTAATTGATCATGAAGGAATCTCGAATGATATCTATGAACGGATATTTACCTATCCCCCTTGCAATATAGATAACCGAAACAACTAGAAATGCTACCAATAATTGCATGGAACGGTTCCATATCAATTCTACTTTTCTCAAATCTTTTATAAACCATACCATACCGATGACCAACAATATTTCTGCTAAATAACTATAGGCAATACCTTTGTTGAAATACGCATAAAGTGCATATACCAAGAGATAAAAATCCAAATATAGTTTTCTAAGCGGGGTCATTTAAAAAAACAAATGATATTATTTTTAATGTCGAGTGAATTCATGAATACGTTTCTCTGCCATTGTTTGGCTTTGGTTTGATTGATATAGCTACCCATTGTTCCGGCACTAATTAATTCAGGAACAACCCCTCCTATTCGAATGCCACCCGGTTCAATAAATTGTTTAAATTGATCTACTGGATAACCGATTTTTTTTGTTTGCTGAAGCAAATAGGCCGCCGCTTTTTTATTGACAGAATAACCATAGGTACAGTAAACTGTTTTAATAAATGGTTCTCCTATGCTGAATCGATTGTTTAATTGGCGTTTTGTACTGCGAAATAACTTCATGTGACCGAGCCAGGCGCCGAAAAAAAATAGATCGTATTGTTGTAGCGATCCTTTTGATGTAAACAAAGCTTTCACTAATTCAATATCATTTATAAAACTATCCGACTCAAGAATTAAACATTGCTCATCATTGGCAAGGTCCATCTTTATTATTATTTGCCAAACTTTTCTATGACTTAATAAACAACCAATCTCAGCAGGCAGCAAAGCTTGACCTGTTCTTATTTTTGAGCAATCAATTAGTTGTTGAATAAATGGAACTCTAGTGAAGGATGGATAAACAGCTTCAACTAATATTGTATCTGGCAATTGCTTTTGCAATTGAATAATATTGGCTGCTCGAGCTGTTTCAATAGCAGCACTAATGATAAATGATCTCAATTAAAATGATTAAAATTAAAATGTTGTGCATTATCTAATGCAAATGGGGTAAAGAACTGATGCGAACCACCTTCTGGATAAATAATAGCATGTGGCTTTTGTAATAAATAACTCAAATGAATGGGCAAACTATCAGCACCATAAATAAAATCGGCGTCTGAAATTAAACCTACAAGTTCTGAAAAATTGGAATACACCAACCCACCATTTTTGGAGTTTTTAAAATAAGCGATATTAACCGAATGATCTTTATGCGTTGCAGCAATAGTATTGATTATAGATGCTGGAATATTTCTTTTAGTAATCCTTGCTGTAGGTAGAATCAAAATCTTTTTTATTGATACCCGATCAAATTGAATTGTTGGAGGTGAAGATTTAAAAAAATGATGATATTGCTTGTACACATCTATAGACCCTGCAATTGTATTGAATCGAATACCAGTTGCCATTTCCAATAACAATTTACGATGCGTATTCTCCATAAAATCTCCACCTGATGCTGTAGGATTTTGTTTACAAAAATCAGCCACTGCCTTTAGTTCGCGTATAGTTTTCCAATTCAATACATGCCGATTGGTAAAAGCCCTTAACATGGGGCCATCAATCCCGAAATCAACAAAACGAATATTTAAATTGGCAGGAATCAACGAAGCAGGTAAGGCTTCGAATAAAGGGCGATGGTGTAAAGAAGCCACTAATTCATAAGATGCTATTGCTGAACTATGAATCAGCGATTGCAGCGCAACTATAAAATCGCCATAGGCCCTTAATAAAAAGATTCTTTTCAACGGTAGGTATAAAAAGCAATCAAGAAAGCAATAGCAAAACCAGCACCGGCGCCAATTAATAATAACAACCAGAGGGCGCGTTGTTGATCTTCTAAAGGATAACGAGCCTGATCGAGCATATTAATTACAGGTGTTTGACCAGCTAAACCCATTCTGCTGGCTTCTAAATTTTTCATTACTTCAGAATACAAAGCATATGTAACCGATTTATCTCTTTGAGACACTTCTACCGGCACTGCTGTTGTTTTATAAGCGGCATTGGCATCTAATACTTGCAATGCTGCAGATTTATATGATTTATTATTAAGTAGATCCATTAATGAATCTGATCTTTTTTCTAAGCGACTGATATTTCTTGTAGCAACGCTGGTTTTTAAATCTACATACATACGAATGGTTTCTAAAACCAATCGTTCTGTAAATAATTTAGAGAATACTTCATTTGATGAAGTAGTTGTTATTTCGATGATCGAGCCTTTTTTATTCAAGCGCTCTACTGCTAGATTTTTCTTGATGATTTTCTGGTAGATCACTAACAATACAGAGTCTTGCAAACGATTATTGGGCTTGCCGCTGATAGCCGAACCAAAACTAACAGCACTGAGCCCTTGTTTATCAGCCCATTTATCTTTTAGTTTGCTCCATTGCAAAAATAAATCAGCTAGTGTTTCTCCCTTGGGAGCTTTACTACTATCTACTTTAGTGAGCAATACTTTTTCTATAATGGTACGCGATCTAATAATGTCTAAAATATTGTCCCCTGCAAATAATCCGGCACTTCCTGTTAAACTACCTACATCAAATCCAAATTGAGAAGCTAGCCCAGACAATCCACCACCCATTCCACCTGCTTTCTCTTCTAAGATAAAAGAAGCTTTGGCTTCAAATTTAGGTTTTTGAATCAGGCTATAAATAAAGGCAAGCACCAACCCTAATACCATTAATCCTAAAAATAATCTTGCTTTGGATAATAGGTATACTAAAAAAGCCTGTAACTCATCCATTACATCGTTTACTTTAAGAGTGGGAACTGTATTTTTAGGTTGCATGAATGTTTATTTTGTTGTATTGGCCAATACAATTAAAATTGTAACCAAAGAAGTTAAACTCGAAACAATTCCAATCACTTCTCCTGTAGATAATTTTGCTTTTGGTTTTTTAGCAGATACATAAATTTCGGTACCTGGTTTAATGGAAGGATAAGAACGGAAGAATAAATAACTTTTTGTTTTACGAACTTGACCATTTGGATAAATGACATAAGAATTTTTTTTAGATGCATTGATACTGTACCTGCCACTTTCTCTTAATGCATCTCTGAAACTAATTCCATCGAAATAAACTATTTGCTTTGGAACATTTACGGCTCCGAAGGTTTGTATGGTTTGTAATTGCTTAGGCACTTTTATGATATCGCCTTCTAACAAAAATAAATCTTCTGAACTTCCTGGCTTTTGTAAAATCAGATCGAGCTGAATACCAACCGGTTTTTGTTCTTTGTATAAATCGTTAATCACGCTGGTATCGCTGGATGATAATATGGGTGAACTTTTCCCACTCTGAGCATTACTCAAATTGGTTTTGGTGTTTACCAATGTGGCGTCAGATTCAGATAAATCACGATAGGTTTTACGAATCAGTACCGCACCAGCAGCAAATCCTTTTTGCTTTAACCCACCTGCTCTTTTAAGTACATCAGAGATTCGTTCTTCATTACCAGACAATGTGTAATTGCCAGGATACACTACTTCTCCTTCAACGGTAACAGTAATCTGTTCTTTATATACAGGAGATCTGCGAATAGAAACAATATCGAAAGGATCCAATTTAAAATTAAAATCTTCTTTGTTTTTATTTTGCACTGAAAGATCAATTTCTTTGATTACCGAATACACTGCACTGTCTTTTTGTGAACCATTGGGTTTTAAACGACGTGAGACTTCAATTTTCTGCAAGGAAGCACCTTCTTTATAACCACTGCTTAAAAGAATCAAATCTTGTACGGTCATGCCTTCAGCATATTCAAAATTACCGGGCTTATTTACTTCTCCATTGATGGTGATTAAATATTTTTCGCGCAGATCGCTGATGCGATAAATTTGAATAGAATCTTCTCTTGCCAATTCAATATATCTTACTCCACTCATTACTTCGGTAATATTGAAATTGATATACTCAGTTGTGTAGTCGTACTTTAATCTACGGAGCAATGCCCTCTTGTTATAAGCATCATCTTTTATTTTAGCAGCAACCAATAATTCTCTTAAAGAATTTTTCATTTCCTTCAAGCCATAAGAACCAGGATAATAAACTGCACCATTGATAAATACCCGATTGGTATATAAATCTGCCAATTGATCTACCATTAGTGTATCACCTGCATTGAATTTAAATGACCATAATTGAGGTAATTTAACACTCAGTATTTCTTTATTTTGAGCCCCAAACCTTGCCACTCTCACTACTTCTTTATAAGCCATATCAGCAAAACCTCCAGCATATTGAATGATGTCTGCGGCTGTTTCATTAGGCTTTACATCGAATAGTGCTGGCTTTTTTACTGCACCTTTCACTGTAACTCTGGTTGCATAAGGATTTACCCGAATCACATCTCCATCCTGTAATAATAAATTCTTAGTGAGATCCGATTTTAATAAAAAATCATAGAGATCGAAAGTGGAAATATTTTTTCCATTGCGCACCAATTCAATATTTCTGAATGAACCAATTTCATTCGGGCCACCTGAAACATATAAGGCATTCATTAATGTAGAGAGCGAAGAAATATCGTAGTTTCCTGGTCGTTTAATTTCACCAATGAGTGTAACTCTGATGCTGCGAATTTGCCCAACCGATACTTGTACTTTTACAGAACCGTTGGCAATACCTGGATATATTTTGGTGAGTGATTTTCTCAATTTAACAGTTGCTTCTTCAATAGTGAGGCCAGCTACTTTTACAGGACCTAAATTAGGAAAACGAATCTCTCCTTCGGGAGTAACTAATAATCTTTTTGTAAGGTCAGACACACCATATACATCAATAACCAATTGATCGTTTACTCCAATGATATAATTCTGTGGCGTTGCGATATTGATATTAGGCTCGAAACTAAGGTTGTTATTCTCAAAAATAGATGCACCAAAAGGTTTAAGAATTCTAGTGGAATCCATTTTTTTAGAGCTAGGCGTTTTAGTGTCTACTTTTTCACGTATCGCATAAGGATCTGATTGAGTTTTTGGAGCTGCATTTAACTCGCGAATTGTACTTGGATCTAACAGGGCCATTCTTTTTTTAAGTTGACTGATTTGATCAGAACTCAATCCTTTCTCTCTGGCTTTCATTTCCAATTCGGTTTCCGATAAACCATTCAGCTGGTATTGATTCATCAATACAATGATTTGCTGATCGGTCAGAGTTTCGATATTGATTGTTGGGGGTAGTTGTGCATTAACAGCATTCACACTAAGCGAAAGTATAAGTGTAAAAAATCCTATAAAAAAATAACGAATCATAATAAAAATTAATGTGTAAAGTTAATCTATTTCTTGGCAAAGAAATAAGTCAATCCAAACTGAACTTGCATATTCACTCTATCGGATAGTGGAGATGGGTCTGCGAAGGTATTTTCGAGCTTGGTCCAACGGTAATTTAAGGATTTGGTTCTTTGGATGGAAGCGGTTAATAATACATTATTGAAATCCCATTGGGCTTGAAGGGCCAAATTCAAATCGGCCCATTGTTTATAGGCTATACCAGAACCAACCACACCTGAAAAGAAATTATAGGTATAAAAATCGTTGTTAAAAGTAATTCGTTCCGCTTGAATGCCAATGCGCTTCATGCCCCTAACCCAACTAATATTGAGGGTTTCGCTATTACTCCCAGGACCAATAGAAGCTCCCATCACTTGCCCATTATTTGAATATCCTTGGCCAATAAAAGCATTGGTGTACCAACTATTGGTTTTTGGTGGGCCGTATACAGATGCTTGATTGAAAATTGACCGAGCATCGGGCAATTGGAGTTGGGTGATTTCGGCGGAGAGTAAAACACCACCCTTACCCCCTTTGTTCGACGAAGTCAAACTTTTCCCCCTAGAGGGGGAAACAAATAATTTGCGAAAGCCGGCTGTATAGCCCGTTGGAATTGTATCCCCGAAAACATTGAAAGGATTGGCCCAGCGGTTGGATCTTCCATATTCAAAATATACTTCTGCTTGTTCTTTAGGCATCACATATCGGAAAAATAAAGCACCAAGTGAAGCAGCCCCTGATTTATTCTCCGAATCTATAATTAAAGCTGTTGGTTTTACTTCCACAGGACTTGTATAAAAATAACTAGCACCAGTAAAACCTATATGCAAGTTGCGTGTCCATTTAGGGTTCCAGCTGAACATATATCCAAATATCCCACGAGGAATATTCGATTTTTCGGCAATACCACCAGCCCAAACAGTTCGCATGTAAGCGTTATCTGGTGCCTCATATTGGGAGTTTTGTAATTGTCCCAACACTGTTTGAAATTCGATATTGCCCCATTTAGTAGCAATGGGTTTTCGAGAATTAAAAGTAAAATGTAAAAAACCAGGAGCATTATTGGTTAGTACCAAACTATTTCTAATACCAGGCCCCCACCATAAATTTTCGGTGGAAATTCCCAAAGAAATATTATTGGTATTGTATCTTATACTTGATTGACCTGGGAATATAGTATTGATGCTCGAAGTACCGAATCGATAATGGTTATCAATTTTATTGATCATATACAAATAATAACGAGCTATAAAATTGGGAGTAGTTGGATCGATTGTATATTCCTGTGGGTCTTTATTGGCAGCGGTAACAAACTCGGGTTGCAAATGAATACTCCAATTATGCCATTGATAATGCGCCCCCACCGTAAAACGCTGTTGCATACCAACCGAAGGATACAAAGTGCCATCATTCCAACCAACTGATATATTTGAATTATTTTGAAGGGTATATCCTGCTTGCACCCATCGAAATTTACCTTTTGTATTGAGTGAAAAAGTATCGTTTAGTTTTTCACTCCAATATTGACTGGTAGAACGTATTGCGAATGATTGCTTAGGTGAATTTAAAGAATCTTGCATTTGTGTAATACGTGCATAGTCAGACAATACAATATCGGATTGAAGGGTTTGGGCAGATATGTTATAAGCCAAGAAAAAAATACAGCTGGTTAGAATAAAATATCTCAAAAGAAATAACTTGCTTTTAGTTGAAGAAAGATATTGAAAGCATTACCCGGCTCCCATCCATAATTTTTTGAATTGACCAATTGCATTTCTCCGTTCACCATTAATTTATTCCAGCGATGCTGGCCTAGAAAACCAAGGGCTAAATCGTTCCATTGATAATCGCGCATGCCCAAGGAATTGAAAGGGCCGGATGAAATTCCACCTTTAGGGTCTTGTTGTATTCGTTGTAATTTTAAACCAACATAGTCAAAGCCTTTCATTTTTTTTACTTGAATGGTTTGCACATTGTTGCCCATACCACTTCCTGCACCCATTAATTGATTTTGATAAGTAAAGCCTTGAGCAACTCCACTATGTATATACCAATTGCCTGCATCTCTAACAACATAACTTGTGGTTTGTGCCATTTGAGTGATTTCCCCTGATATATCAAGCAATTGCTGATTTTGAAGCTGAACAACTTTTTTAAACCCAACTATATATGCCGATGAATGATTGGCATTGGTGCTAAGATCACGCAGGTTTTGTTTAAAATCGTTATAGCCATATTCTACATAAAACTCTGCCTGGTGTTTGGGTAAGATCCAACGCGTAAAAAAACTAAAACCACCATCTGCAGGAATGGAAGCGGAACTTGCATTATCGGTTGGGCTAGCAGCCACAAATACAGGCAGGTATTTATTTACAAAGCCGCTTTTTTTATCTCTATCAGAAATATATACATGCTCGCTGCGTGTTAACCCCAAAAAGAAATTGCGGAGAAATCTTGGTTGATAAGTAAGTACTATTCCATTGAAATAACGGTCTTCATTTCTAGGGTTCATTAATTTCATGAATGCATTTTCAAATGCAGCGCTGGTATCTTCATTGAGTTTACCCATTACTAATTGCCATTCAAAAGAGCCGATGGGTGTTTTTAAGGGGCGGGTGGAATTAAATGTGAGGTGTTGAAAGCCTGGCGCATTGTTACTCATCATCAGCGAGCTGAATTGCCCAGGACCCCACCAAAGATTTTCAGAAGAAGCACCAACAGATACTAGCCCCAAATTTAATCGAATGGCTGATTGCCCTAAATATGCTTTGCTTAATGCATTACCGCTTGAAGAACCATAGTTAGGTGTTATTGCATAATTGGGATTGGCAGCATAATAATACTCAGGTTGTAATTGGATAGATAATGGGCCTACTCTTGCATAGACCCCAGCACTTACCAATGTTTGTACCCCTTTTGCCATGATCATACCCGCATCATTCCAGCCATAGCCATGGTGGCTGTTGAATTTAGTGGCGATGGTTGCCGGTAGAACAGCGAGTTGGATATTGTTGTTCCAATAAGATGTTTGTAGTGAATGTTGTAGGGGACTTTTCAGGGGATTACTTGAGCTGTCAATCATATTCAACAACTCATTGCGGCTAATGAACTTATTGTAAAAAAAGGGCTTGGCCGTAAAGCTTTGAGCGGCATCTATTTTTCCGGTGAGTTGTAAAATACGAAGCATATCATCCGTTCCAACTTGACCTATAGGTACAGATTGAGAGAAAGATTGCTCAGCAATTAATACAATAATAAAAAGTAAATATTTCATTGAAATTAACTCCCCGTCTTTGGCATTGCCACCACTGGGGTTTGTTTGTCAAGTTTTTCAAACTCGGAGTTATTGCTGATGAATTCCGGCACAAGGGCTTTCATAGCAAGTACCACATCGTTCACTGATCCTTGGAGTTTGGCAGGGCCAATAAGGGCATCTATTTGAAGAGTAAGTTCATGGAAGGCAATGGTACGGGTTTGGGCAATCAGGATTTTATCGTGATAGGTAGGCATGGTGTTCTCCGCATTGTTCAATAACTCTTCATAGAGTTTTTCACCAGGGCGGAGGCCAGAGTATTCAATTTTAATATCATCATCGGGCTCCAAGCCAGAAAGTTTAATCATTTTACGAGCCAGGTCTACAATCTTAACTGATTCCCCCATATCAAATACAAATATCTCCCCTCCATTGCCCATGGACCCTGCTTCTAATACCAATTGACAGGCTTCAGGAATGGTCATGAAAAAACGAGTGATATCAGGGTGGGTAACTGTTACAGGGCCACCTGCTTGAATCTGTTTTTTAAAACGAGGAATTACGGAGCCATTGGAGCCCAATACATTTCCAAAGCGAGTGGTAATGAATTTAGTATTTGAATTATGTTGATACAAAGACTGTACATACATTTCTGCAATCCGCTTAGAAGCACCCATAACATTGGTAGGGTTTACCGCTTTGTCGGTAGAGATCATTACAAAACGCTCTACTTTGTGCTTTACCGCAATGTCTGCTAACTGTCTTGTACCCATGACATTGGTGCAGATGGCTTCTAAAGGGCTACTCTCCATCATTGGTACATGCTTGTAAGCGGCAGCATGGTACACAAATTCTGGTTGGTATTTTTGGAAGAAATTGTCTACAATTAATTCGTTTCTAACATCACCTAGCGCCAAACGAAAATTTTGAAAACCTAGTTCTACCAATTCCAATTGTAAATCGTGTAGAGGGGTTTCTGCATTGTCATTTAATACCAATAATTTGGGTTTGTACTGAATCAATTGACGTACAATTTCAGAGCCAATAGAACCAGCAGCACCAGTAACTAATACTGTTTTACCATTTAGTTGCTTAAACAATATTTCGTTGTAGATCTTAATTTGTTCGCGTTCTAACAAATCTTCAATCTTAATATTTTGTAATTGTTTTGAACTTAGTTGTCCATTGATCCAACTTTTTAAAGGAGGAACGGTGAACACTGAAATTTTTTCGTCTAAACAAAAATCTACAATATCATTTTTTCTTTTAGAAGGCAATTTGGTAGTGGCGATAATCAGTTCATCTATGGCATATTGCTTTAGTAAACTCTCTAATTGAATAGAAGAAAATATTTTAATCCCATCAATATTCTTACCTACTTTACGCTGATCATCTTCTAAAAAAAGCACCATTTGAATATTGGCAGTCATATCGTGCTCTAAAGCACGTTTGGTAGAAATACCCACATCACTTGCCCCATATATAGCTACTCTTTTCTTGGCCGTATTAACAGTAGTAATATAAGCGAAAAAATATTTAATAATTACCCTATAAGAACTGAGCGCAACAAATGAAAGTAGTGTATTGATGATTAATATTGATGGGGCAATTAAATGGTAGCCATTCCATTTATGCACCAACATATCCAATACCCAATAACCGGCATTAGCAAAAAATACTACAAAGAAAATTCGGAAAGTATCTTGTAAACCGGTAAAACGAATAATACCTGCATATACCCTAAACAGGGCAAAAAGAGAAATATTGAATGCTAATAAAATGAGTGTATTATTAAAAATCTGAGCATTATTAAAGATATTATAATCGAATTCTGCTCTGATTAAATAGGCCAATAAAAAGCAAATGCAGCTAACCCCAATATCTAATGAGAAAATTACCCACCTGGGTAAAATAGAGAGGTTCTTGATTTTTCTCATCCTTCTTTGTAATAGAAATCCCATAGTAAGAATTAAGACTTAATAATTTCAACTACTCGGTTTAAACTTTCGCTAGTCAAATTTGAACCTGAAGGCAAACAAAGTCCAAAATTAAACAATTTTTCTGCATTATCTTCGCCAAAATATGATGTTCCCTCAAAAACAGGCTGCATATGCATCGGTTTCCACAGTGGCCTTGATTCAATATTCTCTTTTTCAAGCTTTAGACGAATAATCTCCCGATCATAACCGTCTGTCAACTTAGGATCTACAGTAATCGCTGTTAACCATCTGTTTGAAAATGAACCTTCGGGTTCCATTTGAAATCCAAAACCTTCTAATTCTTTTAGTTCGGAATAATAATAATTAAAATTAGCACGTCTTTGCTTAACTCTGTCATTCAAGACCAACATTTGGCCTCTCCCAATACCAGCACTAACATTACTAATTCTATAATTATATCCAATTTCAGAATGTTGATAATGAGGCGCAGGATCCCTTGCTTGGGTAGCCAGATATCGTGCTTTTTCAATTAATGATTTGTCAGACGAGCAAAGGGCACCCCCTCCTGAAGTAGTAATTATTTTATTGCCATTAAAGGACAAAACACCAAATTTTCCAAAAGACCCACAAGATTTACCATTTAATTTTGATCCAAGAGCTTCAGCTGCATCTTCTATAACAGGAATATTATATTCTGAAGCTATCATATTTATCTCTTCCATTTTTGCAGGCATACCATATAAGTGAACCGGAATAATCGCCTTTGGCTTTTTGCCATTTTGCAATCTATCTTCTATTGCTTTTCTTAAATAATAAGGACTCATATTCCATGTATCATCCTCAGAATCAATAAAAATTGGTTTAGCACCTTGATAAACTATTGGATTTGCTGAAGCTGAAAAAGTAAAGCTTTGACAAATTACCTCATCACCATATTTAACATCTAATAAAATTAAGGCAAGATGAATTGCTGAAGTTCCAGAACTAAGAGCTGCAACGTTTTCTACTGCAATACTTGAACTTAAATCATTTTCAAATCCATCCACATTAGGTCCAAGTGGTGCTATCCAATTAGTATTAAAAGCTTCATTTACAAAATCTTGTTCTCTTCCGCCCATATGAGGACTCGAAAGCCATATTTTATTATTCATGATTCTTTTTTATATTTTTAATTATTCTGCCAGGAACACCAACTACAACGGAATAATCCGGAATATCTTCAATAATTACTGAACCTGCTCCTATGACACACCATTTCCCGATTTTAATATTCTGTATAATAGTTGCTCCTGCTCCAATATGAGACCCTTCGCCAATTTTCACACTACCACATAAGGTTACGTTTGGAGAGATATGAACATAATTATCAATTATACAATCATGATCGATAGAAGCCGACGTATTTACTATAGTGTGTTTACCAAGAATAGTGTCTCTTTGAATTACTGCATTATGAAGAACAACAGAACCCTCGCCTATCTCTAAATTTCTGTCGCAAATTGCAGTAGATGCAATACACTTTCCAAATAAATGTGAAACTTTATTTGCAATTATTTTTCTGATATGGTTATTACCAATAGAAATGATAAGCAACTCATCAGAAAGATAGGTAGGTTGATAATAACCAAGCACTTTATTTTCGTTTAATGAAACTAGTGAAGGGTTATCATCGAATATTCCATCAATTTTTTCTGACAATGATTCTAAAGCACTACAAATTACTTTTGCGTGACCACTGGCGCCGTATAATAACATCTTTTAAAAATTTCCTTTAAATGGTTCAGCAGTAACATGGTTCTGCATATTTACTTCATTGGTATGAAATAATTTATGAATTGTCTTTAAAAGTATTCTACAATCTAAAAAAAAAGATTGATTATCTACATACCAGACATCAAGATTAAACTTTTCCTGCCAAGAAATGGCATTCCTTCCGTTGACCTGAGCCCATCCGGTTATTCCAGGTTTCACATCATGACGTCTGGCTTGCCAACTATTGTATAAGGTTAAATATTCTGGAAGTAAGGGTCTTGGCCCAACTATACTCATGCTACCTAAAAAAACATTTATTAATTGAGGTAATTCATCCAATGATGTTTTTCGCAGAAATTTACCAAGCGTTGTAAGCCGAATCTCATCAGACAATAACTTACCACTATGATCTACACTTTTCGCCATTGTCCTAAACTTAATTAATAAAAAAATTTTTCCATTTTTACCTGGTCTTCGTTGAGTAAAAAAGGGGGTCTCATATTTAAAATATAACCATAAAATAGTTGTTAATAAAAGACAAATAGGCAATGTCAATAGTAATATTAAAAATGCAAATAACAAATCAGCTATACGTTTGAAGAATAGATACATCTCTACTTTTTTAATTCACTTAACAATTCCAAATACTTTCGAGCTAGAATAGTTCTGTCAAAATTCTCCATTGCATAATTATAACCATTAATTCCTTGTTTGACAATTTGCTCTGGATTATTTAAATAATCAAGTATCTTTTCAGCAAAATCAGATGGGTTCTCTGGCTCTACAAAAACCCCTGCATTCGCCTCTTCAACAAGTTTCCGTGATACTCCATCAATGACCATAAGAATAGGTTTCTTACAACTCATATAGTCAAAAGTTTTATTGGAATAAACAGTCTTAAATGCATCGGCTTTTTTAAGTACGGATGTTCCCATATCAGAAGCAAGAATATACTTAAATACTTCTTTTTTTGAAACTGGATCAAAGAAGATTACATTCGATAGATTCATTTGAATTGCCTTTTCTTTGAGTCGTCTTTTTTCCATACCATCACCAATTAGCCAAAATAATACATTTTCGTTACGGAGAATATTGGCTGTATCAAGAACCTGATCTAAATGATTTGCAACCCCATGTGCTCCTACATATGTAATTACAAAGGTATCTTTTTCAACATGATGCCTTTCCCTGAATTCCACAGCATCAAAGTCCTTACGTACAGTAGTCACTAATTCAAAATCTCCTGCATTAGGTATTAGTATGATTTTTTCCTCTGGAACACCTTTCTTAATCAAAGCTTCCCTAAAAGCTGGAGTTAAGACATTTATAAGACGAGCTTTCCTATAAATGAAAGATTCAAACCAATATGCCATTCGAATAATAATAGGATTCTTAACAATACCTGTATCAATAGCAGATTCTGGCCATAAATCCCTAACTTCAAATACAAAGGATATTCTTTTAAATTTAGACAAAAGGTAAGCAGTAATCCCTACGAATAAAGGAGGAGATGTAACTACGATAACGTCATATTTTTCCTTTGCATAAAATATACCCGCATAAAGACTGCTAAATACAAAAGAAAAATAGCCCCATAATCTACCTAAGAAATTTGAATTATACGACTCACTTACATGAGATCTGATTACTCGTATATTCCCCTCAGGGTTGCTATCTTCAAATACATATTTTCCATTATATTTTTGTGATTTAACACCAGTTGTATAATGAACCATTCCAGACAACACCGTAACTTCATGACCTTGTAAAGCCCACATTCTAGACATCTCATTCCATCTTGATCCGCCTCCATCGTTTTGTTCTAGAAAGAATTGGTGAATTAGTAATACCCGCATTGTTATTCTTTTACTGAGATCATTGTTTTGATCCATTTTGCATTTGTAGAAAAAACTATCTGTTCCGCTGACTCTTTGTAGCCGTAAAGTGGACTATACCACCCTTTAGACTTTTTAGTAGCTAAAGAGCTGTCTTTATCTACCTTCGACTCAAAGTCTATTAGATGCTGATATACTGATCTTGTATGCCATATTTGCTTCATCTCATAGTGATTCTCAGAATAGATGGAATCTTCTATGACCCAGTGTTTACTACTCTTTTGTTTCTTGACTATACGACGATGCTTACAATTTTTATCTAAATATCTAAAAGCACTAATTGTTGCATCAATTATATAATACTTCTGAGTCTCTTCTACTTTAATACTATTTAACTGAGTCCAATAAAACCACATGAATCTGCCTCCCTTCATCATTTGATCAAAGTCATTCAGCATAACAGTGTTATGAGATCGAGTACCGATGAAATAGTTAACTAGATCTTTATTGGAATCATTGTATTTATAAGACCCACCATCAATAAGTAAATTATTAGCTCCGTCCCAGATATCCAAATGTAGATTATCAGCTTGTGATGGGCGATCTTTGTGAGACCCTGCTCTCAAAAATGTAAGCGTTGCATTATCACGAATAAGATAATATCCCCCTTTTTCAAAGCAAATCAGGCCTTGCTTTTGTTCTAACTTTTCAAATTTTCTATGCAAGTATTTTTTGTTCCCAACTAACCAATTAGAATCTTCCATCCAATTACCTTTTTGGTAAAGGAATTTACCAGTTAAGGCAAAATGAAGTGCATTCAACTGGGGCCTGAAATCACTATATTTACAGCTATTCAAAGGGAAAAACAATGCCCCATCGTTTGCTCCATAGTTTGGTAAGTTCCCATTTTCTAAATTCAGACACTGGTATAAAAAGTTGACTGATTGATAAGCTCGTTCATATACTATGTCTGAAAAAGATTCTCCATTTACTTCTGAAATTACAATGGCCTTAGTTAATAATTGAATTACTACTCTGTGATAATTCATACTAAACTGTAGGAATGTTCCATCTGAATATATTTGATATTCGACCTCTTGTACAAACCATTGTTTTCCTTTCTTATTCCATTCTCCATTAATATCTAGCCAAGGAAATAGTAGACCAACCATGTACAAGGCCAAAGTTTCTGTAATGGCATGATTATTTCTTACTGCAATCCTCGAAAAATTGATATGTTTTCGAACATGCATCATTTGTTGAAAAATGGAATTGAGTATCTTCTGCCATAACTCTTCATTTATCTGACCTTTATCACTGTAATAATATAAGGCGAATATCCAGTTCAGCACCCTGATGGAAATTTCCTGACTACATTTCCAATTAGGCCCCTGATTAACAGGATTGGCATCTATCCAATCTTCAATTTGTAACAAAACGAACTCTCTATGATCATTGCCGTTGATTTTTTCATCCCTAATTAAATCATATAAAAAGCTGAATCTGGATTTTTCCCATACAAACTTGATATCACCCGATTTACTATCGTAATCATTAATCTTACTCCAATGAAGATTTGATGGATAAACATACCCATTTAATGGGTTGGTTACCCAATTATAATTGTTTCCTAATGAAAACTCCTCTGAATTAAAAAAAAGAAACATTCCCTTTTTAATCTTGGATGCAGTTTCTGAGACTTTTCGTTTCTCTTCTTCCGATAATAATACATCCATTTCTATATCTCCAGCATTATCAAATAAATATTCCTTTTTATTCTCAAGCCATTGAGCATAATTTAGAAAAACTATTGGCTTTACAGTTTTGGGGGAAATAATTTCGTACCAACCAAACTTTGTTCTAATCAAATGCAATACTCTATAACCAACATAGCGGAATCCCATGTTGGTTAGTATTTGCAGTAGCATAGATAATCTGCGCATTAGGCGTTTAGATTATTTAATGTATCAATAATGCGTGTTGAAGTCTTTCCATCCCAAAGTTCAGGTATGCAACCTTTTTTCCATTTACCTGAAAAAAGGATATCCATATATCGTGCTATTGCAGAAGGATCTGTTCCAATTAGCTCATTTGTTCCAACGGCAACGGTCTCAGGTCGTTCTGTACTATCTCTCAAGGTGATACAAGGAACTCCCAAAACAGTTGTTTCTTCAGTTATTCCTCCACTATCTGTAATTACACATTTTGCTTTTTCTACGAGATAATTGAACTCAAGATAACTTAGCGGTTCAACGAAATACATGTTAGGGTTCATAAAGCCAATTTCTGTTAACTTTTTGGCAGTTCTAGGATGAACCGGGAATACAATTTTGAGTGTTCTAGATTGTTTTGCAATCTCCTCTAACAATTCTTTTAGTTTATAATCACCATCAACATTTGCTGGCCTATGCAATGTTAGTACTATATAATTCCTCTCTTCCAATCCTATATGATTCCATATCTCAGGTTGGATAAATTTTGATCTTTGCTTCATTAAAGTATCAATCATAGTATTCCCAACAAAGAAAATTTGATTATTGTTTATACCCTGTTTTGAAAGATTCTCATTTGCTTTACGAGAAGTTGTAAAGAAATAATCTGTTAAAGAATCAGTCACAATTCGATTGATCTCTTCCGGCATTGTCATATCCCCACTTCTGATACCTGCTTCTACATGAGCCACTTTAATATTCAATTTTTTGGCAACAATAGTACATGCCATAGTAGAAGTAACATCTCCTACAACAACTACCAGATCAGTTGGACTTTCCATTAACTCTCTTTCAAACTTCACCATGATATTTGCAGTTTGCTCAGCCTGTGTTCCTCCCCCACATTCTAGATTTACATCTGGAGTAGGGATTCCCAATTGTTGAAAAAAACTATCACTCATGTTTTTATCATAGTGCTGTCCTGTATGAACTAGTCTATACGAAATATTTTTACCCTCCTTAATGCTTACATTTATAGCATCAATGATAGGGGCAATTTTAATAAAATTAGGCCTTGCGCCTGCAATAATTGTAATTCTCATTCATTATAGTTTGATCCATCCGCCTTCTTGCATGCTTTTAATTGCTGCTAGGGAGGCTTTTGTTGTATTATAAATTTCTTCAAAAGGAATAATTGACTCACCCCCTGATTTTACTTGAGTGATCAATTCATTGAATTGATTCTTGTGACCTTTGTCCAAAGTACCTCTCATTGTACTAAACCCTTTAAAACCAAAGCCTTCTAACTTTCTAAAATTATCCAAAATCAACGTTCTGCCTTGACTATATATCTCAACTCTTTCTTTCTGGTAGGATTTTGATCCATTTGAAAAATAGTTGATAACACCTTGAGAACCGTTTTGAAATTTCAAAGTGATGATTGCATTGTCTGTTTGCTCTGTTGGTGTTTTCCCAAGGGCACTCATAGATACTTCTGCAACTTTACTTCCAGTAAAATAAACCATCAAATCAATAAAATGACAAGCTTCGCCGATAATTCTACCTCCTCCTGTTTTCATATCATGAACCCATACATCAGGAGGAATAAAACCTGCATTCATAGTTGCAATCATATTCAGAGAATCTGTTGCTGTTCCTATTAAAGCCTTTATTTTTTTAGAAAAAGGAGAAAATCTTCTATTGAAACCAACTGATATTGATTTTGGATTAATTTGATTGTTATAAGCATTTAAAATAGCATCTAATTCTTCCCCATTGATAGCTAATGGTTTTTCAACAAACACATTTTTTTCTGAAGCAATTGTTTCAATTACCATCTTAGCATGTAAATCATGCCTGGTTGTAATCATTACTAAATCTACCTCCTGATCATTTAATATTTGTTGATAGTCGGTAGTGCTAAATTCAAATCCATATTTATTGGCTAAAGATTTAGCAGTAAGTCCACCTGCGCTTGAAATATATTTATAATGAGCTCCTGCAGATTTCAAAGCAGGCATTACGGTCATTTTTGTGAAATTACCAGCACCGATAATTCCAATAATTCCACTTGAAGGTCTTTTAGCAAAATGTTTTACTGTTACAGTTTCACTTCTATTAATGGATTGAACTGGATATTCAAGAATCGAAGCAATCGATCCTTTACCCATATCCCCATAAATTTGCAAGTAATCATTAAGCGAAACTCTCTCTGTAATTAGATCTTGTACATTGATCTGCTTTTTTGAAATAGCATTCAAAATCGTTTCAAAGTTTCGCTTTTCTGTCCAACGAACATATCCAATAGGATAATCCATTCCCCGCTGTTCGTAATCTTCATCATAACGACCAGGGCCATAGGAACAAGACACTTGAAATGATAATTCTTTTTTAAAGAAATCTGCCCTTTGTATATCTAATCCAATTACACCCACTAAAACAATTCGGCCTTTCTTTCTGCTCATATGTGCAGCCTGACTAATTACTTCATTGCTTTTAGTTGAAGCTGTAATTATTACTGCATCTGACCCTATACCATTTGTTAATGATTCAACAGTTTTTACCACATCAGTTGTTAACGCATTAAATGCATTAACTCCTTTATTTGAAGCTAATCTAACTTTTTGATCATCAAAATCGAAGCCGATTACATTACAACCATTTGCAATCAATAATTCAGCAGTAATTAGCCCAATTAACCCCAATCCAACTACAACAACCGTTTCACCAATTGATGGATTGGCTAATCGAATACCTTGTAAGCCAATAGAACCAATAACTGTGAAAGAAGCTTCTTCATAACTAACATTGTCAGGTATTTTGGCAACTAAATTTTTAGGAACAGATACGATTTCAGCATGTACTCCATTGCTTGCAACCCTATCACCAATTGAAAACTCTGTTACTCCTTCTCCAATCCCAATAACTTCACCCGCATTGCAGTAACCAAGCGGTAGTGGTTCATCTAATTTATTGAAAACTGCTTCTAATGTAGGCAATAAACCTTCTGTTTTAATTTTATCTAAAACTTGCTTTACTTTTTCAGGCTGTTGTCTTGCTTTTGAAATCAGGTTCCCTTTACCAAACTCAACCAACATTTTTTCTGTACCTAAAGAAACCAAACTTCTATGAGTTTGAATCAAAACTTGACCTTTCCGAACAAGTGGAGTGGGAACTTCCTCTAATAAAGTGTTGCCTTTTTTTAAATCTTGAATGATTTGCTTCATTAATATTTTTTTTCTACAAATTGAGTGATCCAACTATCTATAGCCAATATGGCCCAAATAGAATAAGAAGCATCTACTTCTCCTTTTTTGTTTGCTTCTATCAACTCCCAAACTTTATCATGATTAAAAATCCCTCTTCTATTAATATTATCAAGAGAGAGACGTTCTTTGATCATTTCATCCATATCGGATGTAATCCATTTTCTAACGGGAGCACCAAATCCAGTTTTGGGCCTATAAATTATTTCCTTTGGTAAATATCTTTCTGCTACTTTTTTTAAGATATACTTGGCTTCACCATTTTTCATTTTTAGCTCAGGAGGTATTGTAAGTGAAAAATCAACTAATTCCGTATCCAGAAAAGGTACCCGCGCTTCAACACCAACAGCCATTCCCATTTTATCAGTATAATTCAAATTATGATCAACTAAAAAGCTTTTTATTTCCCAATAAAGCATTTGGTTAAGCAAACTTTTTTCGCCAGGAATATCATTTGATAAATGTTCTAAATATAAATTCCCGTTATGATTCTTTAACTTTTTTTGCCATTCCTTACTGAATAAAGAATGAACCATTTCATGTGGTAGCCAATTAAAATAGCCAGACATTCTTTGTATTGTAGATTTATCCAAATTGGATGCAATTTTCCTAAGTCTTCTGGCAAATGTGCTTGTATGAGGTAAAAAATTGATTGTACTTTTAATAAACCGTCCAACTGCAGAAGGTATAAATTGAAAGTACTTTTCAAAGCTTACTGCTTGATGTCTTCGATATCCAGAAAATATATCATCTCCCCCTGCTCCTCCTATTAATACTTTAATGCCTTTTTCGCGGGCTAATTGAGCAATATTGAGAACATTCAAAGGAGCAGCGTCTGCTTGAGGTTCATCCAAATGCCAGATCATTTCATCGAAGTGATCTAAAATATTTATATCCGCTTTTACAATATTCAATTCTACATCCAACAATTCGGCCACTTTTTTCGCATAAAATAAATCGTTTGCAAAGTTTTCACTACCTCCAGACCAATCACCAATATCAATAGTAAAACAAGGGAATTTTTTTTCAGGGTATAATTTTTTTGCTATTGCTACTACCAAACTTGAATCTAATCCTCCAGAAAGAAAAAAACCAACAGGAACGTCCGACAACATTTGCCTTTGGACAGCCTTAGTTAAATATTGATCTAGTTGTTCAATTAATAATTTTTCACTTAGCTTAGAATATATACCATTAAACTTAATTTGATGATAGGAAATTGGTTTAATGTTTGCAAAGTCGTCAACTTTAAATTGAAGAAAACATCCTGGAAGTAATTTCTTGACATGACTGAACGGAACTAGTTCTCCTGGTGACCATAAAAAGGAAAGATAATTATTTAAAGCCTTCGGCTCCAGCGTTTTATTAATATCAAAAGCTAGAAAGGTTTTTAATTCAGATGAAAATAAGAATTTACTTCCGTCATTATATAGATATAAGGGTTTTACCCCAAACTGATCTCTTGCAATAAATAATTTCTTTTCTTGAATATCATAAATAGCTAGAGCAAAAATACCGTTCAGTTTTTTTAAACAATCAGGTCCATATTTTATAAAAGCATATAATACTGTTTCTGTATCTCCAGTTGATTTAAAATTAAATTCATTTTTAAAATGTTCTCTTATTTCAAGATGATTGTATATTTCTCCATTAAATATAATTACAAATCTACCATCAGCAGAAAACATTGGCTGATTACCATTCTCAGAAAGATCTTGTATTGATAACCTTGTATGTCCTAAAAAGAAATGATCATCTTTATAGAAGCCACTAGAATCTGGGCCTCTATGTGCAATAAAGGAAAGTATTTTACTTTCATCCCAATTATCTAACCCTATACCACCTGCAATTCCACACATATTATATTCTAGTGATTCTTTTTAAACTATCGATTAAAAAACTGATTTTCACCAGTTCTTGGTTTCTTTTATTCAATTCCCAATGCAGCTCTCTATTAACTAGATTGTTGCTTTTAAACTACTAGGTTGCTTTGGAGAACCATTATGACATTACCACACCTAGTTTCATTAGCTTTTTCACAGCGTTTTCATTTGTGCACAATGCCAACATATCATGATCAGAGTCTAGTATATCTGATCTTTTCTCTATAGCGGCTAATCCTGTTGATCTTAAAGCAAAGAATTTATTGTATCCTACAGAGCGAAGAAGATTTAAAACATCATTTGCATCATATCCAAATTTCTGTAAACGGATGTCCTGATCTCTTATTTCAAGAATTAAAATAGGCTGTGTTTTCTTCAAAAACATTTTACCTCCCTCGAGTACCTGCATCTCAGCTCCTTCTACATCCATTTTGATTAAATCCGTTCTTAATACCTGATTACTATTAGCCCATGAGTCAAGAGTGGTCATCGGATAAGTACGCGACTGACCACCACCCCATTCACTATACAACGACGACGATGAAGGATTATCAAAATTTTCAAACATTTCTATTTCTCCATTTGTTGTACCCAAAAGGCTTTGATACAGATTCACATTTTTTAATCCATAATCTGATATCATAACTTTAAGATGATCAACAGCATTCTGCCGCGGTTCGAATGCAAAAACCCGCCCTGATTTACCTACGGACACGCTCGCCAAAGCCATCATATGACCTTCCTCAGCACCTATATCAATATAGTGATCTCCTTTTTCAAGAACAGTTGATATTATATAACTGGGGGAAGATTTAAGTGGGAGAAATCGAGCCCTGTAAAGTTCTCTTCCAAAATGATTTCTCATTAATCCATATAATTTCTTAATTGCTAGTGGCAATCTGTTTTTCAACACGAAGTTATTTAAACCATGCTCTAGATTTACTATTTTACTTATCATTTTTTTAGGCTTTATTAATAATTTCTTTAAAAATTTTTTTTTGACTTTCCCAGGTATACTGTTCTCTTATACAAAGGCAGTTATTTCTATATAGATTCTGATCATTCATTATGCACTTTATGGCTAAATAAATCTCTTCAGGATCAGCCCCATTTTCCTGACAAACTATCCCACATTTGTACCTAGCAATTATATTTGACATAGTCGGATTCGGCCCACTTATTATCGGAATAGCCCTTAGTAAAGCGTTATAAAACCGGTTTGGTGCACAAAGCCAATGATTGAGATCCAGGTTTTCATAGAATACTAAACTGGCTATTGCATTATCCATATATTCTATAAACATCTCGGGGTTAATCCATCCAGTAATAAATACTTTCTTTCTGTAATTTGGCCATTTTTGTTCAATCTCGATGCGTATTTCTTCACTGCAAGGACCTAGAATAAGCAATCTCATATCATCAAAAAGATGGATAGCTTCTATTGACTCCATTACTTTACGGTGATGTGCTGCTATACCTTGAAATAATATATATGAAGAACCATTAAGCCATCGATCAAAATCATCATTTAACTTACTTGATGCAGATTGAATAAATTCAGATTCAGGAAAATTTTCGATAACATGAAATTTGGTAGAATATTTACTAGGTACACTTTGTTTCAAAAGATTTGCTCTTTCATGATTCGCATGAATGACCGCATCTGGAATGCCTAGCAATATTCGGTATAGGGCATTATTAAAATACTTTTGTGGTCCTAATTCATGTTGATCCCAAACTATTTTTTTTTGTGAGAAAAGACGTATGAACCATCCATACAAAAGCAGTGGTGCCATATCATGATCATGAACCCAGAGTATATCCCATTTTTTGGTTAGAAAAATAAAAAGGAATTTAAGATGCATCTCAGCAGCTTTGAGAATAACAAATCTTTTTTTGGGTAAAATCTTGCGTGTAAATAAGGATACACTCTGAAAGTCTACTCCATAGATGGTTTTACCTTTTTCCGCTTTGTTTGATGGCTCTGCAATTATTATCTCAACCTTGCATCCTTGCAATTGTAGCTCAATGGCTTCTTTCCTTAAACGTTCATCATATGCTAACCCATACCCTCCGATAAAACATAAAACTTTCATAAAATTATTAACTTGATTATTACCGCTTCTACTATTTATGTTTCGCTACAATATAAACAGATCTCAATATTGATTTGATTGTTTGGCTGCAAAAATATGGAATACGCCAGATAAGGGGTGCAGATAATTGTGCAAAATGCCATCGATGCTTAATGTTATTGATGGATTTAAATTCGAATAATGAGGGGAAAATATCACTAAATCTTTGTGAACTATTCATTGAGTTAAAACGACCTGTACTTTTTGTATCACAATAAAGAGCAATATCCCTGATAACTAATGATTTATATCCAGACCTGACAGCACGGTACGAAAACTCCCCGTCCCCATGGTAATGAGGCAGCTTTTCCTTGGCAATATTGCCAATCTTATTGAGAATTTTAATAGGATACAAGGTTCCATGACCAAACTGAAATTGTATTGGAATCACATCAGGAACGGACTTATCTGAAACCAGTTTACCAGAATGTGGCCGTGAAGTAAGGGCTAGCGGCCAGCAGAGCATATTAGACCCAGGCCCATGAATCCTGCCTTCTGATATAGGGAGCCCAGCCAATACCGAATCGGGCCATTGTGATTGTGCCTTTATGAAACGTTCCAGCATATCGTTTTCAAACTCAACATCATCGTTCATAAATAAAATAGAATCACTATCAGAAGGGTGAAAGTTATCTAATATGTATCTAACAGCTGAAAACATACACCCGCCCCACCATTCATTTCCCCCGGTCCGAATTACCGTTAGCTTATCCGAATCATTTGCTAATTGAATTAATTTTTCATACGTCCCGTCGTTCGACAAGTCATCAACAATTATAAGTTGAAAATTACCATAGGACTGTTTCATAATACGTTGAACAAAAGGTACTGATGTATTGATCCTATTATAAACAGCTACTGCAACAAATATTTTAGGCAACTCACTAGCTGCTACTGACACATTATTCATAAATCAAAAAAAAGAATGATAAGTTTTAGAGACTATAACTTTATTAAATAGTATGAGAATATCAGTAAAACTAATATTCCCAGCATACTTTGACAAATTACCCAACGCTGTTTTTTATACTTATCATAACCTATCACACCATAAATAGCGGCGAAAGGCACAATATATGTAATATGCCTGAATGTAAACGATCCAAAAACATAGCCAACATAACAAATAAGAAACATTGCCAGTAAAGGTAACATCAATCTTGATCTCCATGTATTTTTCAAGCCTACAAAAATAAAAGGGATAAAAACAAACTGATAAATAGTGCCGATTGACAAGAAATTCCAATCTATGTCCTTTGTGTATAAAATCGGCAAAGGTGTTATAAAAGAATACACAATTGATGCAATAATTTTAATTGGAGTCGGAAGATTAAATAAAATCAAGGAAAGACCTCCAGCTGAAGCTCGATCACCCCCTTCTGAAAGATCAGTACTTGATGAATCTAATTTTCCCACTAAATCAATTACTAAAGGAAGGTCAATAAAAGAAAGTGAGAAGTATACTAATGCGATTGCGACAATAAAAAGTGATACATGTAAATTGGTTAATTTTTTTACAGAAAATATGAAAACAAACCATCCAACCACAAATATCAAAGCAATATTTATAGTATTCAATAACCTCAATTCCATTATTATAAAAATAATAGGGGCAAATAACAGTGTATAAAAAAGTCTTTTCAATGCTGACTTGGTTTTTATAATACTGATAGAAGCACTAACTGAAATCAATAACATAAAGGCAATTGGAATATCTCTAAAAGTTTGGATACTAACGTAAACCATCATAGGGAATAGACCAGTTACTAAAGCACTGTTAATAGCTTGTTTAGATGTGAGTGAAATTTTATTACTAATTGAATAAACAACCACCGAACATATACCAAGTATACTACAATTTAATAATCTTGGCATCATAGTATGAAAACCGCCAAAATAATCTGCAATCCTAATTAACAAATTAATTAAATAAATGTATCCTTTTGAATTATGGTACGGTAAATCTATTAATATTCCAATTTCTTCTGAATCGTACTTCCATGACCCACCTTTAAGGAGGGCAGCCAACTGTTCATATCCCAAAGAATCAGATCCCCCACTACCATATGGGATTCCATATTGAATTTTAAAAATATAATAGAAAAAAATAGAAGCAATAGCTGCATTAGCATAGATAAAAGTAAAAATTTTTATAGCAATTCTTCCGTAGAAACAGGAAAAGGCAATGCCAATCATTCCAAAAAATAAGAAAGAAAAAAAAGTTGAGATTGATACATTAATAATACTGAATAATATAATAAAAATAAAAGAAATAAAAACAGATGGAATCCTATATCTCAATAACAAAAAATCATCCTTAGATTTAGGAAGTTGCTTGTCAATATGAATTGAATCAAAGCAGAAGCTAATAGACATCAAAACAATATTTACCTAATAATAAAAACATTATGCTTATTTACTTTGATTCTCTAATGTTATGCTGTGCTAGTACCTGTTTAACCCATAGTAACAGATTTATTACTCTCCAATCACGGAAAGGCATCGATTCATTATTCTGGAGTCCTTGGTTTAACAGTGTCTTAATCTGATCAAAATTAATAATTCCCAATTCGATATTTGATAAATCGGTTCCTGAAAGGCTTTTTCTCATTTCAAATACCCATTTACCCATAGGCACAAAAAATCCTACCTTATCTTGGCGGTCAAGTATTATATCTGGCACAATACCGCGCATGGCAGCACGGAAAATTGATTTTGTTTCGCCATTCTTAGAAATGAGGAAATCTTCCGGAAGACTTAACAAAAATTCGGCAAGAGGAATGGTTAAAAAAGGCACCCTGTTCTCTATAGAAAAACGCATTGCATTGCGATCGCCATACCTTAACAAAGAAGCTAGACCATTGTGTGTCATAGCATCAAGCAAAACCTCCTTAACCCTTCTTGCTTTTCCATTTTTTAATCTTGTCATCCTTACAGGCCTCAGATTAATGGAAGCTTTAATTAAGTGATCTTTATTAATCCATTTCGGAATTTTATTTTCACCAGAAATATTCTGCATTGCTTTAAAAACATTATCAGAAATCATTTGCCCAATAAATGCACGCCAAGGCGACATATTTTTTCTTCCCTCCCATTTCTTCCACCTGTTTGCAAATTGCACCATACCTATAAGGTCTCCTTTCTCAAATAAAGATCTCATTCTTTGTCCATGATATCCCTGGTAACCAGCTAACAATTCATCAGCGCCTTGTCCTTCGAGTACCACTTTTACACCTGCTTCTTTTGCTAATTTGAATACCCGATATTGGGCGTACATACTTGTTGTACAGAATGGTTCTCCCTGAGCAGTGATAAGGTCATAAATATCTTCATTGAGTTCGTGGGGTTTAACGATGACTTTGTGAGGAATAGCATTGATCTCCTTATTTACAATATCTATCCATGATTCTTCAGACAATTTAGATTTTTCTGGTATAAAAGAAAAAGTATGAATATCAATGGATGGCTCCAGGTATCTTGTTGCACAGGCTATAGCAGAAGAATCGATACCTCCGGAAAGTGCAATGCCGAGAGGTACATCGCTTCTTAAGTGCAGCTTAATACTTGTTAAAAAAAGTTCTCTTAATCGAGCTGTTGCTTCCTGAAAACTTATGCTATTGTTTTCATTAATAGATGGTGCCCACCATTTTGTAACCTGAATCTTTTCGGGCTCCTGCAGGTTTATTGTGATCAGTTGTGAAGGTGGAACATGATGAATATCTTTAACAAAAGTATCCTGTCCCACATCCTGAACAGCATACATCAGGTAATCATAGGCCCTTTGGTTATCTAGTTCTGATCTTTTATTTCTTAATTGCATCACGGCATCTATCTCAGATGCAAAACACAAAAAATCTTCGTCATAGGAGTAGAACAACGGTTTGATGCCAAAAGCGTCTCTAACCAAAGTCAGGGTATTCAGTTTCCTATCTACTACAACAAATGAAAACATTCCAATAAGTCGTGTGAGACAGGCACTGCCCCAGTGCACCCAGGCTGTAAGCAATACTTCAGTATCGGATTCTGTAACAAATATATATCCGAGCATCATTAATTCCTGCCGTATTTCTTTGTAGTTGTAAATTTCGCCGTTAAATGTGATTGTAAATCTACCATCTTTTGTGGACTTTGGTTGATGTCCGCCTTCGGATAGGTCAATGATGGAAAGGCGCGTCTGCCCTAGGAACAACGTTCCATCTCGCTCATCTGTAATTTCAATTCCTTTATCATCTGGTCCTCTGTGTTTCAGTGAATCCATTGATTTTTGAATGATTGACTCAATTTTCTCAGGTCTTACTTTCCACCAACCTCCAATTATACCGCACATACTTTATTCTATTTTAAACCGATATTATATTACGAATAGTGTTTAACTTGTTAATGAACAAAAAATCGATTTGAGTACTTTCTTTTCTTCTTGAAAGCATAATAATGATGCCGCTTTATTAGAAGATTTTTTTGCTTCTAATATTTCCGGCACTGTTAAAGAGTTAATAACCTTAGCTGATTCATTTAAGTTAAAAGAAGGCAAAATCAATCCGCATTGATGCTCGTTAACCAACCGCGAGATATCCGGTAATGGTGTTGAAATGATCATGAGGCGTGCTTGGATAAATTCAAACAATTTATTCGGCAGACAGTATTTGATATTGAAAGTAGTAGGTTCCCAGAAAAAGATTCCTATATCATACTGACTTAATGTGCCGATTAAACGATCAAATGCTACCGGATCATGAAACCTGATAGCAGGATTATTGCCTGCCATTTGTTTCAGTTTCAAAATATCATCGCTGTTACCAACAAGGTATAGATCAAGCGTGAAACGCTTGTCTAGTTTTTCAACCAGCTTTATTGTTTCACCAAGTAAACGATCTGCATTTGCAGAACCATGGTGAACGATACGCATTACATTTTTGTCAACAGGCACTACAGGTTTATTCTCATAGGTTGGCATGCTCCTAATAAGATGCGCCTTTATACCATAATCGTTCTGTAATGCATCAACCAATCCATAAGAAACTGTAGCAACTGCATCACATTTAACTAAAAAATGTTTAAAAACTGCTTTGCGATAGCCAGCTTCCAGTAACCGGAACATAAAATATTTTTCAAATTCTCTTGGATAAAAATCCCTTATATCGAAAAACAATTTTGCTTTTTGTTTTCTTTTAAGTTCACAGGCAAGAGGAAGGAAATCGATGTGTTCAATTATGATTATATCCCAGCTTTGTCTGTGAGGAATAATAGTCGAAGTAAACCTGGTAATCTTTTTCGTCAGTAATACTTGTATGCTAAATACAGGAATTATTTTTCGCAGTATCTTAAGTGAAAAACGTTGTACCCTTGCAAGCATGGAATACGACATCTTCGGAAGCAGCAGCTGCATGGCAAACGGGTAGTCATTGCTTGGTTCATCTGAAAGAGAGGAAATTTCCGCATTCATTTCCATTAGTAATTCAATGGTTCTGCGTACCCGCCCTAAACGGGTTATTTTACCCTCACATATAATTAAAACCCTCATTACTGTTTACTTTTAGAATACAAGCCTTTACACTCTTACTTATTTAGGTATTTTGTAGAAAGCAAAAGCTCTCGATCTTTCACGGAAAGGTTTCTCAATAAACTTGTAGGTGAACATACTAGTTAAAAGTGTTGCGCAGATCACAATAATATAAGCTGTTATAGTTTCTGTAAATGCTAGTTGTGGAAAGGATTCACCGTTAATGACAGCTTCGGGACGTTTGAGTACTAGCCTTATAAACTGGTTAGCTATCCATAGGATGAGAAAATGCGACATATAGATTGAATACGATATCTCACCTAATTGTTTGAATACTCCTAAACGCAGTGACTTTTTAACAAACCCATCCTTGCTCCTCACTAGTGTAAAAATCAGGGCCCCTGAAATAATGAATATTAGTGGGTATAACCGAAATACAGGATAACGCGAAAGGAAAATCAAAAGGCCAATGATTGGTATCAAAGGTGTAAAACTAGGAAGCTGGAATTTTTGCTTAGAAATCAGAACAGAAATAAGACAGCCAGAACTAAAACCTACGAGGCATGTAAGTATGTAACTAAATCTGCTCAATTCAGGTATTCGGATGGAAATATAACTCACCAATAGTACCATTGCAAATGCTGCGACCCGCCATTTGTAGAGCTTTAAAATTATAAAAGCGAAAAGCAAATAGGTATAAAATTCTGTGCTGATAGACCATGATGGACTATTAAATGAACCAACATGATCTGTTATACCCAATGCCTGAGCTAGTATGAGATGTGCAGTAAATGCAGAAGCATTATTAATTACAAACGGCGTAGAGTTTGGTGAACTGATACCGTACTGTGATGAAAGTATATATTTCAGGCATTCAACAACCAAAAAAATCAGTAAGAATAAAAGGTGAACAGGGTATAGTCTTCCAAAACGTAAAAATTGAAATCGTAGGAGATCATTACCTGTTTTAATATTGTTTGCGTATGCATTATAAATAACAAATCCTGATAAAACAAAGAACAGTTCTACCATTAAAAAGCCATTGCGGAATATGGAGATATTAAAAAAACTACTGTTCCAGTTTGGTATGTGTTCAAATACAACAAGCAAAGCAGCAATACCTCTTATACTTTCAAGCTCTTCATACTTTTGAGTTTTAGGTATTATCGGATTCTTAAGCATTTATGAGGATTCTATTTTGCATTTATTTTAATGAGTATTCCGTCGCGTAGTTCGTATTCAGATCCATCACCTTTACATTTCGTTTTTCCATTACCAGTTAATGGCAATTCAAGTTTTTCGCCATAAGCGCTCATCCATCCAATCTGCTTTGCGGGTACCCCAGCCATTAATGCGAAAGCCTTTACATTTTTATTTACTACAGCTCCTGCAGCAATGAATGCATATTCTTCAATCACTACCCCGCAGACAATGGTGGAATTAGCTCCGAAAGTGACACCCTTTTTGACAACGGTATTCCGATATTCACTTTTACGGGATACATGGCTTCTTGGGTTATACACGTTTGTAAAGACCATGCTTGGTCCACAGAAAACATCATCATCCAGAAATATATTATCATACACCGAAACATTATTCTGAATCTTACAGTTTTTGCCTATTACTACTTTATTGGCAATAAAAACGTTTTGACCGATACTGCAGTCACTTCCAATCCTGGCTTCAGCAGAAATATGTGTCCAATGCCAGATCTTCGTATTATCTCCGATAGAAGCACCATCATCAATGATTGCTGTGCTATGTGCTGTATAACTCATAGTAAATTTTTAGAGAGATAGTATTTTTTTGCAAAAAGGATGGTAGTCATTTTCCATTATAGATATCTTTGCATTACGGATATGGTGAACCATTTCAATAGAATTTTTAGCTTCACTTATATTAAATCCTTTTCCATCCAATATTTGTTTATAGCTTTCTGTATGCAGGTCAGTAAATCCTTCAGAAAATTCAATTTCTTCACCACCTATTTTTATTGATCTATAAGTACGCTGTCCTTTTTCTTTTTGTTCTGTTGGTAAATGTTCAGGATTAATAGAAAGGAACCATCGAACTCTAGCATTTTTCAGTTGTAAAAATCCTGATGCACAATCAGGGTTATTAACATGTACTAGCGAAGAAATCTGCTTACCAAATATCCAAGATATCATATCAAAAAAATGAACTCCAATATTTGTTGCAATTCCACCTGATTTAGAAACATCACCCTTCCAACTTTGGTAATACCAGTTTCCTCTTGATGTAATATAAGTTATATCAACATCAGCTATTGCAGATTGTACTTGTTCATACTTTTTACGCAACTCAATAATTGCGGGGTGTAACCTTAATTGTAAAATAGTAAATATTTTTTTATCGCCTTCCTTCTCAACTTCTTCAAGGGCATCTACATTCCAAGGGTTTAAAACAATTGGCTTTTCACATATTGCATGAGAATTATTGCGTAAAGCAAACCTGATATGTGCATCATGCAGGTAGTTAGGTGAGCAGATGCTCATATAGTCAATACCGTTTTGTTTTCTTTTTAATTTATCGATATGTCTATCGAATCGTTCAAATTCGGTAAAAAAAAATGCCTCTGGGAAAAAACTATCTAAAATACCAACGCTGTCATTTGGATCAAATGCTGCTTTTAATGCATTCTTTGTCTCTTTAATTGCGCGCATATGGCGATTCGCGATATATCCAGCTGCTCCTATAAGTGCAAAATTTAATTCAGACATTAATTTAATTTAGTTACAATTTAAAAAAGTCATTACCGTATTAATCACAGATCTTATTTCCCAGATCTTTTAAGAAATCTATATAGATTAACTAACATTTTGTATACTTTTCTTTTCTCGCCATCTTTAAAAAACCAGTCCCACAAACCTTTCTCACTACCATACAATTCATGTGGCTTTTCGGGCCTACCTAAATAATCGGAGAATTGTTGTTCTGACCAACCCATTTTTTTTAAGAAATATTCTGTATCCTCTTTTAATAACTGATCGGATAAGAATGCAGGTGTTTTTAATAGGTTGAGTGCCTCCTCACGGGCCATCTGACCAGAAGCTACCAATGTTCCAAGATGCAATAATCTTTTATCAACGCCAAATTTTGTTGGCAATATGTACCCTTGGTAAAACCGGGTAAAGATAGATTCGTAGTGTTTAAATGGATACCTGTGATAACCATACTCTTTTTCAAGTGCGTCTAGTACCTCGTTTTTATTATACTCAAAAAAATCAAGGAAAGAAATCCAGTGTATTTTTTTGACAAACTCAAAACGTACAAAATCAATAGTACTGAAAGCTGGAAAGGTATTTAGTTTGGGACCTCCCATTTTTTGGCTTATCATTTTGATATTTTTCTTATCAAACTTAAACCAATTCCATCTCTTAGGTAATGCCATCCCTTCTGTAGCCTGATTAGTTCCTGCCAATATATATTTGATGCCATACTTGGCGGCTAATTTATAATTCACGCCCAGCATGGCATTGTCATATAATAACTCAACATCAATTACATCTGCATCAAAGAAAGCCTGCATCAATCCTTTGTATTCCGGCCAATCAATTACATGTGTATACAAATCCACTTTCAATATCCTGACGAGATTCGCGATATTATTCTGAGCTAGTTCGGAATTCCATCCATTATCCATATGAACAGCTAGAGGGCGAAGGCCACACTTTACAGCTTGCACAAGTGCCCAGGAACTATCCACGCCGCCTGATAAGCCGATAATACAATCATATCGTTTCCCTTTACCGGTTATTTTAATTGTATTTATGAATTCGTTCAGCTCTTTTTCCTTTTGATCAGCATTTTTTTGCTGCATTGGTTGGTAACGTACTAAAAATTCAGAACAATAGTTACATATCCCTTCTTTATTAAAAGTGATATCGATAGCACTTGTGTCCATAACACAGCGCGTACATATTTGGTATTCTTTTCCCATATTATGAATTAAGTAGGATCTCCAATTCTTTGTATTGAGGGTAAGTAATCAAAACAGCCCGATGGGGACCGTGAAAAACAAAAAAAGCACCAGCTGCAACAGCACTTGCACCTGCGTTAACAGCAAGTTTGATATCATCTAGTTTTCCTACACCTCCTACTGCGATAAGAGGTACAGAAATGGCTCCACTTATTTGTTGAATCAACTCAATGTCCATACCTTCCATTACTCCGTCATGATCGACGCTATTTAATACTATTTCTCCTGCGCCCGAATCAATAGCAATTTTAATAAAATCTAGTATATTCGTTGACAATATTTTTTCGCGGGTAGCGGAATATAATTGCCTTTTTCCCAACCAGTTCTTTTTAATATCAATTGACACCAGTACGCTCTGGCTACCAAACCTAGAAGAAATCTGCGAAATCAAAGAGGGATTTTCAAGAGCCGCTGTTTGAAGACATATTTTTTCAACACCGATGGAAAATAGTCTGTGAGCTTGCTCTACACTAGTAATACCACCACCATATGAAAGAGGCATAAAACATTCACCAGCAAACTGCTCAATCAAGTGATAATTTGGCTCTTGCTTAGCATTGGTTGCAGTTATGTCTAATACCATCAATTCGTCTACTTCCTTATCATTAAAGATTCGTATAGCGTTTATAGGATCACCAACATACTTGGGATTCTTAAATTTATACGTTTTTACTAATCCACCGTTCTTAAGAAGTAGACATGGAATGATACGGTGTCTAAGCATAATAATTGAGAAAATTTTGAATACGAAAAACCTGTATACTCCTTGTTTCAGTCATTATAAATCAGCAAATTTTTTTAATAATTTCATACCAAAACTGTGGCTTTTTTCGGGATGAAACTGGGTGCCAAAAATATTATCTTTTTCAATAGCAGTGACAAACATGTATCCATATTCTGCCTTTGCAGTAACTAGCTCTTCTGCACATTTCACATAATAAGAATGCACCATATAAAACCTTGGCTTTTCAATATTTTCAAAAAGCGTAGCCTTATTTTGTGTAATTATATCAGTCCACCCCATGTGAGGTATTTTATAAGAAGAGGGCATTTGTGTAGTGTCAAATTTTACTACTTCGCCAGGTAACCAGGCTAGACCCTTCTCCAGCCCTTCTTCACTTTTTTCAAATAACATTTGATGGCCTACGCATATTCCCAAAGTGGGTGTTTTCTCATTTATCACTTTATTGTGAATCACAGCTTTTAACCCACTTGCATTAAACTGTTGCATACAATAATCAAAATGGCCTACACCCGGCAACAATATTTTTGATGCATTGGCAATTGCTTCCACATCGTTTGTAATACAGCTTTCTACGCCAATTTTTTTGAACATATTATGGATAGAAAGAAGGTTGCCAACATTATAATTGATTATTGCTATCATAAATCTTTCTAATACTTATATAATTGTTCAAACTAATTCTTTCTCAGTACAAATGTTGTTCGAGGTTGATGTCCATAACTAACGCTTAGCCTTTTTTCAATTAATTCCAATCCATGTTCTTTTCCACATATAGCAACTTGTTCAGGACTAAATCTAACCGGATAAATATTTAAGGACTCTAAACCCATTGGATGGTCAAAAGGGTCTCTATAATCTGCAACTGCATCTATAAGTTCAACAAACAATAAACATCCAGGATTCATCAAACTTTGATATTCTCCAAAAAAATCAATTAATAATTTACTCCGAACATCATAATCCCTTGGATTTTCAATTGGCTTGTTACCATAATTACCCATCCATGCAGAAAAAACCCAATGCAAGGCAGTTATAACATCATACTTGCCATTTTGAGACGGTTTAAAGCCATCGTCTAACAAGAAACTAGTTTCGGTGTAATCAAATTTATCTTTTAATATACTTGCTATTTTAATACACTCTGGCAATAAATCTCTACCTTCTACAAATTTGAATCCTTGGTCAGCAAGATGAAATACCATTATTCCTGTACCACATCCTGTAACTAATATTTTTTTATTTTTATCTACCTTTTCATTAATGAATTTTAATGTAAAATTTGTTAAGGGGTCTTTATCATCACGTTCAAATGCTGTATAAAACCAAGATAATTGGTTTCCGTTAACTAAACCAAGCCCCTGATCTACTACAATTTTTTTAGCTTCAATATCAGAGTATCTACTTTTAATAAATTGAGGATTTTGATTTACTCCTTTACTCAATAACTTTTTTATACTTTTTTTAAAGTTTCTCTTTAATTCATATGTAAAAGCTAAACGTTTGGCAGTAGAGACAGTTCCGTGATTGAACTCATTCATAATTTACTATTTTAGGTTTATAATTATTTAATAAAAATTTAAATTGATGCCTATTATGATATAAATACGTGGCTGCACTAAAAAAAACAAAAACGTTTACAATTACCTTATATAAAATATTAGCATCTTTTAAAAAAAATGCTATACAGCCCAATAGCACAATTAACAGTATCCATAAATGAGGATAATACTTTTGTTTATCCACGTTTTTTAGTGCACTAGTATACATGCCAGAAAAATAAACAACTAATAGCCCTATAAATGTAGCTACTGCAGAACCCATCACACCTAGATAAGGTATTAATAGCAGATTTAAAATAACATTGATTATTCCGCCAGCAAAAGATATGCGCCAAAATTGCTTGGTCTTATCCTCAAAACCAAGCCTCATCATACAGGCCCAATACATAGGCATACATGAATTCCCCATCAATATTACAATTGCGAAAGGATATGCTGCTGCGAGCTCGGCATTGTTTGTAATCAAATTAAAAATTTCTTTTACCCATAAGCATGCCATAAAAGTAAAAGATATAAATACTACCTGCAAAAAAAAGGTGAAATATCGTGCATTCTTGTACGACACTTCCAGTCTTTGGGCGAATAAGGTATAATACATTGGACCCACCGCCTGGCCTATCGCATTGCCAGCCGCATCAGCATATTTACCTAGAGTATAGGCAAAGTTATATTGGCCAATTTGCTGAGGGTTTATTTTATAAAGATCAAGTAAAATACGGTCAGATGCATCAAGAAGATATCCAGAGTACTTATGTGGTATCATGGGCAATGATACTCTTAGAAAATTTCGCATCTGGTTTTTCTTTATTTTAAAAACTGGATATAGTTTCAACTTGAAAAATACAGGATAAAGAAAAAATAAAAAATTGATTAATGCTATGACAAAATTTGTAATAAAAAAACTCCAGTAATGAAACTTCAAGTTTACAATAAGATAATAATTAGCAAACACACCTATGGCACCCGTAATAACAGCAACAATAAACAAATATTGTGGTTTTTGTTTGCTTTGATAATATCTTACACCCAGAGTATTTACAGAATCGAAAAGCAAAATAGGTAAAATTATTAGTAAAATAAAGTAGTAAAAATGTGTGTCAATATATTTTTGTACAAAAAAATAAAGAATCATAAAGACCATTAATGCATATGGAAAGCTCCATACTATTAATATCCCAAATATTTTTTGCCAAAACAATTTCCATTTTACAGGATTACCCTGTGCTTTAAAAAAATAATTCGTCAAATTTAATTGAAGACCAAGGTCTTTAAAGGCACTTAACGCCGAGGTGTAAGCTAGAGTAATACCATATACTGTATAATCAAAAGCAGTTAAGTATTTTGTAGTTATAGGCAATAAAAACAAGGTAATTATGCTGGGCAACTGAGGGCCAATAGCATAAAGTAAACTATGAGAAAATAAACGTTTTAACAATTATTATATATTTTGTCAGTTAAACAGCTGCTTGAAATAAACCTTTCCCATTCCCTGTTATTTTTTTGTAAATCGATTAAAGGTTCTTTTGCATTTTGTTGTGATATCCAATCTATAATATTTAATCCTGTACTATATACCACTGCATAGCCCTGTTTTCTTTCCTGTTCGAAATAAGAAGGCCCTCCATAAGGTGGTGTGTTTTCACCATTAGGTCCATATTCAACCACCATATCATTAAGGATTAAAGATGTTATACCAAATTGCGCAGCTTCAATAACCACTGAACTTTCAATAGTGATATGCGTCTTTGTCTTTGTAAGAATCAGTGGAAGAGGCAGGGTATTAAACTCCTTCCAGAAAATTTTCTCCTTTTCTTCTAGAGTAAAATTTTTATCTAAAAATTGTTCAAACTCATCCCGATTTTCCTTTTTCATATAAACAACCGGATGTAGTCTTATTACCCAAGTATAAATATTTAAAGTTTGTCTTATTACCGCTATCATATAATCAGGTATGATGAACCTGTGATGTACACCCCATGTTAGTGTTAATAAAATAATTGGCTTTTTAAAATTATTTAGCGCCAGAGCAGCCTCATCGCGATTGAACCATTCTAAAAATGTGTTTTCAAAAAAACCGTTATTCCATTGATTGCCTATAACATAAGTTTTACACAAATACTCGAAATTTTTAGCACTTATATCATCCCAGCTTAAAAATCCGTATGGAAGATGCTCTATTGCAAAATTTCTTAATGTATTTTTGCCAAAATACATATGATCGGATGCTATTACACCATGTTGCAGGTAATACAATTTTATTTTTTTTGAATTACATACTTTGTTTAAAGCTATATCCCAGTCAATAACAATTAGCGCTTTAGGTCTAAGAAGCATTAAGATTAGTTTCCACGATGTTGTACGCTTTAATTTCATTTTTTCAAAAAAAATTATCAGTGGTGCCACAGAAAAATCATAATCACAATTATGATCATCAATAATTGTGATTGCTGATATTTTGGATTTTATATTTTCTGCTTCCATTTTTTTTTTCAGAACAAATGCAAAGGGAGATATTTTACGTTCGTTTAAGAATGTATTTATATCGGCTCCGGTTATTATTATAATATGCTGTTGTCTGTTTTTTATACATCCAAAAACACTTTGTATCCACGAAATGAAAAAAGAGATCAAACTATTGTTATTCTAAATTTTGTCCCAGCTTAAAGGAGTTCCTTTAGTTAGACTTACACGAGCTGTAGTGCCTATTAATTGCTCAAAATATCGAGGGTGCAATCCATCACCAGGTCTTATTATCCTTATATTCTCATAATTGAACTTTTCTCCTTGTTGTATATCCTTCACAACATAAATACTTCTTTTAAACATGAGGCTCTTGGTTTCGGTTGGCTGAATACCATATTGAATATTACCCAATGATTGCCAGGCTCTTTCTGTTTCTATTACTAAACTTTTGAGTTCATCAGGTTCCAATGAAAAAGCACTATCAACCCCACCTTCGGATCTGTCTAAACAAAAATGCTTTTCAATCACAGTTGCTCCCAATACCGTAGCCGCTACAGGCACGCCTATACCCATCGTATGATCACTTAATCCTACTTCACAATTAAACAATGATTTTAAATGAGGTATTGTTCTTAAATTAGAATTTAAAGGGTTTGCAGGGTAATTACTGGTACATTTTAAAAGGACCAAATCGCTGCAATTATTATTCCTGAGTACGTCAACAGATTCAGCAAGGCCCTCGAGGCTACTAACACCTGTTGACATAATTACAGGTTTGCCCGTTTTGGCTACTTTTTTTAGAAGGGGTAAATAATTGTTTTCAAAAGATGCGATTTTATAAGCCGGAGAATTCAGTTTTTCTAAAAACTCAACAGCACTATTATCGAAAGGAGTTGAAAATATGATAATATTATTATCAGCAGCACATTTATACAATGCTTCATGCCATTCCCAGGGAGTATGAGCTTCCTGATATAATTCATACAAATTTCTATTTTTCCACAAAGAGTTTTCATCTTTAATATCAAAAAGTCCTCCTCTATGATCTATTGTAATAGTATCTGCAGTATATGTTTGTAGTTTAACCGCATGTGCGCCACACGCTGCGGCAGTTTCAATTATTTTAAGAGCCCTATCTATAGATTGATTATGATTACCGCTCATTTCGGCAATGATAAAAGGGGTGTTATTTGAACTTATGGTATAATTGCCTATTTGCATTGCTTTATGTTTTTTATATATAACACAGAGGGTTCTTTTTGATATATTAATTCTTTTTTAAGAACAAAATTTGCTTTTATAAAAGAATGTATAGAGGCTTTATTGGAACTCTTAATATAAGCATAAAGGAAATAGTTAGGATTCTCAGTTAAAAAAATATGCGATGCTGTATCAAGTATTTGGAATGCATATGAATTGCCTCGGTGCATACTATCAATTGAAACTCCAATGATAGCTGTATTATCATTAGACTTTGTGATACGCACCTGCCCAATATTTTGATGTTCTTCATTATGAAATATATAGAAACAAAAATTGGGATTATTAATACGTTCGTTAAACCATTCTACATGTGCTTGGTAATCAATTTTAGCAGTGCCAAAAGATTGGAGTCTTACCAAAGGGTCATTTGCCCATTGATAATACAAGTCACAATCCTTTGTGTTAGCTTTACGTATGGTTAGAATGCTCATTAATTTTTGAATGAATAACTACATCAATAAACTTGTCTTCAATAAAGCAATGATCTTTCAAAACAGCTTCTTTATAAAAGCCGCAAGATTCTACAACAGAGTACAAATTGGGTCTTAAGTCAAATGCATAAGTAAAGATTTTATGCAGTTTAATATCTTCAAAAGCTACCAACTGTATCATACTTAGAAAACTTTGCCAGCAAGAAGAAAAGTGTTCTTCTTCCATCTCTGGTTTGATTATAAAGGAAATTTCTGCATGCTTATCTACCCAATTAATATGCACCAATCCACCATAACCTATACATACATTATTATATAAAAAAGAAAATAAGATTTGGTTGGGTTGCTGTGCATCAAATAATTTACTTATTACTTCTGCAAAGTAATGATCTTGGATGGTTGGCGTTAGTAGTTTTTGCTGGCGTAAATGAAAAATTTGCGCATTACGCATATGCATAATAATATACTTATCCTGGTCTCTTATGGGCACAATAGAGTAATCCTTATTAATTCTTACTTGTTCTTTTAAAGAAGCATATTTACGCATTACAATCTGACCGGTTTATTTATCTTTTGTAATGAGTTTTTAATATCAAGAGGTGTGAATTGGGTAAAATGGAAAATACTTGCCGAACCTACCGCTTCGCAATTAGTATTCTGAAAAAGTTCAACATAATGGTCTGGCTTACCTCCGCCTCCAACACAAATCATTGGAACTTTTGTTATTTTTTCAGCTTCCTGTATCAATTCTATATCAAACCCACTCATCATTCCGTCGTTGTTAACTGCATTTAATATTATTTCTCCGGCTCCAGCTTCTTGCATTTCTGAAATAAAATCATGCATTGCTATATCCTTACCTGCAATATTCAATACTTCAAACCGCTCATTTTTCTTTTGAACATCTACTGAGATTGTTATACACTGTGCCCCAAAAAACTCTGAAGCAGTTTTGATGAAATTTTTATCTTTAATTGAAGCTGTCTTAATAATAACCTTATCAGCGCCAATTTTTAATAGATCATTAATATCCTCAACTGAAGTTATACCGCCACCAATTGCTACCGGCATAAAACACTCTTTGATTACATCTTGTACTATTTTAAGATTAATCTTTCTATTCTGTTGTGTAGCAAAAATATCTATAAAAGCAAGTTCATCTACTGCCCTGCTGTTATAAACCCTAGCTGCCTGTACAGGATTACCAACCATCCTCGGATTAGCAAATTGTTTGGTTTTAACTAACGCAAATCCATTAAAAGTGAGAATAGGTATAATCCTAACTTTAAGCATAATGTTTATAAATAGCTGATAAAAGTGTTAGGCCTGCATTCTGACTTTTTTCAGGATGAAATTGTGTGGCAAAAATATTCTTGTTTTGAATAGCAGCTACATAATCTTTACCGTAATTTACAGTAGCTGCAATATTTTCTTTATCTGAAACATCAAAATGAAAACTATGTATAAAGTAGAAATTTTTTTGATCTACTTGCGATAAAAAACCCTGTTTTGTTACAGATATATTATTCCAACCTAAATGTGGTATTCTCTTTTGTGGTTCAATAATTTTTTTTACTGTGCCTTCAATCCAACCTAAGCCATTACAGTTAATAAATTCTGTCCCAGTTGAAGCTAGTAATTGCATACCTAAACAAAATCCCATAAATGGTTTCTGTTTGATTAATACTTGTTCATTTAGAACCGGTATTAAATTATAAGCAATTAGATTATCCATACCCTGTTTAAAAGCACCAACACCAGGTAAAATAATAAAATCAGCATCAATTATTTCTTTATGGTTGGAGGTAATTACATTTTTTATCTTTAAAAAATCTAAAGCCTTTTGTACAGAAGCTACATTGCCCATTCCATAATCAATAATAGCTGTTTTCACAATTGCATTTAATTAGTGTTACTGAATTTCGAAATTTTTGATCAAATTACCTTCATCATCTCTTTTAAAACTACCGTCTTCGTTTTTTTTGAAAAATACAGGATTTGTATAAGAATCAATTACATTATCAATCTCTATTTTCGACATGCCCGAATATTTAATAAACTCATTTACGGCATAGTGAGGGTATTTGCCATCAAATTGCTTTACTAATGCTAAACCTTCAGCGCGACTTAGCCGGCTGTTCCTGATATCAATACATGCATGGTCAGTTGCTCTACCAAAGCCGTATTTTACATATTTCAGATAATCATGCAGCCCTACTAATTTTTCATCTAGATTCTCATAATTAGTATAAGTGCCTTCAATATTTCCATCTTCCTTCACACTAAACCCATGTTCTTTTACGATTTCTAGCTGTTTACGGGCATCCCAAAAAAAGTAATGCCCTAAAAATATTCCTGTTACACCTACTCTTTCAATATCTTCATCTTTTGGATAAAAATATGGTGTCAGTTCTTTTTCAGTAATACCCTGAACTCCAACCATATCCTGTATCCTGTTTCCCAACAATCCCCCAAATTCCTCTAACCATTTCCGGTTAAGTATTCTGTTTTTTACGCTATCAAGGTGTGGGCCACCATATTCCTGCTGCGGATTTTCTCCCCATATTATTAGTGGAATATTGAATTTAACAGCGAACATTACAGGAATAGTGAAAATGCCAATATGATTAGGCCACATTTCATCACCTACTCTTATAAAGCTTTCTATAACCATTTTTTTATAGACATCATGATTTTTTTTGAAATGTATAAGATCTATACCCATTTTAGAAATATTATCTAAATTACGCTGACCTAGTTCAGTAACCATTGTAGTTTCAAAGCAAACACATAAAGGATTAAGACCACATACATTCTTCATAAAATAAGCTTGGTATGTACTATCTTTCCCCCCACTGACAGGTATTAAACAATCATATCCTGTTTCTCCAGAAGGCTTTTTATAATAATCTACAATCTCAAAAAAATCTTTTCTTTTTTGATCCCAATCGATGCCTATATTTTTCTGTTCAGCGGCTACACATGCAGAACAAATACCCTCTTCATTAAAAGATAAGTCGGGTTTGGTTTCTGGAAACAAACATTTATTACAATACCTAATATTCATTTTTTATTTTTTTTCAATTAAAAACCATGTTATATCATCTTGTGGAAAAGCAGGATCTCTCCTATATGCAAAACCATAATCTATAAGTACACAATTATTAAATCTATCTAAAAATTCTCCAGCGAAATCTCTTTTATACAACCTATTCATATGTCCTCTATATGGAATGGTTACTGGAATAGGATTATAGTATTCCCCGATTAAGATATACTTATTTGAACTTTCATAAAGCTTATCATAAACCACATTCAACATATCAGGATTAATATGAATTAATACTCCTTTTATTAAAGACAGTTCAACTGATTCAGAAACATCAGCTTCAAAAATAGAACCTAAGTAAACATTCTCATTACCAATTTCAATTTTTAGCTGTTGTGCCGCTTTTTCATTTATTTCAATTCCTTTTAAATTAATTTGGGGATATAAAGCTTTTAATGCTTTCATATTCATCCCAATATTTGCGCCAAACTCTCTACAAGAAGAAATTCTACCTGCTTTTTTTAAAGCATTAGAAAAATAATAAAGGTTTGAAGCCATTAACTGATCACTTTTATTTCTTGAGATATATTCATCCCCAAATTCTTGTGACCAAAATTGTTCTTGCTCGGTTTTAAAGTCCATAGTTTTTATTTTTAAATTAATATTGATGCAAGTAATAATATATTGTTTACTCCTTTTTGGAAAGAATAATTCTTACTAAATTATTTGTTGCTATTTGTGCTCCTGAATAGTTTAGATGGTCAATATTTTGAAAACATGAATTAGGCAAAGAAGAATCCAATGATATGAACTTATATTTCTTACTTAACATATTTTTTCCCATATTATAATTCGAAATAAAATTAGAATTAAAATAATTTTTCAACTCATTTGTGGGTAAATCAAATAAGACTATTTCAATATTGGTGGTTTTATTTAGATATTCTAAAAACTTTAATAAGTGTTTAAATTTTACTTCAGAAAAGACATCCTTCTTAAGAGGATAATATAGTTCTTGTGTATTTTTAAGAATATTACTTGTATAAATTTGAGTCGATTTACAATATCCTTTTGAAACTGATATTTCAAAACTTTCATTTTCATTCGTTCCCCTAGTAAAAATATTATTAAACCCTTTTCTTATACTCTTATGTAATATTTCATCATACTTATTATATTCTTTATATTTATAAGTAATGTATTCATTCGAAAATGAATTTTCTAAATATCTATGAATTGGATACGCCAAAAAGTTATCTGCCAAACAAGAAAATGTGGTAGGTGAAATCAAAAAATAAATTGATTTTGGTTTTTGCTGGCAATTAGCTAAGTACTCGTCTAAAAGTAATTCATAAAAATATGGGCCAGCCGTTGAAACACCAAGATTATATGTTTTATAATTAATACTATCAAAAGTTTCCGGAATAATTCCAGAATAACAATATGAATTCCCAACAAACAATATGTCTAATGAGTCAAACTTGGATTTATTCTTTATTGATACTATATTATTATCTTGATTTAATTTCTTATCAATATTATCAAACCTACTTAATAGCATAAGAAACAAGGATGCAATAAAAAAAAATAGTAGTAATCGTTTTATTAAAAAATTCATTTCTAATTAAAATTGGAAATAAATAAACTGTTGCTGTTTCCCAGAAAATAATATTATAGTTAAAATAAAAATATAATAAATTGACCATCGTATTCCTACATACTTGATTTGATTTGTTTTCTGAAAAGGATGTACTCCAAACCTACTTATCCACTCTATAATAATAAAGCATACAACTAAAGCTGAAGTAATTAATGGAAAATCTTGTGGGATAGTCAAAATTGAACTATGAATTATATGCTTAACAAAACTCCAAGCAACAGTTAGATTTGGAGCTCTAAAAAATATCCACGCAAAAGTTACTAATATAAACGTCAATAAAATTTGAAAAAACTCATTAAATGAGGGCAATATCTTGTCCTTAGAAACGATTTGCAGATTTTTCCTATTTAAATCAAAAATTAAAAGAGGCAAAAAATAAACCGCATTTAGAAACCCCCAGAATAGGAAGGTCCAATTTGCCCCATGCCAAAAACCACTTACAATAAATATGATAAATGTATTAATAATCGCCCTATTTTTATTTACTTTACTACCTCCTAATGGTATATATAAATAATCTTTAAACCAAGATGAAAGAGATATATGCCATCTTCGCCAAAACTCCGCTATATCTCTTGAAAAATAAGGAAACGAAAAGTTTTTCAGTAGCTCTATACCGAATAATCTTGCACTACCTAGCGCAATATCTGAATAACCTGAAAAATCACAATAAATTTGAAATGAAAAAAACACTGCTCCTAAAATTAGTGATGATGCAGAATAATTTTCATACCCATTAAAAATTTGGTTGGCATAAACAGCACAATTATCCGCAATAACAACCTTTTTAAATAAGCCCCATAATATTTGTTGTAATCCATCAATAGTTTTAGTATAATTAAAATTTCTATTTTGCTTTAACTGGGGTAATAAATGCGTAGCCCTTTCAATCGGACCTGCAACTAATAATGGGAAAAAGCTTACAAAAAGGGAATAAACTATAAAATCTTTTTCCGGTCTTATTTTATTATTATATGTATCAATCACATATGATAGACCATGAAATGTATAAAAAGAAATTCCAACAGGCAAAATAATGTTTAACAACCATATACTATTAATATTGAAACCAAATTTTTGAATCCCATCTGTAAAGGAAGTAATAAAAAAATTATAATATTTAAAGAAGCCTAAAAATCCAAGGTTTATAATTATACTCAAAAAGAGCCAAATTTTTTTCTGAGTATTAGTTTTCGATTCAAATATTTTAATTGCAGAATAATAATCAAGTAAAGTTGAAAAAATCAATAACAATAAGAATCTAATATCCCAACAACTATAAAAAAAATAGCTTGCAATAAGTAATAATAAATTTTTACTTGAGTTATGATTTTTAAAGACTACCCAATAAAAAATATAAACTATTGGTAAAAAAATAAAAAAGCCAAAGGAATTAAATAGCATTATTTAATTTTTGTTTTGGCATTCAACATAGCAATTAAATCTTTGTCGGTTTTATATTTCAATTGAATGTGACTGTTAATTAATGCTATATCCGGATTGTTATCAAGAAATTCAAAGACTGTATAAATATTTTGCGGTTTCTTTAAATCATCTATATGCTTTTGAATTTCTAAAAATAAATCTAAATCTTCCTTATAATCTAAAGTCAATCGATAATCTCTTATTAAGTTCGAAGGCAATTCGACAAAATTTAATTTAAAATGCTCTGGATTGTTCTGAAAATACCAAGTCATATACTCTGAATAATCCGCATTTGGAAAATGCTTTTTTATTTTCCTTAAAGAACTTGCATTGAGTATTTCAACGGATGTTCCAACTGCCGAATGCTTTGCTACTGTATAGTCAGCACCATATTCAAAATGTTTAGCCATTAAAAAATCAACGATTTCGCTTGACACATAAGGCATATCGGCAGTCACTCTTACAACTATATCTATTCCGAATTTATCAATAATCCCCAAATATCTAGAAATAACATCCTCAGGATGACCTCTATGAAAAATGACCGCAGGAGAGTAAGTATAATTTTCCAAAATTTTATCAGACTCCAAATCAGATGTTGCTAAAATGGTAAAATGTGTGTCCTTAAAATTCAAGCAACTTTGCAAGCACTTTTCAACAGATGTTATATTCCCAATTTTCTCTAAAGACTTTTTTTCTAATCTGGTTGATTTCATTCTACATGCTACTATAGTTGCAATTACAGCCTTTTTAAAATATTCTTTTTTTAGGGTTTTTTGAACAGGAATATTGCTATTCAAAATATGCTTAGTTTTTTGTAAATCTAAAATATCCTTGACACTTAATCCTGCTTGGCCAGATCGTTTAAACTCTAAATCAGAGTTGATTTTAATAAGACTACCAGAATTCAATGAATTTTTACTAATTGGAATTTGAAGGCTGTTTTTAAGATACGTACGTTCCCTCTCATTAATAAAAGGTTGACTTTTCAATTCAATATACTTTTTTAAATTATTCAAGAATATATTATACTTATTATAATCAATACTTGAAAAATCATCATATTTAGTTTCCAATATACTATGCATGATATGCTTTTCAATTGCATGTGCGCCTTGCATTGCTGCACAAATTGGTAACCAAATTGAATCTTCAGATTTTCCACTAGCATGGTCAGCAAAAACAATTTTATTGTTAAAATAACTTTTTAAATGGCTTATTTTCCCAAAAGCACTGTCCTGTAATTCAGTAGGATAAGCTTGAAAACCAACCTCAATCCATAACTCCTTTGGTTGAAGTCTTAAATTAAAAACTGATAGCCTTTCTTGGATTTCATCTATTTCTAAAGCACTAATGTTTATGATTAGTGTTTTATCATGAATTTCTACTTTTTCTAGCCCACTTATTATTGCTTCATTATATAAAACAGACGCTTGAAGTTTTACTCCAGTAATGCTTGTTTTATTGGTTTCCAAAACATCAACACCATATTCATCAAATAGATCTAACCAAATTTCTTTTGTTTCAAAAGCTTTTCCAATAATAGTTTTCCATTCCGATAAATTAAAATAAAGTTTCTCATATACATTATACCACTCATAGTCTTTAGTAGCAATTTTGTCAGGATGTAGTGGTTGAAATTTCATTCCAACACCATTGACGAAACTGAACTCTTCTATTAGTGATAATAAATAATCTATACTACCTCCATGACAATTTGCAACTTCTAAAATTTGATACGGGGTTTTATTATTCTGCATTAATTTAACTAGTTGTTGTTATAAAAATCATTGATACAATTAATAACGTAAGACTGCTCTTCAAAAGATAATGTAGGATACATTGGTAAACTTAAACATTTGCTATAATATTTTTCTGCAAAAGGAAAATCTCCTTTTTTATGCCCCAATTTTTGATAGTATGGCATTGTGTGTAAGGGAATATAATGTACTTGGGTAAAAATATTATTGTCTTTTAGATAATTGTATAGCTCCAATCTATTCTCGACTTGAATTACGTACAAATGAAATGCATGTCCATCATCAAACTTAGGCAATATCACATCTTTATTATCTACAAATGCATCATTATATCTTTTCGCAATTTCTTTTCTTTTTTTCAAACCTGCTTCTGCTCTAGTAAGTTGGCTAATTCCTAATGCACAGAGCATATCTGGCATACGATAGTTATAGCCTAATTCATGCATTTCCATATACCATCCACCATGATTTTCTACCATTTGATTTGGATTCTTTGTAATACCATGTGTCCTTAGCACTAATAATCGTTCATATAAATCTTTGTCATTAGTAGTAATCATTCCTCCTTCACCACAAGCGATATGCTTTACAGGATGAAAAGAGAAAATTGCTAACTCAGCAAAAGATCCATTTCCACAGAGTTGCTTATTCCCTCTACTATCAATAAAATATCCCCCAGGAGAATGGCAAGAATCTTCTATAATCCAAAGGTTATGCTTCTCTGCAATTGACCTTATAAGCTCAAGATTAACAGCATTACCTGCAAAGTCAACAGGTATTATTCCATCAAAAAAACCTTTAGGTTTAGAAATAATTAGGGCTTCTAGTTTGTTGATATCAATCAAAAATGTTTCTGGATTAATATCAGCAAAAAAAACATTGCCACCGCAATATCTAATGCAATTTCCAGAAGCAGCAAAAGTTATCGGTGTTGTAATTACATTACTTATATTAGAAACATTTAGAGCCAATGTACAAAGATGCAAAGCTGCAGTTCCATTAGAAACAGCGACTGCATATTTGGAGCCAATATAATTTGCAAATTTTTGTTCAAACTCTAACACTTTTGGACCCTGAGTCAAAAAATCACTTTGAAGTGTAGATACAACTGCGTCAATATCAGCTTGAGTAATATTTTGTTTTCCGTATGGAATATTCATTTAAAAATTTATTAACTTATTACAAATTCTTGAATCAAATTTTTCAATTCTTCAACAGTTAAAAAGTGAACATTCTCTCCACTATTGTAATTAAACCCAACTGGTACTTTTTTAGCTTCAAATTTTATGATGAAATCATTCAAATTGAAAACAGGCACTTGAGGTAAAATGGTATAGTATTTTCCTAAATCATAGGTTGAAAAAGAATCACTAACTGAAATCATTTCTTCATGTATTTTTTCTCCTGGACGAATACCTACAATTTCTTGTTTACAATTTTCATCAATAGCTTTTGCAATATCAGTAATTCTATATGAAGGAATTTTTGGTACAAACAATTCACCCCCCCAAGAATTATCCATTGCATGTACAACCATCTTCACCCCGTCTAATAAAGAGATATTGAATCTGGTCATATTTACATCTGTTATTGGCAAAACGCCTGTTTCTCTTTTTTTCAAAAAGAATGGTACTACGCTGCCATTACTACCCATTACGTTTCCATACCTAACAACTGAAAAGCGTAAATCTCTATTGCCTTTTATATTATTTGCAGCAATAAACAACTTATCACTTGTAAGTTTTGTTGCTCCATATAAATTTATAGGGGCACATGCTTTATCAGTACTTAATGCTACGACTCTAGAAACATTTGTTTCTAAGCATGCTCTAATTACATTTTCAGCTCCATTAATATTGGTTTTTACACATTCATCAGGATTGTATTCTGCAATTGGTACATGCTTCATAGCAGCAGCATGAATTACATAATCTATGCCTTCCATTGCTCTCTTTAATCTATCATAATCTCTAACATCACCAATAAAAAAACGAATATTTGGGAACCTAGAAGCTGGATAATCTTGAGACATTTGAAATTGCTTTTGTTCATCCCTTGAGAAAATTACTAGTCTTTTTATATTAGGATGATTTGTTAAAAAATACTTAACCAATGCTTTTCCTAATGAACCAGTACCACCTGTAATTAAAATTTGTTTATCCTGATAACTCATATTTTTAATTTAATTTTTTATAATTGAAATGGATCATCTGTTGTTAATTTAATAAAAACAACCTGTATACTTTAATTAAAGTATATTTCAATCTCATTAGAAATTTTTTCGATAATATCAAATGTTAACTCTGTATGCATAGGCAATGAAAGTACATTAGCACACAATTCTTGAGTGGTTTTTAATGAACCAACTACTTTTCCTATGTTCTTAAATGCTTCTTGTTCATTCAATGGAACGGGATAATAAATCATAGCAGGTATTCCTGCAGATTCTAAATGCTTTTTTAGTCCATCCCTTTTACCATTTTTAATTTGTATTGTATATTGATGAAATACATGCGTAGAATTATGGGCTCTTACTGGTGTAATCAAATCAGTTATTCCCGATAACAATTTATCATACAAGTCTGCAGCATCTCTTCTTGCTTTTGAATATTCATCCAAATGTTTCAACTTAATATTTAAGATGGCAGCTTGAATGGTATCTAATCTCGAGTTAACACCTATGTATTTGTGTACGTATTTTTTTACTTGACCATGATTTGCAATCATCTTGATTCTTTCTGCTAATTCAGGATTATTTGTATATATGGCACCACCATCGCCATAACATCCTAAATTCTTTGAAGGAAAGAAAGAAGTACAGCCGATATCACCCATTGTTCCCGCTTGCTTTTTGGTTCCATCTTTAAATGTGTATACTGCACCAATTGCTTGTGCTGTATCTTCAATTACATATAAATTATATTCTTTTGCAAGAGCAAGAATTGGCTCCATATCTGCACACTGGCCAAATAAATGGACCGGAACAATTGCTTTTGTTTTAGCAGTAATAGCTTGTTCAAAATTTTCACGCGTGATATTGAAATGTATAGGATCAACATCAACCATCACAGGCTTTAAATTCAAAAGCCCTATTACTTCAGCAGTTGCCACATAAGTAAATGAAGGAACTATGATTTCATCACCAGGTTCTAATCCTAAAGCCATCATTGCAATTTGAAGCGCATCTGTTCCGTTAGCACAAGGGATTATGTAAGCACCATTTAAATATGTAGAAAGGTTTTTAGTAAATTCAGCTACCTGAGGCCCATTAATAAATGCAGCATCTCTTATAGTTTGCAATACAGCTTCATCAATTTCTTGCTGAATTTTTGCATATTGACCTTTAAGGTCTACCATTTCAATTTTCATGTTTCCTGTTAATCTTATATTATAATCTTGCGTCAACAATTGAACGATCTAAGAATGATTTTGTATCAAACAAAACAGCATTTTCGGTATTGCTCAATTGCTTATAGTCGATTGTTAAAAACTCCCTGTGAGAAACAGCTAAAATGATGGCATCGTACTTGCTTGATAAACTATCCACCAAATCAATTCCATATTCTTCTTTAACTTCATGTTTACCTGCATGTGGATCATATACATCTACATTCATTCCAAACTGTACCAGTTCCTTATAAATATCAATTACTTTAGAATTGCGTATATCTGGACAATCTTCTTTGAATGTGATACCCAAAATCAAGGCTTTAGCTTGGTTGATTTTATGTCCTTTCTTTATTAAGAGTTTCACTACTTTATTGGCAACAAACATTCCCATCATATCATTCACCCTTCTTCCACTCAAAATTACTTGGGGATGGTATCCTAAACTTTCAGCCTTATGAGCTAAATAGTATGGGTCAACGCCAATACAATGTCCTCCTACCAAACCTGGTCTATATTTAAGGAAATTCCATTTTGTACCTGCTGCTTCTATTACATCAGTTGTATCAATACCCATTCTTTCAAAAATCAACGCAAGTTCATTTACGAAAGAGATATTGACATCTCTTTGTGCATTTTCAATGGCTTTTGAAGCTTCAGCTACTTTTAAACTTGGAGCTTTATGAGTTCCAGCAGTTATGATGCTCGCATATAAATCATCCACAACTGTTGCAATTTCTGGAGTTGATCCTGATGTAACTTTTTTGATTTTAGTAAGGGTATTTACTTTATCTCCTGGATTGATTCTTTCGGGAGAGTAACCACAGAAAAAATCTTTATTGAACTTTAGACTAGAAAATTTTTCAAGAATAGGAACACAATCTTCTTCAGTACAACCTGGATAAACGGTTGATTCATAAATAACAATATCGTCTTTCTTCAATTTCTTGCCCAGCATCTCAGAAGCTTTAATCAAAGGAGTAAGATCGGGTGCTTTAAACTGATCGATTGGTGTTGGAACAGTTACAATAAAAACATTACAAGTAGATAAATCTTCGGTATTGTATGAGAAATATAAACCTGAACTGGTATTGTCAGTGTGCATTTTCATTGCAATTGACATTCCCTCTAGATCAGCCTCTTTAGTTCGATCTTGGCCATTATTCAATTCGTTTACTCGGTCTTGATTTATATCAAAACCCATTACTCTATATTTTTTACCAAACTCTATAGCTAGTGGTAAGCCCACATACCCTAATCCAATAATTGCGATTTTCTTATTTTTAATCATACTAATTTTCTAATGATATTAAAAGAATATAAAATAATATTGACAAAAGTAGAAGCGATAACTTTCTTGAATTTACTGTTCCAACAATTCCAAGCTGACCTAATTTATATATTTTATCAGATTGATTCATCGTTCTTATTCCTGTTCTTTAATAATGGTAAAGCCACTGTTCTTTAATAATTGCTCTTGCTTAAACACAATAATATCAGCAGCAACCATTTCTTTTACCATGGAAGCCAAAGTATATTTAGGTTTCCAGCCCAATTTTGTATTGGCCTTCGTAGGATCGCCAATTAATAAATCTACTTCTGTTGGGCGATAATATCGTGGGTCTACTTTTACTACTTCTGCACCAATGGCCACTTTGAATTCTCCAGTTGAACTTTTTACTTTTCCAATTTCATTCTCATCTTTGCCAGTAAATTCCAATTCCACACCAATCTCTGCAAAAGCCATTCTAACAAAATCGCGGATATAGGTAGTGATACCAGTTGCTAGTACAAAGTCTTCGGGTTTTTCTTGTTGTAGCATCAACCACATCCCTTCTACATAATCCTTTGCATGGCCCCAATCGCGCTGTGCATCAAGGTTTCCGAGGTATAGCGTATCTTGTAATCCCAAGGCAATTCTTGCAACAGCTCTGGTGATTTTTCTGGTAACAAATGTTTCACCACGCAAAGGAGATTCATGATTGAACAAGATTCCATTGCAGGCATACATCCCATATGCTTCCCTGTAATTGACCGTAATCCAATATGCATATAATTTGGCAACCGCATAAGGGCTTCTTGGATAAAATGGCGTTGTTTCCGATTGTGGCACTGCTTGCACTAAACCATATAGTTCGGAAGTAGATGCCTGGTAAAATTTTGTTTTTTTAGTAAGGCCCAATAAACGAATGGCTTCCAAAATTCTGAGTGCACCAATACCATCGGCATTCGCCGTATATTCAGGTGTTTCAAAACTTACGTGCACATGGCTCATGGCACCTAAATTGTAAATTTCATCAGGTTGCACTTCTTGAATAATGCGTATCAGGTTAGTGCTATCAGTTAAATCGCCAAAGTGCAAAGTCATATGTCTTGTGGGAACATGAGGATCTTCGTAGAGATGATCAATACGCTGAGTATTAAACATCGAACTACGGCGCTTTATGCCATGTACTTCATAGCCCTTCTTAAGTAAAAGTTGAGTTAAATACGCGCCATCCTGTCCTGTAATACCTGTGATTAATGCTTTTTTCACTCTCTGAAGAAATTTAATGAAGCTTTTTTAAGAAATAAAATAATAACAAATACAAACCCAAAAAGTAATGAAATTTCAATTGCTTTCTTAAGTCTTGAAACTTTATTTTTACTTAAAGGAAAAATAGATTCATCAACAATTTGTATAACTGGAGTTTCTTGGCTTAATGTAAACTTTGCTATCTCTAAATTCTGTACAACCGAAGCAAATATAGTAGCCAACATTGTTTTATCCCTCATTGTTGTTTCAACAGCCACAGTTGTTCCAGTTTTAAACAAGGGATTAATATCCATAGTACTACTCGAAGTTTGCAAAGCTGCACTAGAAGCAGTTTTTTTGCTTAACAAATTGCTTATACTGTCTACCCTTGCTTGCAATTTATCTACTGTAGTTTTTTGACGTTGTGTTTTAATATTGATATATCTATCAACAGCCACTTTAACAATCCGATCACAATATATTTTAGTTAATTTTTCGTCTTCCATAGTTACAGTCACTTCAATAAAGCTTGCTTTTTTATCAGTTTTTGAAACAGCAAATTTTGACTTTAAAATACCAGCTATTATTTGTTGCAATAAACTATCTTGTAATCTAGAATGCTCTTTTTTAATTTCTAAAATCGGAAAATCAATTTTACCGATTTTTTCATTTTTCCCCCAAGCCTCCTTCAATTTGAACACTTCCGCATATACATCTGCTACAGATTTATTTGTAGTAGAATCATATCTACTCAACAATACTTCCCTCGCCAAAGACTCGCTCTTAAAATACAATAAAATATTATCTCCGCTTAATACACCACCTCCTCCACTTGCTCCACCCACATCCACTCCAAACTGTCCTGCTAACGAAGCAAGGCCTCCCAAACCAGATGAACCGCTTTTTCCTTCTTCTACAACAAAAGTCATTTTTGCACTGTAAGTGATTGGTTGGTTCCAGGCATAAACAAAACCAATACATCCTCCCACAAAACCAACCAACGCTATTTTAATCCACTGCGTTTTTAAATAGCTCCACCATTCACCTATTTTTTGAATAAGTTCTTTTAAAGATATTTCGTCAGAAGTATTATTAATTTGTTCAGACATTTTACTCTATTTAGTAAGATTTGAAATGGTTATAACCATAGTTGCCAATGTTGCCAATCCTGTTGTGATTCCCAATATTTCTGCTGTGCTCAATTTCCTATTTTCTTTCTTTACAGGCACATACACTTCCGAGCCAGGTTTTACATTGGGGTAATTACGGAAAAACAAAAAGCTAGAAGTAGTTTTTACTTCTCCATTCGGATATACCACATAGGCTTTTTTCTTTTCTCCTCCTGGGACTACACCACCACATTCGCTGATAACATCTTTCACAGAAAGGCCATTTCTGTAGACCACTTTCTTGGGAAAATAAACCCCACTAAAAGTTTGTACTGTTTCTACTTTTTTAGGTATTTTGATAATATCACCCTCTTGTAAAATGATATCGTACATAGACCCTTTTTTATCCAACACTTCATTTAAACGAATACCAACTATTTTTAAATCACCTTTAAATGTACTATCTGCCGCTTTTGCTTTTACGGTATCGTTAATGGAAGCCTTTAGTGTAGCAATCTTATTTTTCAGGATAACCGAATCATTATTGGTTAAATTTTCAAAAACCTTTCTCAACATAAAAGCACCTTCAGGATATGCTCCTTCTTTAATACCACCAGCACGTACCAATAAATCAGATAGTCTTTCTTTGTTGCTGGAAATAGAATAAGCCCCTGGATAAATCACTTCCCCCTCTATGGTAACATTTACTTGTTCTTTATATCCTGGTGCCTTACGAACTGATACAATATCAAAAGCCGCTAACTCTTTATTTAATGCCTCGCTATTATCTTTATTTGATAGATCAATATTTAGAATAGTAGCATATTGAGGAGAAGTGTTACTCGACAATGTATCTCTAATTCTACGGGATACTTCTACAAATTTTCTTGTGGCTGCATCTCTATATCCTCCAGCCATTAAAATAACATCCTGTACTTTCACTCCTTTTGAATAAGGAAATTTGCCCGGCATATTTACTTCCCCAATTACTTCAATCTGAAAATTTTCTTTGGTTTCGCTTTTGGAATAAACATAAATAGAGTCTTCTCTATTGAGGTTGATATTGAATTTTCCATCCAACACTTCCTTCACATTAAACCCAATTATTTCGGGTGTATAATCTGCTTGAAAACGCCTGATCATTGCCCGTTCAGTATATGCATACTCTTTAGGCTTCACTAACAAAAATAAATCCTTTAATGTTGGTGTTTTCTCAATTGAATAATCCCCTTGATAAAATACAGCGCCCCTAACAGAAACCCTATTTTTAAATATATTCGCAATACTATCGATATAGATTTTATCCCCTGATTGTAATACAAAACTTTTTGCTTCGTTAAATTTAACGGTGAAAATTTCTTTTTCTTGATTCCCAAATCTTGATATTCGAGTGAATTCTTTATTTGCACTATCGGCCAACCCACCTGAATACGTCAACACATCAGCCAGTTTTTCTGTACCGCTTACCTCATAAATAGCATTGCGTTTTACCGCTCCTCTTACTTCTACCCTTCCTGAATATGGAGCTACTTTAATTACATCATCATCTTGCAAAACTTTGTTCTGGGTTAAATCTCCCTTGAGTAAATAATCGTATAAGTCAAAACTAGCTACTATTTTACCCCCTCTAACCAATTCAATTTTTCTGTAAGAACCAATCTTAGTAGGTCCGCCCGCCGCATATAGTGCATTGGCAATAGTTGACAAGGATGATACTTCATATGTACCAGGTTTAGTGATTTCTCCAATTAGATTAACGCGTATACTCCTAATTTGACCTAATGTAATTTGTAAATTGGTATTGCCTGATTTTAATCCAGGATAAATTTTACTTAAAGTAGAACTCAATTTTGCTTTTGCTTCCTCTATATTTAAACCAGCCAATTTAATTGGGCCTATATTCGGGTAACGGATATTGCCATCAGGCGATACTTTAAGGGTTTGACTTTTATCGGAAAATCCATAAATATCTATTTTCACCTCATCTCCAGCTCCAAACACATAATTACGTGGTGTAGCTATATTGATATTTGGCTCGAATGTGAGGTTTTCTTTAGTGAAAATATCCGATCCAAAAATGACTAACCCGTTGATTGAATCGGCTGTTGGTTTTGGAAGCAAATAATTTACTGGTTTTCTTTTTGAATCTTCAGTGGCTTTACCGTCCTGTCCTTTAGCGCCTCCACCTGCAGAGTTGATAGTTTGCATTCTAGCTTTTAGTTTCTGAATCTGATCATCACTCAATCCCTTTTCTTTGGCCTTCATGGTTAATTCTGCCTCATTTAAGCCAGTTAATCCGGCTTGTTGCGCATATTGCATTAGTTGGGCATCAGATAACTGATCTATATTAACGCCACCAGGTAATTGAGCAGCTGCTATAAGTACCGAGAAGACAAAAAAGCAAGAAAGAAAAACCTGCTTTATATAATTAGTGTTAAGTTGTATCATATACATGAATTGAGTGCGAAATTATTATACGAAAGACCTGATTTTTTATTGTGAGCTTGGGTTGATAATCTATTTTCCATAAGTTATGCTGACAAACAGGGCTTCGCCAACCTCAGTCACATACAACTGAGTAAATATTCAAATAACTTGAATAAATCCTAATAAAGTTACTAAAATTTATTCAAACTATACAAGGACAAATTCATTCTAATTAATTAATAATCAACTACATAACAACATTTGGGGGGTCAATATTGGCTATGTAACTTTAAAGAGGTGCAAATATAGGCATATGAAGTAATGGACGCAAATATTAATGGCTTTTGTTTAAGCACAGAAGCATGCTTAGTTCTATTAGACAGTTCAACTAAAAAATGACTATTTTAAAGAATTTCATATCCTTAATTTAATAGGCATACCGCATGCGCCACCAACCCTTCTTCCCGGCCTACAAAACCCATTTTTTCGGTGGTAGTGGCTTTGATGGATATATCTCGCAAACCAATACCCAGAATGCCAGCAATGGTCTCCTGCATAGCTGCAATATAAGGTTTGATCTTGGGTGCTTCTAAACAGAGAGAAGCATCAATGTTTACAATGGAATACCCTTCTTTTGTAATCAGCCCTTTGGTGCGAGCCAATAAAATTTTGCTATCGATATTCTTAAATTCTCCAGAAGTATCAGGGAAATGTACACCTATATCTCCCAGTGCCGCAGCCCCCAATAAAGCATCGCAAATAGCATGTAATAAAACATCTGCATCACTATGTCCTAAAGCTCCTTTATGGTGTGGAATTTTGACTCCTCCGATCATTAAATCTCTTCCTTCTACCAATTGATGAAAGTCGATGCCATAGCCTATTCTCATAGTTTCAATTTGAACAAATATAAGCTATGTGTACAATTATTCATGCTTGAAATAATACAAACCATGTTTTGGAAAAACCTACAACACTCGCTGCTTAGAAATGCATTCCCTTATTACTAAATTTACTTTATGACGCATTTCTAAAAGGCTCGTTTTTGTACATTTTTCCAAATCGATATTTTCTTTTCTAGCAAGCTATTGATGCAAACTTTTTTAAATGTTTTATTTGTTGAAAAATTGATTTGAGCGAATTAGTTAAAGACGAAAAGGCTTGAAAAAAATTACTGAACGAACATTGGAGGGAATTTGAGAGGTAGGGTTGAAATATATGCAAGAACTAGCCTATTAGAAATGCAAATTGTAGGAATCAAAAAAAATAGGGGTTGCATTTCTAAACAGCGAGAGATGCATATATTTTAGCCTTGGCGAGTTTCTTTCATTGTATCCGAACGAGTAAAATTTTAGGTATTTATCCGTGTGAGAGAAGTGAATTTTTTCAAGCCTTTAAAACTTCTAAGCCGCGAGCGATGCAAATCTTTTTATCTACATCTTTTATAAAATAAAAAAGCCGCAACTTTTGTTTGCGGCTTTGAAATTATATAAGAAAGTATTTATCTTTTATTTCTTCTCGGAGGAAAGAACACTCCAGTCTTCGATTTTTTAGATGTTCCTTCAGCAGATCCATAATGGCTCATTGCACAACGGAAACCCAATGTACTCAAGCTTTCTGTCTCTTCTAAGAAACGGCGTGTGCCCGGGCTTAACCAATATGCGCGATCATTCCATCCACCGCCTTTATACACGCGAGATTTGTCAGAGATCAACGTAGTAATGCCATATCCATAAGTAACAGCACTAGAAGAATCTCCATCCATATAGTTGATGGCATAAGATTTTTGGTAATTTCTTCTGTTCTTTAAAGATGAATCAGATTCATTGATCATTTTAATTCTACCCTTATCGTCTCTTAAATTTCCTTCGCCCAATGCTTTATCAATTTTTTGGAAAGTATTACCACGATATGGGTTATAATCGTCTGCATCACTGTTAGTAGTAGGGCGATATACATCAGATACCCACTCATTTACATTTCCGCTCATATTATATAAACCAAAACCATTTGGCAAGAATGTGTTCACTTCTGCTGGAATAGCGGCGTTATCATTTAATCCACCAGCAACACCCATATTATCTCCATTTCCTCTTTTAAAGTTAGCCATAAAAGAACCTTGAACAGAGCCTTTTTGGGTATAACGGATATTGTCGAATCCAGAGTTCTTCCAAGCGTAAATTTGTTTATTGGCAATTAATTCTTCGCCCTTGGTTCCTTTAGCTTTTTTCTGAGGATTTTCCATTACCAAACCATAAGCAGCATATTCCCACTCAGCTTCTGTTGGAAGGCGATAATCACCAAACATAATACCATCTTCAAATTTAGCAGTGGTTCTAGGACGGCCTTGAGCATCCTTCAAAGGATTCTTTTTAGATGTCACTTCTTTGCCAGGAGTTGCCTGGTATTCGCCCAGTAAATATGCTTTGGTATTGAAATTATCTTGTCCAGCACCATTTAAGGTTTTCTTGATTTGTGATTTCTTGTCGAGGAAGCCTTTTTCCATTAAGGCAATTTCATTTACACGGTCGGTTCTCCAGATACAAAATTCTGAAGCCTGTCTCCAGGTTACTCCAACAACAGGATAATTATTATATGCAGGATGACGGAAATACAATTCCACCATTGGTTCATTATAAGCCAATTCTTGTCTCCAAACCAAAGTGTCCGGTAAAGCTTGTTGAACTATTGAGTCCATTCCAGCACCTCCGAATGTTCCTTCCAACCAATACAAGTATTCACGGTAATTAAGGTTTGAGATCTCTGTTTTATCAATGAAAAATGAATTAACCGTTACACGACGGGGAACATTGTTCCAATCGCCCATGATATCTTCGGTAGTTGCCCCCATAGTGAAAGTTCCACCTTGAACAAAAACCAATCCTGGGGCTGTTTTAATGTCTTTTGGCTTGGTCACATTGAAGTTACCATAGTTTTTATCGTTGTAATTCCAACCCGTAGTATTGGATTTTTCTGGCTTTTTCTTGATAAAACTACAAGACGAAGCTACACTTGCTACAACTAGGAGCAACACAAGACGTTGTGATAATTTGGATAATTGCATGTTCAAAAGTTGAATAAGTAAAGCTCTACTTCAAATATTCTGGTTTTTTCAAAGCGAATGTAAATAAATATTAGTTATCAAAACCCTAATTTTAGACACCCTAATGGCTAAAAACGCAGTATTCATCTATTTATTTTATTGGCTCCTGCCCTTTTCTTTGGCAGGTCAGTCAAGCTATGTCAATAATTCTGTGTTATCAGTAGGAAATTGGGGTAAAATAGGGGTGATCAAAGAAGGAATTTATAAGGTGGATCTAGCTATGCTGAATCAAATGGGCTTCCCCAGTGGATCGATTAACTCCAACTCAATTCGCCTTTATGGAAATGGAGGGTCAATGCTTGCTGAAAACACAGCTCTTCCCAGAATAGATGATTTGGCCGAAAACGCCATAGAAATGGTGGATGGAGGAGATGGTATTTTTAATGGGAATGATTATTTGTTGTTCTATGCACCTGGCCCACATCAATGGACCTATGATAGTAGTAAAGGCAGTTTTAATTATACCAAACATTTGTATTCCGATACGGCCTATTATTTTCTTTCTATTAATTCATCAGCTTCAGGCAAAAGAATCATCACTCAAGTGCCTGACCCTACTAGCCCTTCAGTTCAAATCAATCAGTACACCGATAGATATGGTTATGAGACTGATTTGTACAATATACTGAATAGTGGAAAGGAATGGGTGGGTGAAAATTTTTCCACCAGTTTCGGGGGAACATTGAGCCGCACTTTCCCGATTAATTTTTCTGGATTGATTTTGAACGAACCATTACAATTGACTACTCATTTTACCGGACGTTCGGTTGGTACAAATGCCCTATTCAATGTTTCATTGAATGGTGTCAATGCACAAACAATTAATATCCCAACTGTAAGTGGAGATTTATTAGGCGCTTATGCAAGATCAGTAAAAACGACCACCAATATATTAAGCAATCAAGCAACACTTTCATTGACTATTCAATTTCAGTCGGCTGCTGCTGGTGCAGAAGGATGGTTGAATAGTTTTAGTGTGACTGGCAGAAGGGCTTTGGCTTTTACGGACAATAGTGTGCTTCGTTTTAGAGATACCCGTTCGTTACAAAATAATGGAGGGCAAAACATTGGCGGTCAAATCAATACTGTTGGGCAATTTAATCTCAGTAATGCACCTGCTCAAACAATGGCATGGGATATTAGCAATCCATTAGAACCCATCAAATTATCAGTAACTCAAAATGGTGCAGCGGTCAGTATCAAAAACAGTATTCAAACATTGAAAGAATATATTGCTTTTACTACATCGCAATTATCTACTCCAATTATTGTAGGTAAAATCAATAATCAGAATTTGCATAATTCCCCAATTGTAAATGGAATTATTATTACACATCCTTCATTATTATCAGCGGCCAATCGTTTGGCTGCATTTCATTTACAACAATATGGTTTTAAAGATGTGGTTACAACCATCGACCAAATTTATAATGAATTTTCGAGTGGAGCTGCTGATGTTACAGCTATCAGAGATTATATCAAATTCATGCGAGACAAGGCTTCCAGCGCAGCTGCAAGACCTTCCTATGTAGTTTTATTGGGGGCTGGATCCTTTGATCCCAAAAACAGAATCAACAACAATATTAACCTTGTACCAGTTTACGAAAGCGCCAATTCACTTGATCCATTACTCACTTATACTTCGGATGATTTTTTTGGATTGATTGGAGCTGCAGATGATATCAATGCAAATTCAGCAACACCACTTTCTATTTCAGTTGGAAGATTGCCTGTAAATAATGTTACTGAAGCACAGATAATGGTAGACAAAATTATTGGTTATCATTCGGCTAAAAGTTTAGGAGACTGGAGAAAAGAAATGATTTTTTTAGCAGATGATCAAGACAATAATTTGCATTTGAATGATGCGGAAAGTATTGCTGCATCAGCGGTACAGGCAAATCCATTATTTCATTCTGAAAAAATTTATTTGGATGCTTATCCGTTGGTGAGTGGAGCTGGTGGAGCAAGATATCCTGCAGTAAATGAAGCGATTGTAAATAGTATTTTTAAAGGGGGATTGATTTTTAATTATTCAGGTCATGGAAATTTTTTACGATTAACCGAGGAAGCGGTTTTTAGTTCGACGGAAGTAAATCGTTTTAATAACCCCAATAAATTACCGCTATTTATTACAGCAAGTTGTGATTTTGCTCCACATGATGATCCTACCAAACAATCTTTGGGAGAAAAATTATTGTTTGGAAATTCTAATGGGGGTATTGCTTTATTAACAACTACCCGTTTGGTTTTTGCTTCAAGCAATAGAATTATGAATGAGAATTATATTCAAACAGCATTCACCCGAAACTCAAATGGCACATATCTTTCGTTGGGCGAAGCTGTACAAATTGCCAAGAACAAAACCATGCAGAATAATGGCGATGTGTTGAATGCAAGAAAATTTTCTTTGCTGGGCGACCCTGCCATGCAATTGGCTTTCCCGAAAGGAAATATTAAAATCAATTCAATTAATAATAAGCCTATTAGCGCAACTGATAGTTTGCAATCTTTGGGTAAATACACCATTCAAGGAGAAATACAAACCGCGTCTGGCTCCATCAATTCCAATTTTAATGGAACGGTTTATCCGATCATTTACGATAAAAATCAAACGATAAAGACATTAGGCAATACGGCAGGCAGTCCGGCAACTAATTTTAGTATTCAAAAAAGTATTTTATTCAGTGGCAAAGCAACTGTTGTAAATGGCATTTTCAATTTCAGTTTTGTACTTCCTAAAGACATTCAATTTCAACCAGGAAATGGAACCATCAGTGTGTATGCTGAAAATGGAATTACGGATGCTGCTGGATCTACTTCCATCAAAATCAGTGGTAGCAACAGTATCAGCACACCAGATAGTAAGGGCCCGGAGATAAAATTATTTATCAATGATACTTTGTTTAAAAACGGTGGACTCTCCAATGAACGCCCCATTTTAATTGCTCAGTTATCGGATAGTTCTGGCATTAATTCAACTGGCAACAGTATCGGGCACGACATTACTGCTGTAATTGATGGTGATGAAAGAAACAGTATTGTTTTAAATGATTATTTCACTTATAACACCAATAGTTATCAAGCTGGGCAATTGAAATTTCAATTACCTACACTAAAAACTGGCAAACATAGTGTCCGATTAAAAGCATGGGATGTTTTGAATAATTCCAACGAACAATCCATTGAATTGACAATTGTTCAACAAGAAAAACTCTTTATTGGAGAGGTAAGAAATTTTCCGAACCCTTTCTCTAGTAGTACCCAATTTGCTTTTGAGCACAATCAACCGAATACCAATCTGTTGGTAGATTTATATATTTATAATAATGCAGGGCAAAGGGTAAAATCCATCAAACGCCTTGTAAACACAGATGGTACAAGGAATGTACAGATCAGCTGGGCTGGAGACTCCGATTCTGGCCAAAAATTAGCCAAAGGAATCTATTTTTATCGTATTATTGTGGTAGCAGGTGCGCAACAAACTCAAAGCGCAGGTCAATTACTGCTTTACTAAACATACTGAATGGCATAATTTCTACGTTTAACTTTTACGAATTATCAATCTCTGTTTAAACGAATGTTTAGTCTAAATCAATTAATGATGAAGAAAATAATCCTAGCGTGTTTACTGATTGTAGCATTAGTGCCATCAACTTTTGCTCAAACCGATTCAATTAATATTGTTTCTACTGCGGTTCCTTTTTTGCGCATCTCTCCTGATGCTCGCGCAGGTGGTATGGGTGATGCAGCTATTGCTACTGCACCTGAAGCCAATGCGGTTTTCTGGAATTTATCGAAAGTAGGTTTCGCTAAAAAAAGAACCGGAATTGCTTTTAACTACACTCCTTGGTTACGCGATTTAGGATTGACTGATGTGTATTTAGCAAGCATGGGTTTTTATCATAAGCTCAATGAAACAAGTGCCATTTCTAGTTCTATGCGTTTTTTCAGTTTAGGAAATATTCAATTAACCGATTTTTCGGGCAATGTGTTGAATACGGTTCGTCCAACAGAATTTGCGCTTGATGGCGGATATACCAGAATATTGAGTGATAAATTGAGTTTAGCTGTTGCGCTTCGTTATATAAATTCGAGATTGGTAACTGGTGATGTTGGAACTGGTGTTGTATACCGTGCGGGCAATTCTATTGCAGGTGATGTTTCTTTATTTTACAATGGAGTGAATGGAGATGGAGAAGGTTTTACTGCTGGTTTATCAATTTCTAATTTAGGTACCAAAATGGGTTATACCAATGATGCTCGTAATAAAGATTTTTTACCAGCTAATCTGGGTATTGGTTTTGGATATACAAAAGCCATCAACGATCAAAATAAAATTACGTTTGCATTAGATCTGAATAAATTATTAGTACCTGCTGCTCCTGTAGCAACTGGCAATTTTTCTGTTGATTCAGCTAAGCTTGCAGAATATAGAAGCCAGAGTGTAATTAGCAGTTACGCTAAATCTTTTTCAGATCCGAAATCTTTCACAGCATCTTTTGGTGCTGAATATGGCTACGACGAAAAATTCTTTTTAAGAGCAGGGTATTTTTTTGAAGATAGATCAAGAGGCAATCGCAGTTCTTTTTCTGCAGGTGCCGGTTTCAACCTCAACTTCATGACGATCAACGTTTCTTATCTGGTGCCATCAGGAAGCGGCGTAACCAGAAACCCTTTGAGCAATACACTTCGTTTAGGAATTGTATTTAATCTTGGGGATGATTTTTAAATCTCAATTTTCAACTTTTGAGGATTTGATTCCGAATATTTGGCAACTTTTCGGGATTTGAAAGTTTTGATGTTTATTTTTGATCAAATGATGAACTATCAATGCTAATTTCCGAACTCTATAAAATATTCTTAGCGAATCCATCCATTCAAACAGATACGCGAAAATTAAAAAAAGGTGATCTGTACTTTGCACTGAAGGGTCCGAATTTTAATGGCAATTTATTTGCAATTCAAGCTTTGGAACAAGGCGCTGCTTATGCTATTGTTGATGAAGCGGTTGATGTGGAGGGCAGCGGCGAAATTGTTAGCGGCGGGGGAATTGCTGACCATTTTCATTCTCGCATCATTTTAGTGGATGATGTATTAAGCACTTTACAAGCAATAGCAAAATATCATCGCCAACAATTTACGATACCATTTATAGCAATTACAGGAAGCAATGGGAAAACCACCAGCAAAGAATTGATCTATACTGTTTTGAATAGCCATTTTAAAACATTTACCACACAAGGAAATTTAAATAATCATATTGGTGTACCGCTAACCATTTTAAGCATTCCAGCTGATGCAGAAATGGCCGTGATTGAAATGGGCGCCAATCATCAAAAAGAAATTGAAGGTTATTGCATGTATACATTGCCTACACATGGTGTGATTACCAATTGTGGCAAAGCACATTTAGAAGGGTTTGGAGGAGTGGAAGGCGTGAAAAAAGGCAAAGGGGAATTGTTTGATTTTATTCGTGCAAATAATGGTGTTGCATTTATTTATGCAGACTATGATTATTTACAACCCATGAGTGCGGGTATCAAACAAAAAGTTTTTTATGGACAAACAACTGGATTGGTTCAAGGAAATGTTGCTGCCTACGAACCATTTGTTGAAGTAGCAATTACTCAAGGATTATCAGTTGATCGAATCAATTCTCAATTAGTAGGTGATTATAATTTACCCAACATTCTTTGTGCAGCTACCATTGGAAAATATTTTGGAGTGCCCGACGATTCTATTAAATCGGCTATTGAAGCATATGCACCTTCAAATAGCAGATCTCAATTAATAGAGAGAGGAAGCAATCATATTATTTTAGATGCATACAATGCCAATCCTTCCAGTATGAGGGCGGCCATTGAAAACTTTGCACATATTCATTCGGAAAAGAAGATATTAATGCTGGGTGCTATGATGGAAATGGGTGATGCAAGTTTAGAAGAACATGAAAACTTAGTTGCCCTAATTATGCATTACAAATGGGAAGCTGTAGTATTGGTAGGAGGTGATTTCAGTAAAGTAACGCATCATTTTATTTATTTTAACAATGCGATTGAGGCAGGAGAATGGTTGAAAAACCAGCATTATCAACTTGCACATATTTTGATCAAAGGTTCTAGAAGCTTTAAAATGGAGAAAGTGCTGGAAGCCATTTAGTTATTAGTTATTATGTTATTAAGTTAATAGTACTTTACTATTTTTAAAAAGTAATTTTACAATAACCAATAACCAATAACCAATAACCAATAACCAATAACTATTAACTATTAATGCCTTATTCTCATTCATATTTACTTAGTGCAATAGCCAACAAATGTCCTCGATGCAGAAAAGGCAATATTTTTAAATCATCTAATGCATATCAATTTAAAGGCAATATGGAAATGCATGAGCATTGTCCAGTTTGCGGCCAGCCTACCGAAATAGAAGTTGGTTTCTATTATGGTACAGGATATGTGAGTTATGCATTAACCGTTGCTTTAACGGTTGCTACATTTGTAGCATGGAAAGTATTGATAGGATTGAGTTTTGACATTGACGATAACAGAATTTTTTATTGGCTAGGAACCAATATTGTAATCTTAATTGTTTTACAACCTTTGGTAATGCGCTTATCCAGGAGTTTATGGTTGAGCTGGTTTGTTCAATACGAACCTGATTACAAAAACAAGCCCTACAAAAAATAACACGAAAATCTACACATAAAAAAAGAGCAACTTTCGTTGCTCTTTAATTCAATCAATCCCCCGATTGATATTGATCATTCAAACTTATTGATTAACAAATCTTGTCCAACCTCTCCACCAGTTTGCATCAGGTCCTGCAGGTGCGCAAGCTCCACGGAATGTTAAAGCAGATCCATCCTGAACCAATGTTTTCTGGAAAAATGAACTAGCTAATTTAGCATCAGTAAAACTAGCTCTTGTTAAAATATCTTGATTTCCATTAGATCCACCGAATGGAACAAAATCTGGTGCAGCATAACTAAATGGAGCAATTAATAGTGCTTGAGCAGCATTGGTTAAAACTACGTTGAAAGGAAATACTGTTCCTACTCCTGCTCCTAAAAAACGTGCTCTTACAGAATCAGTTCCTGTTGCAACTGTTGTCCATCCTGGTAAACTTTGAGCTCCATTAATGTACTGTAAAGAAATTGGATCAGCCAATGCAGGCGCAACACCTGGAACCAATGGACCACATCCTGCAATGGTATTATTTTTAAATCTTGTAGTACTGTCTAAAATATTATTTTCAACTGCTCTACCTAAACGAGAATCGATTAATAATGCACCAGTCCAACCTAGAAAAATAGAGTTGAAAATAGAAATACCTGAATTTCTACGAATCTGTGCAGCAGTTAAATACAAAGTATTACCAGTATTTGCTAATGTAGCTCTTGGTCCTATAACAGTCATATTACTAAATACAGCTCTTGTTTGTGGTCCATTGGTAGAACCATTTGGATCATTATCACTTTCAAAAGCTTCTGAACGAGAGATATCTGCAATAGTGGAGTCCCTTAGTGCAATACCAAATTGTACATTTCCGCTATATCCATTATCTGTATCAAAATCATCATCCTGAGTTTTATAAGCAATTAAGTGTTTGCAATTAACAGTTCCACCAAACCACTCAAATGCATCATCTTTTGCATATGTAACCTGTACATAATCGATTACTGTTTTTCTACCAACAGCAGCCATTGTTAAACTGTTGATTTCTCTGTCTGGTTGAAATGCATATCCTGCATATTCTATACGCACATATTTTAAAACTCCAGAACTATCGTCATCATTAGGGGTTGCTCCACCACCTGCAATTCCATCTCCAAATGAATTATCAATTCCACCTTCAACAGTTAAAGTACCAGGTGAGCCACCTGTTGCTGTATTTACAGAAGCTCTTCCGCAAATTACTAATCCACCCCAATCTCCTGAACGAGGTACAGGTGAATTTGAAGTGAAAACAATTGGATTGTCTTGAGTACCATTGGCTACAATTTTTGCGCCACGGGTAATGGTTAATGCAGCCACAGAAGTACCTTGGAAATCTCCCTTAATGGTAGTACCTGGCTCAATTGTCATGGTTGCATTGTTAACCATATATACCAAACCACTTAAGATATAGGTATTGCTGGCCTTCAATAAAGTATCCTTGGAAATTCTTCCAGATAATGTTATTGTTTGACCACCAGTTGTTGGAGGAGTTACGGTAACTGTTGTACCACCATCCATCTCAATTTTTCTACAGCTTGTAATTGCTAATCCTGCAAAAGCTGCTACCCAAATGATTGACCTTTTCATATTGTTATGTTTAAACTTGTTGATTGTATAAATGTTTATAATGTATATCCGTAGGTTACAGAAATATTTGTTCCAAATTGTCTTGTTAATCTGTTTGGATCCAAGGTTGTGTGGCGACGAGTATTTCCATCAGGGTTTTGGTAGAAATACAATGGTCTGTTCAAAATATCCTGCACATTCAATCTTAATTCTGCTTTACCTTTTGCTAATTTTTTAGTTACTTGAAAATCAAAAACTGGTCTTGAAGATTCATATATATCAGGCTGATCCTGACTTCCTACGAAAGTGATTCGTCTACCAATTTGATTATACAATAAAGTAGCGCTAAATCCTTTCTCTTCTAAATCATATAAAATAGAGGCATTGATTAAAAAAGGAGATTGACCTTGTAATGGTCGGTCTAATGCCAACTTTTCATCTACTACACGGCTATATATATAAGATGCATTTGCTTGAAAAGTAAAATGCTTCAAAGCTTCAGAGAAATCTAATTTTTTTCTAAAATCAAATTCTGCACCAAAAGCTTTTGCATTATTAGGGTTGGCAAAATTAAAATTACTAGAACCACCAGCACCAAAATTGAAAATCATTTCGATTGGTTTATCAAAGTATTTGTAAAACATTCCAAAAGAAAATACTTCACCAGCTCTTGGATACAATTCATATCTGAGGTCTAGGTTAGTAACTTTGGTTCTTAATAAAGTTGGCAATCCTTGTACAGCAGCATTCAATTCAAAATCATAGTATTGAAAAGTGGCCAATTCACGAAACTCAGGTCGAACAATGGTTTGAGAAGCTGATAAACGAAGGTTTGTTTTCTGATTCAGTTTATAAGTAGCATTTACACCTGGTAAGAAGTCGGTTACTTTAGTATTGTTATAACGAGGATCTGAAGTTTTTACACTTCCAACTAACTGATCATAATCTTCCATTCTCACGCCCCAAACAACGCGCATTTTAGGTCCGAACTGATTATCGAATTGTACAAATGCAGCATTCAAAATGGCATTTGCTAAATACCTGTATAAATTTCCTTTGATAGCATCGAATGCCAATAAATTACTGGTAGTAGAACCATCACCAAAATTATTGGGATTAAAAATAGTAGAAGGGCCTTGTAAACGAAGTGCTGGATTGTCTCTTGGAAGATAGATAGAGAAAGGCTTTGCATCAAACAAACGATCTTTTACCTGGAATAAATATCCGGCTTTTACTGTTTGTTTAGAACCCAGTGCGTCAAATGTATACGCCAAATCACCACCAGCAGAATACACATAATCACTTAGATTTTGGTAAAATCTATTACCACTTTTCTGAGACAAAACGTTTGACAACAATGCTACGTATGGATTATTGGCGGCTCCGTTATTTTTTTGATAATACAACCTACGCTGATCTGGAATATAGCCATCTAATAAAGTAAAAGATCCATACCATTTTAATTTAAGAACATTGGGTTTAATATTGTGTTCTCCACTGATTTGATTGTTCCAGAAAGTATTTTGCTTAAACCCATATTCAAATGCTCTTGCACTATCTAATGTTGCATTACCGTTTCCTTCAACTCCAGTTCTTAAAGTGGTAAAATCGGTTGAGTTGATGTTGAAAATAGTTTTATAAGAAATTTTATTATTGTTATTAATTTGATAAGTTAAATTACCCAATGCACCCCATAATACATCATTGCTGTATCGATCATCATTAAATGCAAAATCTGGGCTAAAACTTCCATTACCTACAAATGCATACCCATTATTGGTTCCTTTTAAATAGCGCCCTGAGCGATTATAGGTAAGTCCAAAAATACCTGCCAATTTTTGACTGCCTTTCAAATTTTTTGTAAACCCACCAGCAACTTGAATCTGACCATTAAAACGATTAAGACCGTTTGCTGTATTGGCCGTCCAGATATTTTCGAACTCTTTACCCATTGCAGTTTTTTGCTGAGCTGTTAATGCATCAAACTGAGATTTGGTAGTATATGAACCGGGTAAACTTCTGGTTCCATCATCAATTCCTAACCAATCTGTTTTTCCTCCTTTATACTCGTAAAAATTATTCCCAATGGTTTGTGTATTGAAACCAGTTCCTATTTGGATGGTAAAAAAGTTTTTTGCTGGAATATCTCTGGTGTTTACTTGTACCAATCCTCCAGCCCATTCTCCAGGAAGTTCTGGAACAAATGCCTTATTGATAACGATATTATCAATCATGTTAGATGGAATCAAATCGAAAGAAAATGCTTTTCTATCTGGCTCTGTACTTCCCAACTGAATACCATTTAACATAGCCAGATTGTATCTTTCAGCTAATCCACGAACAATTAAAAATTTACCTTCTTGTATACTTGCACCAGGTGTTCTTTTAAGAACTTCTCCTGTATTTTTATCTGGAGATCTGCGAATGGCTTCAGCAGAAATTACAGAAGCTACGGTATTGGTGTTTTTTTGAAATGCAATTAAGGCATTTACTGTTTCTCCTTTTGCTGATGAAGATCTTGCTCTTGTAGTAACAGTCACATCGGTTAATTTTTTTCCTGCATCTTCTAATAATACACTTAAGAAATCTTCATTTTTTCCTGCTGGCAAAGAAATATCTTCAATGGTTTTGTCTTTGTAACCTATATAAGACAAAACAACACTGTATTTTTTACCTGGCTCTACAGTGAGAATAAAATTACCATCTAGATCTGTTTTTGTAAACCCAGTTGCTCCACCAGATATTTTAATAGTAACGCCACTTAACCCTTCATTGCGAGAATTGGTAACCTTTCCTGAAATCTTTGCTTTTTGAGCAATTATAATAGAGCTAGTAAATACGAATAATAATAGGGTAATCAACTTCTTCACAGCATGTATAATTTAGTGCTGCAAAACTGCCTCTCTAATGTTACCGAATTGTTAACCCATTGTTATCGAATTGCTATTAACTTAAAATGGGATACCGCTTATATCCCTATATTTGCAACCCATAAACAGAGAGGTGTCCGAGTGGTTGAAGGAGCACGCCTGGAAAGTGTGTAAACGGGAAACTGTTTCGAGGGTTCGAATCCCTTCCTCTCTGCAATTAAAGAATGAAATACAATCCCGACTTGTCGGGGTTTTTTTATGCCCCGAAGCGAGTCCGGACACACGAGTGTCCGAGCGAGCAGAGGGGGTATAAAAAAACTGGGCACTTTAGTGCCCAAGATTGTATTTCATTGTTTGATTGCTACCCCCACCCCCCGGGATCAGCGAAGCTAATCCCTTCCTCTCTCCATTAATTTCTAAATAATCTTTCTGCATTGGCAGTTGTGATAGCTGCAATAGTAGTTTCAGGTAATTCTTTGATATCCGATAGTTTACTCAACACATATTGCAAATAACTACTCTCATTGCGTTTGCCTCTAAAAGGAACAGGAGTTAAATAAGGTGCATCGGTTTCTAGAACCAGGTGTTCTAAGTCAATTTTGGCTAACACATCACCCAAACCTGCATTCTTATACGTAACCACTCCACCAATCCCCAACAAAAAACCCATTTTGATGATTTCTTTGGCCGATTCATAAGACCCACTAAAGCAATGAAAAATTCCTTTCAAACCCTTCGCTGCAAAAGGTTTGACCATTTCAATGGTTTCTTGCATGGCATTTCTGGTATGTATCACAATGGGCATAGATTTTTCCAGGGCCCAGTTCATTTGTAATTCAAATGCTTCTTGTTGTTGCTGTTTAAATGTGGTATCCCAGTAATAATCGAGCCCCATTTCTCCAACAGCTGCAAAAGGTCTTTTATCCAACCATTCCTTTACAATGCGTAATTCTTCCTGGTAATTTTCTTTTACATAACAAGGGTGTAAGCCCATCATGGCTTTGCAAACTCCGGGGTATGATGCTTCTAAAGCAAGCATTCCATCGATTTCGCTACTATCTATAGCTGGTAAATAAAATTGTTGGACTCCCGCATCAATTGCACGTTGAATCATTGCACTGCGGTCTTCGTTAAACTCTTCGGAATACAAATGACAATGGGTATCAATTAATATCATGCTGCAAATGAAAGAAATAATAGTTGAATTTGGTCAGTTCTAGGCTTCTGTAGTAAATCATCGACAGTTCTTCAAGATAAAACGTCAAAAACCAATAATTCTTAGATGTAAATTTGCGCTTGAGAATGATTGTCAATATTGTAATATTAATTTTATTTAATATACGATTTGGCGATTTTTTTTCTCTAGTAGAAAATAAAATGGATGCTGTTGGCGTTTAAAGAAAGCGACAGGTAATCTACCAAAGAAGATGAAAGAAACGATAGAAAGTATTAAGATATATAGGGATTAATTAAAGTAACTGCGGTGATTTAGCAACATCAATTACCGTGATTTTTGTTTTCATAGGGTACGGATTAAAAACAGGCTGAGGTTTCTACCTCGGCCTTCCCTTTTTTTAGGGGGTACCGAACCCGGTCAGACAAAAGCGGTCAGACCGGTTGGGTGATTAGGGTTTATTTTGGGCATTCGGTCAGACAAAATCGGTCAGACCGGTAGAGGGGTTAGAGCGCTTCAAACCGATAACCCATTCCCGAAAAATGTTCCAGAACTGCAGGCAAAGCAACCGACATTCGATCCCAGGCTTTTGTACTATCATGAAAAACCACAATTGACCCTGGCCCAGTATTTTTTAGCACATTATTAGTGCATGCCGATGCACTGAGTGTAGTATCAAAGTCTCCACTTAAAACAGACCACATAATGATTTTGTATGCAGATTGCTCCTTATTGAATTGCGAATCAGCAGTTCGCATCAATTGCTTGATTTGTGCCCTTTTAATTCTTCCGTATGGTGGGCGAAACAATGGAGAATGAATCAGTTTAGCAGCTTCTTCAATTTCGCTGAAATATTGATCATTGCTCACTTTCCAGCCATTCGCATGATGTTGGGTATGATTTCCAACAGTATGACCCTCGTTCAATATACGTTGATAAATTGCAGGATGCTCCAGCACATTTTTTCCAATACAAAAAAAACTGGCTTTTGCATTGTATTGAGCGAGTAAGTCTAATACAAAGGGTGTTGCTGTTGCGTGAGGACCATCATCAAAAGATAAATAAATGATTTTTTCTTGAGTGGGCATTTGCCAAATCAATTGCGGATAAATTGCCCTTAACCACCAAGGAGTTTTAACCAAATACATTTGGTAAAGATATTGGATAGGAGCATCTAAAATCCATATGCAATCAACCCAATCACTAAATTTTCGAACTTATAGGCTTTACCAATTTGAGCCAATGTTTTTTTCTGAGAAGTTTCATTTTCTAATAACGCATCCATAAAGATTTCCATTTTCTTTTTATCGATCGATGGAATGCCTCCTTTAGTGATGGCAGATTTTGTAAATGATGCCAGCATAGATTCCCATGCATTTCTAAATAAAGTGGGCGTTACAAAAATTTCTGTTCCTAAAATTCGATCTCCTGAAATAGCCAGAAATCCTGCAAAAGAACTATCCGTTTTGGCCAATTTTCCATTAAAGAAATTGCGATACGCAGAATCTGCTTTTTCAATATCTCTATCCAATTGAAGGTATTGCGAAGTCGCAGATTTAATATTTTGTGCAGCTAAACTTTGGGTGATCTCTTTCCAAATATCGGCCTGACGCTGCGTTAAATCAAGGGTTTTACGCAATTCCATATCTATATTGCCACTATGTGAGAAGGCTCGCGGCTTTTTGGTCCATCTTCCTTCTTCCACACAAAAAACAGTAACATATTGCTCTTCTTTTCCGGGTGGGATCAATTTTGTTTCGCCTACCACCCTATCTTGCTTTCCTCCTCCGAGTAATTCCCCGGAATTAATCAAAATGGTTTTATCCGAATTATTAATAACACTCAATATATGTACATCGGCATCGCCCTTGGTTACAAATTCTTTCACTTTTACCTTGCCCGTTCTCATTCCTTCGGATAGTGTGATATATTGACTGGGCAATAATTGTCTGTAAAATGCCACATTGCCTTGCCCTTTAAATCGAATGGGTATCAGCTGAAGGTTTTGAAAAGTCCAGGCAGAGTCATAATCTACCCAAACCTGCTGATAAGTTAGCTGTGCATGGGCAAATTGGGTGATCAAAACGAATAATACAATCAATTTAAGGCTCCGCATATACTCAAAGTAGGATTTTTGTGGTTTACTTAGTATTAACGAATAGGCAAAGTTTATATTTGCATCATGAATAAAAAAGTTAGGGTTCGTTTTGCACCATCCCCTACCGGTGGATTGCATTTAGGAGGAGTTAGAACAGTATTATTTAACTATTTGTTTGCCAAACAACATGGCGGAGATTTTATTGTACGAATTGAAGATACCGATCAAAGTCGTTTTGTGGAAGGTGCTGAAGATTATATATTCAATACCCTTGAATGGTGTGGACTGATTCCGGATGAAAGTCCAAAACATGGCGGCCCATTTGCCCCATATAGACAGAGTGAAAGAAAAGCAAGTTATAGCCAATACGCAGAACAATTGGTAAAAGATGGTTATGCCTATTATGCTTTTGATACGCCAGAAGAGTTAGAAAAAATGCGTATCGATTTTAAAACACCTGAGAACCCTTCACCACAATACAATCATTTGTTGCGTTCGAAGATGCGCAATTCTTTAACATTGCCTGCGGAAGAAGTTTCTCAACTGATTGCCAATAAAACGCCTTTTGTAATTCGCATAAAAACACCGGAGAACGAAACTGTTTCATTCACCGATATGATTCGTGGTGAGATCAATTTTAATACATCTCAGGTAGATGATAAAGTATTATTGAAAGCAGATGGAATGCCAACTTATCATCTGGCGGTTGTGGTAGATGATTATGCCATGAAAATCACCCATGCATTCAGAGGAGAAGAATGGTTGCCATCGGCACCAGTGCATTTGTTGTTATGGAAATATTTAGGCTGGGAAGCTGAAATGCCAATGTGGGCGCATCTTCCATTGATTTTAAAACCTGAAGGAAATGGCAAACTCAGCAAAAGAGATGGCGATCGTTTAGGATTTCCCGTATTTGCAATGGACTGGACCGATGCAAAAACAGGAGAAAAAACCATTGGATTTAAAGAGCGTGGATTTTTACCGGAAGCATTTGTAAACCTTCTGGCTTTACTTGGCTGGAATGATGGAACTGATCATGAAATTTTTACGATAGAACAATTGATCGCTGCATTTTCGATGGATCGGGTGCATAAAGGAGGAGCAAAATTTGATTACGAAAAAGCCAAATGGTTCAACCACGAATGGATTAAAAAATTATCTGTTGATCAATTACAAATTCTCGTTAAAGAACAGTTTCTAGCAAATGGTATTGAAGAGAAAAATGAAAAGCAATTGCATCAAGTAATTGAACTCATTAAAGATCGTTGCACACTCTTACCTGATTTTGTACAACAAGGTGCTTTCTTTTTTAATACACCTACTCAATTCGACACAGCATCCATAAAACCCAAATGGGATGCAGTAAAAAATATGTTCTTTATTGAATTGGCAAAAGCCTATGAATCAAGCATCGTATGGGAAAGCGCCGATTTAGAAAAAGAGCTGAAAGAATTGGCTGCAGCACATCAACTAAAACCAGGCGAACTCATGTTGCCATTGCGAATTATGTTGGTGGGTGGAAAATTTGGTCCTGGTGTATTTGATATTGCCAGTGTTATAGGAAAAGAAGCTACCGTTGAAAGAATGAGAAAAGTATTGTCTATTTTAGAGCATGAATAAGCACTAATACTAGCCTTGTTTCTCCATCAATTGCATTACTTCTTGCCAGTGCGTTTCATATAATTTTTGTAAAAACAGTTGATCGGCTTTTTCTAATTGCACTAAATGATTTGTATTGAGCTGCACGTGTTCAGGAGTACGTATGCCTGGAATAACGGTGGAAATAGCATCATAACTTAAAATATAACTCAAGGCCAATCCTGCAGCTGTTGTTTGGTATTTCTCCAACAAAGGCCAAACCTTTTCTTGAAGAATGGATAAAACCGCTTCGATAATTGATGGTACCAATCGATAGCTTCTGTGATCATCAGAAGAAAAGACCCTATCGGATTTGATATTACCTGACAATAATCCAAACTGCAATGGCATTCTTGCAATCACTCCGTAACCCTTTGCTGCAGCCATTTCCATAATGGGCAATGCTTTTTGATTGATCAAATTAAATACCAGTTGAAATCCATCACCCAAATAATGCTGGAAAAAAAATTCAGCTTCAGGAAAAGGGTTAAAGGTAATTAAAGAGATGCCCCAATAACGAATTTTTCCTTCTTGTTGTAATTGTTGCATTGCCTGGATACATTCGCCGTTTTCTAGATGAGTCATTCTCGCTACATGCAAATGATGAAAATCTATAGCATCTCTTTTAAGTCTTCGCAAACTTTGTTCGCAACTATCAATGATGTGTTTGGCAGAATAATCAATATTTATTTTTCCATCTGGTCCTATCTTCTGCCCTACCTTACTGGCAATAATTACATTTTTACTATTGCCAATAGTTTTTCCCAAAAGAGCTTCTGCATGTCCTAAGCCATAAAAATCTGCAGTATCAAAAAAATTAATTCCCGCATCGAGCGCTGTATGTATCGCTTGAATGGAAACCGAATCATCCGAAGGACCCCACCCTATCTCTACTCCACCCACATTGGCGGATCCACCAATTGCCCATGTTCCAAAACCTATTTCACTCAGTTTTAAGTCGGTATTTCCAAAAGGCCTGTATTTCATATCAGCGAATTTTTGATATATAAACCTAAGTAGATTTAGTTAATTTTACATCATGAAAAGACCATTACGTGTTTTGGTTGCCAAAGTTGGGTTAGATGGGCACGATAGAGGGGCCAAAGTAATAGCAACCGCTTTGCGAGATGCTGGCATGGAAGTAATCTATACTGGTTTACGTCAAACTCCAGAAATGGTGGTGAATGCAGCTTTGCAAGAAGACGTGGACGCCATTGGCATAAGCATATTAAGTGGGGCACATATGACTGTATTCCCGAAAGTAATTACGCTGATGAAAGAAAAGGGAATGAATGATGTATTACTTACCGGCGGCGGTATTATTCCGGACGACGATATGAAAACCTTAAATGATATGGGTGTAGGTAAACTTTTTGCACCTGGAACTACCACCACAACCATTGCAGAATATATCAGCGAATGGGTAAGCATGAATCGTAATTTTTAAAAAATCAACATGGCATACCAAACACTATTAACTTCTTTAGAAGCTGGTATTTTTACCATTACCATCAATCGTCCTGATAAATTGAACGCATTGAATATGGCGGTATTTGCTGAATTGAATCTGGCATTTGATGAAGTGAATACCAATGAATCCATTAAATCTGTAATTATTACTGGTGCAGGTGAAAAAGCATTTGTTGCTGGTGCAGATATTAGTGAGTTCAGTAAATTTACTAAGCAAGAAGCCATGAAATTGTCTGCTGATGGCCAGGCAACATTTTTTAGAATTGAAAATTGTACTATACCAGTTGTTGCAGCTGTAAATGGTTTTGCATTGGGTGGTGGATGTGAACTGGCTATGAGTTGCCATTTTAGAATAGCTTCTGCTAATGCTAAATTCGGACAGCCAGAAGTGAACCTGGGTTTGATTCCCGGATATGGTGGCACACAAAGACTGGTGCAATTGATTGGCAAAGGAAGGGCAATGGAATTGTTAATGAGCGCTGGAATGATTGATGCTCCAACTGCATTACAATATGGTTTAGTAAACTATGTAGTGCCTTCAGAAGAATTATTGGCAAAAGCTGTAAGCATTTTAACAGTCATCAATAGCAAAGCACCATTAGCTATTGCAGCATGTATTGAATCGGCTAATGCCGTTTTTGATGAAACCAAGAATGGCTATCAAGTGGAAGTTGATGCATTTGGCAACTCATTTGATACTACAGACATGAAAGAAGGAACAACCGCCTTCCTTGAGAAAAGGAAAGCGGTATTCACTGGTAAATAATTGCATACTAGAATTAATATCCAAAGAGCTCGGTTAAGCCGAGCTTTTTTACTTCACCGTATTTAGCCAAATCTTCTTCTTTAACTTTTTTATCAGAAGCAACAATACAATACGTGTAATTTTTCTTGCTCAGATTATTGCTATGGTATTGTACTAAATCTGAGGGTTTTAATGTTTGATAAGTTGCATAATAGGTTTTACGAGGATCTTCTTTCCAACCTTTTTTCTCAGCAGCTAGATAGCTTAATAAAATCCCATCCTTACTGATTCTTTCCGTTTCTATATCCTTAAACATACTTTTCATACTATTCGAAAAATTCTGATCATTCATAGGAAGTACATCCAACAATTCATTCATACTAACAATACTTTCGTTTAATTTATCTGCTTGTGTTCCTACATAGGCAACGGCAGAAAATCGGTCTTCTTTTTTTGAAGGAGCTTGCATAGACGCATAAGTAGAATAAGCCAATGCTTTTGATTCTCGTATGGTTTGAAAAACAATATTACCCATTCCATTTCCAAAAAATCCATTGAATGCATTCATAACGGATTCTTCTCCAGGATTATAATTATTGAGGTTTCTAACCCAATAAATCTCTGCTTGCACCATATCATAATTGGCGAATAATACTTGATTCTTTGTTTGCTCGGTTCTTTTGAAAATCTTAGCAGCTGGAACACTTAAAGGAGTATTTGTGCCTTGATGTATATTGTTTAAAGTTGTATTGATTGCAGTGAACTCAGTTGGACCATAATATAAAATAGTATGAGCATAATTGAATAATTCATGCAATTGTTTAACCAAACTTTCAGCAGTTATGCCTGCAAGCTCTGCATCGGATAGTGTATAATTCAATGGATTATCTGAGCCATAAGTTGCGTAACTTCTTAGTGCATTTGCAATGGCCCCTTTATTCAGTTTATTATTCGCCCTGGCTTTTGAAAGTCTATTTTTCAAACCAACCAATGCGGCTTCATCTGGCTGGCAATTCCGAATTAAGCTTTCTAATAATGCAGTGGCTTTCTCAAAATTCTGTTGCAAGCCTGTTAAAGTAATGGTTGTTTCATCATTTCCTGTTCCTGTATTAAACGAACATGCTAAATTATAAAACTGCTTACTGATTTCTTCTGAACTGCTTTTACCATTTCCTAAGAATTGTAAATATTGTAATGCAATACCCAAGGTTTTACTATTCCAGTTTCCCATCGGAAAACGGTAATACATTCTAAATATACTATTGGTGGTATTCGGTGTATACAAAAGAGCATTAGCACCCACTTTACCTTTTTTAATCTGGGTATTGTAATCTACCCAAACCGGTGAAAGCTTGGACTGTGGTTTTGCAATAAAGGTTTTTACATATGCCGACTGTTTATCGGAATTGGTTTCAACGGGAGTAATACTAGGCTTTTCAACTTTTACAATGCTCTTGTCTTCCCCTTTTCTTTTGTATACAATTACATAATTATCATCCGTAAAAAAACGATTGGCGAAGTCTACCAATTCTTGCTTTGATACTGAACTTATTACTTCGTTAAAAGCAACATCTTGATTCCATTCATTTCCTTTGTGTTTGATATACGCATCCACTAATTCTCCCACACGATACCAGTTTTCTTCCAGATTTTGTTGAACATTTAATTTTTCATTCGCTGCAATGGCTTGAATTAAATTTTGATCAAAATCACCTTTTTTCAAAATGGCAATTTGCTCTAAAATCAATGATTTTGCTTCATCTAAAGATTGCCCTTGTTTAGGGGTAGCAACCACTTGTAATACACCATAGTCTTTCTGTTGAGTTAAACCAACTCCAGATGATTGCAATTTCTGCTGTTTATTCAAATTCAAATCCATTAAACCAGCTTTTCCATTGCTCAATATTTTTGCAACCAATTCTGTCAAAATTGCGTCTCTGGAATGATTCGCATTTACTCTATAAAATAATCGAACTGATTCAGCACTTGGTCCAAACACTTCTTTCACAATTGGCCCTTTTACAGGAGCTTCTTTTGGACCATTATATTCTTGAAATGGTTTGGATTGCATAAAACTGAATTTGGTGTCGATTTTTTTAATCAATTCATCTGGATTAAAATCGCCACTTAACACCAAAGCCATATTGTTAGGAACATAATACTTGTTGTAGAATGCTCTTATAGCAATCAAAGAAGGATTTTTTAAATGCTCAATTGTACCAATGGTGGTTTGCTGTCCATAATTATGAGTAGGGAAAATATTGGCCCATCCTATTTCATTTACTTTAGACGCATCATTATCAAGTCCTCTATTTTTTTCTTCATAAACAGCTTCTAATTCGGTATGAAATATCCGTAGAATAGGGTTTCTAAATCTTTCTGCCTGCACATCTAAAAATTTATCCATTGCATTTGCAGGAATATCTTCTTCGTAAACTGTTTCTTCATACCATGTATGCGCATTGGTTCCCTGAGAACCAATAGATGACATCATTTTATCGTATTCGTTTGCAATGGAAAATTTAGCTGCTTCTCCAGAAACCCGATCAATTTCTTTATAAATTTCTTTTCTTTTTGCAGCATCTGTTGTACGATTGTACTGATCGTACAATTGATCAATTTGATCTAACAATGGTTTTTCAGCAGCCCAATTTAAGCTTCCGAATTGATCGGTCCCTTTAAACAATAAATGTTCCAAATAATGGGCCAATCCAGTATGGTCTGCTGGATCAGTATTACTTCCAGCCCTCACGGCAATTTGAAAGGAAATTCTTGGCTCTTTTTTGTTGGGCGATAAAATAACGGTTAACCCGTTCTTAAGCGTGTAAAACCTTGCTTTAATGGGATCACCCGCCACTGTTTTATAATTGTATCCACCTGAGTTCAGATTTTGCCACTGATTTTTACCCTGTGCAACAATTTGTAATAAAAACGTACCTAAAAAGGCAAATAATAAAATGATTCTTTTCATCTTGTTTAATTTATAGTATTGAAAATTACTTAAAAATACCATTATTCGCACATCAATTTTGGTAACTTTGCGTCTCAAAATCAATAACAATGGAATACAGAATAGAAAAAGATACCATGGGTGAGGTGCAAGTGCCTGCCAATGTATATTGGGGAGCTCAAACACAACGCAGTATTGACAATTTTAAAATTGCGCAGGATATCAATAAAATGCCCAAAGAAATTATTGAAGCATTTGCTTATTTGAAAAAAGCTGCTGCATTAACCAATAGAGATGCAGGTGTTTTACCAGAAGAAAAAGCAGCTTTGATAGGTACTGTATGTGATGAAATATTGGAAGGTAAATTGAACGATCAATTTCCATTGGTAGTTTGGCAAACAGGTAGCGGTACACAAAGCAATATGAATGTAAATGAAGTGGTTGCATACAGAGGTCATGTTTTGAAAGGAGGTTCATTAAACGATAAAGACAAATTCTTGCATCCTAACGATGATGTAAATAAGTCTCAAAGTTCTAATGATACTTTTCCAACAGCCATGCATATTGCAGCTTATAAAATATTATTGGGTACTACTATTCCGGGGATTGAAAAATTAAGAGACACATTAGCAGCTAAGAGTAAGGCTTTCATGCATGTGGTGAAAATTGGTCGTACCCATTTTATGGATGCAACACCATTAACTGTTGGGCAAGAGATCAGTGGTTATGTAGCACAATTGAATCATGGATTAAAAGCGATCAATAATTCGCTGAGTCATTTAAGTGAATTGGCTTTGGGAGGAACTGCTGTTGGAACTGGAATCAATACCCCGAAAGGATATGATGTAAATGTGGCAAAACATATTGCTGCTTTAACAGGCTTGCCTTTTGTTACTGCTGAAAATAAATTTGAAGCATTGGCTGCACATGATGCCATTGTAGAAGCGCATGGTGCATTAAAAACGGTAGCAGTTAGTTTAATGAAGATCGCCAATGATATTCGCATGCTTTCTTCAGGACCACGAAGTGGAATTGGTGAATTGTTTATTCCAGACAATGAACCAGGTTCTTCTATTATGCCAGGCAAAGTAAATCCAACACAATGTGAAGCGCTTACCATGATTGCTGCACAAGTAATGGGCAATGATGTAGCCATCAATATTGGTGGATCAATGGGTCATTTTGAATTGAATGTATTCAAGCCAGTAATGATCTATAATTTCTTACACAGTGCTCGTTTAATTGGAGATGGATGTGTGAGCTTTAATGATAAATGTGCTATAGGTATTGAACCAATTGAAGCCAATATTAAAAAACATGTAGACAATAGTTTAATGTTAGTTACTGCATTAAATACAAAAATCGGCTATTATAAAGCTGCTGAAATTGCTCAGAAAGCACATAAAGAACATACTACATTAAAAGAAATGGCGGTGAAATTGGGTTATGTAACTCCCGAAGAGTTTGATGCATGGGTGATTCCAGCGGAAATGGTTGGGGAGATAAAATAATTAAATTCAGTGAAGCAATCCAAACGTGGTCTACCCAAAAATCCTTTCAGGATTTTTAAAAGGCCCACTTTTTGGTTTGCTTCACTTTTTTACTTTCTTTATAGACACCCTAAAATTTTGAAAAGGCTCAGATTTAACTATTTGTCTTTTTCTTTAAAGATTTTATCTCAACAATTTAAGAATCAAGTAAGCTTTATTAAACTCCTATAAAGGACCTTTTAAAAATTACGATCAGAAGTTTTATGCAATGAACGTAAACAACGAAAGTTGTTTGAGCCCCAATCTATTGGGGCGAGTTCTTTCGTTGTAGTGAATGAAATAAAACTTCCGTAATTTTTAAAGAGGCCTGTTGGGAGTTCAATAAAGCTTAATAAACTTTCTTACCTCCAATAAATGTTGCTGTAACTTTTGTTTTGAGAATATCTGTTTCAGCCACTTTCATCAGGTCTTTATCGAGCAAAATAAAATCGGCTTTTTTACCTACTTCAATACTGCCTACTTCTTTTTCGAGGAAGCCTGCTTTGGCAGCCCAGATGGTCATTCCACGAATGGTTTCTTCTCGTGTAAGTGCATTCTCCATTTGAAATCCATTCGCTGGAAATCCTTTATCATCCTTGCGTACCACAGATGCTAAAAAAGTTTTGAATGGAGAAATATCTTCCACCGGAAAATCGGTACCGAGTGGCATCCATCCGTTTTGAGCCAACAATTGTTTATAAGCATAAGCACCTTTCATTCTTTCTTTTCCCAGTCTTGCTTCTGCCCAATACATATCTGAAGTACCATGTGTAGGTTGAACCGATGGAACAATTGATGCAGCACCGAATAAATTAAAATCATTTAGATCCACAATTTGTGCATGCTCAATTCTCCAGCGCTTGTCGTTTTTCCCTTGCAAGTATTTGTTGTAAATTTTAAGTATTGCTCTGTTGGCACTATCACCTATTGCATGGGTACACATTTGAAAAGCTGAAGTACTCAATACTTTTGCCAATGAATCATAATGATTTGGCGTGCGCAATAAAAATCCACTCCATCCTGGTTGATCGGCATAATGTTTTAATAAGCAAGCACCTCTACTTCCCAAGGCACCATCTGCATACACTTTAAAACCATTCACAAATAATTTATCGGTTTTGTATGGACCTTTTTTAAGATAGATATTGATATTATTATCGTTATCGCTCAACATCACATACAAACGCATATCCAACTTGCCGTCTTTTTGTAACCCATCCAATAGATCAACATCATCAGCATTTAATCCACAATCAGTTACAGTGGTTAGCCCTTGTTCAAAACAGTTTTTTTGCGCGGCATCTAACCATTTGGCATAGTCTTCTTTGGTGGGTGTTGGAATTTTCTCATACACAGCATTGTCTGCGTTATCAATTAATACACCAGTGAGTTTTCCTCCGAGTGTTTGAATATCGCCGCCTGTAATGGTTTGCCCAGCTTTGATTCCAGCCAGTTCTAAAGCTTTATCATTGGCTATTGAAGCATGGCCATCCACTCTTGTAATAACAACAGGTGTATTAGGAAATGCTTTGTTTAATAATTCATTGGTAGGAAATTGTTTGCCTGGCCATTTATTCTGATCCCATCCACGGCCTTGTATCCATTGCATTTCGGGATGTTGCTTGGAGAATGCAACAATACGTTCAACAGTTTCTTCCCAGGTAGCGGTATTAAATAAATCTACCTGAAACAAAGAACGGGCATATCCCACAAAATGTGCATGCGCATCAATCAATCCAGGATATAGGGCTTGACCCTTAGCGTCTATGCTTTCAGCAGCAGTGTATTTGCTGGAAATTTCATCGTTCTTTCCAATGGCAATAATTTTTCCGTCTTTGATAGCCATTGCTTCCGCAGTTGAAAACAGCGAATCAACCGTATAAATTATTGCATGGTGTACAATGGTATCTACTTTGTTTGAATTGTTGCATGACACAAATGCAACCAATATGATGAGGTAAATGATTTTTTTCATACTACAATTTATGCAAAAATGAATTTAGATTTCATATTTACATAAATAAGTCAAAATCAGCTCAGGCGGAAAATTCAAATTTAGAATATCTGGTTCTTATCGTTTACCAAAGTATTGGTTTCTACAGTATGGTGTTCTTCTTTTTCAGCGTGTTTGAAAAAAGAATTTTGGAAAACCAGCATGGTAATTACTCCAGTAGATATAGCAGCATCAGCTATATTGAAAACAGGGCGGAAAAATTCAAACTCATCTCCCCCTACAAAAAGTACCCAGTTTGGATAATGCGAATTGGTAATGATTGGAAAGTAAAGCATATCAACTACTTTGCCATGAAACAGACCCGCATAGCCGCCAGTCTTTGGCATCAATTGTGCAATATTTTGAGTGAAAGGATTGCTATAATCGAAGATGATGCCATAGAATAAACTATCAATCAAATTGCCTAAAGCTCCAGCATAAATTAACGCAGCGCAGATAATAAAGCCCTTGGTCATTTTCTTGCGAATAAAATCACGCAGTAAAAAACTACCCCAAATAACGGCTACCAGTCTAAAAAGCGTCAATGCAATTTTACCAAATTCTCCGCCAAATTTCCAGCCCCAGGCCATGCCTTCATTTTCTACAAAATGCAGGCGAAACCAAGATCCCAGTATGTTGTGCTCTTCCCCAGCAAAATAATTCAGTTTGATATAAAACTTCAATGCCTGATCGGCAAATATGACTGCCAGAATGATGAAAATGACTTGTCTTGCTTTCACTAAATTCAATTTTTAAATTATGCAAAGATAATACTTGCTACTCAATCAATAAATAATGCCTATTCTTCAAAATAAACCCGCTTCACTCTTTGGCTGATGCTGGTCATGATTTCATAAGGAATGGTTCCTGCTTGTTTCGCGATGGTTTGAACACTGATATGGGTGCCAAAAATTTCCACCACATCTCCTGCAGCAACTCCTTGTATGTCTGTTACATCAATCATGCACATATCCATACATATATTGCCAACAATTGGCGCCATTGTACCACGAACAAATACATTGCCCACACCATTGCTTAATTTTCTGCTATAGCCATCGGCATATCCAATACGAATGGTGGCAATAATACTATCACGCTCAATCATTCCTTTTCGTCCATAACCAACTGTATCTCCTGCTTTTACTTTTCTTACCTGGGCCACTGTTGATTTTAAACTGGCTACTGTTTGTAAATTCAATTGATTTGAACTGGCACTATCCACTCCATACAAACCAATTCCTAAACGCACCATGTCTAATTGATAAGAAGGATTCCGAATGATGGCTGCTGTATTAGCAATATGTTTGATAAATGAATATCCCAGTGCAGATTCAATGCTATCACATGCTGTATTAAATTGTTCTACCTGATCTTCAGTAAATGCATCATGAACAGTATCTTCACTTGCCACCAAATGACTCATCACCGATTGTACAATTAACTGATCTTGCCCTTTCAACTGATTCAATAATGATGGCAATTCAATCAGATCAAAACCCAATCGATTCATGCCTGTATTCAACTTCAGGTGAATGGGAAATTGTTTCAATCCTTCTTTCTGAATGTATTGATAAAATGGTCCAAACAATTCAACTGAAAATATTTCTGGCTCGAGATTATAATTGATGAGTGAATCAAATGTATTTTCATCTGGGCTCATTACCATGATAGGCAGGCTGATTCCAGCTTTGCGCAATTCCACTCCTTCATCGGCATAAGCCACTGCCAAATAATCTACTTGTTGTTGTTGCAATCTTCTGGCCACTTCTCCTGCCCCACTTCCATAACTAAATGCTTTTACCATGGCCATCAATTTGGTTTTTGGCTTTAGCAAAGATTGATAGGTTTTCAAATTCTGCACCATGGCCGTTAGATTGATTTCTAAAACAGTTTGATGTACTTGCTGTTCTAACCAATGCGCAATTTGTTCAAATTCAAAAACCCTTGCTCCTTTCAATAAAATATATTCTTGTTGAAAAGAATGATGATTCATTGAATGGATAAACTGTTCGGTGCTTAAAAAAGTTTTATACTCAAATGGAAATTGATTGGCTGATAATCGATGTAAAAAATCAGTAAAGGAAGCTCCAATAAAATAGCATTTTTTTACGCCTGTTTTTATCAGCAAATTGATGACCGATTGATACAATAAATTATTTTCCTGATTGGATTGTACAATATCGGAAAGGATCACCGTTTTTGGTTGATTGCCTGCTTGCTCTTGCAAAAAGTTCAAAGCCAGTTCTAAGGAAATGATATCATTGCTATAACTATCATTCAACACAAAACAGTGATTGATCCCTTTGCGCAATTGCATACGCATTTCCACCGGCTCTAACAACAATACTCGTTCCTTAATAGCAGTTTGTTCATAACCCAAATATAAAAGTACTACACAACAGGTAAGTGTATTTTGAATAGAAATGGCATCTGTAAATGGTATAGTTAATTCAAGTTCCCAATGTTTATACAGGAAATGAACCTTAGTTGTTCCAGCTCCTTTCTCTTGATTCAATATTTTTATTTCACGACTATCAACAATAGTTGATGCATGCTTAAACAACAATGATTTCTCCTGCAGCTTTTGCTCTTTGTTTTCAAAACCCTCGCTATGCGCTTCGCCAATACTGGTAAGCACTCCAATGGTAGGTTGAATGATTTTTTCGAGATTGGTCATTTCTCCAACAGTAGAAATTCCCGCTTCAAAAATACCCAGTGTATGAGAAGCATTCATTTGCCAAACACTTAATGGCACTCCTATTTGAGAATTATAACTTCTTGGGCTCCTAACAATGTTATAATGATGAGAAAGCATTTGATAAAACCATTCTTTCACAATGGTTTTACCATTACTTCCTGTAATACCTATTACCGGAAAATTAAATTGCTTTCGATGATAGGATGCTATTTGCTGTAAGGCTGCCAATGCATTGGGGACCAACAAAAAACATGCATCCAAAAAAGTTGTTTGATTAACCGGCTCATCTACCACAAAACACCTTACTCCTTTGGAATAGGCCGATGTTATAAAATCAATTCCATTTCTTCTGGGTCCTTTAATGGCAAAGAACAATGTCTCGTTAGGAAAAACGATTTTACGGCTATCTGTTACCAAATATGCAATACTCAAACCCCTTTCATCTTTTAATGAAAGAGAAAGAATACTTGCTATGGCATTGACTGTATAGCCCATTTAGTTTATTTAGTAGAATGATCAATTTTGTCTACAGGTGTGCCTTTCTTATTCATCACCATCGAATAAAAAATAGATCCCGAAATACAAACCAATATTACACCCAATGAAATAAATACCATTGTTTGTTTAGGTATCCATTCATTCAACCAATGTTCTGCCAACATTTTGGCTCCAATAAAAATCAATACAATGGCAATTCCTTGTTGTAAATAATCAAATTTGGTGACAGCCCCACGCAATAAAAAGAATAAGGAACGCAAGCCCAATACGGCAAAAATGTTAGAAGTATAAATGATCAAAGGATCTTTAGAAATACCCATTACTGCAGGAATTGAATCCAATGCAAAAACCAAATCGATGGCTGCCAGTAAAATTACTACAACAAATAAAGTGGTGTATACTGGTCGGCCATTTTCGTTAATCACATATTTTCCATCTCCATCATGGTTCACCAATGGAAGAAATTTTTTGAGGAACTTATAGACTTTAGAATTGTGTGGATCGAACTGTTCATCGCCATCAGCCGTAAACATATGATAGCCTGTGTACAATAAAAAGGCGCCAAAAATGTAGAGTACCCAGGAGAATTGTGTTACCAAAGCAACACCCAACGTAATAAAAATAATACGGAAAAGTATGGCCATCAATATTCCTACCAACAATACTCTTGAATAATGTTTCTCTTTTACATTGAAAGAATTAAAAATCAATATGAACACAAAAATATTGTCGATACTCAAACTCCATTCCATCAAGTAGGCGCTCAAAAACTCCAATGGCAATTGATGAACAGCAACCCTTGCTACTCCTCCATCATTGGCCAAATCTGGCCCTTCTATCCATAAAAAAATAAAAAATGCCAGGGCCAATCCTACCCAAAAAAATGTTTGAATTAAGGCTTGTTTAATAGTTATGGTTTGGTTCTTTTTACTCAAAAGTCCCAGATCAAAAACCAAGGCAATTGATAAAACAATTCCAAAAACCAAATAAACCAATGTATGTGTATTCATAAAAAATTATAATGAGTATGATTTTTTTCTCCAAGTTTGAAAAAGGATGCCGATCAGCATTACCATCAATACAGGCAATAATACGTTAAGGAATTGCCAGATCGCTTTTTGTGCTTTCACTTTTTCTTTATCCAACAATCGAAGCACCACTGTTTTATTTCTGCTTTCGAATAATTGTTTATCCGACGATAAATAATCTACACTATTCAATAAAAACTCTCTGTTGGCAAAACGATAATTTTCCATCGGGATCATTCCCATTGGCATTGGACCAGTCGTATTGCTGATTTCATTGGTTACAATATCGGCATCGGCCACAACAATCTGTTTACCTTCTTTAATTGCACTTGGTAGAAATGCTTTACCAGTAATGCGAAGAACAGAATCAAGCACCGATTGTGGCAATCGATTGGAAAATAATGAACTGAATTTACCTTCGAGCATTACTGCAACTGGAACATAACTTTTATTAAATGAATACAAATCTTCTTCGCTCTGAACACTGGCCAAAGAAACAATTGCAGGTGAACTGATTCTTCGGCTATTGGTATCGGATGCCAATAAAATGGTCTTGCGAATTCCCTTTGCCATTACCGTATCTATACTGGATGGAAATATTGGCAATACCCGATCAATATTTTGAGATATAGGATTGGGCGTTCTTGCAGATAGAAATGGATAATAAGGCCATGGCAGTCGCTGCATTCGTACAGACCCATCAGGATTTTTACCTACTACTAATGGAATTTTAGAGCAATTCAGATCTTGCAATAAGTCGGGATTGATCCGCACTCCATATTTAAACAATAATTCATCTAAGCCTAAATTGCGATCGAAAGCAGTGTATTGTCCTTCAGCTCTTTTTAAGCTATCTAATTCAGCATATAATTTATCTATGAACCAAATGATATTACCTCCATTCATTACATACTGATCTAATTTTAATTGATCTTCTTCGCTGAAAGGTTGAGTTGGTTTAACGATGAGTAATGTTTGAATAACCGAAGCATCAGGAAATGCCTGTTTTAAATTGAAAACACCCAATCGATAATCGTTGCGTAAGCTTTCCCCTAAATCATTCACAGTTAACCCAACAGGTTCTCCATTACCCACAGTGTAAGCTATTGTTGGAATTGTTTTCCGAATAAGCTTATCTATTGCAACAATGAATTTATTTTCCAATAATGCTTCTGCTGCATTTCTGGTTGCTTCAATATCTTCTTTGGGTTGATCGTTAATTACATTGTATTGCTGGTAGATTTTTTTACTACTTCTTAGATCGACCACGATCGGTATTTGATTTTTCCGAAAGCGAATAATGGCAGCTGGTGCAATTAATTGACTGGTTGATCTATCAGCTCCATCTTCACTTTCAATTTTTTCGAATGGAACGCCCATTTTTGCCAGGCTATCGAATAATTGAACTTTCAAAGAATCATCATTCAGATCATTGGCTGGCTTTTTAAATTCAACTTTGATCAAATGATGTGCATGCACATTGAACTCGTCCAATATATCTTTTACTGCGATACTTAATTTTTTATAATCTGCAGGCAACTCTCCCGACAACAAAACCTCTACATGTATTGTGCTATCTACTTCAGACAATAATTGAAGGGTAGATTCACTTAAGGTAAAGCGTTTGTCTTGGGTTAGATCTACTCTTTGAGAAACAAACAATGACGCGAGAATGACCATCGCAAATACGATGGATCCGATGGTCATTGGATATTTCTGTAGTAGTAACTTCATTTATGCGATCGACTGTTTAGTGATTTGAACTTTCGTAAAATATAAAAACAAGGAGGTCAATGCAATAAAATAAATCAAGTCTTTCCCGTCTATCACTCCCCGGCTCATATTGGCTGTATGCATTTTAATACCAAACAATTGAATATAATAATCGATGCCATTGCTAAAGAATGGCAATTGACTCAACGCATCCAAACCAATAAATAAAATAAAACACATGAATGCTCCAATGGCAAATGCGGCAATCATATTCTTCACCAAACTGCTTGCAAAAATGCCTATAGCAGCATAGACGTTTGCTAAAAAAAACAAACTGATATAACTACCAATGGTGGCTCCCAAATCAATTCCTCCAGTAATACTTAATGATTGCATGGAGAATGCATAAATAGTTGTTGGAACTAAAGCAATGAAAATGATGCATACAACACCCCAGTATTTTCCTAAAACAATTTGGGTTGCACTAAGTGGCAAGGTTTGTAAAATCTCGAAACTACCTGAGCGCATTTCTTCTGAAATGGATCTCATGGTTATTGCCGGGATCAGAAACAACAATAACCATGGCATCAAATTGAAAAAGCCATTCAAATTGGCATATCCAAAATTGAGCAAACTGGTATCGGGGAACACAAATAACAACAAGCCTGTAATTAGCAAAAAGATGCCCAACACCATATAACCGGTGATGGAACTAAAGAACTGTTGCCATTCTTTTTTGCAGATCATCCACATCCCTCAAAACTAAAGTTTTATTGGGCATTTGGCATTTTTACTATCCACATTTATCCTACTTTATGGAATTTTTAGGGCTTCTGCATATTTGAAAAAAAAATCCCAGCTAATGTAATAACTGGGATTTGAAAATATGTATAAGACGAACTTACTAAACCGCAAAACTCTCGCCACATCCGCAGCTTCTGCTAGCGTTTGGATTGTCAAAATAAAAGCCTTTACCGTTTAATCCATCAGAAAAATTCAATTCGGTGTTGACCAAGTATAAAAAGCTTTTTAAATCGGTAACTACTTTTATTCCATTGTCATCAAACACTTGATCCATCGGCTTGATTTCATTATCAAAATCGAGCTTATAACTTAAGCCAGAGCAACCACCACCCACAACTCCTACGCGCAAGAAATAATTGGGATCGCCCAATACACCTGCTTCTTCCATCAAATGATGAACTTGCTTCTTAGCCTTATCGCTAACGAATATGCTATTTTCTGCTGCTACTTCGCTCATGCTTAGTGAATTCTTTCTTCAAATACCAATTCTTCCAAACCGTTTTTCTTACGGTAGTCGTTAATCGCAGATTTGATAGCGTCTTCAGCTAAAACAGAACAATGGATTTTTACTGGAGGAAGATTTAACTCTTCAACCAAATCCATATTGTCTATACCAACTGCCTGATCTACGGTTTTACCTTTTAACCACTCAGTTGCTAGAGAAGAAGAAGCAATAGCTGATCCGCAACCGAAGGTTTTGAATTTTGCATCGGTAATTACACCAGTTGCATCATCTACTTCAATTTGCAAACGCATTACATCGCCACATTCTGGAGCACCTACTAATCCGGTACCCACGTTTTTCTTTGACTTATCAAGCGTTCCTACGTTCTTAGGATTGCTGTAATGATCGATTACTTTTTCTGAATATGCCATTTTATGAAATATAAATTATGAAAGATGAATTATGAAATACAATTTAAAAATATGATATATGAATTAAGAGAAATGAAATAGAAGATAAAATTTTTTCTTTCATCTTTCTTCTTTCATCTTTCTTCTTTCCTAATGATGCGCCCATTCAATTTTGTCCATATCCACTCCTTCTTTAAACATCTCCCACAATGGACTCATATCACGTAATTTCAACACAGTATCGCCTACTGCTTTGATCGTATAGTCGATCTGATCTTCGGTAGTGAATCTACCTAAACCAAAACGCAATGAGCTATGTGCTAGATCATCGCCCAAGCCTAATGCTTTCAATACATAACTTGGTTCGAGTGAAGCAGATGTACAAGCTGAACCTGAAGATAGTGCGATGTTTTTATTAAAGCCCATCAACAAACCTTCTCCTTCAACATATTTAAAAGAAATATTAGAAACATGCGGTAAGCGATGTTCTTTGTTTCCGTTTACATAAGCTTCTTCTAATTGTACCAAAGCGTTTTCTAATTTATCGCGCAATTTGCTTAAACGTACAGCATCATCGGCCATTTCTAAACGAGCCAATTCACATGCTTTTCCGAATCCAACAATACCTGGAACATTCAATGTACCACTTCTCATTCCACGCTCATGCCCGCCACCGTCCATTTGAGCAGTAACTTTTACACGAGGGTTTTTACGACGCACATACAATGCACCAATTCCTTTAGGACCGTACATTTTATGTGCAGTGAATGCCATAATATCAATTCCGTGTTTATTGACATCTACTGGAATTTTTCCTACTGCCTGAACTGCATCAGAGAAAAACAATACACCGTTTTTCTTAGCCAATGCCGCAATTTCTTTCACTGGTTGAATTACACCAATTTCATTATTGGCATACATAATGGCAATTAAAATAGTAGTTGGCTTGATAGCTGCTTCTAATTCTTTCAGATCGATCAATCCATCTGCCTTCACTTCTAAATAAGTTACTTCTCCACCAGAGCGCTCAATATGCTTACAGGTATCCAACACAGCTTTATGCTCTGTTGTACAAGTGATGATATGATTTCCTTTACTAGCATACATTTCATATACTCCCTTAATACCTAAGTTATCGCCTTCGGTAGCACCAGAAGTAAAAATGATTTCTTTAGGATCTGCACCAATTAATTTTGCTACTTGCTCACGAGCATAATCAACCGCTTCTTCAGCTTCCCAACCAAATGGATGGTTACGACTAGCGGCATTGCCGAAATGTTCCGTAAAATAAGGGATCATTGCCTCCAATACTCTTGGGTCCATTGGAGTTGTAGCGTTGTTATCTAAGTAAATTGGTAACTTCAACATAAAGAATTGCTTGTTTTTTCTAATAACGCAAAAGTAGTGGAATAGGTTCTATAAATTTGAGCTCTTTGGTTGATGGAGCTTGATTTTCCTTAATTCGAAATGAAATATATAAATAATTTATAATGTTAAAGGTAGAACACATTGGTATTGCAGTAAAAGACCTACAGGAATCCATCGAATTATTCGAAAAATTGCTCAATTCGCCCTGTTATAAAACCGAGGAAGTTGAATCTGAAAAAGTAAGCACTGCTTTTTTTAAAAAAGGAGAGACAAAAATTGAACTGGTGGCCTCCCAGCAGTCAGACCAGCCGGACGGTGGTGGCTCAATCAATGTGATCGATAAATTCATCGAAAAAAAGGGGGAAGGTTTGCATCATATTGCCTTTGACGTAGCTGATATTCACGCAGAAATGAAAAGACTGGTTGCCGAAGGATTCACATTATTAAACGAAACACCCAAGAAAGGCGCCGATAATAAATTGGTTTGCTTTTTACATCCCAAAGGGACCAATGGTGTTTTGATTGAATTGTGTCAGGAGATTTAAAGCCCCAATTTTTCAACTGCGATTTGCGCAGCTACCTGGCTGGCGTCTTTTTTATTGCCTGCTTTACCTTGGGCAAAAATTTCTCCATCTAAAACAGCGTTCATTGTGAAAATTCTGCGATTGCCTTCTAATTTTTCTTCCGCTAAATCGAAAGTGATGGTCTTGCCATTTTTGTTGGCCCATCCAATTAATTTATTTTTTAGGTTGATGTCTATCAACTCCAGATCTTCTAAAAATAAATGCGGAATAATAATTTGTTTGAGTATCCAGGTTTTTGTTTTATCATACCCCTTATCGAGATAAACCGCTCCTATCAATGCTTCCAGCGTATTGCCGAAAATCTGACTGCCTTTCAACGCATTGTCGAACTTATTGTAGAAAGTTAATTTTCTCAAACCCATTTTGAGAGCGATATCATTGAGCTGTTGCCGATTCACCATTTTACTGCGCATCTCGGTCAAAAAACCTTCACCTTTATAGGGATAACGTTTGAATAAATAATCAGCAACTATAGCACTCAACACAGCATCTCCTAAAAACTCTAAACGTTCATTATTTTCATCCGGTGTTTCTTTAACAGATCGATGACTTAAGGCATTGCGATACAACTGAATATTACCAGGCTGTATACCCAACATATCAGTAATCTGCTTGTCAAAAGCAGAAGCCGATTTAAACGAAAACAAATTTTTAAAAAATTGCACTATATATGAAAGCTGTTTCTAGGCTACGTATTTCTTTACAATCACACAAGCATTGTGTCCACCAAATCCAAATGTATTACTCAATGCCGCTCTCACTGTTCTTTGTTGTGCTTTATTGAAAGTAAAATTCAATTTTGGATCTAATTCCGGATCGTCTGTAAAATGATTGATTGTTGGGGGAACAATATCATGTATAACGCTTTGGATACAAGCAATTGCTTCAATCACTCCAGCAGCTCCTAAACAATGACCAGTCATTGATTTGGTTGCACTGATGTTTAAATTGTAAGCATGATCACCAAAAACTTCAGTGATCGCTTTTGCTTCTGCACCATCTCCTAAAGGAGTGGATGTTCCATGTGTGTTGATATAATCAATTTCATCGGGGCGCATTCCCGCATCTTTCAATGCAGCAATCATTACATTTCTTGCACCTAATCCATCAGGATGAGGAGCTGTTAAATGGTAAGCATCAGCAGATGCACCACCTCCAGCTATTTCACAATAAATTTTTGCACCACGTTTAATGGCATGTTCATATTCTTCTAAAACTACCACTCCTGCTGCTTCTCCCATAACAAAACCATCTCTGTTTTTATCATAAGGGCGACTTGCAGTTTCTGGATCATCATTTCTTTCGCTCATTGCTTTCATTGCATTGAATCCACCAACTCCAGCTTCGCTGATTACGGCTTCAGATCCACCACTGATAATAATATCCGCTTTACCTAATCGAATGGTATCTGCTGCGGCAATGATTCCATTAGTGCTAGATGCACAGGCACTAACTACTGCAAAATTGGGTCCACGAAATCCGTGACGCATCGAAATTTGCCCTGCGGCAATATCCAATATCATTTTGGGAATGAAGAAAGGATTGAAACGTGGTGTTCCATCTCCTTTGGCAAAATTGATGACTTCTTCCTGAAAAGTAGTTAATCCACCGATACCGCTAGCGAAAATTACGCCAACACGGTCTTTATCGATTCTTTCATTGTCAAGTTGAGCATCGATTACAGCCATATCACTTGCAACAAGGGCCAATTGAGCAAATCGGTCCAATTTACGAGCTTCCTTACGCTCCATAAATTGAGTAGGGTCAAACCCTTTCACTTCACAGGCAAACCTTGTTTTAAACTTGCTCGCATCAAATAAGGTAATAGGCGCAGCTCCAGGAACACCATTAATTAACCCATTCCAATAATCATTGAGATTATTGCCAATGGGAGTTAATGCTCCAATACCTGTAACGACTACTCTCTTTAATTGCATAAAAGGGTCCTGTTAAAAGTGAATCCGCCTTTCGAGGCTGTAGGGCCGCAAGAAGGCGGATTAATTATTCCTAGTTGTGTCTATCTTACTTAGCGTGTTCCTCTAAATAAGCAACTGCTTGTCCAACAGTGGTGATGGTTTCAGCCTGCTCATCAGGAATAGAAATGTTAAATTCTTTTTCGAATTCCATGATTAACTCAACGGTATCTAAAGAATCTGCACCTAGGTCGTTGGTAAAAGAAGCTTCATTAGTTACTTCTGCTTCATCCACACCTAATTTGTCAACGATAATTTTCTTTACTCTTGTAGCGATGTCTGACATTGTAAAAGTTTTTGATTACTGCCGCAAAAATATACATTTTGCGATATAAGCAATGCAATATGCCATTTTTGTTTCCACAGTATGAGTGAATCCGACTAAAAAAACCAATTAATCGCCATTTTTAGCCTTTTTTTTAAAAATGATGGTTATATTAGACATCCCAATAACCCTCATTTTTTGCCCATGGCCTTGAAAATGATTCAATATGGCTCCAAGGAATACGAACAAATGTTAGCATTAAGACATCAAATGTTGCGTAAACCTTTAGGGCTGGATTTTAGTAGGGAGGAATTAGAAAAAGAATCAGATAATATTTTATTGGGCTGTTTTGATGATGATGTACTCGAAGGTTGTTGTATGCTCGTTGAAACTTCCAAAAAAGAAGTTCGTTTAAGACAAATGGCTGTTTTATCTGGCTTACAAGGTAAAGGTATCGGGAGAGTAATGATGCTTTTTGCTGAGAACGTTGCCAGAGATAGACGATACCAAAAAATAATCATGCACGCTCGCTTGAGTTCAATTCCATTTTTTGAAAAATTAGGTTACTCTGTGGTGGGTGAACCTTTTATTGAATTGACGATTCAACATGTTATCATGGAGAAAGAATTATAAAAGATGAAAGAAGAAAGATGAAATGGGGATTATTAATTGTTTTGTTTGAGTGTGAGAAGAGTAGCTGATAGAATTCTTTTTATTTCATCCGCTTTAACTAATAAAATTTCCACGTTTTGATCACTTTCTGGAACGGTCTCTTTGATCAATTTAAGCCAGTATATGGTTTCCCTAATTTCTTTATGGGCTATTGATAGTTTTGAGCCAAACTCCTTTCTACTATAGGCACCTATTGCCTCTTCAACATTTGCGCCTACTGATGTCCCAGATTTTAGTAATTGTAAGCTAATATCATATAAAACAGGATGTTTTTTTATAAAAATGACATGAAAATTAATAATTCCCTTTGCAAATGAAAAGCATTTTTCCTTTAGAATATTCTCTTTACCCATTTGGTAAAGATTGTAAATGATTGACGATTCTATTAGGTAGTTATACTTAAAATTTGAATCTTAATAACGGTTTTATTCATCCTCAGTTTCTGCTTTGATCTTTCTTATTTCATCTTTCTGCTTTCTTCTTTTTGCTTTCTTCTTTTTGCTTTCTTCTTTCTTATTTCTTAATTCTTAATTTAAGCAAGCCTCTCAATTCATGTTTCATCTCTTCCGTCATTCCTTCTTTTGGTACAATAAAAAAAGATTTAGAATCGAAATACAAATGAATAAAATGCGGGCTTTCAAAATAATGACTGAATTGTTTCCAACTCCACTGCGATGCGCCACGTTCATTTTCTAAACGAACACCTTCATCATTTAAATAAATGGTGAAATGATCTTTAAATGTGGCTGCCCTTTTATAAATACTATTGGGAAGGAAATACCAGAAAGTGGCCATCAAAATGAGCCAAATAAATGAGCCCAATAAAAAAGGCTCAGGCCTGATTTTTTTGGTATAGAATAAAATAGCAGCTACAATAGCAAATACATTGACCAATACAATTAATATCCTCAATTCTGGTCTTTGAACAAAATGGTAGCGTAAAGCCTGGATCACTTTTTTCTTATCGTAACTAAAAGCGTGTTGCATTCAGCAAAAATAAGGTTCTCCAACTAATGGCGCTGCAATCGTTTGCAATGAATAAAGAATTTAAACTACTACTTTCTTCAAAATCATTTCACTACTTTTAAAGTCCAACTATTGCCATATGTCTTTATTAAAGCCTCGCCTGAGTTTCATGCAGATCATCAACATGAACGTGGGTTTCTTTGGAATTCAATACAGTTTTGGCTTACAGCAAAGTGCTGTAAATCCTATTTATGATTTCTTAGGAGCTCAACCCGATCAGATTCCGTTGCTTAATTTAGCTGGTCCTATGACTGGGCTGTTGATTCAACCGATCATTGGAGTTTTAAGCGATCGAACCTGGCATCCTCGTTGGGGAAGAAGGAAACCCTATTTTTTTATTGGGGCCCTTTTCTGCAGTTTATGTTTATTCATTTATCCATTCAGTAGTACTTTATGGATGGCGGGAGGATTATTATGGATTTTAGATGCCGCCAATAATACTGCTATGGAACCTTATAGAGCGTTTATAGCGGATAAACTTCCAACCTCTCAACACGCCAGTGGATTTTTAACTCAGAGTTTTTTTACAGGATTAGGAATTACACTTGCCAATATTTCTTTATTCGTGTTTCAAAAATTCATTCCAGGAAAACATGGTGCAATTCCTTATTGGGTTTTCGGTTCTTTCTTTTTAGGATCTGTTTGTTCGATCAGTTCTGTTTTATGGAGCATTACTAAAACACCTGAGATACCTCCTACTGAGGAAGAGTTAGCTGTTTTACGTTCCAACAAAAAAGGGTTGTTTCAACCTTTTTTAGAAATAGCCCATGCCATTGTTGATATGCCTAAAGTGATGTGGCAATTGTCATTGGTATATTTGTTTCAGTGGTATGCCCTTTTCTGCTATTGGCAAAACGCCTCTAAAAGTATTGCACAATCAGTTTGGAAAACAAGTCCATCTGCCAATAAAACTTTATACGAAGAAGCCGTTGGCTGGGCGGGCTTAGTGAATGGCTGGTATAATGTAATTACTTTTTTATCTGCTTTTGGTTTGGTATATATGACCAAAAAATACAGTCCTAAAAAAGTACATGTTGTTTGTTTATTAATGGCGGGTTTAGCATTACTGGCATTTCCCTATATAGAAGACAAATATTTATTGTTTGTTCCCATGACTGGTTTTGGTATTGCATGGGCAAGTATGATGGGTGTTCCTTATCTAATGGTAGTGAATGATATTCCGAAAGAAAGATATGGAGTGTACATGGGTATTATCAATATGATGATTGTTATTCCAATGATTTTACAAACCACCACATTCGGATTTGTGTTAAATCATTTTTTAGACAATGATCCAGGAAAAGCTATTGCATTTGGCGGAGTGTTGTTATTGCTGGCATGTGGAGCAACTTTATTGATTAAAGAATCCAAACCAATTGATGATGAAATTGTATTACAATCTGGAGGACATTAACCCCCCAACCCCCTAAAGGGGGAGGGATAGTTAATTAAGAATTAAGAGAGATGAATTAAGAGATAAGAGATACAATTAGGAGTTTATACTAATAACCAATAATTAATAACCAATAACTAATTAAATGAAAGTTCTCTGTATAGGCGAAGCATTGATTGATATGATTTGTACCGACAAAGGCAAATCTCTTTCTGCTGGAAATAATTTTCTCAAAAAACCGGGAGGTGCTCCAACCAATGTAGCCGCAGCTATTGCGGCGTTGGGTGGAAAAGTAGAACTGGCTGCTAAAGTGGGGAACGACCCTTTTGGCAAACAACTCATTGAAGTAATGCAATCATTTGGAGTTGGCACTAATTCTATGCTCACCGATAAAAAACATTTTACCACTTTTGCTTTTGTTTCATTGATGGAAGATGGCGAAAGAGACTTTGTATTCAATAGAGGTGCTGATGGAGAACTAAGTATTGATGAAATTGATTCTATCGATTTAAGAGATGTGTCCATTATTCATTTTGGATCTGCTACAGCTTTTTTGCCTGGTCCATTACAATCTGCTTATTTACACTTATTAGAGAAAGCTTTATACCTCAATATTTTTATCAGCTTCGACCCCAACTATCGTCACTTATTATTTCAAAATAATACGGACACATTTATTGAACAATCCTGGCATTTCTTAAAACATTGTAATTTTTTTAAACTGAGTGATGAAGAAGCAATGCTTATTACAAAAACCGACTCTCTAGAGAAAGCCACTCAACAATTACAGGAAAAAACAAAAAGCATTTTTGCTATCACTTTAGGCAAGGATGGCACTCTATTAGGAATGAATGGGGAACAACATATTATTGAAAGCATTCCAGTGAAGCCAGCGGATACTACTGGAGCTGGAGATGCATTTGTTGGAGCTGTTTTATATCAATTGAGTCATCGATCCAAAATGCAAATTGCTGATATGAATTTGATAGACTGGAAACTCATCATCGAAAATGCCAATAAAGCTGGCGCAAGAACCTGTGAATATTTAGGCGCCATGGAAGCTTTTGCTTTTTTAAATAACCAGATTTTTAATTAATCAACTTTTTATAAGTGTATCAATACAACCTTCATCAAAAAATTACAGCTGCTTGTACAAAAGAGAAATTAGACATTGGCGATAAAGACCAGTTATTTTTTGTTCGATTCATTGCAAATGCAGTTGTATTAAAACAATTGTATGAATTGATCTACAAGGATCATCCCGAACAGGAAAAAATGTTTGATGCATTATTAAACACCATCATTAAAACACATAAAGAAAGATCGGCTGCCTTCAAGAAAAAAGATACTGATAAAGAAAAAAAAGGGACTTGGTTTTTATCGAATCAGATCACTGGAATGAGTTTATATGTAGACAGATTTGCTGGTAAATTAGCTGAACTGCCCTCTAAGCTAAGCTACCTTCAAAATTTAGGTGTTAATTTTTTACACTTAATGCCCGTATTTGAAAGCCCAGCTGGCGAAAGCGATGGCGGATATGCTGTTTCCGATTTCAGGAAAGTTGATGCTCGATTTGGATCCCTCTCCGATTTAAAAAATGTACAACAATCAATGCAGGAACAAAACATGTACCTCATGATTGATATTGTATTGAACCATACATCTCATCAACACGAGTGGGCAAAAAAAGCCAAAGCAGGTGATACAACATTTCAGGATTATTTTTATATGTACAACGATCGAATCATACCCGATCAGTTTGAACAAGCAATGCCAGAAATTTTTCCTGAAGCAGCACCTGGAAGTTTCACTTATGTGCAAGAGTGCAACAAATGGGTAATGACGGTTTTTCATAATTATCAATGGGATCTTAATTATACCAATCCGGCTGTTATTAATGCCATGTTGGAAAATATTTTCTTTTATGCCAATCTTGGAGTAGACATTTTAAGAATAGATGCTCCAGCATTTATCTGGAAACAGATAGGTACTAGTTGCCAAAATCTTCCGGAAGCCCATACCCTATTAAGATTGATCAAACAAGCAGTTTATATTGCAACACCAGGTATGGCTATTTTAGGGGAAGCGATAGTTGCTCCAAAAGAAATCATCAAATATTTTGGCACAGATGATTTTGTTGCAAAAGAATGTGATGTTGCTTACAATGCTACTCAAATGGCGTTGCAATGGGATGCTTTGGCTACAGGAGATACCAGAGTCATGTTAGCGGCACAAAATGATTTATTGCAAAAACCTTTTGGTACTACCTGGATTACTTATACAAGATGTCACGATGATATTGGTTTGGGATATGACGATGATAAAATTGCAGCAGCAGGTTATAATGCCTATGAACACAGAAAGTTTTTAAAAGAATATTATTCAGGGAATCATCCGGTTTCAGATGCAATGGGCGCTTTGTTTTCGGTGAATCCAAAAACACAAGATGCACGCATCAGCGGAACTTTAGCTTCTTTATGTGGATTAGAAAAAGCCATTGAACAAAATAATAAAGTTGCTATCAATCAATCCGTTGCTAAAATTATTTTGATGCAAGCGCAGAGCATGTTCATTGGCGGGATTCCTATGTTGTTTTATGGAGATGAAGTGGGCTATACCAATGATTACTCTTATTTATCAGACGAAGGAAAAAGTTATGATAATCGATGGATGCATCGTCCGATCATCGATTGGAAAAAAAATGCCAAAATAGAAATAGAAAATAGTACAGAGGAGCAAATTTTTTCCGCTACCAAAAGATTAATCAGTATTCGAAAAAAATTACGCGTACTCGACGATCAAAAAAATATCAGTTGGTTGAACCAGCATAATATTCATGTTGCTGGATTTATTAGAACAGACGAAAATGAGCGTTTATATTGTTTATTCAATTTTAGTAGAAAAGCTTCTTATATTACCTGGTATGCGTTTAAAGAACATGGCACCGCTCCTACTGAATTATATGATTATTGGACAGAGAAAAAATACAAAGTAGGGCCCGACCACGAATACATCGTACTGGAACCCTACCAATTTATAATTATGAAATAAGAATTAAGAAAGATGAAATACTCACTTTTGAGATAATTTATTTCATCTTTCATCTTTCTTCTTTCTTAATTTAATTAGCTCCATCAGTTTTCCCTCTGGCTACAGCAAAGTCTCCTACTTTCTTGCCTTGAGTTAAACCAACTTCGCAATCAGCTCGATAATGAATAGCACCAAACAATCTTGAATCGGAAGCTTCTTTTGCCATTGCATTGTATGCTGCTGCTTTTTCAGGATTGATATAACTCAATACAGTTGCAGCGGCTGCACTAAAAGTGGAATGGCCTGAAACATACGCAGGGAAATTGGGAATACCTGTACTTGTTTTTATTGAAACATCCATTTGAGAAGGTCTTGGATTGTAATAAAAATATTTCGTGTCCCAACAAGAAATGCCAGCATCCATCACAGCCATATTCAATAAAGCTAAATTACGTGCCCAACGAACTTCACTGAATTTCTTTGCAATAAAATCTTCTGAAGCAATAGCATTCCAATGTCCTGGAGGTGTGTATGTACCTACTCCATCTGCCCAAAAATGTACAATGGCAATTTGTTCTCTTGTGGCAGATTCACTAAACCTTTTTACTTCTGCTAATTCTTCTTTGAATTTTACTGAACCTGTAGAAGGTGGTGCTGGAGGCCTGATAGCAATGGTGGTTAATGAATCAAACAAGAATGGACGTACCCTTCCAAAAAAAGGCAACATGGGTGGTCTGCTTGGTACATCTAAACTGATCCATGGCACTTCCCCTCTTGCTGCAGTTTGCTGCTCTAATTGAGCCCATTGCGCTGGAGTTCCTACCGCCCTGCTCATATTATCATTGGCAGCTCTTGCAATTACTTTTGCTGCTACTAATCTTCCGAGAATTACTCCAGCTTCTAGATCGCTTCTGGTATTCATACCTGCCATAATTCTTGCATTGATTTGCTCATCTGCTTTTTGCTGAATATATGCTGCATCTGCTGGAAATAATAATTTAAGCATTTCAACAGCCGCAGCACCAACTACAGCATCTTCACTGGGATATGCAGGCAAATCACTCGCTGGCAATAATGGAGTAATAGAGGCGTCTACTTTATAGGGTGCAACCCTTGTATACAAACGCTTGTAAAAATAAGCTGCCACCAATGCATCATATTGTGCAACACTCACATAGGCGTATGCTCTTGCTGCATAAGGTGGATTAGAAAAAGGAAACTCAGGATAATTAAATGGATTGGCAGCTGATGGTGTTGGATAGGTACCATCTGCATTTTGATAAGGTGGTAAATTTCTTTTCGCTACCAGCTCGCGCATAATTTCATTCCATCTCAAAACAGCTCCTGCACCCCAATAACGGATACTCGCTTTTTGAGCATCGGTTAATGAAAGTTGATATTGTTTGATCTCATTGAGTTCTCTTAGATATGCTCCATTGGTAATTGCTAATGGAGCAGTTAGTGCAAATTCATTAGCAGCAGTAAGTATCACTGGCTTCCAATCGCCTGCATTTACATCTAATTGTGTAGGGCTTAATGGAGCTAATTCTTTGGTTCTGTCTACGATGGTTTGTTTACAACTGATCAAACCGATGGATACGACTGACAGCAAGAATATATATTGAATAATTTTTTTCATTTCGCTGAATTATTTTTGGTCTTCTTCCTTAGTAGCTTTTTTCTTTTTAGTAAAATCGAGTATATAAAATATGCCTGCACTGATTGAAGTAGTTTGACCTACATTTCTTCCAGCTGTGGTGAACATGCCATTGCCAATAAAGGAAAGCCCTTCTATAGCACTCATTGTGTATTTAATATTGGCACCTATTCTGGTCGCATTCATTCGATTGCTCAAAAAAGGCATATTGTTTTTTGAAATATCAAAGCCTCCATTGGTTTGTGTTATATCAGCTACTGCTTCTGCGATCCAAGTAGAACTCCTATAACCCGCACGCAGATTGAAGTTGGCCATATTGGGCATGGCTACCTGATTGCTATACACCATTTCGGTTGTATAATAAGCGGTTCTATCGATGGTAACTTTATCGCGCATGATATATGCTGCAGATCCAGTAACAAATAGATTTTTCACTTGATAGTCAACCATTAATCTGAGCGAAGCAGTTTTACTACGCAATCCAATACTTAATGGTAAATAATCAGCCACATAATCGGATGTAGGAGTTGATACAGCTCCTAAAGCATATAAGGAGAAATCTCCTTTGCCTAATGTTTTTTCAATCGGCATCCATTTAATGGTCAAAGTCAAATCTTGTAATCCATTAAATCCTGACATAGTGCCTTGAGAAGCTTTTGTTGAAATGTATGGCAATGCAAACAATAAATTTAAATTATCCTTTAATCCATAGTTGCCCATTACTCCAATCATTTGAGAGCTAACTGTTCCTAGGTTTTGATTGTCTCTTTTAAATGTGCCTTCCCAATAATTTTTCCAGCTATTTTGTCCGTACATAATACCTGTACAAAAATTATTTTTACTCATCATGATTGCATCAATATCAGTTTGACTTTTTGCAGTTGAATAATAAAAAGAAAGTGCAATCATTAAAAAAGCAATTTTATAAAATTGCTTGTATGTATTCAGCATAATTAGTTTGGTTATTTTTTCATTTTTAATCGGTCAACTACCAGCTGCCCTACTTTTTGGCCAATGTTGGTGCTAATGACGCATGAATTGTGAAAATGCAATCCTCCATAAAACCTTGCCCAGTTATTTTCATCTGCAGCTGCTCTAAAAGATTTAAATGATCGGTTGGCAATACCAAATTCTAGCTCTGTTGAATCGGTATATTGAAAATTATCGCCAAATACACTGGTGAGCGCTTCTGCAGCTGATGAAGAAATAGTGGAATGACCACAGGTATATTCTGGAAATGCAGGTGTTTGTAAATAAGGCCTCCAATTGATATCCATGTATTTATTGATCACTGTTTCCGGACGTGCTGTATTGTATTTGTATTTTACATACCAGCATTGAATAAACGCATCGAATAAAGCAATGGATGTTTTTGTTACTGCATAAACAGTAGTTGGGAAATCTGCATTAGCCGTTTTTGCAGCAATGCCTACTACACTCATCCAATGACCTGGAGGTGAGAATTTTTTACTTCCATACATAGCATGCCCAACCACATTCATTTTAAATGGATTGTCATCCCAGAACTCTGCCATATGTTTTTGCTCCGGCGTTAAACTATCAATGGCATTTTTAATAGATAACACTTCTTGATAGTACTTGCTTTTTTTATCAGTGATATTAAATGTTGGTGGTGGTTCTGGTTGAAAAATACCAGCACTGTCTAATACCATTGGTCTGATTTCTTTCCAATGAGGTTCTGCAGCAGATGCATATAATGGAGGTGTAGGTACCCATCTTCCGGGAATATCCATTACTGCATATTTTTCAGCAGTTCTGGTTTGTAAATAATTGTCTTTTTTACTCCAGCGAATAATTTGCATTCCAATACTATCTGCAAATGCGGTTGATGCTTTTGCTACATTTTCAGGAAGCCCTTTTTCTTTGGCAACATTTACAATGCTGTCTCTAAAATCTTTCATGCTTCCTTCAGGAAAAGTGACTGCTTCCCCTACTTTAATATAAGCCAATAATGTAGCCAGTTCTACATCAATATCTGGTGTGATTGCAGGAGCACTGAGGGCTTTTAAGCCGTTCAATTGATTGCCCAAACTTTGGTATTGATTGGGATACGCTGCCGCCACTACTTCATAGGCAGCAATAGCTGCATATGCATAATTGCGTGAAGCTACCATGGGTGGGAAATTATTTCCCATCACTACTGTATTTAATTCGTGTACAGTTGCACTAAATAATATTGGATTGTGTAAAAAGGCTTTGTATTCATTCTTGTTTGAACATGCATACATGCAAACAATGAATGAAAGGCCTATTAAGGTCTTTTTCATAAAAGTTAGTCTAGAAATAAATAGTAAATGCTTAATGTACCAGCATTAAGCTTGAGGGGGCCTTTCTAATGAAGAAGTATAATCATCACCCAATTCGGTGTGCGATATTGCCCGTTTGATTGCTACTTCGGAACCACCACTAAACTGCCAAGAAAAGGAATGATCCTCAGTAAAATCTTGAACAGAAAATTTAGCACTATGAGGGTGTGATGAAGTTGATTTTTTTGAACTGGAATTTGCTACAAAATCATTGGCTAAACGAAAGAAATCATCTCTCGCATTCATGATACCTGTTTTTTCCATATTAGGAATGCACAGTAATTCCAATGAATCTAAGTAAAATCTACGCTTTACATAAGTGTATGATACTCCATTGATTTCTACGCTACCATTGGCTTTCTCGTAGGTTGCCGTACTATTGGTATAAGGAAGATTGGCAGCTACTTTAATATGAATCAATGCTGCTTCGTCATAAATATCCTGATCTAATTCGGCTTGTAAATTTTGTTCAGATTCTTGCTCGAGGTAGCTGGAAATCATTCTATAACCACCCCAATTAAAGAGCAGAAAAGCCAATAATACTATAGCGAGCAGTTTTTTCACCAATTCGAAAATAGGATTTATTTATTGAACAACAAATGTTTTATTGTCTTTTCCAATTCCGGTTATGGTTAATTTCTTCCAGGTTTTGGGCAAGGCAGATTTAACCTGAGTAATTCCCGATGGAGTAATCTCTAAGCCTCCAAAACCCATTAACACAGATTGTAAAATCCCACCAGCTCCAGTTGCAAAATAAGGATTGGTGCCGCCCTTGGTTTCAGCAATGACTCTTAATGGAGGATTGAGGTTAGGCAGATAGGAATCCTGGAAAAAATGAAAGGCTTTTTCTCCATCACCTAACCTTGCATACAATAAAGTGAAAATAGCTTGCGTCATAGCTGGAGTACCTTCTGTAGGCACTCTGGATTCATAATATTCCAGGTCTTTTTTAATTTGTTTAGGATCACTTACTTCCTTTAGAGGATATGCCAACAAATTAACGTCTCCTTGTTTTATACCTTCTCCATTATAGGTAGCATGTTCTTTTGTAACTCCATTGTCCATTTTTAAAATAGGAATATTTTGTGAAACCACCAACCAGTCCGGGTCGGCTGTTACCCCTAATAATTTAGCGGCATCTGTAGCATAATTCAATACCGCTTTTGCAGATGCATTGGTCCATGCATTATTGTCTACGTTTTCTGCCCACTCATCGGCAGCCACTACATTTTTGATATCATATTTTCCTGGGCCGTTTCTTTCTACCCTACTTGCCCAAAAATTAGCCGTTTCTTTTAAGATAGGCCAACCTTTTTCTTTCAACCATTCTTTGTCTTGTGTTACGCAATAATAATTCCATGCAGCAATTCCAACACAGGCTGTAATATGATGTTCAAAGGGTCCACTCAATGCCCAAACAGGTGTTTCTTCAACTCCAGTTGCTGCACTTTCCCATGGAAACATCGCTCCTTTATATCCATGACTAAAGGCATTTTTCTTTGCAGCAGCTAATCGTTGAAATCTATACTCTACAAGGCTTTTAGCCATTTCTGGATGCAATACTAAAATGGCCGGATACATCCATAATTCTGTATCCCAAAATACATGTCCATTATATCCCAGTCCACTCAAGCCCATTGGTGATGGGCTCATATCGGTACCTTCTCTCACAAAAGAATACAAATGATACATCATGCTATGAACATCTTGTTGAGACTGTGGATCTCCTTCAATTTGTATATCCGATTTCCATAATTCCTTCCATGCATTATGATGAAATGATAAAAGTCTGTCTCTACCTTCGAGTTTTGCAAATATGGTCATGCGTTCCGCTTCATTCAATGGATCATCATGATGGGCACTTGTTATAGAAGAACCCACAATAGAGAATCGATAACTTTCACCTGCTTTAATTTTTTTATTGAACTTCATTAAATGCATATTGTTATCCCACATTTCATGAATCACCCTTGGTTCTTGACCATGTGTTTCTGAAAACAAAAAAGTATTGGATGCGCACATTAATAATTTTCCTGTCGGGCTTTTGGCTGAAGAAGTAAGCAGGCTAATGGTTACATGAGGGCGATCAATTTCATTGTAATAATTTTGAACATCTTTTAATGCATCAGGCGCTTCCATCACACTGGCTGTATTCAATGCAATATCTTTTTTAGCAGTTACCGTTACATCCATTAAAACGGTAAAAGGCAAATGTCTTAAGGAATAATATGTATAACTAACTGTTGCTTTGTCGCCATAATTAAAAGAGCAGGTAAAACTAGCTTTCTGCATGTCTAATTCCTGCTTCATATTTTGCACTTCTGCAGCACCAATATTTCTTCCATCAATTCCTAATTGCATATTCAATAAATTGAAGCTTCGCAGAAAATTGCTGACCCTTCCGCGCCCATATTGATCGTATGCTCCGGCTAAAACCACCTCTTTTACTTTAAATGGTTCAGGAGAAGAAACAATGCCAATCATTCCATTGGCAACAGTAATGCCATAATAGTTGGATGGATTGATAGTGCTTGTGCTAATTTTCCAAGGATCCTGTGCATGGATGTAGGAAAAACAATACAATGATACTAAGGCGAAAATGGCGAGGAATCGTTTCATAATGCGTAATTTGCAATTCGATTGATATGTCAAATCTATTCATAAAAAATTCATGAAATATCTTTTTTTAGTTTTTCTTTCTACCCTTGCATTGATTTCCTGTAAAGACAACAAACGGTTGTTTAGAACCATTTCTCCAGAAAAAAGCGGTATTCAATTTACCAATCAAATCACCGAAAATCCCAATTTGAATGTATTGAATTATGAATACATCTATAATGGCGGGGGAATTGGCGTTGGAGACTTTAATAACGATAGTTTACCCGATGTATATTTCACAGGAAATATGGTGTCGAATAAATTATACATCAATAAAGGTGATTTGCATTTCGAAGATATTACTGCTGCTGCAGGAGTAGACGGAAATGCAAAATGGTGCAAAGGGGCTAGTGTAATTGATATTAACAATGATGGATGGCTCGATATTTATGTTTGTGCAGCCATATTACCAGATAGCAATGCCAGACAAAACTTATTATACATCAATCAAGGAGTTGATAAAAAATCAGGCAACCCAACATTTAAAGAAATGGGCAATGCTTATGGATTGAATGATGCATCCAATACACAGATGGCTGCTTTTTTTGATTATGACAATGATGGAGACCTTGATGTGTATTTATTGGTCAATGATTTAGATGGAACTTATCCTAATGAATTTAGACCAATTAGAAAAGATGGGTCCTGGCCGAATACCGATAAACTATTGGAGAATCATTTTGATTCAACACTTGCGCATCCAGTATTCACTGATGTTTCAGCAAAAGCGGGTATTCTGATTGAAGGGCATGGTTTAGGTTTAAGTATTGCTGATATCAATCAAGATGGATGGAAAGATATTTATGTAAGCAATGATTATTTATCAAATAATATTTTATACATCAATAACAAAAATGGAACTTTTACTGATCATTGCGCTGACTATTTAAAACATACCAGTAAAAATGCCATGGGCAATGATATTGCAGACATCAATAATGATGGATTAGCTGACATTATTGAAACAGATATGATGCCTGCGGATAATTACCGTCAGAAAATGATGAACAGCGATATCAAATACCAGACTTTTCAAAATTCTGAACGGTATGGATATATGTATCAATATCCAAGAAACACTTTGCAACTTAATCAAGGCTTTGGTGTAAAAGGAAATGATAGTATTGGTATTCCAGTATTCAGCGAAATTGCTTATTTAAGTGGAGTAGCCAATACCGATTGGAGCTGGGCTCCTTTATTGATTGATGCTGACAATGATGGATTTAGAGATCTATTAATTTCTAATGGCTTACCAAAAGACATGAGTGATATGGATTTTATGGCCTATCGAAAGCATGCTGTTGCAAATGCTAGCGTCGATGAAATACTGACTCAATTGCCCACTGTAAAAATCAATAATAATATTTTTCGAAACAATGGCGACCTGACTTTTACAGATAAAACAACTGATTGGGGATGGGAAGCACCTACTTATTCCGCTGGAATGGCTTATGCCGATTTTGATAGAGATGGAGACATAGATGTAATGGTAAATAATACTAACATGCCAGTTAGCTTTTTAGAGAATACCGAAAATGAACAAAAAGAAAAGGCCCATTATATTAATATCATTTTAAAAGGAAGCAACAATAATTTACATGGCATTGGGGCAATGATTCATGTCTATAGTAATGGGGTGCATCAGAGTTATGAAAATAGCCCATATAGAGGGTATCTTTCTACCATTGAAAATATCGCTCATTTTGGATTGGGCAAATCCACTTCAGTAGATTCTATACAAATTGAATGGCCAGGTAATTTACAACAAATCATTTTTCATCCAGGTATTGATGCAACAATTACGATTGATATAAAAAATGCCATTCAAAAAGAAATAGTGGCTAACCCATCCATATTGAATGGAAATTGGTTTACGGATTTTACAAAATCAGCAGGGATCAATTACGCAAATCAAGAAGTAGATTTTATTGATTTTGACATTCAAAGAATGATCCCTCATAAACTAACACAAAACGGCCCTCCTGTTGCGGTAGGTGATATCAATGGAGATAGTTTAGAAGATTTTATTATTGGAGGAAGTTCGCCATTTTATGCTAAAATTTTCACTCAAGGAAAGAATGGACAATTTTTGTCGAAATCAATATCTAATTCTAAAGAATATCAATTACAGGATGATGCGGGTATTTGTTTATTTGATGCTGATGGAGACAAAGATTTGGATCTGTTTATTGTTTCAGGTGGAGCAGAAAACGAACCTCAATCCAAAGCCTATACAGATCATTTTTATGTGAATGATGGAAAAGGCAATTTCAGCGAATTGACCATTGATATAACCAATAATAGAAGTTCGAAAAGTTGTATCAGCGCTGCTGATTATGATAATGATGGTGATATGGATTTATTTATTGGTGGCAGAGTAATACCAGGAAAATATCCCAGTCCAACCAGTAGTTTTATCTATCAAAATAATAGTAAAAATGGAACGATCATTTTTACAGATGTTACCCAATCGATTGCACCTGCACTACAACAAATTGGTATGGTTACTGCGGCTGTTTGGTCCGATGTAAATAATGACAGGAAGGTAGACCTAATGATTACAACAGAATGGGGACCGATCATCACTTTACAAAACAAAGACAATCGATTTTCTCCTGCTAAAACAGCCATCGACAATCAAACAGGCTGGTGGAACAGGATTACTGGTGCGGATATTGACAATGATGGCGACATGGATTTTGTAGTTGGCAATTATGGATTAAATGGATATTTAAAACCGAGCACCCAATATCCAATAAAAGCATATGCAAAAGACTTTGATAAGAATACCAGTTTCGACGCTGTGTTTAGTTCTTTTCTACCAGCTTCTACAAACGGACCAATTAAAGAATTCCCTCTTGCTGGGAGAGATGAGTTCATTCGTGAGATGAGTGCACTTAAAGAAAGGTTTCCTAATTATGCTTCTTATGCAAAATCGGAAATGCAACAAATTTTTTCTCCAGAAAACAGTAAAGATGCTTTGCAGCTATCAGTAAATAATTTTAATAGTTCCTGGGTAGAGAATAAAGGAAATTTTAATTTTGTTTTACATGATTTACCAAGAGAAGCTCAATTTGCACCAATCTATGGCATTGTTGCTAAAGATTTTGATGGAGATGGCAATATTGACTTAGCGCTAAATGGAAATGAATTTTCAATGAGTCCTTCTCTTGGAAGATATGATGCGCTCAATGGGCTGCTCTTAAAAGGTAATGGTAAAGGTAATTTTAAGCCATTGTCCATTCAGGAATCTGGATTATATATTCCAAAGAACGGCAAAGCATTGGCCGCAATTATGGTGAATCAACATTTGGGTTTAATTGCAACACAAAACAGGGATTATATAAAATTATTTTTATTAAAAAAACAGTTGAAATAATTTAAACGATGAAAAAGATAATCAACCATTGTTGGCTGCTGGTTTTAGTTTCATTTACATTCACACAATGCAAGCAAGCTGACAATTCAAAACAAATAGTTGGGCCCTCTATACAGCACTATTGCGAACAGAAATTAACGGATGTGATTGTTTATGATATATTTTCTCCTCCGGTAGCCAGTAGAATATATGCTTACAGCAATCTTGCCTTCTATGAAGCTATTCGATTTACAGATACAAGCAATAATAGCATCATTGCAAATTTGAAAGGTTTTAATCAAATCCCTGCCCCTGCTACCAACCAATTGTACAATTATGATCTTGCTGCAATTGTCGCTTTTATGAAAGTAGCGAAGACATTGGTTTTTTCGAAAGACAGCATTGAAAATGCAACAAAAAAAATATTGACTCAATACAAAAATATAGATGAAGCTGTATTTCAAAGATCGGTTGCTTTCGGTGATACAGTTGGTGCAATTATTTTACAAAGAGCTTCCACCGACAATTATAAGTTAACCAGAGGAATGCCCCGATACAGTGTTTTTAAAGAAAAAGGCAAATGGTTACAAACACCTCCCGATTATGCAGATGCAGTTGAGCCATATTGGAATAAAATTCAACCACTATTATTGGATACGGCTTCTCAATTCGCGCCACCTCCTCCACCTCCTTATGATTTGACCAAAACAAGTATATACTACAAAGAACTAAAGGAAGTGTATGATGTTAGCAAACAACTCACTAAAGAACAAGATACAATTGCTCATTATTGGGATGACAATGCATTGGTATCTGAACATAAAGGCCATCTGACCTATTCGAACAAGAAAACTACACCTGTAGGACATTGGATGGGTATTGTTGCCATACTATCTGGCACTAAAACAGAAGACAAAATGTTTACTGCTAGAGCATATGCTTTAAGTTCCTGTGCAATATTTGATGCCTTCATTTCCTGTTGGGATGAAAAATACAGAAGCAAAACAATTCGACCAATTTCTGTAATTAGAGAAACAATGGAATCGGAATGGAATGCACTTTTACAAACTCCTCCATTTCCTGAATATACAAGTGGACATAGTGTTATTTCTGCAGCTGCATCAACTGTGTTAACCAATGAATTTGGTCAGAATCATGCTTTCCATGACACCACCGAATTACAATACCTGGGAATGCAACGATCATTTAGTTCGATTGAAGCAGCATCCAACGAAGCATGCATTAGCAGACTATATGGCGGTATACATTTTAGATCTGCTATAGAAAATGGCAGAGATCAAGGAAAAAAAATTGGTGCATTATACAACACCCTATTCATCAATCATTTCAATAAAAAGTAAGCAATGAAAAAAATAGTTTTGTCGATTTTTGTTTTTTTAGTGATCAGTTTTTTAGCGGTAAAATTATTGCCTACAACAAAAACAGTTGCACAATCGGTAATTGTAGAATGTCCTATAGATGCATTGACGAGAAATATATCCAATCCTATCTATTGGAATAAATGGTGGCCTGGCAAAAAATTGAACGATTCCAGCTATTCCTTTAACGGAAAAACTATTCAAATAAAAACAGTTTTACTCAATGGATTTAATGCGCAAACAGAAACAGATGGAAAACAGATACAAATAGCGCTTCAGGCGATTTCGACTTCATCTTTTACAAGTCAAATTAATATTACCACTCAATATGAATTTTCAACCAATGTATTTACCAAACTATCACAATATTTATCATTCTCAAAAGACAAATCCGAATACAACCAATTCTTGAGTCAATTGCAAAGCGTTTTCTCATCAACAGAAAAAACCTATGGTTTTATTATTGAAAAACAAAAAGTACCCAATTCCTCTTATATATCTTTAAAACAATCATTTAAACACAGCCCTACAACAGAAGAGATTTATTCAATGGTTCAAGAGTTAGAAAGATATATTGAGCTACAAAACAGCAAAGCAATGAATTCACCTATATTAAATATTCATACAGATGATAATAAAGAGTTTGAAGCAATGGTGGCAATTGCAACAGTAAGAGACCTTCCATCAACTGATAAATATTTTCCAAAAAATATGATGTTAGGTAATATCATGGTAGCCGAAGTAAAAGGAGATCGTAAAATGATTGACTCTTGCAATCAGGCGATGAAATATTATATCAGCGATTACAGGAAATCTTCTCCTGCAATCTCCTTTGAGCGATTAATAACAAACAGATTAACAGAAAAAGATAGCACCAAATGGGTAACTACCATTAACTACCCAATTTTTAATTAATCCTTAAAAGCAATAACTTTTAAAGAATTATTATTTCTAGCCAGAATATAAGCGAATCTTTTACCAATAAGCAATCGTTGAATTTTTCTTACCTCGCCTGTTATAGATAATCCATTGAGGGTAGAAAAATCGAACTTGCTATTTCCTCTATTAATTAATACCGAACCAAAATCGGCATCCTGGCGACCCAATTCTACATTGTTTGCATAAAAATTTCCCATCAATAGTATTACTTCATCAATGTCTTTAAATGTTTGAATAGTTGCTGCAGCTCTTAATGTACTAAATTGCAATGGGTAAGGCATTGCCTTGGCTGTAAAATTCATTTTTCCATCGTTTATGAAAACCATATTTTCAAAACAATCCACTGATAATTTTTTGGCTTGATCCAACTTTTTTTGCCCAAATAAATCATTCATATCAGCTTTTGCGAAATCGGCCGCATATAAAAATTTCTTCTTTAAAATAGGCATTCTTTTTTCTAATTGAATCTTGCTAGCAAAAGGAATTTCTTTCCCCTTTACATAATAAGTCATTACTTGTTCAACAGATCCATTGTCATCAAAGTCATTAAGGTAGAGCTGAACAGGCTGCTCTTCAGATGCTTTTAATCGACTATTCAGCCCATAGTTACCCGCTACAATATCGATATCTCCATCTGTATCAATATCCACTGCATATAACATTTGCCACCAACCTTTTTTAGAACTGATTGTTTTTTTAGTAAAACCAGCTGCAGTTTTTAGAAAGCATTCTACTCCTCCCCACTCATAACACAATAACAAATCTTTTTCGGTATCGGCATTCATATCTATCCATTTGGCATCAGTTACCATACCAGGTTCTATTAAGTCCTTAGCATATTGAGCTGTAACATCGGTAAACTGTCCCTTCCCATTATTTTGTAACAAAAAAGACCTTGGCGCTTTTCCATATTGCCAGGGAACTACGCCACCTGCAATAAATAAATCAATATCACCATCGTGGTTGAAATCATTGGCAATCACTTTTTTCTGCGTAGTATAGATTGCAGGAAAGGAATTATTGCTTTTAGATAAATGCCCCTTCCCATCATTCAAATACAAAAGCGGTTGCAAATGTTCGTCTTCGCCATAGTATTCATTACCCCCACTGGCAATTACTAAATCTACATGTGTATCATTGTTTACATCTGCCCAAACAGCGTCTACATTTTCCCACATCGAATCCAATTCCATGGCAGGTTGCTTTAATTGAGTAAACTTTCCTGATTTATTTTGGATAAAGATGGCATTGTGAAATGTTTTTGAAGCTCCAATAAATACATCTTCTAATCCATCATGATTGATATCTGCAACTGCCATAGCAGGGCCTTCAGTTGAATTCATGTGTGGTATAAGTGACTCTCTGTCGAACTCATTAAACAGATTTTCTGTATGCTGATAATTTAAACCCGTAATAGCTGTTATATCTTCAAAAAGAGGTTCTCCGATAGAATCATTGACGGTTCTAATTTTGGGCTTAAATATTGAATAATCAAAATTAGGCAGGCCTTTTTTATATGTTACTGCTATTTGTTTTCCAGCAATTAATTGAATTTTTTCAAATCGATTATCTGGCCAGACTAATAAAACAGAATCAGGTTTTATTTTGTTTAAACCAATATTTATCGGCGCGATCATGCTCGACTGAAACCCATGCACTGTTTGCATTTCATAAGAACTGATAGTTGATTTTTCAAACAAAAAAATCTTGGCCCCTAAAGCGTTTACATTATTTACTGGGCCTTTTAATTGAACAGAAGCAAAATTTGTGCTAGGATTTTTATCACCCTTATTTGTATTGGTATTGTTTTCATATACCATCACTGGATCATTGATATTATTCACTACAATATCCAAGTCTCCATCATTGTCAAGATCAGCATAAACAGCCCCGTTAGAAAAAGTGGGTGGGTTCTTAAAAATGCTGTCTGTTAAATTATTGAATTTCCCTTCCCCCTTATTTAGAAAAAACTGATTTGGGATTTTTATTTCGGGGAACTTACTCAATAGAGCAAGGTCTTTATCTTTAATCGCATTCTCTTTTAGTTTTTGTTGAATTTCATCTCCGGAAACAAAATTGATATAATCGATATCATTCATTCGCTTAGGAATGCCGTTAGACACAAATAAATCTTTCAGGCCATCATTGTTGAAATCCATCCACAAAGAAGCCCAGCTCCAATCGGTTGACTGTATTCCAGCATATTGACCTATTTCACTGAAATGATTGTTCTTTCTATTGAGTTGCAAATTATTTCTTGCATATTGATAGGTGTACCCATAAGCAATTCTATTTTGAAAAATATTGTAATCATCTTCCGATAAAGATCTACGGAGCATATAAGGTTCGTAAGGCAACATATCCATGGAAACAATTTCAGGATAAGCATCGTTGTTGATATCTGCAATATCCACTCCCATAGTAAACTGGCTGGTATGCATCAGTTGTTCTGTACTTTTATCTATAAACGTACCATTATGCTGATTGATGTAGAGGTAGTCGTTCTCATGAAAATCATTCCCCACATAGATATCTGGCCATCCATCTAAATCGATATCGGCAACTGCTACTCCTAATCCATATCCTATTTTACTTCCATTGATACCAACTGTTTTGGTAATATCTGTAAATCGCTTTCCATCATTACGGTAAAACTTCTGGCCAGCCATTGAATCATAGGTATTCAAAAAATAAGACCTTGGCGCATAATTGCCATCATGATTCACAGAATGATTCAACAGAAACATATCCAAATCACCATCTCCATCATAATCTAAGAATGCTGCTTGTGTACTGAATCCGCTAAAATCTACACCATATTTAGCAGCTTGATCAGTATAATGTGGAATTCCTTTGGAATCAATTCCTGTACAGATCAATAATTGATTTTTCCCATTCAACACTTTATAATGTCCAACCCTACTTACATAAATATCCAATAATCCATCATTGTTAATATCAACTACTGAAACGCCTGTACTCCATAAACTGTCTTTTGTTATACCTGTTTGTTGGGTCACATCTTCAAAATGCATTCCTCCTTTATTGAGGTATAATGCATTGGGTTGTTGATTAGCTGTAAAAAACAAATCGATTAATCCATCATTGTTAAAATCACCTGAACCAATACCTGCACCATTGTAATAATACATGTAAGAAAAAAGATTGAATTCGGGAGTTGGTGTAAGTGCATTGGAAAATTGAATACCTGTGTTTTCGGTATTCAATACCGTGAATAAAGATTGATCTGGCTCTTTATTGGAACAACTATTTAAGATCAAGCAAAACAGCATGGTTGCAAAAATCGATTGGATCGAATTAGGCAATGATCTATTCAAAAAAAATACATTTCGATTACCCATACTATCTACCAATTTTTTTGGCAATTGATTTTTGCTGATAAAAAACCGGCAGCCCATTATTTTGCAAAAAAAGAAATCCTGGTTTATTTTGGTATTGAATAGGGGTAATCTGTTTAATTGCACCATTAATTGAGACTCCTGTCTGTTGATTTGGCAAAATTGCAAACCCTCCTTTTTGATTATTCATCATGACTGTTCCATAGGAAGCATCCACACTACAAAACTGCGGAAGCATATCGAAAAAATTTCCCCCTATAATTATATCTTTCCAACCATCGGAATTAATGTCCGCAACAGTGATTGCATTCACAGAAGACAATTGTACAGATACTGGAAATGGCTGCATAGCGAATTGCCCTTTCCCATTATTATAAGCAATACCAGAATAACCTGTATTTACCTGCAATACTTGGGCATTGCGAATGGCATCGCCAAATAAGTCTTGCACCGATTTTTTAGCAAAATCCTGGTGCTTTAAATTTCCTTTTTTAAGTGAAGGGATTTGTTCGGTAATATCTTTCTTTAAAAATACTGGTACATCATTCTCGTTAATGGTATGGCTGAAAATTTTATCTACTGTTCCATTCTGGTCAAAATCTTTAACCCATAACTTAACAGGATGAGCAGCATCTGAATGCAGATAAAAATTCTCTCCCAAGTTCCCTAAAATTAAATCAGCATCTCCATCATTATCAATATCAGCAACAGTTACATGCTGCCACCAGCCAAACAAATTTTCTAAGCCTGTTTTTTGTTCCACCATTTTTTTACCATCAAACCGATAAATATGCGGATACATCCAGTCTCCAACAATTACCAGTTCTTTTGAATTCACTCCATTCATATCAGACCATGCTGCAGACGTAATCATGCCGAGGCTGGAAAGAAATGGAGCTACTGTGGAAGTAACATCCTGAAACTGCCCATTGCCTACATTATGATACAAAAAACTTTTTGGCGAAATCCCATAATTTTGAGGCTCACTTCTACTTCCGACAAAAAGATCCAGTTTACCATCATTATCATAATCCAATGGAATAGCAGTTCCACAATTGGTATGACTTATAGGCAATGCGCCTGGCTTGATAGTAAAATTTTCTTTTCCATCATTAATAAAAATATTGTGTTGATAGATGTCGGCTGTTGCAGGTACAAAATTTCCGCCTCCACCAGTAAACAAATCCATATCTCCATCTTGATCAACATCAAAAAAAGCAGCAGCAGTTACATCGTAAAATTTAAATTGAGCAAAGTCTTTGATTTCTTTCTTAGTGAATCCATTTTTATTTTGAATATACAATTGCCCAGCCTGATTAAGGGCTCCACCAATATAGATGTCATCTAATCCATCTCCATTAACATCAGCAACAGCTGATTGAGGCCCTTGCTTTGATAACATGAAGGGAATATTTCTTTCGATGTAAAAATCTACATAATCATCTTCTACATGTTTCTCGAAAGGTGTTTTTATTGTTTCGAAAATTGGAGCATTAGTAGCAAGACGTGTAGGAATTATTTTTCTTGAAGCTTGAGACGCATAATCAATCTTGTGCAATTGATTGATTGCAGGATTTACTATTGATGAAACAGTTTGATCAGGCCAAATGATTTGTAAAGAATCTGTTTTGTTTACTCCCAAACCAATTGTTTGTTTATAATCTACTGATGATTGGAAACCTTTAGAAGGCATGATTGATCTTGAAATAATCTGATTCCCCTGATAGATTTTTATGGTAGCACCAATAGCATAAGAGTTAGGAGTTTTATATTGTAGAGAGATGGCAATATAATTCGTTTTGGACTGTTCTCTACTATTATTACGATAGACCAACGCTGGTTGGTTTACATTGTTAATTACCATATCCAGATCTCCATCATTGTCTAAATCTGCATATACTGCACCATTGGAAAAACTTGGCTTACCCAACCCCCATTTAACGCCTTCATCATCAAATTTTAATTGACCTTTATTTTTAAACGCTTTATTAGGTATGGGTACTGAAGGCATTTTATTGATCACCGATCCTATTTCTTCTTTTTTTCCTGTGAGTACCATTTGCTTGACAATATCGTTCGCAAAAAAATCGATAAAATCTTGGTCGGTGACATCCCTATAAATTCCATTACACACAAAAATATCTGACAGCCCATCATTATCTGCATCAAAAATCAAGGCCCCCCAACTCCAATCACTTGCTGCAACACCACTGTAAAATGCAGTTTCCAGAAATTGACCATTGCCATTATTTACCTGCAAAGCGTTTTGTGTAAATTGATTATAAAAACCTTGATTTTGTTTTAACTTGAATACGTCATAGCCTTCAAAAGAAGTATTGGTTTTTAAACGATAATCATCGCCTGGCAACATATCGGTAGTAAAAATATCTTGCTTTCCATCATTGTTAATATCAGCCATATCAGCACCCATAGAAGAGAAGCTGATATGTTGCATTCTCTGTTCCATCTCATCTACAAATGTTCCATTGCGTTGATTGATATAACAATAATCTTTTTCAAAAAAATCATTGGATACATATACATCTGGATAACCATCATCATTTATATCTCCTACTGTAACGCCTAAACCAAAACTTATAATACTGCCATGAATACCGGCTGCTTTGCTTACTTCTACATAATGTCCGTTATCGTTTCGGAATAAATGATCTCCACCACCTTTTAAAAATGCTGCGAATGGGGCATCAGCATCTTGAATATTACGCATGTTTGCATAATTCAATGTATTTACTGGAATAGGACTGTTATTGATTAAAAAACAATCCAAGTCTCCGTCTAGATCATAATCAAAGAATGAGGCCTGGGTAGAATACCCATCATTGTCTAATCCATATTGAGCAGCGCTTTCAGTAAAAGTTAAGTTATGGTTATTGATAAATAACTGATTTTTTCTTAGGGGTTTGTCCATCATATTACCCGCATTACAAACATAAATATCCAGCCAACCATCAGCGTTGATGTCTACAAAAACCACACCCGTACTCCATTGTTTTTTATCGCCAAACCCGGCTTTAGCAGAAATGTCTTCGAATTGAAGATTTCCTTTGTTAAGGAATAATTTATTGGCACCCTGATTTGCAGTAAAAAAAACCTCCGGTATGCCGTCGTTGTTTAGATCACCAGTGGCAACTCCACCGCCGTTGTAAAAATTTCTGTATTTAAAAACATTGAACTCTTTTGATTCAGTTAATGTATTTACGAAATTGATTTTACTATCAGTTGTTTCGGAAAATAAAGTATTAGAAGGTTTTTGTTTGCAGGATAATAATAGCAACATGATGCTGCAGAGCAAACTGTACTTATTCAAATTCATTGGATAAAATTAAGTAAATAGCGATTGCTTTGACATTTATTTATTGTAAGAAATGCACAAAAAAACCCTGCTCTTTTAGGAGCAGGGTTGTATCTATTTAAACTATGGATTAATATCCAACGTTTTGCTTTAAGTTAGGGTTAGAAGACAATGCTTCAGTTGGAATAGAGAATACACATTTGTAACCATCAGATTTTGTAGGTCTTTCGTTTACAGGAGCATTAAATACACCAAAACGAATCATGTCATTTCTTCTATGACCTTCTAAATACAATTCTCTTCCTCTTTCAGCTAATAAAACTGGTAGAGTTACAGCTGTTAAAGCAGAAGCTCTTCTTTTTGAACGAATATCGTTTACGATAGCTAAAGGAGTTTCAGAAGATGTACCACCTCTTAAAACCGCTTCTGCTTCCATTAAACGAACATCAGAAAAACGGAAATAAGGGAACTCATTAGAACTGCCCCATCCACCATCGTTGATAGAAGCTGGATCCAATAAGAATTTATTGATACGAATACCGCTTGCTTCACCATTAAAGAAGATAGATGCGTTTTTAGTAAATACCAGTGGATTACCAGAACGATCTTTTAGGTCAACGATTGGATCTCCGATACTACCATTTCTTGGACCACGAGCTTGACCAACTAATAAACCTGCAGTTGCTCCAACTCTGTTAGTGAATCCAGCAACAGTATCGTTTCTTCTAACATCATTTGGTTCAAAACTATCATAGAAATCTGTCAAAGCAACGAAACCATTCCAGCTAGATGGGGTTTGGTTATAATGCCAGCTCTGTGATGTATGCCAACGCATATCTCTACCACCACCAGCACGAGGATCACCTGTGTTGTTTGCGCGAACAAAGATGTTTTCAGTTGATTGAACACCATTGTCCCACTTGAAGTTATCCCAATAATAAGTATCCACTTGTAATAAAGTATTTGCTTGAATATTATTACAATATTCAATTACTTTATTCATATCAGCAGAAGCGAATGTATAAGGACCATCTGGACTATTTGGATCAGCTTTGTAAACTGCTTTGTTCAAGTAGCATTTTGCCAATAAAGCCCATGCAGCTTCTTTGGTTGCCAAAGAACGAGTAGCTCTAGTGTAAGCAGGTAAACCAGCTACAGCAGATTCTAATTCTGTAATGATCGCATCAATTGCTTGACTACGAGTTAATACTGAAGGAATAGCAGCAGCAGCAGCAGTTGCAGGACGAGATTGAACTTGACCAAATAAATCGCAAGTTAAAAAACGAGCGTATGATCTTAGGAATTGTCCTTCAGCTTTAGTTCTTGCATCTGTTGCTGTTTCAGCAATTAATGTTGTTTGGAATAAAGCACCATTTAAACCATTCCAAGCATTGCGCAATTGGTTATGGTCAGGTCCCCATGTGTGTAAATGTAGACGGCGCCATGTACCGAAATCATCCCAGTCGGTACCACGTGTTGGCCCCATTATTTCATCTGTTGAATGCTCAGACATAGCAAACCAGTTTTCCTGGCCAGCCAATGTTCCGTTTAAGTTTTCATAAACAGATGAGATAGAAGGTGCTGTTGGTGCACCCCCCGCTGTATTTGGAGCTATAGAAGTTGGCCCATCTAATTTAGGCTCCAGTTTTGTGCAAGACGATAGGGCAAGAATGCCTAGAGTTGCAGCTGTTAAAATATATGTTTTCATGATCATTTTTATTAATGAAAGTTATTGAATTTAAAAGCCAATATTAGCTCCAATAGTAATTACAGTTGGTTTAGGATATTGTGTATAATCGAAACCTCTTGATGGAATACCATTGATGCTCTTATCTACGTTTACTTCAGGATCTATACCAGAGTATTTGGTCCATAAAGCCAAGTTTTGGCCAGATGCAAATACTGATAAGGTTTTGATCACTTTGCTCTTCATTTGGAAAGCGTAGCTTAAGTTCATATTTGCCAAGCGAATAAAATCTCCTTGCTCTAAGAATCTTGTTGAAACAGATCCTGGGTTGAAAGGATTTTCTGGGCTATTACCTGCTTCGTAAGTTACGTTACGAGCATTACGCAATGAACCTTTCAAGAATAAAGCGTTAGCTGTATTGTTATACACTTGGAAGCCTCTAACTGTATTAACGAATACACTTAAGTTCCATCTGCCATAAGAGAAATTGTTGGTTAAACCAGCAAAGAAATTAGGCAAAGCTGTTCCGGAAATAGTATTGTTGGCATTATTACCATAACGAGCATTACCGTTTCCGTCAAATCCATTGAACTGTAACATTGACCAAGTGAAAATTGGATTTCCGTTGGTTAATGTTTGAGCAAAAGCTCCAGTTAAACCCTGTCCACTAACAGCACCTGTATTGATTGGACTAGGTAAACCTTCGATATTGTTCTTAACAGTAGTCATATTCAAACTTGCGTCCCAGTTAAACTTGTTTCCTTTAACAATTTGATAGTTAACACTAAATTCCCATCCTTTGTTCGTAACCTTACCCGGTAAATTTATCCACCAATTTGCTGTAGGTGCAAATCCACCTGGAGTTGGAGCAAAGAACAACATATTAGTTCTTTCATTATTATAGTAATCGATAGTAACATTCAAGCGCTTGTTCTTTGAAGTGAAATCAAGACCAAATCCTGTTGTTGTTACTTCTTCCCATTTCAAATCTGGATTACCTTGTTGAGTAAAACGAGTTGTTGGACCAGAACCTGTATTAAATGTTTGTTGTAAGTTCAATGCAGCATAAGAACCTAAATTATCCTGGCTACCTAAAGTACCATAGTTAGCTCTTAAATTGAAATCGCTAAATAATTTACCCAAGGTATTTTGAGCCCAAGACTCTTGCATTACTCTCCATTTGAAAGCAAATGCAGGGAATGTACCATATCTGTTATTAGTACCAAACTTAGACGAACCATCAGAACGTACAGTTGCTGTAAAGAAATACTTATCATTATAAGTATAGTTCAAACGACCAAAGATTGATTGCAATTCATTCCTATTATAGTCAGGAACAAAGTCTGCATAATTTTTGAAGCTGCCGTATGATTTATTAAATACATCGCCTGGTTTTGTAACAGGTGTATTCAATCCCCAACCAAATGATCCTTTGTATTTGGTTTCAAAGTTTTGGTAAGAATATCCAGCAACAATATTCAATGCGTGTACATTGTTGAATACTTTATCGTAAGTAAGATAATGTTCGATCAAAGTAGAAGTAACATCTAAGTTTTGACGTGTTACACGACCATTACCTTGAATACCATTACCATAATCTTTTCCGAAAACATTGGTTGTTCCACCATATGCATTAGAACCTAAACGTGGATCAGCATAAGCAGTTCTTTCAGATGTTGAATTATCAGAACCAAACACTACTTTGTAAGAAAGGTCTTTGGTGATCTGGTAACTAGCCGATAAATTAGCTAAGAAACGATTGATAAAATCTCTGTCATCAAAATAAGCCAACATTTGAGTTGGATTACGCTGATCACCTGGCTGATAGAAAGATCCATCGGCATTATAAACAGGATAAGTTGGATTGAACTGTAAAGCAGCACCCAACAAACTTCCCTGATAACCTGCATTATTAGATAATGGAGGGTATTGGTTCTTGGTATTAGAATAAGTTAAATTAGCTTCTAATTTCAACTTATCATTTAATAATTTCTGACCTAAGTTAGCACGAACAGTCATACGTTGTAAAGAACTGTTTCTTACGATACCTTGTTGGTCATCATAAGAACCACTCAAACGAGCTGTTGTTCCTTTATAATTATAACCCCAGCTTAAATTGTAATTCTGAGAAATGGCTTGGCGGAAAATTTCATCCTGCCAGTTGGTATTAGCACCACCATCAATTAATTTTACTGCTTCAGCTGCAGCAACTGGGTCAGCACCTCCATCTATATTGGCTTTTTTAGCAGCCAATAAGAAATCTTGAGATTGCATTAGGTCGTAACGACGAGCAGTGTTAGCCATGCTTGTATTAGCACCAAAATTAAATACTCCTTTTCTACCACCTTTTCCTTGCTTAGTGGTAATTAATATAACACCATTTGCACCTCTTGAACCATAGATAGCAGCAGCAGATGCATCTTTCAATACAGTCATGCTTTCAATATCATTCGGGTTTAAGAAAATCAACGGGTTTTTAGCAGTTGAACTACCTTCTACACCACTAGCAGAACCTAATGTTCCACCTTGAATCAATGGAACTCCATCAATTACATATAGAGGTTCTTGAGATCCACTGATAGAACCAGTACCACGAATATTGATTGTGGCAGCAGCTCCAGGTTCTCCACTTGCAGGGGTAACCAAAACACCAGCTGTTCTACCTTGTAATAAGGCATCTGGTGCGGCAATTTGACCTTTGTTAAAATCTTTTTCAGATACTCTGGCAACAGAACCCGTAACATCTTTTACTTTACGAGTACCATAACCTACTACAACCACATCACTTAAGGCATCAGCGCTAGACGTTAACTTGACGTCTGCATTTGATGATTTAGAAATGTCTACTTCAACATTACCAAATCCAACTGATGAAATCACCAATTTAGAAATAGTAGAAGAAATGGTGAGTTTGTAAGAACCATCTGAACCCGTTTGGGTACCGATATTGGTTCCTTTTGCAATTACAGATGCACCAACCAATGGTGATCCGTCTTTAGAGTCCGTTACTTTTCCTGTAACAGTTTTGGTTTGAGCCTGCGAGAAAATCGCAAACATACAAACGAATGCACCCAATAAAATGGGCTTGACTAGCAATCGTAGATTCATAAATGGCAGTTTACTGGTTATTAAGCGTGTACAAAATACACATATTTTCGACTAAAAAAATTTTTTGTTAAATTTTTTATGAATTTTTAATAAAAAAAGATAAAAAAGTCAACAAAATGGTAATTCTAGCTTTAAACCTCTTACTAGACTTACTGAACAACATAAACGTTGCATTTCATATAAAATTATTTATCAATCCTTTAACAGTTCAAAATAGGGGTAATTTTTCCATTTAAAAGTAGATTTTTGTCAGTTTAGCTTCGCAAACGATTGCGAAAACATTTGATGTGAGAATATTCTATATTGTATCAAACTTGTTCTATGAACAATACAACACTCAAGAAAATTGCTGGAATTGTAGGCTGTAGTATATCAACTGTTTCAAGAGCCTTGAAACACCATCCGGATATTTCAATTGCCACCAGGGAAAGGATCATAGAGCTTGCCAATACGCTGGATTACGAACCCAATGCATTTGCAGTTCATCTAAGGACCAAACACAGTAATGTAATAGGTCTGATGGTTCCTTTCATTAGTAACCTTTTCTACGAAAGTTTTATTGATTCTGTAGAAGAAGAATGCAGAAAGAATGGTTTTACATTAATGATTCTTCAAACAGCCAATGACCCGAAAATTGAAATTGAAAATCTAAAATTGTTTAGGCAAAATAGAGTGATGGGATTATTTGTTTGTGTTTCATCCAATTCCAAATCATTGGCTCATTATGAAAAAATGAAAGACGTTGATATCCCAGTGGTATTTTTTGATAATGTTCCGAACGATCAAGAAATTATTAAAGTATGCATGGCCGATGAACGTGCAGCAGAAATGGCTGCTGAAGCAATTCAAAAAACAAAGAAAAAAAAGATTCTGGCATTGTTTGGGGATCTAGGGTTAACCATTACACAAAAAAGATTAAAAGCATTTCAGGAAAGCTTCCAAAAAATAGAAACCAAATGCAATATTGATATTGTTCACATCAATAAAACAGATGATGCTTTAAAGGAAGTTAGTAATAGAGTGTCCAAAAAAAATATTCCATCAATCATTTTTTGCATGAGTGATGAAATATTGATTGGCGCCATGAAAGCATTACAAAGTAAAAAATTGGCCATACCAGATCAAATTGGAATCATCAGCATTAGCAATGGATTCATACCATCATTATATTACCCAACAATAACCTATGTAGAAACCAGTGGATTTAAACTAGGCAAACTAGCATTTACACAATTGCTAGCGTGCTTGTCGGGCTCTGTAGCATTAACTGAGCTTACATTAGATGCAGTATTATTTGAAGGAGGCTCTCTTTAATGAAAATATTTTTATATATTATATTTTTTGTACTTACAATGAATTTTTGTAAAGCAGAAAATATGGATATAATTATTGTATCACAAAAATTATTGATTGCTGTAAAAACCAATCAACCTTCTGATTCCTTGGTTCAGTATCTTGCAACAATACACAAAGATGTATTACTTAATGAACTGAACAGCGATATAAATAAAAAAACTTTTTGGATCAATATTTACAATGCATACACACAACTACTACTAAAAAATAATCAGGCTATTTATAAAAAAAGAAGTGCTTTTTTTGGAAAGAAACAAATAATCATAGCTGGTAGAAATTTGAGCTTAGATAATATTGAACATGGTATTTTAAGAAGGTCAAAAAATAAATGGAGTCTCGGATATTTTAATTCTCTATTCATCGGCAAATTCGAAAAACAGCATCGGGTTGATTCAGTAGATTTTCAAATTCATTTTGCACTAAACTGCGGTGCTAAAAGTTGTCCACCTATAGCATTTTATACTATAGAAAAATTAGATCAACAATTAAACACTGCGACTAAAGTGTATTTACAAGGTGAAACAATATGGAATGATAGTACTAAATCCATTTACTTGCCAAAAATGATGAGTTGGTTCAGGGCTGATTTTGGAGGAAAAAAAGGTATGAAAGAATTAATTAAGCAGTATGCATTGGCCCCGGCAATTGAGAAAATAAAGATTCGTTTTAAATCGTATGACTGGACATTATTTTTAGCACAATATCAAGACTATTAATTAAAAAAAATCCAGCGCCTAGAATTAGAACGCTGGATCTTAAATAATAAATATTCAATTTATTTTATCAATTCAAAGAATCGTTTCTGAAATACCAAGAACTGATCTTCCAATACTGCAATCCCTTTTTCCTGACTTGCAGAAAGTGGTTCTAATCCGGTTGCAACACTTACATACAAATCACTCACCCTTCTTCTGTATTTAAATTCGTCAAAGAAAATAGATTTTCGATTCAACTCAACAATCTCTCGTTTAAATGAATCGAGTTTGCTTAGTTTTTCTTTTACTGCAGTAGCGGTTGTATCTCCTTTTGAAATCAGTTTTACTGTTTTATCCAAAGAATCAATTACTGTAAATAAACGCTCATGTAAATTATACAATCGCATACTTTGTTTATTTAATAAATTGATGGAAGCAGCATCTAATCCTTTTGAAGGATTGGCATCAATCTGAATATTTTGAACATACTCTTTTCCATCGGCTTTTACTACTACTTTGTATTTACCGATATCGACTTTAGGTCCTATTACAGATGAACTCAACACAGATGATTGGGCTATGTATCCTCCTTGAGCAACTTTAGGCGCATTGATGGTAAGATCCCAATACACTCTATTTAGTCCTTTTGAACTAGAACCATTAATGTCTTTGATTTTTTTATTGGCTAAATCATAAATTTCAATCTTCACTCCAGAATTGCTTCTTTCTTTTAAATAATAATAGAAAGTAGGGGCTACTCCATTGCTACCTCCATTCCATCCAGATAAATTATCAGCTGGTCTAGGATATTGTGGATTATACTCGTATTTGAAATTTTGAATAGGATAAAATATCACTGATTGATTCACATCTGATTTTACCAATTCACGCAATGGTTGAATATTGTCTATAATATAAATTCCTCTTCCATGAGATGCAATGATCAAATCATTGGTTTGTGGTTGAATTTTAATATCTCGAACCATATTATACCAAGGCATATTCTGGTATTTACTGCGCATCCAATTATTACCTCCATCTAAAGAAATAAATAATCCCATTTCTGTTCCTAGAAATAATAATTTTTCATTCTTAATGTCTTCTCTGATTACATGAGCAAAACCAGTAAATTCAGATGAACTAAATTTCTTCCAAGTATTTCCACCATCAGTACTCATAACAGCATAAGTATGCATATCTCCATACATATGATTATCGAGTGTAACATAAATTCTTTTCGAATCCAATGAAGAGATTTCAATACTACTGATCCAGGTTTTTTCAGGCACTCCAGTTTTCCAAATTCCAGCTGCTTTGTTCTGCCATGTTTTGCCTCCATCGGAAGTTACTTGCAAATTACCATCATCCGTTCCTACCCAAATTATATTTTCATTTTTAGGATCTTGGGTGAGTGTAAATATGGTACAATGGTTTTCTGCACTGGTATTATCTCCTGTTATGCTTCCTGTATTTTTTTCTGCTTGATTGATTTTGTTTGGATCATTGGTAGTTAAATCTGGAGAAATTCTTTGCCAGTTTTTACCATCATCATTCGATTTAAATAAATATTGTGCCGCAGTATATAAATTATACATTGGTTTTCCAGTAGCAGTTTTTTTGGTAGAATTTCCCATTACTATAGGAGTATTCCAATTCCATCTATGTTCATCATCACCTTCCAATTTTTTTGGACGAACACCATAAGATAGTCCAGTAGATAAATCAACTTTAGTAATTTCTCCACCTTGAGATTCAGAGAAAATAATTTTTGAATTCAATAAACTTGGCTGTACCCAAAATCCATCTCCTCCATTGATCCATCTCCAATCCACAGCTGTAACTCCTCCAGGTGCCGAACTTGGCGCCATCCAACTATTGTTGTCCTGCAATCCACCATATACATTATATGGCACTTGATTGTCGGCAGACACATGATAGAATTGTCCTACTGGAAGATTGTTTAAAAAACTCCATGCAGTTCCACGGTTGGTGCTTGTATAAATTCCACCATCAGTTCCCAAATACATCATTTCAGGATTATTGGGATTGATCCACAATGCATGCATATCGGCATGTGGGGGAATACCTCCTGTAAAAGCACCACTCCATGAATTTCCTCCATCATTCGAAAATTGAAAATCATAAGCTGGGCGGTACACTCTTTTTGGGTCTTTTGGATCATACACCAATGTGCTGAAATAAAAAGGTCGTGCAGTTAAATTTTCATTGGACGGTTTCTTTACCCAAGTTTCACCCTCATCTTCTGAAATAAATATGCCCGAAACTTTAGCTTCTACAATGGCCATTAATTCAGATGGTTTGGATGGATTAATGGTAATAACTATTCTACCAAAGTCTCCTTCAGGCAAGCCTTTTGTTAGTTTATTCCAGGTCTTTCCTCCATCAGTAGATTTGAATAAACCACTTCCTGATCCACCAGAACTAAATGCATATGCTTTTCTTCTGAATTGCCACATAGAAGCAAATAAAGTAGATGGTTTTGTTGGATGCATTGCTATATCCGCACAACCTGTTTCTTCATTTACATATAAAATTTTATTCCAGGTTTTACCACCGTCTGTTGTTTTGTATAAACCTCTGTGAGCTGAAGCATTCCATAGCGGACCGGGAGCAGATACATAAACCGTTTTTTTATCGGTTGGATCAATTAAGATTTTACTAATACGCTCAGTACTATCCAATCCGATTTTTTGCCAGTTATTTCCTCCGTCAGTTGTTTTGTACAACCCATCTCCATAAGAAACAGAGTTTCTGGTATTGCTCTCTCCTGTTCCTGCATACACCACTTTTGCGTTACCTGGTTCTATCGCTAAAGCTCCTATTGATTGACAATACTTATCAAACAATGAAGTAAAACTAAGTCCACCATTTTGGCTTTTCCAAATACCTCCTCCTGCTGTTCCTACATATAAATTTAATTGTCCTTCAGCAGTAATGCCATCGATAGCAGTGATCCTTCCACTCATGGTAGATGGTCCCAATGGTCGGGCCCCCATTACCTGGAAGTAAGATGAGTTGATGGTAGTTTGAGCATTTGCACTCAATGCAACAATCAAAAAAAATCCTGCAAATATGTTTTTTAATCTCATAAATAATAGTTGAATAAAAAAACTGCTATCGACTCAAATCGAAAATGAGTTCAATAGCAGTTCATTTAATTATCGTAATTAGTTTCCGTTGAAAATACTAGGGTCGATAGTAGGATTAACAGTAATTTTTTTATTTACCATCATCATTTGACCTTGATCTTGCTTGAATGCCATTTTAATTCCAAAATCAATGGTTTGATAATCTAAATACTTTACAGCAGACTTCATTTCTTGGCCTTGTTGCTTTACAATTGACTCAACTTTATATACCAGATAGGTTTTGGTATCGATAAAATAAGTTTTATCGTTGCCATTCTTGCTGGTCATTTTAATTTTAAAATACTCATTACCATCTTCTTCGTCTTTTCCTAAAAACTCAACTGTTGAACCTTTGGCTTTATAATCAACAAAAGCATCTTGAATATCTAGATCATCTAATTTTTGCTTCAATTCATCATCAGAAATTGGACTTAAAGTTGCTTTTCCACCGAATGGATTCTGAGACCATCCTTTAGTTGGTGTGGTAATATCGATGATTTTGTTTCCCTGAAATTCTGCGTCTACACGAGCTCCTTTCATTTGTACTGCTTGCATGGTAAAAGGAATTTGAATTCCTTGAACTTCAATCTGGCCTTCTACTTTGATAGATTGCACTTTAGACCATTTTTCAGCACCACCAATTGCAGTAATATACTTTGCAATAACTTCATCTGCAGTTTGTGCATTTACCGTAAAAACTGCTGCGAATAATACAGCGATCGACAAAAAAACCTTTTTCATAAATTTAGTTTAATAGTTTATACGCCATTGGTAGCGTGATGGTGCAAAATATTACAAACTGTTGATTATTTGCATGAAAAATTGCCAACGGTATAAATTTAACACAAAAGGCTTATTTGCATGATTTGAGTACTTCCTCTGCAGCCAATGCATTACCCAATGATGCAGATTGTTGAAAGTCTTTGCAAGATCCAGTCAAATCTTTTAAACGTTGTTTGGTATAGCCTCTATTTAGATAGATATCTGCATTGGTCTTGTCTAATGAAATAGCTTTATCGTAGTCTGCTAAAGCAGCCATATTCATATTTAATTGGTTTTTAGCAATTGCCCGATTAAAATAAATATCAGCAGTTCCAGACATTAACTGAAGGGTCTTATTATAATCATTTAAAGCATTGGAATAATCTTTTGCTTTAGCCCTTTCAATTCCTCTATTATAATATACATTTCCTACTGAAGGATCTAATTGTATGGCTGTAGTATAATCCGACAATGCTCCTCTTGAATCTTTGGTTCTACCCTTTACTACACCTCTATTAAAATATACATTGGCAAATCTTGGATTGAGTTCAATCGCCTTATTATAATCTGCTAATGCAGCAGTATTATTTCCCATTTGATCATATTGAATTCCTCTGTTAAAATAGGCACTTACATTATAAGGATCTGATATAATTGCATTCGTAAAATCTTTGATTGCATTTAATGTATCATGTAAGGTAACTTTTAAAACACCCCTGTTGATATATAAATCAGCACTCTTGGGTTTTAAAGCAATTGCTTTATCAAAATCTTCTAGCGCTCCTTTGTATTGCTTCAATTCTCTCTTTGCAACAGCTCTGTTAAAATAAATATCAGCATTCGATTGGTTATCTTTTATTGCGATGTCTAAATCAGGTATTGCGCCGTTATAATCTTTTAAATTCATTTTACACAAACCCCTATTGAAATAGGCATTCGGAATGGTAGGGTCCATGCTAATTACTTGATCGTAATCGGACAATGCACTTTTATGATCACTTAAATTGGTTTTCATTACAGCCCTACTAAAATACATGTAAGCAGCTGGATCAATTTGTATGGCCTTATTGTAGTCTGCAATTGCAGGAGTATAATTTTTTAGTTTTGCTTTAATATCCCCTCTGTTATAATAAGCACTGGCAAAATCAGGTTGAACAGCAATTGCATTTGAATAATCCGTCATCGCACCATTATAGTCCTGGTAATTGGCCTTCTCCAATGCCCTGTTGAAATAAGCACTTGCATTTTTAGGATTGTATAAAATAGCTTTGCTATAGTCTTGCATTGCACCATCTCTGTCTTGCATCGCAGATTTTACCACTCCTCTATTAAAATATACATCTCCTAATTTAGGATTTAAGGATAAGGCTTTATTATAATCGTTTAAAGCACCAGAATAATCCTTTGCATGCTCCTTTTCTATACCTCTATTAAAATACACATTTGGATAATCAGGTTGCATTTCGATAGCAATTGAATAATCACTAATCGCACCTTTTGCATCATTCATCATTCCCTTAATAATGCCGCGATTAAAAAAAAGGCTCGCTGTTGAAGAATCCAATTCTATAGCAAATGTTAAGTCTTCTACTGCACCTGCATAGTCTTTTAATTCTCTTTTTGCAGTTGATCTATTTACATATAAGTTAATGTCTTCTGGAGAAAGTTCTAGTGCGTCTGTAAAATCTTTAATTGCACCCTTGAAGTTTTTAGTAGCCAATTTCTGAACACCTTGCTTGGTTAATGTACCAGCATCTTGAGCAACTAATAATGTTACTTGAGAAAAAAGTAACAAAAAGATCAAAAAAATGGATTTCTTGGTTTTTAACGACATATGATTTCTAGTCTAAATCATCTGCAATGTAATTAAAAAATCGCAGTTGATTGACAGAAGAAGGAACTGATATGGAAACCATCAAATGAGGGTTCATCAAAAAACTACTGACAGCATACATTCCTTGAATGTTCATTCCTTGAAATTTATTGATTTTTTCCCCTTCGGTCATATCCAGTTCATTCAAATAATCGGTTAACCCATTTCCATCTAATTTAAGCAATGATTCCTTGCTGGTCCAAAACCGATAAAAGAGCATTAATGGATCATTGGCATTTTTCAATGCATTTATTTCATTTTGATGAAAATAGGATGAAGCAATATCCTGGTATTGAAATTGAGGCTTTATTATTTCAATATCTATACCAACTGGTGATTGTGCAATGCTGATTGCTATATAATTGGTTGCGTCTGAAATACTAAAATGGATATTTTTCAAAAGCGCATTTTGGCAAAATGGTTTTCCATTAGCGTCTTTTGCTATTTCAATGGTATGAACAGGTTGTTGGAGCGTTTTTGCTAACAAAATTTTTAAAATCGCTCTTGTAATTATTTTTTGTAGCTGTTCGGATTCTTTCTTCCTTGTGAAAGCATATTTAAAATCCTGCTCATTAAGAATACTTTTACAGTAATCTAATTTGTCTAAAAAATGATTCGCATCTATAATAAAGCTGGAAGCTGAATTGAGTTCTGGAGGAAATAATGAATCAAACGATTCGATCCTTGGTTGAATAAAACTACAAGTAATATTAGCTTCTTTCATTCAAGCATTTTTGAATGATTATTGCAAATGATTTATCGAGAGGTGGTAAGAGAAATGTTTTGTGATCGCCTTCTACTTCAAAAACATGAACACCTTTACTAGTAAATTTTTTCCAGCCAAGTGTTATCGGATCATCAATGTAGTAGAGTCTTTTTTTACATCTAAATAAATCTATTGGATGATCGATTAGTTGAATATTATAATTCTGATAAGCAATCGTAAGCTGTTGAATGACTTTTTCTTCATGAGTCATTTCTATAGTTGATTGATCTTGCTTATTTGAGGAATGCATCCATTGTTTCAAAGTATTGATCAATGAATAGCGTTGATACCGCAAAAAGTCAATGGGATTTTTAAAAAATAAAGAAAGATTGAATACCAATTTGGGAATCTGTCTTTTCATCTTTGGTATTAGCGGATTGATTCCTTTATAATAATAGGTTTCATTACTAATATTAGTATCCAGTATACCTAACAATTTTACTTTCTTGCCCAATTTAGTCACCTGCTGTGTTAATTCATAGGCTACTAATCCACCAAAAGAATAGCCCGCAAATAAATATGGACCATTGGGATTATGTTCCATTATTTCTTTTAAATATTCAGCTGCTATTTCTTCAATTGAGTCTGCCGGAAAATCAATCCCATTTAAACCTTTAGCCTGAATACCAATCACAGGTTGATCTTCGTCTAAAAATTGGGCGAATGCATTAAACACCATTACATTCAATCCATCTCCATGTATTACATATAGTGGCGGTTTAGTTCCATTCGGCTTAATGGGAACTAAGGCCTTATTGATATCAGCAGTTGATTCTTTCTCCATCAACTGAGCTAATTTTTGAATAGTAGGATATTGAAAAAGCACACTAATGGGCAATTGCTTTCCTAATTCCTTTTTTATTTTAGACATTACTTGAATCGCAATCAATGAATGTCCTCCTATATCAAAAAAATGGTCGTCGATACTGATGGATGTTCTATTCAATGCCTCTTTCCAAATAGCCGCTATATCAATTTCTAATTTTGTTGTTGGTGCTAAAAAACCTGGATCTGTTTCAGCATTTATATATTCAGGTTTGATCAACGCTTTACGGTTTATCTTGCCCGTTTGAGTCATCGGAAACTGCAATAAGCGTACAAATACATTTGGAATAAAATATACAGGGAGTTCTATTGAAAGTTGAGCCCTCCATTGTTTAATTTCTTGTGTGGTAGGTGGATTGATGTTGGGAATCGCAGAAATAATATACGCTACAATAGTTGACTGACCTTGTACGATATCTTTTCGAACAGTTACCACTGCATCTTTAATATCAGTTAATTTACGAATGTGGAATTCAATTTCTTCAAGTTCAATTCTCAGCCCTCTAATTTTAACTTGATTGTCTTTTCTTCCCAGGTAATCAATATTTCCATCTTTAGTGAAAGAACCTAGATCACCTGTACGAAACATTCTGGCATTTGGCAATGTGGAATAAGGACAAGGAAGAAACCGTTCCTTAGTTCTTAAAGGGTCGTTTAAATAACCTTTGGCAACTCCTTCACCTCCAATATAGATTTCTCCAACAGAACCTATCGGAACTAATTCCTGTTTTTCATCTAATATATATACTTCTGTATTTTGAAAAGGTTTGCCAATAGTTATTCCATGTTGAACCGATTCTATTTTAGCTGCAGTTGCATAAATAGTATTCTCAGTAGGTCCATACATATTGTACAATGCATCACATCTACTGATCAACTGAGCAGCTAAATCTGGTGCCAATGCTTCTCCACAAGAAGTTAATTGAATGGGCAATTTTTCGGACCACCCAGTTTGTAACATAAATTTATATGTAGCAGGTGAAGCTTCTAAGTAATTAATCCGCTTTTCTTTGATCAATTTTAAAATAGCATAGCCATCTTTAGCTTCTTCATTATTGGTTAAAACTATTTCTCCACCAGCAACCAGTGGCATGAAAATATCAGCTTGTGCCAAATCAAAAATAATGGTCGTAACCATTAACAATTTATCGCCAACTTTAAAATTGATTATTTTTTGCAACCCAATTACCACATTGGTCAATGAGTTGTGTTGAAGCATTACTCCTTTAGGTTCACCAGTAGAACCAGATGTAAATAAAATAAATGAAGTAGATGCGGCATCAACTTTTATGTTCGGATTTGAAATGGATGTATTATTTGAATAGTCGATATCCATTTTTTGACAACTAGACGGGAAAAGTTCGAAATAGGGCTTTTCAGTTAATATGAAACTTGTCTTTGCAAGGGCTAATACGGTTTTGATACGATTAGCCGGGTATGCCGGATCGAAAGCTAAATATGCAGCACCTGTTTTATATACAGCAATTACTGCAGCAATCATATCAGCAGATCTGCTTAAACAAACAGCTACAATATTTCCTGGTACAACTCCTTGCTCTATTAAATAGTTGGCAATTTGATTGACCCTTTCATTTAGTTGCTTATATGTATAAGTAATATTATTAAAAGTTAATGCAGATTGATTTGGATATTGAAGCGCATTCTCTTCAAACAAATGGTGAACACATTTTTCCTTTGGATAATCTATAGCTGCTTTATTAATATTCTCTAAAGAATGTAAAATAATTTGATCATCAACTGATTTGATATCATTGATCAATTGTTCAGGGTTCAAATTGATTGATTGCAACAATTGATCAAAACGATCCATGTATTGATCGATTGTACTTTCAGAAAAAAGGGAAGTATTATATGACCATTCTAAAACAAATTTTCCATTTGAACCAGTAATATTTAAGAAGATTTCAAAATTTTCATAATTCCTAGGATTCGAAAAAAGTTGATACTGCATTCCTTCAAAAGCAACTCCCTGATCTATATCAATATCAATATTAAGTACAATTGGAACCAATGGAATACTTGAAGCACTTCTATTGATAGACAACTTTTGCAGCATGCTTCCAAATGTAATTCGCTGGTGATCATAATCATTGAGAATGGCAGATTTACGATCTCTAACATAATTTAAAAAAGGTATTTCACCATTTGGTCTGCTAATTATTGGTAAGAGATTTACACAATGGCCAACTAATTGATAATTTCCGGTTATTAATTGTCCTGCAGCAGGAACACCAATAATAATTTGATCGGAATAGCTCAGTTTATATAAAAATGTTTCGAAACATGCTATGAAAGTAGAAACCAATGTTGCGCCTGTGGCAGAAGCAATCGAATATAGTTTTTTAGTTGATGCTTCTTTGAGTAGAAAATCTTTTCTTTTACTTTTAAATGTTCTAATGGAGGGTCTTTCAAATTCCAATGGCAATTCAAAAGGCTCTCCCAATTGTTTTAACTTGTTTTGCCAATAAGTTTCTAATTGTTGATAAGCGTATGATTTTGAAAAGGCTATTTCTTCAAATGCGTATTTACTAAAAGGAACAATCTCTTTTAGTATTGGCAGGATACCTTTTGAATAAGCAGAATAGAATTTTCCTAAGTCTTGCAATAAAAGCCCAAAAGACCAACCATCCACTATGATGTGGTGAACTGTAATAATTAAATAGGAACGCTGATTGTCTAGGAAAAAAAAAGCCGACCTAAATAAAGGGCCGTTAATTAGATCAAACGCAGTTTCTGCATTTTTATTAATATACTCTTTTAAGAATTGTTGCTTTTCTTCTTCCGTATTTTCTGCTAAATCATAAAATTCATGATTGGCTTCAATACTAGAAAATATACACAAATTTTTTCCATCGGCACTGCATACTGCTCTCAACACCTCATACCTGTTAACCAAACTATTTAACGAGCGTGCTATTGCATTATAATTGCAATAACCTTCAAATGCTAATGATAGAGACTCATTATAGGCTCTATTAGCATGTTCTCCCCCAATTTGGCAAGACATCCAAATTTCTTGTTGCGGTTCAATGAGAGGAATAATTTTCTCAATTGGCGAACCTGAAAATGGATCAAATGCTGCATTAGACATCGCCAAATTAATTTATGCTTCTTTCAGTTGTATATAATTGTTGGGCATTTCTGGATCTTTAATAAACCAAGCTGGATTTCCATCTTGATTTCTTCCAAGCAAAGCACCTGATATAGGAGGAGTAGTCAAATCCATTGGTTTATTAATATTGCTATCTAATGTCTTTTTCCTTAAAAATCCACCATCAATCATTTCACCCACTGACGCTGCAAATGTATCAATAATTTTATTGATGTCAGCTTCTGTGTGTGCATTTGTTAAAAAACAGGGGAACCCATCCCATATATGAATTCCTTTATGACGCATCAAGGTAAATAACAATTCAGCGTAAGGAAAATCATCTTTGATTTTTATTTTCCATAAAGAAGAAAAATATACTATTTCATATGGAACTAAATTTTTGATAATTACATGTTTCAAGCCTTTAACCAAGTGTTCCGTCAAATCATTGATTCTTTGTTGAAGTAGTACACTTTCTTGTTTCATGTAGGTCAAAGAAGCTTTAGCAGCAGCTAATGCCAAAGGATGTCTTACAAAAGTGCCCGCAAAATAAGTGACCCCAATTTCCGGGATTGATGAATCACCAAATTGCCAATAACCTCCATCCAAACTATCCATCAATTTTTTCTTTCCAGCTATTACACCAATTGGCATTCCTCCACCTACGACTTTACCATAGGTGCTAATATCGGCTTGAATACCAATCAAAGCCTGCACTCCACCAGGATGTGACCTAAATCCGGTGATCACCTCATCAAAAATCAACACCACATTATTTGAACTTGTAAATGCCCTGAGGGAATGTAAAAAATCAACTGGTAAAAATTCGGGCCTTCTGCTTTGAACAGGCTCCACTAAAATGGCTGCTATTTCATTGGCTCTAGCTTTAATAATTTGAAGGGTTTCATCCGTACCATAATCTAAGACCAACATATTGGCAACCGATTCTGGCAAAATTCCTGGAGCAGCAGGATAGGATTGTTGATTTTTGCCTCTAACAATTACTTCATCATTAATTCCATGATAAGATCCATTGAAGGAAACAATCAGTGATTTACCAGTAACAGTTCTTGCAATACGCATGGCACCTAACACCGCTTCAGAACCTGTATTACAAAGTGCTGATCGTTCTGATTGTGTTAATTCATTAATTAAACTGCAAACTTCTCCCGCCAATACATGTTGTGGTCCAATTTCATATCCATCTTCAATTTGTTGTTGAATGGCTTTTTTGATTGCAGGAAATTGATACCCTAAAAAATTAGAACCAAATCCATTTAATACATCAATGTAATCATTCCCATCGATGTCTTTTAGCATTGCGCCATTCGATTGATTGACAACAATAGGGTAAATTAATTCTTTATAAACTGGCTTGAAACCCGAAACTACTCGAGGGTCTGCCATTTCCATTCTATATTGCTGTGTATATTTTTTACTTTCAGCAGTTCTTTCATTATAATTTTTAGTAAAATCTTTAATGAAATTCAATTGCTGTTCGGTCAGGTCAGTTTTATTTTTCTCAATTCTGGCGATTGCTCCAAATGGTTTTTCGAGGGCCTCTTTCTGATCTTCATTGATCGAAATGGTAGCTTTCGTAGGTTTTAAAATCGGCACATCATTAGGCTGATTATTTTGAATGAATTCAGCCAAACTATTGATCTGATCGAATTCTTCATTGAGCTGCCTAAAACTAATTTGGATAGAAAAAGCCTTTGATACCTGAATAGCCAATTGAGTTAATACCAAAGAATCCAGCCCTATATCAGCAAAATTTGCTTCATCAGTTAATATACTTTCTTCTTCACCTGATATATCAATAATGATTGATCTTAATCTTTCCTTAATGGATGGCAATTGAGTTGCAACTATTTCTTTTTCAACTTTATTATTTGATTCAATAGATAGAGAAGGTTCAATCCAATATGATTTTTTATCAAAAGCATAAGTGGGAACATCATTTAATAACACTCTTTGTTCGCCAATATACATCGCCAAAAAATCTACCTCCTTATTGTTCATCCAATGATTTGCTTTTTCTGCCAGTTCACTGTTTGCTGATTTTGGAGAAGAAACATCATTGATATAATCATTTAATTGATTGATTAAATCGGCTGTATTTTCTGCTATAATGAAGCTTCTATGTAAAAAATGAGGTTTTGTTTTATGAAGCGTAAAGGCAAGATCGGCAATATTGAGCGCTTTGTTTTGCTCAACATATTGCAACAATTTTATTGCATAATTTTTTACACTCGATATTGTTTTGGCAGACCAAGAAATAATGACTGGCTTTGTTTGCAGATCCGAAATAGGTTTAGCTTGTTCAAATGATGAAAGAATTAAATGCACATTCGTTCCTCCAACTCCAAATGAACTTACACCGGCAAGCATTGGTTGATCAATCGGCAATTGTTGCAATTTGGTGTTTACAAAAAATGCAGATTTATCAAATTGAATTTCAGGATTTGGTTGTTCAAATAAAATACTTGGCACAAGCATTTTATGCTGTAACATCAAACTTGTTTTGATGAAACCTGCCACACCTGCTGCTGCAGTAAGATGACCAATATTCGATTTGATAGATCCAATTGCACAAAATTGTTTTGGCAAATCATTTCCAAAAGCCAATTGAAGTCCTTCCACTTCAATAGGATCACCAATTGGTGTTGCAGTGCCATGTGCTTCTACATAATTGATCGCAGCAGGGTTTACTCCAGCTTGATGAATTGCACTATAAATAGCTCCAGCTTGACCTATTGCACTTGGAGCTGTAAAGCTTCCTTTTTCTATACCATCGTTATTAACTCCAATTCCTTTAATTAATCCAATAATGGTATCTCCATCTTGTATCGCTAAATCTTTTCTTTTCAAAAGCACTACACCAGCCCCATCACTAAACACAGTTCCATTGGCCGTTGCATCAAATGTTCTGCAATGTCCATCCTTACTGAGCATAGCCCCTTCCTGATAAAAATGACCACTATTAATAGGAACGGTAATAGATACACCTCCTGCTAAAGCCACTTCGCAATGACCGTTTCGAATACTTTCAGCTGCCTGAGCAATAGCCAACAAAGAAGTGGCGCATGCTGCATAAACACCCACTGCAGGTCCATTCAAATTGAGTGCATAAGCTGTTCTTGATGCTACATAATCTTTTTCATTATGAGTCATCACCAAAAATTCACCTGCATCCATTACTTTATCCTTATTGGATAAAATGTTTTTTAAATAATAACTATTGTTTCCTGTTCCTGCAAATACTCCAACACGTCCATTGAAAGCATTGGGCAAGTGTCCTGTTTTCTCTAAAATCTCCCAACATATTTCTAAAAAAATTCTTTGTTGCGGATCCATTAAAGTAGCCAGTGCAGGACTTATTCCGAAAAATGAAGCATCAAAAAAATCGGGATGATTGATTACGCCTCTTGCCTTAACATAATTAGGGTCATTGTAAACGGAGGCACTGATAGATGAGTCTAATTCTGACTCGTTAAAAAACCGGGTGGTTTCTTTTCCATTTTGCAAAATCTCCCATAATGCTTCTATTGAATCTGCTCCAGGAAATCTTCCATTTAACCCTATAATAGCTATATCAATATTCTTTGTATTGGAAATTTCATTTTTTGCATACTGGTTTAGTTTCAGCTCTTGATGATTGCCATCAAAATAATTTGCCAAAGCTGCTATCGTTGGATATTGATAAAAACGGCTAATAGGTAATGATTGACCAAAATGTTTTTTTAATGCAATCGTACATTTCATTGCCAATAATGAATTTCCTCCCAGCTCAAAAAAATTATCCTTAATGCCAATTTCATTCCAGGAAAGTAGCTCCTTCCAAATAGCAGCAATGGCTATTTGACTATCGGTTGATGGAGTTTCGAAAATAGTAGTTATAGCAGGCCTTTCAATGGAAGGTAAAGGCAATGCTTTTTTATTGATCTTTCCACTGCTGGTTTTGGGCATTTCATCCACCCAACAATAGATGGAAGGCAACATATAAGCAGGTAATTTCTCGCTTAACTTTTCCCTGATTTCCGAAATCGGTTTCTTTAAATGGGTTGCTTGAATATATGCTACTAATTTTTTATTACCCTCCTGTTCTTCAATAACTGTTACAACACCCTGACTAATTCCATCAATTTGCATTAATGCAATTTCTATTTCACCCAATTCAATTCTATAACCCCTTATTTTTAATTGTTCATCTTTTCTTCCTAAAAATTGAATATTTCCATCAGGCAAATAAGCCGCAATATCTCCTGTTCTGTAAACACGCATCCAACCTTTTTCAGGATGATTCCATTGAATGAATTTTTCATTAGTCAATGCTGGTGCATTCAAATATTCATCTGCCAAAGAAATTCCACTGATCAATAATTCACCTGATTCACCATTATTCAATAATTGCAATTGCTCATCAACAATCCAAATTCCTGTATCAGATATAGGTATGCCGATGCTTGGTAATAGAGGCCAGTTATCTGGATCTCCTTCTAAAGCCAATGCAGTTACTACATGTGTTTCGGTAGGTCCATATTGATTGTATAATTGTGCCGATTGATTTTTTTTGAAAAAATGCTTTATTGAGGGGGTAATTCTTAGTGCTTCACCCGCGGTAATCAATTCAGTTAAACAAGAAGGAAATAAATTGATTTGTTGCGCCATATCACAGAGATATTGCAAGGCAACATAAGGAAGATATATTCGATTGATCCCCTCTTGATTAATAAAACGTAATAGTCTTTCAGGATCTAAACGAATATCATCGTCCGTTAATACCAAAATACCCCCAGTTGAAAAACTGGCAAATATTTCTATGAATGAAGGATCAAAAGTTAATGGACTTAATTGAAGGGTTTTTGTTGCCAGACCAGCAGTAGAATTTGCTGCTTGCCAATTCAATAAATTAATTAATGCTGGATGATTTAGACTCACTGCTTTTGGTACTCCGGTTGATCCAGATGTATGTAAAACGTAAACAGCTGCAGATGATTCATTTGCAGCTTCTATATTCAATGCTTTATCAGTAGTTTGATCTTTGCTAATTGTTTTTAGCCCGATTGATTGAAAAAATCCTGCTTCTTCATTGGTACAAATGCAGCTATAAATAGAAGCATTAGCAATCATATATCGAAGCCGATCAATTGGATAAGTTCGGTCTAATGGAAGATAAGTTTTCCCGGCTTTTAATATGGCCAATATTCCAACAATACTATCGATCGATTTAAATGCGCTAATTGCTATGACAGATGAATCATTGTATTGATTTTGTATTACAGCCGCTAATAGATTGGCCAGATTATTTAATTCTTGATAAGTAATCCGAATTGTATCTGATTGCAAAGCAATTGCATCAGGTGTTAGAATAACCTGTTGTTCAAATAAATGATGAACTTTCGGAGTTGGTTTTGGTTGCATGATTATAACGGTTTCAGTACGTTTTATGCTTCCAAAGGGTTGATTAAAAAAAACTTAAATCAAATTTAATTATTTTATGTAGAACTCTTAAGAGTTTGGACGGAAAGCAGGTATTTTCGACTGTAAAAGCAACAAATACCAACACTCTTGTAGTATAAATGGGGCTTTAAATTGCTATTTATAATAAACAAAATTGAGCATTGGCCTTTTAAAGGGATTTCACACATCGAAACCCAACATGATTGGTTCCGGTTCTCCAATCACCTTTACCTCTGGTACCCATCATATATCGGGTACAATACTGGTCGGTACATAAAAAAGAACCACCTCTATGTACTTTTTTAGGAACGCCAGGCTCAGAAGGGTCATGACTTTTAGCAGGGCCTTTAGGATTTTTGACCACTCCTTGTGATTTTAAATATGCATAATAATCTTCAGTGAACCAGTCTTCACACCATTCCCAAACATTACCTGCCATATCATATAATCCAAAACCATTTGGTTTAAATTGTTTCACTGGAGCTATGCCTGCAAATCCATCTGCTTTACTATCGTTACTTGGGAAAGTTCCTTGAAAAGTATTGCCCATGTATTTACCATTAGGTTTGAATTGATTTCCCCACGCATACATATTACCGGTTAGTCCGCCACGAGCAGCAAATTCCCATTCCGCTTCTGTGGGCAATCTTTTACCTGACCATTTTGCATACGCTACTGCATCTTCCCAAGCAATATGTACCACTGGATTATTTTCTTTACCAACAATTGAACTTCCTTCACCTAATGGTTGACGCCAATTGGCATGTTTCACCCAAGACCACCATTGTAAAAAATTATCCAAACTCACCGGTTGATTTGGTGGAGAAAAAACCACAGAACCAGGAATCAACATATCAGGTTTTGCATCAGGGAACTCTTCTTTTGTAGGAGCTTGTTCTGCTACTGTAACATATTTAGTGCTTTTAACAAAAGCAGCAAATTCGGCATTGGTAACTTCATGTTCATCCATATAAAATGGATCGAGTTTTATACGATGAATTGGCCTGCAATCTTCCATAGCGGCTTTACCACCATCTTTTATCCCAACAGGATTAGGAGCACCCATACTAAATTCTCCACCAGGAATAAAAACCATTCCTTTTGGAATTGCTGAGCTTGGTTTTACATCATTAAATATGGTGGGTTGAAATTCTTTAGCACCACCATTCATATAAAGTACACTATCTCCAGGTAACATTTCTTTGGTACAAGAAATAGCATTACTAACACGCCAGTCGTTCACTGTAACTGTATCATTAGAAATGTTCGTATCAGCATTTACAATTGTTGTTTCTCCATGTTGACTTTCATTGTTACAAGCAATAAAAAACAATGTGATGAACCCAATAAATATTTTAGTAAAAAAATTGCTCATGAAAGTCTAGTTAAAATCAATGAATACTGACGGTTTATTTAGATCCAGGATGTCGATATTTTACAGTCAATTTGGTAGCTTTATCTACTTCTGATGGTTCCAATAAAAGAGTAGTTTTTATTGATCCCATACCGCTTGCCTTAATGGCTAAGGCAATAGCAGCCGCAGAAGCTGAATCTGGTAATTCGCAAATCACATAAGCATCACAATTATTGACATAATAAAATGCTTCCAGTTTGCCTCCAAGCTCACTGATCATTTTTTCAGTCTTTTTCTTTCTATCCGTTCCGCCACCGTTTTTCAAAACACCTTTTGCGCCTTCAATGGAGTAAGAAGCTTCAATTAAGAATTTCATGATTGCTTATTTATTTGATTTTTTCCTACACTAAGGCTTTCGGATTTGCCCCGTTTTTATTGTGATTGCTGGACTTCACATTTACCATACAATAGTACGAAATATTCGCTTTCTTTGATTGGGTTGATTTATATTGTAATACAAGAGATAGTAATCCAATATAACTGCATATTATGTTTTGCTTATAATTTGAATGAACTACTTTCCAATACAGAACTTACTAAAAATAAAGTCCAATTGATCTTCATGGGTGATCTGCCCAGTGATGGTACCCAAATGATGGAGAGATTGACGAATATCCAATGCCAGCAGATCTCCTGGAATACGATTTTCTAATCCAGTACTTACTTCATCCAATGATGCAGCTAATTGAAGCAAAGCCTGGTGATGCCTGGCATTGGTTACAATGGTTGATTCTGTATTGATATTTCCAGTGATGGTTTTTTTGACCAACATCAATTTAAGTTCTTCAATATGTTGATTCGATTTTGCCGAAATGAAGATGCAGCTATCAAATTGTTTGAATTTTTCAATGGCCCCTTCTTTTGATTCATCCACTTTATTGCCTACTAAAAAATAGTTTAAATTTTCAGTTTCAAATTCTTGCACAATTTTTTCTAACTCGATTGTTTCCATTTCTGCTACATCAAAGAGATACAATACTACTTGTGCAGAGCGCATTTTTTCTTTGCTCTTACTTACTCCTATCTGCTCAATAGTATCTTGGGTATGTTCTCTTATGCCTGCTGTATCTATTAATCGAAACAATACCCCTTCTATATTCAATACTTCTTCGATAGTATCTCTGGTTGTACCAGCAATATCACTTACAATTGCTCTGTTCTCATTCAATAAGGTGTTTAACAAAGTAGACTTTCCTGCATTGGGTTTGCCAATGATAGCTACTTGCACCCCGTTCTTGATTACATTTCCTAATTTAAAAGAATCAATTAATTGATGTGTTGTATTTTGTAATGAAGCAATCAGGTTTTTAAACTGAGTCCTATCAGCAAATTCAACATCTTCTTGAGAAAAATCCAATTCCAATTCTATCAATGCAGAGAAACTAATTAATGATTCACGAAGCTGCTTAAGATCATTAGAAAATCCACCGCGCATGGTATGCAATGCTGCTTTTTGACTTGCTTCTGAATTACTGGCAATCAAATCGGCTACTGCTTCTGCTTGTGTTAAATCTAGTTTTCCTTTTAAGAAAGCTCTTTGGGTGAATTCTCCTGGCTTGGCCATTCTCACACCACGTGAAGCAATCGCTTGGATTATTTTCTCCTGAATGAAAGGAGAGCCATGACAACTAATTTCAATAACGTCTTCTCCGGTATATGACTTTGGATTTTTGAATAAACTTAAAACAACTTCATCCAAAAGAACTCCATTGTCTTTTAGCATTCCTACATGAATACTATGAGAAGCTTGCTCAATTAAATTTTTTGAAGGGAATAAATCATTGATTACCTCAAAGGTTTTTGGGCCACTCACCCTGATCACACCAATTGCCCCAATGCCCGGAGCGGTAGCAAGCGCTACTATGGTATCATCCCAACCCTGCAATGAAATATTCATACGCAAAGGTACAAAAGCATTACAATCAATTAAAGCATTAATTGCAATATGACAAATAAAGCAATAAACTCCTTTCGTCGCTGCCCAATAATTTTATCTTTGATAACTTTTACGAATCGAAATAAAGCTCAAATGGATAAAATTCTTGAAAGGCTCCTCATGGATTTATTGCTTTATTTTCTCTAGGGCAAATCTTCTGCTACTTGAAATGTAATACTTTGCTTATGCCTATAAATTACATTTCTGCCGTTTTGAACCGCAGGCTTCCAATTAGGCCCTTTGGTGATTACTCTTAATGCTTCTGCCTTTGTTCCATAACCTGGATCATTCTCTGCAACCACTTCACTGATTATACCATCTTTGGAAACAATAAAGGAAACCACAACAGTGTATTTACCAGCAGGTGCTCCATTTTCTACTGGTAAGGCGCTATTTAAATTTCTTTGCAGGTATTTTGTCCATCCATTCAATCCGCCAGGAAATTCAGCAGCAATTTGTACGGTAGTAAATATTTTATGGTTTTCTTCATCTTCAAGAATTTCTTTTACTCCAGTTCCCGATTTTTCTACAGGCGCTTCAACAATATCAGTTGACGGATCACCTTTTTGATTAAAGTTGTCGATTCTGGTATCTTCTATTTCTTCAATAGGCTTCACTTCATCGAGCGGATCTATATCCTTATCCCTCACAATTAATGGAGGAGTCACTTCAATAGTTTTAATTGGTTTTTCTATTTTTTTTGGAGGGGGTGGTTCAACTTTTTTAGTTTCGTCCTTAATGGATGAAAGTTGAACATCAAATACTTGTTGTGTAGTGTTTGTTTTACCATAACTATTGGCTGATAACACTAGTGCAACAACAATTGCAGTAATTGTACATGTAGTAATCAGGGCAATCTTGATTCGTTGATCATAGGTCTTTCGGAGATCATACGCACCATAGTTTTTGTTTTTGCCATCAAATAAAATGTCTAGAAAATCGCTTTGAAGAATTGATTGAGTTTCCATAATAATTGATTTACTACTATGATACATCAATGAATCATTTTCCATAAATAAAATAATTGGCAGCGACAAAGGGTTTATTGATTGATGAATTATTGTAGATAAAATTATTGGACATCGACGAAGGGACTTTTTGAATTAAATTATATTAAAGCAATAAATCCCTGAAGAGCCTTTCAAGAATTTTATCCATTGGTATTTTCATTGATTAGCAAAAATTATTACAGATAAAATTATTGGGCAGCGATGAAGGGGTTTATTGATTGATTGATTAATTCAAAAAAAACACGCAGAGATGAAGGGTCTTTTTAAACTGAACTATTTTAAAGCAATAAATCCCTGAAGAGCCTTTCAAGAATTTTATCCATCTCTGCTTTCATCGATATCTAAAAATCATTTTAGATAAAATTATTGGGCAGCGACGAATGGGTTTATTGATTGATTAATTATTGTAGATAAAATTATTGGACAGCGACGAAGGGACTTTTTGAATTAAATTATATTAAAGCAATAAATCCTTGAAGAGCCTTTCAAGAATTTTATCCATTGGTATTTTCATTGATTAGCAAAAATTATTGCAGATAAAATTATTGGGCAGCGATGAAGGGACTTTATTGATTTAAAAATTAATTCAAGTAAACAAAAATGCCCCTTCTTTTGGAAGAGGCATTTATAATTAGATGAAGTTTATTTATTCTTCAGAAACTTGGAATGTTATACTTTGTTTGTGACGATAAATTACGTTTCTACCATTTTGAACAGCTGGTTTCCAAGCTGGCCCTTTTGTGATTACACGAACAGCTTCAGCTTTTGTACCATAGCCCGGATCGTTTTCAGCAACAACATCACTGATTTTTCCGTCTTTTGCTACAATAAAAGATACTACAACTGTGTATTTTCCTGGAGGAGCACCATTTTCAACAGGTAAGTCTCTATTTAAATTACGCTCTAAATATTTAGACCAAGCAGGTAATCCACCTGGGAATTCTGCTGCAATTTGAACCACAGTAAATACTTTGTCGTAATCTTCTTCAACTTTAGGTGCTTCAACAACACCTGTTCCTGTTTCAACTGGAGGAGCAACGATACCATCGTCTTTCGCACCTTCTTGATTGATGGCTCCGATTTTAGTATCTTCTAATTTATCAACTTCTTTGATCTCATCATCTTCTTTTACTTCCTCGTCTTTTACAATTTTAGGAGGAGTAAATTTAGTGATTTCCACTTTTGGTGGTTCTTGTTTTGGTGGAGGTGGCGGAGGAGGTGGCTCAGGCTTTTTCTCCTGTTGCACATTCTCCAAAGACACATCTTGCACGATGATTTCAGCCTTTCCTTTTTTTGTTGTATTGGCAATGATTGACCCTACCAATAATAAAGCACAAATGATAAATGTTCCTATCAAAGCATACGTGATACGCTTGTTATAGGTCTTACGTAAATCATAAGCGCCATATTCTTTGTTCCTGCCATCAAAGATGAGGTCCAGAAAATCGGCTGTTAAAATTTTATTTACGTCCATTGTAAAGATTGTTAAATGTTAGTTCTTATTTTCTTATTGTGCTCCCGAAGCCGCACCTGCTTTATCTGATATTTTAACCAATTGTTCTTCACCATCAGAAATATCAACTAAAGCATATCTTTTCAAAACATTGATTGACATTTCATCCAAAATATCAATTACGTTTCTATAAGTACACTCAGATGATGGCTTTAGAATAACCACTAAATCTTTCTCAGGAGTACGTTGTTTTTTCTCCATCAACACTGTTCTAATTTCCTTAAAAGTACTGGACTTAAAATTAGAACCATCAGGTAACAACTGTCCTTCGTAATAGAAAACATTGTTGTTATTGCCCAACAGGATGGTGATTACGCCTGACTCCTTTGCCTTATTTTGGTCTTCTGGCTTATCTGCATCTTTTGGTAAAAAGAGCTTCATGGCCGTTGGCTGACTCATGGTTGTGGTGAAGATGAAAAACGTAATCAATAAAAAACCTAGGTCCACCATAGGTGTTAAGTCAACCCTGGTTGATAGCTTCTTACCTTTTTTGACGCCGGGGCCTTTCTTGTGTCCGCCGCCGCCCGAGGTATCCATTTCTGCCATGTCGGTAGAATTTAGTTTTCGTTAATAATTTATTACTCTTCTCTTTTCTCTCCAGATTGATTCATTTTCCATAAATCTGTTCCAACAGGAGCAGGTTCTGGTTTAGTAATCATCTGAAATTTCAAGATATCATTCTTTTTAAATGCATCGATTATCGACTTAAATGCTGGGAATTTAGCAAGATTGTCTCCTTTTAAAAGGAAGGCAGGTTCTTTCTGTCCCAAATAAGCATCTTTAATAACCCTCATCCAAATGATCAGTTCGTTATTGGCTGTATCTTTTACCGGAATTCCAGGTAATTTATCGCCTTTACGTTGATCTTCTGGCATTGCTAAAAAAGAAGCCATACTTCCCAATGGTGCCCCAATGAATAAAGCATTTTGAAATGCTTTCACATCTATATTAAGATTTCTGGTATTATTCAAAGTATTGGCAACAACTTCTTTCTTGGCTTTATCATCCATATCCAAGAAAACTTTACCATCCTTATCTAGAATAACCATTACATAATCTTTCTGGGGTGCTACTTTAGCAGCTACCGAATTGGGCGTAGTTACAGCAATAGCTTCAGATGGCTTAAACTTGGTCGTTAAAATGAAGAACGACAACAAGAGAAAGGCCACGTCGCACATCGCCGTCATGTCGATACTCGTACTCTTACGAGGTAATTTGGCTCTACCCATTATTATTATTTTACAATTTCACTAATTAAGATTCAAAACAGTTGCAATTCCATAAATAATCAACGATTATTTATAATTAGCTGCAAAGCTTTGTGTTAATGTGAAACCAGATTCATCAATACCATAAGTGATGCCATCAATACGGGTAGTGAACACGTTATACATAATAATAGCTACTGCAGAAGTACCGATACCTAAAGCTGTATTAAACAAAGCCTCAGAAATACCTTTTGATAATTCACGAGCAGCATCACCACCACCTTCATCTCCTAATGCAGAGAAAGATTTGATCATACCCAATACCGTACCTAATAGTCCTAACAAAGTTGCAACAGAAGCAATAGTAGAAAGGAATACTAAATTCTTTTCTAACATAGGCAATTCCAATGCAGTTGCTTCTTCTACTTCTTTTTGAATGTTTAATACTTTTTGTTCGGTATCGAACTCAGTATTTCCAATCATTTCTTTGTATTTTTTCAAACCTGCTTTCATTACATTACCAACAGATCCTTTTTGCTTATCGCAAGCAGCCAAAGCTTTGTCTACTTCCTTATTAGCTAAATGAAACTGAACAGTACGAACGAATTCAGCAATACTTCCTGCACCAGCAGCTCTAGTAACAGTTAAAAATCTTTCAATACAGAAAGTTAAAACAGTTAAGAAACTACCGATCAAAATAGGAACGATAATACCACCCTCATACATTTTACTTAAACCAGCTTTAGGTCCTTTGTGCTGTGGCCAAAAACCACCATTAGGATCAGGCGTTGTAAAGTTACCAGGTGCTCCTAATACAAATCTCCAAATTACATAACCCAAAATAATACATGCTAATGGAGCAATCCATGAAATTGAGTTGCCACTCTTCTTAGGGTGAACAGAAGGTGCACTTTTTACCGCTGTGGTTGGTTTTGTTTCAGCCATGACTCGATTGATTTTTGTTTTTTAAAAATTACAGTTGGTTTAAAAAATTTGACTTCACAATGCTACACAAAAAATTTATGATTCTTAAAAACTTTTCAATAGCACTGAAAGGGGTTACAAAGTAGGGATTTTATTTAAAGCAACAAATTCTCAATCGATAAACTTTCTTTATTTTTTACCGATTTTATCAATAATTATTGCCTTTTATCAAAGAGTTCCACAAAAAAATTGTTGAATCCAACTCATTTATATCTTTAATGCTTTATATAACAACTAACTATGTCAATGAAAAAAATTCTAATTACATCAACTACTTGGGTATTAGCAGTTGGCTTATTTGCACAGCAAAGGCCTCAGAACCCAACCCCACAAGGGCCTACAACCCCTGCCCCTACCACTCAAACACCAGTAAATGGAGCTACACCTCCGGCTGGATTTGGTAATTTTGGTGCTGCACAACGCCAAGGGCCAAGAGCTTATAAAGACGTTATTACAGACAAAGCAGTCTCCAAAAAAGGGCTTTTTACAGTACATAAGGTAGATGAAAAGTACTATTTCGAGATCGCTGACTCTATTTTCGGCAGAGAAATACTATCAGTTGTTCGTTTTATTAAAGTGCCTGCTGGTGCAGGTTATGGTGGTTCTATGGCCAATGGACGTGGCCAGATGATCAGTTTCGAAAAAGGACCAAGCAATACCATTTTTTTAAGAACAGTTACCCTTGTTAATACTGCGGATAAAGACCAAGACATTAATAAAGCAGTAGATCTTTCTAATTTAAATGCCATTGCAAATGCATTCCCGATAGCCGCATTTAGCAAGGATTCTAGCGGCGTTGTTATTGATGTAACAGATTTTTTTAAAGGTGATAATCAATCTGTAAGTATCAGCCCGAATACTAAAAGAGGTTTAAACCTTGGTATTCTAGCTGCAGACAGATCTTTTATTACGAAGATCTCCACTTACCCTATTAACACAGAAATAAAATCAGTAAAAACATATACTGCATCTCCTGCTGCTGGAGGTTTTGGCGCACCTGCTTTTCCTGGAGCCCCTACTTCTATACAAGCTGCAAATGAAGCTGGCGCTGTAACTGTAGAGTTAAACACTTCTTTATTGCTTCTTCCTAAAGAACCAATGGAGAGAAGGATTGCCGACAAAAGAGTTGGATTTTTTACCCGCAACTATGTTCGTTTTAGCGATAATCAACAGGAAGTGGAAAGGGTTGAATTTGCAGTTCGCTGGAGATTAGAACCAAAAGATGGTGAGTGGGAAAAATGGCGCAAGGGCGAATTAGTTGAGCCTAAAAAACCAATTGTATACTATATAGATCCAGCAACTCCTAAGCAATGGCGTAAGCATTTAATTGCTGGTGTAAATGATTGGCAGGCTGCATTTGAAAAAGCTGGTTTCAAAAATGCCATCATGGGTAAAGAATGGCCTGAAAATGACACAACAATGAGTATGGAAGATGCTCGTTTCTCCGTAATCAGATACCTGGCTTCAGATATTGAAAATGCTTCTGGTCCTAACAACAATGATCCAAGAAGTGGAGAAATTTTAGAAAGTCATATTCAATGGTATCACAACGTTATGAAGTTGGTGCACGATTGGTATATGGTACAAACAGCTGCAGTAGATCCTGGTGCAAGAAAAATGAAATATGATGATGATTTGATGGGTGACCTAATTCGTTTTGTATCATCTCATGAAGTAGGACATACTTTGGGTTTATACCACAATATGGGAAGCAGTAGTAAAACTCCTGTTGAGAAATTAAGAGATAAAGCATGGGTAGAGGCTAATGGTCATACTGCATCTATCATGGATTATGCACGTTTCAACTATGTAGCTCAACCAGAAGACAATATTGGTAGAAAAGGATTGTATCCAAGAATTGGTGATTATGATAAATGGGCTATGAAATGGGGTTATGGCTATATTCCAGGAAATAATGAAGAAGAAAGAAAAACCAATAGCAGTAAAATGATTACTGCTGCATTAAAAGAGAACCCACGTCATTGGTTTGGTTCTTATGAGCAAGGCAATAATGCAGATCCTAGAAGCCAAAGCGAAGACTTGAGCGACAATGCTGTAAAAGCTTCTGAATATGGTATTATGAATTTAAAAAGAGTTTTAAAAGGGTTACCAGAATGGACCAAAGAAGAAAATGATCAATATGAAAACATCAGTGTAATGTATGGTCAGATTTTGGGTCAGTTCAGAAGATATATGGGTCATGTTACTGCTAACGTAGGCGGTGTATATGAAACTTTCAAATTATCAGAACAAAATGAAGCTGTTTATGAAGTAACGCCTAAAGCACGTCAGAAAGAAGCGGTTGCGTTTTTAAATAAACAAATATTCGAAACGCCTAATTGGTTGATTGATCGTGAACTTTGGAACAAGTTTAATAATCCAGTTTCAAATGATCCGATAATGTCTGCACAAGATGGAGCACTGGCCAGTTTAATTAGCCCTACAAGATTGGGTCGTTTGCAATTGGCTAGCAATCGTTTTGGTGTTGATAAAGCATACAATGCAATGGAATTATTAAATGATGTTCAGTCTGGTTTATTCAGCGAATTGAGTTCTAAAAAAACCATTGATCAATACCGTAGATTATTACAAATGAGTTATGTAGATAAATTGGTAGATATACTCAATCCTCCAACTACTGCTGGCATTACAGTAATAACTATTGGCGGTAGAGGTGGCGCTTCTATTGATATTAATAAAAGCGATATTCCTGCAATTGTTAGAGCGCAGTTAGTTGCTTTACGTGCACAAATCAATAGTTCAGCAGCTGGTTTTGGAGATAAATTAAGCAAGATTCATTTACAAGATTTATCAGAAAAAATCAAACAAGGTTTAGACCCTAAATAAGGTACCTTATAAATAGTTAAACCGATTATAAACCTCATAGGATAAAACCTATGAGGTTTTTTATGGCACAATTTTTGAATAAAAAAATATATGAAATATTGCTACCTAATCTGCTTACTGATTCTTTCAACTACTGCTTTTTCTCAGAAAAAAGAAACTGTTTGGGGTTATTTAAAAGACAGCGTTACAAATGAACCAATCGTTTTGGCAAGTGTAGCCAATTTTGAAACGAAGAAAACAGTAATGTCGAGCAATATTGGAAGGTTTAAAATTGAAGTATCAGACAATCAAATACTCTCATTTGCAGCAGTAGGTTATTTCTTCGATACTATTGCCTTTCATAAAAGTTTACTCAAAAATGATACTTTGCATTTATACCTAAAGCCCCTGGCAAGATCATTGGGTAATGTAACAGTTTATACAAAATCTACCAATGCCTACAGAGAAGATAGTATTGAAAGGAGAAAAGATTTTATGGGCGATAGAGTGCAATATGCAATTCCGGTTGCTGCATTATCCAACACAGGAGCAGGTTTAGGTATTAATTTAGACAGATATTCTAAGCATGAAAAGGAAAAAAGAAAAGCATTTGCTTTTTTTGAAGCGAATGAAAAAGAAGAATATATTAATTATAGATATTCAGCAGAACTGGTAAAGCAATACAGTGGACTTAAAGACGATGCATTACAAAATTTTATGCAGGAATCCCGTCCTTCTTATGAGTGGCTGCGCAAACACAAGACTGAAGAAGATATCAAATATTATATCAACGACCAGCTAAAAAGAATTAAGAAATAAGAAAGAAGAATTATGAAAGACCTTCATCTTTCTTCTTTCATCTTTCATCTTTTATCTTTCATCTTTTATCTTTCATCTTTCCTACTCGTATCTAAGCGCAGCAATCGGATTCAATCTTGCGGCTTTCATCGCTGGATAAATTCCTGCAGCTAAGCCTACAATAGAACAAATAATTATTCCTATTGCAACCCATACCCAAGGAACAATAAACCCGGTTTTCAATACAATCCCAAATATATTGCCTACCAAAACACCGAGTATAATTCCAAATAGTGCTCCTAATAAACTAATGATTAAACTCTCGAACAAAAATTGTTGACGAACATTGCTGCTTTTTCCTCCAATGGCTTTGATCAAACCAACTTCTTTTGTTCTTTCATTTACAGAGACCAACATAATATTCATTAAACCAATGGCAGCTCCAATTAGTGTAATTAATCCAATAGCACTTGCAGCGCCGGTAATACTGCTTAAAAATCCAATAAATAATTCAGCAAATTTGTCGCTCTTCTCTACAAAAAAATTATTGTCTTCTATTGGTTCTAATTTTCTTACCGCCCTGAATACAGAGGTAGCTTGATCGGTAGCAACAGGCAACTCTTTAACATTTTTCACTACTACACCCAATAAATAGGAATTACTTGCATTACCAAAGCGTCTAACATTGGTATATGAAGTAAGCACCATATCATCCTGTCTTAATAAAGCACTTGATCCTTTGCTTTTCAATAGACCAATTACTCGGTATGGAGTACTTCCTATTTTGATAATTTTCTCTAAACATTTTTCGGGATAATCCCCAAAAAGTTTAACGGCTACATTACTTCCTATCAAACAAACATTTCTTCCGCTTTGAATATCCAATGCGTTCAGATTTCTTCCAATATTAATGGAATACCCATTTACTGCTAAATAATTTTCGTCTCCGCCCCACATCGTAATTTGGGGGTTCGTTTTTTTGTCTGCATAATGCAATTCTTGTGACCCAGGACCTCTTCTATAAATACAGACTGCTGCTCCAGGGAAATCATAATTTGCTTTGAAAAATTCAGCTTCTTCCAATCGAATGGGCTTTCCCAAATTGGATTTTTTCTTCTTTAACCCTTGTTTGTTTTTACTGATCTCATTTCCTTGAGGAGGACCAAACCTTACCCTGCTTTCCGCAAATCGAATATTAAAAGCATTAGCGCCCATAGAAGAAAAGCTTTCTTTCAAGCTCTGATTCATGGCTTCAATTGCTGTAATAATACCAATTAAGGCCATTATACCGAAAGCAATAATGGCTACTGTTATACCTGCTCGCAGCTTATTACCTTTTACGGTGCGCCAAGCCAGACTTAAAGAATCTAAAGCATTCATAGAATAAAGGTAATTGGGAATGCGTAAACCTTCGCAGCTTTGAGCTTATTTATGAAGAGTGGTTAAAAATAGAACCAATTGAGCACTATTGAAGGAAGAACGCCAATAAGAATCACTGCTGCGGCAACCAACAAGAGCCCTGTTTTAAAGTTTGGAGAGATGGTGGCTACCTCAGGTGTCCCTTCTTTGAAGTACATAGATTGAATTACTTTAAAATAATAGTATACGCTTACAGCTGCAAAAAGCACTGCAACCACTACTATCCACAATGAACCTCCTGATTTTACTACAGAAGCCAACATATAATATTTGGCAAAAAAACCTGCCGTTAATGGAATTCCCGCCAATGACATCAGAAATACTACTCCAGTAAAAGCCATCACAGGTTGCGCTTTTGCAAGCCCATTGAATCCGTCAAATGTGTAATCTTTCACTTTAATCAGGATGGCAAAAAAGCCAATGGTTGCTAAGCAATAAGCAACTGCATATAATAGTATCCCTTCTTTTGCCAAATCATTATTGCTATATAATGCAAATAACATAAAGCCCGCTTGAGAAATACTGGAATAGGCCAACATCCTTTTAATGCTTTGTTGAAATACTGCTGTGATATTGCCTACCAATAAAGTAGCCACAATTACAAATGATAACAATATTTTCCATGAAGGCCCAAGAATTGCTGAATTAGATTCAAATAAATTTAAGAAAGCAAAAAAACCAGCAGCTTTTACTACAGTTGCCATAAAAGAAGTGAATACACTTGGTGCTCCGTCATATACATCAGGTGTCCAAAAATGAAATGGCGCTGCAGATACTTTAAAGCACATAGAAACAAATAGTAAAATCAACCCTGCAATTTGCAAAAATGAAGTAGGTAGAACACCAGCAGATGCTGCCATTGTAGATGAAACATGCAATGCAAAAGAGCCCGTAGCTCCATAAATTAACGCTATCCCCATCAGTAAAAGTCCAGTGGAGAATGCACCCATTAAGAAATATTTTAAAGACGCTTCATTGCTTTTTAGATTTCTTTTTTCTGCACCCGTTAAAATATACAATGGGATCGACATGATTTCAATTCCTAAGAATAACATCAACAAACCATTGAAAGAAGTCAACACACTGGTTCCGCAAAGCACAAAGAAAATCAGTGCATAATAATCGGCAACATTCACTCCAGTTTTTTCAATTTCAGAACCACACAATACCACAAAAATCAACGTGGCAGCTATTAAGATTGAATTAAAGAATAATCCGAATTTATTAAAATGTAATAAATCATGCGTGTTTACATTAATGGAAAAAATGCTATAACTATCCAGTAAATTCATGGATAATAATAAAAGTAACGAAACAATTGCAGTAGTTGTTACTGCAGATTTTTTTTGAAGTAAGATGCCACTAAACATCATTACTACACCCATGATTGCTGAAAAAATAATTGCGTTCATAATATTTAAAGATGTTCCATTTACTTTTTTACAAATAATGCTTCTACACTGGTTTTAGTTAAATCAATCATTGGCTGCGGAAACACTCCGAATACAATAACAACTAAAGCAATGATCACTAGCACCAATTTAACATTGAAACTGATATCCGTTGCATTTTCGGTAACAGCATTTAAATTGCCATAAATTACTTTTTGTACCATATTCAATGTATATACTGCCGCAAGAATAATACTTATACCTGCAATAGCAGCAATAATCATATTGTATTGAAAGAGTCCACTAAACATTAAAAACTCTCCAATAAATGCATTGGTTAAAGGAAGGGCAACATTGGCTAATGCCATGGTGACCAATAGTATGGCTAAAGCTGGTGCTTTTTGAGCTAGTCCACCTAAATCACTTAATTTTCTGGTACCTAATTGTTTTTCAATTAAATCGGCTATGATCCATAAACCAATCACATTCACTCCGTGGTTAAACATTTGAATCATTACACCATCGAATGCTGCTTTATTATTAGTAAACATGGCAGCACACATTAATCCAATATGCGCAATAGATGAATACGCAATCATTCTTTTAATATCATCTTGCTTAATAGCAATTAAAGAAGCATACAACATTCCGGTAACCGACAAAATAATGATGATCATTGAATTACTGGATGCTGCATTGGGGAATATGGGTAATAACCAACGGAATACAGCAAATACACCCATTTTAACCATCACGCCACTCAACACCATTGTGGTAGCTGTGGGTGCTTGTTCATATGCATCTGGCTGCCAGGTATGCAAAGGAAATATGGGCATTTTTATAGCAAATGCTACAAAAAATAACCAGAACATATAAGATTGTTGATGATCACTAAGTTGAGCTTTGTAAAAAGATTGTAAAGCAAAGGAATGATCAGCTGTATGGAAATACACATACAAAATTCCAACCAGCATTAACAATGAACCAATAAACGTGTACACAAAAAATTTAAATGTAACAGCAATCCTTTTTTCTCCACCCCATAAAGAACACAAAAAGTAAACTGGAATTAATGCCAATTCCCAGAAGAAATAAAACAACAGGGCATCAGCGGCTAAAAAGACGCCCATCAAACCTGCTTGAGTAAGTAACATCAAACCAAAAAAAGATCCTGGATTTTTATAATCGCTTTTATATACAGCGGCAAAAATCAATGGATAAGAAACTGCAGTGAGCAAACAAAGCATTTTGCCCATGCCATCCAATTTTAAAGTAAACCGGCTACCTAAATCGGTCAACCATGCAGTGTCAAAAGAGCCACCTGTTGGTGAACCTATGGCAAATAAAGCCAACATCAAAGTGATGATGGATACTAATAAAGAAAAGTTCTTAGCAGTAGACCCCTGCTTCATTGCGAATGAACAGAATCCAGCAACTAAAGGGGTTAATATGAGTAATAAGGCTATCATTATACTATGCTACTTGATGAATAGAATTAAAATAATTTATTTAAAAATTTCATGATCGTAATATCATTGAACCATATGATAAAAAATACTACAATCGATAAAATCATAATTAACAGATAACTCGCCACTTGACCACTTTGAATCAGGCGCAATTGTCTTGAACTATATGAAACCAATTTGCCCACCCCATTCACTGCACCATCAATTCCACTCTTTTCAATAAAGTTTTTACAAAATCCTGCAAAAGCATTTATAGGATTAACAACTATTGTATTGTACAACTCATCGATATACCATTTGTTCTCCAATAATTTACCAACTCCAGTTTCTACTTCTTTCTCTTCTCCAATATATTTCTTAAACATATTTACAGCAATGAATATTACTATTGCAATCAATACTGTTACGATACCCATCATCATGTATTCTTGCGAATGACTTAGATGCTCTGTTGTTGCCAATGCAGTTGAATCAGCAAAAATGGGTGACAAGAAATGTTCCAACCAATTTTTGTTTTCAGCAAATACTTCAGGTATTCCAATAAACCCTCCAAACACAGACAATACTGCTAATACAATGAGCGGGATGGTCATTGCAGAAGGGCTTTCGTGTAAATGATGTTCTTGATCATGCGTTCCTCTGAACTTTCCTAAGAAGGTAAGTGCATACAATCGGAACATATAAAATGCAGTCATTAAAGCTCCACCAACACCTATATAATAATAGAGTGGATTTTTAGCAAATGCAGCAGCTAAAATCTCATCCTTTGAAAAGAAACCAGAGAATGGTGGTATACCTGCAATTGCCAAACAAGCCAATAAAAAGGTAATATGGGTAATGGGCATGTATTTTTTAAGATTACCCATTTTACGAATATCTTGTTCGTGGTGCATTGCATGAATTACAGAACCAGCACCTAAGAAAAGTAAGGCTTTGAAAAATGCATGAGTCATTACATGAAATACTGCACCAGTATATGAGCCGACACCTAACCCTAAAAACATATAACCCAATTGACTCACTGTAGAATAAGCCAATACTTTTTTAATATCATTTTGTTTAAGGGCAATTGTTGCAGCAAAAATGGCTGTAGCTAATCCTATGATGGCAATCAATGTTTGAGTAGTTGGTGCCATTGTAAATAAAATATTGCTTCGAGCAATCATATAAATACCAGCTGTAACCATTGTAGCAGCGTGGATCAATGCTGATACAGGCGTAGGACCTGCCATTGCATCTGGTAACCAAGTATATAAAGGAATTTGTGCACTCTTACCCATTGCCCCAATGAATAACAATGTTGTAATTGCTGCAATATCAAAAGTACTCAAGCTGGCAACTTGAGAAAACACATCACCATAGTTTACAGTTCCTAGTTTAAATAATAACCAAAATACAGCCAGTAAAAATCCTAGATCGCCAATGCGATTCATGATAAATGCTTTTTTGGCAGCATAATTGAAGTCGTTATTTTTAAACCAATATCCAATGAGTAAATAAGAGCAGAGTCCAACTCCTTCCCAACCAATGAACATGATCACATAATTGGCTCCCATTACCAATAGCAACATAGAGAAAACAAACAAATTGAGATATGCAAAATATCTACCAAAATGTTGGGTCTCTTCCTCTTTCATATACGCCGAGGAATAGAGATGAATTAAAAATCCTATTCCAGTAATTATTAATAAAAAGAGAACAGATAATTGATCTACTTGAAATGCAAATGGAATAGTAAACGCATCTACCGAAATAAAATTGAATAATGTTACTACTGTTTGCAATTGTCCTTCGCCTGCGGAAGCAACTAAAGAAAATAAATAACAAGATGTAAGGAACGATAACAATATTACACCTGAACCGATTATTCCAATGGCAGATTTAGATAACGATTTCCTTCCCAATCCATTGATCAGAAATCCCAGTAAAGGGAAAAGAGGAACTAAAAAAACAATTTTATTCATACTAGTTTTTCAATCTGTTCAAAAAGTTAATATCAACTGAATGCGTATTTCTATACATCATTACAATGATGGCCAATCCAACACTTACTTCAGCCGCAGCAACCACCATGATAAAAAATACAAATAACTGACCATCAATACCAGCAGTAGTATTCGGGTTAGCTGCCAAAGCCGCACCATAATGCATTTTAGAAAATGCAACCAATAATAAATTCACGGCATTCAGCATAAGTTCAATACACATAAACACAATAATGGCATTTCTTCTGGTAAGCACACCAATGATACCAATGCTAAAAAGTGCTAAACAGAAATAGATATAATATTGTATAGGCATAACCCCAACCCCTAAAGGGGCAATTTTTTATTCCTTACGGATGTTAACAAAATATTTCAAAATCTTCCATCTTCCATTTCCCCCCCCGAAACAGCACCTACTTTTAAGCCTATTCAACATCCCCCCTTTAGGGGGGTTAGGGGGGTGGTGGTTAATCTTTTTTACCAATTACGACTGCTCCTACCATTGCACTTAAAAACAACACACTGCTTAGTTCGAATGGTACTACATAATCGCTAAACAATGCTTTTCCTAAGTTTTTAATCAATCCGATATTTCCTTCCTTCATTAAAACCGTTTTACCAGTCAACTCAACTGTTTGACGAATCAATGAAACCAATACCATTAAAAAACATCCTCCTGAAATAACACCTGCAAATTTCATCCAAAGATGTTTGCGCGGTTCAGCTTCGGCATTCAAATTCATTAACATGATTACGAATAAGAATAACACCATAATGGCACCAGCATAAACAATCAAGTTTACAATTGCCAGAAATTGTGCATTCAATAATATATAATGCCCTGATATTGCAAAAAATACGGTAATCAACCACAATACACTGTGTACCGGATTTTTACTCACGAGTACCATAATAGCTCCAAATAGTGCTAGTACAGTCAAAAAGGAAAACAATATTTGAATAATATTCATCTTTATTAATTATTTCTATGCGCTCCTCTTGCTTTCGCAAATTCTTCTGGAGCAGTTATTGGATCGGGAATTAACAAATCTTCTTTGCCATAAATAAATCCTTTTCTAGTGAAATTTGCAGGAGCAAATGTTTCACTCAAATAAATAGCATCTTTCGGACAAGCTTCTTCACATAAACCACAGAAAATACAACGCAACATATTGATTTCATATTTTGCTGCATATTTTTCTTCGCGATACTTATTCTCTTCACCTGCTAAACGTTCAGCACCTTCCATAGTGATTGCTTCAGCCGGACATGCTACAGCACATAATCCGCAAGCAGTGCAACGCTCTCTGCCTTCTTCGTCGCGGTTGAGCACATGCAATCCGCGGAACACAGGACTGAATTCTCTTTTTTGCTCCGGATAATGAATCGTTGGTTGCTTCTTAAAAATATGGCTAAATGTTATGGCCATACCTTTTAGAATAGAAGGGATATATAATCGCTCCATAAAGCTCATTGGCTTCCGGCTGACTTCTTTCCCTCTGTTTGTTAATGCTTGCATCTTTTATTATCTTTTTACACTTAATTCTTCTTTCTTAATTCTTCTTTCTTAATTCTTAGTTCCTATGACTGTTTCCACAAAATCAAAGCTCCAGTTAACAACATATTAAATAATGCCAACGGAATTAATTTTTTCCAACCCACATTCATTAACTGATCGTAACGAAAACGTGGGATGGTCCACCTGATCCACATAAACACAAAAATAAAAATCACAATCTTGGTCAATAAAGCAAGTAGTCCAAGAATTGCTGCAACATTTGGCGCCAATTTTGCTTCATTTAAAAATGGAATATCGTATCCACCAAAAAACAAGCAAGCCATAACAGCACTACTCATGATCATATTAATGTATTCGGAGAATAGATAAAATCCCAATTTCATAGAAGAGTATTCCTGGTGGTATCCGAAATTCAATTCATTTTCTGCTTCAGGTAAATCGAATGGAGTTCTGTTACATTCTGCTAAAGCACATATGAAAAATATTACAAAGCCCAAAGGTTGATAGGCAATATTCCATAATGAACCCGCCGCCATTTGTTCCTCAACAATTGTTTTTAAACTCAATGAACCTGAAATCATTAATACAGCAATTAAAGAAAGACCCATTGCTAATTCATAACTAATGGCTTGAGAAGCACCTCTCAATGCAGCCATCAAAGAAAATTTATTATTCGATGCCCAGCCTCCAATCATTATTCCATAAACACCTAAGCTTACTACACCAAAAATGTATAAGATACCTATATTAATGTCTGCAATTTGTAAATCTATTTTTCGACCGAATAATTCAACATGGCTACTCCATGGAATAACCGAACAGGTCATTAAAGCAGCTGTCATGGCCAGACCAGGACCCAAAATAAACAATGCTTTACTGGCAGAGTTAGGAATGATCTCTTCTTTCATGATCAATTTCAAACCATCCGCAAATGGTTGTAATAATCCAAAAGGTCCTGCTCTGTTTGGTCCTGGGCGATCTTGCAATATAGCTGCCACTTTGCGTTCTGCAAAAGTGGTATACAAAGCAATCCCCAAACTTGCAAACACAATGATTGCAATCAGAATCAATTTCTCTACCATTAAAATCCAATCAAAAGCCAATAGTGTCATGCGTTATGAATTAATCTTGATTAGGTTTAAAGTCGGTTGAATGAGCTGGTCTTTCTAACAAACTCAAATGAATTTCAGGTTTGTTTACATTACTCACATCATGAATATCCATCAATAAATTGGGTTGACGTCCATGGTGTACTTTTTCAAATATTTCCGTTGGAATAGTTGTACCTACATTTCCTGCATAATGCCCTTGAGCAATTACAGAGTGACGGTCAATCATTCTCGGACCTTCTATTATCCAATCACTGGTTTTCTTTTTCTCAAAACGGCAAGTATTACAAATCCAATCTTCCACCTCACCCCACTGGTCTTTTCTTGCTGTTACTCTAAATACTTCATCGCCTCTATTCCACAAAGTAACTTTTCCGCTACAAGTAGGACAATCTCTGTGAGCATCCATTGGTTTTAAAAACCAAACACGATTTTTAAAACGGAAAGTTTTATCTGTTAAAGCTCCCACAGGGCAAACATCAATTACGTTTCCAATAAAATCGTTATCTAAACTCTTTTCAATGAATGTCGCAATTTCCGAATGATCTCCTCTGTCGAGAATACCATGTTCTCTTTTATTGGTTAACTGATCTGCAGTGTACACGCATCTGTAACAAAGTATACAACGAGTCATGTGCAGTTGTATATAAGGACCTATATCGTGTTTCTTGAAAGTTCTTCTTTGAAATTCATAACGAGTGCCTTCTTTTCCATGCTCGTAACTTAAATCTTGTAAATGGCATTCTCCTGCCTGATCGCAAACCGGACAATCCAAAGGATGATTGATCAATAAAAATTCTACCACCCCATTGCGTGCATCTATCACTTTTTCGCTGGTGATATTCTTCACTTCCATTCCATCCATTACAGTTGTTCTGCAACTTGCTACCAGTTTAGGCATTGGTCTTGGATCTTTTTCAGAGCCTTTGCTTACTTCTACTAAACAGGTTCTGCATTTTCCTCCACTACCTTCCAGCTTGCTATAATAACACATAGCAGGAGGAGCTACTTCGCCACCAATTTTACGTGCGGCATTCAGAACGGTAGTTCCTGCTGGCACTTCAATCGTGATATTATCGATTGTTACTTTAAATAATGGTTGTTCAGACATATATTCATTAAGCTGGTACATGAATCGGATCGGCATAATGCGCCAGTCCGTAATTTCTTTTTTGTGATTCTTCCGGATTCAACACATGCCATTCAAATTCATCCCTGAAATGACGAATTGCTGCAGCTACAGGCCAGGCAGCAGCATCACCCAAAGGACAAATGGTGTTCCCTTCTATCTTGCGTTGAATATCCCATAATAAATCGATATCGCTCATCTTGCCATTTCCTGTTTCGATGCTTTTCAAGATCTTTTCCATCCATCCGGTTCCTTCTCTGCATGGAGAACATTGTCCGCAACTTTCATGACGATAAAAACGAGCCAAGGTATACGTGTTCTTTACAATACACTGGTCTTCATCTAAAACGATAAACCCACCAGAACCCAACATCGATCCAGTTGCAAAACCTCCATCACTCAATCCTTCATAATTCATTAAACGAGGTTCGCCCTTTGCAGTACGTAATAATAAATTAGCAGGTAAAATTGGAACTGAAGATCCGCCAGGGATGCAAGCTTTCAATCTTTTTCCATTGGCAATACCACCGCAATATTCATCGGAATAAATAAATTCTTCTACTGAAATGGTCATATCAATTTCATACACACCTGGCTTATTAATATTACCACATGCTGAAATTAATTTTGTACCAGTTGAGCGACCCACTCCAATTTTTGCATATTCATCTCCACCCATTTTAATGATGGGAACAACAGCAGCCAAGGTTTCTACATTATTTACAACCGTTGGTCTTTGCCACACCCCTTGAATAGCAGGGAATGGAGGCTTGATACGAGGGTTTCCTCTTTTACCTTCCAATGATTCAATCAATGCCGTTTCTTCGCCGCAGATATAAGCACCAGCACCACGATGCACATAAATATTACAATCGAATCCGGTACCTAAAATATTTTTTCCTAAAAATCCATTCGCTTTTGCTTCTTCAATGGCTTGTTCTAAAATATCCACGATCCAAGCATATTCTCCACGGATATAAATGTATGTATCATGGCTGCCCAATGCATATGAAGAAATGAGCAATCCTTCAATGAGTAAATGAGGTAAAAACTCCATCAAATACCTGTCTTTAAAAGTACCAGGCTCACTTTCATCTGCATTACAAACCAAATGACGAGGTACACCTTCTGGTTTTGCAATAAAGCTCCATTTCATTCCCGCAGGAAATCCTGCACCACCTCTTCCTCTCAAACCACTTTTCTTCACCTCTTCAACAATAGCATCAGTAGACATTTCTTTTAATGCTTTCTCCGCTGCTTGATAACCACCTTCGCGGCGATATACATCAAAGTAGCGTATGCCTTCTACATGTGCTTTGTCTAATAATATTTTTACACCCATAACTTTCAGTTTGCCAGTACGCGATTGAACCAATCGGCATTAGCTCTTTATTTTAATTATTTGCTGCTGCATTAGTTCTGCATTCAGCTATTATAGTGTCTACTTTTTCTTTTGTTAAATGTTCTCTATAGGTTTTTCCCATCTGCATCATCGGCGCATAACCACAAGCACCTAAACACTCAACTGTTTTTAAAGTGAATAATCCATCAGCTGTTGTTTCTCCTGGTTTAATGCCCAATTTTTTTCCTATATAGTCAATGATATCATCGCAACCGCTGATCATACATGGACCAGTTTGACATACTTCAAACATGTATTTACCAACTGGCTTTAAATTGTACATGCTGTAGAATGTAGCTACTTCATATACTTCAATAGGTTTGATTTGTAACAATGATGCTACATAATCCATGGTATCTGAACTCAACCATCCGCCAAAACTATTTTGCGCCAAATGTAAAACAGGAAGCAAAGCGCTTTTCTGTTTCCCTTCGGGATAATGACTTACGAGTCTGTTAAACTCAGTCATTTGCTCATTTGAAAATTGTATCATACTACCCCAACCCCTAAAGGGGCTTTGTCTTAAACTTTATTTAAAGTTCAAGTGGTTAAAAAATATTATTTCTTTCAATCCCTTTCCCCCTTTAGGGGGTTAGGGGGTGGGTTAAGCATCAAGCTCCCCTGCTATCAAATTCAAACTACTCATTGTTACAATTGCATCACTCAACATTCCTCCTTTAATTAATTCAGGATAAGCCTGATAATAAATAAAGCAAGGTCTGCGGAAATGCAGTCTGAAAGGCGTTCTTCCTCCATCACTAATCAAATAGAATCCCAACTCACCATTACCTCCTTCTACCGATTTATACACTTCACCCTTCGGCATATCAACTTCACCCATGATGATTTTAAAATGCCAGATCAATGCTTCCATTTTGGTATATACATCTTCTTTTTTAGGAAGATAATATTCCGGTACATCAGCATGATATATTTCTGCTTCAGCTCCTTTGAATCCTTGAATCTTTTGATAGGCTTGTTCGATAATGCTTAAACTCTGCCACATTTCTTGATTACGTACCAAGAATCGATCATAATTATCGCCTGTTTTACCAACAGGTATATCAAATTGAAAATCTTCGTAACTACTGTATGGACTGTGTACACGAACATCATAATCAACACCAGCTGCACGTAAATTGGGTCCTGTAAATCCATAATTCAAAGCACGATCTGCACTGATGGCACCGCCACCAATCGTACGTTCCATAAAAATGCGATTGCGTGCAAAAAGGTTTTCAAATTCCTTCAACACTTTCGGATATTCTTTTAAGAATTTCTCGAGTTTCGTAAATGCTGTATTTGTGAAATTCCTTTCAAAGCCGCCAATACGCCCAATATTAGTAGTAAGGCGGGACCCACATACTTCTTCATATATTTCATAGATTAATTCACGGTATTGCATTACATATAAAAATCCGGTGTATGCGCCGGTATCTACACCAACAATTGAATTACAAATTAAATGATCGGAGATTCTAGCAAGCTCCATAATGATCACCCTCAAATAATCAACTCGCTTTGGCGTTTCAACACCCAATAATTTTTCGCAGGTTAAATGCCAGCCCATATTATTAATTGGGCTGCTGCAATAATTTAAGCGATCTGTAATTGGTGTAACCTGATAAAGAGGACGTCGTTCTGCTAATTTTTCAAAAGCGCGGTGAATGTATCCAACAGTTTGTTCTGTAGAAACCACACGCTCTCCATCCAATTCCATGATATTTTGAAACACTCCATGTGTTGCAGGATGAGTAGGCCCTACATTTAATGTAGTGGTTTGCTTTTCAATGGAACCCTCAGGTAATGTAATATGGTGGTGATGTTCTGTCATTATTAGTTTGATTTTATCCTCTTCCAAACATTTCGTCGTCTTTATCAATTCTGGTTTGATCTTCTAGTGGATATTCCTTTCTTAAAGGGAAATAATCCATTTCATCAACATTTAAAATTCTTTTGAGATTATGATGCCCTACAAAATTGACACCATAGAAATCAAAAGTTTCTCTTTCCATCCAATCAGCTGCAGCATATAATTTAGAAGCAGTATAAACATCTGTATTATCAATGGATGTAAATACTTTAAAACGAATTCTGGTATTTTCTGCAAGGTTATGCAGATGATACACAACTGCTAATTCTCTTCCTTTATCATCAGGATAATTAACGGCACAGAGGTCCGTTAAAAATTGAAAACCCAGCGTAGGTTCATCAAACAAATATTGCAATACTTTCAAATTCTGTTCTTTAGGTGCTTCAAAAGAAAGCATACCATAACTATCATCAAAGTTAGAAACCATGTCTCCAAACTTTTCAGTCAGCTTTGCTTGTATATATTGGTTATCAATAGCCATTCAAGAATTAATTATTGTTTAATCTATTCCGTATCCGTTCAACAATGCTTTGTATTGTTCTCCATTTCTTCTTCTAATACTTTCTTGCCCTACTAAATCTTGGATTTTCATAAATCCATCTAAAATCGCTTCTGGCCTTGGAGGACATCCTGGCACATATACATCTACAGGAATCACTTGGTCAATTCCTTGTAAAACACTGTAGGTATCAAATATGCCTCCACTGGATGCGCAAGCACCAACAGCAATCACCCAACGTGGCTCTGCCATCTGCAAATAAACCTGGCGAAGAACCGGACCCATTTTCTTGGCAATGGTTCCCATAACCATTAATAGATCACACTGACGTGGGGAGAAACCCACTCTTTCAGAACCAAATCTAGATAAATCGTAATGAGATCCCATGGTACCCATGAATTCGATACCACAGCAAGAAGTTGCGAAAGGTAAAGGCCATAAAGAGTTTTTGCGGGCCAGGCCTACCACATCACTTAAGCGAGCAGTAAAAAACCCATCTCCACCATACCCTTCTGGAGCAGGAGCATTTCCTATAGCATCTGCTGTTTTAGCTTCGATAGGGTGTATGTTAAACCTAACAGGACGAGACATAATTTATTAGTTATTTGTTATTGGTTATTGGTTATTGAGAATGTTACTTCCTATTTAACCAACAACTGAATGCTAAGTTCATTTTTTACGATTGATTAATGATTTTGGCTTAGAAATTTAGCCTCATTCATTAATCTTCCCATTTCAATGCTCCTTTTTTGATGATATAAATAAATCCAACTAAAAAGAGCGCAACAAACATCAATACGGCAAAAAATCCATTCCAACCCAATTCCCTGAAATTAACCGCATAAGGATAGAAGAAAATTACTTCTACGTCAAATAAAACAAACAGAATAGCTACTAAGAAGTACTTAATTGCCATTGGCTGACGCGCATTTCCATGGGATTCAATACCACTGGCAAAGTTCTCCAACTTATCTGCTGTTTTTCTTTTGGGACCTACCCAGGCTGATAATGCAATCATTGTAGCCACAAAACCGGCTGCAAAAATCAATTGTAACCCTATTGGAAAGAAATTGGCCGCTGAATTAGTGGCACTTGCGTCAATTAAAGAGAAAATCCAACCCATATTGCTTTTTAAGTACGCAAAAATAAGCCTGTGAAGCATATAAAAGAAATACTCCTCAAATTGAGGAGTATTTTATAGAAGTTATTTTCCAATTTTGCTAAAAAAGGGCATTTTTTAGCTATTCCAAAGCCTATTTACCTTGTGGTTTGGAATAATAATCGATATTTTTTTGAATACTGGCTTTTTGTTCCATGGCAAATTTATTATTCTCATCTGCAGCATCAGGGTACAAAGCAACCATTCTATCAGTTACATCAATTGCCTTTTGGCAGGTTGCTAAGAATTCTTCTACAGCGGGAGTTTTTTGACCGTTGGTGGTTACTTTAAAATCAGGTCTTTTTTTGATCTCATTGAACCTATTAACATAATAGATCAATTTGAAATATTCATCCACAAAAATATTCTTTTTGTTCTTTTCCTTATCTACAGCAGCATATACAGAATCCAAATAATTCAATTGAACAATGATCATGGCAGAATCTGCGCTATGGGCCATCGCCGCTCTTTTAAAGAAACTATAAGGCTGAGATTTATCAGGAAATGCAGCCATATACCCTTTTGCAAAGTTCAAGGTTTGAATGTATTCTTTGGCATTGAATGATGCTGAAGTAATTGCATAATATTCTGCTTCACTCATTTTCCCTTTTAAATCAGCCGCTTTTGTTAACCAATACAATTGTTCTTTGTAAGCTTTTGATTTTCCAAATGAAGTGGCTGCCTGAGTCATTAAAGCAATTTTATTGGCTTTAACAGTATCCATATTCACCGCTTTTTCTACATAACCAGAAGCAAGTGCTTCATTACCCGGAAATTTAGTAGCAATCTTAATACCTAATTCGTAGTCGGAAGGCTGAATCTCTTCTGCTGGTGCGGTTTGCAAGAATTCGTCAATGTATTTTTTCGCTTGAACTGAATCCCCTTTTCTATCGTAATTATATGCATATACCACGCCTAAACGAGGCAATGTTTTTAAACCAACAGCCGCTTCCAATTCCTTGGTTTTTGCCAATGACTCGTCGTATTGTCCTGCACGGAATAAATAATCTGCACGAAATAAATCATTGCGAGGATCTTTATCTGCATTGGCTAAATACTTATCTAAATATTCTTTTGCTTTTGATACATCTCTATTTGAATAATAAGAATAATAGGTATAATAGACTGGAGGGAAAGTTGGATCCGCAGCAATAGCACTATTAAAATATTGCTCAAACTGCTCTTTATTGTTTTGACTTAAATAGATTTTCCCAATTTGAAAATTACCTATAGCACTCTTTGGATCTCTTACAATGGCTTCCTGAAAAGCTTTTACTGCTTCACCTCCATTTTCACCGCCAGTTTTACGATAGTTGATACCCATATTGATAAAAATATCTGGGCTCAACAAGTCAATTGAACCTGCTTGTTTAAGTTTATCGATGGCATAAATAGGATCTCCTTTTGTAGATGCTCCATCTGCATTGGCACGACCTATTGCATTTAAAATTGCCGGATTGGGTTTGCCCTTATTCTTACCTTTTGTTTCGGTAGATGCAGTAACGGCTTGCTCAAATTTTTGCTTTGCAGAATTCAGGTCTCCTCCCTCTAATAATTCAAGATGTCCCATACCTACCAAAAGCCATGGATCGCTACCTATTTCCTGTAATCCCTTTTGGTAAATGGCTTTTGCTGCAGCTAAATCTTCTTTAGTTACAACAGTTCCGCTACCAGCTAAAAAGGCCTGACCCAACCAATATATACTCTGAGGGTCTTTAGGGTTAGCATCATACACTTTCTGCAACAGTTCTTTTGCAGATTTCTGTTTGTCGTAATTCAGCATTTTGATGCCTTCCGACAATTGTGCTGTTAAAATCTGCACTGCAAACAAAGCTGCAAATAGCAAAGCAACATTCTTCTTCATGTTTCCTTTTTTTATAGTTGTTCTTTATTCCTGTTTAATTGTACTTAATCTTTTTTGAAAAGCCATTTTAGCTGGTGCTAAAAATGCTCTTCTGAAAATCAGTTGACCCCTTTCTAAACTCATGAAATTCATAAAGCCGGTTCCTAAGCCAGCTGTATTTTCTTTCAGTATATAGTACAAGGGCCGTGCCAAAGGATATTCTCCTCTTGTAATCGTTGCCTGTGAAGGCTTTGCGTAAATGTTTTTTTCTAAACAAGCAGTACATTCTATTCTCGACAACCTGATCTTTTGTAAATATGCCACTTGTTTAGGATCGTATGAATCTCCGATCCAACTCAATCCAACAAAACCGATTACATCTTTTCTTTGAGCAACTATATCAATGACCTCTTGACTATTATTTACCGCTACAACATTTTTTCCAAACTCTCCTTTTTTCAACACACTGTCTTTTAAATACCGAACAGTACTTGTTGCTGATTTACCATCCATCACCGCTGTAAGGCTTTGTTTGCCACTCAATATTTCCTGCATGTCTTTGAAACTGAAAATACTGTCTTTGGCATCTTTATTTACAATCACCGCAACAGCATCATAAGCCAGCTCTCCGTATTGAGGCTTGTAAGATAATATGCTTTTGTAATACTCCGCTTCTTTTTCCGTTAAACCTTTGGCAACAATGATCATTCTGGTGCTATCTTTCTGCAAATCCCTAAAGCATTCAGCCTCCGATTTATAGCTAACATTGATCTTGGTTGCCGGAAAAGAACTATGGTGCACCCTGAGCTGTTCTTCAATTACAGGCTTAAAACTCTCATCCACACTAATATTAATGCTCCCTTTTGTGGGGGTATCTCTGGTATCTTCTATTTCATTATTACCATTACAAGAAACAAATGTTAGTGCAATAATGATGAATGAATGTAAAATGAAATTGCTCCTCATATTTTCTCTTGCTGCTTTACTCCTCTGTACAATCTAAAACCCCCATACAATAAACAGATAGATCCAAAAAAGTACCTAAAACCAATATCTTCTGCAATAACCAGATTCAACTTAAACCGATCCATATAAAACATAGCAATCGCCATCGATAAAAATAGAACTGCCATGGTAATATCATAGACACGCCTGAAATTATTATACCCCTTATTGCTTCTTTCTCTATAACTATTCTCCATTTGCTGAGTTTGGGATGGGCAATTTAGTAAATATTTCTTCTGAGATGCAGGGTTTTTATAATTCCATAAGAAGAATATCTTAAACTAATAACTGTTAGTTAAAAAAACAGTTAATTAGTACCTTTATATACATGAAAATCTTAATGGTTTGTTTAGGAAATATTTGTCGCAGTCCAATGGCTGAAGGCATTTTAGGAGAAAAAATTAAACTGCATAACTTAAACTGGATAGTTGATAGTGCTGGAACTGCCGAATATCATGTAGGTGAAGCCCCTCATCATCTATCCCAAAAAGTATCACTGCTTCATGGAATTGATATTAGCCAACAAAAATGCAGGCAGTTTAAAACAGAAGATATGATTCGGTTCGATCATATTTATGCAATGGATCAATCCAATTATGCCACTATTCGTAAAATGAGTGATGCTCATTGGAATGAAAAAAAAGTTGATCTTATTTTAAATGAGTTATTCCCATTTCAAAATAAAGAAGTGCCCGACCCATGGTATGGAGGAGAGGAAGGATTTCACGAAGTATTTGAATTATTAAACAAAGCCTGCGATAAAATCATTGAAAAATTTAAATGAATTAGTTTTGCGCCATGAGTAAACCATCTATACCGCAGGGAACCAGGGATTTTAATGCTGGTGTTGTACAAAAACGCAATTATATCTTCAATACTATTCGCTCTGTATTCGAATTATATGGATTTCAGCCTTTGGAGACACCTTCTATGGAAAATCTGGATACTTTAATGGGCAAATATGGGGAAGAGGGAGATAAATTGATCTTTAAAATTTTAAACAACGGCCTGGATAATCCTACTAAAAAAGAACAAGCTATTGCTGATTTTGATAAAATTTTAGAAGGGAAAAATAACAAAGGAATAACAGAGCGTGCATTGCGTTACGATTTAACCATTCCATTTGCGCGCTATGTGGCCATGAATTATGGTCAATTAACTTTACCATTTAAGCGGTATCAAATTCAACCTGTTTGGAGGGCCGACCGACCTCAAAAGGGAAGGTACAGAGAGTTTTATCAATGCGATGCAGATGTAGTAGGTAGTCAATCTTTGTTAAATGAAATAGAATTAACCAATTTATATGCAGCGGTTTTCGAAAAACTGCAATTGCCTGTTGAAATAAGAATTAATAGTAGAAAAATACTGGCAGCGCTTGCAGCAATTTGTGGGGGTTCCGAAATGCTCATTCCTATAACAATTGCAATAGATAAGTTAGATAAAATTGGATTGGAAAAAGTAAAGGAAGAATTATTGAATAATGGTTTAACGGTTGATCAAATAAATACCATAGAAAAATATTTATTGATCGATGGAACAAATGAAAATAAATTAGTTCAGATAAAAAAATTATTGGGTGAAAATGAAATGGGCAAAGAAGGCATTGCAGAAATAGAGCATGTATTGATTAATTCATCATTCAAAACGCTTAATTCTTCACTCTTAATTGATTTAACCCTCGCAAGAGGATTAAATTACTATACAGGAATTATATTTGAAGTGAAAGCCATAGGAGTACAAATGGGTAGTATTGGTGGAGGAGGCAGATACGACGATTTAACTGGTTTGTTTGGAGTACCCAATGTGCCTGGAGTAGGCATCAGCTTTGGGGTTGACCGAATTTATGATGTGCTGGAAGAGTTGCAATTATTTCCTGATGAAGTACAAAAAGGAACTAAAGTATTGTTCTTTCATTTAGGAGAAGGAGAAAGCAAAAAAGCATATGAATTGATGCAAGAATTAAGAAATCACGGAATTGCTTCAGAACTATTTCATGAAAATGCTAAAATGGATAAGCAGTTTAAATATGCAGAGAAAAAATCCATTCCATATGTGATTATTTTAGGCACGAAAGAGTTAGCAGAAGGTACTTGTAATATTAAAAATATTCAAACGGGTGAGCAAAAAACCGTTCTGCAAACTGAACTTGCACAACAACTATTTTAAAAAAATAAGCCCCACATCTTGAGGCTTATTTAATGCTATCAAATTGCAGCTTTGAAAATTTGCATCACTCGCTGCTTAGAAATGCAGTTTCGTTTATTTTGGTTTCTACATTTTAGCATTTCTAAAAGGCTCGTTTATGCAAATTTTTCAAAGCATTGTTTATTATATTAAAATGTTTGAAATAAATACAAGAGTGAGCCTTTGAGAAATGCATTATTAGAGAGAGTCAGTATATGAGTAAATGCATTTCTCAGCAGCGAACGATGTATTTATTTCAAACAAAAAAATAAAATGCATTGCTTCCCTTATTTTTTCCAACTCTTTCGATATAAAAATAAATTATTCAGTCCGCTTTCTTCTTTGGTACCTTCTAGGGTATAACCCATTGCATTGATACTTACACCAACCACTTTTTTAGCATCATTTCTTTTGAATGCTGCAGTACCTTGAAAAGCAGTTACTGCAAATACATCGTCTGCCTGCTTTACCATTGGAGAACTTCCATAAGAAGTAACTACAACTAAAGCCCCATTATCTACATTAACAGTGGCTTCTGCAATTACACTGCCCTCTCCAAATTTGTATTTGCCTGCATACTGTTGTAAAGTAGTATCAGTTTGAGCACTTGCTGCAACTGACATACAGATTATCATCAAAGAAAAAAGGAATAATTTCTTCATAAAAAGATTTTTAAATTTTGTACAAAATAAGGATTTTTTAAACTCCATGATATTAAACAAATATTAGCCTAAAAAGTTACAACCCTTCATAAATGATGGCTGCCCCTTGTCCTACACCTACGCACATGCTGGCTAACCCATATTTTGCCTTTTGTCTAAACATCTCGTGAAGCAAACTGGTAGAAATACGCGCCCCACTGCATCCTAGCGGATGTCCCAATGCAATTGCTCCGCCATTTACATTCACTTTAGAAGCGTCTAAAGCCAAATCATTGATACAAGCAAGGCTCTGCGAAGCAAATGCCTCATTGAGTTCCACTAAATCAAGATCTTTAGTTGTTAAACCAGCTCTTTTCAAAGCTTTTTGTGATGCAGGTACTGGGCCAATACCCATTATAGACGGGTCTACTCCTGCTACTCCCATGCTTACAATACGCGCTAAAGGTTTAAGATCAAATAATTTTACTGCTTCTTCACTGGCCAATAATAAAGCAGAAGCCCCATCATTAATACCTGAAGAATTGCCCGCAGTAACTGAACCATCCTTAGCAAATGCAGGTTTTAAACTGGCGAGCTTTTCTAATGTAGTTGCTCTCGGATGTTCGTCTTGGTTAAACCAGGTAATTAATTGATCATTGATCATTTCAACCGCAACCAGCTCATCCTCCCATTTTCCGCCAGCCAATGCTGCTGCATATTTTTGTTGAGAAGAAAACGCAAATAAGTCCTGCTCTTCTCTGCTTATTTTCCATTGTTTCGCTACGTTTTCTGCTGTTTCACCCATACTGAACGGATGGTACATTGATGCCAGTTTTTTATTGGTAAACCTCCAGCCAATGGTAGTATCATAGGTTTCTACTTTTCTATTCCAAGCTCCATCCGATTTCGCAGTTACAAATGGGGCCCTGGTCATACTTTCTACCCCTCCAGCTATATAAAATAATCCTTCGTTACACATGATGGCCCTAGATGCATCCATAATAGCCTGTAATCCGCTGGCACAAAGCCTATTCACGGTGTTGCCTCCCACAGTTATAGGCAAACCCGCTAATAATGCAGCCATTCTTGCTACATCTCGATTGTCTTCTCCCGCCTGATTAGCCGCCCCTGCAATCACATCTTCAATAGCATTTGGGTCTATATTCGGGTTTCTTTGCATCAAAGCGGTAATCACATGCGCCAATAAATCATCAGGCCTGATACTACTCAATTTGCCCCCATATCTGCCGATTGGCGTTCTTACAGCATCTATCACATAACAAGCATTTGACATATAATAATGGTTTCAATGAGCTTGCAAGATATAATTTATAGGATAAATACGGGTTTGGGGCTTATCGGGCTATCTTTGCCTCATGAGTGCCCCTTTACCAAATATTCGCCACCTGAGCCAAGATGAGTTGGAAAAATACTTTAATGAGATTGGCGAGAAGAATTTTAGATTGAAACAAGTGCAGGAATGGCTTTGGCAGAAACATGCCCATAGTTTTGAGGCAATGAGTAATCTTAGTAAAGATTTAAGGGCAAAACTGTCCAACGATTTTTCATTACCTGCATTAAAAGTGGATGCTACACAATACAGTAGTGACGGTACTGTAAAAAGCCGTTTCAAAACTTTTGACGGTCATGCTATTGAAGGTGTATTAATTCCTACTGAAGCAAGAAAAACAGCTTGTGTGTCTTCTCAAATAGGCTGTAGTTTAAGTTGTAAGTTTTGTGCAACCGGTTATATGGATAGAAAAAGGAACCTCACATTTGATGAGATTGTAGACCAAGTGGTATTAATTAATCAGCAAAGTGAACAGGTTTTTGAGAAAAAATTATCCAATATAGTTTTCATGGGAATGGGTGAACCATTGATGAATTATAGTAATGTATTGAAAGCAATAGAAAGAATTACTGCAGAAGATGGATTGTTCATGAGCCCTAAGCGAATTACCGTTTCTACTGCTGGTGTTGCCAAACAAATTAAAATGTTGGGTGATGATCAGGTTAAATTTAAATTGGCTTTATCCTTGCATGCACCCAATGATGAGAAGCGCAATAAAATTATGCCTATCAACGAAACCAATAACATTAAAGTGCTGGTAGATGCATTGAATTATTTTTATAAAAAAACAGGGAATGAAATTACCCTGGAATATATCTTATTTAAAAATTTAAACGACTCTCCTGAAGATGCAGCTGAGTTGACTAAATTGTTTCGTCAGATTCCTGCAGACTTAATTAATATTATTGAATACAATAGTATTGATGCATTTAAGTTTACTAAACCAGACGAAGAAGATGTGCAGCAATTCATGGATATTTTGGCAAGCAATAAAGTGAATGCGCGTTTAAGACGAAGTAGAGGTAAAGATATTGATGCGGCTTGTGGCCAACTTGCGAACAAGAATTAAGAAAGAAGAAAGAAGAAAGATGAAAGATGAGATACAAGAATTGAGTTATTAAATATTCCTGTTGTAAAACAGCAAACTAAAAAAAATGCAAAAGAAAAGAACCGACAACTTCAGCAAATTTGCTGAAAAGAAAAAAGGGGCAGCAATCAAAGAATCCTATCGTCAAGAAAAAAGAAAAGTAAAAGCCGATGCCCGAGCTGCTGGAGAAGAAATGCGCGCTTTGAAAAAAGCCAAAGCAAGAGGCGAGGTCATTGAACCTAAAAAACTGGATGATAAGAGAGCAATCGGTAAAAATCCAGAAAGAAAAAAAACACCGTACCAACAAAAAGATTTTAAAAAAGGTCCGAGAAATACTGCTCCAGGAAAAACCAAATTAATCAACGGACCAGAGCAAGCATCTGATACAGAAACACAAGACCGTGATTCATTGATTCCACTCAATAAATTTATTGCCCACGCTGGAGTTTGCGGAAGACGAGAAGCTGCTGAGTTAGTAAAGGGCGGAAAAGTAACCGTAAATGGTGACAAAATATTTGAACCAGGCTTCAAGGTTTCTCAAGCAGATAAAGTAACAGTAAAAGGCAAAGCCATATTCTTACAAAAGAACAATGTATATATACTTTTAAATAAGCCAAAAGATTTTATCACTACTGCCAACGATCCGCAAGGAAGAAAAACAGTTTTAGATTTGATTAAAGGAGCTACTTTAGAAAGGGTTTATCCTGTTGGGAGATTAGATAGAAATACTACTGGTGTTTTATTGTTAACCAATGATGGAGAATTGGCACAGAAATTAACGCACCCATCATTTGAAGTTAAAAAAATCTATGAAGTAACATTAGATAAAGCAGTTACTAAAAAAGACCTTGAGTTGATAGTATCGGGAGTAACATTAGAAGATGGCTTTGTACAAGCTGATTCTGTTGGATATGCCGATTCGAAAAGTAAAAACGTGGTTGGAATTGAAATTCACAGTGGAAGAAATAGAATTGTAAGAAGAATTTTTGAGCATTTAGGATACGATGTGAAAGGATTGGACAGGGTCATGTTTGCCAACCTGACCAAGAAAAATGTAGAAAGAAGTAAATGGAGAATATTAAATGAAAAAGAAATTCGTTTATTAAAATTCATGAACAAGTCATTTATCAGAAAAAATAAAGAAGCAGTTTAGCATATGCACCTAGAAATTATTTTTGAAAATGAAGATTTTGTTGCATTGAATAAACCAGCTGGTTTATTAAGCATTCCTGATAGAATAGGAAAGGAACTTTCTTTAAAGGATTTTTTGAAAGAACGTTATGGAAATATCTATACCGTACATCGATTGGATAGAAATACCAGTGGAATCATTGTATTTGCCAAAACAGAAGAAGCGCATAAAGAGCTGTCGTTATTATTTGAAGGCAGGGAGATGGAAAAATTTTATGTTGGGTTGGTAAACGGCCAAATGATTTATCCTTCTGGAACTGTTGATGCCGCTATTGCTGAGCATCCTGGGAAAACCACCAAAATGATCACCCATGTAAAAGGCAAACCTTCCATTACTGATTATGAAGTGTTGGAATCTTTTAGATTGTATTCATGGGTTCAATTTCAAATTCACACAGGCCGAACTCACCAGATCAGGGTACATATGCAACACCTTGGCCATAGTATTGTTTGTGATGAAATTTATGGAGACCCTAAACCAATTTTACTTTCTTCCATCAAAAGAAATTTTAAGTTGGCAAAATCTGCTGAGGAAGAAAAGCCCATTTTAGCTCGATTGGGCTTGCATTCTTACCTATTGAATTTTACTTTGAATGGAGAAAATTATAATTTGGAAGCGCCCATTCCTAAAGATTTAAAAGCATTATTACAACAATTGAGAAAATGGAAAGGATAAAGATCAGTATTCGCCCATTAAGTTTTATTCTAATGCTATCAATCGTATTGATGGTTGTTTTGTTCTTTGTACAATCAAGATCAGATAAGAGTATTCGGTCGATGCAAAAGGGAAATGAATTGGCTGTAAAAACATTCCAAATAAACAATGCTTTACAAGTAATTATCAACCATGTATATTTTTTAGAAAGTGAAACAAGAAAACAAATCAATACGGGCAATTTAGTGATGTCCAAAGCTATAACTGATAGTTCAGTTAGTCTTAAATTATTGATACTTGAAGTAAATAAATTAACAAAAGATGGAAATGCAAAAACCAACTTTGCAGATTTAAATAGACTATTACAAGAAAAAATAAATACAACAGTTGATATATTACAGAATAGCAAAAGCGCCATTATAGCTAAAGAAAAACTGACCGACCCAGCTAATAAAAATTTAATTGATAGTATTTATATTACCGCATCCGACATTCAGATTATATATGAAAATGAACTGCAAAAAACCATTTCAGACAACTCTACTATATCTAATCAGGTACTTTTGATTAGCCGTGCACTCACTTTATTTGCATTAATCACCATTTTATTATCGTCTACTCTTATCATCAGGCATTTGGTAAAAAACAATCAATTGATCATTGCACTGGGTAAAGCAAAAGAAAAAGCAGACATCGCTGGATCTATAAAAGAGCAGTTCTTAGCAAACATGAGTCACGAAATAAGAACTCCACTCAATTCGATTATTGGATTTAGTAATCTGGCTGCAGAGACCCAACTCAATCCCGATCAAAAAGAGTATATCAGTTTTATCAACCATTCGAGTAAAAATTTATTATATATCATCAATGATATTTTAGACTTTTCAAAATTAGAAGCAGGTAAACTATTGATTTCGAAAGCCCCCTTCAATTTAAAAGATATTAGCCATTTTATTGAGATGCTTTTTCAGGTACAGATTACCGAAAAGAAAGTTCATTTCTCCTGTCAGTTAGAAGAAGGGATGCCATTAAACTTAACCGGAGATGATGATCGATTGAAGCAAATATTAACGAATCTGGTATCGAATGCAATCAAGTTCACCAGCATAGGTGGAAATATTTCATTGAAAATTTCAATGGTAAAAAAAGAAGAAGAAACCGCCTACATACAGTTTTCAGTAAAAGATACAGGTATTGGTATTCCAGAAGAAAAATTGAAAACTATTTTTGAAAGATTTGAACAAGCAGATTCGGCTACAACTAGAAAATATGGAGGAACAGGTTTGGGATTATCAATTGTAAAGCAATTGATCACTTTACAAAATGGAACCATTGATGTTAAAAGTGCCATCAATGCTGGTTCAGAATTTATTGCAGTGATCCCGTATAGCATTAATCTATTGGCAACGCAAGAGTCTTCCACCAAAGGAAAAATTACAGTATTAAAGAATTTTAACACCCATGCCAAACTATTAATTGCTGAAGACAATAAAATGAACCAGATTTTATTGAAATATTTATTTAAAAATTGGGGATTTACCATTACACTATCGAAAGATGGAAATGAAACAATTCAGCTTCTAAGTAACAATGAATACGACCTGGTTTTATTAGATATTCAAATGCCGATTATTGATGGATATGGTGTTGCAAAATGGATCAGAGAAACCAAAAAATCTTCTGTACCAATTATTGCAATGACTGCACATACTATGCCGGCAGAAATTCAAAAATGTAAGGAAGCAGGCATGAATGATTATATGTCAAAACCTTTAGATGAATCTAAAGTAATTGCTCTTTTCAATAAATACATCCCTAAAAACGCAGATATGAACGATTCTGAAAAACAACAATTTGTTGACCTTGAAAATTTACAAAGAATTTTTGGGGATGAGAATGAAATCATCATTGATTTTCTGAACCAATTCAATCAACACTATCCTTCGGAAACCAAACAATTAAACGAAGCATGTGAAAACAGGAATATGGAACAAGTGTATACATTGGCGCACAATTTAAAAACAACTTTTACTACATTGAGTCCTCAATCACCTTTAATTAACCCATTAAAAATAATTGAAAAATACAAGAACATCGAACCAGACTGGGTTACCATTAAAATTCAAATTGAAAGCATTAACGAGGCGACAGATTTTATAGATGATGCAATTAAAAAAATACAAACCGACTTAGCCAAGTAGTAATATGACAAAAGAAAAAACATATAAGGCTCATATACATAAGACATACCTCTTTTCCATTTGGATGATTGGGATAGCGCTGATTATTTATCTTTGTCTACCATTTATGAGCAAAGGATCAGGAGTTTATTTGATTGATTTAATTGAAACAAACAAACAATCAGTCGCTTTATCTAAAAGCTTAAATAATAATCAATCGGCCGAAAACTCTAACCAAGCACTGTTATTTGTTACAATCAATAAAAAGCAATTTTTAACAAAATTTGTAACTTATATATCCGACGAAGATCTAGCAGCTAAAGAATTAGCAGATTCTTCATCTGAAAAGAGCAATAAAAGTTTTATCATTGTAGGAAGAAAGAAAAGCGCTAAGCCACAAAAAAGCAAAGATGACTTTTTTATTAAAGCTGCCCCCAAAATATAATTACCCATGAAGAAGGTCTTTTCAGTTGTATCGATAGTTAGTATTTCCATGCTAGCTGTATCTTGTTATAGTGGCAAAAAAGCACAAATGAATCAACAGGTTCAATTGGCAGATTCTGTACAAAAAGCAGAATCTAAAATAGTAGAGGATACCAAGAAAAAAGTGGACGATCGCTTAAAATCTGAAGTAATTGATGCGGAAATTGCCGACAGCATTAAAAATAAAATTGCAAAATATTCTTCCGATTTAGATTCGTTCAAAAATGCTGTTTCATTTATCGACAAAACCATTAATACTTCTAGAAGGGAATATAAAAACAATCAAGCAAAAGTAGATTCATCATTTGGATTAATTGATCGCTATAAAGTGAAATCTAATTATCGTTTACGTAGATTCACCATGATCAATGAGTCTTTGGATATCATTGTTAACCAGCAACACATGTTTGATTTAGCTGCTTTTTTTGGGCCAGGCAAATATGATATCCCTTCTGAAAAAATAGATATTGCAGAAAAATTATTCTCGCCTCTGGTAGATTCATTGGTTGGATTTTATAATAAATATGCCGATGTAGAAAAGAAAGCAACATTGGTTATTTTAGGATATGCAGATGCCAGTGGATTCAATCCAGAGTCGGATATTTATAAATCCATCATGGATAAATTAAAAGACAGTTCGGTTACCAAAGAAAAAATGAATCAGCAATTATCGGAATGGCGTGCGGTAAGTATTGGAGACTTAATGGAATTCTCTATTGAAAAGAAAATTCCTAATTACAAAAACATCAAAGCCATTGACTTTTTATTTGTTGAGAAAGGTAAAGGGGAAGAATATCCAAGTAAGCTGGTTACCGATTATAAAGTAGATGATGAAAGAAGAAGGGTGGTATTGTTGTTCTGGAATATTCTGCCTAAATAATGGGTTCAATCATTATTGAACAGTTTTATATACAGTTCCGTTTTTCATAACAAATTTTACCCTACCCATACTAGAAACATCTTTTACCGGATCGCCATCAACAGCAATTATATCAGCCAGTTTATCTTTTTCTATACTACCTAAGCGATCATCACCAAGCAGATCAGCCGCATTTACTGTAGCTGTTTTTATTGCTTCTAAAATAGGCATGCCTGCTTCGGTCATGTATTGAAATTCAATCCAGTTTTTTCCATGTGCATATACACCAGCATCTGTTCCAAAAGCAATTTTAACTCCCCGTTTATAGGCTTTGGCAAATGTTGCTTGAATATAATTACCAACCACCATGGCCTTTGCTCTAACTATCTCTGGATAATAACCAGGTTTTTTTGCAGAGTCAGCAGATGATTTGCCAGCAATTATGGTAGGAACCAAATAAGTTCCTTTTTGCTTCATTAAATCCATCACTTCTTCACTCATATAAGTGCCATGTTCAATAGAGTTTACTCCAGCCAGCACTGCACGCTTCATCCCTTCGGCACCATGTGCATGGGCTGCTACTTTAAATCCATAATCTTTGGCAGTACTAACAATAGCTTTAATTTCTTCTTCTGTAAATTGTGCACCGCTGCCATCTTTGGCCATACTTAAAACGCCACCTGTAGCGGTGATTTTAATTAAATCTGAACCTTCTTTATAACGTTGACGAACCGCTTTGGCACAATCTTCTACCCCATTCACCACACCTTCTTTTGGCCCAGGGTCTCCCATTAAATCTTTACGATAATTATTAGTCGGATCTGCATGACCACCAGTTGTTGCAATTGATTTTCCAGCCGTATAAACTCTTGGTCCTACCACCCATTCTTTATTAATTGCATTGCGTAAAGAAATATTTACTCCAGAGCCTCCCAAATCCCTTACTGATGTAAATCCGGCCATCAGGGTTTTTTCGGCAAAAACAATTGATTGAAATGCAAAATCTCCTGCATTCCAGGTAAAGCCCTCTAAGTATTTATTAGGACCAGTTTCACTTTCCATATGCACATGCATATCAATAAGTCCTGGCATTACAGTGAGCTTTTTCAAATCGATCAATTTATCTCCAGAGCCAGCAACCGTATATCCTTTTTGCAGGTCTATTATTTTATTGCCTTCAGTAACGATGGTCATTTCTTTCAGCATGGATTGATTTTCTACATCCACTAATTGACCGCAATAAATGAAAGTTTTTTGCGCTTGAACCAATCCAACCCAAAAAAGGAATTGTACAATAAGCAGCTTTCTCATAATAATCGTTTAAGGAAAGTTAACGCATTTTTTATAGTGCTTACATTAAAAAGCCCTGAAAAATCCAGGGCCTAGTAATCAATAAAAACAAGTACGATCTTATTTATTTGGTTGTGGAGTATATCGCAAATAAGGCTTCACCACTCTAACACCTTTAGGGAATTTTTTGATAGCATCTTCTGTACTTACTGCAGGAACTACAATTACATCTTCGCCCTCTTTCCAATCCGCAGGCGTAGCAACACTGTAGTTAGCAGTTAATTGAAGTGAATCGATCACTCTCAATACTTCTACAAAATTTCTTCCTGTAGAAGCAGGATAGGTAATCATTAGTTTTACTTTTTTATCCGGACCAATGATAAACAAGGAACGAACAGTAGCCGTAAGTGAAGCATTTGGGTGAATCATATCATAAGCAGTTGCAATAGATCGATCTTCATCGGCAACAATAGGAAAACCAACTGTGGTATGTTGTGTTTCGTTGATATCATTGATCCAGCCTTCGTGCTTACCTAAACTATCTACACTGAGTGCCAATACTTTTACATTGCGCTTTTCAAACTCAGCAGCCAGTAAAGCTGTTTTACCCAATTCCGTTGTACAAACTGGTGTATAATCAGCGGGGTGCGAAAAAAGAACTCCCCAGCTATTTCCTAAATATTCATAGAAATCTATATCCCCTTTGCTAGTATGTGCTTTAAAATTGGGCGCATCATCTCCTAAACGTAAACTCATAAAAATGATTTAGGATACAAATATACAATATCCTAGTAAATAAGTAGACTATTTAATTTATTTTTTGGGATTTACTGTCCTTGCTTTCTGTAATGCTGATTTTCCAAACTTGTTTTTCACATCATCTATCGCTTTATAGAGCTCGTCTTTCTTGCCAATATCAGCAAATAAACTGCCTTGCAATACATGACTGGTTAGTTCGCTTAATCGAACCCCTAATAATCGAATAGGCTGTTCCTTTTTGTACAACTGATGAAACAAACTAATGGCTATTGGTATCAATTCATCATCACGCATGGTATAATCAATTGCAACTTGCTTGGAAGTTGTTTCAAAATCGGGATATCGAATTTTTACTGCAATACATCCTGCTAATTTTTTATCGCCCCTTAATTCAAAAGCAATTTTTTCAGTCATTCGAACCAGTTCGCTCAATAAAAAAGTTTCATCGGTTTGATTGAATTCGAATGTGTGTTCCGTTGAAATAGATTTTGCTTCGTGATAAGGCTGAACAATTCCTTCATGAATGCCTTGCGACTTCTTCCATAAATCAATACCATATTTTCCAATTTGCTTTTCTAATATTGCAACTGGCGTTTCACTCAAATCTTTGATGGTAATGATGCCCATTGCATTTAAGCGCTGATGCAAACTGTCTCCAACACCGGAAAATTTATTGACTGGCAATGGGGCTAAAAATTGTTTTTCCATTCCAGGCTGAACAAATAAATACCCATTGGGCTTGGCTTCATCTGTTGCAATTTTCGCAATCATTTTATTAGTGGCCAGTCCGAATGAAATAGGCAACTTTGTTTGATCAATAATTTCATTGCGCAAATCAATCGTCCATTGATAGGGATCAAAATATTTATCCATCCCGGTAAGGTCTATGTAAAATTCATCGATGGATGCTTTTTCAAACAAAGGGGCTTTAGCGGCTATGATATCGGTAACCCATCGAGAAAAACGAGAGTACTCCCCTCTTGTTCCTTGTACCAAAATTGCATGTGGGCAGAGTTGCATTGCTTTGCGCATGGGCATGGCACTTCTCACACCAAACTTTCGTGCTTCATAACTACAAGTTGTTACAACACCTCTTTCTTTAGAACCACCTACAATAACTGCTTTGCCTTTTAAGGAAGGATTGTTGACTACTTCTACACTTACAAAAAATGAATCGAGGTCAAAATGGGCAATATAACGTTGAGGAACAGACACTATTAAAAATAATCTACTTAGCGATACACATCTAATAATCCATTTGGAAGGCTTACAAAAACTTTTTTTGCTTTCCGATCAATCTTATCCAAGGTTTCTTGATGCAATGGAATGAGCGCTTCCTTACCATCCAAAAATACTTGCAATAAAACCTGATGAGGTTGCTCGATCACTTCTATAATTGGGCCAAGGTTCTCGTCTTCATCGGTAATTAATTCGTATCCCAATAAAGATATCGGCGCATCCTTACCAGCCTGGTTTCTAAAATCGGCATCCAATAACCAAACAGGTTTGGTATTGAGCCTTGCTGCTGCTTCTTTGGTACTCACTCCTTCCAATTTCACAATGGTTTCTACCTGATCTTTTGCTTTAGCTGTTTCTACAAAATATGGGATATAAGATCCTTTGACTTCTTCAACAAATAATGCTTTGACACCAGTGAATGATGATTTCTTTCCTAATGAATGGGTCAGAATAATTTCTCCCTTCACTCCAAATGCGGCAACTATTTTTCCGATATGTATATAATCATTCATTGAATGCAAGTTAATTAAACCCCGTTGGGATTGGTAAAAATAAAAAGGGCTCGGTAAACCGAACCCTTTTTTAAGAATATAGAATGAACTATGCTTCTGTTGTTCCTTCTTCTGAAGGTGCTTCAGCAGCTGCTTCTTCTTTTACTTTTTTCACTACAGGAACATATGCTTTTTTAGCACGTTGTTTGTTCTTGTGTTCGTCATTTCTACGAGTGATATTGGCTTCATGCTCTGTATGCCACTCTTGGAATTTCACCATCGCTGCTGCATCATCAAACAAGCCTAATTTAACACCACGTAATAAGTGTTTCAAATACAATACTCCTTTAAATGAAAGGATTCTGCGAACTGTATCTGTAGGTTGAGCTCCTTTGTTTAACCAATCCAATGCTTTTTGACGATCTAACTGGATTGTTGCAGGAACTGTTAATGGATTGTAAGTACCAATTTTTTGGATAAACTTACCATCTCTTGGCGCACGACCATCAGCTACTACGATAAAGTAGAATGGTCTTTTTTTACTCCCGTGACGCTGGAGTCTCATTTTTACTGCCATAAATAGAAATTTAAAGGCGTGATTAAATATTGGTTTAACTAGGTATTCTAGGAGCGCGAAATTATGCCTTTCGGCATAAAAATCCAAAGCTTTTTATAAATCTATCTTCTCATACCTGGGAATTTACCTCCCATTGGCATATTATTCATCATTTTCATCATCTGCTTCATTTGCTCAAACTGCTTCATAAAAGCATTCACATCTTGTATGTCCTTGCCGCTTCCTTTGGCAATCCTAAGTCTTCTGCTTTGAGAAAGTGAATCTGGATTTGCCCTTTCAAAAGGTGTCATAGAGCTGATCATGGCTTCAATTCCCTTAAAAGCATCGTCTTTTATGTCAATATCTTTTACTGCTTTACCCACTCCAGGGATCATTCCCATCAAATCTTTCAGATTACCCATTTTTTTAATCTGTTGTAATTGATCCATAAAATCCTGGAAATCGAACTGATTTTTGCGAATTTTCTTCTCTAATTTCTTGGCTTCTGCTTCATCAAATTGGGCCTGGGCTTTTTCTACCAATGAAGTAATATCTCCCATTCCCAAAATTCTTTGTGCCATCCTATCCGGATAAAACACATCGAGGGTGTCCATTTTCTCTCCACTACTTACAAATTTGATGGGCTTTTCCACCGTGTATTTGATGGTTAATGCAGCTCCACCTCTTGTATCTCCATCTAATTTGGTTAATACTACACCTGTAAAATCCAATCGATCATTGAACGCTTTAGCAGTATTTACCGCATCCTGACCAGTCATTGAATCCACTACAAATAAGATCTCTGATGGATTCACTGCTTTTTTAATATTGGCCACTTCGGTCATCATCACTTCATCTATGGCCAATCGGCCTGCTGTATCGATGATGATTACATTTTTATTGGTTGCTTTTGCTTCTTTAATAGCATTCTGTACAATTGAAACCGCATCCTTATTCTCTCTTTCACTATAAATGCTTACACCAATTTGTTCGGCTAAAACGGTTAACTGATCAATCGCAGCCGGGCGATATATATCGGCCGCAACTACCAGGGGCGATTTGCCTTTTTTGGTTTTGAGATAATTGGCCAATTTACCTGTAAAAGTAGTTTTACCACTTCCCTGTAAACCAGCAATTAAAATGATGGCTGGATTACCATCTGCATTGAATGAAGCCGCAGTACCACCCATCAATTCTGTTAATTCATCCTGCACAATTTTGGTCATCAACTGGCCTGGACTTATGGCGTTGATTACTTTTTCACCAACTGCTTTATCCCTTACTTTCTCTGTAAATTCTTTGGCAATTTTAAAATTCACATCGGCATCTAATAAAGCCCTACGAATGTCTTTAACCGTATTGGCAATATTGAGGTCGTTAATGCGTGATTCACCTTTGAGGTTTTTAAACGCCGACTCTAGTTTTTCTGATAAATTCTGAAACATAATTACACCCTCCCATTATTGAAAGACTGCAAATATACTGGGTTGAGTAAAAGCAAAGAAATAGTTATCCTAAATAAACCCTTAATTGCTTGGACCGATTGGCAGATTGCAACTTGTTGATGGCTTTGTCTTTTATTTGACGGACCCTTTCGCGAGTGAGGTTAAAACGGGAGCCAATATCTTCTAAGCTGAGAGCATGATCTACCCCAATTCCAAAGAAAAAGCAGAGTACTGCTTTTTGCCTGTCAGTTAATGTTTGAAGGCTTCTAGCTATTTCTACATGCAGGGATTCAAAATGCTCCAATTTTTCGTCGGTTCTGGAGGCATTGGTATTTTCCATTAAATCCATTAAAGTGCCGCCTTCCCCATCGGAAATTGGTGTATCCATGCTAACATGTCTGAAACCCACACTCATTGTAGCAATTACTTCTTCAATGGGCATATCCAAAAACAAGGCCAATTCCTGCGCATTGGGTTCTCTTTCGTATTCTTGTTCTAATTGTTGATAAGCCTTACTTATTTTATTGGTGAGTCCTACTTTATTCAAGGGAAGACGAACAATTCTGCTTTGTTCTGCCAATGCCTGTAAAATACTTTGACGAATCCACCACACTGCATAAGAAATAAATTTAAACCCCTTTGTTTCATCAAAACGCAATGCAGCTTTGATTAATCCTAAATTACCTTCATTGATTAGATCGGATAAACTGAGGCCTTGATTCTGGTATTGTTTTGCAACAGAAACCACAAAACGCAAATTAGATTTAACCAATCTGTCTAATGCTTTTTGATCTCCATTTTTAATTTGAATGGCCAATTGAACTTCTTCTTCTGGCATTATGAGTTCAACTTTCCCTATTTCTTGTAAATACTTCTCTAAACTTTGCGATTCTCTATTGGTGATCGACTTTGTTATTTTGAGTTGACGCATACTCATAATAAACCAATTTAAAGGGTAAATTTTGGAATATTGAATTTAATCAAATAAAAATAGTTTTCAAAAAAATGCTTCAAAAGATTGATTATCAATAATATACGAATAATTTAAGGAATAACTATAATAATAAATACGTAAAAAAAAGGTTAATTATAAAAAAACATTTGGGAGATAGGTATTATTTAATATTATTGCACGGCTACCATGAAGGTTAAAGAGAAATTAATGAGTAAGAAGCAGTTATTTACGTTAGAATTTCCAGTTAGATGTTCTCCCGTTATTTTATATGATTTTTTAGCAACACCAGCTGGTTTACAGGAATGGTTTGCCGATAAAGTAGATGAGTGGGAAAACGTATATAGTTTTTCTTGGAATGGCGGTGTGCCTGATAAGGCAGAAATTATGGATAAAGAAGAAAATAAATTTATCCGTTTCCATTGGCTTCATTCAGAAAAGAACGAATACTTTGAATTCAGAATTGAAAAAACAGAAATCTCCAATCAAACTATTTTAGTGATAAAAGATTTCGCTGAAAAGAATGAAATCAAAGACCAGAGCCAATTATGGCAGTATCAGGTGAAAGAATTATTCCACCGATTAGGTGCTTAAAAGCCGGATTAATATTCAGATAGAATGGATAAAATTCTATTAAAATGAATCACAAAAAACTGATCAATATCATCCCACTCTTGTAGTGGGATTTTTTTTGCCAATTTTAAAAAAGGCAATTGGGTTACCGTATCTCCATTCCAATTAGCAATCGGAATATAATTGGAATGATCAAAATGATGTTGCCATGGATCAGTGCCAACCCCAATGTACCAGTCTTTTGTTTCATTGGCATATTTTCCAAATAAACTAAAATACCGATCAATGGATGGGCCATATTTAGCTAAATATGCTCCTTTCAAAACCAAATGAATACTACAATGATTCCCCCACCAGAAAAAGCTACGGATGGCAAAAACGTCTTGTTCGGTAAAAAAACGAGGGAAATCGAGCATTACATAGGGTAATTGCTGGTATTGCTCTCCCCTGGATATTTTTGGAGCAATGGTAAAAGTGGTGGAAGCATTAAACTCCGTAAACCTTGCTACATCTTGTTGATAGGATGCTGCAACCTGCCCAAATAAGTCGTATACTTTTTGAATTATAAGATTCTTTGTTAAAATCCAGTCTGCATTATTCACCAATTCGAGTTCCTTTGGCGAAAGTGTTACTTTTGCTTCACTCATAACAACAATATTAAGACAGGTTAGTGATAAAAAAACTCGACATATTAATAATTAAATCTTTTGTTGGTCCGTTCATAGCTGCATTCCTTATTTCGATCTTTGTTTTGACCATGCAATTTTTTTGGTTATACATAGATGACCTGGTAGGAAAAGGCCTTGACATCATCACTGTTTTAAAATTAGTTGGGCTGGTCACTTTGTTTTGGGTTCCTACCGCTTTGCCACTTGCGCTTTTGTTTTCCTCGATCATGACCTTTGGAAATTTAGGCGAAACTTTTGAATTGGTTGCCATTAAAGCTGCAGGTATTCCGTTATTGCGTTTCATGCGCCCTTTACTGATCATTACTTTATTTATTTGCGGACTGGCTTTTTTATTTGCTAATAATATTATTCCAGTAACCCAATTAAAATTATCTGCATTAAAATATGATATCATTGTTTCTAAACCATCCATTGATATTAAAGAAGGAATTTTTTATGATAAAATTGATGGATATGTCATCAAATTGGGAAAGAAAGAAAAGAACGATAGCATTATTCATGATGTGGTGATTTTTGAGAAAGGATATAATCTACAAGACAATTTATTGATTGCAGAAAGTGGTGTAATGCGTGTTTCTAAGGATAAACAATTTTTAGAATTCATTTTGAAAAACGGTTGGCGCTACGAAGAAAAAGGGGCCAGAAATGTTACGAATACGCAGTTCACAAGAATGGGATTCAGTCAATACAAGAAGGTATTTGATTTGAAAAGTTTTCAAATGAATAAAACGGGCGATAGCGCATTTTACGACCCAAAAATGTTAAGTATTCGTCAACTGAATCATGCCATTGATTCTTTAAAACATCTGGATACTTTTTATGCTAAAAAATCAAATAAAGACATTACCCCTTATGTGCGTTTTGCAAGATATATAGACACGGGATGGACCAAACCAATCAAGCATCCACTTCCATTAGTTGCCAAAAACAAATTAATCCCTGATAGCTTAAAAGCTTCTATTGAAGAATCTGCCTCCAACCAATTGGCTACCATTAAAGGTACAGTTGATATGATGGCAAGAGATAATATTGAAAAATATCAATCATTGCAATTACATGAAATTGAATGGCATAGAAAATTCACCTTATCAGTTGCCTGCTTGGTATTGTTTTTAATTGGAGCACCATTGGGTTCAATCATTAGAAAAGGAGGTTTAGGCACCCCATTGGTTTTTGCCATTATATTCTTTGTCATATTTCACTTGTTCAACACATTTGGAGAAAAATTCGTAAAATCTGGTCAAACCAATGCCATTCTTGGTATGTGGTTATCTACTTTTATTTTAATACCAATTGGTGCATTTTTAATTTTCAAAGCCATGCGCGATTCGCAATTATTTAACCAGGAGTTCTACTACAGAACTTTTAAAAGAGTCCGTGAATTTATCGCTAACTTTAGAGAGAACAAATCAATATAATTGTATGAAAACGCCCAATAGCAGAAGATCATTTATTAAAACTACCGGGAAAGCAGGGTTAATGGCGGGTATTGGATTGACTGTTTTACCCAAATTTGGATTTGCTTCTTCCAATAATAATTTTGCCAATTTTGTACAACAACCCTTGCCATATAACTACAATGCATTAGAACCTTTCATTGATGCAATGACCATGGAAATTCATTATAGCAAACATGCAGCTACTTATGCAAAAAACTTAAATGACGCTTGTGTTGCAGAAAAAGTAGACATCAATAGTCAGTCATTAGAAAACATACTTCGAAAAATTTCAGCCTATTCGCCAAAGATGAGAAACAATGCTGGCGGACATTACAATCATGAATTGTTTTGGCAATGTATGAAACCTGGAACTGCAACTAAACCTAGTGGTAAATTAGCAGCTGCAATAGATAGTTCATTCGGTTCATTCGAAGCGTTTAAAACACAGTTTACTGATGCAGGTAAAAATAGATTCGGAAGTGGTTGGGCATGGTTGGTTTTAACGACAGATAATAAATTAGTTATTGGCTCAACTCCCAATCAAGACAATCCATTAATGGACATCAGCGAATTGAAAGGAAAACCATTATTGGGTTTAGATGTATGGGAACATGCTTATTATTTAAAATACCAAAACAAAAGACCCGATTATATTAATAACTGGTGGAACCTAATAAATTGGGATTTTGTAGCTACGCAATTCAATTAAAAGAAAAATAGATTATGAAAGTTACTACTACTTGGAAAGAAGCACTAGCTTTTGATGCCAATGCAGATGGTCATATTGTTCGATTAGATACTACAAAAGAAGGTGGCGGGTTAGACAGTGGAATGAGCCCTAAGAAAATGTTGCTTGCTTCATTGTGCGGATGCAGCGGAATGGATATTGTAGACATTCTACAAAAAATGAAAGTGCATTTTACTCAATTAGAAATTACTGCAGAAGCCGAACAAACAGACGAGCATCCAAAAGTGTTTAAATCAATTGAATTAGTGTATCACTGCAATGTAAGTGCCGAAGATGAAGACAAATTTAAGCGTGCAGTAAATTTGTCGATGGAGAAATATTGTGGCATATCTGCAATGCTTGCCAAACATTGTGCCATCAATTACCAGACTGTTTTGATTGACTAATCAGATTTTCTCTATCAGGTTTCTGATATGTCTGTAACCAATTAATACTTTTAGAAAAAGTAAAAGGGAATATTTCAACGTATCAAGATTGAAGTACATCATCAATGCTCCCCAGGCTTGTTGTAAAGCAACTTTGGGTTGATTGAATTCGTGGTATACTTTATGAGAAAGTCTGGCATAATATTGGGCGAAATATTTTTTAGACTCTTTACTGATTTTATCTCGGTTTTCTAGAGGCAGATAGCCGCGAATAATCCCAATGACCTTTGCTATTTCCTGAATATTCAATAATGCATCATCTGAATTCAAAGCAATATTTGATCCATGAACCCTGAATTTGGCCAAAACCCTTGGGCAATAACCAACTTCGTAATGAGCCGCCACCCGAACAGACATTTCCCAAAATGAACCAAACTCCATTCCAAAATATGCCCCTAAATGCTCGTATGTACTTCTTTTTATGACCATTGCTGGTGGTTGTACTACCTGACGTTTGGCAATGGTGAGTAACCAGTTTTTCAATACACCCCTTAACACCTGCAATCGATCATGATTCCAGATTTTTATACCTTTTCCGTTGATGTATTCAAAATCAGTGAAAGCTGCCCCAATTCTAGGAAAATCTTCAAAAAGGCTTTCAATTTCAAGATAAAAATCATGCAATAAAACAGTATCCCCATACAATAAATGAACGTATTTTCCTTCGGAAAGTTTGATGCAAGTTTCCAAATTGCGAAGCTTTCCAACATTTACCGGTTGCCTGAAATAACCAATTCTGCCAGCACCAATTCTCTTTACCAACTCCTCTACATTACCATCCGTACTAGCATCATCCACTACCATCACTTGCATTTGCTCAATTCCCCTATCCTGTTCCATCACCGATAAAAGGCATTCCTCTAAGTAGGTAATTGTGTTGTACACAGGAATCATCACCGACCAAAGGGGCTGCTCTTTTCCAGAAGGCAATGGCAGTATTACAGGAGCAAGTTTGGGAATCCTTTCTCTTAAGTCGGTTTTTTTTGAAGACAGATTCAAAATAAATGCAGTTTATTTACTTCAAATATACTATTTGTATGGCTTTATTGGTAGGGCTATTTTATTAGTATACCTTGCTATAAATCGATTGGGTGAAAAAAAGTTTACAAAATTTTACTATTCAAAAATGGATCACTGTTTTAAGTGTTCTGCTTTTCATCGTAAAAATAATTGCTTATTACATCACTTCTACATTGGCTATTCTTTCTGACGCATTAGAAAGTATTGTGAATGTAATTGCAGGGTTTATAGGTTTGTATAGTTTATATGTGGCAGCTAAACCAAAAGACGAAGATCATCCTTATGGACATGGCAAAGCAGAATTTGTATCTGCTGCAGCAGAAGGAAGCTTAATTATTGCAGCCGGTATCATTATCATTTATGAAACCGTTCAAAATATTCTACAAAACACCCAAATTAAATCATTGGATCAAGGTATGTGGTTAATTGCTCTAACCGCGGTATTGAATTATGTTGCTGGTCTCTATTGTGTGAAAATAGGCAAACAAAATAATTCACTCGCATTAGAATCGAGTGGTAAACATTTACAAATAGACACTTACTCTACACTAGGTGTGCTAGGATCGATAGCCTTGATTTACTTCACTAAAATTTACTGGCTGGATAAAGCAATTGCAATTGCGCTTAGTTTTTGGATCATCTATAATGGCTATACCATTTTAAGAAAATCATTAGCTGGAATAATGGATGAAGCGGATAAGGTTTTACTTAACCAGTTTATTCAAGAATTGAATGCCCACAAAAAAGCGAACTGGATTGATTTACATAATTTAAGAGTAATCAAATACGGACCACTATTGCATATTGATTGTCATCTAACACTTCCATGGTATATGAATATTCATGAAGCACATAGAGAAATTGATGCCCTATCAGATTTAATTAAAAATAAGTTTGGAGATGCAATTGAATTGTTTGTTCATACAGACGGTTGCCTTGATTTTAGTTGTGCTATTTGCACTAAAACAGATTGCCCTGTTCGAAAACATCCATTTCAACAACAATTGATTTGGACACTAGAAAATTTGGTATCGAATCAGAAACACAGCATCTAGCTTATCCTGAAATGCATAACTTTGCACACTATTTAATTTATATTATATGAATACCTGGAACGATTATCAAATTGCCAATAAAGACCGATTTCTAAACGAATTACTCGATTTATTAAGGATACCAAGCGTAAGTGCCAGAACGGAGCATAAATCGGATATGCTTCATTGTGCGGAAGCTGTAAAAGCACGCTTATTAGAAGCTGGCGCTGATACAGTAACTATTTACCCAACAGAAGGTCATCCAATTGTATATGGAGAAAAAATGATCGACCCAAGTAAACCGACTGTTCTGGTATATGGACATTACGATGTTCAACCAGCCGACCCAATTGAATTGTGGAAGAGTGGTCCGTTTGATCCGGTGATTATTGATGGTAAAATTTTTGCCCGTGGTTCTTGTGATGACAAGGGTCAATTTTATATGCACGTGAAAGCATTGGAAACTTTTACAAAAACCAATACTCAACCAACCAATATTAAATTTTTGATTGAAGGGGAAGAAGAAATAGGTAGCCCTAATTTGGCCACATTTGTAAAGAACAATAAAGAATTATTAAAAGCTGATGTGATATTGATCAGCGATACTTCCATGCTAAGCATGGAAAACCCATCTATCGATATTGGCGTTAGAGGGTTGAGTTATATTGAAGTTGAAGTGACTGGACCGAATAGAGATTTACATAGTGGTGTTTACGGAGGTGCTGTAGCCAATCCAATAACCATGTTGGCAAAAATGATCGCTTCTTGTCATGATGAAAATAATCATATTACTATTCCAGGATTTTATGATGATATCGTAAATGCAACCGATGCTGAACGTAATAAAATGGCCCAAGCCCCATTTGATGAAAATGAATACAAAACCGATTTAGGTGTCGATCATTTATGGGGAGAGAAAGGTTATACCACCAATGAAAGAACAGGCATACGACCAACATTAGAAGTGAATGGAATCTGGGGCGGATATACTGGCGAAGGAGCGAAAACCGTTTTGCCTTCAAAAGCATTTGCCAAAATATCTTGCAGATTAGTCCCTAATCAATCTTCAGTAAAAATCACTGAAAAAATATTGAATTATTTTAAATCGATTGCACCAGAAGGTGTTACGGTACAAGCATCCGAGCACCACGGTGGAGAACCTTATATGACACCAATTGATTCAATTGCATACAGAGCAGCTTCAAAAGCCATACAAACAACATTTGGGAAAGAGCCTATTCCAGTTAGAGGAGGAGGCAGTATTCCTATTTGCGCTTTATTTGAAAAAGAACTGGGATTGAAAATTGTATTCTTAGGATTTGGTTTAGACAGCGACAATTTGCATAGCCCGAATGAAAAATATAATGTATTCAATTTTTATAAGGGCATCGAAACCATTCCTTATTTCCATCAATATTTTGCTGAAATGAATGCTTAGCAATGGCAGTTGAAAAAGATAAATTAAGGATCGATAAATATTTATGGGCTATTCGTTTATTTAAAACGAGAAGCCAGGCAGGAGATGCATGTAGCAAGGGGAAAATAAAATGGAAGGGCGATGCAGTGAAAGCATCTCGTGTGGTAGCTATTGGCGACGAATACCATGTAAAAACAGAAGCTAAAAAATGGGTGATCAAAGTAACTGGGTTATTGCACACCAGGGTACAATATTCCGAAGCAATTCAGCACTACATAGATATCACTCCAGAAGAAGAAATAGACAGAATCAAATCGGTTGCAGCTAGTTTTCAAACCGGAAAACGTTTGAGTAAAGTAGGAAGGCCAACAAAAAAAGAGCGAAGAGATCTGGGAGATTTTATGGATTAATTTTACTACTTATGACTATTGATATTATTACTGCAGTTCCAGAATTATTAGAGAGCCCATTTGGTCATAGTATTATGAAACGGGCACAGGAAAAGGGTTTGCTCACTGTACGTTTACATAATTTACGAAAATGGGCCATTAATAAACAGGCGCAGATAGACGATTATCAATATGGTGGTGGTGCAGGAATGGTGATGATGTGCGAACCCCTAGCCAATGCAATTGATGAATTACAAAAAGACCAGCCTTATGATGCCATCATTTATATGACACCTGATGGTAAACCATTCAATCAACAAACAGCCAATCAACTTTCATTAGAAGGAAATTTATTGATTATTTGTGGACACTATAAAGGCATTGATGAACGCATCAGAACCAAATATGTAACCATGGAGATATCCATTGGCGATTATGTACTCAGTGGCGGAGAACTGGCAGCCGCTGTTGTGGTTGATGCTATAGGAAGACTAATACCCGGTGTATTAAATGATGAAACTTCTGCTTTGCTTGATTCTTTTCAAGACAACCTATTAGCTCCTCCTGTTTATACAAGACCAGCTGATTTTAGAGGCGATAAAGTACCTGAAATTCTATTACAAGGTGATCCTAAAAAAGTGGAAGAATGGCGTTTTGAACAGTCATTGGAAAGAACAAAAACAAGAAGGCCCGATCTGCTAAGCGATCTTTAATCTTTCATTTTTGCCATTCAACATTTTTCGGCCATTATTTCCCTGATTTTTATAGACATTCGCGTCCATTTATTTTATGCGTATATTATTTTTGTTGATATTCACTTTCGGCTATTTAATTGTTCATTCTCAGGAACGAAATGGAGAAAGTTTTCAAAAAGACTACCAAATTCATATAGCCAAAACAAAAGATCCAATTAAAATTGATGGCGAATTAAATGAACCAATCTGGCAAACAGCTCAAATGGTAAGTTCATTCTGGCAAAAATACCCAGACGATAAAAATAAATCCACTCAAAAAACTGAAGTAAGAACTGCCTACGACGATAAGTTTATTTATATAGCATATACTGCCTATGATTCAGGAAAAGTATTTATTCAAAGTTTAAAAAGAGACAATGGCCATGATGGAAATGATTGCGTTGCAGTAATTCTAGACCCAATCAATTCTAGAAACAATGGTTTCTTTTTTATTGTAAATGCTTTCAATGCTCAAAGTGAAGATCAATTGGTCAGTTCTGGCAATAACTTAAGTTTTAGCTGGGACCAAACCTGGTTTTCTGCAACTAAAAGATTCACAGATAAATGGACTGCGGAAATCGCCATTCCATTTAAATCTATTCGATATCAATCAGATAAAAAAGTGTGGGGAATTAATTTCTTAAGAGTTGATACCAAATCAAATGAATATGATGTTTGGACCAACTTACCTGTGAACTTCCCCTCTTATGATTTGGGATATACTGGATCTTTGATTTGGGATGAAGCCCCTCCAAGCCCAGGTGCAAATGGTGTTTTAGTACCATTTGTTACTTCAGAAATCGATCAAAATAATATTACCAAAGACCCTTTAAAACTAAGTGCTAATGCGGGTTTTGACGCAAAATTTGGATTAACCCCTTCGCTCAATTTAGACTTAACAGTAAATCCAGATTTTTCACAAATTGAAGTAGATCAACAGGTAACCAACTTATCTCGTTTCAATATTTTTTTTCCAGAAAGAAGAACTTTCTTTTTAGAGAATGCAGATTTGTTTGCAGGATTTGGCATTGATCCAATACGCCCATTTTACTCCAGGAGAATTGGATTGGATCCTAATGGAAATCGGATTCCCATTCTATTTGGCGCAAGAATTACCGGGAATTTAGCAAAGAAAACACGTATCGGATTTATGAATATGCAAACTGGGAGAAAAGATGATTTTGCCCCGGAGAACAATACAGCTATTTCAATTGATCAACGCATTTTAAAACGTTCTGTTTTGAAAGGATACTTTTTGAATAAGCAGAGTTTCATGACTGATATAGAAAAGAAAAACAATCCCCTGGGTGAATATGGCAGAAATGCAGGACTGGAATTCAATTTTTCCGATCTAGCCGGCAAATGGAATGGTTGGGCAACCTTTCATCATTCCTTTAAACCAACCATTAATAAAGACAATGATTATTATAGTACAGGCATTAGCTACAATGCAAGAAAATTTGGTTTTACACAAGACTTCACCAATTTAGGGACCAATTATTATGCAGACATGGGTTTTATTGAGCGCATAGAAAACTATGATGCTTCAAGAGATACGGTGATTCGAGTTGGCTTTAAACATTCCTTTACTCAATTGAAATATCGAATCATTCCTACTAAAGGAAAAGTAGTTGGTTATAATTATCAAGCAGAAAATTATATTGTTTTTAATCCAGACAATAGTTTTAATGAGCGCAATACAAGCCTTTCTTTAAATACACAATTTCGTTCAACTGAAAATTTGAATTTTATTGTTCGAAACAATGAAGTTCATTTACAATTTCCTATATCCTTTACAGGTGCAACTCCATTACCGGTGGGTAAATATAATTATTCAGATGCTGAGATCAGGTACCGATCCGATTTTAGAAAAAATATTGGTTATAATTTAACTGCAGGTTATGGTCAATTTTACAATGGCATTAGGTCAAGCTTTATAGCCGGCATTTTTATTAGAAACTTACCTCATGTTAACTTAAATTTCAATGTGCAATACAATAAACTGAATTTCCCTGAACCATATGGATCAGCAGAATTATTCTTAATTACCCAACGTACTGAAATCAATTTTACCACCAATCTTTTTTGGACAACTTTCTTTCAATACAATACCCAGAGAAATAATTTCAATATCAATAGTCGACTGCAATATCGATTTAAGCCAATGAGCGATTTATTTGTAGTGTATACCGACAACTATTTTACTGACCCATTTTTTAAGAGTAAAAACAGGGCGCTGGTACTTAAATTGAATTACTGGTTAAATCTTTAAGTATCGTAAAATAACACTGGGCCGATATGAAAGAATTTCACGTCGACCCAGCATTTAAACTGACTACTATTTATTTTATTCCTATCACTGGAACCTGCTTCTCATTAATCATTTTATTGTATTGCTTCAAATCGTTGTCTAGTATAGCTTTTAGCTTAGCTAACTGCACATCGGCTTGTCCACTCAAATCGGCAAATGTTTCTCTTGCTTGTTTACTTGGCGGAGCATAACCACTGGAAGCCACATTGTATAAGCCAGCTATCTTATCATTTAAGCGAATAGGGAAATTTAACACATCTTGTCCGCTCTTAGATTTGGTTTGATACAAAGCTTCTTCAATTTTAGTGAGTTGCTTATTGATGCTATCGCCCATTTGTTTGATCTCTTTATTGGCCTTGGTATCTATTCTTCCATTCAAGTCATTGATCTGCGTACGAACTGTTCTGATATTTTTAATGCCAATTTGAATCTCGCTAAACTTATCTCTTACCTGCAATAAAAACGCCAGTTGAGCATCGTAATCGGCTTCTGTCATTTTGTAAACAGGATCTGCTTTTATCACAAATGGAACATCAACCGAATCTGAATTGTATTTGACTCTTGCACTGTATTTGCCTGGTGCTGCTTTTGCAGAGCCAATGGCTCCATTCCATAAGATCATGCCATCAGCTTTTTCTGCCGGAGGATAATTCATGTCCCAGGCAAACTGGTTCATGCCTTCGTTATAATCCAATTTATCGGTAGGCTCTTTGGCAGATTTACTAAATGTTTTAATAGCCTTACCATTCTTATCCATGATAGTGATGGAATGTTTTGAACTATCCGTGGTCCCTTTTAAATTATAATTGATCACTGTGCCAGTTGGAGGATTAGCGCCAATATTGGGTTCTGTTCCTCCTGCACCCCTTCTTCTTCTTCCACCACCCTCTGTTCTATATGCATCATTGATCGGAAATACATGTAGGTTTTTAGTTGCGATTGAATTGCTTTTTTGTTGAACAATAGTTAAATCATCTAACACCCAAAATGCGCGACCCTGTGTTGCAACAATTAGATCATTGTCTTTAATGGTCATATCTGTAATAGGAACAATCGGTAAATTCAATTGGAATGATTTCCAGTTGGCACCATCATCATAACTAATATACATTCCAAATTCAGTACCTGCATACAATAACCCAGCTACTTTTTTGTCAGCCCTGATTGCACGAGTGAAATGCATATTGTTAATTCCATTGGTGATCTTTGTCCAGGTTTTACCATAGTCAGATGTCTTGAATAAATAGGGAGTGTAATCATCTGACTTGTATTTTGTTCCTGCAAAATAGGCTGTACCTTTTTTAAATGGATCCGTTTCAACACAATTCCACATCATCCATTTTCCTGCTTCAGGAGGAGTAACATTTTCCCAATTCTTTCCTCCGTCTTTACTTACATGGATCAAACCATCATCACTTCCTGTCCATAGTAAATCTTTTTCCAAAGAAGATTCTGTTGCAGCAAAAATGGTACAATAATATTCTACTGAAGTATTGTCTTGGGTAATTGGTCCACCACTGGATGCTTGCTTTAATTTATCATTAGTGGTTAAATCGGGGCTGATTTTATCCCAACTTGCTCCTTCGTTTTCAGTTGAAAATAAATGGTTTCCGGCAGTGTATAATTTCTTTGGATTATGTGGTGAAAAGAAAATAGGAAAATTCCATTGGAATCGATATTTCTGCACGTCGACCCCCGCTCCCATTGGATTATCGGGCCATACATCAATAGCGCGATTCTCTCCAGTTTTGTGATCGAGCCTGGCTAAATAACCACCGTAGTTTCCACCATAAACAATATCAGGGTTTAATGGATCTGCAACCACATGTCCGCTTTCCGAGCCTGCAGTTACTTCCCAGTCTCTTTCAGTAATTCCAGCTCCCGATGTTCTGCTTTTGATACGAACAGTAGAATTATCTTGTTGAGCACCTAAAATTTTATAGGGTACTGAATTATCTGTAGTTACTCTATAAAACTGAGCAGTTGGTTGATTCATCATCGTACTCCAATTATCACCACCATCAAAACTTACTTGCGCACCACCATCATCAGCCACAATCATTCTATTGCCATTCTCCGGATCAATCCATAAATCATGGTGATCTCCGTGTGGAGTATTAATGCCCTGGAAAGTTCTACCTCCATCTCTACTACGCATGAAATTTACATTCGGACAGTAAACCAGGTTTTCATTTTTCGGGTCAACAAATACTTTACTATAATACCATGCTCGTTGACGAATATTGTTATCACTGGATGTTAAACTCCATGTTTCACCACTATCATCGCTTTTATATAATCCACCATCTTTGTTTTCGATAATGGCATAAATTTTTTCTGGATTGGAAGGAGCAACTGCAACACCTACAATTCCCCAAACACCTTTAGGCAAGCCCTTTTGGGTAGTAATTGACTTCCATGTTTCTCCTCCATCAGTGCTTTTATACAAACCAGATCCTTCACCGCCACTTTCCATATTATAAGGAGAACGTTTTACACGCCACATGCCCGCATAAAATACTTCTGGATTGCCAGGTTCCATCACTAAATCGGATGCCCCGGTTTGATCATTTACATATAAAGTTTTTTTCCAGGTTTTACCACCATCGGTGGTTTTAAAAACACCACGCTCTTCATTGGGTCCAAATAAATGGCCCATCACTGCAACCCATAATGTATTAGGGTCACGTGGATGAATGACTATTCTGATAATATGACGTCCCTCTTTTAATCCTAGATTTTTCCAGGTCCTTCCTGCATCATCACTGCGCCAGATGCCGCCTAAACCTTCTGCCACATTACCACGCATAGAATTTTCACCTTCCCCTACATAGAGAATATTGTCATCGCTAGGAGCAACAGCAACAGAGCCGATTGTTCCGCCAAAATATTTATCAGTGATATTCTTCCAATTACTTCCACCATCAGTGGATTTCCAAACACCGCCACCGGTGGCACCAAAATAGAAAGTCGTTTTATTTTTATAACTGCCAGTTGCAGCAGCACTTCTTCCTCCTCTATAAGGACCTATCGATCGATACTTAACATTGGATAATAAAGCCGCATCTGAATTGTCTTCTTTAACAACAACTGGGGCTGATTTAGGCTTGTCTTTTTTTTGCGCAATGGCAAAGAGGGTTGCTGCTGTAAAAGCAAGCAACAGGGTGATTTTTCTCATGGTAGCATTCAATTAGAGGAGTAATTTACTCAATCTAATGAATTCCTCAAAATAGAAATTGAAAGGTCTATTTTACTATGTACCACTTATTTTCTAACCCTTCATTAATTTTAATGGTGCTATTTTCAATTTGTGTTTCAACAGGACCTAAACTGATGCTGTATTTAGAAGGATAAAGAATACCATTAACTGTTTGGTATTCTTTATAGAAAACTTCTGCTTTTGCATTTTTACCCATTCCATTTCCAAACATTTTCATCATTGCTCCAAAACCAGTGAGGTTGGCCGCCATTTCACCAGTAGCTTCTACTTTATTGACCAAGCCGGTATTGTTGTCGAAATAATAAAAAAGTACTTGACCTGTTTTAAGGGTGAGTTTTACTTTTGTGCTGGGTACTTTATTGATTTTTTCTGTACCTACAATTTCTGCAGTATGCCCTTTTGCAGCAGAATTAACCAATTCAGAAAAAGGACCTGAACAATCTAATTCGTATTGTTGAGCTGCAAATTCACCAGCATCCATTTTAGTGATACTTGCTTGGGTTCCCGGAATATCCCCAAACCCTCGAATAGAAGGGATGAAAATATAGCCTGCCGTATCTGTTACCAATGTATAAGTATCTCCCATTCCCATGATGCCGCCCAATTGTCTGCGAAATAATTTTCCTTGCTCTTTTACAATGGTGATTGGTAATTCAATCAATTGACCCATTACACCCATTTTCATGGTGCCGAAAACTTCTAATTGTTTTATTGCGAGTAGCTTTTCTTTTCCTCCTGAAGCCGTTTCGTATTTGGATAAAATATCTGCAGCGGTTTGGGCTTGAACAAAATTGAATGCATTTGCAGCAATCAAAATCAGTAAAGCAAAAATGATTCTTCTGTTGGTTTTAGATATAATACTGAAACGTTTAAACATAATTGCTATTTTTATATACAATATTACTTGATTAGTACTTAAGTTGAAGCAAATCCAGCTATTCTTTTGTTAAAAGAAAAATAGATAATACATTACTCAATATTTAAAAGTCTATGAAGAAATACCTCATTTTCATATTTGTACTTTTGTCTTTTGCTTTCAAAGCACAGCCAACTTCATTTACTGTTACTCCTTCTACTACTGATAAAGAAATTCTAGAAATAGAAAAAAATATTGAAAAAACATTTTACAGAATAGTAAAAATTCAAGTAGTAAAAAGAAATGAACAAACTAAATTAATAGAGCATTTAGTTTGCAGAGAATTTAATACAAATGGCAGAGAACTAACTAATTGCTCTTCTGATAATTTTGGAGAACTGATCATTGAAAATGGATCTATTACCATCTCCGACAAAAAGGGGCTTTCGTCTGTTCTAATTAAACAAACCTGCTTCTTTAATAATTAAATCAATAAAAATTTTGAACAATCATTTTACCATAAAAATTCAACTAGTTGATTTATTCAAAAAATCCATCTACCCGGCATCCGTAACTATTGCAGATGGAAGAATTCAATCTATTCAACCAATTGAAGAAAGGGAGATAAGCACCAAAGGATATTTGATGCCAGGCTTTATAGATAGTCATGTTCATATAGAAAGCAGCATGCTGATTCCGAGTGAGTTTGCTCGTCTGGCAGTGGTGCATGGCACTGTTGGTACAGTAAGTGATCCGCATGAAATTGCCAATGTATGTGGAATGGAAGGTGTTGAATTTATGATCGCTAACGGAAAGCAAGTGCCTTTCAAATTTAATTTCGGTGCTCCCAGTTGTGTGCCTGCAACCATTTTTGAAACAGCAGGTGCATCGCTTGATAGTAAAGATGTAACCGCTTTATTACAAAAACCAGAAGTGAAATACCTCAGTGAAATGATGAATTTTCCTGGTGTATTGCACAAGGACCCAGAAGTGATGAAAAAAATTGCTGCGGCACATGTTGCAGGAAAACCAGTGGACGGACATGCTCCTGGATTAATGGGTGATGCTGCTCAGCAATATATAGAAGCAGGCATTTCTACTGATCATGAATGTTTTACTATCGAAGAAGCATTAGACAAATTAGAACATGGAATGAAAATCATTATTCGTGAAGGAAGTGCTGCTAAAAATTTTGAAGCCCTTGCCGATTTGATTGATGATCATCCAAATACAGTGCTGTTTTGCAGCGATGACAAACACCCAGATAGTTTAGTAGCAGGACATATCAATCAACTATGCGCCAGAGCAATTGCAAAAGGAATGGATTTATTCAATGTGTTGAAAGTAGCTTGTGTTAATCCTGTGCTACACTATAAACTCGATATTGGCTTATTGCGCGAAGGAGACCCAGCTGATTTTATTGTTGCCAATAATTTAACCGATTTTACCATCAGTCAAACTTATATTGATGGAGTGCCTTTATTGCAGAACGGAAAATCAATTATCGGATCTGTAGAAACAGAACCGATCAATCAATTTGATTGTGAAAGGATTTCAGCAGTACAACTGGCAATACCTGAAAATGAATATCCTTCAACCAACGGATTCATTCCTGTAATTGAAGCTTTAGACGGTCAATTAATTACCAATCGATTGAGTTTAGCAGGTAAATTATTGAACCATCATTGGGTATCAGATACTGGCAATGATGTATTGAAAATGGTGGTGGTTAACCGATATCAAAAAGCCCCTATCGCCAAATGTTTCATCAAAAATTTTGGATTTAAAAACGGTGCCATTGCTTCTACAGTGGCTCATGATAGTCATAATATTGTTGCAGTAGGAACAGATGATGATGCTTTAACCAAAGCTATTAATTTAGTAATTGCTGCAGCAGGTGGAGTAAGTTGTGTGGATGGAAATGGCGCTGAATTATTATTGCCTTTACCCGTTGCTGGGTTAATGAGTGCTGATGATGGATACAGCGTAGCGGCTCGTTATACCGCCATTGATTCCATGGCTAAATCCTTAGGATCCTCTCTTTCCGCACCTTTCATGACATTGAGTTTTATGGCACTATTGGTAATACCACATTTAAAATTGAGTGATAAGGGATTGTTTGATGGGGATCGGTTTGAATTTATTTAATAAAATAAATTGATTACCAGAATAAACCCTAATTAAGATTCTGATAAAAGAATTGATTTAAATATTTTCCATTGACCATTTATTCGTTCAAGTAAAACAAGCATTTCAACACTTGACTTTATTTTGTCTTTTATAGTGACTACAAATAATGCTTTTGTTTTATTAGTATTTAAAGCTATTCTAGAAAATTGAATGGAACCTAATACTCCATAATTAACTTTTTGAGTAAAATCATGATTATCTGTTAACTGAAATCTTCCTATATTCTTTATACTATCAATACATAGACTATGACTTGCAGTATCATTCTGATAGTTATGAAACACTTCAAGATAATTTACTTTCGCCTTTTCGTCTAGATCGTTTATTTCTATTTTGATTTGATTTAAAAAATAAATGAATGGCTCCAACTTATTTGAAACTGCAATTAAATTGGTATCATTTTTTAATTTTTTAGTTTCTAAATCATTTGCCAAAAAATTATCATAAGGATAATAAGGTGTGTCAATAGTATTTAAAAAAACATCGTTGATAATCTTTGTTTCAATTTTATTATCATCTTTTATATTTTTTTTTTCAATTTTACTATCATTTATTCTACAACTAAATATTAGAGAAATGGTAAGAAATAGAAAAAAAATCAATTGTTTCAAGTTTTGCATATATGGTTATCTTTTTATAAACTGAATATAAACTTCGCTTAAATTCTTTTCTGTCATAGTTACATCAAATAACATTTCTTCAAATGCATATCCAGTTTCTTTAAATTTGAATCTACCGGTATTTCTAACTCCCAATAAGTTTGTCCCATAATGAGTAAACTCATGTAATACAATGATGGACAACATAAATGCTAAAGCATCACCTTCCTTACTGTTTAACTGTGATTGTTGATATTTATCTACTGTCACTGGATCGATAAATAAAACACCTGGGGAATTTTTATGGTTATATTTTCCAAATACTCCAACAGTATTTGTGCCAGAAACATAAACTTGTGGACCATTACCATATCTATATTCCAAGCTATTTAAAATTTCCTGTTTACTAAACCCAGACCACTTTTGAAGTGCACTCATTACCTTAGAATTATTTTTAACAAATGATCTAAGATTCTTTACTAATGATACGAATTTTGGTGCTAAGATATTACTTTGATCCATAGGATGAAAATCGATATATGGCTCATCATTAGGTTTAGTATCATTAAATGTAGTACCATCATCACCTTCATAATTCCAAATATATGGAGGTGATAATTCAAAGAATTCAGATACCGGTTGTTGAATCAATCCAGGATCAATTGGGTTCACTCCTCCAGGAGGCGGCATATAAGCTGGTGGATTATTGGGGTCATAATTTCCACCATAATATGGCAACCAGGGATCGCTCGGACCTATAATATTATTATAAGTTGGTTGATAAAATAAATACCATGCTGCCCAATTAAATTGACTACCTCCAGAATCAGCGATTATAAACGTTTGTGTCTCTTGTGGATTAACATTACCAGGACCATAACAGCTCCATCCGTTGCCTTCCCTTTTTGGAATCGCAATGATATAATTACCAATACAATAAAACAAAGCACCTAACCAAGATCCTTCATAATAATTATTACTTCGAATTTGATTAGACCCTTTATCATTTTTATTAACATTTGATCCAATTCGGCTAATTTCTTTTCCTTGAGAATAATTTATTTTAAGATATTTAAAATTATTCATGTTGATAAATTCATCATAACCGTTAAATTGGTATTTATTATCATCTAAGTTTACCCGTCGAATAAACCGCACTTCCAAATTATCTGATTTTGTAAAATACAAATCTCCACCACCACTACTCAATGGAACTTTCACAATCATTTGACCTTTATAGTACGTTTTGACTGCTTGATCTAACAATGCTTTTGGCCCATTAGTAATTGTTGCCTCATAATTTGAAATCCAATTTTTTAATTCAATACGAGAAATGTTTTCTGGTAATTCTTCTTTGGGTTGAATTGAATCTTTTCGACAACCAACAACAACAATTGAGAACCATAATGCACTGATTATCAGCCTATAAAAATGGGGGGGGGGGGGTAAATTTTGGAAACAATAATTTGATGTTTAGCATATTGGATTTACTTTATACCAATATTATAGACAAATACGACACTACAATCACCACTACAAAAAATACGGTGAAATAACGGGGCAATAAATTTGAGTCTTAATCAAACTCTTAATTCTTCTTTCATCTTTCTTCTTTCATCTTTCTTCTTTCATCTTTCATCTTTCATCTTTCTTCTTTCTTCTTTCTCAATCCGCTTTAGCATCCATCACTTTAACAGCTACACTATCCGTTCCTTTGGGTGCGAAATATTTGGTTTTGAATTTGATGGTTTGTCCTGGCTTGATCGTTTCATAAATCGTTTCATTGCCTTCATCTAATTTAACACTGGTCTTGCTAAAAAAAGATAATTTTAAAGCAATGTCTTTATAGGTAGCAATGGTAGCATTATTGGTAAGATTGCCAATCACCACCGTTTGCCCAATGATGTTTTTACGATCTCGATTGCTAACAACAATAAATCGGGTTGGATTTTTCTTTTCTTTCTCTTCCAAAGTTTCTTTTACAACTTCATATGTTTTTTTATCAAAAGATTCTTCTTGCTTTTTTTCTTTGCAAGCCATAAAGCTTAGCCCAATTAATGAGAATAGCAGGTATTTTTTCATAATACAATTTAGACCTTTAATAGAATATCCCCTAAATTCGTACACTAAACTTTCACCATGGTCATCAATTTAAGCGACAATCACAGCCTTGTAAGTAATTGGGTTTCTGAACTTAGAAATACGGAAGTGCAGGAAGATAGAATGCGTTTCCGCCGAAATCTTGAGCGAATTGGTGAAATAGCTGCATATGAAATCAGCAAAGAATTGCCTTGGAAAGTACAGGAAACACCTACTCCATTAGGTACCCATGAGAGTAAAGTATTGGCAGCTCAACCAGTTTTAGCAACTATTTTAAGAGCTGGTTTGCCATTACATAATGGCATGTTGAATTATTTTGACAAAGCCGATAACGCATTTATTTCTGCATATAGAAAACACCATAGAGATGGCAGTTTCGAAATTAGTTTAGAATACATGAGCTGCCCCGCTTTAGACAATCGTATCATTATCATTAGCGACCCGATGTTAGCAACAGGGGCATCAATCGTTAAAACCATTCAATACATGAAGAATCAGGGAAATCCTGCATCTATTCATGTAGTGGTTGCCATTGCCTGTACCGTTGGTATTGAATACATTATTAGAGAATGTGGCGAAGCTGTAACTATCTGGTGTGGAGATATTGATGACGAATTAACAGCGAAAGGGTATATTGTACCAGGGTTAGGAGATGCCGGAGATTTGGCATTTGGCACCAAAGTTCAATCATAGGTTGGTGAAATAGTTGGATAATGTATATAGCTTATGCGACCATTCATTTTATTATATCTTGTAATAATGACCGTATCAGCTGATGCACAGGACCCGCATTTCTCACAGTTTTTTTCTTCACCACTAACACTTAATCCTGCATTTACAGGAAAGTTTTTTGGAACATATCGCATTTCGGGAAACTACCGCAATCAATGGCCAACACTCAATAATGCATTCACCACTGCAACAGCTTCTGTAGACTTCCAAGCTTTTCAAAATAAAATTGCCGATAATGATACCTGGGGATTTGGCGCAATGGCTTATAATGACAACAGTGCAGCAGGGGCAGTGAGGTTCAATTATTTTGCTGCTTCAACAGCCTATCATAAAGGATTGGATGAAGATGGGCAACATCAATTGAGCGCAGGATTTCAGGTGACTTATGCCAATATGTTGGTCAATACCAGTTTGCTCACTTTCGAAGATCAGTTAACCACATCAGGTTTTACTGGAGTAACATCTGAAGTATTTAGCTCTAGTACATTAAATGCCAATTATGTTGATTTTAATGCCGGGCTATTGTACAATGGAAGCACTAATGATCGTAACAATTTTTATTTCGGTTTGAGCATGTATCATATTAATCGTCCGGTTCAAAAATTTACTGGTGCTGCATATAATTTAACACCAAGGGTCAATTTTCATGCAGGAGGTTATTTACCCATTGGAGAAACCACTTCATTACATTTGAGTGCACTACAAATGTTTCAAGGTGGTTATTCAGAAACAATGATTGGCGGTGCAGTACAACTCAATACTAATCCGAACGATATCAAATCAACCAGTTTGTATGTAGGCACTTGGGTACGTTTCAATGATGCGATTATCCCCTATGCAGGATTAGAATTTGGAGATTATCGTTTAGGCATTTCATACGATTATAACGCACAATTGATTAGAACAGCCACACAAAATAGAGGCGGCATTGAAGTTTCCTTGATCTATATCAGAAGGCCATCTACTGATCGGCCAGTGAACTGCCCTAAATTTTAATGACAGTAGTTTATTATCTTAGCAAAAATCCCCCGACTTGCTCAAAGAGATTATTATAGCAATACAAGCTTATTTTAAGGCCCATCGATTTATCAGAAAGCATAAATTATGGAAATGGATTGTTATTCCAGGAATCATCTATACTGTGTTATTTATTTTCGGCATGTATCTTTTTAGCAGCACTTCAAGCAATTTCATCGAATGGATTGCTTTAAAAACCGGGTTGAAAAGCTGGCTGGATAAAGAAAACAGTGGATTCATGGGATTTATTTTTACCATGGGCGGATTGATTCTTTGGCTGGTATTAATGCTATTTTATTTCTCTTTGTTTAAATATTTCTTCCTGATTATTGGCTCTCCTGTATTTGCTTACTTGAGTGAAAAAACAGAAGCCATTATGGAAAACAAAGACTTTCCCTTCAGTTTTTCTCAACTACTTAAAGATATTATCAGAGGCATTCAATTAGCGGGAAGAAATAGTTTGTGGCAATCAGTATATGCGGTAAGCATTGTCCTTTTTAGTTTGATCCCTGTAGTAGGATGGTTAACGCCTGTATTAGCTATCACCATTGATTGTTATTATTACGGATTCTCTATGCTCGATTATAGTATGGAAAGAAAAAATAAATCTGCTACTGAAAGTATTTTTTTCATTGGTTCACATAAAGGATTGGCAATTGGTAATGGTATGGTTTTTTATTTAATGCATTTTATTCCGATCATTGGCTGGATTTTAGCACCCTCCTATGCTGTAGTTGCAGCAACCTTGAGTGTGTATCCAATCAATCAAAAACAAGCCGTTAATCAACCCATATGAGTAAAGGAAAAGTATATTTAATTCCTTCCGTTTTACAAGAAGACGCTATACAAACCATTCCAACATATGTAATTGATTCAATAAAAGATTGTCAGGTTTTTTTTGTGGAAACAGAAAAAAATACCAGACGATTTTTTAAAAAAATATGGAAGGAAATGGTCATTGACGATTACCAATGGCATGCTATTCATAAAGCAGAAGAATCTGTCAAGTCTTCATTTTTAGCTGCGTTGAATCAAGGGAAAAATATTGGCATTGTGAGTGACGCAGGATGCCCTGGCATTGCAGATCCAGGTCAATTATTGATTGAATTGGCTCAACAAAATCATATTATCATACAACCACTCGTTGGGCCTAGTTCTATTTTATTGGCATTAATGGCCAGTGGTATGAATGGGCAAAACTTTCATTTTCATGGTTATTTACCAATTGATGGTTTGGAAAGAAAGAAAAAATTAAAAGAATTGGAAGCAGAATCTGCCATTAAAAAAACCACGCATATTTTTATAGAAACCCCTTATAGAAATAACCAATTATTAAATGATATCATTCAAGCTTGTAAACCAATGACAAAAATTTGCATTGGTATTGATATCACAGGGCCATCTGAAAAAATTCAAACTAAAACAGCAAGTGACTGGAATAAACAATTACCTGAATTACATAAAATACCAACGATCTTTTTAATACAGGCTTAATGCTATATAGCTAGCTTATTTGGGCTTGATGATTGATTCCTCCACCACACCTCTTACTTCCAATACGCTATCTACAACATAGGACTGCATACCTCTCCAGGGCAATGCCCCTAAATATCTTTTATAATGTAAGTTCACTTCCCTACCAGAATTTTTACTGAGTATTTCAGCCACTTTTTTATCTGTTACACTAAATGTAAATTCATTGCTTTGCACATTTGCCTGAAAACCGCTTTGAATGATTTTTCCTTCATTGGTTTTAAACAAGAATCCTTTTTCTTGAAAAGTATTTAATTGCCCTGCTTTGGTTCCCTCAGCATAAACAAAATAAAATCTCCAATAAATAAATATGGCCAATGCCAGGATTAAAATGGTACTAAAACTCCACAAAAATTTTTTCATAACAGTATTTATAGTCCGTATTTGTCTACAAGGTAAATTAATCCAGCCATATTAATTGCACCAAGTAACAACTCCCTTTTGTTTACATTCTCAAAAACATCAGAGCGAGCATGATGAATATCAAAATAACGTTGATCGTCTGGATCAAATCCTGCCAATGCAGTACCAAGCGCTTTATTCAGTGGCCCAATATCTGCTCCACCGCCCCCCATCCTTAAATAAGTAGTTCCATATGGAAATAAAAGAGGCAACCAGGCTTGCATCTTTTTTAATTTTTCTTCTTCAATGGTAAATCCAAAACCTCTTGGTGTAAATCCGCCAGCATCGCTCTCTAAAGCAAATAAATGTTTTTCATTTTTTGCCTTTGCTTCCTCGGCATATTTAGATCCACCTTTTAAACCGTTTTCTTCATTGGCAAATAAAACAAATCGAATCGTGTGTTTTGGTTTGTAACCCAAGGCTTTTAGTACCCTTAATACTTCCATTGTATGCACTACACCAGCCCCATCATCATGTGCCCCTTCATTCACATCCCAGCTGTCTAAATGACCGCCAATGGTAATATACTGATCAGGAAATTCAGTGCCTTTTAATTCGGCAATCACATTATGCCCTTTTGCATCAGGTAAAAATCGACCATTGGTTTTAAAGGAAACTTCAAAACTAGATTGCTTACTTAAGTTCCAAACATAATCAGCATCATATCCACCCAAAGCAATAGCAGGAATCTTTGGAAAAGAATCATTATAAGCCATCCCTCCAGTATGCGGATTGTTGTCGGTAGCTTCTGTGAGCGATCTGATCATCACTCCTATAGCGCCGTATTTTGCAGCCCTGCTGGCTCCACTTCTTCTGTATTGACCAGCTTGACCATAGGATGTACCTGGTTCTATATTGGTTGGATCAAATTTATAATTGTAATACACAATATTCCCTTTTATTTGGTCTTTCTTGGCTTCTAACTCTGCATAATTGGCTACTGCAATTACTTTTGCCTTGACTGCTTTTCCGCCCGAACCCAAAGAATTTCCAAGCGCCAGAACGTCTAATGATCTGTTTGTTTTTTTGCCATCTACAGATACAATTGCAGCTTCATCTTTTCCGCCCCTATTCCAATTGGGCATCATGCATTCCTGTAAGAAAACACGATCAGCGCCTAAATTTTTCATGGATAATTCACCCCATTCAACCGCTTTTGTAAACTGAGGAGAACCAGCTAATCTGCCGCCGATGTCTTTGGTAAGTTGGCGCAACAAATCGTGTGCTTTTCCATTTTGAAGCACATCATCAGCTATCTTTTTAATAAAAAGGGCATCATCTGATGATTGCGCGCTCAAGCAAAAAGGCGCAAATATTAATAGGAATAATTTTTTCATAGGTTGAAGTTAATAAATTGTTGCTTTAGTACCGTCTATCTATTGAAAATCAGTGATTTCAGAAATTAGTTGATATTTGCATCTTAATACAGATAAAATACTTCATTATGCGAATTGGAATTGTGTGTTATCCTACTTTTGGCGGTAGTGGTGTGTTGGCTACCGAATTAGGCAAAGCCCTAGCGGATGAAGGACATCAGGTTCATTTTATTACTTATCAGCAACCAGTTCGACTCAATATTTTCAATGCCAATATTTTTTACCATGAAGTAAGGGTTCCTACTTATCCTTTATTTGATTATCCACCTTATGAAGTTGCTTTGGCAAGTACCATGGTGGATGTGATCATTAATCATGATCTAGATTTATTACATGTACATTATGCCATACCGCATGCATCTGCAGCATATATGGCCAAGCAAATTGTGAAACAAAAAAATGGCAGAAATATTCCTGTAATTACCACTTTGCATGGAACAGATATTACTTTGGTAGGAAAAGACAAAACCTATGAACCTGTAGTTACATTCTCTATTAATCAGAGTGATGCCATTACTGCTGTATCCAAAAACTTAAGAGACGAAACCTACAACTCTTTTGCGATTGAAAAAGAAATTGAAGTGATCTACAATTTTGTTGACGTGAGTAGATTCAACAAAAAACCCATTGATCCATTTAGAAAAGTGATTGCACCCAATGGAGAAAAAATATTGATGCATGCTTCTAATTTCAGAAAAGTAAAAAGAGTTACGGATGTAATTGAAGTGTTTGCTGCAGTTCAAAAAAATCTGTCAGCTAAATTATTAATGGTAGGTGATGGTCCTGAAAGACCTGCCTGTGAAGAGTTAGCAAGGGAATTAGGTATTGATGAACATGTGCGTTTTTTAGGTAAGCAAGAACAAATTGAAGATATCTTGGCAGTGAGTGATGTATTTTTATTGCCTTCGGAATACGAGAGTTTTGGTTTAGCTGCATTGGAGGCCATGGCTGCCAGATCAGTGGTAATAAGCACGAATGCTGGTGGATTAAGTGAAATTAATATTCAAGGAGAAACTGGCTATATGGCCGACGTAGGCGATGTTGCTGCAATGAGTAAATACGCGATTGATTTGTTAAGCGATGATGAACTATTAAACAAAATGAAAGAAGCTGCTTACCAGCAAGCACTTTTATTTGATATCAAAAATATCATTCCAATCTACGAAGCATTGTACGGAAGATTTTGTAGAATGGATGATGTTAGTTGATAGTTACTAATTATTGGTTGATAGTAGTTCCCGTTATTTCACCGTATTTTTTGTAGTGGGGTTTGTAGTGTCGTATTTCTTTATATCATTGGTATATAAAGTATATTCAAAATGCTAAATATCAAATTACAGTTTCCAAAATTTACCCCCCCCCTATTTTTATAGGCTGATTATCAGTGTATTATGGTTCTCAATTATTTTTGTTGGTTGTAAAAAAGATTTCATTCAACTCAAAGAAGAATTACCAGAAAATATTTCTCGTACTGAATTAAAAAATTGGATTGCAAATTATGAGGCAACAATTACTAATGGGCCAAAAGCTTTATTAGATCAAGCCGTAAAAACCTATTTTAAAGGCCAAATGATTGTAAAAGTTCCTTTAAGTAGTGGTGGTGGAGATTTGTATTTTACAAAGTCAGATCAATTGGAAGTGCAGTTTATTCGACGGGTAAACTTAGATGATAATAAAAACCAATTTAGCGGTTATGATGAGTTTATTAACATGAATAATTATAGATATCTTAAAATAAATTATTCTGAAGGAAAAGAAATTAGCCGAATTGGATCAAATAGTAGTAAAAATAATAAAGGGTCTAATCAAATTAGGAGTAATAATTATTTTGAGGGTTCTTGGTTTGGGGCAATGCTCTATTGTATTGGAGAATATATAATAGCTATCCCAAGAAGATATGGAAATGGTTGGAAATGTTATGGACCAGGTAACGATGAAGAACAAGGAACACAAGATTATATAACTGCTGATGCTGGTGGAAGTGGTCAATTTAATTGGGCAGCATGGTATTTATTTTATCAACCTACTTATAATAATATTATAGGTCCGAGCGATCCTTGGTTGCCCTATTATGGGGGATATTATGATCCAAGTAACCAACCAACTTACATTCCGCCTCCAGGAGGATTAAATCCTAATTATCCTGGTTTAATACAAGGAGTTCAAGGATTGCCAGGTTTTAGACTAATTGAAGGAATAGGTTTAGTTCCTGAATTAGAAAATTGGAATAATTGGAATCAAGATCGACCTTTTGATGTAGATGGTATTCCACTTCTAGAGCCAGAAGATGCCTCTGTGATTGATTTAGGATACGAGATACTTAATATAGAATCAGACCCTCCTCCTGATGGAAATTATCCAAGAAGAAAAATTGGAAGCACAAATGATCGATCAAATGCAGAAGAAAGAAACCATGGTACAAATAGTGATGATAGTTTCGTTAAAAGATTAGACGGGGCACCATCTTTTCGAAGCAATAGTAATTTAAGTGATAATGAATTAATTAGCTATTTAAAAGTAACAAAAAATATATTTTCATTTTGGGGTTTAAATAATGTAGCTTCAGAAATGTTGAATAAATTTTCTAGCAAATCAGGAGGTGAATTTAGAAATAGCCAACTAAATGAAGCAGTAAAAAATAGTCAAGAATTTAAAAATTTTGCTCAAAGATTTACTAACTTATTTAATTCTAAACTCAGGGATGCTGGAGGTGATATCAATAATGTTACTTCATTTGATATTGATCAACAATATCGACCCAAATTTACTTGGAAGAAGAATATCTTTAATGGGTTAACATTTTTATTAAACGATACTGCTGAAACTAGTGTGGAAATTAACAATTTTACTTTAGTAAATGGAAAATGGACAGCTACTTTTATAATCACCATAAAAGACTGGTTTGGAGTTGATTCCAATGATGTTACTACGTATCAAAATGGATTTTTCGGAAATGGATTCGCTGCATGGTGGTTACTACAACATAAAAGAGGCTACCCTCCCGTACAAACAATCGTTTCATTGGGTGTAACTTTAACTGGAAATATGTAAGAACATGAAAACAAAATTAAATTTATTGGCTTTTTCACTTTTACTATTTATCTCATGTAAAGATAATAAGGAACCTATTGTAATTAGAAAAATACCAGTTTATGAAAAAACAGATACAATGACTAGTATTAAAAAAGAACTATTAACTCGTAAGCATGATTATTTTATAATAGAAAATTTTCACAATAAACAAAAAGATTCTACCTATATATTTGAGTTCGTTAGAAAAAAAAATCGACATAAAGATTTTTATAGTTACTCAATGTATATATATAAAGAGTCAAATGTAACCAACTTAAAAAAAATCATGAACGGTCCAGGTGAGATTACTTATCAGTCAGATGAAAATGATTTACTTTACACAATCATTTGGGAAAATGAAAAATGTTGTATTCATTCCTATTATAGAAATAAGAAGGAATATGAAATTTGTAGAGATAGCTTATAAAATAAATTCTATAAGTAAACTATTTAATTGATATCTTCCTTGATACTTCTCAAAATAACATCGCATAAATCTTTCAACTGTTCCATAGTAATCGTCAAAGGTGGTGCAATTCTCAACCTGTCGGGTGCAAATAAAAACCAATCAGTGACCAATCCGTTTTTTACACAACGATGAATGATCGATTGCGCTATTTCAGGTGTACTAAATTGAAGCGACATCCATAATCCAAAACAATTTGTTTGAATGATTGCCGGGTGTTTTAAATAGCTCAATAAAAATGCTTGTTTCTCTTTTATTGATTTCAATAATTCAGCTTCTAACAAAACCTCCAAAGCTGCTTTGCCAGCTGCACAGGAAACCGGGTGTCCGCCAAATGTGGTAATATGCCCTAGCACTGGATCATGCGTAAGTGCACTCATCATTTTGGTACTCGATATAAATGCGCCCAATGGCATTCCTCCTCCTAAAGCCTTCCCTAATAAAAGTATATCAGGTACAATATCAAATTGTTCAAAAGCCCAGAGTGTGCCCGTTCTTCCAAAACCTGCTTGTATTTCATCTAGGATCAATAACACACAAAATTGATCACATTTTTTTCTAACTGCCTGTAACCATTCTTTAGATGGAGCAGTAATACCGCTTTCCGCTTGTACCGTTTCCAAAACCACACAGGCAGTGTTTTTATCAATTGCAGTTAATAAATCATCACTTCCATAATCAACATGATAAATATCCGGCAATAATGGTCTGAAAGCATTTCTCCAATATTCATCGCCCATCAAACTCAAAGAACCCTGTGTACTTCCATGATAGGCATTTTTACAAGCGATGATTTTTGTTCTGTTGGTTATTCGCTTGGCTAATTTCATGGCACCTTCAGTTGCTTCGGATCCACTATTCGTAAAATAAACACAGTTCAAACTATCAGGTAAATAGCTGGTTAATAGCTTGGCATAATTTACTTGTGGGCTTTCAATAAATTCTCCATATACAATCACATGCATATATGCCGCCGCCTGATCTTGTACTGCTTTCACCACTTTAGGATGACTATGACCAATATTGCAAACGCTAAAGCCGGAAATTCCGTCAATATATTGCTTGCCATCTTTATCCCATAAATAAATACCTTCCGCCCGCTCCATTTCAATTCCTATTGGGCTGGCAGATGTTTGAGCTACATGGGTTAAAAATAATTGCCGAGAATTCATAGATCAAACTTAATTGAAGATTACCGATATTTAATAACTTCACCACACAATAACATAAATAACTTATATCTCATATCTTTTATCTCTTAATTCATAATTCTTAATTCTGTTATGGCAACCATTTTACCCGTTTTAGGCAAACACCCTCAATTTGGTACCGAATGTTTTATTGCTCCAAATGCAACCATTGTAGGAGATGTGGTTATGGGCGATGCTTGTAGCATTTGGTTTAATGCGGTCATTAGAGGAGACGTGCATTATATTAAAATGGGCAATAAAGTAAATGTGCAAGACGGAGCTGTGATTCATTGTACTTATGAGAAAAACCCTACAGATATTGGGAATAATGTTTCTATTGGTCATAATGCTTTGGTGCATGGTTGCACTATACACGATAATGTGCTGATTGGAATGGGATCGATTGTAATGGACAGGTGTGTGATTCATTCAAACTCAATCATTGCAGCAGGCGCTGTTTTATTGGAAGGCACAATTGTAGAAGAAGGGAGTATCTATGCAGGGGTGCCAGCAAAAAAAGTTAAAGACATTTCACCGGCCATGATCCATGGAGAAATAGACCGCATTTCGAATAATTATGTGAAATATGCATCCTGGTTTGAAGACTATAACCACAATTTTTTGAAATAAGCACCCAAAAAATGCGTTATAAATGCATTAACTTTAACCTTATATGCTAAAAAGGCTATTAATATATTGTTTTGTAATTGTACTGCTTTCTTCTTGTAAGCTCTTAGGGCTTGGAGGTAAATCTGGTTCTGGTTCAGCAAAACAAGATAGCGGTTGCCCTACTACCGGAAGAAATGTTGGTGCTGAAAAATTATTGTCTGAAAATAATAAAGAAAAGAAAGCCCCTAAGTACACCAAGGATAAAACCTTGATTTATCAATAGGTTTTATCTTCCATTGTATCTAAAATAGTGAGATAACTCACATAACGATCTTCTGCTACTTCCCCAATTCCTACTTCTTTTTTGATGGCACAACCTGGTTCATTGGTATGCATACAATTGTTGAACTGACAATTCACCAATAGTCTTCGCATTTCTGGAAAATAATGAGAGAGTTCTTGTTTACTAATATCAACCAAACCAAACTCTCTTACACCAGGAGTATCTATCACTTGACTGGTAGCATCTAAATCGAACATTTCCGCAAAAGTGGTTGTATGTAAACCCTTGCCACTCCATTCACTTACCGATTGTGTTTTTAAATTGAATTGCGGGAATAAATGATTGATCAAGGTTGATTTTCCTACCCCACTATGGCCACTTAACAAAGTGGCATTGTTTTTTAAAAGACTACTCACCTGATCAAGCCCTTCCTGATTTTGCACACTGTTTAAGATCACTTGATAACCAATGGAGGTATACATTTCATGCAATTGCTCAAATCGTTCCATTTCTTTTTTGCCATATAAATCCGATTTATTAAAAACAATAATGGCTGGTATATGATGTGATTCACAGGAAATTAAAAATCGATCGATAAAACCCTGTGAGGTTTTGGGCTCTTTCAAAGTCGCAAACAACATACTTTGATCGAGATTAGAAGCAATAATATGATGCAAATGTTTATTGTGTGGAGATACCCTCGCTACATAATTGTTTCGATCATAAATTTCGTTGATGATAGCAGATTCTTCTTCTATTGTTTCTATCTCCATTTCTACAAAATCACCTACTGCAATAGGGTTAGTAGAAGTAATTCCATCAATTTTGAAAATACCCTTTGCCCTTGCTTTGTACATTCTGCCATCGGTGCTTTTGGCAACATACCAGCTCCCCGTAGATTTATAGATTTGCGCTTTCACTTAGCACGAAGATAAGGCAGTTGAGTATTTTCGTTAAATATTAACGGCTTTTAAACAAGCTTTACTTCATCAGCAGCCGAAAAAAGACCTGAAAATGAATATCTTTGAACAATGGGGAAATTTGCACACGACGAGATAGTGCCTTTTAAAGAGAGTGAGCTGGCTAAGAAAGATCAGGTGGCTGACATGTTTGATAATATCGCATTTAGGTATGATTTCTTAAATAGATTACTAAGTGCTGGCATTGATGTTAGTTGGCGCAAAAAAGCCATTCGGGAAATCAAAAGCATTGAACCGAAAATAATTCTAGATGTAGCTACAGGTACCGCAGATGTGGCTTTACTTACCTATGATTTGCTTCATCCAGAAAAAATAATTGGGATAGATATTTCTGATGGAATGTTAGAGATTGGTCGAAAAAAAATAGCCAACAAACAACTCGATTCAGTCATTCAACTTCAAAACAGTGATAGTGAAAATATTCCTTATGCGAATGATTCTTTCAACGCTATCACGGTGGCTTTTGGTGTTAGAAATTTTCAACATCTCGAAAAAGGTTTAGGTGAAATGTATCGGGTGCTGAAGCCTGGAGGCAAAATGGTTGTCCTGGAGTTTTCTAAACCAAGCGATGGTGCTTTTAAACTATTGTACAATTTTTACATGAATTATATCACCCCTAGTATCGGAAAATTATTTTCAAGTAATAAAGATGCTTATCAATACTTGAACGACAGTGTTCAGGCATTTCCTGAAGGGGAATCATTTTTAAAAATCATGAATGGAGTAGGATTTACCCAAACTTATTTGAAAAAGCTTAGTTTCGGAATATGCACTATTTATTGCGGAAGCAAATAGTTCTCCTTTTTTTGTTCCTTCTAGGGATCATCGGGCGTACGCATGCCCAAAAGGTATTGCATAGAATGCATAGAGAAGATCAGCCCTATTATTTTGGAATTACCTTGGGGTATAACAGTTCTTATTTACACTTATCTAAATCGCAACAATTCATTCAAAATAACGATACTATTTTAGTTGCCGAACCGGGTTCAAGTGGAGGTATTATCATGGGATTATTGGCAACGGCCAGACTGAATGACCATTTCCAATTTAGGGTTAATCCTCAATTGATTATTGGAGGGGCAAGATCAATCAATTATGTTTTAGGTAAAACCTTGCCTGGTGAGGGCAGCACTCAATTACAAAGTTTACCTTCTACTTTAGTGAGTTTTCCTTTTCAGTTTAAATTCAACTCAGATAGAATTGGCAATTTTAGAACCTATATTCTTGGAGGCTTAAAATACGATATAGATTTATCCAGTAATTCAGGTGCCAGAAATGCAGAAGATCTAGTCAAATTAAAAAGAGGCGACTATGGTATTGAAGCTGGAATTGGCTTTAATTTTTATTTGCCCTTTGTTACTGTTTCTCCAGAACTCAAAGTGAGTTATGGTATAAGTAATATTCATCAATTGGATCCTGCATTAAAGTATTCGAATGTGTTGGATAGAATACAATCGAGAATGATTGTATTTTCTATTCATTTAGAAGATTAAAAAACAAATTCCCTTCTGGCCATATTCCAACGAACACCTCCACTTATGATGGTGGCATCCGGAGTGACACCTGTTAATTGGGTCTTATAGGATCTTTGATTAAGCGTAAAATCGATAAACAAATTTTCTGCAATTTCATAAGATGCCTGTAATGTAATGAGCAAACAATTAGCAAGGTTGCCACTACCTACTTCTAAATTATTGCTACGGACTCTTGTGGTATACGCTCTCATTGGATTAGCCCCAAAATTAAATCCTAAAGAATCAAGGCCTTGTTTATAATACACCGCTCTTGCATTCAAATACAATCTTTTCATTGGCTGAGCCCTGATTACTCCAATGTATTCTTGAAAGTTTGCCCCTAAAGCATGTGCAAATGGCTGATTATATTGAGTCCAGTTACTGCTAGAATCTAAATGCGAATAAGTGAATGGTCTAACTCTATTGGATTCTAATTGCAGATCAACATTTTTTATACCAAAAACATCTATGTATTTAAGACCTAACTGATAAGCATATTTGTTTTGCCAACTGTTTCTATTATTAAATAAATCTTTACTTAAAAATTCATCAAAATTCATCTGTCCATAGAGTTGAATTTTATGGGCAATATTGGCTTTGAAATCTATACCCAACATGGTATTATCTGGGCTTCCTATTTGTTGTTGTCCTGGGGTCAAAAATAAAATTGGATTGAGGTACATAAAATCAAAATGATCGCCTCTTCCAAACATCACTGCATCGAAAATGCCTACATTCAACCATTTGGTAGCGTTAATGCTCAAATGATTCATGCGAAAATATTTTCTTGGAAGATTAACGCCACCGTTTGCAATCAACTGATTAGGACGAATCAATTCCATGAATAAATTTTCATAATTCAATTTCCAGATCCTTGTATTTACTTTTAGAAATAAACCAGTATTGGCAAAATCACTCAAGAAAGTACTTCTGATTCCATTACCAATAAAATTACGATCGTAACCAAATTGCATATCAATGAACTTGGCTACTTTCCAACTCACAGAACCCCTTACTTCGGTATAATCATAGCCATCAACTACTCCTAAGGGTTTATAAAAACCTTGCCCCGGAATCGCTTTGAATTGTTTTACCCAGCCTTGAACATATTGAGGATCTCGTTCTTGTGTTTCAGTAAAATATAAATCAAACCCAACTTTATCAGCAATTCTTCCCCTCAAAGATATTCCACGTGAAAATTGATATATAGGCATATTATACCCATTCTGCGATCCGTATTGAAAGTTCAATAAAGGATTTACCTGCAGATAAAAATCCTTGTTATTGATTTCTAAAAAATTTCCTTTAGAATGAAAGAAATCATGAAACATGTTTTGTGGTTTCTTTAGGTCATCTCTTACAGTCCACTCTGCATTATTCACCAAAAACCGCTCCATATTGTATTTATCTACATCACTAAGTTGAGCATCTAAGTCTTTGTCGGTAAAACTTAAACTGTCGAGATATTCAACTTGTTTTGTATATAGCTTACGATTATATGGTTTAATATGAGAAAAATATAAATCTGGGTGCTTTGTTTTAATTTCAAGTCGATCAATCAACAAATACTCTTTAGATCCTAATGGTATATAGGTGGATTGTGCAGCTCCAATAAATGGAAGAATATAAAAGCAACAAACTACAATTGATTTAATAAATTGCATCATAATATAAAAGACTCAATTAGCAATAAAAATGCAGCATACTATAATTAAAGATACGTGCATCGTAAACGAAGGACAACAAATTTTTGGAGATCTGCTCATTTCTAATGATCGAATCGAAAAAATAGGTGGTCAAATAGACATAAAAGGAAGGGCAACTGAAATCATTGGAACAGGAAAACATGTATTACCAGGAGTAATAGACGATCAGGTTCATTTTAGAGAACCAGGGCTTACGCATAAAGCCACTATTTACACCGAAGCCAGAGCTGCAGTTGCCGGAGGAACTACTTCATTTATGGAGATGCCTAATACAAATCCTCCAGCATTTACCATCGATCTATTAGAAGAAAAATATGCAAGAGCCAAAGAATCTTCATTGGCCAATTATTCTTTTTTTATGGGTACTTCCAATGATAATTTGGAGGAGATTCTCAAAGCCAATCAATTGAAATCTCGCATTTGTGGGCTTAAAATATTTATGGGTTCTTCTACTGGTAATTTATTAGTAGAAAGTCCCTTGGTTTTAGAAAAAGTATTTGGTAATTCAGAACTCTTGATTGCAACACATTGTGAAGATGAGCCGATGTTTAAACAAAAAATGGTTGATTTAAAAAAAATCAAACCCCATTTAACGGCTGCCGACCACCCCATCATCAGAGACGAAGAAGTTTGTTTTGAATCTTCCTTTAAAGCAATACAATACGCCAAAAGAAATGGAAGCAGATTACACATTTTGCATATCAGTACTGAAAAAGAGTTGCAGTTATTTACCAATATGATTCCGCTAAAAGACAAGCAAATTACTGCAGAAGTATGTGTACATCATTTACATTTTACATCAGATGATTATGCCAGATTGGGCAATCAAATTAAATGTAACCCAGCCATTAAAGCACCTCATCATAGAGATGCATTATGGAAAGCACTACTCGATGACCGATTAGATATTATTGCCACCGATCATGCCCCACATACTTGGGCAGAAAAACAAGAAGATTTTGAACATGCACATGCTGGATTACCTTTGGTACAACATGCTTTACAGTTGATGTTGCATTATGTAAAAGAAGGTCGTATTTCAATAGAGAAAGTAGTACAAAAGATGAGTCATTCAGTGGCTGATTGTTTTCAGATTGAGCATAGGGGCTATATTAGAGAAGGTTATTTTGCCGATCTTGTTATGGTAAATATGAATCAACCATCTACTATTTCAAAAGAGAATATTTTGTATAAATGTGGATGGAGTCCATTAGAAGGTTTCACTTCACCAGCTACCATTGAAAATACTTTTGTAAATGGGCACATGGTTTATGGAAAAGGGGTATTTGATGAATCTAAGTGGGGTGAACGACTTTCCTTTGATAGAAATTAATTTTTTATACCAAATCAAGTTGACGTCTAAATGCAAATAGATAAAATTACCCTCAACGACCTCTCCATTTTTCATCCTGAAGAAGACCAGTCGGTATTTTTTCACTTGAACTTTACTCAAACCAATGGTGGAAGAGAATATTTACGTTATTTATTAGGCAATACACTCCCTTCTATTGAATCCATACAAACAACTCAAAAAACGATTCAACATTTGGGTGCAGTTATCAACCAATGGCCAGTAAGCCCTACGAATGGAACTATTATGGTTTTGGAAAAATTTTATGAGTCTCCGGTAGATACATATCCAAAAATCCCCGAAGTTTTTAATAGCTTTTTGTACCAATTTTTTCATCAGGCAGATTTCTCTTTAACCCTTTTCACTATTCAACACGCCATTGATTTTGTAAAAGGCATGAATACGATCGAAGGTTTGATCAACAATTCCGAAACCAAAGGCCAGCTTTCATCGATTGCAACACGAATACATCATTATCTGGATAATGCAACCATTCAGGAAATGATTGTTCAGGATAAGCAAAACATGAGCAATGCTACCGTATTAATCTATGCCAATTTTATCCGATTTCGTTTCAAAAAAGGAATAACAGAGTTAATTGAACTCTATAGCAAGCTAGATGCTTATTTGAGCTTAGCTAAAGCTGGCGAAAAATATGGTTTTCAATTTCCTTCATTTATTGAATCAAAAGAGCCTTTTTTTGAAACAGAAGGATTGTATCATTTTATGCTGGCCAAACCAATCGATTATTCAATAGGTTTATCAGAAAAAGAAAATTTTTTGTTTCTTACCGGCGCCAATATGGCCGGAAAAAGCACTTTTATTAAAGCGGTTGGAATTGCTATTTATCTGGCTCATTTAGGAATGGGTGTGCCTGCATCTTCCATGCAATTGAGTTATTTCGATGGAGTCATCAGTAATATTCAGGTAACTGATAATATTGCCAAAGGGGAAAGTTTTTTCTTTAATGAAGTGCAAAGAATTAAAAACACCATCGAAAGAATCAACGATGGCAAAAAATGGCTGATACTAATTGATGAATTATTCAAAGGCACCAATCAGCAAGATGCCGTAAAATGCAGTACAACGGTGATTGAGGGGCTTCGCAAAATGCACAATGGCTTGTTTATACTTTCTACTCATTTATATGAAATTGGAGCCCCTTTACAACAATACTCGAACATACAATTTCGTTATTTTGAAACAGCAGTTCAAGATGATCAATTACTATTTAGCTACCAACTCAAAAAAGGGGTAAGTAATGATCGGCTTGGCTACTTGATTCTCAAAAGAGAAGGCGTTGTTAGTCTTTTAGAGAATTTATAAGTAACTTAACCATAAATTTTAGTTCCATGAAAATCGTTATCCGTTTATTCATTGCATTTGTAATCTTTTTTGCTATTTACAATGTTTGGATTTTAATGGATGTGCCGAACAGAAATAGTGTATTTGTAAAAACAACTGTTGCAAAAGAGTCAATCATAACAATTGGTACAGACCTGGGGAATGGCAATATTTTAGGCATTCAGCCGCAGCTAACTGCTGCCAATTATGCCAATATTCCTACATTTAAAGAAACCATTAGAGCTTATTTGGTGGAAGCAAAAAGCAAACAGTTGATCGGCCCAAAAACAGTTGTATTATTACCAGAACAGATTGGTAGTTTACTCATTGCTTACGAAGAAAAAGAAAAGGTATATACTGCTTCAACAATGGAAGAAGCCATGCAATCCATTGTAAGAACCAATTTATTCAAATTCGCAGTAGAGTTTTTTTCTGCTAATACCCCAAATAAATCGATGAAAGCAGCAATAGCGATGAAATCGAAGCAATCAGGTAAAATTTACTGGGAAGTATTTGGAGACCTTGCCAAAGAGTTTGATGTTACTATCGCTGCAGGTTCCATCATATTACCTAATCCATCCAGAACAGCTGAGGGTACATTGAAAATGAATAAAGGCAATTTATTTAATACAGCAGCTATTTTTAACAGAGATGGCAAAGTGGATACCCTTCTTCAAAAAACCGAATTTCCGATTGAACAATTATCGGGCTTAATGAGCCGTTTCGAAAGTTCCATTCATATATTTCAAAAGTCCAATCAATCAATGGGTTGGAAAACCTATGATATAAAATCTCCAGCGGCCAATTTGGCTATTCATTATGGTATGAATTTGTCTATTGCAGGTCAATTTTGGGATAAAAAAGGAGATGGAAGGGCTTTGGTGATCAATAATGACTCCGTATCTGTTATTCCAGCAGCTACAACCGGAAGAATCATCAATCTTTGGACAAATTAGATCAATCATATGCTTAACAGAATTTTATTAATCATTGGTCTGATCTATTTAATTGCTTTGGAAATTGCCAAAGTATATTTTATCATGCCCTTTCCTGGCAGCCAAAAAATCAATAGTATTGATATTGCTTACTTTATTCATCAAAATATTCTTTGGCTTAGGCTTTTAGGGTTTTTGATGATTATTTTTCCTTGTATTTTTTATTTTCAAAAAGGCAAGAAGCTACAAAAAATTGTTCTCCCCATTAGTTTGATTTTTTATGCAGTTATCTTCTATTCATTTAATTTTCATTTTTTAGCAGATAAAATGTTTTTGCGTGCTAACAATATTGATTTTAAAGAAGCCTCCATCGATTCAACCAATAAAAATAAATTAGTGCTTGGTGTGATTATGAACGGAAAATCAAAAGCATACCCAATCGATATTATAGGTTATCATCATCAAATTCAAGACAGTATTGATGGCCAACCAATACTAGTAACTTATTGCACAGTTTGTAGAACAGGCAGGGTTTATAGCCCTAAAATCAATGGCATAGCTCAAGAATTCAGACTGGTAGGTATGGATCATTTCAATGCGATGTTTGAAGATGCAATTACCAAGAGCTGGTGGCAACAAGCTACAGGAACAGCCATTACCGGGAAACTAAAAGGAACACAACTTGTTGAAATTCCTGCTAAGCAAATGCGATTAGGGGATTGGATCAATCAAAATCCGTCAACCAATATTTTACAACCCGATTCGAATTTCAAAAAAGATTATGCCGATTTAAAAGGATTTGATGAAGGCATAATTAAAAGCTCTTTGGAAAAAAGAGATTCTGGTTCCTGGAAATTTAAATCATGGGTAATTGGAATCAACTTAAATGGTCAAGCTAAAGCTTATGACTGGAATTATTTGGTTAAGAAAACATTGATCAATGATGCAATTATGGAAACGCCCATCATCATTACAGTTGAAGCCAATCAAAAATCCTTTTATGCTTTTTCTAGTTTAGTGAATGGGCAGATATTACAATTCAGCAAAACAGCAGAAGCAGATAAAATCATTGATCTACAAACAAATTCTATTTGGACCAGAAGCGGCAAGGCTGTGGATGGCCCCTTAAAAGGAACTCAATTAAAAAGCATTCAGGTTTATCAAGAGTTTTGGCATTCCTGGCAATATTTTCATCCCAAGACGGGCACTTATCCCAAATAAATATTATTTTTATTCTGTTTGTAACCTCTCATTTATTCACCCCCTGAGAGGATCATTTAATTGAATGCTCTTCGGACAAATTTTTGAGCATGTTAGTCAAAACATTTGGCAGCGCTGTTTTAGGTGTTGATGCCATTACTATTACGATTGAAGTTAATGTAAGTATGGGGCAAGGCTATTCGATTGTAGGATTGCCCGATAGCGCCATTAGAGAAAGTTTACAAAGAACAGAAAGTGCTATTAAAACCAATGGGTTTCATATGCCCAGAACCAAAGTAGTGGTAAACCTGGCGCCTGCGGATATTAAAAAATCGGGTTCGGCTTTGGATCTGCCGATTGCATTAGGCGTACTTGGTGCAAGTGAACAATTAGAAAATCCTCATCGATTGAGTGATTATGTAATGATGGGTGAACTGGGATTAGATGGTTCTGTTCAAGCAATAAAAGGTGCACTGCCCATTGCTATTCAAGCAAGAAAAGAAGGATTCAAAGGATTGATTGTACCAAAAGCCAATGTAAAAGAAGCAGCAATGGTAAATCAGTTACTGGTATATGGCGTTAGTCATTTAAAAGAAGTAGTACAATTTTTCGAAACGGAGGATTCCCTTCAACCAGAACTGGTGAATACCAGAGATGATTTTTTTAATTCTGAGGGTCAATACAATGTTGACTTTGCAGATGTAAAGGGTCAGGAAAATATCAAACGTGCTTTAGAAATTGCTGCTGCAGGTGCGCATAATGCTATTTTGATCGGACCACCAGGTGCAGGCAAAACAATGCTTGCAAAAAGATTGCCCACTATTCTTCCTCCTTTGAGTTTATTAGAAGCTTTGGAAACCACCAAAATTCATAGCGTTGCAGGAAAACTTCCACTCAATAGCGCATTAATTAATCAACGACCATTTCGATCACCACATCACACTATTTCGGATATCGCCATGGTAGGTGGAGGAAGCAATCCTCAACCTGGAGAAATTTCTTTATCGCATAACGGTGTTTTGTTTTTAGATGAATTGCCTGAGTTTAGAAGAACCGTATTAGAAGTAATGCGTCAACCCATGGAAGAAAGAAAAGTAAGTATTTCCAGAACAAGAACTGCCATTGATTTTCCTGCCAATTTTATGTTGGTTGCTTCGATGAATCCCTGCCCTTGCGGATTTTATAATCATCCCGAAAAAGAATGCACCTGTGCAGGTGGCCTTGTTCAAAAATATTTAAACAAAGTTTCAGGGCCATTATTGGATAGAATCGATTTACATGTTGAAGTAACTCCTGTATTATTTAATGCATTGAATGATCAACAAAAAGGTGAAGCTTCAGCTACTATTCGCCAAAGAGTAATTGCAGCAAGAGCCATTCAATCAAAAAGATTTGACAATGAAAAAGGGATCTATGCCAATGCACAAATGACTGCACAACAGTTGAGAACAGTTTGTCATCTTTCCACTGTATCCAATAATTTATTACAAAAAGCAATGGACCGACTCAATTTAAGTGCGCGTGCTTATGACCGCATTTTAAAAGTGAGCAGAACCATTGCCGATTTAAGCAATAGTGATGAGATCCGTCCTGAACATGTTGCCGAAGCCATTCAATATCGAAGCTTGGATAGAGAAGGTTGGGGTGGGTGATTCACTAGAAAATTATAATTTCATTGGCTGCATTTTCCAGTAAGTGAGCGAACGCCATACCCATTCAAACGGACCGAATCGGAAATAGCGTAACCAGATGCTTGAAAATATCAATTGAAAAACCCAAACTGCAGCTACAACATAGTAGATCTGGTGGAAATATAATTTTCCATAATAACCTCCTCCATATCCATAGAAAAAGAAAGTGCAGATGATACTTTGCATTAAGTAATTAGTGAATGCCATTTGACCAACTGCCGATAAAGCCCTCATTAACCAAGGAGCAATTTTTAAACGATAGACCAACATGATCATACTTGCATGGCCAATGGTAATGAACAATCTACGGAATTCTGAATAGGCATTGGGATTAGTAATCCAACGATCTACATATGCCGCTCTACCTGCAAAAGCTACTAACTCTTGATTAAACAGAAAATAACCAAAAGGAATTCCTATACCATAACCAATCAACATCCACATCGTATACGTAGACGTACTAAGTTGATTATTGAAAAAGCCCCATCCGAAAAGTGCCATCCCTATAAACATCATAGACAACATATCGAAAACACCAAAATAGGCTTCCCATGCTTCACCCTCTGCATTCTGTGGAATAAAGTATTTGAATATAGTGGTATAGCCTGAATGCATTTTTCGCATCCGCTCATTTGTAATTGCTGTATCAGGCTTTTCTGGTTTGGCCATTTGTTGCCAGGTTGTAATAGCTGATTGTTGTTCTTCGCTTAACTTTTTCTTTTCTTTCTTCGCTGCCATCGCTTCGAGATAATTGGTTCTTTTTTCTCTTGTTTCGGAATATCTCCATGCGTTTTGTATCATCGCACAAGCAATTAAAGAAAGCCCAATGATCAATAACCATTTGGGGGCAGTTTTACGAAAAGCAAAAAGAATCATTCCAAATAAACCATAAAAAAATAAAATATCACCAAACCATAAAATCACAAATGCATTGATCACACCAAAGAATACCAACCAAAGTAATCGACGATAATAATATATTGCTACCGAAGGTTGACCTGGGGCTTGTTTTTTATTCGTCATAAATAATACCATACCCGCCCCAAATAGCATAGAAAACAAACCCCTCATTGTTCCCTCAAAAAAAACAAGCACTCCTTTAAACGTTAGATAATCATATCCTGATCTTGGGCCACTGAATATCTTGTACCAGAAATCCCAGTTCATTCCAAAGCCTGGGATATTCATCATTAATATACCTAATAATGCAAAACCTCGTATAGCATCAATGCTTTTGATGCGATCTGCAACTGATACCGGTGCTGCTCCAATTTGAGCGATTGCTGAAAGTTCAGAAGAAGTATGTTGATCCATGCGAAAAATTTTAATTTTGTAAAATTGATTGGTTGCCTTTTTGCTTACAACTTATTGGTTGTTTTTTGTTGATATACTAAATTGGAAAGTACCCATTCTAAAGGCCCCATTTTATAATAACGTAGCCAAAATACAGAGAACACAATTTGTACTAAAGCAATTTCAGCTACAGCTGCATACAATTCCCATTGTTCAAACATTCCATAATAACCAAGTCCGTAACCATAGAACCAAATAGCAGCAATGATCACCTGTATCATATAATTGGTCAATGCCATTTTGCCTAAGGCAGAAAAAATATCCATTAACCAACTCAATGTATTTATTTTCAACAACCAGATCAGTAATGAAGCATACCCTGTTGCCATAGCAATTTTTTCGAATGGAAGGAACTGGTTATAAGGAATTACATATCCTTTAATAAACTTTTCATAATCATTGATCCGCATGCTGGCAGTATGGATTCTATAGAATGCCATTGCTACTCCAATTGCTATAAAAACCAATGCCATTATTAAATAAGTGGCAGATGTAAATCGACGATGAAAAAATCCTATACTTAATAATGCCATACCCAGCAACATGGCAGCAGCGTATTCCCATACTCCTATAGAATATAACCAATAAGATTCTTTGTATTGTACTTTGTCTTTTACATAGTACCACATTTTCTTATAACCATCCCGCATCGACTTTCGATCTTTTGCTACTTTAGAAGAATCATATTTTACTGATTTTACCAAGCCCTCCCATTTTCCTTTTTCTCCTGCTTGTTTGGATGTTAATGTATCTTTCTTTTTTGCAATAGAATCTGCTTTGATTTTTTGTGCAAGGATTGCTTTTTGACTAGCAGAATCTTTTTTTACATCATACCCTAATTTTTTAGAACGGGCAGCACTGTCTGCGGCTATTCTTTTCTCAATTGCTTTTACTGCCACATAGGCTTTATATTCGGATTGATCATCGGCATAATACCAATAATTCTTTCCTGCATAAATCAAGCAACATAGCATTGCTACAATAAATAAATTTTTAGCTGGAAGTTGTGCAAAAGCAAATAATAAAATACCTACAATACCGAATGGAAATAAAAGATCATTGGGAAAAAGCAGGATCAACCCAACAAAGAGTCCCAATATGATCATCCAGATTTGTTTGCGAATATGTGCATCCATTCCATCAATTGAAGCATTGTTTGCTTTTTTTTGAACCAACAAAACAATACCTGCACCAAAACAAAGTGCTAAAAGCGTAGCCATTTTTCCTTCAAATAATATGGAAACTGTTGCAAGTAATTTGTAATTGCCTTTATGTGCATTGGCATAATAAAAAGCCTGTATTTGATTGGTAAAACCTCCGAAATCCCAAATGGAAGTTACTAGCAATCCTAGAAGGGCAAAACCGGTGATTACAGACAATGTATAATTTCTGCCGGCATCAGTTTCTGGAGCTGTTGACGGTGAAGCAGCGGGATTCTGGTTCATTAAAATAAGTTTGGTGAATGGCTGAATGACTAATAAATATAATAATTTATTGCAAAACTGTTCTAGTAAGCAGCTTAATAATCAAAAATACTTCAACAAAACAGATAGAAAGGAAATCAATATTGCCCGGTATTCAACATTACAAGCGTACAAGCTTCAACTGCTTGAATGCCGTTTTTTGTAGCCATATCAGCTAACTCATCATTTTCTGTACCTGGATTAAAAATGATTCTCTTAGGATGTAAAGAAAGAATATAGGGATAATATTCTTTTTGCAATGTAGGATTCAGGTAAAGACTTACCGTATCCACTTCATTTTCGACAGGATGATTCGTTATGATGGGAACTGCACCAATCATTCCTGTTTTTTTGCCAATCGCAATTACTGGGTGATTGTATTTTGTGAGTCTTTGAACCGCTAAAAAGCTATAGCGTTCGGGGTTTTCAGAAGCACCTAATACAATGGTTTTTTTCATTATGCCGGAGTTGATTCCATGTATTTTTTATGCGAACCATCGCAATATGGTTTGTTGGCAGAATGTCCGCAGCCACAAAAAGAGGCTTTCTCTTTTATATCAACAGTGCCATCCGCCTTGGTTACGATGCATTTAGAAGCGATAACGATTGGTCCTGCAGCTTTAATTAAAATCTCCGTTCCTGTAGTTGTTTGTTCTTGTTCCATGCTGCAAATATACACTATTGAATATTCATTCTAATACCTATAAATCCCCTGATACCTTGATTTGGAGCATAAACATAATTGGGATCGAATGTTAATGCATATGGATTATCGGGAGTTGGTAACACTTGCCCACTGGGATTATACTGCACTTGTTTATCAAACGGATCATTGGTTCTGGCAATGATGAATGGATTATTACTGGTTGGCAAATAATTCAATAAATTTTTTACACCACCATATAATTCGATTTTTTTCCCAACATGCATTCGCAGTTGAATATTCTGGATACTCCACCATGGAGAAAATTCCTTTCTTGGATCCAATGGGCCCAACACTGGTAATCGCATAGGTCCATAAATATTTCCTGTATAATCAAAGTCTATATGCGTTCCAGGGATTGTATAAGAAATCGTCCATGTTCCTGAGAACTTTTCGGTGAGTATTTGTTGTTCTTTTTGCTTTGCTTTATACAAGCCTACATCCAAGTAAGTAGCTCCGAGTAAAAGTTTTAGATCATGTTTGATAATCCAATCAATATTGAATGATACACCTTTACTTACGGCATGGCCATCTAAATTGGCATAAATAATTTGATTAGGATTTGTATCAAAATCACCTACAATTCTATTATTGAAATAGGTATAAAACAAAGTAGCATCAATATTCATTGAATTGCCATTGCTTCCAAATATTTTGTGGTTATAGTTGATATTGATATTCATTGATTTTTCAGGCTTCAACGATTCGGCAACTACAACGGATCTTGCACCTGTTAATGCAGCATGATCTTCCGTAAATAAATTCACTACCCTAAATCCGGTACCCGCATTGATACGCAAAAAGTTCTTCTCGTTTATTGTATACTTATACGCAATTCTAGGAGTGAAAATATTTCCATGAACGGAATGGTAATCGAATCTAATACCCAATAAGATTTTATGTTGATCATTCCATTTAATTTCATCTTGTGCAAATACACCTGGCAAAGCAATTCGCTGAGGTGAATTGCCCAATTTTGATGGATCTGAAGATCCGGATGCAGGTGTATTATCGTTGTAATAAGTATAACGAAAAGCAGCTCCAATTAACCAATCATGCACCCCGTCAGCTTTATCCCAGGTTAATTGAGCAAAAGCAATTTTTTGTTTGGCAATAAAAGAAGTAGTGCCGTATCTACTGTCCTGATCATGTTGATTCAATGAATAAGAAAGCATTAACTTCTCTTTAAATGGCAACTGATAATTTCCCAAAATTTCCCATCGATTGGTATAAATACTTTCTCCATAAATACTGTCGCCACCCCTGAATTGTTTGTTCCAACGCATATCTCCTCCCCATCTGTTTTCGTTGTAATAGCGAGCAGCAATGCTGAATATTCTATTGTTTGCTCTATTGAAATTCCATTTTTGAAATAGGGATATTCTTTTCTGTAAAGTAAGGTCGGTAAATGAATCTCCATTCACATCTTTCGGCGTATCATAATTGAAATAATTGATCCCCGTTAAAACCGACAGTTTTTTACCAGCTTTCAACGTAAATCCAAGATCTGCGTTTAATTCATTCCAAGTGGTAGTCATTAAATCAATGGAAACACCAGGGGCATTATTTGCTTTTTTAGTAATGATATTAATCAACCCCCCAACTGCTTCACTTCCATACAAAGAAGATGCAGGACCTTTTACTATTTCAATTCGCTCTACCAATGAATTGGGTATCCCGGAAAGTCCATACACAGTAGACAAACTACTTACAATTGGCATTCCATCTATGAGTACCATTGTATATGGGCCTGGCAATCCATTAATTCTAATGTCGCCCGTATTACAAACATTACAATTGATTTGAGGCCTTACTCCATTGACCAATTGTAAGCCATCAAAAATACAGGAGGTTGGATTTTTTCTAAAAAATGCCGGATTATATAGTTCAACAGCTACAGGGCTTTCCAATCTTTTTACTTCTTTCATCGTGCCAGTAACCACTACTTCCGATAAAACAGCACTCATTGGCTTCAATTGGGCAATACTGTCTTGTTGTGCGCTTATTTTATTCGCTAAAACCAATACAAAAAACAATATCCAATAAAAAGAAAGGCGCATTGATCAATTTGTTATATGGGCAAAAGTATAAAAGTTAGACTTACCTAACTAATTTTATTTGACAAATACCCTTATTTTTACGCTATGGCATCTAATACCGAAGAGAATTATTTAAAAGCCCTTTTTCAGATTACGATAGAATCAGGTAATAAGCAAGAAGCGGGAACCAATGAAATAGCGGCCCATTTAGGGGTAAAACCAGCTACTGCCAATGATATGCTGAAAAAATTGAAGTTGAAAAAACTCATCCAATATGAGAAATATGGCAAGTCTAGTTTGACTAAAGCAGGGAAAAAAATTGCCATTGAAGTGGTTCGTAAACATCGCCTTTGGGAAACTTTCTTATTTGAAAAATTAGCTTTTAGCTGGGATGAGGTACATGAAGTTGCAGAACAATTAGAGCATATTCAAAGTAAAAAATTAATTGATAAGCTGGATGCATATTTAGAATATCCTACGTTTGACCCTCATGGAGATACTATTCCCAATGCTAAAGGCGAATTGACCATAAGGATCAAGAAAACATTATTGGAGGAAGTAGTTGGACATCAATGTAAAATGATTGGTGTAAAAGACAATTCAGCATCCTTTTTACAATATGTAAATAAAATGGGACTTTCAATTAATCAAACAATCAAGATCGTTTCCAGACAAGCATTTGATGATTTGATAGAAATAGAAGTGAATAAAAAAATAAGCAGTGTGAGCCCCAAATTTGCAGAAAATATTATTGTTGAGTGTGCCATTTGTAACAAGGCAAGCAATGCATAAATTAATAATCAATTTCCAAACGCAATTTTTCTTTTAATTCTTTGATCAAAGGATATTGTTCTGCGATTCTTTCAAATTTTTGTTTACTGTTTAAGCGCATGTGCAATGGAATATCTTCTTTTTCTCCAAGATCTACCAAAATATCGAAATCGATCAATCTATTATTGAACAATAAATGCAATTGCTCTTTCAAATCCAGTTTTTCTTGTTCCACAAATTTTTGTGCAGTAATTGCAGACACGTGAACTGTGAAATGAATATCAGAATCTATACTTAGTCCTGCAATTTTAAAAGTTCCTGCTGCTGAATGCTTCAATTGCTTTTCTAATTCGATGGTATACTTATCCCAGAACTGTTTCAACGCTTCAATCGTTAAAACGGAAGCTTCTTTTACTTCCTGAATATCATATTTAGCTCCTACTTTTTCTCTTAACGCATCCAATAAATTCTTTTTTCCTCCACCTCCAGCAATGGGTATTGTGGCAGGAGGCATATCAGTTTTTTGAATGGCTGGTTGAGCAATACCAGGTGCTTTATCAATAAATAATTTCGGAGAATTGGTTTTATTTGAATCAGCAGATATGCTTGAAACAGAAGCTGAACCAGAAACAGCAGTTGAATTAGTAACAGTAGCTGAACTTGGAATGGAAACCGCTCCCAAGGGTTGAATTGCTTTTGTTTTAAAAGCTATTGGTCCATCAAGTCGTTTTTTTTTAACTACAGTTCCTTTATCGCTTGCCATATCAATGGCCTGTTGCAGAAAATTTAATTTGATCAACGCCAGCTCAACATGCAAGCGTTTATTTCTGGCCATTTTAAAATTGATCTCTGTATCATTTAAAATATTCAATGCGCTTACCAGATAAGAAAGACTGGTTTTTTCTGCCACTGCAATATATTTCGACTGCATTCCTTCTACCACTTCCAATAAGCTGGCAGATTTAGCATCTTTACATACCAATAAATTTCTGATAAATTCTGCGAATCCGTTCAATACCAGATCTCCTTCAAACCCTTTTCGATTGATGCTATCATACAATAACATGGCCCCTGCCAAATCCTGTTCTTGCATAGAAGCCAGTAATTTAAAAAAATAATCTTCATCTAGTATGTTCAGATGTTCAAGTGTATTCTGATAAGTTACTTCACCATTGGTAAAGCTGACGATTTTATCTAAAATACTCAGAGAGTCTCGCATGCAGCCCTCACTTTTTTGAGCGATTACCTGCAATGCAGCTTTTTCTGCTTTGATATGTTCTTTATCTACAATCTCTTGTAAATGTTCTACGGTATCATTGTTGGTAATTCTTTTGAAGTCGAATATTTGACACCTACTTAATATTGTTGGTATAATTTTATGCTTCTCCGTAGTAGCCAGAATAAAAATAGCATGCGCAGGGGGCTCTTCCAATGTTTTTAGAAATGCATTGAATGCACTTGAACTGAGCATGTGTACCTCATCTACAATATATACTTTGTATTTACCAGCTTGAGGTGCAAAACGAACCTGATCTACCAATGCACGAATATCATCTACTGAATTATTACTAGCTGCATCCAGTTCATGAATATTCATAGATGTGCCTGCATCGAATGAAACACAACTATTGCAAACATTACAAGCTTCTCCTTCTGGAGTTTGATTGGTGCAATTAATGGTTTTAGCTAAAATTCTGGCGCAAGTTGTTTTACCAACTCCTCTAGGACCACAAAACAAAAAAGCATGTGCCAGTTGATTGTTCTTGATGGCATTCTTTAGCGTGGTAGTAATATGTTGTTGCCCCACAACGGTATTAAAGTTCTGGGGGCGGTACTTACGAGCTGAAACAATGAAATTATCCATAGAAGGGTTGCAATATAGCTTATTTATAATCCATCTCGGGGTGCCTTTCGAACAAATATTTATCCTCAAATATAAATCGGTAGGTGACCATTCTTCTGCTTTGTTTTCCACCAAGGCTTTTATAAATATTCACCATTTTAGGGTTCCAATCTCCAGCCCAGCCCATTTCATATTGAACATACCAACCTTTTCCTTGAATCTTTAGTCCACAAGCATAGATCAGGTAACTATCAATTCCCAATGCCTGGTATTTTGGTACAACCCCAAATGCCAATCCGGTTAGTCGTTTATTGATTCCCCTGAATTTCATCCAAAGAAGTCTCAGCTTTTCAATCCATCCAAATTTTCCATTGAAATATTTAAAATATTGATTGATATCCGGAATATTGATGAACATGGCAATCGGTTCCTCTTTATAATAGGCAAACCAAACCACCCTTTCATCCATGATGGGTTTCATTTTATTAAACAACTTCATTACTTGCTCTTTGGTGATTTCTTTTGCTTCACCATGTTGTGCCCAGGCAGCATTGTATACAGTTGCAAAATCACCGGCATATTTTTCCAGATCTTTTAATTTAATATGCTTTGCTTCATATCCTGGTTTTGAATTAAACTTAGCATAGCGTTCTGGAAATCTTTCGGGCAAAGGATCATCTACATTCATGTAATAATAATACTGATTGTAATAATTCTTAAATCCATAATAATCAAATAAAGATTGATAATAAGTAGGATTAAAAGACATCCCATACATAGGTTCACTATCAAAACCTTCTACCATTAACCCCCACCATTTATCTCTATCTCCAAAATTAATAGGGCCGTCCATCGCTTCCATCCCCATTTCTTGTAACCATTTTTTTGCTGTATCAAATAATACATTGGCTGTTGCCTGATCATCAATGCAATCGAAAAAACCGATTCCTCCAGTTTTAAACTCGGTTCCTTTATTGATATACTTATCATTGGTGAAAGCCGCAATTCTTCCTACTAAAACGCCATCATCTGTTTTAGCAATCCATCTTTTTGCAGTGCCATATTTGAAGTTCTTATTTTTTTGAGGATCAAAAACATCATTCACTTCATTATCCAATGCTCTTATATACGCTGGATTATGGGCATTCATTATAGCGTTAACTTCCAAAAAATCACTCACCAAAGCAGCATCTAGCACTTCAATAATCTGCATACTTTCTATTTATTGATTAAATAATTTATTATTCATTTTGGCATCATGCCCGTAAATATCTTTTCTAAAATTCAGGAGTCCATCTTTATCTACCCACGCAGTAAAATAAACTAAGTAAACCGGAACAGTTTGTTTTAAAGTGACCCATTTTTCTTTTGCCAAATGCATGGCAGTATCAATTTTCGAACTTGTCCAAGTAAGGGAATCCTCTCTTAATAAATACTGTGCGAATTTTTTTGGATCAGCAATTCTTATACAACCATGACTCAATCCCCTTCCTGATTGTTGAAATAAATTTCGGTTAGGTGTATCGTGCAAATAAATGCTATAGCTATTCGGGAAAAGAAATTTTACCAGGCCTAATGAGTTGGCAGGACCAGGCTTTTGTCTTACAATTGGAAGCGAACCATTGTATCCAGTAATTTCCATATTGTGTGAACTAATATAGTTGCGATTTTTTTGCATTGCAGGCAAGATCTCCTTGCGAACAATGCTTTCAGGAACATTCCAATAAGGGCTAAATACAATGTATTTTAAATTTCCAGAAAATATCACTGTATTATTGGCCGCCGAACCTACAATTACACGCATTTCAAAAACCTGTTTGCCACTATCCATTACATGCATTTTAAATTCAGGAATATTTACTAAAACAAAATTCCTTTCCTGTTGAGGAGGCATCCACCTGATTCGTTCTAAATTAACCAAGATCTGCTGTACTCTTTTTTTCAAAGGAATATTCAATTCGGAAATTAGTTGATTGCTGATAGAACCATCCATTGATAACCCATGTCTTTTCTGAAACAATTTTATTGATCGCAAAAGTGTGGTATCATAAACAAAACTGCTGTCTAATACAATATTTGATTGTAATACATTCAACCTTTGCTTGATTTGTACAATAATCTCAGCAGAGTCACCTTGCTTAATTGGTTTTTTAATCATGGCTATGGTGTCATGACTTTCTTTTTTCTCTAAGTTGATGTATTCAACTAATACCTTCTCTAACCGATTATATTGAGCACTCATAGGTGCGTATGCAGCAGGGTCTTTGGCTTTATTAGTTATTACAGTGTCTAATAAAGCTGAAATATCTATTTTTTTTCTTGGAATAAACCAACCTAATTCAGTAGCATCTATATCAGCTCCTTTATACACTTTCGATGCGTATTTAAAGAATTGCCCTGTTAATAATAATTCAGTTCTTTGAATGACCGCATTTGTTTTTTCGGGAATGAATTTTATTCCATTTAAAGAATCGTATAAATGATTAAGTATTGGATCATAAATACTACTATCGCCCAAATCGGTAATTAAACTGTTTTGAAGATTGAAGAAATTATGGGCTTGCTCTGAAAGTCCGGTAGAATCAAACCAGGCAAACTCGAAATTACGTGGAGTGTAAAAATTGTTATACTGCTCTTTAAAAGCAGATAAGTCTGGATGTATTGCTAAAAATTCATGTACATCGGCACTATCAAAAAAAAGTGCATTAAAAGAATTGACTGGAGTAATACTCAAATCCCTAACAACTGGTTGCCTTTTCCCTTTAACTCCATCACAAGCATAAAAAAAGAAAGTAGCACAAAGAATGATTGATAATTGTTTCCACGACATACGATGAAGTTACAATTTGTTTGGAATTATTTGGTCTGCAATAAAACTGCAGCTACTAAACCAGCTGTTTCAGTTCTCAGTCGATTGTTTCCTAAACTAACAGGAGTATATCCTTGATGTAAAGCGCTGGCTATTTCAGCTGGAGAGAAATCTCCTTCTGGTCCTATCAAAATAAGTTGCTGATTTTTTTGCGGCAAATTGGCCAGTTGTTTTTTATCACCCTTTTCGCAATGCGCAATCAGTTTTTCTCCATCAAACGTCTGTTGAATCAAATCAGAAAAATGGATAGGTTGATGCAGAACAGGCTTCCATACTTGTTTGCTTTGCAACATGGCGGATACAATTATATTTTCCCATCGCTCTGCTTTAAAATGATTTTTTTCGGTTCTTTCAGAGAGTAAAGGAAAAAATTGGCTGATGCCAATTTCTGTGGCTTTTTCTAAAAACCATTCCATTCGAGATGGGTTTTTTACAAATGAAATGGCAATACTTGTAACTGGATTGTTTGCAGGAATCATTGTTTTGTTAGCAAGCATTACAACTGTTTCCTTTTTACTGGCTGACAGTATCGTTGCCTCATAACAATTGCCTTTCCCGTCTGTTAGCACAATCATAGCTCCTTCTTTCATTCTCAACACTTGAACGCAATGCTTGGCCGTTTCCGCAGAAAGGTTGAAATGCCCGGGCAAATGAGGTAAAGAAGGTTCAAAAAAATATGGAACAGACATGTAATGAAATGCTTTTCTAATTTAATACCATCACCATCACTCCCTCGGTGGCAGATTTTCTTTTAGGAAGATACAAATCTCTTCCATTAAAATAGAGATGAATGGGAGCAATATTTTGAGTATCCAATAATAAATCTATTCCATTCATAAATGGTACTGCATTAAAATTTGGAATCAGTTTTCCGCTTGATTGACGATCTCCATTATCAAAAATAAACTGCGCAATACCCGTTTTAGATGCAGGCGAAATAGTGGCGCTACTTAGATTAAAAGAGTTAATGGTTAGGGAGTCTCTGCCATTCACCACTGCACCATTACTCGTAAAAATGGCCAATACAGATTGTTGATCATCAGAAGGTAATACGTTAAGTAATAAAGCAGTCATTCCTGTTTTAGGTAAAGCCCTCAGATAAACCAAGCGATTGGATTGAACAAAGGGTTCGTAATAATAATAAACAGTTCTTTGGCCTCCTGTTGGTTGTAGAACAAATTCATAACCAATGGATGGGTCTGCTGTGAATGGCCCCCAGTTACCCAATGAGTCAGCAAGAAATTGAAAACTAGCTGTTTCATTTTTTCTTGTTCCTTTATTTAAATCAAAAGCATAGACATTAATTCTGGCACCTGCTAAAGGAGTATTCTCCCCCATTAAACATGCTTTACCTGCAATGACAGGTTTTTTCTCTTTCTTAAATTGTAAGGATGGCTGTTTGCCATCATTAAAGAAAGTATACATATTGACAAATGAAGCTTCACTTGTAGCGACTTGATAATGATCATTTCCTGATTGCTGAACATTCACAGCATCTGGAATGGCTCCGCCTTTGGCCACTTTATCGTCAGTAGAATAAATATTCATGGTGGGCACTTCACCACGTTTACCAGCAGGCTTTGTATTTTTTCCACTACCAACATGCACATAATGCGCAACATGCAAGGCACGCAAAGAATCGTTTAAATAGCTATACCCTATTCCACCTCCAGCTGAGTGGCCAACCAGGTTAACTTTTTCGGCACCCGTTTTTTTCAATACTATTTGAATGAAAGAATCCAATTGAGCATTGGTATTGCCTCTGGCGCCAATACTGTTCCAATCAAAAACAAATAATTGATTAGTGCAATATCCATTCGAAAGGAAGCGCTGAAATTGAGTAGCGTAGGTATCTCCACTTCCTAAAAAACCATGTACAAAAACAATGGGTGTTTTGGAAGGATCACATTTTTGAGAAAATCCGATTAGAAAAATAGAACAGCCAATAAAAAATAATACTATTTTTTTCATACCAAATTACAATTAACTAAATGGAGCATCTTGATCAATTCCTTCATCAAATTCTTCACCATTCATTTTACTTCCTTTTTGTATAAAAAATTTAGGCCCCTCTCCAGCACCTGCATTTCCTCCTGTAGGAAGGTTTGGTGTAATCGGTCTCCAGTTAGAACCAGTATTGCTATCATCATCCCATTCTTCAAATTTCTGAATCGCTAATTTGGCCCTTAATTTAATGGTTTCCAAAGATCCATTTCTGTGTTTTGCAATTCTGATATGAGTTTCTCCAATGGTGCTTTCTCCATTTTCGTTACTCATGTTTTCGTAGTATTCTGGTCGATAAATAAACATAACCATATCCGCATCTTGTTCAATGGCACCAGATTCACGAAGATCACTAAGCTGCGGCATTTTACTTTCTTTTCTGGTTTCCACCGCACGACTCAACTGACTCAATGCAATGATCGGAACGCTTAATTCCTTAGCCAATGCTTTTAGGTTTCTGGAGATATTACTGATTTCCTGTTCGCGGTTTCCGCCTTTGTCGTTACTGCCACTCATCAATTGCAAATAGTCGATGATGATTACTCCTACATGATGTTTATTCACCAACCTTCTGGCTTTTGCCCTGAATTCAAAAATATTCAATGCAGCAGTATCATCAATATAGATGGGTGCAGATTCTAATTTTTTTATTCCTTTACTATGCAATTGCTGGTATTCATGGTCTTCTAATTTACCACGACTTATTTTCTGCATTTCTATTTCGCTCTCTGCACTTAAAATTCTTTGAACCAATTGTGCAGCACTCATCTCCAAAGAAAAGAAACCTACACCAACCGGTTTGGTAGGATGCAATGCTGCATTACGCGCAAGGTTTAATGCAAAAGCGGTTTTACCTACTGAAGGTCTTGCTGCCAGAATAATTAAATCGGTAGGTTGCCATCCATAGGTAATTCTATCAATGGTTGCAAAACCACTGGGAACTCCAGAAATTTCTTCTGTCTTAGTTCTTAGTTCATCAATGCGATTAATGGTTTTCACCATTACATTGCCAATATCCTCAAAATTCTTTTTTAAATAATTGTTGGTGATGTTGAACATGAGTGTTTCACTATGATCCAACAAATCGAAAACATCGGTACTGTCTTCGTATGCATCCCCAATAATTTCACCACTGATTCTAATTAATTCTCTTTGAATGAATTTCTGCAAAACAATACGTGCATGAGCATCTATATTGGCAGTTGAAACAACGGAATTAGTGAGTTTAGTTACAAAATAAGGACCGCCAACCATATCCAATTTCTCCTGAGTTTTCAATTCTTCTACCACAGTGAGAATATCGATAGGTACACTTTTTTGTTGCAAAGATTGCATGGCTTCGAAAATGTATTTATGTGCATCCACATAAAAACATTCAGGCTTGATGATTTCTGAAACGGTATCGAATGCGCTTTTCTCCAACATAATGGCACCTAAAACTGCTTCTTCTAATTCTTTGGCTTGAGGAGGAACTTTACCATAAACCATGGTACTCAAATCAACAGATGGTTTTCTTCTTTTTCTATCCTTATTTAAACTCGTGATATCCATAAAGTGGCAAATGCTTTGGGTTAGTTAAGAAACACTTCATTCAACTGAATTAATTCTATGTTACCAAATTGTTTCCTATTCAATGAAGGGGAGCGAATATAATGGGAAGTATTTGGTAGCCAAAATAAATGATTCATCTATATTATTCCACAGGCTATACCATGCTTATTAACAGCCAAAAACCACCTATCCACACAAATTACTAAGCTTATCCCCTATTTTCAAAAGTTTTACGCTTTTATTTGGAGAAATTAACAAAGTCATGTGCAGAAAGAAATTTCGAAAAACACGGACTCATTCGGAGGAAATTACGTACCTGAGTTTGGGTGCTTTCACGGTTCTATGGTTTAAAATTGGTTGTTTGATACAATTTTGGCATGGAAGGATTTAGAAGGAATTCAAGAACCCACAATCCCCACTCCTCTCTGCCCAAAAATGAAGGCATTGGTAATAAACCTGATGCATTAATCCCACTCCTCACTGCCCAAAAATGAAGGCGCTAGTAATTCTAATAGAATTTTTGTTTTCTAACCTTCATTTTTGAAAGGTTCGGATTGGAATTAATGCATCATACTAATTCAAAAATCTAAACAAATTTTACATTCTACTTGGCTCAATCCACTTGTTCTAAAATAAAAATATCCTCTACTTTCCGCTTGAAAAGTTGGGCAATTTTTAAAACCAAAATAGCAGATGGCACATATTTGCCTGTTTCAATTGCAAAGATTGATTGTCTTGACACCCCAATTTTATCCGCTAATTCCTGTTGTGTCATATTTATTTTTTGGCGCTCTTCTTTAACTAAATTCTTCATCTGCTCTTTTTCGGATTAAATAAAGGGAAACATTAAAATGAACAATATAAAAAAGCCAGAATAGACCAATTAGAAAAATCAAAAATAACGTTAAACCTGCATCTCCTGCTGGTTCTGAATCAAATACGATCATCCATAAAAAAGCGATTATCATGAAAAATAATTGGAAGAATGCAGATCTTTGAAATGACAATAATCTCAATCGATCAATGAATTCATCCTCTTTTTTTTCTTTTACAAAAACCATAAAATAAACTCCAAAAAAGAAACTAAAAAATGAAATTCCTAATAAAGCAACTTTAGGCCAATATGGGTAATTAATAGAAGATGACTCATTCATTAAATATTGATCAAAAAAACCAACCTGACCAAGTATCCAAACAATCAATCCAAGTGGCGCAATAATTGCGCCTATCTTTTTGAAGAAATTCGGTAATAACCAATTCGATTTCATGTTTTTTTATTGAAATTAGTATAAAAATCATGTAAAGTAAACTTTACACACATTTTTTTTAAAAATACCCATCCTTGATACAGATACCTTAAATTTGCCCATTTCAAAGTAGCAGCAAGTATGACAATTAGTTACAATTGGTTATCTGAATATTTACCCGAAGCGATCGATCCGGTTCAATTATCTAAGATTTTAACTTCCATCGGATTGGAAGTAGAGAGTTTGGAACAATACGAAAAAATAAAGGGCGGCTTAGCTGGTGTAGTGATAGGAGAAGTATTAACCTGCGAGCAACACCCAAATGCAGATAAATTAAAGTTAACTACCATCAATATTGGTAAAGAAGATCCTTTAAAAGTGGTTTGTGGCGCAGCAAATGTAGCAGTAGGCCAAAAAGTAGCAGTAGCAACCATTGGTGCTACTATTTATCCAATTTCAGGTGAGCCAATGACCATGAAAGCGGCTAAAATCAGGGGCGAAGAAAGCCAGGGGATGATTTGCGCAGAAGATGAACTTGGATTGGGTTATGGCCATGATGGAATAATGGTCTTGACAAATAACTTAACACCTGGAACACCTGCGGCAGCATATTTTAATCCATATTCCGACTGGATCTATGAAATAGGATTAACGCCCAACAGAATGGATGCCATGAGCCATATGGGTGTTGCCAAAGATGTATGTGCGTATTTAACCCATCATCAGAAAGAAACAAGGGTGAAATCTCCTTTCAACAATGGCTTTAAATCCGACAACAATGATCTTCCAATAAAAGTGAGTGTTGAAAATAGCATTGATTGCCCACGCTATTCCGGGCTTACTATTAGTGGGGTAACTGTAAAACCTTCTCCGGAATGGCTGGTGAATAAACTCACCGCAATAGGAGTTAGAAGTATCAATAATATTGTAGACATCACCAATTATATTCTACATGAAACTGGTCAACCCTTACATGCTTTTGATGCAGCTGCCATTACTGGCAATGAAATCATTGTAAAGAATTGTCCTGATCAAACCATTTTTACCACATTAGACGATAAAGAAAGAAAGCTGAATGCAGCCGACCTAATGATTTGCAATGCTACTGAAGGCATGTGCATTGCCGGTGTTTTTGGTGGAACAAAAAGTGGCGTTAATGCAAACACCAAAGCCATATTTTTAGAGAGTGCTTGTTTCCATTCAACCACTATTCGTAAAACATCTATTCGTCATGGCTTGAGAACAGATGCAGCAACCAGATTCGAAAAAGGAATTGATATTTCCAATACAGTGAATGTACTGAAACGCGCTGCCCTATTGATTAAAGAGTTGGCAGGTGGAGAAATCAGCAGTGATATTGTGGACCTATATCCAAACCCTGCACCAAGGGTAACGGTAACCATTAAAAATCATTATCTCAAAAAATTAAGTGGTAAGAATTATCACTCCGATAAAGTAAAAAGAATACTCACTGCACTAGGATTTGGCATTGTAAAAGAAGGAATGGATGAACTAATGGTGGAAGTTCCTTACAGTAAACCAGACATTAGTATTCCGGCAGATATAGTAGAAGAGATCTTAAGAATTGATGGATTAGACAATGTTGAAATCCCTTCTTTAATTAGTATCAGCCCAGCAGTAGATGGTTTGGGAATCAAAGAAAACTTGCGCGAAAAAATTGCTACATTTTTAATTGGCAAGGGCTTTACAGAAATCATTACTAATTCAATTACCAACAGCAAATATTTTGATGAAGAAAGTAGTTTGCATCTGGTGAAAATGATGAATAATTTAAGTGCTGAGCTGGATGTTTTGAGACCCTCTATGTTAGAGAGCGGATTAGAAACAATTGCATATAACTTAAATAGAAAAAACAATAATCTACAATTGTTTGAATTTGGAAAAACCTATCAAACAAAAGAAGACGGATTTGTAGAGGAAGAACATTTTTGTTTATTCGTATCAGGCAATAACCAGGAACAAGGATGGAGAAGCAAAAGCAGTCCAATGGATTTCTTTTCGATGAAAGGCTTGGCTACAGCCATTCTTCAGTATTGTGGTTTATCGAATATTCGTTTTGAATTAGTAGAAAATGAATCAGCCATCAACATTTATTCCGACAAACAATTATTGGGTCATATCCTTGTTGTAGGCAATAAAAAATTAGCTGCTTTCGATTTAAAGCAGCCGGTTTACATGCTCGATTTCACTTTCAAAAAAATAATGAGCGCCGTTCAAAAAAAGCAAATTGTTTACAAAGAAGTAAATAAATATCCTGCTGTACAAAGAGACCTTGCATTGGTAGTAGATAAAGCAATTACCTATGGAGCTATTGAAAAGTCAATACAAACCATTAAATTGCCTAAACTTCAGCAAATGCAATTGTTCGACCTATTTGAAAGCGAGAAGTTGGGTACCAACAAAAAGTCGATGGCAGTTAGTTTTACTTTTTGGGATGATGCCAAAACGCTTACTGATACAGAGATTGATGGCATGATGGGGAAATTGATTCAATGTTTTGAAAAAGAAATTCAGGCAGAAATCAGAAAATAATGACCGACATTAACCAACATATTCACCACCTGCACGAAAAATTGCAATTGCTCATAAAGGAATACAAGCAAGTGCAAAAAGAGAATAAAAAATTGCAGAAGGAAATTGCGGTATTACAAAGCAATCAATTAGCAAAAAATCAACAGGTTGAACAATTAGAACAAAAAGTAACAGCTGTTCAAATTACTGGTGGCAATTGGGATGATTCACAAAAACAAGCATTACAGAAAAAAATAGATACCTATCTAAAAGAAATAGACAAATGCCTGGCATTGCTGCATGCCTAACCATATGAATGAACTGATACCCGTAAATATTGTAATCGCTGATAGAAGTTACCGATTAAAGATTGAGCCAGCAGATGAAGAAATGGTGCGTAAAACGGCTGCATTGATCAATGATAAGATCAATTCTTTCAAAACACAGTTTGCAGGCAAAGACATGCAAGACTATATCGCCATGGTGCTTTTATGGTTTGCTACCGAACAAAAAGAAACAGGTTCCCAGCCTGTTCAATGGACCGATGCCGCCAATCAAATAGCCGAAATGGGCAACTTGATTGAAAAAGCCCTTCTCGAGGGTAAGGATTGATGCCCTTTTTATAGAACTATCACAATTCTTATCTCCTTCAACTTAAATCTGCAATCTTCTTGTTATCTTCGTAACGAATCATTACTTATTAGTATTAAATGAGATGTGATCAGACAAATAGGATTGTGAACAATTTAAAACCTTGCCAAAACCATGGATTCAGTAATATTATTAATAATCATATCGGCTACTGTAGCACTAGTTATAGGAGTTATAGCGGGTAGATTTATTTTCGCCAAAAACACCAAAAAACATTTAGAAGACGCAGAGAATCAGGCACAAAACATCTTAAAAGAGGCCGAATTAAGGGCTGAAACAATTAAAAAAGAAAAGCAGTTAGAAGCCAAAGAGCGTTTTGTTCAACTTAAAGCAGATCACGACAAAGAATTATTGGAGAAGAACCGAAAAATCGGAGAAACCGAAAATCGTGTTAAGCAGAAAGAAATCACTATTAACCAGAAAGAAGCTTCCATAGACAAGCAGGTTAAGGAAAATGAAGCCATTAAAGAAAACCTCAATCGTCAGATTGAAGTAGTGAATTTAAAGCGTACTGAGTTAGAGAAACACCAGGAAGAACATATCCGCAGATTGGAAAAAATTGCTGGATTGAGTGCTGATGACGCAAAAACGCAGTTAATCGAAAGCCTTAAGCAGGAAGCCCATACCCAGGCTTTATCCTTACAGCAAGATATCATTGAAGACGCTAAACAGAAGGCCAATAAAGAGGCTCGTAAAATTGTTATTCAATCTATCCAAAGAACGGCAGCAGAAATTACCATTGAAAATACAGTGACTGTTTTCAACTTAGAAACCGATGAAATCAAAGGTCAGATCATTGGTAGAGAAGGCCGTAATATTCGTGCAATAGAAGCAGCAACAGGAGTTGATTTAATTGTTGATGACACACCTGAAGCCATTATTCTTTCTTCTTTCGATCCGCTAAGGAGAGAAATAGCTCGTTTAAGCTTACAAAGACTGGTTTCCGATGGAAGAATTCACCCTGCCCGTATTGAAGAAGTGGTTGAAAAAACCCGTCGTCAATTAGAAGAGCAGGTAATGGAAATTGGAGAAAGGACCGTTATTGAAATGGGTATCCATGGATTGCACAAAGAATTGATCAGAATAGTGGGTAAAATGCGTTTCAGGTCTTCTTATGGTCAGAACTTGTTGATGCATAGTCGCGAAACGGCTAATTTATGCGGAATCATGGCTTCTGAACTCGGAATGAACCCGAAATTGGCCAAAAGAGCAGGATTATTGCATGATATTGGCAAGGTTCCTGATGAAGAAACAGAATTAAGCCATGCCTTATTAGGGGCTAAATTGGCTGAAAAATATGGCGAAAACCCAGCTGTAGTGAATGCAATTGGCGCTCACCACGATGAAATGGAAATGTTATATGTGATCTCTCCTATTATTCAGGCTTGTGATGCCATAAGCGGTGCAAGACCGGGTGCCAGAAGGGAAATCATGCAACAATACCTCCAAAGAATCAAGGATCTGGAGAACCTGGCTTTGGCCTACCAGGGGGTAGAAAAAGCCTATGCAATTCAAGCTGGACGCGAATTAAGGGTTATTGTGGAGGCCGATAAAGTAACCGATATGGACAGCGATAAGCTGAGCTTTGAAATAGCTCAAAAAATTCAGACAGAAATGACCTATCCTGGTCAGATCAAAGTAACCGTTATTAGAGAAAAAAGGGCAGTAAATGTGGCTAGGTAAAAAAAATCAGAAATGAGTATGCTCTTTTCTAATTTTTTCACTACCTTTGCCGTCCGCAAAAATTAAAAGTTATGGACGCAGCAGTTCAGTTTGTACACGATCAGTTAACTACTAAGAAAACTCATCCGAAGTTTAAAGCAGGTGATAATATTACCGTTAATTATAAAATTGTAGAGGGTGGTAAAGAACGTATCCAGAGTTTTCGTGGAGATGTGATTAAGCACCAAGGAACAGGCGCAACAGCCTCTTTCACTGTACGTAAGATCTCTGATGGAGTAGGTGTAGAACGTTTGTTCCCTATCCTTTCTCCAAATATTGATTCTATTGTATTGAATAAAGTAGGTAAAGTACGTCGTGCTAAGTTGTTCTACCTACGTGAGCGTAGTGGTAAAAGTGCTCGTATTAAAGAAAAACGTTTCTAGTATTCAGTTATATCATTTTAAAGCGTCCCGATATCTTCAGGGCGCTTTTTTTATTGCATATTGCAGGAATTAACAATATTTGTTTAAATGGCATCTGATTTATAGTAACTTTACACTCTTAAATTAATCATTATGGGCAATTTTGGATTTCAAGAATTATTGATCATCGGAATCGTTGTGTTGGTTTTATTTGGTGGTAGAAAAATACCAGAATTCATGAGAGGCCTTGGTAAAGGTATTCGCGAGTTCAACGACGCTAAGAACAATGTGAAGAAAGAATTAGAAGAAGGCATGAAAGAAAAAGACAATACGCCTGCTTAATATTTAAAGTAATCATAAACAAAGCCTTTGTTTCGGTTTAATTCAATCAAAGACTATCATATTGCATTGCAGAACGGCCAAACCACCTGTGTGGAGGCCGTTTGTTTTTATATAGATGCCATAAAAGCAAATGCTTCACTCAATGCTTTTATTGAAATCTATGAAGCAGAAGCAATGGCAAAAGCGCATGCATTGGATGCACTTCGCCTTTCTGGTGCAGCGATCGAACCATTACATGGAGTAGTGGTTGGTTTGAAAGATGTGATCTGCTATAAAGGACATACTGTTACTGCAGCATCTGCCATTCTCGAAAACTTTAGTTCCATTTATAATGCAACCGCTACCCAAAAAATATTGGACGCAGGTGCTATCATTATTGGCAGACAAAATTGTGATGAATTTGCCATGGGTAGCAGTAACGAAAATTCCAGCTATGGTCCTGTAAAGAATGCCAAAGACCAGGAAAGGGTTTCCGGAGGATCATCAGGTGGTTCCGCTGTTGCCGTTCAGGCGGGGCTTTGTATGATCAGCCTTGGAAGCGACACTGGCGGCTCTGTAAGGCAGCCTGCAGATTTTTGTGGCATCATTGGTATCAAACCAACTTATGGAAGAATATCACGCTATGGATTGATTGCATATGCTTCCTCGTTCGACCAGATCGGTATTTTTTCAACAACTATAGAAGATGCAGCATTGGTATTGGAAATCATTGCCGGAGAAGATGAATTCGATAGTACTGTTTCCCAAAAACCTGTTGAACATTATGTTGCTGCTTTAGCGTCAAATAAAAAATACCGCATCGCTTATTTTAAAGAAGCATTGGAACATCCTTCTTTGGATAAAGACATCAAAGCACAAACCAATGCTTTAATTGAACAACTAAAATCCGAAGGCCATATAGTTGAATCGGTTGATTTTGAATTGCTCGAATATGTAGTACCTACTTATTATGTATTAACAACTGCCGAGGCATCCAGTAATTTATCGAGGTTTGATGGCGTAAAATTTGGCCATAGAACAAATCAAAAAGACATTGATCTTACTGCTATGTACAAAGCATCGCGCAGCGAAGGGTTTGGCGAAGAAGTTAAAAGAAGAATTTTATTGGGCACTTTTGTGTTGAGTGAAGGCTATTTTGATGCTTATTTCACCAAGGCTCAACAGGTTCGTAGGTTACTAAAAAACAAGACCGATGATTTGTTTGCTCAATATGATGCAATCATTTCTCCAACCGTTCCTTCACCAGCATTTAAAATAGGCGAGAAATCTACTGACCCTATTGAAATGTTTTTAGCAGATATATATACAGTCTATCCGAATTTGGTTGGGATCCCTGCCATTTCAATTCCCTTATTTACCCATAAGAATGGAATGCCATTTGGGTTGCAGATCATGACCAAACATTTTGACGAAACTACACTCTTGCAATTATCCGGTTACCTGCTTCAGCTTAAATAAATCCATATGAGCGTTTTCCTTCAATATGCGATTCAACTGATTCGATCCTCCATTGTTTTATTGCTTTTTGGTGTGCTCTTACAATTGATCTCTTCAACAACTATTGCAGCGCAAAACAATTCATTGCAAACTATTTCAGCTCAACCCAATACTGCTAAAGCAGATACTACAAAAGACAAATATGGATTTAAATCTTTGTTTAAAGGATCTTTCAACTCCTCTAAACCCTATGTTTCTCAACTCAACCCAAGAGCAGTTTCATTTGTACAAGACTATATTAAAAAACAAGGAAAAGAATTAGAGCGAATGAAAGGTTGGGGTAAACCTTATTTTGACTTATACGATCAAATCCTTACCCAGTATGGCATTCCGAAGGAGATGAAATACTTGAGTGTGATAGAAAGTCATTTGAGCTCGGGGCTTGTTTCCTGGGCAGGCGCAGTGGGACCTTGGCAAATAATGCCCTATGAAGCCACCCGATTTGGTTTGAGTTTATCCCCTAAAGATGAAAGAACCGATTATTACAAGAGCACAACAGTTGCAGCAAAATTGATGAAAGAATTATTCACGGAATTTCAGGACTGGTTATTGGTTGTGGCAGCATATAATGGCGGAGCTGGCAGGGTAAGGCAATGCATTAGAAAAGCAAACAGCAATAATTTTTGGGATCTGCAATATTATCTTCCGGAAGAAACACGCAATCATGTAAAAAAATTCATAGGCACTCATTACATTATGGAAGGCCAGGGAGGATTTACTACCATGACAGCGCAGGAAATAAAATTACAAAAAGCCAATACACCTTTAGAAGAAAGCAATTTATCAAAAGAAGTACTTGAAAATACAACTGTTGTAGAAATTAGCGGGCGCTATAATTCATTGATCGTAGCCAATGGATTAATGATCAATATCCAGCAATTCAATCGCTGGAATCCTGGTTTTGACAAATCATTGGCTGAAGGGAAAAAATTCAACCTGCGTATCCCAACAGATAAAAAAGATTTATTTGAGGCGACAAAGCAGCAACTGCTAGCAACATCAGTGCGAACATTATTAGAAGGGAACCCCCCAATCAAATAGCCGAATTAGTTAACTACTTTATCGGCGCAGCAACTACTTGCAAAAGCTTCCGGCTTGGCTTTAAACGCAAAACCCATTCCAAGAATATAGCCCATGGCTTCTCTTAGTGCGTCATTGCTTTTAAACTGTGGATTGGTATTAATATCGGCATGTACTTCCATTTCTACATGATACTCAATAAACAGATTACACAGTTCGTAGGCAATTTCAATGCTTTTTGCCACTTCTACCAACATCCTTTCTTTGATATGGTATTTCTGTTTTGTTTTTTCATTGTGGATGTACATGAATCCACCATTGTGTTCTCGCAGAAAAACAATCACTGTAGCAAACTCAGTATCGGCGCCTTTCACCTGGCTATCGGTACCGATACATACTTTCAATTTTGTTCCTGCTGTTGCTTCTTTTTTGATGGCTTCTTCCACTGCATCTTTGATCGGAAGTACAATGTTTTCGCCATTGAATTTTCTCCAACGCATAAAATAGGGTTTTTGTAAGTTACTAATGATTTGTACTTCTTATATCAAAACGGTGTGATCTTATTATTAACAGTAGTGGAAAAGCACAAAAACGGCAATAATGTCAGAAATTGAAAAATAGTACGGATATTGAATAAGAATCTAGTACAGAAACACAAACCGATACAATGAAACTACTGCTTCAATACCTCAAACCCTATAAATGGTTGATCGCTTTGGCCTTATTATTGGCTGCCATTAACCAGTCTTTCTCCATGCTGGACCCTTTCTTTTTTGGAAAATTACTCGACCAATATGGGATGCATCCATTGAATACAGGTTATTTCAATGAGAAGAAACAATTCATTGCCACTGGGGAAAGAACCGAATCGGAATTCATTTGGGGAGTGATGGGATTTTTAGGGATTCTGATCAGCGTGGCCATGATCTCCAGGATTGCCAAAGCATTCCAGGATTATTTCAGTAATGTGATTGTACAAAAATTCGGGGCTAAAATTTTTACAGATGGATTGCAGCACTCCATGCAGATGCCTTATCAGGAATTTGAAGACCAAAGAAGCGGAGAGACTTTGTCTATTTTATCTAAAGTGAGAACCGATACAGAAAAATTCATCATTGCATTTATAAATGTGTTGTTTAGTATTCTGGTTGGGATTGTATTCATCTCTGTTTACTCTTTCAAATTGCATTGGTCGATCATGCCGATATATGCAACAGGAATTGTTTTCTTATCGATGCTTACCAGTTTTTTAAGCAAGAAGATCAAAACCATTCAAAAAGTAATTGTAAAGGAAACCACTACCCTTGCCGGTACAACAACTGAAAGTTTGAGAAATATTGAATTGGTAAAAAGCTTGGGATTAACAGAACAGGAGATCGACCGATTGAATAAAAATACCTACAAAATATTGGGGCTTGAATTAAGAAAAGTAAAAAGCATTCGTTCCCTGAGTTTTGTTCAAGGCACGTTTGTGAATTTGTTGCGTCAGATAATTATGTTCACATTATTGTGGCTGGTATTCCAAGGTAAACTCACAGCAGGTGAAGTAATGACATTGACTTTTTATTCTTTCTTCATTTTTGGCCCATTACAGGAAATTGGAAATATTATTCTATCGTATAGAGAAGCAGAAGCATCGCTCAATAATTTTCACAACCTAATGATGAAACCTTCCGAGCCAAAACCTTTATATCCGCACCATATTGGTGATATCAATACATTGGCTTTTAACAACATCATTTTCAAACACCAATCTGCCCAATACAATGCATTGGATGGAATTAGTTTTGAAGCCAAGAAAGGCGAGACGATTGCCTTTGTAGGGCCATCTGGTGCAGGCAAGAGCACTTTGGTAAAACTCTTAGTGGGTTTGTATCAACCTAAAGAAGGAAATATTATTTACAATGGAGTTGACGGCCATGATATTAATTTTGATGAACTCAGAAATCAAATAGGCTTTGTTACGCAAGACACCCAATTATTTGCGGGCACTATTCGGGAGAATTTATTGTTTGTAAAACCAGGTGCAACAGATAATGATGTAAAAGATGCATTGCACAAAGCAAGTTGCGATAATTTATTAGCAAAGGCCGATAATGGAATTGATTCAATGATTGGAGAAGGGGGATTAAAATTAAGTGGTGGAGAAAAACAACGATTATCCATTGCAAGAGCTTTGATCAGACATCCGCAATTATTGATTTTCGACGAAGCAACATCTGCATTGGATAGTATCACCGAAGAAGAAATTACCAATACGATCAGAAATATCTCCGCGCAAAAAGAACAGATCACGGTAATGATTGCGCATAGATTAAGTACCATCATGCACGCCGACAGAATTTATGTATTAGAAAAAGGGCAAGTGGTGGAAACAGGCAGTCATGCCGAACTATTGGTAGATAAAGGGTTGTATTATGCCATGTGGCGTCAACAAATTGGTGAGCGAAAAGCAATGGCAATGGCTTAGTCCTTTTCGAATTTCTTTTTTAAGTAGTCCATTACAGAAGGATCATCTAATCCTTCGATGTCGCTTAATTCCAATTCAATGGCTTTGGTGCTCAATTGAATTTCTAATAATGAAAGTGCCAATGATGCAGCAAAAATAAAAAGGCTTAAAGCAAATACCCAATGTGCCATTACCATCCATTCGTTGTAAATAAAATACATACACAGAATACTGCTTAAAAAAGTAAGTACTCCAAGGGCTTGCATATTTTTAATGAGCTTTAAACGATACCGTAGATTTCTTATCTGCGCATGTATGATATGTCTATTTTCATGCCCTTCGTATTTATCATGTAATGATCTTACACGGTTAGACAATGCCAAAAAGCGATTGGTATAAGCGAGCATGATCAAACTGATGGCCGGAAAAAGCAATGCTGGAGTATTGATGGTGATATCCATAATTCAATTTATTATAAGCAAGTTAGTAATAAACTTGTATGATTCTAAAAAGAAGCTCCCGTCCACAGACCAGGAGCCTCTTGCTTGTTTGTTTGCTTATAACAATCAGACGTCACGGACGGATTCGAACCGTCGTTGAAGGTTTTGCAGACCTCTGCCTTTCCACTCGGCCACGCGACTATAGTTTATGTATACCGATAAATCAGGTGCACATATTTATTTTGTAAAGATTTATAGAATAGAATGCTCGCAAATAAAATAATCAAGATAGAAACCAGTAAATAGTAGCTTGGATAAAACAAATAAATAAATATGCTGAGTAAACCAAGCCTGGCAAAATCCAGGTAAAACACCCATTGCTTTTGCTCCATCATTGCACCAGTACTAATTACACTCGTGATAATAAATATTGCAGCAATAGATAATTGTATCGAATGCAAATATTTTTCAAAAAGGATCAATCCAAAAAGAATAACTAGTGTTATCAGTGTTTGAATTCCTATAAAATTGTGCAAAACGGAATGATCGGTTAAAGGCTCCTTTCTGCTCAACAATTTTCTTTCTAATAATATTCTAATTCTTGGATCAATATCATCAGGCTTTCCAAAAATTAGTTTCAATTTTGCTCCAAACTCTTTCGCATATTTAACTGCAACAATCATTTCCAATAAAAAATGAAAATGTTGCCAAAGAAAACTATGGCTTTTTAAAGGGGATGTTAAACCATAAACAGGGGTTTCTTCTTCTTCTACAAATGTTCCAAAAAGCTTATCCCATATGATCAATACATCTCCATAATTTTTATCTAAATAAGCAGGATTACTGCTATGATGAACCCGATGATGAGATGGTGTTACGAATATTTTTTCGGCCCAACCCAATTTGCCCACCAATTGTGTATGTGTAAAAAATGGATAGGCTCCATGGATCAATAATAAAATAACAATCATAGAAGGTTCAAATCCGATCAGGGGTAAAAAAGACCAGAAAATTCCTCTTGCGATGGCTTGAAAAACAGTAATTCTTGCAGAAACAGTAAAATTATAATCTTCACTCTGATGATGCACTACATGTGCACTCCAAAAAATATTTACTTCATGACCAAAGCGATGGTACCAGTACCATAATAAATCAGTAAGTAGAAAAAGAAATACCCAGGTAAAAATGGTTGATGGAATAGAAAACAACGCAAAATGCTGGTGAATCCATGTGAAGACGTAAAAAAAGGCACCAGTTGTTAGAACATCAGATAATCGTTCCCCAATACCCACATTGATATTGGCAATTGCTTCGTTGAATTGAAACAATTGCTTTTTCTGTTTAATACTTACCCAATATTCAAGTAACATTAAACCAATAAACAATGGAATTGCTAAAGCAATAAAATTGAGCTTCATGGCACGAAAATAAGTGGCATTATTTAGTCTACCAAATTAATAGACTTTTATTTTTAATACATCTTTATCGTTAAAGAATTCAATCGGCTGATACTCCCATTTGAAAGAATTGACTTAATTTACTTTAGAAGAACCGTTTCAAAAATGAATAAAAGAAAATACGTCTTACTGGTATTTCTATTCCAAATAAGTTGCCTGATTGCTAAAACACAATCAATTGAACCTTTTATTTTAAATTCTAATGGAGGAAATTATGTAAACAGAGGTTCTACAGCCCTCAATAACTTTAGCTTAGTATGGAGTGTTGGGGAAATATCCATGATTGAAACATTCCCCAGTTCAAATGGATTATTTCTTTTCACGCATGGAGTATTGCAACCATTTACTGAAATGGATTTACAAACTATTCCGATTAGTGGCTGGACCAAAGATGAAGTGAAAATATATCCTGTTCCCGTAAATACTTTATTGCAATTTGATCTGTTCAGCAAAGACACTGGAAGAGTAGTGATACAATTATATGATCTATTAGGAAACACATTAGGTGTAAGAGACTTCGACTATAATACATTACCGCTGAATCAAAAGATTGATTTTTCGAAATATCCATCTGGAACTTATTTATTAAAACTGTCGCTTTACAGCAATGGGGCATTAAAAAAGAACAGTGTTTTTAAAATTCTTAAACTTAGATAACCATCTATATGAAACAAAAAATTATTCTTATGCTGTTATTAATAATTGCAGGATGCAATTTTATAAAAGCACAGCAAATTAATTACCAGGGTATTGCACGCAATGCAAATGGAGTAGCCATTGCATTTCAGGATATAAGTTTAAGACTTACCATCAAAGATGTAAGTGGGGTTACAGAGTATACAGAAACAAGAAAACTAAGAACCAATCAGTTTGGGCTTTTTGTTGTTTTGATTGGCAGCACAGGTGCTACCAATACAACAGGCAGCATGGCTGCTGTAAATTGGATTGCAGGCAACAAAACGCTTCAAGTGGAAATTGATCCGGCTGGAGGAAGCAATTTTTTACAAGCAGGGAGTTCTCCATTAGTGCATGTTCCTTATGCTATTTTTTCAAATGCAGCTTATCCTGTTGGATCAGCTGGTGGAGATTTAAGAGGTTCAACTTATCCGGATCCAATTATCGCACCACTTGCAGTAACTAATTCAAAGATCACCAACCCATATATCAATTTTAATAATCTACAAGTACAATTAGGAAAGGGACAATATTTTGCAATCGGCACCAATGGAAATGATTTTAATATAAGTTCTATTGACTCTACGCATACTTTTAATATTCCTACTTCTTCTGCAACGAGAAGGGGTTTATTGAACAGTCTGGATTATAGCAATTTTACAACAGCATACAATAATAGAATTACCAGTTTAACTACCACAGGAACTGGAGCAGCAACATTAGTTGCTAATGTGTTGAATATTCCAACTTATGTTTTACCTGCGGCTACAACAACAATACTAGGAGGAGTTGTTTCAGGCAGTAATATTACCAACACACTTGGAACTATTAGTATCACTGGAAATAATGTGATCAGCGCTTTGGGAAGCCAGGCCGCAAATAGTTTTTTTGCAGCACCCAATGGAGCAGCTGGAAGTCCAAGTTTTAGATCTATAGTTGTAGCCGATATTCCTACGTTAAATCAGAATACTACAGGAAGTGCAGCCACTTTAACATCACCAAGAAATATTTATGGAAATACATTCAATGGTTCGGCAGATGTAACAGGCACTATTGCATCCAATTTTGGTGGAACAGGAAATGGCTTTACCCGTTTCAACGGCCCTGCAACAGCAGAAAAAACATTTACGCTACCTAATGCGAACGCTGTAATTCTAACTGATAACGCAGCTGTTACTATTGCACAAGGAGGAACTGGAGCAACAACAAAAGCAGCAGCATTTAATGCGCTATCTCCTATGACTTCTAATGGAGATATTATTTACGGTGCTGCAGCAGGAACAGGTACAAGATTGGCGGCAGGAACCAACGGACAAATCTTAACTCTTGCAGGAGGTATTCCATCTTGGGGTACACCCGCCTCAAATAATCAGTGGAGCATTTTAGGAAACAGTGGACTTACTGCTGCTACTAATTTTTTAGGAACTACAGATGCAATTGCTTTAAGTTTTAGAGTGAACAATTTATGGGCTGGTCAAATACATCCTACGATAACGAGTACAAGTTTTGGTTTTAGGGCTGGACAAAATACAACTGTAAATGGCAATTCTTCTTTTGGAACTGCTGCTCTTGCTACAAATACTACTGGAGCGGATAATACTGCTATTGGTAGCGGTGCACTTACGAATAGTACAGGAACAAATAATACAGCAATTGGTCAAAATGCACTTACAACAAATACAAGTGCAAATAATAATACAGCAGTTGGTCAGGCTGCTTTAAGATTAAATAGTACTGCTGATTTTAATACAGCAGTAGGTAGAGCGGCATTAGAGAATAATACAGCTGCTGGAAATACAGCAGTAGGATATTTAGCACTTCAAACAAATTCATCCGGCACTAACAATACAGCAATGGGAAATTTAGCCCTTCAAAACAATTCAACCGGCTCTAACAATACAGCAATAGGAAACGGAGCACTTCAAATCAATACAACAGGTTCAAATAATACAGCTATAGGAAATGGGGCAACCGCAAACACTAATGGCTTAAGCAATGCGACTGCAATAGGAAATGGGGCTACTGTAACTGCTTCTGATGCAATTCAACTAGGAAATTCAAGTATAACTCTTGTAAATACTTTTGGAGCAATTACTACAACTCGGCCAGTAAATGCAAATAAATTTATTGGGAATAGCAGTACCCCTTCAATTTCACACACCTCAGCTATAATTAATAATGCCACGGTGCCGACAATACTTGGAAATGATGTTGCAGGTTATATTACATTTACTACTGGTCTTGCACCTGCAGGAACAGGTAATTTTATTACTATAACTTTTAATTCGCCATATTCATTAAATCCACCTGTAGTTTTATTAAATCCAGTAATAAATACTGGGGTATCTGCTATTGCAACAAGTATTTATTGTTTACCAAGTGCTACTACAACAGCGTCATTTATTATTTCAACTGGAACCGTTTTAGCAGCGAACACCCAATACCAAATAGCCTACCATGTTATCGGAAGATAAAAAACACAAGCCCACAAACCCTACCTCACCCTAAAATCCAAAGGCACATTTAATTTAACACTTAAATTTCTGCCCATATTAAATACACCAGTTCGGCTTGTAACCAGATTCTCTCCGGCATATTTAAGTCTGCTGAGGTGATTTTGGTAAGCTACATCGGTGAAATTATTCAATGCCAAGTGCAAAGAAAAAATAGTCTTTCCTTTTTGTACAAAATCAGTTCCTACTGCAAGATTCAACAAAGTATAGCCTTGTGTTGCTGTTTCTGTATCATAAGCAGTAAACACTCTATTCTGTGTACTCACATTATCCATTTCTAATTTTACATATGCATTGCGCATGGTATTGCCAGCTTTTTTAAAATCTCCTCTTAACTCAGTGAGTAATCGAGCGGGTGGAATAAAAGGCAAACGATTCACTCCTTCAAAAGATTCATTGAATTTTCCAGCAACCATACTAAATGTATTGGAAAAATGCAACCAATCTAATGGATGTGGATGTATATCCAATTTAGTTTCAAAACCATACAATGCAGCACCAGATTGTTTAAACTTAAAAGCCATGATGTCTTGCCCATCTACATTCACCAATGAATCTCCTCCTGCTTTATTAGACAGCTTGCTATAAAAGATATAATCATTGATATTATTGTAAAATGCATTGAACATAAAACTTACATGTTGCGTATTCAACTCAATGCCCGCATCAAACTGTAAAGAAGTTTCTGTTTGTAGATTTTGATCGCCGTATTCGTATCGGTTGGTTCCTTCATGGGTTCCATTACTGGCCAATTCAGAAACAGAAGGCGCACGGTATCCTCTGGAAAGATTGGCTTTGATGGTTAAAGATTCCGAAGCATTGTAACTCAATCCTACACTTCCACTAAAATTGCCAAAGTTTTTATTGAAATTATTGAACTTAAGAATGCCGGCATCCACATAACGCTTGCTCTGCAGACTTCTTATATCTCCTCGTAAACCACCGCTAATTGTTAATTTTTCATTGAAGGTTTTTCTGGTATACACAAATGCGCCCGCATCAAATTGTTGGTATTCTGGTATCAACACTTCTTCTCCACGATTTTTATTTTCCTGAAACATTCCATTGACACCCACTGCTGTTTTCCAACCGTTTTTTTCTTGTAGGTGAAATTGTACATTGTAATTCACGGTTTGTAAGTCGAAATACAAGCCGGGCTTTGTTGGTTCAAAAGGATCTCCCAGTTCTTTGCGTTGGTTTCTCTGATAACCAATATTGAGAATTAATCTATTTGCACCGATGGCAAAATTATTATCACTGGCTATTTTAAAATGATTGATCTGTTGACCTGGCACCAATATATCTCTAGAATTGAGGTCTGCATTATTGGCAATTTTTTCTAAAGGAGTACCAGCAAACAATAGAAAATTTCCAGTGCTTGCATCTCTTTCTCCTTCAATTAAACCCAGGTTTTGATTAAAACTACTCACCATCAAATGGCTATAACCCCAAGAACGATTGACACCTACATAACCACCAAAATTTTGTTCGTTGAATCGGCTGTTCAATACTCTTCCATCAAATTTATTTTGATAATCTTTTGCTGATTTAGATGAACCATAAACATTCCAGTTAAATCCATTTTTTAAGTGGCCCGCAAGATTTGCATTAGTGCTGATTAATCCGTTATTGTCTAAAAAACCTGCATTCAAATTTCCTTTGATGGTTCCTTGTGTTATTGGAGCATTGGAGATAATATTGATGACCCCACCCATTCCATCGCTTCCATATAATAATGAAGCTGGTCCTTTAAGTACTTCTATTTTTTGAACACTACTTTCATCAATTTCAATTCCATGTTCATCGCCCCATTGTTGACCTTCTTGTCTGACACCATCATTGATGGTAATGATTCTATTATACCCTAATCCGCGAATGATCGGTTTTGAAATGGCCGGACCTGTGCTCAATGCAGCTACACCAGGCACTATCCTACTTAATGCATCAATCAAATTGGTAGAAGTTGTAGCCAATAAATCTGCTTTTTTTATAATCGACACTGGTTGAGCAGATTGCTTGACCCTCATTGCAGATGCAACACCAGTAACGGTTACCGCTTCATTTTCAACTACTGCAATGGCTAACTTGATTGTTCTACTTGTATTGGCTCCTATTTCTACTGTCTCTAAAAAAGATTTGTATCCTATAAATGAAACTTCAACTAAATATTTTCCTGCAGGAACCTGCGGAGTTGTAAAACTTCCATCAACAGATGTAACCACACCTAATTTTGCTTCATGTAAAAAGATAGAAGCTCCCACTAATGGTTTTCCTGTTAAGGCATCCAGCACATTACCTTTTAAAATTCCTTTATCAAGTGGTGCTAAATCACCGTTTTCTTCGGTACTAAAAGGCTTTGCATCAATTTGGATGGAAAACAAAAAAAAGGATAAGAAAACAACTGAAATTCTGGTCATCATGATCAATATATTTGCTACTATGTTGCAAATATAGCAAAGAATCGAATATTTACATCATTGTTGCAAATATTTTTTGCGGTTTATCTTCCTGCTTTAATCATTGCCCTTACTTGTTGAACGCTCATGTTCTGAAGACGTGCATAATAGACACCTGATGGTAAAGTACCTGCATTGAAAGCTACTGTATAAGTACCAGCAGTATATACCTGATCGGTTAAATTGGCGATTACCCTGCCCATTGTATCTAAAATTTGAACCAATGTATGTCCGCCGTTTGTTTTGAATGTGATAATAGTACTGCTCGTAAAAGGATTCGGGTAATTGCTGATTAATGACTCACCCGATAAATTCACCGCTTTTTTACAATCCGCAGCATTTACCAATGGCATAGTTTGAAAATTCTTCAACATAACCTGTTGTAGATCTTTGTTATCTACACAAAGCCAATTAGATAAAATCGTTGCATAAACACTTCTAAAATCATATTGAAAAGGAACGTTATCATTCACTGTTACATTCGTACCAAACATAGGCGTATCGCCTGTTACACCACCTAATACATTTTTACCAAATACAAAAGAAGGAGCTGCAGAACCATGATCGGTTCCTGTACTTGCATTGCTTTTTATTCTTCTTCCAAATTCAGAGAAAGTCATTCCAATAACGCGATCTTCTATTTCTAAAAATTTAAGGTCATCTTGAAAAGCTTTAATTGCTCTACTTACATTACCCAACAAATTTGCATGAGATCCTGTTGTGGTATCTGTTGAATTCACCTGAGCAGAATGGGTATCGAATCCTCCGAAATTAACCATGTATACCCTGGTTTGCAAGCCTCCTTTAATTAATCTTGCTACAATTTTTAACTGGTCTGCTAAACTATTTCCTGTAGGATAAGTTACTTGCGTGGGCACTTTTGCTGCAGCATCTTTTATGACTGTAGCATATTGTTGAGTTTGCTGGGAAATTTGACGAATAAAAGTAAGTTCCTTTCCTGCTGGTGAATTTGGTGCAGGATCTTGTATTCCATTTACCAAATTATAAAAACTGGAAGGATTGGTAATACTCATACCCATATTTACCGCAGGCCCTTGCAGTGTAAGAGATGTGGCAGATCCTATTTGAATAGCCAATGGATCTTTCATGCTTGAATTGGGATATCCATTGGGGAAATTAGGATACTCGTAGTTTAAGTACCTGCCTGCCCAACCAGTATTCACCACATTATTACTATCACTTGCACTCATCCAAATATCCGTTGCTCTAAAATGAGAGAAGCTTGGTTGTGGATATCCTACCGAATGGATCACATTTAATTTACCCTCATTAAACATGGTTTGCATTCCTGTCATAGCAGGATGTAAACCCGTTTTTGTAACTCCATTTAACTTCAAGACTTTGTTTTCTGGAATATAAATATTGGGTCGAGCTGCAACATAATTACTGAAATTTTCCAATGGAATGACCATGTTTAGTCCATCATTACCTCCATTCAATTGAACGATCACTACTATATGATCGGTATTGGTTACAGGTAAAAACATAGACTGTGCAAAAGGAGAATCAGCTCCAAATGCTTTAAACGAAAAGCCTCCCACCAAGGATGGCAGTGCAATGCCTGCTGGTAAAGTATTTCGTAAAAAGTCTCTCCTTTTCATATTCAATCAATTATGATAGCTGATACTCAGCCAGATTCATTAAGTATTTAATTAGATCACGAACTTTATTTCTTACGCTTGTTGTATTCGTGGTGTTGTTTGGAGTAGAAATAAATAAATCCCAAGCTTCTGTCCAATAAATATCCGTTGACTGTCCGGCCAATAAAATATCTCTTTTTAGTTGCGCCTTAGATGCTGCTGAAATATCAATCCGATACATTGCTGCAACCAGATCATTGATCAACACATTTGGATCTCTGGGATTAGACAAGGTTTTCGCATACTCAGCCCCATCGATCTGTATTTTTTTGCTATTGAAAGTATAGCCACTAACTATTAAAGTATCCGTGTATTGATTTCTTTTCGGCAGTGTATCTGCGTTAACCCAAATCTGGTAAAACTGCGGTTCCTGATAATAAGCTTTCCAACCACTTACATCAGGAGGGTCTCCAATGCTTTGCTGCATATTGGCTACCCAGCTTACTAAGTAATTATAAAATCCATAATTAGTAGCATAATCAGCTGCAGGTTGAAATGCAACGTTAAACTCTCTGCACAATCCAACAACCAGATCTACCGGGCTTTTAATTTGACATCCTTTAGCTAATGAATCAAAGAAATGTTCACTCTTAAGCAATGCAGATAAAACAGGTTTGATTTCGTAATTACTATTTCTGAACAAATCCGCAAGAGGGTTGATTATATTGGTTTCTACACTTGCATCGATATCATAATAAACAAACCAACGATAAATTCTTCTACATACATATTTGGCAACTTCTTGAGCAGAAAATATCATATTGAGCATTGCATCAATTTCCAACTCACCTCCAGTTGCCCCAGTTCTACCTTGAATAACGGTGTTATTGTAAAAAGAAGAAAAGGTTTTATTGGTAATATCATGCCTGCTTTCGGTATAAAAAGAAGTATTGGTTGTTGAGTTTACTCTCCATCCGGTAAGCACTTTAGCTGCAGCTTTAACATCGTCTTCGGTATATTTTGAACCTGGACCTTTTCCGCAACAAAACAATTCTTGAATCTCTCTGCCATAATTCTCATCAGGCGCTGTTGCAGTGTTGAGTTGACCATTTAAATAGACCAACATTGCCGGGTCGAGTGTAACGGCTTTGGTAAGGGTTTTAAAATTGCCCAATGCAGAAGTTCGCAGTAAATTATGGTGCTTATATACATACCCTGAATTACCAATATCATTGGTTTCTGTAGCAAAATGATTGTGCCAGAAAAGGGTCATTTTTTCTCTGATACTTCGATCTTGATTGATCATTACTCCCATCCACCATTTTTTAAATGATGACCTTCTCAAAGAAGCAATTGTTCCATCAGTATTAAAATCGTTTACCCAAGTAGTACCAATGGTAATATTATTATCAGGAACCAACGCAGAACCAACTGCGTAGTCTTTCAATGGCGGTGCAGGTAATGGCGCAGTGGGAGTAAGTAATTCATCCACTGTTTGATTCAAGGTTTTATTCTTAAAATAACTGAGGTCTGCTTTAGAAACACCAAATAAGGTTCTTTTCAATAAATGGGTTAATTCTAATTCAGTAAATGCTCCACTAAATGGAGTTAATCCTCCATTTGGAGGCGGAGGTGGCATTTCAAAAGCAATTGCTGCTTTTTCTTTTTTCTCCGTCTTTACTTTTAAAAAGGACCTTCTGTCCATAATACATCAATTGTTAAGAATAGATACCAAAATACAAAAAATGTGGCTTTCGAATATTAATTCCTAATAAAATCAAAAAATATACTGTTTTTGTTCTACAAAAACCCCTAAAAGCCGCAAAAACATGCAGCAGAATGAATAAAAATATGTCTTATATTTAGGGTTAATATACTCCCGAAAATGACAGAACAAGCCATTTTAGTAGGCTGTTTACAAAATGACCCATCCGCTCAACGCGAACTGTATAATCGTTACAGTCCGAAAATGTTGAGTGTATGTTATCGTTTTGGTCAAAATAGGGAAGATGCAGAAGACATGCTGCAAGAAGGGTTCATTAAGATCTTTACTCAAATTCATACTTTTCAAAACAAAGGTGCATTTGAAGGATGGGTAAGAAGAATCATCGTGCATACATGCATTAACTTTTTGAAGAAAAACAAAAAGTTTAATGAAAATATTGATTTGGAGCATGCTGGCTATTTAGAAGTAAAAGAAGAAACGATGCCTTCTATCATGCAAGCAAGACAAATCATAGAATGCATTCGACTTTTGCCATTGGGTTATAGAACTGTTCTGAACTTATATGCATTGGAAGGATATAGTCACAAAGAAATTGGCGAGATGTTGGATATTGAAGAAAGTACGAGCAGAAGTCAGTTTACCAGAGCAAAAGCAATGTTAGAAATGATATTGGTGAAAAAGAGAATTATCGATCAACCAAAGGAAGATTATCAATGGTTAGCTGCATTAAAAAAGTAGTTTCATTGATTTGTTTATATGGAGTACAAGAATTACCAAGACGACGAATTTAAGCAACTGCTACAAGATGAAGTGAAGCATCATCGTATGTATCCGTCTGATCATGTTTGGAATAATATTCGAACAGAAATCCACGGAACGCAAACATGGCCAGCTCTTACTTTCATTGCTTTATTTATTATTGTTGGCTTGACTGTTTCTACTTTACTCATGTCTCCTTCAGCTGAAAGAATTCAATCTATTGCAGCGATTGAAGCAGCACCTAAAAAAACAATTACCAGAACCAATCAGATAGCTCCAAAAGAATCTACCGAATCTTATTTAGGAGTGATAGAACCACAGCATATTACTGATTACACTATCTCTTCAATTGCCAATAATCAATTGCAAGAACCTGCTTATTTACAGGATGAAAATGCTGTTTCAGTAAATCCAGAATTAACAGTTGGCATAGAGAAAAACAGACCAACAATATCAGCTGAAAACAAAGATGTTCTCTTGCCTTTCAATGCAAATTCAATTACTGCAAATACAATAACAGCGTTGAATTTAAATACTATTTCTATAAAGGACGAAGTAATTGAATCGAAAGAATTGGTCATTCCAAATTTATTGAAAACAATTCCGGCCAATCAACAACCCATTCAATTAGAGGAAGAATATTTAAAAAATATTGTTTCTTCTCCCAAATCGATTCCTTGGAAAAAAGTATCAAGAGTTGGTTTTCAATTTTATGTAACACCATCTAAGAGTTATCGCACCCTTTCAGATGCAGCAGTTAAACAAGTAATACTACCAAGCACTGTTTCTAATACCAACACACAAAACGTTCCATTAGGGCTCAATTACTCAGCTACTGTGAATGATATAGTTCGCCACAGCCCTTCAATGGGTGTTGAAGTTGGATTTGCAGCCTTGTATAATATTAGCAAAAACTTGAAATTTAAAACAGGTGTGCAATTGAATGTTCGTCAATATCATATTGAAACATTTAAAACATTAAACAGCCCTAGCACACTTTCATTGATCAATAATAATGGTATTCAAACAATCAATTTATTCTCCACCTATAATAATAATACTGGATATCAATCGGAACAGTTAAACAATAAAACCTATCAGGTTTCTATTCCTGTAGGAGTGCAGTGGGAATTGATCAAGGGAAAGACGGTTGGATTAAATGCAGAAGCTTCTGTTCAACCGACATTATCCGTTAATAACAGTACATTCCTGCTTTCTACAGATTATAAAAATTATACCGACGGAAATAGTTTTATTCGTAAATGGAATGTTAACAGCAGTATTGGCATCAACTTCTCCTACAAGAGTGGTGCAAATATTTGGCAGATTGGTCCTCAAATCAGGTACCAGCATCTTCCCACTTATACCAATCAATATCCTATCAAAGAAAACTTGATGGATTATGGAATTAGATTGGGTATTACTCGTCAGTGGAAATAGACTAAATTTTGGATAGTTTTGCAGCATGAATAAATTAGTCATCTCATTTATTTCAATAGCCCTTTTGATTGCAGCATGTCAATCTAAAAGTAATAAGCAATTAGCCAAACAACAAGCAGTTGCTGATACTTCAAAATATTATCCTATTGATAATTTCATAAAAGATCAAATGAAATTTGTAGATCTTAGAGACTTTGTTATTCATAGAACGATCACAAAAGATTCATCTGAAAGCAATGAAATAATAGACAAATCAATTTTTTTAGCTGAAGCCGCAAAAGTGCTTAGCATTGCCAACGAATTCATTAGACACAAGGAACTCTATAAAGAATCTGTTTTTCAAGATTTAAGCACCGCCAGTTATACTATTAATTATACACCTACCGACCCAAGCCTTTCTATTCAAAGAATGGATGTGCTATTGAGCGAAGAAACCAATATCATTAAAAGGTGTTTTATTAGAACCAGTTCAACAGAAAATGGTATTACTACTGTTCAACAAATTAGCTGGCTGGCCGATCATCAATTTCAGATAAGCCAGTCACAGACAATTAATGGAAAAGATTTTAAGGAACAAGTTGTAATTAGTTGGGATAAAGTTTTAGATAAATGACACAAGAACAGTTTCAACAATTAGCCCATACTATTCCAATTAACCCAGGTATTTATAAATACTTTAATAAAGAGGGCGTTTTAATTTATATCGGAAAAGCTAAAAGTTTAAGAAAAAGAGTCAGCTCTTATTTCAATAAAACATTTGTTGGATACAAGACCCACGAACTGGTGCAGCGGATCCACAAAATTGAATTTACCATTGTTGATTCTGAGCAAGATGCTTTTTTACTGGAAAATGCATTGATCAAAGAATACCAACCCAAATACAATATTAATTTAAAGGACGATAAAACATACCCCTATATCGTTGTAAAAAAAGAACCTTTTTCGAGGATCTTTTTGACGAGAAAAAAAATCAATGATGGCTCTGAATACATTGGCCCGTTTACTTCTTCTGGAAGAGTAAGAGAATTAATTGATTTTGTAAAACAATATATTCCATTAAGAAATTGCAAACTGAATCTCACCGATCAAAACATTCAAAAAGGGAAATTCAAAGTTTGTTTGGAATATCATCTGGGTAATTGTAAGGGACCATGCGAAGGCTTGCAATCTGCTGCTGATTACCAGGAAGGATTAGAAATGGTGAAACATATTTTAAAAGGAAATTTGGGTTCTGTCATTCAACATTTTAAATCGGAAATGCAAAAAGAAGCTGCAGCGCTTCATTTTGAAAAAGCAGCTTTTATTCAGCAAAAAATTGAGCATTTAGAGAACTATCAATCTAAATCGGTGATTGTAAGTAAACACTTAACCAATCTGGACGTGTTCTCTATTGAGAAAGACGATGACAATGCTTTTGTGAACTATTTAATGGTTCAAAATGGCACCATAGTTCAAACGCATACTGTGCCAGTTGAAACCAAATTGGAAGAATCAGTGGAAGAAGTGTTGGAATTTGTAATTGGCAATCTAAGAACTAAGTTCAATAGCCTGGCCAATGAAATTGTAGTGCCTTTTCCGATCAATTACCCGGATGAATCCATTACTATCACTGTTCCTAAATTAGGAGACAAGAAAAAATTACTGGACCTGTCCATCAAAAATGTTTTGTATTTCAAAGATGAACTTCGTAAGAAAAAATTATTGCTCTTAGAAGGTAAAACCGATCTGGAAAAGAAAAAGGTATTGTATGAATTACAGGCATTCCTTCAATTAGCTGAAGTTCCTACTCATATTGAATGCTTTGATAATTCTAATTTTCAGGGCGCTTATCCCGTTTCTGCAATGATCTGTTTTAAAGATGGAATGCCATCCAAAAATGATTATAGAAAATTCAATGTAAAAACTGTTGTTGGCATCAATGATTTTGCAACCATGAAGGAAGTGGTTTTTAGACGATATAAGCGATTAAAAGAAGAAGATGCGCCTTTCCCTCAATTAGTGATTATTGATGGCGGAAAGGGGCAATTAAGCGCTGCTTTAGAGAGTATAGAAGCACTTGGCCTAGAAGGACGAACTACATTGATCGGATTAGCTAAAAATGAAGAAGAAATATTTTTTGCGGGCGATACCGCTTCTATCAAATTACCATGGGATAGCGATTCTCTAAAATTAGTCAGAAGAATCAGGGATGAAGTACATCGTTTTGGAATTGGGTTTCATAGAAATCAACGCTCAAAAGGCACTTTTAAAAATGAATTAGAACAGATCGATGGAATTGGTCCTCAAACAATCAGTCAATTACTCAAAACCTTTCGTTCTGTAAAAAATATAAAAGCACAATCCGAAGCAACACTTGCTGCGGAAATCGGAGCTGCAAAAGCTGTATTACTGATCAATTATTTCAAGACGCAATAGATTGTTTGAGCAACTGCATTCGGTCTGTTTCCAAATCTCACTGCTGTTCCTTGCCTACTATTTTTCTCATTCGGCTACAATGAAAGAACTCGCCCCGACAAGCCGGGGCTCAAACAACTTTCATTGTTGCGCCTCATTCGCAAAATAGCTTGACGGCAATGCACAGATGCTCTATTTGAAAATCAGCCCAAATTCAAGTTGCTCATTCAGGTGATTTGCTTAAAATTAAAAATGAGGGGGAAAAGCCTTTTGTAGGAAGGCCTAAAAACAAAAAAAGGGCCAGGATAAAAATCCAGCCCCGTTTTTAAAATCCAATATCCTATGAAAAACCATGGCTAAGTTAAGGAAATGTTACGATTTAACATTAATTGGTTGAACAAAAAATTATAAAAAACCCCGGTTTACAATGAAAAAAGGGAGCAAATGCTCCCTTTTTTATATAAAATTACCTACTACTTAGTATACCTGATTAGTAAGCCCAAAGGTCTTGTTCGTAGTTCAATATCTTTTGTTTGATGTTCTCTCCTTCTAATAAACGGAACAATGGGTCTTTGATCATTGCATTCAAAGATTTATCGTTCGGGTTATTCATAGAAGATTTAATGATATAACTGGAGAAAATGCGGCTTTCGAACAATTCTTCCCAGGTCATTCTTGATGCAAAATTTCTAGGATTATATACTTCAAATTTGCTCAAAGTCTTGCGCATATCTGGGTAATACACCCAGAAAAGTGTTCTAGGCAATGATTTACCTGCTACTACTTGTTTGGCAATTGGAGCAATTCCGATGATTCTTGTAAACAATCTACTAGCTTCTTTATCAAAAATCACCTGCTCTTTAATTCTAAATGTATAAACAGAATCAGGGCTAAATTTTGGTTTTTTGGTGATGATTCTTTCAGTAACACCAGTAACCGGATCTGGCACTTCCACTGTATCATAAGCCCCACCTGTCATTGCCATAACCTGATTAACAGTCAATGGAATGGTAAAACGATCATTATCGGGAGAAAAAGCTACAACACTATCGTTCTTAATAGCACTTAACAAAATAGAAAAGAAACGCTGATCTCCATTATCGTCTTTACCAGGATAAACAAAGGATTGATTGATTTTTTCTCTTCCGTCAATTTCACGCCAAACAAAATGACTGAATAAGGCATCGTCTTCCCTTAGGTCTTCGTATTCCAATGGTTTACGATCTTTTACCTGGCTGCGATCAACCGCATAATTATTTCTTAAAGATATTTCAGGCTTCACATCAAATCCACCTTGAATAGTGGTATCATAACTAATATTTACTGATCCGGAAGAGGCACTTGTTGTAGTTGGTGCAGGAGCAGTATTATTGCCAGGTCTGTATTTAGAAGTTCCTCCAGCTGGAGCTGTGTTGGTGATGGTAGTATCAGCAGCTACATTAGCTCCAGCATTCGCGTATTTAGAAGTGCTAGCTCCTTTTTTAGGGGGAGTAGTTTTCTTTGTTGAAGCTGGCGTTTGTGCCGTAGCAGGTGCTTGAGTAGTTGTAGGTGCTGCCTTAGGAGCGGCAGTTTTGTACTTAGATTGAGCAGATGAAGACATCACTGCAATCAAAGCAATACTAGCAAATACCGATTTTAATACCATCTTTTTCATACACACATTTATTGTAGAGTAAATGAAATATTTTGATCCAAGACCCTTGTACCACCTGGGCCATTTACTTTAATTTCATCAATAACAACTGTTGAACCTGCCTGACATTTTTTTAATAATGCAATCGCTTCTGCATTAAAATAAGCACCGTTTACTTCTGCAATACCAAAACCGCTCTCTTCAAATCCTTTTCCAGTACAGATTAATGTAAAAGAAACCACCTGAAAACTAACCCCTTCAAATATGAAATCTCTTAATTCAGCAGCCACTCCTTTTTGTACACGGAATACATTAGCTGCAATTGGTCCACCTGCTTTTCCACCAACTGTTGCTAATGGATTAGGAACTCTTTTAACAGGAATCAATACCTTCTGACTATTTTTACCATCAGAAGCCGAAACAGTTGCAGAACCTAATTGAGTACAATTAACTACATATTGACCCGGTCCAGATTTACTAAAACTTACTCCGTTCCCTTCAATATTCACATTCACTTTTTCATCTCCACCTCCGCCAGTTACACTTAGTGGATTGGCTAAACCTTGATAGAATACCCTTGTTTTATCAGTTGATACTACTAATCCAGAAGGTACCCCAACAGTATATTTAATTTCTTTAGTAACTGATGCAGTTGTTCCATCAGGTTTAACAAAAGAAATATTTACTTTTTTCATACCACTGCTGGTAGGCTTGAATTTATATTCAAAAGAACCATCAGGAGTTGGTGTTGCGCCAGCACCATCCACCGATACAGTTGGTTTAGATGCACTGTTGAATGCACCCACACCTGCATTGATAATGATTTCTTCGCCAGGCATAACATAGCTTGCATTTGCATTGGCAATTGCCTGAAACTGGTCGTATACTAATTCTACTTCACCAATTTCTTTATGACAATACTCCACTACTTGTGCTTCACTATTTTTAATATCATTCTGAAACTTGCTTAAAATGGTAATACCTGCAACTGTTGGAGTCATATGAAAAAATGAATAAGCCCAATCTTTCACTGCTTTTTCATCTTTTGCATCTGGAATATCCAATGGAAGTGTTGCTCCTACTTCTTTTGCAATTTCTGGATCAATGGCTAACAATTGCTCTTTGAATGATTTCAATCTTGCATACAACTCTTTTCCTTTTCCTTTTCCTTCCGGAGGATTAGATAAAAACATACGTGTTGCTGCATCTAAATCGTCTTCTTTATAAACATCTTTACCGTTCTCATCTTTCTTTAATCCAGACTCTTTCTTTAATTCCAGCTTTAATGTTTCTAAATAATTATATACCTCGTCAGCCAAAGTTTTTGCTTTCTGGGCTTTAGGAAACCACAACTCCGCTTTATCTTTTGTGGTTGGATCTGCCATTTTTTTTGCAAAAGATTTAAAAATTCCTTCATTCTTTTGTTCAACTATTCCACTGGCAGTCGTTAAACTTTTATCAACCGTTTTAAAAGCATTTAAGATTTCAGAAGACACATTCAATGCCAATAGTGCAGTTAACACTAAATACATCATGTTGATCATCTTCTGCCGCGGTTCCTTGGGTAGTGACATACTATCTTACGTTTATCAAAAAAATTTACAAATTAGTTTGGTTGTTCATTGTTTAAATGACTACTATCTTCCTTGCATAGCAGTTAACATGCTGCCATATACTTGGTTGAGTTTAGTCAAATTAGTAGCCAATGCTGCTATTTGTTCTTTTGCTTTTATTGCATCATCAGCACTTGCAGTCATAGCCACAGAAGCTTGATTCAATTTACCATAGAACTGATTCAATGCCTTTAAATGGTTATTGCTTTCTTGCAATTCTAATTCGTAAATGGTATTTAAAGAAGATAAATTCTTCGTTAACCCTTGAACTTGCAAATGAAATTGTTTGCCTACTTCTCCAGCAGAACTAAATCCAGCCATAGACTGAACAGCCCCATTTACAGCTGCTGCTACAGAACCCATTGCCGCACTTGCTTCTTTTGATTTAGCAGAAAAATCACCAGTAGATTTAACCACATCTCCAATTTCTCCCATCTTATCTACTGTTACACCTAACTTCTGGAATCCAGCACTTAATTTGGCCAAATTGGTAGGAGTAATATCCGCTTCCTGCATCATTTTGTCTAAATTATTCAAAGCCGGATTTCCTGCTGCCTGCTTTCCAGGAAGATGTACTTCATGGTCATCAATTGCAGGATATATTAGATAAAGAACACCGTATCCGATAAAGATCACAGCTTCTGTTCCTAAACCAATTTTTAACATTAAATCAGCTATCTCTGTATGCAAGATTTTCTGTAATGCACCAAAGATTACCACCGCTGCAGCGATGGATACACCAACATCAAACCATTTTGTAACTTTAGGAGGAATTGCAGCAGCCATTTTTTATTTTTTTAAGATTAAGGAAATTTTAAAATTATCGGTTTAAATTATTTTTTCATTTTTGGAGCTAAATCAATTACGCAACGAAATCCAATATAAGATTTAGCTGTATCCTGATACTCATAAGACCTTGTGCTCACTTGAATCATATAAGCAATGTCTTTCCAGCTACCACCACGTACTACTTTTCTTTTTTCACGAGGGCGATCAGAATCTTTGGCATCATAACGAATATCTGGGCTCATGTCACTCATGAAATTATAAGCTCCTTCATAAAAGTATGATCCAGTCCACTCTGCTACATTTCCAGACATATTAAATAAGCCATAATCATTTGGCCAGTAAGCATCAGCTCTTACAGTATAAAAGCCTCCATCTTCGGCATAGTTTCCTCTGCCTGGTTTGAAATTGGCTAATAAACAACCTTTCTTATTTCTAGGATAATAACTTCCCCATGGATACATTGAATTGGTTCTACCTCCTCGCGCTGCATATTCCCATTCAGCTTCACTAGGTAAACGATAATCTCCCTCAATAGCTAATTTTTTCTTCTCTAAATAAGTATTTTGAAGATGAGATCTCCAATGACAGAAAGCCATTGCCTGTTTCCAGTTAACTCCCACCACAGGATAATTACCAAATGCAGGGTGATTAAAATATCTTTTGGTCATTGGTTCATTATAAGAATAAGAAAAATCTCTCATCCAAACCAATGTGTCCGGGTATATCTTCTGGTCTTTCTTTACAATAAAATTTTTGCGTGGAGCTCCTGCATTTTCTCTTTTTGCTGCTTCATTCAAGTCGAAGTATTCTACTCGATACATCAATTTCTCTGGATCTATTTCTGGTTTACCATACAAACGATTGTCTGGAGCTAAATTTAATTCGTTTAATTTTTCAACCGTGTTTTTATCCCATTTAATGGTGGCCACTTTTTTCCAATCCACCGCCATTGTATCGTCGGCCTTATTAATACCTTGACCAAATAAGATTTTAAAAGCTAGTGAGTCACGCGTCCAATTGATGAACTGACGATATTCGTTATTGGTAATTTCTGTAGCATCCATCCAAAAACCTGGCATAGAAACCTGACGGTTTCTGGTTGTATAATTGTAGCTAATATCTTCATCACTAGGACCCATGTGGAATGTACCAGGTTGCACATAAACCATGCTTCTAGGATTACTCATGCTCTGCTTGGCAGTTGGGGCAACGCCATGCAATTGACCGTCATCAGCTAAGCCCTTGTTTTTCTTACCCTTAAAGCAAGACACTAAACCAAGTGCTACCATTGCAGTGGCAATTATGGAAATTTGGATTTTCATTTTTCGAAACTGGTTTTGACAGTGGCAAATATAAGTTTTCCAACGACTGTTAAGTCTTAAAAATCGACTAAATTTTATTATTTAACAGTAGCAAGTAAATGTAACGTCAAATACGAATGAATTATTATTTTATTGAATACCAAACCCAAAAAATACACTGTCAGAGGCAAATTACAAATAAAGTTGTTACATATTTGCTAAAAGCGATTCTACAGTTCTAAATGCCGGCCCACAGGTATAATTTTCACACAAATAAAACAAAACAGCCTCTTTTTCAAACTCTTTTCCGTGTAATAACGGAAAAACAGCCAAATTAGTTTCCGATGCCTGAATTATTTTATTGGGTATATATGCTTTATTGATAGGATTCAGATATTGGAGTGCTTGTTGCCCGGTCACCACTATTTCCTTATTGCCTTTCACCATTGTTTGGAGTAAGGTTGCCCAACAAGCAAATGAAGTAGGATGTTTTAAAATGGCGTTGGATAAAGAAGTGGTTAAAAGGGTTGACCTTTTTTGCCAAGCAGTATCATCAAAAACCACGGATAAATAATACAAATTAATGGCCATGATGGCATTTCCGCTAGGGGTTGCACCATCGTACACTTCTTTTTTACGTACGATAATATCTTTTTGAAAATCAGGTGTGTAATAAAAGAAACCAGAGGATTCTTCCGAAAAATGGTCCATCACCCATTCGGTTAAAGTTTTTGCTTTCAAAAGATAGCTGGTATTGCCCGTAATTTCCTGTAAATGAATATAGGCTTGAATTAAATAAGCATAATCATCTAGAAATGCTGGAATTTTGGCGACCCCGTTTTTATAGGTATGATGCCAACCCGATGTACTGCTGAAATTGAATTTTTCTTCCAGAAACTGGATGGTTTGTTTGGCGATTTCCAAGTATTCGGAATTACCCAGAGCTGCAGAAGCTTTGCAATAGGCTGTTATCATTAAAGCATTCCAGCCCAATAAAATTTTATCATCCAGTAAAGGCCTGATTCTGGATGCTCTTTTTGATAATAATTTTCCCTTACAAATTGCAATCAATGCTAGTTCTTCGTTTGAAGGGTAACGGTTGATCCAAAGGATATTTGTAGGCGGGTTTTCATGCTTTCCTTCATGCCAGTTCCCATTTTTTTCTACTTGATAGAATGAACAGAAAAAGTCGGCATCTTCTCCTAACACAGTAATTATTTCGTCATAGTTCCAGGTATAGAATTTACCCTCTACCCCTTCGCTATCGGCATCCAAGGCACTGTAAAATCCAAGCGAACTGTCGGTTAATTCTCTTTGTATAAACTGAAGCGTTTGTTCTATTACTAACTGGTATTGTTTGTTTTGAGTGAGTTGATACGCTTCTGATAAAGCCATTATCAATAGCGCATTGTCGTACAACATTTTTTCGAAATGAGGTACCAGCCACTGTGCATCTGTACTGTATCTGGCAAATCCACCACCCACTTGATCATATATACCTCCCTGAATCATTTTATCGATACTCAATAATGCTTGATCTAAGGAAGCCTGGTCTTTGGTAAAATGATAATGCCTTAACAAATAAACAATTGAATTGCTTTGTGGAAATTTGGGCGCATTCCCAAAACCCCCATCTACTGTATCAGCTTGCTCCAATAGTTTTTGAGCAATGGTGAATAAAGATTCTTCTGAAAATAATAAGTCTTTTGTTAAATCATCTGGTTGAACCATTCCAAACGAATTGCTTTTTACCAAATGATTCTTCAGCGTTTCAGCTTGTGTAATTATGGCTGATTTTTTTTCTTGATATCCTTTGCTTACACCACCTAATACATCCAGCCAGCTTGGTCGATTATGCATGGCCGTTGGAGGAAAATATGTTCCCCCATAAAATGGAAGCTGATCGGGTGTTAAAAATACATTTAAGGGCCAGCCACCACTTCCACTCATCGCCTGAACCGCATCCATATAAATATGATCCAAATCAGGTCTTTCTTCTCGATCAATTTTGATATTGATAAAATGCTCATTCATAAATGAAGCGGTTGCTTCATTTTCAAAACTTTCTCTCTCCATTACATGACACCAATGGCAGGCTGCATAACCAATACTTACTAAAATAGGTTTGTCTTCTGCTTTTGCTTTTTGTAAAGCCTCTTCTCCCCAAGGATACCAGTCTACAGGATTATGGGCATGTTGTAAAAGATAAGGACTGGTTTCATGAATCAGTCTATTTTCAAATGATTTTGTCATGACGATAAATATAAAAACAAAACCCCTCATTGGAGGGGTTTGTTCAATTATTTAATGGAAGCTTTATTTCTTAGTAGTTTTTGAAGCACTTAAAAACTGGTCTAATGCCGATACCATGCTTGGCTTTTGTGGAGATGGTACTTTAATTTCCAAATTAAAACCTGCATCTTCCACCGCCTTTGAAGTATTATTACCAAAAGCTCCTAGAACGGTTCCGTTTTGCTTAAACTGAGGCATATTGTCTAACAAACTTCTTACTCCACTTGGCGTGAAAAAACAAATCACATGATAGTCCTGTTTTTCCATTACCATTTTAATGTCGTTACTGATAGTTCGGTACATATATCCTAACTGAAACTCGCATTTATTGTTTTTTAACCAGCTCACAATTTCATTATCCTGCTGATTTTCACTACATACATACAAGAATTTCTCCGCTTCTTTATGCTTGTTAATTACATCAAATAAGCTTTTATTGGTACCATCTGCACCATAAAAAACCTTTCTCTTTCTATATAAGATGAATTTTTGGAGGTAGAGTGCAACCGCTTCGGTAATACAGAAATACTTTGTATCCTGTCCAATGCTGATTTTCAATTCCTCACTCATTCTGAAAAAATGATCGATCGCATTTCTACTCGTGAAAATGATTCCAGAATAATACCCGATATCAATTTTTTGCTTCCTGAATTCACGTGCTGGAATGCCTTCTAATATGATAAAAGGATGAAAAACCAACTCTACATTGTGTTTTCTTTCTAAATCAAAATAAGGTGATTTATCACTTTCCGGCCTGGGTTGAGAAATCAGGATTTTCTTTGTTGATTTGATCGTTTCTGATTGTTTAGCCCCTTTTTTAATCATACAGCAATTCTAATAATTTGCAAATGTAACCCATCATCCGATATAATTCACCAATAGCTTATAAATCAATAGCATTGGTAAAATTTCAACAGCGCAAAGGTAGATAAAAAAATGGAAAGGATTGATTTTCAAGTCGTTCCGTAAAGAACCGAAAGACACTAAATAACGGTATAAAAACAAAATTACAACCAAGCCAATGGAGATGGTAATGACAATATTGAGGATTTGAGGATTTCCGAAAGCCAGAAAAATAATGAATGGAATCAATAAAATTCCCATAATACGGTTGACCATTGATACTAAAAACACATAACTCTGCGCAGCCTCCTTATTATTAAAAACCCATCCGGAAAAACTGATAAATAGAAATTTTCCTACATATATCAATACAATGAATGCGGTGATATAGCCATATAACTTCCAAAAAGGGAGGGACGACCAATCATTATAGTTGGTCAAAAGGGTAAGAAATAATCCTGCAGATAGAAAAAAAAGCAAATTAATCAGTAAGGAAGCCCAACTATCCTGCAATAATTGCTCCCTGGTTTGCTTCTGCCTTAAAGAGGTTTGAAAAAATAACATGAACAAATTCCGAAAAAATTTAGGGAACACCAGCTTGATAAATGCCAATAAAGACACAACCCCTAAAATGAGATAAAACAAGAAATCTTTAGACGCATTGATTTTATAATCGATGTACATAAGAATAGGTGTTTTATCCATAGGTAAATATGGATGCACCATGTATTGCTTATAGGTTGTACTATCAAGCAGGGGCAAGGAAGGGACAATGATCGATCTTCTGATCGAATCTTTTTTTAAGGAATCTATTTTAATGGAATCAATGGAAGACTTTAGTAGACTATCTGAAACAGGCGGCACAATATGACTTTTTCGAATTGAATCAATGCCTGTTGCCGTATCTTTTTGAGCATATAAAATGGTATTGCCTACCATTAATAAGATCCATAAAAAAATGCTCCGAAATAATTTCATGCTCACAAAAATATTGAATGACATTGATTAAACGCGAATGCTGGCTCAACATTGCTAATTTTATACTTTATTTTAATGTATGGCTGGTATCTATATTCATATTCCTTTTTGTAAAAAGGCTTGCAATTATTGCAATTTTCATTTTTCAGTGAATAATCAACTCATGCCCGAAATGGTTGATGCCATTGCCATTGAAGCAAAATTGCATCAACACTATTTAAAGGAATCGATTGAAACCATTTATATTGGAGGCGGAACTCCTTCTTTGTTAAACAATAGTCAGTTAAATAAGCTATTTCGTGTTTTAAAGGAATTATTTGAATTGGAGCCATCCATAGAAATTACCTTGGAAGCCAATCCGGATGATATCAACGAAGAAAAATTGGCTTTATGGAAATCTGTTGGAATCAATCGATTGAGCATTGGAGTTCAATCTTTTTTTGAAGAAGATTTACAGTGGATGAATCGGGCACATAATGTAGGTCAGGCCATTGAAAGTATTCAATTGGCACAAAAAGCTGGATTTGATAATATTTCTATTGACTTGATTTATGGAGGACCTACATTAACGGATGAACATTGGATACAAAACCTGGAAACTTGTTTTAGATTAAACATTCCGCATCTTTCGGCTTACGCGCTTACCGTAGAACCCAAAACTGCATTGGCTCAAAAAATAAAAACCAGGTTATTGCCAGACATTGATCCTGCAAAGCAAGCCAGTCATTTCAATACTTTGGTAAGTTTAACGAGTAATGCAGGATTGGAGCAATACGAAATTTCCAATTTTGCCATTGCTGGTAAAAAAAGCAGGCATAATTCCAATTATTGGGCGAGCAAACATTATCTGGGTCTTGGGCCAGCGGCTCATTCTTTCAATGGAAATAGCAGACAATGGAATGTTGCGAACAATAGTTTGTATTTAACTGCCATTCAAAAAGATACTATTCCATTTGAAATAGAATTCTTAACTCCTGTTCAACAGTTGAATGAATATATTATGACGGCATTGAGAACTTCTGAAGGAATTAATCTCAACAAAATTCAATTAATAGGCGGAGATACTGCCAGAATAAGGCTGATCGAAGAAGCTCAAAAATTTTTGATCATTGACAAAATGAAAAGAAATGAGCAAAATTTGCTATTAACAAATGAAGGCAAATTTTTTGCTGATGGAATTGCAGCTGAATTATTTCAACTTTAATGAACCTGATTTATTGTGGTATCGAGTGTTTGACAAATAGACATGATCACTGGATAAAACTCATGTTTTTGCGGATATTTAACAGATAACTTATTCTTTAGACTTTCCAGCATGTGTAATAAATGCTCTTTACTTACACTTTCTGTTTGAATATGATTGGGCTTATGAATTTCGAAATCATCTCTTAATAAATCTAATAGAGACACTTCTAATACACGCGATAACTCTTTTAGATGGTGAACAGTTAACTGCGTATTGCCATTTTCTATTTTACTGTAGGCATTTTGAGACATATTCATTTTCTTGGCAATAAAATCCTGGGTTAAATTTTTTGCTTCTCTATGCTTTTTGATGATGCTTCCTGGCACGTTTGATAATTTAAAATGAATGTGTACTAAATATATAAAATAATTCTGTTACGCTAAAAAAGATTCAATGGAAATAAATCCTTCTACAGCTGGAAGATGTTCCCAAAGAATATTATAAATAATGGAAGCAATTGGCATTTCTGCATTTACCAATTGATTGGTTTTGAAAATACATTTACTGGCATTGTATCCTTCGGCTACCATATTGAGTTCTAGCGTTGCCGATTTTACTGAATACCCTTTACCAATCATGTTCCCAAAAGTTCTATTGCGGCTATATAAAGAATAACAGGTTACCAAAAGATCTCCTAAATAAACAGAAGCTGCATAATTAGGACTATTGTGAAGATGAAGGTTTTCCGATTCAGTTATTTTTTTTAAAAACCCAACCATTTCATTGGCACTTGCCGCTATATAAACACTCTGAAAATTATCTCCATATTCCAATCCATGAGCAATACCAGCTCCTAATGCATAAATGTTTTTTAATACTGCAGCATATTGAACTCCGATGATATCTGAGTTAATAATAGTATTGATATACTCTGTCTTAAAATGACTGGCAATTGCTTCAGTAGCATCTTGATTTTTTCCAGAGAAAGTTAAATAAGATAATTTTTCTGAAGCTACTTCTTCTGCATGACAGGGTCCTAAAAGGGTAAAATATTGATCAACAGGAAAACCGATGGATTTGGCAAGATATTCATTAAGCAATTGATTGGACTGTGGAAGAATTCCTTTTACTGCAGAAACAATCTTTCTATTAAGCAATAATTCTGCTGGAATGCTGGTTAATGTTTCTTCCACAAAAGCAGATGGAACAGCTATGACCAACACATCAGAAGCGGCAACTACTTCCAGTAAATTATCATTCAAGGCAAGTTGTGCCGGATTAAAATAAGCGCCACTTAAATAGTGTGGATTATGTTTTCGCTTTTTAATGTATTGTATACTTTCATTATTGCGAATCCACCAATTAATTGAATTGCCATTATCTGTTAAAATCTTAGCAATCGCTGTAGCCCAACTTCCTCCCCCTATAATTCCAAATTGCATATGCGCTGTTTATACAGCAAACATACTAAAAATGGAACTAGGTATTAGTTCTTCTTCTTGTCTTCAAATAGTTTATCCTTCGCAACAACAGTTACCAAATTGCCTTCTTTTAAGGTTTTACTTATTATTGAATAAGGGCCAGTAATAACCATATCGCCTTCTTTCAAACCACCAAGAATTTCAATATTATTCAAATCCTGAATGGCAGTTCTTACCCTAACTTTTTTAACTGTATTGTCTTTTTGTAAAACAAACACTACTTCCTGAATATCATCATCCGCGTTTACAGATTTTGGCTGGTCAGTTTGTACTGTAGTTTCTTTTTTATCGCTCGATTTAGAACTGCTGCTATCTTTAGAATCTCTTGTTGTTACTGCATTTAAAGGCACAGATAAAACATTGAATCTGCTTTTAGTTTGTATATCGGCGCTAGCAGTCATTCCTGGGCGGAAAGGAAAACTTTTCCCTTTTCCAATTAAGTCGGTATAGCTTTCAGGTAACAAACGAATATGTACTTTATAATTGGTTACTTCTGCACTTGATGCTGCTCCAGTTAAGTTGGAACCAGTATTTGGATTAGCAATTTTATATACAAGCCCTTTGAATTTTCTAGCCGTATAAGCGTCTACTTCTACAATTGCAGTATCTCCTAATTTTACTTTAGGAATATCATTTTCACCAACATCTACACGAACTTCTATACTACGCATATCGGCAACACGCATCATTTCTGTACCAACATTAAAACTATTACCTGCAACTCGCTCTCCTTTTTTGATCGCCAACAAACTGATTACGCCATCCATTGGAGAAGTAATGACAGTTCTACTAATGTCTTTATTGGCTCTGTTTAATTGTGCTTGAACGCTTTGTACACCAGCTTCAGCACTTTTGATTCCTTGTGTAGCAGCTGAGTAATTGGCTTTCGCGCTTCTATATGCTTGTTCAGCTTGTTCAAATTCTAAACGGCTGATGACTTTCTCATCCAATAATTTTTTCTGGCGATTGTATTGAGTTTCTGCCTGATCAAGATTGGCTTTCAAGGCTCCCAATTGAGCAGTTGAATTATTCACTTGCGCTTTTTGTTGATTCACGCCAGCAACAACTTGATCTCTTTGAGAATTTAAAATGTCTGCATAAATTCTAGCTAAGACCTGGCCTTTTCTAACACTATCACCTTCGTTAACGGTTAATTCAACAATTTCTCCACTTACATCGGGGCTTATTTTCACTTCCACTTCTGGATACACTTTACCGCTGGCATTTACTGTTTCTGTAATGGTTCTTAACTGTGCTTTTTCAGCTGAAACAGTGATGCCTTCTTCCTTACCGATGATTCCGGCTTTCTTTAACCCAACTAATAATCCGATTACAACAACCAGACCAACAATAATCCAAATCAATTTCTTACTCATAACAATTATTTACAGTTTTATTCCTTCTAATGGGGTTATAATTTAATTCCCTGACCTTTATAAAATTCAAGTAGTTTAATTCGAAATATATAATCAAATTGAGTATTGAGCCTATCTAATTTGGCCCTAACTAAATTGTTTTGATTGGTGATTAAATCGAGTGTATTAGATAATCCTGCCTCGTATCTTTTTGCTGCAAAATCATAGGCTTTTTGAGACGCTTCTACTGTTTTTTGAGTAGCATTAAATCTCAACATAGATGCCAATGCTGTTGTATGTGCCTGATAAATATTTTGTTGTAATGTCAAATCGGTTTGCTGCTTGGTTATTTCAGTTGTTCGCTGATTTAATTTAGCCCTTTCATATCCAATTCTTGCAGAACCGTTATTGAAAATTGGTACTGATAAATTCACGCCAAAACTTTGACGGAAGTTTTGATCTAATTGTGTTCCCCATCCATTCCAAAATTGACCGAAAGATCGTTTACTGGTAACCAATTGTACATCGGGTTGGAACACTAAATAATTTTGATTGGCTACTGTTACAAAATTAGAAGTAGGCTTAGTACCAATGAAATTTGCCCCTGTTACCATATTTGCCGTATTGGCAAAATTGGTTCCCAAAGTTCCAAAAGCTGAAAGCGTAGGATAAAAAGCTGCTCTAGATCTTTTCACTGATTCTTCAGCAGACTTTAAACGAAGGGCATTCGCTTTTTGTGCAGGCTGATTGCTTAATGCCATTTGATACAAAGCAGCTGGTTCTAATTCAGTGAGTGGTTCTAAAGGAATTTTATCAACTGCTGGAATATCTACTTCAAAAGGAGCTGCCATATCTAAATTAATGGCTGCTTTTAATTGAATAACGGCTTGAGTAAAACTAGCCTGGGCATTTACCAATGATGAGGTATCTCTTGCTAATTGAGCTTCGATCTCTGCTGCATTTAATTCTGGCAATGCGCCTGCTTCTACTCTTTTTCTGGTAAATCCTAATTGAGACTTGGTTTGAGATATTTGAACCTGCGCTATTTCAATCTGTTGTTGTGCAGCAACCACTTGTAAGAAGAAAGTAGCAATATTGAGGGATACATCATTAATCACTCTCTCTAAATCTGTTAAAACCGCTTGTGAGTTAAACCCTGCAATTTTTTTATCTGATTGTAATGCTCCCCAGTTATAGATAGGCACATTTACATTTAGGTTTAATCCTTGGAACAACAACTGTGTAGTGGTAAACTGGTTGGTAGTTGGGTCAATAGAACGACCAAATTGAGTACCTAAGTTGGTATTGAAACCAATATTTGGTAATTGAATTAATTTAGTTCGCTCTATATCCAAAGCTGCTAAGCGGGTTTGAACATCGGCTTGCTTTACTGAAATATTATTTTTAGTGGCGTATTCAATACAACGTTGTAAATCCCATTTATTGGATACCCCCTGTGCTGTCAATTGGGTAGAAAACAATAAAACGCCTATACCCAAAATAATAAATTGCTTCATAAAACAAAAATACTCCCATTCTTAATGGTGTAAATAAAAATTAGACAGACGGAAAGGAAAGCACTTGTTTTGCCTTTAAACTGTTATGAAAGGCGGTTATTTAACCGATGAGCTGCTTTTTACCCTTTGAGATATAAAATAAATCAGCATAAAAGCCCCTAATACGATCAACCCAATTATAGCTGTTTTAGGGGTTTGAATGGCTATACTAACGCCAACAAAACAATAAGTAAGCATGAAAATCAGGGGAAGTAATGGAAATAGTTTCATCTTATAAATACCCGTTCCATCTAAATGTTTTGTTTGCCTTCTGAGCTTAAATATGGTGGCACTAGAGGCAACCATACCAAAACAGTCTAAAAATATGGTGAAATTGAGAATGGCATCAAAGGTTTGAGCAAAGAACAGAATAATTAAACAAGTAAGGGCAAAAACCGTAAGTGACACCACCAATACCCCGTTTTTTTCATTTTGCTTAGAAAATATTTTGGGAATAGTGCCTTCATCGCTCATTGCATACATTACCCTTGGGTTACTCATCAACAAAGCATTTACATATGCAAGTACCCCAAAGAATAAGAAAAAGGAAAAAATGGCGGCTCCTTTGGCACCAAAAACTTTATCAATTACCACATACGCAATTTCCTTTTCTCCTTTCATTTGATCGAATCCTATGATCTGAAAATAGCTGAAATTAACCAGTAGATACAGTACTATGATAATACCTATTCCCATAAAAATTCCTTTGGGAATATTCTTAGCTGGGCTTTCTACCTCACTTCCGAAATTAATGGTTTGCTGATACCCACCATAGGTAAATGAAACTGCAATCAAACTATACCCAAGGCTCTGCAACCAGCTCATAGAGGGAGTTTCAACAACTGTGGATGCTACCACTGTGGATTGTTCAAAAGGAAAAAACAAAGCAGCAATTAATACCAGAATCATACCGATTTTGATGACCATGAGTATATTCTGTGCACGGGAACTCATGCGAAGCCCTCTTAAATTAATGAGATAAAACAAAATGATTGCAGCTGCACTCAGCAGCGCTTTATGAACATCGGTCCAGGGGGTTCCGGGAAATAATTTAGCAATATAACCGCTACCAATAATGGCCACTACACTTAAACTTGCAGCATTACTGATAAGAATAATGCAGTTAATAGCAAATGCAATACTAGGATGATATGCATAGGAGAAAACCTTATAGTAACCGCCTGTAACCGGAAATCGACTTCCAATTTCTGCATAAGTGAGTGCCCCACAAAGGGCAACAAATCCACCGATGATCCAAGCTGAAAAATATACAGAAGGCTCAATTGCATTTTGAGCACTTGTTGCCGCAGATCTAAAAATACCCATACCAATCACCAGCCCTACCACAATCATGGTAAAACTGAATCGATTCAATTTTTGGTTGCCTTTCATGCACTGAAAATAGGAAATAAGAGTTATTCAGAGTCATGTTTATAAAATTAATACTGTTGGTATTTATCCGCCCTTACATTTGCTATGTAATTGGTTTACCTGACTCAGTCAGGTGATTAAAAGGGAAGTTCGGTTCAATTCCGGCGCTATCCCCGTAGCTGTAAACCCACTGCCGCATTTAATTAAGCGGCTATTTTTTGAACAACTACAACCACTGTTCTACTTAATATAGAATGGGAAGGAAGTTCAAAAAAGTGGGAAGCCAGAAGACCTGCCAGATACAAACATTTATTCACGGCTTTCGGGTGAAAGGCATGGAATTTAAAATGCTGCTGCAGCAGTAGTTTATGTTTCTTCTCTTGTGATTTCCTGGAAGCTCATTGTTCAAATTAAAATAAAACAACAATGAGCAAAACATTAACGCTCCTATTAACAATGCTTGCAAGCCATGCGCTGCTGGCACAAAAAGACAGTACTAGTGCACGTGTGCTAGACGAAGTAGTAGTTACTGCTAACAAGCAGGAACAAAAACAAAGTACCACAGGTAAAGTAATTACCGTGATTGGGAAAGAACTGCTGGAAAAAAGCAGTGGCCGAAAATTGGGCCAGGTATTGAATGAAACAATCGGGCTTACCATCAATGGTGCATTAAATAATGCCGGTACCAATCAGACGGTTTTTATGCGTGGCGCCAATAGTGGAAGAACCTTGATCCTATTGGATGGCATTCCTGTAAATGATCCTTCTCAAATCAATAATGAATTTGATTTAAATCTTTTTTCAATCAATGATATTGAAAAAATTGAAGTGTGCAGAGGCGCACAAAGTACTTTGTATGGAAGTGATGCGGTTGCTGGTGTAATAAATATCATTACTATTAAAAACAATATAACCAAACCTTTGAATGTAAAAGCCACTTTGAGTGCGGGTAATTTAAATACCATCAGAACCAATTTGCAGTTATTCGGAAAATTGAATAAACTTACCTATACAGTTAGACATGCACGTTTAAAAACGGATGGATTCAGTGCAGCAAATGACAGTAGTGGAAATAAAAATTTTGATAAAGATGGGTATGATGGTAGTAGTAGTAGTGCAAGTATTCAATATGCTGCTACAGATCGTTTAACATTTAAAGGATTTGGCATGTACAATGCCTATCAATCAAATATTGATGCAGGAGTTTTTAGTGATGATAAATATTTTCAGCTTAAAAACAATATGCTCAATACCGGTGGGGGATTTCATTATAAAGCTCCTAAAATAAGTATTACCGGAAATTATCAGTTTAGCCAAACCAACAGAGGATTTGAAAGAGATAGTTTGGATAAAGCAGTATTTAGTTTTTATCAACGCAATAATTATTTTGCAAAAACACAGTTCGCAGAATTATATGCCAATCTGCCAATTACAAAGCAATTGTCTTTATTGCAGGGCTTTGAATACAGATACGCTGATATGAATAACCAGTTTTTTTCAGTGAGTAGTTTTGGGCCTTTTAACAGTGGTTTTAAAGATACCAGTGTTACTCAGTCTTCTATGTACAGTTCATTTTTATATAACAATCAAAAAGGATTTGCAGTTGATCTAGGATTTAGGCTGAACAAACATTCCATGTATGGCAATAACCAGACTTTTACGTTCAATCCTTCTTATCAGGCAGATGAACACATAAGAATTTTTGGAAGCATTGCTACTGCATTTAAGGTTCCTTCTCTATATCAATTATTTGATCCTTTCAGCGGAAGAAAAGATTTGCAACCAGAAAAAAGTACCAATATAGAAGCAGGAATTTCCAATGCAAATAAAAACTTTAGCAGCAGATTGGTTCTATTTTATAGAACCACTAAAAATGGCATTGATTATGATTATGTAAGAAATAAATATTACAATTTCATTAAGCAAACTGCTTTTGGTGTTGAATATGAAACCACAGCTAGCATTACTAAACAGCTCAGTGTAAGGGCCAATTTTTCTTTTTTGAGCATGGCTGATTCTACTCAAAGCAGGGTTAGTTTTAAGGACACTGGTTATGTTTATGGTCTGCGAAGACCAGGAATAAACGCCAATATTTCCCTGAATTATGATACCCAAAAATTATCATTCAGCCTGAGCGGAAAATATGTGAGCAGCAGAAATGATATTGGTGGCTTTAAAAGAGCAGATGTGGCATTGGCAGAATATTTTTTACTGAATGCTTATGGAGAATTTCGATTTAATTCCAAAGTGAAAATATTTATAGATACTCAAAACCTAACCAACAAAACATTTGTCGATTTGAGAGGCTTTAATAGCATTCCTTTTTTAATTAATTCAGGGATCAGCATTAATTTTTAATAATGGATAATCTACAAATACAGCTGCAACAAAAAATTGATCAAAAAACAAAACCATTGGGAGCACTGGGTCAATTAGAATCCATTGCCTTACAAATAGGCTTGATTCAAGAATCTGAAAAACCAAGTATCCAATCCCCTGCAATCATTGTATTTGCAGGGGACCATGGTATTGCCAAAACAGGTCTGGTCAACCCTTACCCTCAATCTGTAACTGCACAAATGGTATTGAATTTTTTGCGTGGAGGAGCCGCCATTAATGTGTTTACTCGATTGAATCAAATTGAATTATGGGTAGTTGACGCTGGAGTGAATATTGATTTTGATTCTGTGATTGAATCATCGATCGATACCACTCGATTTATTCGAGCCAAACAAAACATGGGCACCGAAAATTATTTGGAAACCAATGCAATGAATGAGCAAGAAGTTGTACAAGCAATTGAAGCAGGCAAAAAAATAGTGGATGATATTGCATTGAAAGGCACTAACTGTATAGGTTTTGGAGAAATGGGTATTGGCAATAGTGCATCTGCTGCTTTAATCATGAGTGCAATAACCAAACTGAGTATTGAGGAATGCACAGGAAGGGGTACGGGTGTAAATGATGAGCAATTAAAAACCAAAATTGATACTTTAAAAGAAGTATTTAGCAAACATGTATTGAGTGATTATGGTGCTCAACCTTATCAATTACTCTCCAAAGTGGGTGGTTTTGAAATAGCGATGATGGCCGGCGCATATTTACAAGCCTTTCAACACAAAATGGTCATAGTGGTGGATGGATTCATTGCAACAGCTGCTTTATTAATTGCTCAATTAATTGAACCATCTATTGCAAAAAATTGCTTATTCGCACATACAAGTGGAGAACAAGGTCATCAAAAAATGTTGCATTATTTAGGTGTACAACCCATATTAAATTTAGGTATGCGTCTGGGAGAAGGCACAGGTTCAGCACTTGCTATGCCAATTATTCAATCAGCTGTTGCTTTTTTAAATGAAATGGCTAGTTTTGAGGAAGCAGCAATAAGTTCAAAATCAGTTCACTAAGAACTGTGTTGAATTTAAAGAACAACTTAAACCGATTCTGATTTTGAATTTTATCGCATCTTTAAAATACCAGTTGATTCTGTTCAGAACAGCGCTCATGTTTTTAACAAGAATACCTGTTGGGAAAAACCTCCCATATTCTACTGTACATTTACAAAGTTCTGCTCGTTATTTTAGCTGTGTAGGTTTATTGGTTGGATTGATAGGAGCAATAGTATTGATCATTGTAAACCTTTATTTTTCTTCCCCTATAAGTATTGCATTTTCTATGTTGGCTACCATCCTGTTAACTGGTGCTTTTCATGAAGATGGACTGGCAGATTGTTGTGATTCATTCGGAGGAGGATGGACCAAAGAAAAGATTCTGACTATCATGAAAGATAGCAGATTAGGAACTTATGGTGTAGTTGGCCTGATTAGCGCATTATCCATCAAATATTTGTTGTTACTGGAACTATGTGGAGCATTTCATTTTCCTTTTGTTGGATTAATTTTAATTGCTGCTCATAGTTCCAGCCGTTTTTTTGCTGTAACCATTATGCAGCAATTATTTTATGTACAAGATATAGACCTCAGTAAATCTAAACCTTTAGCAGACAGGGTGTTATTCCCTAAAGAAATGATTGTATTAAGTATTGGCGCATTAATTCCTTTACTATTATTATATATTGGTATTGCACCGAACTGGTTGAATCCATCTGGCTATTCATTTAATTTTTATTTATCTACTCTTTACTTGTTTCCATTATTTATTGTAATCGTAATATTACCTGCCTGTATTATGCGTTATTTTGCAGGCAAATTTTTTTATAAATGGATTGGCGGTTATACAGGAGATTGTTTAGGAACCACTCAACAACTCACTGAAATTGCCTTTTATATTGGATGTTTATTATTATGGAGATTTATTTAATCAGGCATACTACCCCTTTAATTGAAAAGGGCATTTGTTACGGTCAAACAGACCTGGATATTACTGATACTTTTTTGGAAGAAGTTAGTATGATTCAACCTCATTTGCCAACCACAAATATTAAAGTGTATAGCAGCCCTTTACAACGTTGTAAGAAATTGGCAGATGCACTTTTTTCTACCGCCACTATTCAATGTGATGCAACTTTAATGGAATTAAATTGCGGAGATTGGGAAATGCAAAAATGGGATGAAATACCCAAACATGAAATTCAACCATGGATGGATGATTTTGTAAATGTAGTGGTGCCAAATGGAGAAAGCTATGTAATGCTTCACCAAAGAGTGGTTGATACATTCGAATCCATTAAAAACAATGGAGAAAATGCAGTGATAGTTGCACATGGAGGTGTACTAAGAAGTATTTTATCGCATATTACCAATACTCCATTAAAAGAATCCTTTGATGCATTTACACTTCATTATGGTTGTGTAGTAAAAATTGAGGTGAGAGAAGATAGTACAACTCATGAGTTATTGTACAATTATTCGAGGCAGGGAAAAGAATGGCATCGACCTAGTCAATATTAATTTCACAGAAGATTGTACCTTTAAATAAACCCATAGAATGAATTTACAATTAGATCAGCTACTCACAGTAACATTTACTTTATTCGCTGTAATTGATGTGGTTGGTTCTATTCCCCTATTAATTTCATTGAAAGAAAAAATGGGAGGCATTCGTTCAACTCAAGCCACGCTGGTTTCAGGGGGATTAATGATTTTATTTTTATTTGCTGGCAAGCCTTTTCTAAGTATTCTTGGATTGGATGTACGTTCTTTTGCAGTAGGTGGCTCAGTGGTAATTTTTTTACTGGGCCTAGAAATGGTATTAGGGCATGAAATATTTAAAGGAGATGCCAATGCAAAATCTGGAACAGTAGTTCCAATTGCGTTTCCAATCATCGCAGGAAGCGGTACACTTACTACAATTATGTCTTTAAAAGCCAATTTTGATGAATGGTATATTTTGGCTGGCATTATTATTAATCTCATTATTGTTTATGCAGCACTTAAATCGCTAACATTAATAAAGCGGGTATTAGGTGATTCAGGCCTCTTGGCTGTTCGTAAATTTTTTGGTGTAATTCTTTTAGCTATTGCCGTAAAAATATTCAGTACCAATATTTCCGCATTCGGAAAATAACATGGTGAAATCAACTATACAGAAATATGGATCTTTGGCATTCGCTCATTTAGAGTTAATTGTTTGGACTACCGCCATTGTTATTTTGTTTTTTTTACCAGAGACCCCTGGCCCATCTCTTTGTGTTTTTAAAGCTGTTGGATTTAATTCTTGCCCTGGGTGTGGAATAGGCCATTCAATACATGATGCCCTTCATTTTCAATTTTCTGCTTCATGGAACCATCATCCAATGGGTATATTGGCAGTTTTAATTATATTTATGAGAATAAAACAATTAATACCTACTAAAAAAAACAATCATGCAACCTAATTTAATGAATCTTATTGAAGCCATGGAAGGAGAAGAATTGGTATTCCTTCAAAATTTTACACAGGATTTAGATCAACAGCAACTTCAAAATTTTGTAATGGTCTACAATGGTAAAAGAAGAAAAACCGATCATATTTTATTGGGCTGTTTGGTAGGCTTTGTTGCTGTTGGTGGAGTACAAAGATTTATGGTAGGTCAAACAGGCATGGGTATTTTATATCTGTTTACCGGAGGCTTATGTTTGATAGGAACCATTATAGACACTATCAATCACAAGAAACTGGCATTTGAATATAATCAACAAATGGCCAGAGAAGCAATGGCAATGGTTCATTCCTTCAGATAAATTAGCAACCAATACTTAGCGGAATATATAGGTATTCATCGATCTGGGAAGCGCATCAGTTGGTGCGCTTTTTCCGTCTTTCCATAAATAAAAAGGGATTTTTTCGTCGCTGGAATTCATTACCAATACAACCAAAGTACCATCAGGATTTTCAAAAGCTGTAGTGATTAATGCAGATCTACTTGAAGAGCTGATTATTCTCTTCGCCCCTTTTTGTAAAAACTTAGAAAAATGACCAATATAATAATAGGCATTGGTATACATTAATTGCCCGGTTTTCACATTGGCATGCACTGGTGCAAAACAGAAATTACCTACATGATTTGGGCCACCGAATTCATCTAATAAAATATTCCAATCGGTAAAAGCTTCCATACCATTATTGAAATCGTTGATCATATTTACACCATATTTTTCTCCCAGTTCCCATGCATTCATTCTGCTTGGATTGAAACTTTCGGCGCAACCTTCTGTAAAAATCAGATGCGTATTAGGGTAGGCTTCTTTTAGTTTCTTTAGATTCTCAAACATTGGTTTACCACCACTCCATGGTTCGTACCAATGAAAACCAATCCCCCATAGATATTTAGCAGCAGCAGGGTCATTGAGCAAAGTACTTCCTCTTTGATAGATCAAATCTCTATTATGATCCCATCCAATAATTTTTTTTGATCCAAGCCCGGCTTTAACCATGGTTGGGCCCAAATAATTTTTTAAAAAATTGGTTTCTTCTACACCTGTATAAATACAGGACTCCCAGGTTTGTTTTGCCATGGGTTCATTTTGTATGGTAATTCCCCAAACAGGCACTCCTTCTTTCTCGTAAGCTTTAATGAACTTGGTGTAATAATTTGCCCAAGACTGGTAAAATTCCTTTTTTAATTTTCCCCCTTGCAACATATTGTTATTGTCTTTCATCCAAGATGGAGGGCTCCAAGGGCTTGCATATAAGGTAAGATTTTTTCCTGCTGCAGCCATGGAAGCTTTAATGAATGGAATTTTATATTTAAGATCGTGCTCAATATTGAAAGAAGTCAATTCCTTGTCTCCTTCTTTTACATAAGTGTACATATCGCTGCTGAAATCGCAACTATTGATATTGGTTCTAGCAATGGTATATCCAATGCCTTTCACTGGATCAAAATAGGCAGATAATAGTTCTTCTTGTTTAACAGTGGGCAGTTTATAAAATGTTTCAGCAGAAGCATCTGTGAGGGCTGCGCCAATTCCCATATAAGTTTGAAAATGTTTTTTGTTGTCTACAAAAACACAAATTTGAGATTCAGCAGGTTGCTCCATTGGAGAAAAAACAATACTGTCTTGTTTGGTTAAACGAAGAATGGTATTGTTTGCGGTTGTGTAAACAATGGCTTTGCTATTTTTTTGTGCTTGCGCTGTAAATGATGCAAACACTATTGCTAGTATACAAAAAAATATTTTTCTCATGAAGGTTGTTTATACCTAAATGTAAAACTTTTTTGATACTTGTCAAGCAATAAAACGTCTTTAGGGTTTGGAATAGGTCTGGCTTCAAGCCTTTCTCTTTTAATCAACATTTGAACATAAGTGGGTAGATTGTATTGATTGTATATATATTTTAAACTGTATCGGTGTTTAAAAGGTGCAGTTTCTTCATTGAATGTTTGGAAATAATCCAACATATTATTTTTATTAATAAAATACCAGTCGACAGATAAAATGATGTCTGGATTATCGATACTTCCATTTTCATCACTTAAATCAACCGATATTTTTTCGTCGCACAGTGTACTTGAAATATTTAATTGTTTCAGCGGGTTCAACATAGCATCATACTTTTGAAATGTAAAGTAGTCTCCGCTCCTTCCTCTGCCACCATAACGGTGTTCATATATATCTTGACTTACATTTGAAAAGGAATTTAATTTGAATTCACTAACATATACATCTGGGTAATTGGTTGAGGGATTTGTGTAATCATTAACTCGATAAATTCGGTTATTTGTTTGTTCCAGTTTTGATACTTTATATGTGCCTTTATTATTCTCATCCCATTTAAAATCTTTCTTTTTATCATTATTATCAATGGCTAAGGAACTATCTCCGTATCTCTTTCCATTCTTGTATAAAAAATAAGTCTTCTTAATAGAACCTATATTCCATTCACGGCTTTTTCTATTATAATCATAAAAGCTAGTTGTTCTTTCAAATGGCAGATTTGAGATGTCCAGATATTTAAATGTTTGCTTTTTGGAAAATGTCTCCATTTGTTTTACTGATTGAGTAGAATCATTGATCATACTAACATTCTTATAATCAATTCCAATTACCCTGCTACTTTCATCGTAGGAAAATAATACTTGAATAAATGTTCCATTAACGGTGTCACTTGTAATAGATTCAATCAATGGAGGCTTTGTATCATTTGCTTTTTTAGATTGAGCGCTCGCTAACAATGGTATGATTGTAAGTATAGTTAGTATTCTTTTCATTTTGCTTTGCTTATTTTTTATATCTAAATGTAATACCAGATTCATGTTTTTCGTAAAATCTTCCATCGTCTTTAAATACTAGCTTCTCTTCTGCTTTCGCATAAACGGGTTGTTTGAATTGATTATAGGTATATTTTAAAGTGAAAATACTTTTAAAGGGTGAAGTTTGGTCATCCACTGTTGCAAAATAAGAAACGGGATTATTTTGATTAATGAAATACCAACTAAAATCTACATTTCCGTAATGCCCTCCTCTAAAGATTTCCCAAAATTGATTGTGGTTTTCAAAATCTTTTCCATCATAAAGACATATTTTTTCATTCAACAAAGTTTGAGCAATATTTAGCTGTTTTAACGGGTTCAACATTTTATCAAATTTTGAAAAAGTATAGTAAGATCTGCCACCATCGTGATTCGCATAAAAATGCTCAGAAGAATCATAGCGAATATTTGAACTGGATGTTAATGCTAACTTATCAGTATAAAAATTATTAGAAATATTTGAAATAGGATCATTATATGGTTTTGTTAAATCTATTTCTTGATATATAATATTATTTGTTTGTTTTAAAAAACTCATTCTTTTTTTTGCTTTTTCATGCCATTTTTCACTACTACTATTTCTTTCAAATAACCAGGTACTATCAACAACTCTTTGTCCATTTTTAAATAGAAAATATTGTTGTGCATTTGATGCTAAATACCATTTTTCTTTATCATGATTTTTTCCATAATATTCAACTTCATAAGAATTAATTTTTCGAGAAAAAGGCGCTAATTCAGTGCCTTTATATTCAAAACTTTGCCGCCTGATTATTTGTTCATCTTGCTTTTTCTTTTTATTAGGATCGGTTGAAATGGTGACTACTTTATTGGTAATACTCACCACCCTATTATTTTGATCATATGAAAAAACTATTTGATAAAATTTCCCTTTTACTGTATCTGTGGTAATGCTTTCAATTAGTGGAGGCTTTGCAGATTTAGCATTTTTAGATTGGGCGAACGTAATGCCTGGAACAATGATGAGAAGTAGTAATAGCCTTTTCATTTGTTTATTAAGGTTTATTCTTTATACCTAAACGTAAAGTTTTTTGTAAATTTCTTGAGTAATTTGAATGAATCTGATTTAACTTCTCTATCTCTTATTAATTTCTTAAATTCAATTTTAACATAAACCGGTTGCTTGTATTGATTGTAACTATACTTTAAACTATAGAGCTCCTCAAAGTGTTTAAACGTATCCGGGTATCCATCGTATGGTTCAACATAGTTCAATATATTGTTTTGATTAAGAAAATACCAATGAATATTTAAAAGTACATCTACATCATCAAAACTTTCATTTTCGTTTGATAACTCAAAAGTTATTCTTCCGTCGCACAAAGCATCGGCAATATTTAGTTGATTTAGGGGATTTACCATGGAATCATACCCTTTGAAATTAGTGTTTTTTTCAATTACTCTAACCCGTCCTCTCTCACTAGAATGGAATTGCTCAAAATCATTACTTATATTGTAATAAGGATTTATCTTAAGTGCTCTAATCATTGAATCAGAGTAACTGCTGTATGTATTAATAGCTTTTTGATAAATCCTTCTTTTTGTTTGTTGCAATTTAGATACTCTCTTGTCAGTTTTTATATTGTTATTCCATGTAAAATCATCCTTTCTACCATAATTTGAAGGTTGAAATTGGAATAAAGAACTATCACCAACTCGCTTGCCTTTTTCATATAAAAAATAAGTCTTGCCTATATGCCATACTACCCATTTATCCTTATTTTCAAAATTATTGTAAGAGTTAGTTACTCTAACATAGGGTTGTTTAGCACTTCCTTGATATTCAAAAGTTTCGTTTTCAGTAATTGCCTCAACCAACTTCACCTTTTTTGAAGAATCTGTAATAATTTTACAACGTTTATAGGCAATACCAACTACTCTGTTTATTTCATCATATGAAAATAGGACTTGCAAAAATTTCCCTTTTACTGTATCTGTGGTAATGCTTTCAATCAATGGAGGGGTTGTAGAATTTGTTTTGCGGGATTGAGCATTTGCGAACAATGGAATAATTGCAATTATTATTAGTATTCTTTTCATGGACCTATTAGGTTATTTTTTATACCTGAACGTGAATCTTTTTTGGTATTTTTTATTAAAGAACCCTTGATCTCTACTTTCTTCCTTCACTCGGGCTTTTGCGTAAATGGGTTGTTTGTATTGATTATAAGAATAACTGAAGCTGTAAATCTCCCTGAAAGCCGAACTCCTTTCATCCGTTGTAATATTAAGGTTCAAAAAATTGTTCTGATTTAAAAAATACCAGCAAATAACCATATTACTGTATTTTCCGCTTGAAGTAAGCGATACTTTTTCATTTGCCAAAGTACTGGCAATGTTTAGTTGTTTCAATGGATTCAACATATTATCATACTTTGTAAAAGTATAATAAGAGCCAGTCCGATCTCTCCCTATTGTCCACTCAGAAGTTTCGAAGCTTATATTAAATTGGGAACTTAGTTTAAATTCATCAAAATAAGTATAGATACCTCCGCCACGTTCAATATATGGTCTTGATAGATCTAATTCCTGATAAATGCGCTTATTTGTTTGATTTAACTTGCGTACATTCTTCAGTTTCAACACTTTCGTTTCATTATCAATATATAAAGTACTATCACCAACTCTTTTACCATCTTTAAATAAAAAATATTGAATTTCATCTGTTGCTAAATACCACTTTTTTCTTTCATCATAAAATTCATAAGAAACTAATTTTCTAGCAAACGGCTTTGTAGAATCTCCTTTATATTTAAAATCTTGTTTTTCTGTAATTTGTTCAACTTGTTTATTTATTTTTTTTGAATCAGTTGTTATGATTATTTCCTTTTTTGTAATGCTAGTTACTCTATTCAATTCATCATAAGTAAAAACTATTTGATTGAATTTTCCATTAACAGTGTCACTAGTAATACTTTCAATCAATGGGGGTTTAGTTGAATTGGTTTTTTTGGTTTGCCCGAATAAGATGATTGATATAACGGCAAATAATAATAGTATTCTCTTCATTATGTGATGTGATATTTTTAAATATACTAAAATGATGCCAAGATTTTCAAACCTTTGATTCAAAGTTCGCCAAGACTGTTAGCCTACGGCTAACTTCTACCGTATTGAACTTACTCAAAGCCCCACGGCAACCTTCGGTTGTTGCAGGGTTTATTTTCATATACATACGCCAAGACTGTTAGCCTTCGGCTAACTTCTTCACGTATTGAACTTACTCAAAGCCCCACGGCAACCTTTGGTTGCCTGGTCTTTTCATTTTCGTCAACTTACGAACGCAAGCGCTCGACGTTGCCTCAAATAAAAAGACCCGCAGCTTTCGCTGTGGGTCTTTGTGGTCTCGCCAAGAATCGAACCTGGATCTGGAGCTTCGGAAACTCTTATACTATCCATTGTACTACGAGACCATTCAAACAAAAATAGGAATTCTACTTAAAAAGGGTCAACTCTTTAAAAGCAGCTGGTAAAAATATTCGAGTAGGTACACTATTCATTATTTTCAAATCGGTAAACAATGAACTTTCATTGTCCAAAAAAGCCAACACATCTGCAGCTTTATTCTTTTTAAAAATACTTGCAAAAATTTCATCACCATTCAATGAACGCTCATGTAACACTCGTAACAGTGTACTATCATATAAGTGGCCTTTTGTACTATTAAAAGAAGAAGCAGTCAATGATCCACCATTTTTAAGCGCTTTTATTATTGATGAAGTTCTTTTTTGAATAAACTTAAAAGCATACCCACTGCTTGCTTTAGCCTGTCCTCCGGCAATTCCGATATAGACGATATGTCCATCTTCCTGTGGAAATTGAACATTGGTCATAGGAATAATTCCAAATTCTTCGTGTTCAATAGTATAATGGTCAATCTTTAAATGCTCTTTAATATATTTCTTTAAAGCAGTATCATACTCCGATTGATCGATCAAATCCTCAGTGAACAATGTATATTCTAATAAAGCTTTATTATTGGCCACAGGTAACATATACATGAATGTAGTTCCATGCTCCTGACTTATTCGAAAGTCCATGAAAGTTGCTTTTTCAGCATCAAAGCAAGCTTCTTCGGTTTTAATTAACCAGCCTTTAAAATGTTGCTTAAAATAGTATTGATTTGAAGCTACTGTAATGGGAGAAAAAAGAATGCTGTTAAATATTTTCGAAGCAGTTAACACGGTTCCGTCTTCCAACATCAAATCAGCACCACTTATCTCTGAATTATTATAAATCGATCTGACCTTTGCTTGCAAAAACTCCACATTAGTATGGTGAGGAACAATATTCATTACAAATTGATAAAAATCAATCCCTTGAATCATTTTATAACTATAAGGATCTATGGAAAGAGATCCAGAAAATTGATTAGCAAAAAAATCGAGCGATTTCCATTGATGATGCACAATTGATTCGAAAATATCCGATTGGGATTCCCAAAAACACCAAGTACGATCGTTGGTATTCTTAGTTGCCGCATCAATCACCAATATTTTTTTTGAAGCAAAAAATGGATCATTCATCATTCGCATGAGCAAGCTGAGACCAGCACAACCTGCTCCTGCAATGATATAATCAAACTTTTTTTTCAATGAATTAAACTGCTTTTAGTTTTTCGTCGCGCTTGATCTTATCCCAATATTGTTTGGCTACAATCAACATACCAAAACTCTCTCCATGTTCTTTATCAATATGTTTATGATGCATTTTATGCGCCCAGCGAATGGCTCTAATGTAACGATTATTGGAACGACTGAATAATTTAAATCGCTGATGAATGATGATTTCATGCACCACAAAATAGGCAAATCCATACATTGCAATGCCGGCTCCAATACTCACTACCCAATAGTTCTGGTTCATACTACCCAGCATTATACAAAGCCAACTGGGCACTGCAAATATTACAAAGAAGGCATCGTTCTTTTCAAAAAACCCTTCTCCTTTCTGGTGATGGTCTTTATGCAGGTTCCATAAAAAACCATGCATCACATATCGATGGGTTAACCAAGTAATGCCTTCCATCAAAGCAAAAACCAATAATGTTACCAATACGTAAATCATGTTATAAAAATATGCGAAGTGTTAAAAAAAATAGTGTTTGAATAATTAACAAATGTACTGCGAAATCGTTGCGCTTTGGAATAGATATCTTTCTGGAGATTCCAATCAACAAAGCAGCAATTAAAAACCAACATATATAATTAAATATTGGTATAGATACAGAATGCCATTGCCAAAATCCCAACTTCACTGCAGCAGGTTCCATAACCCAATCAAAAAAAGCAGCCATCATTGCTCCATCAATAATGATAGATATATGTTCCAATTTTACTGACATGGCTGGTTGACCCAATGCCTCATATTTATTTTTTACCCATTGGTGCATTTGCTCCATGATAACAATACAACAATAGGTCACTATAAACCAGTTTAATCCAATTAATAATGGCACACTTCCAATTTTAATCCCCATCACCGATCCATAGGAATAGTCGCCAAATAATAAGCCGGTATTTACACCGATTATTTCTGTAGTCATTCCTACAGTAAAAGCAATGGCAAAAAACAGGATGAGGAAGCGATTGATTTTTTGTTGATTCCAAAATAATAGCGCTGCCATTACCAATAAATTTAAAGGCGTATTATGTATAAACCATTCTTTATAGGAAGTGAATAAAATTCCAATCAAGCCGCTTACATGAAAAAGAAGCGCTAAAAAAGTGCTGGTGTTGATTTTATTGATTGCAATCATAGATGTTTAGAATAATCAGTTTGCACAATATCCGCCATTATTTTAGCACTATTCAAACAAAGTGGAATTCCTCCCCCTGGATGAACCGAACCTCCTACAAAATACAATCCATTTATTTGATTACTGAAATTAGGGTGACGCATAAAAGCGGCCATTTTACTATTTGAACTAGTTCCATACAAAGAACCCATATAGGAAGCGGTTTTCGATTCAATAGTTTCTGGGGTTAACACTTGTTCTTCTTCAATGAGTGGTTCAATTTCGACTCCCAAAATTCTGCTCAGTTTCGCCAACACTGCACTTCTAATTCGCAAGCCTTCTTCTTTCCAATTTTGACCTCGGTTAGCAGGTGCATTCACCATGACAAACCAATTTTCTTTTCCTGCTGGTGCATGTACCCCAGGTTCGCATTTTGAAGTGATATGTATATAAACTGTTGGGTCCGAATAAATTGTCCTTCGATTAAATAAGTGATCAAATTCTGACCGATAATCTTCTGTGAAAAAAATATTGTGCAAAGACAACTCACTAAATTCACGCTTCACTCCCCAATAAAAAATATAAGCACTACTGCTTCTTTCCTGCTTTAATACTTTGGCTGCAAGGGTTTCATTTTTCAATAAATGCTTATAAGTAAAATAAACATCCATATTACTTACCACACAATCAGCAAAATGGTTTTTGCCATTCACTACTATTCCTTGTACACTATTTTCGCTGGCAATAATGCTTTCTACTTTTGAATTAAAATGAAATACCACTCCTTTACGCAATGCCAATTCATACAAAGATTGAGTAATGCTGATCATTCCACCCTTTGGATAAAAACTTCCTTCATTGTGTTCCAAATGAGGAATCATGGTTAACATGGCTGGTGCTTTATAAGGATTACTGCCATTGTAAGTAGCATAGCGATTAAACAATTGCACTGTTTTAGCTGATTTAAATTCTTGCTCATGCAATTGATGCATCGATTTAAACAAATATTTTAAACGTGTTTGTTTAAGTGCGGGCCAAACGCCTTTTTTAAATAGTGTAGCTTTTTTATGTAAAGAATTTTGCAAAAATAAAGTACCAATGCTATTGTAAACATTCGCAGATTGATCTAAAAATCGATTGGTGTTTTCAACAGGTTCATCCAACTTTTTGAGTAATTCATTTGCTAATGCAGCTCTATCTGCAAAAGCATTAACCCTTGTTCCATCTTCATAAAAATAATTACAAGAAACTGGCAATCGATGGTATTCAAAATGATCATTGATGTCTTCTCCGGCCAATTGAAATAATTCTTGGATCAATTGTGGTTGAGTAAATAAACTAGGACCAGCATCAAACTGAAAATTGCCTAATTTAAAATCCGATAATTTTCCTCCAGGATAATTATTTTGTTCAAACACTTCTACATCAAATCCTTGCAGGCGTAATCTGATAGCGGAAGCAATTCCGGCAATGCCTGCACCAATAATAAGGGCTTTAGAATGGGTGGATTGATCTTTCATCAGCTGGCGGTTTTTTGCAATTCCCACCAGGCTTTCACTTTAGGGTAAGCAATTTTAAACCATTCCGTGTATATATCGGGAGTATTGATCAATTGAGTATCTATTTCTTCAATAGAAATATATTTGAAACTATTGACTTCTGCACTATTCGGATAAATGGTTCCTTCATAAAAACCAATAAACACATGATCGAATTCGTGTTCGGTTAAGCCATTGTCGAAATTGGCTAAGTAAATAAAGTCAAATACTTTTTCTAATGAAGTTTCAAAACCCATTTCTTCCAAAAGTCTGCGATTGGCTGCAGCTTGAGTAATTTCATTCGGCCTGGGGTGACTGCAACAAGTATTGGTCCATAAACCTGCACTATGGTATTTAGACAATGCTCTTTGCTGCAATAACAATTCTCCTTGATGATTAAAAATAAAAACGCTGAATGCCCTGTGTAAGATTGCTTTTTCGTGGACCTCTATTTTTTCCATCAACCCAATTGGATTGTCTTGATCATCTACAAGTATAACTTGTTCCATACATTTATGAATTCACTTACAAGAGATTTAACTGACTTCTGATACCTGCTTTTGCTAAAATATATGCTTTACCATAATCAGGTATTCTGATTCGCTCTTCCAAAATTTGTTGAGGGGCAATTTTTTTAATTTTCTTGAATAAAGACAAATAGTATTTGTAGGCAACATAAACACCAAATCTTGCTTTCAATGGCAAATGAATAATTCCTGCATAGGCATCATCAAAATCTTTTTGAATATCTGCCTCAATCATTAATTTATCCTTCTTGGTAAAATTGCTAAAATCACAGCCTGGAAAATACACTCTATCAAGCCCTTCAAAATCGGCTTTTAAGTCTCTTAAAAAATTTACTTTCTGAAAGGCAGCCCCTAAGCTTTTTGCGGCTGGCTTTAGTTTTTCGTATTCATCTCTATTGCCTTCACAAAAAACAGAAAGACACATTAAGCCCACCACTTCTGCGCTTCCATAAATATATTCTTCATAACCTGTTCTATCGTAAGCCCTTTTCTGCAAATCCAACTCCATACTATACAAAAAAGCATCAATCAGTTTGATATCTATATTATATTGATTTACAGTGAGCTGAAAACTATGTAGAATGGGGTTTAAACTGATTTTTCTATCAATAGCTAAATAAGTTGCTTCTTTGAATTCTTTCAAAAGAAGCTCTTTATCAAACTCATGAAATGTATCTACAATTTCATCAGCAAATCGAACAAATCCATAAATATTGAAAATGGGTACACGAAGGTCTTTATGGAGCAATCGGATAGAGGAAGAAAAGCTAGTGCTATATTTCTCCGTTGTGATCCTGCTACATTCTTGACTTACTTCATGAAAAATATTCAACATAATGCAAATTACTATTTATACGATTTCAAAACTTCTCCTGCTACTACTTCTCCACTGATTAAACTTGGTGGTACTCCTGGGCCTGGAACCGTTAGTTGCCCGGTATAAAACAGGTTTTTTACCTTTTTACTTCTACAGGATGGCTTTAAAACAGCAGTTTGCAGTAAAGTGTTCGCTAAACCATAAGCATTTCCTTTAAAAGAATTGTATTGGCTTACAAAATCGCTATAAGCAAAGGATTTTTTATAGATTACCGCATCCATAATGGTCTGACCAAGCTGTTGTTCCATTCTGGAAATAATCTGTTTAAAATACCTATCCCTGAGTTCTTCGGTATCATTTTCTAACCCAGCAGCCACAGGAATGAGCAAAAACAAGTTTTCGCAACCTTCTGGAGCAACATCATCGTCAGAAACCGATGTGGCACTCACATAAAACAATGGATCAGTTGGCCATTCTTTGGTAGTATAAATTTCCTTTCCATGAAGGCCAAAATCAGTATCAAAAAATAATGAATGATGCTGAATTCCAGTTAATTTTTTATTCAATCCAACATAATATAAAATGGAGCTTGGGGCCATTACCCTTTTGTTCCAATATGCTGTTGAATAGCTTTGGTATTTGGGCTTTAGTAATTTGGTTTCTACATGATGATAGTCGGCACCACCAATTACAACATCTGCTTCAAAAATTGTTTCTTCCGATCCATTATCAGTGATATGTACACTTGTAACAGATCTCGCCATATTATCGCTTACATTGATCTGTTGTACATCTTGATTAAAATAAAATTTTACGCCTAATGAAACAGCCATTTCATACATGCCTTTTACTATTTGGTACATTCCCCCTTCGGGATACCAGGTACCTCCTTTCACATCGGCGTAATTCATTAAACTATAAAGAGCAGGGGTATCTTCGGGTAAAGCGCCTAAAAACAAGACAGGAAATTCCATCAGTTCTTTCAACTTAGGATGCTTGAAATGCTTTGCCACATGGCTTTTGATAGAATTAAAAACATCCAGCCTAAACACTCCTTTTACTAAATCCCAATCAATAAATTCTGTTAATGATTGTCCTGGTTTGAATACCAATTTATTTACACCAACTTCATATTTGAAAGCAGCTTCTTTCATAAACTGATCGAGCAATTCTCCACTACCCGGTTCGATTGAATTAAATAAATTTTTGAATGATTCGTAATCCGCAGGAATATCAGTAGGTCCATCAGGCCAATAGACTCTATAAGAAGGATCGAGTCTTTTTAATTGATAATAGTCGGAGACTTTTTTACCAAACTGCTCAAAATATCTTTCAAAAACATCGGGCATCCAATACCAGCTAGGGCCCATATCAAAAGTGAATCCTTCTTCGGAATATTGACGTGCGCGGCCTCCAGGAATAGCATGCTTTTCTAAAACAGCAACATCCCATCCAGCTTTGGCCATAAAACTTGCAGCAGACATGCCTGCAAATCCACTACCAATAATAATAACTTTCTTTTTTTCTAACACGTATGAGAAAGGTAAACAATTAAATTAGAAACGTTGAACATGCGACTTTAATAACTTTCTGGCAAAGTGAATCCTGCTTTTTATAGTACCCAAAGGCTCTTCGAGCATTTCAGCAATTTCGTGGTATTTATACCCATCAAAATAGAGTAAAAAAGGATTTTTAAAAATTTCTGGAAGGTTATGTATTGCCTGTTTAACCTCTTTTAGGTTGATTCCTGCAATAGCTTCGTTAGCCACTGCTCCCTGATTGAGATTGATTAAATATTCGTTAGGGGTACTATCAAATATGGTAGACTGCTTGGCGTTTCTTCTGTAATTATTGATAAAAATATTACGCATGATGGTGTACAACCATGCTTTAATATTGGTACCTGCATTGTATTTGTCTTTGTTGGAAAGCGCTCTGAATAGGGTTTCTTGATACAAGTCTTTTGCAGCTTCATTATCACGGGTTAAAGTAACTGCAAATGGCTTTAAAAATTCAGCGTTGCTGAGCAACATTTGGTTAAAATCGATTGTAGACATAACACTTTGTTTAATCTTGTATAATACAAAATTAAACAAAATTAATTCATCCAACAAAATTTTTGTTTAATATTCAAATATCAACACTTAAACAAGACTAAAGTGCTGATATATAATCAATTACTTCAGTTAATGACTTTTTCAATGATACATTTGGGGGTACCCGCTTCTTATAAAACTGGGTTAGCGCCCCTGAAACCACCATTTGCATATCAGGCATTCGATGATGGGCATTGATCAGGAATTTCTCGAAATTAAAATTATTTGCAACGGAAGTAAGGTGGGTATAAATGAAACTTGGTTTCTTAAAATTAGCAATGAATTCTATGTCCTTTAGAGGCACATTCGATCCTACATAAACAACTTTCGTTCCCCTGCTCTTCAATAAGAAATAAGTAAATAATATACCTAATTCATGATGTTCTCCTTCAGGCAAGAACAATAAAACTGATTTACCATTTAATACATGAGGACTACATGTTTCTATTCCTACAATTAACTTTTGACGAATGATATTGGTAACCAAATGTTCTTGTCCGGGGTTGATATGATTGGTTGTCCAAAGAATTCCAATTCTTTCTAAAAAAGGAAAAATGATTTGAATAATGGCTTTTTCAATTCCTTTCGATGTAATAAAATTATCCAGCAATGCTTCAAAATCTTCAATATTCATATCAACCATACAGTTGATCATCTCATTTACCAAACGTTCTTGCTGAGCTTGTACCTGAGATAACTCAAGTATTTTTTCCTTCATTTGGGCTTCGGTCAACTTATCGATATGAGAGATCTTAAATCCGTATTTATTCAACAATGCTATATTCAAAACGGTCTTTAATTCTGTATTTGAATAATAGCGGATATTGGTATCAGTACGTTGAGGATTCAAGAATGAATAACGCTGTTCCCAAATACGAATAGTATGAGCCTTAATTCCAGTGATATTCTCTAAATCCTTGATGGTAAATGAATTCATAAAAAAAAGTTGTTCTGTATAGGAACAACTTTAGTTATAAAAAGTTCAACAAAATTAAAAATTAACCCAATTTAAGCCTGCGGAGATATTCCCCGTATCCACTTTTGGAGTATCTATCAGCCAAAACCAGCAATTGTTCGCGGTTGATAAAGCCCATTCTGTATGCAACTTCTTCAATACAGCCTATTTTTTGGCTCTGGCGCTTTTCTATTACTCTAACAAATTCACATGCATCAGCTAAGGATTCAAAAGTACCCGTGTCTAACCACGCTGTTCCTCTATTCATAATACCAACCTGTAATTTTCCGCTTTCAAGGTAAACTCTGTTAACATCGGTGATTTCATATTCACCTCGAGGTGATGGTTTGATGTTTTTTGCTATCTCGATTACACTGTTATCGTAAAAATACAAACCAGGAACTGCATAATTCGATTTAGGATGTTTGGGTTTTTCTTCTATTGATATCGCTGTTCTATTATCATCGAACTCCACTACCCCATAGCGCTCAGGATCATTCACTTCATATGCAAATACAGCAGCTCCATTTACATCATTAAATGATTGAACCAATTTGCTAAAGCCCGCTCCATAAAAAATATTATCTCCCAGTATCAAACAAACTTTATCGTTGCCTACAAACTTTTCTCCTATTACAAAAGCTTGAGCAAGTCCATTGGGCTCGTGTTGCACTTCATAAGAAAAATTACAACCAATATCTTTTCCATCTCCCAATAATCTTTTGAATTGTGCTGAATCATCTGGTGTTGTAATAAATAAAACATCTTTAATTCCCGCCAACATTAATACTGATAAAGGATAATAAATCATCGGCTTATCATAAACTGGCATTAATTGTTTACTGATTCCTTTGGTGATAGGATACAATCTTGTACCAGATCCGCCAGCGAGTATAATTCCTTTCATAAAAACTTTTTAGTTTTTTAAAATGTAAGCGAGGGAATGATGTTCTTTAGTCTTGGAAGTATTATGTCTTTGTCAGACATAATAAATTCAGTAGCATCCAATTTCCAATCAATCCCAATATCAGGGTCGTTAAATATAATACCACCCTCAGATGCTTTATTATAATAATTATCGCATTTATAAAAGAAAGTGGCTTCCGAACTCAATACCACAAATCCATGGGCAAAACCACGAGGAACAAAAAATTGTGTTCTACTGGTTTCAGATAATTCTACTGCATAATGTTGACCAAATGTATTAGAGTCTTTTCTTAAATCCACAGCAATATCCAAAACAGTTCCTTTTAATACACGCACCAATTTTGCTTGCGCAAATTCGCCTTGCTGAAAATGCAACCCTCTCAATACTCCACGCTGAGAATTGGATTGATTGTCTTGAACAAAGTTTACATCGAGACCCGTTTTATCTAAAAAGGTTTTTCGATTGAAACTTTCAAAAAAATAACCCCTGCTATCACCAAAAAAAGTATCGTGAATAATAAAACAACCTTCTAGTGGAGTAAATTCAATTTGCATATTATCTGTTATTGTACATTGATAGATAATAGTTCTGGTAATTTCCAGATGTTACATTATCTAACCAAGTTTTGTTTTCTAAAAACCAATCAATGGTTTCACTCAAGCCCTGCTCGAATGTTACTGTTGGCTTCCAACCCAATTCTTTGTTGATCTTTGTAGCATCAATAGCATAACGCCTGTCGTGGCCTGGTCTGTCTTTAATATAAGTAATGAGTTGCTCGCTGGTTCCTTTTGCATTGCCTAGCTTTTCATCCATTTGATTACAAAGCAATTTAACCAGATCTATATTTTTCCATTCGTTGAATCCGCCAATATTATAAGTTTCTCCGTCTTTGCCTTTATGAAAAACCAAATCAATGGCCAATGCATGATCTTTAACATACAACCAATCGCGGGTATACAAACCATCTCCATAAACAGGCAATGGTTTTTTCTGAATGATGTTATTGATGAAAAGGGGAATTAATTTTTCTGGAAAATGAAATGGCCCATAATTGTTGGAGCAATTAGAAACCACGGTTTGCATATGATAGGTTTCGCGGTAAGCTCTTACAAAATGATCTGAACTTGCTTTACTGGCACTATACGGAGAATTAGGATCGTAAGGAGTTGTTTCTGTAAACAAACCTGTTTCACCCAAACTTCCATATACTTCATCAGTAGAGATATGATAAAAACGATGTGCACTCAAATTAGCTGCCCATTTTGTTTTTGCTACATTCAATAAATTAACTGTTCCAATTACATTGGTATACACAAAATCTAATGGAGATACAATCGATCGATCTACATGCGATTCTGCTGCTAAATGAATTACATCTGTAACATTATACTCATCAAAAACTTGTTCGAGTTCTTTAACATCGAGAATATTGACCTTTACAAATTTGTAATTGGGTTTTGAATCGATATCTTTTAAATTTTCTAAATTTCCTGCATAGGTCAATGCATCTAGATTGATGATGGTATAATCAGGATATTTATTAACGAATAAACGAACTACATGCGAACCGATGAATCCAGCTCCTCCCGTGATGATTATATTTTTACTCATGATTTATAAAATAGAATACAAATTTAAGACTTTTAAGCACCCCAATCTTGGTCTTTGATGGACGCATAAACCATTTCAATGCCTGCACGAAGGTCAATTTTGGCTTTCCAGCCCGCAGAAGTCATCTTGCTTACGTCCATTAATTTTCGAGGGGTACCATCTGGTTTGGAAGAATCTAATACAATTTCCCCTGAAAAACCGGTGATTTCTTTCACTAATTGTGCCAATTCCAAAATGGTTATATCTACCCCTGTTCCTATATTTACCAGCCCCTTTTCATTGTACTCTTGCATTAAATACAAGCAAGCTTCGGCTAAATCATCAACATGTAAAAACTCTCTTTTAGGAGTTCCAGTTCCCCAAATTGTTACTGAAGGTTGATTGTTTCTTGTAGCCATGATAAACTTACGCAACATGGCGGGTAATACATGGCTTGTAATTAAATCGTAATTGTCGTTGGGACCATATAAGTTAGTGGGCATGGCTGAGATAAAATTACAACCATATTGTGCACGGTATCCATCACATAATTCAATGCCGGCAATTTTTGCAATTGCATAAGGTTGATTGGTTTCTTCTAAATATCCACTGAGTAAGTATTCTTCTTTTAATGGCTGTGGTGCCATTTTAGGATAGATGCAAGAAGATCCTAAGAACAATAATTTTTTTACTCCATTTAGGTAACTATGATGAATGATATTGCTTTCCATCATTAGATTATCGTAGATAAATTCTGCACGATAGGTATTGTTTGCAACGATTCCACCCACTTTTGCCGCAGCCAAAATTACATAATCTGGTTTTTCAATAGTAAAAAAATCGGTAACTGCTTGTTGGTTGCGCAGATCTAATTCAGAAGAAGTTCTTGTGACAATATTAGTGAAACCTTCCGCCATTAATTTTCTGGAAATTGCACTACCTACCATCCCACGGTGCCCAGCGATATATATTTTATCCGATTGATTCATTATTTATTCCTGTTCTTTATTAATAGTAAAACCGCTGTTCTTTAACAATTGCTCTTGCTTAAATACAATAATATCAGCTGCTACCATTTCTTTTACCATCGCATCCAATGTATACTTGGGTTTCCAACCTATCTTGCTATTGGCCTTGGAAGGATCACCAATTAATAGATCCACTTCTGTTGGTCGATAATATCGTGGGTCTACTTTTACAACTTCTGCACCAATGGCAACTTTGAATTCTCCAGCGGAACTTTTTACTCTACCAATCTCATTTTCATCTTTGCCACTGAACGCTAGTTCCACACCAATTTCTGCAAAAGCCATTTTCACAAAATCGCGGATATAGGTAGTGATACCAGTTGCTAGTACAAAGTCTTCGGGTTTTTCTTGTTGTAGCATCAACCACATCCCTTCTACATAATCCTTTGCATGGCCCCAATCGCGCTGTGCATCAAGGTTTCCAAGGTATAGCGTATCTTGTAATCCCAAGGCAATTCTTGCAACAGCTCTGGTGATTTTTCTGGTAACAAATGTTTCACCACGCAAAGGAGATTCATGATTGAACAAAATCCCATTGCAGGCATACATCCCATATGCTTCCCTGTAATTGACCGTAATCCAATATGCATATAATTTGGCAACCGCATAAGGGCTTCTTGGGTAAAATGGTGTGGTTTCCGATTGTGGCACTGCTTGCACTAAACCATATAGTTCGGAAGTAGATGCCTGGTAAAATTTTGTTTTTTTCGTAAGGCCCAATAAACGAATGGCTTCCAAAATTCTGAGTGCACCTATACCATCGGCATTAGCTGTATATTCTGGAGTTTCAAAACTTACGTGCACATGGCTCATGGCACCTAAATTGTAAATTTCATCAGGTTGCACTTCTTGAATAATGCGAATCAGGTTAGTGCTATCAGTTAAATCGCCAAAGTGCAAAGTCATATGTCTTGTGGGAACATGAGGATCTTCGTAGAGATGATCAATACGCTGAGTATTAAACATCGAACTACGTCGTTTAACTCCATGTACTTCATATCCTTTTTTTAGCAACAACTCTGTGAGGTATGCTCCATCTTGGCCGGTAATACCTGTGATTAATGCTTTTTTCATTTAATACTATTATGTAATGAACTGGGTTATTTTTCTAAGTGGTTTGGCAAATAATGTAAACCAATATGGTTTTAATCCGTTGATTTCCCAAGCCATCCGATCACCTTTATTGGCCAACAACCTATTTTTAATGGATTGATTGCTGGCTCCCCCTGTTCTCATTTTCACCATAACTTCTTGCAAATATGCAACCTTAATACCAAATCTGTATATAAAACGCAGCATCAGTTCATAATCAGCAGCAGTGAATACAGTTAGATTAAATTTACCATATTGCTGGTACAAGGAGGTTTTTACAAAAAAAGTGGGGTGAGGGGGCATCCAGCCGTATAAAAATCCTTTTTTAGTATATGGACCTGCAATCCATCTACGGGTTATTTTTTGGGTATTGATGGCATCTACATATTCCAAATCGCCATAAATAGCATCTGATTGACTTGTTTCAAAAAGCATTACCATTTGTTGAATGATTGTATCGCTTGCATACAAATCGTCAGAGTTTAATATGCCGATGATATCGCCTGTTGCCAAATCAATGCCTTTATTCATGGCATCGTAAATGCCATTGTCTTTTTCGGAAATGAGTTTTCCTGAAAATTCACTTTGCTTTATAATTGCCAAAGTATGATCAGTTGACCCTCCATCAATAATGATGTGTTCAATATTTTGATAGGTCTGATTTTTTACAGATGCCAAACAATGAGCAATAGTAGCTTCACTATTGTAGGTAGCTGTAATAATGGAAACTTTCATGAATCTATGCGAACTTGATATATTATTTTCTTTCAACGATGATATTTTCCATAACCAACATATCCATGCTGGTTCTCAAATAACAATCCAGTGCTTCTTCTGGAGCGTTTACAATTGGTTCGTTTTCGTTGAATGAAGTGTTGAGCAAAATGGGTATGCCTGATTTTTTTCTGAATGCATCAATGAGTGCATAATACCTCGGCGAAATATTTTTATCTACTGTTTGCAATCTGCCTGTTCCATCAGCATGTGTTACTGCAGGTATGATCAAACGCTTTGATTCTTTTATAGGAAATACTTTTTCCATGAATGGAACATCATCCACTATTTCAAAATATTCGTCGACGTATTCTTTTAATATACTTGGAGCGAAAGGTCTGAAACTCTCTCTGCGCTTGATTTTACTATTGATCAGGTCTTTGGCATCTTGTCTGCTTGGATCAGCTAAAATAGATCTTCCTCCTAAAGCCCTGGGGCCAAATTCTGCACGCCCATTGAACCATCCGACAACGCCTGCATTGATTAATCTGTCGGCTACATAATTAAATAAATGTTCATCCTCCATTTTCACATAATCGATATTTTTTGCTTGAAGCATTTGCTCAATGTATTCATTGGTAAAATGAGCACCTGTACAAGCAGAAAAAATTGGCGCTACTCTAGGTTGATTCAATATATGATGGTATACATACTGTGCAGCTCCCATTGCAATTCCAGCATCATGCCCAGCAGAAGGAATATATAATTGCGTGAAAGGAGTTTGTGATTTTATTTTTCCATTGGCCACACTGTTCTGTGCCACTCCACCAGCCAAACAGCAATTGGATAATTTGGTTTCCTGGTGCAAATGATTGAGAATATGAAAAATACTTTCTTCTGCCATACGTTGAACAGAAGCTGCGAGGTCTTTGTGGTGTTGTGTTAAAGGAATCTCTTTGCTTCTGGCTTTTCCAAAAACGGTTTCCATTTTTTTACTATAAGCAATAGGTATTGCAGGAATATTATCACTGTTATAAGCAACAAATCCTTTACCTGGAGACCTAAAATAAGGTAGGTTCAATTTAAATAAACCGCCTTTTTCTAAAAGAACCACATCTCTTAATTGATCTAAATAAACGGGTTTGCCATAAGGTGCAAGCCCCATGATTTTATATTCATCACCATAATGAGGAAAGCCTAAGAGTTGAGTGAAAGCAGTATAAAAAATACCCAATGAATGCGGAAAATCAATGGAATCAATTACTTCAATTTGATTGCCTTTGCCAATGGCTAACATGGTAGTGCTAAAATCTCCGGATCCATCAATACTTGCAATTGCAGCAGTATCAAAAGGAGATGCGTAGAAGGCACTGGCTAAATGAGATCGGTGGTGTTCTACCTGGTGAATTTTTTGTTTTACTTCATCTAAAGCAATGCCAAAATGGGTATTGAATTCCTGTTCTAATGAACTTACTTTTTGTTGATTGAGTAATCGTTCAATAGTATGAATAATGGATTCTATAGGTCGCGATGCAAAAAATAATAGTTTGTTTTTAAACTTGGCTTTAGGATCTCTACCAATAGCAATATGATCAATCTCTTCAATGTTTACACCAGCTTCTTGTAAACAAAATGCAATGGCTTTGGATGGAAAACCCGACCAATGCTTTACTCTTCTAAATCGCTCTTCTTCTGTTGCTGCAATGAGAATTCCGTCTTTAAATATTGCTGCAGAAGAGTCTGCGTGATAGGCATTTATTCCAAGTACAATCATGTTATATTCAGTAATTCAGTATACTCTTTTTTAAAATCTTGCTTAGCAAGATAGTTATTTGCTAAATCATGGGCTCCATTCAAATATTTTTGCCAATGATCATTGTCTATTTTTGCAATTTCATCTATTTGAAGCCCGGTTTCTTGAGGATTATCAATGTTTAGGTTCCAGCCTGCATGTATTTCCTTTAAATTATTCCAACTGGTAAAATGACTGGTAATAATGGGCCGAGGGGTTCCCAATGCTTCAAAAATGGCATGTGAAAAGTTTTCTCCTTTACTCAATAAAATAAAAGCATCGTGTTTGCTCACTATCTGATGCATATCAGCAGGCTTAAACGCTCCGAAGTATTTCACCTGAATATTTGCTGGCAGGCTGTTGATTATTGTTTCACAACGACTCCAATAATCAGATTCTTTTATTACTCCATATATTGAAAAAAATATGTTGTATGTACAAGTCCGAAGAGATTCTAAAGTATAATGAAGATTTTTCTTTTCAGTGATGATGGATGCATACACTAAACGCAAAACACCATCTGTTTTTTCAGAAGGGAGAAAATCATTTACGGGCAATTGAGGAATATTTCCTAAGAGTGTAAATCGGTTAGCGGTTGAAGGAAAATATTGATTAATCCCTTCCTTTTCTTCTTCTGAAGTAATATGCCAATGTATATTTTTGGTTAAGCCCAATAGTTGAATAACTTTAAGATACCATTTTTTCTTGAAGGATTTTGTTGAAAGCGCACCAGACTGAAGCATTCCTCTCGGAGCAACTATTACGCTTGTATTTCTAAATTCGGAATACTTAATAACCAAGAGCGGATTTAATAAGAAAGCGATATGCATAAAACCATTAATGTAAATGGTATTGGGGTTTACTTGCCTGATCAAGGATTTCATTTTGATTAAATCGAGTCGCTTTTTATCGTCATACCAGACTTTTATTTTTGCCTGGTCTTCTATAAGAATATCGTTCCACTGATTGAGTTGAATAGTTGAAAGCGGCTCGTTATCGTTTAAATCATAGCCCCCGGTAATGCAATAAAAATCAAAATCCTTATGCAGCAATGCTATCATGTTGCGCAAAGATTGAATCACTCCTCCAGCTTTATATGCAGGATAAAAGAATTCGTAAATGATGAGTATTTTCTTGTTGGGTTCAGCCATTGTTAACTTCTTACAAAATGATAAGATCCTGCAATCATTTTATTCAATTCAAAACCATCTTTTTTAATTGCACTAATTATTTCATCCTGAGTTTCTAATTGTTTTTTATACATGCCTCCGTGCAACTCAATAATGATATGCTTAATATAATCTGGGAGATGAAATGCTGTTTCTACCATTAATTCTTCGCTTCCTTCAACATCAATAACTAAAATAGAAGGCTTAAAATTGAATTTACCTTCAACTGTTTTAATGTCAATAATGAATTCGTTTTTATTTACATTATCTGGCTTAACTGAAAAATCAATTTGTGTACCCAGGGAACCTAAATCATCAGAATATCCATCGATTGAAAGATTATCTGGAACTGTATAAACAGGGAAGCCATATCCTTTTAGCAAAACAATATTAGGATAATCAGCTTTCCATCTAAGGCAGCTTTTGTACAAAGTATCATTACATTCAACACTGATAATTTTTCCAGATGGCCCAATTAAATTACTCATTACTCTTGTTAAAACGCCAATGGAAGTACCCATTTCTAAAACATGTTCTCCTCCATTTAATAATTCTTTTACCAATGCTATTTCAGCACCCTCGTATTCATTCTTTTTAAGAATCCATTTCGTTCCAAAGCTAAAAGGCTCGTTTCGAATTGGGATGATTGCTCCTGCGATATTTACGGAAACTGGCCAAAATATTTCTGGAATAAATTTGGCCAAAATGGCGCGTCTTAATTTTAATAAAAATGTTTTCATTAATTATTGTTAATTCAACCAAGTGTTGACTTGCAGAAGATTGTTTTTAAATCCTTCAAAAGAAAAATACTGACGAGCTCTTTGTTGTATTGCTAAATAATCAAATGCAGAATCATTCAATGAATTAATTATAGCTAATTTAAGTTGATCAAGATTATCAGGATCAACCAAAATCCCTAACTCACCGTTCTTAAGCGCATCCACACTTCCATCTTTATTTCCAGCAATTACTTTTCTGCCGCAAGCAAGGGCTTCAATCAAAACAATTCCAAATCCTTCCCCCTTGCTTGGTAAAACAAAAATGTCTGCCAGTAAATAATGATCGATCAGTTCTTGCTCTTTTACGAATCCTGTAAGAATCACTTGATCGGCAAGTCCTTCTGTTTCTATTAATTGTTTAACTCGCATTAATTCTTTATCATCTGCATTTCCGGCTATAATGTATTTCACTTTCAATTGATCACTATTGAGTTCATGAAGCAGTTTAATGATTTGATCATAGCCTTTGTATTGCTCTTCAGACGAAAGCCTAGATACGGTAACTAGTACTTTTTCATTCGACTGAATTCCATATCTATTCAATAAATAGGTGGGTTTATCAAATTCAGTTGGATAATCAAAAAATGGGTCTACTGCATTGGGCAAAATCTTAATTTTAGCAGAGTCAAGTGTTGGATTTTTTTCCAACAAAGTAGTTTTGGTGAAATTACTCACAGCATAAATTGCGCTGGTATTTTTTAACAACCAGGCTTTACGGCCAACCAATGGTTTCCATACTTCTATGCCGTGTGCAAAAAGAATCAGTTGCTTGGATGGATACAATAGTTTTAGTAAATACACCAATGGTGCCAAATTGATATGACCAATTAATATGGTTGAATATTTTTTCCCATTCCATATCATTGACATCAAACAGGCCAGTTTATTTCCCTTGAATCCCTTAAAAAATTGCTTATTAAAATATTTTTCATCTGCTTCTTCATCATAAACGGAGTATGCATCCAACTCGCTTTCCTTAAATGAAGCCAATACATTTTTATTGAACTGTTCAATTCCACCAGCTCTGGAAAATGCGGTTAAATAAATGAATGCAGTTTTGTTTACCAAGCTCTATTGTCTTTTTGAGGCATTTGTGAGAGGCAATAACACCAGTACCTACTCCAGTGTGTTTTTCCAGTTTTTAATTCAGTATTGAATTGCTGGTTTAACTCATTTTTATTGGTAGGTAATACTGTATTAACCATCCATTGTTGAAAAGGAAAAGCAAATCCTTGTTTAGGTCTATTCCAAATTGCTTCAGGCAATACATCCTTAAACGCTTTAATGAGTAAGTGTTTTGGCCCACCATTCAACCTCAAGGATGGATGAATGGAATGGCAAACTTGCATAAATTCTTTGTCTAAAAAAGGAACCCTTACTTCTACAGAATGCCACATGCTCATAAAATCGGTATCTCTCAATAATTGATTTTGCATATATAAATTCGTTTCGGTAAAACTCACTTGTTCCTGCAAGTTTAACTGAGGCAAGAAAGAAGGCATAGGCACTTTATCAATTGTTGCTTGAATTTCATCTACGCTTATCTGGAGAATCGCTGAAATTTGAAGGGGTGTAAAAAAGCCTCTGTTGAATAAATATTGACCCCATGCATTTTTTCTTTCTAAAAAACGAAATTTTCTTTTCTTATCGTCTTTGAATAACTCTGCTAAATGGAGTAAAAAAACCGGAATGAGTTTGGTTTTGGAGAGTAAAGCAGAGCGTTTGAAGGAAGGATATCCTCCCAATAACTCATCAGCTCCTATTCCACTCAATACCGCTTTTAAACCTGCTTCCTGTGCATATTTGGTAATAAAATAGGAATTAATGCCATCATTACTAGGCTGATCCATTGCCAATAAAATATCATCGATTGAATCATTAAACATAGATTGATCAATGGTGAATGACTGATGTTTAGCGCCGGTTTGTTGAATGATGATATCTTGGTATTTTTTCTCAGAAAAAGCAGACTCTGCAAAATCGATTGACAATGTATTTAAATGTGATCCGCTAAATTCTTTTGCCAAAATGGTTAAAATACTGGAATCTATTCCTCCACTTAAAAACAAACCAATTGGTGCATCAGAAATCAAATGCCGCTTAACTGAAGCAGTTAATGATGTGCGAATGGCATCAATAGCTTCAGATTCCTTTGTTATTGTATATTGATAATGAGTTTGATTGAAACTAAATAAACTTGAATTAAGATTATTCAAATCTACTTTCATATAACTACCCTTTGGTAAAGAGAGTACTCCATTTAAAGTAGTAAAGGGTTCAGGCATATGCCCAAAGCATAATAAAAATGTTTTCCAGTCTGGGTTTTCCGGCCAATTATGATCAATTTGCTTGAATGCTTTTGTTTCAGAGGCAAAATAAAACCCTGCTTTATAAAAACTATAATACAGAGGTTTAATTCCTGCATGGTCGCGTGCTAATACCAATTCATTTTTTTGAATATCATAGATAGCCAGGGCAAACATGCCATTGAACTTTTCAAAACAATCAACTCCCCATTGTTCATAGGCCGCAATAATTACTTCGGTATCTGAATGCGAAATAAACTGATGGCCCAATAAATTTAGTTCCGCCTGTATAGTTAAATAATTATAAATTTCTCCATTGAAAACGATCACCAGATTGTTCTCTTTACTAAACATCGGCTGGTGACCTGCTTCTGACAGATCAATCAAAGACAATCGCCGATGGCCAAATGCTAAATGAGATCCTTCATTCAAGTAAACACCTGCATCATCAGGCCCTCCATGTTGCATACAATCGCGCATAGCAATAATTTCTGAATTAGAAATAGTTGCATCAGGGCGAATGATTCCTGCGATTCTACACATGGTTGTTATTGATAACTAGTTTGTTTATTTCCTTAATTAAACTGGCAGTATATTTCTCCCAGGTATTCTCTTTAGCAATTGCTGCTGCCGATCTACCCATTACTGAAATGAGATTGGGAAATTGAATGAAATTAAGCATGGCATTTAATAAAGCTTCTTGATTACCAGCCGGAATAACAATTCCATTTTTTACATTTACCAATTGAGCTGCTCCGGTATAGTTGGTAACTATAACAGGTAAACCTGAAGCCATTGCTTCTAAAACAACTGCAGCCCAGCTGTCTAAATAACTAGGAAAGACAAATACATCTGCAGATCGTAAAGCTTTGGCCAATTCTTGTTGATTCAAATATGGTTGATATAAGATATTATCATTGTCTAAGAACTTATTCAAAGTAGATGTAGCATCACCAGCAGGTCCTATTAATGTTAATTTAGCCAACTCATTGGGAATGCTTGCAAAAGTCTCTAATAACAATTCAACTCCTTTGCGCTTAGTGATGATACCCGTATATATAAAATGAACTGGAATTTTTTGATCGTTTCCATTTTGTGAATTTTCATAAAAAATTGATTCATCAAATCCCAATGGATTAATAAATATTTTATTACTATTAATGCCAGCTTCGTTTAATGTATTTGCTGCGAATTGTGATAAACAAGTAATTGTATTGGCTTGTTCATACTCTTTTTCTTTTAACGACCTTATAGTATCAAACAATTGATTAGAGCCCGTAATCAATTTAAAAAAAGGTAATTTTTCCCTTAATGATGCTATTGTATTTGGGTGAACTTGTGCGAGATCCAGCCATTTAATAGCTCCAATAGCATCTGCCGCAATAAATGATTTTAAAGAAGATTTTTCATACCCAATAATTAAATCGGGTTTCCATTTTTTAACCAATCGAGCAACCCATTTGTCATGTAAACGATCTTCCCAGTATGATTTTTGTTCTACATCAAAAGGCATAAACTTAATGAAAAAATGGAAAAATGTAGCCCAAATACGAGTTTGTACAGATTGAGTGGGAATGGATTTATCTGAATAACGTTTAATATAGCTATCCAAAGAAGTAAAGCCAACTAATTTTTCAATTAATCGCTCAGGACGGTACCAATAAGCAGTTGCAAATAAAACTTCGTGACCGGCATGGTGTAAAGATTTAAATGTATGCTTGCTGTATTGAATAGATGGATTAGAGAGTAGAATTTTCAAAGAGGGAAATATATTTTTTAGCTATTACAGATCTGCTATGATTTTGTAAATGCTGTTTTTCTTTATTGATAAATAAATCATCTTTTTTAAAGTTTATAGCATTGTCTATAGCTTCTAATATTGATGTTTGAACTAAAGGATCAAAATAAAAAGCCAAACCCCCAGTTGCTTCCTGGAGTCCCTGCTTATTGGAGCAAGCAATAGTACACCCGCAAGCCATTCCTTCAAGGGCCACAACGCCAAAAGGTTCATCCCAAAGAGAAGGAATCACCAAAGTTTTTGCTTGATTGAGTGCATTGACCAATGCTGAACCATGTAAAGAATCGGTAAATACAACCTTTGTTGTGAGATTTTTTTCTTGCACCAATTTTTCCAATGCAATTTTTTCCGGGCCATTTCCAATGATGAGGCATTTGTAACTTTTTGTTGAAGCAGCAATTGCCTCTATTAATCGATTCGCGCCCTTATCAGAAACCAATCGTCCTAAAAAAACCAAGTCATAGTTTCGATCTCCAATATTTTGCTCTACAAATAATGGAGCAGAAAAATTATGTATTATGGTTGAAGTGGTTTTTAATTTGGAAGCGATAAAACTACTTACACTAATATTTTTTGCAAAACGGGCGAAGAATTGTTTTAGCAATCCTGTTTTTGATGCTAGATGATCGTATTGTATATGATGCACCACCCACCATTTTTTTTGATGGAGTAAGCCTGGTAAAATATTCTTGATACTAATATTGGCTTCCAGATAAATATCTGCTTTTGATATAGCTGCTATTAATTGACTGTTCGATTCTTTAAATACAATTGAATATGCAGGATTAAATTGTCTATTTGTTTGTGGCGTTATTGTATAAACAGTTACCTCATGCCCCATACTTGTCCACTCTTCTGCTAAACCAGCCATAATATTTTCTAAACCACCAATATTGGGAAGAAAAGTAGAACTGAAAATTACAATTTTCATGCAAGCCAACCTTTTTGTTTAAAAAATTGAACCTGGGCGTCTACGTTGGATCGGCTGGACCAATGTTGCATTTTTAGTTTGGCATTGGATGAAATACTATCTTTTAAAGTTTGATTATCAAGTATGGTATTGATTTTTTTAGTCAATTCTGCAATATCTCCCACAGGATAGGTAAACCCAGTTATCCCTTCTTCAATTAAATCAAATGCAGCGCCAACTGCATTGCTGGCAATTACAGGAAGCCCGCAAATCATGGCTTCATTCACCGTTAAACCATATGGCTCATGCTCCGAAGGAACTATTAATACATCCGCCAATTTATAATAGCCAGGCAAATCAGTGTAATCAATCAATCCTGGAAATAATGCTTTGTCCTGAATATTTAATTGCTGTACTAATATGGCTAAGTCCTGACGCATTGGGCCGTCGCCAATCATCATTGCATAAGTACTGGAATTTTTAATTTTTGCAAATGCTTCCAGCACATCTTGAGGTCTTTTTCTGCTAATAAATTTTCCGCAGAATAAAATTATTGTTGATTGATCCGGTAATTGATATAAAGAATGAAGATGCTTTACATTAGCTTGATCATATGAAGAATGTAGAATGCCTTCATTTACTGTATAAGGAGTGAGCACAATATTACTAGCTTTTATTCCCATTGACTTAAAAAAATGCAGGCTAGCATTTGAGGGAACAAATAGAGCATCAGCAATAAGATTATACAAAATTCTAAAAGCTAATGGTTTAAATTTCAGCATTACTCCATTACTTCCTGCAATCCCCTGTTGACTTGTTGCATCAGAAGTCAGTACTAGTTTTTTATTCAATATTTTAGAAAGAAAAATAGCCCATTTGAACATTGGATGGTAATGACCGTATACTACTGTGGTGGTAGACCATCGAATTGCTTTAATTAAAATTCCAAGTGAATTAACTAACTCATACTGAAATGTAAACAATGAATGGCTCTTAAAAACAGTTTGATTTATATTTTCATTTCCATTTAATGAACCATTGTGCAATGAAAAACAAATGACTCTCGCATTAATTCCATTTTCCTTTTGAATTAAATGATAAGGAAAATCATTTTGTATGGGTCGTTCGAGAATGTATAAAAGGTTCAAAATATTTTAAACGTTATGCTTGATCACAAAAATAATATTATCTCCAAAATAACTTTGCGGTATGAATGGTTTTAATAAAGCGGCTAAGAACTTAATACCAGATCCATAATTATCACAAAAAGGATAAATGACCGTTTGTGCTAAAATCAATTGGTGATTAATTAAAAGTCGTTGAAGGTTTTCGATATACACCGGATAAATATGAGTAGGATCACTTTTATCATCAAAATGGCCTAACCTTCCTTTTAATAAAAAACGAAGTCTGGCTTGAATACTGTGAATATTGGGTGTACTCATAACACAAACACCATCAGTTGATAAATTCCTTTTTATCAATTGAATTAATTTTCCCGGATTTTCCAAATGTTCAATTAATTCTAAACAGGTTATCAGTTCAAACTGACCAAATTGCTCATTCGAATAAGTATCGAAATTAAAATGAATGGCTTTTACATCTTTCAATTGGAATTGCTTGACATCTAAATCAAGACCCAATTTATTAGAAGCTGAAATAGTATTAAATCTTGCTAACCATGCCCCACTGCCAGAAGCAATATCTAACAAATTATTGAACTGATACTTATTCTCATTGGTAACTAAATAATTATAAACAAAATCATGGAGTCCTTTATTGGAGCGTTCTATCATTATTAGAGTTTAAGGCTGAAATGGATATGCAAATTTTTTAGGTGCTTTTAAATTTATCATTTTTTGTAAGTGATATTGGTAATAAAAATAATCAACTAATATTATCCCAAGTGCAGCAAAAACTGCATTGTATAAATTAAAAACATATGGAAAGAAAAATAATAAAAGAATAAAAAGAATAATTTTACCTGCAGTAGGTATAAATAACTGTTTTAATAAAAAGATTAGTATAAATATTCTTGTAATGAGCAATATAAAACCACCTTCTAAAACTATTCTTACTAATTCAGATTCAAAAAAACCATATTCTAAGACATAAACTGAAGTGCCAAATAATTTATTGGCACCTTGGTAAGTAGACCCTAAACCAACACCCATAACAGGAAAACTGCCCCGAAAATTAATGATTTCGTAAAAGTCTCCAAAAATTCTGCTTGATTCTTCACCAGACTCTATACCTCTGCTTCTCCTTTCGATAAATCCAGTAAAGGAATTGCTAATCAATTCAACAAATTGATCGGAGCCAATGCCTAAAACAATGGTAGCAATAATTAAAATAGGGAAAATATTTCTAAGATCTACAATAGATTTACTGAAGAAAATGGGTTCTGTAAATGCTATTAATGCCAGAATGATAAAATATGAATATGTAGCAGCTCTTGCTCCGCTCATAAAACAAGCTGTAATACCTAACAATAAAAGTAAAAGTATATATAGACTTTTGTAATTGTATTTAACCATAGCCCAAACAAGTAAACTATTGAAAAACAGAAAGCCCGTAAATCCACTGATATAAGAAAATGTTCCAGTTACTCTTATTGAATTTCCCACCAGCGCAACTCCTCCAACTGCATCAACATCTACATATGTATTTATAATAGAACCTGCAGGTTGAGTATATTGAAAAAATGCCAATAATAATTGAAGTATTCCTCCTACAAATAGAATTCCAATAATTTTTTCAAATTGAAAATATTGTCTGTTATTAATGTAAAAAAATAGAATAAAAAAAAAGCTGCCATGCAACAGAATACCAAGTAATCCATGACTCAAAGTAAGATTTAAAGGATTTAATACACCAATTACTAAAACAAATAATAAAATTATAAATTGGGATTTCCCTTTATGCCAATTCTTCATTCCACCTCCAATAAGTATAAAAGTAAAAGGAATGAGTATTTGAAAAAATAGAATAACGTTTCCAATTTGCTTGTCTGAAATAAACCATTTCCTGAAAGCGCCACTTAATACAGTGAAAAAATAAATTAAAAGAAATATTTTTAAATGCATATTCAATTTGGTGGTATGTGCGTATCTACCTTGCATTTAATTGAATAAATTTAAATAATAGGCAATTGAATGCTCCCAAGAAAAAAAATTCCAATAAGTAAGCTTAGCGTTTTCTCGCATCGAAACTTTAAATTCTTTATCTGAATTTATATAGTTGATTTTTTTAGCAATTTTGGCTGGATCGCCATTAACAAAAATAATATTTATGCCATCTTTAAAAATCTGTAAATCAGTCATATCGCCACATGTTGAGATAGTGGGAATCCCTAATAACATTGCAGTAGCAAGAGTTCCACTTTTAGAAGAAATACCTCCTTGATAACGACTACTAACTCCTTCTAATTGAATATACAAATGTGCTTTTTGTAATTCTTCGACCACTTTATCGGATTCTAGATTTACAGAAAAAGAAAATACTTTTTTAAGACCATACGCTTCTATATATTGATTTATTCTAGTTAAATCATTTTGTGAAGTTCTTCCAATTATTTTAACCTGGATTGAATGTGTTGAATAGCTAGATAGCTTACTAACAATTTCAAAAAGAATTTTCTCACACCTATTCGCATTAACTACAATCAAAAAAAGGCTATCAGAAATACTTTTTGGAGTAAACTCTTTTTGTATTAAAAATTCAAAATTAGACGGAATGAAAACAAGATCTGAATTAAAAGGCTTAAGTAATGATTGATAATATAGATTACTAGTATTAATCCGATTTGATACTATAGCTATAAAATAAGCAATAGATCTTTGTAGCAAAGCTCTAATGAAACCAAATAATCCATTATTAATTAACCTTATGGAAATTTCATGAAAATTAACATGAACTTTTATACCTAAGAGTCTTGCATATATTAAAAAGGGAATTAGCAAAAAAGGGGTTCCCAAAGAAGAAAATGAGTAGGGTTCATATTGAAGGAATACCCATTTTGGTTTTTTTTGTCTTAGAATACTAGTCAAATTTAAAAGACTACTTATTCCCCAATCAGGGATTATTGGAAAATAATGATCTACAGTTAGGTTTTCTATCCCCTTCCCACAATATAATTCAATAGACTTATCATGTAAAACTAATTGTTGCAATAAAAGATGACTATAATCCCCTACTCCATCATACTTGAATGGCGAATTACCCGAAAGAATAACTGCATCAAGATTTTTCTGGTTTGAAGACAAAATAAAAACTATTTATTAATTATCGAAACAATTGAATCAACTAATTTGTCAGTGACATTCTTCCACTCTAGTTCCTTTACATATTCTTTTGCAGCTTTTCCAAATTCATTAATTAATAAAGGGCTATTTATCAAAGTTTCTACCTTTTCAATCAATGAATTTGTATTGCCAGTTTCAAATAACAAACCGTTAATATTATTTTGAATAAAATCAATTTGACCGGAATTATCTGAAACTACAGGACAAAGACCCATATACATAGCCTGTGTTAATGCCAGAGATTGACCTTCAAAAAAAGATGGCAAAACAAAAATGGATACATTTTTATATATCGCCACTTCTGTATCATCAGAAAATGGTGGAATAATTATTATTTGAGATTGTACCTGGGATAAAAATTTAATCTTAATCTTTTCATCAGATAAATTTGTACCGGCAATAAATAGGTTAAGATTTTTATATTTTGATAATAACTGATTAAAAGCATCTACGAGCAATTGAGTTCCTTTTCTTTCTATCCAGCTTGCATTGAATAAGCAACCGATTGTTTTATTGTCGAGTGGAATGTGATTAACAAAAGGTATATAACCATTATTAAAAACCATTATTTTATTGGGATCTATACTTTTGCTTTTAATTAAGTAATTTTTATCATTTTTATTAGATAATAAAATTTTGGTGGCTTTAAGAAAACCATAATTATTAGACCAGAATCTCCATTTTAAAGGAACTACTCTGGCTTTTATTGAAGGAGTAAAATAGTTATATTTTTTTTGAATTTCCCAGTTACGCGCTTCAATACCATGGCTAAAAACTACTAATGGAATATTTTTAAATGAAAGAAAACCTGCAGCAGGTTCATGAGCTAGAATTAGATCGGGTTGAATTCTATTATTTATAATATGCTTCCGAACTAACCAACCAAATAATAATGGATGTGTGGTTTTGTTCAATTCCTTCCAACCAATGTGTGTAAATTGAATTCCTCTTTTTTCAAATGCATTTTTCCATTCACAAGCAATTCTACCCATACCTGAATTGGGCAAAATATCTACTGAAGCAACATGTAGAATATGCATTATACAGTGCGCATTTTTATTAAAACTAAAGAATCGACTTGGTCCAAAATGGTCCATTTTTCAGAAGGCTTAATCACTTCCTCAACAAGTCTAACAGGGCCCCAATCAGATTTAGTCCATCCATTTTCAAATAATCGTGCATCGTGCAATGCAATAATCCCATGAGGAGATAGTATTTTACTATATAATTCAAAATCCTTACTGACACCTTCAAAACTATGGTCTCCATCTATAAAGATAAAATCCAAACTTGATGGCAATTGATTGATTACATCCCAGCTAAACCCTTCTATAATTTGAATTTTATTTTTAACTCCTTTTTTTCGCCAATCTTTTAAAGCAATATACTTTCCATAGTTAAACCCTAATGATCCTTTGAAAAAAGGATCAATAGCAAAAACAGTTGCATTTTTTGGAGAATATAACGCAAAATCACCTGAATTAACTCCTTCAAAAACGCCAATTTCAGCAATTAATGTTGCAGTTGAAATATACTTCTTTAAAACTGTTCTTTCCTGATCAGAAGTTTGGGTTTCAGCAGAATCTAAATTCAAAATAAACCTAATAAAATGTAATAAAGCGTTTCCTTTCATTATTGATTACTTTTTTTCAGCAATACCTGAACTGATGTAAAAATTATCCTCAGGGTTTCTACCTCTTTCGATGAAACATATCCATCTATAAAAAGCAATTCCTACTATATTTTTAGCTTTCCAATCTGCTTCGTTTCCAAAGGATTTTAAACTAGACCATTTATCAAAAGAAAGCCCTTTTGGAAAATACATTATTTTATCTATGAGTTTTTTTATAGCATTTACTGTTTTTAAATTAGTATCTCCAACACATGCGCCGGTATCCTCAATTACATAAATCCCATGGCTCTTCAATTTTGGAAATAAAATATTAAAGGTTTTCAGTTGATGATATACCCTATGACTTCCATCATCAATAATTATATCAAAACCACCACCTGCTTCTTTTACTACTAAATTTAAAAATGCTTCGTCACTTTGGTCACCAATAAATATTCTTTTGCGTCCACCTTCAAAATCTTTACACCAAGGCTCAATGTCAATGCCGAAAATTTCTGCATTGGGGAAAAATTCTTCCCACATTTTTATTGACTTATCGGATTGAACGCCAATTTCTAACACGCGAGTTACATTGTCTTTAATATCTCTGAAATGTTTCCAGTAGTGAGGCAAATAGTTGTGTAGTCTTTTTGTTGGCTCATATTTGTTACCCAACAATTCCAATTCATTGTTTGATTGAACATGAAAAGTATAGCTACTATCTATCTTACAATCGCTACTATCAACAAAATCTATCGGAATAGACTTCTGCTGAATCATATAGGTATATATTCTATTCTTTATTTTTGGAGGAATAAAGCCAAAAATTAAACTCTTAATTTTCATTACTTAAAATATTTTTTTTTCCACTTGTTAGAAAATAATAAAAAATAAAATGAATGATCAAACCCAACTTTTAAAGAAGAAAGAAAGAATCGAAACTGGGGATTTCTAACAAACATACTAAAATGAACATGTACAATTGCGATAAATGTTTTTAGAACAGAAATTGGCTTTGAGTGTTTTTTTGCAAAATAAAAATCCATTTCATTGAATAATGCCAATTTTTTTCCATTGGTAAACTTACGCCAAGGATGCACTACAATGGCGTTTTTGGAAAATAAAACAGGTAAATTCTTATCACGAATTCGAGTTAATAAATCAACATCTTCAAGATGGGGGAATTTAAATGCTTCATCGAATCCATTACAATATTGAAATAATTCTTTCTTAATACAGAAATTGCAACTCCATAGATGGCCACCAGTTTCATTAATGGGCGCATAGTCAAGCGGTGTTTTAGGAGGGCCATCTGGTTTGATACAACCTTCAAAAATTTCAACTAAAGGATTTTGTCCGATATAATCATAGTAAGACTTTAATAAAGTAGGATCTGGAATGCAGTCGTCATCTAAAAAAATCAACCATTCGCCATTAGCAACTTTTGCTGCTTTATTTCTATTTGCTGCCGGCCCTTTTTTAGCTCCTTCTACCCATGTTGCCCAAGAAAAATAATCTTCAATTAACAGTTTTGACTCATTCATATCTCCATCATCCGAAACAATTACTTCAACAAATTGACTATTAAAGTTTTTAACATTAATATAAAGAGCTTCTAAACAAATTTTTAGAGATTCATTTCTATTACATGTTGGTATAATGATTGAAAAATACAAGAATAAAATTTATTTAATTAAATTAAAAAGAGAAACTAATTCTTTAGTAAATATTTCAATATTGAATTTTTCTGAGACATTGCTTATACTTAGTTTATAATCATAATCTTTTAATATTTTTTCAGCCATATTCATCCAACTTTGTACATCTGCATATGGAACAGATTCGCCAAAATGGAATTTAGCAGGATTTAAATCTACGTATCTATTATATGTCATTAATACAGGTAAACCGCAACCAAGCGCATCGCAAATACTTGTTAGCCCACATAAACTATCATCATTGGTCAATGGAATAGCTATAATTTTAGATTTGGAATACAAACTTATAATTTCTCTATAATTTAATTCTTCATCAAATTCCAAGTAATGAATGTCAATATTTGATGAAATGTTTGATCCAATTGATTTTTGGAATACCTTATTACAAAATAATCCAATTCGAATGCTACTATTTGAAAAAGCATTCACGAAAGTAGCATAATCTCTCCCGGTTCTTCCAATAGCAATTAGGTCATATTTAATATTTTCGGAGTCATTCCTTTTCATTTCATTTTCATAAAACAGTAAATCTGGTCCCCAATGTAATTTTTCGGAGATTTCTTTTCTTGCTATTTGATTAATTTGATTTCCAACAAGACTACTCAGAGCTGGAAAACGGAAATGACCTCTTATGGAGAAAAATAATGAGATTTTTCTCAATTGCTTAAACCTACCCTTCAAAAAAGGATGATGAGCTAATGCTATAATTGGTTTTTTGAACAAATTAAAATAATTCAATAATCCAAGAAGTAAAGTTACATCTTGACAAGGTGCATATACTAAATCATATTGAGATTGTATTTTAAGTGCCTTAAATTGTAGGTACCAGTCCCCAAGATTACACAATGGAATTTTCGAAATCATTTGCCCAATTATATAAATAATTGATTGTCTATTAGTTTCAATTGTAATTATCTCATAGCCTAATCTTTCCAACTCAACAATTCCATAAAGATGGTGAGAAGGTTTTTTTCCCTGTTTTATTTCATTTAAAACTCGATTAACAGAATAGTTGTTTAGAACAAGAATCCTTTTCATTAATTATTATTTCTTTCTGCTCTAATAATTCCGCGTCTTAAATAAGGAGGCTCTAAATCATTATTAATAAAATAAAGCATATATCCATAAGAATGATCAGCTTTAAAACCATATTTATTGGTTAATAACTTGTAGAACTGGTCAAAATCTGATTGTTTATGATATGTAGTTATAGCTAATTTCAACTTATGTTGAAGTCGCAATAGCTGATCTGCACCCAAAAGCATTGCTGACTCTGCACCTTCGATATCTGCTTTGATAAAATCTAATTGAATTTCTTTAAAAAAAGAGTCAAGGGCAATAGTACTCTCAGAATCTGTTGATCCAACATATTTCTTGATAATAATAATCTTTTCTTTCCAAGGTTTAAATGTTTGTTCTAATGCTTCTACCCAAAGTGGGTCTGGCTCAAATAAATAAGCTTTTGAAATACTACTAATTGAATTAAGTGTAAATATTCCTTCTGCTGATCCGATATCTGCGATTACTGAATTATCCTCAATATTAAAACTCTTTGTAAGGTATAAATGCGGTGACTTCTCAGACTGTTCATTCATTAATCCAAAATAAATTCCTTTCACATCAATTTCAGATAAACCACGTTTAAAATAAAGCCGATAACCATTGTGAACAACATAGAGCATATCAACAGATATGTCTTTAAAGACATTAATGGACATAAAATCCCAAGAACCATTGAAATCATAAGGAAAAACGGTGAGTCCATTAATTTTTTTCAAGTATTGGATAGCTTCTTGTTCTTCTTCATTAATGTCAACCTTATTGGCATAAAATTTAACTATAGCATTTAATTGACGGTTCCAACGAATTTGATTACGAATTTTATTTATAGGAGTTTTAATTATATCCGGAATCATTTTTTTTATTTCAGCCAACATAAATCACAATTAATCATTGAGTATAAATTTATTGAACATTGTTATATAGCTGTTCGAAAGCACATCCCATGAATAAGTATTATTTACAAAATCAACACGTTGTTTTACTTGATTCTGTGCAGGTGTATGATCTAGTAGTTGATCAATAAGTAAACCTATGTTATTATCTTGGTCACAATCTATTAAAGTACCCATGTGTTTTAACACATACCTAGATTCTGGATAATCACAACAAATCACTGGTAAGCCAACTGAAAGAGCTTCTATTGCTGCCAATCCGAAAGATTCTTTAGGAGAAAGTAAAATAAACAAATCTGCCTGTTTTAAGTATGCAAAAAGTTCATTTCTACTTACATTTCCAATATAATAGTTGTCTTTACCGAAACAATCTTCTAATTGCTTTTTAATAAAAGGAGTATCACTCGAATATTCACCTAATAAAACGGGGAAATATTTATCTGGGGACTTAGATAAAACATTTACTAATCGATCCATTCTCTTAATTGTAGAATCAATCAAGCCTACGCTGATAATTATTTTTTTTTCATTAGCAATGGAGCGGATATTGATTTCTCCTATAACTTTTTTATTTTCCGGTTGCGAAAAAAAATGTGGCAACACAAATTGTCGTTCTTTAGGATACCCTCCTTTTAAAAGTTCACTATAATACACATCAGTTACATGGTGTACAAAATCTTTTGTTACATCAAATAAACCAGGACTAACCTGACCGCCTGTATATAAGACTAAAGAATAATTTAAATTAAAAAGTTTTCGTATTTTATATAAATAACAATATAACTTATACTCTCCCAAATAAATAACATTTGGTTTATTTCTGATAGTCTCGAAAAATAGACTTACAAAAAAACTATACAATTCGAGTTCTGAAACAAAAGCATGTCCGAACAAAAAATTTAAAAAACGGTTATTACGGGAAATACAAAATAATTGTTCAGAAATTACTTTGTTACTTTCATATTTTCCGCCAGAATATAATGTAATTGCAAAAGTAGTTTTTGCTGATTGCAATTTTCCTGCTAATTCAGCAATATATGTCTCAAACCCTCTCTGAACAATTCCAAGACCCGTGCAAACTAAAAATACTTTTCTAGTACTCACTCCTAATTAATATAAATCTTTTCAAGATTATTTGATAGAGACTGCCATGAATATTTTTCTTCTAATAACCGCATATCTATAACGTCTTTCTCTTTATCGATTTTACTTTTGATCAAATCAACAAGACCATCAATCCATTCAGTTTGTGTAATTCCACCTTCATATACAAAAGGTAAATGTTCCCCTACAGATTTTAATTCACCAATACAAGAATAATAAACAGGTGTTCCAGCAGTTAAATAGTCAAAAAATTTAATAGGGAATCTACTTTGATTAAAAACAGTATTCTCTAAAGGTAAGAGACCAACATCAATTTTTGATGAAATGAATCTAGCCTCACTTGGGTCAACTTCGCCTAAGTATTGCATATTTGGAACACTTGCTAAACCAGATTGATCTATTTGTGATTTTGCCGGGCCGACTATAATAAACTTTACATTTGGGAATTTAGATATTATTAATTTGGCAGCTTCAATTATCCAGTCTAATTCTGCAGCTGTTTTTCCAATATATCCCAGATAAAATAAATTGGGGTCTTTGTTAAAAACAGATGGTACATTCGTTTTATTTTCTTCTGTAATTGGCCAGTAACCATTATAAAGAATATTTGTCTGTATATTGTCGGGAAGCAAGCTCTTTAAATAATGAGAACAAGTGGTAGTTGAAAAGGCTTGCAAAGGAATTTTTGTTTCTAAATAAGAAACCAACTTGAAAACATATTTTTCTCTTAATGATTTAGGATTCTGGAATAAACCCCCTGTCCATAAATCATCCCAATCATAGAAAAACTTCCCTTTTCTATTCAACTTTAAATAATACCAAGGTATAAATGCTTGTAAAAAAGGCTGAAACAAATGGTAAGCATCATAATCTTTATCAACTCTCTGAAATAAACGATACAAAGCACTAATCGGATCAGATGGATTTCCAAAAATTCTACTCGTAATTAAAGACGGTATAATTCTATATTGAACTCCATCTCTCCATTCTGTTCTTCTTTTTGCTTTATAATTAAAGTCCCCGGCATATACATGTACTTCATGACCATTCAATACAAAAGCTTTTGCCAAATTATGCCAGCGAAAATAGGTTCCTGCTTCATGACAGTACTGTACAAAGAATGCGATTTTCATTTAATTGATTCGAGCGATATGATCTATATTGTTTCGCCCATAGAATAAAATTTGATCTAAAATTTCATGGGCTGATGTAGTTGGGCTCCAGTTCCAAAAAGATTGGGCTAAAGTAAAATCAGTGGAGTAATAAGGAATATCAAATTTCCTGTTTTCAGGTATAGAACCTATGGATTTGACATCTTGCATATTCTTCTTGCAGAAATCATTTAATTCACTTAAACTTAAAGTATTTTGAACTCCACCGCCTAAATTCAATATTCTTGGGGCATTATCAAATTGAAAATGTATTTGCTGAATAATCAATTTATAAATATCGATAGGATGAATTAAATCTCTTACTTGTAAACCCATTCCACCATAGCCGATAAAAGAGAGTGGTTTATTCAATAAATATTGATAAATCCAATACGAAAAAATTCCTTGATCAATTTTTCCAAATTGTCCAGGTCCTGCAATCACACCACAACGATTTATCCAAACAGGGAAACCAAAGCTATAATGATATTCCAATGCTAATACTTCACTGGCCAATTTTGTAGCCCCATATAAAGAAATCGGTGCATTGGAGCTAAAACTTTCAGCGACCCCGTTTTGGGAGAATCCAATTGGTAAATTAACTGACTGAGGAATTTCAAATCTATTCTCATTTTTTACAAAAGGAATATTATTTAAAACTTCAATACTATATACTCTGCTAGTACTGATTAATATAAACCCTGCATGATCTTTCTTACATTTTTCCAATAAATAGAAGGTACCTGAAAGATTATTGTTAATCAATTCAAGACTTCCTCCATTTAATCCAGCTAATACTGATGGTTCTGCAGCACAATCAATAATCCAGTCAACTTTTGGTAAAGACTGAACATCAAGTTGACTACTTATATCTCCTTTAACAAACTTGCAATTTAATTTTTCTAGTGTGTCAACATTGTATTCACTCCCTTTTCTGCTTAGATTATCGATACCATATAATTCAACTGATTTATCCGCTGCCCTAATATATTCAACCATTTTAGATCCAACGAATCCGGCTGCTCCAGTTACAAGAATTTTCATTTTATCAAAACTTAATTTTAAAACTCCTGTAAAATTTCAAATAACATCTTACAAAAATCATTTTAACCTCAGTAATCAAGAAATCTTTCCACCTATTGATAAACGGAATTGTACGTAATCTTGTATGTAAAAATAAGGTTCCATAAGTGCTATTGTTCTTGGGAAAAGGACTATAAGGTAACAATAAAAATTCACCTGCTTTTCGATACTCAGGTAATTTAAAATGATTCCCGAATTGCGTAGGAGAACGATGCAGTTCTATGTTCCATTTAGCAGCTAATACAGAAAGTATAGACTGATCATGTAAATGCCCAAAAAAAGTAGGGCTATTTGTTAAATGAATTGATTCTGGAGAGTCCGTTATCAATTGTGGATTTTTGCACAACTCAATCCACTCATTAACAAACTTAATAGAGGAATTAGTTTTTTTGAAAATCATTATGTTTGCATCCACCTGAAATGAATCTAAAAATTCTTTAGATAATGGAGCTATAGATTCAAAAACATCTCCTTTACACCAATATTTGTTTTTATTAGGTTCTATATATATACCAGTATAGTCAAATGTAAAATCAATTGATTTAGAAAAATAAGCAGAACCTTGATAATTTTCAAACAACATGATTCCATTTTCTGATCTATTCAATAAAAAAATCAGGGGTTCAATGTTCTCTATAATTTGAACACCTGCATCACAATAAATCAGAATATCCCCAATTACCAATGAATGTAGATGCTCTAAAATATAATAAGGCTTCCAAATCCAATATCCAGCACCTCGCGTCTGTTTTGTAATGAATTGATTTTCTTTAAAAAAGTTTGTTTTCTTAAAATCATTGTGATTGTAAATAAATACCTGATCTATGCCTAATTTTTTTGCACTAGTCAATAATTTATATTGTGAAAAATAAAAATTTGGAGTGGCGAAACTAATTAACTGAATACTCATGTTATTGTACAATCACTAAATCGAGGTCAATTCAACAAGTATAACATCTGGAGCAGGCTTACCGTTAACAATATCTCTGCTTTTCTGAAATTGATATTCTTTAATAAAATCTTTGAATTTAAATATTGTATTAAAAAGCATTTGCTTTCTAGAATGAAATATTTTGAAACCGTAATATTTTATGTCTAAAGCAAGCAGTGTTCTTTGAAGCAAAGTAGCAGGTTCGTGGGTATAAAATTTAATTCTCATGTTAACCATTTCTGCCAATACTTCGTAAGCTTTTTTATTCCATCGAGTCATATGATGGGGAGGATGGTTGAGTGGATCATGCCATTGAGACTCATAACACATTGGAGAATAAGGTGTAGATAGAAAGATACTACCGTCTTTATTTAAAATAGATTTTATTTCTTTAATAAAACCCAATGGATCTTCTACATGCTCCAAACAATGATAACTACATGCAAAGTCAAACTTTTTAATCGGATAAGGTTTATTCGTGTAAGTTTCAATGCTTTCACAAATAGCATTCAAATCTCTTGCTTTACAAACTGAAATTGCACTTTCTGATGTATCAATTCCTAAACCATTAATAGATGAATTGATCTTAATAAATTTAAGGAAGTCACCATTACCACATCCTACCTCAACTAAATTGGATTGATTGTTAGATAAAGGTTTTATTTGTTCTAAAGCAACTCCCCACTCCCATCTATATGTTGGATAATAATTAGGTTGATGTATCATCCAATCATAAAACTTTTTAGTTCCTCCAGACATAGGGTCGCAAAACTGTAGAGTACAATTTTTACATTGATAAATTGAATAATCAATTAAATTAATCTCAGGAATTGATTCATGATAGAATTTTTCCAATGAAGCTACAATGAAATCTTTGCTCAGTGTCTTTACTAAATCAGATGAAGAAGAACATACAGGACAACTTTTCATTTAAAATGGATTGTACTTTTAAAATATATTAGTAATAATACCTACAGGATGTTTCCCCCAATTTTCTCCAAGCCACCCATTAATTTGAATAAGAAAACATTTAGTATTTATCAAATGGCTTGATTTTTTTATTTTCTTGTTGATAGTAAGAAAAGCATCTTTCATCCCAAAATGAAGGTCATCCCATACTAAGATGAACTGCTCATCAATTAAATTATACTTAATTAGCATTTCATACTCAAACAATAAAGCATCTGGACTGTGAAATGCATCAGAAAAGATAATGTTGAACTTTTTGCCTGATAATTTCTCCCAACTTGCTTCATCCCATATATCGCCAGATAAATAATGTAATTTATTAGTAGAATATGAGTAATTAATAAAACTAGATGGATGCTTTTTTAAAGAAGTAGCTGAAGTCTGCCATTCAACTTTATTTTCAAAAATTAAATGGCTTTTCAAATAAGGATTAATTTCTTCTATTTCATATCCATACAAATCAGCATTATCAAAATAATTAAGTAATGTAAATAGGTTTTTTCCTACAGAAACACCTAATTCTAAATAATTAATTCGTTTGTTATTATGTTTAATCAGATCATGAAAATGACATAAAAGATCAGAATAATTATACGTATTACCTAAAGGCTTGTTTAAAAAAGGCTTTATGTCATCTACAATTCCATACTGAAATATAGAATCATTCAATAATTGTTCATCCCACCATATAGGGATCTTGATCTCGTTTGATCTATTTTTCTGAACTATGCTGATTTCCCAACTGTTAACTAATGGCAGTTGTTTTTTATACTGAAAACTCTGTATAAAATTATTGAAAGCTGAAGTATATCTGTTTTTTAAAAGAGACATCGGAAAAATTTGTTTTTAGGGTTGAAGCTTTTTTGTCCAACTATTAACGATCTCTTTAAAAATGGTAATTAAATTAATCGAAATATCCCAGCTTGGATAGTGAGATCTCATTTTATTAAGATCGCTATAATAGCAAATATGATCTCCTTCACGGTTCTTATCAACATATTCAAAAACTTGCTTCTTATTTGTTATTGATTCTGCAATTGAGAAAGCTTCTAATATGGAGCAAGTATTATCAATACCACCCCCGATGTTGTAAACTTCGGCAACTTTAGGTCTATTAATAAATGCTTCCATAAACTTTACAATATCATAACTATGAATATTATCCCTAACCTGTTTGCCTTTATAACCGTAAACAAAATATTTCTTTTCCTCTAAATTACATTTTACTAGATAACTTAAGAAACCATGCAATTCAACTCCACTATGATTAGGCCCTGTAAGGCAGCCACCTCTTAAGCAAACTGTTGGCATATTAAAATATCTTCCATATTCCTGCACCATTATATCAGCAGCTACTTTAGAAGCTCCAAAAAGTGAATGCTTTGACTGATCAATAGAAAAGGATTCATTAATTCCATTTACATAATTTAAATCATCAAAATCCCATCTCAATTCCTTTTCTATAAGTTGAATACGATTAGGGGCATCACCATATACTTTATTGGTGCTCATGAAAATAAATGGCGATTCTGGACAATATTGCCTTGCGGCTTCTAATAAATTTAATGTCCCAACTGCATTTGTATCAAAATCATCAAAGGGGATTTCTGCTGCCTTATCGTGACTTGGTTGTGCAGCAGCATGAACTATAACATTTGGTCTTAGTAATTTAATGAGTTCTAATATACCATTTCTATCTCTAATATCAAGCTCATGATGAGTAAATGATTGAATAGATTCTTGTAGTCTCTTTTGATTCCATCTTGTATCACCATTAGAACCAAAAAATACAGCTCTCTGATTGTTGTCTAAACCATGAATAGAATATCCAATGGAAGAGAAGTAGGTACAAACTTCAGATCCTACTAAACCTGAAGAGCCTGTTACTAAAATTGATTTCACTTAAAAATACTTAATACGATTAATTTAATTAAATTAGAAATTGATGTTGTTTTATAAAACATTACTCCATAAGGAATAATTGAACGCTTGCTTTGAATAAGATATTTTCCAACAAAATAACTTCTAATTGAAATTTGTTTTTCTAAACCTAATTGATCAAATAGAAAAATCAACTTATTTTGTTTTTTGATACTATACAATAAACTAATATAGTTTTTTATCATCGGAAAGTCTTGGTCATTAATCAGATTAATATAGTAGCAAAACTTATCGTGTACCAATAAAGTATCGCGATTAGCTTGAATATTTAATTTATCTAATATTGTTTTCCATGCAATGATTCTCCCATCAATAATGAGACTTTTATTGGCAGGAGAAGTGCCCCTATTTATAGATTGATGTTCACGATATGAAAAAATAATATCTTTTGGTGTATAGAATTTTCCGTAATTCATGATTGAACAGTAAAGTACATAATCTTCAGCTTGCTTTATTGTTTCATTATAATAAGGTGTAAGGTTTTGCAAAACAGACTTCCTGATCATAATACCTGGATGTATAAATGGGCATCCAAAAAAAAGTGATGACTTTAACTCATTATCGTCGTAACTAATAAGCGGTGAACTGAAAACAAGCGACCCGTTTTCGTTTATAATATTATGATTAGATCCAATTAATATATAATCTGGATTATTTTCTAAAAAAGAAACTTGAATATTAAATCGATTAGGCAAAGAAATATCATCGTGATCCATTCTTGCAATGTATTTGCCTTTTGCCAAAGAAATACCAAGATTTAATGACTTATTTAATCCAATATTCGATTCATTTTTGATGTACCTTATTCTATTATCTTTAATGGATTGAACAACTTCAGCTGAACCATCAGATGAACAATCATCAATAATAATTATTTCAAAGTCAGAATACTGCTGATTTAAAATACTTTCAACTGATTCTTTGATATAATTAACTGAATTATATAATGGTAAAACCACAGAAACAACAGGAGATGAAATCAATTTAATAAACTTAATTTAAAAGCTAAAGTTGTCTCATTATAATCAAGAATAAAGAAATCGTATGATCTTAAAATTTGATGAATGTTGTTTCTATCTGATACTTCATCATGTATTTCAATTGCAAGTACGTCAACAATGTTTAAAAAATCAACATTTTTTCTGTCAGAAAAAATTATATTCTCTGCTCCTTCGATATCAATTTTAAGAAAAGATATATGATCAATTCCATTATTTGATATTATTCCTTGTATCGTGCAGGCTTCAATTTGATCAATATTCTTGGATGTATTTGATTCTTTGTAAGAGGTTGACCAATTCCTTCCATCTCTAAAAGTTGATTTTTTTATTAATGGTATTGCACTAGACCAAATTGCTGTATTTAATAATTCAATATTAGAATGTTGATGAGTATTTAATTTTAAAATATTATAATTTCCTTTATCAGGCTCAACAGAAATAATTCTGGAAAATGGAAAAATTTCATTAAAATATATAGTTGATAACCCTATATTAGACCCTAGGTCAATAATTGTATCTACATTAAGCTTTAATTGATTACAAATTAAATCTATTGCTGGTTTATATTCTTTACAACACAATATTTGATAAAAAACTTCCAAGTCCGAACTGTTCTTTCTAAGGTATATTTTTTGACCATTTTTAAATAGAATAAAGAGGTCATTCTCAAATTGAACAGTATAATTTAACTGATCTGTAATAATTGATAGCAAACTTTGTTGCCGATATAGATCGGCAAATTTTGGGACTCTAAATAAAACAGTATTGAAAATTTTTCCTGTTAAGAAAGCTGTTTTTTCAGAAAAGGTTAAATAGGAAAGATACCTACGTAGCTTCATCGTTATATTAATGTTGTATAAATATCATTGTAATACTCTTTAATATATTCATTAAGTGCAACTCTCCAATCACGCATAATATTCATGTTTATTTGATTTAACCGCTTATTAATTAATCGTTCAGAAATAGGCCTGGTTGCAAAATAATCTTTCTTGAAATAATCAGAAGATACTGGAATGATATTTATTCTATTATTTAAACTGAATATATTAACTAATTCATTTGCTACTTCGTAGCGACTGGTAACGCCATTACAGACCATATTGAAAAGTCCATATTGATTATTCTCAATTAATAGTTTAACGTTTTTCGCAAAGTCAATTGTATAAGTTGGTGTTCCATCTTTATCATCAACTACATAAAGAGTCTCGTTTTTCTGAATTAACTGTTTTATAATTTTATTGATAAATTTTTTGTCTTTTAAAATACCACCCCCCATCATCCAACCAGCTCTACAAATTAAATGGTTTTGAATATTATTCTGCACGTAGAGCTCTGCTTCATATTTAGTTTTTGCATAGACGCTTAAAGGGTTAGGAATATCATCTTCGTCATATTCTTCTTTCGACCCATCGAATATACCCGCTGTACTGATATATAATAATGGGATTTTTAACTCATTGGCAATTTCAACAGCATATTGAACTGAAAACATATTTGTTAAATAAGCATTATCCTTATTCAACTCACAAAATTCCAAATCTGTAAAAGCACCAATATGGAATAAATAATCGGGATTGAATTCAGAAACCATTTTATAATACTCATCTTTGTTTCTAAAATCAAGATATTCTAGCCAAGTTGTATTCAAATCGATATCTGTGCATTTAAGAATATAGTCATTCTTAAATGCTTTATAAAATGCATCCCCCAACATACCACCTACACCTGACATAAATATTTTCTTCATTAATCTATATTTTATATTCCTATTGATTTAAATTGATCGAACAAATATTTTACTCGATGAAAAGAAGTATGACTAGCATATAAAGCAATCATAGCTTTCTTAGAATTAGAAATTCCTTGTTCAGGATTGTTTACTAATGTTGTAACCAGATTGATATATTCTTCTGGCGTATCTGCTATGGTGCCGATTTCGGGAAAGTTTTTTTCAATATCTAAAACTTTATCAATTACTTGAGGTATTCCGAAAGCAGTTAAGATGTATGCTCGTTCATTGAGTTGACCATTGATATTAATCTGATATTCAAGATGAAGATTAAGAGCCACTTTGGAATGAGCATATATTAACCTATCTCTTTCCACATTATATTGAAATGGTTTACTCCATGGCCAACCAGGTCCTATGATTAACCCTGAATACTTCGAATTTATAATATTCGGAAAATACTGGTTATATCTATATATTTTATCATAGTTTATAGATCCAACATAAGTGTAATCGATAATCTTATTGTCATATGTAGGCTTCCCCTAAGTTCGGCCAGTTAAAGTTAGGGTTAACAAAAAATGCTTGTTAACTTTAAATTTTAATAGTCATGAAAAAAGGAAGATTAACCGAACACCAAATTGTATCTGCATTAAAGAAACACGAAGCAGGTATATCCGTCAAAGACATCAGCAGGGAACTCGGTATTAGCGAACCAACGTTTTACAATTGGAAAGCCAAATATGGCGGTATGGAAACCAGCGATGTTACAAAGCTCAAAGACCTAGAAAAAGAAAATGCCGAACTCAAGAAAATGTTTGCTGAGTTAAGTATTGAGAACCGAGCTATCAAAAACCTGCTTGAAAAAAAGCTTTAACGCCTGAAGAGAAACGAGAAGCTGTTGTATATCTGGTAACAGAAGAACAGCTAAGTAACCGCAAGGCGTGCAAACTGATGGGAATATCTCGAACGACCTGTCAGTATCAAGCAAAACCCAAGGATGATCTTGAAGTACAAGAAGCATTAACGGCGCTTACAACCAAACATGCAAGTATTGGCTATTGGCAATGCTGCTATCGTCTTTGGAATAAAGGCTATCTGTGGAATCACAAAAAGATTTACAGGGTGTATACCGACATGAAATTAAATATTCGCCGCAGGGCTAAAAAACGATTACCAGAGAGGGCTAAACAAACGCTATCGGTTCCCAATGCACCAAACCAAGTATGGAGCATTGATTTTATGAGCGACACATTGGTTGATGGAAGAAGATTCCGCTTGTTCAATGTTATGGATGATTTTAACAGAGAATCATTAGCTATTGAAATAGATACATCTTTACCATCATTAAGAGTCACTAGAGTGCTTAATAGGATTGTTGAGCAAAGAGGTAAGCCCGCAAATCTTCGTTCTGATAATGGTCCAGAATTTATCAGCCATATATTGCAGGAGTGGTGTGAAAAGCAGCAGATTACTTTGCAATACATCCAACCTGGTAAACCAACACAGAACGCATATATCGAAAGGAAAAATGGAAGTATCAGAAGAGAACTCCTAAATGCTTACTTGTTCAATAGCTTGGCAGAAGTAAGATGCTTGAGTGAGGAATGGAGGATTGATTACAATACAGAACGACCTCATAAATCACTTGGATATCTATCGCCACTATCTTATGCTGAGCAGCATTACAAAAGTTCAAAGAACGATTTATTGCTTTATCCACAAACAGCGAACGCAAATAATCAAAATATTGAAGAGAGCTGTTTAGTGGATAAAATCATTGGAAACAAAAAAATGAATAACTTAGAAAACTCTAACAACCGCTGGCACTAAAATAAGGG
>CBDIRC010000002.1:0-252050 GCA_965284095.1 Sediminibacterium sp.
ACATATTCTAAAGGAAAATGAACTAATGGATTAGCTGAAAATGGAATGGAAAGTAACTGAGCACCATGTTCAGCAAACAAATTGCTTAATCCAGAATTATGATTGAAGTACTCAAAATCAAATGAGAAAAAAGAATTTACCCCTTTGAGTTTATAATAATTAATAAAATCGATTGCACTTTTTTTATTTAAAATATCAAAAGAAGCCTGAAGAAGAATTTTAAATTTTGCCTTTTTTTTTATTGAATTTAATCTATCCCAATTAATAAAGTTTGTTACATATTCTGCACCAATTCCAAAAACATAATTTGTTTCCAGTAGTTCTTTATCGTCAAATTCATCCCAAAATGAATAAACCAAAATTCCCATATGCTCTAATGTAGATTTTAAGCTACAAAAAAAAGAGTTAGCAGCAGGAGAATATGCAATTGGTGGGATATGCAATGCAACTTTTAAATTTTGATCTTTAAAAAAGTTTAGGTTCTTAATAATACTAGCATCTCTTAATTCACAACTCAATTTGAACAAAGGATTCTTATAAACTAACTCTTTTTTTTCAAAATTAATATCGCTATTAACATCAGAATAAATCTTAAGCGCTTTCCCCTGGGTTGAAGCATATTTTCGGGCCCACTTATCAAAATGCCACATTTCATTTTTTCTGCCAAGCAGCATTTTTGCATAATATTTGAAATTACTATTATACATGCTCCAGTTTTGAATTAACGGCATAAATAAATCCAATTGGCATATGAGCAGGAACGAGATTATCAAATACAACAAACCCGTTTTTGCTTAAACATTTTACAATTGATTCAGCACCTTTATTATGCCATTCGATCATTATTATATGGATATGTTTAAATAAACCGGCAGATTCAATGGCATCAATTAATTCGTACTCCGATCCTTCACAATCAAATTTAACTATTAATGGCATCTGGTCTGTCTCCAATAATTTTGTAAACACCTGAATAATATCTTTTACTTTGACAATACTACTTCTATCATCATTTTCTAAAGTAAGATTGTTTATTATAGATGCCCCTACACTACCAGGGTGAGCATACGGAATAGTAAGCTCTTTATCTTCAATAGAAAGCCCAAAAGAATGAGCAATAATCTTTTTAGATAATTCATTGTTCAATCTAAAATTATTCTCTGCTCTTTGAAAAGTTTCTTCTACTAGTTCAAAAGAGTATACTTTGTTAACATTGGGCAGTGATGAAAAAAACAAAGATGCATATCCAATATTCATACCAACATCAATGACATTGCACTTTATATTGGTTGAAAATGAATATGGCTTTAGAATATAAATCTCATAAAACAATTCAAAATCTTCTTTACTGCGAATTATAACACGTATATCATAATTGTAATTTGATTTTTGAATGATAAAAGAATCTGATTTTTGGTCGGAGAAACTAAAGTTGATAAAAGCAAAAGAAATGGAATTTAGATTGAAATTAAAATAAGAACAATTATTTAGCAATAAGTAACTATTGGATGGAATATGTATCAATTTTGAATCTACAATTTCAAAATTGTCTATGTAATATTGATTTGTTGATCCAATAAACCTGGAAAAATAAATGGAGAATTTCATTTTTCTTGTCAAAAAAAGAATTCTCAAAAATCTGTATATCCTTCTACCCATTAAATTCAACTTTTTGAGAAATTATTTCTTTTGAAGCGGCTGTCCAATAGGCATAATTAGTAGTGTGCGCATTGTTTATATAATATGATTCTTCTTCATTTATATTATCAAAGTTAATGTACCATGGGAGATGACTTATTTGATATTTACCATAAGTTCTTATACACCGCAAAAATTGAGCAGGTCCAAATTTATTTGGTCGATACAATGCAAAGGTTGTATCAACAGAAGCTTTAAATACATTTTTTTCAATTTGCTGTGATTGTTGAATCAAAGACGACTCCCATTGTACAACTTTTTCTTTTAATTGATAATAATCCGGAAGATTATCAATTTTCAAACCCAAACCAGCTTTATCAACATCTTTATATCTTGATAAAAGAAACATCAACCGGCATAAAACATCATCAGGACAGGATTCAGTTAATTCAAGGTCGCTATCCGTATATACATAATATTGATCTTTAAAATCTTCAAATATTACTGTATCCCATAAAGCACAGAAGCCGGTGTTTGTAGTGAGGTAGTATATTTTACAATCAAGTTTTTTATAATATTCTAATAATGGTTGATAAGTAGAAGCATTATCAATAATATAAATATTATAATAACCGCGGGCAGTTAGAGAATCAATTAGCTTTTTTAAAAATGTTAACCGGTTTCTATTATTAATGATAATTGGAATAGACTTTGAAAATACATTATTCTCTTTTTTATATGCTTTATACAAAAAAGAGGACAGAAATGTGTTAATGAAATAAGTAATATACTGGAAGCATTTATGGACTGGTGTTATAATTTTTTTAATGACTAGTTTAGCTTTTTTAGCAAAGTTTATAATATAATTAAATTTATATTTTCTCCAGTAAAATTTGTAATCAGAATGTTCAGATATGATTTTAAGTAAGGGCTCGGAGAAAATTTCTTTCATGCCTTTGTCTCTCTCATACCGTATCATGTTTTGAGAGGCAAGTTGAGTACTGATACCCCCTTCATGAAATTTGGAAATAAATTTATTAAAGTGAATGAATCTAGAATTAGAACGAGCAAATATTTTTAGAACAAACAACCAATCCGAAACTATGGTATAATCTTCGCTATATAATCCAAACTTATCAAAAAGTGATTTTTTAAAAAAAGTACTTGGGTGTGGTATACTGGCCTTACATAACCATTCTAGTGTTATGCTTTCAGGCAAAATCACTTTAGTTTCATTGAGTTTTTTATCCACGTAAATATAATCTCCATATACTATATCAGATTGATCATTTATATGAATAAAATCGCTAAACTCTTTTAATACTAGCTCATTATGAAATACATCACCGCTATTTAAAAAAAGCAAATAATCGCCAGTTGCCTTTTTAATCCCTTTATTCATAGCATGATATATGCCATTGTCTCTTTCTGATACCCAATAAGATATACTATCAGAATGTGATTCAATAAGTTCCTTACTACCATCATTACTGCCGCCATCAATAATAATAAATTCAAAGTCGTTGAACTTCTGATTAATCACACTTAACAAAGTAGACTGAAGATTGACTCTATTGTTATAATTAATAGTAATTATTGAAATGAAACTAGACATTAAATTTTAATTATCATAAAGCTAAAGTTGCCTAAACAGCAGTATCATTTTGGGAAAAATGATACTTGGAAAATGAGCCTGAAGAATAGTATCTTTCAGATAGAGGATATAAATTTAAAAGAATTTAAATATTGAAATGACTTTTCCAGGAATCTTTCTTGTATCAAAAGAAAAATATAAGTTAATATAATTATAAAAAAAAGGTATTTGGTATAATATCAAATCCTTTACTTTCTTGTTGAAAGTATTTCGATTGGAAAGTGTAGAATTCAACTGAAATTTTTGATTTGTTGATTTTATATCTGACCAATAATCAACGTATAATTTTTTTATAGCAAAGTTGATTTTTACATTGTATTTTTCAAATGAACCAGTAGCTATATTGTCTTGGAATGAATTAAATCCCTGAAAATGATAAAATATTAATTCTTTACTATTATTAAAAAACATCCTTTTTTTAAATTCCATTTTATATTGATTTACATTCCATGGGGCAATTCCAGAAACATCGTCATCAAGTATTTTTAAAGAATCTTTATAAACCAGCGGCCAATTATTTAAATAACCCTGGTCGGCAAATTTATATCCATCAACATAATCATAACACCAATCTATACATTGATCCCTCCAATGATTTAAACATGAATATCCAACTTCATCATTTTTAAAAATTTGAAAGCTTACATTAAATTTACCATAGGAAGTAAGATTACTATTTTCCTTTGAAAATTTATGAGGTGTGATAACAATTGAATACTCTTTCAGGTATTCAAACAATAATGATGGGCTACTATAAAATTTGATGTCTGCATCTAAAGTACAGATGTGTGGTAAGTTATATTTAGTTAAAAGGAACAAAGGAAAACATGGACTAATTGTAAAGTAATATTCAAACAAAGATCTTTTAGGTTTTATTGAAAACAATTGACTATCGTTTTCTTCAAGTTCATGTAGTGAGATTAGAACTATATCTTCAAAATGGTTTTCAGTAAAAAAACGCTCAGTTTGAATATCTAATGCAAGTATATATAATGTAAAATGAGTGCAATGTAATTTTAATGAGTTGTATAATACAATCCCTCTTGAGAGATAATTATAATCAAATAAAGTAGCAAAATAGGTCATTTATTAAAACTCATAAAGTATTATTCTGTTTAGAAACAGATTATTATCTGATTGTAAAATAAAATCCTTTCCAATATACTGACTTACCATCATTTGTTACTTGATCACGATCGCAATAACTTTTGAAATCAGCTTCAAGATTATATGATTTTTGAAACAACTCAATAAATTCATTTTCTAAAAAGAAATGAGACGGATATGATGCATCATATATTTCTTTAGCAACTTGCTGAATTGAAATACGGCTTTTTATATCGAAAATAAAAGCATTTCTATCAATAAATATTGTTGGGATTTTATTTTGAATAATAGATTCAATTATCTGGCTTGGATTTTCAATACATTGCAGAACCCCTGAAAGAATAATTAAATTTACTCTTTTGATCGACAGAACCTCATCTATAGTGTTATAAAAAAACAACTTATCATCCTGAAATTCACTTTTGCCAATTTTAACTAAGGAAGGTTGTTCTACAATATTCCAACTAAAACTATTCATGTTAGTTGTAAATTCTTTATTCTGATAGTAAGTGCTTCCTAGACCGCCTCCAAAGTCTATAACATTTAAAAATCCATCTTTTAAAAAGGTTTTCTGAATAATTGCTGCAAGAGGCCAACTATATTCAATTTTATCAAATAAAAAACTATCTCTAACATAAACAGCTTGATTATCCCGAACTTTTCCAGTATTTACTCTGATTTTTTCGAGTACTAATTTTGCATCATACCCATTGCTATTCTTAAGCGCAGTTGTCCAATCAGAATAATCACCAACCCATTCTGAAACAATTTTTCTATTCTGGTTAATGCCTAATATACTTTTTACAAAATTTTTTAACCTATTTATCATTTAATGATTATTCATTGAATTAATAATTAAAAATGATTTGTATTAAAGAGATAAATGAATACTTGTAATCTAGATTTTAAATATTTTAAAAAACTTGACTTCGATTTGATTTGTCCAAAAATATCTTCATATGAACTCAGCATTTCATTAAATACACGATATTCTATTTTAACTGATTTATTTTCAACATTGACGCTTTTAGAAGCTGGGCGAATCCTGTCTGAAAAATCAACACCAGAAGAATGTGTAGCACTTTTGTCTATACCAATATGATTTGCAAGAGCATACTTCGGATATAATGTCAAGCGGTTCGAAAGATAAGCAACTGCTTGCCATCTAATTCCCCATGAATCAACTTTTTTTTGAGATTGAGACAATAACATTCCAAAATAATTATACTGTCCAAAAAGATTAAATGCAGCTATCAAATTCTTCTTTTTTAAAGACTCTAATAAAATATTACTGTCATTTTCAAATGAAGACCACCTATTACTCCAAGTAGCCCAGCCAATAGTGTCTGGAATTGGACAAAAAAAAGTGTCAGGAGTGCTCGATTTATTAGAAAAGAAATTCCAAGAACCAATTCCGTTAACTTTTAGATTATTTTCATACACTATTAAAGCATCATTCATATACTGTAAAAAATATGGAGATACTTCTACATCATCTTCTAAAACAATAACCCTACCTGTTTGATTAATAATCTTTGTTACTCCTTGAATGATAGAATTTGCTAAACCTAAATTTTCAGATTGTTCAAAAACAAACACTTCTTTTCCCCATTTCTTTTTTCTTGCTACTTGTCGAGCAGCCGAAATTTTATTAAGATCATCAATACTAGCATCTTTTTTAGGCCCATCCGCAAAGAAATAAAAAGTAGATTCTGATACAAGTGGGTTTAATGCTAAAGATTCTAATGTTTTCTCTAAATATTCAGGCCTATTGTAAATAAAGATTAAAATAGGAGCTATCACTTCTTTAATTTATAAAATGATGTTCGATAAGTTTTAGCAACAAGTGAATATTCTTTTTCAATCAAAAAATTATGAATTGGAGAACTATTCTCAAATTCATTATCAATCACTGACGTTTCAATTAATATCATTAATGGCTTGTACTTATCCCAATTATTGGATAACAAAACTTCATAATCAAGTCCCTCAACGTCAATACTCATAAAATCAATATTCTGGTCAGGCGAAATTGTATTATCTAAAACATTGGAAAGAGTATTTATTGGCAATTTGATTGTTTCAATAATTTTATATTTTGTATTCTTATTTCTATCTTCTGAAATTTTTTTAGAGAACCCATTTAAACCAGGCTCATCAAATTTATAGTATGTTAATGGTTCATTGGAAATACCTATTCCTGACTCAACATTTATATCATTAACTCTAATTGCATCGAACAGTGCTTTACTACCTGGACGCGCATCAATATTTAGCCCTTTCCATCCTTTTTTATAAAAAAGATAGGTATTTGAATAGAGAATTGGATCATAAGCGCCAATATCAACATAAAACCCCTTTTGTTGACCTGAAAAGAATGTTTCAAGAATGAGATCTTCTCCCTCTTGAGCAAAACAGTATGATTGCATACGTGTTTCGTTTAATTCAATCATGTATGGTTCATTAATAATATTTTTAATTGCACTAGGTATTAATCCTCGCACAATTTTTTTAACTGTTGCTTTCATTCCTATACTTTTTTTTGTAAACAGTAGTTGCCCAAAATTCTTCGCCGTATGGACCAGGCCCAAATTTTTCAAAAATTATTTCAAAGTTTATTAACTCTTTTTGCAAATCCTGAGTGTAATATCTTCTATCTGAATTATCAAGAATTAAATAACCGCCAACTTTAATTTTAGGAAGTGAATGAAATATACATGATGGCCTTGCTCTACCATCAACAAAAACTATATTAAAATACTCATCTTCATATTTCTCAATATAATTTGCATAATTATAAAATGAATACTTATTTAAGAATAAGTTATCAGAACTTAGATATTGGCGATAACTTGAATAATCTGGATTTAATATTTCTATCTCAAGTTTTTGAGGTTGAATTAAATTTAGCTCAACATGCTTATAGTTATTTAAAGTAATTATCTTCTGAACTTCTCTATACCATTCTTTATTATGTTCAACACTTACTAATTCTATTACATTGTCAGCAAAAAACAAAGTTGATCCCCCCGAACCAAATTCAAATACTTTAAAATCTTTTTTTAGCAATTTTGACAATATGAAATCAAAAGCCTCGAATATTATCCAAGGCTTTTTATCTATCAATGAAGATCTATTTGGTTTCGAATACCTAAGCCATTTAAAATAATAAAAGATTAATAAATGAAATGGTGTAGTATCAATTGTTAGGCTGTTTTTTGCATACCCCAGATATTTAGTAAGTTTCATTCTTAGATTTTAATCCATTCATGTGGAATCATCGCAGTTTGATGATTTGATTCAAGCATTTTGCCTGAGTTATAGTAATCACCTGTATTAACATTAATTAAAATTGAATCTTGTATCCAGTCTAGCACTTCTTCATTTGATGTAAGAATCAGATTAATTGAATATTCTCCTTGAGTTAAGGGGAACTTTTCAATAGAACACTTAACTCTATTAACTCCTGAAATAAAATCAAAATACACATTTAAAAAAGTTGACCATAATATTAATTTACACTCTCCAGTTAATGAATAAAATCCAATTCCTAATGAAGCACCATTAACTGAAACTTTAGAAGAAATTTGAAATTCTATCGATATGTTTTCCCCACAATTAATCGTAGATATTTCTTCATTTAATGCATTTAAAAAAATAATTGATTCTAACTGTGCAACTCTATTACCTGTTCTATTAGCATTTTTAAAATCTTTATTCGAGTTATTTTTAGGAATAATACTTTTTCTATACAATTCAATAGCGTCATACGCATTCCCTTTGGGATAAATTACCCCCCCATTGCTTAAAACCAAACCATTAGAACATAACCCTTGAACTGCTGCCATATTATGGCTAACAAATAACACAGTTCTACCTTCATTCACACTTACATCCTTCATCTTCCCTAAACACTTTTTCTGAAACTCAGCATCACCCACTGCTAAAACTTCATCCACAATTAAAATTTCTGGTTCCAGGTGCGCAGCAACTGCAAATGCTAAACGCACATACATACCACTGCTATAACGCTTTACAGGTGTATCTATATAACGTTCTACTCCACTAAAATCGACTATCTCATCAAACTTCGATTTTATCTCCATCTTGGTCATTCCCAAAATAGCTCCATTCAAAAATATATTTTCTCTCCCAGACAATTCTGGATGAAAGCCTGTACCTACTTCTAATAAAGAAGCAATTCTTCCTCTTACTTTAACTTTTCCTGTTGTAGGGGCTGTGGTCTTGGATAAAATTTTTAACAAAGTAGATTTTCCCGCTCCATTTCTTCCAATGATACCCAACACTTCCCCAGCTTTAACCTCAAAATTAATGTCTTTCAATGCCCATACATAGTCACTTTCACCTTTTGTGCTTCTATCATTGATTTCTCCAATTTGTAAATAAGGATCTTCCTTTCCTCTCGCCTTATACCACCATCGTTTAAGATCATGGCTTAATGTACCAGTTCCAACATCACCCAATCGATACTGCTTCGATAAATTTTCTACTTTAATAACTACACTCATACTAGACTGTATCCATAAATGATTTTTCTACTTTATTAAACACGATTATGCCAAATATCAATAATATAATTGCACAGCAAGAACTATATGCTAAAGAATACCAGGAGAAAAAACCTGATCCAGTAAATGCGTATCGAAAAGTTTCTACAATGGCAGATAAAGGATTGGCTTTGATGATCCAGGCATATTTAGCTGGCAAACTTTTCATTGAATAAATTACAGGTGTTGCATACATTAACAGCTGTACACCAAAACTTAATAAAAAAACCAGGTCACGATATTTAGTGGTAAGTGCACTAATTAACATTCCGGCACCCAATCCTATAAGTGCCATTAGAAAAATCAAATAAGGAATCAACAACAAAAAAACGTTTGGGTGTACTTGATTACCATCAAGTAAATAATAGCACCAGACGCCAATAAACAACAGCAGTTGTATGCCCAATCTTACCAAATTAGAAACCACAATACTCAATGGCATTACCAGTCTTGGAAAATACACTTTTCCGAAAATGCCTGCATTATCTCTAAATACAGTGGCTGTTTTATTTAAGCATTCTGCAAAATAATTCCAAAGCGTAATGCCACTCATGTAAAAAACCATCATCGGAATACCATCAGTGGAAATACCAGCAATGGTTCCAAAAACCACCATAAAAGTAAAAGTAGTTAAGAGCGGTTGAATAAAAAACCAAAGTGGACCTAATATCGTTTGTTTATAGGTTGCTACAAAATCTCTACGCACGAACATCATCAACAAATCTCTATAGCGCCAAACTTCACGGAGATTTATATCTAACAAACCAGTGTTTGGTTGAATAACTTCCGACCATTCTTCTTCCTCAAAATATTCAGAAACTATCTCCGCCATAATTTATCCCAGAAACTTTTCTTTTTTTGATCAAAATATGGATTGGCAGATTTTGAGGAGAAATAAGGATCCTTCCTTGACTTATTGCCATAAATACCATAATTACCATATGAGCCGTATCCATAATTATATTGATAACCGTAACTATAGCCATACCCATAATAACCATATCGGCCACTTAGGTTAATATCGTTAATAGCCAGTACAATATTTTTAAACTTGCCGCTCTCTTTTAATTCGTTTACAAAGTCGATTTGTTTCTTTAAACTGAAACGTTGTCGAACAATAAAAATGGTAACATCAGTAAATTGATTTAACGAAAATGCGTCACTAACCAATCCTACTGGTGCAGAATCTATCACTATATAATCATATGCTTCTTTTAATTTATCGAATAACAATCTCATCCGGTCACTGATCATTAATTCAGATGGATTCGGAGGAAGTGGGCCCGTTTTATACACATCCAAATTAGGGAAGTCAGGTAAAGTATATGCCAGCTCATTAATATCATCCGTTTGCCCAATTAAAAAATTGGTGATCCCTTTATTGAATTCTTCATTCTTAATAATTTTTAAACTCTTGAGTTTGCGCAAATCAAATTCCAATAAAGCAACCTTTTTTCCTGTCAATTCTAATACCCCAGCCAAATTAACGCTTATGAAAGATTTGCCCTCTCCACTAATGGTGGAAGTGATCAAAAAAGTTTTTGCCTTGGTATCTTTTACAACAGGAAGTATAAATTGTAAATTACTTCTCACAATTCTAAACTGTTCCGCAATGATGGACCTAGTTTTATTTACAACCAGTTCTTCGCCCCCGTCTAAATGACTGATTTCACCTACAATAGGAATATTTGTTTTAATGGATAAATCATTGCGTGAAATAATTTTATCGTTCAATAGATCGATCAAATAAATGATCACGATTGGTATCACCAGCCCCAACAATAATGCAAAGTTTTTGATTTGTTTTTCTTTGGGCTCAATTGGAGCAGTTGAAAAACTGGCAGGATCGATGGAAGAATAATTGGACTTTGTAGAAATAGCAGAAATTGCAATTTCTTCTCTACGTTGCAATAAATACAAATACAATCTTTCCTTCAATTCCTTTTGCTTTTTTAACTCCATCTCTCGCATGGTCTTTTCAGGAATCAATCCCAGCTTGCCCATGTAATCATTATTGCGTTGATTATATATATCTATCTTTAATGCAAATGCCCTCTTCACATTACCCAAGCTTACCAAAACATTGTTCCGAAAATTCTCAATCTTATTTTCAATAGACGACATAATGATATTATCATTCGGATTTTCATAAGTAGCCTTGTCTCTTTCAGTGATTGCATCATTGTACTTGCTGATGGTAGCGGATAAACTAGGGTCACCGATACCTAAAGGAGAAAATATTTTTTTAAACCGATTGCGATCATCTTTTACATAATCTTCAATCAATCGAATTACAGCAGTATCAATAAAAGCATCGTCCAAGCGATTTTCGGTGCTTCCGTATTTATTTTGATAATACATCATTTCACTGGAAACATCATTGAACCTGGGGTTCTCATACATACTACCTCTTGCACTGTCAATCAATTTTAAATCGTTGGATACAATTCGCAAACGATCATCAATAAAAGCCAATGTATTAATAGAAATTTCTTTTTTGAGTTCCACATCTTGCTCAGAGAACTCATAACCCAACAAATTCAGAATATCAGCTGCTCTAAATGGATTTGCACTTGTAAGTGTTAATGACATTATTGTAGTTCTACTACTCAAACTTTTAACAGATAATCCTCCTCTTATTTCTGCTGCTGCCTGATCAACTGAACTATATTGAATTAGATGGGGCTGTTCATCATAAGTTTGATTAGAATATCGCTTACTTAATACTACTTTCCCAATAAATAAATGCAGCGTGTCACTCCATTTAAAAGATTTAACCCCTTCATTGTTCAATTGATAATTTCCACCTTTACTAGATAAATTGGTTACTTTAATATTCCATGCAAGAGAAGAATCTTTCAAGCCCAAATAGGTTATTTTGATAGGCGATAAATTATAGAGTTCCATCTGCTTGATTGTACCTACATTAAAATATCTCAAATTGAATTGACCTTTTTTAACTACTCTTTCCAATAATTTTTTAGATCGCAATAGTTCTAATTCATTGTCGATATTGATAGCTCTTACCCCATAGAGACCTTGTGATACCAGATCGGAATTATTGGTGGATACGGCACTATTTCCTCCCACTAAAATTTGAGAACTGGCCAGATAGACTTTATCGGAATACCTTAAAAATATATATGCTGCCCCAGTACATATGACCATGCTTAAGATAAACAATGGCAGATTGATCAAGTACCGATATAAGATTTCTCTTATACTGACTTTTGGAGAAACTGGCTGTTCAATAAACCCTTGTGGAGAATAATTATTCAACGATTATTTACTTAATGTAATTATTATTAAAGTAATACCTATTACAAAATTAAATAGACCCAATATGGTTAATAGTGGTCCGAATTTTTGTGTAAAACTTTGAGACGCTCTTTGCTGGAATTTAAAATCATTGATTCCTGCAACAATCAAATCATTTTGTTGCAATTGATAAATAGGCGAATTGTACAATTTTGCGTCCCTGAAATCTACTTTATATACTTTTCTTTCCCCATTTTCTTCTCTTATCACCAATACATCATTTCTCAAACCATCATCAGTTAACCCGTTGGCTTCAGAAAAAGCATCCATTAAAGTAACCTGCTCTTTTTTAAACTTTTTTACGCCAGGAGATTTGAACTCTCCAATCATATTTACAGTAATCTCTTCTAATTGCACATTAACGCCAATATCTTTTACATAAGGAGACCACTTAGATATTAATAATGCTTTTATCTGTTTGGTGTTTAACCCTTCTACTTTCTGTAACCCGATTTTAGGCAAATCTATTTGACCTTGTAGATTTACCTGATAAGTACCTTCTGATTTTCCCAACCCACCCATATTCAACACAGTAGCTTGTTCTTGATTATTAGTTGCCTGGGTATAGACTTTTACAATAAGATTGTCTCCTGGTTTGATATTGGTTTCTTTGTATTGGTAGGTGCCAATACTATCCAGCCCTTTTTGAAAAAGCTGCATCTCATCCCTGAATTTTTTAGTATTTAAACAGCCCGTTAATAGAAAAACTAGGGAGAAAAAAGCAATGATTTTTTTAATCATACATTTTAGGTTAAAGCGCTGCCTGCTCAGTCACAAGTGAAAGAGAATCAGCGTATTGGATGTTACTCATCAAATATATACGTTGTTTAGATACAAAGCCCTTTTGTTTCGCAGTTCCTATCAACAAGTTTTTGACAAAAATTGGTACGTACTGATATACCAACTAGTTGGTACTCTAATAGGTACAAATTATGTTAATTTATATTGTATTCATATTGATAAAAGCATCGTTTTACTTAAATTAGGTATCTTTGTATTTAATGCGTTTTTTACCTAAAAATAGGGATAAAATTATTGTCCTAATTGTATTAACAATTGGCATTTGGGGCAATGAATTAATTGGCCAAACCAATTATTATTCTAAGGCAACAGGAAATGCAAATAGTTTAGCCACATGGGGCACCAACACTGATGGCAGTGGCACTAATCCTCCAGATTTTGCAACTGGCGATGTGTTCATTGTTAGAAATGGAAGTTCATTAACCACCAGTGGAGCATTTACTATTGACGACGCTGGCACTCCAGGTGGAGGGCAACTCATCATCAATAATGGGGGATTATTAACTGCTAGCCATGTAATTACATTTTCAGGCACAGAAACCCTTTTCCAAATGGATGCAGGTGGAAGGTATGTGCACAATACCAGTTCCAATTTAGGTTTAATTTCAAGTATTATCAGATCAGCTGCCACTACAGATTTTGATGCGAATTCAACATTTGAAATCAGTGAATCAAGCACACATACCAGTACTGGTGGCGTAAGTTTTGGAAATTTTACAATAAGTGGATCAAGTAAAACAGTTGCTTTTAGAACAAATGCAACTATAAATATTCAATCTGTATTAACCATAGCAAGTACTTGTACTTTGCATTTAAGGGTTACAAGTTCTATTGTAGGTGGTCCCTCTGCAACTACTGGTTCTGGTATTTTAAGAGTTACTAGTACAAACCCGAATAATATTCCTACTGGTAAGACATGGAATTTTACAGTGAATATAGATAGCACTCTTAATCAAAATATACAAGGAGGCACTTATACCAATATCAATGCAACTGGTGGCAATAGAACGATAGCTGCTTCATCAAATATTTTTATTAGCGGAACTTTTACTATTGGTGCTGGTGTTTATACAATTTTTTCAGGTTCAACCATCGATTACACAGGCAATGGGGCATTTTCAATTCCAATTCTTCCCTACCAAAACCTTACTATCAGTGGAACTGGCACTAAAACAATCGCTGCCGATTTAACCATTTTAGGAACATTGAGTATCACAGATCCTGCAGGTTTTCTTTCTATAAATGGTCAAACACTTAACCTGGATGGGAGTAGTACCAATTTAACCAATGGTAAATTAAAAGGATCATCTAGTTCAAAATTATCTGTTGGAGGAACCAGTGGATCGATTGCTGGTATTGCTTTTAACCAATCTGGAACCGATAATTATTTGCAAAACTTAACAATCAACAGAGCAGCTGGGGGCGCCATATTATTAACAGATATAAATATAGTTGATAGACTAACTGTTACCGCGGGAAGTTTAAATACCAACAACAACATATTGGGTCTTTTATCAACAGGAATTGGCTCAACAGCCAGAGTAGATCAAGTTACAGGCTCTATATTATATGGTGGTTCTGGAGGTATTAGAGTAGAAAGATTCATACCAAGTGGATTCAGAAGTTACAGAGATCTTTCTCCATCAGTATATACATTTAACGGCCATATTTTAGATAATTGGCAAGAAGATGGTGCTAGCCCAGTTGGATACGGCACGCATATTACAGGTGTGAGAGGCGGTGCAGGAGTAGATTTGGCATCAGGACTAGATATTACTCAAACCGGAAATGGGTCTATGTTTACCTATAACGGAACTAGCTTTCCAGCTGTTACTAATACTGCATCTACCATTTTAGATCCATATCGTGGTTATAGAATTTTAATCAGAGGTGATAGAAATGTTGATTTATACACAGTTCCAACTCCAACCACAATGAACCGCGCTACTACATTAAGAGCAACTGGTAAATTGATTTATGGTGATGTCACCTATTCTACTTCAAACGTAACCAATAGTGTATACAGTTCATCATATGCTTTAAATAGTTCAAGTAGCACTGGATTCAGTTTAATTGGCAATCCTTATGCATGTCCAGTAAGTTGGGGTAAGGTATTAGACAATAGTGGAACTGCAAATGTCCAAAGTACCTATTGGTATTTCGATCCCACATTAGGCATCAATGGTGTTTATGCAACATGGTTAAGAACAGGTGGTGGTGGTTCAGAAGCTGGTACAAGCAATGGTGTGGGTGGTACCAATAATTTTATACAACCTGGGCAAGCAATATTCATACGAAATAATAGTAGCACAAGTCCATCGGTAAAATTTGAAGAAAATGATAAAGCCATTTCAAGCAGTGCTACCAGCATTTTCAACGTACCACTGACAATTTCAACACAAAATAAAATTGGATTGATCTTACAAAAACATGTGGCATCGAGAGGAGGAAATGTAATTCTAGATGGTGCAACTTTATTGTTTGACGCAAATAATAACAATACAATTTTAACTACTGAAGACGCTGGTAAAATCTCCAACGGTTCAGAAAACATGGCGATTGTAAATACCAGCAACGGCACTAATTTATTAAGCATCGAAAGTAGAAAACCAGTTACAGAACAAGATACCATTGCGCTTCGTCTATGGCAAGTAGTGAACAACGATGCATATACTTTAAATATCATTCCAACAAGCTTTGTATCAAATGGGAGAATGGCTTTTTTAAATGATGCTTATCTAAAAAAGCAAACATTTATTAGAAATGATAAAGACACCATTAAAATAAATTTCACAACGCTCAATGCCGATTCCAGTTCCTACTTTAAAAGATTCAGTTTAGTATTTAAGCAACCCGTTGCCATCAATTCCAATATAAATAATGCAACACTTACAGGTACTACAACAGGAACTACCATTGGACTAACTTGGAAAACTACCAACGACATCAATCATTTGTTTTATGAGTTAGAAAAATCGACCAATGGCATTGAATATACCAATATTGCCAAAATTTATTCAGACGGAACAGGCAGCTATTCTTATTTAGATACAAGTATCAATACGCGCAAAGTTTATTATAGAGTAAGGTATTACAATGCTGAAGCACAATATGCATTTACCAATACCGTTTTAATGGAGCCATCTAATAAATCATCAAATATTTCAGTTTATCCAAACCCAGTTACAGGAAAAACGATGAGTGTTCAAATGAATCAATTAGACCCAGGCAATTATCAATTAGCTATCATCGATAATCAAGGCAGGACATTATTTACACAACAAATAACACATCAAAATAATAGTAGTACCATACCAGTTACTTTCAATAGAAACTTCACCAATGGAATGTATCGTTTGAAATTAACCCATACAACCAGTTTGAAAGTTTACACCAGCAATATTATTTTTCAAATTAACCAATAATAGGGCCGATTTTTAAGAAGAAAAAATGATTAAAAGAAGAAAAATAATATTACCAATATTCACTGCCCTTTTTGTTTTGATGAATCATTTTTCATTTGCACAAATTGCCACTTCTATTACACCGGGTTTAGATACATTATACTTGTCGAACGGATCTATGACACCTACAATCGATCCTAATCCTGGAAGCAATCCTTTTATTACTGACAGCGCAAGAGTATTTGGAAGGTTAACTGCAAACAGTGATCCTGGCGGCCCTGGTAGTGGCGGTGGTGGATTTGATCCTCCTGCAGATGCAGCCATTCCTTTAGATGGTGGGGTTGGGGGATTGATATTGGCCGGTGCATTAATCGGATTAAGAAGAACCAAGAAAGAAAAAAATATATAGTCATCGGTTCAAACTATTTTCTTCCCTAATTTACTTTAATTGAGGTTTTTGTTTTTTATAGAGTAGCACCATTACTATTACTATAGCATATACACCATAATTGTAAAATGTATGGTGTTCTATTTTTGCTAATAGTGGCCATTTATAAAACAACGCTTTAGCAAGAATTACAATTCGGGTGATATTTAATATGGTAATTAATACAACACCAAAAAACAGCCAAGCAATTTTTTGTTTTATACTATTGATATGATCAGCCAAAACAAATGCTACCCAAAATGAGTTAATTCCAATTCCCAAGCACTGGTAAATTAATTGAATACGCAATCGCCCACCCATATTTAAATAAAACCTACCTTCTACTAAGGCATAATCTCCAAACACGCCTAGCCAATAAGTTGCCGATTTCAATAATATTGTTCTGTAACAACTTACATAATCGATATAGTGAAGCCACGCAATATAATACCCTCCCTTTTCCGATAAACCAATAAAAGCATAAGTGCCATAATAGAGCACCAGAAAAATCAAGATAAATTTTGATAAGAATTTGATATCGTGTCTTGAAAAATTCACTTCTCGCAAATTACAGATTATAGCACCATAAAAACCACAATAATTAGCCAATAAAAACTAACTTCATTGCACAAATTGCTGCCAATGGGAAATAGATACTATTCTTTAGATGTATTTAGAGGTGCTACTGTGGCACTCATGATCCTCGTAAATAATCCAGGAAGCTGGTCACATATTTTTGGCCCATTAGAACATGCACCATGGCATGGATGCACACCTACCGATTTGGTTTTTCCTTTCTTTTTGTTTGCTGTTGGTAATGCAATGGCTTTTGTAATGCCTCGCTTTGAACAAGCTGGCCCTTCTGTGTTTTGGAAGAAAGTTATCAAAAGAACTTTGCTCATTTTTGCCATAGGTCTATTTTTAAATTGGAGTCCATTTGTTAAATGGGATGGAGATTTCTTAGTGGCTAAAACATGGGAAAAAATTCGCATCATGGGTGTGTTACAAAGAATAGCACTCTGCTATTTCTTTGGTTCAGTAATTGTGTTTTATGGTAAAACCAGAGGAGCATTTTTAGTAGGGATGGCATTACTACTAATCTATTGGTTTATTTGTTTTGCTGGTGGAGCAGCAGGAGATCCTTATAGTCTGGCAGGTTGGTTTGGCACTGCCATTGATTCCAATATATTAGGTGAGTTGCATTTGTATAAAGGCGAAGGTGTTCCATTTGATCCGGAAGGATTGATGAGCACGCCTGCGGCCATTGTTCAAGTGATTTTTGGATTTTTGGTAGGGCAATACATTCAATTAAAGGGCAAGAATTTTGAAATGCTTACGCATTTACTCATTGCAGGTATCATGCTCATTGTAACTGGTTATTTGTGGGACATGAGCTTTCCGATCAATAAAAAAATATGGACCAGTAGTTATACCATTTACACTTCAGGCTTAGCTATTCTCACTATTGGTGTATTGATTTACTTAATTGAATTCAAAGAAGTAAAAGGAAATTGGAGTAAATTCTTTGATGTATTTGGAAAAAACCCATTATTCATTTTTGTGTTGAGCGGATTTTTGCCAAGGGTATTGGGTTTATTAAGATGGCAAGTTGCAACCGACGAAACGGGAAAGAAAATTTACACTTCAACACTTCCTTTTATTTATGAAAACATCAAAGTGTTTTTTACCGACGAAAGGATTCCATCATTATTATATGCTTTATTGATGATTGCGTTTTATTGGATGATTGTATACATTTTAGATAAAAAGAAAATTTACATTAAAGTATAAGCTACATTACACTTTTAAAAGGGCTCTTCATAGAATGAAATCTTTCCTATATAAAGTTTTATTGAATAAGGGACTGTTGCTGTTCATTAACGGCATTTTGCTGAGCTCTTGTTTTTATTTTAAAACCGAGTCTAAATACGAAGACGCAATATTTGAGGGAATTGTAGACAATATTAAATTGCAGGCCCACTCCGAAGATAACCTAGATTCTTTTTTTGTTGCCGCCATGAAAATGACGCATACGCTTGAATACAATAGACAAAAGATTTTTAGTGGAAAGCGTTTGAGAGGATTAAAAGCCGAATTATTCAGACCAGCTACTATTGATCTGATGACAGGTGATGGAGCATGCGGAAGTTATACAACTGTATTAGCAAGAATATTAAAAGCGGGAGGTTATCAAGTTAGAATAGCTCAAATGATTGTAAATGGCACCATTGGGGGGCATATGGTAGTTGAAGTAAAAAAAAGAAGTAACTGGATCGTACTAGATCCACTGTTACAACAATACTTTAAAAAACCCGATGGCAGTCTGGCTTCTTTTAAAGATGTACATGATAATTGGACATACTATCAAAAACAAACTGATTCCCTTTATGTTGATGCTTACAATTATCAAGGTGTTAAATATACCAACTGGAATAAAATCAAGTATTTTGGCCCTGCAGCTAAATGGATTTTGGAAATGGCATTAGGAAAAGAAAAGACTAGTGAAGTTTCAATCAGGTCTTATATTTTACGCAAGTATAATTTTTTATACTTGATCAGTCTTGCCGCTTTTATTGTTTCCAGTATTACTTTGATTTTCAGTTTTAGACTGAATCGAATTAAATATGCGACCTGATTTTTTTTGCCGGGTTGCCTGCGTATACACCAGGTAAGTCAATATTTTTTGTTACAACAGCTCCTGCACCAATTACTACATGATCACAAATTGACACTGGCAAAATGGTAGCATTACTCCCAATAGAAACATGATTTCCGATATTGGTTTTTCCCCATTTAGTTGAATCTCCTGCAGGTCCTCCATCTTTAAATAAATCATTTACAAACATTACTCCATGGCCTATAAAACAATCAATACCGATAGTTACTCCCTCGCAAATAAAACTATGTGATTGAATTTTGCAATTCTGCCCAATCAATACATTTTTTTGAATCTCTACAAACGGTCCAACAAAGCAATTATCTCCAATAGTGCATTCATATAAATTACAAGGATTGATCACGGTTACATTTTTACCGAATTGAACATCGCGAATACAAGCATCAATTAATTGAAATGGTGCAGCCATATTATTAGTGTTTTCGCTTCATGATTTTTTTGATCAATGTAATAGTTTGTTTTGCTTCCTTCACGCTCGTATAATAAGGTTTTCCTTTGAGCAAATGATGAACCATGCTTTTATAGACTTCGCTGTGATTACTCATCGTCCCTTTATAAGTACCATAATCATTGACTTGTTTATTTTGTTGCTTAACCACTAATGGAGCGCCCTTCATAAACTGGTAATCAATTTGGTTCAAATAAGCACCTCCGATTTTAGCCATTCCATACTCACCTAAAATCGTAATTGATCCTTCTCGGTTTTGATCAAATGCATTTACCGAATAATGAAGCGTTCCGATCATCCCATTTTTCCACTGAAGGATGGCCGCACCCTGATCATCAATTTCTATTTCTTTTCCATGTGCTACTTTATTCGCCACACCTTTTACAATTGCAGGCATTCCAAAGAACCAAATCAGTAGATCAATAAAATGGCTGAACTGTGTAAACAAAATACCTCCATCCATCGATTTGGTTCCATGCCAATCATCTGAATAATATTCTTTATTTCTATTCCAAAAACAATTGATTTGAATACTGTATAATTTACCGAAATCACCTTTGTGCAATGCTTTTTTCACAGCCACTACCGCAGGATTAAAACGGTTCTGCATTACAGTGAATATTTGCACATTGCTTTTATGCGCATACTTCATTAATCTTTCAGCATGTGTAAGAGATAACACCATAGGCTTTTCGATTAATACATGCATTTTATTTCTCAATGCAAAAAAAGCAGGATAAAAATGATGGTAGTTAGGGCTGCATATCACCACAACATCCACAGCAATTTCTTCGCTAATGAAATCTTCTATATCAACATAAAATTTACAGCTATTTTTCTTTGCCCATTCCCTACCTTTTTCTTCATCAGTATCTATCACCGCTTTTAACTGTCCATATTTCAGTATATGCGGAAGGTGCAGGGCCCCTGCTCTACCACAACCCACTAATACAAAATCTAATTTTCTCATGCTTATTTAAATAGGACCTCTGCTTGCTCTATACTCTCCGGCTTACCCACATCAATCAAATCGGCACCAGAATGATCAAACATTTTTATTGACTGCTTAGAACAGAGATCTAAATAAACATCGATCATCGAAAATTTACCAGTGTGTTGAATCGCCGAAAAAATGCTATTGTTCAATACATGGATGCCACTGAATGCCATGGGGAAAATTCCTTCCCGAATATTCATTGATACTACTGGCCCTTTTTCTTCTCCCGTTGCATTGTTGCGCCATCCAACCATTTGTTGCTGTTCATTAAATAATAAACACCTGCTCGAATTTCGGTTACTCACTGCCAATGTTGCCATTACTTTAGTAGCAAGATGTTGTTGAATCATTGCTGATAGATCCATATTAGTAAGAATGTCTACATTCATCAACACAAAATTGTCTTCAGCTTTAAAGTAATGTGCCGCTTTTACTAAACCTCCGCCTGTTTCTAATACTTCTTCGGTTTCATCGGAGAAATAAATTTTGGACCCCCAGCCATCATATCGCTTTGCTGCTTCCACAATCTGATCGGCAAAATGATGTACGTTAACAATTACTTCTTTGATACCATGCGCTTGTAAATAATGCAAATTTCTTCCGAGTAATGAAACACCATTAACTTCAGCCAATGCTTTAGGATGTTTATCTGTCCAGGGTTTTAAACGAGTACCCAATCCTGCTGCTAAAATCATTGCCTTCATACATCAATATTTATCTAACCCAGTTTGCACTATTGGTATGGGTGAGGTTTACTTTTACTTTGTATTTGTTACGCAAATGTCTCGCTGTTTGTTCAGCGGCATAAACACTTCTATGCTGCCCACCAGTACATCCAAAATTAATCATTAAGTGTTCAAAATCTCTGCTTAAATAATTCTCTACGGTTATATCAATTAAGTCCCAAACACTGTTCAGGTATTTATCCATTTTGGTACGCTGTTCCAAAAAGTCTTGCACAGGTTTTTCTTGACCTGTGAGTTTTTTATACTCATCAAATCTTCCAGGATTTAAAATACCGCGCATATCAAACATGAACCCGCCTCCATTTTCGGTGGGGTCAGCCGGTAATCCTTTTTTATAACTGAAACTATTGATCTCAATGACCAAAGGCGTTTTTTCATTGGCCTGTGTAGCTTTGAATCGATTGATCATTTCTTCATCCACCACCAATCGCAGTACACGATCAAATTCTGGTGTTACAATTCCAACTCTTTCGTGTTCAATAAAAAATTGCAGATTATGCAATGCCAATGGTATGCTCGATAAAAAATGTGCTTTGCGTTCAAACAAACCTCTAAATCCATAAGCTCCCAGCACTTGCAGTAATCTTATCAATACATAACCATTGTATTGACTTACAAATGTGATGCGATCAATGGGTTTCTCCAACAATACATCTACCTGATCCATATAATAAGTCAACAAATTCTTTTTCCATTCTTCGCTCAATTCTGCTTTGGCTTGCCATAATAAGGATGCCACATCGTATTGCAATGCACCTTTCATTCCTCCCTGGTAATCGATAAAATGAACTGCCTCCTCTTTCACAATAATATTTCGGCTCTGAAAATCGCGAAACATAAAATACTTATTCTCTGTTCTGGTCAGGTAAGTACTCAATGCATCAAAATCATCCAGCATAGCTTGCTTATCGTATGGTAGTTGAAGCGTATCCAAAAAATAATATTTGAAATAAAGCAGGTCGCTCATGATGGCTTGCTTGCCAAACTCTTTGGCCGTTAGGCAGTGATCGTAATTCAATCCTTTATCACCCAGTATTTGAATGCGTGCCAGTTCGCTCAAACTTTTTTGAAACAATTGATACACCTGATCATTATGTCCCCTCGCTTCCAACTCATTTAAGAGTGAAGCCGTTCCCATATCTTCTTGAATATAGATCGTATTACTTTCATTCACTCCGTATATTGCCGGAACAGAAAGACCTGCAGCTTTAAAATGCTTGCTGAAATAAATAAATGTGGTCGTTTCTTTTTGATGGGTATTATACGTAGCGATATAGGTTTTGCTACTTGTGTAAATTCTAAAATACACACGGTCGCTCCCACTCTGTGGAATTTTTTCTATTCTGTCTGCCTGCTCACTCAGCAGTTTTGTAAACAATTGCCCGATTTCTTCCATTACAGCTTCCATGTATCGCATCTAAGTTTCAACGAAAATAAAGATTCGATACTGTATTACCACATTTAAGGCCTCAACGCAAATACATTCATGGGTTTATAGCTATCAAAATCGTGATGCTTTTTTAATAGAAGCAGTTCCCTGATTTCGAAACTGCCAACAAATGACTGTGGTTGCTGTGCTGCCAGTAGTAAATGATAGGCAGGGTCAGCAATGGTTTTACTGACTTGTACATGTGGTTGTATACTAAAAATCATTTCAGGACAATCATAGCTACAGATATATTGGCTCACTACTTTTAATTGTTTGGCTAATTGCTGAAAAGCCGACTTATCCTGAATGCGTGCTTGCAATCGTTTACCACTGGTATCAAAAATCTGCTCCATCTGCACCATAAAATGCTGCTGATTACTAATGATTCGGTGCATCCAGCGAATAATCGTTGCTTCCATCGGTTCTTTGGCCTGAAAAACAGCCAACTCAATAGGAGGCGCCACAATACCCGACTGCTTGCTTATTTGAGGGTAAGCCATCAACAAATACTGGCTGCATTGTTCTTTGATATGCACCCTTCCCGAAGGGTTCAATATAAATCCTGCCTGCATAAATAAAATTTTACTTTGATAACTATTTTAGTATAAATTTACTAAATAATTTAGTATTAAACAATTTATTTTATGGATGGGGAAGAATGGTATGGTGCCGCCTATAAAGGCACCAAACAGTACAATCAGTGGGAAGTACCCACTGCCAATGCCACTGGGTTTGGGGCAGCCAGCGACGATTTTGTGGAACGAGGGATCGACCTGAATGAACAACTGATCCGCAACAAACCGGCTACCTTTTTTTTCCGAATGAATAGCGACGCCATGTCTGGGGCGGGCATTTTTACTGGCGATACGCTGATTGTAGACCGAAGCATCAAAGCGGTGAGCGGAAAAATCATCATCGCCATATTAGATGGTGAATTACTGGTGCGTCGATTGCATAAAACCATTAATTCGATGACCCTTCAATCGGAGAATAAAAAATTTGCCGATATCCCACTCAGTGGCTTCGACGACAGGGCTCATGTATGGGGGGTGGTTACATATTCGATACACCCCACCCCCTAGCCCCCTAAAGGGGGGATAAAAAAATAGTAGTATGAAGACAACAATGTTTTTTGGAGCAGGCGAAGTGATTTTTGCAAATGCAAAACAGCTAAGAAATAATCCTACTAACGCAGAACTTAAACTGTGGATGTATTTACGTACAAAACCATTGGATTACAAGTTTAGAAGACAGCACCCTATAAGAAATTTTATAGCAGACTTCTATTGTCATAAAAGGAAATTAATCATAGAGGTTGATGGAAATATTCATCAGTTACCTGATGTTGCATTGAGTGACTTAGAAAGAACAAATACACTCCAATCAGAAGGCATAAAAATTATTCGCTTCACGAATAAACAAGTGCTTTATGAGTTTGAACAAACCATACATCAAATTGAAACTATTTTAAAAACTCCCCCTTTAGGGCTTGCCCGGACAAGTCGGGGGGGTGGCTATAACTCCCCCTTTAGGGGGTTGGGGGGTGGGGGGGTATGAAAGCCATTATCGATTGCAATAGTTTTTATTGTTCCTGTGAGCGATTGTTCAGGCCTGAACTGTATTCCAAGCCAGTAGTGGTATTGAGTAATAATGATGGTTGCATTGTATCGCGCAGCGACGAAGCCAAAGCGATTGGCGTTGAAATGGCCGGTCCTTACTTCAAAGCCAAACCATTAATACTAAAACATGGAGTAGCTACTTTTTCTTCTAACTACAATCTCTATGGCGATTTGAGTTGGCGGGTAATGGAAACGCTCCGCCAATTATTGCCACCGAATACAGTAGAAGTGTATTCTGTAGACGAATGTTTTATAGACCTGAGCCATATTCCCATCAAAGAGCTGCGCGGATTTTGCATACACCTTAAAGACACCGTAGAACAATGGACCGGTATCAAAGTATCTATCGGCGTAGCCCCTACCAAAGTATTGAGCAAAGTGGCCAATCGACTGGCCAAGAAACATAAATTAGCTACCAATTGTGTATTGGTATTAGACAGTCCGCGTAAAACTCAACAAGCGCTTGAAAAAACTTTGGTAGAAGATATTTGGGGAGTGGGGCGTCAGTATGCTATCAAATTACAACTCTACAATATTCATAACGCATTCGAATTGAGCAAGCAAACTATTGATTGGGCACACCGGAATTTAGGTGGCGTAGTAGGTAAGCGATTGATCAGAGAATTAAATGGTGAAGCATCCATGCCCATGAACGAAGAGCGCATCAATAAAAAAATAATTGCTACTACACGCATGTTTGGTTCGCCGGTAAGTACTCTCAAAGAAATCAAAGAAGCCATTGCCACATATGTTAGCAGAGCAGCAGAAAAGTTGAGGCGTCAACACTCGGCGGCAGCTACTATCAGTGTATTTATTGTACCCAAAGAAGAAACTGCTCCTGGCGCCCGATTCAGGCATGGACCATCCATCGGCACTTATGTGGAATTGCCGCAAGCAACTTCATCTACCAACGAACTCATCAAACCCGCTGTGGCATTGGTTGATCACTTATTCGAAAAAGGAAGAACCTATAAAAAAGGCGGCGTAATACTCAGTAATATTGTTCCGGATGATTCCATCCAGGGAAATTTATTTGCTCCACCCGAACCCAATAAAAATCGGATGCTGATGAGCATGATCGACAACGTCAATTTCTCTATGCGCAACGACCTCATCAAATTTGCAGCATCTGGCACCGCCAGAAATTGGAAGATGCGTCAAGAGCTCCGCAGCCCACGTTATACTTCGCGTTGGGAAGAATTGTGTAAAGTGAAATAATTATTTAGCTGGCACCGGAAATTTTGCAAACAATTCTTTCATGCCATTAGTGGCCGCCTGGGGAATATTTTTTTCCTTTTCAGGAACAACTCCTTGTGCAGTTCCTTTCCACAACATATTGCGTTGTGTAGCATCTATAATATGTATGCTAACCGTTCCGTTTCTGTAGCGACCGGTTTCAATTTCTTTAGACTCCCATTTATAATTGCGTTGACCAGTATAAGTAAATCTTCCATCTGTAGCCCAGTCGGTCTGACGGGTTTGTATTTCTTCTTTCACCACAATACCAATATTGATGAATAAATCTGGATTGGTAGCAGCAGTAAATCCGCGCTTGGTCATTTCTTCACCAATCGCATTCTTTAAATAACCTATTCGCTCCGTAAAACCAGCGGTGATCGTATCTCCAGAAGCTTTTACTTCATAAAAACCAAAAGTTTTGTATTTGCTGAAATCAGCACCTGGCAAAGATTCTACATTTGCCACTTTTACACCTGAGCAAGCAAAAAGAAAAATCATACTTGCGAATAGAAATAATTGTTTCATATTATTTATTTTAAAAACTAAAATTAATTAATTATTCTTTTGTAGCAACATTTATCACATATTTAGGCGGAGCACTTTTTTGCAATTGATTCAACTCCTTTGTATTGGCAATAGCAATATTGGTAACTGGTACTTTTTTCTGGTTAACCAAATAATTTAATACCGCCTCATTTCTTTTCTGCATCAACACTTGCACTTCAGGCGCAATTTTATCTCTGCCAATTAGCTGTACACATTTTTCTTCGGTGGATTGCAATGATGCTGTTGTGCCCAGTTTAGTACTAATGTATTTTACAAAAGAAGAATCATTGTTGGTAATACTGTCTGTGCGATGTTTTACTTGAGAAGCAGGGATAGCATCTGCAATGCCCAGGTATTTTTTCTTCATGGTAAAAACAGCAATGGCTTCTGTTTCATCGGCAATATTGGTTACTTGCGTTAGCTCCAATTTAATATCGGGTTTATCGGTAGCAATTTTGGCCAGGCGATCAAGTACGGTTTGCTGATTTGGTAAGATCTCCGTTTGCACATAATCAAATTGCATTTCTTTAAAATCATCTTCTTTTCCGCCAAACAAATTGGCCAATAAACGAAATGGCGCAGTTACTGCTTTTACAATTAAATTTTTCACCACACCCCAAACTACTTTACCCCATTTGAATTTTGGATCATCCAAACTTCCTTTCACAGGAATATCTAAATGAATATTTCCTTTTACATCTTTTAATAATGAAACAGCCAAGGGAACGGGCAAATTCATAGCCGTGCTGTTCTTTACTTTTTTACCTGTTTTAATTTGCTGCACATCCAATACATTCTTGCTGTCTAATTTTCCACCCAATACAATGGTTCGGTTTACATAAGAAATCGTTCCATTTAAAAAAGGAGTAGCTACATAGTATTTAGAATAAGGATTGAAATCGGTGATCAATAATTCCTTGATAGATGCATCAATATCTACATCCTTATAATGCTTTGGATCAACTTTTAAAGTGCCTTGTAATTTACCTGAAGTATTCAACCTAGATTTTACCGTGAATAACAAAAAGGGATTGGAGCTACTCAATCGATCACTACTCAAAGTCATCGAATCGAGTACATACCTGAATTTATCTCCATGCGTGAAGTCAGTAAAAATGCATTGACCACGAGTTACTCTTAACTGATTTACTTTATAATTATTTACATCATACTCGCGAACAATTTCCTGCAAGTAGCCAGACATCATTAAAAATACATTGGAATAAACAGTAGAAGAGGTATCTCCAGAAATAGCCATGGGTGTTGTCATGATGCGTTCATAGTTAAACCCTTTATCGTACATACTCAATCTGAAAAATGGATGATCCAGATAGATTGAGCTAAAATTATACCTGTTATTGGCTGTATTAATTGTATCTATTTTAATAGTGGTTTCATCAATTGCTGTAAGCAATTCATTGGTTTGATCAACTATCGCAAACTGATTGGCTCTGAGGGAACCAGATAAAGCCACTGCAGTGGGATGATTGAAATTACCTGTCAACCAGATATTGGCTGTTAACAATCCTTCCAATGATTTCACTTTCATGTAATCTTTTAAATAAGGATACAAAAAGCTGATGCTTAGTTTGTCTGCTTCTGCTTTTACTTTATAATCATATGTATTGGAGTTGAATACCAAATAAGCTTTGCAATTGCCCCCTGTTGCCAAAGAAAAACCAGATTGGATTTTATACACAGGATCGTTCCAGGCAATCAGAGGAATAGATAGTTCTCCTTTTATCAATTCGATTTTAGTAAGGGGTTTTGTATTCGTATAAAGAACCGTTGCGTTTTTTACTTTGATATTTCTTGCCCAGTATTGTACTGGTTTTGCAGCGCTATCTTTTTTTGCCTTCGGATCTTCATAAACAAATCGCTTCATCAAATCGTCGTAATTAAAATGATCACCTTTTTGAATAATCTGAATATATGGATGCGCTAATTCAACAGAAGTGATATCGTATTTTCCTGCCCATAATTTATATACAGCAATATTCAAATCCAAAATATCCGTTTTAAAAAATGCTTTGCTGGACTTGGCTTCGTTTACGGTGAATCCTTTTGCCGTGACGCTTCCATTAAAAATATTAATGGATAAACTATTCATGGTGATTTTACGCCCTATGTACTCCTCACTGTATTTTTCGATCAAATATTTGGAAATTGGTGAAATGAACACCACTATCAATAGAACCAGGCCCAGTAAAACACTAGACAAAATCAAGGTAATCTTTATGCTTTTCTTCATTTGTATGCTTTGCTGAGCAGGTTCGAATTTACTAAAATGAGCCATAAACACCATGAATCTGCCCGAATAGAACAATTTTTAAAAAAATAACCCGAAAAATTGCTCCGTAACCCTAATTTTGCGCAATTCTACTAGAAAATGACTCCAACACTTAATTCCAACGAATCGATCCCTTCTAAAAAGAAAAAAATTATTGTTTTAGGCAGTGGCCCTAATAGAATTGGGCAGGGTATTGAATTTGATTATTGTTGTGTACATGGATTATTGGCCATTAAAGAATGTGGTTTTGAATCGATCATGGTGAATTGCAATCCCGAAACGGTTTCCACCGATTTCGACATGGCCGACAAACTCTATTTTGAGCCAGTATTTTGGGAACATTTATGGGAGATCATTGAATTAGAAAAACCCGATGGCATCATTGTACAATTAGGTGGTCAGACCGCTTTGAAATTAGCCAGAAAATTACACGAGAAGGGAGTTCCAATTGTGGGAACTTCATTCGACAATATGGATATTGCTGAAGATCGTGGTCGTTTCAGCGATTTATTGAAAGAATTGAATATTCCTTATCCCGAATATGGAACTGCTTTCGATGCAGATGAAGCAATTCGAGTGGCCAACAGAGTAGGTTATCCGGTTTTAGTAAGACCTAGTTATGTAATCGGTGGTCAGAGAATGAAGATTGTTATCAACGATGAGGAAGTAGAAAAAGCAGTAATCAGTTTATTGAAACATCTCCCAGGAAATAAAATTTTAATCGATCATTTTCTAGACAGATGCCAGGAAGCAGAAGTAGATGCCATATTTGATGGAGAGAACTTCCATATCATGGGCGTAATGGAACATATTGAGCCTGCTGGTATTCATAGTGGCGATAGTAATGCAGTATTGCCTGCTTTCAACCTTACACCACTGGTAGTTGAAACCATGGAGTTTTATGCAGAAAAAATTGCAAGAGCTTTACACATCAAAGGATTGATCAATATACAGTTCGCGATTAAAAACGATAAAGTATATGTGATTGAAGCAAACCCACGTGCTTCGAGAACTACCCCATTCATTGCAAAAGCCTATCAAATTCCGTATTTAAATATTGCTACCAAGATAATGTTGGGTGAGGCAAAAATTACTGACTTTGTTATTGAAAAGAAATTAGAAGGCTACGCTATTAAAGAGCCCGTATTTAGTTTCGAAAAATTTCCTGGAGTAAACAAAGAGTTAGGGCCAGAAATGAAAAGTACAGGAGAAGCCATTCGCTTCATTAAAGATTTAAGAGATCCATATTTCCGCACTTTGTATAAAGAGCGCAGTATGAACCTGAGTAGATAACCCTAGAGATTCCGTAATTATACCTGAGATAATATTGAAAGGCTGCACTATTTTTTGCAGCCTTTTATTTTGTTAAGTATGAAAACGGTTTTTAAAGAAACTGCCTGGTACCGATTGCCTTTTATTCGAATAAGCATTGCGTTCATTGAAGGAATTGTACTCGGTCATTATTGGCTATTTCCAATAATCGTGTTGAAAATTGGAATGGTCATTGGAATGATTTTTTTGATTGGATTCTATTTTTTACCCACCTCCATTAAATTCAGGTATAATTGGATTGGAGGATTGTTGATACATATTATTTTCATTGGATTGGGATGGATGCTCCTTCAATCACATCAAAAAAAACCAGTTCTACCCAACAAAGCACCTCTTATAGTTAGTATTACAGATCCATTATCGAATAGCAAACAATCGCTAAAAACAACTGGTGTTATTGGCAAAACAAAGTTGGCGCTCTATTTCCAAAAAGACAGTATCGCATCGAGCATTAAAATAGGTACTCAAATAATGCTCATTAAAAAACCAGATACAATCAATAGCATTCATAACCCTGGCGGTTTTGATTACAAAGCTTATGCAGCTTCTCAGCAAATTTTTTATCAATGCTATTTAACCAATAATGATTACCGAATAATAAGCACCGTTTCTCCATCCTATATCAATCTTTTGTTAGCCTCTGTTCAACAATATGTGCTTAATACAATCCAAGAATTTATACATGGGGCAAAAGAAAAAAGCATTGCAGAAGCTTTATTAATTGGCTACAAAAAAAATCTTGACCCTGAATTATTACAAGCATATAGCAATACAGGATTAGTGCATATTATTGCTATTAGCGGAATGCATCTGGGAATGATCTATGGGCTACTGCTATTTCTATTAAAACCACTCAGTAAAACGAGAATAGGCAATTGGTTGAGATTGATCATAATGCTATTGGTTATCTGGACCTTTACCTTTGTTACAGGAGCGGCTGCATCCATACTGCGTTCGGCTATCATGTTCAGCTTTATCATTGTAGGCCAACCTTATCGAAAAAAAGCACCTATCTACAACAGCATAGCAGCATCTGCATTTTGTATTTTATATTTCAATCCATTACAATTATGGGATATTGGTTTTCAATTATCGTATGCAGCAGTCATAAGTATTGTAGCATTTTCAAAGACAATTCGCAATCTGTTTTTTCTTGAAAATAAATTATTACGGACTTGCTGGGAATTAACATCAGTAACCATTGCAGCACAAATTGGCACCATTCCATTATTGCTTTTCTATTTTCATCAATTTCCCAATTTGTTTATTTTTTCCAACTTTATTGCTGTTCCCCTCTCAGGAATTATTTTGTATTTGGAGATTGTTTTGGTGGCAATTGTTCCAATTAAACTTTTTGCAAATTATATCGGCGAATTAACAAGCTTTTTAATTCGTTCAATGAATAACGTGATAGAAAATACTGCACACATTCCTTTTGCAGTAACGCATGATATTCAAATCAATTTACTGCAAACAATCCTTTTATTTGCCTTCATTCTATTGATTGCGTTTGGACTTATGAAGAAAAACAAACCATCTATTTATGTTGCACTATTCTGTTTGATCATTTGCTGTGCCATTCATGCAAATGACAAAATAAAAGCGGCATCGCAGTATAAATTGATGGTATATTATCTGCCTAAAAAAAGCGCTGTAGATATTTTTGCAGGAACAAATCATCAATTTATTGGAGATCCTTCTATTGATCAAAATCAATTAGTCATCAAAAATTACTTAAGCCCTACCCGAATTTTATACAGAGCAAATACTGCTGCTTTCCATTCAGCAACACCCATCCAACAAGGCATTGGCTCCATTCCACTCATCCTTGGCCCAAAAAAACGAGTATTGATGGTAAATGCTGCATTTAAGTTGCCTGGCTATTTAGCCAATCATCCAATCGATTTGATCATTCTTTCTGGCAACCCGCTTATTGGCTTGGAAAATCTGAGTGTTTACTTCAATTGTACCCAATTTGTATTTGATTGTAGCAATACAATGTGGAAAATAGAGCAATGGAAAAAAGAAGCAGAGCGCTTACATTTGCGCCATCATTCAGTACCTGAAAAAGGTGCGTTTGAATTTAATCTATAATTTTTGCCCCAAAACTGCCCGGGGCCAAAAGCAATAAAATATGCAAAAAAAAATTCAATCTGCGCTCATCTCTGTCTTTTATAAAGATGGTCTGGAGCCTATTGCACGTCAATTAAAGTCTTTAGGAATTACCATTTATTCTACTGGCGGAACTCAAACCTTCTTAGAGAGTTTGGGAATCAATTGCGTGCCAGTTGAAAGTTTAACTACCTATCCATCTATTTTAGGAGGAAGGGTAAAAACATTGCATCCCGCTGTCTTTGGTGGAATATTAGGAAGAAGGTATGAAGCCCAGGATTTACAAGAAATGAAGGAATACAAAATACCTGAAATTGATCTGGTGATTGTAGACCTATATCCTTTTGAAGAAACGTTGAAGAATACCAACGAAGAAAAATTAATCATCGAAAAAATTGATATTGGTGGGCCTTCTATGATTCGTGCTGCAGCAAAGAATTTCAGAGACATTACAGTCATTGCCGCAAAAGACAGTTATGCTGAGCTAGAAGCATTATTGATCAATCAAAAAGGAGAAACCAGCATTGAACAAAGAAGAGCTTTTGCAGCAAAGGCTTTTGAAGTAGTGATGCAATATGATATTGCCATTAGTAATTATTTCAACCCAATACAAGAACAGGTATTGCGTTATGGAGAAAACCCACATCAAACTGCTGTATTCAAAGGAAATTTAGAGCAAGTATTTACTCAATTAAATGGCAAAGAACTCTCTTATAATAATTTAGTAGATGTTGATGCAGCTATTCAATTAATCACCGATTTCAGCGAAAGTAAAGAAGCTGTATTTGGAATTATTAAACATACCAATGTATGTGGAATCGCAGCAAGAGCAAGTGTAAAAGAAAGTTGGGATGCAGCTCTAGCTGGCGATCCGGAGAGTGCATTTGGAGGAGTATTGGTTTGTAATAAGCCCATCGATATTAGCACAGCTCAAGCCATTAATGAATTGTTTTTTGAAGTTTTGATTGCCCCTTCTTTTAATGAAGACGCACTTAGCGTATTAAAAGGCAAGAAAAATAGAATTCTCTTGCAATTAAAAACTGGTTCTTTCAAAACTACAAGGATTGTAAAATCTATATTGAATGGTTCATTGGAACAAGATGCAGATAATGCCAACTATGAAAAATGGGATGAAGTAGGGGGAAGAACTTGTACCGATTCAGAAAAAACGAATTTGATATTTGCCAATATTGTTTGTAAACATTTAAAAAGCAATGCCATTGCCTTAATCAACAACATGCAATTGGTTGGCAAGGGATGTGGTCAAACAAGCAGAATAGATGCTCTTAGGCATGCTATTGAAAAAGCTCATCAATTTAATTTCGATTTAAGCGGAGCAGTGCTTGCATCAGATGCATTCTTTCCTTTCAATGATTGTGTTCAGATAGCGCATGAAGCGGGAATCGAAGTATTTATTCAACCTGGCGGATCGGTTAGAGATAAAGATAGTATTGAGTATTGCGTTAATCATCAATTGGCAATGGTGCTTACTGGAACAAGGCATTTCAAACATTAATCAATCATGCATTGACCACCAAGCAGAAAGCCTATATAGCACTTACCATCACCAGCACCGTTTGGGGAACCACATGGGTTGCCAGTAGAATGGCTGTTCAACATACACCTGCCTTAGAGGTATCTGCTATTAGACAAGGCATTGCAGGTATTTTATTTACTGGATTTTTCATACTTAAGGGTGCAAAACTCCCCAATTGGAAGCAACTAAAATGGTTAGCCCTGATGGCAATTTTACTTTTTGTATCTGCCAATGGTTTTGCCAGTGTTGGGGTGAAATATATATCAAGTGGTCTTGGTGCATTGATTGCCGCTTTATACCCATTATGTGTTGTATTGATTGAAAAAATTTTCTTTAAAAATACCAAAATAACAACCAGCACTTTTATTGGGATTACTATTGGAATATCTGGCATTGTATTGGTTTTTTATGAAAATGCTTTTCACCATCATGCAGCAGGATATCTTACTGGTATAGTGTTTTCGGTAATTGCTATGTTAAGCTGGAGTGTTGGTACAATACTCATCTCAAGAAATAAGTTCGACATGAATCCTTATTATGCTACCGGGTGGCAAATGTTATTGGGCTCTATTATATTATTTGTTTTGGCAATTATTTCTGGCGGCATGATTCCTTTAAATCAAATTGTACCTTCTACCTGGATTTCGATAAGCTATCTCGTAGGCATGGGATCCATCTTCGCCTTTGTTGCATTTATCTATACCATGAAAAACTTAGAGCCTTCAGTTGCATCATTGTATGCATATATTAACCCTATTGTTGCTATTCTTGTTGGCTCTCTTGTGTTTGGAGAAGCACTTACAACAAACATTATTATTGGATCAATGATCACAATTATTGGTGTTTATATTGTAAATCATAGCATAAAAAAGCAAAAAATATCGTTGATTGAGCCTATAGACTAATCTCGAATTATGAAGATGAGCTATTCTTTAGCCCAAAGAAAAGTTTTCTGTAAAACAAAGGGTTGATCAAGGATTTTGCTGCATTACCATTATATACAAGATCTTCAAGAGCTTCATTTTCTGAACTTTTTTTAGTAATAAAGTTCAGACCAAAATCAAATAAATTTAAAAACAATTCACTCTTAAATAAAGGAGATACTATTTTGCTAAGCTTTAAATAATTAGCAGTTGCATGATGTACTTCTTTCTCATAATCAATTAAAGCTGCTTTCTTAAAGTTGTTATTCTTTATTGCATTTGTAAGGTGTTTAGCTGCAATTTTTGCACTCATACATGCTTGTGGCAAACCATTTGCACTTAATAAGTCTACCAGTCCCGCTGCATCACCCACTAAAATAAAATGATCACCCGCAATTTTTCGCTTCTTTGTTCCTAGTCGAAGTGTACTGCCTTGTAAGTTTCCAACTAGTTGTGCATCCTTAAATCTTTCTTTAAAAATTGGGTGTTTGTTAATATACTCATTCAGGGTTTCCTTTAAGTCTATTTTATGCTTTTTCAGTTTATCCATTCGAACAACCAAATTCATATTAACCATGTTATTTGGCAGCGGAGTTAAATAAGCCCCTCCTGGCATTAATTTCCTAAATAAAAACAATTCACAATAGTTAGGATATGGCATCGTCACATTTGTAAAATATCCTCTAATTCCAACCGCAGTATGTTTTTCTTGCTTTTTAAATTTGCCCAATTGTTCACTCAAAATAGAATTAGAGCCGTTTGCCACCACCAATAAATCTGCAATAATTAATTTGCCATTCAATTCTTGTACGAATGCTTTTTCATTTTTTATATAAACACTAGAAGCATTGAAATTCTCTATTACAGTAATATTAGCGTCTTTCTTAGCCAGATTGATCAAATGATTATCAAATTCTAGCCTAGAAATACCATAACATGATGGTTCATCTAAATCCTTTTCTAAATTCTTGAATGGAACTTTTAATTTATTTAAACTCGAAGAGTAAGCATAGACTCCATTTATTGTTACAATATCCTCTTTAGCTACTAAGCCTTTTATTAAATCAGGGTCAATCTCTTTAACAATCCTGATAGTATTACCAGTAATACAGTCGGCACAGGCTTTATTTCTTGGAAAGCTCTCTTTATCAATCAAAATGCTTTTTATCCCATTTTTTGAAAGCATTAAACTAGTTAATACACCAGCAGGGCCAGCACCAATTATACATATTCCTGTGTTTAACTGTTCCATGAGAAGTAAATATACACAAGAAGCTATTTTATTTAGTGAAATTAGATAATAAAAAATCTACAAATACATTTCTCCAAGGTTTAAATTCAATTTGATTGGTTAGCATATTATTATGAAAAATGGCAATGCATTCTCCACCTACTGATTTAACAGTATTAAAATAATACTGTAGATCTTCTGCAGCTTTTTGTGGAGTAATCCTTTCATGAAATATAGCTGTTGCATCCATATAGCAAAATGGATGTATCATTAATTGGGTTGGCAGATTGGTGTTTAAATTAAACCATCTAAACGGTTTTGAATAAGATGCTCTAAATCCATTTATAGTTGGATAACCCATTGAATAATCGTTGGCAATGTCTGCTTCAATTAAGCGCTCAAAACTTTGCGGTAATTGAATTTGGATATAATGGTTTCTCGAATGAGAAATTTTTGTACTTACTATAGATGATAGTTTTTTTATTTCACTACTCAGTAAAGACGGCTGTGTATTTGATTGAATAGATGGGTGAATACCTATTGAATATTGTTGTGCATGCTGCATGATCAAATGCTGCATTGATTGATTAGCAGGACTAATGTTTTTATCCAGCCCCTTTCTTTTAGCCGCAACCAGAAAAAAATAAATGGGCTTTAATTGTAAACTTTCATGCAATAAATTCAACCATTCATAAATATCATAAGGATCTTTTTGAACAGCTTCCAGCACTTGAAGTCTTTCAATAATAGCATTAGCATCTGCCTTTATTAAATCTTTAAAAAAACCAATAACATTTCTTGCTATAGTATGATATCGGTAACTATACGCTATATCAATATCATAGGTCGGTATAAAAGAAAAACTAGATGTTAAATCATTCAAAGGATAGCCTATTTTTTCAAATATTTTTTTCCTCCACAATTGAATTAATGGGAATTGTATAAAATGATGTTGATAGGCAATGCTATTAGTGTGTTCGTATCGGCCAAATTGATCTTTAGTATGTGGTAAATATTCTTCGTAACGAGATATCAAATAAAAAGAAGCTGCAAAAAAATCAAAAGGCAATAACTCGTTATCGGAAGTTTTGAAAAATGCAGTCAATCCCTCCCACTCAAAACAAACAATAGATTGAACACGAATATTTTCTTCATACAATAATTCATGCGGAATAATTTGAATTGACTGAGCGTTAATTTGCTCAGTTTCAATGGACGCAGTCTTTTTTTGTTGGTCGGAATAATTAATTTTATATCCGTCAAATTGGTTGAACTCATCAACAGAATTGGTAATTGTTGCTTTTGATTCAAAAACCTGTTCAACAATATAGCGAAGACGTTCATTGGTGATACTACAATAAACCAATATAGTAGAACCATCATTAGTCATGCGATTGTTTCCAACGTTCATTAAAAGTTTGCTTACTAAAATCCAATTCACTTCTGTGAGCAGTCCATCCTTTGAAGACCTTATTCACTACCCAGTTTTTCATTTTTGAATTCGCAGCATTCATCATAAAACGGTTTAAACTGGCAGTTTTCCAGGCTTTCCAAGCCAAACGTTCTGCGATAGTACTGGTTCCTTGCTTCACAGATTCGTGACGATTGTCTAATAATAATTCGTGCAGGTTGATTCGTACAGGGCATACCTCGGTACAATTACCACAAAGTGATGAAGCATAACTTAAATGCTTGTATTCTTCCATCCCACTTAAATAGGGAGTAATCACTTCTCCTATCGGTCCGCTATAAGTAGTTTCATATGCATGACCTCCAATATTTTTATATACAGGACAAGCATTTAAACAAGCCCCACATCTTATACAGTACAATGCCTCTCTAGCGGTTGGATTGGCCAATAAATTGGTTCTTCCATTATCTAAAAGAATAACGATCATTTCTTCCGGACCATCTGTTTCATTGGGCTGCTTTGGACCTGCGATAATCGTATTATAAACCGTTACTTTTTGACCCGTTCCATAAGTAGATAGCAATGGCCAAAACAAAGCAAGATCATGCACCGACGGAATTACTTTTTCAATACCTACAATAACGATATGTGTTTTAGGCCAGGCACAGCTTAATCTGGCATTGCCTTCGTTTTCGGTAACTGCAATAGCGCCAATATCTGGCAATATAAAATTCGCCCCGGTAACACCTACTTCGGCCTGCACATATTTTTCACGCAATTTTTTTCTTGCAACAAGGGTAAGTTCCTCTGGTGTCAACCCACCTGGAGTACTTAATTTTTGAGCAAATAATTTTGCAACATCTTCTTTACTCTTATGCATTGCAGGCGTCACAATATGATATGGTGCTTCTCCATCTAACTGTTGAATATATTCTCCTAAATCGGTTTCAACACTTTCAATACCATTGGATCCCAGGTAGTCATTCAAATGAATTTCTTCCGTAACCATGCTCTTGCTCTTAACTAATGTTTTGCAATTGGCTTGCTTACAAATAGCACCGATATATTCCAAAGCCTGATTGCCTGTTTCAGCCCATAGCACTTTAGCTCCTCTCTCCGTTATTTTTTTCTCAAACTCTTCCAGGTATTTATCTAAATTTTCAATGGCATCCCATTTTTTATTCTTGGCCATTTCACGTGCAGCCATTACATCAGTAAACTGTTTTTTTCCGATAGGTACAACAGCATTGTATTTACTGATATTGAAATTGATTTTTCTGCGATGGTCTAAGTCTGCAGATTTGATGGTACTCTTCGCAATAAATGATGCCGCATTATTATTCATTGGACGATTGTTTTTTTAGCTGCTCAGCAGAAGCAGACAATGCATTGTAAAACTCCTCACCATATTTTCTGATCAATGCATCTTTTAAAAAAATATACACAGGTACTTTTAATTTCTTACCCAGATTGCAACCCGATTTACATAAGTCTGTTCTTGGTTGATAATTTACATATTCTATATCGGGGTCTTTTTTACTCTTTTTAGTGAGTATTGGAAATAAATGACAACTCAATGGTTTTTTCCAATCCAGTTTTCCATCATTATAAGCTTGTTCAATTCCACATTTGATAATTCCGTTTTCGTCTTTTAAACCATAAGCACATATTGCCCCATCAATGGTTGGAGTTACCCAACCAAATTCTTGATCATAGACGTATTTCCCAGCTCTTTTAACTTCTGCGATGCCTTCCTTAGTCATATAAGGTTTAATGACATCATAAAATTCGTCGAGTTTTTTTAATTCCCATTTCTCCATAGGAGCCCCAGCATCGCCATCTTCGCAACAACCACCTTTGCATTTGTTGAGATCGCAAACAAATTGTTCGGAAACCACATCGTCACTTACCAGTACATGATCTATTGCTATCATTATTGCTTACTATTTGTGTAAAGATAGGCGAATAATCAACTAGGGTTGGTTCTTACGCCACTTAAAACTATTAATCAAATGTTTAACATCTTCCATTAAAAAATGGTTGACAATTCCCAAAGAATCGGCATTGGGGGTTGCATCAAAATAAAGTGCTCCCCGAAAAAAATGTTTAGTTGAATCGGTTAAGAAGAATTGATTAGCGGTTGCCACATCTCCTCCTACTGTAAAAAAAACACCATGAACTCCATTACTGGTATTGATCAGTGAATCATCAATTGAATACGCTTTGCTGGTATGTTTACCAGTTAGAGCAAATGATTGTTTAATCAGGGTGTCAAAACGATTCACTCCAATTGCTTTATAACTCACATAAATTCTTCCATTGAAGGATGGAAAATTAATATTGATCCACCATGGATTTTCTGTGGTTTGTTCAAAGAAAGTACTGTCTTTGGTAATAGTGGCATATACTGGATATTCAAAAGTATATGGATAGCCGGATTGATTAAACAATTGGTATTCTTTTTTAGGGAAAGGGATATTAAAATATCCAACCTGCTTTGGAGTGAATGGACTATTGCATGCAAAAAAAATAAAACAAAAAGGGATCAAAACCAATATTACCAGCAACCGTTTTTGCATTTTTTTAGGATTAATCTTCGCTCAATACTTTTTTAATAGTCACTTTAATTTTATTGATTCTGTTTTTAGCTACTTCTAAAACGGTGAATTCAAATTCTCCAGAACTTAAAACCGTAGCAGCTAATGGTATCTCGCCAGCTATTTCTAAAACCAAGCCAGCCAAAGAATCACTCTCCCCTTTAATATCATCAAAAGTATCGGCACCTAATCCCATCACTTTACAAACATCATTGATCATGGTTTTTCCTTCGAAAATATAATTATGGTCATCTAATTTTTTATGGCCCAATTCCTCTTCATCAAACTCATCTTTAATATCACCAATAATTTCTTCCAGAATATCTTCGAGTGTAACAATTCCGCTGGTTCCTCCAAATTCATCTACCACTACTGCAAAATGAATTCGCTTCGCCTGAAAATCGTTGAGCAGATCCTCAATTAGTTTTTGTTCATGAACAAAATAGGGAGGCCTAATTAACCCATGCCAATTATAATCATCTGCTTCATCTAAAAAGGGCAAAAGATCTTTTGTATGGATCATCCCTACTACATTATCCAATTCTTCTTTAAAAACAGGGAGGCGGCTATAATGCAATTCTCTAACCGTTTCCATTAATGTAGCAAAACTGGTTTCATCATCAATTCCGTGCACATCTACCCTGGTTTTCATCACTTGTTTTACAGTGATATTTCCAAATTTTACAATTCCTTTCAGGATATTTTTTTCATTTTCCGAAGCGGTGTTTTCTGTAGTAATATCAATGGCATGGTCTAATTCTTCTAAGCTATAGGCACCATTGGTTCTTGTAGATAATTTTCTTTCAATAATATCGGAGTACTTCACCAGTCTTCTGCTCAATCCAGATGTTAAGTAAGTAAGAAATTGTACAATCCCACCAAAGTCTTTTGCAAATCGAATATTGTTTTGCGTTGCCAACACCTTTGGCATTACTTCTCCAAATAAAACCAACACAAATGATACAGCTATTACTTTGATCAGAAATTCTACCCAGGCAGCATTGAACTGTTCGAAGTTGAACATTTGATCGATGAGTAAATTAGAAATGATAATGATGGAGATATTAATAAAACTGTTCGCAATCAGTAAGGAACCTAATAACACTTTTGGCTCCTCCAACATATCTACAATTCGTTGATAGGGAGGTTGTTGCTTAGACCTTAATACATTGATGTCTTTATGTGTGAGTGAAAAAAAAGCCACTTCAGCTCCTGCAAGAACAAAGGAAAGAAACAATAAACAGATCAATAACATGATGAGTACGGTAGTACCCTGAGCTTGTATAGCTGCTAAAAAATGTAGAGATGATAAGTATCCAATAACGGGGTGGTGATCCAAAGTTGGTTGATTTAGTTAAAGAATCGACAGTCGCAAAAATATCATTTATTGGTCATTAAAATGGCAGAGAATCTCCAGGGTCGGGTAATAAAGTAGGTGAATCGCCAAAACCTTCTAATCCTTCTCCAAAACCTGGTCCGCCAGGTGAATCAGCTCTTTTATCGAGCATTATCAGATTGTCTCCTACTATTTCGGTTGCAAATTTTTTATGTCCTTCTTTATCTTCCCAACTTCTGGTTCTTAATCTACCTTCCACATAAATAAGGCTTCCTTTATGGAGAAATTTTTGAGCCAGTTCGGCCAAGCCTCGCCATAAAACAACTGTATGCCATTCTGTTTGTGATACTAGTTTGCCTGTTCTGTCTTTATAGGTTTCTGTAGTTGCTAATGGAAATTTGGCTACTGCTATATTGCCTTCTAATTGCTGCACATCGGGATCTTTGCCCAAATTGCCAATCAACATGACCTTATTAACACCACGCATAGTAGAACATTTTTGGTATTGACAAATCTTCGTTTAAAAATACCCCTTTTTTGTTAAATAAATTACTTCTACTATAAAATTGAAGTTAAAGTGGGTCTTCGAAATAAGCAGTAATGAACCTTGGGAATGCCAATTGCTTCAATGCAGACTTGTTCATCCATTGCAATCCACTCAAAGCATTGGGTATTTTTTGAAGGTTGATTTTAATAAACTGTCCATTAATTTGTTGATGGGTCAATTGTTGTTTTTTGGGAGTAGAAATCTGGATGATCGAAGCTTCTTCTATCCCTAATTGATCGTGTAAAAATTGATCGATCGATGCTTTATTCCATTTTATTTCTTTGGATGATTCATACAAATAAAATTCATGTAAGCCTTGCCAGATATCTTTATTGACTCTTTGCATAATGGCCGTTTTGCCATTCATTTGAAAAATAAAATAATAAAACCAGCGGTATTTTTTTTGAATCAGTTTTGATTTTACTGGCAAAACATTCACCTTGCCAAAAGCAAGTGCAGTGCAGTTTTCATTCAAAATACAAGTAGCACATAATGGCAATGCTGGCTTACAAACGGTAGCCCCAAAATCCATAATAGCCTGGTTATACAAACCAGGTTCTTTCACCAATAATAATTCATTGGCCCATTTTGTAAATAAAAATTTGCCTGTAGTAGAATCAGTTGGTTCATCCATTCCAAAATACCTTGCGATTACCCTAAACACATTTCCATCCACAACAGCATATGGCTGATTATAGGCGAAAGATGCAATTGCAGCGGCAGTGTATGGACCAACTCCTTTTAATTGTAATAATTCTTCATAATGTGTTGGAAAAATGCCTCCTAATTCAAAAGCAATATACCTAGCTGTAATTAATAGATTTTTACAACGAGAATAATAACCAAGGCCCTCCCATAATTTAAACACCTGTTCGTCTTTGGCATTGGCTAAGTCCAGAATATTCGGATATTTTTCAATAAATCGATTATAATAAGCCAATCCTTGCTCCACCCTTGTTTGTTGAAGGATGATTTCGCTGAGCCAAATCTTATAGGGGTCCTTTTCCCCTTTCCAGGGCATTAATCGCCTGTTAAATTGAGTATTCCAAGTCATTAACCGCTTAGTAAACAAGGTTTTAGCCGATTTTTCGAGGGAGTTTTCGCTATTTTTTAAAGAATTGCTCAATTTTTATGGCTAAATGTTAAATATATAATCAATTTTATAACTGTAAGTGGTTGAATTATTTGAGGTACGAAGTATAAATTGACAAAAATAGTTATATCTTTCTTGTATAATTCACATTTTTTATTTTACTTTAAGTACCATAAATGGTCATAAATCATCCACAATGAGAAAATCAGATCTCATCAATAACATTTCTGAAAAAACTGGCATCCCAAAAGTGGATGTATTGGTTACTTTAGAAACCATGTTCAAGGAAGTAAAAGATAGCCTATCTCAAGGCCAAAACATATATATACGTGGGTTTGGGAGTTTTATCACCAAGAAAAGAGCAGCTAAAATTGGAAGAAATATCAAAAAGAATATTGCTGTTGAAATTCCTGAACATTTTATTCCTGCTTTTAAACCCGCTAAAGAATTTGTTAGTGAGGTAAAAAGCAAGCGTAAGTAAGTTACCTTTGCGAAAATTAAATCGCTAAGTGAAGAAGTCTCCTATTATACTTACTGTCTTATCCCTGGTTTTATTATTCGGATTGTATTTTGGCGGAAGAACCGTTCCGGTTAAAACAAATACCCCGCATTCCGAGAATGATGGGCACGATCATGAAGCCGAAAAAATCGATTTTAAGAAGGATATTTTGGCCGAAGCCAAGCAGAAATTAAGCCCTGAACAGTCCCAAAGAATTACTGCATTAGAAAATTCTGTAATACGTGGGGATGTTAACGAGCAACAAATTCATGTATATCACCAATTGGCTAGGTTCTGGAAAGATTCGGCCAAATTGTTTGAACCCTATGCATATTATACTGCTGAAGCATCTAAGTTGGAAAATTCTGAAAAAAGCCTCACCTTTGCCGCCCGCTTGTTTTTAGATAGACTAATGGCAACGTCGGAGCCAGCCATGCAAACATGGTTAGCTAGTAACGCAAAAGTTCTTTTAGAAAACGCCCTGAAAATCAATCCTGCTAATGATTCCAGCAAGATTGGACTTGGCGCCTGTTATATCTTCGGAAACATCAGTAGCAACCCTATGGAGGGTATTTTACCGGTGCGGGAAGTGGTTCAACGCAACCCCGGAAATGTATATGGTCAGATGGTTTTAGGCCTTGGAGGCAAAAAAAGTGGTCAATACGATAAAGCGATTGAACGTTTTTTAGCTGTTTTAAAAGCCGAACCTACCAATGTTGAAGCAGTATTTCATATTGCTGAATCATATGACCTAAAAGGAGATAAAGCCAATGCGATTGTTTATTATGAAAAAGCAAAGCAATTGGTGAATATTCCTGAAGCAAAGGAAGAGCTGAACAAAAGAATCATTGAGTTGAGAAAATAAATTATTGTTTAACTATTTAAAATGTCTTGGTATGCCTTGTGGTAAGAAAAGAAAGCGTCATAAAATTGCGACGCACAAAAGAAAAAAACGTTTGAGAAAGAACCGTCATAAGAAGAAGAATAAATAATTCTGCTTCTATTGTACATACTTTAAATGCACTGCAACCCATGTTGTGGTGCATTTAATACTTTTCTACATGATGTCGCTGCATCCTTCTAGCTGCAACTTTACTTACTTTCCTTCCTTCTAAGCAACGACACTGTATAGTTTAAGTAGATGAACACTGCCTGCAATTAGGAGAGTGTATTTGTATTTTAAAGTTGCCATAGTGAACAAAGAACTGATAATTAACGCAGCACCTACAGGTGTAGAAATAGCCCTTTTAGAAGATAAACAACTGGTTGAGCTACATAACGAAAGCGCCAATATGCATTTTGCAGTAGGCGATTTGTATTTAGGCAAGGTAAAAAAGCTCATACCAGGACTGAATGCAGCATTTGTGGATGTAGGTTTTGAGAAAGATGCATTCCTACACTATACCGACCTTAGCCCCTATGTAAAATCAATTATCAAGTACACCCAAATGGCCATGAATGATAAAGAGCCAAATGGTTTTGATTTTGCCAAATTTCAAACAGAACCGGAGATTGTAAAAAGCGGAAAGATCAATGAAGTACTTAGCGGAAAACCCAATGTATTGGTTCAGATTTTAAAAGAACCCATTGCTGCAAAAGGACCTCGTTTAAGTTGCGAAATTTCATTGCCTGGTAGATTTGTTGTTGTTACCCCATTCAATGAAATAGTGGCTGTTTCTAAAAAAATTCATTCTTCCGAAGAGCGTAAGCGATTACATAAAATTGTAGAAGCCATTCGCCCTAAAAATTTCGGCATTATTGTACGTACCGCTGCAGAAGGGAAAAGCACTGCAGAATTGCATCAAGATTTATTGGCCATTACCGATAATTGGAAAAGTATTCAAGCCAATTTAAAAGGAGCAGTTGCGCCCATTCGTATATTAAGTGAAGAAACAAAAACTACGAGTATACTGCGCGATCTATTGAGTGCAGATTTTAATAAAGTAGTAGTAAATGATAAAAATTTATTTACCGTTACTCAAAATTATATTCAAAGAATTGCACCAGATAAAACAGATATTGTTAGTTTATATCAAGGTGGAGGATTGCCGATTTTTGATCAATATGGAATTACCAAACAAGTAAAAGCTTCTTTCGGAAAAACGGTGAACTTACCTAGTGGCGCTTATTTAATTATTGAGCATACTGAAGCTTTACATGTGATCGATGTGAATAGCGGCTTTAAAAGTGTGAGCAATAACCAGGAGGAGAATGCCCTACAAACCAATATGGAAGCGGCTGAGGAGATTTCACGCCAATTGCGCTTACGCGATATCGGAGGAATTATTGTGGTAGATTTCATTGATATGAAATTGCCAGATAATAAAAGAAAAGTACAGGAAGCAATGGAAGGTTTTATGAAACCAGACAGAGCAAAGCATTCGGTACTCCCTATTTCTAAATTTGGTTTGATGCAAATTACGCGTCAAAGAATGCGCCCTGAAGTAAATATCAATACTTCAGAATCTTGCCCGGTTTGTAATGGAACAGGAAAAATTACTTCTACTTTATTATTGGAAGATGAAATAGAAAAGCGCTTGTATTATTTAAGTTCTCATGCGCATAAAAACCTTACACTCGTAGTTAATCCGATCGTTTATTCGCATTTAACCAAAGGATTCTTCAGCAATATTGTTAAGCGCTGGAGTAAGAAGTTTAAGACAAAAATTAAAGTGAAGGAGAATACCAATTATCATATCATTGAATTCAGATTTTTCAATGAACATGAAGAAGAGATTAAACTATAAGCTGTTATAATAATTAAAAATTGAAGCCAGGTATTGTTCGTTTTTGAACGAGCCTTTATTGGCTTTTATAAATGCTTCGATTTTATCTCTTTGTTTGGAGAAAAGATCGAATACTTCATTTTTATCTCTTTTAAACCTTCTCATCACCCCATTTTGGTAAGAAAAGAAATCTTCTGATAAAGCAAATTCTTTGGAGATTTCTCCTGATAATTCATTCTTTCTTGTGTCAATAGTTTTAACCATCGACTTTAATAAAGCGATTTTACCATCTGCAATTATCAAGCAAAATTGATTTGGCTTGTAATTGTCTATTGCAGGATATCCTGATCTTAAAACATATGAAACAACACCCGATTCAGTAGTATCTGATAAAGAAACTTCTTTTACAAAATCGCTCCCAATAACCCCTTCTTCTTTATCTGGAGACAGAAAAATAACTTCCTGGGCAACTAAATCTAATTTGAATGGAACAGTAGTAAATTTTCTTCCATTCTTTAATTCTATTGATCCAATTTTGAAATCCTTTATTAAATAAGGGAATCCATCTACACCTAAGTATTTAGCACTCATTGGACGGCCACTTACATCTTGTATATAAACCTGGCTGTCCCATTTTCCTGATTTCTGTCCTAAACCCGGCTGGGCAATTATTTGAATCAGATTGAGGAATAATGATGATGATAAGAGCAATATGATCTTGTACATGGTTAAAAATTAACTACAAAGTTACTGTTTATTCAATTGAAGAATAAAAAAAGCGGGCCCCATGAATGGGGCCCGCGTACTTAAAATTAAACAAGAGAAACTAGAGATTCTTATTTAGGATTTTTGATTGGTGCACTTCCTGAAGCTGCAGGATTGTAAGCCAATTCATTATCCGGAACATCCCAATAATCTAAGAAACCATAAGTTATAGTAGCATTGGTGTTTAATGTACCAGCTGTACCAGCAAGTAATACACAACCAGTTCTAGACTTAGTTGGAGCAATAATATCGTATCTGCGAGCATCGTAGAAAGAAAGCCCTTTGAATGCTAAAGCAACTCTTCTTTCTCTTCTTAAAATCTCAGCAGAAGCTGCTTGTGATAAACCGTTACCAATTGGAGCTAAACCAGCGCCTTGATAAGTTCTTACAGCATCTATAATATTATCAGCCTGATCAATATTAGCTTGACCACCAAGACGAATCAAGGCTTCAGCTAACATCAATTGATTTTCTTCAAAAGTACCACAAAGAGTAATTTCGTTTGCACCAGCTAAAGTATTGGCATAAATAATAGCACCAGCAACGTTGTTTCCGCCATTATACAATGTCCAACGAGTATTGAAGCTATTTCCACGATCTTGGTTGAAGATACCAACACCCGCATTTAATGGACGAACATTTTGAGTAAGACGTCTATCACCAGGAAAGAATTCCTGTACAAAACGTTCACTTAACTTATACGTATTGGTAGCACTTGCACTTGATTGTACTTTGTCTGCAATAGTAGTTCCTAAGAAATCTCCATTGGCATCTGTTCTTCCTGTAAATACAGGGTCAGAAGCAGTGATACCAGCAGTAGTTAAAGTTTGAATCTGTGCCCACTGAGCTGGAGTCATAGCAGATACCAAATTGTTCACCAAAATATTTCTTGCACGCATGGTATTGATATTACGAATCCATGCAGCACCTGTTGGAACTGTTCCTTTACCTATTTGAAGATAGGCAGGAATTAAACTTTTTAAAGTTGTAGTATAATCTGTAGTAGAAGTAGCGGCATTTATTGCTGTTACTGCTCTAGCAAAATTAGCTTCAGCTTCAGCCATAATGGCTTCTTTTGTTACATAATTGCCATTAGTAGAGCCATTCACACCATTGTTGATCAATCCAGCATAAAATATAGAACCAATTCTGCTATAGCCATATCCTTTCCAGAAATTACACCAAGCAGTGATAGTAGCTAATTTTGTTGCCGCAGCAGCAGTACCACCTGAAAACTGAGTTTTATTGGCAATATCTAATACTGTATTAGCGGATGTAATTAAATTATACATATAAGCCCACTCATAATAAACTGGGTTACCTCCACCTTGTGCATTGAAATTCACTGAACGCAATAAAGCGTATTGTGTATTTACAGCACTTGGGTTATTGATCACTACACCAGCATCAGTTCTTACAGAATTCGGACAACCAATTTGATTGATATAGGCATTTGCAGCTTCCACTCCAATAATGTCTCCCATCATTTCATGAAAACCAGTAGCTCCAGCCCAGAAACGGCCATATACTCCATCTGATCTTTTCAGATCAAAAAAACCATTTCTGTAAATTCCACCCTGACCCAATGAAATTACTCCAGATTCACTGGCTGCGCTTGCAGGGGTGGGTTGATTCGGATTGGAAATATCCAGGTCTTTCTTACATGAGCTCACACCCAGTGTTAAACCTAGCAAACCAATTAATAATTTATTCTTATTCATTCTTTTAAATTTTAGTGTTATCAATTAGAATCCAAAGTTTAAACCAACAGTGTAAGCTTTTGTATTTGGAATGGTATTGTGATCAACACCACGATCAAATGCAGAGCCAGTTGTACCAGAACTAACTTCAGGATCCATACCAGTATATTTAGTGAAAGTCATTAAGTTACGACCACTCAATACTAATTGTAATCTAGTAAACCCTTTTAATTTAAAGGCTTTTGCAAAATCAAATGCTAAAGAAATATTTCTTAATCTCCAGAAAGAAGCATCTTCATAGAAATAGTTTTTAGTACCATTATTTGCACCAGCTTGATATACACCACGGTAAAATGCAGTATAAGCTTGAGTAGTTCCATCAATATTAATTGGTTGAGTATAGTCGCTGCTGATACCATCACGATACATCCAAGATTTGGTTTGGTTGTATAAATGACTACCATTTACCCAATCCCACTGCATGCTGAATTGTAAATATCCTTTATAAGAAAGATTATTGATAAAACTCATGTTGAAATTAGGATTTGGATCTCCAAAACTATATTGACCAGGCAAATTGAAAGGACGCTTGGTTGCTTTATTTACTACCCAACCATTGCTAGCAACAGTCCAGTTAGCTTTATCAGCAGCAGCAATTGCAGGTAAACCAGTGTTTGGATCAACCGCATTTAAATCTTTGATCATTAAGAATCCAAATAATTGACCAATCTTCTGACCAGCTTTCAATACATAGTTTGAACTACCTGCAGCAGATGTTACTACTACTTCTTGTCCACTAGTTGAAGTGATTTCAGATGTTTGTTTGGTAAAATTGGTAGTTAAATCCCAAGTGAAGTCTTTCTTATTTAAAATACTCAAATTCAAAGAAGCTTGTAAACCATTAGAACCTAAACCGAAAGCATTATTAGTAATTGTACCCAATCCAGAAGAAGGAGCAGCATCTACATTATAAATTGCGTTATCTGTTGTTCTTTTCCAATAAGTAAATGAAATTGATCCATTTCTTAACCATGCTCCTTTTAAAATATTAAATCCGATATCAGTACCAATTTCTAATTCCTTAGAGATCTCTACTTGTAAAGCTGGATTAGGATTATTGGTTGGGAAAGTAAATACGCTATTGGTACCTAAGTTAGCAGCACCCAATACAGGGAAACGTTGGAAAGCACCTGGCTGAATACCCGCTTCACCATAAGCAGCTCTTAATTTAAACGCATTGATGGTTTTAGAAATACCAGCATTTTGCCAGAAATTAAAACGATCGATATTCAAATATGCATCTCCACGAGGGAAAGTTTGAGCTGTTTGACCAGAACCAAATGCAGATGAAAAGTCAGATCTAACACCAACTGATAAACCTGCAAGATCAGAATATTCAAAACGCTGATTAACTAAGAAACCATAGGTAATAAATGGTCTGATAAAATCACTTGTAACTTTATAAACACCCGCTTGAGAAGCATTCCAAGGAGTATAAGAAGGAGCATCATAACCATAAGCTGCATATCTTCTGTATACATTTTTACGGTAATCGTAAGAAAACTGCGTACTTGTTTTGATAGGAACTTTTAATTTAAAATCCTTTTCGAAATCTGTACGTACAGTTGCTGTAGCGATAAAGTTTTGGAAAACAGTGCGGTCATTAAATTGATTCACTTCTCCAGTAGTTGATCCATCAGCAGCAGCATTTGGATTGAAATTACTTATGAAAAAGAATTGATCTTTTGCATTTGCATTTCCTTCCTGATTCTCCCATCTGTAATTGATAATTGTGCTATTATAGTTCAAACCATATTTAGCATCTAATTCTACAAAACGAGAAAATTTATAGTTTAAATTAAAGTTTTGTACAATATCTACTGATGGAATATTCGTACTAGAATATTGATTGGTAAAATTTGGATTTGATGCGTTTACACCAGCAGCATCTCCCTGGTAAACACCATAATTACCATCTAGATCTTTTTGATCATAATTTGCAAAAGGACGTGTATTGTTTAATGCATATACAATTCCTCTTCCATCCTGATCATTCAAAGTGTTTTTAGTATAAATTAACTGAGAGGTAGAAGTAAAGGTCAATCCCTTTGCTAATTCAAACTGCATTTTGCTCAATAAATTCGATCTGCTATAATCACCGTTTCCTCTGAATGGAGAGTTGGCTTGGTTATTAGAAGCAGATATCAAGAAATTCATTTTGTCTTTGTTTCCTGATATAGTAACAGCATTATTTAAAGTAGTACTGTTTTGAAAAAACATTGCATAATGATCGTAAAATCTTAAGTTTTGATCATATGCTTTATCAGCAAAACTAGTTGTGCTCAATGCATTGTATTGAACATTGGCATTATAGCTTAAGGTTGCCGGATTTAATGCTAAAATTGCACCACCGCCAGAAATTACTCTATTAGAAGCATCAGTTACAAAAGCATGTTTGTCTGCTTTACGCTGATTTCCAACATTTAACAATTGGGCAGTAGAAGCACTAGAACTGAAATCTACATTGATCTTTCCAGATTTTGCTTTCTTAGTAAATAATTGAATTACTCCATTTGCACCCTGAGCTCCATATAAAGATGCAGCAGCAGCTCCTTGGATTACCTCTACACGCTCAATGATATTTACATCAATAGAATTTAGATCAGTAGCACGAACTTCAAGTCCATCAATTAAAATCATTGGGTTAGTTCCTCCTTGTACAGAGTTAATACCGCGTAATAAGATGTTTAATGGTTGACCAGGATTACCATTTACTGATGAAATTTGTGCACCAGCAATTTGACCAACTAATTGTTGGCCTACATCACCTGTAGGAACTTTTACTTGATTTGCAACATTCACCGCTTCAACAGAAATGGCTGTTTTCTTTCTACTTGTTGCAACTCCAACTCCTGTTACAACTACTTCATTTAAAGCTCTTGTATCGGTAGTTAATTTTACCAATAAATTGTTTGAAGTAGCGGCCACTTCTTGATTCTCCATACCAATGGTAGAAATAACCAAAATAGCGCCAGATTTTACTTTAATAGAAAAAGAGCCATTTGCATCGGCGCTAACACCATTCTTGGTGCCTTTTTCAATAACAGATGCTCCGGAAAGAGCATTTCCTTTGTCGTCTACTACTTTTCCAGTAATAGTGGTTGTTTGAGCCAAACCAGTCGCTAGGACTAATAGGAAGGCACAAAAACTCATCAGCAGTTTTTTTTTCATGTAATTAATTTTAGGTAAATAGACCTTTTATCAGGTCATTTGACCATCTAAATAACTAAATAGCTGCTCAAAAACGTTAACAGTTTATTAATTTTAAGGCTTTTTTAATGCCACAAAATGAACAATTGTTAGTTTTGCGAATTTTTCCCAAAGAAAATCACAAGCGTCTAAATTCAACCCAGTGTTGTATTTCCGAGGAATATCAATTAAAATAAATTGGATAGATTCAATATTCTGTTTAGCTATAATTGCCATTAAATCAAACAAAAGAAAATTGGAGATTTTGGCAAAAAATTGGCTTGTTTTGGGTAAAAGTCCAAAACAAATCGGTGTAGTGTGAGTATTTTGACCCTTTTATATCACTTTTAAACATATGTAAATTTATAGCTATGTAAAATTGTTTTATAATCGACCTTATCTGATAAATATGTCTTTATGATCTGACTTATTTAAGAATAGTTTGAAAAATTAATTTTGAGATGTGGCCCATTATTGTAATTTAGTGGTAGAATTTAATGGGTTAGTAAGTAATGGGGCCAGCAGCAATGTTGGCCCTTTTGCTTTTATAGAATACCTCCTATTTTACACCTATGAGCAAAATAAAAACCGCGTTTTTCTGCAATAATTGTGGTTATGAAAGTACCAAATGGATTGGCAAGTGTCCTTCATGTAATGAATGGAATACTTTTACCCAAGAAGTGATTCATAGTGGCGATGCCAAAGAAAAAACTACCTGGGAAGATTATCCTGAAACAAAAAAAATTACAAAGACGGTAGCATTAAGTGATGTAACAGTTCAAGAAGAAAAAAGAATTGTAACCAAAGACTCCGAACTAAACAGGGTACTCGGCGGTGGAATTGTTCCTGGTAGTTTAATATTGGTAGCTGGTGAACCTGGTATTGGAAAAAGTACCTTGTTTTTACAAAACGGTTTGCATATTAATCAGCTTCGTGTTTTGTATATCAGTGGAGAAGAAAGTGAGCAACAAATAAAAATGCGCGCCGACCGATTAAAAATTGTCAATGATAATTTTTATTTACTAACGGAAACAGATACCACCATCATTTTCAAAGAAATCAAAAAACTAAAACCACAATTAGTAATTGTAGATTCCATTCAAACCATTCAATCAAATTTAATTGATTCATCGGCAGGAACTGTTTCTCAAATCAGAGAATGCGCCGCAGCTTTTCAACGTTTTGCCAAAGAAACCAATACACCGGTTTTTTTAATTGGTCATATCACTAAAGATGGTGCCATTGCAGGACCAAAAATTTTAGAGCATATGGTAGATACTGTTTTGCAATTTGAAGGAGATCGACATTATGCTTACAGAATTTTACGCACGCTTAAAAACAGATTTGGTAGCACATCGGAATTAGGTATTTATGAAATGACAGGAGAAGGGATGAGAATTGTTACCAATCCTTCTGAAATATTAATTGCACAAAGAGAAGAGGTTCTCAGCGGAAGCGCTATTGCCGCTGCATTAGAGGGCATGAGGCCTTTATTGATTGAAGTACAGGCACTCGTTACTACAAGTGTATATGGTACACCACAAAGAACAGTTACCGGATTCGACTTAAGACGTTTGCAATTATTATTAGCCGTATTAGAAAAAAGAGGTGGCTTTCAATTTGGCATGAAAGATGTTTTTGTAAACATTGCTGGCGGAATAAAAATTGAAGACCCTTCCATTGATTTAGCTGTGATATGTGCATTGCTTTCTTCTTACGAAGACAATCCACTTCCTAAAGCAGTTTGTTTTGCAGGTGAAGTAGGATTGAATGGAGAAATCAGAGCAGTAAACAGAATTGAACAACGCATTGCTGAAGCTCAAAAATTAGGCTTCGAAAAAATCATCGTATCGCGTTATAATAAAAAAAGTTTCGACCCAAAAAATTATACCATACAAGTAGTTGCGCTCAGCCGAGTGGATGAAGTATATCAACAATTGTTTTAATCCGTTAAAAAACAATTTAATCTTCGGTTTACACGTAAATGATCAACCTGATTTGTGATGAAATTTGCGCATGATTTCATCTCTTCAAAAAATCAATACAGCCATTCAGCATTTATTATATCCTCATTTTTGTTGTGGATGCGGAGTAGATTTTATTAGTGCAAATGAATTCTTGTGTGCAAAATGCAATAGTTTATTACCACTAACTCAATTCAGTCATATCCCTTTCAACCCCATCGAAAAAATCTTGATTGGCAGATTGCCTTTAGTTGCTGCCGGATCAATGTATTATTTTACCAAATCAAGTTTACTCCAACATTTATTGGTTCAATTAAAATACAATAACAACAAAGAAGTAGGTTATTTTTTTGGTAGACAATTAGGACAATTATTAAAAGCATCCAGTCGATTTAATTCGATTGATTGTATTGTTTCGCTACCGCTTCATCCCAAAAAAGAGTACCAGCGGGGCTATAACCAAGCAGACCTGATTGCAGATGGAATAAGCTCCGTTTGGCAAAAAAAACACATTAAACAAGCCGTTATCAGATTAATTTTTACCAAAACCCAGACCCAGGAGAGCAGAATCAGCCGTTGGGAAAATATGGAGGGTGTATTTGAAGTAAAGGATCCGGATTCCCTTAATGGCAAACATGTACTTCTAATAGATGATGTAATTACCACTGGAGCCAGCCTTGAGGCTTGTGGAGCAGCTATTTTGGCTGTTCCGGGTACCCGATTGAGTATTGCTACAGTGGCTTACACTATATAAATCAATTAAATTATACGTCTGTTGAAATATTACTAACTTCATGGTCCAAAAAAATAATCAAATGAAACTTTTAACAGCCATCGCCTCTTTTATAATGATGAGTGCTTTTACATTTCCATCAAATCCATCTATTCATAGCTTTAAAGTAAAATCCATTGAAGGCAAAACCATTGATTTTTCGAGCTTTAAAGGAAAGAAAATCTTGGTGGTAAATACTGCATCTAAATGCGGCTATACTCCTCAATACGAAGCTTTACAAAAAGTGTATGAGCAGTACAAAGATAAAATGGTTATTGTGGGCTTCCCGGCCAATAATTTCGGTGGACAAGAACCTGGTACCGATGCTGAAGTACAAGAATTTTGTAAAGCAAGATTTGGAGTAACATTTCCTTTGGCCAGCAAAGTGAGTGTAAAAGGAGATGATATGGCTCCCATTTACAAATGGCTCACTTCAAAAGCAGAGAACGGTGTGATGGATGCAGAGATCAAATGGAATTTTGGTAAATTTTTATTGGATGAAAAAGGAAACTTATTACAATATTTTCCAAGCGCAGTAAAACCAGATAGTGAAGATATTTTGAAGTACATTAAATAATACAATTAAGTACTTTCGTTTAAATTAAGAGAATGTAAATGCATTCTCTTTTTTATTAATTGAATAATCATTTGAATGTTATTTTCTGAAGTAATCGGGCAATCTGCTACCAAACAACACCTTGCGGAAATGGTGGAGCAAAATAGGCTGAGCCATGCTTTGCTTTTTTTAGGAAAGGAAGGGGTGGGTGGATTGCCATTGGCTATGGCATTTGCTCAATACATTGTCAGCTTGCCGCCCGATGCACCATTGGTAGAAGACCTTTTTGGCGGTATGACGGCATTGGCTCCCTCTGCAGGTTTTATTCATCCAGATCAAATAGACCAACAGCCTTCTTTTCAAAGAGCTGCTCAATTAATTCATCCCGATCTACATTTTACTTATCCGGTAATTACCAAAAAACCTGGAGAGAAACCTACCAGTGCAGATTATATTGAAGAGTGGAGACAATTTATTCAATCACATCCTTATGGAAATGTATACGACTGGTTGCAAAGTATTGGCGCTGAAAATAAACAAGGAAATATTACAGCAGAAGAATGCAATAGTATTATTCGTTCACTTAGCTTAAAAAGCTTCGAGAGCAAATACAAAGTATTGCTATTGTGGTTGCCGGAATACCTGGGTAAAGAAGGAAATAAATTACTAAAACTCATTGAAGAACCGCCTCCAAATACCTTGTTTATTTTGGTTGCAGAAAATGAGGAATTGATACTTCCTACCATTTTAAGCAGGTGTCAACTGGTAAGAATTCCTTCTCTAGAAGATACGGAAATTGAAACTTCACTAATAGTAAGAGCAAAAGCTAGTCCGGAAATTGCTAAACAAATCAGTGTGATTTGCGAAGGAAATTATAGAGAAGCCCTTCAATTACTGCAACATGCCGATGAAGACTGGCATAGCTTATTAAAAGAATGGTTGAATGCCATGCTTAAAAAAGGGCCTGCTGCTCAAGTACTATTTGTAGAAGAAATGAGCAAATTGGGTCGAGAGAAACAAAAACAGTTTCTTCGTTATTTCAATCATTTACTGGAACAAAGCATCCGAATCAGGGTTTTGGGAGAAAATGGAGTGAATCAGGGTGAAAATGAGCTGGATTTTGCCAAAAGACTCAATAAAATTGCTTCTGTGAGTCAACAAGAAGCGATTATTGAGGAATTAGACAAGGCTTCTTATTATATAGAACGCAATGCCAACGCTAAAATGCTGTTTCAAGCACTCACCATTAAACTATACCATATCATTCAGAACAAAACCCTAATTTTGAATGGGTGATCATTTTTAATGTGAATACATTTTAAATTTAAAGCCTAGGGGGAAGAACTGAAACGATTGAATAATGTGTTCCCCGAAATATTTTATTAACCTTCTTATTTGTAGATATGGGCTGTGGATCTTGTGGAACCGGAACTCCTAACGGTTGTAAAAGCAATGGAGGTTGTAGCACAGGTGGTTGCAACAGATTAAATGTACATGATTGGTTAATGAACCTTCCTTTCAGCGATCCTGAAAGCAATTGTAAAATTGTTGAGGTAAGTTTCAAACAAGGCAGTAGAAAAGAATTCTACCGCAATACTACATTGCATTATTTTGAAAAAGGCGACTATGTTACCCTCGAAGGGGTAAGTGGTTATGACGTTGGTGAAGTTAGCCTTACCGGAGAATTGGTTCGTATTCAAATGAAGAAAAAAGGGGTGGAAGAATTTAGCCCTGAAATCAAAAAGATTCTTCGCAGAAGCAATGATCGGGAAATTGAAAGTTTTCAGATAAGCAAGAGTCGCGAAAAAGAAATTCTTGCCCGCAGCCGTGCTATTTCTCGTACGATGAATTTGCAAATGAAATTGAGTGAGGTAGAAATTCAGGCGGATGGAAAAAAAGCTACATTCTTTTATACTGCAGATGATCGTGTAGATTTTAGAGAACTCATTAAAATATTTGCTACAGATTTTAAGTTTAAAGTAGAAATGAGGCAGATTGGTATTCGCCAGGAAGCGGCTAAAGTGGGTGGTATAGGAAGTTGTGGTAGAGAACTCTGTTGTAGTACCTGGTTGAATGAATTTAAGAGTGTAAATACTACAGCTGCTCGTTATCAAAACTTATCGATCAATCAAACCAAATTAAGTGGACAATGTGGTCGCTTAAAATGTTGTTTGAATTATGAGCTGGATACTTATCTGGATGCATTGCAACAGTTTCCGGATTATGCAGATACTTTGGATACTGCAATGGGCACTGCACATTTGATTAAAAAAGATATTTTTAAAAACCTGATGTGGTATGTATTGCCGAATAACAATAAGCATTACCCATTGACCATTCAGCGTGTAAAAGAAATTAAAAAGATCAATCAGCAAGGTCAGAAAGTAGACGAATTACAAGCTATAGAAATTGTCAATAGCAAACAGAAAGAAGCAGAACCAGCATTTGTGGAATTGGTTGGTCAAATCAGTTTACAATCATTAGAAAAAAATGATCGTAAAAGAAGAGATCAACAAAGAAATGAGCGAAGACCCGATAATAGATCTGGTGATTCTCGAGGAGATAATCGCGGACCACAACAACAAGGACCTAGAGGACCTCAGCAAAACAGACCACCGCAAAATCCGCGTGGACCTCAGCAACAAGGACCTCAACAACAAGGACCAAGAGGACCTCAGCAAAACAGACCACCGCAGAATACACGTGGACCGCAACAAAACAGACCACCGCAAAATCAACGTGGGCCGCAGCAACAAGGACCTCGTGGACCACTACAAAACAGACCTCCACAAAATCCTCGCGGACCTGAACAAAACAGGCCTCCAAGAGATTCCGCTGAAGGCTCTCCAACAGAACCAAAAAATGATTAACATAAAAAAACGCCACAAGATTTGTGGCGTTTTTATTTTAATTCATTGAAAATTATAATTGCTCCATTTCTGTTTTTACAAAATCCATTAACTGTTTAATGTATGCAGGTGTAAGGTCAAATGATAATCCAGCAGCAGCATATAATTCAGGCAAGGTTTTGGTTCCGCCTAAACTCAATGCATTCATATAATTTTGAAGGGCTTTTTCCGGATTTTGTTTGTACTGCATCCAAAGGCCAATAGCACCTAACTGCGCAATGCCGTATTCTATATAATAAAATGGCACTTCAAATAAATGCAATTGACGTTGCCATCCTATTTCTCTGTATTGGTCTAATCCTGTATAATCTATCGCGGATGTAGAAAATTCATTCAATATACTCATCCAAGATTGAGTGCGCTCTTCAATATTATGTTGTGGATGCTCATATACCCAATGCTGAAATTTATCGATAATGGCTATCCATGGAAAAATGGTAATGGTTCTTTCAAGCTGATGCATTTTGGCTCTTTTCAAATCTGCCTCATTATCAAAAAATGCACCCCAATGATTCATACTAAATAATTCCATAGCCATACTTGCCACTTCAGCAATTTCCATCGGGTATTCTTTGAAAGCACTTAATGGCAAGGGATGTGCTAGAAAAGAATGCACTGCATGACCACCTTCGTGCACCATCGTTGTAACATCACTCATTTGACCAGCTGCATTCATAAAAATAAATGGTGCTCCACTTTCAGCTAATGGACAATTGTATCCGCCTGGTGCTTTTCCTTTTCTGCTTTCTAAATCGAAATGTTTTAGTTCGTTCATCTTACGCAAACAATCCGCAAAAAATGGATGTAGCTCTTCAAAACATTTTACTGATTTTTCATACAGATCCTTTCCATCAGTAAATGGTTTCAAAGGGGTTGTTCCTGCTGGTTCAGCTTCTGTATCCCAAGGTTTTAAAATATCCAGACCAAGTTGTTGTTTCTTATGTTGATAGATATCATTGACCAATGGAATCACATGCAATTTAACTGCTTCATGAAATTGAAAACAATCTTCTTTTGTATAATCAAATCTTCCCAGTTCTTTAAATTTATAATCACGATAGTTCTCAAACCCTGTATTGACAGCTATTTGATGGCGTTTGCCAATTAAATTACTGTATAAATCGTGCATCGGAGATGCATCTTGCTTTCTACGTTCTTGTATTTTTGTATACACTTCTTTACGTAATTCGCGGTCCGAACTTTCTAAGAATTTTGCTGCTTGTTGCAAAGTATATTCTGTGCCATTTACTTCAACAGTCATTTTTCCTGCTATGGCACCATATTGCTGCTGCAACACACTTAGTTCTGCTTGAATAGGAATATTTTGTTCTCTAAACAAGTCAATACTTTTTTGTACGCTTCTCAAATAAGTATGATACAATGATTGATCCAACTCTTTTGTAAAAGCACAATTCACTAGTTTTTTGTTGAGTAAATCGGCATATGGTTGAAGCTTGGGCTGTATTTCCATACAGAAATAAGTAAAAGCTTCTTCTAACTTTTTATCAGTAGTATCGCAAGTCATTTTAATTTGTCTCCAACAAGCATCTTCACTTACTACTGCTTCTAACTCGCTCATGTCTTTCAACCATTGTTCTAAATCGGACTTACTATTAATTGACCGATCAACCAATAATTGGAAATAGGGCTCGAGGGCTTCCCAATTAGTAATTTCAAAATTTTGGGGTAAAAAAGCTCTTTTAATCTTCTCTATTGCTGCATTTGGCATGATTCAGGGGAATTTAGACAGCAAATTTAGTGCAAGAGCGCGTTAAGATGGATGAGGAATCTTATTTTTGCTGCCCCGTGGAAGATATCATACAATTATTACCTGATAATATTGCCAACCAAATTGCTGCAGGAGAAGTAATTCAAAGACCTGGAAGTGCAGTGAAGGAATTATTGGAGAATGCAGTAGATGCTGGTGCAACCATTATTAAATTGATCATTAACGATGCTGGTAAAGCATTGGTTCAAGTGATTGATAATGGAAAAGGCATGACGGTAGCAGATGCAAAGATGGCTTTTGAAAGACATGCTACCAGTAAGATCAGAAATATCGATGACTTATTCAGCATCAAAACCATGGGATTTAGAGGAGAGGCTTTGGCTTCGATTGCTGCCGTTGCACAAGTAGAACTCAAAACCAAAAGAGCCGAAGATGAGCTGGGTACTTTTATAGAAATTGAAAATAGCAAGATCATCAATCAATCTTCCTGTGCTGCTCCCAATGGAACAAGCATCAGCATGAAGAATCTTTTTTTTAATGTTCCAGCAAGAAGAAATTTTCTAAAAAGCAATGCCGCTGAAATGCGTCAGATTGTAGAAGAATTTGTTAGAGTTGCCATTGCATTCCCCAATATTTTTTTCTCATTAACCAGCAATGGTCAGGAAGTTTTTCATTTAGAAGCCGGAAATAGCAAACAAAGAATTGTACAAATTTTAGGCAATAGCTATAATGCTAAATTAGTAGCTGTTTCAGAAGATACTGACTATATGAACATTACCGGTTTTATAGGCAAACCCGAAACTGCTCGTAAAACCAGGGGTGATCAGTATTTTTTTGTAAACAATCGCTATATCAAAAGTGCATATTTAAATCATGCAGTCAATGCAGCTTTTGAAGGGATTATTCCGAAAGATAGTTTCCCGAGTTATGTTTTGTACATCGATTTAGATCCTGCTCAAATTGATATTAATGTGCACCCTACTAAACAGGAAATCAAATTTGAAGATGAGAAAATTATATATGCATTTGTTCAAGCTGCCATTAAACATGCATTAGCGCAATTTAGCATTGCCCCTTCTTTGGATTTTTCTTTAAATGCAGATATACAAGGCTTGGATGCTGTGAGTAAACCATTTACCAACGATCAGCAAAATGCCGCCATATCTTCTAACTTGTACAAAACTTTTTCTCAAAAAAATCAGGCTCATTTCATTGAACCGAATGAAAAAAGTGAGTTAAAACATTGGAAAGAATTTTTTACAAGTAATGCCGCTGGCTCAAAAATGTCCACTGTAAATGAATCATTATTTACGCCCGCTGCTAAAATCATTTCCAATACGATTACATTAACAGATAAACCGCTGTTTCAATTACATCAAACATATATTGTTGTTACTATTCAAAATGGATTTTTATTGGTACATCAACAATTAGCACACGAACGTGTTTTATATGAAGGTTATAGTGCTATGGCGCACAATCAGCAAACCATCACACAAAAAAGTTTGTTTCCCATAAGTCTGGAACTGGTGGGTGCCGATGCCGTTTTATTAACTGAGTTATTACCCGAACTTCAAGCCATCGGCTATCAAATAGAACCCTTTGGTCAAAATAGTTTTGTAATTCAGGGTACCCCAGCAGATGTAATTGCTGGCGATGAAAAACATGCGGTCGAAATGTTGATCGAACAATTCAAACATTTTAGCAGCGAAGTGAAGTTTAGCAAAAGAGAGCAATTGATCCGTTGCATGGCAAAACAACAATCGATTAAAACTGGCAAAGCATTAGATCAAAAAGAAATGAGCCAGTTAATTACTTCCTTATTTGCCTGCTCCAGTCCCAATCTTAGCCCGAACGGAAGCCCCACTTATTTAGAGTTTAAAGAAGATTACCTGGATAGAATGTTTGGTAAGTTATAATTAATAGTTGTCGATTATTCCAGTAATAAATTGCTCAATAGATTTACGAATGGTTCCTGCAGCTGTTTGATGTGCGTTTACCAAAACAGAAAAAATAAGTGTTGCTCCTTTCTTTGTTGTGATATAGCCACTTAATGCAACATGATTACTTAATGTACCAGTTTTAGCAAAAATCTTGCCTTCATAGCCTTTGTACAATCCAGCTAAAGTGCCTTCATTGGCGCCGGGTAAAATGGTATTAATGCGTTCCCATGAAAATGATTTTTTCATTTGAGTAAGTATCCAAACAAAATCTTGAGGAGTCATTAAATTATAACGGCTCAATCCACTCCCATCCACCCATTTGGGTTTTTGAGGTAATCCCAAAAAATCAGATTTTAATAAAGTGTCGATGGTTTTATTATCATCCATTAACCCAATTTTTTCATTGCCTACCATGAGTAATGTTTGCTCAGCAAAGAAATTATCACTTTCGTGCATCATCAATTTGAGCATTGAATCGGTAGGTTGAGAATAGAATTTTTTCCAGACAGCTGTTTGATCGTTGATGGCACTGGCAAATTGCAAAACTCGATTAAGGGTATCTTCTAATAAATTCAAAGAAACATCTTCGAATGACTTCTTTGTTGTAAAAGGAATTTGTGTAGCAGTAAATGTTCTAGTGCTTTTTACTATTTCAAAATGGTTATCAGATTTATCTCTTTCGATCCCAAACTTGCCATCTGCCATGCTGGCAAAAATATTGACCGAATCTTTAAAAGCTTTAGGGACAATGTTTAATTGATTCCCTTTTTTAGAAAACCAAACTAAGTTGCTGTATATAGGCATGGCCGATCTTTCCGGCATATAATTGGCGTCATAATCATTCCAGGCCCATCCATTTCCAAATGAGGCCGCATTCCATCTTGGAGATACAAAAGTTATATTGGGGGCATTGGTTTGTAAATAATTAAATACTTTTTCTTGCTTGAAATCGGGATGCAAAAAAGTTGGGTCTCCTGTAAAACGTACTGCAGTGTTTTCTATGTTGGGCAAGTATTCAAATGCAACCAAACTATCTTTTAAATTTTTCAACGCTGCATAACAAGTAAATAATTTAGTATTACTGGCAGGTACGAAATACTTAGTGTCTTGATAACTAAATAGAAACTTATTTTCGGCAGGGTCGTAAATGCTGATGCCTACATGCGCAGGAGCAAAATCAGCTTTATCGAGTATAGCCGTTTTGGCCAATGAAGCTATACTTGTAGGACTTTCTACAATTGCTTTCTTTTGAACAGAACATGCAGAGAAAAAGAAGGCTGCGGTAAGGACAGCGAAAGAAATTGGGTGCCTCATAAATTACAATTATCAAACTGTAATTTACAATAATCAAGCATTAAAATTTAAATTCTTTCTGCAGCGCGCATCCAACGTTCAGGAATATCATTGTTACAGGCTGTAACATAATCTCGATAACTACAGGCTACATATTTACCATCGTGTAATTGCATCCACCATCTTCCTGTTCTTTTGCTTTGTAAAAAAATCGTTTCTACTTCAGCAAAAGCCATTGTAAATTCATTGAATGCATTTCGGTTTTCCAGATCAGCTTCTTGCTTGCCTTTTTGAATACCATCTAATACATACCAAAGCATATGTGCCTGTTGTTTTGCTGTAAGTTGATGCAAATCTTGTTCTTCAATAAATCCATACAACCCAATACTATTGCAGTTTTTACTCATTCCTGCATATTGCATTAATGTACAAGCTTCTTCTCCATTAAAGCCATTGGGCGTAATATAATTTGCAGGGGCATGTGCATTTTGAATAGCAGCAATATCAAAACTGAATAATTCGCTATTTCGAATAGCAGGTTCCATTTCTTCAATCGCCTCTTTTACTTTCCCAACTCTATAGCAATCAAACCCTAATTTATCAATGGTTTCGAGCATGTGCGGATGCATGAAATAACTTTGAAATCCGATATGGGTATAATGCTTTAAATAATTAGGAATTCCAGTAAACAAATCAACCAAAAACTGATCCGCAGGTTCAACGCTCTCCATATCCAGATCGATCTTTGCATCTACTACAACAGCATCAATGATCTTTTCATTATTACCATAAGCCAGATATTGTGCGGTAGTCATATCATGCGACCCACCTAAAATCAATACTTTTTTACCCATTTGAATGAGTTCGGCTACAACTGTTTTAACCGCTGCATAACTATCGGCAATAGTGGCACCAGTTTTAATATTACCCAGATCGGCAATAGTAACTTCTGTATGCCAGTAAAATAAAGCATAAAATTGAGCGCGGATGGCGTTGGGGGCATTATTGGAAGTATACTGCATACCCATTCCACGCATATCACCACAACCCACAATTACCAAATCTGCTGTAGAAATATCAGGGAGTTCTTCTTCAAAAACCAATATATGTTTACCCAACTGTGTATCCTTAAATCCTTCATCATTAGATAACAATGCCATATTCACTGGCTCTAGGAAATCGAGTAAACTGTGTAAAGACATAGGGTGTTATTTGCATTTAGCATAACGAATTGGATAGGTATTTATTGCATTCTTTTATGAAATGACAGACTAGAACGTCTGCTCATCAAATAATTGATGAATAAGGTCTAACTAGAACGCCTGCTCATCCGAATGGCTGAATTTTCTAACGAAAATTCAAAGCGCACCATTCGTCTAAAGGCATGCTTATCTAGTTAGACCTTATTCTCTTATTCAATAACAGCAGATCAATTTATTAAACTAAAAATGTACAAATGAGATAAATACATCCTTATTCTGTATACTTATAGCCCATACCACGGACTGAATGGAAATAGCGGGGATTTCGACTGTCTGACTCAAAATATTTTCTGAAACTCAATATGAAATTATCAATGGTTCTAGTTGTAGGATAAACATTGTAACCCCAAACTACTTGCAAAATTTTTTCTCGAGTTACTACTTCGTTTTTGTTTTCTACCAAGAGTTTAAGCAACATCGCTTCTTTTTTGCTAAGTCCAATGGTAGTTCCATTAAAATTGATCGCCTCGAGTGCTTTAAAGTCAATTTTATTGTCACCAAAATGATACACATCTCCAACAGATTCTTTGACCTGAATTTTTTTATTTTTGGTGATCAGCTTTGCTACTCTTAGTAATAATTCTTCTAAATTAAAAGGCTTCGTAAGATAATCATCTGCTCCTTTTTTTAATCCTAAGATTCTATCTGAAGCAGCATTTTTTGCACTCAATATTAAAATCGGAACTTCATTATTATGTACTCTTACATTCTCTGTTATACTTATTCCATCTACATCCGGAAGCATTATGTCCATAATAATTAAATCGAAATAGGCCGATTCTATTTTGCTCAAAGCTTCTGAACCATCAAATGCCGATGTAACTTCGTACCCTTCTAATTCCAAATTAAGTTTTAAGGCCTCATGCAAATTTTGCTCGTCTTCTACCAAGAGTATGTTGGGCTGATCGTTGTTCATATTAAGCATTAAATTGAACGTTAAAATTACTTCCTGTGGGATGATGATCTGTAACTGAAATTATTGCACCATGCGCTTCGCTTATTTTTTTACACAGATACAGACCCAGGCCTGTTCCCTGAGACCTTCTTGTATTTTCATCCCCAATTCTATAAAATTTTATAAATACATTTTTCTTTTCTTCGTCTTTTATACCAACACCTGCGTCAATAATTTCTAATTTAATAGTCGTCATTTTTTTAGATAAAACCACATGTATTGGTTTTTCCTTGGGAGAATATTTAATGGCGTTTTCCAATAAATTATTAATAAGCATTTGTAATAAAAAAGGATCGCCTTGCAGGATCATTTCGGGTTGAATATTTTCTTCGAATTGTCTTAATGGAAATCGATTTTTACATTCATCCACACTGGTTTCCAATAAGTCAGTTAAATTAATGGTTTGTTTAGCTGCAGTGTAGTTTCCTCCATCAAATTGGGCTGCAAATAATATATTGTTGCATAAACTATTTAAACGATTGGCTTCCTGTAAAGTATTGGTGATTAATTTTTGTTGTTTGGCTTCATCCAATTTATGCTTCTGTAATGTCTCTAGGTTTAACTGTGTTACTGCAATGGGGGTTTTAAGTTCATGGGTAATGGCCATCATAAAATTTTGTTGTTGAGCAGACAACTTAAATTGACGTCGGGTTGCCCTAAAAACAAATATTGCCCCTATCAAAATCAATATTAAAAAAGTTAAGCCCTCCCCAATATATTGTGCCGTTTTTCTGCTATTGGCATTTTGAATGACTGAATACTGATTGAAATACGCAGGGTCATCTTTTTTTAATTCGCCCAATTTGATTTGGGTTATAGTAGTATTCTGATTTTCAAGTGCAATAAACCACCAGGCCAATGCTGCTATCATATAAAACAGCAGGAACCAATATACGAAAGTTACAAAGACTAATTTTTGTTGCCGAGGTTTACTCATGGCAGTACTTTTTCTATTCGAATACCAACATTCAACACTCCACTTAAAGGATCTTCCCGCATAATTTGTTGTAATGTAAATGTATAATTACCAGCTTTTAATTTTTGTGGGCTTCTGGTTAACCTAATTCGATGATCGAAAATATCATCCATCCCAGTTCCTAACCAACCTTTCTTATTATCGGCTAATAATAGATTTACTTGTTGAGTTTTGGCTGTATCATTTGGCGCTACTGTAGTAATATTCAGCCAACAATTATTGTAACGATAGCTGTCTTCATGACGGATAATGGTATAAATCTGATACAATGAATTGGTATCTGTAATGGTGAATGTAAAACTTGGTTTTACTGAACTACTCCAGCTATGCTCCTTGAAAAAACTATTTTTCTCGAATATACCAATGGTATCGCAACTCACTAAAAAGACAATCAACAATAAGCACAAGCCTAGTTTTTTCACGTCCTGTATTTTAAACGAAGATAAAGAGAATCACCAATTCTATAGAACGTTTAATATTTGTTCTTTGGCCTTTTCTAATTCATCTTTCATTAGGATGACCGCTTTTTGAATAGTAGAATCATAGGCTTTCGAGCCAGTTGTATTGATTTCTCGACCAAATTCCTGTAAAATAAAATTGAGCTTTTTGCCCTTTGCGGTTTCTTTTTCAGCAAGAATAGACCTGAAATAGGCACAGTGATTGTTTAATCGTACCTGTTCTTCACTGATATCAATTTTTTCAATGTAAAAAATGAGCTCCTGTTCCAATCGGTTTGGATCATAGTTTTCCTTGCCTACATTGTCTTCTAACACTTTTTTCAATCCTTCGAGAATTTTGGTTCTTCTCAATGGCTCTAGCTCAGCTACAATTTTTTGCTGGGCTTCAATATTAGATAATCGCAACAATAGATCAGCTTCAATAGATTTCCCTTCATCTAATCTATGCGCATTCAGATGAGCGATTGCTTCATTGATTAATTGTGCCAGGGATTTCCACTCCTCATCGGTGAGTATTTCGGTGGAAGCGGTAATTACTTCTGGTAGTTTAAGAATTGTACTTAAAATATCACCTTTTTCTAGATTTAGTTCATCGGCCAAAGCAGCTACTGGTAAGTAATATGCTTTAGCTAATTCAGTATTGATAGTAACTGGTTTATTGGAACCATTTAATTTTAAATTGATATTGCATTCTACACTTCCTCTTTGCAAACCTTCACTTAGCAAATTCCGTACTTCAAATTCAAAAGGTTTAACAATTGAAGGGATATTCAATCTTAAATCGAATTGTTTACCATTGAGGGATCTTACTTCTACCAGAAAATTCTTGTCTCCGATAGCTTGTTCGGCCCTACCATAACCTGTCATTGAATGCAGCATAAATACCTGTTTGCGTAAAAGTAATGGAACAAAGGGAGATTTTACTAAAAATCAATGCCTACCCATTTACGTTTGCTCTTTTCGTATTTCTCAAAATTAAATTTGTAGAGTTTTCCGGGACGGTGAGATACATCTTGTTCTAATTCATTGATATCAATCAACAAATCCATAGAAGCAAATTTTTTACGGAAATTCCTTCTGTCTAAAGTAACGCCCAATATAGCTTCATATAAATTTTGCAACTCCCTTAAAGAAAATTTATCTGGCAACAGGTTAAAGCCCAAAGGATGTTCCTGAATATTTTTTTGTAGCCAATCATGACAATATTCCATGATTTCTTTATGGTCAAAGGCAAGATCTTTAATGGAATGGTAATTATACCAGTCTAGTTCATGATCATGTATATTCAAAGCATGGTGCTGAATATTTAAAAGGGAACAATAAGCAATGGTAATAACCCTACCGCCTGGATGACGAGATGGTTTTCCGAATACACGAACTTGATCTAGAAAAACATTGTTCATTCCGGTTCTTTCCTTCAGAATTCGGTATGCCGCGTCATCTAAGTCCTCATTGTCTTTAACAAAATCTCCTAATAAAGAAAGTTTATTTTTAAAGATTTTAAGATCGCTCTTGATGAGCAAAACTTTGAGTTTATTCTCTTCAAATCCAAAAATCACACAATCCACTGTTAATGGCACTTTAGGGTAGGAAAGCACCAATGGAACAGCATCTTGTATCAGCTGTTGGGAAGCTATATCCTGATCCCGCTTTATATTCATAGTAGCATCGTTAGAAAATGGGGTTAACCCAACAATCGTTTAGCAATATACAAAGTTTAGGATTTATCTTTATCAACCCAAGAAAGAAATATGTTTAGTACTGAGCAAGTGAAAGAAATACAGGCCCTCGCAGCTAAGTGGTTGAACAACCAAAACAATCCTATTCCCATTCAAGATATTGCCCTTTTGCGCAATGTACTTCGTTTCAATGAATATCGTTACTATGTATTGAATGATCCATTATTGTCGGATTTTGAGTACGACCAATTATTTAAACAATTGGTAGCCATTGAAAAAGCAAACCCATCATTGATTGTTGCAGATTCTCCCACTCAAAGGGTAGGCAATAGTTTGAATCAGCAATTTGTAACTGTGCCACATCTGGTGCCCATGTTGAGTTTAGACAACAGTTATAATGCGGAAGACTTAATTGATTTTGACCGGAAAGCCCTGGAATTAAGTGAACTGGCTCAAATTGAATATTGTGTAGAACCCAAGTTTGATGGAGCGAGTATTTCTTTGTTTTATGAAAACGATTTATTGGTAAGGGGAATTACAAGAGGCGATGGAGTAGCAGGAGAAGACATCACACAGAATATTAAACAAATCAAATCTATACCCTTATCAGCTCCTTTTTCTTCCCTTGGGATTCAACAAATAGAAATCAGGGGCGAAATTATTTTGCACAAAGCGGCTTTTGAAAAATACAATCAACAATTGATTGAACAAGGTTTATCTCCATTGGCCAATCCAAGAAATGCTGCATCAGGAAGCTTACGTATGAAAGATCCGAAAGAAGTAGCTGCCAGAAATTTGGATGCGTTTTTATATCATGTGAGTTATGTAACTGGACGGCACCCGAATGGGTCAGACCAGTTAAGCAGCCACTCCAATACCTTAGACCTCTTATGGCAAATGGGTTTCCGCTCACCCAAAGAAGAAAAAAAAGTAGTGACAGGTATACAAGGAGTCATTGATTATTGTTTGGCTTTCGAAGCAAAGCGAGATGATCTTCCATATGAGATTGATGGAATGGTGGTGAAAGTAAATAGTATTGCTTTACAGGAACAATTGGGTATGACATCGCATCATCCAAGATGGGCAATAGCGTTTAAATTCAAAGCAAGACAGGCTACAACAAAACTTATTGGGGTTGAATTTCAGGTAGGAAGAACAGGAGCAGTAACACCTGTAGCTAAACTAAGTCCCGTTTTTTTAGGCGGAGTTACCGTATCGAGTATTTCTATTCACAATGAAGAATATATTCAACAAAAAGATTTACAAATAGGAGATACAGTTTTAATTGAAAGGGCTGGAGATGTTATTCCACAGATAGTTAAGTCTTTACCGGAATTAAGAAATGGAACTGAACAAAGCATAGCATTTCCTACAAGCTGTCCGGTTTGTAAGAGTGCATTATTTAAAGAAGAAGGAGAAGCAGTTTGGCGTTGTATTAATATTGAATGTGAGGCACAGGTAGTTGAAAAGATGATTCATTTTGTAAGTAAAGATGCATTGGATATTAAAAGTTTTGGCGAGGCCAATGTGCGGAAGTTTTATGAAATGGATTTATTAAAAGATATACCTGGCATTTATCAATTAGACTATTTAAAAATTGGTGGATTAGAAGGGTTTGGTAAAAAATCTCTCGAGAATTTAGTTGCTGCCATTGAAGCCAGTAAACAACAACCATTGTATCGATTAATCTATGGATTGGGTATACGGTTTGTGGGAGAAACAACAGCCAAAACATTGGCGAATGCAGTAAATCATTTGTTGGATTTTGCCAATAAAACAGAAGAAGAATTATTACAATTGGATGATGTGGGCGTTAAAGTGGCCAAGAGTATTCAAGGTTTTTTTCATAACCCACAGAACATTGAGATGTTGAAGCAATTGGAGGGATTGGGTTTACAATTGATCAATACAAAAAAAGAATCGGTTGAAGGCGGCTCCTTAACTGGTCAAAGTTTTTTATTTACAGGAACCTTGAATCAGTTAAAGCGAAGTGAGGCAGAGGCTTTGGCAGAATCAAAGGGAGGAATTATTTTAACTGGGGTGAGCAGTAAATTAAATTATTTGGTTGTTGGAGAAGATGCGGGTAGTAAATTAGAAAAAGCCAAAAAAATAAATACAATAAAGATTATTAGTGAAGAGGAGTTTATAGAACTAATCAAATAAAACAAAATGCTTCAAAATACTACTTTACAGTTTTTAAAACTGTTGAAAAAGAACAACAACAAAGCCTGGTTTGATACCAATAGGCCAAAATACGAAATAGCCAAGGCTGATTTTACAGAGTTGGTGAAAAAAACATTGGAAGCATTTATAAAAAAGGACAAAACGCTTGATACGCTTACATTTAAAGATTGTATGTTCCGTATAAACAGAGATGTGCGATTCAGTAAAAACAAAGACCCATACAAAACCAATATGGCTATGTATTTTGTTAAGGGCGGAAAGAAATCGAATTTAGCAGGATATTATTTTCATTGTGAGCCAGGAGGAAAAAGCTTTGTAGGAGGCGGATTGTACGGAGGGGAAGCAGATCAAATAAAAAAGGTAAGACAAGAAATAGATTATAACTGGAAAGAATTCAGTGGAATCATTTCCAACAAAACATTTAAAAAATATTTTGGCGATTTATCTAGAGATATGGCCAATAGTTTACAACGAGAACCCAAGGGTTACGAAAAAGACAATCCAGCAATTGACTATTTAAAGATGAAAAGCTGGGTAGCTTCTATGCCCATCAACGATACTGATTTGACCGACCCCCATCTTTCTAAAAAAATAATTGAAGCATTTGCTGCAATGCAACAATTGAATCATTTTTTTAATAGAGCCCTCGAAGAATAGAATAGTTATTGGTTACTGGTAATTGGGTTATAAGTAACTTAGCCACCATTTTTTATGGGTTGATTTATACCGATCGTATCTTTTACAGATTGGATATAATATGAACATCAGCATAACCCATACTGCATACACTACCCATAATGGATAACCCCATTGTATATTTCTAAATAAAAAGGGCGAATTGTAATCGATAATATCTTTTACACCCTTGCCCGATATAAAAAACAATATCACACAAGTTAGATGCACCAAGAAAAAATGCCAGAGATAATAATAAAATGCAACACGTCCGAACACACTTACTTTTTTGGTCCATTCAGCTGATGTTTTTTCGAGCAAAGACAATGCAACTAACGCAGGTCCTAAAGTAATACAGCAATAAAGTAAAGAAGGTGGGTATTTAGTCACATTGAAAAATGAAATGATTGTATAAGCTGTTCCACGCGTTTGAATGGCCCATTTACTTGGGTCTCCATATATATTGGTGTATCGCAAAATAACATAGAAGATAATTGTTGAAATGCCAGCCAAGAGAAGTTGTTGCTGTCTTTTATTCGAATCATAATCTTTATTATACCATGTGCCAGTACAATAACCCAGCATCATCACACCTATCCAAGGAATAATCGGATACCCAATAGCCAATAATCGCATTGGTGCATATTCAAGAAAAGCTTGTTGATGAATGATAGCAAACCAAAAAGGTATTTTGGTTGGATCTGCATAATTGAACTGGTCTAATAGATTATGTCCAAAAATCATTGCGATGGCAATCAATAAAATAAATCTAAAGGGTAAATAAATGAGTGCCGACATTAAGACCATCGAAAGCCCGATCACCCAAATAACTTGTAGCATTACAAAATTATATAAGGGATTAAAGCTCATTAACAAATTCACAATGGCTATTTCTGCAAACATGAACCAGAGACCTCTTTTGATTAGGAAAACGGAAAGTTCTTTTTTAGACTTGCGTTGTGCCTGCAAATAAATAGAAGTTCCAGAAAGAAATACAAAAATTGGCGCACAATAATGCGTAATGAAACGAGTAAAGAAAACTGCTGGAGATGTAGATGCTAAACTAGTAGGATCCTGAGCCATTCCATGAATATGAATAAAGTCACGTATATGATCTATGGCCATGATCATCATTACTATACCTCTAAGGATATCGATACTTAAGATACGTTGTTTGGAAGGTAAAGATGTATTCATATTACTAAGTTAGAAGAATAGTTTATTGTTGTGTCATTATTTACTAATTTACTTCAATATTTAAAATATGATTACCCACAAAACCATTGCATTGATTGCACACGATGCTCGAAAGAGCGACATGATTCAATGGGTGATATTCAATGCAGAAACATTGCTAAAAAATAAACTGGTCTGTACTGGCACTACCGGTGGCTTAATTGAAAAAGCATTAGCGGAAATTGTTGGGCCCGATTTTGAATCGAATGTTACTAAAATGTTATCTGGGCCAATGGGTGGTGATGCACAAATTGCCGCAATGGTCGTGGAAGAAAAAATTGACTTATGTGTTTTTTTGATTGATGATTTAACTGCCAATCCACATGAAGCCGATATTCAAATGCTCTTAAGACAATGCAGATTACATAATATTCCTGTGGCCATTAATCGACATTCTGCAGACTTAATGATTACTTCTTCTTTATGGGGAACAAAGTACGCTCCTACCGACCCTACTTATAAAAAGTTTAAGCGGTAGATTTATGCCGCTTTATAGCATTGACATTGCCATCCCCTACAGAATAATTAAATAATCCCCTTCTCCATTAAGTACTCAGCAATTTGAACTGCATTGGTAGCTGCCCCTTTTCTTAAATTATCACTTACGATCCACATGTTCAAAGTATTCGACTGAGTTTCATCTCTGCGAATACGCCCTACGAAAACTTCGTCTTTTTCGTGAGCCCATAAAGGCATTGGGTATTGTTGATTGGCAATATCATCCTGCACAATTACACCTGGTGCGGCTGCTAAAATGGCTTTTAGTTCTGCAATATCAAAATCATTGGCAAATTCTACATTTACGCTTTCGCTATGTCCTCCCATTACTGGTATACGAACTGTTGTTGCAGTTACTCTAATAGAATCGTCTTGCATAATTTTATTAGTTTCCTTCACCATCTTCATTTCTTCTTTGGTATAACCATTGTCTAAAAAAACATCAATCTGAGGAATTACATTTAGATCGATTGCATATTTGTATGCCATTTCTCCTTCTACTCCATTTCTTTCATTCATCAATTGATCTACGGCTTTTTTTCCTGTTCCTGTAACGCTTTGGTAAGTGCTTACAACAACACGTTTGATTTTATACTTTACATGCAAAGGCTGTAATGCCACCACCATTTGAATAGTAGAACAGTTTGGATTAGCAATGATAAAATCATCTTTGGTTAATACCGATGCATTTACTTCTGGCACCACTAATTTTTTAGTAGGATCCATTCTCCAAGCAGATGAATTGTCAATCACTCTTATTCCAGCAGCAGCATATTTAGGTGCCCACTCTAATGATGTTCCACCTCCAGCAGAAAAAATAGCTACCGCAGGTTTTGCATCAATACCATCTTGCATACTCACTACTTTAAATGCTTTTCCTTTAAAGTTTACTTCTTTACCTACTGATCTTTCAGAAGCTACCGGTACTATTTCTGTTACCGGAAAATTGCGTTCTGCTAATACCTGCAACATTTTTGTTCCTACTAAACCTGTTGCGCCTACTACTGCTACTTTCATGGTGTTCCCCCCGAGTTCTCGTTTCCGAGATTTTTTTGGTTAAAAAAAAGAGACCCTCCATTTTTGGAAGGTCTCTGTTAATATAGTTGATATACAAACGTTCAGTACCTTCCGCTTAGCGTGGTTTCTTTGTGCGTTTTGTATGTTTCATTGTGTTCATGTAGTTACAAATATATTGTAAAAGATTTAATTATCCCAGAGAGATATCAAAATTTACTAACTGAACAAATTCTTCTAATCTGGTATCAATATCTGATTTATTGATTTCTCTCAAACGCTCAGTTCCAAATTTCTCTACACAGAAAGAAGCCATTGCACTTCCAATTATGATGGCTGTTTTCATATTCTCAAAAGAAATATCTTTTGTTTTGGCTAAGTGCCCGATGAATCCACCTGCAAAAGTATCTCCGGCTCCTGTTGGATCGAATACTTCTTCTAATGGCAATGCTGGGGCAAAGAATACTTTTGATCCATGGAATAATAAAGCACCATGTTCTCCTTTTTTAATGATCACATATTTAGGTCCCATGTTCATAATAGTTGCGGCGGCTCTAACCAATGAATAATCGCCACTTAATTGACGAGCTTCACTATCGTTCACCATCAACACATCAACCATCGACAATGTTTTTTTCAAATCATCCATTGCTATATCCATCCACAAATTCATGGTATCTAATACAATCAACTTAGGTCTTTTGCGTAATTGTTCTATCACCGATCTTTGAACGGCTGGAACCAGATTTCCCAACATTAAAAATTCGCAATCCTGAAAACTTTCAGGTACAACTGGTTGAAAATTTTCTAACACATTTAATTGTGTATCGAGGGTATCTCTGCTATTCATGTCCATATGATAGCGGCCACTCCAGAAAAATGTTTTCTCATCTTTCTTAATTTGAACTCCTTCCAGATCTACATTACGATTGGTCAAAGCGTCTAATTCAGCCTGAGGAAAATCTCCTCCAACAACTGAAATTTGCTTAACTGGTACAAAATTGGAAGCACACCAGGCTATATAAGTTCCTGCTCCACCAATAATTTTATCTGTTTTTCCAAAGGGAGTTTCAATGGCATCAAAAGCCATAGACCCAACAACTACTAATGACATAGAATGATTTTTGTTATTGGGGAGCGAAATTAGGGGTTTATTGGGTAATAAGCGAATTCATCCGGTCAGACCGAGTTGGTCTGACCGGTTTGGTCTGACCAGTATTCATACTAACAAAAAAATAAATTATAGTCAAAATATTTGCTAACATCCGTTAGTATATTATCTTCGCCCCATGGCAAGGATTAAAATAGAAAAAAACAGCTCTCGCAAAGAGGTAATCGTTAGTAAAGCAGCTGCTCTTTTTAGAGAAAAAGGGTTTAAAGCTGCTAGTATGAGAGATCTGGCCGAATCGGTTGGGGTGGAAGCGGCCAGCTTGTACAATCATATAAAGTCTAAAACCGAACTGCTTCATGAAATTTGTTTTGGAGTAGCCAATCGGTTTATGCATAAAATGGATGAGGTGGAATCAGGTTCTATCAGTGCCATTGAAAAAGTAGAGCAATTGATCCGTTTTCATATTGATGAAATGGTGAACCATTACGAAGAAGTTTATGTTAGTGACCGGGAATGGAAACATTTGGCTGACCCTTATTTATCCAATTTTCAAACGCAAAGAAGAATGTATAGGAAGCGTTTTGCTGCAATCATCGAAGAAGGAATTCGCAATAAAGAAATTAAAAAAATTGATGCTCCTACTGCTGTGTTGATTCTTTTACATGCAATTGGTGGTATTGAAAGTTGGCATAGGTCTACCCAAAAAATAAATGCTTCGAACCTCACAGATAATATGATTACCATTTTAGTAGGTGGCTTGGAACTGAAATAGAACGAATTGCTTAAGCATCAACTATGAACCATTTTGAAACTCTCTCTATCAATGATATTCGTAAAGAAACCAATGATTGTGTTTCTATAGCATTCGATTTACCTGAATCTGTAACTGAACAATTTCATTATACACAAGGTCAATACATTACACTTAAAACCGTTATCAATGGTGAATCGGTAAGACGCTCTTATTCCATTTGCAGTAGTCCACTCGACAAGGAATTAAGAGTTGCTATCAAAAAAGTGCCTGGTGGAATTTTTTCCAGTTACGCCAATGATGTTTTACAAAAAGGAGATACGCTAGAAGTAATGCCTCCAAACGGAAAATTCTTCACCCCATTAAATGCAGACAATAAGAATAAATACATTGCATTTGCATCAGGAAGTGGAATTACTCCGATTATATCCATCATTAAAACGACCCTTCAAACCGAAGCTGGCAGCAGTTTTACTTTGATCTATGGAAATAAAAATCGGCATTCAATCATTTTTAAAGAGCAACTAGAAGCCCTCAAGAATACCTATATGGGTAGATTGAGTATTGTATATATTTTATCGAGAGAAAAAACAGATGCTTCTATCCATTTTGGAAGAATAGATGCCAACAAAGCTGAATTGCTTTGCAATCATATAATTGAACCATTATCTGCAGCAGGTATATTTTTATGTGGCCCTTCTGAAATGATTTTTAGTGTAAAAGAATATTTAGAAAAAATAGGAGTTGCTCCTAAAAAGATCCACTTTGAATTATTTGGTGTAGGAGAAAAGCAAAAATCATCATCAAAAAATATTGCAAGTTCTTCGCATGAAGTAAAAAGCAAAATTACCATTCAGCAAGATGGAGTTGCTTTTGATTTTGAATTGGGCTTTGATGGCGAAAGTATCTTAGAAGCTGCATTGAAACATGGAGCAGATTTACCTTTTGCATGTAAAGGAGGAGTGTGTTGCACATGTAAGGCAAAACTTATAGAAGGTGAAGTAGACATGGATATAAATTATGGTTTAGAGCAAGAAGAAATTGAACATGGATTCATTCTAACTTGTCAGAGCCATCCAAGAACAGAGAAAATTGTAATTGATTTTGATACCAAATAATCGTTCAAATGGAAAATATTTTTCAAGACAAAATCGATAAAGAAATTAGAATTGAACCGAAAGATTGGATGCCGGAAAAATACCGCCAGACATTGATTCGACAAATTTCTCAACATGCGCATAGTGAGATCATTGGTATGTTGCCAGAAGGCAATTGGATCACTCGTGCTCCATCTCTCAAAAGAAAAGCAATTTTGATTGCCAAAGTCCAGGATGAAGCTGGTCATGGTTTATACTTATATAGCGCAGCTGAAACATTAGGCATCAGCAGAGATGAAATGTATGATCAATTACATACAGGCAAAGCAAAATACTCTTCCATTTTTAACTATCCTACCCTCAGTTGGGCTGATATGGGAGTAATTGGCTGGTTGGTAGATGGAGCTGCCATTATGAACCAAGTGCCATTATGCAGAAGTAGTTTCGGGCCCTATGCAAGAGCCATGGTGAGAGTATGTAAGGAAGAAAGTTTTCACCAACGTCAGGGATTTGAAATTTTATATGTGTTGAGCAAAGGGACCACCGCCCAACGTAAAATGGCACAGGATGCTATTAATAGATGGTGGTGGCCAAGCATTATGATGTTTGGACCTAAAGACGATGAGAGCCCCAATAGTATTCAGAGTATGAAGTGGAAAATAAAACGCTTCAGTAATGATGAACTTCGCCAGAAATTTATTGATGTATGCGCAGAACAAGTAAAAGTGTTGGGCTTTACTTTACCAGATAAAGATTTGAAATGGAATGAAGAAAGAGGTCATTATGATTTTGGCGAAATTAACTGGGATGAATTTTGGCAAGTGATTGCTGGAAATGGACCTTGTAATAAAGAAAGATTGGATACCAGAAAAAAAGCCTGGGCAGATGGTGAATGGGTAAGAGCTGCAGCTACTGCACATGCCGCAAAAAAATCAAATAAAAAAGTCGCTGCATAACTCAATAACCCAATAACTGAATTAACCCAATCAACCAATAACCAATAACTAATAACTAATAACCAATAACATTTTATGTCATATTCTATAATTAAACTTTACTACGGTGATTATGGTGAAGCCAAAAACGGCGCAGCCGATATATCTACCAATAATCAATCAAAAGAGGAATGGCCTTTGTGGGAAATATTTATCAGAAGCAAACAAGGGCTGGATCATAAACATGCAGGTAGCTTGCACGCAGCTGATGCAGCCATGGCCATAGAAAACGCCCGAGATGTTTATACCAGGCGCATGGAAGGTGTAAGTATTTGGGCTATTGAAAGCAAATATATTCATGCAAGTAATCCTGAAGAATCCGGATCCTTATACGATCCTGCAAATGACAAAGCATACAGGCATCCTACATTTTACGATTTGCCTGAAGAAGTAAAATACATGTAAATGAAAATGCTGAATAAAATAGATTACTTATTACACCTTGCTGATAATGCCTTGATTATTGGGCACCGATGCAGTGAATGGTGTGGTCACGGGCCTGTACTAGAACAAGATATTGCCATTTCGAATATTGCATTGGATTATATCGGACAAGCAAGGAATTTGTATCAGTATGCAGCTGAACTGATTAACAGTAAAAATGATCCATCATTGGGTTTTATTTTACCTGCAACTGAAGATAGTTTGGCCTATTTAAGAGATACGACCGACTTTAAAAATCATCTGCTATTAGAACTACCTAATGGAGATTGGGCAGTTACCACATTGAGGCTATTTTTATTTAGCAGTTACCAGTATTTTTTATACAACGAATTAATAAAAAATGAGGACACTCAACTAAGTGCCATTGCAGAGAAATCTTTAAAAGAAGTTACTTATCATGTAAGATGGAGTGGGGATTGGGTGATACGTTTAGGCGATGGTACAGATGAAAGTAAAAATAAAATAGAAAAAGCAATTGACTATTTGTGGCCATATACAGGAGAATTATTTTCGGGAAATGATGAGTCAATTGAATTGAATTGGAATAAAAAACTAGCATCTATATTTAATGAAGCAACATTAATGATACCTGAAAATAAATGGATGCAAGAAGGTGGCCTAAATGGAATGCATACAGAACATTTAGGATTTATTTTAGCTGAAATGCAACATTTACAAAGAGCTTATCCGAATAGTGAATGGTAACCCACCCCCCAGCCCCCTAAAGGGGGAGTTTTATGAATGCAGAAAATAAAAATATTATCTTATCAGAAAAATTAACAGCAGATGCTGTATGGGCTGTTCTTAAAACAATCAATGATCCTGAAATTCCTGTTTTATCCATTACCGATTTAGGAGTTATAAGAAATGTTAGCATTCAAAATCAAACAGATTCAAGTGAACCAATAATTACCATCACTATCACACCAACTTATTCAGGATGTCCTGCAATGGATTTAATTAGAGTTCAAATTAATATGGCGATGATAGCTGCAGGATTCCATCAAACAAAAATTGAGCAATCACTCTCTCCTGCTTGGACTACCGATTGGATTACCGAAAATGGCAAACAACAATTAAAAGCTTATGGTATTGCGCCTCCTGTAGGAAAAAGCTTTGATAATGTTTATTTAGAAGATCTTCAAATCGAATGCCCGCAATGCAATTCAACCAATACTCAACTCATTTCTGCATTTGGAAGTACTGCGTGCAAGGCTTTGTTTAAATGCAATGATTGTAAAGAACCTTTTGATTATTTTAAATGCCACTAATAAATAAAAGTTGGTGATTTTTATTTATCATTAAATGGCAGAATGTCAGAAGTTTGTTTTAACACTTTTGGTGCTTTCAATCTAAATCCAACATAAAAAAATGCCCCATAAAAAAACCGAGCATCTCTATTGAGGCCTGATTTAGATCCATACCGTTGATTATATGCCGCAAAACCCGCAAACCATCTATCTGCAGTATACCCAATACCAGATCTAAGATAATACCCTGTAGTTAACTCAGTTGAATTACTTGATACTAATTGTAAATTAGCATTGTATGTACTTGAATTATAAAATGCTATTCCAAGCATCGGGCCTGCAATTCCTGAAACATACCATTTTTTTGCAAATGCAATGGTTGCTGCAACCGGAAAATTAAAGGTAACGTCTACTAAATTATTGTCTTTCCCAATACCTGCAGCCACTACTGGATTTTCTTGAAAGAAATGAATATAAGCAATAGCAGCACCTGGTATAAAACTAAACGAATTTCGGGTTTGCAATGTTCTGCCAGAATAAATATTATCAATAGAAAACTGTTTATTGGTATTGTAAGAAGTATGTAAACTTACTACCTGGGTATTTAATTCAGGTAATTGGATAACCTCTCCTTGAGAAGCTGTATTTGCAGTAAAATCAATACTATTTTTTACATAATACCCCCTCGCAGTTTGTAAACTCAGATCAAAATTAAATTGCTTTATTTTAAAGGATGCTCCCAGCTCCTTTCGGTAATGATTTGGTTGATTATTAATGTCTGATACTGGAAATAATGAAAAAGTATAGCGTAAATTGATTTGTCTAAATTCCATTTTTATAAACTGCTGAATAGTTACTTCTGGGCTAATGATAATTCTAGCTTTTCCAGTAGGGTTAGCAATAATAAACTCTGCATTGTTCATTTGTGTACCTGTAGATAAATTCAGTTTATTTCGAAAGCTTTTGATAAATAAAGAATCTGGTAGACTTCTATCAACATTAAAAAAGCCTTGAGCAAAGAGTATTTGGTTGAGAAATATAAATTGTACTATAATCAACCATTTTTTCATATTGTTGAAGGTAAAAAATTAGATTAACTTGCCCTTGAATTAATCTCTAAAAATTTATCAATGTCTTCTATACTATTATCCATTGAGAATGGAATTGCAACCATCACCCTAAATAGACCCGATAAGCTTAACTCATTTAATAGAGAAATGGCTTTATTGCTTCAACAAATATTAGATGACTGTGCAATAGATCAATCCATTCGTTGTATAGTATTAACGGGTGCAGGTAAAGGATTTTGTGCAGGTCAGGATTTGGCTGAAGTGGTTGACCCCAATGGTCCTGGAATGCAAAGAATTTTAAGCGAGCATTATAACCCAATAATCGAAAGAATAAGGAATCTGCAAAAACCAGTTCTAGCTGCTGTAAACGGAGTAGCTGCAGGTGCTGGAGCCAATTTAGCTTTTGCATGTGATGTGGTAGTAAGTATTTCATCAGCATCTTTTATTCAAGCATTCTCTAAAATTGGTTTGATACCAGACAGTGGAGGCACTTATACCCTTCCTCGTTTGATTGGTTTTCAGAGAGCAAGCGCATTGATGATGTTAGGAGATAAAATTGGTGCTGATGAAGCACTTAAAATGGGAATGCTGTACAAAGTATTTGACGAATCTGTTTTTTTGGATGAAACAAAAAAAATAGCATCAACCTTGGCACAGATGCCTACAAAAGCCTTGGCTTATATTAAAGAAGCATTGAATGCATCATCTACCAATAATTTAACCCAACAGTTAGCACTTGAAGACAAGCTACAACAAAAAGCAGCTGGGACCAACGATTTCAAAGAAGGTGTAGAAGCATTTTTAGCTAAAAGAGCTCCTGTGTATAGAGGCAATTAAGACATATTAAATGACCCAATAATGAACCCAAAAGATGTAGTCAACCACATGCTAATAACTGATGCCTTTTCTAATTGGTTAGGTATAGAAGTAATTGAGATTAAAGAGGGTTACAGTAAAATTAAGATGACTGTTCGTTCTGAAATGTTGAATGGATTAGGAATTGTGCATGGTGGAATTGCATTTTCTTTAGCTGATAGCGCCTTTGCATTCGCTTGTAATAGTAGAAATAATTTATCAGTAGCCCTTGATACATCCATTAATTTTATTAAGGCTGTTCATATCGGTGATATACTTGTTGCAGAAGCAATAGAAATGCATAATGGAAGAAGTACTGGCTTATACCAAATTACCATCACCAACCAAGAACAGCAAACTATTGCATTATTTAAAGGAACCTGTTTTAGAACTGGCAAGACAGTTGTTCAATAATCGTATTTTATGATATATGCTTTCAAAGGATTTATACCAGTGATACATGAATCTTCATTCATTCATCCACAGGCTGCAGTTACCGGAAATGTAATCATTGGTAAAAATGTATATGTTGGACCTGGAGCTGCTATTCGTGGAGATTGGGGTGCCATTATTATTGAAGATGGTTGTAATGTGCAGGAGAACTGCACCATTCATATGTTTCCTGGCACAACTGTTTTATTAAAAGAAAATGCACATATTGGCCATGGCGCAATTATTCACGGAGCTACTATTGGAAAAAATTGTTTGATCGGAATGAATAGTGTTATAATGGATAATGTGATCCTGGGAGATGAATCGATTGTTGGTGCATTGAGTTTTGTGAAAGCTGATGAAATAATTGAAGCAAGAACATTGTTAGCTGGCAACCCAGCTAAAAAAATAAAAGATGTTTCCGACGAAATGATCAATTGGAAAACAAAGGGGACCCAACTTTACCAATCTCTACCGGAAGAAATGAAAAAATATTGGATGGAAGCTGTTCCACTCAGGGAAATTCCTGAAAATCGCCCTCCTCAAGAAAATCTTTATCAGACTTGGAATGAGCTGAAAAAATAGCTCAAATTACAAAGTTGTATATTTGCAATGTGTCAGAAAGAAACAACTTCATAGATTATATTAGAATTTTTGCCAGAAGCGGCCACGGTGGTGCAGGGGTAAAGCATTTTATGCGCAATAAACTTACTGCCATGGGTGGACCTGATGGTGGAGATGGTGGACGTGGTGGCCATATTATTTTAAGAGGCAATAGCAATACTTGGACATTATTGCATTTACGTTATTTCAAGAACGTCCTAGCTGAAAATGGAGAGAATGGAAGTAAAGACAATTGTACAGGAAGAGATGGAAAAGACATTTATATAGATGTTCCTCTTGGTACTATTGCACGTGATGAAGAAACTGGGAAAAAAGAAGCAGAAATTTTAGAAGACGGACAAGAATATATTTGGATGCGTGGGGGAAGAGGAGGTTTAGGTAATAGTAATTTTGCTACGCCAACCAACCAAGTACCCGAACATGCACAACCAGGGGAGCCCGGTGTAGAAGGTTGGAAAAATTTAGAGTTGAAAGTGCTGGCAGATGTGGGTTTGGTAGGATTCCCCAATGCAGGAAAATCTACTTTACTTTCTTCTATAACTGCTGCAAGACCAAAAATTGCAAATTACGCATTCACTACTTTAACTCCGCAATTAGGTATGGTTGCCTATAGAGATCAGCAATCATTTTGTATCGCCGATTTACCTGGAATTATTGAAGGTGCTGCTGAAGGGAAAGGATTGGGTCATCGTTTTTTAAGACATATAGAGCGAAATTCAGTTTTACTTTTTTTAATCCCAGCAGATAGCAATGACCACAAAAAAGAATTTGACATTCTGCAACAAGAATTAAAATCATACAATCCAGAAATGCTTGATAAAGATTTTATCATTGCTATTAGTAAAAGTGACATGTTGGATGATGAGTTGAAAGAAGCTATTAGTAAAGAATTGCCAACTGGCATTCCACACTTATTTATTTCATCTGTTACTAATAAAGGATTGATAGAATTAAAAGATCTTCTTTGGGAAACCTTGAATAAATCTTAAGCCGATTAAACTAACACTACCATTTTATTTCAAGAGGAGTATTAAAAGCATTATACATCCATTTTTTGGCCTCTTTCTCGAAAAGTTTTTTTGCAAAACCACTTCCTATAAATAAATTCAAAGAAACATGTTGAATAGACGCAGGAACAATTTTAGCAAAATTGTTATAAAATGTTGTTTCTGTATTTAGCCTATAGGTTGCTTGGTGCTGGTATTGTTGCATTGAATTTGCATCAAATTGATTATTAGCCAACGCTTTTTCAGCAAATTGAGCAGCAGCCCAACCAGAAACCATTGCAGAACCTACTCCTTCGCCATTTATAGGATTAATTAATGATGCAGCATCACCTAATAATAAATAATTATCCCCTACAATATCTCTTTTACCTCCTGCCAATGGCAAGCCCCAGCCTTTAGGACTTTCCATTCTTTCACAATTTTCAAATCTTGGTGCTAAAACTTTGTCTGTTGTAATGATTTTTTCAAACTCCTTTACTAAATTAAATTTTAGTTTACTGGCATGATTACTACCTAGACCCATTCCAACATTGCAGATATTATTAGCTAGAGGAAAAATCCATAAATATCCCAAAGGAATATTTTTCAAATAAAACAACTCAATTAAATTATCATTTTCAATGCCCTTAATATTTTTACAATACATTCTAACAGCAGCAGCATAATAATTTCTATCAATTTTTCTACTAGTTAATTTCCTGAGAACTATTGAATGATCTCCATCAGCTCCTAATAGTAATTTTGTAAAAACTTGATGTGATATGCCTGCTTTTGTATAAGTAACTATAATGCCATCTTTTCTACGTTCAATGTCAGTTACCGTTGCACCTAATTGAATATCGGCATAGTTTGGGTTTAACTTATTTACAAGAAAAAAATCAAAATCGAAACGTTTAGCAACAAAATACATTGCTGAAGGCATATCCTTACTTATAGTATGATGGTAACATTTAGTTTCTTTTCCATTAGGAGCAACAAATTTAACTCCCATTGAAGGATTAAATAATTGAGGTTGCAATATCATTTCTTCAACCAGGCTTTTATCATAAGTATTCATTACCCGCATACAAACCGCATCAATTGCATCGCCACAAATTTTATCTCGTGGAAAAATTGCTTTATCAATTATTGTATGATTAATACCAGCTTTGCTTAAAAACAATGAAGCTGTTGCTCCAGCTGGTCCAGCTCCTATAATGCATACTGGTGTAGATAACATTGTTTTTATTCGATTTATAGTGTAATATAGAAATAACTATTAGGATTGATAACTATTTAAAACTTTACATTAAGCAATGCTAAAGTATAATGCTCGATTAACAATTAGATAACATAGCCTATTAATTTGATAGGGTTACCTTTTTCACCTACTGGTATTAACATGTATAGTGTACACTAAGTAGCTAACGCTACATTTCGATTATACGTGTTTCGCGTATTCATTTGCTTGCCAAAGTGAGTTGAACAAATTTTTTACACCACAAAAATTATTAAGTATGAAAAAGCAAATGTTATCTGCTTTCGCAAGAAAGTTTTTCCTAGGAAATATAATGGCAGCAATGTTATTCCTATCTGCGAATGCATCAGTATCACCGGTTCATTTTAATTTTGAACCAACAAAAAACAATAAAGCGAATATTACCTACAAAGGTATTGATAGCAATGATTATCTAACTTTTCAGGTTGTTTACAATAACCCTACAGGAAGTACTTTTAAATTAGTAATTACTGATACTAAGGGCGAATTGTTTTTCAGCGAAAATTATAAAGAGCTTGCTTTCAGCAAAACCTTTAAATTGTACAAAGAAGACATCAGTAAATTAAATTTCTCTATTCGCGATGCCAAAACTGGCGAATCAGAAAATTTTGATGTAGTAATCAGTGAAAGTGTTACAGAAAAAGTTGCAGTATCTCGCAAAAATTAATTGATATAAAAAAAGAAACTCATTGAAATAATTCAATGAGTTTCTTTTAAATACGAATCATTAATAAGCTTACTAATTATCGGTAATAGGCACCAGTACCATGGCTTGTGGCCCAGTTGAAACTGAACTAAACCCGCGTAATACAAGGGTATAGTTTTTCCCTGCGACAAAGTCAATTGCAGGTAACTGAAATAAATTAACAGAACTACCTGCAACAAATACACCTAGACTATAAGATCCAGGATCCATAGAAGTATATTGTGTTAAATTCCCATTGACTGAATGATCATTGGTTGTTCTGGAAGTAAACAAATTGGTTGTTCCTCTTTTTATATCAACAGATACAGAGCCTTTGTAAAAATTAAAAAAACGCATGTTGATTTTTCCTGTTGCAGGTGCTGTTCTATCATCTTCTACTAAACTTACTTTAAAAGCTGTTGTAGAGTCGTAACTAAAAAGAGAATAATATTTTGAAGCTTGTAATAATAAGTTTGCGTTTAAAAAAGGATTTGTAACACCTGCTGTTGTAATTGTTACCAATGGACTATTCGAAGAAATGGGTCTATAGGAACTTGCCACACCATAAGATACACCCCCAATTACTAATGCATTGTTTGCATTCAAATCTAGGTTATTGCTATTAGGAGATAAATTTACTAAACGAATATTGGCATCGGCTGGAGTATCAGTTTTTTTACAAGCAGCAAAAAAGAGAATTGCCACTGATGCTAAGGTGAATATTTTTTTCATAATAAGTAATTTGTACGGCCAAAAGATAAAGTTACTGAATAAAACAAAAAAGCTACCAGTAATTAACTGATAGCTTTAAAAATTATAATTAGAATAAAATTATCCTACTGCTTCTGATTTCATGCTCTTTGAAGCCTTTGTTCTATCATTCTCATCCAAAATGGTTTTACGCATACGGATGTTTTTAGGAGTAACTTCTATACACTCATCTTGCTGAATATATTCCATACACTCTTCTAAAGTAAACTGCAATTTTGGAATAATTCTAACCGCATCATCACTTCCGCTTGCACGGTGGTTGGTGAGTTTTTTCATTTCCACTGCATTCACATTTAAATCACCTGGCTTAATATGTTCTGCAATCATTTGGCCAACATAAACTTCATCTCCTGGATCAACAAAAAAGCTTCCACGATCTTGTAATTTATCAATTGAATAAGCAGTAGTAACCCCCTGAAACTTAGCAATTAATACGCCATTGCTTCTTCCTGGAATTGGGCCTTTCCATGGTTTATAATCAATAAAGCGATGAGCCATAACAGCTTCACCTGCAGTACCTGTAAGCATTTGAGAACGAAGACCGATCAACCCTCTTGAAGGAATTTCAAATTCAAGATGTTGCATTTCTCCTTTACTTTCCATGATTTGCATTTCGCCCTTACGCTGAGTAACTAAATCAATTACTTTACCACTGAATTCTGAAGGAACATCTACCACAAGGTTCTCATATGGTTCATGCTTTTTACCATCAATGGTTTTAACCAATACCTGAGGGTTACCAACAGTAAGCTCATATCCCTCTCTACGCATGGTTTCTACCAAGATGCCTAAGTGAAGAATACCTCTACCAAATACCAAGAAACTATCTGCACTATCTGTATCTTCTACTCTTAATGCCAAATTCTTTTCAGTCTCTTTCATTAAACGATCACGCAAATGACGAGAAGTTACAAATTTTCCATCTCTACCAAAGAAAGGTGAGTTGTTAATACTAAAAGTCATACTCATAGTAGGCTCATCCACACTAATAATTGGTAATCCTTCTGGATTCTCTACATCAGCAATAGTATCTCCAATATTAAAATCTTCTAATCCAACAACTGCACATAAATCGCCGGCAATAACTTCAGTTACTTTACGCTTACCCATTCCTTCAAATACATACAATTCTTTAACACGGCTCTTTTTAATTGATCCGTCAGCTTGAACCAATGCTATTGGCTGGCTTTCTTTAATTGAACCTCTTGTTACTTTACCAATGGCAATTCTACCTAAGAAAGAAGAATAATCCAATGAGGTAATCTGCATCTGTAATGGTCCTTCATTTACTTTAGGAGCTGGTACATATTTAATGATACCATCCATTAAAGGGAAAATATCTTCAGTTTGAGTAAGGCTATCATTGAACCAACCATTTTTACCGCTACCATAGAAAGTAGGGAAATTCAATTGCTCTTCAGTAGCATCTAAATTGAAGAACAATTCAAAAACTGCATCATGAACCTCATCCGGACGACAGTTTGGTTTATCCACTTTATTAATAACAACAATAGGATGTAAATTCAATTGCAAGGCTTTTTGCAAAACAAAACGAGTTTGTGGCATAGGTCCTTCAAAAGCATCTACTAACAATATAACACCATCAGCCATCTTCAATACACGCTCTACTTCACCTCCAAAATCACTGTGACCCGGTGTATCAATAACGTTGATTTTATAATCATTATAGGTTACTGCAGCATTTTTACTGAAAATAGTGATACCACGCTCTCTTTCCAGGTCATTGCTGTCCATAATTAACTCGCCAGCATCCTGGTTGTCTCTAAAAACCTTAGTTGCACCTAAAATACGGTCTACCAAAGTGGTTTTGCCATGGTCAACGTGTGCGATGATGGCAATGTTTCTTATTTCCATTGTTGTGTATTTGCTTCAGTATCAATTACTTATGTAAATAATACCATTTATTTGAGCGGCAAAGGTACGATATTACAATGGGGCAGCAAGTAATTAAGTGTCAATATTATGTTATGGACTCAATCGGATGATGCCAAATAGTCTTAAATTTATATGAATATCAATCTTTTATGAAGTCTTTAATGCTCTATTTACTCATCGCTTTTTATTTATTTGCCGGATATAATCATTTTGCAAACCCTCGTTTTTACTCCCCTTTAATTCCCCCCTATTTAACTCAATGGACCAATTTGATAAACATAATAAGTGGAGTGGCTGAAATCGTTTTGGCAATTGGTATGATTTTTCCTAGTACCAGATTACTTGCTTCATACGGAATTATTGCGCTCTTAATCGCTTTTATTCCAGCTCATATTTACATGATTCAATTGGGTCACTTTAATTTAGGTAAAATCCAAATGACCCCTACTATTGGATGGATAAGATTGATAATCATTCAACCTGTTCTGATCCTTTGGGCTTATTGGGTAAGAAATTAATAACTTTAAAAAAAAATTCATGCGCTTTCTCAAAATTTTTATTGGTATAGTTGCTGTATTAGCGATTGTTTATCTGATTGGGCCAACTCCTTCAAAACCCAATTATAATAATACTATGATTGAAGTTCCTTCAGAACCGATTGCATTGGAAAAATTTATTGCATCTAGAGAAGCTTCTCATAAAATAAAACCCAACAATGAAGCAAGGATTGTTTGGGCCAACGATTCATTGAAACAAAAAACTAAATACGCAATGGTATACTTGCATGGTTTTAGTGCAAGTCAAGAAGAAGGCAATCCTGTTCACAGAGAAATCGCCAAGCAGTTTGGCTGTAACCTTTACCTATCAAGGCTTTCACAGCATGGGATAGATACCTCCGAAACCTTGATGAATATGACTGCAGAAAATTTATGGGAATCTGCAAAAGAAGCATATGCCATTGGGAAAGCAATTGGTGATACCGTAATATTGATGGGCACATCAACAGGAGGTACACTGGCTTTAATGCTTGCCGCTAATTTCCCTGAAGTGGGTGGTTTGGTTTTGTATTCGCCTAATATTGCTATTAATGATCCTAATGCTTGGTTGTTGAACAATCCTTGGGGTTTACAAATTGCCAGAGCTGTGAAAAAATCCAATTACAACCATATAGAAAAATCAATTCCTCAATACAATCAATACTGGAATCATCATTATCGATTAGAAGCAACTGTGCAATTAGAAGAATTATTGGAAACATCAATGACTCATCAAAATTTTAATAAGATCAAACAACCTACTTTGGTTTTGTATTACTTTAAAAATGAAGCAGAACAAGATCCGGTTGTAAAAGTAAGTGCCATGAAAGATATGTTTTCGGCCATTCAAACTCCACCTGCAAAAAAGAAAATGGTGCCTATTCCGAATTGCGGCAATCATGTGATGGCATCCCCTATTCAATCAAAAGATATAGAAACGGTGAAAAAAGAATCTGCCCGTTTTTTAAATGAAATCATGATGATACAGCCCATAATGAATTAATGGATGTTTGCATCCATACAATTTCATTATCTTCATCCTCCTAAAATTGCTTGCATATGCCTCTTAGTAAAATAGCTGGCATTGGTAAATATGTACCTGCCAATGTTGTAACAAATAATGATCTTACTAAATACATGGATACCAATGATGAATGGATCCAGGAAAGAACAGGAATAAAGGAACGGAGGTACGCACATAGAACAGAAGAAACCACCACTACAATGGCAGTAGAAGCGGCTAAAATTGCTATTGAAAGAGCAGGTACTACTCCTGAAGAAATTGATTTCATAGTATTCGCCACTTTATCACCGGATTATTATTTTCCTGGTTGTGGAGTAATGGTACAACGTGCCATGAAAATGAAGGAAATTGGCGCTTTGGATGTTCGTAATCAATGCAGCGGTTTCTTATACGCATTAAGTGTTGCCGATCAGTTTATTAAAACAGGTATGTATAAAAACATCTTGGTGATTGGTAGCGAAAAACATTCTTTTGGTTTAGACTTCACCACTCGTGGTAGAAACATTTCGGTGATTTTTGGAGATGGAGCAGGAGCAGTAGTATTACAACCAACTGAAAAACCAGGTCAAGGAATACTCAGTACGCATTTACATAGTGATGGAGAATCCGCAGAAATATTGGCCATGTATAATCCCGGCACACATGCGAATCATTGGGGTGCAAAAAATTATGCCGATTTTGATGATGCAGAAATTGCTCAAATGTTTATGAGTAAAAAAATGATTGACAACGCTCAATTATATCCTTATATGGATGGTCAGGCTGTATTCAAAAAAGCAGTAGTAAAATTTCCTGAAGTAATTATGGAAGCATTGGAAAAAAATGGTTTGAAATCTTCCGATATCAATATGTTAATTCCTCATCAAGCCAATTTACGAATCAGTCAATTCGTACAACATAAATTACAACTTTCCGACGACCAGGTATATAATAATATTCAATATTACGGAAACACTACTGCTGCTTCGGTTCCTATAGCTTTATGTGAAGCTTGGGAGAAAGGAAAAATAAAAGAAGGCGATTTGGTTTGTTTAGCAGCATTTGGAAGTGGCTTTACATGGGCCAGTGCATTAATGAATTGGTAGTTGATCTATTTAGTAGCCCCTATGGAAAGAAAAATTATTTATCTCATTAATCCTATATCCGGAACTTCTAAAAAAGAGAAGACTCGTTTACTGATTGAAAGAGAAACTGAATTACAGCAAATTCCCTTTAAAGTATTTTATACAAATCCTGCAGGTGATTATGATTTAATAAGGGATCATATTTTGCAAGAAGACTACACAGATGTAGTGATGATTGGTGGTGATGGAACGGTTAATCAGGTAACCAATGCATTAAGAGATACTGGCGTGCGATTTGGTATTATCCCTTCTGGTTCTGGCAATGGATTGGCTCGTGCAGCTAATATTCCTTCAAAATTAAAGTCGGCATTGGCCATTATTTTTGGCGGGAAAGCCAAAGCGGTGGATGCGTTTACTGTTAACGGCGAATATTCTTGTATGCTAAGTGGGGTGGGTTTTGATGCACAAGTTGCACATGATTTTGCTCAAAAAACTACAAGGGGGTTATTCACCTATACACAACAAAGTATCATCAATTATTTCAAAGCCAACCCCTATCAATTTGAAGTAACCATCGATCATTTTTCATTTTTTACAGACGCATTTTTTATTAGTATCGCCAATAGTAATCAATTTGGAAACAATGCAACGATTGCTCCACAAGCCAGTTTATCTGATGGATTATTGGATGTAGTAATTGTACAAAAAATGAATAAAGCAAAATTGCCTTTTGCCATTCTTCGTCAAATGAGGGGTAATAATAAATTACAACAACTAGTTGATGACATGAGCACAAAAACTATTTTGTATTTTCAAACACCTTCATTGTCTATAAAAAACCAGAAACTCGCTCCTTTACATATAGATGGCGAACCTAGAGAAACAGCGGAAAAATTTGATATTGAAATCATCAAAGACGCGTTTAATTTGTTACAGCCCTAGAACATTATTTATCAATGATTCTTTTTAAACTTCGAAATGCATCTTGATTAATTGGATTATCTAATGCATTGGAAATATCTCTTTTCTCCGCTGCAGTTAAGTGAAAGCTCAAACTCGCAGCTGCGTCTTTAGATGAAGGCACATATTGAAATGTAATACGATAAAAATCAGGACCATAGTTTTTTGATAAATAATCCAATTGGTCATGTTGTGCATAATCTTGCATCTTAAACCAATTGTTCTGAAGAATTAAAAATGGTTTGGTTAAAAAACCAATCAAAGAATTATTTTCAAGGGGTTTATCCCAGTCACTCACACCCCGATCTCTTATTTGAATTAACACCACTTTGGATGTATTCGCTTGTAACCAGTCTTTAAATACTTCAACAAAACGCAAACTGGCTTCTTGTCCAAAATTATCCCTCAATCCTGCATCCATTACATCAATAATTGGATTAGTCGGAAGCCAAACATTGGGTAATACATAAGGAAATGTTGCGTTCATTCTCAATGCAGAAAGCAATCTGATTCCATTACTATTCTGTTTGTTGAAAAATGAATTAAAATCAATTGCATCGGGATCAAAGGAATTGATATTGGCTTCTATTGCAATGGGCTTTAATAAAAATCGAACTGGGCGAGTGGCAATAATCATTTTTCTCCCGTCTCTGGTAATAACAGAATTAAAAAAAATAGCCGGTAACTGAGCAAGTCTTTCTGCTTCGGCATATTCCGAAATTGGTTTATCTAAAACAGACTCTGTATTCTCATTTAATTTTTGCTCAAAAGCATAGCCTCTGTCTTTAATATATCCAAATCCATTGTACTTAAACTTTTGTGCAGGGCTAAACAAATCTCTGGTCAGGAATGAAGAAAAAATCGGACTCAATAAATCTTTTGTAATATTAGCTATATATCGTTGATCTTGTAAATCAATGGTTTTTCCTTTTAATTTTTGAAAATATAATTCTCTAAAATAAGCTGCTCCCAACATTCCTCCAGATGCTCCATTAATGAGTATTGTTTGCTCCATTAACCGGCCATTCAATTGTTGGTCTAACCGTTGAAGTGTATTCATAGTGAAAGCTGCACTTCTAGTGCCACCTCCACTTGTATTAATTATATATAAAATCGGTTTGGGTGAAGATTGCTTTGCTTTCCAGTTATTTAAAATAGCAATATATTGAGCCATATCCTTTTGTATACTCGAATCATTGGCCATTGCATTCACTGATTCTTTATTATACAAAGGTCTCTCCGATTTATGAATATAATCTAAACCATACGCTTTGTTTCTTGGATCGATAATTTCTTTTTGATATAAAAAATTAGCTAAGACATATATAGCAACTACAACAGGAATACTCCATGTTTTTAGGAAAATTGACATTGCACCTGCAAAAGCAATTAAAATGGCAAAAAATAAAGTAATACTACTACTAGCAGGTATTTGAAATAATTGTGCATCAGAACTATAACCTGTTAAAATTAAAAACACAAATGCCAATGTAATAGCTAATACAGCTGCAACATGGTGTCGGTTAAAAAGTGCATCTATAAATTCGGGGCTATAATGTCTGACATCTCTTGGTTTTCGCAAACGTAATCCTGCACTTAAAAACCAATCAATTCGCATCTCATATTTTTCTTTAGGCAACATTTTAGTAGACACTATCCGATCGTATTCTTGATGTGCATATTGAATACTGGATGATAGTGTGTAGTAAATGGTTTTATCTGCACTAAAAAAATATAGAAAAGCAATGGCTAATGATGAAATCAAACCGCCCGTATATCCCAATGCTAAAAAAATAATTTCTTTTGTGTCAAATAGTTCTTGGGAGCTAGAATAATGAATTGCCCTTATTAAATAATACACCAAGAAAGTAACAGGAATGATGGCATTATTGATACAATATTTTAAAAAAGGCTGGGCATTGGTTGCTAAAAATCGAATACTCTTTCCGTGCAATATAAAAGTGGTAATATTCCAACTCATTATAAATACCCCTGTAGAAAATCCTACGATTGCAGTACTTAAAGCAGTAACCTCGCCATAGTATTCAGGAGCCAGAAAAAGAGAATCGGCCCCAAATGTGTGCATGAAATTACCTGCAACTGTGGCAAATAATACATACCAAATCACCAAAAAAATCTGGTATCTCCTGAAATGCATCAGAAAAAGTTGGATGGGCAAAGAGAACCAAATTCCAATCAGGTATTTCTTCATACAACTAAGATGATTTTATGAACCTTCTCGCTGCACTAAGTTACTTAAATTCTCTAGCTTCTTTTTCTGTCAGGTATAGCATCATTACCAATGAAAGTAACAACAGCATTCCTGTTAATTGATGTAATTGGGCAGTCCATTCAAATAAACCCCAATTTCCTGGTATAATTCCTTTACTGAACAGAACTGTCCCTATTCCTAGAGCCACTTGAATAAGAACAATTACAAAAGGTATTTTTTTGACCTGATTAAAAATGGTTGATCCATGTATTTTATTCAGCTGAAAAGTCCATAAAGCAATGTAAACCAATAACAGATAGGCAATTCCCCGATGAATGAAATGAATCAATAAAGTGTTATCAATAAAATTGAGTAAGATGGGTTGATCCTTAAATAATTGATCAGGAATCCAATCTCCATTAATGGTTGGCCAGGTAGAAGCAACATTGGCTGCTTTATGGCCTGCCATTAAAGCCCCATACAATAATTGAACTACTAATAAGGCTAATAATATATAGTTGGTTCTGAGGGCTTTTGAATTTTGAATCAATTGATCCTTCTTAATTAAACAACTGAGTGCAAACCAAAAAGTATAACTAAGTAATCCCAAGGCCAACACAAAATGCAATGCCAATCGGGTTGGCTTAACATATACTGCATCTCCTGTTAATCCACTAGCTACCATGATCCATCCAACGCCACCTTGCAATGCACCCAATAAGAACAATATAAACAAAGGCTTTATCATTTCTTTCTTGAAAGCCTTCTTCCATAAAAACCAGACAAAGCCAATGGCAAATACCAAACCAATTGTTCTTGCCCAAAGCCGATGAAACCATTCCCAAAAAAAGATATATTGAAAATCCTTCAGTGTAAACTCAAAATTGAGTAATTGAAACTGTGGTGTTTGTTTGTATTTATTAAATTCAACCAGCCAGGCGGATTCATTCAATGGAGGTAGGGTTCCAGTAATTACATTCCATTCTGTAATAGATAAGCCACTTCCTGTTAATCGAGTAATTCCACCTAAAGCGATTTGTACAATCGTCATTCCAACTCCTACCAATAACCAGATAGCCACTTGTTTATCCGAGCGATTCAATTTCTCCATTTTTAAAGTATTTCGATTTTATACAAAGGTATAACAACCAAAACGGTTGTTTTGATTAAATCAATTTGATACTATTGAAAGGAAAGTGGAAATTTACAGGATGTTACCTTCTTATTATCAGGAAACCCTTGTAGAAGCCGGATGCGATGAAGCTGGAAGAGGATGCTATGCAGGTCCTGTTTTTGCAGCAGCAGTTATTTTACCGAAAAATTTTAAACATCCATTATTAAACGATAGTAAACAAGTAGGCGAAAAACAGAGATTGGTTTTGAAAGAGGTGATCGAATCAAATGCAATTGCCTGGTCGGTTGCAAGTGTTGAAGTGGAAGAAATAGATGCTATCAATATATTAAAAGCTAGTTTTAAAGCGATGCATAAAGCTATAGGACAGTTAAAATTGCTTCCAGAATTTTTATTGATTGATGGAAATCGGTTTATTACTTACCCAAAAATACCTCATATATGTATTGTTAAGGGAGATGGAAAATTTGCTTCCATTGCAGCAGCGAGTATTTTAGCAAAAACGCATAGAGACGCTTATATGGAAAAGTTACATCAGCAGTTTCCTCAATATGGCTGGAATAGAAATAAAGGGTATGGTACTTTAGAGCACCGTATTGGCATAGAAAAAAACGGGTTATGTATTCATCATCGTAAAAGTTTTAACATCGTTCCTTCGCAAATGAATATTCCTTTTTAGTCCACTTCCCAAATACCAGCCCCCAAGCGAATCAATTCATAAGTTGCAGCGGTACAATCAATAATAGTAGAAGGTATCATTCCACCATTTCCTCCATCAACTACAATATCAACCAGGTTTTCAAATTTTGTATGTATCAATTCGGGATCAGTAAATTCCTCTACCATCTCTCCTGGTAAAGAAGCAGACAATAATGGATGACCCAAATGTTCTACAATGGTTCTTGCTATGAGATTGTCGGGAATCCTTAACCCGATCGTGCTTTTTTTACTTTGCAATAATTTAGGAACTACTTTACTCGCAGGAAGAATAAATGTATAGGGTCCAGGCAAATGACTCTTTAGTAATCTATAAAGTGAAGTATCGATGGGTTTGCAATATTTACTGAGGTCGCTTAAATCATTACAAATAAAACTCAATTGCGCTTTTGTAGGATCAACTTGTTTTATTCTAGCAATTCTTTCAATTGCCTTTGGTTGAAAAATGTCACAGCCCAATCCATAAATCGTATCAGTTGGATAAATGATGATACCACCATCATTCAAACATTCAATGATTGTTTTTATATGACGCGGATTGGGATTATCAGGATGAACATGCAATAACATAATTAAAGTTACGCTATAAAAACGAAGACGGCTAAAGCCGTCTTCTCTTTGTTTGTAACCCCTGGTTAAAAAATAATAACTACAATGAATAGTCACCATCCGCTGTAATTACATGGTAAAACTAAATGAGCAATAAAACCCAAACAAGGTGTTATACACCCATTTTTATTAGGTTAATAAACGGCAAAAAAAAGGTAGCAATTCAATTGTTTTAAGTTTATTTTAATTTAAATTCGTTCTAGATAATTACCCCCTGCTCTTATACTTATACTGTATGAAAAAAATTGTATTGGTAGATGATCACGTTTTATTAAGAAACGGATTATCGGGTATTATTGGTAGTTTTCCTGACTACACTATTTTGTTTGAGGCTGATAATGGAAAAGATTTCATTCGTCAATTAGACCCAAATAATTTGCCCGATTTGGTTTTGCTGGATGTTTCTATGCCAGAAATGAATGGCTATGAAACTGCTCACTGGTTACTCAAAAATTACCCTGATATTCCCATTTTAGTTTTGAGTATGTTAAGTGATGAACAATGCATCATCAAAATGCTGCAAAATGGAGCAAAAGGTTATATACTAAAAGATATTAAACCAGTAGAATTACTCAACGCTTTAAATACTGTTTATGAAAAAGGAATGTATTTCAATGATGTATTGTATAGCAATTTAGTTCACACTATTAAAAATGGTGTTTGTGAACCAGCCGATCAATATCAGAAATTAATCGCTTTGCCCGAAAGAGAAAAAGAATTTTTGAAATGGGTTTGCACTGAAAAAACATTAAAGGAAATTGCTGCAGAAATGTGTTTGAGCCCAAGAACAATAGATGGTTACAGAGATAATTTGTTTGAGAAATTAAACGTAACCAGCCGTGTTGGCCTGGTACTTTTTGCATTAAGAACAGAAGTAGTGAAACTATGATTTGATTTCCCAAACTTCTCTGCCACGCAATAACTTATCTAAATTTCCTTTTCCTTTTGTAGCGATGGTTTCTTCAATCTGCATGGCCATAACATCTTCATAGCATGGACGATCAGTTTCAAAAAACACCCCAAATGGTCTTGGAAAATGTCCGCCTTCTTTATTTGGATTGTCGAACATTCTTGTTAATACCTGAGCCTTATAAAAATCACGCTCGTCGTGAATCCATAAATCATCGGTACTTGCGCCTTCTCCTAATTCAACAACAACAGGCTTAAATCCATCTAATTTAATGCCTTTGTTTTGACTGGCTCCAAATATCATTGGCTTACCATGTTCTAAGAACAATGTTTCTTCTGCCTTGGTAGATTTCTCTGTAAATATTTCGAAAGCACCATCATTAAAGATGTTGCAATTCTGATAGATTTCTAAGAATGAAGAACCTTTGTGACCGTTTGCACGAGTGAGCATATATTGTAAATGCTTAGGATCACGATCCATCGAACGTCCAATAAATGTTGCATCTGCTCCCATTGCTAATGCCAAAGGATTAAATGGATGATCGATACTTCCAAAAGGAGTGCTCTTGGTTATTTTATGCTCTTCAGATGTTGGAGAATATTGCCCCTTTGTTAAACCATAAATTTGGTTATTGAACAATAAAATATTTACATCAAAATTTCTTCTTAATAAATGGATGGTATGATTTCCACCAATGCTTAACCCATCTCCATCACCAGTAACTATCCAAACACTCAATTCTGGACGAGAAGCTTTTAATCCACTGGCTACAGCTGTTGCACGTCCATGAATGCTATGCATTCCGTAGGTATTCATATAATAAGGGAAACGGCTGCTACATCCAATTCCACTGATGATCACAATATTTTCTCTTGGTACTCCAATAGTAGGCATTACTTTTTGTACCTGCGCTAAAATGGAATAGTCTCCACAACCAGGACACCAACGAACTTCTTGGTCTGTTGCAAAATCTTTAGATGTTAAAACCGGGCTAGCAATTGTTTCTGTACTCATATAAATGGATTGTTCTACAAGGCAATAAAGTTACATATTCGGAGGGAAAAAATACCAATTTTTCAATTTCTGTCACCAATAACTCAATAACTTAATAACTCAATAACCGCTTAATGCGTTACATTAAGCTCCTCCCAATATTCTGCAGCCCTTCTGGTATGCGGAATTACAATGGTTCCACCTACAATATTCGCTACTGCAAATACTTCATACATTTCTTCGGTATTCACCCCCAATTCATGGCTTTTGCCTAAGTGGTACTTGATACAATCATCGCAACGCAATACCATACTGGCCACCAAACCCAGCAATTCCTTTGTTTTTTTATCCAGTGCTCCTTCATCATAGGTATTGGTATCTAGATTCCACAATCTTTTCATCACAAGGTTATTCTTACTTAGAATGACTTCATTCATTCTTTCACGATAACTATTGAACTCATTCACCATTTCACTCATAAAAATATTTTAGACAACAAAAATACAGTGGCTGCATAGAATTATTTGTATTTTGTACGACTAAACTTGCAGATATGAAAAAAATGCTCTTTTTGTTGTTCATCCCATTTTGGGCGATTGGTCAAAACAAAACTGATTTAATCAAAATCACTGATATGCTTCAATTGAAGCAAATGAGTGGGTTGAGTTTTAACCCTGACGGAAGCAAAGCCGTTTTTGTATTGAATAGTATAGAGCAAGAAGGAGCTAGTAAATGGGAATTCAAATATACCAATCAGTTATATATAGTTGCAACCGATGGCTCAAGTGCCCCGAAAGCCTTGACTACTAAGGAAAGTGCGGGACAGCCTTCATGGAGCCCCGATGGAAAACAATTGGCATTTGTTAAAACGGCTGATGGCAAACCGCAGATCTTTTTATTGTCAATTGATGGTGGTGAGCCGACGCAATTGACCAAATTTAAATATGGAGCAAGCAATCCAAAATGGAGCCCCGATGGAAAACAAATTGTGTTTGGCGTTTCTGTTCCATTCAAAGATTTATTAAAAGACAGTATACTCAATCCGGGCAAAAGCTTACCCAAATGGCCAATGGAAAAACCTGGTTTTGCTCAAAATGAATTTTTAAATGCATCTACAGCAAACCCAGATCCTGATGGAACATTAGAAGAAATGCGTGCCTATTTAGATTTGAATGCGACCGATAGAAAAGCCAAGGTTTTTAATAAATTGAATTTTCAGGAAGAAACGACCACCTCTCCTGAACTATCATTCAGCCATGTTTTTGTTACAGCAGTTCAACCAAATGCAACGCCAGTGGCTATTTCCAAAGGATTTTATCGTTTTGGAAATGCCGTGTTTTCTCCTGATGGATCAACCATCATTTTTACCGGAAGCATGAATGATACACAACATCCAGACAGGGTGCAGGAAAGTCAAATATTTACAGCATCCAGCAATGGCGCTAATATGAAAATGATCCTTGGAGCAAAAGGCAAAACCTATAATAGTCCTTCTTTATCCCCTTCGGGCAAATGGTTGGCTTTTCAAACTGGACTGACCAATACAGTAGATATCCCTGCATTGGCTGTAATGCCATTTAATGGAACAGTAACTGAGGCAACTATTCTTCCTTTCGACAGAAATAAAGGTGGATTGAATTGGAGCAATGATGAAAAATATATTTACTTCAACGCACAGAGTAATGGTGGTGCTCCAATTTATAGAGTAGATGTAAAAACCAAAGCAGTAGAACAACTCACAGAATCTACCGCAGGTATTAGCAGTTTCGATTTATACAAAAATCAACTGGTATATGTAAAAACTGAAGTAGCGAATCCTTTTGAAATTTATGCAAGTGATGCAACAGGAAAAAATGCTCAGCGCATTAGTAGTTTTAATTACAATTGGGTGAGCAAAAAACAATTGAGTTTGCCAGAGAAAAAAACGTTTAAAAACGAAAAAGGTCAAACAGTTGAATATTGGGTGATGAAGCCTGCTAATTTTGAAGCGGGAAAAAAATATCCTGCTATATTGGATATTCATGGTGGACCAACAGCAATGTGGGGACCAGGCGAAAGCTCTATGTGGCATGAGTTTCAGTACTATTGTGCAAAGGGTTATGTTGTAGTTTATGGCAACCCAAGAGGTTCTGGTGGATATGGAACAGAATTTTTAAGAGCGAATATTAATGATTGGGGGAAAGGCCCAACTTCGGATGTATTAACTTCTTTGAATTTAGCAGCTAAAGATGGTTTTATTGATACAACCAAACTGGCAGTAACTGGTGGATCTTATGCAGGTTATTTAGTAGCATGGATCGTAGGACACGATCAACGTTTTAAAGCAGCATGCGCTCAAAGAGGTGTGTACGATTTAGGAACATTCTTTGGTGAGGGAAATGCATGGCGATTAGTGCCGAATTATTTTGGCGGCTACCCTTGGGAAGAAAAATCAAAAGCAATTATCGAAAGAGAATCTCCTATTAAATATGTTGCCAACATACGAACCCCTTTAATTATTTTCCATGGAGAAAACGATTTAAGAACAGGAGTTATTCAAAGCGAAATGTTGTACCGCAGTTTAAAAGTATTGGGAAGAACCGTTGAATATGTTCGCCATCCTGGTGCATCACATGAAATTACCCGAACAGGAAATAATCGCCAAAGAATCGATCAAATGCTCAGAACGATGGAGTTTTTTGAACGATTTATAAAGCATTAATGCTTTCCTTTCCAAAATATCCATGCAACACTTTAGGCAATTGAATTCCAGCTTCGGTTTGGTTGTTTTCTAATAAGCATGCAACTATGCGAGGAAGTGCCAATGAACTTCCGTTTAAAGAATGCGCCAATTGGGTTTTTCCATCAGCACCTTTAAAACGGCATTTCATTCTATTTGTTTGGTAATTTTCAAAATTACTTACACTACTCACTTCTAACCAACGTTGTTGTGCTGCACTGTACACTTCAAAATCATAAGTGATGGCACTGGTGAATCCCATATCTCCGCCACATAAACGCAAAATGCGATAAGGCAATTCCAATGATTGTAATAAACGCTCAACATGCAAAATCATTTCCTGTAAAATTTCATAGCTTTTATCAGGATGAACGATCTGAATAATTTCTACTTTCTCAAATTGATGCAACCTGTTTAATCCACGAACATCTTTTCCATAGCTACCTGCCTCTCTTCTAAAACAAGGAGAATAGGCGGTCATCTTAATGGGTAATTCATCTTCCTTTAAAATGGTATCGCGGTACACATTGGTAACTGGTACTTCGGCCGTTGGAATTAAATAATAATCATCTTGTGTGGCATGATACATTTGCCCTTCTTTATCGGGCAATTGACCTGTAGCATAAGCAGATGCTGTATTCACCATAAATGGCGGTAGGTATTCGGTGTAACCCGCAGCAGTATTAAAATCTAAAAAATATTGAATCAAAGAACGTTGCAATTTGGCACCCTTTCCTATATATACCGGAAAACCACTGCCCGTAATTTTATTACCTAATTCAAAATTGATCAAATTGTATTGGGTAGTCAAGTCCCAATGCGGAACTGCATTTGCATAGAGTGTTGGAATGGTTCCCCCAGTTCTCACTATTTCATTGTCTTCCGGAGTTTTTCCTACTGGTACTTCATCTGCAGGTAAATTGGGCAATTGAACCAACGCTTCAGACAAGTCTTTTTCTACTGCTGCCATTTGCTCTTTCAATGGTTCGAGGGTCTGCTTCCAATCGGCAACTTGCAGTTTAACAGATTCGGCTCCTGCTTTATCTCCTTTTCCCATCATCATCCCAATTTCTTTTGATGCCGCATTCACTTTAGACTGGGTGTCGTCGAAAGCTGCTTGTACTCTTTTACGCTCATCGTCTAATTGAACAATGGTATCTACCAATGCTAAATTGCTAAAATTCTTTTTAGCCAATCGTTCTTTCACCATTTCTGGGGCAGCTCTTAAAACACTCACCTGTAACATAATACTCGAAATTTCCTGCAAATATACCGCAAGCAGGTTGATGATGGCATTCAAAGAGCCTTTACCTTTGTTCGATGTTTATTACCGACGATTTACAGCAACGCTGGTGGGCCCTAGAAGCCAAAATGATGGCCAGATTCGATAAAAAGCCCGATTTAGAGGCCATTTTATTCTTAATTGGCATGCAGGAAACGGGGTTTATGCAAGAAAAAATCTCCAAAGAAGAAAAACAAGACCTCATGCATGTGGCCGTTTGCACCGTTTTGGCGCAAAGTGGCTATTATTTAGTGGAGGGGCATGATCCTGATCATTGGCCTCATTTTAAACAATTGAAACAATTGCCCGAAATGAGTATGCCTGAACAAGAAAACTTCATTAAAGACCATGTATTATTGTATTTTGAGCAACAAGGATTTTAATTGCCTTTTTTAATGAATATTTGTACTATAAAAAATCAGTTATATGAATTTTCCTGAAGAATTACGTTACACCAAAGACCATGAATGGATTCGCCTAGAAGGCAATGTTGCTACCATTGGAATTACCGATTTTGCGCAACATGAATTAGGTGACATTGTATACGTAGATATCAATACCGTTGGAAAAGAATTGGCCAGCGAAGAAATCTTTGGAACTGTAGAAGCTGTAAAAACAGTAAGTGATTTGTTTTTACCTGTTGCAGGAACTGTTTCTGAAGTAAATGCATTATTAGAAAAACAACCTGAATTGGTAAATACCGACCCATATGGTGATGGTTGGATGATCAAAATGACTGTTAAAGATATTGCAACAGTGGAAGGTTTATTAAGTAAAGAAGCATACGCATCATTGGTTGGATAACTATTTACTTATTTCATGAAATACAATGAGCTAAAAAAGATACTTGGTTTAAAAAAAGCTGAAATCTCTTTGGAGAATAAGATTTTTAACTTAGTATCTTTTTTGGTTTTTGTAGCAATGACAATTGCATTTATCAGCAATATATATCTGGGTAGGAATTTTATTCAAAACGCCCTTGTTTTTTCTTTACTATTAGTTTCTTTTTATTTCTTTTATCTATCCCGTTATAAAGACTTGTACCAACCAATTGCTGGCTGGTATGTACTTTTCTGCCATTTATTTTATATTCCCATTTGGTTTACCAATGGCGGTATGGAAGGCCCTACAATCATCGCATACAGCCTGATTGTTGTAGTGGCAATGTTTATACTTCAAAAAAAATTCCATGCCCCATTTATTGCAGTAACAATTGCAATAATAATGGGATTGATTTTCTTTGAGCAAAAATATCCAGATTGGGTTATTCCTTATGCCAATGAAAAAATCAGGCAAGCAGATTTATTGGTTACCCTCTTTTTGTATTTTGGCATAATAGGAGTTACTGCTAGTTTATATAAAAGAACTTACGATCTTGAAAGAAAGAACTTGATGAAAAAATCAAGCGACTTAGAAGATTCGCAAGCTTTTTTATCTGCTACAAAACAACAGGCAGAAGAAGCTACTAAAGCCAAGTCGAAGTTCTTAGCCAATATGAGTCATGAAATCAGAACACCCTTAAATGGTATCATTGGAACGATTGATTTGATGAAACATACTACGTTGACTCCAGAACAGGAAGAACTGATGTTATCGCTAAAATCGAGTAGTAGTGTTTTATTAGATATTATCAATGATGTATTAGATATTTCCAAAATAGAAGCCGACAAACTAGATATATTCGAAGGGCCTTGTAATATCAACATTATTATTAAAAATGTGATTGAGATTAGCTCGCCAAGAATTGGAGCATTAGGAAAAAATATTGAACTGAGTGTTTGGATTGATCCAAAAATCGAATCAGAAATTATTGCCGATGAGAGCAGGATTAAACAGGTATTGATTAATCTGGTTGGCAATGCTATTAAGTTTACTGAAAAAGGTTCTATTAAAATTGAAGTGAACGCAATATCAGTTGATGAATCTTTACAAGAATTACAGTTTTCTATTTCAGATACAGGCATCGGAATAAGCGAAAAAAATATTCAACATTTATTTATTCCATTTAGTCAAATTGATAATTCAGCCACCAGAAAATACAGCGGAACTGGGCTGGGGCTTTCTATTAGTAGAAAAATCATTGAAGAAATGGGTGGCAGAATTTGGATTGAAAGCAAAGAAGGTGTGGGTACTAAATTTAGTTTTATCATTCCTGTTCAAATCAACCTGGTTAAAAAAGACCACTCCACCGCTTTAAATACCAACATAGAAAATTTTGAAACAAATACGAGTACCAAAGGATTAAAAATTTTGGTTGCTGAAGACAATGGGATGAATCAATTATTGGCTAAAAAAATGTTTGCTAAAATAGGCTACCCAATTGAAATAGCTAATAATGGCAAAGAGGCATTTGATAAAGCAAGACTCAATCATTACGATATAATTTTCATGGATATTCATATGCCTGAAATGGATGGATTAGAAGCCGCCAATGCCATTCTTCAAAGTGATATAAGCTCCAAACCCATAATTGTTGCAATGACTGCCAATGTGGTAAAAGAAGCAGAAGCCGATTGCTTATCTGCAGGAATGAAAGACATTATTACAAAGCCTTTTACAATTGATCAATTGAGAACAATTTTAGAGAAATGGACATCCTAGCAATACAATTATGATCAAGCATTTCTCTCTTATTTATCTTTTGCTTTTTATAGTGTCTTTTTTGGGAAGTTTTTATTTGTTTACAATACCCCGACATAGTTTGCCAACCATATATTGGTTGAATATTCCCCATTTGGATAAGTTCATTCACGCTGGTATATTTTTTTACCTTTGTTTTATAGCTGCATTAACTTGGAAAGCAAACAATCGAGGAAAAATTAATTTATTTATTGCTACTGTAATTCTGTTGTTTTTTATAAGTTATGGAGTTGGCATTGAATTTTACCAGGAAAAATTTGTTGAAGGAAGGGCTTTTGAATTATTGGATATAGTTGCAGATGGTTTTGGCTGCATACTATTTTTTTGTTGGTTTTTGATTGGAGGCTTTACTAAAAAAAGTTGGTCCCGATAGAAATCGGGACCTCAACCAAAACTAACTGCTTATGAGAAACTTTTAATTATATTCTATTAGTACTAATTCAATTTACGTGCCACAATTTGTTTTGCTTTTGTTAAAGCCTAAAAGAAATTGTTAAAGCCCAAAATATAGATTCAAACACATGCTTCAACGCTGCCTTATAAAGTTCTATATAATAGACGATATATGCTAATAAAGGATTAATAAGGAAATGTTAAAGAATCAAGTACCTAAATTGTACTTTTACAGCTTATATGGCGTATTTTAATTGGAACGATAGCATTAATTATTTGAGTAAACTAACAGTCCGTAGGTTTTGGAATGCTTCTAAAGTGTACCTCAGCTACCAATTGTCTAAATTAACAAACAAGCCCATTCAATGGGGTCTTCCAATTTCCATTTCCTTTGAACCAACTACTTCATGCAACCTCCGATGTCCGGAATGTCCGAGTGGATTGAGGGAGTTTACCCGCCCTACAGGAATGTTGCAAAAGGACTTTTTTAAAGAAACAATCGACGATATTTATAAAGACTTGCTTTACCTGATCTTTTATTTCCAAGGCGAACCCTTTTTAAATCCACAATTCTTAGATATGGTGGCCTATGCCCATCAAAAGGGTTTATATACAGCCACTTCAACCAATGCACATTACCTGACGGATGAAAAAGCCAAACAAACCGTAGAAAGCGGTTTAGACCGTTTGATTATTTCGATTGATGGAACTTCTCAAGATGTGTATGAACAGTACCGTGTAGGAGGTAAACTGGAAAAAGTATTGGAAGGTGCCAAAAACATTGTAAAATGGAAAAAGGAGCTAAATAGTAAAACCCCTTTTGTTTTCTTTCAGTTTTTAGTAGTGAAACCCAATGAACACCAAATTGAGGAAGTGAAAAAATTGGGAGCTACTATTGGAGTAGACCAAGTTAGATTTAAAACGGCTCAGGTCTACGATTACGAAAACGACCCCAATCAGTTGATTCCAACCAATAACAAATACAGTCGTTATAAAAAAGACGAATTGGGTAAAATGAAAGTGAAAAGTGGTCTCAGTAATCATTGTTGGAAATTATGGCATGCCAATGTGATTACCTGGGATGGATTGGTCGTACCTTGTTGTTTTGATAAAGATGCTATGCATCAACTTGGGAATTTAAAAACACAATCATTTAAAGAAACCTGGCAGAATGAAAATTATCAGCAGTTTAGAAAAGAACTGATGACCAGCAGGCGCAACATAGATATTTGCGCTAATTGCAGTGAAGGTTTAAGCGTTTGGGAGGATTAATATGAGCATAGAAAAAGATATTCAACAACAGAAATTCAGAAATAGCTATCAAAAAGCTGCTGTGAATATTTTATTTTCTGCCAATTGGCTCAACGAAAAAATCAAGGCTTTTTTACAGGAGGAGGGTATTACTCCTCAACAATACAATATACTTCGCATTCTTAAAGGCAGTAAAAAACCACTCAGCACTTTACAAATTAGAGCACTTATGCTCGATAAAATGAGCGATACCAGCAGAATTGTAGACCGATTATTGATAAAAGGGTTGGTAGAGAAGAAAATATCTTGCACCGATAAGCGTTTGGTAGATGTAAATATTGCCAAAAAAGGAATTCAACTTATTGAACGACTAGATCTACAAAACGAAAACCTGGATGGCATTCTACAGCAATTAAATGAAGAGGAAGTGATTTTACTCAATGAATTATTGGATAAAATGCGCTTTAAAGATTGATTTAAAATATTTTGAATAATGAAAAACCAGATGAAATACTTTTTTGCAGTTTTGTTATCAGTAATCATGTATTCGGCGAATGCTCAACAATCACCTAATTATGAGTTTAGGGGTGTATGGGTAGCTAGTGTAGAAAACATTGATTGGCCAAGTAAGAAGGGGTTATCGGTAACTCAACAAAAAGAAGAATATATACGCTTGCTCGATATGCATCAGGCCAATGGTATGAATGCTATGGTTGTTCAAATTCGTCCGGCAGGTGATGCTTTTTATCCTTCACAATACGAGCCTTGGAGTGAATATTTAACAGGGAAACAGGGCTTACCCCCAACCCCATATTACGATCCTTTAGAATTCATGATAACCGAAACACATAAACGTGGTATGGAATTTCATGCTTGGGTTAACCCTTATAGAGCTGTTTTCAATATTTTAAAATCATCTGTTTCCCCTACACATGTTACCAAACTTCACCCAGAGTGGTTTGTAGTATATGGAGACAAAAAATATTTTAATCCTGGACTTCCAGAAGTTCGTGAACATACTGTTCGTGTAATTAAAGATATAGTTGCCAGATACGACGTAGATGCCATTCATATGGACGATTATTTTTATCCATACAGAATTGCTGGTAAAGAATTTCCTGATCAAAAATCATTTGAGCAATTTGGCGGAAAACTCAATAAGGATGATTGGAGAAGAAGTAACTGCGATAGCATCATCGTTCAATTATATAGAACTATCAGAGCAACCAATCCAAGAGTAAAGTTTGGAATCAGTCCTTTTGGTGTATGGCGCAATAAAAGCCAAGATCCGATGGGAAGTGATACAAAAGCAGGTCAGACCAATTACGACGATTTATATGCCGATATATTATTGTGGCTAGATAAGGGTTGGATTGATTATGTAACTCCTCAATTGTATTGGGAGAGAGGTCATAAATTGGCAGAATTTGATGTGCTATTAAAATGGTGGAACGATAATGGATATGGTAAACATATATATATAGGTCAGGGAATTTATAGAGCAGGAAGTAATGATGCATGGAAAAATAAAAATGAATTGCCCAATCAAATTCAGGAATTGAGAAAATATAAAACTACACAGGGAAGTATTTATTTCAGCAGCAAAACTTTTGAGAAAAACCCTAACGGTTGGAATGATAGTTTGAGAAATAACTACTATCATTATCCAGCTTTGGTTCCTCCAATGCCTTGGATCAATAATGATGCTCCTGATCAACCAACCATAGTTAAAAAGTCTTCTACTGAATTTCAACTTAGTTATGTAGGCAATTTAGCTTTGAAAGGTTTCGGTGTATTCATGGTTCCCAACAATAAAGAAGTAAAATTTGTAAATGGTCAATTAGTACAACTGTTGGTTACCGACAAAAATATTTTATTGGACCTAGAGAAAGTTCCGGAAACTAAGGGAATGAAAATATGTGTTGCTACAATTGATATAAACAATAATGTGAGTGCACTTAAGCTTTTACAATAATATTAAGTCTGAATTTAAGTATTTCATAATACTTTTCTTTTCTTTCTTCATTTGTTTGACTGCTAATTCACAAGTCGTTAATACTGGAATTAACGACACTGCAGCAGAAAAAAGTTTGAAAAAATTCAATGTGTCGGTATATGTTGATGCTTATTGGGGAACTGATTTTCAAAATAAAAGCAATGCCGATATCCCCTATTTGGTTTCAATGAATAAAATCAATCAACCTAATATAAATTTGGCAATGATTGATTTTAGGTATCAAAGCAAAAACTTACGAGTAAAATTGTTACCTGGATTCGGCACTTATATGAAAGCAAATTACAGTAACGAAACTGGTATAGCACAATATTTAGTAGAAGCTAATGCAGGAATTTTACTTTCTAAAAAAAGATCTATTTGGCTAGACGCAGGAATATTAAGTTCTCCATATACCAATGAGAGCGCCATTAGCAAAGACCAGCTTTTATATACAAGAGCTATGGGTCCAGAATATTCACCTTATTATTTAACAGGCTTTAAAGCAAGTATACCTATACATAAAAAAATAAATCTCTATTTGTATTTGATTAATGGATGGCAAGAAATAAAAAGGCAGGGCAATAGTTTAGCCTTTGGAACACAAGTTGAATATAGACCTAATGATAAAAATTTATTCAACTGGAACACTTATTTAGGTAACGAATCTTCTTCTATTACGCCCAATTATCGTAATCGATATTTTACAGATTTTTATTGGCTACATAATCCAAATAAAAAAATGTCAATTGCATTAAGTGCGTATTGGGGAATTCAGGAAAAAATAATTGCAAACGGAAATAGGGTGTCCAATAATTGGGGGCAAATGAATGTATCAATGTCTTATCAGTTTGCAAAAAAATGGTCTGTTTCTGGAAGAGTAGAGCGTTTTATAGACCCAAATTCTGTGATGGTTAATCCTATAACTCCTACAAATGGATTTACTACGAATAGTTTTAGCACTTGTTTAAATCTTTCTATTAATGCACATATTTTATGGCGTACAGAATGCAGGATATTTAGTAGCGCTAATCATCTTTATTTAAATCAGCAAAACATTCCAACCAATCAATTGATCTGGGGCATTAGCAGTATAGCGATTCGATTTTAACCAAAAACGACTTCATTCTGCGCACCTGGCCATTTTCCAAATTTATCATCCACGGCTTTGTATCGATAATTAAAAATGCCTTTTAGTTGAGATTTAACCATGATGGTATTAGCAATATCCCCCAGGAACCAAAGAGGTAATTTATAATGTACAATATCGGTCATTTCTACACCGCCTTCAATGGCTTTGAAATGATGCTGGTGGTGCCACATGCTGTAAGGACCATAGCGTTGTTCATCCACAAAATATTGTTGTTCGCTAACATGGGTGATTTCGGTCATCCAATACAATGGAATTCCGGCTATTGGACGAACGGTGTATTCGATGATTTGACCGGGATACATGGCTGACCCGTGATGTTTACTAATAATGTTAAATCCCAAGTTATCTGGAGTGATTTCTTTTAAATTATCGGGTTTACTAAAAAAATCCCAGGCTTTTACCAAGGAAATGGGGATTTTTTGGACGGTTTTGATATTGTATACTTTCGACATAATAATGCTATTGATTAAATAACAGTTTTAAAGTAATAAGGTTCATGGTATCTTTATTGTATGGCAACAAAGCAAGAACAGCTGGTACATTTTCAACGAATTTATGAGTCGTTGAATGAAACACAGAAAAAAGCGGTAGATAGTTTGGAAGGGCCTGTTATGGTTATTGCAGGACCAGGTACAGGCAAAACCCAGATCTTGAGTGCAAGAATTGGTAAAATATTACTCGATACCGATACAAGACCCGAAAATATCCTCTGTTTAACTTATACCGATGCTGGCGTTATGGCTATGCGCAAACGACTTCTCGGATTTATTGGACCAGATGCATACAAAGTGAATATTTATACTTTTCATGCTTTCTGTAATGATATCATTCAAGACAATCTGTCTTTATTTGAAAAAACAGCTTTAGACCCAATTTCAGAATTAGAAAGCATTGAACTCTTTAAAGATTTAATCGATTCATTCCCAAAAAATCATCCGCTCAAAAGATATAGAGGTGATGTGTATTTTGAAATCAATAATTTAAAGCAGCTTTTCAGTAATATGAAAAGAGAAGGATGGGCTAGCACAGCAATCACAAATGCCATTGATACTTATATTGCCGATCTTCCTTTAAGAGACGAATACGTATATCAAAAAGCATATAAACAATTTAAAAAGGGTGATTTAAAGCAAAATAAAATTGATGAAGAAATTGAGAAAATGGAAAAACTGCGTGCAGCAGTAAATGAGTTTGATCGTTTTCAGGAAATGATGCAGCAAAGAAATCGATACGATTTTGATGACATGATCAATTGGGTACTCCGTGCTTTTAAGGAAAATAAATTATTACTTGCAAGGTATCAGGAGCAGTTTCAATATATTTTGGTGGACGAATACCAAGATACCAGTGGAACCCAAAATAGTTTAGTTGAATTATTGACAGGGTTTTGGGATGTGCCGAATATTTTTGTTGTGGGAGATGATGATCAAAGTATTTATCGTTTTCAAGGAGCGAATATTGAAAACATGGAACAGTTCGCAGGAAAATATGCTGCATCCCTTCTTACCATTGTGCTTTCTAATAATTACCGATCAACTCAACCTATTTTGGATGTATCTAAAACATTGATTGATCGCAATGATGAACGTTTAGTAAAGAAGATAGAAGGACTTACTAAAGATTTATTAGCATCCAATATAAAAATAAATACAATTACTACTCCTCCATTATTGCGGGAATACGAAAGTCAGCAACAGGAAATGATTCATCTGACTACCGAAGTAACGGAGTTACTCAAAAAAGGTATTGAGCCAGGTAAAATTGCTATCATTTATAAAGAGAATAAATATGGAGAGGAATTAAGTCAATATTTTAAACAAAAGAATATTCCAGTTTACAGCAAACGCAACTTGAATATTTTGCAATTGCCGATTGCGCAGAAAATAATATTGATTTTAAAATATCTTGCGGCAGAACACGATATTCCTTATGGTGGAGATGAAATGTTATTTGAGATAATGCATTTTGATTGGTTTGGAATTCCTTCTATTGAAATTGCCAAAATGAGTTCGGCAGTTGCCGATAAAAGATTTGGGGAAGATAAAATATCGCTTCGAAAATTCGTATTCAATAATGCCAATCTTCCTCCCAGAGACTTGTTTTCAGTACCAGTTAGCGGCTTAAAAGAATTGAGTAATGCATTGGAACAATTAATTACTGATGTATCCAACGAAACATTGCAAACACTATTTGAAAATGTAATTCAAAAAGCAGGTGTATTAAGCTATATTATGCAACACCAGGAAAAACATTGGCTGCTGCAAATATTAACTGGTCTGTTTAATTTTATTAAAGAAGAAACCCGAAGAAAACCAAGTCTCAGTTTACAGGAATTGGTTACTGTTATCGAGCTAATGGAAAAAGAATCCATTAGTTTACCATTGGTTCAAGTCAGTGGAAATGATAAAGGAGTGAATTTGCTTACAGCGCATGGTTCAAAAGGTTTGGAATTTGAATATGTATTTATTGTTGGAGCAAATGCAGCATTTTGGGAAAAGAAAAGAAAACCAGGTGGCGGTTATTCCATGCCTGATACACTATTTAGTTCTCAGCCTAATTCAACAGACCAAGAAGAATTAAGAAGGTTGTTTTATGTTGCCATAACAAGGGCAGAAAAACAATTAGCTATTTCGTATAGTAATTTTAAAAATGATGGGAAGGCATTGGAGCCATCTATGTTTATTGCCGAAATTCAGGAACAACATCATTTAAAAGTTGAACAAATAAAAATACCGGTTGAAACAATTAGTGAATTCAGTGCATTGGCTTTTGAGAAAGTATTGCAGCCTGAAATAGAAAAAGTAGAAGCTGAATTCATCAATAGAATACTCGATAAATTTGTGATGAATGTAACTGCTTTGAATAACTATTTAAAATGTCCTTTGCAGTTTTATTTCAATAATCTGGTCAGAGTTCCATCAGGTAAATCTGAATCAACAGAATTTGGTTCTGCGGTACACTTTGCATTACAAAAGTTGTTTCAACAAATGCAGGAAAAAGAAGTATTTCCTGATTTAAAGGTTTTTATTGGAGACTTTGAATGGTATATGCGCAGACATAGAGAAAATTTTACAAAAGAACAGTTTGCCAGAAGAATGGAATACGGCCAGGAAGTGCTTAAAAATTATTACAACGCTTACTTGAACGAATGGAATAAAATAGTGGTAATTGAAAGAACCATTAAAAATGTGGTGGTGAATGGAGTGCCATTGAAAGGAAAATTAGATAAAATTGAATTCAATGGAAAAACAGTCAATGTTGTTGATTATAAAACAGGAGATATTGAAAAAGCAAAAGATAAATTATTGCCTCCTAATGACAAGTACCCAAATGGCGGTGATTATTGGCGACAAGCGGTTTTTTATAAAATTCTTGTAGACAACTATGATCAAAAGAATTGGCAGGTAGTGAGTAGTGAATTCGATTTTATAGAACCCGATAAGAAAAAAGAATATCGAAAAATCAAATTGGTGATTTCGCCGGAAGATATTGCAACCGTTACACATCAAATTAGTGAAGTATGGGGGAAAATTCAAGCCAAAGAATTTTATACAGGTTGCGGAAAACCGGATTGTCATTGGTGCAGCTTTGTTAAAACCAATGAATTGGCAATTGCTTTGCACGAATTGGATGAGGAGGGAGAAAATCTTGAATTGAATTAATTGAAAGAATTATGTTTGCATTATCTATGTTTGAATCTTCTATACTTAAATTGCGCTCTCCATTCACTAAAATACTAGGCTTTGCTTTATGTTGTATTATTTGCATGTATATGAGCTCTTGTGCAAATATTATTCCACCAAGCGGAGGAGCAAGAGATAGCTTGCCACCCAATCTCATATCGGCTTTACCTAAAGATTCAGCAGTTAATGTAAATCCAAAATTGATCACACTCAATTTTAATGAATATATAACCCTTCAAAACGTAAATGAAAACCTAATTGTATCTCCTACAATTAAAAACAATCCAATCATTGATTATAAATTAAGGTCGGTTACTATAAAATTAAAAGATTCATTAGATCCGAACACAACTTATTCACTTCATTTTGGAGAAGCCATTAGGGATGTGAATGAAGGAAATATTTTAAGAAATTTTGCATACGTATTTTCAACCGGAAAAACCATTGATGACTTCACTTATAAAGGAAAAGTTTTCTTAGCAGAAAAAGGTAAAATTGACACCACACTCATTGTGATATTGCACAATAACCTGAATGATTCTGCCATTGTAAAAGAGAGACCACGTTATTATACAAGAATCAATGGAAAGGGTGAGTTTAGTTTCTCCAATTTATCAGCTGGTACTTTCAGGGTCTATGTATTACCCAATGATTATTCGAGAAAATATGACGATAGCACTAAGATGTTTGCTTATAAATCGGAGAATTTGGTGATTAGTAAAAACACGCCTTTTGATACTTTATATGCTTTTGAAGCATATAAAAGAGTAGAAAAAATTTCAAGGGCAGTAGAAACCAGTTCCAAAAATCCAAAAGAAGACAAAAGATTAAAATTTGGTGCTGACTTTGAGGGCGGCCAACAGGATTTATTAAGCAACTTAAATTTAAGTTTCAATAGAAAACTTCAATCAGTTGATTCCAGTAAAATCGCTTTTTGTGATAGTAATTATCAGCCAATAAAAGGTTATAGAATTGTATTAGATACGAGCAAAACAAAAATTAGTTTTGTTTATCCTTGGAAAGAATTGAGTTCTTTTAGAATTGTCATTTCAAAAGATGCCATTATAGATACCGGAGGTATTTCTTTACCAAAAACAGATACCCTACGCTTTATTACCAAGAAAGAAGCTGATTATGGCAGTATAAAATTAAGATTCGTTAATTTAAATTTGGCTAAGCATCCTGTTTTACAAGTTGTACAATCGGATAATATTGTTGAGTCTATTCCACTTACTTCTTTTGAATTAAACCGGAAACTGTTTAAGCCCGGAAATTATGATTTAAGAATCTTATACGATACTAATCAAAATGGAATTTGGGATACTGGGTCATTCGGAAAAATCAATAAACAACCAGAAATTGTAAAACTTATTTCAAAAGTGTTTACAGTAAGGGGTAATTGGGATAACGAAGTAACTATCACACTCTAACTTATGTTTATTCAATAGTTATAAAAACCTTTGCCGGTTTTCTTTCCTAATTGTCCATTTGCTACTTTTTCTTTTTGCAGCGGAGATGGCGTTAAACGCTGGGGCTTACCCAATGCTTCCCAGACTATATTACTTACACTGAAATTAATGTCCATACCAATTAAGTCCATTAGCTTAAATGGTCCCATTTTAAATCCTGCAGCTTCCATCATTGCATCCACTGATTCAATATCTATTAATCCATTACTCACCATTTCCATCGCTTCGAGGTAGTAATGGCGGGCTACTCTATTTACGATAAAGCCAGGGGAATCTGTACAAAGCACCGGTACTTTCCCCATAGTTTTTGTTAGATTCATCAGCAATTCTATCGCTTCTGGAGAACTGTATTTGCCAGCTATTACCTCTACTAATTTCATTATGGGAGCTGGGTTAAAAAAATGCATGCCCACCAACATAGATGGTTGAACTAATCCAGCAGCAATTGCATCGATACTTATAGACGAAGTGTTGGTAGCTAAAATAGTGGATGGTTCATTAATAGCGGCTAATTGTTTAAACAATTCAATTTTGACTTCTATTTTTTCAATAACTGCTTCTATTATTAGATCTGCCTTGCAATCTTCTATAGCTGAAGTAAAATGTAGCAAGCCAAGCATTTGAGTTTTTTGGTCTTCGGTTAATTTACCTTTCTCCACCAATCGGTACATTTGTGACTGAATCGTTTCCTTACTTTTTGCCAAAGCAGATTCATTCAAATCGAATTGAATGGTTTTCAAGCCTGCCTGAATAGCTACTTGTGCTATTCCGCTTCCCATGGTTCCAGCACCACAAACAACTATAGATTGAATTGATTTCATAATGTTTGAATTGGCAAGATACTTACATCTTATCCACTCGAGCTATTTTTAGGTGCGCCGACAAAAAAATCGTGCTAATTTTAATATATGGCAAAATTAATACAACAATTGGATCTTTTTGGGATGCCTATGGAAAATCCCGCACCAGCAAAAAAATCCAAACAGCCTGCAAAAAACAATGCTAGTTCTCCAAGTACTATTGTTGAGCCAGTTCAGACTGCTGATTCCGCTGCAATTGCCAATGATATTACGAATAGAGATGCTGCTACTATTGCCGATACCGCTTCTCCAGTTGTATATTCAAACGAACAGATTATTGTAAAAATAAAAGCTGCTCCGTCTCCTAAAGAAAGCATTAAACCTGAAAATAAAAGAGGTAGAAAGTCATTCAAAGAAATCAATGCAACAGTAGATTTAATTGATGTGCCTGATGATGAAACACTTCAAAAGAAATTATATTATTCAATCAGCGAAGTGGCTTCTTGGTTTAAAGTAAATACCTCTTTACTTAGATACTGGGAAAATGAATTTGATATTTTACAGCCCAGAAAAACCCGCAAAGGAGACCGCCTTTTTAGAGCAGAGGATATTAAAAATTTAGAGTTGATATATTTTTTATTGCGCCAACGTAAATTTTCTATAGAAGGCGCAAAAAGCTATTTGAAAAACAATAAAGGTAAGATTGATACAGAAACTCAATTGGTGCAGGTATTAACCAGCTTCAAAGGTTTTTTATTGGAGTTAAAATCTTCACTAGATTCCAAAAATTAAGCCCCTTTCCCTCAATAACCAATAACCAATAACTAATAACTGCGAACCGTAATATCCGTATTAGCAGCAGCCATCCTAAGCTGATTGGCTTCCATCCATTCAATTATTTTTAATAAAACAGTTTGCCTTTCCATTAAAAAGGTTTCAATACTTTGATCAATTGATGAATAGTATTCTATACTAATTACATGTGCATTTTTACCTGTGTCAATCAAATTGACTAAACATTGAGTTGAAAACGGAGGTGCCACTATGTGCTCAATCGCTTTAATTAATGCTGCTAATTGTTGCGCACTTGCTCCTAAATCTATTTCTAATTTAATATCCGCCTTACGTTCTGTACGCAAAGAGATATTGTCTACAATGGTATCCACCATTTGTTTATTGGGAACCGATATATAGGTTTTCTCTTGTGTGCGAATTCTTGTACTTCTTAATCCAATTTTCTCGATGGTCCCTGTAAAGGAATTTACTTTTACAAGGTCGCCTGTTACAAATGGTTTATCGAAGAAGATGATAAACGATGCAATCAAATTCTCCATGCTTTCTCTAGTGGCCAATGCAATAGCAGCACCTACTATACTTAAGCCAGTGAGCAGATTTCCAATATTCTTATTAAAAGAAAAGCGAAGAATAAGCAATACCCCAATGATCACCAGTATAGCTTTAAAAAAATCTTTAAAGAATATGATAAGTTGATTATCAGTTTGATCTGTTGTTAAATTGGCTTTCTCCTCCAATATCAAGGCAATAAAATCGATGATTCTTAAACAAAGCCAGATAAAAGCAACAATCAAAACTCCATCTGCAACTGCATCAACTATTTGCCGTATACCTACTCTGTGTATTTTAAAATCTAGAACCTGAGGAAAATATAATTTATCAAAAGCGATCAACGCAATGAGTAAAATCAAAAATAAATCCAATGGCTGTAAAACCAGGCTTAGAAAAGATTCACGTGCGATTTTTTTTCCAGCTTTTCCAACCAGTTTAAATAATAATTTGGCTAAATATTTTGAAACTATTCTTTTGAGAATAAAAGTCAATGCAATTACACCAAACACATAGAGATAGCTTTCTATGGTATTGTCTAAAATAATTTTATGTAAAAATGATTCCATAGAAATTTCTTCCCATTAATGGTATTTGCAAAGTTTAAGCTCAGTTCCATCAAACTCGGCGTATGTAAAATTGCTGATCCAGTCCCCTAAATTGATATACCTGCTTGTTGCTGATAATTTAAAATCAATCGGATAATGACGGTGGCCAAAAATTAAATAATCAAAATGTTCTTTTTGAATCAACTCTTTTGAATAAACAATCAGCCACTCTTTCTCTTCTCCTAAAAAAAGCTCATTTGCTGTTCCGGTTTTTTCTCTGCTTTTTCTGCTGAAATAATTGGCCAGTCCGATACCCAGATCTGGATGCAACCAACCGAATAGCCATTTACAAAGAGGATTTCTAAATACTTTTTTAATGAATTTATATCCATGATCTCCAGGGCCCAATCCATCTCCATGGCCTATATAAAACCGTTTGTTGTTCCATGTAAATATTTGGGGTTCATGGTAAACAGGAATATTCAATTCTTTCTCAAAATAACCACTCATCCACATATCGTGATTACCAATAAAGAAATGTACAGGAATTCCAGCATCTGTGATTGATGCTAATTTTCCTAGTAAGCGAACATACCCTTTTGGAATTACCTGTTTGTATTCATACCAGAAATCGAACATGTCTCCAACTATAAAAATGGCTGAAGCAGTATCCATAATTTGATCCAAAAACTCAACTATTTTTTTCTCTCTAATTAAACTATTCGCCGCATCGGGAGCACCCAAATGAAAATCGGAAAGAAAGTATATTTTTTTGTCGGGTGTGGCTTGCATGCTTAATTATTTCTTTTGTTGCAGATATGCTAAGATATCACCACTCTCAATATGTTTTCCGGTAGTAATTGGTTGGTTGAACCAATATACCCATGCTTTACTTGTTTTGCCATCGTGGTATACAGTTGTTAATGCACGTTGATAGTTTGGAGCATTTCCACCCTCATCAATTTGCACACCTTCATAATCATCTAGCTGAGCCAATGCCCAGGAAAGTTCTGCAGGTTCTTTGATATGGTATAATTCACCTTTTACAAAAAAATCGTCTTCTGTAGGCACCCCCACAACCATTTCCTCTTGCTCAAATAATTTTCCTTTTGCAGTACACTCCGATACTAAGAAAAAATATTTACTTATATAACTGTATGCAGGATGATGAAATCCGCTTCTAAGTGAACTATAAACAAATAAATGATGAATTGCTGATTCCATACATTGAATTTATCATTCATCTATGAGAAAACAAAATACTTCTTTTGGACCATGTACACCCACTACCAATGTTTTTTCAATGTCTGCGGTTCTACTGGGTCCAGAAGCCAAGCTAACCATGCTCGGGAAATTGGCACTGTACTTATTTCTTAACTGCATTAAAGAATCATCGATATCGTAAACCAACTGCTTGGTACTGGCTATACAAATATGAACCGGGGCATAAACACTCACTGTTCTTCCACTCTGTTGAGTACTACTCAACAATAGACTTCCGGTTCTTGCCACTAAGTATTCGCATCCAGTAATGGCAGCATCACAATGAGCTAAATCATCAGAATAAGTGACGGAGAAGCCTTGTTTTGCTAAATTGGATTTAATATCATCTTCTCTGCAATAAATATTTTTCCATCCTCTGGTATCAAACAATGTTTTTAATTGAGCAACCAATTCAGATTCATTGGCGCAATAAGAGAATCTTCCTTGCAACCCACTAAAATTAGCTGCAAATTCTAATTCCAACTCTTGTTGAGAAGGTTGAAATACAGTATTAACATTGGCTTGATTGGCTGAAAAGGGAACAGGCACTTTATGGACAAGTGCCTGTTTTATTTTTTTTAAAATATTTGTTCTTGCTTCTGACATTATTAATTTACTGGCGTTTCATCATTAGTGATATTTCCTTCTTTTGGAGTATCATTTATTTCTGCACCTGGCACAACAATAGAATCTGGTTCTATCTCTAATAATTTTTTCTCTTCGAATGGACGTTTCCCAATTAATATTTCAACATCAGATTTATGCAATACTTCTTTATCAAGTAATTCTTTTGCCAACACTTCAACTTCGTGCTTTTTGGCAGTTAATAAGTCCAACGTGATTTGATAGGCATTATCAATAATTCCTCTTACTTCTTCATCAATAATTTTTCCAGTTTCTTCAGAGTATGGTTTGGTAAAGGTGTTCTCCTGTGTAGGATCATAAAAACTCACGTTACCAACTTTTTTATTCATACCATATGCCGTAACCATGCTGTAGGCAATACGTGTAATTTGTTGTAAATCATTGGCAGCACCTGTAGATATTTTTCCGAAGAAAATTTCTTCTGCAGCCCTTCCACCTAAAGTCATACAAATTTGATCCATTAACTGATCGGTATTGTACAAATATTGTTCAGTAGGGGTATATTGAGCATAACCCAATGCTGCTGTTCCTCTTGGAACAATGGTTACTTTTAATAAAGGATATGCATGTTCTAAAAACCATCCACATACAGCATGACCAGCTTCATGATAAGCAATGATTGCTTTTTCATGTGGAGCGATGATTTTATTTTTCTTTTCCAATCCACCAATTACACGATCAATAGCATCCTGGAAATCAGTCATATCAACTGCTTCTTTTCCTTTACGTGCAGCAATCAATGCAGCTTCATTACATACATTGGCAATATCAGCTCCCGCAAAACCAGGAGTTTGTTCAGCCAGTTTATGAAGATCCAATGTTTCAGAAACCTTGATTGGTTGTAAGTGCACTTTTAATATTGCTTCTCTTCCTTTTACATCTGGTTTATCAATAGAGATCTGACGATCAAATCTTCCTGGTCTTAACAATGCTGTATCCAATACATCAGGACGATTAGTAGCAGCTAAAATAATAATACCAGTATCTCCACCAAACCCATCCATTTCCACTAATAATTGATTCAGGGTATTTTCTCTTTCATCGTTACTCATGATGGCATTTCTTCCTCTCGCTCTTCCTATCGCATCAATCTCATCGATGAAAATAATACATGGTGCTTTTTCACGCGCTTGTTTAAATAGATCTCTTACTCTGCTTGCTCCAACACCTACAAACATTTCTACGAAATCACTTCCGCTCAAACTAAAGAAAGGAACTTGTGCTTCACCAGCCATCGCTTTGGCCAATAAGGTTTTTCCGGTTCCCGGAGGTCCTACCAACAATGCTCCTTTAGGAATTTTTCCTCCAAGTGATGTATATTTTTTGGGGTTCTTGAGGAAATCTACAATTTCCATCACTTCCACTTTTGCTTCATCTAATCCGGCAACATCAGAAAAAGTAATATTTACTTTAGCACCTTTATCAAATAAAGTAGCTTTCGATTTTCCAATATTAAAAATACCTCCTGGACCGCCGCCGCCGCCAGGGCCACCACCGCCCATTTTACGCATTAATAAAACCCATGCTCCTACAATAAATAACAATGAAAGCATTGTATTAAATACAGGTCCAAACCATTCAGGATCTGAAATAGGATTTTCAGGAACTCGAGCGATAGTAGGGTTTGCGGTATAGATATCTTTCAATTCTTCTTTAAAACTTTTGATATCTGTTACTTCAAATTCAAATAAAGGCACTCCATTTACTTTGGATTTTTCTTTGCTTAGGTCTTTTTTGAATTTTTTTACATAGAAATCTTTGGATAAACTTTCGGTTTTAATGTAAACACGAATGCGTTCTTTATTTTTTACAATATCCATTCGCTCAACATCGCCTTGAATCAACATGTTATCAAAAAATTCCCTTTCACTGGTTTTGGTTAAATCAGGTGAGAATTTCATGAATTGTGCAGATAACAGTATCACTGCAATAATTGCGTAGATCCAGTATATATTGAATTTTGGGCCTTTTTTAGGGCTATCTCCTTTTTCGGGTATCATCTTATTCGGTTGCGGGTTTTCCATTGAAATTGCTTAATGCTACTGTTATAATACGTTTAGTAGATAAATTGTTTAACAATGCTTACAAATCATGTAATTGTTGAGGTGCATCGCTCCACATTTCTTCTAATTGATAAAATTTTCTTGATTCTGGGTGCATCACATGAACTACCACATTCACGTAATCAATCAATACCCACTGAGCCAATGTTTTTCCTTCGTGTTTATAGGGCATTTCGCCACATAATTTTTTTACCTGATCTTCCACATAATCACTAATGGCTTTCACCTGAGTGGTACTGGACGCTTCACATACAATAAAAAAATCAGCAGCAGCTTCGGGTATTTTCCTTAAATCGAGGCTGATTACTTTTTCACCCTTTTTGTCTAGTATTGCCTGAACAATAGTTTTAACAATTTTTGAGTTACGCGTTAATCTGGTAATGGCGCTTTTTTCGCGTGTTTTCAGAACAGAAAGTGGTTCCAATAATGTTGAGATTTTAGTTAATTAATTTTGCCTCTTTAACTTTGCCAAAAATAGTAATTCTTTGCCACGATTAGCTGTTAAAAGTATCATCGGTAACCCCTTTACAGAATTATCCTCTGTAAGCAGTACCAACATTTATGCCATGGACAAGGTACAAGCTAATTTGGCTGCTCACGGGGCTGCTTTTTTTGCCTGGGAACAAACAGAAGGAAAAGGTCAAATGGGAAAAACTTGGTTGGCAAACAAAGGGGAGAACTGCTTGCTATCTGTTGTTTTAGATAGTGGATTCCTTTCCATCAATCAACAATTTGCTTTAAGCGTGGTAGTTGCTCTTGCAGGATATGATTGTTTATCTGCATATATCAGTGAAGATTTATCCATCAAATGGCCCAATGATTTGTATTGGAGTGACAGAAAGGCAGCAGGAATATTGATCGAAAACAACTTGCAAGGCAATAAATGGACCTGGGCAATTGCTGGAATTGGTATAAATGTTAACCAAACTGAATTTCCTGATTTAGCAAAAAAAGTGGTTTCCATCAAACAGATCACCGGAAATACGCTTGATCCTATTCTGATAGCTAAACAATTTTGCGGGTTTTTGGAGACCCGTTTCAATCAATTGAAAAACCAGGATTTTGATGATTTATTAAGTTTGTTCAATGAACGGTTGTATAAAAAAGGGCAAATGGTGAAGTTGAGAAAAAACAATATTGTGGGCGATTACCTAATTAAATCAGTTAGCCCATTTGGAGAATTGGTAGTTGAAGCGGGAATTGAAAATTATTTTGCACATGGTTCAGTAGAATGGATTGGGTAAGCTACTCAGTTGGTTATACTTTCGCAGAAATAAACAATGATGTCTGAAATCAAACTCACTCAATTTTCGCATGGTGCCGGTTGTGGTTGTAAAATTGCTCCCGCCGTTTTAGAAACCATACTGGCTTCTTCGAGTGTGCAACCCAATTATCCCAATTTATTGGTTGGCAATAGCAGCAAAGACGATGCAGCAGTGTACGATTTAGGCAACGGCAGTGCATTGATCAGCACCACTGATTTTTTTGTGCCGATTGTAGACGATCCTTTTCAATTTGGAAGAATTGCTGCAGCCAATGCTATCAGTGATGTATATGCGATGGGCGGAAAACCGATTATGGCGCTCGCTATTTTAGGATGGCCGGTTGATAAACTAGCTCCTGAAATTGCCAAAGAAGTAATTGAAGGAGGAAGATCCATGTGTTTAGAAGCAGGAATTCCTTTAGCAGGTGGGCACAGTGTAGATACCACAGAACCCATTTTTGGGCTTTCGGTAAATGGCCTTGTTGACATTGCTCATCTCAAACAAAACAATACAGCCAAGCAAAATGATTTGCTTTTTTTAACCAAGCCATTGGGTGTAGGCATTTTATCTACAGCACAAAAAAGAGGTTTGTTGAGCGAAACAGATTTAGCCATTTTAATTCATCAATTGAATCAACTCAATAAAGTAGGTGAGGCTTTAGGAAAAATAAAAGGAGTGCATGCAATGACCGATGTAACTGGTTTTGGTTTGATTGGTCATTTAATGGAAATGGCCGAAGGCAGTGGATTAGGTGCAAGGATTGACTACAGTAAAATTCAGATCATTGATGCATCAAAGGAATATTTAAAACAAAGAATTGTTCCGGATGCCACTTACAGAAACTGGAATGCTTATAGCAGTCAGGTGTCTTTTGAAAAAGGAGTTGATGTTATGCAGGCTTTCTCTGTTTTACCCGACCCGCAAACAAATGGCGGAATTTTAATTGCAGTAGACCCTTCGGCTGTTAATGAAGTACAGCAAGTGTTTGCTGATTTCGGATTGGCTGATTTTGTTGAACCGATTGGAACACTTACGCCAGTAACAGAAAAAAGAATTACGGTTACTTTATAAGATGAATTTGTAAATAGAACTGATCGCTATCTAAAAAATCATATTCCCCTTATTCTTGATTTGCTCGTTGGTTAATTCGGTAATCATCTGAACCCCATTCAAATTACGAATGGTTTGTTTGATCCAATTGCATTTTTCATCATCTACATAATCGTATTTCATCAACCACAAAAAATCCATGTGTTTGAATTCTGGCAATAAATATTCTCCATCAAATTGATTTTGATAGAGATAATGAATCAGTGGTGAATGATTTTCGGAAAACTGATAAATAGAAAAATAATAATTTCTTTCTTTTTTTCTAAGGTGAATTTCTATATCGGGGTTTAACCTGAAATCGTAGCCCAGCATATTGTTGAGCTGCATGCAAAACTGGTAATTTTTTACTGTAGCAGTAATCCCCAATAAGCGGGTATCTTCAAAAAAGTCATCATTAATTTCATCAACATCCAAGCGCAGTTTCATAAATCCAATTTAAAACTCCAACTCAATTTTTTTCTCTTCTGTTCCTCTTTTGATGATTAAAATCGTTTTATCGCCTTTTTTAAATTTCGATAAAGACTGCATATAACTATTTACATCCACGAATTTGTATTCTCCCAATTGCAATAAAATATCGCCCGCCTGCAATCCTTTCTTCTCTGCTAATTTTCCAGGGCTAACGCCATCAATACGCATACCTGTTCCGGAATAACCATAATCTGGAATAACCCCTAAACTAACTGTAAAACGGGTACTTCTACCCATTTGTTGTTCTGCAGTTTTGGTAAAGGCAATTTTACCTTTATCGTTGGTTTTTTCAATAATCGAATACACCATTCTGATGATATCTTTCTCCCCTTCATATTGAATTTTATCCCAATCATCTGTTGCTTTATGGTAATCGGAATGGCTGCCAGTAAATAAAAATAAGACTGGAATATCTTTTCTGTAAAAACTGGCATGATCGCTTGGCCCACTGCCTGCACTGTCTATTTTATATGCTATATTTCCAGCTACTGAAGGAATTACGGTTCCCCAAACAGGTGATGTACCGTAACCACCAATGGTTAATTTTCGAGCAGTATCATATCTTCCTACCATATCCATATTGATCATATAATTGGGAGTAATGGTGGTTGTAGGATTCTCCAACCAATATTTACTGCCAAATAAACCAAGCTCTTCACCAGAAAAATTGATAATAAGGTAATTATTTGCAGAAGGTGATTTTTTCTGCAATAAACGAGTCAACTCAACCAAGGCAGCTGTTCCGCTTGCATTGTCATCGGCTCCATTATGAACAAAATGACCAGTATCCAATGCATTTTTATCTTCGCCATAACCCAAATGATCGTAATGGGCTCCAAGAATTACGGTATTAGGTGCATTGTTGTTAATATACCCAACTATATTTCTGGCTTTTCTTATTTGCTCGCTGATAGAAACACTTAATTCGATAGAATAAGATGCGGTTGCATCGTTCAGGTATTTTTTTACTCCCTGTTTGGTTAAATAAATAACCGGAATGGCTAATGATGATGTTTTATCATTTTTATTGAATTGCACATTATCTACTAAAGTTGAACTATTCATTAAAAATAATGCAGTAGCTTTTTTTGCTATTGCATTGTTTGCCTCTTTTTTAATGGCTTCTTCTATATCAAAATGCGGGTTCGATTTATTTTCTTCCAGCCACTCCGCCACATCTTTAAACCAAGGTTGATTGGCTTCACTCAAAGCCAATGCTGGCTTACCTTTTACCGATTTTAATGCACTAAATGCCAAGGGGAAATAATCATCTTGTAATTGCAATTTTTTTCCATCAATAATTAATTGAGTACCCGGATTGATTTGCTTTCCTTCATTGATTTCAAATTCTTGCACAAAACCATTGGACCCTTTTGGTTGGAGCCCTATTTGTTTGTATTGTTCAATAATATATTCCATTGCCAATAATTCTCCCTTTGAGCCCGTTCTTCTACCTTCCAATTTATCATCAGCCAGGTATTGAACATGTTTTTTGAGATTATTTACAATCAATGTATTTTCTTTCTCTGTTTCAATTCTTATTTTTCGCTTCGATTGCGCTTGTAATAAACAGGGTAAAATCACTAAAATGGCCGCCCATTTTTTCATAAAATCAAATTATGCCACAAATGTAAGTGGATGAAGTCAAATTCTGTTCCCGATATCGTAACCAACTGCCATTGCATGCAGTTAGTTTTGCAGCCTTGTCTAAACAGCAATTCCATATCGCATTAGTAGGTAACCCCAATAGCGGAAAGAGTTCGTTATTTAATGCACTTACTGGCCTCAATCAAAAAGTAGGTAATTTTCCTGGGGTCACTGTAGATAAAAAAACAGGTATCTATTCCATTGAAAAAGAAAAAGATACCGAGTTAATAGATTTACCGGGCACTTATAGTTTGTACCCACGCCGATCAGATGAATGGGTAGCTTATAAAGTATTGATGGGTGCCGACCCCGATGTAAAGGCCGATATGGTCATATTAGTGGCCGATGCCAGTAATTTAAAACGCAATTTGCTTTTTTGCAGTCAGATCATCGATTTAAAAATACCAGTGGTCATGGCATTGACCATGAACGACTTGGCCGCCAAAAAAGATATTAAAATAGATATTGCCGGGCTCGAAAAAGAATTGGGTATTCCTGTTGTAGCAGTTAACCCCAGAAAAAATAAGGGGTTAGGAGATTTAAAAAAAGCAATTTCAAAACTGATTGTATCTAACGCAACAAAACCGGATACTATTGATTCGAAACCTGATTTTATTGATCTAGAAAAATTAGCTCCATCTGCCATAGCAGCAATACAAAATAAATTTCCTGGACTAAGTAAATATGCAGCCATTCATCATTTGATCAATTACGATGAATTACAGCAAGCTTCGGAACAGGCGGCAATCGAGAATATTATAACAACAGAGCAATTCAATCCTACCAAAACACAGGCGGAAGAAATTATGCAACGTTATACGCATATTCGCCAGATCATGAAGCAGTGCGTAGTAGAGCCCGGGCCATTAGATAAAAAAATATACAGCGATAAAATTGATCGGATTTTATTGCATCGTGTATGGGGTTACCTGATCTTATTAGCCGTACTGTTTCTATTATTTCAAAGTGTATTTGCTATTGCAAAGTATCCGATGGATGCCATTGAAAGTAGCTTTGCGCATATTAGCAGTTGGCTGGCCATTCAATTACCCGATGTTTGGTGGAGCAATTTACTCATCAATGGATTTGTTGCTGGCTTGAGCGGCATTTTAGTATTTGTTCCGCAGATCATGATTTTGTTTGGATTAATTACCATGCTGGAAGACAGTGGTTATATGGCGCGCATAGGCTTTTTAAGCGATCGATTGATGCGCAAAGTAGGACTGAATGGAAAGAGTGTAATGCCCATGATCAGCAGTTTTGCATGTGCAGTTCCTGCCATCATGAGTGCCAGAAATATTGAAAATAAAAAAGAGCGTTTGCTTACTATTTTGGTAACACCACTCATGAGTTGTAGTGCAAGATTACCAGTGTATACTATTTTAATTGCATTGGTAATTGATGATCATTATTATTTTGGATTTATCAGTTTGCAAGGATTGGTCATGATGGCTTTGTATTTTTTGGGCACATTCATGGCGCTATTGATTAGCTATATTCTGAAGTGGTTCATCAATATCAAAGAGAAAAGTTTTTTCATTTTAGAATTACCACTTTACCGTTCTCCCCGCTGGAAAAATGTGGGCATTACCATGGTAGAGAAAGCAAGAATATTTGTTACTGATGCAGGAAAAGTAATTATGATCATTAGTTTACTCTTGTGGTTCTTGAGTTCATTCGGACCAGGTAAAGCTATTGACCAAGTAGAAAATAAATATGCTTCAATGATCCAGGCTGCTCCAGCATCAAAAGATTCATTGAAGCGTGTTGCATCAGCAGAAAAATTACAACATTCCTATGCAGGTATTTTGGGCAAAGCCATTGAACCTGCAATTGCGCCATTAGGATACGATTGGAAAATTGGCATTGCACTCATCACTTCATTTGCTGCGAGAGAAGTATTTGTAGGTACCATGGCCACACTATACAGTGTTGAAGCAGATGATGACCAATCGCTTCGCTCCAAATTACAAGCTGCTACTCACGAAGATGGAAGAAAAGTATATACACTACCTGCCGCTTTGTCTTTAATGGTATTTTATGTTTTGGCCATGCAATGCATGAGCACATTAGCCGTGGTAAAACGCGAAACCAAAACATGGAAATGGCCTGCATTCCAATTTGTTTACATGACTGTGCTGGCTTATGGAATGAGTTGGTTAGTGTATGTTTTATTTAGTTAAAATACTCCCACAATAGTTTACTCAACTGATTTGTAAGCACCCATGCTTCATTGGAATTTTCCCAGGATTTATCTTGATTGTTTTTAGTACAGATGCAAAAAATATAACGCGCATCATCTGCACTTACATAAAGCACTTCGCTACGACTTGCATTTACAGCTCCGTTTTTACTGGCCACAAAAACACCTGCAGGTATTTGAGATAAGGCTTGTTCATCCCAATAATTTCTTCCCAGGAGTCTCAACATTTTTTCGCTGGCAGTATCGTTCAATAATTTTTTAGTGGCGATCATTTCCATTAATTGCGCCATTTCTTTTGGGCTTGTTTGACCCCATCCATATTGGGTTCTGTTATTTTCTCTTCCTGGTGTTCTGCTATTTACCCGTGTAACTGCAAAACCATTTTCTTCCATTAATTGATTGATGCGTGTTCCTGTTCCGGCCAATTGTTGCAACCATAAACTGGCGGTATTATCACTGGTAGTGAGCATGAGCATCATCACTTTACTCAATTCAATTTTTGCGCTGTCTTTTAAATTACCTACCACATCTCCATCATCATAAAATAAACTATTGGTATAAGTAAGTGTTTGATGATAACTCAATTCATGTTTATCCATCTTGTCCATAATTCCTACCAGTATGGGAACTTTTACCATACTGGCAGTAGGAAAAATCGTGTCGGCATTAATGGCTACTATTCGATTACGCTCCAGGTCATGCACATAAATACCTATATCGCCTTTAAAGCCTTTGATTAATTCATTGATTTTTTCAGTCAGTTTTTTGTCGGTTTTTTGAGCCAGGCAACTGAAGCTCCAACAAATAGCAACAATAAAAAAGAGGAATCTTTTCATAGTAGAAATTGATTCCTCAAGATAAATATATTTTCAATCGATTAATCGATAAAATGCATGATCACCGATGTGCCTTTGTCTTGTTGACTTTCAACGGTAATGGTTCCGCCCAGCATTTCAATAAAATCTTTGGTCAAGATCAATCCCAATCCACTTCCTTTTTCATTGCTTGTACCAGATGTACTTTGATAATGTTCTCCATCAAATAATTTGGCTTGCATTTCTGCATTCATTCCTACACCTGTATCACTTACCGATACCATTACTTTTTTATCTTCTTTATGCGCATACACGGTAATCACGCCTTCCATGGTAAACTTATTGGCATTGCTGATCAGGTTGCGTAAAATAAATCGAATGGCATTGATATCAGAACGAATGAATAGATCTTCATCCACTAAATTCACCATGATATTCGATTTCAAAGAGCTCATTACTTCAAAGCTCTTGAACATATTGCTTACCAATGTTCTTACGTGTACTTTTTCTGTTTCAAAACCCTTGCCCTTCATTTGCATGGAACCCCAGTCTACCAGGTTGTTCAACAACTCCACTGTTCCATCAATTTGTTTACCAGCCATATTCATCAATTCCGAAGAATCTTGCTGGCTCAATATTTTTCTGGCATTTAATTCTATGATCGATTTTACAGCACCGATAGGATTGCGAACGTCATGAGCAATGATGGATAAAATTCTGTTTTGTAATTCCATCTGTTGCTGCAATTTGATTCGTTGAGATTCTAATTGCTTGTTCATCAGATTCTGATCCAACAACTTTACCACCTGTCTTGCCAATGTTTGTAAAGTAAAAATTTGTTCGGCATTGATTTCTCCAGGCTTGGTATCTAAAACAGAAATGGTTCCCATTTTATAACCATTCTGGTTGATCAATGGAACTCCAGCATAATATCGAATATATGGCTCCCCTATTACTAATGGATTGTCTAAGAAACGCTCATCTTCTGCTGTATCAGTAATTTCAAAAACTTCGGTATCAGCTATAATTGTATGTCCACAAAAAGAGATATCTCTTGGAAATTCATTTAAATCAATGCCCACTTTGGCTTTAAACCATTGTCTTTTTGCATCAATTAATGATATAAGAGCAATAGGAGTTTTACAAATAGTTGCAGCCAATTGAGCAACATCGTTGAATTCGGCCTCGTAAGAAGTATCCAATACTTCATAACGATGCAGCTCTTTCAAACGCCGTTGGTCGTCGGATGGTATTTGTGGAGGTACCATAAAAAGATTTATTTGCTTAAGCGGCTCCTTCCTTTTTGGCATTGAAAGCTAGGTTTTCCCTGCCATAAACGCTAAAAACAGCATTTTATTGGATTTGCCAAGCAAATTAGATAGTTGCCCAGGCCGCTAATATCTCTTCAGTATGATTTTTAGTATCTGGTTTATCGATGATTTTGCGAATGATTCCAGCTTCATCAATCAAAAAAGTAGTACGGGTGGTTCCCATATAGGTTCTTCCCATGAACTTTTTCTCTCCCCATAAATTGTATTTGTCTACAATTTTTTTGTCTTCATCTGAAATCAATGGAAAAGGTAGCTCGAATTTCTCTTCGAATTTTTTGTGGCTTTTTACACTGTCTACACTCACTCCCAATACTTGAAAACCTTTTTTAATCAAAGCACTGTAATTATCTTTTAAGTTACACGCTTGTGCGGTACATCCCGGAGTATCGTCTTTAGGATAAAAATATAATATCACTTTCTTTCCCTTGTAATCTGCCAATGAAATGGCTTTGCCATTCTGGTCTAGCGCTTTAATTGCCGGTGCTTTACTGCCTTCTTTTAATACTGCCATATTGTTTTATTTGTTTTTTAAGGGAAGATTTGAGCTTCCCGCCTTACATTTGTGCAATTTATTCAAATATCATGCCCAAAGATCAATCAATTAAATCTGTTCTCATCATCGGTTCTGGGCCAATTATCATTGGTCAGGCCTGTGAATTCGACTATGCGGGCTCTCAAGCTGCAAGAAGTATTCGTGAGGAGGGGATAAAAGTAATACTTATCAACAGTAATCCCGCCACAATTATGACGGATCCCATGATGGCAGACAAAGTTTATTTGCTGCCATTAACGGCTGAAAGTATCGAGCAGATTCTGATAGAGAACCAAATTGATGCCGTTTTGCCTACTATGGGGGGTCAAACTGCCCTCAATTTATGTAAGGAAGTAGATGAGTTGGGTATTTGGGAAAAATACAATTGCCGATTGATTGGAGTGGATGTAGCTGCTATAGATACTGCTGAAGATCGGGAGAAATTTCGTCAATTGATGGTAAAAATAGGCATGCCAACAGCTCCTAGTCATGTTGCCAATAGCTTTTTAGAAGGAAAGGAATTTGCCCAGCAAATTGGTTTTCCATTGGTAATCAGACCATCATTTACTTTAGGAGGAACTGGAGGAGGCTTTGTGCATACTAAAGATGATTTAGATGCTGCTTTAGACCGTGGTTTAAAAGCATCTCCGATTCATGAAGTGTTGGTAGAGAAAGCGGTGTTGGGATGGAAAGAATATGAATTAGAATTATTGAGAGATTGTAATGATAACGTAGTGATTATTTGTACAGTGGAGAATCTCGATCCGATGGGGGTTCATACGGGTGATTCTATTACCGTAGCCCCGGCTATGACCTTGAGTGATACTGCTTTTCAGGAGATGCGCAATAAAGCCATTTTAATGATGCGCTCCCTTGGTAATTTCACTGGTGGATGTAATGTGCAGTTTGCTTTGAATCCAGAAACCGAAGAATTGATTGCCGTAGAAATCAATCCAAGAGTGAGTAGATCTTCTGCATTGGCCTCTAAAGCAACTGGGTACCCAATTGCAAAAATTGCATCTAAATTGGCCATTGGCTATAGTTTGGATGAATTGAAAAATCAAATCACCAAAACCACTTCGGCCTATTTTGAGCCAGCTTTGGATTATGTAATTGTAAAAGTGCCTCGTTGGAATTTCGATAAATTCAAAGGTGCCAACGATACATTGGGTCTTCAAATGAAGAGTGTGGGTGAAGTAATGGCTATTGGAAGGAGTTTTGCAGAAGCCTTACAAAAAGCCTGTCAGAGTTTGGAGAATGAAGCAGTTGGACTGGGTTATTATGGTAAGAGTTTGATGAAAAGCGATGAATTGGTGGAATATATAAAAACACCAAAATGGGATCGCATATTCAGGATCAAAGATGCATTAATGCAAGGTTCTACGGTTAAATCGATTGCCCAAGCAACTGGCATAGACCGTTGGTTTTTATACCAGATACAAAATATTTGTACTCTTGAAAAAGAAATAGCGACTTATAACATTGATAGCTTACCTACCCCTGTATTAAAAGAAGCCAAAAAAATGGGCTTCTCCGACATTCAGATTGCAAAAATCATGTCGGGAAATAGTACCGAAGACCAGGTGTATGAAAAAAGAAAAGCATTGGGCATTACCCGTGTTTATAAAATGGTGGACACATGTGCGGCAGAATTCGAAGCTAAAACTCCTTATTTCTACAGCACTTTTGAAGGATAAAATAATATTATTTTGTTAAGCCCCGATATATCGGGGCTTTTTTAATTTTACAGCACAGTATTTGTAAGTTCAAGTGTATGGCTAAACACGATCAGCAGATTTTTCAAACTGCCAATCCGAGCAGGTGGCAACGATTTAAATGGGGCTCTCGTTTAGTGATTTTTTTAATCATTATTGCCATCCTTGCAATTGTATTTGCCATCCGGAACGCTTATATGCCGGATATTCCAATTGCACAGAGTCAAGCCTATAAAAAAATTCTTGAATCTCCTACTACCAACGACCCCATTACCAAAGAATACCAGGGCTTTAGAAAATACATTGATAAAAAATGGGCAAAGGGCGATGGATGCGGGCAGAATGATAGTTCAATTAATTTATCTACTTCACATTTGTTCAATGATAGCATTGGTATTAGAGCTGCATTTTATGTAGACTGGGATCCTCAGGCTTTCTTTTCTTTAAAAAGAAATGTTTCGAAATTGAATTTAGTATTGCCTGAATGGTTCTTTCTAGATCCTACAGGTGGAGATTCACTCATTGTAAGAAGAGATAAAAGAGGATATGATGCCATCAAAGCATCGGGTGTTAAAGTGATGCCCATGCTTACCAATAATTTCAATGGTAAATGGCAGGGAGATGTGTTGCATAGAATACTTACCAATAAAACAAAAAGAGAAAAATTAATCAATGATTTATTGCATCATATTCTTACAGAAAAATTTGCTGGAGTAAATATTGATTTAGAAGAACTGGTAGAAAAAGACAATCAGGTATTGGCCAATTTTCAAAAAGAATTGTATGAGAAATTTCATGCAAATAATTTACTGGTGTCGCAGGATGTAATGCCATTCAATGAAGATTATGATTATAAAACCCTCTCCAAATACAATGACTATTTGTTTTTGATGGGCTATGATCAGCATACTACCGATACAAAACCCGGGCCTATTAGCGATCAGAAATGGATTGAAGCAGCAGTAGATCAAATAGCTAAAAAAGTGCCTCCGCAAAAAATAGTATTGTGTATTGCTGCATTTGGATATGATTGGCCTAAAGGTGGTATTGGAACTGATGTTACCTATCAACAGGCATTGACCATTGCTAAAGAAAGTGAGGGCAAAATTATTTACGATAACAATTCTTACAATCTTCATTATAATTATTGGGATGACAATGATCAACCAAGAGAAGTTCATTTTACAGATGCAGCAACCAACTTTAATACACTTCGTTTTGCCACCGAATATGGATTAGCAGGAACTTCACTTTGGCGCATGGGTAGTGAAGACAGCAGGCTTTGGGATTTTTATCATCTACCAATGAACAAAGCTGCTTTGAAAACATTTGATTTCAAGGAATTCAGTAAAGTAGAAACCAATAACGATGTAGATTTTATGGGCGAAGGAGAAATACTAGATGTATTATCAACGCCTACACCAGGAAAAATAAGAACGGAATTAGATACATCCTGGATGTTGATCAGTGAACAATATTATGATACGCTTCCTTCGATGTTTGTAGTAAGACAGTTTGGTAATTCTACTCAGAAAAAACTCGTACTCACATTCGATGATGGCCCCGATCCAAAATATACCAAACAAATTTTAGACATATTAGCTAAGTATAAAGTAGTGGCTAATTTTTTTATTGTTGGAATTGAAGCCGAACAAAATATTCCGCTGGTCAAAAGAATATTCAACGAAGGTCATGAACTAAGCAACCATACATTCACTCATCCGAACATGGCTACTGTAAGTAAACAGCGGGCATTTTTAGAAATGGATGCAACACGTTTGCTCATCGAAGCAATAACAGGTCATAGTACCATTATGTTTCGAGCTCCGTATAATGCAGATAGTCATCCAGAAAAAATGGAAGAGCTGGTTCCTGTAGCATTGAGTAGAACCAAAAATTATTTAACCATTGGAGAAAATATTGATCCTGAAGATTGGCAGGCCGGAGAAATACCCAACTTCAATGCAGATACTATTTTTAACAGGGTTGTTAGAATGAAGGACTTGGGTAATATTATTTTATTACACGATGCCGGTGGAGACCGAAGCGCAACAGTAGAAGCACTTCCTAAGATAATCGAATACTTTCACAAAGAAGGATACACATTTACAACCGTTGCCGATTTAATGGGAAAAACAAGAGATCAGGTAATGCCTCCAGTTCCTAATTATAAAGGAAATTATATTTTACGAACCAATTATTATTTAGCCGAAATAGGATACTATGTAAGTAGGATTTTTTATAGTTTGATCATGTTATTCCTAATTCTAGGAACCATAAGACTATTAATTACTTTGGTTTTTTCTTTACTACAAAGAAAAGTAGAAAAACGTCAACCATTGGGAGAACAAAGTTGGCCATTTGTTTCGATTATTGTTCCTGCATTTAATGAAGAAGTAAATGCAGTGAGTTCCTTACAGAATTTATTAAAATGCGATTACCCCAATTTCAATATCATTTTTGTAAATGATGGAAGTACCGACCAAACATTAAAAGTGGTAGAAGCGGCATTTACCAATCATCCTACAATAACCATATTAAATAAAGTAAATGGAGGAAAAGCATCAGCATTAAATGAAGGTATACAATCTACAAATGCTGCATATGTTGTATGTATAGATGCAGACACTAAATTAAAAACTGATGCTGTGAGCAAACTCATGCAACATTTTACCAATGAAGATATAGGTGCTGTTGCAGGAAATGTAAAAGTGGGCAATGAAATAAATTTAATCACGCGTTGGCAAAGTATTGAATACACAACGAGTCAAAATATAGATCGAAAAGCTTTTGGTTATTTTAATGGAATTACTGTTGTGCCAGGTGCTATTGGCGCATTCAGTAAAAAAGCCATTGAAGATGCCGGAGGTTTTACAACCGATACTTTAGCAGAAGATGCAGATTTAACGGTAAGAATTCTAAGATGTGGTTATACCATTCTTAATGAAAACGAAGCCATTGCAATGACAGAAGCTCCGGAAAGCATTAAGCAGTTCATGAAACAAAGATTCCGTTGGACTTTCGGTGTTATGCAAACATTTTGGAAAAACAGAGATGCACTGTTTAATTTCAATTACAAGATTTTAGGATTCATTGTTTTGCCAGATATTTTATTGTTTAAATACATCATTCCGTTATTTGCACCATTTGCAGATTTACTAATGTTCATTGGTCTGTTTACGGGCAATGCCAGCGAAATAGGATTCTATTATGCCATTTTCATGGGGGTAGATATTTTGGTGGCTACCATGGCATTTATTTTTGAAAAAGAACCTTTATGGAAGTTGGTTTGGCTGATTCCTCAAAGGGTCATTTATAGATGGTTGCTTTTAGTAGTTCTATTCCGAACAATGCGCAGAGCAGTAAAAGGGGAATTACAACATTGGGGAGTTTTGAAAAGAACAGGAAATGTACAGGATGCCATTTAAAAAACACTTTACTTTGCAACTCCAAAGCATAATTTCAACTTATGAAACTGAAAGACATACAAGTACTTAACGAAAAGGAAACTAGGGGTGGATTTGGTGAAGGTATCCATGAAATTGGAAAGGAAAACCCTAATGTAGTGGTACTTACTGCAGATTTAGCAGGCTCTCTAAAACTTGGGCCATTTATTAAAGATTTCCCCGATCGTTTTGTACAAGTAGGTATTGCAGAAGCCAATATGATTGGTATTGCAGCAGGAATGACCATTGGAGGAAAAATACCTTATACTACCACTTTTGCCAATTTCAGTACTGGTAGGGTTTACGATCAAATTCGTCAAAGTGTTGCTTATAGCGGAAAAAATGTAAAAATTTGTGCTTCACATGCTGGTTTAACTTTGGGAGAAGATGGAGCAACCCATCAAATTTTAGAAGATATTGGATTGATGAAAATGTTGCCTGGTATGGCTGTTATTGTTCCTTGTGATTTCAATCAAACCAAAGCTGCTACCAAAGCCATTGCATCTTATGAAGGGCCAGTTTACTTAAGATTTGGCCGTCCTAAATGGCCCAATTTTACCAAAGAAGATGGATCTGATTTTGTGATTGGAAAAGCGCAACAATTAAGTGAAGGAACAGATGTTTCCATTTTTGCTTGTGGGCATATGGTATGGAAAGCCATTGAAGCAGGTAGAATTTTAGAAGAAAAAGGAATCAGTGTAGAAGTAATTAATATTCATACCATCAAACCATTAGATACAGAAGCTATTATCCAATCTATCTCAAAAACAAAAGCTGCTGTAACGGTTGAAGAGCATAATGTAATTGGTGGATTAGGCGACGCTATTGCTCAAGTAGCTGCTAAACATTGCCCTATTCCTATTGAATATATTGGCACCAACGATACTTTTGGAGAAAGCGGTAAACCTACTGAACTACTTACTAAGTATGGTTTAGATACTCCTTTTATTGTAGCAGCTGCTGAAAAAGCAATCGGTAGAAAATAAATTGCGGGATTTTTTAAGGAGCCAATCTTTCTCTTTTCCAATTTCCATTTGCTTCAATGGTATATTTGAGTCTGTCGTGCAAGCGGCTGCTTCGGCCTTGCCAGAACTCCATAGCTGATGGCCTTACAATATAACCACCCCAATGAGCTGGTCGAGGGACCATCGATTCATCCGGATATTTTTCGCTGACTTGTTTAAAATTATTTTCTAAAAATGCTCGGTTAGGAATTACCTGACTTTGTGGAGAAACCCATGCGCCAATTCTACTTCCCGCAGGGCGAGAAAAAAAATAAGCATCACTATCAGCTGCACTAATTTTTTGAACAACTCCTTCTATTCTTACTTGGCGCTCTAATTCTTTCCAGAAAAAGAGCAACGAAACATGATGATTGTTGGCCATTTCCTGACCCTTGCTACTATTGTAATTAGTAAAAAAAGTGAAGCCTTCTTCGGTATACCCTTTTAGTAAAACAATTCTTGCAGCAGGTTTTCCTTCACTGGTGATAGTAGCTAAGGTCATTGCATTCACTTCATCAATTGCAGCATTGGTAGCTTCTTCCCACCATGCAGTAAATTGAGTGAATGGATTCATTGCAGCATCTGCCTCATCAAAAGATTGAAGCATATAATCTCTCCTGATATCAGCAATTGAACTAGCCATATAACTTTTTTGCAAAGTTAATCAGAAATCGTCATCGTCTTAGCATCATGTTTACCGGATATATAAGTGTACATAGCTGGAATAACAAATAGCGTTAATAATAAAGAGAACATGATTCCGCCAACAATTACTATACCCAATGGCATTCTACTTGTAGCAGCAGCACCCAAGCTCATAGCAATTGGCAAAGCTCCTAATGCGGTTGCTAAACTGGTCATTAAAATTGGGCGTAACCTTTGTGCAGATGCTTCTAAAACTGCTTCGTTTTTAGGTAGTCCAAATTCTCTTTTTTGATTGGCAAACTCAACAATCAAAATTCCATTTTTGGTCACCAATCCAATTAACATGATCATGCCAATTTGCGAAAATATATTGATGGTTTGATCGAATAACCACAAACAAAGTAATGCACCTGATAATGCCAAAGGCACAGTAAACATAATGGTGAGTGGGTCTTTGAAACTTTCAAACTGTGCAGCCAATACCAAATAAATTAATATTAATGCAAGTCCAAATGCAAATGTGGTATTTGATGAACTGTCAGCATAATCCCTGGATGGGCCGCTCAATGCAGTTTTAAAACTTTCATCCAATAGTTTATCGCCAATACGTTGCATGGCTTTCACGCCATCGCCAATAGTTTTGCCTTCTGCTAATGATGCAGAAATGGTAGCTGCTTTATATCGATCATAATGATAAAGCGTTGGAGGATTGGAGTTTTCTACAATTTTTACTACAGCACTTAATGGTATTCTTTCCCCTCTGTTATTCCTAACATATAATTTTTCGATATCTCCCGGTTTTTGGCGATCGGAATATTCTACCTGAGAAATTACCTGATACTGCCTTCCATTCATTATAAAGTAAGCCAACCTTCTTCCACTAAATGCACTGGAAACAACATCACCTACATCTTGCATACTCAAACCCAGATCTTTTGTTTTTATTCGATCAATGGTCAATTGCAATTCTGGTTTACTAAATTTTAGGTTTACATCTACGTTTTGAAATGTCTTGTCTTTTTTTGCTTCTTCTAAAAATTTAGGGATTACTGATTTAATTTTTTCAAAGTCTAAATTTTGTAAAATATATTGAACAGGTAATGCACCTCTGGATCCGGTTCCTACTGAGATGGTTTGTTCTTCTACAGGAAAAATTCTAAGGTTGTTAAAACGAGGTAGTTTTTTTGCAATCTCCTTGGCTATTTCGCTTTGACTTTTCTTTCTTTCATTTGGTTCAACCAATCGAAGACCAGCTGTTCCTGAATTGAGTCCAGATCCACCAAATCCGGGCATTGCCACAAACACGAATTTTTTTTCTGGAATGGAATCAATTAGATAATTCATTAATTTATCTCCAGCTTCTACCATATATCCATAACTGGCTCCTTCAGGGCCTGTCATTTGAAAACGAATTCTATTTTTATCTTCTAATGGAGCTAGCTCACTTTGTAAATTGGAACCAATAAAATAAATGGAAGCCATACAAGCAACAATAATTACCCATGCCATCCAGCGTATTTTCAAAAATCCAGCCAATAAATTTTTATACCCATTCTCCATTCCCCTGAAAAATGGTTCTGTTCTTTCATAAAATTTTCCGTGTCCAGCGTCTTTTCTATTAAGCACTACATTCAACACTGGCGTAATAGTTAATGATACAAATGCTGAAACCAAAACAGCACCTGCCACCACAATTCCAAATTCACGGAACAATCTACCCACAAATCCTTGCAAGAAAATTACCGGAAGGAATACTACGGCTAGTGTTATAGAAGTAGAGATTACTGCAAAGAAAATTTCCTTACTACCTTCCAATGCTGCTTTACGAATTGGCAGGCCCTGTTCTAGCTTTCTAAAAATATTTTCTGTCACCACAATTCCATCATCCACCACTAATCCTGTTGCAAGAACAACTCCTAATAGTGTCAATACATTAATAGAGAACCCAGAAAGATACATTATAAAGAATGTAGCTACCAATGAAATAGGAATATCGATCAACGGACGAATGGCAATCATCCAGTTTCTAAAAAAGAAGAAAATAACCAATACTACCAATGTAAAAGAAATCAATAAAGTTTCTTCTACTTCTTTCAATGATTTTCGAACATTGGCGGTTTGATCAATTAGAATTGTTGTTTCAAAATCACCCTTTTCATTTTTTTTAATTTCTTCTAACCTTTTGTAAAATTCATCAGCAATTTTAATATAGTTGGCTCCAGGTTGAGGGGAAATATTTAATCCTACTGCACTTACTCCATTTAAGCGCCAGCTAAATTCATCTTGCTCAGGACCTATTTCTACTTTAGCAACATCAGATAATCTAACAATACCTGTTGCATCCTGACGCAGTATTAAATTTTTAAAATCATTTTCAGTAGTTAATCTTCCTAGTGCACGAATGGTTAGTTCTGTATTATCACCAGAAATTTTTCCGGAAGGTATTTCAACATTCTCAGCATTTAATGCCGCCCTAATATCGGTGAATGTAATATTGAATGCATTGAGCTTATCTGGATTGATCCATATACGCATTGATGGGCGCTTTTGACCGACAATGCTCACTCCACTTACTTCAGGAATCGTTTGAAATTTTTCCTGTAAAACAGTTTCAGCATAATCACTGAGTTCTAGTAAACCCTTTGTTTTACTTTGTACTGCCATTAAAATGATAAAGTCTCCACTAGCATCCGATTTACCTACCACAGGGGGAGCATCAATATCCTGAGGGAGATTTCTGACTGCCTGACTTACTTTATCTCTAACATCATTTGCTGCAGTTTCAATATTCTCTGTAATATTAAATTCAACAGAAATATTACTGGAACCATTTGAACTGGAAGAAGTAATGGTTCTAATTCCAGGAATACCATTGATGGATTTCTCCAATGGTTCGGTGATCTGACTTTCGATGATGTCCGAATTAGCTCCCGCATAAGATGTTCTTACATTCACTACTGGAGGATCAATGGCAGGATATTCACGTACTGCTAAAAAACTATAACCGACTACTCCAAATAAAATGATGAGCAAATTCATCACTGTTGCAAGTATCGGTCTTTTTAATGCTAATTCTGAAATATTCATTGTACAATGAAGGGGTTGCTAATATTATTCAGTCAATTTTTTTACACTTCTTACTTTAACAGGCAATTTTGGACGAACGAATAATACACCTGTTACAACTATACTGTCTCCAATTTTAATTCCTTTGGTTACTTCTACCATGCCTGCAGACCTAAACCCAGTTTCAATGTCTACAAAAACACCCATTCCATTTTTTACAACAATTAATTTTTTAGCCCTGGCATCAGGAATGATTGCATTGGTAGGAACCATGATTGCGTTTCCACCCGAACTATTGTCTAAAAATACTTTTACAAATGTTCCAGGATTTATAGAAGTGCCATTTAACACTGCACGTACTTTTAAATTTCTTGTTGTTGCATTCAATTGAGGATCGGTTGCAACAATTTCAGCTTTTCTTTTAGTATCAGCTTCATTGGTTTGAATGGTCACCATTCTCCCTTTTTTAATAAGGTTAGTATAAGATTCTGGGACATTAAAATCAATCTTTACTTTATCTACTTGTTGTAAAGTAGAAAGTACCGTTGCTGGTGTAACATACGCACCCGGGCTAACCTGCCTCAATCCTAAAACGCCGCTAAATGGCGCTTTAATAATTGTTTTATCGATTTGTGCTTGAGTAACAGCTAAATCTGCTTTATACCCATTCACTTGATTCAATGCCAAATCATAATCTGCTTGATTAATTCCATTGATGGAAATTAATTTTTTAAGTCGTTGTTCTGTTTTCTGTGCCATGTCTAATAGCACTTTTGTTTTACTTACAGAAGCTTGCAAATCGGCATCATTAATTTTTGCTAAAACTGATCCTTGACTAACATTTCCTCCATCGGGAATATTTAAATAGGTAAGTCTTCCGCTAATTTCTGAATTGATGGAAACAGTTTCATTTGGAATAACAGCACCGCTCACTTCAACAGTATTGGAAATAGTGCTTCCACCAGCTATAATTACATCTACAATTGGAACTGACTGAGGTTTGGCGCTTTGAGCTGGTGCTTCTTTTTTTTGCTTGCAAGAAAAAAACAATACCAAGAAAGACAAGCCAATGATGGTTTTTTTCAAATCCTTAATTTTTAGACCGTTAAAGATAGAATTTATTTAGCCTTTTTACCGCAACAAAGTACAAATGGCTAAATAGAGAAATAAGTCCCCTAAACTGAACTTTCGGCAATCAATTTGTACATTCATATCTTAAACGATTGAACCTATGTATTCTCTTTCGCAACAATATCCCTCTAAAAGAGCATTTATTACCGGTGCGGCATCTGGCCTGGGTAAAGCTTTTGCTACCGAATTAGCCTCAGATGGTTGGACTATTGGCATGGCAGATAATAATTTGATTGAACTACAAAAAGCCGTGGAAGAAATGAAAGCCCTAGGGGCAAATGCATTGATTTATTCATTGGATGTTTCCGATAAAGACCAGTATAAATCAGTATCCCAACAGTTTTTGACTGAAGCAGGGGGCATTGATTTGCTTTTTAATAATGCTGGTGTAGGTGATGGGGGCAATTTTGAAGAATATTCTTTAGAAAATTATGAGTGGATGATCAGTATCAATCAATTGGGGGTAGTATATGGTTGTTATTATTTTATTCCTGCAATGAAAAAACAACAATCAGGTCATATCCTCAATACCGCAAGTGCAGCAGCTATTGGGTGCGCCCCAACAATGGGTGCCTATAATATGACAAAAGCGGCAGTGGTTGCCATTAGTGAAACCCTATACAGTGAGTTGATGGATTTTAATATTCATGTGTCTTGTATTCAACCAACTTATTTTAAAACGAATATCAGTCAATCTGCTAGGGGAGGAAATACCATACAGAAAATTACTCAAAATTTTATTGACAGATCTGGTCTCGAAGCAAAAGAAGTTTCACAAGAGATTTTGCACAGAGCTGGAAAGAAAGAACTCTATATTATTCTTCCAAAGTCTGCTCATAAAATGTGGTTATACAAAAGATTTGCTCCAACTAAATTTAGAAAAATAGTAAAAGAGCAATTTATGGGTGCCATGCAAAAAGCATTAAAATATTCAAAATAAAAATGATGAAAGCCAATCAGGTATTTAGTTTAGAAGGAAAAGTAGCGTTGATTACAGGTGCCAGTAAGGGCATTGGAGAAGCCATTGCCCGCATTTTTGCAGCCAATGGAGCCAAAGTAATTATCAACTCCAGAAAACAAGAAGAGCTGGATAAAGTAGCTGCTGCTATTCAGGCAGATGGTGGTATTTGTACTGGTATTGCAGCCAATGCAGGGGATATAGCTGCCTGTAAAATATTGGTAGAAAAATCAATTGCTTTATTTGGAGGAATTGATATTCTGGTAAATAATGCAGCGAGTAATCCGGTATTTGGGCCAGTAGTAGAATGCGAAGAATGGGCATTCGATAAAATCATGAATGTAAATGTAAAAGCCCCTTTTGAATTAGGTAAATTGATCTACCCGATCATGAAAGAAAGAGGTGGAGGATCAGTAATTAATATAAGTTCTATTGCAGGGCTTACTCCAGACCCAGGATTAGGCATGTATTCAGTTTCTAAAGCGGCGCTGAATATGCTCACCAAAGTATGTGCTAAAGAATGGGGTAAAGATGGAATAAGAGTAAATTCTATTTGCCCAGGACTCATCAAAACCAAGTTTTCTGAAGCATTGTGGCAGGATGAGAAATGGTTGAACCGATTTGTGAAAATGGCCCCAATCGCCAGAATGGGAACAGTGGAAGAAATTGCAGGAATGGCCCTGTTCTTAGCTTCCAGCGCTTCAGGTTATAGTACTGGAAATATTTTTACTGCAGATGGAGGTGTAACAATTTAATTATGGAAGCGATATTTATTACCGAACGATTAAAAACATTATTGCCCGAAATCAAACAATTCGTGCTCGATGAACTAATTCCATTAGAGAAAGAGCATACTACAAGACCATTTAAACAGACCGAAAAATTATTGGCGGTTAAAAGAGAAATGGTAAAAGCCAAAGGTTGGTGGAATTGTCATTTACCAAAACAAGAAGGTGGTATGGGTTTAACCCTTTGTGAATTTGGTCAAGTAAGTGAATTGTTATCATTGGCCCCTTATTATGGTCAATATACTTTTAACGCACAACCACCCGATATTGGTAATACCGAACTCATTGGCAAATTTGCTTCTAACGCCATCAAAGAAAAATTTTTACACCCACTACTCGAAGGAAAAATTCGCAGTTGTTTTTCAATGACCGAACCAGAATACCCCGGCTCAAATCCAACCAGAATGGCCACTACAGCGGTTCGAGAAGGAAACGAATATGTAATCAATGGTCATAAATGGTTTACTTCTTCAGCGGATGGTGCTGCATTTGCAGTGGTGATGGCGGTTACCAATCCTGATGCGCCAAAGCACCAACGTGCAAGTATGATCATTGTTCCAACTGATACGCCCGGCTTTGAATTCATCAGAAATATACCTGTATTTGGTGAAGCAGGAGAAGGTTGGGCAAGCCATGCAGAAATTAGATACAATAATTGTAGAGTGCCTGTAGAAAATTTAATTGGAGTTGAAGGTGAAGCATTTAAACTGGCGCAGGAAAGATTAGGGCCAGGAAGAATTCATCACTGCATGCGTTGGGTAGGAATTGCAGAAAAAGCATTCGACCTCATGTGTAAGCGAGCCGCAACCAGAGAAATGGATGAAGGTGTTTTGCTAGGACAAAAACAATTTATACAAGGATTTATTGCAGAGAGCAGGGTTGAAATAGATGCTTCCAGATTATTGGTATTACGCACTGCCCATAACATTGATTTATATGGCGCAGCAGCCACGAGAGATCAAATTGCAGGCATTAAGTTTTATGTAGCCAATATGGTATTGAAAGTGTTGGACAGAGCCATACAAGTGCATGGTGCCATGGGCATTTCCGATGAAACCATGTTGGCGAATTTATATCAACACGAGAGAGGTGCCAGAATTTGGGATGGGGCCGATGAAGTGCATATGCAGAGTTTAGCATTGAGCATTTTAAAAAAATATGGAATGGAGAAAAGAAAATAATTAGCTAATACTTTTCTAAACTGTTGACGAGTTAATCAAGCAATATTCATGGAAAAAACGGTAGCACTTAGCGAGGATGAACTAGGATTGAAAGATGCTTTGAATCATTATTTTTCGGCTCACGCTTTACCTATTCAAACCATCGAAAATATCAGTCGATTTCCTGGAGGATATTCCAATCTTACATATTGCCTATCTACTAAAGAAAAGGAATATGTACTCAGAACGCCGCCACATGGTGCCAATATAAAATCTGCACATGATATGGGTAGAGAGTTTAAAGTACTCAGTTTATTAAAGCCCCATTTCGCGCAAGTTCCTGCTCCTATTGAATTTTGTGAAGATGTTTCCATTTTGGGTGCGCCATTTTATATCATGGAAAAAATGGAGGGTATAATACTTAGAGCATACAATGCACCAAAAATGCAATTGCCTCCTTCCACTTTTACATCTCTCTCCGAACAATTGATTGATACATTGGTAGCATTACATTCAATCAATATTGCTACTACTCATTTAGATCAATTGGGTAAGCCAGATGGATATGTTCAAAGACAAATAGAAGGTTGGATCAAAAGATATTATGCAGCCGAAACAGATACGATTGAAAGTATGAATCAGGTTGCAAAATGGTTACAAAGCTTTCGCCCAATTGAACAAGCACCCTGTTTCTTACACAATGATTTTAAATACGATAATGTTATTTTTTCCAATGATTTTACAAACATTATAGGAGTGCTTGATTGGGAAATGTCTACAGTGGGAGATCCATTAATGGATTTAGGAGCTATGATGGCTTATTGGTTTGAAGCAGGAGAAGGGGATGTATTTAAACAATATAATTTAAGTTGGTTACCTGGAAATTATACAAGACAAGAACTGCTTGATCGTTACGCAGCAAAAAGCGGTAGAGATTTAAGCGATATGCACTTTTACTACGTGTTCGGTTTGTTTAAGAATGCAGTAATTGCACAGCAAATTTATCATCGGTATAAACAAGGTCATAGTTCGGATGCAAGATTTGGTGCATTGCTACCCATGATTCAATTACTAGCAGCACAAGCCGAAAAAAATATACCTTGAGCTTAATCTAAAATCCATCCTTCCTTCTATACATTCCACCTCGCCAATTGAAGCGAGAAGACTGATATTGTTCAAAAGATTTCTGAACATAATAGCCCAATTCTAAATCGTTTAGCTGATGAACCAATTCTGAACTTGGTCGATAACGAACCATGAATGTATCTAATTCCGGAGATTGCAGTTTAGTGATCTTTCTTACGAAAGCCTTACTAAACCTACTGTTTACATATTTTTCATTTTCCTGATCGATCAATCTTTTCTGCAAAGCCAAAATACTTGCATTACGTTTGAAACGGAACATATTGATGATTTCATCTAAATCAAACCCAACTGCAGTTCCCGGATTATAGGTAGTTGGTGGTTTAACGATGCCCAATGATGGCTTTCTGAAATTAAATATCTTGGCATAGTCTTGTCTATTCATCATAGAATCGTAGCGGTAATAATTATTGCGCACTTTAACTTCTGGTAATTGTGCCGAATACACATGAATCATCACATTGAAATTATCCAAGTTACTGATGGTATCAATGGGGTACTTCATCGTTGATTTTCCGATCAATGAAAACCAAATAGAATCAGTTGTTTTTACGGTAAGTAAATACCTTCCTGTAGAATCGGTAATAGTACCTCTCCCAGAAGTGCTTTGAACAGCAACAGCTTCTAATGGTCTTCTCGCTGAAATATCATATACCGTTCCACTAACGGTAGTGTATTGAGCATTGACAACGCCAATCAATACTGCATTCATCAGTACCAATAAAATCAAGTGAATGCGTAGCTTTTTCCTCAATGGCCTTTAATTAATTTGTAATATTAAAGCAGCAAGGGCAGAGTACCATCTTTTAGCAAGGAATTAACGCCTTTTTTGCACTTAAAATTTATGCTCCAGAATATAAGGCAACATTTTACGCCAAGTAGGCCAGTCATGGGTAATATCTGCGCCCCAAACGTCTAAATCATTCCAAATTCCCTTATTATACAATACTGTTGAGAACCTTTTAGAGGCTTCCGGATCTTCATAAGAGCCACTGCCTGTATAAAGATGGATATGATGGCTGGCACGAATCTTTTCCAAATACCATTCGTCCGACAAATTAGGCACATAATGTTCTGGACTATTAAAATAAACCTGGTCATCCCAAAAACCATCTGTGTATTCAGATAAATTATACACTCCGCTCATGCTGATGGCGCCGTTAATAATATCCGGGCGTTTTAAAAATAAATTCATCGCATGCAAAGCACCAAAACTGGCTCCACAAGTATAGATCATCGTTTCACTACTTGTATTGGTTCTTATAAATGGAATCACTTCATTAAAAACATACTCGTTGAACTGGTTATGACGAATGGCTTTATGTTCTGGAATCATCTGCTTGTTCATCCAGCTTTCTTTATTCATGCTGTCGATACTAAATACACGAATTTTTCCTGCATCAATTAAGGGGGCCAATGCATCGAGCATTTGAAAACGTTCATATTCCAAATAATCAGCTGCGGCTGTTGGAATTAACAATACTACAAACCCATAATGTCCGTAGGAAACAATTGGCATTTCTTTATCGAGTGCGGGACTATACCAAGAAGATAACTCTCTATTCATAATTCAATTTTTAATATTGTATTCAATTTAATAATTCGCAAAAGCGCGTATTAATCAATACATGTTTTTTTAATTTCTTTCCAAAGATCTCTAAAGCATTGAGCCGCATAACTGCTTGCAGCAAAGGTTTCGAGAGGTGCTTCATTCACACCCATTTTCTCTACATCACTTAAATAAGGTATATAATTTTTAAAGAATAGCTTGTCTTTATAAAATTCGTTGATTACTTCGTGGTGTAAATTTTTACGGTGATCGACCATGCTAAAAAAGCATTTTAATTTACTGATGTCTACTTCATTTTCTTTGCAATAATTCAATACCGATTCAAATGAACGTATAGACAATGTTGTTGGAATATTGGGCATCAAAATCCAATCAGCGCCATAAAAAATGGCATCGTGCAAAAAGGAAATTCCCGGAGGGCAATCTAAAAAAACAATATCATATTCTTTTTTTACAGAAGAAAGTATGCTTGCAATTTTCTTCTTAGACTGTTTCATTTCATTTAACAATACATCGGCATGACGTGCAGATAAATCTGCAGGTATAATATCTAAATTTTCGTAATCGGAATGTTGAATGGCTTCTGCTAATCCGATTTCGCTATTCAATATTTTTTTTGCCTCGTTTTTAATGGCAGAATTAACGCCTAAATAAAAAGAGGATGATCCTTGAGGGTCTAAATCCCAAACCAATGTTTTATAGCCTTCTTTTGCAGCCAGATACGCCAAGTTAATAGTGGCTGCTGTTTTACCTACTCCACCTTTTAAATTGTACAATGCTATGGTAACCATGGAAACTATTTTTCGTGAAAAGAAAGATAGCAAAATTACAATAAGGCACCCAATAAAAGGCAACCTAAAACAATAATCGGTGCGGGAATATGGTTGAGTTTGAGCAAAACAAAGGTGATTATTACAATAAAAATATCCCAGATGGCAGTAGACCAATTTCCTTCAAATAAAGGAAAGAATAAATTATCCTTTAATAAATAAGCTGTGGCACCAGACATAATGCCCACTACAGCTGCGTTAATTCCTTCCAGAGAACGATAAATAACTGCATATTTTTTAAGGTTATGCCATACCGGGAAAAAGAATAAAACCAATAATGCACTTGGCAAGAATATGGCTATTGCTCCAATAATGCTACCCATTAATTGTGTTGCCGAACCTTGCTCCCTAAGTGCCATCCCTCCAGTGAAAGCACCAATTGAAAATACTGGCCCTGGAATAGCACGCACCATACCCGATCCGGTTAAAAAATCTTGTCGATCAATTTTTAAAACGTCTCTGCCTGTCAATTGTATATGTTTTGTTTCAGGTCGGGTAACATATTGCTCATACATCAAAGGCATTAAAACATCACCACCTCCAAAAACCAGGCTACCAAAACGATAATTGTTCTCAAATACATTGATGATTTTTTGATTCTTCCATTTATTGTTGGTGGCTGTTTCCGAAAAATAACCTGCTAAACCAAACAATGCCAAAAAAATCAGCATATTCCCCCATTTAATTCGTTTGGGGGGCACTTCTTTTTGAGGAATTCTTTTCTCACTAAAATTGGTGGCAATTCCTGCCAATACAATCAATCCAGGAAAAATCCAGGGCGTTTTGAAAGCGAGGAATGTAGCAATGGTGGCTACAATCATGATCACTCTTGTAATGGTATTATGAATAGATAATCCAAATGTTTTAAAAGAAGAGTAGGCAATAAACCCAATCGCCATTGGTTGAATAAATTGAAAAATGGCGGCTTTTTTTTGAATGTCTGCAAAATAATCCAACAAAAAAGAAAGGCCTGTCATGATGATGCAAGCTGGCAAGATCCAGATCAATAAAGTAAATAATGCCAAGCCTATTCCACCTCGTTTAAAACCAATCAGGGTAAGTGTTTGCGTTGAAGAAGCCCCTGGTAACAATTGACAGAATCCATTGTATTCCATCAGCTCAGCCTCTGTAATATCTCTTCTTTGCTGAACAAAAGTTTTCATCATCATACCCATATGACCTTGCGGACCACCGAATGCAGTAATACTATGCAAAAAAACAGCACGCAAAAAAGGTATATGTCGGTGGAAAATCATTTCTTTAAACCGATCTCTCTCAAGCGTTCGTCTAAATACTCACCTGCGGTGGCGTCTGGATATGCTTTTGGGTGTTCTTTATCTATACAACTTTCTAAACATGCTAAATTCATTTCACTTCTAGGATGCAAGAAGAAAGGCATTGAGAAACGGCTAGTATGCCATAATTCACGAGCAGGATTCACCACACGATGAGTAGTGCTTCTTAATTTGTTATTGGTCAATCGTTGCAACATATCACCCACATTCACTACAATCTGTTCGGGTAAGGAAGTTACATTGACCCAATCACCTTGCTTGGTCAATATTTGTAACCCGTCAGCTGAAGCACCAACCAATAAAGTGATGAGGTTGATATCTTCGTGTTGCTCTGCACGAATAGCCGATTTAGGTTCTTGCGTTATTGGAGGATAATGAATACAACGCAGAATAGAATTGCCATTTTGCACATATTGATCAAAATAATGTTCATCTAATTGTAAGTACAAAGCAATTGCTTGTAACAAGGCTTTACCACTCTTTTCGAAATTGCGATAAGCATTATACAATGTTTGATTAAACGGAGCTATCTCAGGCACAGAAACATTTGGCGGGTATTCCGACTGAATAGGGTCATTGTCTTCTACTGTTTGACCGTATTGAAAAAATTCTTTTAAATCGGGCGCTTCGCTCCCTTTTGCATGTTCTCTTCCGAAACTGGTATAGCCTCTTTGACCTGCTAAACCGGGTATTTCATAGCCTAATTTTTTTTCTAAAGGCATCGAAAAAAACTGTTGCACATATTCATATTGTTGAGCAATCAACTCATCTGGAACACCATGGTTTTTAACTGCTACAAAACCTACTTCTTCATAGGCTTTTCCTAGCTGCTCTACAAATGCTGCTTTTTGGGCTGGGGTTCCGTGGGTGAAATCTGCTAAATCAACTACTGGGATGGCCATTGCAAATCATTTTAAGTGAATGGATGAAATAATAGGTAAATTACGAAACTCGCTCCAATTAGTGGTGTTAGTGAATAAAATTGCTAATTGCTGAATTTTTATCAACTTTAGAAAATGAATCGAATAGTTAGTGTTGGTATACTCTTTTTGCTGATGAGTTGTTGTTTCAGTTGTAGTAAATCAACATATGTAAATACCAATAATTTTTCTTCTGAATTATTGAATCAACAACCAGATTATTCCGATTTGAATAACTGGGCTGCCCATCCTTACAAAACCGATCCATCAGACAGTGTTCCGAAAGATTTACAATTGGAGTATCATCCAGATTCTACAATTGATGTTTTTTTCATTCATCCAACTTCGTATGTTGATATGAATAGACCTTTTGGCTGGAATGCTTCTCTGAATAATTTATCCATCAATCAAAAAACCGATAATGGTTCCATTCTTTTTCAGGCAAGTATCTTTAATGAAGTAGGAAGGGTTTTTGCACCACGTTATCGTCAAGCCAATCTTTCGGCATATTTCCCTAAAAATTTACAAGATAGTACTAATGCAATGGCTGCTTTTGAATTGGCTTACCAGGATGTAAAATTGGCATTTGAGTATTATTTATTCCATAACAATAACGGAAGACCAATTATTATTGCTTCGCATAGCCAAGGAAGTACACATGGAAAAAGATTGATCAAAGAATTTTTTGATAATAGTAATTTAAAAAACAAACTGGTGGTTGCCTATTTAGTGGGCATGCCCATTGAAACGGATTATTTAAAGAATATTAAAGCATGTATCAGTCCTGTACAAACTGCTTGTATTTGTAGCTGGCGAACTTATAAAGACGGGTACCAGCCTCCCTTTGTTGAAAAAGAAACATTTAAAGCTATTGTGACCAACCCGCTCACATGGGACAGTAGCAAACCCGTCGCTACAAGGGATTTGAACAAAGGCGGAATCTTATTGAAGTTCAATAAGAAGGTAGAGAAAGTAACCAATGCTGCAGTATTTGGAAATGTACTTTGGTCTAATAAGCCACATTTCTTTGGCAATGTTTTTTACACCACTAAAAATTATCATGTTGCAGATATGAATCTATACTACATGAATATTAGAGAGAATGCAGCATTGCGTGCTAAGCTTTTTTGGAAGCAATAAGACTTTCCTAATTACCGTATACACTCAAAAATTTAATCCGCATAATTTTTAATTGCTCCCAATTATAATCGTATTCGGATAATTCTTCGCGTGCTACATCTAATGAAGATGTTTCACAACTTTTAAAGTATTCAATGATTTCTTCCTGATCAACTTCGTCTAACCATTCGTCGATGGCATAATCTAAATTCAGTCTTGTGCCACTTGCAGCAATGGTTTCCATCTCTTCCAATAGCTCATCTAATTTCAAGCCTTTATTTTTTGCAATGGTTTCGAGTGGAATTTTTTTATCTACATTCTGAATGATATAAATTTTATTGCTTCCGGCATTTGCCACACTACGCATTACAAAATCATCGGGCTTTTCTATTTCGTTCTCTTCAACATATTTAGCAATTAATTCAACAAATGGTTTGCCATATTTGATGGATTTGCCCTTACTTACTCCCTGGCATTTTTCCATTTCTTCTAATGTGGTAGGATAGAGTGTAGCCATGTCTTGCAGCGAATTCTCTAAGAATATTACAAAAGGAGGAAGTGATTTTTTCTTCGCTTCTTTCTGGCGCAATTCCATCAGCATGGTAAATAATTTATCATCGGAAGCTGCGCCGGTTTGAGAAGCATTTTCGCCTTCTTCATCATCGGCATTGGCATCTTCGAATAAATTATTCATTACAATTTTAAAGGAAACAGGTTTCTTTAAAAATTTATCCCCTTTTGGCGTTACTTTAATTAAGCCATATTCTTCAATGTCTTTCTGCAATAAATTATCCAATAACATTTGTCTTATCAGACTGCTCCAATAATGAGGCTCCTGATCATTCCCTATAGCAAACAGTGGAGATGCGTCATGGCGGAACATGGTATTCTGTGGAGTTAATTTTCCAATTAACACATTCACCACATAATCGGTAATAAAACGTCCATCCAATGCATTTACTACTTTCAATACTTTAACTACTTCGTTCTTGGCTTCAATTTTTTCTTTAGGGTTTTTGCAATTATCACACAAACCACAGTTTTCGGTATTCCAATCTTCACCGAAATAATGCAACAATATTTTTCTTCTACAAACAGAACTTTCTGAATAAGCCACCATTTCATCGATCAATTGAGCACCCACTTCTCTTTCACTCAAAGGCTTGTCTCTCATCAGGTGTTCTAATTTAGAAACATCTTTATGAGAATAATACAATACACAAATTCCTTCCAGCCCATCTCTTCCGGCCCTTCCTGTTTCTTGATAATAGTTTTCAATGGATTTGGGAATATTAAAATGTATTACAAAACGAATATCCGGTTTATCAATGCCCATTCCAAAAGCAATGGTAGCAACAATAACCTGCACATCTTCATTCAAAAACTGGTCCTGTCTTTTGGCCCTTAATTTTTGATCGAGACCCGCATGATAAGCCACTGCTTTGATTTTGTTAGCCACCAATAACTCCGCCAATTCTTCGGTAGTTTTTCTATTGAGGGTATAAATGATTCCGCTCTTTCCCTTATGCTGGCTAATAAATTTTACAATACTTTTTACGGTTTGTTCCTTCTCAATTTTAGGCTGAATCTCATAAAACAAACTGGAACGGTTAAAAGAAGAGATCAGCACTTCTGGCGATCGTAGGCCTAAGTTTTTTACAATATCGCTCTGCACTTTAGGAGTTGCCGTTGCAGTTAAGGCAATCACTGGAATGTCGGGGTTGATAATATCCATCATTTCGCGAAGTCGGCGATATTCAGGTCTGAAATCATGTCCCCATTCCGAAATACAATGCGCTTCATCTACTGCAAAAAAAGAAATATTCAAATCACTGAAATACTCCAGGTTTTCTTGCTTGGTTAGTGTTTCAGGGGCTACATACAATAGTTTTGTTTTACCACTATTCAAATCGTCTTTTACGGCCTTGATTTGACCTTTGTTCAAAGATGAATTGAGAAAATGGGCAACTTCGTCGTTCTCGCTATAGCCCCTAACCAAGTCTACTTGGTTTTTCATCAATGCAATCAGTGGAGAAACAATGATGGCACAACCTGGTTTAATCAGCGCAGGTAATTGATAACACAAACTCTTACCGCCTCCTGTAGGCATAATTACAAAAGTATCTCTACCATCTAGCAAGCTATTGATTGCTTTTTCTTGCGTGCCTTTGAATTCCCTGAATCCAAAATATTGTTCTAACGCTCCATAAATATCATATTGGTGAGCAGTAACAGGTGTTTTTTTACTAATTGGTTTTTTTACAGCCGATTTTTTTGTGGTTGCCATCTCTCGAAATCTATTTTTACTACAAACAGTCTAATAATAAGTAAACTAATATAATCTTTTTTACTGAAAAATCCATCAAATTGTGAAGAATGGATGTACTTTGTAAAAGGGGCGCTAAGTTAACAAAATGCAAGCGCATTATTTCCCCATAGTTGTTAAAGTTTACCTTTGTTAAGCATGAAAGCAAATATTGTACAAACAGCACTCAATACTATTGAAATAGAAACCCTTGCTATTCAGGGGCTGGCATCTTTGATTGATTCATCATTCGAAGCAATCATTCAAAAAATCCATCAATCAAAAGGGAGATTGATTATCAGTGGTATTGGTAAGAGTGCCATTGTTGCTCAAAAAATAGTAGCCACCTTAAATTCCACTGGAACACCTTCTTTGTTCATGCACGCAGCAGATGCCATTCATGGAGATCTCGGTATGATAACCGAACATGATGTTGTACTAATAATCAGTAAAAGTGGAGAAAGTCCAGAAATAAAAGTATTGGTTCCTTTGATCAAGAATTTTGGAAATACTATGATCGGAATGGTTGGTAATATGGAAAGCTTTTTAGCTAAACATGCCGACTATGTGTTAAATACAACTGTATCAAAAGAAGCATGTCCCAATAATTTAGCACCAACCAGCAGCACCACTGCTCAAATGGTGATGGGCGATGTGTTAGCGGTTTGTTTGATGGAGCTCAACGGATTTAATAATAGAGATTTTGCTCGTTTTCATCCCGGAGGTAATTTAGGAAAGCGATTGTATTTAAGGGTGGAAGATATTGCAGCTACCAATGAACAACCAGCAGTTTTAGCCAATGCAACACTAAAAGAAGTAATTGTTGAAATAACCGAAAAAAGATTGGGCGTAACTGCTGTAGTTGATGATCAACATCAATTGAAAGGCATTATTACAGATGGCGATTTAAGAAGAATGCTCGAAAAAACTACTGATATCGGTTCAATCTGTGCACGAGATATTTTAACCCCAAATCCTATTATAGTTAGTCCTGATGCATTAGCCGTAGAAGCATTGGAAATATTAAGATCAAATGATATCAGCCAATTGGTGGTATCCAATAATGGCACTTACAGAGGTATTATACATTTACACGATTTAATCAGAGAAGGAATTGTTTAAAGAAACAATAAGTTGATGTTAAAATCGTTCAATAATGCTGTACTATTGCAACGAAAAATTGAACTTTTAAAAACTAAATCCTTTCAATGAACAAACACCATTATGTAGCGATTATGGCCGGTGGAATCGGCAGTCGTTTCTGGCCAAAAAGCAGAACATCATATCCAAAGCAATTTTTAGATATCTTAAACACAGGTAAATCTTTAATAAGATGGACTTATGAAAGATATGCTGCATTTATACCGAACGAAAATATATTTATTGTTACATCCGATGAGTATGTATCAATTGTACAAGAGCAGTTACCGGAACTACCTGTAGAAAATATTTTAGCTGAACCAAGCAGAAAAAATACTGCACCTTGTGTTGCTTATATTTCTTATAAACTATTGCAAAAAGATCCTGAAGCTTCATTGATTGTTGCACCTAGTGATCATATGATCTTGGATGGAGAAAATTTTAAGAAGATCACTTTGCAGGCATTGGATTTTGTAGGTCATATCAAATCATTGGTTACTTTAGGAATTAAACCTACGCATCCAAACACTGGTTATGGTTATATTCAACACGAAACCATGCAAGTTGCCGATGGCATTTATAAAGTAAAAACCTTTACTGAAAAACCCAATTTAGAATTGGCTAAAACTTTTTTAGCCAGTGGAGATTTTTTATGGAATGCAGGTATTTTTGTTTGGCAGGTTAAAAATGTAATGAAAGCATTTGAACAGTATCAACCAGAAATGTTTGAATTATTTGATGCAGAAAAAGCACATTTTAATACGCCTTCTGAGAAAGAAGCCATTAATAGAATTTATCCATTATGCACCAATGTATCGATCGACTTTGCCATTATGGAAAAAGCCGATAATGTTTATGTAATTCCTTCCTCTTTTGGCTGGAGCGATTTAGGAACATGGAACAGTGCTTATGATAATTTAGAAAAGGATTATCTGGGCAATGCAGTGGCATCTCCCAATGTAATTGTAATTGATGCCACAAAATGTATGGTATCAGCCAATCATGAAAAACTCATTGTATTGCAGGGTCTGGACGATTTTATTGTAGTAGATACTGATGATGTTTTATTGATTTGTAAAAAAGAAAAAGAACAAGCCATTAAAGAATATGTGGCCGAAGTAAAACGCAACAAAGGCGATCAATATATATAAACGATTGTTAGTTTTTTAAAAAAAAGGGGATGGCTTGGCTATCCCTTTTTTATTTTGCCTACATTTGAAAGAATACAAACTACTAATGATGGCTTTATTGCGAACAGTTATCACCGGAACAGGCAGCTATATCCCTCCGCATATTAAAACAAATAAAGATTTTGCAGAACAAGATTTTTATGCAGAAGATCACGAAAAAATTGCTGCTCCATCTACAGAAATTGTAGAGAAATTCAAAGATATTACTGGTATTGCAGAAAGACGTTATGTTGGTAATGAATTCACTGCTTCCGATATGGGCGTTATTGCTGCTAAACACGCCATCGAAAATGCAGGCATTGATCCAGAAACGATTGATCAGATTATTGTTGCACATAATTTTGGAAACGTATTAAAAAATACTATTCAAACCGATGCTGTGCCTTCATTGGCATCACGCATTAAAAGTGCTCTGGGAATTCGCAACCCCAATTGTATCGCCTATGATGTTTTATTTGGTTGCCCAGGTTGGATTTTAGGAGTAACTCAAGCCAATGCATTTATACAATCGGGCTTGGCCAAAAAAGTGTTGGTGATCGGCACAGAAACATTGAGCAGGGTAATTGATCGTTACGATAGAGATAGCATGATTTTTAGCGATGGAGCAGGCGCTACTATCATTGAAGCCATTGAGGGAGATGAAAGCTCGAAGGGAATCATATCACAGAGCATGCAAAGTCATTGTGTTGATGAAGTGAATTATATCACAATGGGTAAATCATATAAACCAGATACAGACCCATCAGTTCGATTCATTAAAATGAAGGGTAGAAAAGTGTACGAATATGCCATTAAAAATGTTCCTATTGCAATGAAAGCTTGTTTGGATGAGGCAGGTGTTCATGTGAGCGATGTAAAGAAATTTTTCCTACACCAGGCCAACGAAAAAATGGATGAAGGGTTTATAAAGGCATTGTTCAAACTATATGGAATCAAAGAAATACCCGCCAATATAATGCCCATGAGTATTCATTTATTGGGCAATAGTTCAGTTGCAACCATTCCAACATTATATGATTTAGTACATAGAGGTGAATATGATGAACATCAATTGGAAGCAGGAGATATTGTATTATTTGCTTCGGTTGGAGCAGGTATGAATATCAATGCAATCTGTTATAGGGTATAATTTATAGGGGCAAAAAATAAGGCCGTCCACCGTATGATATTCGATGAACGACCTTTATAAACTATCCCCCAATAGTTCTGCGTAATAAAACCCCTCTCACTTTAGACTTTCATTAATATTGGATACTCAACGGGGCTTAAATATTAATTAAAATACTTATCTTAGAAAACGATTGCGTTATCAAGTAAATACCTAATTAAGTGTAAAATTAGATAATGCGATAATGAAAAGCAACTGTGTCTTTACACAGGTAACGTTTAACTTTTTAGAGGGGAAATTATATGAATATTAAACAAAACGAATACAATACTCCAAAACTCATCAGTTCGGTTCCTATTGATATTCATAGTGCTGCATATCAGCAATTTGCAAAATCCATTACAAGATTTCCTGAGGAAGCCATATACATTTATTCATTCAAGGAAAACCGATTGGTTTATGCTGCAGGATGGGAAGAAACACTTGGCTATAAGGATAGTGAAATAGATTTACAAACCATTGTACGTCAAACCGATCCCGCACATGCTCCTTTTGCATTTGATTTAAATGACCAGGCGGTGAAATTTATTTTGAGCAGTAGGTTTCGGATGCTCGACTATTCATTCACCATGGAAATCAATAAAATTCATCAAAATGGTAGTCTGGTTCCGATGATGGTTAAACTGGCCATTTATAGTGTTCATGAAGATGGAAGTGTAAAAGAAGCAATAGGGAGATTTCAAATAAACAGGGGCTTGCGTTTTGGCAAAGTAATTCGCTATGCATCTTATGGTCCGAATAAAGATGAATTTGAAGAAGCATTGAACAAGGCATTATTTCATCATATCGCCATTTCTGAAAAAGAGAAAGAAGCACTTTCGTTTATTGCCAAAGGACTTACTTTAAAGGAGATCGCACATGAATTAGGAATTAGTCAATCGGCAATTGAGAAAAGAATTAACCCTTTATACAAAAGATTTGATGTTCGTGGATTACCCCATTTAATTGGGTTTGCTTATGAGAATTTTATTCTGCCTTAAAATTATTTAGTTCCCCAGTTGAACAAGATGTATGTTTTCATTGGCAACACCGATCGTTAGAAGAAAATCTTTCCAATTATTTTTCAAATCTGCATCTGCACCATTTCCTAAAACCCAAATAATATTGCCATTTTTAATTGCCGCAGCATTTGTTGGATTTGCATTCAGGTGTTGAGCAAATAAATCTGCTGTGATCGTTTCATTGCGAATAGGGTCACCAGGATTAATATCATCTATAACCAAATAATCGGCTGTGCGCCAGGTGCATAAAGCATATTCATCTTCTTTTAAAATGGCTTCATCGGTTTCATACAATAGTGTTAAGAGTTTTGTACCTGTAGTGTACAAGCAGCTAAAACGTTGAATCGATTTTTCATTGGCAAGCGCAACTGCTAAAGGTGTTTTACCGCTATTGGCCGGCCCCATCAATAATATGTGTTGGCCTAGATTAGATTGAATATGAAATTGCAATACTTTATCGCGAACATTTTTTTCGATCGGATGATTCCATTGACTTAGCCTCAATTGAAAAGGATAATTGGCCGTTTGTTGACAAATTTTTGTGATATACCAAGTGCGGCTGATATATAGTAATGCTATAAAAATAATGACTGGTAGTAGAAAAAACCATTTTAATTCCAATGTACTTCCAGCCGCAAAACTCAAACCACCCACTGTAAAAAATCCCATATCGATCAGGGTATCTTGAATGATGTTTGAATTGTCAGGAGGAAAAACATATTTGCCATCATTGCCTTTTCCTTCTTTTAGCTGCTCTGAAATGTTGTATACTTCAAACCCGATCCAAGCCAATGCCATTCCAATACCTGCCCATAAGCCTGGATAGGAAATACCTGGCCAACAATGATGAAGCAATAAAAAAATTCCAGCAGCAGGTACAAATGCTAAAGCAAAATGGCCTGTTTGATTGGCCAGATAAGCATAACTCAATGTAATACCTCGGTAAGAATCCTTGCCGATTAAATCGTACTTGAGTTGTGCTTTAATGCGGGCAGAGGATAATGGATTAGATTTTGTCATTAGCTAATATAAAATAATTAGCTGAAAGCTTAATATCCTCTCTCGTTCTTTCCTTCTAGATAATTTAAGAATGCTTTGTTCACCACTCGGTTACCGCCCGGTGTTGGATAATTTCCAGTGAAGTACCAATCACCCGTATTGGTAGGGCAACTATCGTGCAGGTCTTCGATGGTTTGATAAATTACCTGAATCGGCAGATCCACTTCTGGCGGCGTGATCAGTTGAGCAATTTTATCTGAAATTTCTTGTGTAGTAAATGGTTTATAAATCTGCCTTACTACATTTTCAGTATGTAATTGATTGTTGTTCTTTAATTCATTGATTCTTTCTTTTACTTCAGTAATAACACTAGTCATCCCTCTTTCATTCAATAAAGCAATGGCCGCGCGGAATGCAATAAAATCACCGAGCTTACTCATATCAATACCATAACAATCTGGGTAACGAATTTGAGGAGCAGAAGAAACCACAATAATTTTCTTAGGCTTTAAACGCGACAACATGCGTACAATACTTTCTTTCAATGTTGTTCCGCGAACAATGCTATCATCTATCACCACCAAAGTATCTTCATGTTTTCTTACGGTACCATAAGTAATATCGTACACGTGTTGAACCATTTCATTTCTATTGGCATCTTCTGTAATGAAAGTGCGCAACTTCACATCTTTGATGGCAATTTTTTCCTGACGAATTTTTCGGTTGATCATTTCCTCGAGTTTCTCTTCGGAGAAATCTCTGTCCCAACTTAAAATGCGTTCTACTTTAATTTTATTCAGATAAGCTTCCATGCCTTTTACCAATCCGTAAAAAGCCACTTCTGCTGTGTTGGGTATATAAGAAAAAATAGTGTTCTTTAAATCGTTGTTGATGCTTTCTAAAACTGTTTCGCTCAAGTGTTGCCCTAGTGCAATTCTTTCTCTGTAAATTTTTTCATCGCTACCACGAGAAAAATAAATTCTTTCGAAACTACATGCTCGTCTTTCTTTGGGCTCCAGTATTTTTTCTATGCTATAATTACCTGCATCATCTACTATCAAAGCCATGCCTGGCATGAGTTCCAACACTTCATTCTCCCCTACATTAAAAGTAGTTCTAATAGCAGCACGTTCACTGGCTGCAACAATTACTTCATCATTGATATAATAATATGCCGGGCGAATACCATGTGCATCGCGCATAACAAAACTATGTCCATTACCAAGTAAACCTCCAATGGTATAACCACCATCAAATAAAGGAGTTGCTTTTTTTAATACAGAACTAATACTTGCTTCATTCGGATGCAAGGCATCTTCCTGACATAAATAATGATGCAACACTTCTAACATAGCAGCCAAATCACTCTGCTTTTGAAAATCACCCGGTTGCATATTGATCAAATCGAATAACTCATCGGTATTCACTAAATTGAAATTGCCTGCCAATGCCATATTCTTTCCAGGAAGCAAATCGCGCTTTATAAATGGATGGCAAAACTCAACATTGTTCTTGCCCTGAGTACCATATCTCAAATGACCCAATAATAATTCACCCAGAAAAGGCAAATGCCCTTTCATTAATCCGGGATGCTGTTTAATATCGGGCTGGTATTTTTCTAATTCCTGTATTTCCTGACCTACTTTAAAAAACAAATCTGCTATCGGTTGTTGTGCACTGCTGCGCATTCGATGCAGAAAAGGGTTGCCAGGTTCTGTATTTAATTTTACTACGGCTAGGCCGGCTCCATCCTGCCCTCGATTGTGTTGCTTTTCCATGAGCAGGTACAACTTATTTAGGCCATAAGTAACCGTTCCATGTTTTTGGAGAAAATAAGAGAAGGGCTTTCGCAAACGAATATAAGCTAGGCCACATTCGTGTTTAATTTCGTCGCTCATAGTATTTATTAAAAGAAGTGGCGAAGTTACAACTCCGCCACCTTTTTTTATATTATTTATCTTCCGACACTGTTTGTAATGTTTCTGCCAACCATAGAAACTCTTTCAGAAAATTATCTACTGATTTTTTAAAGCCAGGATCCAATAAATTGCCCATTTCATCAAACTTTTTGTCTACCATTGGCGTAATGAGCATATGGGGAGAGGCAATACCAAATAAGCCAGGAACCAATAATAACATTTGTTGAGAAGCACGTATTCCACCCATTCCGCCAACTGAAGCAGGTGCTATACCAAAGGCTTTCCTTGCTTGCTTGGGGAAATAATCCAATAAATTTTGCATAGCGGGGGAATAACTTCCATTGTACTCTGGGGTAACCAAAATAAATGCGTCAGCTGCAAACATCCTTTCCGACAATGGCTTATATTCTTCAGGAGTATTCTCTACAGAATTGAATACGTTTTGCAATAAAGGTAAATTCCACTCACGTATATCAATAATACCTACCTGATGCGAAGTGTTTTCTGCTATTTGTTGTTTCAAGTGAAGCGCCAAACGGTGGGTAACACTTTTTTGTCGGGGGCTGCCTGCAATTATTTCAATATTCATATACTACTAACAATTATTGGTGGTTCTGGTTCATTCTCCTATGCTTGTTTTACCATTTGCACAGCCATGTTCAGTTTTATTTCATCACTAACAACAACACCACCTGCTTCGGTTACTGCGCTCCAAGTTAATCCAAAATCGCTTCGGTTGATGATACCATTGATTTCAAATCCAGCTTTGTTTTGACCATAAAAATCAGTCATTGTTCCACCGAATTCCACTTTCAGGCTAACAGGTTTGGTATTGCCCTTGATGGTTAAATCTCCATTTAAAACATAATCCGAACCTCCTTTTGGAACCAAAGAGGTAGAAACAAACTGAAGTGTAGGAAATTTCTCCGCTTCAAAAAAATCAGCACTTTTCAAATGGGTATCTCTTTGTTCGTTGTTGGTAGAAATACTGTTCACGTTTGCAGAGAAATTAATTTTTGCATCACTGAAATTTTCTTCAGCAGATTCTAAAGTAGCATCAAATTCTTGAAAACTACCAGTTACATTGGTGATCATTAAGTGTTTCACTTTAAAAGTGATTTCACTGTGCATTGGGTCGATTTTGTAAGTTGACATTGTTTTGTTTTTAATTATTGATTGATAAAATTGATATTGATTTTTTCGAATGAATTAGTCCTCGATGAGCACTCCCATTTTTCCCATTTGATAATCCCTGAATGCTTCCATGATCTCAGTTTGATTGTTCATCACAAATGGACCATGTGATGCAACAGGTTCATTCAAAGGTTCGCCTGTTCCCATCAGTATCAAACTATCTTCCAGAGCATTGATATTGATTCCTTCACCATCCTGATCTAAGATGGCCATGTAATTGGCGTTGACCAAAGATTTACTTGCATCGCTCGTTTCGCCCAAATTCACCAAGCCATTCAAAACATAGATAAATGCTTGATGAGTTTTTTCGAAAGGAATAAAATAAGTTGCTCCTGCTTTTATTTTTATGGTGAACATATTTATTGGAGACTGTGGAATGATCGGTCCTTTTAATCCAGCCAATGATCCTGCAATTACTTGAATAGTAGTTGAACCATCTTCGCTAACAATTGTCGGGGTATCTTCTTTAGTAAGCGGTAAATAAACAGGTGCATCCATTTTGTTTTTTGCAGGTGAATTGATCCATAATTGAATCAACTCTTGTTTGCTGCCTAATGCATGAATATCTGCTGGAGGTCTTTCGCTGTGAATCACACCCATTCCAGCATTCATCCATTGTGTTCCACCAGCGTAAACAATATGATCGTTGCCTCGGCTATCGCGATGGTGTACACCACCTTCAAATATAAAAGTAACAGGAGAAAAACCTCTGTGTGGATGTGCACCCACTCCAGCATTTTTAAGATCGGCATCTTTGGCAACATCTATTTTTGCATGATGCAATAACAAAAATGGATCGAGCATTTCTACATTGGCAGAAGGCAATGCCTGACGTATTGGAAAGCCGCCCATATTCATGGGTTGTCCGTATTCTATCGATTGTATAGTTCTGTTTTTCATGATGAATTATTTTATTTGCATTGGAACTTCTATTAACAATAATTCTGCATCGGTACTGGCAATAATCTGCAGATCCTTGATTTCAGATATTCCAAGCCCATCTCTTTCATTCAATTCAATTCCATTGATGCTAACATTTCCTTTGATCAGGAAAGCATACACGCCGTTATCACTTTTATGCAATGCATAATTGGTTGTAAAGTCTTTTGATAAATTGGCCAACGAAAACCAGGCATCTTGATTGATCCAAACAGCTTTATCATCATCCGGTGCAACAACTGTTAGAATTTGATCAATTCTATCTGCAGGATTAAATGATTTTTGTTCGTAACGCGGTTCTATATTTTGGGTTTTAGGAAATACCCAGATTTGTAAAAATTTTACTTCTTTGTTTTTATTCGCATTCATTTCGCTATGGGCAATTCCACTACCAGCACTCATGATCTGAACATCGTGTTGACGGATAATTTCATTTCTTCCAGTGCTATCACTGTGATGCAGGTCTCCTTCCAAAGGAATAGAAACAATTTCCATATTATCATGAGGATGTTTTCCAAAACCCATGCCTGCTGCTACTGTATCGTCATTCAAAACACGTAGCGCGCCAAAATGCATTCTTTCAGGATCATGGTAATGACCAAAACTGAAATTGTGGTAACTATTGAGCCAACCAAAACTATTGTGACCCCTTGTTGCTGCTTTATGTAAGATTGTTTTCATAACAATTGTTTAATATTAAATGTATATACACCTATTTATTTAAAAAAAATCTATTCAGTTCCTCTTAATTTTTCTAATAACAAATTGATCTGTGCTGCATCCTGTGATTTCATGATAACGGTAGTTTCCATCAATTCATTTATTTTTCCCGTTGTTATTGCTAAAATAGTTATCCCGCTTTGTGTTAAGGAGATCACTGTTTCTCTTTTATCGAATGGCGAATCGGCACGCTTCACTAATTTCTTGATCACCAATCGATCGATGATTCTAGGAACATTGGAACTTTTCTCAATCATTCTGCAACTAATATCCTTCACACACATTTGCTCAGGATGTTTGCCTTTTAAAATACGCAACACATTGTACTGCTCATGCGTAATACCAAACTCTTTCAATTCACTGCTCATGATCGTTTTCAACCACCAGGCCGTATATAAAATGTTTAAAGTGGCTTTATGCACTTCGCTCTTGAATTTACTGCTTTGTATGGCTTGTTCTAACTTCACTATGCAAATATACATGTATGTACATGTATTTACCAAAAAAAGTTTTCCTGGCTCGAATTCAGCCTTAAAGAAGTTCCAATGACCTATTTCATCTTTCTTCTTTTATCTTTCTTAATTCTAATTAGATCTTTTTTGAGCTGCACGATCAGCTGCTTTGCGCCAATCTTCTAATCCAGCACAATTGCTGAATTCTTTGTCGATCAACACATAATAATTGGGGATATGATCTTTGAACCATTTCTCTAAAGTAGCTTGCTTCTTGTCTTCCAGCGCGCGTTGTGCAACGCGGTTATAATCTTCTTTAAGATTTTCGCGATGAGGTTCTTTTTTTGATTTATAGTAAATTATTCTTACTACTCTGCCTTTACGTTCCTCGTTATAGATTTGAGGCTTTGAGATTTCTCCTGGCTTCATCGTGCTGATTGGCTGAATCATCTCTTTATCTAACATGTCCAAAGAAATAAAGGTAGAGCCATCTCTTCCTGTAAAAGCACCAGCACTAAACTTACTGCCTTCATCGTCGCTGAATTTAGAAACCGCTTCAGCAAAACTCATTTTACCGATTTGAATATCTCTTCTGATGGTATCTAATTTTTCCTTGGCTTCTTTAATTTCATCATCTGTTACCGGAGGAATTCGTAAAATATGACGCACAATCGCTTCATCACCAGAACGACTGATCATATAAATAATATGCAATCCAAATTTCGACTTAATCACATTCGATATCTGGCCTTCTTTTAATCTAAATGCACCTGATAAAAATGCCGGATCCCAAAATTTGTCATTTCTATTCAAGGTATATTGACCCCCGTTTTCTTTTACTGCAGGATCTTCGGAATAATTCTTAGCCAATTGCTCGAATTTTTTCGGGCCTAGTGCTTCTGCTTGTTTTTTGTAATCATACAACTGTTTGGAAACATATTCTTCCACATCTTTATTGGCTTTAGGATGTATTACCAATTGGCTTACTTCTACTTCACTTTCATAAAAAGGCAAACTGTCTTTATTAATTTTACTGTAGTAAGCTTTAACTTCTGTTGGAGTAATTTTAATGCCATCGTCAATTTTACGACGCATTTGTTCTGCCAGTTTTTGCTCTTTAAATGGTTCTCTAAAATCGTCTTTCAACTGATAGATCGATTTTCCTGCAATCTCTTCCAACAAATCTTTAGAACCATATTGTTGAATGGTCTGACGAATACGATTATCCAATTCTCCTTCAATTTCATCTTCACTTACAGTTAATGAATCTTTATTGGCTTGTAATAACAACGCTTTTCTGATCAAAAAACCTTCCAATACCTGGCATTCTGTTGGAATTACCACATTCTCCTGACCTTGAGATTGTCTTTTAGCATCAGCAATGGCATTCGTGATATCTGAACGCAAAATAATTTTATCTCCTACCTGACCTATAATCTTATCAGCCAATACTTTTTTAGACTGTGCAACAACTGATGTAAACATCATAGAGGCAATCAAAGTGCTTAATAAAAAAACTTGCTTCATTGATTTGTTGAATTTATTCATACCAAAAGTAATCAATCAGGGCTTGTTATAATACCCGTTTACCGCTTTTAACAAAACATAAAAACCTCCAACCAGTTGCCAGTTCAATTGATGTAAAATGGCTTAGGTTAGAGGTTTTCAATAGTAACAATTATAAAGTACGTTTTACTTCTTCTTCTTCAAATGCCTCAACTATATCGCCCACTTTAATATCGTTGTAGTTCTTAATGGTCAAACCACACTCCATATTAGAGGAAACTTCTTTAGCATCGTCTTTGAAACGCTTCAAGCTGCCCAACTCTGCACTTTGGCCTTCTCCTTTCGGATACTCCACAATACCATCACGAATAATCCTGATTTTAGAGTTACGGGCAATTTTTCCATCGAGTACAAAACATCCTGCAACGGTAGCTTTATCAAATTTGTACACTTCTCTGATCTCCACGTTTGCAGTGATTTTTTCCTGGTACTTAGGTTCCAACATACCTTCCATTGCACTCTTAATTTCATCAATTGCTTGATAAATGATAGAGTACAATTTAATTTCCACTCCTTCTGTTTCAGCCAGTTTATTGGCATTCATAGAAGGTCGTACATTAAATCCGATGATGATGGCATCAGAAGCAGTTGCTAATAATACATCACTTTCAGAGATCTGTCCAACACCTTTCAATACAACTCTTACTGCAATTTCTTCAGTAGATAATTTTTGTAATGAATCACTCAATGCCTCTACCGATCCATCCACATCACCTTTGATAATGATATTGAGTTCTTTAAAATTACCCAATGCCAATCTTCGGCCGATCTCATCTAATGTAATATGTTTTCTTGCACGCAATCCTTGCTCACGCAAGATTTGAGCACGCTTAGTTGCTGTTTCTTTTGCTTCTGCCTCATCTTCAAATACTTTGAATTTCTCACCTGCTTGAGGTGCACCATTCAATCCTAAAATAACCACAGGCGTTGATGGAGGTGCAATTTCAATGCGTTGATTTCTTTCATTGAACATGGCTTTCACACGTCCGTAATGTTGACCAGATACGATCAAATCACCTTGATGCAAAGTTCCATTCTGTACCAAAATAGTAGCTACATATCCACGACCCTTGTCTAAAGATGCTTCAATAATAGTACCACTTCCTTCTCTGGTTGGGTTGGCTTTTACATCGAGTATATCTGCTTCCAACAATACTTTCTCTAATAATAGATCTACGTTCAATCCTTGTTTAGCAGAGAGTTCCTGGGTTTGGAATTTTCCACCCCAAGCTTCTACCAAAATATTCATTTGAGATAATTGCTCGTAAATTTTTTGCGGATTAGCTCCGTCTTTATCAATTTTATTCACAGCAAAAATCATCGGAACACCCGCTGCTTGTGCGTGACTAATTGCTTCTTTTGTTTGAGGCATTACTGCATCATCAGCAGCAACAACTATAATGGCAATATCAGTTACTTTGGCACCACGGGCACGCATAGCTGTAAAGGCTTCGTGACCTGGAGTATCTAAGAAAGTAATGGCTCTTCCGTTTGGAAGCGTTACTTCATAAGCACCGATATGCTGCGTAATTCCTCCTGCTTCACCTGCAACTACATTGGCACTTCTGATATAATCAAGTAAAGATGTTTTACCATGATCTACGTGACCCATGATGGTTACAATTGGTGGACGAGCAGTTTGTGCTGCTTCATCTTCTTCTTCTTCTTCTTCATCTAATTCATCAACTTCTTCAACACCAATGAATTCTACTTCAAATCCAAATTCACTTGATACCAATTCAATTACTTCTGCATCCAAACGTTGGTTGATCGATACCATGATGCCGAGGTTCATACATTTACCAATGATGTCGGCAAAACTTACGTCCATCAAATTGGCCAACTCACTTACTGTTACAAATTCTGTAACCTGCAATTTGTTGTCTTCTAAGCCCTCTTCGCCCATTGATTCTGCAGCTTCATCTCTCTTGGCTCTTCTGTATTTTGCTTTAAGGCTCTTACCTCTACCACCCGTTCCGGCAAGCTTGGCCTGCGTTTCACGGATTTTTTCCTGTATAGCTTTTTGATCGATCTCTTTGTCTTCTTGCTTCGGAGCATTTCTATCGTTGCGATTTCCACCACGATTTCCACCACCGCCACCGCGATTGAATCCACCACCACCGCCTTGTCCACCACGATTGAATCCGCCGCCGGCGCCACCCTGAGGGTTGTTGTTGCGTGCAGGAACAATGGGACGATTAGGTCCTGATATTGGTTTGCCATTTGCATCTTTTGCAATTGGGGTGGTTGGAATATTGTCTCCTTTTTTGTCAACAGGAATACGTTTGCGCTTGCGCTTTTCATCTCTGCCCATTGGCTTCGGACGAGTATCGCTATTGATAGGCAATTCTATCTTACCTAAAATTTTAGGACCTTCTAATTTCTCAGCCCTGATATTTTCTATTGTTGGAGGAAGGTCTGCTTCAGGGGCAATTGGAGCAGGAGCAGGTGTTGGAATTTCTTCTTTCGGTGCTGCTGTTTTTGCTGTCTTGGCTTTATCTGTAGATTTCCCTGCAGGTTTTGCAGTGGATTTTTCTGTTGATTTATCTCCTTCAGTCGCTTTTGCAACAGGTTCGGCTTTCTTGGCTGATTTTTTAGGGCGGGTTGATGAGTCAATGGTTGATAAATCAATCTTATTGATCACTTTCGGGCCTTCTAATTCAGGTGCATCTATTTTTACTTTATCAGATTCTACAATCGGAGCTTCTATAGTAGCTTCCACTTGTTTTTCAACAACTGCAGGTGCAGGAGTAGGTTCCACCGCTTTCTCCTCTGCTTTTACCTCTTCTTTAGGTGCTGAAGCTGGAGACGCTGTATGAAACTTCTTTTCGTCTTTCTTGAAACTGATTTCTTCTTCGTCTCTTTTTTTGCGTGCTTCAGAATGAGCAACCTTTGGTATTTCTACCTGATCGGCTTTATTCTTAGCCACTTTATCGCTTTGAAACTCTGCCTGAAGGGCACGATACTGGTCTTCTTGAAGCTTTGCTGTTGGCTTCAAGTCATCCTTTTTAAATCCTTTTTTCACCAGGAATTCGATCAGGGTATCCTGACCAATGTTGAATTCCGTAGCGGCTGCTAACAGTCTAGGTAATTTCAGTTCTGACATTCTTTGTTTTTAAGTCCATGGTCCATTCGATTGGCCTATGGAAATGGACTAGGTCCACAGGCTTTTTCTTATTTGGCACCAATCTTAGCAGGGTCTTATTCCCTGACAAAGATAGGTGCTTATTAGCTGCTTATTCTTCTCTATCAAATTCTGCTTGCAACACTTTTTGAACTTCCAAGATGGTTTCTTTTTCCAAATCGGTTCTTCTTTCCAATTCTTCCACGGTTAATTTTAAAATACTGGTTGCAGTATCACAGCCAATCTTTTTAAATTCATCAATGATCCATGGTTCAATTTCATCGCTAAATTCATCCAAATCAATATCAAATTCGTCGGTGATTTCTTCGTCTTCGCGATACACATCAATTTCATATCCGGTTAACTCACAGGCCAACTTGATATTCACCCCTCTGCGACCAATTGCTAAAGAAACCTGATCGGCTTTCAAATACACATTGGCTTGTTTTTTATCGTTGTCTAGTTCCATGTAGCTGATTTTAGCCGGAGTTAAAGAACGTTGAATCAACAATTGGGTATTAGTAGTGAAATTGATTACATCGATATTTTCATTTTTCAATTCACGAACTATTCCATGAATACGACTTCCTTTCATACCCACACAAGCACCTACCGGATCAATACGATCATCATAAGATTCAACGGCAACTTTTGCACGATCTCCTGGATCACGAACAATCTTCTTAATAGCAATCAAGCCATCGAAAATTTCAGGTACTTCTATTTCTAATAATTTAGATAAGAATAAAGGGCTGGTTCTCGATAAAACAATTACTGGTGAATTGTTTTTCATGTCTACTCGTGCAATTACTGCGCGAACATTTTCTCCTTTCTTAAAATAATCTTGAGGAATTTGTTCTGTTTTAGGAAGGATCAATTCATTGCCTTCTTCATCTAATAACAAGACTTCTTTTTTCCAAACCTGGTATACTTCCGCACTCAATATTTCTCCGATTCTATCTTCATATTTCTTTACCAAAGCATTTTTCTTCAAATCGCTGATACGGCTTGCCAGCGTTTGTTTTGCGGCAAGAATCGCTCTACGACCGAAGTCTAGAATATCTACTTCCTGATACAATTCTTCACCCACTTCAAAATCGGGTTCAATTTTAGCAGCATCAGTATAAGCAATCTCTGCCAAAGGATCCATTACTTCTCCATCTTCAACAATCATACGTCTACGGATAATTTCCAAATCGCCTTTTTCCGCATTTACAATTACATCGAAGTTTTCGTCGCTTCCGAATTTTTTACGAAGCAATGTTTTGAAAACATCTTCTACCACTTTCATCATCGTAGGACGATCTATACTTTCTGCGTCTTTGAATTCCTGAAACGCTTCTATCAGATTGATACTTGCCATAACGCTGTTTTTTTTCTGCTAAAATTTAATTTGAACGATTGTTGATTGTATATTTTCAAAAGGAATAACCAATTGCTCGGTGATGGCCTTTTTACCTTTACCTGTTATTGTTTTAATAATAATATCTGCTACTGCCACTGTTTCTAATTCGCCTTCTTTTACTGTTCCATCGATCAATTTTACTTCAATGGATCTACCAATATTCTTTACATATTGACGGTGCAATTTCAAAGGCTCTTCAATTCCGGGAGAAGATACTTCCAAAGAAAAATCTCCTTCAGGGTAAATGGCAGCTTCTTCAATAAGTTTATACAATCTTCGATTGTAAGAAACGCATCTTTCAATTTTAATCCCTTCGTCTCCATCCACAAAAACCTTGATATTATTACCCGGCTTGATGGTTAAAGACACCAAAAAATAAGCAGGCTCATCCGCCAAAATGCTTTCCAGCATCTGCTCAATAGTCGAAAAATTTGGATCTGTTGCCATATTAAAAAAGGAGAAGGGAACGATAGTCGTTCCCTTCTGTTGATTCTTTTACTGCTGCAAATATAGGAAAAGAAGGGTTTAACTGCCAAATTTTTACCGTTCTTCCGATTTTGGGGCATTTTAACAACCATTTGCTCCCTTTTTAGGTAATTTTATGCCCTTATGTTAAAGATTATTCTGTGGGGTTTATTTATTTACATGGCTTACCGATTCATTTTTGAGTTTGTGGTACCCGTTACAAAAACAGCCAGTCAGTTAAAGCGTAAAATGTCAGAAATGCAACAAAATCAAGCATTTCAACAGCATCAGCATGCTGCTTCTCCTGCTCCAGAGGCTAAATCTGCTCCTTCATCCCCTAAAAAGGATGATTATATTGAGTTTGAAGAGGTTAAATAAGAATTAAGAAAGATGAAAGATGAATTAAGAGAGATGAATTAAGAATTATGAGTTAGGGAATTGTACTCATCGATTAAAAGTAGCCATATTTATAAATTAAGATCTACAACCGTTTGTGGTGCCACCAGGTGAATGGTTTGCAGCCCCGCTAGTTTTGCACCTTCAATATTTTTGATGGTATCATCTATAAATAGGGTTTCTGCAGGATTGAGTTGCTGTTCAGTTAAAATCTGCTGATAGGATTCTACATATGGCTTTCTTAAACCCAATGTTTGAGAATAATAGGCTTTGATAAAATGACTATTGAAGTCTTTTCCTGGAAATGCATTCTCAAAATCAACAATGAATTGATCGTAGTGAATTTCATTGGTGTTGGAAAACAAATAAATATTGTATCGATTTTTAATGTCATTCAACCATTCAATTCGTTCTTTCGGAAAATCGAGTAAGAGCGCATTCCAAGCTTTTTGAATTTGGTTGTTACTCAAATCGGTTTGACTTTCTTTTCTGAATGCATCATAAAATTCAGCTGGGCTCAATTTCCCGGTTTCTAATAATTCAAACAAATCATTGGAATGATGCTGATTGAACATTGTTTCAAAACGATCTACTCCTAAATCTTTAAAAGCCTGATTGGTCAACTGAAAATTGATATTGAGAAATACGCCTCCTAAATCGAAGATGATGTTTTTGATGGGTTGCATGAGGCAAATCTAAGGCTTATGTAAATACGCAACAACAGATCCCAGGATACTTGATTGTTCAGGATTGGCTGATGGTATAATTACACAATCATTTTGCACATTTGTAAATTCTTCTTTCAATGAAGGATAAAAATAATTCCATGCACCAACTATACTACCGCCAATTACAATGGCTTTGATGTCACATTGATTGGACCAATGCAATAAAAATATTCCCAAGGCTTTTCCAAAATCGGAAAATAAATTGATTGCTTCTTGCTCCTGATCATCTGCATGTTCTTTGATTTTTTTAACCCCCTCTACTTGAATGCCAGTTTGCTCAAAATATAGACGCACCAATGCTTTCGAAGAAAAATAATCTTCTGCTACACCGGCTTTATAAGGCCAATTGTAGAGTTCTCCATTATTGGGTATGGACTCATCTGTTAGACTTAACAATTGATAATTATTAATAAATGATGATCCCAGGCCTGACCCTAAAGTAATGGCCATCATATTGATACTTGGATCATGCAATTGTTCGTATTCACCTAATGAAAAAGACAAAGCATCATTACAAAAAAAGATGGGAATATTGGTTTGCAAATCTTTTGCGAGGGTTTCGCGAATATTCAGTCCATACAATTTTTCAAATTTTTTATTGGAACCATCATATAATCCAATACCGTTTTCATAATCGAATGCACCAGGAAAAGCCAAACAAATGGCAGCGATCTTTTTTTCTTGCAAGGATGCTGAACATTGTTTTATTAAACTGATCAGCGTTTGAATAAAATTTGATGCTTCAATTTCTGTATGGATGTTTGCACGAAATATATTTCCGATTATTTGCATAGAAGCCCCATCAATTGCCGCTATGGAGATATGTGATCCGCCTATATCTGCTCCAATAAACATTGCTTGATTCATTCAATAAAAGTACATAATCGAGTGCAGTTTTTAAATTCATACCTTGCTGCTTCAAAATACAGGAATGAAAGTAGAAGATGCAGTCATCAAAAGAAGTGAAAATAAATGTGAATTATGTGGATCAACAGAAGGGCTTAAAGTATATGAAGTTCCGCCTCAGGACAGTAATAATGAAGAAAATTCTATTTTGATTTGCGCTAATTGTTTATCTCAAATTGATAAAAAAGCAGCATTAAACCAAGATCATTGGAAATGCTTAACTGAATCTATGTGGAGTGAGGTTGCAGGTGTTCAAGTGGTTGCCTGGAGAATGTTGAACAGACTACGTGCCGAAAGCTGGGCTTCCGATTTATTGGATATGCTATACATAGATGATGAAAAGCTGGCTTGGGCAAAAGCAATGGGTGACCATGAAAATGATGCCAGCGTGGACTTACACAAAGATTCAAACGGTACAATTTTACTGCAGGGCGATACAGTTGTGTTGACCAAATCTTTAGACGTTAAAGGTTCTACCTTAAATGCTAAAATGGGAACCGTATTAAAAAATATTCGTTTGGTAGAAGATAATACTGAACAGATAGAGGGAAAGATTGAAGGCCAGGTGATTGTAATTTTAACGAAATATGTACGTAAACAGGGATAGTTTTGTATTAATTTACAACGGTATGTAAGTTCAATTCATCCTAAACGTATACCATTAAATAGGTTTTATGAAATATCTAGTAGCTAGTTTGTTGAGTGTGTGTTTAATCGGCATTTTATCTTTTAAACCGATTGAAAAATTAAGCAATAAAAAGGATGAAGTTAAAACCGCAGCTGGTGGTATTAGCTTTATTGAAGAAGATTGGAAAAAAGCGCTTGCCAAAGCCAAGGCAGAAAAGAAACTCATTTTTGTTGATGCTTATGCAACCTGGTGTGGCCCCTGCAAAAAATTACAAAAAGAAGTATTTCCTGATGCTGCATTAGGTGCCTATTTCAATAAAAATTTTATCAATATTACCATTGATGTAGAGAAAGGGCAAGGCATTGAATTTGCTCAAAAGTATGGGGTAGAAGTTTTACCAACACTATATATAACAGATGAGAATGGTAACCCAATTACTTATACAAAGGGTTATATGAGTGCATCCGATTTGTTGAAGTTTGGGCAGTTCGGCATTCAGAAAGCGGCTAAAAAGTAATTATACCGAAGAACTGGGTCATCTCATTTGTAACTTCTCTCATTTTTCATTATTTTCGCCCCCCTTAAAGAACATTGCTGTTCTTCGGGCCTATAGCTCAGTTGGTTAGAGCACCTGACTCATAATCAGGGGGTCCCTGGATCATGCCCAGGTGGGCCCACTTAATAAAATCAAGGGTTTCAGCTTATTACTGCTGAGACCCTTTTTTATTTTACGCCAAGTTCACGCCAAGTTTTGGAGTTAAAGTCCAATATTAACACTTGAAATATATTTCTACCCTGTACCACAGAGTTCAGTCTTTTACATCCAAGTGAGGAAAGTTGTATTTAGAAGAATAGGAAGTCCGTTGGATAAATAAAATGGTAATCTTTCACGCAAAACCAAGTTAAAAAGCACAGTATTCTAAGTTTCATAAGTTCAAGAACTCCCAAAAACCAAGACATGGTTAACTCATTTATACTTTTATATGATTAGTGGAACTCGTACTTTTAAGTATTAGTCGCGCCCCATGACGAGAGTCCCGACATCAAAAAGACGAGAGTAAAACGAACAAAACAAATAGACAATGGAAATCTTCGGAAACATCATTTTAGGGCTAAGCATTTTAATCACATTGGGTTGGTGCTTTAACATCAGACACAAAGCAAAGTATGAACAAGCGACTGAGAAGTCAATGGAACTTCAAGGGTTTCTTATGACAGCTTCCATAATTTTAGTTTTTGTAATTCCGATTTCGCCATTTCATCTACTTTGGATGCTTCCTTTTTCCTTTATTTTAGGACTACTTAGCATGTCAACTCCGCTTAAACTTCTTTGGACTTTTTCTTCCATCTACTTTTTCATTTGGTATATAGGAATCAGTAACTCTGGACGAAAGTTTTACGTGAACGGTGATTATGAAAAAGCTGTCGCCGCTTTTAAAGAGGAGATAAGCAATAAGCCATCTTCAGCAGAAGCATATTTTAATCTTGCACTTGCTTACGGTAAATTAGGACAGCACGACAATGAAATTTCAGCTTACGAAGGAACAATTAAACTAACTCCGAATAAGCCCGAAATATATTTCAATTTGGGTAACGCATATATTGACAAAGGTGACAAACACAAAGCTATTGAGGCATTCAGACACGCAATTAGTTTAAGACCTGACTACCTAAAAGCGCATTACACTATTGGTAAGACATATGCTGAAATAGGAGACAAGGAAAATGCTCTTAAAGAATTGGAGATAGTAAGAAAAGCAGACGGTAGAAGTGCTGACGAGTTAGCTTCAATCATTAAAACGGTTTGACAATTCATATTAATGACACCATCACAAAAACGACTAATTGTTTCGGTTTTAACTTGACTAAGTTAGTTTGTAGATAATTCATTATTTTCATATTAATTAAAATTATTAGAATGTATTTCGTCATTGGAGTACTATTTTGTATTGTTCAAGGAATTCTGATTGGTAAATTTGGATGGAATTCATCAATATGGTCAACCCTTGGATTTCTAATTGGATTATTCTCATCTGCTAATATCATTTTACCAATTTTAATGGGTTATCCACTTAGTTTTTATTATCTAATAAAAAAAGAAATAAAACCAAAAGTTTTAATAACATTATTGTATGCGCCTTTATTTTGGTGTTTTGTATTATTCTTATTAGGGGGTTTTTTTCCAAAAATTAGTAGTTGGATGGAAAGCAATACCCCATTTCTTGTTGGAAATGCATTTGGTTTTTTTGCAATTTTATTAACACCCATTTTTAAGAAGGGACGAGAAGATTTTAAAAGTGATTTTGACAAAAGCTATGGGAAGTTTTATATAAGAAATCAATTATTTGATAAAGAAATAAAATCTTTAAGTAAAGTATATTCGAACTTATTTATTGAATCTGAAAGAAGATTTGAATTAAATTCAATAATACAAAATGAGGAACAAAAACTTAAATACCTAGTACTTTGTTTTTATATCTCAATAAAATGTGTTGATGATTTGTTATCGGATATTCAAGGTACAATCAATAAAAATGTAGAATACTTTTCTGAAATGATTGCAGCTAAACAGTTTATTGATTTAAAATACACAAAAACAGAGAGTATCGAAATTATAAAACAACACTTATTAGAATTTGAAAGGAATTGGGGTGAGGGAAATGACTTGGAAAAAGTAGATGAAATAATAACAAAATTGATATTAATTACAATTAAAGAAAAAAGTGATTTTAATGACTTGGAAAAAGTAAACGACTTAGCAGACTACATTAATAGTTCCTTATTTATCATGAGAGAAGCTTATAGCGAAATGATGAGAAAATAAAACAATTTAAACTTTTTTGATATTTGGAGAACTCATACCTTTAAAAGGGTTATGCGTAATTAATCTAGCGACATGGTGGATTCAAATGACAACAAAAAAATCAAAGACTACATTGACAAGGAATCAGAACGATTTGCGACAGCCAACACATACCTTCTTGATAATCCTTTCTTAACTCAATCAGAAAAAATGGAAGTGGAACTGTGGTTTCAATTTCCTGAGACTATTATGTTCATTTCTCTATGTGCTTGTATGCTTTATTCTGTTTACAATCCTATTTTTATCAAATTAATTATTGGCATTCCAATGTTGCTTGACCTAGTTGTAGGACTCATTAATTGGAACTTTTACTTTAAAAAAATTCTAAAAATATTTTTCCTTACTATCGGACATAATTATGTTTTGTGGGCTTTGACATTGGTTACATTGGGTGTTTTATTATATAATGGGCTTTATGTATTTTCAGCAATTGTGCTTCTAAGTAAGTTGGGGCTTTTAAGCCTCATATCTCCAAGTATGTACACATATACAATTCTTTCAAAAAACGTAAGATGCATGTAAAATGGGTATTTTTCAAACAATTTTATAAACACGAATTTCCATTTGAAAAGGAAATAGAAAGACCTGCTTAAATAATCCATTTCAACTAATTGTTTCTGTTGTTACTTCACAAAGGGTATTTTCAATTCCATAATATTTTACTGCATTTGTAGGCTCCCCTTATTTTAGTGCCAGCGGTTGTTAGAGTTTTCTAAGTTATTCATTTTTTTGTTTCCAATGATTTTATCCACTAAACAGCTCTCTTCAATATTTTGATTATTTGCGTTCGCTGTTTGTGGATAAAGCAATAAATCGTTCTTTGAACTTTTGTAATGCTGCTCAGCATAAGATAGTGGCGATAGATATCCAAGTGATTTATGAGGTCGTTCTGTATTGTAATCAATCCTCCATTCCTCACTCAAGCATCTTACTTCTGCCAAGCTATTGAACAAGTAAGCATTTAGGAGTTCTCTTCTGATACTTCCATTTTTCCTTTCGATATATGCGTTCTGTGTTGGTTTACCAGGTTGGATGTATTGCAAAGTAATCTGCTGCTTTTCACACCACTCCTGTAATATATGGCTGATAAATTCTGGACCATTATCAGAACGAAGATTTGCGGGCTTACCTCTTTGCTCAACAATCCTATTAAGCACTCTAGTGACTCTTAATGATGGTAAAGATGTATCTATTTCAATAGCTAATGATTCTCTGTTAAAATCATCCATAACATTGAACAAGCGGAACCTTCTTCCATCAACCAGCGTGTCGCTCATAAAATCAATGCTCCATACTTGGTTTGGACCATTGGGAACCGATAGCGTTTGTTTAGCCCTCTCTGGTAATCGTTTTTTAGCCCTGCGGCGAATATTTAATTTCATGTCGGTATACACCCTGTAAATCTTTTTGTGATTCCACAGATAGCCTTTATTCCAAAGACGATAGCAGCACTGCCAATAACCAATACTTGCATGTTTGGTTGTAAGCGCCGTTAATGCTTCTTGTACTTCAAGATCATCCTTGGGTTTTGCTTGATACTGACAGGTCGTTCGAGATATACCCATCAGTTTGCACGCCTTGCGGTTACTTAGCTGTTCTTCTGTTACCAGATATACAACAGCTTCTCGTTTCTCGTCAGGCGTTAAAGCTTTTTTTCAAGCAGGTTTTTGATAGCTCGGTTCTCAATACTTAACTCAGCAAACATTTTCTTGAGTTCGGCATTTTCTTTTTCTAGGTCTTTGAGCTTTGTAACATCGCTGGTTTCCATACCGCCATATTTGGCTTTCCAATTGTAAAACGTTGGTTCGCTAATACCTAGTTCCCTGCTGATGTCTTTGACGGATATACCTGCTTCGTGTTTCTTTAATGCAGATACAATTTGGTGTTCGGTTAATCTTCCTTTTTTCATGACTATTAAAATTTAAAGTTAACAAGCATTTTTTGTTAACCCTAACTTTAACTGGCCGAACTTAGGGGAGCCTACAAGCGCACAAACTAGAGCAATAAAAGAAATTGAAATATTTTTTTTCATAATAAATTGTTTAATTGTTAAGAAATAAGTTCTTATTTAATCAACTTCTTCATTTTTAGGTGGAAGTATTAATCTCCCTAATTCTTCACCTTTAGAAATAAGACATCTGTTTATATTCGTATAATCACAAAAATAATTTGAGACATCTGCTTTTAGATTAGAAAGAATTGCTACTAAAAAAGAAGAAAAAAGAAACACTTTTAATTTTTTCATAAAAAGAAAATTATTTAAGAATAAGTTTCTACTTATTCTTCTTTTGTAGTTGTAGTAATTAATTTTCCAGTTGCTTCCCCAACATTGGTTATAGTACATTTATGTGAATTAGAGGCATCGCACATAGTAGTAGTAGTTGAGTCGTAAGCTTTTACATTGGAGAGAATTGCAACTAAAAAAGAACAAAAAAGAAACACTTTTAATTTTTTCATGATTAATTTTTTTTATGGTTAATAAAATCCAAATTCGCTTTCGCCGGGCTGTCATTTTATACCCCGAGTAATATCGTAACTACCAACGTCCTTTTTTAATTGCTGCTGGCCTGCAGTTTCGGGTAATTAAGGATTAATCCCGTTATTCTGGCCTGAATAGATTTCAAAACAAACCTTTTATTTTGAATAAAAATTTAGGTGTGAACCTAAATTTTGGTATGCATTCTATTTCTTAATGAAATAAATAATTTTTTTTATAATATTTAACAGTTACCTCCGTATAACTACGTGTGCGCAATAACTTGTTTTACAGTATCATTGTAAAACCAATATTTCTATTTTACATGACCACAATTAAAATCGCCATAGCTGACGATCATGCCTTGTTTCGCAAGGGTCTTCTTTCCTTGATTGAATCTCAAATAGCCATTGATATTGTTGCCGAAGGGGGTAATGGTAAAGAATTGCTCTATGCAATTGATGCTAGTAAACAAATACCTGATATTGCTATTGTAGACTTGTCTATGCCTGTGATGAATGGATATGATTTGATACCACATTTACAAGAACGATATCCAACTTGTAAGATATTAATCATTTCATTGGTAATTGAACCCAATGCCATACACCACCTTTTTAATATCGGAGTTCATGGGTTCATAGATAAATTGGATACAAAATCTAATTTTAATTCGGTTTTTATGGAAATTTTGGAATGTGGATATTATAAAAATGAACATTACTTACCTCAACAAAAAGAGCCACTAAATTGGAAAAAAAATAAGTTTCATGGTAAAATTCCGTTTACTCATTTAGAAATGGAGTTTATCAAATATAAAGTAGATGGATATGAGTTAAAAGAAATTGCAGAGAAAATGTTCCTTTCCACAAAAGCAATAGATTACCATAGAAGCAATCTCTATCGAAAATTGGGTGTTAATACAAGAGAGGAATTAATTGAATATGCCAAATCAATAGGTTTAGAAAAATGGGGGAATTAAAACATGAATGATTGCTGCAAGGTGTAATATCTTGTGGATTTTCCAAGCACGCCAAGTTTCTTGCCAAGTTTTATGATAAACAATGATAATAGATGGACAGTTTAAATAGATCTATTTAGAATTGATAACCAATATCAATGTAAGACAACCGTTGGAAAGTTAATGATTCCACTCATAATCAGGGGGTCCCTGGATCATGCCCAGGTGGGCCCACTTAAATTGACATAAAAAAACCACTTACATAATTAAATGTAGGTGGTTTTTTATTTTTTTATATTCCTAACTATTTGTTTTGATAAATAATGCTGGCATCTCTATAACCAGGAATGTCTAAATACCAATCTGTATAAACTCTTCCACTACTGGCGGCCCATTTAGTTAACAATAAATATGCGCCAGTGATATTTTTGGCCTCAATGCTGTATGGTATAAATGCTGGTAGATCTAAAGCCCAAGGCAAATTATTCTTGTCTTTGTAAAATCTTTTGGCCTCAATTTTAGAATCATCGTCCTGCGTTCCAAATTGTTTGGTATCCACTTTATCGGTAGGCGCTTTGTCTGCTAAGTGCACCTCATTAGATCTATTTTGGTTAATAATTAAATATGGGTTAATAGCTATCTCGTCAATACTTACTTTATCAGCTGCAAAACTGATTACAAAATTAATTGTCTCTGGTTTTAGTACTAACTCACCTGGCAATGCATTCACAAATTTATTTCCAGCGGGTGTAGGAACAATTCTCGAGGCATTGTCTATCACTATTATATTAGCATAGGTTTGTCCAGCTTCAGTTCCATTTCCATTCTCTTTTAACCAGCTAGGGGATTTTGTATTTACACCAGTAACGCCTGTGATCAATTCAGGTGACAAATTATCTAATTGAATACCAAATCCATTTTGATAATTCGCACCAATGGCTCTTATTGTTACTTGTCCTTTTAATTCAACTACACTGTTGCTGGCATTGGTAACAATTGTATAGCGATAACCTAACACTAAATCGTTAAAATTGAAGTCTCCACTTCGTGGCCAATAATCTTCAAACATTAAAGTACCCTCAGATTTTCCTGGAATAAGCGTGTTATAAGCCCTTTTTGCATCATCAGGATATGCATCTTCGTTATCTATAACACCATCACCATCAGTATCAGTTTCAGCTTTATCAGCAATCGGTAGGCAGTTATTAGCTGGGTCAGAAAAATAAGTGCCTGGCAAAGAAATATCATCAATAATATATCTTGATGTGCAACCAGTACCTACAAAACTCAATTGAATTTTAAATGGTAATCCAGACTTAATAATTTCTTCTGGTACAGGGAAGCTGATTTCTTGGTTTTTAGTAGATAAAGGCAAATCAAAATTAGTTGAATCAAAACGAACAAAACTGCCTTCTGCAGATTCTTTGGCAGCAGGATTGTAGGTAATATAGGAAGCTATTATATATCTGCTTTTGGCTTCTGATTCAGATTCAAATTTTATAGTCAAGGTGATTTTACCACGACCAGGTTTTAACCAAGGCGATTTAATATAACAAGCTGATGGGTCTAAGCTAGTAGGTGTATTACTATACATACTCCATTTACCATTGACTATTTGTGCATCTTTGCTGGTATAACCTATTTCACCAAATGCCCAACAGTTAGCCTGGTCTTCAGCGATATTGCCTGATTCGGCATCAATAGTTAGGGTTTGCGCATTTGTGGTGGCGGAAAATAATGCCATACTTATGATGGCTACTAATATCTTATTCATTGTAATTGAGTTGGAGTTAAAGTTGAAAACTGCAATAGTTTTTAAATGGATTATTAATTTGACACATTGCGCAAATAATCTGTTTTAACAGATGTACCTGATGCACTATAATTCTTTTGGATGCTACCAAATCTTATTTGCAAAGAATCTGTAGCAGTGGGAATGGTTAATTTCAGCGAAAGATTATCGCTCATTTTGTGTAAGCCCCTGTAAAATGTAGTTCCAGTTTTTACATCAATAACCGAAAATGTACCTTTTACTATATTAGCTGTACGTAAGCCAGTAACTGTAATGTTGAATTGTTTTGTAGCGCTCCAATTAAAATTGCGATCAACCACAATAGAGGAGAGAGGAACATTATTGGAGGCGACAGGAACAGTAGCTGTTTCTATTTTTTTGGTACATCCAGCAACAAAAAGAATAACAAGCCATAAAAAGTTTAATTTTTTCATCTAAATGATTTTTTAATTTAGATGTATAATGTTATAAAAAACATGTCACATTACTTATAAATTCTAAGTAATTGATTGTCAACTATATGTAAAATAAACCAAATTTACATGTGTTCCAATTATTGGACTTATACTCATTTATGGAAAATATTTCTATTTTGGAAATCAATACCCAATAGTCGCTGCCTAATTTAAAAATTTACAATTTAGCCCCAATAGATAAAAAAAATGTTCGGCCGTCAGCTGGCAATGCTCCAGGTCCAGGGTATCCTCCTGCTCTTCTAGTGAAATATCGTTGATCTGCTACATTATTGACCCCCGCCCTTACATTTAATTTTTTAGAAAACTTATAGGAAGCAGTTAAATCAGTAATGGAATAAGATGGAATAAGGCCTAGATTTCCATTTGCAGAACTGACCATCGTATTATTAGCATCACTAAATGAATTTCCTACATAACTAAATTGTATGGTGAACAAAAATCCTTTATAGCCATAACTAATACCAGCTCTTAGAATATCTTGAGGAGCATTTTCTACTTTCTTTCCTTTTGTATTGGCGTCTTTATTATCAACACTATACCTGGCATCATTATAGGAATAGGAGCTAAACAAGATTAAATCCTTGTGTTCGCTATTAGAGAAAGCCCTCATTGGATTAAATTCAATAATGGTTTCAATTCCTTTACTTGTGCTTGCACCCACGTTTGTGATGAATCTGTAGTTAGCCCCTGATGGCGTGATGATGCCTACACGGTTATTGTATTGCAAATAATATCCGCTAATATCAAATTGTAAGAAATTTTTTACCTTACCTCTATAACCAATATCAAAATTATAACCTCTTGCATCTTTTAAATCTGGATCTACAATATCCGTTGTTGGAGGTGCCTGAAGATTGGCAAATTGAATAGGCCTATATGCCTGCGCAAAATTGGCATATAATTCTGTGCTTTTGGTTAGATGATATTCTGATCCAATTCCTCCAATTACAAAACTTCTTGCTCTTTTTATTTCTTGAAGATGAATAGGATCTCCTGTTGAGTTAAATCCATTTCTTCCAGAGGCCGCACCCTCTAACCATTCATATCTAATACCAGGTATTATATACAGCTTATCTGAAATTCTAAATATGTTTTCAATAAATCCAGCTACATTATTAGACGCAAAGATTACATCCCTTGGATAAAGCCCGGTAATGGCAATATCATAATTCGATCCTGTACTACCTTTTCCATCAGCCAATCGATTTGTTGTACCTGTATATGATCGAATACCGCCCGATATAGTATTTTTCATTTTTCCTATATAGTAATCATTGATGATCCTACTTTCAATTCCGTAATTCCTGTATTGATCTAAATTGACAACTCTATTATTATATTGATTGGTGGCTGGATTGATACTGTCTTTTATGTTGATTCCTTGTAAAAAGCCAACACTATTTCTGTCACCGATGGTTCCGAAAATTTTTGTATTCCAACGGCTATGTTTATTTATTTCATATTGAATGGTTATAGCTGGAGTAGTCCAAGTAATATCAAACCAATTTCTACTTCTTACACTTTGTTGAGCATCTTGTTGTATTTGTGCATCTGTCAATCCTCCTGGTTGTTGGCTTCTGATATGAGAATGCATCAATTCAACAGTGAGGGAAAACTGATTGGTGAAATTATAGGTTACAGATCCAAAACCTGCTTTCGTAAAAAATTGACTATTGTTTCTCCAGCCTTCTCCATTTCTTTGATCGTAAAAAGTATAATAATTTATTTTTCCTTTTTTACCGCCTATTGCATTAAAGCTGTTGATTAATCCATTGCTTCCAATGGTTTGTTGTGTTTCAAACTCAATAGGCTTGTTTATGTCGCTTCCGTTTTTTAAAATATAGTTGACCAAGCCACCAAATTGAGGACCGTATTGAAGTGCCCCTTGGCCTCTAACAATTTCAATTCTTTGTACAGCTTGAAGCTGTGGATTATAATATGCTTCCGGATAACCAAAAGGATCTGCTGCAATATCATATCCATTTTGTCTTATATTAAATTCCCAACTTCTATTTGGGCTTAGCCCTCTTGCAGCAATGCCAATCTGAATGCCACTAGGATCGCTTTCCCAAATATGAATTCCTGGCACTTTTGCCAATACTTGACGCATCGTATTATTCGCAATATTACCTTGTACATTTTCAAGTACAATTAATGCTGATTTTTTTCCAGCATATATATTGGTTCCAACAATTTCAGGCATTTGTTGGTAATCAGATTTACTGGATCGGCCAACAATGGTAACATCTTTTAAATGATGCCATTGGGCTGTATCTTTTTCAATTTTAATTGCTTGAGCTTGTATATGTTGAATAAAACCAAGTATGAATGCTATACTTAGTATGAATCTATTGTTCCTTATTTTCATGCCGCAAAACTAACTTTGCAGATATCTCTAGATTTACGGAATCAGGAATGGACTTTATGAAATAAGGAAAATCTTCAACTCTAAAATTAAGAATGAGTGGACAAAAAAAAGCGAAGCCAGCACCGACTTCGCTTTTTATTACATAATGGCAGTAACCCAAAACTAAAAATTAACATAAAGAATTATGCGAAAAGAATTGCCATTAATACAATAAAGAAAGTTATTACAAATCCTCTTTCTTTGATTTTTCTGGTCCTGGTTTTATACATGGAATCGGATATTTATGAGCACAATATAATATGCCTTATCCGGTGAAACTACAGTGAAATAACTGAATTTATTGTAGTTGAAATACTACACAACTTTTTAGGGTATTGTAAAGAAAACTATTTCCTTAATTTTTTCGCTATACCAATGCCCAATATCCAAGTATCATAAGCTTTCCACTTAATATCATAGCTTAATGTACCAAAAACCTCCCATGCTTTAGGAAGTTCGGCGGCATATTCAACACCAAATCGATTCAGGAAAAAATTTCCCTCTTTGGCAAATTCCGCACCTGTTCCAAAAGTAAATTTCCAATGCTCAGTGGCGTTATACTTCCCCATCAAAGCTGTAGCAACAGGAAAAGATCTTTCAATTTCTTCTCCACTTCCTAAATGACCCTCTACTTTAAAATTTTCAATGATTATATCAGTTTGAAGTCCTATTGCCCATTTCTTTTTTAACTGGTATGTATAATCAAATCCAATTGATGGCAATGTCAATAATTTCTTTTTCCCTGCTGCGTCTTTTCCCTGAAATATATGTGCATGGCTTAATACAAAGCCCAGCGAGCTTTTTGGTTCAGATTCCTTAATACCTGCCTTTTTTTCAATCGATTTATTTTCTTGTGCATTCATTGTTGTAAACACAATTATCGATAAAAACAATATTAAAAAATGTTTAGTCATTTTCTTACTCTTTTATTTTGGAAAAAGAAATACAACTACAGCCCTCCATCCCCAATCCGCTTTTGAAGAAACTGAAGGTGATGCTAGATTAAATCTTGGACCAATTGCAAATGATGTTTTCTGTTTACCTAAACTGGTTAATGCGCTGATGGTTGGATTAAACCATATCGTTGAACTATTGGTTTTCCAATTTTGCGTCCATTCAAAATTACCACCAATTCCTGCACCAGATTTCCAGTTGTAATTAAAGAATGGCTGAACAAACATTTGACTGATATCAGCTCTATTCTTATCTCCCCCAATACTCCAGATCTGATTGATCAATCCGCCAATGGTAACACCACCCATTTGTTTTAACGCAACAGCTGTTGGGCCAATGCCGAATTTTTTACCAGTTAGAAAATCATTGGTTCCAATCGGTAAAAGCAATACTGGACCTGCTCCCCACGTAATACCATTTTTTGAATTTTTGGGGCTTAGAAAAGCACTGAAAACAGCATCAGCTAATCCGTTTTCTTTATTACCAATTCCTGTTACATTGTATTGAGTAACTATAGGCAAAACCAATCGGGTAATTAAATTCAATTGCTTATTGAAGCTAAAAGGAATTACGGGTTGAATATTCATCGTATTCCTAGACCCTTTTAAAGTTCCTATTCCATAATCAGTATTATTCTGAAATGGCAAACTCACCAGACTTGCAATTGGATTCGCTAATTTTTTGGCTAATTCCTCTGCAGATTCTTGGGCTTGAATGGTTGAAAAAAATAGCAGAAATGAACAAATCAGTTTGATTCTACGATTTTTCATAATAAAACTTTTTGGCTAAATCTCTTCAAAAGTAAAACTATAAAATTAAAAAGGGGATAGATTCTATCCCCTTTTATCAAATCTATTTTCCAGTTGCTTTCTTTACTTTAGCCAATACATAATCGTAAAATTTTTCACGATTGGCTGCGCCCATAATTGCATCTAATTGTACAGAACGTGCAGCTAGTGCAGCTTTCGCATATTGTTCTTTTGCAGTAGCATCTTTTCCATAACGATCAATTCTATCTAAAGAAGAGATAAAACAGATATTTACATTATCAATATCATCCAATTGGGTAGGAGACATTTTCAAAGTGTTCTTTAAATACTTCTGGTTGTCTTCTCTGAAGCCAGCAGCTTTACTCAATTTTTGTTCATTAGAAAGATCAGCCCATTTTTGTGCGTTAACACCGGAAATTGCTAAGATGCATATCAAAGCAAAAAGAATTGTTTTTTTCATTTAGTTGATTTTTTAATTATTGCTTAAAAGTATAAAAAAGGGGACTGAAAATAATTCAATCCCCTTTTACTATTTTGCCTATTGTCCTTTTCTCAATTGCTCCTCAATTTTACTCAAATTGAAGGATCCTGCTGATTGACTAGGTGGAAACTCTTTCATTGTCATCAAGAATTTAGCAGCCAATCCTTGTATAGGAACTATAATAAATGGTCTATCTAAAAACCAGTCATTATATGTATTCGCATTATGTTGTGCTTTTTCAAATGGATCTCTACGAAGATTAAATAACAATGGTACTCTTAATTCTGTAAATGGTTCGCGCCAAACTCCAAATGCCTCACCTCTGTTTTCTAAAAATACTACTTTCCAGTCCTGGTAACGGGCTGCTACTATTTGTGCATCATCGTTTACATACCAAAATTCATTTCTAGGTGACGCTTTTACCTTTCCTGATAAGTAATCCAATTGATTGTATCCATCAATATGGTTTTTATATGATCTTCCATTAAGTGTAGCTCCCTTTAATAATTTTTCTTTTATATCGGTAGCACCGGCAATTGCAGCAAATGTTGGCAACCAATCTTCATGAGAAACTATACCATTTAAGGTAGTTCCAGCAGGGAATTTACCAGGCCATTTGATGAATGTTGGAACCCTGTATGCTCCTTCCCAGTTAGAATTTTTTTCACTTCTAAAAGGAGTTGTTCCAGCATCAGGCCAAGTATTATAGTGTGGTCCATTATCAGTAGAATACATTACGACTGTATTATTGGCTAAACCTAGATCATCAATTACTTTCAATAATTCTCCTACATGCATATCATGCTCTACCATTCCATCACTGTATTCATCTTGACCAGAAATGCCTTCATGTTCCTTTTTAACGTGCGTACGGAAATGCATTCTGGTTCCATTCCACCAGCAGAAAAATGGTTTACCTGCTTTTGCCTGACGAGTAATATACTCTTTTGCAGCAGCTACCGTTTCATCGTCGATGGTTTCCATTCTTTTCTTTGTAAGAGGGCCCAGATTTTCGATTGTTTGACCGCCATTACCATCTGATTTAGATTTGATGATACCACGAGGACCAAAATTTTCACGAAATGTTTTTCCATTGGCCATTACCATTGTTCCTGGATAATCTCTGTTTTCAGGCTCTTCTTCTGCATTCAAATGGTATAAACTACCCATGAATTCATCAAATCCATGCAAGGTTGGTAAATGCTCATCTCTATCCCCCTGGTGATTTTTACCAAATTGAGCAGTAGCATACCCTTGACTTTTTAGAACGGTAGCCATGGTTACATCTGTTTTTTGCCATCCTTCTTTAGCACCTGGCAAACCTACTTTGGTCATTCCAGAACGAACTGGTACAGAACCACTAATAAATGCTGCTCTTCCTGCAGTACAGCTTTGTTGGGCATAATAATCGGTAAAGGCAACACCTTCTTTGGCAATTCTGTCGATATTGGGTGTACGATAGCCCATCATACCACGATTGTTATGGCTGATATTCCAGGTGCCAATATCATCTCCCCAAATCACTAGAATATTGGGTTTTTGTTGGGCCTTTGATTCTGTGGCAATTACTAAGGTTAGCATTGCTAAAAGCATGAATTTGAATTTCATAAGCATTTTTTTACTTTTAAAAATGTGGTGTTAGTTTAAATTTTTGGCGGGAGTTAAAGATAATATGAATAGAAATTTTGCATTTTTTTTGTTCATATTTCTTGTTACAAATTAGAAATTGATACTAATTTATAAAAACTTGGTCGAATTTTCATAAAAATGAATGCTTAAGATTCATTTAATAGTCCGATTGTATTGAAATAGTCTGAGGGGTTTTCACCAGTAAGTTTCTTAACAGCTCTTATAAATGTAGTTCTATTGCCAAACCCTGCTTCTAATGCCAGACCCTCTAAGGTTGTTGATTGCATTTTTTCAGGAGAAGCATGCTTTTTAATATAGTGGATCCTAAGTTTATTAATATAATCATTAAATCTAATGTGATAAATTCTATTTAATACATAAGATAAATGATGCTGAGGAATATTTAATTCTTCTGATAAGTCTCTTATAGAAAATCCGGCTTGCAAAAAACTGATTTGAGTTTCAGCATAATTATCCAGGATTTGTATGTATTTATCATAGTCTGATGGATGATTTTTTATGGAAGGTTCTTCCTTTTTGTCTACCAAAACAATCGGCTTAGGAATTCCAAACATAATATATGGTCTTCGTATCAAGGTTATGCAAGTGATTATTTGAGTAAAAGCTGAAGTGATCTCTACCAAGAGAGATTTGATAATTGGTGGCAAAATTTGAGGAAATGCAAATGAGATAAAAATAGTGGTAGAAAAAATTAATAAAGCAGATCCAAAAAGGTTTAACCAAGATCTTAGTTCCAGAAACTGGTAGGATTTTGGATTATCCTTTCTAAAAGTATTTTGAAGTTCCTTAAATATAAACCAGCAATAAATTAAACCAATAAATCCTCTAATGGCATTGTGTACATAACTTGGCAACATCCCTTCGTTATGCAAATAGTTACCCAAAGGATTATTGTAAGATGCAGCAAGATTGAGTTCTTTGTGTGCCAGAGTTGAAAAATAATAGGGCATCATTTCCAGCAAATGCAATAATGCAGGAAGAAAATGCATCCAATCCCATTTTCGCATTTTCGTTTCATCATTCACCAACATTCTAACATATAACCATGCTGAAGGAAACATGGCATAAAATATTGGACTTGGCATTCTAAATAACCATGGTATATCTTCTAAAATATGGGTATCATATAGATAAATCATTAAATTGACCATACCCATACCGAAAGTAAAAAGAATCAGAAAGCCATTTGCTGGTGAAGCTGTTTTATAATTTCGTAATAATAAATAGATTAATAATAAATTATTGAATCCTGCAATAAAATTAATGCCATTCTTGATTTCAAAAAGATGCTGTATATCCACCTAACAAAGTAAACGAATGAAAAACGAAGGGCAAAAAATAAATGCTAAAATAATTTAATTTAAGGTTAAGTATATTTGTAACAAATGATGTTTATGAAGAAGATAATTATCGCAATCTTTTTTTTGATGGTTTCTTTTGGCAATATTAGTGCTCAAAAAACTATAGCTAAACCAACTTATTTAGCTTCCTGGAATGAAGGAAGTGCCAAAAAATCGATCATCAACTTCGTCAATAAAACAACTACAAAAGGAAGTAAAGATTTTATTCCATTAGCAGACCGTATAGCTTGCTTTGATAATGATGGCACTTTATGGAGCGAACAACCTTTGTATTTTCAGTTTTTCTTTGCTATTGACCGTATTAAAGCTATGGCCCCAGAACACCCTGAATGGAAAAATCAGGAACCATTCAAATCAATTTTAGAAGGCAATTTAAAAGCAGCATTGGCAGGTGGAGAAAAATCAATTGTAGAAATCGTGATGGCTACTCATGCCGGAATGAGTACAGCTGAGTTTGATAAAATTGTGGGTGATTGGATAGATACTGCAAAACATCCTGGCACAGGTTTACGATTTGTAGATATGGTCTATCAACCAATGCTTGAATTATTGAATTACTTAAGATCGAACGGTTACAAAACTTTTATTGTATCAGGAGGAGGGGTTGATTTTCTAAGAGTATGGGCTGAAAAAGTCTATGGAATTCCTCCCTACCAGGTTGTTGGAAGTTCTGCGAAAGTAAAATATGATAACAGCAATAATCAGCCTGGTTTAATCAAATTACCCGAATTGAATTTTATTGATGATAAATCCGGGAAACCGGTTGGCATTCATCAATATATTGGCAAAGCACCTGTTTTTACTGCAGGCAATTCTGATGGTGATTATGAAATGTTGCAATATACCAGTACAAGATCTACACCTCATTTTGGTTTGATCATCAGGCATACTGATGCTGCAAGAGAATTTGCTTATGATCGTAATTCATCTATAGGAAAATTGGATAAGGGATTAGATGATGCTGCGAAATACAATTGGTTGGTGGTAGACATGCAAAAAGATTGGAAGCAAGTATTTCCTGATAAGAAAAAATAAATGAAACCAGCATTATTCAATCAGTTTATTCAAAAATATATATCGGTAGCTCTTCCCTTTATACTAACAATAATTGGCGTAAGGGCTTTTGAGTATTTGATTGTTGCACAAAAAACAATTATTGAATACGCTGTTTTGTATGAATTGGGTGGCATTTTTTTTGATATATGGGCTGTGCTCATTTATTGCATTATCATTCTACCATTCATATTGCTCTTTTATTGGATGAATAAAAAGTTAGGTGTTTTTGTTTTGCATTGTTTGAATCTATTGATGCTAACAATCTACATTTCATTAATTATCACTTATTCCGAAAGAAGCAATCCATTTGATCATGAATTATTTAACAGAACTTTTTTTGAATTATGGTCTACTACTAAACAAATGATTACGAGTGGAATGATTGTCTTTATTCCATTCTTTTTTTATTATATCATTTATTGGTTCTTGTATAAATCTACTTTTTCAAAACTGATTTATTCTCATTTTTTTATTCGCTTTTCGGGCGCAATAGGAATTATTGCATTAGTAACCATCAATTTTGCGAACCCTTCTTCTAACCAATTTCAAAATAGAAATGCTTATTATTTAACCTGTAATAAATTTGCTTATTTTATTTCCGATTCTTATCATTTCTTTTATACAAAAAATGATTTTGATGCGAATAGGCTTAACGCTAAAGAGCTTCAAAAAGCCATTGAATTTTACCAGCAGAATCAACCATTCAATTTCACCAGTACTGAATTTCCTTTACTGAGAAAAAACGATGATCCGGATGTTCTTGGATCTTATTTTAATTTGAATCCAGCGAAGCCTCCGAATATTGTGATTATTGTTACCGAAGGATTATCCAAAGATTTTAGCGGAGAGAATGCCTATGCAAGCAGCTTTACTCCTTTTTTAGATTCACTCAGTAAAAAGAGTTTGAGTTGGGATAATTTCTTAAGCACTTCACCAGGCACTTTTGCTGCACATCCTGCTATAGAAGGATCATTGCCTTATGGCAAAACTGGTTTTTCATCTATCAATATAATGCCTGATCATTTATCATTAATTAAAATTGCTAAAGCCAATGGCTATACTACCCGATTCTTAACTGGGTCGAATACCGATTTTGATAATATGGGTGGATTCATTCGATTACAAGGAACAGATATGTCTTTGCTGCATTTTAATAAGAAATATAAAAAAATGAGTGCAGGCAATGAAGGATGGGGCATGGGTTATCCCGATGATGCACTATTCAATCAAAGTTTAGAACTATTGGAAACTGAACCTACTACACCATATTTAAATATTTACCATACCGCAACAACACATGTTCCTTATTTATTTGAACAGAAACCTAAATACGATAAACTATTCGATCAAAAATTAAAAACACTTAAAGTAGACCGAAGCATTAAAACCATTTTAAAAGAATGCAAAAAAGTAATGGTCACTTATATGTTTGCAGACGATTGTTTCAAAGACTTTTTTTCGAAGTATAAAAAAAGGCCCGAGTATAGTAACACCATTTTCATCATTACAGGAGATCACCACATTGGCTCTTTCCCTTCTACTTCTAGCATAGACGACTATCATGTTCCTTTAATTATTTACTCGCCCATGCTTAAGGCACCAAAAAAAATGTATGCAGTTAATTCACATAATAATTTGGCTCCAAGCATAGTTTCGATGTTGTTGAATAATTATCCCAATTTACCCTATCACCCTGCAAAAGTAAACTGGTTGGCAAGTTCACTAGATACCAGTGCTGCATTCAGGAATCAGCAAAGCATGCCCTTCATGTATTCCAATCGTTCCATAGAAGATTATATCTGGAAAGACTATATGATTTCTGATAAAGAATTATATAAACTCAGTGCCGATTTAACCATGATTCCTTATAAAAATGATTCTATTAAATCCCATGTAACAAGTCTGTTGAATAATTTCAAAATTATCAACTCCTATGTTTGTTATAATAATAAAATATATCCCGAAAAGGAATTACAGGAACTAGGTAACAAAGATTTATTATTTGAATCAAAAGACAATAGTATCCAAAAAATAACTACTTCTATTTCGCATGTTAGTTTAATGAAGGACCTGGTATATTCAAAAAAATACACCTACATTATGGTAGGTGTATCTGCCGAAATTCGATATGGTAAATCTGCTTCTACTGATTTTACTTCTTTTCTTTTTTCATTGGTCGATTCTACCAATAATAAAAGAAATTTTAATTTTTACTCCAATCATGAATTGGTAAAAATTACCAAAACAGGCGAATTCAATGCATCTACCTGGAATAGTGTTGCTACAAACGACATGATTGCTTTAAAAGATGTTGTTAATACCAATACCCCTTATTTTAATGTTTCTCTTTATTCAATGAAACCAATTGATTTGGAAATCAAGAATCTATCAATCAAGGTTTGGGGCATTAAATAATTTACTCTTCACCATACAATTGATTGAATAACATTTTATAAGTACTATGGGTTTGTCCACGGAAAGTAATTTCTGGTCCATACACCAACAATTTACCCTTACCAACTTTAGCCGAAAAAGCTGCAACTCCATCTTGTAAATAAGATTGCCCGAATGCCCATCCGCTTCTCAAAGTTTTATCAGAAGCAAACCAAGCTAAAGGAGTGATATCTCCATTGGCAATTGCATCAGGCATCAAATTAAATACAGGACTTGCACTAAAATATACATCTGCTGTATTCTTCATTCCCCAATTGGCTTTGTGTTGAGGATTCACTGCTACTTGCATAACCGATCCTGGTATATAGAATTTTTCTCCTGGTAGAGGACGCTCTTTTCCATTCACCATTTCAACCAATGCATTACGAACAGGTAATTTAAAATGATAGGCTAAGTTGGCGCTACTTCCTATTGTTACAATCGTTCCGCCAGCATCAGCAAATTCCTTCAATGCAGGAATTGATTTTGCTGCAGTAATTCTACCCAAACTAGATCTAAATTCTTCTGGTATCTCCGATTCATTCGGCTCTCTTCCTTCAAAACCTCCGCCACCACCAGCTGCTGGAGCTTCAGTGCGAAGAGCAGGAATAGCTCCTCCTACAAATACAATTACATCATATTTGTTTTTTAAGTTACCTGCATCAATTTCTTTTGAATAGACAACAGTAAATGGAAAACGGTATTGCTCAAAAATCCATCTCGTCCAACCAGATGGCATTGATCCTCCATATACATCCCATAAAGCAATTCTGCTTGATTTCAATTTTACAGATTGGGTTTTGGATGATGAATTTGCAGCTGTGATTTTTACTCCATGTTGATTTGCCGCTTTTTCTAAAATAGGTAATGCTGCCGCACTTGATGCAACAAAAAATTGTTCATTGTTTTTTTCTACAGCGATTCCAGCTTTTAATAGATCATTTACTAAAATAAAGCTTGCATTGTCTTTTGTGGAGAAACTATATCCTTTTGTTTCTGTTGATTTTTCAATTGCTCCTACTGATTTCTGTTCTACACCATATGGCAGTGTTTGAAAAGGGCCATCAAATGGCTCTAATACCCTGTCAAATTCAACTCCCATAGTGTAAGCAGGTGTCCAACCAGCTGCATCATATGGACGCACTGGTGGTCCGCCAGGATACTGAAAATCGTTTGGATGATCTTGAGGATCGAACATATCAATCACATGTGGTCGGAAAGCTTGATTGGTTTTTACTATATACGATCCGGCTAAATATTTTTTATTTCCCACGGTAAAATCTGCTGTGGCTTTTTCTACACGAATTCCACTCTTAATTAAAATATTAACAAAATTGGTAGCAGTTGTTGTTTGATTATTTGGAATGATGTATCCTCTTGGATCGCGCGATTGTGGATTTTTATATACTTTATCATAAATGCTTAATGCAATAGAATCATTTCTTTCTGCTCTGGGATCGTTCTTTATTAATTCATTGGCAATTTCAACTTTACTAGGCGTTTTTGTCCAAAAATCTTTACTCCCTGCCTCTATAGAATTTTTACCCATTGTATAGATATTCATCAGCAACTCATCTTTATGTCTTGCTGCATAATTGAGCACTGCATAGTTGAGCGAAACAGAATAATCAATAGAACTTTTGAAATACCATTTTTGTGGGTCAATAGGAAATGGTGTGGCGCTATTCGGAATTAACCTGGATGGAACAAAAGGAATTTTCATAGGTGTTGGATTACCGATCATCTCTGTTAATAATCCAATTATATTATGATAATAAGCAGTTGTTCTTAATCCACCATTCCACCAGGTTGAATATACAGAACCGCTCTTCATCGTATATCCTGGTTTGTTCTCCGCATTCAATCTACTGCTCATTACTGCACCTAATTGATCTATGCCTGTTACCAATAAAGGATCATACACATAATTGAATGGGTCTCTGTATGGAGGACCTGCTACTACTGTTCCTGCTGGACCTGTCTGGTGGTGATTGTATAAAATTTGAGGCATCCACTCTACATATTGTTGCAAACTCATGTTCTTGGATTCACTCATATTGGTCATATAGAAATCTCGGTTATTATCATGCCCAATATATTTCTGGTATAATCTTGGAAGATTAGCTGTACTTCTTTTCAAAGTATCTGCATTGCGCATGTACCAACTAGATTGCAATTCTTGCCCATCAGGATTGGCGTGCACAAAAAGGATAATGGTAGATTTTAATATTCGTTTTGTTTCTTCATCTTCACGAGAAACGATTTGATACAAAGACTCAATCCATTGATGAATGCCCAAGACTTCATTAGCATGTAATCCTCCATCAATCCAAACAACAGCCTTGCCTTCATTGGCTAGCGTCTGTGCTTCAGCATCTGTAACGCCTTCTGCTCTTGCCATTTTTTGCGAGATGGTTTTATATCTATCCAGCTTAGCCAGATTTGCTGGGTCTGAAACAATTACCATGTATTGCTCACGTCCCTCTTCGGTTTTACCAATACTTTGCAACTTCATTTTTTTTGAAACTGCAGCCAGTTTTTTTAAATAGGCTTCTGTTTGGGTAAATGTGGCTAAATGATAATTATCGCCAATTGAAAAACCAAAATGAGATTTTGGTGTTGGGATATTTTGCGCTTCAGTAACGATTGAAGCGGTAAATAAACATACAAGCAGTGTAGCAATCCGTAGCATAGTGTTTAATTTTGGATTGCCTAAATTAAATGAACTAGCTCATAAAATGGACTTTTCCCGCAACTTTATCCAACCAGCTTGGATTGTTTTAGGTAATTAGCATCAGGGGCATAGATGAATAAGCAAGATTCCCCTTGAATAGTATGAATAATCTGTTGAACCTGATTATTAGGAACCGCAGGACAACCCTGGCTTCTTCCCAGATAACCCATTTGAGCGATTGTATTATTGCTCACATAATTAGCACCATGTAAAACAATGGCTCTTTGTGCTGCTTTGTCATTAATACCATTCTCTATTCCAGTTAATATCAATGACTCTCCGTGTTTGCCTCGATAGGTATTGCCAGTGATATAAAATCCTAAACTACTTTTGTTTGATTCGTTTTTATTGGAAAAATTTTTTGCAAATAAAGTTCCAGAATTTTTACCATGAGCCACCAACGTTTGCAATACCATTTCTTCGGATTCCATATCGATAATATACAAACGCTCTTCTGAACTAGGTTTGCTAAAATCTGCAATAGTTAAATAGCGCTGATTAATCAATTTGCCTTGTTCTTTTAATTTTTGATAGCCCTTTATTGCCAATGCAACTGCTTTATCATTGATGTTTAATTTAGAAGCCATAAGCGTTGCATTCAACACTTCATCATTGATAGTTGCTTTTGTTGTAGTATCATATGATTGAAGTACAAAAGAAAAAAGCGCAACAATAACAAAAGCCAATTTTTTCGCCATATCATTAATTTGAATGGCTGCAAAGGTACAATAGCCTAAGGGGCTTCCTCTTTAAATGATGTTTTATTGGCTAAATTTTTAGTTAAAAATGAACAGCAGAAGTATATGTAAAATTACTATGTATAACAAGCTCAACCTAGGTTGTAAGATGGAATAAATCTAGCTTTTAACCATTTTCCAAATTGTGTTTCAATCAGTTGATTTGTTAAAAAACTATAGATGATCAACGCCAGCAAACTACAAAGAAGTACGATCAATTGAATTGTTGGCGTAGGATTTAATTCGAATATTTGAAACAAAAAATGTGGAATTATCGTAATTACTATTATTTGATTTAAATAAACTGAATAAGAAATATTACCTAAAAATATGAGTGGTTTGATGGTCAATATATTCGTAAATATTCCATCTGATTGCACGATCAATAAAATAGAAAAAGCAAATAAGAATGGTATAATTGCCAATGCCATCATTTGATAAAAGTTTCCTGTTTGTTGATGCAGAAAATAGAAGGCGGCAATAATTAAAGGCGGAACTATCAATGATAGATTGGGCAACCACTTTGATCTGTTGTTGGTAAAATTCCAAACAAAATAACCAAGTATAAATGAAATAATTCCCCTGATATATCCAAAATCGTCGGTGAAAGCATACATGCCCTTATACACCGAAAAACCAATAGCCGCGAGTAATACAAAAAAGAAAATACCATTTCTATTCCAGTTCCGTTGAAAAGAAAATAATAAGGTGCAACCAAAAAAAACATAGATGATCAATTCGGCCGAAATGGACCATGAAGGAAAATTCATTCCCATATTGCCAACATTGGAAGTATAGAATGAATTAAATACTACAGTTGAATTTAGAAAAGTCATTGTATCTACATAAGCAAATAATAAAGTTGAAACAGATTCCTTTGTACCTAATAAATAAGGAAAGAAAATATTAAATACCAGTTGAAAACTTAAATAAAGTGTAGTTGTATAAAATAACAATGGCGTTAATCGGATCAGTCTTTTTTTAAGATAGATCATTAAATCGGTTTGCGTTTTAATGCCCGCATATTTACTGGCAATAATATATCCAGACAAAACAAAAAAGAAGTCCACAAAAAATTTAGATTCTCTTATTAAGGGATTATGATAGAACCATGTCGGAAGAAATGCTTCATCATAATGATGCAAAACCACCATGATACTAAAAATGCCTCTTAAACTATCCAATTTGTCTATTCGCATAATGATAATTTAAGCACATTAAAATTTATAACTCAGGCCTGCTACAAATCCATAGTCGGATCTTGCACCTCCGGTTGTTGGTGATTTACTATCATAGTTATTGTAGTAATTTAAGTTTAATGAAAAATCGGTAATGAGCTCCCAATTGATATTAATATCACCATCATAACGTGTTCTGCCTTTTTGAGATAAACTAACATATAATGTTTGAGTAGTGCCTAATGAGATATTCGGCTTACTAAATGAAAAGAAATTATACTTCCCCTGAAATACCCATTCTTGGTTATTGGTAGAATTTGCTTTTAGATCTTGTTCCCGGTTAATGGTAAGTCCACTAATAACAAGGCCCTGACTATGTCTGGTTAATAAGAATTTATACCCCAGGGCCAATCCTTGTTGCCATCTTCTGTTTAATCCTAACTGTGTATTTCTTTGATAATTTAATAACGCTACTCCGAAGAATAATTTGCTAAAATAATAATTGTACCGAAAATTAATATTGGCTCTTTCTACACTGGAACTAATACTATCTGAAGTAAATATCATGTTTCCACCTAATTCAATTTCGGTTTTCTCATTATGGTAAAAGAGAGCCCCATCTGCATTGAAACGTCCAATTTGACTGGATTTTGTGTAGGAATATCCTGCACCAATATTACCATTGATTCTTGTGTTCCATTTGGTTCCAAATTTAAACATCGATGAAATATCTCCCAATGCAATCTCCTTAGTATCGTAGGCTGTTTTAGCAATGATTTTTCCTCTGTTCACAGATGCTTCTATAAATCCTGGAATCACATCTCTTTGAACTGTTTCAATTCTAAAATAATTTTTGCTGGCTTGAATGGTGCTTACTTTATCATATTTTACTTTTACAATTCCCACTCCATCACCATCAAATTCTATTCTTCCTAATTTAATACTGATCAATTCGCCAATCAACATCGATTTATTAGTAAAAAATAATGTGTCTTTTACTTGGGCATAGGAATGCATTGCAATAATCATTGCAAATAGTAAAAATATAAATCGAGTTTTGGAAAAATTAAAACGCATGTTGATACAATATTAAACAAAAAAAGAGGAGCATTTATTGCTCCTCTAATGATATTAAATAAGATCTATACTGATTATTTACCCAATTTGAAAGCTAAACCGCCGCCTAAGCCAAACTGATAAACCGAAGAATAAGACGACAATCCAACACCAGCCCCTCCTGTTCCAAAATAGGCTCCACCGCCAAATCCCTGAGAAACTGAAATCAATTGCATTTGTAATTTCAACGCTACTTTAGGAGATGCCCAGATATTAGCTCCAGTTCTTAGACCCCATGCAAATTTAGTGATGCTGCTACTGCCACCTGGATCAGGATTTTTAATGCTAACAATGGCCATACCCAACATTGGTCCGAAATATGGCTCCACTTTTGGATTTGCTCCAAAATAACGGTTGACTCCAAGCATAATATAATTGATGCCGATATTAAAATCCTTGGTTTTTCTGCCACCTACTCCACTATAATAAGTCATTGGCGCTTTGGTGTCGTCACGTAAGTATAATAATTCAATACCAGTTCCTCTGTTGATTTTAGACTCTATACCAACTCCCCACATGAAGTTTCCCAATATTTTACCATTGTAATTATTATTAGCGTCATAATAAGAATCAATTGCATCATCAAAAACATATCCCGCATATCCATTTAGGCGGATATCTGGCTTTTTTTGAGCAGAAATTGCTCCAATAAAAAGTACTGTTGATAAAACGAATAGAAAAAACTTTTTCATTTAGTGTATTTTAGTGTTACAAATATATTTAATAAATAAAAATAACAGGCTTTAAACGTTCATTCATATAGCTTTTATTGTATCAAGTTATAAAATTGAACAAGATTTTAAACCAAAATAAAAAAATGATAAAGACTAAGCTCCTTTTTTGTTTAACTATTCATCTAATCATACTGAGTTTTGTTCAAACTAATGCTCAACCAACCGCTAGTAAACTTCATATTCTAGTAGGAACATATACCAATTCTGGAAAAGGAGAAGGCATTTATTATTATAGTTTTGATAGCCAAAAAGGAAGCGCTGCGCTTTTAAACAAACAAGTCTTAGAAGACCCTTCTTTTCTAACCACCGGATTTGCTAATCAGTATATTTATTCAGTGAATGAATTAGGCAATAAATTAGGCGGAATCACTTCTTTGAAGTTAGATAAGAATACTGGAGAGATGAGCAAAATCAATAGCGAATTTACGCAAGGTGATCATCCATGTCATGTTACCATCGACAGTAAGAATAGATATGTAATTGTATCCAATTATACGGGTGGAAATTTTAAAGCGATTCCGTTATTAAAAGATGGAAGCTTAGATACTATCAATACGCAAATGATTCAGCATACAGGAAAAAGCATCAATAAAGATCGACAGGATAAACCTCATGTACATTCCGCCATATTTAGCCCAGATGAAGATTATCTGTTGATACAAGATTTAGGAACCGACCAGATTTCTGTTTATGATATTAGCTTGTCAAAAAGCAATAACCCCATTTCATTGAAACCAAACTCAGTATTCAATACAGCTCCTGGCAGCGGACCAAGACATCTCACCTTTCACCCTAAAAAATCAATTGCCTATTCTGTTCAAGAATTAAATGGCACTGTAAATGTGCTAAAATTTAAAAACGGAAAATTGTCATTGATGCAAGATATCAGTATGACCAACCCCAACGAAACTCGAAAAAATGGGGCTGCTGATATTCATATTTCTCCTGATGGAAAATATTTATACGCTTCCAACAGAGGAGAATTTAATGAGCTGGTTATTTTTAGAATTATTGCTGATGGCACTTTGAGTTATGTGGCCACTCAATCTACATTAGGAAAAGGTCCAAGAAATTTTAGTATTGATCCTACTGGTAATTTTTTATTGGCTGCCAATCAAAACTCCGATGAAATTGTGGTTTTCAAAAGAGACCAGAATTCCGGTTTACTTACGGATACTAAAGAAAGAATTAAAGTTGGTGCTCCTGTTTGTATCAAATTTATTGCGAACTAGATTATCTTCTTTTTTGCCATCTGTTGCCTCCATTCTTTGATGCGCTATGTGATCTTGGTGAATAGGCTGGGGCTTCGCCAAACTCAAGTGGTACAGGGATCTTGTCTACTTGCTTACCTAATAACTCCTCGATAGCAGCAAATTTTCTTTGCTCTGCTTCACTAACAAATGTAATGGCTGTTCCCTGGCTTTCTGCTCTTGCTGTTCTTCCAATTCGGTGTATATAATCTTCTCCATCATTCGGAACATCAAAGTTGATCACTAATTCAATTTCTTCTATATCAATTCCTCTGCTAAGAATATCAGTTGCTACCAATATTTTCAATTTCTTATTTCGGTAATCTTGCATCACCTGTTCTCTTTTGTCTTGCAATAAATCGGAATGGATTTCTTCGATGGAGAACTTAGCACGCTTTAATTCTGCTGTTAACTGTTTTACATTTTGTTTTTTAGAACAAAAAATAATTACTCTTGTATAGTCTTTACTATTCAATACAAATTTGATCAGCGGAATTTTTTGTTGTTCATATACTACGTATGCTTGCTGTACAATTTGTTCAGGAGGCTTTGATACTGCTATATTAATTTCAACCGGGTCTTTCAATAATTTGCGAGCCAGATCCCTCATCTTAGGGGGCATAGTAGCAGAAAACAATAAGTTCTGTCTTTGTTTTGGAAGAAATGAAATGATCTTCATGATATCATCATTAAATCCCATGTCGAGCATTCGATCTGCTTCATCGAGTACCAGATAGTTCACTTCTTTCATTTTTACATAGCCCATATTTAAATGTGCTATCATTCTACCGGGTGTGCATACTACCATATCAACGCCACTGCTCAATGCCTTCTTTTCTGTTACAAAAGAATTTCCATCACCTCCACCATATACAGCAATACAACTGATATCAGTAAAGTATCCCAATCCTTCCATCGTTTCAGCAATTTGAATGGCGAGTTCTCTGGTTGGTACTATTATTAATGCATTGATTTGGTGTGCTGCGTGATGACTGGTGAGCATTTTATGAATGATCGGCAATAAAAATGCAGCAGTTTTGCCTGTTCCAGTCTGCGCTGATGCTATAATATCTTTTCCTGCTAAAATGGGTTGTATTACTTGTGCTTGAACAGGCGTTGCTGTTTCATATCCCATCGAATCTATGCCTTCTAATAACTTTTCGTCTAATCCTAATTCTCTAAAATTCAAAATATATGTTTCGTTGATATTGCGATGATCAAGATAAATTTTCCAATTCTGTTAATAATATAGCTTTTACTTCTTCAAAGTTTTTACTGAATAATTTCAAGGCTGGAGCAATGGTTTCCAATTGAGCCTGTTGTTTTGCAGATGTTTCAATGGTGTGAGCCAGTTTATACATTTCAGCTACTTTAATTACTGACAATGATGACTTAGCATAATGTGCTGACTTATACAATGCAGTCCAATCCTGAGCAGATAAGTTTGCCTCCATTTGACGAATAGTATCTGGCATACTTTCTAAAAACATATTGATAATAGTACCCTTGTACTCACTATCTCCTTCGGCCAATTCGTTGAGCATATTCAAATCAACTACCGGAGGAACAAAGGTTGAGACAGGTGCTTCGTTTTTGAAATCTGGATCAGTAGTGAAAATTTCATCGAGTGTTTTATATAAAGCATCTAATCCAAAAGGTTTTGCCAAGCATCCATTCATGCCCACTTTTGCAAATTTATCTCCCTCTGTTCTGCTACTCCAACCGGTCATTGCAATGATCGGAATGGTTTTATTGATGTCTTTACGGATAATCTGAGTCGCTTCAAAACCGTCCATTTCGGGCATATTGATGTCCATTAAGATAAGGTCATAATCACCTTTTCTGAGTAATTCAATAGCTTCTACCCCGTTTCCAGCTATATCAAATAAGACGCCAGTAGGTTTTAATGAATGCGTAATCAACTTCTGGTTGACGAAATCATCTTCCGCTATTAAAATCCTTTTCCCTTGTAAAAAATCCGTGTTCATCAATCCTTTTTTTATCAATCTAGAACCATAAATATAAATTATCTGCCGTTTACACCCGAATTAATTCATTGAAAATGCCAAAAGATTGGATTTTGACTAATTTTTAACCACTTTAATGCAGCCATTTCTACTATTTTTGCCGTCTGCAAGAGAAATAATCTTGTAAACAACCAAAAATGAAAAAATTCTTCTTATTAATTACTGTTCTGACTGGATTGGCTGTTTCAGCTCAAACTTCGGATACTAAGAAAATTACAGTTCCCAATCGTACAAAAGATCATTTTATGATCCAATATGGTGTTGATGCATGGGCAAATAGGCCAGATAGTGTTAGAACTGGTGGATTTAGCAGGCATTTTAATATGTATATCATGTTCGACAAGCCTTTTAAAACCAATCCAAAAATGAGTGTAGGCTTTGGTCTTGGACTAGGAAGCAGTAATATGTTTTTCAATAATACCAATGTAGACGTTAAATATAATGGGGTAAGATTGCCATTTACAATTGCAGATAGCATTAATCATTTTGATAAATTTAAAGTGACCACCATGTATTTAGAGTTGCCAATAGAGCTTCGTTATTTTTCTAACCCCAATAACATGAACAAATCATGGAAATTTGCCATTGGAGCAAAAGTGGGAACATTGCTAAAATCTTATTCTAAAGGCAAGAACTATGTAAATAGAAATGGCCAATCCATCTATGGAACTACATTTATTGAAAAAGAGCAAAGCAAGAAATTCTTTAACGGTACTTCATTAGCCCTTACAGGAAGAGTTGGGTATGGTATTATTGGTTTACAGGGTAGCTACAATGTTTTAGGCGTATTAAGAGATGGATCTGGTGCTACTATGAATCGTTTTAGTGTTGGTATTTCTATCAGTGGATTATAATAGAAGATTATCATATCGATTAAGCCTCTTTGAGTTCAGAGAGGCTTTCTTATTTTGGAGAACGCTTGAAAGACTAACTTTATAAAAAAAATTACGCATTGATTGAGAAAAAACAACTGATTGCCCAAGAGGAGAAAGCCGTGTTGGTTGGGGTAATATTGAAAGAGCAAACAAATGAACAGGCTACTGAATACCTGGATGAATTGGCATTTTTATCTGAAACAGCTGGAGCAATTGCCGTAAAAAGATTTACTCAAAAATTAGCACATCCCGATAGTAGAACTTTTGTGGGGAAAGGAAAATTAGAAGAAATAAAAAACTATTTGAATGGCAAAAATATTCACTTGGTCATTTTTGATGATGAATTAACCGGATCACAAATTGCTAATATAGAAAAGGAGTTGAATGTTAAAACCATCGATCGTAGCGATTTGATCCTGGATATTTTTGCAAGAAGAGCCAGAACAGCACAATCTAAAGTGCAGGTTGAATTAGCACAATACCAATATTTATTACCTCGATTAAAAGGAATGTGGAAGCACTTGGAAAGACAGGGAGGAGGGATTGGAACGAGAGGGCCGGGTGAAACAGAAATTGAAACAGATCGCCGAATTGTAAAAGATAAAATTTCCTTATTACGCAAGAGATTAGGTGAGATTGATAAACAAGCATTTACTCAGCGAAAAGAAAGAGGTGAATTAATTAGAGTTGCATTAGTGGGTTATACCAATGTGGGCAAAAGCACGCTGATGACCGTTTTGAGTAAGAGTGAGGTGTTCGCTGAAAATAAATTATTTGCAACACTGGATACTACAACAAGAAAAGTAGTTTTTGAGAATACTCCATTTTTATTGAGTGACACTGTTGGATTCATTCGCAAATTGCCGCATCATTTAGTGGAAAGTTTTAAGAGTACTTTAGATGAAGTAAGAGAAGCAGATATTTTATTACATGTGGTAGATATTTCTCATCCTCAATACGAAGACCAGATTGGAGTGGTGAATAAAACTTTACAAGAATTAAAAGCATTTGACAAACCCATACTCACCATCTTTAATAAAATGGATGTGTATGAAGAGAAAACTTTTGATGAATGGTTAGAAGATTCCGTGAAGCAAGAACTCTTACAAGATTTAAAAGATAAGTGGGATAATGTAACCAATAATAATTGCGTGTTTGTTTCCGCAACTGAAAGAAATAATTTAGATGCATTGCGTGATTTAATTTTAGAAAGAGTAAGAGAAATGTATAAAGTGCGCTATCCGTATAAAACCATGCTTTATTAATTTGACCATTGGCGCAAATTGATTCTCAGATCGTTTATTGTTTGACTTTTTTATGGAGAAAAAAATCAACTGGGTAAAGATTGCCGATTCAGCTGCTGAAATTATTTGGCAAAACAATCAGATGAGTATTATTGAGGTAGAAGGCAAAAAAATCACTTTGGTTGCCCATAATCAGACTTTATTTGCCATTGCCCATAAATGCCCTCATGCCAGTGGGGTGATGGCCAATGGTTTTATTGATGCACTGGGTAATGTGGTTTGCCCCCTACATCGGTATAAATTCTCCCTTGAAAACGGTCGAAATACGAGTGGCGAAGGGTATTATTTAAAGACCTACCCTATTCAAAACAACGAAAATGGGGTATTTATAGGCTTTGAAAGCACCCGTTTATTTAATTTTTAGTGTATTTTTTTTGTAAGAAACTCTAAACCCCTATTTTTGCAACCCCAATGGGGAAATTCCTCCTTAGCTCAGTTGGTTAGAGCATCTGACTGTTAATCAGAGGGTCTCTGGTTCAAGTCCAGAAGGGGGAGCGAAAAAAGGCAAGCCATCAGCAATGATGGCTTTTTCTTTGTCTATCAGGCAGCCAAGGTAGTTGCATCTTTTTACTAATTTTAAAGAATAATCAAAATTTTAATGTCCAATATTTTTCATTTAGAACCTATCACTATTCAAGAATCATACATTGGAGAAAAGTATAGTAGTAAGGTTTGTCAAGAAGTGCTGGAAGCCACTATTGATTTATACAAGAGAGTAGGATTTTACAGCCCTTGGGGAGGATACTTTGTCAATGATTCTAATCTAATTGTGGGTGCAGCTGGTTTTAATGGCAGACCAGCAAATAATGTTGTTGAGATTTCTTATTACACCTTTCAAGAATTTGAGGGTAAAGGATTTGCAACATTAGCTTGTCAAGAATTAATCAAGATAATCAGGAATGAAAATCCTCGTTTAGTCATTTGTGCAAAAACTGAACCTAAAGAAAATGTATCAACAAGAATTTTAAGAAAGAATGGATTTATCTATCAGAAAGTTGTTCAGGACCACGAAATAGGTGATGCATGGCTTTGGGAATTGTAATTGCACCTTTCGAGGAGGAGGGGAACAGATATAATTATAAAAGGGTTATTCTTGTATAGTGTAACTTTTTGTATGAATGACCTCAAGGAAATAAAAAACTTTGGGCCTTATATGGTCAAAGCTGGTGTTACTCCTCATCTAAATATATTCTACTAATACCTATTTATTCAGCTCCACATATTTTTGAAAATTATCTAAAATGGTTTGCCATCCCGTTTTTTGAAGCTCAATAGAATTTTCAGTTTCTGGTTCAAAAGTTTCGGTAACAATAGTTCCTTCAGGATTTGCTTCAAAATAGACAGACATTGTTCTTCCATCTCCTAAGATGATATCAATACATTTTTCAATGTCAATTTTTTGGTAAGCGCCCCAAAAATCAAAACTGAAAGAGCCATCTTTTGCTGCCATTAAATAATGGAATTCACCACCAACAACAAGATTGTTTGTTGCATCCGGACAGTGCCAATCGGAACTAGCAAAATTCCAATTCATAATATGCTCAGGTAAGGTCCAATATTTCCAAACTTCACCGATTGGAGCCATTATACTCGTATTAACAATAATCTTATCCAAATTTGTGTACTTTTACGTAATTAAAATTAATATATAAAGTCATGAAATCAATTAAACTTGTAGTAGCCCTCTTTTTTTTAATTGGAACTTTGAATGCTCAATCTAATTCAGGCATTCAACCAGTATTAAATTCATATATGGCTTTAAAAGATGCATTGGTGAAAACGGATGGCGCGGCTTCATCATCAATGGCCAAAGATTTAAAAACAGCTATTGAGGGCGTTAAAATGAATGAACTAAGTTCAGAAGTGCATACCGTTTGGATGAAAATGGTCAATGAACTAAAAGAAGATGCTGAACATATTAACGAAACCAAAGAAATAGCTCACCAAAGAGATCATTTTATGTCTTTATCAAAGAATATGTATTCATTGATAAAAGTGTCTAAATTAAGTACTCCAGTTTATTATCAGTACTGTCCGATGGCTAATAAAGGCAAAGGTGCCAATTGGTTAAGTTTAGAAAACAAAGTGAAAAATCCTTACTATGGCAATCAAATGCTTACCTGTGGTAAAGTAGTAGAAACCATCCAATAGTGCCAAAATATCTATATTCTCTATTCATTATTTCATTTTTTCTATCCAATGAAATAGTTGCTCAGAAGGTAGTTCGATATGATTTATATGTTAGAGATACCATTGTTAATTTCACTGGTAAATCAAAAAGAGCAATTGCAGTAAATGGGCAAATACCAATGCCTACATTGGAATTTACTGAAGGAGACACGGCTGAAATTCATGTACACAATGCATTAAAAGAGTCCACTTCATTGCATTGGCATGGTTTGTTTTTGCCAAACAAAGAAGATGGTGTACCCTATTTAACGCAACTTCCTATTGAGCCAAATACAACTCATGTATACAGGTTTCCAATTATCCAAAACGGAACACATTGGTATCATAGCCATTCTGGTTTACAAGAGCAAATTGGGATGTATGGTTCAATGATTCTCAACAAAAAACCTGCTGATAAAACATTTAGAAAAGGAATTGATGATTTACCTACAATTCCGGTAATCATTAGTGAATGGACAGATTATAATCCGAATAATATCCATCGCATGTTGCACAATGCAACAGATTGGTTTGCTATTAAAAAAAGAGCAACCCAAAGTTATGCAGAAGCAATTCGAGAAGGGCATTTTAGCACAAAAGTTACCAATGAGTTCAAGCGAATGTTGGCAATGGATGTGAGCGATGTTTTTTACGATCGATTTTTATTGAATGGTAATGTTGAAAGTCAACTGTCCCAATTTAAAGCTGGAGACAAGGTAAGGCTAAGAATTTCAAACGGTGGTGCATCCTCTTATTTTTGGATCAATTATGGCGGTGGAAAATTTCAAGTTGTGGCCAACGACGGAAATGATGTAGATCCCGTAGAAGTTGATCGTTTTATTATTGCAGTTTCTGAAACCTATGATATTGTGGTTTCTGTTCCAGAAAAAAATAAATCTTTTGCTTTACAAGCCACTTCAGAAGATAGAATTAATCGAGCTTTATTTTATATTGGTGAAGGAGTTAAACAGCCCATTTTACCTCAGCCAAGATTAAAGTATTTTGAAGGCATGAAGATGATGAATAGCATGATGAAGATGAATGGAGACCTGGATGATATGGGCATGAATATGAGCTTAAATCAAATGGATATGAATGTGGTAATGTATCCAGAGATTACCGGCTCTGCGGAATCACAAAAAAAGAAGAATACCGAAAACCAATACAATAGCAATGAACTATCCGATATAGTTACATTGAACTATTCTATGTTAAAATCTCCACACAATACATCATTACCAAAAGATGCAAACATTAAAGAGCTAAAGTTTGAATTAACTGGTAATATGAATAGATATGTTTGGAGCATGGATAATAAAGTGGTTTCTGAGGCTGATAAAATATTAATTAAGAAGGGAGAAAATATTCGGATGATCATTTATAATGGTTCGATGATGAGACATCCAATGCATTTACATGGTCATGATTTTCGGGTTTTAAATGGACAGGGTGATAATGCACCATTAAAAAACATCATTGATATTATGCCAATGGAAACGGATACACTCGAATTCAATGCCAATGTTGAAGGAGATTGGTTTTTTCATTGCCATATATTATATCATATGATGAGTGGAATGGGTAGGGTATTTACTTATCAAAATCAGGCACCCAACCCTTTAATACCAAATCCTTCATTTGCACAAAGAAAATTATATGGAGAAGACAGAAAGTTTCATTTAATGGCTGAGAATGATTTTGCAACTAACGGAAATGATGGAATGGTGATGCTACAAAATACGAGATGGAGTATTAATACTGAATGGAGACTGGGATACCATGATATGCATGGTTATGAGGTAGAAACACATATTGGTAGATATATTGGTAAAATGCAATGGTTGATGCCTTTTATTGGATTTGACTGGAGATATCGTAAATTGGATGAAGAGTTTGAAAAGAATTTGTTTGGCCAGATAAATACCAAAGACGAAAGAAAGCAGATTAGCATAGGTGTAGCATATATACTTCCAATGCTAGTTACTTTACAATCGGAAGTATATCTAGATGGAAACCTCAGGGTTCAATTGATGCGTGAAGACATACCCGTTTCAAAAAGATTAAGAGGAGAGTTTATGATAAACACCGATAAGGAATTTATGTTAGGGGCAAGATACATTCTTAATAAAAACATGGGACTAAAAACTCATTACGATAGCGATATGGGTTTTGGGTTTGGTTTATTTTTAAACTATTAAATTATTCATTATGAAAGTTTTATTCCTTTTTGCATTTTCCACATTATTATGTTTTACAAGTTTTAGCCAAGATTCAACAAAGAATAAATTAGTGTTAGATAAAAACAAACCAGTACTTACCCTAGAAACTGCTTGTGGAACTTGTATGTTTAAAATGAAAGGAAGCGGATGTTTACTCGCAGTAAAGCAAGAGGGGAAAACTTATTTTGTAACCGGAACAGATATTGATGATCATGGTGATGCACATGATAAAGATGGATTTTGCAATGCAGTTAGAAAAGCTAAAGTACAAGGTTCTGTTGTAGGAGATAAATTTGTAGTTACTTATTTTGAATTACTTAAGCCAATTGATAAAGTAAACAAATACTAATTGCTAGCATTTGATTTTCGTGTTGAACTTCCTGTGTATGCATTCTCTTAATATAGGGCTCCAGAATATGTATAAATGGTGTTGCAGTAATTCTTTGAGGCGTTGAAATGATTAGTGTTGACCCCTGGTTTAAAAAATGCAGAATCAAACTATTGAGTGCTTCAAACTGAGAAGGGTCATAATTGATATCACTCAATAATACAGTATCAGCAATTATAGTCGAAGGAAAATCATTCCAATCCAAGCATATAGCTGTTGCGCTGTTGATTTTTAAATATGAAATGTTTTTTTGAATAAGCTCCACTGCATCAGGTGAATAATCGCTGATGATTATAGAGGATGTTTTATCAGCAATTGTAAAAGATGGTAGCCCAATGCCAGCGCCTATTTCAAGTACTCTTTTATTTGTAATCCATTGAGGTTCTTTTTGTAAAAACGATGTCATGGCTTTTGCAGCTGGCCATATTTTTGCCCAAAATGGGAAAGGCGTTTCTGGATTTATAATTAATGCCTGACGATAAACTGATTCTACTAATTTAGAATCAGGAACATACAAAGCCAAGCCTTGATCAGTTTGCACCAATTTATCGGGATAAACCATATTATTGCTTACAAAAAGTAAACTTAAAGAAGAAAAATGGTATTATCTCCACCCGCCACCCAAAGATCTATACATATTGGTAACTGAATTAAACTGACGTTTCCTGGTTTCAACTAATTCGAGTTTTGTTTCTAAAGCATCGCGCTGTGTAGTTAATACTTCTAAATAATTGGCTCGAGCATATTTAAACAAATCATTGGAAATATCAATTGCACTTTTTAACACATCGGCTTCTTTGGATTTCAATACATACATTTTTTCCAAATTACTGATATTAGAAAGTTCATTGGCAACTTCTACAAATCCATTCAATATTGTTTTCTGATACCCATACATGGCTTGAATTTGAACAGCATTGGCTGTTTTAAATTCGGCGATAATTCCATTGCGATTGACGATTGGTCCCATCAATCCACCAGCCAAAGAGTACAACAATGATTCTGGTATTGTAAATAAATAACTTGGTTTAAAAGCCTGAACTCCTAGCGTACTTGTAATATTTAAAGAAGGATAAAATTCCAGCTCTGCCGTTTTAACATCTAGTTTTGCTGCTAATAATTCTAGTTCTGCCTGTTTAATATCCGGACGGTTCTTTAATAATTGTGAAGGAATACCCGCTTTTATTTGATTTGGAATCTGCGCTGTTAAAGTAGTTTTATCCCTTTCTATATTTTGAGGATACCTACTTAACAAAAAATTGATCTTATTTTCTACTTCAACAATTGCTTGCTGCGTTTCAAATTCATAATGCTGAGAATTATACAATTGAGCTTCAAACTGTTTAACAGCCAACTCAGTAACTACAGAAGCTTCTTTCTGAACTTTTACTGCTTCAAACTGGTTCTTTAGTAATCCTATTGTTTCTCTGATTATATCTAAGTTATTATCCAGTGCCAGTAACTCATAATAGGAGTTAGCAATTTCTGCAACCAAATTAGTAGTAACCAAATGCCTGCCTTCTATACTGGAAAGATATTTAGTGAATGCAGCTTTTTTTGAATTGCGCAACTTCCCCCAAATATCTACTTCCCAGCTTGCTTCTACTCCTAAAGTAAAATTGGTAAGATGTTCTGGAACCGGCTTACCTGGTGTTATTTCTGCTGAAGCATCTCCTGCTCCCTGTGATGTGTATCTGCCTACTTTTTCTACTGAAAGTCCACCTCCTGCAATCACCGAAGGATACAACATTCCATTTCTAAATCTTACTTTATTTTGTGCAATTTCAATATCCTGTAATGTAGTTAATACATCCAGATTGTTTTTGAGTGCTGTATCAATTAATGCTACCAAGTATTGATCCTTAAAAAAATACTTCCAATTTACATCGGTAGAATTTGTTGAATCTTGAGTATTGATAAATGCACCAGGCATTGGTTGTAAAGGCGCTACTTGAGTTGCAGTAGGAATTTTACAACTCCAATAAAAAATGCTTACCAATAGAATGGTTATATAAAATTTCTTTGACATAGTTATTCGTTAATTTCTTCTGTTAAAGGATTTTCACTTTCATTTTCAATGAGTACATGCTTTTCTGAAATCTTTGCAAATACATAATACAAACCTGGAACTATTAACACCCCAAATAAAGTTCCAAATATCATTCCGCCTGCTGCCGCTGCACCAATGGTTCTATTGCCAATTGCACCTGGTCCTGTTGCAAATACTAATGGAATCAAACCAGCTATAAATGCAAAGGATGTCATTAAGATCGGTCGAAGACGAGCAGCGGCTCCATCAACAGCAGCCTGAAAAGGAGTTTTTCCTGCTCTATGTCTTTGCACTGCAAACTCTACAATTAATACTGCATTCTTTCCTAATATACCAATCAACATTACCATCGCAATTTGTGCGTAGATATTATTTTCTAGCCCAAGCATTTTCAATAAAAAGAATGCGCCGAATATTCCCGTAGGTAAAGAAAGTATAATAGGAAGAGGAAGCATAAAGCTTTCGTATTGCGCAGATAACACTAAATACACAAACACTAAGGAAATAATAAATATATAAATTGCTTGATTACCCCTTCCAACTTCATCAGCCGAAATACCTGCCCAGTCTATACCAAAACCCCTTGGTAGCTTTTGTTCAGCCACTTCTTTAACAGCAGCAATAGCTGTACCACTACTATATCCTGCAGCAGGGCCTCCACTTATTTCCGATGCGTTGTACATATTGTGTCGAGTAATTTCTGAAAGTCCATATACCCTTTGCATGGTCATAAAAGTTGAAAATGGAACCATTTCATCTTTGTCATTTTTGACATACAATTTCAACACATCTTGAGGTAATGCCCTGTATTGAGGTAAGGCTTGCACCATTACTTTATACTGACGATCGTACATGATAAAACTGGTTTCATAATTACTCCCAATCAATGTTGACAAAGTGCTCATTGCGTTATCGATTGTAACTCCTTTTTGTTGTGCTTTATCATTGTCGATATTCAACATATATTGAGGAAAGCTGGCACTATAAAAAGTAAATACAGAACTGAGTTCGGGTCTTTTATTCAATTCGCGAACAAAATCCTTACTTACAGTTTCCATTTTTTTAAAATCATTGCTGCCAGTTTTATCCAAAAGCCTCAATTCAAATCCTCCTGCTGCTCCATAGCCAGGCACAGCTGGTGGTGGAAAAAATTCTATAGTAGCTCCTTTAATGTCTTTTGTTTTTTCTTCCAACTCATCCATCACTTCTTGCATGGAATGTTTTCTTTCGTCCCAGGTTTTTAAATTAATCAAACAGGTTCCAGAATTAGCTCCGGTACCTTCTGATAAAATTTCATAACCAGCCATAGACGAAACCGATTTGATGTCTTCTATTCCCGCTGCTACTTTTTGCACTTGCGCTGCAATAGCATCGGTTCTTTCTAATGTGGATCCCGGAGGAGTTAGTATGATCGCATAAAAAACACCCTGATCTTCATTGGGAATAAATCCTGAAGGAACATTGGAACTCAATTGCCAGGTACCTACACAAAAAATAATTAATACCGCAAATGTGAGTATTCGTCTATTAACGATTAAGCCAACTAATCTTTTATATTTTCCCTGCATACGATCAAACCCATTATTGAATGAGGCCAAGAAACGATTCAATATGGTTTTCTTTTTCGCTTTACCATGTGTGTTTTTTAACATCATAGCACAAAGCGCTGGTGTAAATGTTAGTGCTACTATACCAGATAGAATAATCGCTGTTGCCATCGTTACAGAAAACTGTCTATAAAATATACCAACAGGACCAGACATAAATGATACAGGAATAAAAACAGCAGCCATAACCAATGTAATGGCAATAATAGCTCCGCTGATTTCTTTCATTGCTAAAATTGTAGCAGCTTTCGGATTTAAATGATTGACTTCCATTTTAACATGCACCGCTTCTACAACAACTATCGCATCATCCACCACAATTCCGATTGCCAATACCAATGCAAAAAGGGTAATTAAATTAATGGTGATTCCAAATAGTTGCATAAAGAAGAATGTACCCACCAAAGAAATTGGAACAGCAATTACAGGAATTAAAGTAGAACGCCAGTCTCCTAAAAAAATAAATACTACCAATGCTACCAAAATAAATGCTTCCACTAATGTGTGTACCACTTTTTCAATTGATGCATCTAAAAATTTGGATACGTCATACCCCAATGAATAATTCATTCCTTTAGGGAATGAAGATTTTTTGATCTCTTCTAATTTTGCTTTGAGATTTTTAATTACTTCACTGGCATTACTTCCATAAGATTGTTTGATAACAATGGCAGCCGATGGCCTTCCATTTAATTTAGAATACAAGTCATAATAAGTGCTTCCAAACTCTACTTCTGCAACATCTTTAATGCGCAATATTTGTCCATCCGAACTAGACCTTAAAATGATATTCTCATATCCTTCTTTAGTAGTAAATCTTCCCGGGTACTTTAATATATATTCAAATGCCTGTGATTTTTTTCCGGAAGCCTCACCTGTTCTTCCTGGAGACGCTTCTAAACTTTGCTCGTCCAATGCTTTTAATATTTCATCTGCCGCAATTTTATATGCTAACATTCTATCTGGCTTTAGCCAGATTCTCATAGAGTACTCTCTGTTTCCTAAAATATCGGCAAAACCTACACCATCCACTCTTTTTAATTCTGAGAGCAAGTTGATATCGGCATAGTTAAATAAAAACTTTTCATCCAATGTAGGATCGTCACTATACAAATTAATGTACATGAGCATATTGGATTCTTCTCTGGTGATTTTTACACCCTCTCTAACAACAATGGGTGGTAATTTATTAATTACGGCAGCAACCCTGTTTTGAATATTTACAGAAGCGATATTCGGATCAGTACCTAAATTAAAAACAACCTGAATTGTTGCAGTACCATCATTTCCCGCATCAGAGGCAATGTATTTCATTCCAGGTACTCCATTAATTGCTCGTTCTAAAGGAATAACAACAGATTTTATCATGAGCTCTCCATTGGCTCCCGGGTATTCGGCTGAAATATTTACTTTAGGCGGAGAAACAGATGGAAATTGGGTTATAGGTAGTTTAACCATTGCCAATACTCCCAGGAAAATAATGATCAATGAAATGACAATAGAAAGAACCGGTCTATGTATGAATCTTGAAAACATAATAATTACTTTATAAAATTTGAATTTCTATTGCTTGATTAATTGTAATTGATCCATTACTTGTTTTGCAGGAATTAATGCTGGATTTATTTTTTCATCTTCCTTAACAGTTTGAATTCCTTCCAATAAAATTTTATCATTCACAGAAAGCCCGGATTCTATTACGTATAGATTGGATAATCTTTGCTTGATAATCACATTTCTGGTTCTGAGGATATTGTTTTGATCTACTACAAATACATAGGTTTTATCTTGTAAATCAAAAGTGGCTTTTTGTGGAATGATTAATGCATTCTTTAAATCAACTGTTAATTGTACTTTGCCTGTTTCACCATGTTTCAACAATAGATCAGGGTTGGGAAATTTTGCTCTAAATGCAATACTTCCTGTATTCTTATCAAAATCTCCTTCGATCGTTTGAATAAGACCTTTGTATTTATGAGGTTGATTATTGGCAAGTAATAAGGTTACTGTATTGGCTTTGTCGTTTTTTAATCGGCTTTTATAATCCAGGTACTCTAATTCAGACACATTAAAATAAGCATATACTTCTTTATTATTAGACAATGATGTAAGCATTGTGCCTTCGTCGATTAAACTACCGACTTTAGATCGAAGCCGATCAACAGTTCCCCCAAATGGAGCATAGATCTTCGTGAAAGAAAGGTTTGCCTCAGAAACACCTACATCGGCTTTTGCCTCGTTTAATTTAGCAATGGCTAAGGCTAATTCTGTTTGAGAAACAATTTTTTTATCTGCTAAAATTTTGACGTTTTGCATTTCCAATTCAGTTGTTCTCACTTTTGCCTGGGCTTTTGCTAAGTCTGCATCATAATCTCTTGAACGAATGGTAAATAACAATTGACCTCCTTTTACCAATTGACCTTCGTCGATATTGATAGATTCCAAATATCCTTTAACTTTTGCCCTTACTTCAATATTTTGAATGGATTGAATTTCGGCAATGTATTCTTTGGTAAAAGAAGTGTCCAATAGGATTGGAGTAGTAACAGGTAATTTACCCGTTTCCTTTTTTTCTTCTTTTTTTGATTTACAAGATGAAAATCCTACCAATGCGAATAGACTAAATACAACAAGATACTTATACATACTTTATTTTTTATGCTAGAATTGATTACTAGAATACTGTAATCGTTTTTATTATTTCTTAGATAACCTATAAATGGTTGATCAAAATAATAGAGATAATGTAGTTGAATGTGCAACTTATTATTTCCAAATATTTAATTTGAATGAGGAACTGATCGGAGAATACCAATTCAGCTTAATAGACAATTATATTCTATAAACGCCAATAAATGATTGGATGGATGAATAGGGATGAATGAAAATATTCGCCAACTTTATTCTAGAAGCTAAAATAGTATCTGAAAAATCCGCTGAATAATCATCTCTATGAGAGGCTGTTTTTAAAGTAGCAACAAATTTTTTCTCAAAATGACTAATGTCATCTTCAGTCAATTCTAACAGATCGGTGCCTATAAAATCAGTTTGGGTTGCTGATTGATTAAATATTGGGGTAGTTTGTTCTTGATTAGAAATAGAAAAAAAAGAAGTGTTTACCTCCTTCACATTACTCATTGATGGAAGGAAGTACACCAAAAAAACAATAAATAGAGATATAATTTTTTTCATCAAGTATCCAAATATACAATGAGTAAAGCTAGCTTAAATATTTTTAACATTTTTTAGACAACTGTATTATATTGCTAATACTTGTTAGTTTCTAATAGGTTAATTTTAATACATGAAAAAGCAGAAATCCTTTATACAAATTTTTATTGCCATTTTCTTACTTTGTATGCAAAGCCAGATTGTGTCATTTTCGCAAGAGAATAGAGCCAAATGGAACGCCGAAGAACAAAGAGAATTATATGGATATTGCCAGAAACCTGCTTTGATGCAGCAATTTAATATCACGGCTGAAACAGCGGATAAAATTGGCAATATTCAATATTGGGCTTCATTACAAAAAATCAAAATAGAGAACAATACCAATGACACATTTGCAACAGCAAAAGAAATTGATGAAGCTGCTATAAAAAAATTAGGAAGTTTATCATTATCAAGCGGGTTAATCAAAGAATTAGCCAATCAATTAACCGCAAATAGTTATGCCAAAGGTTGTCCAATAACCACATTAAATGTAAATCACGCTTATGATACATTAACCAAAGAGCAGTTTGTGCTTGCCTATAAGAAAAAATATAGAAAACCCTTAATGGATCAATTGGTGGTGAATGGCCGTCAAGCTGATATGCTGATAGAAGCAGAAGCCTGGAAGCTTAAAGAATCCTTAGTAATTGATGCTATTCCAGAAAACAATTTCAACCGTATTAGAAAAACAGTAATATTGAACAATGAACTAGATCGTAAATACAAACAAATTGATTTAACAGATCAACAAAAAAACGGAGCATTAACTTTTTTCAGTAAAAACCAATTATAACCGAATACTAATGAGTACAGTTAATCAAAAAATGAGAATTTATCATCGCTATTTAGGATTTTTTTTAGCGGGGATTATGGCAATTTATTCAATGAGCGGAATCGTATTGATTTTTAGAGATACCGATACTTTTAAAATAACTAAACAGCATCAAAAAACATTAGCTCCAAACTTAAGCACGGATCAAGTAGGCAAAGAGATAAAAATAAAAGAATTAAAAGCAGAAACAGAAACAGAACAGCTAATCAGTTTTAAACAAGGCACGTATAATAAAGTAAGTGGTGAGGCAAATTATACAACAAAAGAATTACCTACCGTTCTCAAGAAATTAACAGATTTACATAAGGCAGAAACCAAAGACCCGCTATATTATTTAAATATCTTCTTTGGTGTTTCTTTATTGTTTTTTGTAGTTTCCTCTTTCTGGATGTTTATGCCAAGCACAACGATATTTAAGAAGGGATTGTATTTTACTTTAGCGGGCATTGTATTGGCATTGGTTATGTTGTTTGTTTAAATACAAATCAGAAAGTTTTATCCATTCTTTAAAATAATTGAATGTCTCAACGTGTTTGTGTTATAGGTGCAGGTCCATCAGGTATTACTGCCGCAAAAAATCTATTGGATGAGGGCATAGATGTAGTAGTATATGATTTAGGAACTGAAGTGGGGGGCAATTGGGTTTTTACAGAAAAAATTGGACATAGTTCAGTTTTTGAAACTACTCATATCATTTCATCGAGAACCTTGAGCGAGTACGCCGATTTTCCGATGCCAGATGATTATCCGGATTATCCTTCACACAAACATTTGGCCGCTTATTTTCAAAACTACGCAGCTCATTTTAATTTGTACAAGTATATTCAATTCAATACGCTTGTACAAAATTGCGCTCTTCAATCCAATAACAAATGGGAAGTAACCATAGAGCAAAATGGAAATACAACCACACATATTTATGATGCTTTAGTGGTTTGTAATGGTCATCATTGGTTACCTCGTATGCCTCAATTCAAAGGGAGCTTTTCGGGAGAGTTCATTCATTCTCATGAAGTAAAAAAGTTTTCAAGGTTTACCGATAAACGGGTGCTTGTAATTGGCGGTGGAAATTCTGCATGTGATGTTGCAGTAGAAAGCAGTAGAGTAGCTAAATCAGTAGATATGAGTTGGCGAAGAGGTTATTGGATAGTTCCCAAATTTATGATGGGTAAGCCAGCAGATGTATTCAGTACTAAATTGCATTGGTTGCCTAGAAGTATTTGGCAAACTATATCTGCTTTTAGTTTGTATTTAAGAAATGGTAAAAATGCAGCATACGGACTTCCAGAACCTGAAGGTCCATTAGGCTCACATCACCCCACTATTAATGAAGATTTATTTTTTACTATTCGGCATGGAAAAATTAAACCACGCTCTGATATTGCTCAACTAAATGGCAATGAAGTGTTTTTTACAGATGGAACAAAAGGCGAATATGATATCATCGTCGCCTGCACTGGATATATTATTACGCATCCATTTTTTGAAAAATCATTCATCGATTATTCCGAAGGAGATGTGCCGCTTTGGTTAAAAATGATGCATGCCGAAATAAATAATCTTTACTTTATCGGACTATTTCAGCCATTGGGTTGTATCTGGCCTGGTTCTGAATTACAAAGTAAAATTATGTCAAGAGAATTAGCTGGTAAATGGAAACGTCCATCTAATATTAAACAATTAATTAAAGAAGAATTAGCGAACCCTGATTTTAAACAAATCAATACTCCTAGACATACGATCACCGTTGACTTTCATCGATTCAAGAAAAGATTATTGAAACAATTGTCGAAATAAATCAATTATTTATTACTCGAAGCAATAGGAACCAACTTGATCATTCCAATTTTATTAAACAGTCTAATAAACGGATAAACCGGATCGAACTCATACCATTTGGCTGCAAAATTTGGACGAGCTCCAGCATGATGATGATTGTTTTGGAACAATTCACCCAACATTAAGAAATCGAAAATCAACGTGTTTTTGGATTTGTCTTTTTCTTCCGGAAAATTTCTATAACCATATTTATGCCCAGCCCAGTTTACAACTGCTCCTTGAACTGGTCCTATTAAAAAATGGATGGGTAATAATAAATACATCCACCATTGTGTTGCAAAAAAGGCATAGAAAACAATATAGCCACCAGCAAAAGCTAAACGGGTGATTATACTATCTGCTATCTTATCGATCTTAGGATATACTGGAAAGTTTTTATCAAATTTCTTTTCGATCTCAACCGTTCCTTTTAATACACCATTGTATATTTTTCTGGTATGCATCATCATGGTAAACACTTCTTTAAAGAAATGTGGAGTATGAGGATCCTTCTCTGTATCACTATATGCATGATGCATTCTGTGTAAGATGGCATATGCCCTTGCATTTAAATAGGAAGTTCCTTGAGTAATCCAAGTATACATATACCAGAATTTCTCCCAGAACTTATTCATCGTAAACATTTTATGAGCAGAATACCGATGCAGGTAAAATGTTTGACCAAACAACGAAAGATACCAATGAGATATTAGAAAAAATACAATGATCATAATGACTAAGTAGTTAAAAAATAAGATTGCAAAGATTGCCCTTAATATGCATTTAAAAAAACTTTGTTAAAGCAATCAGTAAAATGGTCTGTTAATTTTATACATAACCTGTTAAACATCTTCTTGTTTGAAAGATAGTGTTAAACTTTCGATAGTAGATATCACTTTTCTATATGGTATACCTGCTTTATCTAGCATGCGTTTAGCTGCTTTTGAAGCATCTGTTCCATCATATTTATCCGAGAGGTAAACCACTTCTGAAATACCAGATTGAATAATGGCTTTGGTACATTCATTACAAGGAAACAAAGCAGTATATATAGTGCAGTTTTTTAAATTGATTCCTATATTATTTAAAATGGCATTCAATTCGGCATGGCATACATAAGGATATTTGGTTTCTAGAAATTCTCCTGTTTTACTCCATGGAAACTCATCATCACTGCATCCGATCGGAAGTCCATTATATCCTGTTCCAACAATTTTTTGCTGATCGTTAACAATGCAAGCTCCTACTTGTGTATTTGGGTCTTTGGATCGGCAACCACTTAATAAAGCAATTCCCATAAAGTATTCATCCCAGGATATATAATCTTGTCGCTTTTTCAAATAATACTATTAAGGCCCCTAAAATAGCATTAATTCTTACCAATATTCACTCATTCCTGGGTTTTCCATAGATTGGCAGTACTACCATATTTGTTAAAAAATAGCCATAATGGCTTGATTTTCACATCTAAAACCTTAAAAAAAGATTAAAAACATATATTCGCAGCTTAAAAAAAGCTTAAAATGAATAAATGTTATTGGTCAATCGCATTGGCGCTTACCTCGGCTGCTTTCTTAGTAGGATGTTCCAGCAATAAAAATGAAAATGAAAAGGAGAGCTACCCTAATATTCCTGTTGTAACAGTTGTTCAAAAAGATACTACCCTGAAAACTGATTATGTTTCAGACATTCAGGCAATCAAAAACGTTGAAATCCGAGCCAGGGTTCAAGGATTTCTTGAAAACATTTTAGTAGATGAAGGGCAAGAAGTAAAAAAAGGGCAATCCCTTTTTCAAATCAATGATCAAGAACTAAAAACAGAGCTTGCAAGATCTAAAGCCAGTGTTTCCAATGCAATGGCTGAAACCAAAGCTGCAGAGTTGGAAGTGAATAGAACTGAAGTCCTGGTAAATAAAAACATCATTTCTAAAACAGAATACGAACTAGCTGCTTCTAAACTAAAAGCAACAAAAGCCAAATTAGATGAAGCTTATTCAATTCAAAAAAATGCGGAAACCAAGCTTTCATATACTATTATTAAAGCTCCATTTGATGGAATTATAGATCGAATTCCATTAAAAATTGGAAGTTTAATTGATCCTGGAGCTTTATTAACTACAATATCAGATATCAATCAGGTATACGCCTATTTTCATGTTTCTGAAAATGAATATTTACAATACAAAAAATCGGTAAATAAAAAAACTCATCAAAGTAATCCGCTTCAGTTAATATTATCTGACGCTACTGAGTATCCTTATTTAGGAAAAATAGAAACCATTGATGGAGAATTCAACGACAATACAGGTGCAATTGCATTCAGAGCAAAGTTTCCCAATCCAAACAAACTGCTAAAGCACGGTGCTTCTGGCAAAGTAAGAATTACCACAAATGTTGAGAAAGCTGTATTAATTCCACAAAAAGCAGGTTTCGAAATTCAAGATAAAAACTATGTATTTATTGTTGATAAAGACAATAAAATTATGATGCGACCATTTTTTACAACAAGACGAGTTGCACAATTTTATATAGTAGATAAAGGCCTTAAACCAGGTGATAAAATTGTATACGAGGGTATACAAAATATAAAACAAGGAGATAAGATTATTCCGCAATTAAAAAATGTAGATAGTTTAATGCGCTTAGAAGAATAACTCTTAGCCATTCATTTTTATTACTAAAACTTATTCTTTTATGTTTGAAATTTTTATTAGAAGGCCTATATTATCTTTAGTTATTTCCATCATCATCACATTACTTGGTGTATTGGCGTTGTTTTCATTACCTGTTACACAATTCCCTGATATTGTTCCACCATCGGTTACTGTAACTGCAAAATATACTGGTGCCAATGCAGAAGTTTGTGCAAAAGCAGTTGCAACTCCATTAGAAAGAGCCATTAATGGTGTTCCGGGAATGACTTATATGTCATCGGTTTCAAGTAATAATGGAATCACTTTAATAACCATTGCATTTAAAGTGGGAATTGATCCTGATGTTGCAGCAGTAAATGTGCAAAACCGTGTTACAACTGTATTAGACGAGTTACCCGAAGAAGTAATTAAAGCAGGTGTTACAACAGAAAAGGATGTGAATAGTATGTTGTTGTATCTCAATGTTACAAGCAAAGACACTGCAGCAGATGAACAATTTATTTACAATTTTACCGACATCAATATTTTACAGGAATTAAAAAGAATTGACGGAGTTGGATTTGCTGAAATAATGGGGCAGAAAGAATATTCTATGAGGGTATGGCTAAAACCAGATAGAATGCTGGCTTATAATGTATCGGCGCAGGATGTTGTAAACGCATTACGAAATCAGAATGTTGAAGCAGCTCCAGGAAAAACAGGAGAGAGCTCTGGAAAATCTATCCAAAGTCTTCAATATATTTTAAGGTATACAGGAAAATTTGACAAACCAATTCAATATCAAAATATAGTTATTAGATCAGAAATCAATGGTTCAATCTTATACCTTAAAGATATTGCTGATATTGAACTTGGTGCAAATACATATAGCATGATTTCTAAAACAGATGGAAGGCCTTCGGCTTCTATCATGTTAAAACAAAGGCCAGGTTCTAATGCCAAAGAAGTAATTGAAAAAGTAAAAAACAGAATGGCCGAGCTAAAGGAAACGAGTTTCCCGCCCGGCATGGAATATAATTTTGCCTATGATGTTTCAAGATTTCTGAATGCATCCATAAAAGAAGTAATCAAAACTTTGATTGAGGCATTTATTCTAGTATTCATTATTGTATTTATTTTTTTACAAGACTTTAGGTCTACTTTAATCCCGGCACTTGCTGTACCAGTAGCATTAGTGGGCACACTTGCCTTTATGCTCATAATGGGTTTCTCGATTAATTTACTTACCCTTTTTGCGTTGGTATTGGCAATTGGAATTGTAGTGGATAATGCAATTGTAGTGGTTGAAGCAGTGCATGTAAAAATGACTGAACAACATTTGTCTCCAATGGACGCTACCATTTCTGCGATGAAAGAAATTAGTGGTGCCGTAATTGCTATCACTATGGTAATGTCGGCGGTATTTATTCCAGTTGCATTTTTATCAGGGCCTGTTGGTGTTTTTTATAGGCAATTTTCTTTAACGCTTGCAGTATCCATTATTATTTCAGGATTAAATGCACTAACGCTTACTCCAGCACTTTGCGCTTTATTGATCAAGCATACACACCAAGAAAAACACAAAGGAATACTGGGTCGTTTTTTTAATGGGTTTAACAATCGCTACAATAAAGTTGAAAATAAATATATAAAGCTGGTTGCGTTAATTGCCAAAAAAAGAGTCATTACAATAGCGCTTGTGATCTTTTTTATTGCCGGAACTGCTGGTGTTCAACAAATACTTCCTGGAGGATTTATTCCCACAGAAGATCAAGGAATCATTTACGTAAATATTGCAACTCCAGCTGGAGCAACGGTTGAAAGAACAGAAAAAGTTTTAATTGAATTAGAGACTGCAATTAATTCGGTTCCTGCAGTAGAAAATTTAACTACTTTATCTGGATACAGTTTAATTACTGAAGCAGCTGGGGCATCATTTGGTATGATGATGATTAATTTAAAACCATGGCAGGATAGAAAAGAAACGGTAAAAGAATTGATACCCATATTAAAAGAAAAGACAAAACATATTAATGACGCAGCTATAGAGTTTATGCCTCCTCCTACAGTTCCCGGATTTGGAAATACGAGCGGATTTGAATTGCGAATTATAGATAAAACAGGGTCTGGAGATTTACAAAAAACTGCAACAGTAACAAATCAATTGATTGATAAAATAAAAAAAGGTGGGGTAGTAAATAGTGCATACACCAGCTTTGATCCAAATTTTCCGCAATATCTGATTCATATTGATTATGCAATGGCTGCTAAAAAAGGGGTTACCGTAGACAATGCTATGAGCGATTTACAAACCTTGATCGGGAGTTTTTATGCTACAAACTTTATACGATTTGGTCAAATGTATAAAGTAATGGTTCAGGCATATCCCGAATTTAGAGCAAAGCCAACTGACTTATTAAATCTGTATGTTAAAAATGATCGTGGAGAAATGGTATCCTATTCAACGTTCATGAGTATTGAGCGAGTGTATGGGCCAGAACAGCTTACGCGTTATAATATGTATACGGCTGCAATGGTAAATGGAGATGCAGCGCCAGGATTTAGTAGTGGAGAGGCCATTCAATCTATAGAGAAAATTGCAAAAGAAAATTTACCAAGGGGTTATGGTTATGAATGGTCTGGCATTACAAGAGATCAGGTAGCTTCTGGAAGTCAGGCTGTTGGTATATTTCTTATATGTCTGATTTTTATTTATTTAATTCTTTCTGCACAATACGAAAGCTTCATCATGCCCTTGGCAGTTATATTCTCTTTGCCAACAGGAGTATTCGGAGCATTTCTATCATTAAAATTGGTAGGCTTAGAAAACAATATATATGCTCAGGTGGCATTGGTAATGTTAATAGGATTGCTTGGAAAAAATGCCATTTTGATTATTGAATACGCGATGCTCAGAAGAAGCCAAGGGTTGAGTATTATTGAGTCTGCCAAGGAAGGAGCACTATCGAGGCTAAGACCTATTTTAATGACATCATTTGCATTTATTGCAGGACTTATTCCACTCTGTATTGCGAGTGGTGCAGGGGCAATCGGCAATAGATCTATTGGAACAGCATCAGCCGGTGGAATGCTGTTTGGAACATTATTTGGAGTATTGATCATCCCAGGGCTATATGTAGTTTTTGCTCAATTATCTGAATATATTTCAAAAAGAAAAACAATTTAAAAATACAATAACTCGCTTTTTAAATGAAAAAGAAGAACGCTATTCTCTATACTCTCTTATGTATTTCAATAATTAAATTTGCTTGCAAACCACCTGCAAAAACAATTTTACCCGACAGTAACCCTGTTCCAACTAATTATCAAGGAAGCAATGATAGTTCCAATTTTGGAACGATTTCTTATAAAGAATTCTTTGGAAACGAAGACCTGGTTCAATTAATTGATACAGCAATAAAATACAACTTTGATATCCAAATAGCCATCCAAAGAATCGCTATGGCCAACAATAATTGGCTAATTAGTAAAGGCCTGACTAAACCTGTAGTAAATGGAGTTGTTTCGGGTAGTGCAGAGAAATTTGGAGATTATACCATGAATGGTTTGGGAAATTATGATATGAATTTATCTCCCAATATCAATAAAAATCAACAAATTCCAGTTGTGATGCCCGACATGTTTCTTGGCTTTAGAAGCAATTGGGAAATTGATATCTGGAATAAATTATCCTTTACTAAAAAAGCGGCATTTGCAAGATACAGGGCCAGCTTAAAAGAAAAACAATGGATAACTACACAAATAGTTGCACAAGTTTCATTCTTGTATTTTGATTTATTGGCTTTAGACAGAGAAATCTTGATATTGGAAAAAAATATTGAATTACAGGAAAAGGCTTTAGAAATTGTTATTGCTCAAAAACAAGGTGGAAGAGCAACAGAGTTAGCGGTTCAACAATTTCAAGCACAAATACTCAATACAAAAAGTATTCTTTACACAATTAAACAATCAATTGTTGAAACAGAGAATGCAATAAAGATCTTAACAGGAAAAAACCAGTTAACCATTAATAGAAAAAGAGATATATACGAATACGTTTTACCAACAATGATTAAAGCTGGAATTCCAAGTCAATTACTTCAACAAAGACCAGATATTCAATCTGCTGAGTTGCAATTAGAAGCAACTGGCTTTGATGTAGAAGCGAGCAGAAAAGCGTTCTTGCCTTCTTTAAATATCACTTCATTCATAGCATTGAATTCATTCAATCCCTCTTTTTTATTAAGCCCAGAATCTCTTGCTTTCGGACTTTTAGGAGGATTAACTACTCCATTGGTCAATAAAAATTTGTTGAAAGGAAATTATGAAAAAAATAAGGCTGCCCAATTAGAAGCTCATTATACATATCAAAAAACTATTTTGATTGCAGTTCAAGAAATCCAATCTATCTTAAAAGGAATTGAGAACTATCAAAAAATATATTCTTATAAATTAGAAGAGTCTAAAAATTTACAAATGGCTGTAGGTACTTCAAAAGATCTATACATGACTGGATTTGCTTCTTATTTAGAAGTGATTGCTGCACAAAGAGGCGCATTGGATTCTGAATTAGAATCTATTAAAAACAAGAAAATGATATTTACTCAATTAGTTGGTTTATATAAATCGCTTGGAGGAGGTTGGAAATAATTAAGAACCTTCTTTCCTATAAATACCAGCATCAAACGCATAGGTAATTAAACCAGCAATACTTTTTACATTCATTTTTTCCAGAATTCTGGTTCGATGTCCTTCAACCGTTCTTTTACTCAAATGTAGTTGAAGGGCAATTTCTTTACTGGTAAATTCTTTGCAGATCAATCGAATGATTTCCAATTCTCTTTCAGTAAATTTGGCAGAAGATTTTTCAGGTATCTTATAATTTTTAGCGACAATTTCGGTAAGTCTTTGAGTGATTTCTTTACAGAAATAAGGCTTATGCTGATTAACTGTTTCGATGGCTTCTTTTATTTCTAGTGCATCTGCTGTTTTTACCAAATACCCTATTGCGCCAGATTCCAACATATGCAAAATCAAATCGTCTTTTACATAAGCACTCAATGCAATTACTTTGCTATTGGGAATTTGTTTATTTAATTCTTTTGTTGCAGATATGCCATCTAATACAGGCATTTTGATATCAGTAATGATTACATCTGGTTGGAGTGCTAATGCTTTTTCTAGTAATATCGCACCATTGGAGGCTTCATCTAATAATTCAATTCCCTTCATCTCTTTTAAAAGAGTAGACAAACCCATACGAAATACTTGTTGGTCGTCGGCAATGAGCACCCGAATAGATTTTTGAGCAGTCAAAGGAATAGAATTTAATGATCAGTTTATTATTAGTATTATTTGCAATATGTAGTTATTTTATGTAAAAAAATCAAGTACATCTACCTATAAAAACAGGTGTTTTCACGGTATTTAAATACTTTAATACTATTAAAAGAATCAGTATATACTATTGATTAAAACTTATCATTAAAATTTGAGCCCTTTAAGCAATACATCTGGCTCAATATCCAGCCCTTTAGAAATGACCACCAAAGTAGTAAACGCAATATTTATTTTACCTTTTTCTATTCGCTGGAGATGAGCATATTCCATACCTGCTTCATTTGCAAGACCATGCACAGTCAACCCCTTTGCCTTTCTTACTTCAGTTATTCGGGCAGCCAATTTCAACTTACAAGACCTCTTGTCGACCATGGCACCAAGGTCAATTTAATATGCAAATTCATTGGCGTATGAACATACGCCAATCATCAAATTTTATTAAATTGCAGTGATAAATTTAAGCGCTTAACAAAAAAATGATGATCTCCAATCAAACAAAAAACTGGATTTTATATGCATTGATTATGCAAATAATTAAAGGAGTTCCCAATAAATCCCATTAATAATTAAGCTTAATGTATTGTTGAGCAAAATCCAGGCTTCTTCTTTCAGCCCATGTGTAGGCATCTCCCTTTATCATAAAACCACAGTGACCGCCTTGATCAGGCATTTCTAAAAAAAGATTCGGGTTGTTTTGAGCTATATCAATTGGCATGCAATTGGGCAATAAAAAAGGATCGTTAACAGCCTGCACAATTAAAGATGGAAGGGAAATGTTTTTCAGAAAAGGACCAACGCTTGCTTTTTCATAAAAGTCCAATGCGTTTTCATAACCATGTAATGGTGCAGTATACCGATTATCAAAGCTGATAAAATCATCAATCTCATCATATCCTTCTGCATTAATCAGATCAGGAAATAGTCTTGCTTTGATTTTTATCTTAACGCCTAATTTTCGTAGAAATCTTTTTCTGTAAACCGAATTTTGTTTGGTAGTCAAAGCATCTACACTTCCTTTTAAACTACAGGGAACCGAAAAGCCAATAGCCGCTTTAATTTCCCCAGGCACTTCTATCGGGTTTTCTGCAATTGCTCTGAAGGTTAAACTTCCACCCATGCTAAATCCAATCAACACTATTTCTTTATACCCATAGAAATGAATGGCATGATTGATCACAAAACGCAGATCACTGGCATCGCCATGATGATAAAAACGCGGTAAGCGATTGATTTCTCCGCTGCAACTTCTGCAATTCCATCCCAAGGCATCAAACCCATTGGATGAGAATATTTTTGCCACCCCTTTTACATAATGCCTGGTTGAATCTCCCTCTAAGCCATGGGTTATAATTGCTAATCGATCAGATTTTTTTTGAGCAGCCGACCAATCCAAATCAACAAAATCACCATCGGGCAATTCCAGCCTTTCTCTGCGGGCATATTCAAATTGCACTTTTCGAAATAAGCTAGGAAAAATACTTTGTATATGGCCATTGAATTGCCAAAAAGGTGGTTGAATAACAGGCTTTGTTAATAAAGGCATATACAAACTTATTTACAATTGATTTGAATTCACAAATTTTCTATCTTCAAAGCATGGCTGCTACCAATTACTTGAAATATTTTAATGTTTTATCGTTGTTCGATACAAAAAGAACAAGAGATATTTTTCAAATAAATCCAACTGTTCCCACTTGCAGAACGGAGGCAGAAGAAATTCATGTAGATGTTTTTGATTACAACCCTACGCATTTAGAGGAAACTAAATTGGATCGGATTGAATCTAGTTTTCCTTACAAAGAAAATAATAATATTAGCTGGGTCAATATTGGTGGTATACGCAAAAAAGACCTTGAACTATTATGTAATCATTTTGATGTTCATTATTTATTATTAGAAGATATTCTAAGCATTGACCAGCGTCCTAAAATGGACGAAATGGAGCCCGTTTTATTTTGCTTACTCAACATGCTCTATTTCAACGAATCCATTGGTACGGTTGAAATAGAACAAATTAGTATTGTATTAGGCAAGAATTTTGTGTTGTCTATTCAGGAAGATGCTCACAGAGATGTATTTAATCCTATCAGGGAAAAGTTGCGTGCTGCAAATAGTAAATTAAGATTGAGCGGAGCAGATTATTTATGTTATGCTTTATTGGATATGATTGTAGATAATTATTATCTGGTAATGGAAAAAATTGGAGAGCGTATAGAGTTTTTAGAAGATCGTATTATTAGAAGTAGCAATAAAAGATCCTTGGCCGAAATCAATGCACTCAGAAAAGAATTGATTGTACTAAAGCGAAATGTAAGCCCGGTAAGAGATCTGGTGAATGGATTTTTAAGAACCGATAGTGATTTAATTGAAGATAAAACCACCAAATATTTTAAAGACATTTACGATCATATTATTCAGGCAAATGAATTAGCAGAAAGTTATAGAGATATGATGATTAACCTGCAAGATTTATACCTGAGTAATGTTAATCTTAAACTTAACGAAGTCATGAAAGTAATGGCCATTGTGACCTGCTTATTGGCTCCTGCTACAGTTATTGGTGGAATCTTCGGAATGAATTTTGACAAGCTTCCCTATATTCATAATGAATATGGTTTTTTTATAGCAGCATCGCTAATGATTATAACTCCAGTCGTTATGGTATTTATTTTTAGAAGAAGGGGGTGGTTTTAATTTGGCAGCAATCAATGATTACAATCATCTGAATGAGCGTGATTGTGTTTTCGGCACATCCGAAAATTTAATACATGTGCAGTAATTATAAATAATACCGAAGGGATTAAGAGTAGATAGCGCCAAGGGTGAAAACTAACTTTTGCAATAAGCAATACTATTCCTGTACTAAACAATATTAATGGCAGCCAGCTATGGTGGTGTTTTTTGAAACCATGGTATAAAGCATAGACTCCTACAAAAAAAGCCAGGCCGATCATAAAATACTCAAATCGTAGGTTTTCTATAATATTAACCCCAAACAAAGGAAGACTGCTCAAAAACAATGGTAATATGGCACAATGAATAGCACAAGCTACCGAAGCAGTAATACCCAAAGCATCCCAATTGATTTTTGTACTCATCAGACTGCAAAAATACAACTGTGCAACCGTGTTGCAAAATAATTGTAGATTCGAGTGTACCTTTGCACTTCAAATAGGCGTATGAGCAAGAAACTTTTTGGATATATAGGGTTTTTTACTGTTTTGGTTCTGGCATTTTACTTTTTCCTTTTTCGTGACAATGATATGTGGAAGAAAAAATTAGCCGTAATCAGTTATGTAAAACCATTTAGATTTACCAACCAAAATGGTTTACCTGTAACAGATAAAGATTTGTTGGGAAAAGTAACCGTTGTTGAATATTTTTTTACCACCTGTAAGGGTATTTGTCCAAAAATGAATACCAATATGAAGGGCATTTATGAAACATTTAAGAACGAAACCAATTTTTTGATTCTTTCTCATACCTGTAATCCGGAAACTGATTCTGTTCCAGTATTAAAAAAATACGCAGACTCATTGAAAGTGAATACCAATATCTGGATTTTTGTAACTGGAAGAAAAGACAGTTTGTACCAAATGGCCAGAAACGCTTATTTATTAGACGATCCAAAAAATAGTTTTGAGAAAATTGAGGACCAGTTTATTCATACCCAGTTTTTTGCATTGGTAGATAAAGATGGAAGAATTCGTTCACAGATTTATGATGGATTAAAAAAAGATGAAATAGAAAAATTGAAAAAAGATATAAGTATATTATTAAAAGAGAAATCTTCGAATGGTAATTTTGTTAATGGAATTTTTAGTAATAATCCTTAACTAGTATAGGTATGCAAAATAAGATCACGAATACTTTAAAAAAGCACCAGTTGAGTATTACAGATTCTAGAAAGAAAATATTATCATTTTTTCTGGAATCGGGTAGCGCATTGGCACATGCTGATATAGAGCATAAAAGCAGCACTGAATTTGATCGTGTAACTATTTATAGAACATTGCAAACTTTTGTAGAGAAAGGAATTATACATACTATACCTACTGCAGACAATTCCATTTTATATGCTTTGTGTAAAGATGATTGTATAGAAGGACATCATCATGATGATCATGTGCATTTTATTTGTGATGAATGTAACAGTACTTATTGTTTAGATCATGTTTCCATTCCTAAGGTTAAATTACCAAAAGGATTTACATCAGTTCAAACCAATTTAGTGGTTAGTGGAATATGTAATAAATGTGAACAATGATTTTAGTAACTGGAGCAACCGGATTAGTTGGATCGAAATTGATTCAACAACTCGTTCTTAACGGAGAAAATGTTCGTGCCATTTACCGAAAAGAAATTCCCTCGAATGATTTTGACAAAAAAGTGAATTGGGTAAAAGGAGATATTCTAGATATACTTTCTTTAGAAGATGCCATGCAAGATGTGCAACAGGTTTATCATTGTGCAGCGGTGGTTTCATTCAATCCATCTAAAAAATCGAGTTTACATAGAACCAATATAGAAGGCACTGCCAATGTAGTAAATGCCTGTATCAATACTGGAGTTCAAAAATTATTATTTGTAAGCTCAGTTGCTGCACTTGGAAGAATTAGAGTAGACAAACCTATAGATGAATCAATGAACTGGACACCCGAAACCAGTAATAGCGAATATGGGAAAACAAAATACATGGCCGAATTAGAAGTTTGGCGGGGAATGGGTGAAGGTTTATCCGTTGCTGTTGTTAACCCGGTAATTATTTTAGGCGCTGGAGATTGGAATAGCGGCTCCTCTGCTATTTTTAAATCGGCATACGATGAATTTCCATGGTATACCAGTGGAATGAGTGGTTTTGTAGATGTACAGGATGTTGTAAAGGCAATGATTACGATTATGCAATCTGCTGTTTCTGGAGAACGATTTATTATCAGTGGATCGAATGCCTATTACAAAGATGTTTTTGCAATGATGGCAAAATATTTTTTCAAGAAAGCTGCCCACAAAAAAGTGACTCCTTTTTTAGCCAATATTGTTTGGCGACTCGAAGCACTTAAGTCAACATTTACAGGCAAAGATCCTTTACTCACCAAAGAAACTGCTAAAACAGCTCAGGCATGTGTTCGATTTAACAACGCTAAATTGCTGGAGTATTTCCCCGATTTTAAGTATAACGATTTAGAAAAATCAATCGAAAGAATCTGCGAAGAATTGAAAATAAAGTATAACTTACCGTAGTTTATATTCTCTTTTTGAAACATTTCTTCACCATATTAATCGCGTTTTCATTGTATGCTCCATCCGTTGCAAAAATGATGGCATATGCAGATTGTTCTATTCAGGTACTTTCTAACAGCGAGCCTTTATTATGTGATTGTATCAAAATTATTGGACTGGACCAGGTTCCAATTTCGGCTGATGAAACCAATCAACAACAAAAAATAGCGCAACATACCGATTGGAAGTATACCGTATCATCAGCTTTTAATATACCTAAACATGCAGTTGAATATACAATTCAATACAATGAATTTTATTTAGGAAAAATGCCAACAGATAGGGTTACAACTATCTTTCATCCCCCATCTTGTTAAGGGTTATTTGTAGTCTTTTTATTTTCAACCTTTAACTTATTTTATGAAAAAAATATGCATAATTGCTGCTGTACTTCTATTAACAGCTGGCAATACAAACCTTATTGCACAAATTCAAACACCCATTCTTAATCAACAAATTATTACCGAAAACGGGCAAGCTATGTTGTTAGGTCATTGTTCCATTTCGGCATTCAGAAGCGAAGCTTTTGCCAATTGGTTTATTCCCAACTTTGATAATTATACCGTAGATAGTGCAACCATTGAACAGATAAGGCCACTGCTCAAAAAAAAGAAAATGGATTTATTTATGGGAACATGGTGTGGTGATAGCAAACACGAGGTTCCAAGAATCATTAAAATTTTGATGGCAGCTGGAATGGATACAGCTCATTTATCTATTATAGCTGTTGGCAATGGGGCTTATATGTATAAAAAAAGCCCTCAAGGAGAAGAAACAGGTTTGAATATTAGGCGGGTACCCACTTTAATTGTCTATGAAAAGAATAAAGAGATGGGGAGGTTTATAGAATACCCGGTTGTTTCCATCGAAAAAGACCTGTTGAGGATTTTACAAAAAGATGGATATATCCCTAATTATGCCAATTTAAAAGATTAACTAAGATTCCATCACTTTTTTCCAAAGCAAGGGTATACGTTTTATCCATACCAGTTCCCTTCTCTTAATAGATGCATCTTCCGCGGGATAACCAAAATAGGTTTTCCCGCCTTCTAGAGAGGAGGGAACTCCGCTTTGGGCCAATACTACTGCATTGGCTCCAATTGTAAGGGTTTTGCTTACGCCAACCTGTCCCCAGAGAGTAACTCCATCTTCAATAATAGTTCCACCGGCAATTCCAACCTGGGCTGCAAAAAGGCAATTTTTCCCAACCGTAACATCATGACCAATATGTACCATATTGTCCATTTTTGTGCCTTTTCCTATTCTGGTTTCTGCTGTTACACCTCTGTCGATGGTGCAACCAGTTCCAATTTCAACCCAGTCTTCAATTACTACATTACCACAACTCAACATTTTTTTATACCAGATATCTCTGTTCTTTTTGGTATTATAATAAAACGCATCTCCCCCCAGAACAGTTCCTGATTGTATAACAACATTATCTCCAATAATGGTAAAATCTAAAATGGTAACATTAGGATGTATGATGCAATTTTTTCCGATTACAACTTGCTTGCCGATAAAAACATTGGGCATAATTACACTACCCTCTCCGATAATTGCATCATCACTAACTGATTGTTGAGCTGCAGAAAAAGGACGAAAATGTTGTACGATTTTTAAATACGCATCAAAAGGATCTTTTAAGATAAAGATTGTTTTTCCCTCAGGAATAATTACCTCTTTTGTATTGATGATAATAAAATCAGCATCGCTTTTTAAACATGCATCATAATATTTAGGATGATCAACAAATACTAAATCACCCTTCTCCACTTTATGAATTTCATTGATACCAAGTATCATTGAATGGGTATTTCCAACAACTTCTGCTTGTATCAAGTTGGCGATCCATTGTACCGAAACGGGAGAGGGAAACTTCATTTGTGTCGTTTTTAGCTGATTTAAAGGTAGTAATACAAAGTTTCTTGAAATTATTTTTTCTTTGGAAAAAAGAAAAAAATGGCAAAATTTTACCAATTTTTTTTATGAAAAAGGATTATTCCTATTTTTAATAAATATTCGTATTAAAAATAATTAATCTTCTGTAACCACTTATTCATAAGCTTTACAGACGATTGCAATAAAATATTGTTACAACTTTTTGTAACAAGAACAAGATAAAATGATTGAAAAATCTGTTCTTAATTTTGTCCTAAATTCACATCAGCAACCAAAATGTTGATAAAATTGTTTAAAAAAATTTTTGCATTGGTTAAAAGTCTTTTTAATATTGTGTAGGGAAACTTGTTTCCCAGTACTTACTAACCCATCCATATACAAAGTCTCGCTTCTGCGAGACTTTTGTTTTTGTAGATCACAAACTCGAAATTATTATGAGTCAAGTACATTTTTCAGAGCAAGAATTAATCCGAAGAGAGAAACTTGCCAAGTTACAAGCTGCAGGAATCGATCCATTTCCTGCACCACTTTATCCAGTGAATATTTATTCTGTAGAAATCAAAAATAGATACACTGAAGAAACAAAAGATCAGCTTACCAATTTATGTGTTGCAGGAAGAGTGATGAGCATTAATGATAAAGGAAAAGTATTCTTCATTAAAATTCAGGACAGCAAGGGAATTATTCAATTATATGTAAAAAGAGATGATATCTGCCCAACAGAAGACAAATCTTTTTTTGATGATGTTGTAAAACATGGTTTGGATTTAGGAGATATTATTGGTTGTACCGGATACGCTTTTGTAACCAAAACAGGAGAAACTTCCATTCATGCGCAAACCATTACCCTTTTAACTAAATCACTAAAGCCACTTCCTGTTGTAAAAAGAGATGAGGAGGGCAATACATTCGATGCGGTTACCGACCCCGAATTCAGGTATCGCCAACGCTATGCCGATTTAATTGTAAATCCCGAAGTAAAAGATGTTTTTGTAAAAAGGTCTACCATTATTAATACGATCAGAGAATTCCTTAATAGTCAAGGTGCATTGGAAGTAGATACGCCCGTTTTACAGTCTATTCCCGGGGGTGCTGCAGCAAGACCATTTAGTACCCACCACAATGCTTTAGATGTTCCCTTCTACCTTAGAATTGCCAATGAGCTCTATTTAAAGCGCTTGATTGTTGGCGGATTCGATTGGGTATATGAATTCAGCAGAAATTTCCGCAATGAAGGAATGGACCGAACCCATAATCCGGAGTTTACCGTATTGGAATGGTATACTGCTTATAAAGATTATATATGGATGATGGAAATCACCGAACAATTGATTGAGAAGATCGCCATTGCATTACACGGAACAACCAATGTGGTTTTAGGAGATAAAACCATCAATTTTAAAGCGCCATTCAAGCGTATCAGTATTCATGAAGCAATTAAAGAAAATACAGGTATTGATGTGAGTTCAATGGAAGAAGCTGGTTTAAGAGATGTTTGCAAACAACTAAAGATTGATGTTCCACCAACTATTGGAAAAGGAAAATTGATTGATGAAATTTTCGGGGCAACCAGTGAACATACCTATGTTCAACCCACTTTTATAATTGACTATCCGGTTGAAATGAGCCCGCTTACTAAAAAGCATCGCAGCAAACCAGGATTGGTAGAACGTTTTGAATTGATGGTGAATGGTAAAGAATTAGCGAACGCCTACACTGAGTTAAACGACCCGATCGATCAACGCGAACGTTTTGAAGAGCAAGTGAAATTGATGGAGCGTGGAGATGATGAAGCCATGTTTATAGACTATGACTTTTTGAGAGCATTAGAATATGGAATGCCGCCAACATCTGGTATTGGAATTGGAATTGATCGTTTATGTATGATGATGACCAACCAGGTATCTATACAAGATGTACTGCTGTTCCCGCAGATGAGACCCGAACGATTCGAAGAATAGGAGGGTCGAATTCACAAACATCTTTGTTGCGCATCCAACAACATTAAATAAAAAAGCCCCTTTATTCGGGGCGTTTTTATTTAGTCTCTATAATTCAATGCAGGTTTTCTATCCCCTAACAAAGCCTTGTACTTATAATCACCTACCGATTTAATAAATTCTTCTTTTGATTTTGCAATCAATGCGGGATTGGTAAATAAATCAATCGCCGTTAATGCCATCGTTTTTGCTGCAACCATCATTCCCTTGGTACCTATTTCAGTTCCTCCACAGGCCACTGCCTGCCAACTATGTGCAGGTGTTCCTGGTACCCATGTTGCCGCATCTAATCCAACAGTAGGTACGGCATAACTAACATCGCCAACATCAGTAGAACCTCCGCTTGCGTCAATAAATCCCTGTAATGGAACAATACTTGCTGCTTCTTCAATTGCCGGTGCTTTAAATGTAAATGAAGATTGAATTTTTTTTCCGAACTCCAGTTCAGCTGCATTGTATTTTACTCCACCCACCTGATCCAAATTTTTCTGCATAGCTTCTGCCAAAGTTTTATTGATCAATAAATCATGAGTTCCTCCAATAATTTCATAGTCCACTTTTGTTTCAGTACCCATCGCTGCACCATTTGCCGCTTTTGTCAATCGTTGAAAAATACTTGCTACTAAATCTTTTTTAGGATGACGCACATAATAAAATACTTCCGCAAAATCTGGAACTACATTTGGTGCTTTACCACCTTTTGTAATTACATAATGAATCCTGGTTTCTTGCGGAACATGCTCTCGCATCATATTTACCATATTATTCATTGCCTCTACCCCATCTAATGCAGATCTGCCATTTTCTGGCGCCATTGATGCATGAGATGATAAACCATAAAAACGAAATTTTGCAGAAGTATTGGCCAATGCACTGGTCATGGTTACATTGTTTGAGTTTCCTGGATGCCAATGAACCGCCACATCTACATCTTTAAATAATCCGGCTCTTACCATATATACTTTTCCGCTTCCACCTTCTTCAGCTGGGCAACCATAAACCCTAACTGTTCCAGTTAATTTTTTTGCTTCAATTAATTTTTTAATTTCTATTCCTGCAGCAACGGATGCTGTTCCAAATAAATGATGCCCGCAACCATGGCCTGCATCTATTCCATTGATAGATTTTTTTTCTGCATTGGCTTCCTGTGATAATCCAGGCAATGCATCGTACTCTGCTAAAATAGCTATCACCGGCTTTCCGCTTCCATAACTGGCAACAAAAGCGGTGGGTATTTCTGCTACTCCAGATTCAATGGTAAAACCATTGTTCTTTAACGTCTCTTGTAATAGCTGTGTGCTTTTTACTTCTTTGTATCCTACTTCTGCAAAGCCCCAAATTTGTAATGCAATATTTTTATAGGCTTCGTATTTGCCATCAATATTTTTGATAGCATCAGTTTTAAGAACGCTATTATTGTTTTGTGCATGAGTAATGCAAAATAGCAAGACGCAGAAGTTGGTTACCAATAATTTTTTCATTGATTGTATTTAAAGTAAAAAAGTTGGATAAAAATAAACCATTCAAATCACCATCCTAAAAATTCTTTAATGAGTTGCTCGGTTTCTGCACAAGCAATTTCCAGATCTTTATTAATGATGGTTTTATTAAATTGATGGCTGAAAGAAATCTCGTAACTGGCTTTGTTGATGCGGGTAGCCAGGCTTTCCGCAGTTTCTGATCCCCTGCTTTCTAATCTTTTCTTAAGCTCTTCCACCGAAGGTGGCTCAATAAAAATAGACAAGCAGTTTTTGCCAAATTGTTGTTGAATATGAATAGCTCCTTTTACATCAATATCCAGAACTGGCGTTTTGCCTAATTGCCAGATTCTTTCTAGTTCGGTTTTTAATGTGCCATAATAATTGCCTTCGTATACCATTTCCCATTCCACAAAGGCATCGGCATCTATTTTGTCTTTGAACGCCTTCTCCGACATAAAATGATACTGCACTCCATCTTCTTCACCAGCTCTTGGTTTTCGGGTAGCAGCTGAGATAGAAAAAGACAAGAGCGGGTACTTGTTCAATAAATATCGAGTAATAGAGGTTTTACCGGCACCTGAAGGTGCAGTGATAATGATGATTTTTTGAGCTGGGTTCAAAGGAGGTGTTTTATAGTGATAATTCAATTGAGTTCTATACTTATACCAATTTATGCTAGTTCAATTTCAGCTTTTTTACTATTGCGTCCTACTGCATAGTGAGGATGCAATTCATTATAGATGGTAACAAATTCCGCAATACCTGAATTAGCAGCGGTTTTGGCGTTTTGAAAATAAGCCCTTGATTGTTGTAATACTTCATTGCCAATTAATAATTTGGCGTCTTCTAATTTGCTTCTGATTTCTTCTACCTCCGAAAGCAATTCCGAATATTGATCATATAAGTGTAAATAGTTATTGCAAACGCTTACATCTACATAGGAGGGTACGGTATTTGGGCTTCTTCTCATGAATTCGACTGCTTTTTGTACAAATTCTTTTTTCTTGGTATTCAATTTAAACATGCTTCTACGTTCACTGGGTTTTAATTTAACATTACCCGGAATCATACTTCTTAAGGCAGAAATATGCTGCCTAAGCGACATTAATTCTGAACCTACAAAACTTCTGAAAGAGCCCATATTGATTGAATTTTATAAGAAACGCTAATTCGATTTAGAAAATTGCTCATTTTTTATAGTAAAGCTTCATCAAAATGGACTGATTTTGGGGTTTTTTATTATCTTGAACTGGCTCAACCGATTGCTATGCGTATATGCTGGAACCTATTTCTGCGTCTTCAAGGATGGAAAGTAGTGGGGGAATTTCCTCACCATATTCAAAAAGCAGTTATTGTAATGGCTCCACATACCAGTAGTTGGGATTTTGTAGTAGGGCTGGCTATTCGGAGTAAACTTCAATTGTATCATTTTAAGTTTTTGGGTAAAGACTCCCTTTTTAAAGGCCCTTTCGGATTCTTTTTTAGAAAAATGGGTGGTTTTCCGGTTGATAGATCGAATAAGAATAATATGGTGGACCAGGTAGTTGAATTATTTAATACTCATGATCAGTTTATTTTGGCACTTTCTCCAGAGGGAACCAGAAAAAAAGTAGATCGATTGAAAACCGGTTTTTATCATATTGCCCAAAAAGCCAATGTTCCCATTATTATGACAGGCTTTGATTTTGGGAAAAAAGAGATCTCTTTTTCAGAACCTTTTTATCCGACCAATCATATGGATGCAGATATTCAACATATACTTCGTTTTTATTCCACTCTAAAAGGTAAAAATCCCGAACAAGGCTTACATCATTTAATTGAAACCACTTAATAAATATTTATGAGTAATCAATACCCATGTATCGTAGATAAATTCTGTCAATTCGAAAAAGAAAAGCCCAATCAACTCTTCTTAGCAGAGCCAGTAAAAAAGCAATACCAAAACTTTACCTGGGCAGAAGCAGGAAAAGAAATTAGAAGTATTGCTAGTTACTTACAAAGTACTGGCTTACAAAAAGGCGATAAAGTGGCCATTTTGAGTAAGAACTGCGCACATTGGATCATGTGTGATATTGCTATTGCCATGTCGGGAATGGTTTCTGTTCCTTTGTATCCAAATATTACTGCGGATGCAGTAAATGAAATTATAAAGCACAGCGAAGCAAAAATAATTTTTGTTGGAAAGCTAGATAAGCCTGAAGAAATCAGAAAGGGCATTCCTGAAAATTTGATTCAGGTTAGTTTTCCTTTTTATTTTAATGAAGGATGTTTGAATTGGAATGATTTAGTTAAATCGAATGCTCCATTAACTGGAACGCCTGCTATCAATGCATTAGATCTTGCCTGCATTGTATATACATCTGGAACAACAGGCACTCCTAAAGGAGTGATGCACAGTTTTCATGCAATGTCTTTTGCGGTGCATTCCTTCTTAGAAAGCAATCCTCCTTTTATCGATGAAAAGTTTTTCTCTTATCTCCCTCTATGCCATGTTGCAGAAAGAATGTTGGTAGAATGCGGTACTGTATTTACTGGTAGCTCGGTCTATTTCGTTGAATCTATGGAAAGTTTTTCTGCAAACCTGCAATATACTCAACCAACAGTTTTTTTAGCAGTTCCACGCATTTGGGAAAAAATGCAGGAAGAAATTTTAAAGAAAATGCCTCAACAAAAATTGAGTCGTTTGTTAAGTATACCTATTGTATCTGGAATTATTAAATCGGCTATCAAGAAAAAAATGGGCTTTGCTAAATGCAAGTATTTTTATACTGGTGCTTCTCCGATTAATAAAGCAGTACTGGTTTGGTTTTCAAAACTGGGAATCACCATTCAGGAAGCATATGGAATGACAGAAAATTCTGCACTATCACATGTTAACAGAAAGCATTCCGCCAAATTTGGTACTGTTGGTCAAAGCTATCCTGGTGTTGATGTAAAACTGAGTGCAGAAAACGAGGTATTGGTAAAGAGCGAAGCAAATATGTTGGGTTATTATAAAGAACCTCAATTAACTGCCGAAATGTTTGAGGGCGATTGGTTGAAAACAGGTGATGAAGGATCTATTGACGCCGAAGGATATTTAACCATTACCGGAAGAATTAAAGACCAATTCAAAACCAGCAAAGGGAAATATGTGATCCCATCGAATATAGAATCAAAAGTATTGGCTCATCCATTTGTTTCTCAGGCTTGTGTTGTTGGATCTGGTATGCCTGCTCCTTTGTTGCTTTGTACTCTTTCCGAAAAAGCTTCCAAAGAAGAAAAGCCAACCATAGTTGAACAGCTTTCCGGTTTTCTTTCCGAAATGAATGATCAGTTAGAACACCATGAACATGTTGCTAAAATCATTGTATTAAAAGATGAGTGGACCCTCGAAAATGGAATTTTGACTCCAACTTTGAAAATAAAGCGTAAAGTGGTGGATGAATTGTTTCAGCAACAATACAATGATTGGTATAATATGCAGCCTTCGGTTGCGATTCTATAAATTTCTTAACATATTGAATAAAAAATTGGCATTAGTTTTGATAAAACAGACCTGATTAAACAATTTTATTGTTTATAAATCGTTCCATATATACCTTTATTCAAACAGTTGAAATTATGAAAATGAAACTTTACTTATTTGCAGCAATTGCATCAATCACTCTATTTTCTTGTGCTAGCCCTAAAGAATTAAAACAAGCACAGGCCAATTACACAGAACTGAAAGGAGCTTATGCCGACATGCAGGCGAAATACAGGGCCTTACAAGACGAATTAAATAAGTGTAATGCAGAAAAAGAAAAAGGATCTGCACAATCAGCTGCACAAAAAGCTGGTTTAGAGTCTCAGATTGCTACTTTAAATAATCAATTGGATTATTTAAAACAAAATAACAATACCGTATTGAATCAATTAAAAGATCTATCTGTAGTTACTGGTTCACAAGCGGAAAGTATCAGAAAGTCATTAGACAATATTGGAGCGAAAGATATCTATATTCAAGATTTAAGAGGTTCAATTGCTCGTAAGGATTCTTTGAATATGGCGTTGGTAATGAATTTAAAAGGAGCCATTGGCAATTTAGACGATAAAGACATCAATATTAAAGTAGATAAAGGAGTGGTTTACGTAGATATCTCCGATAAGTTATTGTTTAAGAGTGGCGCATATGATGTAACCGATCGTGCTAAAGAAGTGTTGGGTAAAGTAGCCAAAGTATTGAACGCTCAACCAGATATTGAATTCATGGTAGAAGGACATACCGATTCTGTAGCAATACGTGGAAATGGGCCGCTAGTAGATAACTGGGATTTAAGTGTTAAAAGAGCTACAACTATCGTAAGAATATTACAAGAATCTTATGGATTAAATCCAAAAAGAATGACAGCAGCGGGTAGAGGTCAATATGTTCCTCTTGCAGACAATGCAACTGCTGAAGGAAGAGCTGCTAATCGCAGAACAAGAATTGTGATTTTACCACAACTCGATCAGTTCTTTAAATTATTAGAGACTAAGAAATAAATCATTCAAACAATAATGAAAAGGGACCAATTGGTCCCTTTTTTTATGCCTGCTCCAATAAGAACATGCAAACAATTTAAGCCACAGTTATTTAACCCTTATTTATTCACGCTTCGCGATTACTACTTACAACGGCTTATCTTGCAACCTGAAAGTGAATTGTATGCAGGAGTATTTGAAAGGATTGAATGAACCCCAAACAGAAGCGGTAAAGCATGTAAAGGGTCCGATCATGATTGTGGCTGGAGCAGGAAGTGGAAAAACAAAAGTATTGACCACTCGTATCGCGCATTTAATGTCTGCCGAAAAAGTGGATGCTTTTAATATTCTGGCACTCACTTTTACCAATAAGGCTGCTGCTGAAATGAAAGAGCGAATTGAAAAAATTCTCGGCAATTCAGAAGCAAGAAATTTATACATAGGAACTTTTCATAGTGTATTTGCCAGAATTCTAAGAGCCGAAGCAACACGCTTAGGGTATCCAAGCAACTTTACCATTTATGATACCGATGATAGTCGTTCTGTTTTAAAAACGGTGATCAACGAATTAAATTTAGACGACAAACATTATAAACCGAATATTGTTGGCAATAGAATTTCTTCCGCAAAAAATGCATTGGTAGGCCCAGCAGAATATGCCAATGATTATTATATTCAGCAGGAAGATATGCGGGCTAATCGTCCGGCCATTTCAAAAGTATATGCAGCTTATGCCAACCGTTGTTTTAAAAATGGTGCATTAGATTTTGATGACCTATTATTAAAAATGTATGAGCTGCTGAAAAATTTTCCGGATGCGCTTCATAAATACCAGCATAAGTTCAAGTACATATTAATTGATGAGTACCAGGATACCAATGCTGTGCAGTATCAAATCACTAAACTCTTGGCAGCTGTTCACGAAAATATTTGTGTGGTAGGCGATGATGCTCAAAGTATCTATAGCTTTCGCGGAGCAACCATCGAAAATATTTTACAGTTTCAGAAAGATTATGATGATGTAAAAGTGGTTAAGCTCGAACAGAATTACAGAAGCAGCAGCCAGATCATTAATGTAGCCAATCAGGTCATTAAAAATAATAAAGGACAGATTCCAAAAAACCTATGGACCGATAATGCGGCAGGAGAAAAAATATCCTTGGTAAGAACCATGACCGATAATGAAGAAGGGAAATTTGTAGCCGACACCATTCAAGAACAAAAATTACGCAATCATTTTTTTAATAAAGACTTTGCGATTTTATATCGCACTAATGCACAGAGTAGATCTTTTGAAGAAAGCTTGCGCAAAATGGGTATCCCTTATCGCATTTATGGTGGAACCAGTTTTTACCAAAGAAAAGAGATCAAAGATTTATTGGGTTATTTACGCGTGATTGTAAATACCCAAGACGAAGAAGCACTCAAAAGAATTATCAACTATCCGGTTAGGGGCATTGGAAAAACCACGATGGAGAAATGTGTGATTTTTGCCAATGAACATAATATTTCCATGTTTGATGTGGTGAGCAGGGCAGCAGAGTTTGGATTTAAAGCGGGTACTTTAGAAGCATTGCAAAATTTTGTAACGATGATTCGTTATTTCCAAAGCATGCTTACCGATAAGAACGCCTATGATGTAGCAGTGCAAGTGGGTAAGCATACCAATTTAGTGAAAGAATTATTCAACGATAAAACCACAGAAGGTTTAGCTCGTTATGAAAATATTCAAGAGTTGCTCAACTCCATTAAAGAATGGACAGAGAGCCCTAGCAATGATGATGGAGAACTGGGAGACAAAACATTGGGTTCTTATTTGCAACAGATTACTTTATTAACCGATGCAGATGATGATAAAGAAAATAATGATGTTGTAAAACTAATGACCATTCATGCTGCAAAGGGCTTAGAATTTGGTTGTGTATTTATTGGTGGGGTAGAAGAAACACTTTTTCCCAACGCCATGAGCATCAATACCAGAGAAGAATTAGAAGAAGAGCGTAGGTTATTTTATGTTGCCATTACAAGAGCTAAACAAAGACTTTGGTTAACCTATTCTAATTCGAGGTATCGTTTTGGTCAATTGGTGCAAAACGAACCAAGTAGATTTATAGAAGAAATGCCGGAAGACAATGTAGATAAATCTTATGCAGGTGGTGGAGCAAGAAATAATTCCAGCACAGATTGGGGCGGTGCCTATGAAAGAATGCAGCGCGGATTTAATTACAGAGACACTGCTCAAGCAGAAAAAAAATACGGACCAGCTCCCAATAAAAAACCAGCAACTACTAAACCCGAATATTTACCTATTGTACCACCAACGTCTAAAGTGGCGATACATATTCCATCTGCTGATTTTATTGCAAGCGATACATCTAATTTAGAAGCTGGGCAAAAAGTAGAACATCAAAAATTTGGATTTGGTAATGTAACCAGTATAGAAGGTTCTGCGCACAATCCGGTTGCTACGATTCAATTTGAAAAAAACGGGGAGAAAAAAATAATGCTCAACTATGCTAAGTTGAGAATTGTTTCTTAATTAATTTTTATACTTCGCAACCCTTACTCCGCTATCTGTTGGCATTTGCTTCAGTGTAGGTTTGTATAAGCCACCGTTGGGTTGTGGTAGCAATACTGTGCCAGGTAAAAATAAAAAGCTTTCGGGAGGAGGTGGTGGTAAAGTAGGAACTGGCGTTCTTTCAATTACCGGCGCGTTATTTTGAGTTGAGTTGTTATTATTTGATTCAGCAGAATTGCTATTTGAATTTGTTTGTGCAGTTGCAGCAATTACTTGCTTTTCTTCATACGCTACTCCAGTAATAAATTGTTGTAAAACACTCATCTGTGGTCGGTCAGTTTGTGCCAATGGATAAACCGATAATGGATTACCACTCCATCTTTTTCCGGAAGCCCAATAATTAGTAGCTACATTATTGTTATTGAGATAACGAATAAAATTCTCCATCAATTTTAACCAACGTGGATCGGTATCTGGCACTCCAAAAGCGCCTACCATTCCTTTTTTATTATTGTCTTTTAGCCAATTTACAAATGGTTGGACTCTTTTTATTCCTGTTGAGTCTTCCACTTTATTTTGTTCGTATGAATAGAGGTATTTTCCTGTAAAGTCCAGATCAAAAAAACAATGTGCGTTGTAAATGATCTTATCAGAAGGGTCTTTTAGGTTTTTTAAATTATCACTGTATTCTTTCCAGCTTTCTGCTGCAGCATAATTTTCTCCAGCAATAATGATATGGTTTCTCTTATCGGCTTCTCTGATAGAATTGATGGCTTGTTGTGCAGTAGTAAACCAATCAAAGCCCTGCATTTCATGCGGCTCGGTCATTATTTCATAACCATAAATATTTTGGTATCCCGAAAATGCATTCACCAATTTATTCCAAACATCTGCATAATCTGCCCGGCTTACCGAATAGGTTCCAATTAAATAGTCAATTCCGTATTTTCTATACCTGCCCGAATTGTGCATGCTAATAATAACCTGCATGCCTTTATTGGAACACCATCCTACCACTTTTTTAATTTCTCCGATTTCCTGGTAATCCAGGTCTCCACCCAGATCTTTTTGAATACGCTCCCATCTAAAGGGAATTGTAACTAATTTAAAGCCTTTTTTATAGAAATAATCTACTTCATCTTCTGTTGGATAGGAGTAATGGTTGTTGAGTGTTCCGGGAATATTATTCTCCCCCATTTCTCCACCACAAAGGTTAATACCCAAGGTAAAACCCGTTCCCTGAGAAAACCCGGTAGTCAAAAGACCTAAGAGTAATATGGTAAATAATAGCTGGCGCATGGCTTGAATAGGTAATTCCGTATGAATTAGAACGCAAAAACAGGCTATTTATTGAGTAGATTGTCGATATCCGTAAAAATAAGGCCCTATTTTAGTGTTTCGGACCGAACCCACTTTGGCCTCTCGGGAATTGTTTTATTTTTGTACTTTACGTAAGTATCGATAAAATTGACAGATATGATTCAAACAGGCAACCCGGTAATTAGTATTTATACCGAAATGACACCTAATCCAGAAACCATGAAGTTTGTGGCCAATAAATTGTTGTACCCAGGCAAAAGCATTGATTTTGCGGATGAAACATTGGCTGCTCCCTCTCCTTTGGCAAAAGAATTATTCAGTTTCCCTTTTATCAAAAGTGTGTTCATTGCCAGCAATTTCATTACCCTTACCAAAACAATGGATACAGAAGATTGGCAGGATGTAATTCCTACCATCAAAAACTTTTTAAAAGATTATCTAGAAAATGGCGGTGTTGTGGTAAATGATGATGAAGTGGCCAAAGTAAAACAAGAAGCTACCAATACGGTGAATGCCGATGATGATGATATTGTAAAAAGAGTGAAGGAATTATTGGAGAATTATGTGAAGCCTGCTGTTGAAATGGATGGTGGCGCTATACAGTTTAAAAGCTACAACGACGGTATTGTAAACCTGATGTTGCAAGGAAGTTGCAGCGGATGCCCATCTTCGATGATTACTTTAAAAGCTGGAATTGAAGGAATGATGAAACGCATGATTCCGGAAGTTAAAGAAGTAGTTGCAGAAGCTGAATAAGCTATCATGACTAAAGAAGCGATTATTGATTCAATAGAGCATGCTTATCAAAACCTGATCAATTGTTTGGAAGGTTTGGATGAACATGCTTTTTTATTGGCGGCCGAAGGCAAATGGTCTGCAGGAAAGCAATTGGATCATATGATCAAAAGTGTTGCTCCTGTAAATATGGCCATGGGTTTACCTAATTTCATACCTGTACTTTTATTTGGTAAAGCCAACAGGCCATCTAAAAGCTATGAAGAATTGGTTGCTAAATACCAATCTAAATTGGCTGGTGGTGGAAAAGCACCAGCAAAATTTGAGCCTCCCTTTATTCCTTTTGAAGCTAAAACCAAATTGATCGATCGTTTGACCAATTTAGTTAAAGCGCTTTGTAAAAAAATCGATCGACAATCGGAAGCGTCTTTGGATAAAAACATTTTACCGCATCCCTTACTCGGCAAATTGACTTTGCGCGAAATGCTTTATTTTACAGCATATCATGCTACTCATCATCAAGCATCGATAGAGCAAGCGTTAAAGCTGAATGAAAAACACCATTCATAAAATATTCACAGACTATTGGGATGCATTGATTGCATCTTCATTGGCTTTCCTACTCATCTTATTATTTACGCAACACAGTGGCATTGGAATTTCGCCAGACTCGGTTCAGTATTTGAGCGTAGCTAATCATATAGTAGAAAGATTTTCTTTTACCGATTTTAATAATGAGCCCTTTGTGTTGTTTCCATTGGGCTATCCTGTTTTTTTAGCATTGATCAAATGTATCAGCCCGATTGCTATCACCAATAGTTTACCAATTATTAACGCGTTGATTTTTTCGGCCATTCTTTTTTGCTGCTCTGCTATATTGAAGGCCTCTACTAAAGGCAATGGTATTTTAAGAATATTGATCTTGCTTTTGTTGGCATGCAGCCCTGCGTTGTTAGAAGTGTACACCATGCTTTGGTCGGAAACGTTGTTTATTTTGATCATTTTAATTTATGTGTTGGCTGCAAAAAAATATTTGCATCAATCATCATTATCTAGCTTGTTATTGTTGGCTTGTATTGCAGCTATTGGATTTTCGGTTCGCTATGTAGGAATTGTTTTTATACTCACCGGGGGAGCATTAATATTGTTTAATCCGCAGTTGAAATTCAAACAAAAATTCTTGCATGGTTTATTAATGGGCATTATTGGCGCTTCTTTGGCATTGGTTAACCTAGCCCGAAATGCAATGGTATCGGGCACTTACACAGGAGTACGTGAAAAAGCGATCAGGGGTTTTGGAGATAATCTGCAAGATATTGGAGCGGTAATTGGTTATTGGTTTCCAATACCTGAAGGGCAAGGGAATCTTGCTGTTATGTTATTGATTCTATTCTTACTAATGACATTTATTTGGGCTGTTTATCATTTTATACAAGCTCAATTTTATAATCGCTATTCAACCATTATTGCTTTGTTCTTTTTGGTGTATAGTTTTTTCATGTTGATCACCGCATCTATTTCTCGTTTTGAAACACTCAGTAGCAGGCTACTATCGCCAATATTTATTCCGATCATTTTGTTATTGGCTTTATTGGTTGATCGATTGATGATTGGAAAAATAAAAATAGTACGAGTATTGATAGGCTTGACTTTTTTAGGGTTGTATGGATTTGTGCAATTGCATCAATACAAATTGAACAGAGATACCTGGGAAGGTGTAGGTGTTGCAGGTATTCCAGGATATAGTGAAGATCAATGGACAAAATCTCCTATGGTTGCTTTTATCAAAAAAGATTTGAAAAAATACCAGCCTCCCGTTTTTGCCAACGCCAACGATGCATTATATTATTTAACCGGAATAAATACGGTTGCATTACCGCATAAAGACATCCCAAAGGAAATAACGCATTTTAATACCAATCAACATTTTTACTTGATTTGGTTTTTTTATGGTGAGAACGATGATTTGATAGATCTTGCATTTATTCTTCAACAAAAAAAACCGATTGCCAGCTGGCAATTTAAAGATGGAATTATCTACCGTTTTTGATGCATTTATTCAAGGGCTAAAAGCCACTGGCCCGATTGAGTTTGTAGCTGTCCTGGCAGGTATTGCATCTGTTTGGTTTAGCAGAAAAGAAAATATTTTGGTATATCCTGTGGGACTGGTAAATACTATTTTTTATATTTATTTGAGTGTTAAAGGAAATTTATTGGGTGAAGCAAGCGTGAATTTTTACTACTCTGTGATGAGTATTTATGGTTGGATTTTATGGTCTAAAAAAGACAAGAGCAACACAGCACCTGTATTACATATCAGTTTTAGTGATCGTAAAGAATGGATGCAACAAGTATTATTCTTTGCAAGTTTTTATGTGTTGATTTTTGCTGCACTCAGTTGGCTTAAACAATCTTTTGCTCCAGAAGCTGTTCCCTGGGCCGATGCATTTGCCAGTGCAACAGCCTATACAGGCATGTGGTTAATGGCCAGAAAAAAAGTAGAGAGTTGGATCTGGTGGATAGCAACAAATATTGCTTCTATACCGTTATACTTTATCAAAGGATATGTATTTACCAGTGTACAGTTTTTGGTACTCTTGATCTTAGCCATTGCAGGATTGATTAGCTGGCAACAAAAAGCAAAACATGCAACCCATTAAAAAGATCGTGATCATCGGGCCAGAGTCTACCGGAAAAAGTAGCCTTTGTACTTTATTGGCCGATCATTACAAAACTAAATGGTGTAGGGAGTTTGCCAGAGAGTATTTGTTAACCAATGGCATGGATTACAATGCGGCAGATTTGGTAAACATTGCAAAAGGTCAGTTAGCGTTAGAAGATGAAGCAACTGCAACAATCAATACACCACCCTTGCTTTTTATAGATACAGATATGTATGTAATGAAAGTATGGAGTGAATATGTTTTTGGGGAATGCGATTTTTTTATTCTCGATCAAATTGTAAAAAGAAAATACGATCATTATTTACTCTGCAATATCGATCTGCCTTGGGTAAAAGATGAATTGCGTGAATACCCCGACGAAAAACCAAGAATTGAATTATTCAATATTTACAAAGACTTGCTCATCAATCAATCTGTTCCTTGGACAATTATTAGCGGCAATTATGAGGAGAGGCTGGCTGCTGCTATTCAGGCAATTGATAAAATCATCTAATTAAAGCAGCAATATCTTCATCATCTTCTATATTTTGCATTTGATGCACGATTTGTGGGTAACGCCAAGACACCCTTCTACTCATCGGTTGTACCGAAAACTTTTTAGGATTGGGCAAGCAGGCTATGATCATTGCCGCTTCAGAACGGCTAAGTTTTTTGGCTGATTTATGAAAATAGTTTTGCGCTGCAGCTTCAATTCCAAAAATACCAGGCCCCATTTCAATGGTATTCAAATACACTTCTAAAATTCTTTTCTTGCCCCATATTAATTCGATCATTACCGTGAAATACAGCTCCGGTACTTTACGAATGTACTTGGTAATATATCCTCCCTGCCATAGAAATACATTCTTTGCCGTTTGTTGTGTGATGGTGCTGGCACCTCCACCCAATGGTATTTTGGATTTTTTATTTTTCTTTTTTGGCTTGAGGCTTTTCTCTATTGCATCCCAATCGAAGCCGCTATGATCGGGGTAAGACTGATCTTCGCTGGCAATAGCGGCTAATTTTGCATTATAAGAAATATCATCCCAAGCCACATAATCCCTTTTCAACCCATAACCAAATGCGTTGCTGATTTGAGTAACAGTAATGGGAGGCATCAACCATTTACAAATAAATAAATACACTGTAGAGCTGATAAACAATATCAAGAATAACTTACCAATGAATCGTATGGTTCTTTGAAAAATGTTTTTGTTGCTGCCTGCCATGAATGGAAGGTACAATAAAAAGAGAAATTTATTTTTGTTTTAGGTACTTGAATTTAACTAAGCCAATCAGGCCGCAATTGATTACTAAAAGAATGGTGTATACCGTATAATACTTCATATCTAATTTGCTTCCGATAATTAGCATTAGAAAGAATAAGATCCAAAGTAGAAAATACAAAAGTTTCATAAATTAATGATTTCTAAATCAATTGAATTTTTAATGTTTATGGAAATAATCAAATTTTCTTTAATTTAAAATACCAATCAATTTTTATTTAAAACGTTTGTAAAAAAACTGAGTTTATAGAATTTTATTTCATTATCGAGAACAAGTACAACATTTTTTTCTACATTTCCACTAAACCCTTTAGAATTAAATTGGACTTTAATTTCAGTAATTACATTG